>NZ_JADQDO010000010.1 GCF_015694465.1 Microvirga alba
GCGGCGCTGAGCGTGCCGACGGTCACAGGATCCTCGCTCTCGTTGATGGTGGTGTTCGACAGAGCAAGATCCGTCGGAGCATGGTTCACAGGCTCGACCGGATCGTCGGACGGATCGTTGGTGACCGTGATCGTGAACATCTTCGGCTCGCTCACGCCGTCGGGATTGCCGTCCGACGCCTTGACGTAGATCTTGTACGTCTTGACAGCATCGGGGCCGTCAAACTCGAGCGCCTTGCCGGGCGCAAGCTTGATCTGGCCGTTCTCGATGACGAACCAGCCGCCAGCATCGCCGCCGTCCTCGGCGTCGCCGTCGAACGACCACTCGAACTCCGTGTCCCCGTCCTCGTCCCACGCCGTCAGATCGCCAACGATCGTCTCGCCTTCAACGACCGAGATCCCATCGGTTTCACCGCCAAGCTTCAGGTCGGTCGGCGCATGGTTGTCTGCAAACGCAAGTACGCTCTCTTCAATCGGAAAAGTCGTGGTTGTTGAATTCGATGCCGTCACGGCGATGCCCCTATATTAAGAATCTTTATTTCCTTTGAAAGGATGAGCCTATATAGCGTTGCATATATGCCATATCAATAACTTTATTTCATGCTCATCCCGATGCGCAATCCGCTGAAAGAAAATGCGTTTTTGTCCGCGCAGTGATCGTTCAGTAACAACGACCGATTTGCGTTAAAATTACTCGCTTCACAACAAGTCAACGCACGTTTATTCTTTTAAAATCGCAACAAAGTGATATTTCTTACCATTTTGCCAATCAAATAAAGTATTATTTAAAAGAAACCACCCCGACAAATATACCCGGAGCAGGGAAGCCCGGAAAAAGAAAAACACGGATATTCCTCCGGAGATTGCGAAGCCGAACGACGGATGAAGGCTTGCTAATCTTGCCGGCAACGCGAAACGCGTCGAGCCAGTCCCTCGCCGACTGAGGCCCGTTGCCTCCGCGAGCCGCCCAATGGCCTCGCTCTTCTCGACATGACGAGGAATTGATCGCGATTGGGGCCTTCGACGGCCTCCTCCCTGCGCCGTGCCCATTTGACGGCTGGTCATAGGGACGAGCCATGCTACCTTCAATCGGGGAACGAAGACGGAGGACTTGTGCGCGGGAGATGATGGCATGAGCGACGGCCCCAACCACTTTCCGGCGCGAAGTTCGCTCGGCACCCGGTTCGAGCGCTTTGTCGCGCGGGCACGTCGATCCCTGTGGTGGGAGCGATCCTGGCCTCTGCTATGGCTGCCGATTGCAGTTGTGCTTCTGTTCCTGACCGCGTCCTGGCTTGGCCTATGGCTCGATCTGCCGCCCGTCTGGCGTATGGCGGGCCTCGGCCTCTTCGCCCTGGCGCTCGCCGGGTCTTTCTGGCCATTCCTCCGCTTGCGGGCGCCGACCCGTGCCAATGCCCTCGATCGCCTCGACAGGGATACGGGTTTGACCGGTGCACCGGCGCGCGCGCTGGATGATACCCTGGCCCTCGGCTCGAACGACGCCGGAACGCGGGCGCTCTGGGCGCTTCACCAGAGGCGTGCGGAAGACGCAATCGCCCGGATGCGAGTCTCCCCGCCCCGCCCCGACATGCCCAGACGCGACCGCTACGCCTTTCGTGCAGCCGGTCTGGTCGCTGCGGTGGCCAGCGCTTTCGTGGCGGGCCCCGAAATCGGTTCGCGCCTCGGCGCGGCTTTCGACTGGCGAGCGCCCAAGGCCGCGCCGCCAACCTTTCGCATCGATGGCTGGATCGACCCCCCGCGCTACACGCGCGTACCGCCTATCATGATCGACCTCGCCAAGGAGCAGCGTCTGCGTGCGCCGGTTCATTCAACCGTGGTCGTCCGCGCTGCCGGTGAGGGAAGCGCCGAAATCACCGCGACGCAGGGATTGACCGCGCTGCCCGCCAGCGGCAACCCGCGACCGGGGCTACAGGAGCAGCGGTTCACGCTCGATGGCAGCGCCGAACTGACGGTCGGCACCGGACGCTCCCAAAGCGCTAGGCTGGCCATCGACGCCATTCCGGACAACCCGCCTGAAATCACCTTCACAGGCCCCCCCGAGGTGAATGCCCGCGGCACCTTCACCCTCACCTACAAGGGCAAGGACGATTACGGCATCGTGTCCCTCGAAGGCGTGGTCGAAAGAGCCGAGGGCGGCAAAGGGCGCTCTCTCGTCACCGCGCCCCATCTCGACCTGCCGCTTCCCAGCCATGACGAGAAGGCCCCGGAAACGCGTTCTCCCGTCGATCTCACGGGTCATCCCTGGGCCGGCGCCAAGGTCACGATCACGCTTCGGGCCAAGGACGATGCCGGCCAAGAGGGCGTGAGCGAGGCAATCACCTTCACCTTGCCCCAGCGTCCCTTTACCAATCCGCTCGCCAAGGCCCTGGTCGAACAGCGGCGCAAACTGGTGCTGGTCCCCGATGACCGCAAACGGGTCCAGACCGCCCTCGATGCGTTGCTGATCGCACCCGACAGCTTTACGCCGCAATGGGGCGTGTTCATGGGCCTGCGCGTAGGTGCCAGCCGCCTGCGCCGCGCGCGGACCGACCAGGATCTGCTCGACGTGGCCGACTGGCTTTGGAACATGGCGCTCCAGATCGAGGACGGCGGCCTCTCGGACGCCGAGCGCGAACTGCGCGCCGCCCAGGATCGCCTCAAGGAGGCCATGGATCGCGGCGCGCCGAACGAAGAGATCAAGCGCCTGACCGATGAGCTGCGGCAGGCAATGGACAAATTCCTGCGCGAATTTGCCCAACGGATGCAGCAAAATCCGCAATCGCGCGACCCCAATCAACGCGGCCCCGAGCGCGTGATCTCGCAGGATGATCTCAATCGCATGCTGCGTCAGATGGAAGACGCCATGCGCCGCGGCGACATGGCTGAGGCGCAGCGGCTCCTGGATCAATTGCGCAATATCCTGGAAAATCTTCAAACCGCACAACCGAACAGCCGCATGACCGATCCGCTCGGGCGCGAAATGAACCAGGCTATGCGGGATCTGGAAAACATGGCGCGCGACCAGCAAAACCTGCGCGACGACACGTTCCGGCAAGGCCAGAACAAGCGCATGCAGCAGGGCGACCGGAACCGCATGCGGCAGGGTCAAAGGCCGGGGCAACGCCAGCCTGGCCAGCGCGGCCGTGAGGGTGACGAGCAGGATCAGAATCAGGCCGATAACGGCCAGGATGGCCAGCAGGATCAGGACGGCCGCGCGTTGAATCAACGGCAGCAGGCTCTCCGCGAAGCCTTGGAGGATCTGCAACGGCGGATGCAGGGTCTCGGAATGCAGGGCGAACAGGGCCTCAACGACGCCGAGCAAGCCATGAAGGAAGCCGAGGGCGCCCTCGGGGAAGGCCAGGACGGCCCCGCCGTCGATGCGCAGGGCCGCGCCTTGGAAGCCTTACGCCGCGGCATGCAGGGAATGGCCCAGCAGATGCAGCAAATGCAGCAGGGCCAGGGCGACGATCAGCCTGGCGGCTCTCAAGGAAACGAGCAGGCGACACAGCGGGACTACGACCCGCTCGGACGGCCACCGCGCGAGAGGGGAATGTCCGATGGCTCCGCCGTCGTCCCGGGCCCTGACGCTGCGGCACGAGCCCGGCAGATCTTGGACGAATTGCGTCGCAAACTGGGCGATCCGACGCGGCCGCAGGAGGAACTCGATTATTTCGATCGGCTGTTGCGCAAGAATTGATTCGGCGCGAACCAAATCCCTTGCGTCGTCGTCCGGATCGCGCCACGGTCCGCCAAAATATTCCGATGGAATCAAGATGACCAGTTTTGTCGATCTACTTGTGCCTGTGGCCGTCATGGCGGTCGCTTTTGTTCTCCTTCTCGGCCTTATCAACATGTTACGTGGCGGGAGCGCCAACCGGTCGCAGCAGCTCATGCGCCTTCGCATTTTGCTCCAATTTCTGGCAATTATCATCATCATGGGCGTAATCTGGTGGAGAGCGGCCTAGCTGCACCTTATTGACACATTCTCGCCATCGTTCTCTATAAGAGACTATTAGGTATATTCGGCGACCCAATCTTAACCAGGTGATGGAACTCTTGATGCGTGTCGGCACAGTTATAGGCATGAGCCTTCTGGTCGCCTCCATGGGAGCAACGGGGGTTGCCAACGCATCCGAGGTCAAGCGGCAACCCGGCTCGACTGCCTCGGCGCAGCCCAGCCTGCTTTCTGAGTTTCGATTCGGGTTCTCCGCGCAGGATCCCTGGGGCGCTGAAGGGCGCGACGGCTCCGCCAACCTGACCGGCGAAATCCTTTTCGCGAAGCCCTTTACGCCATCCGACCTCTTCACCAGCTATTTCGTCCCGCGGCCTCATATCGGAGGCAGCCTGAACTTCGACGGCCGAACCAGCTTCGCCTATGCCGGCCTTTCCTGGACCATCGATGTAACGCCCAGCCTCTTCGTCGAAGGCAGCATCGGCGGCGCGATCCACAACGGCAACCGGAACCCCGTCTATACGCCTCCCGATCTTCAGGCGTTGGGCTGTTCGCCCCTGTTTCGTGAATCCGGCTCGGTGGGCGTGCGCCTCGCGGCCAATTGGAGCGTGGTGGCCACCGTCGAGCATCTCTCAAACGCCGGCGCCTGCGCGGAAAATCGGGGCTTGACGAACATCGGCGCGCGGGTCGGGTATTCGTTCTAGTCGAACTCCAACCGCTTGGGCCATCAATGGTCGTCCTCAATCGCATCTACACCCGCACGGGCGACAAGGGCACGACAGCCCTCGCCGCAGGGGGGCGGCGTCCCAAACACGATCTGCGCATCGAAGCCTTCGGGACGGTGGACGAAACCAACGCCTGTCTTGGCATGGTCCGGCTCCACACCGCGGGGCATGAGATCGACCCGATGTTGGGCCGCATCCAGAACGACCTGTTCGATCTGGGCTCTGATCTGGCCACCGTCGAGACCGGAAAACCCCTCCCCTATGAACCGCTGCGCATCACCCAGGCCCAGGTGGAGCGCATCGAGCATGAGATCGACCAGCTGAACGCGCATCTCGCGCCGCTCCGCTCGTTCGTTCTGCCCGGCGGAACACCCGCCGCCGCTGTGCTTCATCTCGCACGGACCGTTTGCCGCCGCGCTGAGCGTTGCGTCGTTGAATTGATGCAAAAGCCCGACGAGAAGGTTTCACCGGAAGCGCTGAAATACCTGAACCGGTTATCGGATTTTCTCTTCGTCGCCTCGCGTTACATCAACGACAAGGGCGCTCTCGACGTTCTTTGGGTGCCGGGGCAGAACCGCTAGGAACCGATGTTTCTTCCGCTTCATGACGGCATCCCGCTACGGAACATGAAGACGCCGATCATGACGCGGTCGCTGCTCGTGGTCTGCACCGTCGTTTATCTCTTCACGTTCTACGGACCTCTCGGGCCGGATGCGATGGTGGCCGGCTTCGGCCTGATCCCATCCGTCTTATTCGGGACAGAAATTCTTCCCGAAGGCTACCCGTTCGGGCCCGCGCCGCTGACACTCGCGACCAACATCTTCCTGCACATGTCGCTCATTCACCTTCTCGGCAACATGCTGTTTCTCTGGGTCTTCGGCGACAATGTGGAAGATGCCATGGGGCATCTCCGTTTTCTCTTGTTTTTCCTGATATGCGGAAGTGTCGCCAGCCTGGCCCATGCTCTCGCCCTACCTGCCTCGGATCGCCCGTTGATCGGGGCATCGGGCGGTGTAGCCGGAGTCGTGGCGGCGTATCTCATTCTCTACCCCCGTGTGCGCATCTGGGGCCTTTTCTTGCAAGGGATTCCTTTGCGCGTGCCAGCCTATGGAGCCATCGGTTTCTGGTTTGCCTTGCAATTCATCGCCGCGTTTTTCGGCGGCGATGAGGGCGTGGGTTGGTTCGCGCATCTGGGAGGCTTCGTTGCAGGCGCTCTTCTCATCCCCATCATGCGCCGGCATGCCGATCCCGTGCAGGCGCGCGTTGACGCGCAAGAACTGCAAGCGCCGCGTTGACAATCAAGAAGCTCTCGCTAGGGTCCGTTCCATCTTATTCCTACCCGTCCGGATAGCGCCACCGGCTGCGTCCGGATCTGACTTTTCGATAGGGACAGTCGTATGAAGCTCCTGGTGCCTGTGAAGCGTGTCGTTGACTATAACGTCAAGATCCGGGTGAAGCCTGACGGATCGGGCGTTGAGCTGGCAAACGTGAAGATGTCGATGAACCCCTTCGATGAGATCGCCATCGAGGAAGCGGTTCGGCTGAAGGAGCAGGGCAAGGCGACCGAGATCGTCGCCGTTTCCATTGGGCCGGCCCAGGCCGCGGAGACGATCCGCACGGCACTTGCGATGGGCGCGGACCGCGGCATCCTGGTGAAGACCGATGCGACGGTCGAGCCGCTCGCCGTGGCAAAGATCCTGAAGAAGCTGGTCGAGCAGGAGAGCCCGCAGCTCGTCATCATGGGCAAGCAGGCGATCGACGACGACGCCAACCAGACCGGACAGATGCTGGCCGCATTGTTGGGCTGGCCACAGGGCACCTTCGCCTTCAAGGTCGCGCTGGACACGAACACCATCGACGTGACCCGCGAGGTCGATGGCGGCCTGCAGACGGTGAGCCTGACGCTTCCGGCCATTGTCACCACGGACCTGCGCCTGAACGAACCACGCTATGCGTCGCTTCCCAACATCATGAAGGCGAAGAAGAAGCCGCTCGACGAGACGACCCCGGAGACGCTCGGCGTCGATGTGGCACCGCGCCTGAAGGTGGTGAAGACGGCCGAGCCCGGCGGCCGCAAGGCAGGCGTGAAGGTCGGCTCGGTGGCCGAACTGGTGAACAAGCTCAAGACCGAAGCCGGCGTGCTTTGATTTCGAATTCTCGCATTTTCGAACGGCGACCGGTTCCCACCTCGCCTGAAAATGCTTCCTGCGGGAGAACAGAACAATGACCACATTGCTGATCGCCGAGCACGACAACGCTCATTTGAAGGACGCGACCCACAAGGCGCTTTCCGCCGCCGCTGCCCTTGGCGGCTCGGTCCATGTGCTGGTGGCAGGCAACAATGCCAAGGCTGCCGCGGACGCCGCATCGAGGCTTGCCGGCGTCGAGAAGGTGCTTCTTGCGGACAATGTCGCTTACGAGCACCAGCTCGCCGAGCCGCTCGCCGCGCTGATCGTATCGCTTGCCGGGCCGTATGACGCCATCCTCGCGCCGGCGACCACTACGGGCAAGAACGTGCTGCCGCGGGTGGCCGCTCTGCTCGACGTGATGCAGGTCTCCGACATCACCAAGGTCGTCTCGCCCGACACGTTCGAGCGGCCGATCTATGCCGGCAACGCAATCCAGACCGTGCAGGCGACCGACCCGAAGAAGGTCATCACCGTGCGCACCGCCGCGTTCCCGGCAGCCAGCGAGGGCGGCTCCGCCCCCATCGAGACCGTGAACCCGGCCGCCGATCCGCAAGTGTCGCGTTTCAAGGGCGAAGAGATCGCCCACACCGACCGCCCGGAGTTGACCTCGGCGAAGATCATCATCTCGGGCGGCCGCTCGCTCGGCTCGGCGGAGAACTTCACCAAGTATATCGAGCCGATCGCCGACAAGCTCGGCGCGGCCATGGGCGCGTCGCGCGCGGCGGTCGACGCGGGCTACGCGCCGAACGACTGGCAGGTCGGCCAGACCGGCAAGGTCGTGGCCCCGGACCTCTACATCGCTGTCGGCATCTCCGGCGCGATCCAGCACCTCGCCGGCATGAAGGATTCCAAGGTCATCGTCGCCATCAACAAGGATGAGGAAGCCCCGATCTTCCAGGTCGCGGATTACGGCCTCGTCGGTGATCTGTTCACAATCCTGCCCGAGCTGCAGGAGGAGTTGACCAAAGCCGGTCATTAGGGTCAGGAATAATCAAGAGCGGGACGGGCCTCCTGCCCCGCTCTTTAGATGGCAAGGAGGTCCGGGGCAGCACGCGAGATGAGTATCGAGATCAAAACCGTTGGCGTTATCGGCGCTGGTCAGATGGGCAGCGGCATCGCTCATGTGTGCTCGCTTGCCGGCTTTGACGTCCGTCTCCACGACCTGTCGGAGGAGAGGATCAAGGCCGGGCTCGCCACCATCAACGGCAACATGTCTCGCCAGGTCGCCAAAGAGGCGATCAGGGACACCGATCGTCAGGCGGCCCTCGCCCGCATCGTTCCGGCGCTGTCCTATGACGACCTGAGGCCATGCGACATCGTCATCGAAGCCGCGACCGAGAACGAGGAGGTGAAGCGCAAGATCTTCACCGCCCTGAGCCCGTCGCTTCGCCCCGAAACGATGATCGCGACCAATACGTCCTCAATCTCCATTACGCGCCTCGCCGCGGCCACGGATCGGCCGGAGCGCTTCATCGGCATTCACTTCATGAATCCCGTGCCCGTGATGCAGCTTGTCGAGCTGATCCGCGGCATCGCCACAGAGGACTCGACTTACGAATCCTCGAAAGAATTCATCGGCAAGCTCGGCAAGACCGCGACGGTCTCCGAGGATTTCCCGGCATTCATCGTCAACCGCATCCTGCTGCCGATGATCAACGAGGCGATCTACACCCTCTATGAGGGCGTGGGCTCGGTCGATGCCATCGACACCGCCATGCGCCTTGGCGCGAACCACCCCATGGGACCGCTCCAGCTCGCGGACTTCATCGGGCTCGATACCTGCCTGTCCATCATGCAGGTGCTTCACGAGGGCCTGGCGGATTCGAAATACCGCCCCTGCCCGCTGCTCGTGAAATACGTGGAAGCCGGCTGGCTCGGACGGAAAGCCAAGCGCGGCTTCTACGATTATCGGGGCGAGAAGCCGGTTCCGACCCGCTAACCTGCGGACGAAATGTCCTGAGCCAACGTCAAGCGTTAGCTTATGCCCCGCCGCATGCGCTTGTGCTCGCGCTGTCGCGCGTAGGGTCGCCCGCGGCGGACGATGCTCTAGACAAACCGCCGGAACACGTCGGTGAAGAAATAGGGGCCGAAGCTCCAAAGCCCTGCCCATAGGGCTGCGCCGAGGGCGTTCGCGGACACGAAACGCAACCACGGCATCCCAACCGATCCGGCGATAAGGCCATTGAGCTGCCGGAGCAGGACCACGAACCTCGCGATCATCACCATGAAGAACCCCTTGTCGCGCGCCATGACCTCAAGGCGGGTCAAGCGTTCGGGCGTCAGTTTCACCAGCGCTCCATAGCGTTGCAGCAGGCGGCGTCCGCCGTAACGGCCAATGACATAGCCCGTGCTGTCGCCCAGTACCGCGCCGAACCACGCCGCCAGGAAGACATGCTCGATAGCGAGATCGCCCCGCGAGGCCAGCAGGGCGGCTCCGATGAGGGCGCTCTCGCCGGGCAACGGCGCGCCAAAAGCCTCGAAATAGACGATGAAGAAAAGAGCGACGGCGCCGTAGGCCGCGATGGCGGCGTCGATCGAAGCCAGGCTCTGCTGCAGGGTGCTCATACGTCCTCCAGCTCTCTGCATCGACGTTCGTCTAAGGACGTCGCTGAGTATTCACCCTCGCATGCCGACCGTCATCTTGAGATTTTCCCCATGATTTCTGCGTGGTGCGTCATAAACGACCCGCGGCTGAGCTTCACAACAGCGTCACAGTTTCATAGTCTTATACAAACGGGATGAAGACTTTCTCTCTTCGAGGAGGTGAGGTGACGATACACGTCCAGCCTGTTGTGCGACCGGAGGCCTGCCCGGCCCTCGTCCTCAATGCCGATTATCGGCCTTTGAGTTACTATCCCTTGTCGATCTGGTGTTGGCAGGATGCGATCAAGGCGGTGTTTCTAGACCGGGTCAACATTGTCTCCGAATACGACAAAGTCGTTCGAAGTCCGACTTCTGAAATCCGTCTTCCTTCGGTCATTTCGCTCAAGACCTACGTCAAGCCCACACGGCATCCGGCTTTCACCCGCTTCAACGTCTTCCTTCGCGACCGTTTCACCTGCCAATATTGCGGCACACACGAGGATTTGACCTTCGACCACGTCATTCCCCGCTCCAAGGGCGGGCAAACGACCTGGGAGAACGTGGTTGCCGCCTGCGCGCCCTGCAACCTCCGCAAAGGCGACCGCATGCCCCGGGATGTTGAAATGTGGCCGCGACAGAGCCCCTTCGCTCCGACCCTCAACGATCTCCATTCCAACGGACGTCTGTTTCCGCCCAACTATCTGCACGAGAGCTGGCTCGATTATCTCTATTGGGACAGCGAACTCGAGCCGTAGCGCCTCGACGGCCTCAGCCCCGGCTCTTGCGGGCGGCGAACACCGCCAGAGCGGCGAGCGCCAGCGAAATCAGCACATTCCAACCGGCGAGCGACAGGCCGAGGAAGCGCCATGCGGCTTGCGTGCAGCTGACGACCCGGGTCTTTTCGAGTTGATTGAGAAAATCGCCTACATTGCCAGCGCCTGCGCCCGAGGGGCCGCCGCAATCGCTCGGGCCCAGCCAGAGGCCCCATTCGACGCCCGCGTGATACGCGCCCATGCCGGCGCTGACGATAAAGACCAGAGCCAGAAGCCAGAGTCCGATCCGCCCCCACCGCGCCGGAAGAAGGGCCGTTACGAGAGCAAGGGGAATGCCGAGATAGTAAGGGTCGCGCTGCATAAGGCAGAGCTTGCAGGGCTGGTAGCCCCAGACATGCTGGAACACGAGAGCGCCGCCGATGGTCGCCGCCGCCCCGAGCGCGATAGCGAGCGCCGCCTGCCGAACGTCAAGTTTCAACCGCATCGACATCTCTCTCAGACAAGGTACCGGAAGGCCACGAACCCGCCGATGAACACGATCACGCAGATCGCCGCGACGAGGTTGAAATGACGGTCGATGAGGCCCTTGATCGCCGGCCCGAACTTGCTCATCAGCAACCCGACCATGAAGAAACGCGCGCCGCGCGTCACGATCGACAGCAGGATGAACCAGCCGAGGCTGTAACCCGCAAACCCGGACGTGATGGTGACGAGCTTATACGGGATCGGGGTCAGGCCCTTGAGCAGAATGATCCAGTGGCCGTATTCGGCGTAGGAATGCCGGAACGCCTCCGCGCCCTGGGTGAGGCCGTAGAACTGAAACAGCCAGGCCCCGACCGAATCATAAAGCAGCAGGCCGATCATGTAGCCGAGCACGCCGCCCACCACGGAGGAGATCGTGCAGATGAGCGCGTAGGTCCAGGCCTTGTCGGGCCGGGCCAGCATCATCGGAACGAGCATCACATCCGGCGGAACCGGGAAGAACGAGCTTTCCGCAAAAGACACCGCAGCCAGCGCGTAGGGAGCCGAGGGCCGGCCCGCGAGGGAAAGGGTCCAGTCGTAGAGGCGTCTCAGCATGGAAACCCGAAGGATCGAGAAGGATTGAAGCCGTCCGGCCCGCCCTTTTGAGCACAAGCGGCCGCCGCTGGCGAGAGGCACGCATGCCGCGCCCGTTCACATCTCCTCCATTGACCGAACTTCCCGGTGCGTGGTACTCGGCACCCGCGTTGCCCCTGTGGCGGAATTGGTAGACGCGCTCGACTCAAAATCGAGTTCCGCAAGGAGTGCTGGTTCGATCCCGGCCAGGGGCACCATCGTCCATCGGTGACGTAGAAGTCGCAAATCCCTTTTGTGTCGTTTTTCACCGGACGGCTGCGGCCCTTTCGGCGTGCTGGATGCAGCAACTCGACCGGAAGAAAAGACCTCACATAAAATGCCGGGATCAAATATCGAGATGCTGGCTTGCCGACCCTATCCTGGGTGCGGAGCCAACCCACGAAAAGCTGCGACCACGTTCTCGTAAACGGGGCGCTTGAAGGGAATGATCAGCTCCGGAAGGCGATGCATCTCTTCCCAGCGCCATTCGTCGAATTCCGGCCTGTGGTGTCCGCCGCCGGGTTGGAGGATGTTGATTTCGCTTTCCTCGCCCTCGAACCGGAAGGCGAACCATTTCTGGATCTGGCCGCGATAACGCCCGCGCCAGGCTCGGCCCGCGACCATGGAGGGCAGGTCGTAGGCATACCAATCGGGCGCTTCGGCGAGCAGGTGGATCGAGCTGACGCTCGTCTCTTCATACAATTCGCGAATCGCCGCCTGATACGGGTCTTCGCCCGGATCGATACCACCCTGCGGCATCTGCCAGGCGTAGCCGTCCGCCACATGCTCCGCGCCGGCCTCGGAGCGGCGGCGACCGACGAACACCAGCCCGTCCCTGTTGAGGAGCATCACGCCGACGCAGGAGCGATAGGGCATATCCTTTTGGTTCGGCACTCCCTTGGCGCTCCTCATCCGACATAGACCTCTCTGGTGCGGGACCTCAATTTTTTTGACAATTCGTCCCGGGCATTGCCGGCGCGATGGCTCCGACGCACTCACAAGAGTGCAGCTTCGCCCGGTCTGAGACAAGCCTTTCCGCACGGTTTGCGGGCGCTTGAATCAAAATGGCCTGACGGCAGGGAAGCCGTCAGGCCAAAATTCTCAAGATCGCCCGTCAAGGCTGTCCGGCAACCGCCTTAATTCGGCGCGGTCGTCGTGTTGGACGCTCCCTTGCGCACGCCGTGCAGGAAGTCATAGGCGGCGATGAGCTGCTTGTCCTTGGAAGTATCCAGCGGGACATAGGCCGAGGAACCGCCACGCTCTTCCTTGTCGCCACCATTCTGAAGGTGGCCCTTCAGACCGGCTTCGCCCTTGGTCTCGTCCTTGCCCTTCAGGTCGTCAGGAACGTCCTGCAGAACCTCGACATCCGGCTCAATACCCTTGGCCTGGATCGAGCGGCCGGACGGTGTGTAGTAGCGCGCCGTCGTCAGACGCACGGCACCGTTGCCGCCGAGCGGGATGATGGTCTGCACGGAGCCCTTGCCGAAGGACCGGGTGCCGAGCACCGTCGCACGCTTATGATCCTGCAAGGCGCCCGCCACGATCTCGGAGGCCGAGGCCGAGCCGCCATTGACCAGCACGACCAGTGGCTTGCCCTTGGTCAGATCGCCCGACTTCGCGTTGAAGCGCTGGGTATCCTCGGCATTCCGGCTGCGGGTCGAGACGATTTCGCCCCGCTCGAGGAAGGCGTCGGAGACCATGATCGCCTGATCGAGCAGACCACCCGGGTTGTTGCGCAGGTCGATGACGAAGCCCGAAAGCTTGTCCGCGCCGATATCGTTGGTGAGCTTGTCGATTCCAGCCTTCAGGCCTTCATAGGTTTGCTCGTTGAACTGGGTGATGCGCAGCACGCCGATATCGCCCTCGACGCGAGCGCGGACAGGGCGAACCTTGATGGTCTCGCGGGTCAGCTTCACCTCAAGCGCATCCTTCGCTTCCTTGCGCTGGATCTTGAGCGTGACCGAGGAGTTGACCGGACCGCGCATCTTGTCGACGGCCTGGTTCAGGTTGAGGCCCTGAACGTTGTCGCCATCGATCTGCGTGATGACGTCATTGGCCAGGATACCGGCGCGCGAAGCGGGCGTGTCGTCGATGGGCGTGACGACCTTGACCAGACCGTCCTCCATCGTGACCTCGATGCCGAGGCCGCCGAACTCGCCGCGGGTCTGCACCTGCATATCCCGGAAGCTCTTGGCGTCCATGTAGCTCGAATGCGGATCGAGCGAGGTCAACATGCCGTTGATGGCCGATTCGACGAGCTTCGACTCATCGGGCTTCTCGACATAGTCCGTGCGAATCTTTTCGAACACGTCGCCGAAGAGGCTCAATTGACGATACGTGTCGGCCGACGCGGCAACCGCGCTCGTGCTCGACAGCAAGCTCGTCTGCGACACCATCGTCGCAGAGCCTGCGCCAATGGCCACGCCAAGAATTAATAGGGACAGTTTGCGCATTACCCGCGAACCTTTTCGCCTTGCGATTTCGCCCACCATGGACTCGGATCGATCGAACCGCCGTCTTTCCTGAACTCTACATAGAGGACGGGATTGTTCTTTTCTATGGCACCGCCCGCCAGCGACATGAGGGGCGTCTCCCCCATGAGTGCGACAGGTTCGCCAGCGAGCACGAATTGCCCGACATCGACATTGATTTGGTCCATACCGGCCAGAAGAACATAATACCCCCCGCCGGCATTGATGATCAAGAGTCGACCGTACGATCGGAAGGGGCCCGCGAAGGCCACCCAGCCATCCGCAGGTGATACGACAGATGCCTTCGGACGGGTCGTGATAGAAATGCCGCGCGTCGTTCCGCCATAGCCGTCGGGAACGCCGAAAGTGAGGGCAGTTTCACCACTGACAGGCTTCGGAAGCAGGCCCCGCGCCTCGGAAAATGGGATTTTGGGGGCCAGCCGCGCCGGGTCGCGGAAGGCGGCCTGGGCGAACTTTTCCTTGGCGTCCCGCTCTTGGGCCTCGGCCGCCTTGCGGGCCTCTTCGGCGGCCCGCTGCGCGGCCGCGCTTTCCTTCTCCATGCGGTCGATCAACTCTTTGAGAGTACCGGCCTGACGGGCAAGTTCGGCGGCTTTTTCCCGCTCCACCCCCATGTTGCGCTCAACCTCGACGATGCGGCTTTGGCGCGCGCTCATGAGGGCCGTGAGTCGGTCCTGTTCGGAGGTCAACGCCGATAGCTCCGTGCCGAGGGTCGAGCGGTCCGTGGCGATGGCGTCCTTGAGGCGGACCAATTCGGCAAGGTCCGACGCCAGCGTCTCAGCCTCCGCCCGCAGTTCCGGCAGCACCGCGCCCAGCAGGATCGAGGCCCGCACCGCCTCGAGCATATCCTCCGGTCGCACCAGCACGGCGGGCGGCGGACGGCGACCCATGCGCTGAAGGGCGGCAAAAACCTCAATAATGATTCCGCGCCGGCCTTCCAGGGATCGGCGGATCGCCGCTTCGCTCGCGGTCAGGGTTTGCAGCCGCTGCTCCAGGTTGCGAATCCGGTCTTCGGTCCCGCGCGTCCGCTCCGCCGTCTCGATCAGAGCTGCGTTGAGCTTGGCACGGTCGGTCCTGATGTCGGCGATTTCAGCCTCAAGCCGCTTGCGCGCCTCGGCACTGCCCGCCATCGCCTCCTCGAGAACCTTAAGATCGTTCTCCCTCTGGGCTTTCTGCTCGGCGGTCTCAGCCATCGGCTGCGTCGCGGGCGCAAGGATCTGCTGGGCCTGTGCCGGGCCCAGGGCGAGAGCGGCCACCCATGTGGCAAGTCCGAGAACCTTGCGGGTCATTGAGAAGTCGAGGGCCATCGGGTCACGAATCGCCGTGTCCGGCGCGATGATAAGGGTGACCGGCGATCATTGTCAGGGCCCTGTAGAGCTGCTCGGCCACGAGCGCCCGAACGATTTGATGCGGCATGGTGAGCGCACCGAAGGAGACCACCAGTTCCGCCCCGTGGCGAATCTTCGGATCGAGCCCATCCGGCCCGCCGATGATGCAAGCCATGCCAGCGCGGCCCTCATCGCGCCATTGCCGCACCCGATCCGCGAAAGCCTCGCTGGTCGGGCTTTTGCCGCGCTCGTCGAAAACGATGAGCACCGACGATCCGGCTTTCTCGAGAAGAGCGGCCGCCTCCTCCGCCCGGCGATCTTCCTCCCGGCGCGCCCGGCTCTCGGGCAGTTCAACGATGTCGAGCCCGGCAAAGCCAAGGCTCCGGCCCATGCCCTCGATCCGCTGCCTGTAGCGTTCGACCAGCTCCCGCTCGGGGCCGCTCTTGAGACGGCCCACGGCCAGCAAGCTCAGTCGCAATGCAATCAGCCCTTACTGGCTCGCTTTATCGTGCGGACGATCGGCGCCCCACATCTTCTCGAGGTTGTAGAAGCCGCGCACCTCAGGCCGGAAGACGTGAACCAGCACGTCGCCGGCATCGATCAGCACCCAGTCGCACGCCGGCAGGCCCTCGACGCGCGCATTTCCGAACCCCTTATCCTTAAGGTCCTGAATGACGCGGTCGGCAATGGCGCCCACATGGCGGTTGGAACGGCCCGATGTGACGATCATGGTGTCGGCGAGAGAGGTTTTTCCGGCCAGGTCAATCACGACCGTGTTCTCGGCCTTCATGTCCTCGATGCAAGCCATGGCAATGGCCAGGATATCCTCGTCCTGCGGAGCGTTCGCTCCGGAGAGAGGGGGAAGCGGATTAGCGTCCGCTCCAATCGGAGATAGTCGGTTCAGGTTCAGACCCTTTCATCCAGCGCTGCTGATCGCGCCATGTTTATACAATAATGCCTTACGGCACGTTATTTCAACGCCCTTCCACCGGAGAAGTTCGTCGCGCCCTGCGAAGTTCGGTCGACGACAGGTGCGAGCGCGGCCCGTGCAGGAAGACCCAGGCCGGGGGTTTCAGCCCCGCCAGCGCGCGTGCCTCGCCCTCGTTGAGGCGGCTCGACGCCAAAGCTGTGGCGCTGCGGGAGCGGGTCGCCTTCAAGGTCCATCCAGGCCGGTCGATGACGGCCATGGGCATCAGGCGGGCAATGTGACGCCAGCCGCGCCAGCGGTGGAAGCTCGCGAGATTGTCCGCCCCCATGATCCAGACGAATCGCACGCCCGGATAGCGGCGCTTGAGATAGCTGAGGGTATCGACCGTATAGCGCGCGCCGATGGCCTCCTCGAAGGTGGTGACGTCGATGCAGGGATGGGAGGCAATTCTCTTTGCCTCCGCGACCCGTGTCGCCGTTGCGGCGAGTTCACCAGGATCCTTCAGGGGATTTCCGGGCGTGATGACCCACCAGATCCGGTCGAGCCCGAGCCGCTTGAGCGCCATGAGGCTGACATGACGATGGCCGTCATGCGCCGGGTTGAAGGAACCGCCATAGAGGCCGATCCGCATGCCCGGCGCGACGCGCGGCAGACGGGCGAGACCCGAGGGTCGCAGACGAAACCGCGACCTTACATGACTTGCGGGAGCAGGACTCACGGGCGCGTCTGACCCGAACCACGAATGCGATATTTGAACGAGGTCAGTTGCTCCACGCCCACCGGCCCGCGCGCATGCATCCGCCCCGTGGCGATGCCGATTTCCGCCCCGAAACCGAACTCGCCGCCATCGGCGAACTGGGTTGAGGCGTTATGCAGCACGATGGCGGAATCGACCTCGGCCATGAACCGCTCGGCGGCGGCCGCATCACCCGTGACGATCGAATCGGTGTGGTGGGAGCCGTAGGTCTCGATATGGGCGATGGCCGCATCGAGGCCGTCCACGACCCGAACGGAGATGATGGCATCGAGATATTCGGTGCGCCAATCCTCCTCCGTCGCAGGCGTCACGTGCGGATCGGCGGCTTGCGCGGCCTCATCGCCCCTGACGGCGCAGCCCGCGTCGAGCAGCATCGCGACAAGCGGCTTCAGATGCGTGGCGGCGCAGGCTCGGTCAACCAGAAGCGTCTCGGCCGAGCCGCAGACGCCGGTGCGGCGCATCTTGGCGTTCAGCGCAATGCGTTTGGCCATCTCCAGATCCGCTTTGGCATGAACGAAGACGTGGCAGATGCCCTCCAGATGCGCGAAGACAGGCACCCTCGCCTCATCCTGCACGCGCGCGACAAGGCTCTTGCCGCCGCGCGGCACAATGACGTCGATATTGCCCTCAAGCCCACTTAGCATGGCGCCCACCGCCGCCCGGTCGCGGGTCGGCACGAGGCGGATCGCGTCGGCGGGCAGCCCGGCATCGCTCAGGCCCTGCCCCATCGCTTCTGCGATAGCGAGTGATGTGCGGAAGCTCTCCGAACCTGTCCGCAGGATCGCCGCGTTGCCGGCCTTCAGGCAAAGCGCGCCCGCATCCGCGGTCACATTTGGGCGGCTCTCGAAAATCACGCCGATGACACCGAGTGGGGTCGCTACGCGCTCGATGCGCAGGCCGTTCGGACGCTCGAACGTGGCCAGAACCCGCCCGACCGGATCGGGTAAGGCGGCAATACTTTCGACCGCAGCAGCAATGCTCTCCACGCGTTCCGGGTTGAGCGTAAGGCGGTCAAGGAAGGCGGACGTCTGCCCCTTGGCCTTCGCCTCGGCCACATCCTCGGCATTGGCGGACAGAATCGCAGCCGACGCGTCGCGAATGCGCGCGGCCATGGCGCGAAGCGCCTCGTTCTTCTCCTCCGCTGTGGCAATCGCGAGGCGGCGCGCCGCCAAACGTGCCCGGCCGCCGATATCGCGCATCAGAGCCGGGACATCGGACGGCTCACCCGAAACCGCTTGCGCGACGTTGAATCGGTCGGCGGGAGAGGTCCCGCGATGAGTGTCATCCATGTCCAAGCCTCACGGAGCATCCGCCCCTAAAACAAAAACCATCGCACGAAGGACGGCCCCCGAGCCGCGCCGCACCCTGTCTTTCGACCAGGACAGACACGCTCTCACCGCCGCGCTTCGCGTGGGCACATCCGGCTGGCATTACGAGGACTGGAGAGGCCCTTTCTATCCCGCCGATATGTCGCCCAAGGACTTCCTGTCCTTTTACGTCGAACATTTCAATACGATGGAGATCAACAATTCCTTTTATCATCTTCCGACGGAAAAAGCCGTCAAGGCATGGCACGACACCGCGCCGGAGGGCTTCGTCTTCGCCTGGAAGGTTTCCCGGTTCATCACCCACATCAAGCGCCTTAAGGACGTGGAGGAGAGCATCGCGCGGGTTTTCGGGCGCATGGAGGGTTTGAAACACGCCTTCGGCCCCGCCCTCTTCCAATTGCCGCCGAGCTTTGTCGCCAAGCCCGAGAACAGGGATCGGGTGGTGCAATGCCTTGGTCTTCTCCCGAAGGACCGCCGCTGTGTGTTCGAATTCCGGCATAAAAGCTGGTTCGAGGACGAGACCTTCAACCTGTTGAGTGACCATAACGTGGCCTTCTGCATCTCGGACCACGTCGATGCGCCCGCACCGTGGGTGGCGACGGCAGATTTCGTCTATGTCCGGGGACACGGGGCCCAGGGGCGCTATACCGGGCGCTATGGCGCGCCGACACTGCGCAAGTGGAGCCATGCCATCGCCGCGTTCCGGCGCGAGGGGCGCGATGTTTATGTCTATTTCGACAACGACGTGAAATGCGCGGCGCCAAGGGATGCCAAAATCCTGATCGACCTTTGCGCGACCGCCGATTGATCACGCAATGGCCGAACCCGTCAATCGGCCAGCGCCATGTCATCCCGGTGGATCATCTCCGCGCGGCCGGGATAGCCGAGGATTGCTTCGATCTCGCTGCTCGGGCGCCCGATGATGCGCGCGGCATCATCCGCGTCATAAGCCACGAGGCCTCGCCCCAGAATCCGGCCCGCGTCGCGGATCGCAACAGCATCGCCACGGGCGAACGTTCCCTCGACCTTGCGCACACCGACCGGCAGAAGGCTCGCGCCCGCTTTCAGCGCGCGGGCTGCACCGTCATCGACATAGAGCGTGCCGCGCGGCTCAAGCGCTCCGGCGATCCAGGTCTTGCGCGCGGTTGCGGGATTGGAAGGCGTCAGGAACCACGTGCAGCGGCCGCCATCGGCCACGCGCTTGAGCGGGTTTTTCGTGCGGCCATCGGCGATGATCATGTGCGTGCCGCCGGCCGTCGCGATCTTGCCCGCCTCAATCTTGGTGCGCATGCCGCCGCGCGAGAGTTCGGAGGCCGGGCCTCCCGCCATCGCATCGATTTCTGCGGTGATGCGCTCGACCACTGGGATGTGCTGCGCATTTGGATCGGACGCAGGCGGTGCGGTGTAAAGCCCATCGATGTCGGAGAACAGCACCAGCAGATCCGCGCCGATCATGGTCGCGACTCGCGCTGCAAGACGGTCATTATCGCCGTAGCGAATTTCCGAGGTCGCAACCGTGTCGTTTTCGTTGATCACCGGCACGGCGCGCATGTCGAGGAGCTTCAGCGTCGTCGCGCGGGCGTTGAGATAGCGCCGCCGCTCCTCCGTGTCGGAAAGCGTCACCAGAATTTGGCCCGCGGTGATGCCGTGATGGGCCAGCACCTCGGACCAGGTTCGCGCCAGCGCGATCTGCCCGACGGCCGCAGCGGCCTGGCTCTCTTCCAGCTTCAACGGCCCGGACGGGAGACCGAGCACCGTCCGCCCCATGGCGATAGCGCCCGAGGAGACGACGAGCACATCCGCGCCGCGCGCATGGAGATCGGCAATATCCTCGGCCAAAGCCGCGAGCCAGGCATGGTTCAACCGGCCCCGGGCGCGGTCCACAAGCAGAGCCGAGCCGACTTTAAGAACAACCCGGCGGAACTGATGCAGCTTGGGGCTCACGGATGCCATTCTTCCTGCGTGTCGACGGTCTGCGCTTCCACCTTGGCCGCATCAATGACCGAGAGCAGCGCCTGCAGGACCTCCTGCACGCCCTGGCCGGACGCCGCCGAAACCACGTAAGGCGTCCGCTTCGATGCCCGCTTCAGGCGCGCGAGCTGCTCCTTGAGCGTCTCCTCGTCGAGCGCATCGACCTTCGACAGGGCGACGATTTCCGGCTTGTCTGCGAGGCCGTGGCCGTAGGCCTCGATCTCGTGGCGGACGGTCTTGTAGGCCTTGCCCGCATGCTCGCTCGTGCCCTCGACGAGGTGCAGCAACACGCGGCAGCGCTCCACATGGCTCAAGAAACGGTCGCCGAGGCCGACGCCTTCGGACGCGCCTTCGATGAGGCCGGGAATGTCGGCCAGCACGAATTCACGCGAATAGGCCCGCACGACCCCGAGCCCCGGATGAAGCGTGGTGAAAGGGTAATCGGCGATCTTCGGCTTCGCCGCCGTCACCGTCGCGAGGAAGGTCGACTTGCCCGCGTTCGGCAACCCGATCAGGCCCGCATCGGCGATCAGTTTGAGCCGCAGGATGATCCAACGCTCCTGCCCCTCCTGGCCTGGATTGGCCCGGCGCGGCGCGCGGTTGGTCGAGGTGGTGAAATAGGCATTGCCGAAGCCGCCATTGCCGCCCCGCCCTAGCAGGATCTTCTGGCCGACCTTGGTCAGGTCCGCGATGACGGTTTCGCCATCCTCGTCCAGGATCTGCGTGCCTTCCGGCACTTTGAGCACCACGTCGCGGCCCTTGGCCCCGGCGCGGTTCTTGCCCATGCCGTGCTCGCCCTTCTGGGCCTTGAAATGCTGCTGATAGCGGTAATCGATGAGGGTGTTGAGCCCTTCGACGCATTCCGCCCACACGTCACCGCCGCGCCCGCCGTCACCGCCGTCCGGGCCGCCGAATTCGATGAATTTTTCGCGGCGAAAGGAGATGCAGCCTGCGCCGCCGTCGCCCGAGCGAATGTAAATCTTGGCTTGATCGAGAAATTTCATAACCCGCATCCTTTACGGGACAAGGCGTGCGGGAGCAACGCGTTGAACAGGAAAGCGCCCCCGAATTTCTCGGGAGCGCTTAATACTCAGGAAGCGAGAGACAATTCGGCTGAAGACTCGCCTGAGGCGGGCTCGCGCACGAGCCCGGTGTGCCCCCAGCTCTTCAGGCTGTTCCACGCCCGCCGATCGAGGCGGAAATGGTCGGCCGGGTAAAACCCGCCACGCTCCCGCAGCTCCACAAGGCCGGAGCCCTGATAGGCGAAGCCGCACTTTTCCAACACGCGCCGGGAGACCGGATTGATGACCCGGGCGGAAGCCGTCAGCTCATCCTTCTCGCCATAGGCGAAGAACGCATCGATCAGCGCCCGCGCCGCTTCGGTGGCATAGCCCTGCCCCCAGGAGGGCTGACCCAGCCAATAGCCGAGATGTGGCTGCCCATCCTCAAGGCTGGGGCCGATGCCGACCATCCCGATCAGGCTGTTCGGCCGGCCCTTGGGGGTGATGGCGAGCTGCAGGCCGTTGCCGTCCGCATTGGACAGCCGGGCCTGGAAGATGAACCGCTCCGCGTCCTCCGGTGGGTATGGATGCGGAATGAGAGCCGTCATTTCCGCGACAGCTTTCTCACCGGCAAGGCGTACGATGGCTTGGGCGTCGGCAAGACGGGGCCAACGCAGCCAAAGGCGGCGCGTTTCCAAGCGGAAAACATCGTCACGGGTGAGGTCGGGAAACATGGTCTTGCTCCGATCCAGATTGGGCCATCTTTCAAGGCCCGAAAACGCGAAGGGGAGGTGGTGTCCCACCTCCCCTGGCATCTTTTGGATCTGGAGCTCGGCCGTTTAAGGGCCTGTCAGGAGCTTCTTGGATCCGCCGGGTTCGGTGTGACACCGGCGGGAGCTCCTTCGCTTTGCTCTCGCCGTTTACTCTGCGGCCTCTTGGGCCGGGACGACCGA
Source organism: Microvirga alba (assembly GCF_015694465.1). GTDB lineage: Bacteria > Pseudomonadota > Alphaproteobacteria > Rhizobiales > Beijerinckiaceae > Microvirga > Microvirga alba. The sequence goes on from NZ_JADQDO010000010.1 coordinate 22,069, forward strand.
TACGAAGGCTCGGCCTTGTTTCGTAAGGAATCGGACGCGTCCATTGGTCGTGGCAAAGAGGGTATGATCCTTGCCCATGCCAACGTTGGCGCCCGCATGCCACTTCGTGCCGCGCTGACGAATGATAATGTTGCCCGACACGACCTGTTGATCGCCGAACTTCTTGACGCCCAGACGACGGCCGTCGGAATCACGACCGTTGCGAGACGAGCCGCCTGCTTTTTTGTGAGCCATGGGTCTACTCCCGTGTTCCTGTCGTTACCGTTCGCTTATTCAGCGGCGGCCGGCGCAGCGTCTTCAGCCGCAGCCTTGGTTGTCTTCTTTGCCGCAGCCTTCTTGGGCTTCGCGCCAGCGGCCAGGATCTCGGTGATCCGCACGACCGTATAGTCCTGGCGATGCCCGCGCTTGCGACGCGAATTCTGACGGCGGCGCTTCTTGAAGGCGATAACCTTCTCGCCGCGGGTGTGTTCAACCACCTCACCAGCCACGGTGACGCCCTCGACGAGGGGTGCGCCGACCTGGGTGCCGTTGTCGTTCGTGACCATGAGAACCTGGTCGAACGTGACGGCGGCGCCCGGCTCTCCTTCGAGCTTGGCGATGGTGATAACGTCTTCGGCGGCGACGCGATATTGCTTGCCGCCGGTCTTGATCACTGCGAACATCTTCATCCTCGTGTTCAAACCCAACTCTCCGCGGGAAACCCGCAGGGTCGGCTTTTTGGCAGTTTCCGGCTTCATTTCACGATGGCCGACGGCCACCGCAGCGAAACACGCGGACACAAGAGCCCACGCGTACAGACGGCCTCTCTAGGGAACGCCCCCCATCTTGTCAACCAAAAACCCTGCAAAAACATGCACGGGGGTGCTTGAAGAGCCCGAACGTGCGTGATATCCACCCCGCCTCAACCAGCCGAACTTGGCAACAAGACTTGGCCCTCCGGAGAGGTGGCAGAGTGGTTGAATGCACCGCACTCGAAATGCGGCATACGGGCAACCGTATCGGGAGTTCGAATCTCCCCCTCTCCGCCATGCTTCCTGAGCCCCTCCGCCAATTTTCAAACGGCGCATTTCCCTGAAAATCCAGCGTTCCGGCCCGGTCCCTGATCGGAATGTACACATGCTGGTACAGTCGAAAGTATCGTCGCCGGGCCGCTACCTGATCCGCAGCGGCACCGCCTATTTGTTCCAAATCCGCATCCCGACCGCCCTTGCGCAAAACCGGCGAATCCCCCCTTTTCGGATAGGCCTCGGGCCGATCTCGAAGCGGGCGGCGCAGCAGCGCGCCGACCAGCTCGCTGTTCTGGCCCGGCAGGCATTCGCGCATGCACAGGCCAGGATGATGCAGATTGACGGACAGATGCTCGGCGGAATCACGCCGTTGTTCCAGGGTGACAGCCTCGACGAGGTGCTCGCCGAGATGCGGGGCTTCATCAGGGCCGCCGCTCTTCTGCTCGATGAGCCCGAACCCCTGCCCGGCCCGCGCCGAGTTGCCGACCTCGCCGCGCTGAAGGGCGTCGTCACGCTTGAACGGGAGCTTCGCAAGGACTCCGCCGCCGCCCCGCTGATCGCCGACAACGCAGACATGCTACGTGCCCGCTACCATCACGACCTCGGCGGTGTTCCGGCTTCCCTGCCCCGAAGTGCCCCCCTGGCCGTTCCGGCGCAGCCGGTCTCGACCAAGCCGCTGTTCAGTCAGGTCGCCGACGAGTACATCGCCATGCGGATCGGGTCCGACGGCGCGGACCACAAGGACATCAAGTACCTGGGGCTGCGCAAGCGCGTCTTCCTCGAAATCGTCGGCGACAAGCCGGTCGACACCTATAAGCAGAGCGACCTGCAGAAATTCGTCAACGAGCTCCAGTTCTGGCCGGCGAACGTTACGAAACGCACCGATCTCGGCGAGATGTCGGTCCAGGAAATTTTGGAGAAGAATCAGGACCGACATCTCCAGCCCCTGAGCCGGAAGACCGCTGAGGATGGCTATGTCCAGAACATCCGCACCATGTTTCGGCACGGCTGCACCGAGCACGACTACCGTTACCCCTTCTCGGACGTGAAGATCCGCTGGCCCCTCGGCTACCGCCCGTCCATCCCCCGCGAGGGCCTCAGCGATCAGATCAAGGGCGAGGCGTTCGGTTCGGCGTTGCCTCCGGACTCCTCGACGAGGCCCTGTTGCCGCTCCTCGGCCACCTGAGCGGGCGCCGGCTCGGCCTCCTGTGCTATCTTCGCGGCTCCGATATCCGCGAAAAGCACGGTGTGTTCGTCGCCCAGACCGACGGGATCGTGTTCCGCGACAACGCGTGGACGAGGGTGCCGTACAAGACGCAGGACAGTATGACCTTCTTCGTCCTGCATGACTTCCTGAACCAAATCGGGTTCATCGAATGGGCCAGGGCCAAGGACGGATTTCTGTTCGACATCGTCCAGGAATACTCCGACCCCGAAAAACAGACGTCGGGCAACATGAACGACCTCCTGAGGAAAGCCGGAGCAGCCGGCAAGCAGCGAGAGGTGTTCCATTCCCTGCGTCACGACCTGATCGACCATATGCGCAATAAGTAGGTCGATCCGCGGGCGCGCCGCCTCCAAGCCGGGCACGAACTCGGAGATGAGCACGAAGGCTACGGCAGCCGCGAGATCAGCGCCGAAGAGTGCCGACGCCTCGCCCGCCTGCCGCTATCGAAGGAGATCGACTGGTCCGTGTTCAAGGAGCTGGATTTTGAGGCGCTGGCGAAGGCGCGGCGCCAGCGCGGGCGCCGGAAGAAGGATTGATTCCACTGGGAGAGCAGCGGGCAAACTGCTCCCGTTCCCTCCGCCATTTTCTGACCTGCCGGCAATCCCAGGTTTTTCAATGCCCGCGGCGCGCGTGTACACGGGATTGTACACCCGCCGGGCCGCCTCACCCGCCCCCCTGCGGGCTTCGTTTTCCAGACCAAAATCCCCAAGGCCCTCGACCCGAATCTGTGCGCCGATCCGCGTGAGCCTAGGTCCTGCGATGCGGAGCGGTTGGCGACCCGACTCGCCGGCGCCCGACCGCTGCGTACTAGCCACGGGATGAGAAGACTTTCAAACAGGAATTTACTCTCTTAAGATGCGCCTTCGTCCTGTATATCCTTGAAGACGGTACGGTCGTACAGACTAAAATCCGGCGCCACAATGAACTGACAATGAACTCCTCTTTGGATTGGAACTCAAAGTCTGGCCTGGCTGCATGGGAGCGCGCACCCAAGGGCGCAAAGAATCTCATAGTGTTCGCAGCGGAAAGACTTTGATAGTCGAGGCAAGTTCATTGCTTACAATATAACAGCTAAGGGACACCATGCTAGAAAATTTTATACTGTGGTACTCGGAATTAAAATTGCTTGATAGACTGGCGATCTCGGCATTCGTCGGACTGGTTTTTACTGTTGCCGTGATGCTGGTGTCAGGAACAACAGTCATATCGATGCGATGATGATATTGGACCAGCAAGAGCGTGCAGTTTGATGAAGCGTAGCTGCCGCCCCGGTTGAGCCATTCGAATCTAGATTTCCCATTACGTTTTGAGCTGTGTAGCCAGCTAATCAGCCAAGCAGGCAGTCCGCTCCAGACTGATGGAGAACAATGCCACGACCTGGACCAATAGGTTTTCGGAAAATTCCCCACGGAATCATCAATTCAAATGGACCAGTTTCCGGCCTGCTAAGCGTAAGATATGGATTCGTGGAGAGCCTCTCTTTCAGACTCCGGAGCGCTCAAAGGATATGAATGCCCTTGCTCTCCTAGTGATTCGAGATTGAGCGCCTGGTTATTGCCGAGCACATCGAACTGGCGGGACTCTTTGGAAGAGACAACGATCCCAATGTGCTCTTGCGCAGGCCGCACCAGCAGGCGATAGTTGCTCCCAAAATGGGGGATGGGGTGGCCGACGCAGAGTATGCGTTCTTGAGAGAAGGATGGTTTGTCGAAGTCGATGACGTCCGAAGACTAGGAAAATTCATCGCACGAGATGGCGCCCGGTTGGATGTCGAGTTCTTCCATTCGGCCTCGAACCGCGAAGTTGTCGGCTTTGAGGCGTCGGTTGTCAGGCGGACCTACTTGGCTCGCGAAACACGGGTTTATTTCAGTCCGTCCGAGAGCGGTCAATGGCTCATGGGGCGGATCCGCGGCTACTTCCTCGAAGACGATGGATCGGTCACGTACGAAGTGCGCTGCCCGAACGGCCATGACAGGGATGTTCCCGAAAGCGCTTTGCGCGCGCGCTGTTTCGCCGTCCTTGGCGACCCCGCTGAGGTATTAGCCATCGGGGCGGGCGAGACGCAGCGCTGGCACGATGCTCGGTGGTCGGCTTTGGAGTCGCTGATTGCGCTGCGCTCAGCTTCGAACGGACTGACGGGCCTCGCATCTGCATCGGTCGAACTCGTGCCACATCAGGTGGAAGCCATACGGCGGGTTCTCTGCGATCCACTGCAGCGATACTTGCTTGCCGACGAAGTGGGCTTGGGCAAGACGATCGAGGCTGCAGCAATCATTCGTCAGGTGCTACTGGACGAACCCGGCAGGCGGGCAGTCGTAGCCGTAACACAGCCCCTGCTGAAGCAGTGGGAGCGTGAACTGCACGACAAATTTGGCATTGAGGTGGGCGGGGAAGTTCGGTTGGTGGCGCACGACGAGTTGTCGAACTGCAAGAGCGCGCCGGATCTTCTGGTGATCGACGAGGCGCACCGAATTGTACCCGGATCGCCGACCTTTGACGCGCTGTCGCGCCTCAGCCAAAAGTGCCGAAGAACACTGCTCCTCTCGGCCACGCCTTTGATCGGGCACGAAGAAGCATTTCTCGCGCTCCTGCGTTGGCTCGACCCGGACCGCTGGAAACCCGAAACGCTGGAGGGCTTCAGGCACCACGTCGCGAAAAGCCAGGAGTACGGAAGGCTCCTCCTAGGCCTCAGAGCGGACGCCAGCACGTTCTTGCTCAGGCAACGGGCCACTGGAGCAAAGCACGCGTTTCCTGACGACGCGACGGTGCAGGAATTGGCCAACGAACTACTTGAAAAGCTCGACATTCCCGACCAACGAAGTCGACTTTGCGGGGAACTCAGAGAGCACATAGCCGATACCTACCGCATCCATCATCGCATTGTAAGGTCGCGGCGGTCTGACCTGGATGGATGGGAATTCCAACCGCGCGGCCCGGCTACCGTGCGCGAGGAAGCCGACGATGATCCGGCGCTCCAGAAAGTGGTTGCTTTGCTTGAGGACTGGCGCGGTGCGGCACTGCTCGCGCTCGATGCCGATCCGGGCCTAGAGGATGTGCTAGCGCGGCGCTTCGCCTTGCTCGTCGAGACTGCTGGACAAGGCGTCGGTGCACTCGCCACGCTACCGCAACTTGAGCCCTTGTTCGCCAGCGAGTCTGAGTTCCTCGTCGCGCTCCGTTCCTGTGCTGAGCCAGACGCCATCGAGAGGCGCGCAGAGCAAATCGCGCTCATCGCTGAGCGGCATCTGAAGTTTCTCCGCCAGTCTATTACATCACCCAAGCTGGTAGTTTTCGCCACCAACGGGTCGTCCGCGGCAGCGATTGCGACCGCATTGCACGCGCGGCTGGCGGCGGAAGCCGTCATTACCTTGGCTCGAGCCAAAGAGGGCGACGATGTGGTCCGCTTCGAGTGTGACCCGCGCGCCCTCGTTGCGATACTCGATGTACGGGGAGAAGAAGGTCTGAATCTCCACTTTGCGGACGCTGTGCTGCACACCGATCTTCCCCTTTCGATCGGCCGACTCGAGCAGCGGATCGGCCGCCTTGATCGCTTTGGGCGATCGAAGGGGCCTCTCAAGCACATCGTCGTCATCCCGGACGGCGACGAGAACACCCCTTGGAGCGTGTGGCTCGATCTTCTTCGGTCAGGCATCGAGATCTTCGACCGCCCCGTCAGCGACCTACAGTTCGTTATCGAGGGCGTCGAGCGAGGCATCCGTCGGCATCTGTTGCGAAGCGGCGCCAATAACCTGGACGGGTACATCTCCTCGCTCAAAGAACTGATGGCGACCGAGCGGCAGCGACTGGACGAACAATACGCGCTCGACCAACTCGCGATGTCCCGAGAACCATCGAGGGCGCTAGTTGCGGCAATGGAAGAGGCCGAGGAGGATGAAAGCGAACTCGCCGATCGGCTTGAACACCTATTAGGCAACCTTCTCAACTTCCGGATTTCGCGCACCAAGGACGAGTTCAGATTGGCCTGGGCGCACAACACCCTGCTGCCCGAACGGCCTTGGCGTTCTGTGTTCGAGGCAGCGCTCAAACGCCCTCTGACCTGGAAGCGCCGGGTGGCGCTGGCCAGACCGGATGTCGGACTGCTGCGCCCGGGCGCGCCACTCGTGGACGCGCTCGAGCGTCTGCTCCTGTGGGACGACCGCGGGAGTGCGTTCGCAACCTGGCGGTTTCACCGGGGTGCCGGTGGGGTCGGAGATGAGGGGCTCTACTTTCGCCTCTGTTGGGTAGTTTCACCGGGCTATTTCGTGAATGCCGACCTTTTGAAAATGGAAGATGTGGAGGGCCTCCGTCGGAGAACTGTTAGCTTCTTGCGCCCGTGGACCCTCGTGCAGCATGTAGGCGCCGACCTCACCGAAGTGCGGGCGCCTGAGATTTTGCAAGCACTGCAAATGCCCTTCCGGCCCGGAGTGAGCGATGGAGGCCGGGATTTCAACCTGGGGAGCAGACCGGATTGGTTGGCGTCTGTGGTCAGCCCTTCTGAGTTCGCCGACCTCTGCTCGCGAATACGCAATTTCGGGCGTCAGGTGCTCGAAGAAAGCGAAGAGTTTGCGGCGCGCTGTAAGGCTGCCGCCCTTGCGGCCAAGCACGACGCCGAGCGCCGACGCGGGCGTCTGGAATCCCGCGCGGCGCGCGGCGACCAGTCCGCGTGCCGCGAGCGCGAGTTGGACTTGGCCGTGGTTCGATCCGTCGAGACGCCAAGTGTGCGTTTAGACTCTGTCGGTGCGTTCATCCTGGCCGGCTATGTTCCGCAGGGAGCGCGCCGTTGAGTCTGCACGGCGTTGAAGCATTTCGCGCGGTTTCGGCGGTCATGGCCGGCCGAGTCGCGCCCGACAGCGTGGTTATCGCCGATGTCGGGCTGGAGAGACTGCGGCGCGCGCTCGCAGATGGAACGGCATCGCCGCTCGACGTCGCGGTGCTCGTGCGTCACGTTCTCCTCGGCGAGGAGCGGCGTCGAGGCGGCGGTCCGAAACCACGATTACCGGCGCCGGCCGGATTGGCGGCGTGCGCGGCTATTGCGGGTTTGCAGGTCGAAGACGGTCAATTGCGTGCGCTGCCCTGGCTTCCCGGGTGGGCCAACCAGGTGGTCCATGACCCTGCCCTCGTTGCAGCCGCAGCCGAACGGGTGCGATTCGGCTCCGAGGACGTTGGTCCGAGCGCCGACCCGTGCATGGAGCGTCTCGGCCGCACCCGCTATCGTTCGGTGGGACAGCGGGCGGCGATTCGCTCCGCCTTGCTCACACCCCCCGGGGCCACCACCGCGATCGATCTGCCGACCGGTGAAGGGAAGAGCCTGGTCTTCCAGGCGATCGACGAAGTCGGTTTCGCGTCAGACTCGCCACTGGCCGCGGCCGAGGGGGTCACGCTTGTCGTTGTCCCAACGGTGGCGCTCGCCTACGATCACGAGAATGCCTGCCGAGAGACCGACGGCGAGCCGTTGGCTTACGTCGGCGGATCCGACGAAGAATGCAGGGCGGAGATCCGCGCCCGTGTCGGAAAAGAAAATCGGGGGTTGGTATTCGCCGCTCCCGAGGCTGCATGCCGCAGCTTGCGCCCTGCACTCATCGACGCCGCCCGGGCCGGACGTCTCAAAGCTATCGTGGTTGACGAAGCCCACCTCGTCGATGCGTGGGGAACCGGGTTCCGGACGGATTTCCAAAGTCTGAGCGGGTTACGTCGCGAACTTCTCGAGGCAGCTCCCCATGACCGGGGGCCGCGGACGATACTGCTCTCCGCGACCCTCACTCCCGAGACGCTAGACACCTTGCGGGTGCTCTTTTCGAATCCGGGCGAGTTCCGCTTGCTATCCGCAGGGCAAGTCAGACCTGAACCCGAGTACTGGACGGCCTCGCCGTCGACGGCCGACGAGCGCACTGCGCGCGTGGTGGAGGCGTTGTGCCGCCTGCCGCGCCCCGCGATCCTGTATGTTACCGAGGTCGCCGAGGCGAAAGCGTGGGGCAAGCGCCTGCTTGATCTCGGCTTCCGTCGTTTGGCGACGTTCCACGGCCAGACGCCCGATGCACTGCGGAAGCGAACGCTTGATCGTTGGCGGGACGGCGACCTCGACCTCGTCGTCGCTACCTCGGCGTTCGGGCTTGGCATCGACTACCCTCACGTCCGAACCGTGGTCCACGCGTGCGTGCCTGAGACGTTCGACCGATTCTACCAGGAAGTGGGAAGGGGTGGGCGCGACGGGTGCGCGTCGGTGTCGATGGTCATCCCGTCGCACCGAGACTTCGAGGTTGCGCGCCGTCTCAATCAAGAGACGGTGATTTCGGTGGAGCGCGGTCTCACCCGATGGAAGGCGATGTTCGAGCACCCTGACGCTACTCATCTCGGGGGGATGATGTTCCGACTGAGGCTCGACGTCGCACCGGGTCATTCGACGGAGGACATCGATCTCGTGGGGGAGCAGAGCCTCCAATGGAACGCCCGCGTGCTCACGCTGCTCGCTAGAGTCGGCATCCTTCGCCTAGTAGGCGCGCAGAACGGCGTCGCCGAAACCGCACGTCCGGAGGACCAGGAGGAGGACCACGCGACCGGCGTGTTCGAAACGGTGGAGATCCTCGAGACCGGCCACCTCCTCGAGGACGTGTGGCGCAGGCGCGTCGAACCGGTGCGCCAGAGCATTTGGGCAGGCCGGCAGCGCAACCTTGGTCTGATGCTCGAGCACCTACGCAGCCGGCGGTGTCCAACCAGCCTATTGGTGGACTTGTACGGTCGAACGTCTCTGGAGCCGATCTGCACCGCATGCGGCCTCTGCCGGTCTGATGCGTCCGTCAAGAAGCCTTCTGTTCTCCGGCGCGAACCCGCTCCCTGCTGGAGTGCGCCGATACTGCGAGGCGCCTTGGGTGCGATGACCTCTGGTGGCGGTGACGTCGTCCTCACCTATCGCAACTCCGACAACGGCTTGGCCGCTCGCCGTCGGTGGGCCAACGCCTTCACCTCTTTCTGGCGCGGCGGGCTGCGGGCTCTGGTTTTGGTTGGGGACCCACCGGATATATTCGAGCGGGCCATGGAAGGGCTGCGCAAAGTGCCCGTGTTCGTCGCCGCATCGAACGGGGCGGTTCCACCGCGCCTGCCGACCGGTCCGCGCGTCGTCTTGGTGGCGCCCGGGCGGACCGTTTTGTTATCGAGTAACGCGCCGGGCTCCGCCACCCGGTTGTTAATTGTCCCTGACAACATGCAAGATATGGAACGGCCGGGAGAGTTCGCCCTCGAGCGATTCTCCGGACTCGTGTTGGATCTGGACAGCTTCTTGGCGAGGCTACATTGATACGAGCAATTACTTTGGTCGGTGCAACTCCGAACCGGCTGTCGGCACTCTACTGCCATCTCGCCGAGGAAGGAGAGGAAGGCCAAGAGCGCACCCGCCTAACTTCTCTCGTCGGCCCCACTAGCCTCGCAAGGAGCGAAGAGGCGGGCGAGGACAATGCGTTCACCGACTGCTTGGCCGTGGGGAGCGATCTTGGCCTTTTCGTCGTCGACGGAGACATCATCCGGCTGATGTCCCCACCGATGGGCGACAAAGGTGACGCGTTTCGGGCAGAGCTTGCCGCTCGACTCGTCGACCACGTCGCGTCGGCCACAACCCCGGAAGGTGCGGTCGCTGGCGCGATCGCCTGGATGCTATGCCAGGATCCTCGTGCGCCGCTGAAGTGGACTGGGTCGGCTTCGGTGATGCTTCGAAAGCAACAGTTTCGGCCGGAAGTCACCGCTGATTTCGGTATGACGAACGACAGCCGGTTTCAGCAGGCGGTCTACTGGGCTCGTGCGCTCGGCTTCGTGACGCGGACCAACCTTGGGGAGGAGTTGGTCATTCCGGATCCCACCTGTGCTATCGAACACCGTCTCGACAAGCTGCTGCCGCATGGGACCGAGAAGCTCCTGTCGTCGTTCCTCGCCGAACTCGCCGACTGCTGTCCGGTGTTCGAGGGCGGGAGCGTTCGGACACAGGTCGAAGATCTGTTGCGTCCCGAACTGCGGCGTGAGTCGGGCAACGTGTCTGCCTCGACTACGCTAGCGCTCCACCGGCTCAAGCAACGCGGTGTCATTGACCTGCGGCGCCTCGACGATGGCCGTGTGCTCTTCGTCGAAGGTTTGCTCGACGACGGCCGCGTATCTCATATCCGCCGGGGCTAAGGGTTCGACATGAAGGAACTTTGCTGGAAGCCAGAGCGCGTTCACGATGTGATCAACATCGACGCCGACTTCGTACCCGACTCCGTGTTCTGGGCCGTGGACAACGAGGCGCCCTTGACATTCAAGGAGGGCGAGGGGGAGGCAGCTCGGAGCGTCTCCACCAATGAACTCGTCGAGCGCTTGCTCGACCCAACCCGAGGCCACTATCAGTTGGCTGTGCTCGGACCGGCGGGCACGGGCAAGTCGCACCTCATCCACCGCATCCGTCAGCGCGTTCAGGGGCGGCCCGGGTTTGAGATCCTGGCAGTGCGCCGCCTCGAGACGAACCTTCGCGCCATCCTCGAAAAGCTGATCGACCGACTGCCTGCGGACCGGCGCGATCGCTACCACACCGAACTTAAGAAGGCCGGGCCCGCGCTGTCGACGCCCGAGGTTCAAAGGGGAACGCTGCTCGACAGCCTGGCGCAAGCGATCGAAGAGGACGTCCGGCGACCTGACTCGGGCATCGATCCTGAACTCGAGGACGCGCTCCTGGCCGCTCTGCCCAATATGTTCCGCGACCCGTACCTCCGGAAGGAGAAATTCCTGAAGCTAGGCGAGGTAGTTCCGGAGCTGGTGGATCGCCTCTTCTCCAGTCGCGAGGGGAAGCGCCTCGAGGAGCGGGTGCTGTTCGAGCGCTCCAACCTGCCGCTGGACGGCATCGCGCTGCTCAACTGCTCGATGCAGGCCCGTGAGGCGATCGAAATCTTCCTCTACGACTCCGATCGTTACATCCCGGCAACCCTGGACGTTATCAATCGTAGCCTGGACAGGGCCATCGCGCGTGCACTCAACTTCAGTGGAGACCAGCTCGGCAACCTGATGGGCGAGATCCGGTCTTACCTGAAGACGCGGGACAAGGAACTCGTCATCCTGTTCGAGGAGTTCGCTCGTCTCCAGGGTTATGACGCGTCGATGCTGGCTGCTCTGCTCGTCCAGGGCGGCGACACCCTCTGCAACGTGCGATGGGCACTCGCATGCACCACGGGCCGTTTCCGCGAACTTCCCGACACCGTGCGCACCCGCATGGACGGCATCATCGACATGGAAGGAGCTCCGCCCAAGTCAAGGCCTTCGCGGGGCGTTACTTGAACGCGGCGCGCATCGGCCGCGAGCGCCTGGAGCAGGCGTTCGTCGACACCGGGGAGGCGGGTGTACCCAACGCATGCGGCACATGCCCTGCGCGGGGACCCTGCGCTGACGCATTCGGGGCCACCGAAGAGGGATACTCCTTATATCCGTTCACCGAGAGCGCCCTGAACACCATGGCGCTGCGGACGAATCCCGAGGCGGCCACCCGCTTCAACCCGCGCACATTCCAGAAGTACGTCCTTCGTCCAGTGCTCGTCGACGAGGCATCAGCACTCGCGGCCGGCGAGTTCCCTACGGCAGCGCTCTTGAACCGCATGGGCGGCTCCAACTTCCGCCCTGACGAGCGGGCGCGACTGATGGATAAGGCTGGGCCTCGCTTCGATCGATACCTATCGCTGTTCCAGCTCTGGTCGGACGGTCGGCTCGAGAATCCCCCCGAAGGCGTGATGCCTGCCTTCGGACTTGAGCCGCTCGCCGGCCTCGATGTGCGCCCCCCGCCGCCACCTCCGGGGCCCGATCCCTTGCCGCCGCAACCCACCCCTAGAGACCCGGTGTCGGTTCAACTCGCAGTGTGGGTTGAGGGAGGGGACATGGATCAGTCGCTTGCCCAGAGGCTCCGGCAGGCGCTCTTTCCGATTATCGAGCGCGCCATCGATTGGGATACTCTGGGTCTGGTCCCGACGTCGTTCGCCGGTGCCACGGCCACCACGGCGCGCCCTTTCCGCAACGCCAGCATCGCTTTCGCTCGGCAGGTGACTACGGGCGGTGCAGTACCGCCTATCCGTCTCGAATTGCCGTTCCAACAAGACGATCAGGGCTTCACTAAGGCGGCATTTGCGCTTGAGACCCTCCTGAAGATCGAGAAATCGGGTTGGAGTGCGGGAGGCGGCATTGCTGGGCTCGCAGCACTTTCGGAACTCGTGGAGGTTTGCGCCGCGGACGTCGTACGACAAGTGCAGGGACTGCGGGGGAATACCAAGAAGTGGGACCCCATCGCCGGCGTAGTCGAGTTGCTGCTCGTCGGATCCGCGCTCGGTGGGGCGCTCATCCCCACCCAGGCTCAGACCGACGAGGGATTGTTGGAGTCACTGTTTAAGGACGTTCCCCAAGAGAGTCCGTCGACAACGACCGAGTTGAGGAGCGTCTACGCCTCACTTCGCCAGAAGCGCAGTGCACTCCAAGACCTGCTGCGCGCCCACATCTCGGTCACAAAGGGGGGCCGGGCGGGACGGTTCATCAACCCAGTGGTCCCGCTGGCAGCCGCTCGCCTTCTTCGACGCCGGAATTGGAAGCTCGATCGCCACCCGGAAGCGCTGCCCGATCCTTACAAGGTCGTCGGCGACCTCTACGAGGCCGTGCAGGGCAAGCTGCACGCTGCCTTGCTAATGGAGCGCGACGAGCGGACCCGCTGGTTGGACGAGGTCGAACAGGGCCTCGGCTTCGAACCCACTCGGCAAAGCGTCCTCGAAGGCGTTCGACGCGCCCTAGATGCGGCAGCGCTCGGTGGATTGCCGGGCCCCCGCGCACCCCTCGAAGCGGCCCGCGACGAGTTCGCGAACGTGCACTTTGTCGCCGCATTGGAGGCGGCACGCCGCATCCGTGACGCCGACCCTCCTGAAGGCGAGTTGCCCAGCTTCGCCAGAGCGCATCGCAATGCGATCGAGGCGACTCAGAACCTCATTCGACGCTGGGCCGACTTTTTGGCAATGGCCGAAGCCGAGGTCCGGGCGCGCCGCGCGGATAGCGCAAGCGTTGAAGTGGAACGGGAAACGACGAGGCTGAACGCAGTCCTTGGAGCACTGGTCCAGGACCTTTCTGAACTCGAGCCAGGAGGGACCTCCCGTGACGCTGCTTGAGCGCTCTGAGCAACTCTCGGTGGAGGTCGGTGAGATCAACGCCCTCGGTGCCATCGCCCACCAGGCGGAGGCGATCCGCTCTCGCGCGACGCAGTTCGAGAATGTCCTCGCAGAGCTCAGGTTATGCGCGGGAAGCGCGCGGCAACTGCGTGATCGTGGGATAGAAATTGAGGCCGAGGTCCAAGCCGTGGCCGGCGTCCGGCACTTCCTGAGCCAATTGCTCGATGCGGTCACCGCCGATCCAGCCGCAATTTTAGGGGCGAAGGACATTCAGCCGAAGATGTTGGTGCCCCTGGGAAAGATCGCCTCAAGCCTCCAGGAGGCCGCCAATCAAGCCTGGGGCAGATACGTCCGGCAGCGGTTGCCAGCGGTGAGCAGCGACTTGCTCGACGCATTGAACCGCGTGCCTGCCCTCCGGCCGAAGGTCGAACACTTCCGCGGGCTGAGGGATCGGGCCTTGGCGAGCGCCGCGCGCACACCTTCAAAGGCCGCCGAATTCGATGTCATGGAAGTCCTCACTACGCAATGCAACGAGGCTTGGCGTGATCTCGACGCCAGGGACATACCGCAAGATGTGCTTGTCCTGTTCCGCGAAGCAGCTACCCCGCGTGGCGCGGGTCTATCGAAACTCACGCCAAGCGTGCTCACCTGGCTGGAGGAGCACAGACTCGCGGAAGCGTTCGGGATACGCATCAGATGACAATTGAAAGCGCACATGATGCCGTCCTCAACGCCGTTGAGGACGTCGAACTCTTGTCCCTCAGGTGGGGTGACGTCGACGGTTCGCTGAGCCGTGAAGAGTTGATCGCCATCGCTGGGCGGGTCGCCGATGGGCGAAAGGCCGAGGCGATAATCGAGGACCTTATTGAGGCCGTGCTGCTCTACGCCTTCGAGGTCCCCGGGTGCGGCGAGCGGTACCGCTCGAGGTTCGCTGAAACGATGCGCCTGTTGGTCCGGACGCGGCAGATCTTTCGGAACGAGGCCTGGCGGGGCGCGCCCCCCCTCGTGGCAGACTTCCGCATCGACCTCCGCCCGCGGCGATATCCCAAACGCGACCGGGACTCCGCAGCCGTTGCTGCCGCACAGGTAGGGCTCACCCCGACGCAGCGTGAGGTCTGGCGGGCCATAGTCCCCTCGCAGATCGCGCGCTTCCAAGAAGAAGCTGTTGGTCGCCTCCTCGCCTCCCTTGAGCAAGACGAAGGCGTGATCGTTACCGCGGGAACTGGATCGGGAAAGACGCTGGCCTTTTATCTGCCAGTGCTAGTGAGATTGGCCGAACTGGCGAAACCAGGCGAGTTTTGGACCAAGGCAATCACCATCTACCCGCGTAACGAACTCCTGAAGGACCAACTAACCGAAGCTTATCGGAATGTCCGCCGGGCGAAGCCGGCTCTGAACAGACCAGGGCGCCGGCCGCTGCGAGTCGGCGCCTATTTCGGCGACACGCCGATGAAGGCGGCGGTCGACAAGCTTCCAAAATCTTGGAGGCAGGAGCCTTCGACCGGGACGCCAAGGGCCTTCGTGTGCCCCTTCATCCGGTGCGATTGTGACGGCGAGATGCACTGGTTGGTGCAGGACATCCAGCGAGGACGCGAGCGGCTCGTCTGCTCGAGCCAATGTGGTGCCACTTTCGACGAGCAGAGCCTCCCCCTCACGCGCGACAGCATTCGTGACAACCCACCGGACATCCTCTTCACGACGACCGAGATGCTCAACCGAACGCTGTCGGACCAACGAGGCCGACACTTGTTCGGGGTGAGGGCCTCCTCCACGCGGCGACCGGAATTCCTACTCCTGGACGAAGCTCACACATACAGCGGCGTGTCGGGCGCCCAGGCCGCCCTGACGCTGCGCCGGTGGCGCTCGCTCGTCGGGGGGCCGGTTCGTTGGGTCGGCCTCTCCGCCACACTTGAGCAAGCGCAGAACTTCTTCGCCGACTTGACCGGCCTTCCGGCGCATCGGGTCAATGAGGTGACGCCAGCCGAAGACGACATGACCTACGAGGGGCGGGAGTACCAGATCGCGCTCCGGGGAGATCCCGCATCGCGGGCAGCGCTTCTCTCCACCTCTATTCAGGCATCCATGCTCCTCGCGCGGGTGCTGGACCCGCCCGATGGGCTGTCGGACGGACGTTTCGGCAGGAAGCTTTTCGTATTCACCGACGACCTCGATGTCACCCACCGCTTGTTCGACAACCTTCGGGATGCGGAAGGATACAACGCCTTCGGACGGTTCGATCCAACAGAAGGAACGCTTGCCGCCCTTCGCGACGGCGAACGACAGGACGGCGATCCGCGCGCGCGCGACAGCGCCGGTCAATGCTGGCGCCTGCCCGAAGATATCGGCCACCCACTCGCCGAACCGCTCGTCGTCGCGAGAACGACGGGGCGCGATCCTGGGGTGAATCGCGAAGCAAACGTGATCGTCGCCACATCGGCGCTCGAGGTCGGCTTCAACGACCCCGCCGTCGGCGCCGTGCTGCAGCACAAGGCGCCGCGGAGCTTCGCATCCTTCCTCCAGCGCCGCGGCCGCGCGGGGCGCGATCGACGCATGCGGCCGCTGACCGTGACAGTCCTTTCGGACTATGGCCGCGATCGCCAACTCTTCCAGGCATTCGAGCATCTGTTCGATCCGTTGCTTACGACGCAGTCGCTTCCAATCCAGAACCAGTACGTGCTGCGAATGCAGGCTGCGTTCGCTCTGCTCGACTGGATCGCAGATCGTCCTAGACCAAACGGTGTGTGGCAGGGATACGTATGGAGGACTGCGTCGGTCCCCTCGGATCTCAGGTATGACGACAGCAAGTGGCGCAAGCACTTGCAGGAGCAAGTGGCGTCGCTCGTTCGTGGAGACGAAGAGGCTCTTGCGAGCTTCCGTGCCCACCTGAAATCCGCCTTGAACGTGGACGAGCAGACCGTCGAACGCTTGCTTTGGGAACCGCCCCGCTCGATCCTGATGGAGGTCGCCCCGACGTTGCTGCGGCGGATCTATCGCGACTGGCAACTCGCCTGGCCCTCGGAAGGGCGGACACATGATCGATATGTCTTCGATCATCCGCTGCCCGAAGCCGCGCCAAGGACGCTCTTCTCGGATCTGAATCTCCCCGAGGTGGAAGCCGTGTTACCGGCGGCCACTCGTCGAGACCAAGAGACTCGCGAGAGCCTGCCGATCCAGCAGGCGCTCGCCCAGCTAGCCCCCGGGCGCGTTACCCGGCGCTTCGGCGACGCGTACGGCGGACTCGCGCATTGGTTCCCAGTTCCCACCGGCGTGACCGAGTATGTCCTGCCCATCAGCGCCTACGCTGAGAGCCACGAGTACGTCGGGCAGTTCGAGGGTGGCGCGGAGGCGGGCTGGGTGAACTTGCCTGTCTATCGTCCGTGGCGGGTGAGGCTCGAGAAGGCCAACCCAGGGACCATCGGCCCCACATCGAATGCATCCCTGCAGTGGGCCAGCGGCTTTGCCGAGCACGGCGAACCGGTGTCGATCCAACCGCCAGCGCGAACCGCTTGGCGCGGCCTCGTGCGCGACCTGCGGCTGTTTCTGCACCAGTTTCGCGCGAGCGTGAGCGTCCGGCGTTTTGCAACAGGCGCGCGGGCGCAGCTCAAACGAGCGCGCGGTGTCGAGCAGATCGTGGACGTGACCTTTGTGGGCGTGTCTGGCGACCCTGCCGCCGTCGGATACGAGTTCGAAACCGACGGACTCGCCCTCAGGGTGAGCTTTAAGCCCGAGCATGAGTTGGCGGACCTCGCGTTCGAGCCTGGGCTACAGCGAGCACTACGTGCGCTGTTCTACAAGCGTCTCGTCGAAGATCATGCCGATTTGCCTCGTGACATGAATGTCTTCCAGCGCTCGTGGGTGCGCCAGATTTTCCTCCTGAGTGCCGTCAGGCTCGCCACGGCATCCGGGCAGAGCCTCGAGGACTCGGCCGATGCGCTCACCGCCGGATTACATGCTGCCCAGTTCGAAGAGGTTATGGATGCGCTGCTGGGGGTTCATCATCTGCAAGCAGATCGCGAGGGCGACGGCGACTCCGATGGGCAAGACGGCGACCATCAAAACGGGAACCTGCGGAATCGCCTCGAGCGGCTGAAGGCCGCGCTTCGGGCACGCCTCGCGGATCCCGCCGTGCGAGCCTGCCTTTCAGCGTCATTGAAGACTTCTCTTTCGAACCAGGGGAGCGAGCGCGGAACGTTCTTGCGCCGGACTCTGGAAGCGACGCTTGCGGACGCCCTGATTGCGGCGGCAACCGCCAGCGCGCCTCGCCACATGGCAACCGAGGCTTTGGTTGCTGATATTTCGCGCCATCCCAATGCTCTCGACGAGGCGACGCTGTGGATTACGGAGTCGACCGTGGGCGGCGCAGGCGTCCTCCAAGCCCTGTCGGAGCAGTACGCGCGCGAACCGCGCTCGCTGTTCCGGGCGCTGGAAGCCGCGCTCGAGCCCAGCGACCTGGAGTCCGCATCAGCGGCGCTGCGCCAAACCTACGAGTTGATGCTGTCAGACGCCGAAGTTGCCCGCAGCGTGGAAGCGGTGAGGGATGAGGTCAGCCACGAAAGCCGAGCACGCAAGCGCGAGGCACTGCTGGACCTCCTGGACGCGCGCGGAGTCGAGGTCACCCGGACATTCGTGGTCTCGCTCAACGCTCGAGTATTCGCCCCCGGTGCTGGGCGAGTGCATGACGACACGGTCAGGGCATTGCTCGGGCTGTGGGAGGCGACCGAAGCGTCGCTGGGCATTGAATTGGACATACGGGAGGTTGCGGTGCTCTCTGCGTTCGAGGATGACATCGCGCGGCTCGGCGTGGCCGCTGGTCTTTTTGAGCTATCGGCTGGCCGGAACGATCGCACGGCGGTGCTAGCAGGGTTGCTATGGCCGAACGCCGATTCTCTTCGCCGTGATGCGCTCGCAGGCTGGAGCCCGTTTAGAAAGCCTATGATGCCGGTCCCCCAACTCGCCCGAGCCGTCCTGCTGGACCAACACGGCGCCGCGATCGCGGTGGAGCAAGCCGACTGGAAGGAAGTATTCAGTCGCGAACTATCCGAGAGCGGCGCAGCCCGACTCTATGCTCCTCTTATGAAGCGCAATCTCTTAAGGAGCGCTATCGTCGAGCTACAGGCAACTCCGGTCCACGTCGGCCATCTCCAACTTTACCCGGTTCTTGAGCGCGTTTCGAAAGAAGCCGAACGGCTGACGGCTCACGTCGTGCTTAGGGAGCAAGTTTGATGACCTTGAGCCGCGACCTCTCGGTCCCCTGGCAGAGTCGCCCGATGCAGGACGTCCTGCAGTCGCTGTTTTTGGCCGAACTGGTAAGCCCCGGCTCCCAACTGTGGCTGCTGTCGGCATGGGTCAGCGACATCGAGGTGGTGGACAATCGCGCTCGAGCGTTCGCCGGCGTCCGCCCCGACTGGCCGTCGGCTAAGATCCGATTGTCCGGAGTGATTGAGGCGCTTGTTACCCGCGGCGCGCGTGTGGCCATCGTGATGCGGGACGTGGACCACAATAACCCGTTTCTAAAGCGGTTAGAGGAGATCCAGCGCTCCGCGCGCGGACACCTCGGGATCGCGCTTGGCGAGGCCGCTCACGAAAAGACTATCGTCGGTGATGATTACGTGTTCGGCGGTTCCATGAACCTGACGCACTATGGTCTCACGTCGAATGACGAGCACATGCTCTTGCGAGTCGATCCGGCCGCAGCCGCCCGCCGCCGCCTTGCGATCGACCAACGGTGGAAAGGGGCTCTCAGATGGCAGTAGCTCTGGATACCTCGACACTCGCGCGCCTGGCGCGGTGGGCGGAGCTGAACTCAGCGGCGCTGAAGCTCGCCCACACGCTCGAGGACGAGCGTTTTCCAGGTGCGATCGTGCCAGCTGTGCGTGCCGATGGGACGGTGGCGTTCTACGCACTCGCTGATAGCGCCGCGGCCTGGCGCCGGCTTCAGCCGCTGCTGGTCGCGTTCGCCGGTGCGACCTTCACCGACTTCGAGGGAGTTCCCAGCGGTCTCGATACAAACGATCCCCTTGAGCGATTTATTTCCGATGCCTACCTTCATGCGGTGGCGTTGCTGAGGCCCGGGAACTTTCGCCGTGCGACGGGGGTAGTGAAGGCACTCCTGTCCTTGCAAGACGCGATTTCGCGTGCGCCGGACCTCGTTACGGCGCGGCCCGAACCTACGTCCGTTTTGCTGGCGCGCTTGCAGGATGCCCTCAATGCAGGCGACTTGGATGCGGCGTGGGCGGTAAATGGCACGCTCCGCGACGAACTTCGGCTCGACGCGCAGAACCTTCTGCAACTCGAGTTCCAAATCCGTGCAGCATCTGGCGACTGGAGCGGGATCCACACTCACCCCGATTTCGAGCTTCTGTGTGCGAGCGGGCCTTCACCAGCGACTGCGGAACTGCTGCTGGAAGCGCTATACTGGACTCACTTCGCTAGCCGCACGGCTGAAGGCGGCGAAGCGCTGGACGAGGGCGTGGAGTCACTTGGCCGCTCGTTGCTTAAATTCGTCGGACGAACCCCGTCGCCATCCGTCGAGAAGATGATGGTCTTACTGGCGCCCTACGACGCGCCAGAGAAGGTGGATGCCGATGACGTCGCCCAAGCCTCTAAAGGGCGAGAAGAGGCCGGGAGCCGTTCGACAGACCGCAGCGGCCACTTGGACGCCTTAGCTCGCGCCCGAACGGCGCTGTTCGCCGTCGCAGCCGGCGAAGGAAACGTGAACATACAGATTGATGCGGAGGCCGTGACCGCTATTGGGCTGTTAAGCGAGGCCAAAAGGCAAGAACTGATGTCTCGGCCTATATTTCGAGCCGTGTGGTCCGAGATCGAAGGACGCCTCGGGCCGAAGCGTCCACCAGAGGATTGGCTGGGCTGGTTGAGCCGCCTCGATGATCTAGATTTCGACGCGGCATCCTACGCCCGCCGGGCTGCCTCTGAGTGGCGCCTGCTGAATCTCGATATTGACCCCTATATGTTCACGACCCTCGCACGAAATATCGACGAGGTCCCTGACGGGTTGGCTGGCGATCGCCTCAATCAGTCGCTCCCTTATCTTGTCGAGTGGGCAGCAGCTGATCCATGGTGGCCTCGGACGGGTCTCTGCCCGGTATATCTGTCGCTGCTGATGCGGATCGCACTCAGCACTCGCCGTGGGGAAACGACGATCAAGTCCGCAGTCGTTCTCCTGGAGAGCGCTCTACGCTGTGGGGTGAGTCCCGCGGAGTACCGCGACGCGATGGAGGCTGTTGCGGTGATCGCGGCGGAAGCGCTCAACCGGAATACCGCCTACGACGTGTTCGAGTTGGCCGATGTCGCCAATAGCTTCACGCCGGTAGACGCGGCCGCTCTTACCGACGCGACAGCCGCCGTGGTAACGGCCGCCCTCGGCCTCATGGATAGGCTGAGTGCCGGCCAGCAGTTGGCGTGCTCGCGACTCGCCTCGCTGATTGGTTGGAAACCGGATGCTCCCGCCGTCGCTCCAAAGGCTACCGCACCGATTGCCGAAAAGCTCTCCAATCTAACAATCGGTGTCTACACATTGACCGAAACTGCGGGTCGTAACGCTCAATCGGTACTCGCATCCATCGAACCCGACATCAAGGTTGAACTCAACCACGACCATGACGCAACTGCGGCGCTGGCCGCTCTGGTCGCTCGCGCCGACCTCTTCGTTATTGCGTGGGCTTCCGCCAAGCATGCCGCTACGAACTTCATCAAAGCACGGCGAGGCTCGAAGCCGTTAGTGTATGCGCCCGGAAAGGGGGCGAGCAGTCTCATTCGAGCCATCGAAGACTATGTGTTGAACCCGAATCCGCTACCCTGAAGGCGTCCATTTCTCACCTCTCTTCCCGGTCCTTACATCGGATCCTGAGCCGGTCAGGTAACCTGCCCGATGAAACACCTCTTGCAATTGTTTGCACTGGTGATCGCGCTGGAGGCGGGTAGCAGCCTCGGGCTCATGCGGCACACCCACGCTCCACCAGCGATGCACGACGGACGAAATTTTTCCGGTCGAGACACTCTGGCACGTGCTGCGCAGCGAGCACGCGAGGCGGTCAACCCTCTCCCGAACATCAGTTCTGTCTGGGCGGCTCCCCTCGGCGGATTTTGAAGTTACCGGGGCATCATCATCCTGGAAACCGAAGGCAGAACAGAAAGTGGGCTGAAGAGCCGTGTCAGTTAGGTGGCCTGCAGATGGAACTTGTCTCGGCCGACTACTAAATGGAGACTCAAGCAGGCTGAAGGCCAATTCGGGCGTCCCGCTCGCGGAGCAGCCAAATCACCGGCAAAGCGAGAAGCACCATCCAACTCTTGCCGAGAACCTGACCGATCAAGAAAGACAGGTTGCCGAAGGCTAGCCACAGGAACAGGATACTGTCGACCACAAGGCCCATTGCACTGCTAGCGACCACCGCCAACACCAGGCCCCGGCGCTGCAGTGGCGTATATACGGCAAAGTCCGCGAACTCTGAGACCAAGAACGCAAGGCCGGAGGCGACGACGAGGGCTGGCGGAGCCAGCAGCGCCGAAAGTACTGCACCGACTAACACTGCTCCCAAGGCCCACGCCTTCCCAAGCCGGCGCTGCACGAGGTCCCTCAGCACCAAAGCAAGTCCGACCATCAGAACGCCGCTTGGTGCCAAAATTCCTGGGGCGACCGGCAACAGGCACGGACTATTCGGAGGACACACCGTCCCGACGTGGCCAATGAACCAATTCGCTGCCGGAATGCACGCAGCGAATGCCAACAAAAACGCATAGCCTTCAACTCTTTGCCGAGTTTCCAAATTCATCGGGACACTCCTTCATGGGAAGATGCTGCGCTCCATTGCTCGTAACCTGCTGCGCGCAATTCACAGGCTGGACATTCACCACATCCGTAACCCCAGTCATGCAGGTTGCCCCGTTCACCGCGGTAACAAGTGTGTGTCTCGGTTCGCACGATTTCGACCAAAGCGTCGCCCCCGAGTTCTCGTGCGAGATCCCAGGTCTCGGCCTTGTTAATCCACATGAGAGGCGTATTCAGGACGAAGCGGCGATCCATCCCGAGGTTGAGCGTCAACTGCATCGCTTTGATGGTGTCATCCCGACAATCGGGATAGCCGGAGTAATCCGTTTCGCACATGCCGCAGACAATGTGCTTCAAGCCACGGCGATATGCGAGGGCTGCCGCGAATGTGAGAAAAATAAGGTTCCGCCCTGGCACAAAGGTATTGGGCAGGCCATCATTCCCCATGGCGATCTCAACATCTCGGGTCAGGCTCGTGTTTGAGATCTCGTTGAGAGCATCAATCCGAATCGTGTGGTCGTCACCGAGTCGCCTTGCCCATTGGGGAAACTCACGGGCGAGGCACTGGCGGATTGTTTCGCGGCACTCAAGTTCGACAATGTGCCGCTGACCGTAATCGAAACCTACTGTCTCGACAGACTCGAACCTATCCAGGGCCCAGGCTAAGCACGTCGTCGAGTCTTGCCCGCCCGAAAACAAGACGAGAGCGCCGTTTGTCATAGCCGGTTCTCCGCTTTGGATGGGCCGAAAAAGCTGCACTCGCTGCGCGCTCTACCAGCCTGTGCGCCCTCGCCCTGTGACCTCTTGAAGATCTCTTTGACGCTGTAAGCCATCGATTGTTACCCAGTCATGGCTTCAAGCAAGGGAGCTGGATCAGAACCTTTCGATCGGCGCGCCCTTATATCTGCACGGACGATTCTCAATAGATACTGTGCAAGGGTGGTGACATCGCGGCTGACATTCTGAATGGCTTTCCAGTGGCGCACGTCACCTCCACCGAAGTCCCAGTGACCGCGGGTCCAAGCCGTACGCCCTTGCAGACACTCCATGCCCTTGGCAAATTGCCGCCATGTCCGTGCGCCGTCTAATGCCGCAAGGACTTCCATAACATACCCGAGAGATCCGATTCCGGCTCCATGAACCAGGCGGGATGTTCTTGGAGTGTGATCCCACCAGTCCTCAGGGAAGGTAGCTTTCACGGCTTCATAGAACTCGCTGATGATCTTCAAACCTGCATCACGCCCCCCTTCCACTCTCAAGAGGTCACGCAGGATGCCGTCGTTCAAAGAGTTCATGATTACTTTTTGAATAGCCGTATCGCTGATGAAACCTGATGGATTGGTGTGCTGATGAATTTTGCCTTTTAGAGAGTAGGATCCATGATTGAGCCGGTCGGTGAGCTCCGCCGCAATGGAACGTCCCTCGAGGCGGGTAGGCAAATTCTCCACCCCTGGGAGAAGTTCATAGATCAGGGATTTGGGCAGCGGGCGGGTGTTGTTGATCAAGACGAACTGCCGACGAAGCTCCGCTTCATCCCGGCAGATCACAATTGAAACAAACACCTTGAAATCTTTATTCTCAAGTTGAGACAAGGCAGTCAGGCGCTGCTGTCCGTCGACGACGAGGCCAAGCGGCCCCTCTGACAGATCGATCTTAATTCGACATGTTGCCCCGTTGACATCAGTCACCTTCACTCCTTTCGTGAAGGCGACAACGATAGGGTTTGGCAAGATGGCGTCGGGCTTTTCTAAATAATCCCGTATCTCGCGAATATGAGTGGCAATCTGCGGACGCTGAAAGCCACTAAGGTTACCTTCTTCATCTCGGCCGATACGCTCGATTGCTGCAAAAGTGAGAATATCCTTTGCGGTCGCGGCAATCGATACCACAGTATGCGTTTTGCTCTGATCCGCCCGGATCGCATTAAAAGTAAGATGGCGCATTCAGACGGCCTCTTTGATATCGAGATTGTCGATAAGATGTTTGTAGACGCCCAGGTTGTGGATCCCACGGCGTTTGTTCCGATTGCTGGCGCGAAAGAGCATCACCTCGATGGAGGCGCTCTGACAAATGGCACAGGAACAGTGGCGCCAAGCGCGGTCGGAAAGCGTCATACGGTACCTGTCCGCGAGGGCCTTTACCTTCGGCAAGTCAGCCACGTCCGCGTAGGGGCGTTCAGTCAGCAAGATCGCGTTGTAGGCCATGACGGCTTGCGTGGTCTCCTCGACGTCGCATTCATGGCGGTCAAAAGCCCGTAACGCCGACAGGGATGTCTTCTCCAACTGCGTCAAGTCCTCCGCACGAAAAGCTCCTCGTTTGACGAGACGCTGGAGGCGCGTGTTCTCAATCGACTGCGGCACCCGAATGGCAGTGTAATACTTGAGCCGCCCCTTGTCTGCAGGCAGGTAGTAGTTCTGCCGGTCGTCCTTGAACGCCCTGATCAGGGGAGATGTCGTATCGAAGCTCGTGATGTTGAACTCAAGGAATGACTCAATATCGTCGGCCTTTGCAAAGCCGAGGACATGAATTCTCGTATCCGACGGAATAGCAGCGCGGATCGCCCGCAGGCAGTTTTGGATTTGGTTGGATTTCAGGGGCACCATGCCGCCAATGGCGAGATAGGTATAGCCCAAGCGGACCAACCGCTCTGCAGCGACGGCCATGCTGCCGGGAGACCAGCCTTGCACCACACCAAGAGGCGTGAACCGGTTGTTGATGCGATGCGCCAAGGAAAAGAACTTGCTCGCATTGTCGAGCGTAATCTCGAACCGCCGTTGTCTCTCGGGGGTCTGACCATCCAGGCCCTGCAGGCCGTCCACATAGTCGAAGATAATGTGATCGACCGAACACCCGTGCGTGAAGCCACCGTGGTCGTAGAAGTCGATCATTTCCTCAGGGCTGTACGGAGGAACTTCCTCGTTCACATAGGTGAAAGCCCCGCAGTCGCCGTAAATGGCAAGATGTCGATACCGTTCACTGTCAAGACGGAGAAATTTGCGAGCCCCTTCGATTTGGAACCGCATCGCCTGCGAGGCGCTGTATTTTCCGGCAACCCTGTGGTCGCCAACGATCCCGCGCGACACGAGGATGCCGTCATAGGGAGCATACCCGAGGATCTCGTGCGGGTAGAGGTCATCCCAGTACGGTTTTCGGGTAGGCGCGTGGCGATCGGCCAGCATGTCGTAGTGTGGATCGACCATGTCGAGAGAGTCGGCAAAGATAAACTTCATCGGTGGGGCCTTGCGAGATCACGGTCGAGGCGAACGAGGTAATCAGACAGCCTCGAAATATGTGGTGTGGTGCTCTGAATCTCGTTCCAGCGCCAACCAAGCTCCTCCCAGCTTCCTTCGGTCCAATGACAGTATGGGGCAATCCGACTCAGCGAACGACGCACCTCCTCCTCAACGGTCGTCGAGGTTTCAGCTCGTAGCATGATGGGATCCATAAGTGCCCCCATGGCGCGAATACCGGCCGAATGCATCAGGCGACTCTCGGTTGGTTTCCGTCCCCAGGCATGTGGGAATGTGTCTCGGACGGCTGCCCAATACATGACCAGGCTGCGGTACATGCCATCCGTGTCAGCGCTACGCGAACCACTAAACTGGCTCAGAGCCCCAAGCGGGGGGCGCAGATTCCGTTTGATCGCCTCCACGAGCGCCGTATCGATGACAACGGCCTTATCGCGCTCGCTGTCCGACTCCCGGCGGATCAGATGATAGAACGGCGATGACGGGTCCCGGTTGAGCAGATTACACAACTCGGACGGCTGTCGCCGAGGAGCCAAGTCCCGCGGCAGGACACTACCAATCTCGGGGAGGAGTTCGTTAATCAACCGGGTCGGCAACGGCTTAGCCTTGTTGACCAGGATGAACTGCTCGCGCTGCGTGCCAATATCGGGGGAGACGAATCCGACGACCGGAACCGGAAATCTCGAATTTTTGGCTTTAGCCAGAGCTAATGAGCGCTGCTGCCCGTCAACAATCCATGCGGCGCGCTGGCCCTCCGGGTGAACGGGGATCGTCAGGGTGCCGCTCTGCGCTGCCTCAATCAGCCCTCCAGGGGCAGGCCCCCGCGATTGCCGGAACTCAATTTCCTGCGAAAGGGCCAGAATGATCGCATTGGGGAACAACACAGGACCGCTGTTGAGGAACTCGAGAATCGAGTTCACATGCTCCCGGATTTCCTTACGCTGAAACCCACGCAGCCCCTCCGCATCATCCCTAGCAATGCGACTGATGTCCGCCACCTTTGTGATGTCAGATCCGTGCAGAAAGAACGAGTAAACCGGCACCCCATCCCCTTGGACGGCACGGAGCGCCCGAACGACGACAGGGCTTATAGAGGGAGGCATCCCATACCCTCCCCTCTCTGCCTCTGCACAACACCCTTGAACAGATCACGAAAGCGAGACTGCTCACAGGCGAGCCCAAGCTCATTCCGCAATTTCCGCAGCATCTGCGAGCTTTGGCCACCAACAGCTTCAAAGTGAGCAGCAATGGCAGCCATAATTTCCTCATCAGTTGCCTTGCGACCAATCCGCTTCGGAGGGGCCGTGAGTGGACTGAGGCGCGACAGAACCAATCCGGTGTGCTCCTTGAGATCTCCCGCAGGTGCGCAGGGCAAAACATGCTCTGCGAAGTGCGCCATGGCTCGCTGCGCAAAGTCAGCAATAGTCCCAGGCCGCCCATCGCTGGCATCCAAGCGATCGTCATAGGGCATCACAGCCGACCTCAGCGAGGCGGGAAGCGCCCGGATATCTGCGCGGGTGAACAAACGCAGACGATCGACTGAAAGCCCGCGCAGATCCTGCTCAATCATCTTCAAATACGGCCCCGAGGCTGCGATCAATAACAGCTGAGCGCCTGTCGGCCACTTGAACTGCTGGCAGCTTTTCAGCGCCGCCCACCAACGCTCCGACGTCACGTTGAGATGGGAGGAAATTGTATCTAGAGATCCGGGCGCAACCGTAGCCTCGTAGGCCGGCACATGCGCCTCGCTATCGACCAATCCGAGTCCAGCGGAGATAATCTTCAGCGGCGCGTTCAACACCTCCGCGGCCCGCCGCGCTTCGGCAAACCCGCGACCGCTGTATAGCTTATCTGCTCGGGCCGTGCACATTATGCCTGCAAGCCGGTTAAGCCAGTGCCGGGCCGCCGCATCGACGTTACTCCGGGGCACATGCCGAAAGTGCGCCTCCCCACTTGGCCGAAAACGCTTACGGCCTGTGCAGGTGGTTATCAGAACGACGTGGTTCATATGGACCCAAAATTGTGCCGCTTACCGCTGTCAAACCTAGGGAAACTGCAGAAAAAAGACTACCGAAAATCGGAATAACTGCAGTCAAACCCGAAACCATTCACAGAATTTCTGCGAGGCTGACCGTAGCCAAGGTCATGAGCTTAGCCGCACCTAGGATTTGCGCGACTTTGGACGATACGGGCAGTTAATACATTCCCTGCCTCTAATCGGCCGATCGCGCCCTCACGTTATTACGCTATGAAATCGGCAACTAGGTAAATATTGATCAACTTTGCTGGAATCGCCGCGGTTGAGCTGAGTGGCGGCATAATTTCCTCTCCGTCCTTCGTGCGGAGGATCGCACAGCCATGAATCCATTCTGCTATGCGGCCCATCGGATTCCACCGGCCGAGTTGGAGAATGAGCCGTACTTCGATCACATTGCTCGAGATTTTCGCCGGCAACGAGACAATTGTCGCTCACGACTATGCTACGGGTACACACACTGGAAGTGAGGGTACGAGCGCCCGGCGCGTCACCGACCCGCATGGAATCGCGCTCTCAAGCCTTTCCGGAGTCACTTCAACCACGTGGCGGGAAAACGGCATGCAGAGGCGCCAAAAACCCTGAATGAAACGGCGGATCTAGCAACCGACTGGTTCGGGCCGTTTCAAACGGTCTTTGCTTATCCTGATTAATAGATATGCGTCGCAAACGCACCAGAAGGCACCCTACAGCCCCTGAGCGTCTGAGACGAAGGATCATCCACGGATGGTCAAATTGGCGTCTTGAGCGAGACGGACGCATGTTGCGGAATTTCAATGTCTGATAAGTTATCGTTATCGGACATATTCGCCGCCCTATGTCTTGGCATTCCTTGGTTCATTCCCAGTTGAAGCACGTTCTACCTTGCTAGCTTAAAGGGTACTTTACCGTTTGCAACGGCAAGAGGATTCGTCTCATGGGGAAAGGCAAGGACAGCACCAGCACGGAGCGCGGCCGCCGCTTCCGGGAGGGGCAGAAGGCGCGTATTGCGGCATTGGCAGATCAAGCTGAATTGTTGACCATCAAGGTCGCAACTTTGACGAGCCAGAACGTTAGCCTTCGCGCCCACAGAGACGCACTACTCGCCGAGCTCGACAAGCAGGACGTTGAGATAGCCGAACTGAAGGAGAGCGTAGAGATCGCTTACCAATTGTATCAGAAGCAGACACAGGCTTTAGAAGAGGCGCTCCACGGTACTGGTGTGATCACTCCCGAAATCGAGAGGAAGTGGGAGAAAATGTATGGCCCCAAAAAAAAAGGCAAGCACAAAGCGCGGAGATAGCGACACTCCAGGTTCATTCGCGAAATATCGCCGGAGCCGGATAGCGGCCAATTCTTGATTGATGGAAGCGAGGTGGAAAGGTCAGAACGCCCCCAAAGTTTCTAGCTCGAAACTTCACCGAGGCGGACCGGTTGAGCCCTATTGGCGGTGAAATCTTCACCAGTCGTACGTGAGGCGAAAACCTCCCACGGACTAGGGGTGGATGCCTCACCCGACAGAATAGTCTTTCCGGAGTCACACCAATCCAGGTGGCGGGAAAACGTCATACAGGGGCGCCGAGAATCCTGAATGAAACGGCAGGATCTATCGGCCGACTGATCCAGAAGCATCTGTTTCAGACCGTTGCAAACGGTCTTTACTGATCCTGCTTAACAGAAATGCCTCGGAAACGCGCCAGAAGGCACCCCACAGCCCCTGAGCGTCTGAGACGATGGATCACCCGCGGATAGTCAAATTGGCGTCTTGAGCGAGACCGACGGATGTTGCGGAATTTCAATGTCCGATAAGTTTTAGTTATCGGACATATCCCGCTCCGTATCTTGCAATTCCTCGCCTTTCCGCTGACGTGGATGCGTTATTCCCTGCCAGTGTCTGACTACGTTACCGTTTGCAACGTCCTGAGGGGCTTAGGTTGGCGTGTGTCCTGACAAGCGTTCGGTTGGCCATCGACATATCGGTCAATTGAAGTTTGATCCTGCATTGTGGTCGTCAGCGTCAGCATCAGCAGACTCGCGCTCAACCTGACGCAGCTTCGTTTTCATCCAAGAATCCGTGTTCATGTAAACGGTAGAAATATCTTCGTTCCATCGCCTGGCGATATAAACCAACATGGATCCATGCGGATCTTCGGTGGACTTTTCGAACCAGTCCCAGAGAGCGTGCCAAGCAGGGTCCTGTCCCATAGGCCCCTTGGGCTCAATCTCAGCCGGCGGCCCTCGATAACAAGACAGATCGGCCGCACGATCAACATCGCTATATTCCATGACAGGCACAGGGAGTGCAGCATACACTGGGTCCCGCCGACCGAGTCTGATTAACAGCCCCTGAGTTCTGCCCCAGCCACAATTGACATCGACGTAGTAGAGGGGCGAACTGCAGTAGTCTGGGGCAGTGCCAAGCCTTGGGTGCCCAAAGATATACCGAGCCCGGATGCAAGGCTGACCGGTTCCGGGATAGGTTCCAGGGCGCCACATTTCGGCTATCGGAGCCAGTCGCAGTTCATCCTGGGTAGGCTGCCCCCCTGTGGCGTAAAAATCCAAATCCTGATGGAGCGACAGGAAGCGCTCTCGGATCATCCTTCGCATCATCATCTGCATACCCGATCTAAACGCCTCTGAAGGGCCGCGGCCAATTCAGCCACCTCGCGCTCATCGGCGGCTGACGCCTCCGCGTATTTCTGCTTTGCAATGGCTATGAACCCCCGGGGGATTTGCCTGGCCCGGGTCGGAGGCCAGATCACGTCTCGCGCCTGGGAATAGAAGACATTTGCAAGAGCGGTGGCCGATCGGCGTGAACCGTGTTTCGTTCGTCCGCATGAAGCGAGCACATCATTCGCGATGGTCTCCCGCATCTTTTCGAGATCCTGACCGTCAACAACCCGACCTGGGGGATAAAGCTCGGATGCGATCCGGCCAGCTATCGCCTGCATCCTGGAGCGCAGCGTTTCAATCGGCTCCCCCAGACATAAAGCGAGGCACTCAAGATCTGTTGGACCAGAGGGCATTCTGAAATCTCCTGGCGGATTCGCGGCTAGCCCTGTAGCGAGCCGTGGTCTCCTAAATGAACTACTGGGACGAATGACTAGTTCGGTGAGTAAGGTGTGCCTTTTGACTGCTTGCCACGATTAGCCCGTTGGGTTGGAAAGCGGGCCAGGAGAACAGTCACGGTCCCAACAACATGTGATTTATGGATTAAACTCCATATGTCAATTTGACAACCTCGGCTTCGGTCTGCGGATGGAAATCCAGCAGATCGTTGGCGCAAACGTCAGAAAATACCGGCAAGCTGCAAAGCTATCGCAGTGGGACTTGGTGGCCCGACTGGAGGCGATGACGGACGACCTCGGGGTCGACCAAGCGTATATCAGCCACCTTGAGAATGGCAGGAAGAACCCGACCCTGAATGTCCTATGGCATATTGCTCAGGCGCTCGGCGTTTCGCTTGCGCAATTGGTTGAGGAATAGCCGAACGCGGGAAACCCATCGCAAAGAAAAGGTTGGACGAGCTTCGGCTGAAGTCGAACCCGGCGCCCGAACGGCGACGGTTGTCTTCCTGCCGACATCCTCTTGCCGGCCATGTAGAGCCTCGGGTACATTGAAAAGTATCGTAAATGTATCGCGACCAACCGGTTGGTTTTGCTGGACCTCCGGGGAATAAAGGGCTTTCCAAGCAATTGGGGGAGGGTCTCCCCCTCTCCGCCAATTAACCCTTTGATCCACAAGGATCGCTGAGGTTTAGGCTGAGGACCGCCTTAGCGTCCTGAACAGCCATACAAATCAGTCCACCACACTGGTGCCACCACGACGAACAACGACTATGGCGAGTATCGCAAGCGCGGCTCGTCTGGCAGGTTCAAGTACGCCGCCAAGGTTTTTCCTCTAAGCCCCGAGCCGTCCTGAATTGGAACACCGCTGGCCGGAAAGTTGGGTCGTCACAAACCTTCGCAATGTCGAAGAGATGATGGCCGAACAGGTATCGGCTTCGACCACGCGACGATTCATCGTGGGTCGTTCGCTCTTCACCTGAACGGCTTCATCAGCTCAATCCGGAGCGGTCAGTCATAAGACGCGCCGGTCACTCGCCATAGGGAATCCAGACGTTTTTCACCTCGGTCGAGCGACGCAACCAGACGTCCTCACGAGCTCCCTCCACCTGCCAGTCGACGGCAAGCCCGGCATTGGTCCACACGCGCTTGACGTTGCCGGCCGATTCCGCCTCGACGGCTCGGCAGACCTCGCTGTCGGCGACGCACCAGAGGCCGTCGACGTCGTCGTGACGGGCCAGGACCAGGGCGAGCTCGGCACTCCGTCCGGTAACGATGTTGATCGATCCGGCCGGGAGATCCGATATGTCGAGGACCTGGAACAGATCGGTGGCGACCAGCGGATACCGGGCAGAAGGAACCGCTATCACGCGATTGCCCATGGCAAGCGCGGGCGCGATCATCGAAACGAGGCCCAACAGCGGGGTGTCGTCCGGTGCGACGATCCCGATCGTGCCGACCGGCTCGTTCATGGCAATCGCCACGCCGCGCATGGGCGGAGAGTGGACGCGGCCTTCGAACTTGTCCGCCCATCCCGCATAAGCGAAGATGCATCGGATCGAGAGCTCGACTTCATTCTTCGCGGCCTCGGCCCCCATTCCCGTCAGCTGTTGCAGGCGATTGGCGAATTCCGACGCGCGCGCCGACAGGTTCTCCGCCAGGAAGTAGAGCACCTGCGAACGGTTATAGGCGGTCGTCTCGGCCCAGCTGTGGCAGGCCCGCGCGGCTGAAACCGCATCGCGGATGTCCTTGCGGTTTCCGAGGCCGGCCTCCCCCGCGAGCCGTCCCCCGCTGTCGGCAACGCGCATCGAATAATTGCCGTCCGGCCGAACCTGCTTTCCGCCAATGTACAGCTTATGGGTGCGGTCGATGATGCCAAGGTTTTCGCCCTCGTCGCCCTCCACGGCCTCAAGCTCCGGCAGCGGACGATACAGCGGTGTGGGGGACGATTGAGGGACGAGATATTCCTGCAATCCCTCGCGGCCACCTTCGCGGCCAAATCCGCTCTCGCGATATCCGCCGAAGCCGCAGCTTGCGTCGAACATGTTGGTGCCGTTGAGCCAGACCACGCCCGCTTTCAACTGCGGCGCGACGTGGAGCGCCGCGTTCATGTTCTCGCTCCACACGGACGCAGCGAGACCATAGCGGCTGTTGTTGGCAAGCTCGATTGCCTCGTCGATGCTGCGGAAAGTCATCGCGACGAGTACAGGGCCAAAGATTTCCTCTTGCACGAGGATGTTGGCCGGCGAAACGTTGGTGACGAGCGTCGGCGGGTAGAAGAGACCGGAGGACGGGAGCGCGCAATCCGGCTGCCAGCACACCGCTCCTTGCTTCTCCCCTTCCGCGACCAGCTCACGGATGCGCTCAATCTGCACAGGCGCGACGATCGCACCGATGTCGGTGTTTTTGTCGAGCGGACTGCCGACGCGCATCTGCGCCATGCGCGCCTTCGTCTTCGCGATGAACTTCGCCGCGATGCTCTCATGCATCAGAAGCCGGGATCCGGCGCAGCACACCTGTCCCTGGTTGAACCATATGCCATCGACAAGGCCCTCGACGGCACTGTCGAGATCCGCATCTTCAAGAACGATGAATGGCGATTTTCCGCCGAGCTCCAATGACAACTTTTTGCCGGACCCTGCGGTCTCTTTCCGGATCAGCTTGCCGACCTCGGACGATCCCGTGAAGGCAATCTTTGCGACATCCGGATGCCGGACAATCGCAGCGCCCGCCTCCGGGCCCCCGGGCAGAATGTTCACGACGCCCTTCGGCACGCCGCAGCGCTCGCACATTTCAGCAAACAGAATGGCCGTCAGCGGCGTAAATTCTGCCGGCTTCAGAACGACCGTGCAACCGGCAGCCAGAGCTGGCGCGATCTTCCAGGCCAGCATCAGCAGAGGGAAGTTCCAGGGAATGATCTGCCCGACGACGCCTACGGGCTTGTAGCCGGGAAACTCCCGATCCATCGTCTGGGCCCAGCCCGCGTGGTACAGGAAATGCCGCACCGCGAGGGGAACATCGATGTCGCGGCTTTCGCGGATCGGCTTGCCGTTGTTGATCGATTCCAAAACGGAGAAGAGGCGCGCGTTGCGCTGAAGCATGCGCCCCAGTGCATACAACACGCGGGCCCGCTCGAAGCCCGATGTGGCACCCCAGGCCGCCTGCGCTCGTTGCGCGGCCGCGACGGCAGCGGCGACGTCATCTGCACCGGCGCAGGCGATGCTGGCGATCATGCGGCCCGTGGCAGGCTCGATGATCTCAAATTTCTCGCCCGATGCGGGCGCCCGCCAGGAACCGTCGATGAAAAGCGCTTCGTCAAAGTTTCGTTGCGCCAGCCAAGCATCGGCCTCGTTGCGGGCCTCTGGGGACGGTCCATATTCCATGGTGGCGTACTTCTCCAGAATATTCACGGTATTCCCCGTCGTTATTATGCGATTGCGTGGCGGTGGTTGGCCGAATATCGGCCAGTCAGATAATGATCGAGCTGCCGCTCAATATCGGTGAGAAGACTGCTTGCGCCGAACCGGAACAGCGTCGGATCGAGCCAGGTCAATCCGAGTTCCTCGCGCATGAGAGAAAGCCAGTCGAGGGACTGCTTGGCGGAGGAAATTCCGCCCGCGGGCTTGAACCCGACGAGCCAGCCTGTGCGCTCGTGATACGTGCGAATGGCCCGAGTCATCGCGAGGCCGACGGGAAGCGTCGCGTTGACGGTCTCTTTGCCGGTCGAGGTTTTCACGAAGTCGGCACCTGCCATCATGGAGACGAGGGAGGCGCGCATCACGTTACGCAAGGTGGACAATTCACCGGTCCCGAGGATGACCTTGAGGTGAGCCTCGCCGCAGGCGGCCCGAAACGCTTTGACCTCATCGTACAGAGCCGACCATTGCCCGCTCAGGACATGGCCTCGGGTGATGACGACGTCGATCTCGGTTGCCCCATCGGCAACAGATTCCTTGATCTCCTGCAAACGCGTCGCGAAGGGCGCGAGTCCATGCGGGAATGCCGTCGAAACAGCGGCGACTTGAATGCCGGTGCCTTGAAGGGCCTCGACCGCCGTCGCGACAAAAGGATGATAAACGCATACGGCCGCGGGACGGATGACGGTATCGCCAAGCCCGAGCTGAGCGACCATATCGGGCCGTAGCGGCTGCTTTGCCTTGGCGCAGAGGCGTCGCACGCGTTCATCCGTGTCATGGCTCGACAGCGTCGTCAGGTCCATGCACGCGATGGAGCGCAACAGCCAGGCAGCCTGATATTCGCCCTTGATGCTGCGCCGACGCGCGAGCGTTTGCGCGCGCCTTTCGAGGGCGCTCCGATTGACGTAACGCATGTCGTCGAGCCAGCTCAGATCAAGGTCAATTCCAGGATTTCTGGGGTGACCGCTATGATTGACAGACGACGTCATCGGCAAACTCCGCATTGAAGACACTCACCGGGCGTTTCAAGGAATAATAACATATCTTTGCCTCCAGTTGACCGCCAGAGGCAATTTCGCATACTGAAGAGAGAGTCCTGTATGCAGCATCGCATGTTTCGGCGGAAATCAATTCATGTCAAGAATGAAGCAAAAGCCGGAATCCACGACTGAAGCAAGCCCTCCTGGTCCGGCCAGCAGCCGTATCAAGAAGGACCTTGAGGATAAGATTCTGACAGGAGACCTTAAAGCCGGCGCGCGTTTGGACGAGAACGCCCTCGCGACCCTTTATGGCGTGTCGCGGACACCCGTTCGCGAAGCGCTGCGCGAACTGGCGAGCGCCGGGCTGGTCTCGATACGCGCGCGCCGCGTTGCGACGGTGGCGCAACTCACGACCTCCGAACTCATCGAGTTCTTTGAAGCGATGGCCGAACTCGAAGCTTCCTGCGCTTATCTTGCCGCCACGCGTCTGACGGCTACCGACGGCCAGAATCTGACCGCCGCGCACGCGGCCTGCATCGAAGCGGCCTCCTCCAACGATCCCGATCGCTTCTATGCCGCCAACGGTGACTTCCACGAGGCTCTCTACAAGGCGGCCAGGAACCGTTTCATCGGTGAGCAGGCCTCGCTTTTCCGACGTCGTCTGGAGCCATACCGACGGATCGTCACCTATCATCCCGGTCGCATCGCGGTCTCGATCAAGGAACACCAGCTCATTGTCGATGCCATCCTTGCGATGGAGCCGGAAGCAGCGGCGGCAGCGTCGCGGGCGCATCTCGATTTCCTGCGGCGCGATATCGCCATCATCCTGGACTCGCTGAGATAGTGGGATCGTTACAGACCCGGATACCAACGCGCTTTCCCTAGCGCTACAGCGCGCGCGTCGCGGGCAGCAAGGAGCTCGATCGCTCGGGACGCCACGCGGCAGGCAAGCCTGATCGCCTCTTCCGAGGGCTCGCGCTTGCGCGTGATCCGGTTCGATCCAACCGCGCAGATGCAGCCGGTCCGCAGGGCGAACAGCGAGCCGAGCACGAAGAGAGTGGCCGCTTCCATCTCGATATTGGCGACGCGTTGCTGACGGAGGTCATCAACGATGTGCGTGATATGCGATGGGCGATAGGCTTGGGGCGTGGGATTGTCCTGACCTGCGAAGAAGGAATCGACGCTGGCCGTCACACCCAATGTGTAGGTCGCTCCAAGTTCTTCCGCCGCTTCGATCAGCGCGTAGGTGACGGCAATGTCGGCAGCGGCCGGATACTCTCGTCCGACATAGGCGTCAGCCGCGCCGGACAGGCGAACGGCAGCACTCGATATGACGAGCGTCCCGCAGGCAATGTCCTCCTGCAAGGCCGCGCAGGTGCCGACACGAATGAACGTGTCGACGCCGCACGCCGATAGCTCCTGAACCGCAATATCGGTGGAGGGACCACCGATGCCGGTCGAACAGGCGGCAAGCTGCGTGGTGCCGACCGTACCGCGAGCGACGCGGAACTCGCGGTTGAACGAGATCTCTTCGTAGCTTGCCCAGTCTTCGCCGATCAGTGGAACGCGGCCGGGATCTCCGGGAATGATCGCATAGCGCGGAACGTCGCCGGGCGCGACTTTCACATGCATCTTCCGCTGGGGCGTTGTGGCGTCAGACATGGTGTTTCCTTTTCGCTCGATTGTAGGTCGGGATCACGCCACTTCCAACTTGATCTCAGATGACCGAGCGGCGCGACGCGATCCCACCATCGACGGTGAAAATGGCGCCGGAGGTATACCCGGACCGATAGGACGCCAGAAAAACGATCAGGTCCGTTATCTCATGGATATGGGCAGGCCGTTTAAGTGGGTAACGCTCGAGAAGGTCCGTGTATTTTCCTTCGTCGCCGTACCAGGTCTTCGCGCGCTTCTTCAACATATTGTAGATACGGTCGGTGTCGACCGGACCGGGATTGACGCCGACGACCCTGATGTTGTCGTCGAGGCTGTGTCCGCCGAGCGCTCGCGTGAAGGCCATCAGACTCGCATTGCCTGTCGTCCCGGCGATGTAGTTGGGATCAAAGACTTCGCCGCCATTGCCGATATTGTTGATGATGACACCGCCGCCGCGGGCTTTCATGTTTGGATAGATGGCGCGTGTCAGGTTGATGTAGCCGAACACCTTGAGTTCCCAACCCTGGCGCCACTTGTCCTCATCGACATCCCACAGATCGCCGCTGGGAATAACGCCGGCATTGTTCACCAGCACATCCACCGGTCCTGCCTCGGCCACCACACGCTCGATGGCGTCGGGCTCGCAAAGATCCAGCGCCTGCACGGTGATCTTGACGGGGCAAGAGGCTGCCAGCTCCGCCTTGATGGCTTCGAGCTTGTCGGACGAGCGCGCGACGATATGCACGTCGCAACCTTCGTCGGCGAAGGCATTCACAAGCCCCTCCCCGATTCCCTGCGATGCTCCCGTGATCAAAACCTTCTTTCCGGCAAGACCGAGATCCATTGGACATTCTCCTGTGTGAACGCAACGCTGTGGCGTCGTTCAAAAAAGCTTTGTGGTTTCGTTAAGACCGCGTGCGCTCTCCACCATCTCCGGGAGGAGCGCCGTAAATTCCTCGATCCATTCGGTCGGGACACTCGTGCTGACCTTCACGAAGCGATCCCCGAAGGTGGGCGTGTGATAGGCGCCCTGTCGGATCATGATTTTTCGCTTCTGATACCCGGCCACGAGAGCCTCCGGTGTGATACCGGCCCCATGGGTCTCAAGGACGACGAAATTTCCGTTCGACGGGTATACCGGTAACGCGAGGCCAGGAATTCCGCTGATCGCTTCCTTGATGAGCCGTTGATTCAGGCGCTGCTGCGCAAGAACGCCTGGGAACCATTCATTCTTGATGCCGAGACCCGCGATTGCGGCTCGCTGGGAGAGAATGCTCGATCCCAAATTGTTTGGTGGAGCGGCTGTCAACTGCTCGATGATGTCGGGATTGGCCACGATTGCACCGACCCGCAGACCGGCAAGACCCAACCACTTCGAGAAGCTGTAGATGGTCAGCGTCCGCTCAGGGTATCGGGTCGCGGCGAGCGTATGATCATAGGCGAAGTGGCGATAGGTGCAGTCGTGAATGAGATAAGCGCCGGCTGCGCGGACAACTTCGACAATAGCGTCGATTTCCGAGGCGGTGCAGGCTGTCCCCAAAGGATTGTTGGGATCGACAAGATAGACGACCTTCGTCTTAGGGGTAATCGCAGCCGCAAGCCGCTCAGGAGCGAGCCGGTAGGAATGCTCTTCCCCGTAGATCGGAATCTGCTTCACAGAAGCGCCGACAGAGCGAGCGAAGGCCATCGGCCAGTTCCAGGTCGGATCGGTGGTGATGAACTCGTCGCCTGGACCGAGCAGGGTGTGGCAAGCGTGGTAAAGCGAAGCCACGGCCCCGTCGGAAACCAGCGCCGAGAATCCCTCAAGGCCCAGATCTGCGATAATCCCAGCCCGGAGTTCCTCGAACCCGGCGGGCGGGGCATAGATATGAAACTCCTCATCGCGAATGCTGTGCAGCATTGCTTCGATAACGGCGGGGTGCGGGCGGGCGTGATTGGTGTTCTGACCCAACCAGCGCAGATCAGGCGTGTTCACCAGCCGATCGAAGTGGGCGTTTCGAAGCTCGAAGGACTTCACGGTGTAGGTCCTGTTTCCGGATTGTTGGAGGGCAGCCGAAAGGGATGCCTCAAGGTCTCGCCCCGGGGCATGAGTGGCCGGATCTGGCGGGCGCTTTCCGATCCGGTTGAACCGGAAAGCGCTGTTGAAGCTCTTATGCAGAAAAGGCTTTAGGGCGCCGGCACGAAGCTCGTGTTGATCATGGCGTCGACATCGACCTGGCCGGTGAGCCCACCGAACTCACGCAGAACGTCGACCGTGCTGGCGACATCCTGTCGATCGAAGCTGCACAGACCCTGCTTGGCCGCCCGTTCCGTGAAGATGAGACCGGCCTGCAGATCG
The DNA here is from genome assembly GCF_015694465.1 of Microvirga alba. GTDB lineage: Bacteria > Pseudomonadota > Alphaproteobacteria > Rhizobiales > Beijerinckiaceae > Microvirga > Microvirga alba. The sequence continues at coordinate 60,947 of NZ_JADQDO010000010.1, forward strand.
AGCTGGCGGCGCTGCTGCTCGGCCGCGAGCTGAGGATTGTTTGCAAGAACAATCTTCAGCGTTTCCTCACGGTTGCTATAGGCATATTTGTAGCCCTTGACCGTGGCTTCCACGAAACGCCGAACCACATCCGGTTTCTCCGCAATCATCTTCTTGTTCGTGAAGATGACCTCGGCCGCTGCCGAAATGCCGTAGTCGGAAGCAGGCATGGCGGTGGTTTTCATACCGGCCAGCTCGATCGCAACCGGACCGTTGATCACGAACCCTGAGCGTGCGTCGACGGTGCCTTTCATCAGCACTTCGTTGCCGCTTGCATTGACGGTGTTGATCTGGTCGAGCTTCACGCCAGACTTGGACAGCATCGCCTTGATCAGCGTCCACGGGCCACCCTCGTCGTAAGCAAGGCGCTTCCCGATCAGATCTTTCGGTGCCTTGATGCCGCTGGATTCAAGCATGTAAAGGCCGCCCGGATGCTTCTGCCAACAAGCGGCCACTGCGACGAGCGGCATCCCGCGGCTGACGCCCGTGATGATGTTCGGCGAGTCGTTCGCGCCGAAATGCTCGTCTCCGGACGCCACCAGCTGGTTCGGGTTGACCTGCACGCTGCCTGGGCGGATTTCGACATCAAGCCCCGCATCGCGATAGAAGCCCTTCTCGAAAGCGATGATGTAGGCCGCCGCCTGCACGTTCGCGATCCATGGAAGGCGCATGACGACTTTGTCGTTGGCAAGCGCCGGCGTCGCGAACGCGAGAGCCAGAGCCAATGCCGAGGCGACAGTGCTTCCGATTTTCTTCGTGTATTTGACAGTAGCGATGTTACGCATTTCTTTTCCCCTCTTTTGGTTCCCGATGTTCAGCCCATGCGTGCTTCGGGCCAGTACAAACAGAGCTTCTCCGCGGCGACGACGACGTAGTAGAACAACACTGAGGCGATGCAGGACACGATGATCCCGGCGAACAACATGACGGCGTCCTGCTGATACCCTGCCGTCACGATGAGCGTGCCGATCCCGAGATTGGCGCCGGTGAATTCGGCGACAATCGCGCCCACGACGGCAAGGCCGGAACTGATCTTGAGCGCCGCGAAGGTGAAGGGCATGGCCGCGAAGATGCGGACGTGAATCAACCCTTGCACCCGGCTCGCATTCACGAGCGAGAGAAGCTCGCCAATCTCGCGGCTGATCGACCCGAGGCCACGATAGAAGTTGATGAGGATGGGGAAGAAGCATGCCAGCGCGGCGACCGCGATCTTAGGCGCAATGCCGAAGCCGAGCCATATGGTCATCAAGGGTGCGATGGCCAATATCGGGATCGTTCTGATGATGATCGTCCACGGCATCAACGCGCGTGCTGCCGTTCTGGAGAAGACGAAGAGGGTGCCAAGCCCGACCGCGATCAGGAAGCCGAGGAAGAACCCTGCGATCGCTGCGATCATCGTGATCGAGAGATTGCTCCAGAGCAGCCATCTCTCTTTCCAGATGCGCAGAAAAATCTCGGACGGCGTCGGCAACAGATATTGCGGGATCTGCAGAAAGGCGACCGCATATTGCCATATGAGCAACCCGAGTGCGAACAGCGCGATTGATGGCCAGTTTTCCTGGAGGGATAAGGCTGCCCGCGTGAGGAATCGGTTGTGAAGATGCGAAGGAGTGTTCACGGCTGCCTCAAGACTTTTGCTGATCTGGATCCCGAAGCATTGCCTCAAGACGCATGAGCTGTTCGACGAAGTTCGGCTTGAGCCGCAATGAAGGTTCGCGGGGCCGCGGCAGATCCGCCACGACAGAACCGGTGATACGCCCAGGGCGCGCCTGCATCACCGCCACCTCGTCGGAGAGAAACAAAGCTTCCGAGAGGGAGTGCGTGACGAAAATCGTCGTTATGCCCGTCTCAGCCCAGATTCGCAGAAGCTCTTCCTGCATATCCTGACGCGTGATCTCGTCGAGAGCGCCAAAGGGCTCGTCCATCAGCAGGATCGCCGGAGAATCGGCCAATGCGCGCGCGATCGAAACCCGCTGCCGCATGCCGCCTGACAGTTGAGCCGGATAGGACTTGCGAAACTCATGCAGACGCACGAGCTCCAGATAGGCTTCCGCTCGTTCGAGCCGCTCCTTGCGCGTGTAAACACCCAAGATTTCCATGGGGAACAACACGTTCCCCAAGACTGTGCGCCAAGGCAGCAGCGTCGCATCCTGAAACACGAAGCCCATGCGATTTTTGCTGCGGAATTGCTCAGGGCTTTGACCGAAGACGTTGACCGTTCCGGAGGTCGGCGACAGGAGCCCGCTGATCAGACGCAGCATTGTCGACTTGCCGCAGCCACTGGGCCCGACGAGCGACAGGAATTTGCCGCGCTCAACCTGCAGGTCAATTCCTTGAAGGGCGGTCCAGTTGCCCCCGGCAGGGAGGGAGAAGGTCTTGGACAGGCCGCGTATGTCGATCGCAAGCTCGCGTTCGGGCAAAAGCTTTACCCCTGTTGCGGCAACAAACTGGTGCGCGGCTCCCATCATCAGTTTACCTTTGTCGCTGACTTTACGTTTGTTTGACGGAGGCTAGCTGCGATTCCCTGTGCTGTATACAGGAAAAATGTTTTGGTGCGCAAAAATCTAATTCTTGTGCTTATTGGTGTTCCAGGAGATGTTCAAAGCGAGGCCAGAAACTGGAACGGGCGGACTGCGCGACCTCCACGACGGACGCATCCAGATATGGAACGAGCCGAGACCGACGCATTAGCGAAAGTCGCTGATGCCCTGAGCGTTTCTGCCTGACATCGAGGGCGAGGGCCATAACGCGCAGGGTCCGATTGAATCGAGACCAGGGCGCAATTCAGCCGGAAGAACTCGCGGTTCACATATGCAGATGTCGACTTGATGCATACAGAAACATATGTATTGTATATCTACCATCGATCGAATTTCGACGACATCCGGTCGGCCGGGAGGTTTCCGGGACAACATCCGTGAGCCCGTCATGGCGAAGGCCGGAGGTTCAAAGGTGTTCGGCGAAAACAGCTTGACGTGGGGCACCCTGCGTCTTGGCACCCCGCATCTTGGCATGGCCGTCGCTCAACGACGCCTCGTCTGGGGTTGTTCAGTAATATGAGGAGCGAAAAATGGCGTTCGCCACTACCAACGACGGCGTAAGGCTCTTCTACGAGTCGGCGGGAACCGGATCGGCAATCATCTTCGTGCACGAATTCGGTGGGAGCCATTGGAGCTGGGAACCCCAGATCAGCTACTTCTCCCGACGGCACCAATGTGTGACGTATGCCGCCCGTGGATATCCACCGTCCGATATCCCTGAGAACATCGAACAATACTCTCAGGCCCGTGCGGCCGACGACATCGTCGACGTGATGAACGCCGAAGGTATCGAAAAAGCCCATATCGTGGGCCTTTCGATGGGCGGCTTTGCCTGCTTGCACGCCGCTATGCGCCACCCCCACCGTATTCTTTCCGCTGTCGTCGCCGGCACGGGCTATGGAGCGGAGAAGGTCCACGAAGAATACTTCCGGGGCGTGTCCGAGCAGGTCGCGAACAACTTCGAGGCGCGCGGCGCGGGAAACTTTGCACCGATCTACGCGGAGGGCGCTTCACGCGTCCAGTTTCAGAACAAGGACCCGCGTGGGTGGCAGCTTTTCGCGGACCGGCTTGGCAAGCATTCCAGCATAGGTGCGGCCAACACGATGCGAGGCGTCCAGATGCGCAGGCCGTCTCTCTACGATCTCAGGTCGGAGTTGGAAGCGCTTGCGGCCCCGGTTCTGGTCGTGGTCGGGGACGAGGACGACCATTGCATCCAGCCGGGAGTGTTCCTGAAGCAAACGATTTCACGTTGTGGTCTGGCGGTCTTTCCGAAAGCCGGTCACACCCTGAATCTGGAAGAGCCCGAGCTGTTTAATCGCGCGGTTGCTGAATTCATCGCGCAGGTTGAAGCAGGCCGCTGGAGCCCGCGCGACCCGCGGGCCAACCCATCGCAGATCATGCGTACGAACTGAGACAAACGATGCCCCAGACGAACAGGAGACCTTCAGACTTTGTCGATGGTTCTAGACTCTGGGACCGCCATATGGCCCTCGCGCGTTTTGGCGCGCGCGAAGACGGCGGCGTGGATCGCCCTGCCCTGTCCGGTGTTGAAGCTGACGCGCGCGCGCAAATCGTCGCGTGGGGACGAGAACTGGGGCTTCGACCGTTCACCGACGCGGTGGCCAATCTTTTCTTGAGATATGAAGGGCGCGATCCGAGTTTGGCGCCGATCCTGGTCGGGTCCCACATCGACTCACAACCAACCGGAGGGAAGTTCGACGGGGTGTTTGGCGTCGTCGCGGCGCTGGAGGCAGTCCAAGCGATCATCACCCAAGGTGAAAGACCACTTCGCTCGATCGAAGTTGTGGCCTGGACCAACGAAGAGGGCTCCCGTTTCGCCCCCGGCATGACCGGCTCCGAGGCATTCACCGGCACGCGTTCGGCAAAGGAACTGTTCAAGATCCAGGACGCCAAGGGCGTTACCATTCAAGAGGCGGCCGAGGCCGTTCTTTCGCGGGATATCGACATCCCACATCGCGCCCTCGGATTTCCTGTCGCGGCGTTCCTGGAGGCGCATATCGAGCAAGGGCCTGTCCTGGAGAAAGCCGGTATTCCAATTGGCGTGGTCTCAGGAATTCAGGGGACCCGGCGCTATCGCGTGCGCGTGACCGGCGAAGCCGCTCATGCCGGCACTGCCCTGCGGGCCGAGCGGAAGGACGCGCTGATGGCGGCGATCCGAATGATATCCGCAATCGATCGCGCGGCCTTGGAGCCTGCGGATACGATGCTGACGGTCGGCCTCCTCAATGTGTCGCCCAATGCTCCCTCGGTCGTGCCCGCCGAGGCGTTCTTCTCTATCGACCTGCGTCATCCGCAAGACGAAATCGTCGATCAGGTGGATAGCGAGATCCGCAGAATCACGGAAGCTGAGAAGGGTCCATGCGAGGTCGCACTGACACAGATTGCTCATGCGCGTTCGCTCACCTTCGCGACCGAGATTCGCGCTGCAATCACAAGAGCGGCCCAACGCATCGACGTTCCAAGTATGGATATTTACTCGGCAGCGGGGCACGATGCTCGCCAACTCCACTATTGGTGTCCGACTGGAATGATCTTCATTCCGTGTCACGAGGGTATCTCGCACAGTCCCGAGGAATGGGCTGAGCCCGAGCACATCACAGCGGGCGCGCGCGTGCTCGTTGATACGATCTGGGATTTGGCGACAGGGAAGCCACCGCTGTAGCTGTGGCCGGCCTCCTTGGGGCCTGTCTGTCAGGCGGTGGGACAGGATGAAGAACAACTAAGATACTGGAATCGGCATCCCCTCGAAAGTTCCTCTCGACGGAGGGGGCAATAGGATCCATCCTTTGTGGATCGCTTCGATCCGTGCCCTCTTCGAGTATCCATGCCGTCCATTCAATCCCTTATGCGCGATAAAGCTGCTCTGTCGGTTGACCTCAGCGCCGTCATCATGGCCGCCACCCCGGACGAGCCACGGGTGCTGACCGTCCGCGCAGTGCCACAACAACTTGACGGCCTGCCTTCCGGACCCTTGCAATCGCAGCATCGAACACTCGAAATGGGGCTGAGGGCCTGGGTCGACCAGCAAACGGAACTGAAGCTGGGTTATGTCGAACAGCTCTACACCTTCGGCGACCGCGATCGCGCCGATACGGATTATCGTGGCGCCGGACATGCCTTGTCGATCGCGTACCTCGCGCTCGTCCGCGAGGCCAGGCTGGCGGGGCTAGCCCAAGCGGCATGGCGGAGTTGGTACGACTATCTTCCATGGGAGGATTGGCGTGAAGGGCGGCCCAAGGCGCTCGATGTGATCGCGCCGGCCTTGAAAGCATGGGTTCGCGCCGGTGGCAGACCCCTCCGGCAATTCCGAGAGGAGCGGATTGAGCTTACGTTCGGTTTAGAATCGGGCACCTGGACCGACGAGCGGGTGCTGGAGCGGTATGAGCTTCTGTTCGAGGCTGGCCTCGTTCCCGAGGCGCTGCGCGACGCCGAGCCGCGGACCACCGCCAAGGCGCGGCTTGCCCCCGGTCAACCGATGGCGCTCGATCACCGGCGTATGCTGGCCACCGCCATCGGCCGCCTGCGTGGTAAGATCAAATATCGACCCGTCATCTTTGAGTTGATGCCAAGCGCCTTCACCCTGTTGGAGTTGCAGCGGACCGTGGAAGCCTTGTCGGGGGTGCGGCTGCACAAGCAGAACTTCCGCCGCCTGGTGGAAACGCAGGGGCTCGTTGAGGAAACCGGGGATACCACGACCGAAACGGGCGGGCGGCCGGCCCGGCTTGTGCAGTTCCGGCGAGAGGTCCTGGTCGAACGTCCGGCGCCAGGATTGCGCCTGCCCGGAGCGCGGCGAACCGACCTGTGATGAATTTACGGGTTGACGTTGGCTTATACTCAATTTTAGCATAAGCAGCCGGCTTGATAATTTGCTTCCGTGTGACCAACTAATGCTCAATCTGAGCATAGGAGACCGTGATGGTCAGTGCTGCCCCGTTTGTGCCCGCCAATCTTCCGTTGCCCGACCTCTATGCTCGCGTCAGTCACCATATTCCGCCGATGGAGTGGCCGATCCTTGCCGGCGACATTGAGGCTATCCTCGCCCTCAAGCGCGACCACAATGCGGTCATCCTCGCCCACAACTATCAGACGCCCGAGATTTTCCACACGGTCGCGGACATCGTCGGAGACAGCCTGGCGCTGGCGCGCGAGGCCGCTGCCACCGACGCCGACATTATCGTGGTAGCCGGCGTGCACTTCATGGCGGAGACAGCCAAGCTCCTGAATCCGAACAAAACCGTACTCATTCCGGATAGTGCAGCAGGTTGCTCGCTGGCGGAATCGATCACGGCCGAGGATGTGCGCCAACTGCGCGCCCGCCATCCCGGCGTCCCGGTGGTCACCTATGTCAACACCTCGGCTGCAGTGAAGGCGGAGTCGGACGTCTGCTGCACCTCTGGAAATGCCAAGAAGGTTATCGAATCCCTCGGTGTTCCGCGGGTTATCATGTTGCCGGACGAGTTCCTGGCGCAAAACACTGCGGCCCAGGTGCCGGGCATCGAGATCATCACCTGGGCAGGCCATTGCGAGGTCCATGAGCTCTTTACGGCCGACGATATCCGCTCCGTGCGTGAGAGTTATCCGGGAGTCGTCGTGCTGGCCCATCCGGAGGCGCCGCCTGAGGTGGTGGCTGAAGCGGACTTCGCCGGTTCGACAGCAGGCATGGTCGACTTCGTTGGAGAAAAGCGCCCCGCCCGCGTGGCTCTCGTAACCGAGTGCTCGATGAGCGACAACGTTGCGGTCCAGTACCCGGAGGTCGAGTTTGTGCGGCCCTGTAATTTGTGCCCGCACATGAAACAGATCACCCTGCCCAAGATCCGGCGGGCTCTCGAACAGCGACAATATGAGGTCACGATTGACCCGGCCCTCGCCGAACGAGCGCGGGTTGCTGTCGAGCGCATGCTCGCCGTTCGGTAAGAGGCCGGCATGAAAGCCTCCAACCCGCACGATCGCATTGTAGTCGTCGGCGGTGGGATCGCGGGACTGGCGACCGCGCTGCACCTCGCCCCCCTGCCTGTGACCCTGATTGTTGCATCGCCTCTTGGTCTGCAAGCCTCGACGCCGCTGGCACAGGGCGGCATTGCGGCCGCGCTCGGATTGGATGACCGGCCTGCGCTTCATGCGGACGACACGCTTCGGGCCGGCGCCGGTCTCAGCGACCCCGATGTGGTGGCACGCGTGACAGATGCTGCTCCAGCCTGCATTGAGTGGCTGATCGCCCAAGGCGTTCCCTTCGATCGAACAACGCCGGGGGACAGCCTCATATTGGGACTTGAGGCCGCGCACGCACGCAGGCGGATCGTTCACGCGGGAGGTGACCGGACCGGACGATGCGTTTTGGACACTCTCATTCGCATTGCGAGAGCCACAGCCACCATCGAGATCCTGGAGAACAAACGCGTCACTGATCTCGCACTGGACAGCAATGGTTCCATCGCGGGTGTGCTCTGCGTGCCGTCGGAATCGGGGTCGAAAGAGGAGCCGTTATTGCTGGCAAGCCGGGCCGTGATCCTCGCCACGGGCGGGATCGGAGGCCTATTCGCGCATACCACCAATCCCCTCTCCTCCACGGGCGCAGGCCTGGCGCTTGCGGCCCGTGCCGGCGCGGTCTTGCGCGATCTGGAGTTCGTTCAGTTCCATCCCACAGCGATTGCTGCCGGCCTGGATCCGATGCCGCTCGCGACCGAAGCGCTCCGTGGAGAGGGCGCAGTGCTCGTCAACGGCCGGGGCGAGCGCTTCATGAGAGATATCCCCGGTGCGGAGTTGGCCTCGCGGGATGTCGTGGCATGCACGATCTTTGCGCAACTCGCCGCGGGCGAGCGTGTATTCCTCGATACGCGGCCCGTCCTTGGGGACAAAATCCACGAAAAATTTCCGGGAGTGGCTGCGCTGTGCCGGGCCGCCGACATCGATCCGGTTCGCGATCCGATTCCGGTGCGCCCCGCGGCGCACTACCACATGGGTGGAATCAAAGTAGACGGCAACGGGCGTAGTTCGGTCGAGGGTCTCTGGGCTTGCGGAGAAGTGGCCTCGACGAGCCTTCATGGCGCCAACCGGCTCGCCAGCAACTCGCTGCTCGAGGCGCTTGCCTTTGCGCGCTGGATTGCTGACGACGTCAAGGATGCCGCTTCTCAACCGCGAGCGGCGCGGGCCGCGCCGCCTCCTCCGATTTCGCAGCGCGGGCCCCGCTCCGGCGATGAGCCCTTATGCCGCCGGCAGATCCGGAATCTCATGGACAGGCAGGTTGGCGTGCTTCGCGACGCGGTCGGCCTGAAGAGTGCTGTTCATCAGCTGCGGGCAATGACACTCGCCGGACTTGGGAATGAACCGGCAGGGTCGCGCGATGCTGCTCTCGTCTGCTTGCTCATCGCGACAGCGGCCTACGTCCGGCAAGAGAGTCGCGGTGCCCATCAGCGGCAGGACTACCCGGCGATGCTGCCGGCATCAGAACAACATATGACACTCGATCACGCGTTGCGCATCGCGGCTCAGATCGGTGACGAGACAGTGACGCCAACGAGGAGAGTGGCATGAAGCCGATGAGCAGCAGACTAGATAACCTCGCTCCGCTTCCGCGTTTGCTGATCGAGCCGATTGTGCGGGCGGCCTTGATCGAGGATTTCGGCCGCGCGGGTGACATCACGACCGATGCCGTCATCCCGGCAACAGCAAGCTTAAAGGGGGGCATTGTGGCTCGTGAGCCCGGCGTCATTGCCGGCACCGACGTCGCCACCCTGGCATTCATGTTGGTTGATCCGACGATCACCGTTGTGGTCGAGCGTCCAGACGGTGCTCGGGTCGAGCGAGGCGAGCCGGTCATTCGGCTGGAGGGCTCGGCACGGGGCATCCTGTCGGCTGAGCGCGTGGCGCTCAATCTGCTTTGCCGGCTTTCCGGCATCGCGACGGCAACCGCGACGCTCGTCAATGCCATTCAGCCCCGTGGACACGCCCGAATCGTGTGCACGCGAAAGACCACCCCTGGTCTGCGCGCGCTAGAGAAGAACGCCGTTCGGGCCGGGGGTGGGTCGAACCACCGCTTCGGCCTGGACGATGCCGTCCTGATCAAGGACAACCACATCGCGATCGCGGGGAGTATCCGGGCAGCCATCGAACGGGCCCGCGCGGTGGTCGGCCACCTCGTCAAGGTCGAGGTTGAGGTCGATACGCTTGAGCAACTCGACGAGGTGCTCGCAATCGGCGCGGACGCGATCCTCCTCGACAATATGAGCCTCGACACTCTCTCGGAGGCGGTCAAGCGTGTCGGCAATCGGGCCATCACGGAAGCCTCTGGGCGGATTACGGTCGCGACAGCCCCTGCGATTGCAGCGACGGGAGTCGATCTCATCTCGACCGGATGGATTACCCATAGCGCGCCGATTCTCGACCTCGGATTGGATGTCGGCTGAGGCGAGCGTCGGAGCGAAGCCACCCCAATCCAGTCCAACCCCGCGCCTCCCAAACACCGCTTAGCCCCATAAAGGGTTCCCAACCGAAGCTCGTTGTCATCCAACCGTCGAATATGAGCGCTAGAACACGCCCGTCAGCAATGCAGGAGCCGACTTGATGAAGACGTGGACAGCGTTGGGCGTGTGCCTTCTTGGCCTCGTGGCGACGGGCGCGCAGGCGCAGACGATTTACCCTCTCACCCGGGCCGAGATTCTCGCCGGATCGAAATTCGACTTCAAGGTCGAGTTCCCCGGCGCACCGGCGCAAGGCGCCGTGAAGATCACGATCAACGGACAGGATCCGGCGTCCGTGCTGGGCCAATCCGCGAAGTTCGTCGAGAAGGAGGATGGGGGCGATCACTCGGCCTACTGGATCCGCGGCGCGCAGATCGCGAAGCCCGGCGCTTATACGGTCGAGGCCAGCCTCGGCGACAAGAAGGCCACTGTTCAGTGGGAAGTGTTCGGCACGCCCGAGCGCAAGGCCAAGAACGTGGTCCTGTTCATCGGCGATGGCCTCTCGGTCGCGCACCGCACCGCCGCCCGCATGCTCTCCAAGGGTATCACGGAAGGTCGGTATAACGGCGAACTCGCCATGGATGACATGCCGCACATGGCGCTCGTCTCCACCTCCGGCACCGACGCCATCGTGACCGACAGCGCCAACGCCATGAGCGCCTACACCACCGGTCACAAGTCTTGCGTGAACGCACTCGGCGTCTATTGCGCGAAGAACAAGAGCACCCTCGATCATCCGAAGGTCGAGACCATCGGCGAGTTGGCCAAGCGCCGCAACGGCGGCATGGCGGTCGGTGTGGTCACGAATTCCGAAATCGAGGACGCCACTCCTGCCGGCATGGTGGCTCACACCCGTCGCCGCGCCGACTACAACGACATCGTCAAGATGTTCCACGACGTGAAGCCGGACGTGATCATGGGCGGCGGTTCGCCGAACTTCCTCGCAAAGTCGACGCCGGGCTCCAAGCGCACGGACGACGAGGACTATATCAAGAAGTTCGAGGCTGACGGCTACAAGTTCGTCTCCACCAAGCAGGAGATGCAGGCGGCGGCCCAGGCCGGTTCCTCCAAGGTTCTCGGCCTGTTCAACACCAGCAACATCGACGGCGCGCTCGACCTCAAGATCCTCAAGAAGGGAACCGTCTCGAAGTTCCCCGATCAGCCGGATCTCGTCGAGCAGACGAAGGTTGCGCTCGACGTTCTGTCGAAGAACCAGAACGGCTTCGTGCTCATGGTCGAATCCGCCCGCATCGACAAGTACAGCCACTCGCTGGACTCCGAGCGCGCGATCTACGACACGATCATGCTCGATAATGCCATCAAGGTCGCCAAGGACTTCGCCGCGAAGAAAGAGGATACCCTGATCATCGTGGTCGGCGACCATGCGCATGGCGTATCGATCGTCGGTACTTATGACGACGAGACTCCTGGCAATCAGCTGCGCGACAAGCTCGGCATCTACGCCGACTCGAAGTTCCCGAACTATCCTGCGCCGAACGCGGAAGGATACCCGGAGAAGGTCGACGTCTCCCGCCGCCTCGCCATGCTGTTCACCGCCTACCCGGATTACTGCGAGACGGGTCGCCCCTACATGAACGGCGAGAATGTGCCGACCGTGAAGGCCGCTGACGGTAAGACCTACGTCGCGAACGAGGAATACTGCAAGGAGCCGCTGGCGGCGCGCCGGACCGGCAACCTGCCCCTCGAGTCCAACTCGGGCGTGCACACGGCTGACGACCTCGTGCTCACCGCCATGGGACCGGGCTCCGAGCAGTTCAAGGCTCGCATGGAGAACACTCGGGTGTTCCGGGTGATGGCGACGGCCCTCGGCCTCGGCGCTGGTCAGTAAGACCGCCCGGGCTTATGGCCAACCTTGCACCATCAATGCTGACGCGGCGCCGATTTTCCATCGGCGCCGTGTTGGCGCTCCTCTCCAGGCCGGCGAAAGCCGCAGAGTGGATCGCGTTCGATACGCTCTACAAGAGCTTCGGCGTACGGGGCTTCGAATTCTCCGACAGGATCGTCGCGCTGAAAGGTCAGGAGGTTACCCTGACCGGCTACATGGCCCCGCCTCTGCGGGCGGAGAGCACATTCTTCGTGTTAACCCGCGAACCGCTCGCCATCTGCCCCTTCTGCCAGTCCGACGCGGATTGGCCCGTGGACATCGTGGTCATTCATCTCAAGGCTGAGACGCCGCTCGTCTCGGCCGGCGCCAAGATCGCCGTCAGCGGACGGCTCGAGGTCGGATCTTCAACAGACCCCGACAGCGGCTTCGTCAGCCAGATCAGGATCGTGGATGCGTCCTATCGCCGGGTCTGAATGCCGCAAGGCGGCAGCACCGCTGGTTCTACGCGACGTTCGCGTTGAGGTGCGCCAGGACGGCGGCGCACCCTTGCGCGTGCTCGATGTTCCAGCTCTCCATATCCCCTCCGGCGCGCGCATCGCGCTTACGGGCCCGTCCGGCGCCGGCAAGACGACACTGCTCCACCTCCTGGCCGGGATCGGCAGACCGAGTCACGGAATGATCCGCTGGGGCAATCTCGATCTCGCCGGCCTGACGGAAAGCGCCCGCGACCGCTGGCGTCGCCAGGAAATCGGCTTGGTGTTCCAGGATTTTCACCTGATTCCGGAACTCAGTATTCTCGACAACATCCTGTTGCCCCTCACCTTCGGAGCCGCCGGCCGAACCCGCGAATTCGCGCAGCGGGCCATTGCACTGTCGGAGCGCATGGGCCTGCCCAATCCGCATCGCCGCGCCGCCGTGCTTTCCCGCGGCGAGCAGCAGCGGGTCGCCATGGCGCGCGCCCTGTTGCAGGATCCAGCCATCCTTCTCGCCGACGAGCCGACCGCGAGCCTCGACGCCGCCACCGGCGAAACGCTGGGCACCCTCCTCCTGGATGCAGCCCGTGAACGCGGGGCGACCCTGGTTGTCGTGACCCACGACCCGCATCTCATCAGCCGTCTCGATACGGTGCATCGCATCGAATCCGGCCATCTCTTGGAGACGCGCCCATGAATCCGTTCCCGATGGTGCGCGCGGATTTGAAGGCGCTCCGCTGGCTCGCCTTCGCGATCCCTCTTCTGATTGCTGTCGCCGTCGCCATGGGCGTGGGGATCGGCGCACAGGAACGGATGCTGCGTCAGAGTTCCGCGCGGGCCGCAGACGATTTCGATCTCGTGATCGGCGCCGCCGGAAGCCAGACGCAGCTCGTGCTCACCACGGTCTATCTCGATCTCGAGGCATTGCCGCTGACAGACGGCGCACTTCTCAATACGCTCTCAAAGGACCCGCGCGTCGCCGCGGTCGCGCCTATCGCTTTCGGCGACGTGGTGCGCGGCTTTCCGGTGGTCGGCACGACACCTGCCTTCGCGGGCCGCTGGGGCCGGGTGGCGGCGACGGAGGGGCGGCTGTTCGAAAAGGAGGGCGAGGCACTCATCGGTGCCGACGTCTCTCTCAAGATCGGCGAGACCTTCGCACCATCCCACGCCACCGGCGGCGCCACGCATGCCTTCCAAGCGGATGCGGAGGAGGAGACACGCCACCGGCACGAGGGCGTCACTTATACGGTGGTCGGCCGCTTGCCCCGACTCGGCACCCCGTGGGATCGCGCAATCCTGGTACCGGTGGAAAGCGTGTGGGAGACACATGGGCTCGGTAACGGCCACGCGCAGGACGACGCCGAGCTCGGGCCGCCCTTCGACGCCAAGACCGTTCCCGGCGTGCCCGCGATCGTGGTCAAGCCGAAGCGTGTCGCTGATGCCTACGCGCTGCGGAGTTCCTACCGCCAAGGCGGCACCATGGCGGTCTTCCCGGCGGAAGTTCTGGTCAGCCTCTACAAGACCGTTGGGGACGTGCGGGATGTGCTCGTCGCCTCATCGTGGATCAGCAACGGCCTGATTTTCGTGGCAGTGCTGCTGCTGCTGTTGACCCTCACCGGACTGCGGCGGCGGCGCTACGCGGTGCTGCGCGCGCTCGGTGCTCCGGCCGTGTACATTCTCACCGTGGTTTGGCTGGAAGCGGCGATCCTGCTGGCCACTGGGTGCGGCCTCGGCCTCATCTTCGGCTGGGGCGCTGCCGCACTCGTCTCCCGCGCCATCGAGGCAGAGACGGGGCTGCGTCTGGCCTTCTCGGCAGGCCTCACTGATGTGCTCTTCGTCGTCGGCCTGATCGGGCTCGGCAGCCTGCTCGCCCTCATTCCGGCCGTGCTGACTTACCGCCTGCCGGTTTCGGACGCTTTACGGAGTTGAACGGGCAAGCCCCGAGGGTAAGCCGAGCTAGATCCCGGCGTACCACTCGTAGCCGAGATCTTCCCAGAATCCGCCTTTTCCGCCTGCGATCGCCGCGAAGCTGTCGGTCACCTGGATCCGCATGAGATATTTCGCATGCTTGTATCCGAGCTGCCGTTCCACACGCAGTCGCAGAGGCGCTCCGTGGCCCACGGGTAGATCGACGCCGTTCATGCCATAAGCAAGGATGGTCTGCGGGTGAAAGGCGTCGACGAGGTCGAGGCTCTCGTAGTACCGACCAGTTCCGTCGAGCGTCGCTCCCAAATCATCGGCGCAATAAAAGACGATGTAACGGGCATTGGGCAGCAGACCTGCGCTCTGAAGCAAAAGTCCGAGCGGAACACCCGTCCATTTGCCGATGGCGCTCCAGCCTTCCACGCAATCGTGCCGCGTAATCTGCGTTCTTGACGGCAGGCGCTTGAGGTCGGTCAGGGACAGACTCAACGGCTGCCGCACCAGGCCATCGACGACGAGGCGCCAGTCCGCGAAGTTCCCAGCCATCAGGCGGGCATATTCCTCGCCGTCCGGCGCGCTCGTTCCGTTGACCTTGAACACAGGAGAGAGATCGGCCTCGGTATACTCACGCGCCAAAGCCCCCCGCGGCAGGAGGGTTCGCTGGGCTGTCTCGGTCAAGGTTTCCGCCTTCTCGAGCACACGCTGCACGTCTTCGTTCTGCGTGAGTCGATCACACCCATTGAGGAACAGCGCGCTCGTGCCAACGGCCGAGAGACCGAGGAAACGACGCCGGGACAGAAGGATGCTCATGCGGGCGGCCTTTCCGGCTTGATGGCATAGTAGCCGGTGATCATCGAGCGCATGTTGTTCCAGGCACCGGACACGAGCACCATGGCGATATGAATGGCGACAAACGTGACGATCAGCGACGCCGTGATGAAGTGAATGGTCCGCGCTGACTGACGTCCGCCGAAGAGGTCAAGCATCCAAGGGAAGGCAGCATTGACGCCCGGCGACATGGTGAGGCCGGTTGCCAGCATGAGCGGCAGTAAAGCGAAGATAACGATCAGATAGGCGATTTTCTGCAAGGCGTTGTAGCGCCTTGCCTCATCGCCCCTGGCAAATTTCAGACGCGCGTGATCCGCAATTTCCCGAGCCAGATGGCGCGCTGTGAGCTGATCGGCATTGGGCTTGAGATCGCGGCGGAAGTGCCCCGCAACGATGCCATAGATCAGATACAGGAACCCATTGATCACGAAGAGCCATGCGAAAAAGAAATGCCACCGCCGGCCGGCCGCGAGATCCTGATAGCGTGGCAGGGTGAGCCATGCGGGAAAGGCGCGCGGTGAAAGCTCCCCTTCCACCTTCGATGCGCCCAAGATGCCGGTGGTCGGGATTGAGAGTGAACCGATGCGCGTGATGCCGCCAACACTGTCGCCGGTTTCCTCGGCCTCGATCGACAGCACCGCATGATCGGCATCGGCGCCGTACTGCCCCCAATAGAGGCGCGGATGCGCATTGAAGATCTGTAACCCGCTCATCAGCAGAACAGTCAAGCACAGCACGTTGATCCAATGAGTGACGCGCACCACACCCGAATGTCTATGGACAAGCTCACTTTTCGGTTGAGGCGAGGAATGATCAGGGCCCGTCATCGCTTAGGATCCTTCTCTGACTCATTCTCATCATAACAAAATCGGCGCCGCGAACCGATCACTTCTTCTCCACCGCGACACTGCCGCGCTTCGCGGCTCGCATCTTTCTCCATCGATGTGCTTTTCGACGGAACACGAACGCCCGCTAAGGCCGGGCCAATACCTCAACCCTGCTCAGGTTCCGCCAAGCGATAGCCGATCCCCGGCTCCGTGAGGACGATCGACGGATTGCTTGGATCTTCTTCGACCTTCTGCCGCACCTGACCCACATAGACCCTGAGATACTGCGTATCGTGCTCGTGCGCGGCACCCCACACCGCCGAGAGAATCTGCCTGTGGGTGACGACTTTTCCAGCGTGGCGGGCAAGGAGGGCGAGCAGGTCGAATTCCTTCGGCGTCAGCTTAAGCTCAGCGCCATGACGCGACACGCGGCGGCGCGCGACATCGACATCGAGCCCACGCACATGGACATTCGGGGTTTCGCCCTTCCTTTGCATGCGATGCCGGGAAGCGGCCCTCAATCGAGCCATCAGTTCACCAATGCCGAAGGGCTTATTGACGAAATCATCCGCCCCGCGATCGAGCGCCTCGATCTTCTCCGTTTCACGGTCGCGCGCAGACAAGACGATGATCGGGACATCAGACCATTCGCGGACGCGGCTGATGACATCCTTGCCATTCATGTCGGGAAGGCCGAGGTCGAGCACCACGATGTCGGGCGCGTCCGCCGCGATGCGCTTCAAAGCCTCCGCCGCGGTCGCGGCCTTGATGACGTCGTAGTCATTGGCTATCAGCGCCGGCGTCAAAAAGCGGTGTATCGCCGCTTCGTCATCGACCACGAGCACCCGCGTCGCGTGAGTCATATCGCTTGTCACTCCTCGATCGGCAGTCGGATCGTCACACGGGCGCCATGGCCGCCCGAGACCGGGCTCGTCGCGGCGATAGTCCCTCCATGCGCGTCGACGATTCCTTTGGCGATGGCAAGGCCAAGGCCTGCACCCTCGCCGCCATCGGCAACGCCAGCCACACTCGTCGGGTTTTTTCCTCGCATGAACTTTTCGAACATGTGGGGCAGGACGTCAGGGGCTATGCCGGGCCCGTCGTCGGTGATGGCGATGGAGGCTTCGCCCTCCTTGAAGCGGGCCTCGAGAGCGATCACAGCATCCGGTCCGGCATAGCGCATGGCGTTGCCCACCACATTGGTCAGAGCCTGATCAAGAAGCGTTTGATCGGCGGAAATGTAGGGCATCTGGTCTTGAGTCTGCACGCTGAACCGCTGCGTCGCGCCGCGCCTCTTGGCAACGGCGACGACTCTGTCCAACGCTTCTCGCACATCGAGCCAGTCACGCCGAAGCTCCAATGCGCCCGCTTCCACGCGCGTCATGGCGAGCAGGTTGCGCACCATGCCGTCGAGCTGCTCGGCCTCATCCTTGACTTGCTCCAGGAGATCGAGCCTCGCCGCCTCCGGCAGTTTGGAACGATACTCGATGAGGCTCGTTGCTGCGCCCAGGATCGAGGCCAACGGGGTGCGGAAATCATGACTGATCGACGCCAGGAAGGTGTTGCGGACTTTTTCCGTTTCGGCAGCGCTCTTCGCCACGGCGATTTCGCGTGAGAGCTTCGATCGCTCAAGGGCCGTGGCGGTCAACTCCGCGAGGGTCTCGAAGAGGGCCCGGGCTTCCGAGTCGAGCGGCGCCTCATCTCTGGATTCGTTTCCCAGACCGATCACACCGACCCGGCCATGCGACGCCCGGAGCGGGAAGAAGTACCACGAGACGTTGGGAAGCGTCCCGGTGCCCGATCCCGCCGGCTCGTCTCGCTCGTAGGCCCAGCGGGCAGCGGTCATGGACGCCGTATCGAGCTCGTCTTCCGGGGGCCAGGCCGCAATCACAGCCAGATCGTCGTCGCGGGGAAAGAGAATGACGGCGGGCAATCCGAGATCGCGATGAACCTCCGCCACCGTGCCCTCCGCCACCATCTGGGGTTCGGCGAGGCTCGAAAGGCGGCGGGCGAATTCGAACAATCGTCGTGTCGCGCGTGCACGATCCACCGCGGCCGCCGCCTGCTCTCGCGCCTGCCCGGCAACAGCGGACGAAAGCACGGCAACCCCGAGAAAAATGAAGAGGGCGAGGAGTTCGTGCGGCTGCGCAACGGTGAAGTTGTAAAAGGGTGCGATGAAAAAAAAATTATAGCTGAGAAACGACAGGAGCGAAGCAAAGACGGCTGGCCAGATGCCGAAACGAATGGCGGAAAAAAACACAGCCAGAAGGAAGATCATCGAGACATTCGGCAACGATACGGCAGCCGTCATCAATCGGCCGACGAGAATCGCGACCGTGACTGAAAGTGCGGACCAGAGAAAGGCCAGCCCTCTTTCTCGGGAGAGTGTCAGCCGTGGCACGAAGCGAGCGGTCCGAGGTCGTCGGGGCGTGACGGGCGTGACCACATTGATTGCGATGTCTTCGGCTGCGCGAAGAAGTTGATGGGGAAGGGACCGCCCCAGGAGTTCGGTGATCCAACCGCCGCGCGACCGGCCGACAACGATTTGAGTCACGTTCTCAAACTTCGCATACCGCAGGAGCTCATGGACCAGATCGGCGCCGACAAGCGTCTTCACTTCATCCGCGCCAAGGCTCTCCGCGAGCCGCATGGCGTCGGCAACACGCCTGCGGGCAGTGGCGCTGAGCCGTGCGAAGGGCCGCTCCACCGTGACCGCCAGGAGAGGCGCGCCGATCAGATCGGCCAGGCGCTTGGCATGCCGCACGACCATCGACGAAGTCTCGTCGGGGCCGATACAAACCAGGATCCGCTCGCCCGCGGCCCAAGGCCCTTCCACGCCCTCACCCTGCATTCGCTCGAGCAGATCGCTGTCGATCCGCTCAGCTGCGCGCCGCAGGGCCAGTTCGCGGAGCGCGACAAGGTTATTGGTGCGGAAAAAATTATCGACGGCCCTGGCGGCCGTGTCCTGGACATAGACCTTTCCCTCCGCAAGCCGCTTCAAAAGCTCATCGGGGGGCAGATCGACCAGAACGATCTCATCGGCTTTGTCGAAATTCGTATCAGGGATCGTCTCACGCACACGAACCCGCGTGATGCGTTGCACGATGTCGTTGAGGCTCTCCAGGTGCTGGATGTTCAGCGTTGTCCAGACATCGATGCCCGCGGCCAGCAGTTCCTCGATATCCTGCCACCGCTTGGGATGGCGGCTTCCCGGCGCATTCGTGTGCGCATACTCGTCGACCAGGATCAAATCCGGGCGTCGCTCGAGCGCCGCGTCGATGTCGAATTCCTGCACCATTCGTCCCCTATAGGGGACGGAAATCCGAGGCAGGATGTCGAACCCCTCGAGAAGTTGCTCGGTCTCCTTGCGGCCATGGGTTTCGACCAACCCGATGACCACGTCCGTGCCGCCCTGCCGGGCCAACCGCGCGGCCTCCAGCATGCCATAGGTCTTACCAACGCCGGGAGCCGCCCCAAGAAAGATCTTGAGGCGGCCGCGGCCTTCCCGGTTCGCGCGCGCGAGGAGCGCCTCTGGCGAAGCGCGGGGCTTGTCGGTCAGACCCATGAGATCGGCCTCTTCATGCCTCCAAGGTAGGCGCTCAAGCGGTCCCCGTTAAGGGCTCATCTGATCGAGCGCATGGTTAACCCGCAGAACATTCACACGCGGCTCGCCGAAGAGCCCGAAAAGCGGTCCCTCAACGAAATTGCCGATGATCCGGTTCACCCACGCCTCGGGGATATTATGGGCCGCCGCGATACGCGGAACCTGCGCCCTGGCATAAGCCGGCGAAATGTGAGGATCGAGGCCGCTGCCGGATGTGGTGATCGCATCGCCCGGAATCGGCCCCGGCAAGCCCGCCGAGCGCCATGCCTCGGCAGAGGCCGTCAGGCGCTCGGCAAGCTTTTGCGAGGTCGGCCCGAGGTTGGATCCGGTCGAAGCCGCCGCATTGTAGGGCGCATCGACGGTCTTCGATGCGTCCGCGGGATCGGCTGCGGTCGTCGCCGAAGGCCGGGGCCAAAGGTGGCCGTCCGAGGTAAAATTCTGCCCGATCAGGTCCGAGCCGAGGATCTTGTCATCCACAACGATCAGGCTGCCATTGGCTTGGGCCGGAAAGGCATATTGGCCGATTCCCGCGACGGCATACGGGTAAGCCAGCCCGGTCAGGGCGGTGAAGAGCACGAGCAGGACGAGTGCGGGTCGAAGATGTGACATATCGGCCTCCTTCAGGCCCAACCGATCGCGGTCACCGCGAGGTCGATGACCTTGATGCCGATGAACGGCACGATGAGACCGCCGAGGCCATAGATGAACAGATTGCGGCGCAGCAGCATGGCGGCGCTTCGTGGGCGATAGGGAATCCCGCGCAACGCCAGCGGGATCAACGCGACAATGATGAGCGCATTGAAGATCACCGCCGAAAGGATCGCGCTTTGCGGCGTCGACAAGCCCATCACATTCAAGATGCCGAGTTGCGGAATGGCCGCGATGAACAGCGCCGGGATGATCGCGAAATACTTCGCCACGTCGTTGGCGATCGAGAACGTGGTCAACGAGCCGCGCGTCATGAGAAGCTGCTTGCCGATACCGACCACCTCGATGAGCTTGGTCGGATTGGAATCGAGATCGACCATATTGCCCGCCTCGCGCGCGGCCTGCGTGCCCGACTGCATCGCCACGCCCACATCGGCCTGGGCCAGCGCAGGCGCATCGTTGGTGCCGTCGCCACACATGGCGACGAGACGCCCTTCGGTTTGCGCGCCGCGGATATAGTCGAGCTTGTCCTGCGGCGTCGCCTCGGCGATGAAATCATCGACCCCCGCCTCAGAGGCGATGGCCGCCGCCGTCACCGGATTGTCGCCCGTCACCATGACCGTACGAATGCCCATGCGGCGCAGCTCCGCGAAGCGTTCCTTGATATCGGGCTTCACCACGTCCTTCAGGTGAATGACACCGAGAAGCTGTCCGCTTTCGACGAGGCCGAGAGGGGTTCCTCCCGAGCGGGCGATGCGATCCACATTCGCGGCGAAAGCGGAGTGAGCGACTGTTCCACCGCTGACATCCCGGGCGAAACGCAGCACCGCATCGACTGCGCCCTTTCGCAAGCGGCGGTCGCCGATATCCACGCCGGAAAGCCGGGTCGTGGCGGAAAACTCGATGAACCTCGCACCGACCGGTGCTTCAGCGGGAGCACGCAGACCGTATTTTTCCTGCACGAGCGTCACGATGGAACGACCCTCCGACGTTTCATCGGCTAGACTTGCAAGAAGGGCTCCTTCGGCGGCCTGACGCTCGGAAACGCCCGGCACGGGGAGAATTTCGGACGCCATCCGGTTTCCGAAAGTGATCGTGCCGGTCTTGTCGAGAAGCAACGTGTCCACATCACCCGCCGCCTCCACCGCACGGCCGGACATGGCCAGCACGTTGAAGCGGATGAGACGATCCATCCCGGCGATGCCGATGGCCGACAGCAGGCCGCCGATGGTCGTCGGGATCAGAGTGACCAGGAGCGCCACCAGAACCGGGACTGGGACGTCGGCCGCGGAATAGCGCCCCAAACCCGCCAAGGTGACGACGGTAATCAGGAAGATGATCGTCATTCCCGCGAGCAGAACATTGAGCGCGATCTCGTTCGGCGTCTTCTGCCGCTCGGCTCCCTCCACGAGCGAGATCATGCGATCGAGGAAAGAGGAACCCGCCGCCGCCGTGATTTCGACAACGAGCCAGTCGGAGATGACTGTCGTGCCGCCAGTCACCGCCGACCGGTCACCGCCGGATTCGCGGATGACGGGAGCGGATTCCCCGGTAATCGCAGCTTCATTCACGGAGGCGATGCCCTCGACAATCCGGCCGTCACCGGGAATCAGATCACCGGCTTCGACCAACACAAGGTCGCCGACCTGCAACTCAACGGCTGAGACTTTCTGAAACAACTCCTTGCGGTCTTGATCGTAGAGCTTTTTTGCGATCGTATCCGTGCGCGCTTGGCGCAAGGTGTTTGCCTGCGCCCGCCCTCTGCCCTCGGCCACGGCCTCAGCGAAGTTTGCGAACAGGACGGTGAACCAGAGCCACACCGCGATCTGCCCGGTGAAAAAAGCGGAGGCTCCCGTCCATAGATCCCGCACGAACAGGACCGTGACGAGAAGCGCCACGACCTCCGTGACGAAGATCACCGGGTTGCGGGCCAGCGCCGCGGGATTGAGTTTCTTGAACGCATCGACGACGGCCTGCCGCAGAATCGATGCATCGAACATGGAAATAGCTGGTTGGACGTGTTTGCTCACGGAGCACCTGTCAGAATGTTTTTCCGGCCAGCATCAGCACCTGCTCGGCGATGGGGCCGAGAGCGAGAGCCGGGAAGAATTGGAGCCCACCGAGGATCAGGATCACCCCGACCAAAAGGCCGATGAAGAGCGGCCCGTGCGTCGGGAATGTGCCGGTCGAGGATTCCAGCCGTGTCTTGGCGGCGAGCGAGCCTGCGATGGCGAGCATCGGCACGATATAGGCGAAGCGACCCAACAGCATGGCGAAGCCGAGTGTCGTGTTGTACCAGACCGAGTTCGCGCTCAGCCCCGCGAAGGCGGAGCCGTTGTTCCCCGTCGCCGAGGAATAGGCATAGAGGATTTCAGAAAGACCATGCGGACCGGCGCTGGATAGACCGGCAAGGGCTTGCGGAAGAACGGCTGCGACCGCCGAGAAGCCGAGAATGACGGTCGGCAGGATCAACACGGCGAGCATGGCCATCTTGACCTCTTTGGCCTCAATCTTCTTGCCGAGATATTCCGGCGTGCGACCGACCATGAGACCGGCGACGAAGACCGCGATGATCGCCATGATGAGGATGCCATAGAGCCCCGATCCGACGCCACCCGGCAGGATCTCACCCAGTTGAATCAGAAACATCGGTACGAGGCCGCCGATCGGCGTGAAGCTCGCATGCATCGCGTTCACCGCCCCGCAGGACAAGCCTGTCGTGACGGCGGCAAAAAGAGCGGAAAGTGCAAGGCCGAAGCGGACTTCCTTGCCTTCCATGTTCCCGTCCGCCAGGTTGAGGCCAGCGTCATGGAGCATTGGCGTGCCCGCAGCTTCAGCTGCGTAAGTGATTGCGACGCCGGCCAGAAGTAGAATGCCCATGACGGCGATCAAGGCACGCCCCTGGCGATTGTCGCCGACGAGCCGACCGAACGCGAAAACGGTCGCGACGGAGATGACCAGCATCTGCCAGATCTCGACGAAGTTCGTCAGCGCCGTCGGGTTCTCAAATGGATGAGCAGCGTTCACGTTGAAGAAGCCGCCGCCATTCGTGCCGAGCTGCTTGATGGCGACCTGGCTCGCGACAGGGCCGATCGCGATCGTTTGTTTTGCCCCTTCGAGCGTCGTCGCACCGACAGAGGCCACGAGCGTTTGCGGCACTCCCAGCGCCACGAGCACCACGGCCGTGACGAGGGCGAGAGGAAGCAGAATGTAGAGAGTCGAGCGGGTCATATCGACCCAGAAATTGCCGACCGTCGGAGCCTTGGACCGCGCGAATCCGCGAACCAGCGCCATCGCGAGGGCGAGACCCGTCGCAGCGGACAGAAAATTATGCACGGTCAGACCGGCCATTTGCGAGAAATGGCTCATGGTCGTCTCGCCGCCATAGGCTTGCCAATTCGTGTTCGTCACGAACGAGACGGCGGTGTTGAAGGCAAGATCCGGCGCGACTCCGGAAAATCCTTGCGGGTTGAGCGGGAGCACTCCCTGAAGACGCAGGATCGCGTAAAGCAGGGCGAAACCGGCCGCGTTGAACATCAGCATCGCCAACGCATAGGAGCGCCAACTCTGCTCCCGTGCGGGGTCGACACCCGCAAGCGCGTAGAACCCTTTCTCGACAGGCGCGAGAAAGGGCGTGAGGACATTGCGCTTTCCGGCGTAAACCTTGGCCATGAACGCGCCGAGCGGAACGGCGGCCAGAACGACCGCCGTGAAAAGAACAGCTATCTGGAGCCAACCATTGATGGTCATTTGAGAGGCCCCTTAAAAGCGCTCGGGCTTGAGCAGCGCCATGACGAGGTAAACGGCGAGGCCCGCCGCGACGAAGCCGCCGAGAAGAAGATCGAGTGACATGGGAGGCTCCGATCAGAGCCGCTCGGCCGCGACGACATAGAGCGCCATCAATGCGAAAAAGCCGAGGCCGAGGAGGAGATAGACGAGGTCAAGCATAACAACACCTTGAAGTTACGCTTAAATATTACGTCCGATCGGCATCAAGGCTCGATTGGGAAAGTCCAGCCCCGACATAAAGAGCGCATAAAGATGCCCTCGATGCGCCCTGCCGGATCCACGGAAATTCAGATGCACTCGTGATCAGCGGCAACCACTAATGCGGCCACGCATCGCCGCCCGCACGAGGTGACGGGCGGCGGGACAAGCGACGCGGGCATCGCGATGATGTCGCGGTCCTATATCTGTGCTTCAGCCGTCGCGTGGCTAGCGCGCGGGTGGGGGCTTCAAGACCAACGATACATCCGCCTCGCTGAGCACCCGATATTGTCCCGGTTCAAGATCGTTTGGCAGCGCGAGATCCCCGACCCGGTCACGATGCAGAGCGGTGACGTGATTGCCGACGGCGGCGAACATGCGCCTGACCTGATGATAGCGCCCCTCGGTCAAGGTCACATAGGCCTCGGTCGGCGAGATCACTTCCATCGGCACCGGCAGAAGCGGCTTGTCTTCGCCATCGAGCATCAAGGTTCCGGCAGCAAAAATCTCCGCCTCGTCGCCACGCATCGGGCGATCGAGGATCACATGATAGCGCTTGGTCACATGGTTGCGGGGCGAGATGATCCGATGCAGCAAAGCGCCGTCATCGGTCAACAACAGCAGTCCCGATGTCTCCTTGTCGAGCCGCCCGATGGTTGACAGCGCCGGGTCACGGCTTCGCCACCGCGACGGGAAAAGCCCATAAACCAGGGGACCCGCCTCCTTGTGCGAGCAGGTCACCCCAAGGGGCTTATGCAGCATGAGCACCAATCCGGGCGGTGGATCGAGCGGCGCGCCATCGATCTGCATCCGCGCGGACAGGTCGGGCGTGATCGCGATGCGCTGGTCCGCATCCTCGAGCTCGGCTCCGTCGAGCGTCACGAAACCGGCGCGCACCATCTGTTGAATCTCACGCCGCGAGCCATAGCCGAGATTGGCCAGCAGGCGGTCCAGGCGAAGGGTTGTCGGGGCTTTGCTCATCGGTGCGCCTCGTAGAGTTTGTATCCTTCCGCTTCGACCTTGAGCGCAGCGCGTTTGAAATGCGATTTCAGCACGGCCTCATAGGGCAGATGGCGATTGGCGATCAGCCAGCAGACGCCGGAGGGACGCAAAGCCTCCGCCGCGCGGCGGATGAAGCTTTGACCGAGCGCCTGGTCTTCAGCGCCCCCGTCGTGGAAGGGAGGATTCATCACCACGAAATCGAGTCCGGTGAGTTGAGTGCCGCTCTTGCGCACATCGTCCCAGCGCACAGTCACGCGCGGATCGTCAAGGTTGCGCCTCGCTGCCTCGACCGCCCGACGATCGATATCGATCAAGGTCAGCCGTTCGACCTTCGGCGACTTCAGGATGCCAAGCGCGAGATAGCCGATGCCACACCCGATGTCGGCGCCCCGCCCGGACAGGACAGGCAGTTCGCGCGCGAGAAGAGCGCTGCCGGGATCGATCCGATTCCAACTGAACACACCCGGCTGCGACCAGAGGCCGAGCGTCTCGACGAGCCGCATCCGCCCTTCGGCCAAGGCTTCCTCCAGTCCCGCCAGCGTCGCCGGCCGCTCACAGACGCAAATGCGATAGTGCCGCCGGGCCGTCTCGGTCACGACGCAGCCGAAACGCGCCAATTCCTTGCCGAGCCTCGACCCGCCCTTGTCTTTCGGGGCAAGGACCGTCAATCGCGCGCCCGGCGCGAGAGCCTTCAGGGCAAGCGCGAGAGTGTAACGCCGCTCAATCGTTCCGGGCGGCGCCAGCACGACCATCCCGCCCAGCGTCGCCTCCCCCCAAAGGTCCAGCGTTTCCGCGCCGGGAATCAGGGGCGAGAATTGAATCGCATCTTCTGCGGGGCTGACCAGCTCGGCTGGCGGGGTGCCGTAAACACCCTCACGTTTCACTTCGTCCACGGTTACCTTATCCATATTCGGTTACCGCGTTCCTATACCGACTGGCCTCGGAAGATAAGGACCTTTCTGTCGCTCCCAGGCCCTTGGTCCCACGTCCACAGGGGGCTTCCCTCGGTAAGGCGGAGTCCTTTCGTTCGGAAAGCCGTCCCGCGATCGATACCTCAGTCGGGGGACGGCCTTGGGGGGATTACATGTTCTTCTTGATCGACGTGACGGTGATCTGCCCGTTCACGCGCTCCGCGGTGAACTGGATCTTGTCGCCGGCCTTCACCTCCTTGAGCATCGCCGTATCCTGCGCCCGGAACACCATCGTCATGCCGTCCATGTCGAGGTTCTTGATCGGGCCGTGCTGGAGCGTGATCTTGCCCTGTGCTTCGTCGATCTTCTGAACGACGCCGGAAACCAGCGGCGCGCCCTGCGCGAGCACGGCGGTCGACAGGCCGAGAGCGGCAATGGTGAGGACGAGTCGTTTCATGTTTCAATCTCCTGATTTTTCCAATTTCAACGTTACTTGACGATCACCGAGCCCTTCATGCCGGCCTCGTAGTGGCCGGGAATGAGGCAGGCGTATTCGAACGCGCCGGTCTTGGTGAACTGCCAGACGATCTCTCCGTTTTTGCTGACGGCGAGGCGTCGCGAATTCGGATCGTCATGCTCCATGTCTGGGTTCTTCTGCATGGCGATCTTGTGTTTGGCGTTGTTCTCGACGGTATCGAGAACAAACTCGTGGTCGGTCTTACCCGCATTTTTCAGGACGAACTTGATCTGCTCGCCTGCGCGAACTTCCACCTTGTCGGGGAAGTACACCATCTTGCCGTCCTCGGTTTCCTTCATGGTGATCGGGACAATCCGGGCCGTCTTCTTCGGGTCCCCGGGCTTGCCGGTGGGTGCTTCGTCGCCGTGGCCATGACCGGCCATCCCCGGGGCGGCAATCGCAAGACCGGTCGTGAGAAGGAGCACGGACAGGCTCCCGAAAAGGGACGAAGTGCGCTTCATGATCGCTGTTCTCCTTGCTTGATGATGATGGCTCAATGATTTCCGTGACCGCTGCTCTTGGCGGGAGGGCGTTTACGGGGATCGACCGCATGGAATTCTGTCGCCTTCACACCGCTATCGGGCGACGTTGCACGGGCAGGATCGGCGAGCGGTTCGCCCGTCCACTCGTATGCAACCGTTCCTTCCGGATGCCCGTACCAACCCGGGTCCTTGTAATCGTTGGCCGAAAGGCCCGGCCGCACCTTCACGACCGAGAACATGCCACCCATTTCGATGGGACCGAACTGACCGTAACCGGTCATCATGGGCAGCGTGTTGTCCGGAAGCGGCATTTCCATTTCGCCCATTTCGCCCATGCCGGTCGAGCCCATCGGCATGTAGCCCGGGGCCGCTTTCTTGATGGCAGGCGCGGTTCGCTTCATGTTCACGCCGATATAGGTCTTCACGCTATGACCCATGGCGTTCATGGTGTGGTGCGACTTGTGGCAATGGATCGCCCAATCGCCCGGCGCATCGGCGACGAACTCGAAGGCGCGCATCTGGCCGACCGCGACATCGACCGAAACCTCGGGCCAAGCCGCGCCCTCAGGCACCCAGCCGCCATCCGTGCCCGTCACCTTGAAGTCATAGCCGTGCATGTGAACAGGATGGTTCGTCATGGTCAGATTGCCGAACCGGATGCGGACCTTGTCGTTCTGGCCTACCACCAACGGATCGATGCCCGGAAACACGCGCGAATTCCAGCACCAGAGATTGAAGTCGAGCATCGTATTGACCTTCGGCACATACGAGCCCGCCTCGATATCGAAGGCGTTGAGGAGGAACACGAAGTCGCGGTCCACGCGGCGCTCCGCCGGGTTGCGTGGGTGGACGACGAAGAAGCCCATCATGCCCATCGCCATCTGCACCATCTCGTCCGAGTGCGGATGGTACATGAAGGTGCCGCTCTTCTTCAGAACGAACTCGTAGACAAACGTTCTGCCCGGCGGGATATGCGGCTGCGTCAACCCGCCGACACCGTCCATGCCGTTCGGCAGGATTTGCCCGTGCCAGTGCACTGCCGTGTTCTCCGGCAGCTTGTTGGTGACGAAGATGCGGACTTTGTCGCCTTCGACTGCCTCGATGGTCGGCCCGGGGGATTGCCCGTTATAGCCCCAGAGATGCGCCTTCATGCCGGGCGCGAGCTCGCGCACGACGGGCTCGGCGATGAGGTGGAATTCCTTCCAGTCCCCGTTCATGCGCCACGGCAGCGTCCAGCCGTTCAAGGTGACGACGGGCTGATAGTCAGGCCCGCTTTTCGGAAAGAGCGGCGGCTGCATGGTCGCCTCGGTCATTGTGGCGGCCTCCGGCAAACTCGCCGCTTGGGTGCGCCCGCTGATCATGGAGGCCCCGGCGAACGCCAGGCCGCCGGCACCGAGAAAACCTCTGCGCGAAAGATGATCGGTCATGGTTTCTCTCCTCGCCTTTAATGACCACCGCTGGAGTCGCCACCGGCTGCCGCCAGGGATGTTCCACCGCCAATTTCACTACCCCCGCTGCCCCCGCCCACGAGTGCCGCCTTGAGATCAGTCGACGCGATCCAGAAATCGCGACGCGCATTGATGGCGTCGACATTGCTTAAGATGCGGGCCCGCGCGTCGATGATGAGCTGGCTGACATCGACCAGCATGCCGCTGTACTGAAGCAGGGATTCATCCTGAATCGTCTGGCGCAGCGGCACGACGCGGCTCTGGTAAAGGCGCGCCAGGTCGTAGTGGCCGCGATAACGTGAATAAGCTTCACGCGCCTCCGAGCGGATGTTCACCGCGCGCTCGGCAACGCGGTTCGCGGCCGCCATGTAGGTTTCCTCCGCATTGCGGACACCGGTCGCCCCAAAATCGTAGATCGGGATCTGAAAGGCGATCTCCAGGCCGCGTCGGTTGAGCTTGTCGCGTGTGACCTCTGTCTTGCCGTCATCGACGTTGATGAATGTCTTACGGTCATATTTCGACAGGCCGGCGAGTTCGATGTCGGAGATGAATCGCGTTGCGTTCGTTAGTCCATATTGTCCGGCGACTGCATTCAGGTCGGTCCGCAGCGCCTGAAGATCGACCCGGCGCTCCAGCGCTTGCCGTTCGATATCCTTCGCGCTGGCGAGGCTCGCCGGCAGCGGGGGCAGCGCATTCGGCAAGCGGAAATCGATATCCCGGCCCCACAGCCCGAGCTGGCGTGTCAGGCGCTCCCGCGCGACTTTCTGGTCAATGCGGGCGCGGGCGAGCTGCGCCCCCAGCTCCACATAGAACGCATGTTCGCGCGCTTGCTCGAGCTTGTTGAGGGCGCCGGATTCACCGAGCTGCTGGGCGAGTTGAGAAGTCGCCTCCGCCGTCGCGAGAGCCTGCTCAAGGAACGCGACCTGCTGGTTCACCGCAATCGCCTGGTAATATTGACGTCGCGTCTCTGCCGCGAGGCGCAAGACGGCCTCTGCCGTCCGAAACTGGGCGGCGCGAAAACGTTGCTCGGCGATCGCCGCGCGGGCGGGGAGCGTTGCAAGCTCGAACAGCCCGATCAGGATCTGCCTTTCGATCTCCAATTCAAGGCCGCCGCTGAGACGCGACAGAACGAAGATGGGCCTGGGTGGCAACGTCGCCTCGACATAGGCCGCCTCTGATACGCCGAGATCGTTAAATGCTGCTTGCAGGCCCCTGTTTTTCAGGAGCGCGATCTGGACGGCACTGTCCGGGGTGAGCGGCTTCTTCAGCTGCGATTCGACACGCATCTGCGCCAAAGCCGCATCGGCATCGCTCGTGGTTTTCACGACATCCTTGCCGATCTCTTCCCGCGTGACGGTCTGCGCAATCGACAATCCCGCATCCGGAGAGAAGGACGCGCATCCGGCCAGGACCAGGGGCAAGGAGGATACGCCCGCAAACAGGATTGGCCGGAAACGACGGAGAGCGCGGAGGCGATACATGAGAGCGAAGCCCCCTCGTTCATTGAAATTGTCGATCACCGTTGTTCTTTCTTTTGTTCGGTGGTTGTCGGCGCGACCTGCCGGTTGATCTCCCGCCAATCCTTCGGCCCCGTGACCTGGAAGGTCACCAGGCCTGCTGTCACCTGCGATGGGGCGGGATCACGCGTGCCTATCGTCGGATCTGCCGGAGCCGCGATGTATTGCGGGGCAGTGGGTCCACAAGCGCCGAGGCCCAGCGCCAAGGCGGCTAAAGTCATTGATCTCTTCATCGATTTCGCCTCAGAGGCGCCAGAATCGCAAAAGGGCAGTAAGCAGCTCACGTCTTTCCGTTGCCGGATCGGACCTGCTTCGAGCACGATGTGCGAGGCGGCATGCGCCAGTTGAGCGGATGTTTTGACGCGGCCGAAGTCAGACCAGCGGACGCGCCGGTTTGTGCGGGCTCAAGGGCCCGCGCCTGAATCAGACGGTTCGCGGAGGACGTTCGAGACGCGTCGAAGGATTACTCGCGACCTGTTCGTCGCTAAAAATGGCCGGCAAGCGCACAAACGGCGTCGATGCGCTGACGATCATTGCGACGGCTGCCGTAATGGCGTGGCAGATCATGTCGCAGCAGCTTGCAGGCAGAGCATGATGTGAGGTGGATCGGGAGGGCGACCCGGCATCGGTGGAGACGACGACGTCGGCCCCGCCCTCACAATCGTGAGAGGCAGCGGTCTGGTGATGAGCGCCATGACCAACAGACGTTATCGCCGGATGCTGAGGGGGCATCGCGACGGCCGCGCTCACGCCACGGATCGGAAAGATCGCCATGGAGAGCGCAAGTAACATCGCGATCATTGTGCCCATCAGCCGCACGGATCAACCTCTTCACTTCCCGGGGTCGCGATCCGCCGCACGCGGATCTCTGTCTGGGTCAACTCGGCCCTTTCAAAAGCCGTTTGGACCTCGGATGGGGCTTACAACGGTGGCAAGGTCAAGCTCGTCTCGCAGAATAGATTGGACGACATCGGGAACCGATAGCCCTTGAGAACGGTTACGGTTCGCATCTGAAGAGTTGCCATGAGAGCCGTCGGAACAAGTTACTATGGCCATGGTTATTCAATCGATGCGGGAGCCCCCTATGGCACGGCAGAAAATTCTCGCCATCGTCTCGACTGTGACATTCTTTCTGAGTGCATCCCTCGCCATGGCGCATAGTTGGTATCCAGCCGAGTGTTGCAGCGACCGGGATTGTCGCGAGCTGGCTGAAGACAAGGGGGAGACGGTCGACGAAACCCCGGACGGCTGGCAACTCTGGGATGGACGCGTCATCGAGCGGGGAATTGCCAAGCTGTCGCCGGACAAGAAATTTCATCTTTGCGAAACGGAGAGCAAGACCATCCTCTGCTTCTTCGTGCCTCCTGGAGCCTCGTGAGAGGAGGCGTTCCGCCCTTGCCCGAACAGCGGTTTCTAGATCGTGATCTGCGTTCCGACTTCCACGGCCCGGCCCGTCGGTATGCCGAAATGCTCCGACGCATCGCTCGCCCGGCGTGACAGCCAGATGAACAGCCGGTCCTGCCATCGCGGCATTTCCGATTTCAGAGAGGGTTTGAGCGCGCGGCGAGACAAGAAAAACGACGTCTTCATCACATCGAACTGAAACCCTTGCTTGCGGCAGGCCGGAAGTGCCCGTGGAATATTGGGCACCTCCATGAAGCCGAAACGCAATGTGACCCGCAAAAAATGCTCGGACAGCCGCTCGACTTCGGCGCGTCGACTCTTGTCGACCCGGGGCGTGTCCTCGATCACGACGCTCAGAAGCACGTTTTGCTGGTGCAGGACTTTGTTATGCTTCAAATTATGGAGGAGCGCGCTCGGAATCCGGCTCGGGTCAGACGTCAGGAAAATGGCGGTCCCCTGAACGCGCTCTGCGGACCGCCCTTCAATCATCTTGATGAACTCGGCGGTGGGAACTTCCTCGCGCTTGGCCCTCTCTGCGAGCAACCGTACGCCGCGCCGCCATGTGAGCATGACCGTCATGAGCACGCCCCCCACGGCGAGCGGTATCCAACCGCCCTGGATGATCTTGAGGCCGTTCGCGAACAAGAAAATGCTGTCGACAAGCAGAAAGGGCGCGACCAGGATCACAGCCACAACCGGTGACCAGCCCCAGGCTCGCCAGATCACGAAGAAGGCGAGAACGGTGGTAATGACCATGGTCCCTGTCACGGCGATGCCGTAGGCCGATGCCAGTCCGCTCGAATTCTTGAACACCACCACCAGCATGAGAACGGCAATAAGCAAGAGAACGTTGATCCGCGGAATGTAGATCTGCCCTTTTTCGGTTTCCGATGTCCGAAGAACGGACATGCGCGGCAAAAGGCCAAGTTGGATCGCCTGCTGCGTCAGCGAATACGCTCCGGTAATCACGGCCTGGCTCGCGATGACGGTCGCAATCGTTCCGAGGATGACCATCGGCAGGAGCGCCCAATCCGGGTAGAGCAGGAAGAATGGGTTTTCGAGCTTTTCGGGTTCCGCCAGGAGCAAGCCTCCCTGCCCAAGGTAGTTCAGCGCAAGAGAGGGCAGCACCAGCGCAACCCATGCCACTTGAATGGGCTTGCGCCCGAAATGGCCCATATCGGCATAGAGCGCTTCGGCTCCGGTCACAGCCAGGAACACCGCCCCAAGCGCGATCAGCCCCGCCGATCCATGACTTTCCAGAAATCGGATTCCGTGGATCGGGTTGACGGCGGTCAGGATGGTTGTGTCCTGGGCGATGCGCAACAGACCGCCCAGCCCGAGAACAATGAACCAGCCGACCATGATCGGCCCGAACCACGAAGCAACCCGCGCCGTCCCTTTGCTTTGGACGAGGAAAAGCGCGATCAGGATCGTGACGCTCAGTGGCAGGATGTACGGCTTCAGGGAAGGCGTAACAAGATCCAGCCCCTCGACAGCGGAGAGGACGGAAATCGCCGGCGTAATGATCGCATCGCCATAGAAGAGGGCTGCCCCCGCGACCCCCAAAATCGGAATGAGCAATACGCTATGTCCCAGCGCGCTCTGAGCAAGCGCCATCAGGGAAAGAATGCCGCCCTCGCCGTGGTTGTCGGCGCGCATGATCAGCAGCACATACTTTGCCGTTACGATCACGATCAGCGCCCAGAGGATCAGCGATACGACGCCGAAGACCATTTCGCGAGTGAGCGCGCCGCCGGCCGCCGCCGCCGCGAGCGCTTCTCTGAGGGCGTAAAGCGGACTTGTACCGATATCGCCGTATACGACACCGATCGAGCCGACAGCCAATGTACTGAACCGGGTCGGAAGTTGGGCGTGATCCTGCTCGCTTGGTCGTTCCACGGCGTCGCCACTCGAAACATTCTTGGCCATGGTTCGTCTCGCGGATGAAACCAGAGCATAGGAAGCAGGAGATAGTGCGGCGTTGATCTTCCGCAATTTGCGGCGAACCAAGGCCCGCTAGACTTCCCGCGGAAGCGCGTCCTGCCTTCCGAAGCGCCCGTCAAGTCGCACCTCCACATTCAAAGGAGACTTTCCATGAAACGCTGGATTGCTGGAACGCTACTGGTCGGCACTCTTCTCGCGACAGGCGGAGTGGCAATGGCGCAACGGGGGGCGATGCATCCCGACGGCATGGGGCCAATGGGCCGCCTCTCGCCGGAGGACATGGATGCGTTCCGCGACGCTCATATCGCAGCACTCCATGCCGGCCTGAAGCTATCGCCCGATCAGGAAAAGCTCTGGCCTCCTGTCGAGGAAGCGATCCGCAATCTGGCGAAGCTGCATCGCGACCACATGAAGATGATGCAGGAAGGCAACGTCGCCGATGAAGATACGCCACGCAGGATACGAGCCCTGGCCGACCGGATGTCCCAAGGCGCGGATGCATTGCGCAAGCTCTCCGATGCGGCCGCACCGCTCTACGCAACGTTCGACGACGCCCAGAAACGGCGGCTACGGTTCTTGGTGCGCGGGATGGGCATGGGCATGGGCATGCGGTCCGGCGCGATGATGCATGATGGCCACGGCATGATGCCGGACATGCATGAGGATGACGAGGAGGAATGATCTCCCGCCGCCTCATAAGGCTCATGCAGCGGCGGAGGACATGAGGATCATTCTCCGCCCTTCTCACTCGACCTGTGTCGGCCCGATAGCGCAACGGATTTCGATGTGGCACGCCGTGACGAGCAAGCCGCCGCATCCCGGTGAGGGACATGACAGCTGGGGCGGTCGCTCCACGGCAGGCGAGATCCGCACATGACTTCTCCGGAGGATCGCGACCCCGAGGAGTTGGGACCCGTCGTGTCGCGTACCAAACCGCGCCTTCTCAATATCCTTGGACCCGGATTGATCACCGGAGCGTCCGATGACGACCCGAGCGGCATCGCGACCTACAGTCAGGCCGGAGCCCAGTTCGGATATGCACTGAGCTGGACGATGCTGTTCAGCTATCCCTTGATGACTGCGGCTCAGATGATCAGTGCCCGCATCGGTCGCACGACAGGCCACGGCATCGCCGGGGTGCTGCGATTGCATTATCCGAATTGGTTGCTGCAGATGATCGTCGTGCTCCTGCTTGTGGCGAACACGATCAATCTGGGCGCTGACCTCGGCGCAATGGCGGATGCGCTGAATCTGCTGCTGCCCGGTTCGCGGCCGCTCTACATCGTTCTTTTCGCCGGAATTTGCATCTACATGCAGGTTTTCCTGAAATATACGAGCTATGTCGCGGTGCTGAAATGGTTGACCCTGGCGCTGTTTTTTTATTTCGCAGCTCTGATTGCGACCGAGGTCGATTGGCGCAGCCTCACCGCGCACCTGTTCGTTCCGCGAATCCAGTGGTCGACAGACTATCTCACCACCATCGTCGCCGTCCTTGGCACCACGATCAGCCCTTACCTGTTCTTCTGGCAGTCCGCTGAGGAGGTTGAGGATATTGAATCATACCCACGGCGCATCGATCTCATCGATGCGCCGGAACAGGGGAAAGTCGCCCTCCACCGGATCGGGATCGACACGATGGTCGGGATGGCATTCTCGAATCTTGTCGCACTCGCGATCCTGATTACCACGGCGGCCAATCTGAACGCCCAGGGGATCACCGACATCCAGACCTCGGCGCAGGCCGCCGAGGCGTTGCGACCGATTGCGGGTCGCTTCGCGTTCTGGGTTTTCACCATCGGCATCGTCGGGACCGGCCTTCTCGCGGTTCCGGTCCTTGCGGGATCAGCGGCCTATGCCATCGGCGAGGCGCGCCGTTGGCCGATTGGCTTTTCGCGCCGATGGCAGAAGGCCAAGGCCTTTTATGGGACCGTGGCGGTTGCGACCATCGTCGGCATGATCCTCAACTTCACCGCCATCAACCCTATCAAGGCCCTTTACTGGAGCGCGGTTCTCAACGGCGTGGTCGCCGTTCCGGTCATGATCACGATGATGTTGATGGCAGCGCGCGCGGAGATCATGGGACCGTTCGCCATCCGCGGCTGGCTCCTCAACCTTGGCTGGATTTCCACGGTCGTGATGGCGCTCGCCGTGGTCGGAATGCTGGCCACGTCCTTTTAATTGCGGCAAAAACGGCCCTTGAGGCGAAAGCCTCTTGACGCAAGGGCGTCCGAGGCGCATTTGCCCCGTAAACCGCGCAGCTTTGCCTTTCGCAGATCCGCACGGCCAACAGGAACCCACAACGCAATGCCAAGCGACAGTCACAGTCGATTGCCCGTGCCGTCACGGCTCATCGTGGGCGCCTGATCGTTTGATCGGCTCACCACGATCTGCCGTTCACGGCGGATCGCAATAGGTGAGCTATGCAAGACAATACCCCATCAGAGGTCCTTCTCGACCCTGTCATGAGTGCGGCCGATCTGGCGCACGAGCACGTCGCCGACATCGCCGAGGCTCTCAACGCGATGCCGACCGAGGCGGCAGCCGAAATCCTTCAGCACTTTCCGATCGAGCAGGCCGTCGAGGTTCTGGACCAGCCCGAACTCGAATCGGCCGACGAGTTGATCGCAACGCTGCCGGATGACCATGCGACCGCGCTTCTGACAGGCATGTCCGCAGACCGCGTGGCGGGTGTGTTCCGCCGGATGGAAGAGCCCCGCCGCTCGACGCTTATCGAACGCCTTGACCCGGAAACGAAACACGCGGTCAAGCGTCTGCTGGCCTATCCGCCCGGCACGGCCGGGAGCATCATGACGACAGAATTCGTCAGCGCCCCGAAGACGTGGACGGTGGGACAGACTCTCGACCATATCCGCCGGGTCGAGCGCACGCGCGAGACGGTATACGCGATCTACGTTCTCGATCCGCGCACGCATAAACTCGTTCAGACCGTCTCTTTGCGCCGGTTGATCGCGGGAGAGCCCGGCGCTCCCGTGCTTTCCGTAGCCTCACCTCGCCGCCCCGTGACGGTTTCGCCGCAGACGGACCAGGAGGACGTCGCACGTCTCATCTCCAAATACGATCTGCTCGCCGTCCCTGTCGTGGAACGAGGCCGCGTGATCGGCATCGTGACCGTAGACGACGTCATTGATGCCATCGTCCGCGAAAGCACGGAGGACGTGCAGAAATTCGGCGGCATGGAGGCGCTCACTGAACCCTACATGCAAATCGGCTTCGTCGAGATGGTCAGGAAGCGGGCAGGATGGCTCTGTGCGCTGTTTCTGAGTGAGATGCTCACGGCAAGCGCGATGCAGCATTTCGAGAGCGAGTTGGAAAAGGCGATCGTTCTCACGCTCTTCATCCCGCTCATCATGAGTTCTGGCGGAAACTCAGGATCGCAGGCCACCTCGCTCATCATCCGCGCTCTCGCTCTGAGAGAAGTGCGGTTGCGCGAATGGTGGCGGGTCGCATTGCGCGAGTTGCCGACCGGCATCACGCTTGGCGTGGTTCTTGGAATCATCGGCGCCGTTCGCATTGCCCTGTGGCAATGGCTCGGCTTCTTCGACTATGGCGAACATTGGGCGCTGATCGCGCTCACGGTGGCTGCCACCCTCGTCGGCATCGTCACGTTCGGGTCGCTCGCCGGTTCGATGCTTCCCTTCATTCTCCAGCGGATCGGCTTCGACCCGGCGAGCGCCTCGGCGCCATTCGTCGCGACGCTGGTCGATGTGACAGGGTTGGTGATTTACTTCACCGTCGCGCTCGCGATCTTGAGCGGGACACTTCTCTGACGAGGCCGGGCGCGATCAACGCGCTCGGACCAAGCTTTGATTGAGGTTCGGCGCTCCCATCAAGCGCCGTCGAGACGCGATGTCTCAACAGCCTCAACCAGGATCTTGCTTACGAAAATATCGATGAAAGCCTCGGCCGTGCGTGATAGCGGCATTCCCGGCAGCGTGATGATCCCGAAATCGGAATCGCGCGCCGGGCGAAAGGGGCGAAACGCAATCGGAAGCGAACGGAAGAGGCTCCCGATCAAACCCGGAACGATGGCCACGCCCAATCCACTCGCCGCGCAGGCGCAGGCTGCCTCGACGGAGTGAACCTCGACCCGGCATCGATGCGGTACGCGCGATGTGCGAAGCTCATCCTCCAGTTCGTTTCTCGCCGTCCGCTGCCGCCCGAGCAAGATCAGATCGATCGAGGCAAGATCCTTCAGATCGATCACCTCCTTGGCCGCGAGCGGATGATCCTTCGCCATGACGCAGGTCGTGCCGCCGCGCAGGAGCGGCCGGATGTCGAAACCCTGGTCCTCGGTCGGCAGGCGAACGAAGCCGAGATCGGCCGTGCGTGCCTGCACCATCTGCTCGATCGCGCCGTAGGGCCCCGGCAGGACCTCCACGACGACGCGAGGACGTTCCTCGAAAAACCGCACGAGCACGCCGGGCAGCACCGTCGTCGTCATGCTGTGGGGAAAGGCGACACGCAACAACGTGTCGCTGCCCGCCCCTGCCTTGAGATCGGCGGTCTTGCGCTTGACCCGCGCCAGAACCTCCGTCAACTCCTCGATTTCGGGAATGAGCGCGCGCGCCTCTGGACGCGGGATGAGGCGGCCCTTGTCACGGATGAAAAGCTCGAAACCGATATCGGCCTCGAGCGCGGCCAGATGCCGGCTGATCGCCGATTGGGATATTTTCAGGACCGCCGAAGCGCCGACGGTCGAGCCGACAGCCATGACGGCCTTCAGGACTTCAAGTTGCTTCAGGTTCATGCGGCGATCCGTCTCCCCGCCTCTCTTTAGCCGATTTCCAAAATGTCATCACCCTACCCGCTCTCATCATATTATTGCGCGGTTTTGCAAGCGATGCGTAACCTAGAGCTTCACACGAGGGGAGAGCCGCCGCCGATGATGCGCCATGACCAGGAATTTGGCCTATGACCGTCTTCGTCATCCGCCGATTGTCCCAAAGCCTTCTGATCCTCCTGATCACCTCCGTGATCGTCTTTGCCGGCGTCTACGCCATCGGCAATCCCATCGATATTCTGATCGCGCCTGATGCGACCTTCGCCGAGCGGGAGCAAGCGATCCGCTCTCTCGGCCTCGATCGTTCGCTTCCGGAACAATATGGCACGTTTCTCTGGAACGCCCTGCATGGCGATCTCGGCCGATCCTTCGTGTTCAACCAGCCTTCCATCGACCTGATCCTGAACCGGATGCCGGCAACGCTGGAGTTGGCCTTCGTCGCGCTCTTTTTGTCTCTCGTCATCGGCATTCCCCTCGGCCTCTGGTCCGGCCTGCGGCCGAACACCGCCCTCGATGAGACCGTCATGACGGGTTCGATCCTCGGCTTCAGCCTGCCGAATTTCTGGCAAGGCATGATGCTCATCATGATCTTTTCGGTCTGGCTCGGCTGGCTGCCTTCCACCGGGCGCGGAGAACTCGGCACCTTCCTCGGCATCCGCACCAGCCTCACCACATGGTCTGGGCTCTCGCATCTCATCCTGCCGGCGTTCAATCTCGCCCTGTTCAAGATTTCTCTCGTCATCCGCCTCACCCGCAGCGGCGTGCGCGAAACAATGCCGCTCGACTTCGTGAAATTCGCCCGCGCGA
This sequence comes from Microvirga alba, assembly GCF_015694465.1. GTDB lineage: Bacteria > Pseudomonadota > Alphaproteobacteria > Rhizobiales > Beijerinckiaceae > Microvirga > Microvirga alba. Next base: position 99,973 of record NZ_JADQDO010000010.1, read on the forward strand.
AGGGCCTTTCCGAGCGCCGCATCGTCTCCGTGCATGTGCTCAAGAACATCATGATCCCCATCGTCACGGTGGTCGGCGTGGAATTCGGAGGCATCATCGCCTTCGCGATCGTGACCGAGACGATCTTCGCGTGGCCTGGCATGGGCAAGCTCCTGATCGACTCGATCATGCGCCTCGATCGCCCAGTGGTAGTGGCTTATCTTCTCGTCGTCGTGACCTTGTTCATCGTCATCAATTTCGTCGTCGATATTCTCTACTCCCTCCTCGATCCTCGCATTCGCATCGGGAGCGCATCATGACCGCTCTGACGTTTCGCAAGCTCGGCGAGGATAGTCTTGTCGCCCGCGCTCTCGACGGCATCCTCAAGAGCCCGAAAGCGACGGTCGCAGGAATCGCCTGCATCCTGCTGTTTCTCATTGCCGCCTTCGGCCCGTGGTTCGCGCCCCAGAACCCCTACGACCTGATGCAGATCAGCATCATGGACGCCAAGCTGCCGCCGGGATCGGAGAGCATGAGCGGGGGCACCTACTGGCTCGGAACCGACGGGCAGGGCCGCGACATGCTCTCGGCCATGATCTACGGCCTGCGCACGAGCCTCGCGGTCGGTCTCGTCAGCGGCATCGTTGCACTCGGGGTCGGCACGACTCTTGGCTTGATCGCTGCCTATTTCGGCGGCCGGATCGACACGTTGATCATGCGGCTCGTCGATCTGATGCTCGGGTTCCCGACCATCCTCGTCGCCCTGATGTTGCTCGCGCTGATCGGGCAAGGCCTGGGCAAAGTGATGGTGGCGCTCGTTCTCGTGCAATGGGCGCTTTTCGCCCGCGCGGTGCGTGGCGCGGCGCTTGTCGAGAAGAGCAAGGAATATGTCGAGGCTGCCACCTGCCTCGACTTGAGCAAGACGCGCATTCTCTTCGGCCACCTTCTGCCGAACTGCCTGCCGCCGCTCATCGTCATCGCGACCCTGCAGGTGGCGAATGCGATTTCGGCGGAAGCGACTTTGAGCTTCCTCGGCATCGGCCTGCCGATCACCGAACCCTCGCTCGGGCTTTTGATCTCCAACGGTTACAGCGTGCTCATGTCCGGACAATACTGGATCAGCGTTTATCCGGGCCTCCTGCTCGTCGCCGTCGTCTTCAGCATCAACATCGTCGGCGACCGCCTGCGCGAGGTGTTGAACCCGCGGCTGCAGCGCTAAAGGGCCGTGCCATGACACAACCGACCCTCAAGATCGAAAATCTCCAGACGCATTTCTTCACCGGGAAGGGCGTGGTCAAAGCCGTCGACGGCGTGAGCTTCGAGGTGGGCCGCGGCGAGGTTCTGGGCCTCGTCGGCGAATCCGGCTCGGGCAAGTCCATCACCGGCTTCTCGATCCTCGGCCTCGTCGATCCGCCCGGACGCATTGCGGGCGGGCGCATCCTGTTCCAGGGGCAGGACATCGTGGGCCTGCCTCCGCACGAAATGCGCTCCTTGCGTGGACGGAAGATCGCCATGATCTTCCAGGACCCGATGATGACCCTCAATCCGGTGCTCAGCATCGAGACGCAGATGGTCGAGACGGTGCAGGCGCACGAAAAGGTCAGCCGGAAGGAAGCGCGGGCGCGGGCGCGCGACACGCTCGGAATGGTCGGCATCCCTTTTCCCGAGGAACGGCTGGCATCCTATCCGCATCAATTCTCCGGCGGCATGCGCCAACGCGTGGCGATTGCCATTGCGTTGCTGCACCGACCAGACCTCATCATCGCCGACGAGCCGACAACCGCCCTCGATGTGACGATCCAGTCGCAGATCCTGGCCCAGATCCAGACTCTGACGAAGGAACTGGGCATGGCGCTCGTGTGGATCAGCCACGACCTGGGCGTCGTCGCCGGATTGGCGCACCGCATTGCCGTGATGTACGCGGGCCGCATCGTCGAAATCGGGCCGACCGACGACATTCTCGACAACCCGACGCATCCCTACACCATCGGGTTGATGCAATCAGTACCCGCCAACATGCCGCGTGGTTCCGAGTTGAAGGCGATCCCCGGCATGGCGCCCTCGCCTCTTCATCGCCCGACCGGCTGCGCATTCCGCCAACGTTGCACCTTCGCGACCGCCGCCTGCGAGATCGAGCCGCCGCTCGATGCCGCCGGCAACGTCGCCTGGCGCTGTTTCCATCCCCAAGCGCGGAGGGCCGCATGACCCCGCTCGTCGAAGCCGTTCAGGTCTCCAAGCGATTCACGCGCGAGCTTGATTACGCCGAACGTCTGGCCCGTCTGTTCGGCGTGGATCTCCAGGCGCAGACAGTTCACGCCGTCGATCATGTGGATCTCAAGATCATGCCGGGCGAGGTCGTCGGCCTTGTCGGCGAATCCGGATGCGGCAAGTCCACCCTTGGGCGCGTGCTCGCGGGCATTAATCCGCAGAGCGACGGCGAGGTTTTGTGGCAGGGGCAGGATCGGCGAAAGCTCGATCCGGCCGCGGCCCATAAGGCGCGCCTGTCGGCGCAGATGATTTTTCAGGATCCGATGTCATCGCTCAATCCGCGCAAGCGGATCATCGACATCATCGGTGAGGCGCCCGTCGCGCATGGCCTCGTACCGCGTGCGGGGAAGGATGCCTATGTGGCGGCCCTGATGGAGCGCGTCGGGCTCGATCCTTCCTATCGCAACCGTTACCCGCATCAGTTCTCGGGCGGTCAGCGGCAGCGGATCGGCATTGCACGGGCGCTTGCCGTCAAGCCGCAATTCATTGTCTGCGATGAATCCGTCGCGGCGCTCGACGTGTCGATCCAGGCCCAGATCATCAATCTGTTCATGGAACTGAAACGCGATCTTGGGCTGACCTATCTCTTCATCAGCCACGATCTCGGTGTGGTGAAGCATATCAGCGACCGGGTCGCAATCATGTATCTCGGGCGCATCGTCGAGAGCGCGCCGGCAGACGCTTTCTTCGCGCAGCCGAACCATCCCTATACGATTGCGCTCCTGGAAGAGGTGCCGACCATCGCCCATCGGCGGCGCAACTTCTCACCCATCAAGGGTGAGATCCCTTCGCCGCTCCATCCGCCGAGCGGCTGCCATTTCCATCCGCGCTGTCCGCACGCCTTCGAGCGGTGCCGGCAGCAAGCTCCGAAACTGCGTGAAATCGCACCGGGCCATATCAGCGCCTGCCACCTCAACGACACCCAAGCGGCAAGCCCCAAAGCAAAATTAGCCGCGCTCTGATCCAGAAGGAGAATACCATGACATCGACCGCCGCTCTCAAGGGGCTTGCGCTCACAGTATCGGTCGCGGCCCTGCTGGGCTTCGCCCCGGCAAACGCCGCCGACCTCATCATCGGCAGCTCCACCGAGCCTTCCGCGCTCGATCCGCATTTCTCGCGCACCGGCAACAACCAGAACATCGCGGCGCAGATCTTCGACCGCCTGATCGAGCCGGATCCGAACCTTCAAGTGAAGCCCGCGCTTGCCGAGTCGTGGACGAATGTCGATCCGACCACCTGGCGCATCAAGCTGCGCGCGGGCGTTACCTTCCAGGACGGCAGCCCGCTGACGCCGGAAGACGTGATCTACTCGCTCACCCGCGTGAAGGACATTCCCAACAGCCCGGCTCCTTTCACCGGCAATGTCGGCACCATCGCCAGCATGACCGTGGTCGATCCGCTGACCATCGAATTCAAGACCAAGGGTCCGACGCCGGACTTCATCGAGCAGGTCGGCCTCGTCTACGTCGTCCAGAAGAAGCTCGCCGAAGGCAAGACCATCGAGGCCTTCAACAACGGCTCCGCCGCCGTCGGAACGGGCGCTTACAAGGTGAAGGAATGGGTGCCGGGCGATCACGTCACGCTCGTTCGCAACGACAAGTTCTGGGGCAAGAAGCCGGCTTTCGAGAACGTCACGATCAAGTTCATCGCCAACGACGCGGCGCGCGTGGCAGCCCTGCGGTCCGGCTCCGTCGATCTCATCGACGCAGTGCCGCCGAACGACGTGAGGACGCTGGAAAAGACCAAGGGCATCAAGCTTGCCTCCATCGCCTCCGCACGCGTCATTTATCTCGCCCTCGATGCCAGCCGCGATGAAACCCCCTTCATTGTGGGCGCGGATGGAAAGGCGCTCAATCCGAACCCGCTGAAAGACCAGCGCGTTCGCGTTGCTCTCTCCAAGCTGATCAACCGCCGGCTGATCGTGGATCGTCTGCTTGACGGCGCGGGCGATGCGGCCGGCCAGCTGGTCCCCGTTGGCGTCGGCGGGTCCGATCCGGAACTGAAGCCCCTGGCGCAGGATGTGGCGGGCGCGAAGAAGCTCCTCGCGGAGGCCGGATACCCTCAAGGGTTTGGCATCACCATCCACACCTCGAATGACCGTTTCGCCGGTGACGCGGCGAGCGCGCAGGCCATCGGGCAGATGTTCGCGCAAGGCGGCCTGAAGGTGAACGGCGTCGTGGCGCAGCCTTACAACGTCTACGCCTCGGCGGCCGGCAAGCAGTCGTTCAGCGCCTTCATCTTCTCGCTCGGCAACACGACGCCGACTTCGGCGACGAGCCTGAAGAACCTGCTGATGACGCCGGACAAGGATGCCGGCACGGGTTCGTTCAACCGCACGCGCTACTCCAACCCCGCGTTCGACGCCAAGATGAAGGAAGCGTTGGCGGAGTTCGACCTGGAGAAGCGCATTGCGTTGCTCAAGCAGGCGACCAAGATCGGCGTGGATGATGTGGGCTTCGTGCCGCTCTTCTGGCCCAAGGTCTACTGGGCTTCCAAGGAGAACATCACCTACACCGCCAATCGCGGCGAAGACCTGATGGCAACGCTCGCAGGAATTGCTCAATGACCTCCCAGGCGCTTCGCTCCATGGACCATTCCGCCTCTCCGGAGATCGAGATTATCGCGGACGACATCATCGTTCATCGCAACGTGATGGTTCGGATGCGTGACGGCATTTGTCTCGCCACGGACGTCTACCGACCAGCGGTCGGCGGGCGTCCCGTCGAGGGGCCATTGCCGGTGATCATGGAACGGACGCCGTACGGCAAAACGCAGCGCTCACGCTCGGAAATCGAACCGGGCATGAGCCAGCCCATGACGCGCACGGAAGTCGCCTCGCATTTCGTGCGCGCAGGCTATGTGATGATCTATCAGGATTGTCGCGGCCGCTACAATTCGGAGGGAGAGTTCACGAAGTACCTCTCGGAAGGACCGGACGGCTACGACACCTGCGCCTGGATCGTCGAACAACCGTGGTGCAATGGGCGCATCGGGACAACCGGCTTGTCCTATGCGGCGCATACGCAAGCGGCGCTTGCCTGCCTCAACCCGCCCGGCCTTGCCTGCATGGTGATGGATTCCGGTGGCTTCTCGAGCGCGTACCGAACCGGCATTCGCCAAGGCGGCGCTTTCGAGTTGAAGCAGCTCACCTGGGCCTACAACAACGCCAAGGAAAGCCCGGAAGCCATGGCCGATCCGCTCGTGCGCGAGGCGCTCGAAGGGGAGGACATCAAGGCCTGGTTTTCGGTCATGCCCTGGTCGGAAGGGCGCTCGCCCGTGCGGTGGGTGCCGGAATACGAGAGCTATGTCCTCGAGCAATGGCGTCAGGGCGCGTTCGGCGATTTCTGGAAAAAGGTCGGCATCTATGCGGAAGGGTCCTACGATACCTTCCCCGAGGTTCCGATCGCGCTGATGTCGAGCTGGTACGACGCCTATGTGCGGACGACCTTCGACAATTACGAAGGCTTTTCCCGCGGCGGAAAGCGTCCGCTTTCCCTCATCATGGGTCCGTGGCTGCATGGCAACCGCAACACCACGCGCTCGGGCGACGCGGAGTTCGGTCCCCAGGCCACCATCGCCGGAAATGTCACGCCCACATGGCTCGAATTCCGCCGCCGCTGGTTCGACCGCTGGCTGAAAGACATCGACAACAAGGTCGAGGCCGAGCCGCCGGTGCGCCTGTTCCTCATGGGTGGCGGCACGGGCCGAAAGACCGAGGCCGGCCGCCTCGATCACGGCGGTCGTTGGATCGAAACCTCGCGCTGGCCGCTGCCGGAAGCCAGGGATCAAGCCTTCTATCTGCACCGCGACGGTCGCCTCTCGGAGGAATTGCCCAAGGCGGACGCGGTGCCGCTCAGCTACGACTTCGACCCGTCAGATCCGGTGCCGACCATCGGCGGCGCGCTCACCAGCGGTCAGCCGGTCTTTGAAGGCGGCGCGTTCGATCAGCGCGAAGCTCCGCAATTCTTCGGCTGCCGTCAGCCCGGTCTGCCGCTGTCCGCACGGCGCGATGTGTTGTCCTTCGAGACAGCGCCGCTTGAGCGTGACGTCGCTGTCGTCGGCCCGATCAATGTTGAGCTCTGGGTCTCGTCGGACGCGCTCGACACCGACTTCACCGCGAAACTGATCGATGTCTATCCGCCGTCGGAGGACTATCCGACCGGCTATTCGATGATCGTGACCGACGGCATTTTCCGTTGCCGCTACCGCAAATCCTGGGAGCATCCGGAGCCGCTCGCGCCTGGAGAGGCTTTCAAGATCACGATCGAGCCTTTTGCGACCGCGAACCTTTTCGCCAAGGGGCATCGCATCCGGGTGGATATTTCCTCGTCCAACTTCCCGAAATTCGACGTGAACCCGAATACGGGCGATCCCGAAGGCATGGGGCGGACACGTAAAGTCGCCCGGAACAGTGTGTTCGTCGACGCGGCGCGCCCGTCACGGATGATCCTGCCGGTGGCCGAGCCGTCGCTCATCAAATCCCTACGACCCCTCGCAAGCGCGGACTAAAAGGACGTCTTTTCGATCAGCACGACCCGCGCACGATCCTCCTCGGACAAATCTGCCGTCATGGCGTCAAAGACGCGCTGCGCGGCCGGCTTTTCGAGAGGGATCGGCGCGGGCGCGGCGTCCATCGCATTTCGTGGCGGCCGACCGACCGCGACCGGCAGGACTTCCACCCTCGCGGTGCCGTCGCCGGTCGCACCGAACACGCAACGGCAGACCGCGCCGGTCCACACATCGACGCCCTGGCGATCATAGGTTTCGCTTCGGCGCGTGTGGAAAATGAGATTGCCAAGGCCCGCCAGAATGGGCTTGCCCCGGTGGAAGCCGATCCCCTGGAGCACGGGGGCACCCGTTCCGACAATCAGATCGGCCCCGCGGTCGATCAACAGCCGCGACATGTCCATGACCCAGGCAGGCATCTGCTTCCAGTTCGGGTCCCAATGGTGATTGTGGATCGCGACGGCGACGATAGTGGCCTCGGAACGGGCGTCTGCGAGAGCCGCGTCAAAGGCGGTGAGATCGTCGGGATCAGCCTCGAAGCGGCTCCCCACCTCGAGACCCTCGATCACCTCGGTTCCGAAGACCTCGAGGCGCTGGGCCTGGTCGGGTCGATCAATACGATACCCGACCGCGGCCCGCGCCGCCTCGCGCTTGTCGTCTCCGAGCCTCGAGACGAGCCGGCGCAAAACCTCATGTTCCGCGCTTGGGACCGAGACTTTTCGGCGCATGCGAAGCGGATTGATTCCAGCGCGATCCACTGACGCATAGACGATGTCTGGTTGTGGTCCGAGATCGACCGCGAGAACGGCGACCACGCCGGCGGCCGTTCGAATGAACGCAGGCTTTGCGGCCTGTTGTCTGCTCATCCCGCTACCGGTGAAAAGAAGACCTGAACTCTCGACCACGGATCGCGTTCGCGCGATGCCCGGAGGGCCGAGGTCGAAAGCGTGGTTGTTGGCATGGGCCAGCGCGTCGAACCCGAGCGCCTTGAGCGACGCGATGCCATCGGCATTCGTCAGATGCAGCGTCTTGGTCTTGGTCGGCCAGGCCCCTGCGGTCTCGAGCGTAGCTTCAAGATTGACGAAGGCCGCATCCGCCTGTTGCAGGATTCCGCGAACGGCCGCCGCTTCCGACGCAGCAAGATCGATTGCGCCGTGGAGGAGGGCTTGGCCTGCGACGGCAACGGAAATGGTTGTCATGGACTCACGCGTAAGGGAGGTGCCTGAATCGTATAATCGGAATCCGGCAATTCAAACAGCTTTGGCATTGTACGCCCGCAGCAGCGCGGTCCACGCTTGCGCTTTTCACAATCGATATGGGTACAGCGCTTGCCTGTCTCGCAATGTTCAGTCACCAAAGGCCTTGAACGCGCTCATCGCAATTCGCGTATAAAGTACTATATACGAGCGACAGCTGGTGAATTTTCCGATGGCCCCGACGCATCACAATCATGCCCTGGACGAGTTGAACGAGACCCAGAAACGCGTTCACCGGATTTTGGCGACAGCCCAGAATCCGCTCTCGGCCTATGAGGTGCTGGACCGGATGCGGGCCAAGGGCGCGGTCACGCCGCCAACGGTCTATCGTTCACTCGACAAGCTGATTGAGAAAGGTCTGGCCCACAGGCTGGAAAGCCTCAACGCCTATGTGACCTGCAAACATTCCCACGACCATGACATGGCCGCCTTCGCGATCTGTGAGGAGTGCGGGACGGTCAGGGAATTCTCCGACTCACAAATCAGCGAACGCCTGACCCACTGGAGCGATACGCACGCTTTCAGCCCGAAGAAGGTGACCGTCGAGGTCAGGGGGCTTTGCGAGGCTTGCGCAAGGTAAAGTCTTCCCGGCTCGGACGCCGTCTCATCCTTTTTTCCTATGGTCCTAAAGGGTTCCGACCCTAGCTGAAGCCTCACAAATAGGTGAGCGCGTTCCATCTCATTCATCTGCACAAGTGCAAGCACAAATTGCAACGATACCACATTGTGCAAGTCAAGCTTTACCTATATAAACGGGTAGGTTTCGGAATTACAGGAGCGAGGTTCATGAGCGCCCGAGCCCTCAAAAAAGACGAGGAGGATATCCTCCTCCGCCGTGCGGATGATTTGTGCCGCGAGAACAACTTACGCCTCACGCCGATCCGCGAGCGCGTTTATCGCGAACTCGTTCAGAGCGGCGGCCCGGTGGGTGCCTATGATCTCGTCGACCGGCTGAGCAGCGACAAGAAGCGGCTGGCCCCGGTCACGATCTACCGCGCGCTGGACTTCCTGCGTGATGCGGGCCTGGTTCACCGGCTTGCTACGCAGAACTCCTACATCGTGTCTCACGGCCAGCCGGAAGTGAACGCGATGAAGGTCATGTTCGTTTGCACCAAGACCGGCCAGACCGTGGAAGTGCACTCGGCCGAGGTCGCGGAAGCCGTCAGGAAGGCTGCCGAACAGGCAGGCTTCAGGGCCCTGTCGCCGTTCATCGAAGTCGAAGGCGAGATCGCCCGCTAAGCTGGCGAGAGTTTCGGGAGCGGCGGCAGGCGGCGCTCCCGGTATCAGAATTAAAAAGGCCGGGCATTTTGCCCGGCCTTTTTCTTTACTCGGCTGCGAGAGCCCGGTGCGGCGTGGGCGCTTCCGCCGCGTGCTTGGCCCGTTCGGTTTCCCGCGAGATGTAGGTGTAGAACATCGGCACCACGAAGAGGGTGAAGATCGTTCCGATCGACATGCCGGAGGCAATCACGATGCCCATGGAGAACCGGGCCGCGGCACCTGCGCCGCTGGCATAGAGCAGCGGCGCGACGCCGAGCACCATAGCCGCGGTGGTCATGAGGATGGGACGAAGACGGACGCGAGCCGCTTCCTGAATCGCCTCACGCTTCTTAACGCCACGCTTTTCCTTCAACTCGTTGGCGAATTCCACCATCAGAATGCCGTGCTTGGTGATCAACCCGACAAGAGTGATCAGCCCGACTTCCGTGTAGATGTTGAGTGTCGCAAGACCGAGATTCAGGAAGATCATGGCGCCGAACATCGAGAGCGGCACCGACATCATGATGATGAACGGGTCGCGGAAGCTCTCGAACTGGGCGGCAAGGACGAGGTAGATCACGATGATGGCGAGACCGAAGGCGAGCGCGATCGAGCTCCCCTCCTGAACCTCCAGTCGCGACTGACCGGCGTAATCCTCATAGAAGCCCTGAGGCATGATGTCCTTCGCGATGGCGCGCAGGGTCTGCAGGCCATCCGCCGTCGTGACACCCGGCATCGGCAGCGCGGAGAGCGTAGCCGCGTTCAGCTGGTTGAACTGCTCGATGGCCGCCGGCGCCGCATCGGTCGCGATGCTCACGAGAGCGGAAATCGGCACCATCGAACCGTCGGCGGCGCGCACATAGTACTCGCCCAGACGCTCGGGGTTCAGACGGTCCGCCTGGCGCACCTGGCTGACGACGTCATAGCTCCGGTTATCGCGATCGAACTTCGAGATCGGAGCGCCACCCACGAGAGCACCGAGCGTGTTGCCGATCTCGCTGACCGGAACCCCGAGGGCTGCCGCCCTGTCGCGGTCGACGACGATGCGCGCGCGCGGCGTCTGATAGGAGACCGAGTTCTGGACGACGATGAACTTGCCGGATTTCATAGCCTTCTGCTTGACCTGTTCAGCCACTTCGTAGGCCTGAGCGGGGTCGCCGATCGTACGCAGCACATATTGGATCGGCAGACCGCCGCCCGCGCCCGGCAGGGATGGCGGCGCGAAGACGAAAGCCTGCACACCGGCATTCTCGTTCAAAAGCTTCTGAATTTCCTGCTTGGTGACAGGACCCTTTTTCTGACGCTCGCTCCATTCCTTGAGCTTGAAGCCGACAAAGCCGCCGCCGCCGCCGTCAATACCGACGATCAGGAAGGAATCGTCGATCTCGGGGATCTTCTCGGCAGCGCCCGTGAACTGGGACGAGAAGGTCTGGGTATAGTCGGCCGTGGCGTATTGCGGAGCGTTGACGAGACCAAGATACGCGCCTTGATCTTCTTCCGGCGCCAACTCGGACGAGGTCTTGGTGAACATGAACGCGGTCGTCCCCAGCAGCGCGATGACGATGATAAGCGTCACCGGCCGATAGTCGAGCGAACCGGAAAGTCTCCGAGAGTACCAGTTTTCCAGGCGCGTGAACGCGCGGTCCACGAAGCCCGCGAAACCTTTCTGGCCACCATGTGCATGGGGCTTCAGAAGCTTCGACGACATCATGGGCGAGAGCGTCACGGCGATGATGCCGGAGATGATGACGGAACCTGCGAGCGTGAAAGCGAACTCACGGAACAGCGTGCCGGTCAGGCCCTGCGTGAATCCGATCGGCGCATACACCGCCGCCAGCGTGATCGTCATCGAGACGATTGGCACGAAGATCTCCTTCATGCCGACAACGGCCGCATCGACCGGTTTCAGACCCTCTTCGATGTGGCGGTGGATATTCTCCAGCACCACGATGGCGTCATCGACCACGAGGCCGATGGCGAGCACCATCGCGAGAAGCGTCAAAAGGTTGATCGAATAACCCAACGCGAACAGCACGAAGCACACGCCGACGAGCGAGAGGGGAATCGTCACGATGGGGATCAGCACCGAACGGAAGGACCCCAGGAAGAGCAGGATCACGACGACGACGATGAGCGCCGCCTCGCCGATGGTCTTGAACACTTCTTCAATCGAGGCCGAGATGAAGTTCGACGCGTCGTAGACGATCTGCACCGTCATGCCTTTCGGCAGGGTCGGCCGGATCTGATCGATGGCTTTCGTCACGGCAGCCGCCACCGTCAACGGGTTGGCAGCCGGCGTCGGCGTGATGCCGATGAAGGTGCCTTCCTTGCCGTTGAAGCTGACCTTGACGTCCGTGCTCTTAGGCCCCAGCGCCACATCCGCGACGTCGCGCAGGCGCACGACCTGATCGCCGTTGGAGCGGATCGGCAGCGTGCCGAACGTTTCCGGCGTCTGGAACGTGGTCTGCATTTCGAGCGCGTAGGCCACGTACTCGTTCTGCGTCTTGCCGGGCGCAGCGAGGAAGTTGCTGCTGCGGATCGCCGCCACAACATCGCCCGCCGTGACCGCGCGAGCCGCGAGGCGAACGGGGTCGATCCAGACGCGCATGGAGAAATCGCGACCGCCGAGAATGTCGGCGGCGCCCACGCCCTCGAGAGTGGCGAAGCGGGGCTGCACCACGCGGGTCAGGAACTCCGACACCTGCTCGGGGTTCATCTCCGAACTGGCGAAGGTCAGATACATCAAGGCGAAGGTCTGGCCGGTGCCCTTGACGATGACCGGATCATCGGCGTCCTTCGGCAACTGTGCTCGCACCTGCTGCACCTTGGCCGTGACTTCGGTCAGCGCGGCGTTCGGATCGGTGTTCAGCCGCATGCGCACGGAAACCGTGCTGAGGCCGAGACGGCTTTGCGAGGTCACGTAGTCGACGCCTTCGGCGCTCGACACCGACTTGGCGATCGGCGTGCTGATGAAGCCCTGCATCAGGTCGGCGCTGGCGCCGGTATAGGCCGTCGTGATGGTGATCGTGGTTTCCTCGACCTCCGGGTACTGACGTACCTGAAGGCTCATCAGACCCTGCGCACCAAGCAGCAGGATCAGGAGGCTCACCACCATCGACAGGACGGGGCGGCGAATGAACAGCTCTGTGAAACTCATGGCTCTATGCCTATTGGCCGTTCGCGAACTTCGTCGCGTCGAACTTCGTCACATCGATAGTGTTGTTGATCTTCACGGTCGCACCGGCCTGCAGCTTGTTCTGACCAGAGGCGACGACCTGCTGGCCGGGTGTGATGCCGGACAGAATTTCAACCACGCCGCCGCGACGGCGACCCGTCTTCACGAAGACCTGCTTGACGACGTCAACCTGCTTGCCGGCCTTCTCTTCCTGCTCGATCGTGTAGACGTAATCGCCATAGAGGCTGGTGATCACGGCCGTCTGCGGCACGGTGATGACATTGGGCTCGGGCGGCAGAATCGCTTCGACGTGGAGGAACTGACCCGGAAGGATCGCGCCATCCTTGTTCTCTTCGACGATGGCCTGAACCGACACCAGCCGTGTCTTGGGATCGACGCGCGGATCCTTGCCGACGACGTGACCTGAGAAGATGAAGTTGCCCTCGGTCACGCCCAGCCGAACTTGCTGACCGAGCTTGATGTTGCTTGCAACCTGCTCAGGGATCGTGAAGTCGACTTTCATCGACTGGAGATCCTGGAAGGTCGCAACCACCGTGCCCGGCTGCACATATTGTCCGACATCGACGCGCGGAATACCGATCACGCCCGAGAACGGGGCTTTCAAGGCCTTCTGATTGATGACCGCCTGAATACGCGATTGCCGCGAGCGAGCCGTCGCCAGCCTCGCGACGACTTCGTCGTAGGAGGCTTCCGTGCCGTAGCCACGGGCCGTCAGGGTCTTGGCGCGATCGAAGCTGGCTTCGCCAAGCTTCACCGCTGCGCCCACGTCCTGCAAGTCGGCGCGATCGATGGAGTCGTCGATCTGCACCAGAAGCGCATCCTGCTCGATGCGCTGGTTCGGCTTGAAGTTGACCTGCTTGACGATGCCCGCCGCCTCGACCGCGAGCTCCACGCCATTGGCGGCCTTGGCCGTTCCGAGAGCGCGAATGCCGGGGCTCCAGGTCTTCGCCTCAACCTTGGCAGCGGAAACCACCTGCGGCGGCGGTTGCATGCCCGCGAAGAATTCCTTGATCTTTTGGTCGCGGAAAAAGTTAAACCCAATCAACCCGGCGCAAAGCAGGAGTGCCAGCAAGAAGACAATAGAGACTACGATGCGCCGTTTCATGGGCTTTTTCCGATATTCCGCAGTCCGGATCGGCCGGACCGCTACATGTTCGTGGAGGCTTGGCCTTAGCTCAATGGGTCCTTGACGCCAAGCCAGCGGCGGCGTTTATATACCGTCTGGACGGTAAAGTGCAAGAGTAGCTCATGTTCGGATGCGTTCGGGGTCGAAAAAATTCCCGAGAAAAGATTCTCGATGCAGCTGCCGAGCTTGTCAGCGAGATCGGGTCGGGACGCCTGACTCTCGACGCGGTCGCCGAACGTGCCGGCCTCAGCAAGGGCGGCCTTCTCTACAACTTCCCCTCCAAGGACGCGCTGCTGCAGGGCATGATTCAGCGCATGATCGACGAAGTATCTGCCGAGAAGGAGGCTCTTCGAGGGCAGACGGCACCCGGCCCGAATCTTGAGGCCCGCCTGTGCACGGCGACGATGCTCAATATGCGCTGCGGAAACATGAGAGAGATCGCCAATGGGCTGTTGGCGGCCTCGTCGGAAAACCCGCGACTTCTAGAGCCTGTTCGTCAGATCATCAAGGAAACGCTGGAGAGGCTGAAGGAGACTTCAGACGATCTCGACGCCTCCCTGTTGGCATGGCTCGCGGTCGAAGGCCTCAGCAACTTTGAAATCCACGATCTCAGCCCGTTCTCGGAACAGGACCGGGAACGGATCGTTGCATCCATCGGCCGCTTGCTGAACAAGGGCATCGCCGAATAGGCGTTCTTGGCCTCACGCGATCCAGGACGGATCGCTCAAAACCTCATCCGTATGCTCGCCCAAACGGGGCGAAGGGCGGCTCGCCGCCATGGGTTGACCATCGAGCACGATGGGCGACCGCACGGAGGGGATTGCTCCCCCCTTCGCAGTCGGTGTGGGAAGATCGATCTTCATGCCGCGCGCGATGACGTGCTGATCGGCGAACACATCCGCCACCGTGTTGATCGGTCCGGCCGGAACGCCCTGTGCCTCAAGCGCGGAGAGCAACGCATCGCGCGTCGTCTTGAGGGTCAGTTCGGTGAGAATGGGCACCAGCTCGGGACGGTGGCGAACGCGGCTGGCATTGGTCTTGAAGCGCTCGTCCTGCGCCAGTTCGGGCCGCTCGAGCACGGAGACGAAGCGGGCAAATTGCCCGTCATTGCCCACGGCGACAATCACGTGTCCGTCGGCAACGGGGAAGACCTGATACGGCACGATGTTGGGATGGGCGTTGCCCATGCGGCGTGGTGATTTGCCGGAGGCCAGATAGTTCATGGCCTGATTGGCGAGCACGCTCGTCTGTACGTCGAGCAGCGCCATGTCGAGATGCGCGCCCTCGCCCGTCTCGTCGCGGCGGCGGAGAGCCGCCAGCACGCCGACCACGGAATAGACTCCGGTAAAGATGTCCACATAGGCGACGCCGATCTTCTGCGGCTCGCCTTCCGGGTCGCCGGTCAGATCCATGATCCCGCCCATGCCCTGGATCATGAAGTCGTAGCCCGCGCGGGTCGCATAAGGCCCGTTCTGGCCAAAACCCGTGATCGAGCAATAGACGAGGCGCGGATTGACCGCTTTCAGGCTCTCGTAATCGAGCCCGTATTTCTTCAAGCCGCCGACCTTGAAGTTCTCGATCACCACGTCCGCGTGGGCCGCAAGCTTGCGGACAAGCTCCTGCCCTTCCGGCGTTTCGAAATCGACCGCGATGGAGCGTTTGCCCCGGTTGCAGGAATGGAAATAAGCCGCCGAGAGATCGCCGCCATCCGCGCCTTCGATGAAGGGTGGGCCCCAACCACGGGTATCATCCCCCGCACCGGGCCGCTCGACCTTCACTACATCCGCGCCGAGATCGGCGAGCAACTGACCGACCCAGGGGCCGGCCAGAATGCGCGCGAGTTCGAGGACTTTGAGGCCCTCAAGCGGCTTCGTCATCACTTGGTCCGCCTATCTTAGAAGAACGCCTGCAACCCGGTCTGCGCGCGACCCAGGATGAGGGCGTGCACATCGTGCGTTCCCTCATAGGTATTGACCGTCTCCAGGTTCTGCGCGTGGCGCATCACGTGGTATTCTTCCTGGATGCCGTTGCCGCCGTGCATGTCGCGGGCTTGGCGAGCGATGTCGAGGGCCTTGCCGCAGTTGTTGCGCTTGACCAACGAGATCATCTCCGGCGCAAGCTTTCCTTCGTCGAAGAGACGGCCGACGCGTAAAGAAGCGTGAAGGCCGAGCGTGATTTCGGTCATCATGTCGGCGAGCTTCTTCTGCACCAGCTGCGTCTGCGCCAGCGGCTTGCCGAACTGCTTGCGGTCGAGGGTGTATTGGCGCGCCCGGTGCCAGCAATCCTCCGCCGCGCCCATGGCGCCCCAGGAGATGCCGTAGCGGGCCCGGTTGAGGCAGCCGAAGGGGCCTTTGAGGCCCGACACGTTCGGGAGAAGTGCGTCTTCCGGCACCTCGACGCCGTCCATGACGATCTCGCCGGTGATCGAGGCGCGAAGTGAAAGCTTGCCGCCGATCTTCGGTGCGGAGAGGCCCTTCAGGCCCTTGTCGAGGATGAAGCCGCGAATCTCGTTGTTGTGCGCCGCTGACTTCGCCCACACCACGAACACGTCCGCGATGGGGGAGTTGGAGATCCACATCTTGGTGCCGGTCAGGCGATAGCCGCCGTCGATCTTTTCGGCGCGGGTCGTCATGCCGCCGGGGTCAGAACCGGCATCCGGCTCGGTCAGGCCGAAGCAGCCGACGAACTCGCCCGAGGCCAGCTTCGGCAGGTACTTCTTGCGCTGCTCCTCGGTGCCGTAGGCGTAGATGGGGTACATCACGAGGGAGGATTGCACGCTCATCATGGAGCGGTAGCCGGAATCGACCCGCTCGACCTCGCGCGCCACCAGGCCGTAGGCGACATAAGACGCGCCCGCGCAGCCGTAGTCCTCCGGCAGCGTCACACCCAGGAGCCCAAGCTCGCCCATCTCGTTGAAGATGGCGCGGTCGGTTTTTTCCTCGCGGTAGGCCTCGATCACGCGCGGCTGGAGCTTTTCTTGCGCATAGGCCCGCGCCGTATCGCGGATCATGCGCTCGTCGTCGGTCAAGAGATCGTCGAGCAGAAGCGGGTCTTCCCAGTGCAGTTTCGCCAGATCCTTATGCGCGCCAGCCATGATGAAATTCCTTTTTCCACAACGCTTCCGGGGCTTCCGTCGGCGCTGCCTACCTCTCGTGAATTTGGGCCGCAAAGTCGCGCTGGACAGGGCGGTTGTAAAGCGACATCTTCGAAGCAGGTTATTCTCAAATGGAATGAACTTGTGCTTCGTCGCGGCTTTCTCCCCAATGTCGGCAATCTCCTCGCTTTTGAGGCGACGGCCCGCCACGGCAGCGTCTCCCGCGCCGCCGAGGAGCTGAATCTGACCCAAAGTGCTGTCTCGCGCCAGATCCAGCAGCTCGAGGAATCGCTAGGCGTGTCCCTGTTCAGCCGCTCGCGCCAAAGGGTCATGCTGACCGACGTCGGGCGCATGTATGCGGCCAATGTGCGAAAAACGCTGTCTGGCCTGTCGGACGCGACCCATCAGGCCATCGCCCTCTCCGGCACCCGTGGTGTCTTGAACCTCGCCGTCCTGCCGACCTTCGGCACCCGCTGGCTCATTCCGCGCATGCCGGAATTTTTCGCACAGCATCCCGACGTGACGGTGAATTTCGGCGTGCGCCTGGTGCCATTCGACTTCGGGGCGGAGCCCTTCGATGCGGCCATCCATTTCGGCCAGCCACATTGGCCCGGAGCCGTCTGCGAGCATCTGATGGACGAGGAGGTCGTGCCCGTCTGCAGCCCGACCTACCGGAAACAGGAGAAAATCGCCGCGCCGCAGGATCTGATCCGCGCCACGCTTCTGCAGCAAAGCACCCGCCCGACCGCCTGGGCGGAATGGTTTGCCGGCGCGAATGTGGACGTCGGCAACCCGTTGCGCGGACCTCGGTTCGAGCAATTCGCCATGGTAGCGGCCGCCGCCGTGGCGGGTTTAGGCGCGGCGCTGATCCCCCATTTCCTGATCGCTGACGAGTTGGCCTCGGGGCGGCTCGAAATTCTCTTCCCCCAAAGCCTGTTGAGCGGTGGGGCCTATTATCTCGTCTATCCGGAGCCCAAGGCGGAAGCACCGCTGGTGCGGTCCTTCCGCGATTGGATCATGGTCAAGACGCGATAAGCCGGCTCATGGATAGGTGCGCGGTCTGAGCACCTTGCGGCTCAACGCAAACGCCGTCAGCCCGCAGGCCGCGATAGCCAGCACCATCGACCGCGAGGTGCCATCGAAGAAGGCGCTGACCAGCACGATCACGGTCGCGCCGGTGCCGAGTTGCAGTGTACCCATCAAAGCCGACGCTGTTCCCGCGACCGGCCCATGCGACTCCAGCGCCAGGACCGCCGTGGACGGGATGACCAAGCCAAGGGATCCGAAGGCGACGAACAGAAGCCCCCAGAGCACATAGGCGTTGTCGACGCCGGCAAGGGTAATCACGCACAAAAGGGTCGTCAGCGAAGCGAACGCGGCAAGGGCCGCGCGCACGACCCGCTCCGCGCCGAAGCGGCGCATGAGCGTGCTGTTGAACTGAGCGCCTCCGATAAATGCGATCGCATTCGCGGCGAAGACCAGGCTGTAACGCGAGGGCGAGAGCCCGAAATGCTCGATGAACACGACGGATGAACCCGCGAGATAGGCAAAGAAGCTCGCTTGGCCCAACCCGCCCATGAAAACCAGGCCAAGGAAATGCCGGTCTTTGAAAAGGTCGCGATAGGTTCGCAGCACATGGCCGATGCCACCGGTGATCGTCCCCGGCTTTCGCGTCTCGGGCAGAAGGCTCGCCACGATGACGAGACCGGCGAGCCCGATACCGACGATGGCCCAGAAAATGATGCGCCAGCTGAAGAACTCGGTCAGCGCGCTTCCGGCGAGAGGGGCGAGAATCGGCGAGACGCTCAGCACCAGCATGCTCGTCGCGATCAACCGCGCCGCTTCGGCGCCGGTATGCAGATCGCGAATGACCGCGCGGGTGATGACCATGGTGGCGCAGGCGCCGACGCCCTGCAGGAACCGGAACGCGATGAGCGTGCCGGCGCTTTGCGCGAAGCTGCACCCGATCCCGCCGACGATGAAAAGCACCAGGCCGAAATAAAGCGGGGGTTTGCGGCCGACGCGGTCGGAGACAGGGCCATAGATGAGCTGGCAGATCGCCACTGCCAGGAAAAAGCTGGTGAGGCTCATCTGCACGGCGCCGACATCGGCGTGCAATTCGCGCGCGATGACGGGGAAAGCCGGCAGATACATGTCGATGGCGAACGGCCCGATGGCCGAGAGCATGCCAAGAACGATGGCATTGCGGGCAAAGGCGGATTTCATGGAAAGAACTTCCAAAACCCCGACTGGGACATCGGGAAGGGGAAAGCTGCCCGCGTTTCAAGACGAACGCGGGAGACAAAGGAACTGGGAAAACACGCTGGGGCCGGGCGGCACCTGCAGGGCTAACGCCCGCAGGTTGCAAACGCATCTTTTATGCCGCGCCGCGCAGAGGTCAAGACGGGAATTGAGACAAGCCTATGCACGCCGCGCATGAAGCGCGACGTGCTTTAGAGCATGATCGAGACCAGTGGAAACCGGTTGTTCGCCAGGATCATGCGGCAATAGGGGATCGAGAGCATGATCATGTTTCAAAGAGACATGATCATGCTCTCGCAACAAATTTCGATCCACCTTCCGTTACAGGAGGGCACTCTCCTTGCGGCCCGACAGGTGGAAGGCGGCATAGACCGCGATCGCCGTCATGGACAACAGGATGGTGGAGAGCGCCGAGGCCGTGCCGTATTCGCCGTCCATGACGGAGAGATAGATGCGCACAGGCATCGTGATCGTGCTGCCCACATAGAGCACGAGCGAGGACGAGAGCTCGTTCATGGCCGTCACGAAGCTCATGAGCGCCCCGGCCATGATGCCGGGGACGATCAACGGCACCGTCACCTTCATGAAGGCCTTTCCGGGGGAGTAGCCCAGCGACACCGCCGCATCCTCCAGGCTCGGGCCGACCTGCTTCAACGCCGCCGCCACCGACCGCGCCGAATAGGGCAGCCGCCGCACATAGATGGCGAGGATGATGATGAGGCCGGTGCCCGTCAGCGCGATCGGAGGGTCGTTGAAGCGCGTGATGAAGGCGATACCCATGACGATACCGGGCACGATGTAGGGCACCATGAGCAGCGCATCGAGCGCGCCGGTCGCGATGTTGGGCCGCCGCGATATCAGATAACCGATCAAGGTGCCGCTGATGACGATGGCAACCACCGCGACAGACGAGAAGATCAGCGTGTTCCAGATCGGGGCCGAGACGGTGGCAATGACCTTCTCGTAGCTCTGAAGGCTCAAGCCCGGTTGAAACACCGGCCCGCTGGTGCGGCGGAACGAGAACATGACGACGATGATGGCCGGCAACGCGCCGATCAGGACGATGGTGTAGGCCAGTGCGTGAAGCCCCACCGCTTTGAGACCGCTCGCGTGCTTGCGTTCCGGCTTTTTCATCAGGTTGCTGTAATAGACGTTCTTGCGCAGCACCCAGCGCTGCCCGAACACGATGATCATCGACAGGATGATGAGCACGATGCTGAGCGCGGAGGCCATGCCGGGATTGCCGCCGACCTCGCCGCCGAACAGGTTGAAAGCCTCCGTCGCGAGCACGTTGAAATCACGCCCGATGATGCGCGGCGTCCCGAAATCCGCAATGGACAGAACGAAGGTGAGGAGCGCGCTCGCGGCAATTGCCGGCAGGATCAGCGGCAGCGTCACCGTGAAGAGCCGCTTCATGGGCGAAACGCCGAGGCTCTCCGCCGCCTCTTCCACCGAACGGTTGATGGCTCCTAAAGCGCCGGAGGTGATCAGGAACACATGCGGAAAGAATTTGAAGCTGAAGACGAGAATGACGCCCGCGACCCCATAGAGAGGTGGAATCGACACGCCGATGGAAGCAAGCCCCTTGCGCACCACGCCGCTCGCGCCGAACAGCACGATCCACGCATAGGCCCCGATGAAGGGCGGTGCGACGAGCGCAATCACCGCAAGCGTCTGGATGAGCGCGCGGCCGTAGATGTGGAACCGCGTCGTCACGAAGGCGAGCGTCACGCCGAGGATGAGCGCGCCCGTCATGCCGCCGAACCCGGCGATGAACGTGTTGCCGATAGCCCGCTGATAGACCTTCGTGGTGAAGATCTCGATGTAGTGGATGAGGGAGACGGCCCCCGTGTCATTGTCGAGCAGGCTCGCCCGCAGGATCGACGAGAGCGGCCAGACCAGCAGAATGAGAAGGACCGCCCAGGCTCCGATGAGCACGAAGGTCCACAGATCGAACCGGATGCGTCTGGTCATCGCGCTGGCCCCGCCTTCACGACATCGCCATTGGGACGGAACAGGGCAATCTTGTTGAGCGGCAGCCGGATTTCGACCTGGCGGCCTTCCATGACGATGAAGTCGTGTTCCGGGTCGGCGACCTGGGCTACGATCTCGCCCACGTCCGTCTTGAGGGTATAGTGCGCCTCGCGCCCCAGGAACGTGACCTTGCGGACTTCACCCTTGAGCAAGATCGCATCGCCCTCGCCGCCTGCTCCCGCGAGAACGACGTTCTCGGGACGGATGGCGACCTCGACCGCGCCCTCCGAGCCCGGAAACGGTATCGACTGTCCGCCGACCACGAGACGTCCGCCATCGAGTTGCGCGGGCAGGAAGTTCATGGTGCCGACGAAGGCCGCGGCGAAGCGGCGCAGTGGCTTGCGGTAGATCTCGAACGGCGTGCCGATCTGCTCCACGTTGCCCTTGTTCATCACGCAGATGCGGTCGGAGACGGCGAGCGCCTCCTCCTGGTCGTGGGTGACGTAAATCGTGGTGATGCCAAGCCGACGCTGGATGTCGCGGATATCCTCGCGCAGCTCGATGCGCAGCTTCGCGTCGAGATTCGACAGGGGCTCGTCCATGAGCAGAAGCGTCGGACGGATCGCCATGGCGCGGGCAAGGCCCACACGCTGCTGCTGGCCGCCCGACATCTCGGCGGGCAGGCGGTTCTGATAGCCGTCGAGGCGAACCATTTTCAGGCTCTCGGCCACCCGCGCCTCGATCTCGGATTTCGGCAGGGAGCGCGCCTTCAGGCCGAACGCCACGTTTTCCGCAACCGTGAGGTGCGGAAAGATCGCGTAATCCTGGAACACCATTCCAATGTCGCGCTTGTGCGCCGGCTTGTTGTCGATGCGCTCGCCCTTGACGATGATCTCGCCCTTATCCTGGTGCTGGAAGCCCGCGATGGTCCGCAACAGCGTGGTTTTTCCGCAGCCGCTGGGCCCGAGAAGCGTGAAGAACTCGCCTGACGCGATATCGAGATCGATGCTCTCAAGGACGCGTACATCCTTGTAACTCTTGGCCAAACCCTGGATTTTCAGATCCGCCACGCCCCACTCCTAGTTTTAGTATAACTACATTTGCGTTGGCCTGACTTTACAAAACTTATCGGTTTCAGCAACATGCCGTAGCTTTGCTACTTAATCCGGGGAGGATGGAATGTTGAAAGTCGGTTTGACGGCGGGCGTTATGCTTGCGTCGATCAGCGTCGCCGCCATGGCGCAGGACAAGACCGTGGTCGTGTACACGGCCCATAAGGCGTCGATCGTCGACGCGCTGGTTCCGAAATTCGAAAAAGACACGGGAATCAAGGTCGACGTGGTGAAGGCCGGCTCCGGCGACATCATCAAGCGCGTGAAGGCTGAATCCTCCGCGGCCAAGGCCGACGTGATCTGGAGCATCGGAGGCGAGCAGCTCGAAGACAACAAGGACCTGCTGGCGACCTACACGCCGAAGGACGACGCCGCCCTCGTTCCGGCCTACAAGGTCAGCCCGGAATGGATCCCCTATACCGGCATCCTTCTGGTCTTGGCGGTCAACAACAAGGAACTGAAGCCCGCCGATTATCCGAAGAGCTGGGCCGATCTCGGCGACGCCAAGTGGAAGGGCAAGATTTCCGCCGCCCGCGCCGACACCTCGGGTTCGTCGTTCCAGCAGCTGGCGACCGTTCTGATCGCCTATGGCGACAAGGGCTGGGACGTCAACAACAAGATCCTGGCCAACACCAACCTGTCCGATTCGTCCGGTGCGGTTCCGCGTTACGTCAATGACGGCGAAGCGCTCGTCGGCCTGACGCTCGAGGACAACGCCCTCGACTACGTCAAGGGCGGCGGCAACATTGCCATCGTCTATCCGGCGGACGGCTCCTCGACCGTGGCCGACGGCGTCGCGCTGGTGAAGGGCGCACCCCATGCCGACAACGGCAAGGTGTTCATCGATTGGCTGCTCTCCAAGCCGGTTCAGGAACAGCTCGTCTCCGAGATCGGCCGTCGTTCCGTGCGCAAGGACGTGACCGGCGCGGGCCTGAAGCCGATGAGCGAGATCAAGCTCGTCGACTACGACATCAAGAAGGTGGCCCAGAACCGCGTGGACTGGATCAACAAGTGGAAGGCCGCTCTGCAGAACCGCTGAGCCGAAACCAGAGCGTGATCAGCAAAGTGGGTTCCGGTTTTGCGTCTGATCACGCTCTAAGCGATTGAACTTGCACATGATCTCTTCGCCGAGCCGGGGCCCGTTCGGCGGATCATGCGCTCAGGAAACGACACGACCACCATGCTGATCGAGGCATTCTCCGAGGCGAAGGATCCGTCCGCGCCTCACACCAACGAGGACCGCCTCGTGATCCTGCCGGGCCGCGCCTATGCGGTCATCGACGGAGTCACGGACCGCCTCGGAACCCGTTACGACGGGATGCTCTCCGGTCAGTATGCGGCTGTCATCGTCAAGGGCGCGCTCGAGCATCTGCTGAGCGCGCCCGATGCGCCCACGGACGGCCACGCCATCGTCCGGGCGCTCACCGCCCGGATCTCCGACGCCTACAAGGCGCACGGCATGTTCGAGAAAGTGCAGACCGACTGGAACGTCCGGCTCGGAGCCGCCTTGGCTCTGGTTCTGGTCCAGAAGGACACCCTCGACGTGATCCTGGCCGGCGACAGCGGCGTGCGTATCAACGGCACGCGGATCCTTCGCATGGAAAAGGATCTCGACCTCATCACCTCGACCCTGCGCCGACAGGCCTGGCCGGTGATCGGCGAGAGGACGTCCGATCCGTTAAAGCAGGAACAGATTTCCCGCCGCATCACCTGGCACGGCACGCGCCAGCCCATCGATTCCCTGTCCGATACGCTGACCGCCGACGACATGGCGCTGATCGAACAGCGCGCCATCGAGGCCAATGTGACGGACTTGCCGCATGTTCCGCGCCACGACATCGAAAACCTCGTGCAAGGCGGTATCGTCAATGCCCAGGGCGGCTATCAGAACGCCGCCTCGACCCTGCTCGGCTATCCCTGCCTCGATGGGTTCGAGGTGCCGGAACACCTGATCCGCATTGAGCGGCTGCCGCGCGCCGAGGTCGAGACCATCGAGATTTTCTCCGATGGCTATTTCAAGCCCGGCGATGCTTTCGGCGTGGCGGCCTGGGAGGAGGCCTTCGCGGAGGCCGAGCGGCTGGACCCCGCCAAGGTGATACTATATCCGTCCCCGAAGGGGTCGACGGCCTCGCACTGGGCCGATGACAGAACCTATCTCGGCATACGGTTCTAAGCCTCGTCGGGTCCGGCGAGCCAGGATGACAGGATGAATCGCCCCACGAACCTGATCGAGAGCATCGAACAGATCGCGCCGAGCCTGAAGAAAGCCGAGCGCCGCGTGGCGGAGATGGCGCTCCAGGACATTGAAGGCACGACCCGCATCAGCATCAAGGCGTTCGCGGCGCAAGCGGAGGTCAGCGAACCCACGGTGATGCGTTTCGTGCGCCGGGTCGGCTGCAACGGATTCAGCGATTTCAAGCTGCGTCTCGCGCAGGATTTCGCGGTCGGGCGCATGTATATCGAGGCCGAGCGCAAGGTTCATTCCGGCGACGCCGAGACCACCGCGCAGCGCGTCTACCAATCGGCCACCGATGCGCTCGCCACGGCCTTTGCGGGGCTCGACGAGAGAGCGCTGACCAATGCGGCCAACGCCATCGCCAAGGCCGGCAAGGTCGTCTGCATCGGGGTCGGCGGCAGTTCGGCCATCATGGCGCAGGAGATGGAAAACCGCCTCTTCCGTTTCGGCCTCTCCGTCACCGCCTCAGCCGACCCGTATAAGCAGCGCATGCTCGCGGCCATCGCCGACAAGGGCGACGCCTTCCTCATCTTTTCCGTCACCGGAAAGCCGCGCTCGCTTCTCGATGCCGCTGAAATCGCCACCGGGCGCGGCGCGACCGTCATTGCGATCACGCAGCCGCAGAGCCCCCTGTCAGGCCACGCAAGCATTCTGCTGCCGCTCGCGGTTCCGGGCGACGAGGTGCATTTCAATTTTCCGAACCGCACCCGCTACGGCCAGCTTCTCGTCATCGATTGTCTCTCGGCCCTGGTCGGCGCATTGCGACAACCGTTGTCAGCGCGCAAGCTCCACCGGATCAGAACGGTGCTGCTCGCACTGCACGGCCACACCGAGGCGCAACCCATCGGCGATTGACACCTGACCAAGGGACTGCGCAACGCGGCCTTTCAGCCGTCGAAAGCAAAAAGCCCAAGCGCGCGGCGCACGTCGTCGAGCGTTTCCTGCGTGGTCGCTCTGGCCTTCAGCGTGCCCTGCCGCACGATGTCCAGGACGAACTCCGGATCCCGCGCCAGGGCAGCCCGGCGCTCTCTTATGGGGGCCAAGAGGGCCTGCAGCACGTCCTCCAGTCTGCGCTTCACAGCCATGTCGCCGAGGCCGCCGTGCCGATAGCGCGCCTTGAGATCCTCGACGCCCGCCGGATCCTCGTCGAAGGCGTCGAGATACATGAAAACGACATTGCCTTCGATGGAGCCGGGATCGCTGACGCGCAGATGGTTCGGGTCGGTATACATGCGATGCACCGCATCGCGGATGTCATCGGACGAAGCGGAGAGCGGGATCGCGTTTCCTTGCGACTTGCTCATCTTGGCCTTCCCATCGACACCGGGAAGACGGCCGATGGCAGGAATGAGGGCCCGCGCCTCGGGCAGAATGTCCCGACCGACCTGGCGATTGATGCGGCGAACGATCTCGTTCGTCTGCTCGATCAAGGGAGCCTGATCCTCGCCGACCGGAACGACTTGTGCCTTGAAGGCGGTAATATCGGCGGCTTGTGCTGCCGGGTAGCAGAGGAATCCGGCTGGAATATCGCGTCCGAACCCGCGCGCCTGGATTTCGTCCTTGATCGTCGGATTCCGCTCCAGGCGGGCCACGGTGACGAAATTCAGATAGAGCATGCTGAGCTCGGCGAGAGCCGGTAGCGCGGATTGCAGGCAGATCGTCGACAAGGCCGGATCGATCCCGACGGCGAGGTAATCGAGCGCGACCTCAATCACGTTGCGACGCACCTTGTCCGGATCGTGTGCATTGTCCGTGAGCGCCTGCGTGTCAGCCAGAAGCAGAAACTGACGGTGCGTGTGTTGCAGGCCGACGCGGTTCTTGAGCGATCCCGCGTAATGTCCCAGATGCAGGGGGCCGGTCGTTCGGTCTCCGGTGAGGATGATGGGCTGGATCTGATCAGTCATAGGCATGGGGGTCTCCAAAATGGGAGCCGCCGTGACCGGGAGACCGTTGAGCAATATAAACCGCGCCTGCCGAACACGGCGGCAACGGTCATTGTTTCAAGACATGACGACGTGCCGCTCCTTACGAGGAGCGCCACCAAAGGTTTTGGGTCGGGTTCGCGACGTCGATCATGCCTTTCGCATGCCACAGGCAGGTGGCCTGTGACAAGCTCTCCATCGGGAGGGCCCGGATCAAAACTCCGCGCCGCAGAACTCGCGCGCCATCGTCGTGGAGCCGACCGAGAGCCCGCCATCGACGGGAAGGATTGCGCCTGTGATCATGCGCGCATCCGGACCGATGAGGAAGGCGGCGACGCCCGCGATGTCATCCGGCACGCAGATGTCGCCCAGGGGATACCAGCGCTTCAGGCGCTCGAAGATTTCCGGGTTCTCTTCGACGCGCGCCTTCCAGGCCTGCGTCTTGACACTGCCGGGAGCGATGGCGTTGGCGCGAATGCCGTGCCGGCCGAGTTCGACGGCGAGGAAACGGGTCAGCTGACCAAGCCCCGCCTTCGCGGCGCTATAGGCCGGATAGCCATAGATGCCCGAGCCGTTGACGGAGGAGATGTTGAGGATGGTACCGCGCTTGCGCGCGATCATGCCGTCCTGAACGGCGCGCACGCAGCGCCAGGCCCCGTTGAGATTGAGGTCGATATCGGCCAGCCATTCCTTCTCGCCGGTGGTGGCGAGCGTCGGGCTGACGACACCCCCCGCATTGTTGACGAGAACATCGACGCCGCCGAACAGCGCCTCCACCCGAGAGACCGCCTCCTGCACCGACTCGAGGCTCGTCACATCCGCTTCAACGCCGAGCAGGGTCGAGGACGAGCCCAGGGCGGAAATCGCATTCGCCAGCGCGGCCTCGTCTCGGTCGAGCATCGCGACCTTATGACCGCCCGCCAGAAAACGCCGACACAGGGCCTGCCCGATATCACCCGCGCCGCCGGTCACGATGATGGTCTCGCTCATGGCGTTCCTCCACGCTCGCTCATTCGAAGAATGTAGCTTGGTGCATATTTTAGCCGAAGTGAATGCCTCAATGCACGAAAATCGCGTTGTTAAACTACGTTTTTGCCCCTAGTCTTCCGCGCGACAACGCATTCGGTGAGCCTATGGATTCCAACGACAAGACCATCGTCCGCCTCGATTTCGAAGAGGTCATCGTGCCCGCCCATCCGGGCGTCATCAATTCGGAAAGTCTGAACAAGCCGCTCCACATGCTGCCGGTCGGCGGCAAGCAGGCTTGGTCGGTGCAGTTCGATGAACTGCCCAAGCTCATCATGCGGATGACCTTGAAGGACGGCACCGTCGGGCTGTCGGAATTCTACCGCGATCACAACTGGTCGACCATCGAGGGCGTCTCGAACGTTCTTCTCGGCCAAAGCATCGCTGATCTCTCGCTTCAAGACCTGCCCATCGCCCTGTGCCGTGAGTATGACGGATTCGAGTGCGCGATCTGGGATGCCTATGCGAAGTCGCTTGGCGTCCCGCTCCATCGCCTGCTCGGCGGCGCGGTGCGCAGCCATGTGAAGATCGGCGCGTGGTCGAGCCACCGCACGGTCGAGGAGATCGGCCCCTGGGTACGCCAGTATCATCAGCAGGGCTTCGATTGCATCAAGTTCAAATGCGATCTCGATGACGACGTCGTCGCCTGGTGCGCGAAGATCAAGGAATACGCGCCCGGCATGAAGGTGATCTTCGATCCCAACCAGCGTTGGGAAAATTCCGGCAGTGCACGTCCGATCATTCGCGGGCTCGAGGAAATCGGCAACGTTCTGTTGCTCGAAGATCCCATCGCGCGCTGGATGATTCAGGATTACGCGAACTTGCGCCAGTTCTCGTCAATCCCCATCGTGCTGCACGTCTCCCTGCCTTACGTGTTCCAGGGCCAGCGTCCTTACGAGGCGGTCAACGCCATCGCGCACGGCGCGGTCGATGGATTCAACTTCAATGGCGGGTTGGCGAAGTTCCAGTCGCTGGCGAACCTCGCCTCCATGGCCGGACTTTATTGCTGGCACGGCTCGGAGGTCGATCTCGGCATTCTGGAGGCCATGTACGTGCATCAGGCGGCAGCCGCCGCGAGCTGCATCTGGCCGAGCGACATCTTCGGCCGCATGATCCGCTCGCACGACCTGCTCAAGACGCCGCTCGCGGTCGAACCGCCGCATATCCGCGTGCCGGAAGGGCCGGGCCTCGGAATCGAGCTGGACGAAGATGCGATTCGCCGTTTCAAAGTGTCCGAACGCACCATTCGATAAGAGGCCGCCATGTCCGATGTGAATCCGTTTCCGCCGACCGACGAAGCACGGCATGCGATCTGGGAAATGCTCGTCCACCGGGACATCGACGCCTTCGTCGCCGGGGATTGGGACGCGCATTTCACGGATTTCGCGCCCGATCTGTTCTTCGGCATCGATGCCCGTTTCTCCGACAATCCCGATAGCTGGCGCGTCACCTACGCCGATATCGCCCGCTATCGCGAGGCGTGGCTTGCTGGAGCAAAGGAGCTGAAGGGGCGGATCGACGATGCCGATTTGCGCCGCTCGATCTTCGCCCTGACGCATTTGTGCGACATCGAGATCACGGGCGATTTCGCCCTCGCGCGAAAGAAGTTCGACGGCGAGATCCGGTTGAACGATGGCGAGACCGTCACTCTACGCTGGCAGACCCAATATTTCTGTCGCCGCGTGGATGGCCGCTGGCGCATCGTAGGATTCCTCGGCTACCTGCCGAACCCGATGGGAAGCAGCAGGGCGGCGGAGCCGGTCAAGAGGGCTCCGGCCGTGACGCAACATGTGGGCGCCGGACCATACTCGCCTGTATTGGAGGTGAAGCCGGGGCGCATCGTTGTGATTTCCGGGCAAACCGCCGTCGCGCAGGATGGACAGACCATCGGCGGGAGCGACTTCCGCGCCCAGTCCCGGGCAACGATCGAGAACTGCGCCGCGCTGTTGCGCAACGCCGGTTGCACCCTCGCCGATGTGTTCAAGGTCAATGTCTATCTGACGGATCTCAACAACTGGCCTGCCTTCAACGAAGTCTATTCCGAACTTATGCCCGCGCCGCTTCCGGTGAGGACGGCCGTTGAAACGAAGTTGCTGCGCGACTTCCTTGTCGAAATCGAGCTCTGGGCGGTGAAGCCATGAGATGGGAAAAGCTGACGACGCTGGAGATCGGCGCGCTTGACCGCTCGATCCCGGTCATTCTGAACATCGGCGCCATCGAGCAGCATGGCCCACACCTGCCGCTCGACACGGATGCGCAGATCGGCGCGCATTTCCTCAGGGAGCTGGACGCACGGCACCACGACAAGGTGCTGATCCTGCCGCCGGTCGTGGTCTGCGCCTCCGCGCACCATATGGATTTCGCAGGCACTCTCACGGTGCAGCACACGACGCTGCTTGCCTATGTGACGGACATCCTCGACTCCGTTGCCGCCCATGGGTTTCGCAATATCCTGTTGTTCAACAGCCATGGCGGCAATCAGGCCATCGGCCAGGTCATCCTGGAATCCTTCGGCAGCCGCCACCCGGAATGCCAGGTCGCCATGCTGACATGGTGGCGGATCGCAACCGACGCCTTGCTGACAGTGCAGGAAAGTCCTTTTGGCGGCGTCGGCCATGCCTGCGAGTTCGAGACGTCCCTGATGCTTCTCATCGACGAAACCAGCGTCCGGCGCGATCTCATTCCGGGGCGCAGCCACGTCATGACCCATGAATGGGCGAACAGCGATCTCCTGCGGGGCGGGAAAGGATCCCTCTTCCGCACCATGGCGGAGATTTCCGGCGGCTCGGGCGTCGTGGGAGACCCGAGCCTCGCCTCGGCGGAAAAGGGGCGGATCATCACCGGAATCGTGGTCGACTCCCTGGCCGAGATTGTTGATTCGCTCAGGTAGCGCCCCGCCCGCGGCCCATCGCCTTGGCCTCCCGCCTCGACCGATCAAAAAACAAGACGCTTTGACCTAACGTTCCACACTCAGATTCAAAAAAAGGGCCCGAGACGGATAATAATCCGCATATTTCGATTGTGCTTACTCTTCGTTAACCATACTTGCCCATGTCTGGTTAAGCATTTAATTACTCGCGCCGGTCAGCCGCAGGTCAATTCGTTTTCATGCCCTTTTCTCTGCCTCAGAATAGGATTGGCTTCGCTGCCCCTAGGCGCGGCGCAAGCGGTCACTTGGCGGCACGGATCTTCGGTTTTCTGAAATTGGCCGCTCCCGCAGCCCTTCTCCTGGTCGCGGCCGGGTGCTCGATGCGCTCCGATCTTCGCTACACGGCGCTGACAAGCGAGGTTTCCGCCGCCCAGGCGATCATTCTTCCTCCGCCGGGCGGGGTGGCGGTCATCGCCGTTCTGCAGAAAAAGTACGTCAACGGCGTCTCGCAGGAGATCGCCCTGTCGACCGCGTCGAGGACGACCGGCCAGAACGCCTTCTATGTCAGCCTGATTAGCGATTCGACGGCGCGATCGGATATCGATGACACCCTGAAGCTCAGCCCCCTGACGCAGGAGCGCATCCAAACCGAGATGGACGAGCGACTTCCGGGCATCGACATGAGGACGTCGCTCTTCTACGTACAGAACAAATACGGCCCATTTGGATATGCCACCGGGCGCTCGGCGGCCGGCGATGTCTGCCTGTACGCGTGGCAGCAGATTGAACCCAGTCAAGGTGCTTTCTTCGTGACAAGCGGCGCCGTCTCGGTTCGCCTTCGTCTCTGCGATGCGGACACGACTGAAGAACAACTCCTGCGCACGATGTACGCCTATACGATCTCGGCCTATTTCTCTTCGGACGTCTGGAATCCCAACGCCAATATCGCGCCGCCGCCCGTCCAGCCCCAGCTTGGACAGTTCGGGGCACCTATGTATCCGACCGGAATGGGCCCCTATGGCACCATCTCCACCCCCCCGTCACCGAGACGCGCACCCGTCACGCGCATCGCTCCCCGGCCGAAGCCGGTCGGCACGGATTTGATGACCGCCCCGCCGGCGCCCGAACTGGCTCCCCTGTCGGGCTATCCCATCGTCCCGCCGCCGCCGTCTCAATAACGGCGTCAACGGCGTTCGTGATATAATGGTATAATATTATCTCAGTTTCGCGCGGCCATCCCTGCGTAGATCGGTAACGAAATACAATTGAGATAGTAATAGATCGGCAAGAAGCCTTACGTTATGCGTAATATGACGCAACGAAAATCAACTGAGAACGAGGACTGATGCAAAAGGGTCTTATTGTGGCCTTTTGGGCCGTTGCGGCAACGATTATCGTCTTACTCGTCGCTCTTCCCATCAGTCTCCAAGCACATCTCATCGCCGGCCTCGTCGTCGTCGCCAGCATGATCGTCCTGAAGTTTTTCCGGGCACAGGGCATCTGGCGCCTGATCGCCCTGGCGCTCGGCACGGCGATCGTCCTTCGTTACGTCTTCTGGCGTACGACCAGTACGCTTCCCCCGATCACGGAACTCACCAACTACATTCCCGCGATCCTCCTCTACCTGGCCGAGATGTACAGCGTGATCATGCTGTTTCTCAGCCTTTTCGTGGTGTCGAGCCCTTTGCGCTCCCGCAAGCCGCCGCGGATCGACCACTCCAACGTGCCGACCGTGGACGTCTTCGTCCCGAGCTATAACGAGAACGCGAGTCTCCTGGCTTCGACGCTTGCGGCGGCAAAGGCCATGTCCTATCCGGCGGGCAAAATGACCGTCTGGCTTCTGGACGACGGCGGAACGGACCAGAAATGCGAGCAGCCGGACGCCGTGCTTGCCAGAGAGGCGCGCGAACGTCGCGTCGAACTCCAGGCGCTCTGCGCCGCGCTCGATGTCAACTACATCACCCGCGCCCGAAACGAACACGCCAAGGCCGGTAATCTCAACAACGCTCTGGAACATTCGACAGGCGACCTCATTGCCGTGTTCGATGCCGACCACGCGCCGGCGCGGAATTTTCTCGAGGAGACGGTTGGCTATTTCGGCACCGAGAAAAACCTGTTCCTGGTCCAGACGCCGCATTTCTTCATCAATCCTGATCCGCTCGAACGCAACCTGGGTACATTCCAGACCATGCCGTCGGAAAACGAAATGTTTTACGGCGTCATCCAACGCGGGCTGGACAAGTGGAACGCGGCCTTCTTCTGCGGTTCGGCGGCCGTGCTCCGGCGCGAGGCGCTGCAGGAGACCAACGGGTTCAGCGGCGTCAGCATCACTGAAGATTGCGAGACCGCGCTCGAACTCCATTCCCGCGGCTGGACGAGCATTTACGTCGATAAGCCCCTGATCGCCGGCCTGCAGCCCGATAGCTTCGCGAGCTTCATCGGCCAGCGCTCACGCTGGGCGCAGGGCATGATCCAGATCATGCGCTACCGGTTTCCGCTGTTCAAACGCGGGCTGAAGCTGCCGCAGCGCCTTTGTTACATGTCGAGCGCGATGTTCTGGCTGTTTCCGTTCACGCGGTTCTGCTTCCTGGTGTCGCCGCTCTGCTACCTGTTTTTCTCGCTCGAAATCTTCACCGCATCCGGTGGCGAGTTCCTCGCCTACACCTCGACCTACATGATGGTGAACTTCATGATGCAGAACTATCTCTACGGCCGCTATCGCTGGCCGTGGATTTCGGATCTGTATGAGTTCATTCAAACGGTCTATCTGCTGCCCGCGATCATGTCCGTGATCGCCAACCCCAGCAAGCCGACCTTCAAGGTCACGGCCAAGAACGAGACCATGGACAAGAACCGGGTCTCGGAACTCGGTGCGCCATACTTCATCATCTTCGGCGTTCTGGTTCTGGGGGTGATCGCCACCATCATCCGGATCTGGGCCGAGCCCTACAAAGCCGACGTCACCTTGGTTACGGGCGCGTGGAACCTGATGAACCTCATCATCGCGGGCTGCGCTCTCGGCGTGGTGTCGGAACGGGCCACACGGCGGCAGAGCCATCGGGTCATCGCCGAGCGCCCCTGCCG
Organism: Microvirga alba; assembly: GCF_015694465.1. Classification (GTDB taxonomy): domain Bacteria; phylum Pseudomonadota; class Alphaproteobacteria; order Rhizobiales; family Beijerinckiaceae; genus Microvirga; species Microvirga alba. The sequence goes on from NZ_JADQDO010000010.1 coordinate 133,140, forward strand.
CTTCATCATGGGCGACCAGCTGGTCGACGCGACGATCCGCGACGTGTCCGTCGGCGGCATCAGTATTCGCCTGTCGCAATCGGCCCTGCCGGGGCTGAAGCGCGGCGCGTTCGGCACGCTTGAATTCACGCCCTATTCCGACCTTCCGACCAATCAACTGCCGATGGAAGTGCGGAAGATGGGCATGGACGACAAGGGCGTCCTGATCGGCTGCCGCTTCTTGACCGAGACGCCCGAGCAACATCGGCTCATCGCCGATCTGGTCTTCGCCAATGCGGAGCAATGGAGCCATTTCCAGAAGCGCCGACACCAGGACATCGGCATCCTGCGTGGCACGCTCTGGTTCATCACCGTCGCGATTTATCAGACCGGCCGCGGATTGGCCTATATCTCGGGGTTGCAGCGGTTCGGAGCCTCCATTCCGCCCGTTCCCGTCGTCACCCCGTCGGTCAAGTAGAGGCTCGTCGTGCGCGCGCTCCTGATTTCTTTCATGCTGGGGTTCGAGGTGCTCGGGGCCGGGCATGCCCTTGCTCAGACGACCCCTTTCAACATGTCGCCGGACAAGCCGAGCGCGGCAGCGCCTGCGCAGTCTCTGCCTCAACCTCCCTCGCCGGGGGCGGACAATGCCGCGACCGCGGCCCCTTTCGACATGCAGTTAGCGCCGCCTCCGGCACCCGCGACCTCCACTGCTCAAGCGCCCACGGCGGCGCCGTTCGATATGAATCCACAAGGCACGCGGCCATCATCCGCCGCGCCCCGAGCCGGCGCGCCCGCGTCCGTCGGATTGCCCCAGCCGACAACCAAACCGTCAAACCCGAATGCAACCACGCCGGTGAGCGCCGCCCTCCCGTCACGCGGGCCCATCCGTTTCGAACGACCGATTCTACCGTTTGAAAACATCCGCTTCGAAGGTGAGACCGATACGCGGTCGTGGGCCTTCCACCTGACGCAGGATGAGGCCGCGAGCGGCGCCAGCATCTCGGTCGGATACCAGAATGCCGTTGTCGTGATGCCGGAGGCCTCGCGCCTGAGGGCAATCGTCAACGGCGAATCCGTCGTCGACATTCCGATCGCCTCTTCCCAAACGATACAGCGCGTCATCATTCCGATCCGCGCGGGCCTTCTGCGCACCGGACAAAACATCATCCGCATGGAGGCCGTTCAGCGCCACCGGACGGATTGCACGGTGCGCGCGACCTACGAACTCTGGACCGACGTGGACGCCGCTTCCACGAAGTTGATTTTCGCGGATGGCGCACCCAAGACCCTGCGCAGCCTCGAGGATCTCCCCGCGATTGGCCTCGACACCACGGGTGTGACCACGATCCGGGTCATTGCGCCACGAATCTATCGACCGGAAATCCGCGATCGCCTGCTGCGGCTGGTGCAGTTGGTCGCCCTGCGCGGCCGTTATGCGCATCCTGTGATCCGGGTCATGGAATCCGATCCGGGCCCCTCGCCGGTCGGGACGATCAAGGTCTTCATGGGCCTTGCGAGCGAGCTTCGCGGCACGGTCGCCGCGCTTCCCGATGCCGCCGCCATACAGCCGCTCGCGATCATGATGCAGGAAGCGGGCTCCGGCGCGCCGTCGCTGATCGTGTCCGGCCCAAGCTGGGGCGATCTCGACACCGCCATCAACATCGTTGGAGCCCCGGTCCTCAACGCCGTCAACCTCGACCGCGATCGGGTCGACACGGCGTCCTGGCTCTGGCCCGAGGTGCCGACCTATTTCGGGAACCGCTCGATCCGTTTCGCCGAACTCGGCGTCCCGACGCAGGAGTTCTCCGGACGACGCTTGCGGTCGCGTTTCGCCATCAATCTGCCATCCGATTTCTTCGCGACAGATTACGGCGAAGCGACTTTGTATCTCGATTCCGCGCATACATCGAGCGTCAAGCCGGGAAGCCATGTCGACATCTATGTGAATGGTCGGATCAGCGCGACGATGACCATTACCTCTCGGGGCAATATTTTTCGGCGGCAGCCGATCCGCATCCCCATGAAGAATTTCAAGCCCGGCATCAACCAGTTGTCGTTCGAGGCCGTTCTTCTAACCGATGCCGATGACCGCTGTGCGCCCGGGGAGACCCTCTCCGAGACGAACCGCTTCGTTCTCTTCGATACGACGTCGCTCTCCGTTCCCGATTTCGGACGCATGGGGCGTCGCCCCGATCTGGCCTCGTTGAGCACTGGCAGCTTCCCCTTCGGCGATTTGCCGGCAACCGTCGTGCTGGCACGACCGGACCCGTTGAACTACGCCGCATCGGGCACCCTGCTCGCGCGCATGGCGCGGGACGCCGGAGCCCCCGTGCGCGCGCAGTTCGCCAATGCCGCGGGCGCTGGCGACCAATCGATCATTTTCGTCGGCGCGGTCGATCAGCTCCCGGTAGGGATGCTCGCCCGGGTCAACCTTTCCGAGAACCTCCGCACCCTGTGGCAATCGACGCCCGCGCCATCACGGTTCGCTCCACCCGCACAGCCGGAACCCGCGGGACAGCAAGTCGCGAATGCGGATTTCAGCCTGCCCGTCAGCCGCACGCCGCTGGACCGGGGGGACCCCGTGTCGACCGACGAGGTTCGCCGGCGATGGGCCGACACACTCCAGCGGCGCGGGATCATTCAGCAGACACTCGACTCCATGAGGGAGTGGATGGAGCAGACTTTCAACCTGTCCCTCGCCTCCCTCTCGCTGGAGGACAAGGGAACCATCAATTTCGAGCCGTCGCAGCGTGTCACTCTGGTCCTTGCGCAGAGCCGCACCGAAGGGTCCGGAACCTGGACGCTCGTTACCGCGCGGACCGAGGAGACCCTCGCGGAGGAAATGGTTCGCCTGACGGATCCGATCTTGTGGTCTCAGGTTTCGGGCCGCGCGGCAGCGCTCGATCCGAATGAGGCGAGGCTCGAGATACAGCCGACCCGCGGCTACACCTTCGTTCAGACGCAGCCCTTCTCCTTGCTGAATCTGCGGCTCGTGGCCGCCAACTGGATGTCGACCAACATTCTGCAATACGCTCTTCTGATTGTTGCATGCTGCGTCCTGCTGGGATTCGCCACGTACCTGCTCCTGAGTCGCCTCGGACGTCAGTCATGATCAAGCGACCGACCGGCATTCCCCGCCTTCTCTCGTGCCTTGCCGTCGCGGGGCTCGTCATCGCATTTTGCACGCTGGCCGACGCAAGGCGGACGACCTGGAGTGCGACCGTAAACCCGCTGAAGATAGCAGGCACGATTTCGTCCGTGGATTGGAACGCCTATCGTTCCCGTTTCATTGATGAAAGCGGACGCGTCATCGACAACGCGAACGGCAACATCAGCCACAGCGAGGGCCAGGGCTACGGTCTGTTGCTCGCCTTCGCGGCGGGTGACAGACCCACATTCGAAAAGATCTGGACCTTCACACGGACCGAGCTTCTGATCCGCGATGACGGGCTCGCGGCATGGAAATGGGATCCATCCGCCAAGCCCCGCGTCTCGGATCGTAACAATGCCAGCGATGGCGACATTCTGATCGCTTATGCGCTGGCGAAGGCTGGGGCGGCCTGGAAAGACGCCCGCTACACCGCAGCCGCGCAAAAAATCGCCAAAGCCATCGGGAAGAATAACTTCGGTCGCAGCGCGGGAACGATGTTCCTGCTTCCGGCGACCAAGGGTTTCGGCACGGAGGATCGCCCCGACGGCCCGGTCGTTAACCTGTCCTACTGGGTCTTCGAGGCCATTCCGGTGTTGGCCGCTCTCGCACCCGAATACGACTGGAACGGTGTTTGGAAGAACGGCCTTTCGTTGCTGCAACAGGCAACCACTGGCCGCGCGCGTCTTCCCGCCGACTGGCTTTCGATCCGCACCCGGTTGCAAACCCAGCCCGCAGAGGGCTTCGCGCCGGAGTTTGGTTATAACTCGTTAAGGATACCTCTTTACCTTTTAAGAGCGGGAGTGACCGACCTGGAGTGGCTCAGAACGCTCAATCAGCGCTGGTCAGTGAACAATGAAGGTGTCGCGGTGATCAATGTCGTGACGGGACAGGTCCGAGACAAGCTGACGGATCAAGGTTACGCCGCTCTGTCCGCGACTCTGGTCTGCGCGCTCGACGGACAGCCCATTCCGGGAGCATTCAAAATGTTCGAGCCGAAGCTGTACTATCCGTCCACGCTTTATCTTCTGTCGATGTCACTGATCGCTGAAAAGTATCCACAATGCCTGTAATCCGTGGCACCATAGCAATTGCGGTCGCTAGTCTCGGCTTCGCGGCACTCGCCCAGCAAGCCGGCGATGGCGGGCATCCGGCTCCCACTCTCGCCGCGGCAACGCCTTCTACGCTCCCCCCGCAAGTGGACGAATCCGCTCTTCGATACTTCGCGTCGCAAGGCGATACGCGCCGCGTCGAAGCGGAGATCGCGCGCTTGCGCGCGCTCTACCCCAACTGGTCTCCTCCGACCGACCTGTCGCAGCTCCCGGCAGGCCCGATCACCATCAAAGATCCGGAAGTCGATCGCCTTTGGGCGCTCTATGGTGAGAACAAGATCGCAGAGATCCGCGCAGCCATCACCGAGCGCCAGGCATCCGATCCGCAGTGGAAGCCTCCGGCGGACCTGCTGACGGCGCTGGATACGGCGGAGGCGCGACGGAGGCTGATCAATGCCTCCGACAATGCGCAATGGCGAACGGTGCTGTCGGTGGCAACCGAAGCACCGAGCCTCCTGACATGCACCAATGTCGATGTTCTCTGGCGTGTCGCGGAAGCCTTCGCCAAGACGAACCAGCAGAACCGCACGCGCGACGCATATACCTATCTTCTGACGAATTGCACCAACTCGGCCGAACGGCTGGGCACGCTGCAAAAGGCGCTCACTCTTCTCCCCGAACAGCAGGTCACCGACTTGCTGCGCTTCGAGCGGAAGGGCGGCAGCGATCCGGATGACTTCAGCAGCATACGCGATGACCTGGCGCGTCGGCGTGTGGAACGCGCCTCGACCGATAACAAGCTCACGGCATCCGCGGACGATCTTGCTGTCGTCGAGCGGCTGGCTGAGGGCACGAGCGAGCCGGGGAATGTCATCCTGCTCGGCTACTACGCCTATCATCACAAAAATTCAGAGAAAGCGCTGGCGCTTTTCAAAACGGCGCTTGACCGCGATGGCGGAGCAAAGGCGGCCGAAGGCTACGCCTTGTCACTGCGGGACCTCAACCGTTTCGTGGAGGCCGAGGCCTTCGCTTACGAGTGGCGTGACAAGGCCCCTGAAAATTTGAAGGTCTATCTCGACGTGGCGACCGCCCTGTTGAGCCAAGACCCTCCGCCTCGCCTCGATCCGCAGGTCGTCGCTCGCGTCGTTCCGGTCGTGACGCAGCAGCGTTTTGTGGACGGCGCTCAAGCCCTCGGATGGTATTCGTACAATACCGGGCAGTTCCGCACCGCGCGGGAATGGTTCCAGCGGGCTTTGAGCTGGAAGGCGGATGACGAACCTTCCGCTTATGGCGCAGCTCTTGCGAGCCAGCGTCTCAATGACCGCGTCGGTTTCAACGCCATCGTCACCCAATGGCGGAGCCGCTCGCAGCGCATTGCCGATGTGGCGGACGGCATCAACCGGGGTCGCACGCCGCCCCCGGCGCAGCCATCGACCCTTCCGTCTGCAGCCATGACACCGGCGGCGCCTGCCCCAGTCGTTCCGCCGCGCACCGCCTACGCGTCGAGCCAGGCGACCGAGCCCCGCGTGATTTATGAAGAGCGGCTTCCGCGCGCCGACCTGGGCGCGCCACCGGCGCAACCCGCAAGCCGGTCAGGCGCTCGTCGCAATTGCGCTGTCACGCGCAATCCGAGTTCGCTCTCGGCGGATGCCGCGCTGACGCTCGGTTGGTGCCTGATGGAGCTCAACCGACCGCTCGAAGCGGTGACCGCCTTCGACCGCGCCATCAAGGGTGGAAGCGACCAAACACGCGAGGAAGCCGCCTACGGAAAGACCCTTGCCTATCTCCGCAAGGACTTGACGGCGGAGGCAGCCCTCGCAGCCGCCGAGTCGCCCCAAACCGCTCAGCGCAGGACCGAACTCGATGCCACGATCCTGGCGCAGCGCGCGCTCGCGGCGTTCCGGGAGGGGCGCTATGTGGAAGTCATCCTGGCGCTCGGCGAGCGCAGTCGGATCGTGCCCGAGCAAACCGATTTGATGGTGATTCGTGGCTGGTCATATTACAAGCTGGGCCGTTACGACGACGCCGAAAAGATCTTTCTGGCTGTACAACGGACGGGCTATTCCGACGACGCGAATGTCGGCCTGAACGCGGTTCGGGAGGCCGTGCGGCCGTCCCGGCAATACTGACCTTATTTGCGTCCCATACCGGCTGGCCTGCGGGCTGACGGATTGACGACGGCTCCATCGGAGGGCTCGCGCCTCATCATCCCGATCTCAAGACGGAAGGCGCTAAGACCTCGCCGAGCCGGCGTGCGGCGGAGCTCGACGCGAGAAGCTGTGGATGACGCGTGCTATTTCACGTCGCGGCGCAATGACGTTCCCGCGTCCCTGAACGATTGCTTGCACCCGACCACCACTGGGCTGAACTCGCGTGTCTGAACCGCGCATCCCAACAAATCCGTTCTTCTTGTGCATCGCACAATTTACGACGTTCGTCGGGTTCGCGCCACGCCCGAGGCCGTCGCCCGGTAAGTATGAAATGCTATATTTTTTCGGAAAACCGATGCCGATCATAAGGACAGATTGACATTATTGTGGCTTCGCACCTTAACTTCGTCCCAGAACGGTCATGAGTAGGCCGTCTCAGAGGACCTCAGAATGAAGAAATCAGCCCTTTTCGCAGCTATCTGCGTCCCGGCTTTCCTGGCGGCTGCACCGTTGGCAGCCAAAACCCTCGTCTATTGCTCCGAGGGCAGCCCCGAGAACTTCTACCCGGGCGTCAACACGACCGGCACGTCTTTCGACGCCAGCACCCAGGTCTATAGCCGCATCGTCGAGTTCGAGCGCGGCGGCACGCAAGTGCAGCCTGGTCTTGCTGAAAAGTGGGATATTTCGGCCGACGGCACGGTCTATACCTTCCACCTCCGCAAGGGCGTGAAGTGGCATACCAACAAGAACTTCAAGCCGACCCGCGACATGAACGCCGACGACATCGTCTTCATGTTCGAGCGTCAATGGAAGCAGGATAACCCGTACTTCAAGGTCACGAGCCCGAACCACTCCTACTTCGACGACATGGGCATGCCCAAGCTGCTCAAGTCGGTCGAGAAAGTGGACGCCTACACCGTCAAGGTGACCCTGAACCAGCCGGAAGCTCCGTTCCTGGCCGACCTCGCGATGGAATTCGCGGCCGTCCAGTCGAAGGAATACGCCGACGCGATGCTGAAGGCTGGCACGCCCGAGAAGATCGACCAAGATCCGATCGGAACGGGTCCGTTCTACCTGGTCCAGTACCAGAAGGACGCCACCATCCGCTACAAGTCGTTCCCGGAATACTACGGCGGCAAGGCCAAGATCGACGACCTCGTGTTCTCGATCACGCCGGACGCGTCCGTCCGCTGGGCAAAGCTCCAGAAGGGCGAATGCCACGTGATGCCGTATCCGAACCCGGCTGACCTCGACGCCATGAAGAAGGATCCGAACGTCACGATCCTCGATCAGGCCGGCCTGAACATCGGCTACCTCGCCTACAACACCACCAAGAAGCCCTTCGACGACGTGCGCGTCCGCAAGGCGATCAACATGGCCATTGACAAGAAGGCCATCGTTGACGCCGTGTACCTGTCGAGCGGCGTTCCGGCCAAGAACCCGATCCCGCCGTCGATGTGGTCGTACAACGACGCCATCAAGGACGATCCGTACGATCCGGCCGCCGCCAAGAAGCTTCTGGCCGAAGCCGGTTACCCGAACGGTCTCGATACCGACCTGTGGGCCATGCCGGTTCAGCGCCCGTACAACCCGAACGCCAAGCGCATTGGCGAACTGATGCAGGCCGACCTCGCCAAGATCGGCGTGAAGGCCGAAATCAAGACCTTCGAGTGGGGCGAGTACCGCAAGCGCATGCAGGCTGGTGAACACCAGATGGGCATGCTCGGCTGGACGGGCGACAACGGCGACCCGGACAACTTCCTGCACACCCTGCTCGGCTGCGCCTCGGCGGCTGGCAACGGCTCGAACGTCGCGAAGTTCTGCAACAAGTCGTTCGACGATCTCGTCACCAAGGCGAAGGTCACGACCGACGTGAAGCAGCGCACGGAGCTCTACAAGCAGGCTCAGGTGATCTTCAAGGAGCAGGCTCCCTGGTTCACGATCGCTCACGCCGTGCAGCTGAAGCCCATCCGCAAGGAAGTGGTGGACTTCAAGCTCTCGCCCTTCGGTCGCCACACGTTCTACGGCGTCGACATCAAGGGTAAGTAAGGCTTCCATCTTGGCCTCCGGCGGAGCGGCTTCATGCCGCTCCGCCTTTTTTCCATTTGAGACATGCTCCGATTCATCCTCACCCGCGTCAGCCTGGTCATCCCGACCTTCATCGGGATCACGCTGCTGGCTTTCTTCCTCATCCGCCTCGTGCCCGGCGACCCGATCGAAACCATGGCGGGCGAACGCGGCATCGACGCCGCGCGCCATGAGCAGCTCAAGAAGGATTTCGGCCTCGATAAGCCGCTGATCATTCAATACGGCTACTATATCGAGCGTGTCCTGCACGGCGATCTCGGCAAGTCGATCGTGACACGGGAATCCGTGCTCAGCGAATTCCAGACGCTCTTCCCGGCGACTGTCGAATTGGCGGTCTGCGCGATCCTCTTCGCGCTCTTCCTCGGCATTCCAGCCGGCATATTGGCTGCCGTCCGACGAAACTCGATCTTCGATCACGGGGTGATGGGTATCTCATTGACCGGCTATTCCATGCCGATCTTCTGGTGGGGGCTCATTCTCATCCTCGTGGTTTCAGTCCAGCTCGGCTGGACGCCGGTCTCCGGCCGCATCGACGTGCTGTATTACATCGAGCCGGTGACGGGATTCCTGCTGATCGACTCGTTCTTCTCGGAAGACGAAGGCGCCTTCATGTCGGCGCTTGGGCATCTCATCCTGCCGACCATCGTGCTTGGCACCCAGCCGCTGGCCACCATCGCGCGCATGACCCGCTCGGCTATGCTGGAGGTCCTGGGCGAAGACTACATCCGCACCGCCAAGGCCAAGGGTCTGTCGCGGTTTCGGGTGATCGGCCTGCATGCGTTGCGCAATGCATTGATTCCTGTCGTCACCGTCATTGGTCTGCAGGTCGGCGTGCTCTTCACCGGCGCGATCCTGACCGAAACAATCTTTTCCTGGCCCGGCATCGGCAAGTGGCTGATCGAAGCGATCTTCCGCCGCGACTATCCCGTTCTTCAAGGCGGTCTGCTGCTCGTCGGCGTGATCGTGATGAGCGTGAACCTCATCGTCGATCTCACCTATGGCCTCATCAATCCGCGCATCAGGCATAACCGATGACTGCAGAAACCATGGAAGCTCCGCTCGTTGCCGCTCCGACGGCAACGCCGCCCCATCCGCTTCGCGAGTTCTGGGGCTATTTCAGCGCCAATCGCGGCGCGGTGGCCGGCCTCTTCGTCATTGTCGGCGTCGTCCTTGTGGCGTTGCTGGCAGACGTGCTCGCACCGCACTCGCCCTATCTCACCGACACCAAGATCGCCCTCAAGCCGCCGTTCTGGCAGGAGGGCGGATCGATCACTTATCCGCTCGGCACCGACGCGATCGGCCGCGATATCCTGTCGCGTCTGATCTACGGCTCTCGCCTGTCGCTGCTCATCGGCGTGATCGTGATCTCGATCTCGATTGTCGTGGGCACCGTTCTCGGCCTCGTCGCGGGCTTCGCGCGCGGGGTGACCGAGATCTTCATCATGCGTCTGATGGACATCGTCCTGACGATGCCGAGCCTCCTCCTTGCCATCGTCGTCGTGGCGGTGCTCGGCCCCGGCCTCGTCAATTCGATGCTCGCAGTCGCTTTGGTCATCCTGCCGCATTACGTGCGTCTTGCCCGCGCGGCGGTGATCACCGAAACATCGAAGGACTACGTCACGGCGGCGCGCGTCAGCGGCGCCGGGAACCTGCGCCTGATGTTCAAGGAAGTGCTGCCGAACTGCACAGCACCTCTGATCGTGCAGGCTTCGCTCGGCATCTCGACGGCGATCCTCGACGCGGCGGCGCTCGGCTTCCTCGGGCTCGGGGCGCAGCCGCCCTCGCCCGAATGGGGAACCATGCTGGCCGATGCCCGCGAATTCGTGCTCCGTGCGTGGTGGGTCGTGACCTTTCCCGGTCTTGCGATCCTCATTACGGTGCTTGCCTTTAATCTGCTCGGGGACGGTCTTCGCGACGCCCTCGATCCAAAACTGAAGCGCTGACCATGGCCCTTCTCGAAATTGAAAACCTGTCGGTCGAATTTCCGACCCAAGGCGGCATCATGCGGGCCGTCGACGATGTCAGCCTCAAGCTCGATGTGGGCGAGGTTCTGGGCGTCGTCGGCGAATCCGGCTCTGGCAAGAGCGTGACGATGCTGGCGCTTATGGGCCTCATCCCCTTCCCCGGTCGGGTCAAGGCGAAGAAGCTCTCCTTCAACGGGCGTGATCTTCTGACGATGTCTGACCGGGAGCGACGCAAGCTCACGGGCAAGGACGTCGCCATGATCTTCCAGGAGCCGACGACCAGCCTCAATCCGTGCTTCACTGTCGGCTTCCAGCTCACCGAGACGCTGCGCCTGCATGAAGGCATGGACCGGAAGGCCGCGCGCCGCCGGGCAATCGAGCTTTTGGAGCAGGTCGGCATCCCGTCCGCGGAAAGCCGCCTGACCGCCTATCCGCACCAGCTTTCGGGCGGCATGAACCAGCGCGTGATGATCGCGATGGCGATTGCCTGCAACCCGAAGCTCCTGATCGCCGACGAGCCGACCACCGCGCTCGACGTGACGATCCAGGCGCAGATCCTCGATCTGCTGATGACCTTGCAGAAAGAGCGCAACATGGCGCTCGTCATGATCACCCACAACATGGGCGTCGTCGCCGAAACGGCGAAGCGCGTGATGGTGATGTATGCGGGCCAGATCATGGAGGAGCGTTCCGCCGCCGATCTGTTCGCTTCGCCGCAACACCCCTACACGGCAGCGCTTCTGGCCGCTCTGCCGGAACGGAGCGAAGGCTCGCGCCTCGCGACAATTCCGGGCGTGGTGCCGGGTCTCTATGACCGTCCGCGCGGCTGCCTGTTCAGCCCGCGCTGCGCCTACGCGACCGAGCACTCTCGCAATGTGCGCCCGGAACTGCGGCCGTGGGCCGGCGGCCATGTCCGCTGCCATTATCCGCTCGGCGACCCGAACCGGAACGCCAACATGAATGCTGATCATCCTCTTGGAACGGAGGCCGCATCGTGAGCGCTCCCGTTGTTGAAGCCAAGGGCCTGAAGCGCACCTACGAGGTGAAGCGAGGCCTGTTCAAGGAGCCCGGCCGTCTGCAAGCGGTCGGCGGCATCTCCTTCGCCGTCGAGCCTGGCAAGACCCTCGCTGTGGTCGGCGAATCCGGTTGCGGCAAGTCCACGCTCGCCCGGATGGTGACGCTCATCGAAAAGCCGACCGAAGGGGGCCTGACCCTCGACGGCATCGATGCGGTCAATCCGCCGTCCGGCAAAGCCAAGGACCTGCGCCGCATGGTGCAGTTCGTGTTCCAGAACCCTTACGGTTCGCTCAACCCGCGCAAGAAAGTGGGAACGATCCTCGAGGAGCCTCTGACCATCAACACCAACCTCTCGTCGTCGGAACGCACCGAACGGGCGCGCGCGATGATGGCGAAGGTCGGTTTGCGGCCCGAGCACTACAACCGCTATCCGCACATGTTCTCCGGCGGTCAGCGGCAGCGTATCGCGATTGCCCGCGCTCTGATGCTGTCGCCGAAGCTGGTGGTCGCGGACGAGCCGGTTTCCGCACTCGACGTGTCGATTCAGGCGCAGGTGCTGAACCTTCTGGCCGATCTGCAGGCGGAGATGGGCCTTGCCTATCTCTTCATCTCGCACGATCTCGGCGTGGTTCGTCACATCGCGCATGACGTTTTGGTGATGTATCTCGGCATCGCGGTCGAGCAGGGACCGAAGGAGCGCATCTATGAGCGTCCCTTGCATCCCTATACGCAGGCTCTTCTGTCCTCGACGCCCGGCGTCACCGGCACCAAGCGTCAGCGCATCGTGCTCAAGGGCGAGTTGCCTTCGCCGCTCAACCCGCCGAAAGGCTGCGTGTTCTCGACCCGCTGCCCCTATGTGACGGAGCGCTGCAAGGTGGAGCGTCCGTTGCCGCGCCTGGTCGACGGGCGTTACGTCGCCTGCCACTACGCCGAAAACTTCCTGGAAAATCCGGCGGCCTGACACGGCCCCGGAGATTCACGCGGGCAAGGGCAGGCGCTTCACGCCCGCTGCTTGTGTCGCCTTCGAAGAAGAAACGGAGGAGTCAGTCTTTTGCGCCGGCTCCTCCTCGCCTCTCGCGAGCTTTACGCAGACACTGACGCCTTCCCGCAGGGTCGACACGTAATAGTCGGCTCCCAACGCCCCGCGCAGGTTCGCGTCCTTCAACACGGCGTCATCCTTCGACCAGAGACCGACGAGAATCGGAACGTCGGGAACGTGCCTGCGAAGCCGCTGCACAAGATAACGCAGATGAGCGGGCGTTCCGCCTACATCGAGGTAGCAAAGACATACCATCTGCGCGCCGCTCGCATCGAGATTGAAAGCGGTAAACCGTGAAACCGCCTCATACGGAATGACGCGCTCTCCCAAGCCGTGCTTTTCGATAAGCTGAGCCATCATCGCGGCAGCGGCCGCATCGAGCGGCCCGCGACCCGCAACGCAGAGAATGGCCCCATCAGCCTTCCAGGTATCGGGGATAGCGTCGCTCTCAGGCGGCGATTGCGGCGCCACCGACTCTTCGGTTGAGGCTTCCGCGCCTGCCGCCGATGCGGCAGATTCAGCCTTCTTGCCATCGGGGGAGCGTTCGACATCGTCATAACTGTTCAAGTCCTGGATGAGCGCGTGGGCGACATCCTTGACCTGCGCCAGTTGACGGCTCGTCAGCACGCCACGGCTTGCATCACCGGCAGCGAGCCGCAACGCCTCGATCGCGACATCATCGTAGTAGGACATCGGCGAACAGGTTTTAAGAAGCGCCTCGGCGGATTCGAGCGCCTCGTCCGGATCGCCCGCGAGCATGCGCTGATAGAGATTCTCTGCGGGCGTCAAAGCAGGCTGGTCGCCCAAGAGCACACTCAAAAATTCCAGCCGCTCCACATGCCGCCCCAGCACGACGAGGCAGAGCGTCAACGGCGTCGCGATGACCAGGCCGATGGGCCCCCAGAGCCAGGTCCAGAAAATAGCCGAGATGACGACCGCGAAGGGAGATAGCCCCGTGCTCTTGCCATAGACGAAAGGTTCGACGACCTGCCCCATCAGCGGCTCGCCGATCAGGAACAGGGCAGCGGTCATCAGCGCCATCGACCAGCCGGGATCAACGGCCGAGGCGACAAGGATCGGGAACACAGCCCCGATGAAAGACCCGATATAGGGGACAAAGCGCATCAGGGCTGCGATGACGCCCCAGAGGGCCGGGCTGGGCACGCCGATCAGCCACAAACCAATCCCGATCATGACGCCGAAAGACGCATTGAGCCCGAGCTGCATCAGAAAATAGCGACTGAGGCGGCGCCCGGCATCGTCCATCGCCGCCGTCGCACGATGCAGGTCGCGCGCGCCGAACAGCCTGATCATCCGATCGCGCAAGTCTTCGCGCTGCAGGAGAATGAAAATCAGAACCACGAGGACGATGCCGGCCGTCGTGAGCGGCTGCAGAACCGGCGCGGCAATGCTGCGCACGATCTCAAGCGGCGTCGCGGGTCGCTCGTGCACCTCGACGGGAAGCGGATTGACCTGCGGCGCGGGCGAAGGGACAGGAGATGGCCGCGTCGCCGACTGTTCTTCCGTCACTGCGTTGCCGATTTCATTGATGACGGATGGCAGCCGCGCGAAGGTCTGCTCACGCAAGGAGCGGACCTTTTCCTTGATCGTGGTTTGATAGCGCGGAAGGTCGGTTGCGAGACCAGCCACTTGAAAACCGATCAGGCTTCCGAGCGCGGCGATGATCCCAAGCGCGAAAAGAACGGCGATGATGACCGACGGGATGCGGCCGAAATGCCATTTGCGCATCAACTCGACGAAGGGCGCCAGAAGGAACGCGAGGAGGATCGCCAGCACGATCGGCAGAAACACCTCTTGCCCGATATAGAGCGCGACGAGGACGACGATGCCGACGGCAAGCGTCGTCAAGCCATTGATGCCGGGAACGCGCGGTGGCTCGACTTCGGTTTCCGATAAAGGCTGGCGCGCATTCTCAGTGGTCGTGGGAGGCATTGGCGTCCAATCTGCTAAGGAATCCATCGACATGCCGACAACGTGCGGCGACCGAGAACGATCCTTGGCCGTTCCTGAAAGTCGGCTCTTCCGAGCAGCGCTGGGACCTTTTGCCCCCTGTGAAGTTGTACCCTGAACCCCATCTCACAACTCAGACGATCGTGCCTGGAAGCCAGAATTTCCCCATGCTGATAACGCGGCGAATACTTCTGATTGGCACAGCTCTCGCTGCGTCCCACGCCGTTCGTGCTCACGAGGGAAGGCCAAACACGATGCCAGTCACGCAGCACCGTCACGTTTTCTCAAGCAGCGGCAAGGACATCGCCGTCGATACGCTCCAAGCGGATGGCTTATCGCGGCCTCCCGCGGTGATCATGCTCCATGGGGCGGACGGATTGAGCGAGAACAGTCAATACGTCGAGGGAGCGCAAGCGGTCGCGCGGGCGGGCTATCAGGTCAACCTGGTTCATTATCTCGACCGGACGGAGGAGAATCGAGCCTCCTTCAGCACCGTGTTTCAAAATTTCCAACCCTGGCTGGACACGGTCAACGACGCCCTTGCCTGGGTCGCAAACCGCACGGAGATAGACACAACCCGCCTCGGCATCATCGGCATCTCCCTCGGCGCGGCGCTCGGCCTTGCGGCCGCCAGTGCCGATCGACGCATCAAGGCCCTGGTGAATTATTTCGGGCCCTTGCCGCGGGGCGCGATTGCGCCCGATGCCCACCTGCCGCCGACCCTGGTTCTCCACGGCGCCATGGATCCCATCGTCCCGGTTGCCAATGCCTACGCGGTCGAGGCCCTGCTGCGGCAGCAGGAGGTTCCACATGAGATCCAGATCTACCCCGACCAGGGACACGGCTTTCGTGGGGAGGCGCGGGATGATGCGCTGCTACGGGTTATTGCGTTTCTTGGGCAATATCTCGCGGGCAATGGACCTCATCCTCTTCCGGGCGAGCGCTTAGACCGCTAAGAATCCACTGATCAACGACACAAGCGAAGAGATCCATGACCGCATCCGACGCGATTCTCACGGCCAATCCGCTCCTGCGTCCCTGGACGACCCCTTTCGGCCTTCCGCCCTTCGAGAGCATCACGCCGGAGCATTACAAGCCCGCTTTCGACACGGCGCTCGCGGAACAACAAGCCGAGATCGCGGCCATCGCGGCCGATCCGGCCCCTGCAACCTTCGCCAACACGATCGATGCCCTGGAGAAGAGCGGCGCGAGCCTCAAGCGCGTCGGCGGCGTGTTCTTCAATCTGGCGGGATCGCACACCAACGAGGCGATTCAGGCAGTCGAGCGCGAAATGGCGCCGCTTCTTGCCAAGCACCGCAACAGCATCTTCATGAACGAGGCGCTGTTCAAGCGTGTCGATGATCTTTACCGCGAGCGCGAGAGCCTCGGCCTCGACGCAGAGCAGGCGCGCGTTCTCGACCGTTATCACACCATCTTCGTCCGCGCGGGCGCGCGCCTTGGCGCGGACGAGAAGAAGCGTCTTGCCGCGATCACCGAGAGGCTTGCGAGCCTCGGCACGCAATTCGCGCAGAATGTGCTCGCCGACGAGAAATCCTATCGTCTCGTGCTCGACACGGAAGTCGATCTCGCCGGGCTTCCGTCTTTCCTGCGCGAAGCGGCAGCGCAAGCGGCCGAGGATGCGGGCCTGAAGGGCAAGCACGTCATCACGCTCTCGCGCTCCAGCATCGAACCCTTCCTGCAATTCTCAAGCCGCCGCGATCTGCGCGAACAGGCTTTCAAAGCCTGGGCCGCGCGCGGGGATGCGGGCGGCACGACGGACAACAAAGCGATCATCACCGAGATGGTGCGGTTGCGCGCCGAACGTGCGCGGCTCCTGGGCTACGAGACCTTCGCCGATTTCAAACTCGCCGATACCATGGCGAAGACGCCGGATGCGGTTCTCAAACTCCTGAACGATGTCTGGACGCCCGCCCGCGCCCGCGCGCAGCAGGAGCGCGACGACCTGCAAGCGCAGGCACAATCGCAAGGCGACAATATCGAGATCGAGGCCTGGGATTGGCGCTATTATGCCGATCAGGTCCGCATGGCGCGGCACAATCTCGATGAAGCGACCATCAAGCCCTACTTCCAGCTCGACCGGATCATCGAAGCCGCCTTCGACACGGCGCAGCGCCTGTTCGGTCTGAACTTCCAGGAACTGAAGGAATTTCCGCGCTATCATCCCGATATCCGCGCCTGGCAAGTCACCGATGCAACCGGCGCGCCTGTCGGCATTTTCATCGGCGATTATTTCGCGCGAAGCTCCAAGCGCAGCGGCGCGTGGATGAGTGCATTCCGGTCGCAGGAGAGGCTCTCCGGCGACATCCGGCCGATCATCGTCAACGTGATGAACTTCGCGAAAGGCGCACCCGGCGAACCTTCGCTGTTGAGCTTCGACGATGCGCGCACCTTGTTCCACGAGTTCGGACACGCGCTGCACGGTCTCTTGTCGAACGTGACCTATCCCCTGCTCGCCGGCACAAGCGTATCGACGGATTTCGTCGAATTGCCATCGCAGCTCTACGAGCATTGGCTCTCGCAAGCGGACATCCTGCGCCGCTACGCCACGCATTACCGCACGGGCGAGCCGATGCCGGAAGCGTTGCTGGAACGCCTGATGGCCGCGCGCAATTTCAACCAAGGCTTTGCGACGGTGGAATACCTTGCCTCGGCCTTCGTCGACATCGACCTTCACCGGCGCACACTATCCGGCGATCTCGATGTGTCCGCCTTCGAGAAGGAGTCTCTTGGCAAGATCGGCATGCCGCGCGAAATCATCATGCGCCATCGCACGCCGCATTTTGCGCACGTGTTCTCCGGCGACGGTTATTCGTCGGGCTACTACAGCTATCTCTGGTCGGAAGTGCTCGACGCGGATGCCTTCACCGCGTTCGAGGAAACGGGCGACGCCTTCAACAAGGACATGGCGGACAAGCTGAAACGCTTCATCTATTCCGCCGGAAACCTGCGCGATCCGGCGGAAGCCTACACGGCCTTCCGCGGTCGCCTGCCGACGGCGGACGCGCTTCTCGCCAAGCGTGGCCTCACCACGACGCCGGCAGCCTGAGAATGAGAAGAAACAGTGGGCCTAAAGCCCGATCAGGCTGACTTTCAGATGTCTCGTCCGGCGCCTGAACCAACGGAACTGCACCTGGACATCTCGTTCCGTGTCGCGGGGCAAGGGATTCGCCTGCTTGTTTTGACGCAAGACGCTCAGCAGGAATGCCGCCCCCTCCGGGTCCGTTTCCAAGGCTTTTGCATCAAGCACCGGCATCCTGAACTTCCCCTGTCGGTTGTTGTTTGTCCCGCGTAACGGAAGGCAAACAACGGTCAACCGGATCGCGGAGTTCCGTCTGCCAGCGCGAATCGCAACTCGCTGACCTGACGGGAAACCTGACCGGGCTCCAAGATACACGGGGGAAAGTGGGCCTTATTAGGGCCGTCCGGAAAACGCTGCGGCTCGAGGCACAAACCAGCATGGGGGCCATAGTGAACGCCACCCAGACCCGGAACAGGAACCTCGATCATGTGGCCGTCATAGAACTGCACGCCGGGCTCGGTCGTCCAGAGTTCCATGGTCAGACTGTTCTTCAATGACTTCAACGTCGCCGCGTGGCCGAAATCGCCCGCCCCACGCGTGAGCACGTAATTGATATCGTAGGAGATTCGGCGCTGCATCAACTGCGACGCCCCAATCGGCCTCAAGGTCGTGAAATCGTAGGCGGTATCGGCCACGCTCATGATCTCGCCGGTGGGAATGAGATCAGGCGATGTCGGCGTGATGAAATGCGCCGCGAGCATCAGGTGGTGAGACGAGATGTCCGTGCTGCCGTCGAGATTGAAGTAGCCATGCGTGGTGAGATTGACCGGCGTCGGCTTGTCGCAGGTGGCCTCCAGCACGATCCGCACGGTGGCGGGTTCAATGAGAGCGTAGGTGCAGGTGGCGACAAGACGGCCCGGATAGCCCATGTCGCCATCGGCCGAGACGAGGGCAAGCGTGACGCTGGAAGGATGCCGGTCGATTTCCGTCCACAAGCGCCTGCCGAACCCTGCCGCGCCGCCATGAAGCTGGTTGCGTCCTTCGTTGGCGTTGAGCCTGAACAATTGTCCGCCCAGATGGAAGCGGGCATGACCGATGCGGTTGGCATAGCGCCCGACGATCGCTCCGAAATAGGGGGAATGAGCGATATAATCCTCAATTGAATTGAGCCCGAGGACGACACGCTGCAAACCGTTGGCGGAGGGCACGACAAGGTCGCGGATCACAGCGCCCCAGGTGAGGACGCGCATCTCCATCCCTGTCGGACCCGTGAGCGTGATCTCCAGGACGTCGCTTCCGTCGACGGAGCCGAAGCGCTCGATGGTCATGAGACTATCCCTTGAAGATATTGGCCCTCACGCCCCGGATGCCGGTTTCGACCGAAAAGAGATGACCCGCCATCGGATCGATGTGGGGATCGCGCCCGATGGCGGCGGTCGTGATGTAGAGCGTCGTGAGATCGGGGCCGCCGAACGCGCATTTGGTGACCTGCGCCGTCGGCACCGGCACGACCCGCTCGACCGACCCGTCGGGCGCGAAACGCGAGACGCGGGACGCACCCCAATGGCACACCCAGAGATGGCCTTCTGAATCCACGGTCATGCCATCGGGAAAGCCCCATCCTTCCTCGAAACGCACGAACACCCGCGCCGGGCCAAGCCCATCGTCGACGATGTCGTGGGCATAGACGATCCCTCCGAGCGTATCGGTGGCGTAGAGCACGTTTCCATCGTGACTGAAGGCAGGGCCATTGGTGATTACGATGCCTTCCCGCAAGGCGGTCAGGTGCTTGCCGTCCCAGCGCCAGAAACAGCCCGTAGGACTCGTCTCCAGATCATCCATCGTGCCGAAGTAAAGGCGGCCGTCGGGTCCTACGTGTCCGTCATTGATCCGGTTGTCGGGTTTGTCCGGCTCAGGAGACACGAGCCGTTGCCGCTCGCCGCCCCAGAGATGAAGCCGGGACAGGCCGGATTTGAAACCGGCGATGACGATATCCGGATCCGCCGTCAAGGCGACGAAGCCGATCGGCTCCGGCACGTCGATGCGGTCATGCTTGGCGGTTTTGGGCTGATAATGCCAGATTCCGGGGTTCTTGATGTCGACCCAATACAGCGTGTTCGTACGGTGGTCCCAAAGCGCGCCCTCGCCGAGCACGCAACAGCTTGCCACCGCAACATGAGGCGCGTGTGGGTGGACGACTGGATGACTCATGTTTTTTCCCCATAGGACGCCGTTCCGGTAACTCTGCCGCCCCCGCCCCGGTTCATTCCGGCCGGTATCCGTCCGCGATCCTCCGGGCGAGGGACACCAGGCTCAGATCGGAACCGGCGGGTCCCATGAGCGAGATCCCCAGCGGCGCGCCATGCCGGGAGGCAAGTGGGATGGAGACCTGCGGCAGACCGGACAGCACCGACAGGCAGAGAAGGTTCAGGGCCTTGTTGCGATAGTCGTTCAGCGCCTCCTCGCTGTCGGTAAGCAGAGGCGCGACGTCGGGCATCGTCGGCAGGACGAGGACGCTATCAGCGCCAAGCAGGGCACTGAGCCGCTCGCGGAAGGCATTGCGGATCGTCTGCGCCTCGGCGACCTGGCGGCTCGTGACCGTCTGCGCGAAGGCGAACCGGTCGGCGACGCTGGGTCCGAGCGGCGGGTGAAACCGTTCGATCATCGGCCCGTCAACAACCCAGGCCTCCCGGCTCTGGATGTATCGCAAGGCCCAGTAGAGGGCGAGGAACCCTTCCACCGCAACGTCCTGCTCCTGAGCCCCTCCGAGAAGCGACTCGATGCGGGAAAGAGCGGGCGCGAGAGCCTCCCGGACAGGCGCGTCCAGCAGCCCGAAGGCGTCTGTCGCAAGGAGCAGTCTCGGCCTTTGCGACAGGGGCCGGTCATCGGCTCCGAGCAACACCTCCCCGACCCGCTCGAAAGTCGCGCCGTCCCGGGTGAAGAACCCGCAGGTGTCGAAGGAGGGGGCGAGGTCGTGGCACGCCTCCAGGCTCACCCGGCCATGAGTCGGGCGGATACCGAACAGGCCGCAATGGCTCGCCGGAGCCCGCACGGAGCCGCCTGTATCCGTGCCGAGGGCAAGGTCGCACAGGCCGTTCGAGACGGCGGATGCCGAGCCGGATGAGGAGCCGCCCGGAATACGGCCTGGCGCTGCCCCGTTCACCGGCGTGCCGAAATGGGCGTTCTTGCCGTTCATGGAAAAGGCCAGCTCGTCCGTGATCGTCTTGCCGACGAAGCGCGCCCCCGCGTCGAGCAGCTTCTGCACCGTCGGCGCCGTGCGCGCCTTGATGCCGGACAAAGCCAGCATATGGGGCGACCCACACCCGGTCGGATAGCCCGCCACGTCGAAGAGATCCTTCGCGGCGAAAGTCAGGCCCGAGAGCGGCCCGGTTTCGGCATGCGGTAGGGCGACCGCCGGATAGGGCATGAAAGCGCGGGCAGGATCGGCATCGAGGAGCATGAGACCACATCACTTGAGAAGAGCGACCGCAACTGTGTCATCCGCAATGAGGGCCAGCAAGGCCGGAATTCTCCCCGTGTGGAGGATTCGCGCTTTCTTCGCGCGCCGATTGGCCGTAAACCCGCGCAGGTCCTGTGCATAGGGGAAATGAGGGATGGCGAAGGTTTCGATGGCGCGTTGGTTCGCTCTTGGTCTGGCGCTTGCGCTCGGAGCACCGACGGCGCAGGCGCAACAGCCCCCGATCAAGATCGGCGAACTGAATTCCTATGCGAAATGGGCGGCTTTCACCGTGCCTTATCGCAATGGCTGGCAGCTCGCCCAGGACGAGATCAATGCCAAGGGCGGCGTGCTCGGCCGGAAGCTGGAAATCATCTCCCGGGAAGACGGCTCGACGACGGGCGACACGACCCGCGTCGCCGAGGAACTCGTGACCCGCGAAGGCGTGTCGCTTCTGTTCGGCTCCTTCCTGTCGAATGTCGGCGTCGCCATGGCGGATTTCGCCAACCAGAAGAAGATCGTCTACATCGCCGCCGAGCCGCTGACCGACGCCGTCACCATGGCGCAGGGCAACCGCTATACCTTCCGCATCCGCCCCAACAATTTCATGCAGGTCGGCATGCTGGTGGAGCAGGCCAAGGCCTCCGGCGCGAAGCGCTGGGCCATCGTCGCGCCGAACTACGAATACGGGCAGTCGGCAGCGCAGGTGTTCAAGCGTTTGATTCAGGAGCGCGTGCCCGGCGCGGAAATCGTCGCGGAGCAATATCCGGCGCTCGGCAAGATCGAGGCAGGCCCCACCGTCTCGGCCATCGAGCAGGCGAA
Organism: Microvirga alba; assembly: GCF_015694465.1. Lineage (GTDB taxonomy): Bacteria > Pseudomonadota > Alphaproteobacteria > Rhizobiales > Beijerinckiaceae > Microvirga > Microvirga alba. The sequence continues at coordinate 154,867 of NZ_JADQDO010000010.1, forward strand.
GCCCGACGGCATCTTCAACGTTCTCTTCGGCCCCGACCTGACCCAGTTCGTCCGCGAAGGCAACACGCGCGGCCTGTTCGAGAAGAAGTCGATCCTTTCGCTTCTCACCGGCGAACCCGAGTGGTTGCTGCCCCTGAAGGACGAGGTTCCCGAAGGCTGGACCGTCACCGGTTATCCCTGGGATCAGATCACCGAGCCCAAGCACAAAGCTTTCATTGACGCCTATCGCGCCAAATTCAACGATACGCCGCGCCTCGGCTCGCTGCTGGGCTACATGGTCGTCACCATGATCCGCGACACCATCGAACGCGCGGGCTCGGCCGAGACCGACGCTTTCATCAAGGCGATGCAGGACGCCAAATTCGACACCGTCATCGGCCCCGTGACCATGCGCGGCAGCGATCATCAGGCGAGCATGGGCGCTTGGGTCGGCAAGCTCGCGCTGAAGGGCGCGACCGGCGGCATGGCGGACTGGACCTACAAGGACGGCACGCCTTTCATGCATTCCGAAGCCGAAGTGAAGGCGGTGCGGAAGGATTGAGCATGTCGGGCCTCCGCGTGAAACGCGCCCTCCCTCTCGGGAGCGAGTGACGCGTGGATTTGTCCTTCCTCATCATCCAGTCTCTGAGCGGTCTCGCCAGTGCCTCGTCCCTGTTCATCACCGCTTGCGGCCTGACGCTGGTTTTCGGCGTCACGCGGATCGTGAATTTCGCGCACGGTTCGCTCTACATGATCGGGGCTTACACGGCCGCGACGCTGCTGCCGCGGCTGCTCGAACTCTCCTACGGGCCGGTCTCGTTCTGGACGGGCATTCTCATCACCGCCCTCATCGTCGGTGCGATCGGCGTGTTGATCGAGGTGCTGCTGTTGCGCCGCATTTACGGCGCGCCGGAACTGTTCCAGCTGCTTGCAACCTTCGGCGTCGTCCTCGTCGTGCAGGACCTTGTCGTGCAGGTCTTCGGACCGCAGGACATTCTCGGGCCGCGCGCGCCGGGCTTGCGCGCGCCCGTCGAGATTCTGGGACGGCGCTTCCCCTCTTACGAACTTGCCCTCATCGCCGCAGGCCCCATCGTGCTTGGCTTCGTCTGGCTGCTGTTGCGCAAGACGCGCTTTGGCATTCTCGTGCGCGCGGCGACGCAGGACCGGGACATGGTCGCCTCGCTCGGCGTGAATCAGGCCCTACTCTTCACAGGCACATTGTTTCTCGGCGCGTTTCTCGCCGGTCTCGGCGGCGCGCTCCAGACGCCGCGCGTCTCGGCGAATACCGGGATGGATCTGTCGATCATCGCCGAATGCTTTGTCGTGACGGTCGTTGGTGGAATGGGCAGCGTGCCGGGTGCATTTCTCGCCGCGCTCATCATCGGGCAGTTGCAAGCCTTCGGTATTCTGATTTTCCCGAAAAGCACCCTCGTCGTGGTGTTCCTGCTCATGGCTTTCGTGCTCGCCGTGCGGCCCTATGGGTTCTTCGGACGCCCCGAGATCGTCGGGGGAACACACGCGGTCGGCATCGTAAGCCGCACACCGCGCGCCAGCGGCACGGTCGCTGCGCTGATCGTCCTTGCGCTACTCGCCTGTTTGCCGCTCGTGAGCGACGCCTATCTTCTCAAAGTCGCGACCGAGATCCTGATTTTCGCGCTGTTTGCTTTCAGCCTGCAGCTTCTCATCGGCGTCGGCGGCCTTGTCAGCTTCGGGCATGCCGCGTTCTTCGGGCTTGGAGCCTATGGCGCGGCCCTTGGCGTGAAATGGCTCGACGCCCCCATGGAGGCAGCCCTGCCCCTCGGCATCCTGTTTGCGGCAGCGGGGGCAGCCCTCATCGGCGCTTTCGTCGTACGACTGTCCGGCATCTATCTCGCCATGATGACGCTCGCCGCCGCGCAAATTCTCTATGCGGTCGCCTTCCAATGGGTCGATGTGACGGGTGGCGACAACGGCATCGTCGGCGTATGGCCTTCCACCTGGGCGAGCCCACGGAACGCCTACTACATCCTCACGCTCATTCTCTGCGCAACTGCCGTCTTCATCTTGAAGCGCGCGATCGATGCGCCCTTCGGCTATGCCTTACGCGCCGCGCGGGATTCCGAGCCGCGCGCCGAGGCCATCGGGTTGAACGTACGCCGCCACCGCTGGCTTGCCTTCATGCTGTCGGGCGCGGCTGCGGGGTTGGCGGGTGGAATCTACGCCTTCTCGCGCGGCTCCGTCGATCCGAGTCTCCTCGGCATTTCGACCTCCGTCGATGCGCTGGCCATGCTGTTGCTCGGCGGTATTCAGACGATCGCGGGACCGCTCGTCGGCGCTGGCGTTCTGCACACCTTACGTGACCAGATCATGCCGCTCACCGGGCTCTGGCGTCTGTTCCTGGGCGTGAGCATCATCGCGATGGTGCTGCTCTTCCCGCGCGGTCTCGTCGGCACCATTCGTCACTGGCGCGAGGAGCGTGCATGAGTTTGCTGATCGTCCACGATTTGAGCAAATCCTTCGGCGGCGTGGTCGCGGCGCGCGACGTGGCGTTTTCGCTGGAGCCGGCTGAGATGCTCGCGCTCATCGGCCCCAACGGCGCCGGCAAGTCGACATTGTTCAACATGATCGGCGGCCAGCTTCGGCCGGATCGCGGCAGCGTCCTTCTCGACGGCGAGGCGATCACCCACGCCTCTCCGCAAGAGCGCTTTCGCCAGGGCGTCGGGCGCACCTTTCAGGTGGCGCAGACCTTCCTCTCCATGAACGTCGCCGAGAATGTGCAGATGGCTCTCATCAGCCGTCATGATGAGAGCCAAGCTCTCTGGGCTCCGGCACGCGACCGCCATCGCGCCGAAGCGCTGTCGCTGCTCGATCAGGTCGGCATGGCGGACGCCGCCGATCGCCCGTGTTCGACGCTGGCCTACGGCGATGTGAAGCGGGTGGAGCTCGCCATCGCGCTCGCAAGCCAACCGAAACTTCTGCTCATGGACGAGCCGACCGCCGGCATGGCTCCGCGCGAGCGCGCCGCCCTCATGGACCTGACCGCCTCCATCGCAGCCTCCGCGCGCGTCGGCGTGCTCTTTACGGAACACGACATGGATGTGGTTTTCGGCCACGCGACGCGGGTGCTGGTGCTGTTACGCGGTGAGATCATCGCCGGCGGCACACCCGACGAGATCCGCCGGAACCCACGCGTGAAGCAGGCCTATCTCGGCGATGACCATGCTCTCGCGAGGACTGCATGAGCACGCCGCTCCTCGACGTCCGGAACCTTACCGCCGCCTATGGCCGCGCTCAGGTCCTGTTCGGTCTGTCGCTGCAGCTTCATCCGGGCGAAGTCGTGGCCCTTGTCGGGCGCAATGGCGCGGGCAAGACAACCACCCTGAAGGCCGTCTTGGGCCTTGTCCCCGCGACCGCCGCGCGGATCGCCTTCAAGGAACACTCGCTCCTGGGCCTCCCGACCTACCGGATCGCCCGCCTCGGCCTCGGCTACGTGCCGGAGGACCGGCGGATTTTCACCGACCTGACGGTGGAGGAAAACCTGGAGGTCGGCCGACGATCCGGCCGCGTCGGGTTGTCGCCCTGGACGCCGGAGCGGCTTTTCCAGCTCTTTCCCAACCTCGCCGAGATGCGCGGGCGGCGTGGCAACCAGATGTCCGGCGGCGAGCAGCAGATGCTTTCCATCGCCCGCACCCTCATGGGCAACCCCGCCGCGATCCTCCTCGACGAGCCCTCGGAAGGCATCGCCCCCGTCATCGTCCAGATGATGGGAGAGGCCATCCGGACCATGAAGGCGCAAGGCGTGGCGGTTCTTCTCTCCGAGCAGAACTGGGCTTTTGCCGCCGGGATCAGCGACCGCGCCTGCGTCATCGAGCGCGGGGAGATCCGGTTCGAAGGTCCCATGGCCCAGCTTCTCGCGAATGAGACGCTCCGGGCGGAAACGCTCGGAGTCTAGGACAGCACTCCCGTCCAACGCCAAAATATTGACGGATCGGGCCAAAAGACCGATATGCAACCCCGTCCGGCGCACTTTGTGCCGGTTTCCCGAATTCAGATCCGAGTGAGAAACCCGCTTCATGGGCGTCATCCATGTGACCGATCGCGAAGGCCAACGTCATACCCTCGAGGCGATCGAGGGATGGCGGGTCATGGAGATCATCCGGGATTGGGGCCTGCCCATCGAGGGCCTGTGCGGTGGCGCCTGCGAATGCGCCACGTGCCACGTCTTCGTTGACGAAGGCTGGCTGTCGAAGCTCTATCCGGCCACCGAAGAGGAGGAGGATCAGCTCGACACGGTGATGACCCGGGCCAATTCCCGCCTGTCCTGCCAGATCCTCTGGACCCCCGACCTCGACGGCCTGGAACTCACCCTCGCCCCGACCGGCAGCTGATCTTTCGAGCCCGCCGCATTGCCAAAAGCGGGAGACCGTGCTTTTCCGGGGTCTCTCGAAGGAGCCTGTTCATGACCGACAAAATTGAAACCGACGTCGTCATCATCGGTGCGGGGCCCGTGGGCCTGTTCGCCGTGTTCGAACTGGGCCTCCTCGACATCAAATGCCACCTCATCGACATTCTGCCGAAGGTGGGCGGCCAGTGCGCCGAGCTTTACCCCGAGAAGCCGATCTACGACATTCCCGGGTTTCCGATGGTCACGGGCCAGGGCCTCGTCGACAACCTGATGGCGCAGATCGAGCCGTTTCACCCGTCTTTCCATCTCAATGAGATGGTAGAAAGCCTCGAGGCCATCGGCACGCCGGAAGCCCCGCTTTTCCGCGTCAAAACCTCTGAGAACGGCACCACCTTCATCTGCAAGGCGGTCATCATCGCCGCTGGCGGCGGGTCGTTCCAGCCCAAGAAGCCGCCGATCGAGAACATCGAGGCCTATGAAGGCACCGGCGTGTTCTATGCGGTGCGCCGCATGGAGATGTTCCGCGACAAGCGCGTCCTGATCGTCGGCGGCGGCGATTCCGCCCTCGACTGGACCGTGAGCCTGCAACCCATCGCCAAGCGCCTGACCCTGCTCCACCGCCGCGACGCCTTCCGCGCCGCGCCGCACACGGTGGAAAAGATGCGCTCCCTCGTCGCCTCCGGCGACATGGACCTGCATCTGGGCCAGATCACCCATCTCACCGGCGACGCTCCCGTTCTCGAAGGCGCAGTGATCCGCCAGGACGACGGCTCGACCTTCAAGGTCGATTGCGACGTGATCCTGCCTTTCTTCGGATTGACCATGAAGCTCGGCCCCATTGCCGATTGGGGCCTGAATCTTCACGAGAACCTGATCCCGGTGGACACGGAAAAGTTCGAGACGAACGTTCCGGGCATCTTCGCCATAGGCGACATCAATACCTATCCGGGCAAGCTGAAACTCATCCTCTCCGGCTTCCACGAGGGCGCGCTCGCCGCGCAGAAGGTGCACCGCTACGTGTACCCTGAGAAGAAGCTCCTGTTCCAATACACGACCTCGTCCACGAGCCTGCAGAAGAAGCTCGGCGTCGCGGCCTGATCCCTTTTGAGGAACGGCTCGCCTCCCCTTGCGAAGCGGGCCGGTTCCTGAAAATGTTCGTGGCTATGACGCATCCTTCCGATCTTTCCCTCGGCCGCCGCGCGATGGCGCTTCTCGACGCCCTCGCCCGCCACAGCGATGAGCCCGAGCGCCTGACGCGCCTCTATCTCTCGAAATCTCATCGCGACGCAGCGGAAGCGACGCTCGGCTTCATGCAAGACGCGGGGCTCACCAGCCACATCGATGCGCTGGGGTCCGTGGTGGGTCGCTTCGAGGGACGCAATCCTGACGCGCCCGCTCTCATCATTGGCTCCCACATCGACACGGTGGTCGATGCGGGGCGCTATGACGGCAATCTCGGCGTCGTGCTCGGCATCGTGGCCGTCGAGGCCCTCAAGGCAGCAGGCATCGTGCCCTCCTGCCCCATCGAGGTTGTTGCCTTCGGCGACGAGGAGAATGCGCGTTTCCCGACCAACCTTTCGACCTCTTACGCGCTTGCGGGCCGCTACGATCCGTCCTGGCTCGACGGCATGGACGCGGAGGGCGTGCGCCTGCGTGACGCGCTGGTGAGTTTTGGCGGTGACCCGGACGGCTTTGCCGCCCTCGCCCGCGACCCGAAACGCTATCGCGGCTATCTCGAAGTGCATATCGAGCAGGGGCCGTTGCTGGAGGCGGAAAACCTGCCCGTCGGCATTGTCACCGCCATCAACGGCGCGACCCGCGCCCGCGCCACCGTGATCGGCGAAGCGGGCCATGCGGGCACCGTGCCGATGACCATGCGACGCGACGCGCTCGCCGCCGTCGCCGAGATGACCTTGGCCATCGAGCGCATCGGCGCGAAGCGGTCCGACACGGTCGCAACCGTCGGCGTGGCGCAGGTCCATCCGGGCGCGATCAACGTCATTCCGGCGCGGGTCGATTTCACCCTCGATGCACGCTCACCTGACGATCCGGTGCGGCATGCGATGGTCGCAGAGATCGTACAGGAATGCCGCGCGATTGCGGCGCGACGCGGGGTCGAATTCCGCTTCGAGCCCTTCATGGATTCCGCCGCGACGCCGATGGATGGCGGCCTCATGCGCGAATTCGCGCAGAGCATGGCATCGCTTGGCCTCGCAGCGCGTCACCTGGCCTCCGGCGCGGGCCACGACGCGGTCGCGATGGCGGCGCTCTGTCCGGTCGCGATGCTCTTCGTGCGCTGCAAGGGCGGCATCAGTCACAACCCCGCGGAGTCGATCACCGTTGAGGACGCCGATGTCGCCGCGCGCGTGCTGGTCGAGACCGTGAAGCGGATCGTTGCGGGCCGGGCCTAGCGTGTCTGCGCGGGCTTCCAATCCTCTGCGAGGATCGCCCAGCGCTCATGGTCGCGCCATTCGCCGCCGATCTTCAGGTAGCGCGGCGAATATCCTTCCTGGCGGAATCCGAGACGCTCCGCGAGCGCACGCGAAGCGAGGTTGTCGGGCTGGATATTCGCCTCCAGGCGATGCAGGCCGAGCGTGTCAAACGCATATGTGACGGCAAGCGCAACTGCCTCGCTCATCAACCCGCGCCCATTCATTCCAGCCGCGCCGTAATAGCCGAGATAGGCGTTGAGAAACAGGCCGCGCACGATCTCGCTGATGTTCATCACGCCGACGATGTACCCGCTGTCGCGCTCGCGCGCGATCAGGCCCACGGTCTTCTCCCCATCGCAGCGTGCGAGATATGCCAGGAAGGATGTGTGATCGCGACAGGGCGACACCCATGGCTCGTGCAGCGCAATGCTGGCGAGATTGGCTGCAATCAGTTCATGCGCATCATCGGCGGAGACGGGTCGCACGGTTACGCGTGACGTCATCGGGGTTCATCTCACTTTCAGGGGAACCATGTCATAGCTGAGCCGTTATCGACAGTCCCCTACAAGAAGAAGGATATTTGTCATGAGAGCTGTGATTCCAGCCGCCATGCTTCTCTTGCTCGGCAGTAGCTTTTTGACGGCCTCCGACGCGCAGGCACGGTTCAATGCGCTGCCGGGACAACCGCCATCTCTCGTGGAGGAAGCGGCCTGCGTGATGCGCCGCGTGCGGACGGTCCTGCCCAACGGCCGCGTCGTTTATCAGAACGTGCGCCAATGCGGCGTGCAGCCCATGCCGCGCTGCCGCATGGTGCGTGAGCGTGTGCGTACTCCCAGTGGGCGGGTCGTGTTTCGCGACGTTCGACGCTGTCACTGACGGCGATGTCTTAGAGCTTGATCATGTCTCTTTGAGACGCGATCAAGCTCCAGATTCCTTATTGCCGCATGATCCGGACGAACAACCGGTTTCCACTTGTCTCGATCATGCTCTCGTGTTGGGCTCGGTATTGCCGAGCCCTTTTTGTTGCGTTTATTCCAGCGCGCCGATCGCGCCTTCGACCGCTTCGACCACCGCGCCGGAGCGCACGAGATCGAGCGCCTGGCGCATCTCGGTCGCGTACCAACGGTCACCGTCGAGAGCGGGTGGAATGACCGCGCGGATCGCCTCGATAGCCGCCTGCGAGCCTTTGCCCAGCGGGTAATCCTTCGCCAACGGCTCGACGAGGCTCAGCGCCTGCGCGGCCATCAGCAATTCGCCCGCCACGATCTGTTCGACATTCTCAACGATGGTGCGGGCTTTACGTCCGCACCAGGTGGAGTTCGACACATGGTCCTCGGCGTTCGACTTGCCGGGAATGGAGTCGACCGAACCCGGCGTGGCAAGGCCCCGGTTCTCCATGACGAGGGCGGACATGGAGCATTGCACCGTCGCAAAGCCCGTATTGAGACCACGCTTGCCCGCAAGCAGATTGCGCGGCAATCCGTAAGACATGGTCGGGTCGACCAAGCGCGCCAGGCGGCGCTCGGAGATCGCTCCGAGATCGGCCATGGCAATCGCGAGGAGGTCCATGGCCTGCGCCACGTATTGCCCGTGGAAATGGCCGCCGGAAATCGAAACATAGCCGCCCGTGCCGTCGTCGAAGATCAGCGGGTTGTCGGTCGCGGAATTGATCTCGGTGCCGATGATCCGCTCCACATATTCCACCGCCTCGACGGCAGGTCCGTGAACCTGCGGTGTGCAACGCAAGGAATAGACGTCCTGCACGCGCGGGCTTGCCGGCGTACCGGGCTGGCGCGGCTCGTCGGGGAACACGACGTCGCGCGCACTTTGCGAACAACGCTTCGAGCCATCGAGAATGCGCAGGAGATTGCGCGCGATCCGCGCCTGACCGGGATGCGGACGCGCCTTGTGCACACGCGGATCGAAAGCGGCGAGCTCGCCGCGCATCGCTTCCAGCGACAGGCACATGGCGATATCGGCCTGCTTCAACAGCTTGCGTGCGTCGAACGTGGCCAGAGCGCCAAGCGCGAGCGACGTGGTCGAGCCGTTGATGAGCGCGGAGGCGTCCTTTGCGCCCAGGTCGAAATCAGGATCGAACCCGGCTTTGGCGATGGCCTCGCGCGCGGGCAACCGACGGCCCTTGTAGATCATCTCGGCTTCGGCAAAGCCGCAGACCGCGCCGGCCATATGCGCCAGCGGCGCGAGATCGCCGGACGCGCCGACGGACCCTTTCTGCGGAATCACCGGATGCAGGCCCGCATTGAGGAAGGCGATGAGCCGCTCGACGAGTTCGACGCGCGGGCCGGAATAGTTGGAAGCGAAGGCGTTGGCGCGCAACAGCATCATGGCGCGCGTCACGTCCTCGGAGAACGGCTCGCCGACGCCCGTGGCGTGGGCATAAACCGTCTTCTGCTGGTAGGCCGCCATGTCGGCGATCAGGACGCGCTGATCCTTGAACAGCCCGACGCCGGTATTGAAGGCGTACATGAGCGGGGCGTCATCGTGCATCCAGGTGCGGTCGATATAAGCGCGGGTCGCAGCGATGCGCTCGCGCGCCTCCGGATGCAGGGCCGCCTTCTCGAACCGTCCGTTGCCATTGGGGCGCGCCACGCGCGCCACATCCCGAATTTTGAGCTTTGCCCCGTCGACCTTGACCGTCATGGCTGATCTCTCCCTTTGCATAGAGGGATAGCGAGGCCGGGAAGGCGGCGCAACTGGTGTTCCGCAACTGGTGTTTTTGGCAGCAAAATGGGCGGCGCCCCGAAGAACGCCGCCCTGATTATTTTCATGCCGCCCGGGAGGGGTCGCTGTTTAGACGCGACCGAGACGCTTCGTGGTCTGGGGGTCGAAGAGGTGGACGTTGGCGGGGTCGACCGAGAGGGTCAGCTTGCGCGTACCCGCGGCAATCTGACCTGTCGAAGCCTGGACGATGAATTCCGCACCCGCGACCTTGCCGTGGAAGAGCTGGGTCGCGCCGAGCTCCTCGACGAAATCCACATCCATCACGAGCGTGCTCGAACTGCTTCCGCCTGCCTGGACATCCTCGGGACGCAGGCCGACTTCGATGGCCGTGCCGGGGCTGAGACCCTCACGCATATCCGTGACCGTCAGAATCTGCCCGCCGACAGAGACCCGACCGGGGCCTTCCACCTTGCCGGGCAGGATGTTCATGGGCGGGGAGCCGATGAAGGTCGCCACGAAACGGGTCTCGGGACGGCGATAGACCTCCGACGGCGTGCCGACCTGCTCGATCTGGCCACCGCTCATCACGACGAGCTTGTCGGACAGCGTCATCGCCTCGACCTGATCGTGGGTGACGTAGATCGACGTCACCCCGAGAGCGCGCTGCAGGCGCTTGATCTCGACGCGCATCTGCACGCGCAGCTTGGCGTCGAGGTTGGAGAGCGGCTCGTCGAAAAGAAACACCTGCGGCTTGCGCACGATAGCGCGGCCCATGGCGACGCGCTGGCGCTGGCCGCCGGAGAGCGCGCGGGGCTTGCGGGTGAGGAACGGCTCGATGGCGAGGATGCGGGCCGCTTCCTTCACGCGCTTCTCGATCTCGTCCTTCGGCGTGCCACGGTTCTTCAGGCCATAAGCCATGTTGTCGTAGACGCTCATATGCGGATAGAGCGCGTAGTTCTGGAACACCATCGCGATGTCGCGGTCGGACGGTTCGATCTCGTTCACGACCCGGTCGCCGATCTTCACCGTGCCGCCGGAAATCGTCTCGAGTCCGGCGATCATGCGAAGCAGCGTGGACTTGCCGCAACCCGAAGGCCCAACCAGCACGCAGAATGATCCGTCCTCGATGCCGAGGGACACGCCCTTCACGGCTTCGACATTGCCTGCGTAGATTTTCCGCACGGTATCGAGCGTTACGCCAGCCATTGTTTCAGTCCCCTCAATCAGCCCGCGCCGCGAACGGCGCAGGGCGAAATGTCTCTAGTCTCTTGTTGCATCCCCCACGCAGAAGTGCGGGAGACCGACGCGCGTTTTTTCGCGCGTCACTTTTCCGTTTCGACGAGGCCCTTCACGAAGAGCCGCTGCATGAACACCACCACGAGAACGGGCGGCACCATGGCGAGCACCGCCGTCGTCATGGCGATCTGCCACTCGGTCAGCGCGTCCTGCGTCGTGATCATCTTCTTGATGCCGATGACGATGGTCTGCATCGAATCCTTCGTCGTGATCAGAAGCGGCCAGAGATACTGGTTCCAGCCGTAGATGAACTGAATCACGAAGAGCGCCGCGATCGTCGTGATCGAGAGCGGGATCAGCGTGTCCTTGAAGAAGCGGAACGGGCCCGCGCCGTCGATCTTCGAGGCTTCCAGAAGCTCGTCCGGAATCGTCATGAAGAACTGGCGGAACAGCAGCGTGCCCGTCGCGGAGGCGATGAGCGGCAGGACGAGGCCGGTATAGGTGTCGAGCAGACCGAGATCGGCAACGATCTTGTAGGTCGGGTAGATACGCACTTCCACGGGGAGCATCAGCGTGATGAAGATGATCCAGAAGGCCGTTTTCCGGAACGGGAAGCTGAAATAGACCACCGCGAAAGCGGACAGGACCGAGATCAGAATCTTACCGATCGCGATGCCCATCGCCATGATGAAGGAGTTGAGCATCATGGTGCCGACAGGCTCGCGCGTCGAACGTGCCGAACCGATGAAGATCGTGCGGTGGTAGTTTTCCACCGCCTGGTTGCCGGGGAGCAACGGCATATTGCCGTTGATGATCGTCGCCGAGTCGAAGGTGGAAGCCAGGATCGCCAGATAGACGGGGAAGGCGACGATGACGATGCCAACCGTCAGGACGAAATAGGCGAGGAGGTTTCTGTAGCGCCCGCTCTCAACCATCAGTATTGCACCTTACGCTCGACATAACGGAACTGGATGGCTGTGAGCGCGATCACGATGACCATCAGGATCACGGATTGCGCCGCAGAACCACCGAGATCGCCGCCGAGGCGACCATCCGCATAGACCTTGTAGACGAGGGTCGTCGTCTGACCCGCCGGCCCGCCGCCGGTGATGGCGTCGATGATGCCGAACGTCTCGAAGAAGACGTAGACGATCGTCACGACGATCAGGAAGAACGTCGTCGGCGACAATAGCGGGAAGATGATCGTCCAGAAGCGGCGCACCGGGCCCGAGCCGTCGATGGCGGCCGCCTCGATGACGCTCTTCGGGATCGCCTGCAGACCCGCGAGGAAGAACAGGAAGTTGTAGCTGATCTGCTTCCAGGTCGCCGAGAGAACCAAAAGGATCATCGCATGCTTGCCGTTGAGCATCGGGTTCCAATCGAGCCCGAGCGCCCGGATCGGACGGGCCAGCGTGCCGAGCGAGGGATGGAACATGAACATCCACAAAACGCCGGCGATGGCCGGAGCCACCGCGTAGGGCCAGATCAGCAGCGTCTTGTAGGCATGACCTCCGCGCAGGCTCTTGTCGGCCTGCGTCGCCAGCAGCAGGGCACAGGCCAGGGACAGGACCGCCACCGATGAGGAGAACACGACGGTCGTGACCATGGCCTTATAATATTCGGGCTGCTTGAACAGGAAACGGTAGTTCTCGAACCCGACGAACTCGCTGGAGAGCCCGAAGGCGTCTTCCATGAGGAAGGATTGCCAGACCGCCTGCGAAGCCGGCCAATAGAAGAAGATGAGCGTGATCGCGAGCTGCGGAAGAAGCAGCGCGTAGGGCAAGACCTTACCCGAGAAGAGGGCTCGTTTTTCCATTGCGTTCAAGCCACCCGGCGATATGCGGCAGAGGCCGGGATCACCCGGTCTGCGAGGCTGTTTCTGATACGATAGTCCCGGGCAGCCTCATGGCTGCCCGGGACCAAGGAAGGACCGAAGATCGGTCTTAGCGGGTAACGGTGCGCTCGAACTGGCGCAGGAGCTGGTCGCCGCGGGAAACCGCCGCGTCGAGCGCATCCTTGGCCGACTTCTGACCGGCAAGCGCAGCCTCGAGCTCTTCCGACCACACGTCACGCATCTGAACCATGTTGCCGAGGCGCAGACCGCGGGAGTTCTCGGTCGGCTCCTTGTTGGTCAGCTCGATGAGCGGAACCTGGTTGGCCGGGTTCTTCTCATAGAAGCCCGAAGCCTTGGTCTTCTCGTAAGCGGCCTTGGTGATCGGGAGATAGCCCGATTCCTGGTGCAGCTTGGCCTGACGGTCGGTGTCCGACAGGAAGGTGAAGAACTTGGCGACGCCCTTGTACTCGTCAGCCTTCTTGCCGCCCATGACCCACAGCGAAGCGCCGCCGATGATGGAGTTCTGCGGAGCGCCGGCAACGTCCGGGTAGTACGGCATCGGAGCGGCCGCGTAGTCGAACTTCGCATTGGCCTTGACGTTACCCAGGAAGCCCGACGAGGTCAGCATGATGGCGCATTCACCCGAGGTGAAGCGGCCTTCGCCCGTGTTGGTGCGGCCGGAATAGTCGTAGGTCTTGTCCTTCTGCAGATCCATCAGCGTCTGCAGATGCTTGACGTGCAGCGGCGAGTTGAACTTCAGCTCGGTATCGAAGCCGTCGAGGCCGTTCGCCTTCGTCGACAGCGGTACGTTGTGCCAGGCGGAGAACTGCTCGATCATCGCCCAGGTGGTCCACGCTGCGGTGAAACCGCAGGTCGAATGACCGGCCGCCTTCAACTTCTTGCCGGCATCGAACACTTCCGGCCAGGTCTTCGGAATCTCGTTGACGCCGGCCTTCTTCAGCTCGTCCTTGTTGACCCACATGACCATCGAGGAGGAGTTGAAGGGGAACGAGAGCATTTCGCCCTTCGCGGTGGAATAGTAACCGGTGATGGTCGGGAGATAGGCGTTCGGATCGAACTTCTCGCCGGTCTCCTTCATCAGCTCGTGAACGGGCTTGATCGCGCCCTTCGCGCCCATCATGGTCGCGGTGCCGACTTCGAAGACCTGCAGGATGTGGGGAGCATTACCGGCGCGGAAGGCCGCGATGCCAGCGTTCATGGCGTCGGCGTAGGAGCCCTTGAAGGCCACGACGACCTTGTAATCCTTCTGCGAGGCGTTGAAATCCTCGGCGAGCTTGTTGACGACGTCGTTGTTGGCGCCGGTCATGGCGTGCCACCAATGGATTTCCGTCTGCGCGAAAGCCGACGTGCTTGTCGCGAGGCCCAGCGCCAGCGCGGCGAGGAAGGGCTTGTTCATCATCTCAGTTCTCCCTTGTCATCCCATTCAGGGACGTTCTTGTCGTTCATCACCCCTGCGCGAAAGCCGGATGACACTTGCATGACAACTTCATGACAATCATAGCCGGCTTCAAAATGGAAGCCCTTTCATTGAGCAGGCTTAATACCTGGGGATGGAACAGGCGCCCGCGGCTCGTTGTTGGAGTGCGCTGACCCAACGGGAGGAAGCATCATGGCGCGGATGGTTTTGGCGTTGTTCAGGGATCGCGGGCAGGCCCGGCAGGGCTTACAGGCCTTGTTGGAGATGGGGATCGCCAGGGACCGCATCATCGGCCTTGGAACGAAGGAAAGCCGAGAAATATCATCAATTTCGGGCTTTCGCGCGCTCTCGATCGACGATGATGCTCTCGCCGCCCTCCGCGCCATGGCGCCGCCCGAGGCGGAACTGCATCGTTTCGAGCAGGGGCTGCGAGAGGGCCTCACCCTCGTCGGCGCCCGCATCGACCAGGCGAAGATCCCTGAAGCGCTCCGGGTCCTCGCGATGTTCGATCCTGTGGATTTAGACCGCGAAAGCCGCGAATGGGCGAAGTCTGCAGGCCCCGCCGAGCCGTCGGCCGGTGCCGGAATCACCCTGGGCGCGGTCGAGGGCATTTCGAATACGGTCGCCCTCCCCGGGATGGAATCCCTGGTGGATTCCGCCGAGGAGGTCGAAACGAACGAGGGCGACTTCCGCGTCCGTTAAATGACGTTGCGCTCCAGGAGCGGACGGTTCGCCACCACCCGCTCGTATCCCAGCTCGGACAAATCGAGCGTCCGGTAGCCCCCGTGCACGATCAGCTCCGACAGGCCGCGCCCGACGGCGGGGGCCTGCTGCAGGCCATGGCCCGAGAAGCCGTTGCAGAGGTAAAAATTCCGCGCCTCGCCCGCCTGTCCGATGATCGCATTGTGGTCGAGCAGGCACATGTCGTAGGGGCCCGCCCAGGCGCGACCGGGCTTGATGGCCTCGAAGGCGGGCACGCGGTGGGCAAGCGATGGCCAGATGAATTCCTCGAAGAAGGAGAAATCGATGTCCTGAGAGGCGGGATTGTCGTCATGCCAATCGGGATCGACATCCGCTTCGGGCGACGCGCCACAGATGAAGCCCTCGCCCTCCGGGCGGACATAGGCCCCCGAGACATCGATCAGAAGCGGGCAATTCTCGACCTTGTCCCGACACGTAAAAGTAAAGACGTATCGGCGCTTGGCCTGAACCGGAATGTGGAGCCCGGCCATGGCGGCCAGCGCCCGCCCCCCGGATCCGGCGCAATTGATGAGCGCGCCACAGGCGATGCGGGTGCCGTCCTTCAAGCGCACGGCGACGATCTGAGCCCCTTCCTTCTCGACCTCGGCCACCTCGCCCTTCACATATTCGGCGCCGAGCGAACGGGCCTTCTTGCGGAAGGCCTGCAGCAAGCCCCAGCCATCGAACCAGCCCTCGCCCGTGCGGCCCCAGGTGCCGCATTGCAGGTCCTCCACATTGAGCCAGGGGAAGCGCGCTTTCAGGGCCGCCGGGTCCATGAGCAGGATGTCCGCGCCCTCGGCTTCCTGCAGTGCCTGGTTCTCGACGAGAACCGCCGCACCGGCCTCCGTGGCGCAGTAGAGATAGCCGCCCTCTTTGAGGTCAATCGCGGGCTTGTCGCCATCGACAGCCAGATGCTCGCCGATGTTGCGCAGGAACTGGATGCCGTGGAGCGAGATGCGGATATTGACCGCGCTCGAATATTGCTGGCGGATCGAGGCCGCAGACAGAGCCGAGGCCGAGAGCTGGTAGGTCGGGTCCTTCTCGATGACGATGACGCGTCCCTTGAAGCCGGAATCGGCCAGCAGGTGGTAGGCGGTGGAGGAGCCCATGACGGCCCCGCCGACGATCACGACGTCGGCGCTTGCGGAGGCTGTGGAGGTCATCGTTCGAATTTCGTTGAGAGGATGATGGAGGACTGGGTGCGTTCGACTCCTTCGAGCGCACCGATACGATCGATGGCGGCATCGAGGGAGGGAACGTCCTCAGCCTCTACCACCGCCAGGAGATCGAATACACCGGCAACCGAGTGGAGCGCGCGCAATTCCGGCATGCGTTGCAACGCCGCAGCCACCCCGGCCGACGCCTTCGGCGCGGCGACGATGGTGACGTGCGCGCGCACCATGCGGCGGCTGATCTCCTCGGCGAGCCGGGCCGTATAGCCGACGATGACGCCCCGCCGCTCCAGGCTCTCGACCCGAGCCTGGACCGTCGTCCGCGACAACTTCAGCCGACGCGCCGCCTCCGCATGGCCGATGCGGGCGTTCTCCCGCAACAGGGCAATCAAGGCACGATCCGTATCGTCAAGCATCACTATGACCAATTGTAACGGCAATTTGCCGAAAAGTACTCGGCTTTCCGTCAACCTGTCTATGGCGTTCTGCAGGCCTTTATGACTTTTTTACACCATCATCCAGGGAGGCTTTTCATGCATTCAATTCTCGTCATCGGCGCCGGCAAAATCGGCTCCACCATCGCCGACATGCTCCATGAGACCGGCGACTATGCCGTCACGGTTGCGGACGCCTCCGCCGCGGCCCTCGCCACCGTCGCCAAGGACGGCATCAAGACGATTCAGCTCGATTTCAACGACGCCGTCGCGCTCCAGACCGCCCTCAAGGGCCACTATGCCGTGTTGAGCGCCGCGCCGTACCACCTGACCGCACACGTGGCGAAGGCCGCGCGTCTTGCCGGCGTGAACTATTTCGACCTCACTGAAGACGTGGCCACCACCCGCATGGTGAAGGAACTCGCCGAGGGTGCCTCGACCGCCTTCATCCCGCAATGCGGCCTCGCGCCCGGCTTCATCTCCATCGTCGCCCACGACATCGCCAGCCGTTTCGACAAGCTCGACACCGTGCGCCTGCGCGTCGGCGCGCTGCCGCAATATCCGTCGAACGCCCTGTCCTATAACCTCACCTGGAGCACGGACGGCGTCATCAACGAATATATCGAGCGCTGCGAGGCAGTCGTCGACGGCCGCTTGCGCGAAGTTCCGGCCATGGAGGAGCTCGAAGAGTTCTCCCTCGACGGCACGCGCTATGAAGCCTTCAACACCTCGGGCGGTCTCGGCACGCTTTGCGAAACCCTGGAAGGCAAGGTCCGTAGCCTCAACTACAAGACCATCCGCTATCCCGGCCATTGCAGCCTGATGCGGGTTCTGCTCAACGACCTGCAGCTACGCAACCGCCGCGAAGTCCTGAAGGACATTCTCGAGCAGGCCGTGCCCGCCACCATGCAGGACATGGTCATCGTCTTCGTGACCGTGACCGGCGAGCGCGGCGGCCGTCACGTCCAGGAAACCTATGCTCGCAGCATCTACGGCCAGAAGGTCGCGGGCAAGCTGCGCACGGCGATCCAGGTCACCACCGCCGCCGGCATCTGCGCCATGCTCGACCTTCTCGTTCAGGGCAAACTTGAGCAAAAGGGCTTCCGCCGTCAGGAAGAGATCGATCTCGATACCTTCCTCGCCAACCGCTTCGGCCGCGTCTATGCGGGCGAGCGCCTGGACAGCGACAAGATCAAGCTCGAAACCGCCGCTTGAGATCCAAGGACCGGCTCCGCTCACGTGGCGGAGCCGGTTTCATCGAATATTCCGAATCGGCATGATCCTATTCGCAAAAGCGGTTCTCGCTTTTGACGATCATGCTTTACAAGACGGGCCGAAAGAGGCCGCTGTCGCCGCGCTTCACGCGAAGGCGGCGGGCCGGATGAGAGGCCCGAACGCATTCCCTACGGGAGAAACATCATGTCAGCCCAACACGCCGTGCAGACCGCCGCCGCCTCCGTTGCCGACGAGGCGCGCGCCCTCCTCAAGCGCCTTGGCGTTCCGGACAGCGCGTTTGCTCCGGGCGGCCGTCCGGCCACGTCGCCGATCACCGGCGAGGTCATCGTCCATGTCCGCGAGCACTCGCCCGAAGAGGCCAAGGCCGCCATCACCCGTGCGCATGAGGCGTTCAAGGCCTGGCGCAAGCTGCCGGCGCCGAAGCGTGGCGAGTTCGTGCGTCTTCTCGGCGAGGAGCTGCGCGCCGCCAAGGACGATCTCGGCCGTCTCGTGACGCTGGAGGCCGGCAAGGTCACCTCCGAGGGCCTCGGCGAGGTCCAGGAAATGATCGACATCTGCGACTTCGCGGTCGGCCTGTCGCGCCAGCTCTACGGCCTGACCATCGCCACCGAGCGCGCCGACCATCGCATGATGGAAACCTGGCATCCGGTCGGCGTCTGCGGCGTCATCTCCGCCTTCAACTTCCCCGTGGCGGTGTGGTCGTGGAACGCCGCGCTCGCCCTCGTCTGCGGCGATTCCGTGGTGTGGAAGCCCTCCGAGAAGACCCTTCTGACCGCGCTCGGCACGCACGCCATCGCCATGCGCGCGGCCAAGCGCTTCGGCGGCGTGCCCGACGGCCTGCTCGAACTCATCCTCGGCGGCCGCGAGGTCGGCGAGATCCTGGTCGAGGATCACCGCGTGCCGGTTCTCTCCGCCACCGGCTCGACCGCCATGGGACGTCAGGTCGGCCCCAAGCTCGCGGCGCGTTTCGCCCGCGCGATCCTCGAACTCGGCGGCAACAACGCCGCCATCGTGACCCCCTCGGCGGATCTCGACCTGGCGCTTCGCGGCATCGCGTTTGCGGCCATGGGCACGGCCGGTCAACGCTGCACCACGCTGCGCCGTCTCTTCGTGCACGACAGCGTCTATGACACGCTCGTGCCGCGCCTGAAGAAGGTCTATGGCAGCGTGAAGATCGGCGATCCCCGCGCGGACGGAACGCTCGTCGGCCCGCTGATCGACAAGGCGGCGTTCGACGGCATGGAGCGCGCGCTCGACGAAGCCCGTGCGGCGGGCGGCATTGTTCACGGCGGCGGCCGCTACACGGACGGCGCTTGCGCCCAGGGCTACTACGCGAAACCCGCCATGGTCGAAATGCCGGAGCAGACCGGCCCCGTCCTGCGCGAGACCTTCGCGCCGATCCTCTACGTGATGCG
>NZ_JADQDO010000011.1 GCF_015694465.1 Microvirga alba
CCCCCAACGCACGTCCGTCCAGGGGAGTGTGACATTCCTAGTTTGCCACCGTGGGACATTTTAACTTTGCGCCGACAATAACATTTCGCATAACAAACATTATGGAATTTGACTGCGCTTATTACTTTGTAAATAAAGAAATATTCTTAATGTTTTGACGGAAACATTATGGAACATCAACGGGTGAAGCGGACCCAGATTCCTAGCGAGGAACCACCTCAGGGACGTTGAGGATGCAGCGACCGAGCCAATTCACGGATCAGACTCTCCTCGACATCCTTGATCGTCGTCTCGTGTCTAACCGGAGCAAACAGCGCCGGCTCAGTCCCAGGGGGATGTGCTGGTGGCCGCGATGCCACTTTCGTTATCCCGCTGAAGCGCCCCGGTGATTTGGCCGCAGGCGCTCGGTTCTCGAGCGCATCGAGCAGGCTCATGAGCGCCGCATCCGAGAGCGGCACCTCGACGGGATTGGGCACGCCAGTCAGAGCGACGGTCTGAGTCCAGTAGTTCGGCACGGAGGTCACTTCCGGCCCGAACCACAGCGGCGGCTCGAACGCGTGAGCCTCTTCTACATCCTCGAACGCGACGGCGATCAGGTCGAGAGGTCCAGGGTTGAACATCCGCTTGATCTGAATCTGACAAGCGCCGCTCAC
Organism: Microvirga alba; assembly: GCF_015694465.1. GTDB lineage: Bacteria > Pseudomonadota > Alphaproteobacteria > Rhizobiales > Beijerinckiaceae > Microvirga > Microvirga alba. The sequence goes on from NZ_JADQDO010000011.1 coordinate 654, forward strand.
GATCTCGATGCGGAAATACTCCACCGCTGCGGCGGTGACATCGAGCAGAGCCGCAGCATGCGCCAAGGGCACCTCGGCCCTGTCCTCAATCGGGCCGTCGGTTCCATCGGTGATCAAGATGAGCCTGCCTCCACGTCCGTCGAGCTCCACGTAGGCTGTGCGGCCCGAATGGCTCGAGAAATAGCCTTCACAGATGCGCTCTCCTCCCCTCTCCTTCTGGATCAGGCGCGCCAGTGACTGCGCGAGGAGAAAGTGACGGCTGGTGCTCATGCGACGGGGTCTCATGCGATGACGGTGATCCGGCCAGCCCTCTGGCTGGGGGAGGCCACAGATACCCGCGCGGTTAAAGCTGTAAAAGGCTGGATTCCGACATCTTGCCGGGACGGTTAACCGCGCCCGGCGGTGCCCACAACTAGTTGATTTGACGAAGCTACGTGATCTCGACCAGTGGAGCCAGAAACGTCCCACCTCGCCTATCGTCGCGACTGGTCCTTAACCGATCGGCAAGATCTTCGCGCCAATCTCCGCACTTGCTCGATAGGGAGAAAGCGCGATGACAGTGTGTCGAGGATACGAGCACAGATCGATCAGCGAGGAGCGCCTAGTGCGTGCTGTCAACGTGCTCGCCGAGATCGTGAAGCAGCACGGGCCGGCTTATGGCCCTCTGTATGATAACCTCCAGCAGGAACTGGCGGAGTTTCGGCAGCGGCAGCAGAATCTCGAGTCGTCAACGGAGCCGCTACCGCGCAAACGCGCACGCAAAGTCGCGTGATGGTCTCCTTGAGTCCGGCTGTGGGGTTGTAGGTTACTTCTCAACCGGCATTAGGAGCAAAAATCACCAGATCTGGCGCGATCTGTCCCTTAGCTTCCGGCTCCATTTGATGGAGGGGGGCGACACGGATTGAGGAAGACTTGAAAGAGAAACACGCCGAACTGCACGGCGAAATCGAGAGACTGACCTCAAACCAGGAGATCAGCCGGCAGATCGTTCTCACGCGTCGTCTCATGGTGCTGGCGCGCCAAGATCATGCGGTACGCCGCTCGATGACGGCTCCCAGTGTCGGTGTCTTGGTCGCGTTAGCTTTCGTTAGCATCATCGATGCACCGGAACGGTTTCCCACAGCATCCCTCCAGCGTGGGGACTTACCTTGGTCTGACCCCAAGGCGATATCAGTCGGGCAGAATAGACCGGAGCGGTCGAATCACCCAGTGCGGCGATTGCTGCCCACGTATCTGTTCGAAGCGGCCGGGATCTACTGAACCGGGTCTCGCGCTGGTCCGCAAGGCCTGGGGCATCCGGCTGGCCAAGAAGGTTGGCGGCAGGAAAGCCACTATAGCAGTGGCGCGTGGCGAGGCTGAGGTTTCCGACCCCATCTGCGGCCGCGTTCGCCGACAGCGGAGAGAACATCACCAGGACTGATGGAACAGGCCGATCAAAGGGCTCGACCCAAATCCCCGGAATAAGAGAACACAGCTGCTTGGAAGCACCCTATTACAGGCGGTCAGGCGCGCAGGCGCATGACTGAAAGAGCCAAGGCCTGAGCGCATGGGACCATGCTGTCAACAAGGACATATTCGTCCGGCGTGTGCCCACCATCGCCGACGGGCCCGATGCTGCAAAGAGTGGGGCAACCTTGCGCCGCAGTATAACCCGAGTCGGCACAGCCGCCCGTGAACTCGGCTTCGACGTCAAATCCAAGGTCCCGCGCCGCCTTTCGATAGGTCTCAAACAGCGCTTGGCTTTCGGCCGTCTCCTCCAACGGCAAAAACTCGCCCTTGATCGTTAGCTGAGCCGTCGTGCCCGGCAGCGAGCAAGTCGCGACAATGGCGCGGATAGCTTCGATCATCGCTGCGCGATCTTCGCTACGCACGTAGCGAAGATCGATCTCACCGCGGGCGTATGGCGCGATAGTGTTGACGGTCTGGCCGCCACTGATCAGCCCGACATTCACGGTAATCCCGCGGTCGAGATCGGTCAGCCGGTGAAGGGCGGGCACTTTCCGCGACAACTCCTCGATGGCCGAGACGCCACGCTCGTAATGCGCGCCGGAATGGGCAGCCTTTCCGAACACCTCGAAGCTCATGAACACGCCGCCCTTGCGGCCCCGCACAATGACATTCGGCGCGCGGCTTGGTTCGGCATTGAAGACGGCCCGGGACCTACGGGCTTGCTCTTCGATAACCGGTCGGGAGGATGGCGAGGCGATTTCTTCGTCGCTGGTCACGAGCGCCACCACAGGCGCCGAGTGGCCACCAAAGCGCGCGAGTGCGGCGATGACGAAGGCGTTCATCACGAGACCCGACTTCATGTCCGCCACACCGGGACCGTAGGCGCGCCCGTTTTCGACCCTGAACGGCCGCCGGCCTGCCTCGCCCATCGGAAAGACCGTGTCGCGGTGCCCCATCAGCACGATCGGTCGCTGGTCATTGGCCGTTTCGTGCGGCAGCATCGCCCGGATGGCGTCGCCGAAAGTGGGATGAGGCAGGATCTCGACCTGGAGTCCCGCGGCTTCGAAAAACCGCCGGAGCGGCTCCCCGGCTGCGTCCACGCCCGCCTTGTCGTAGGTTCCCGAGTCCGTGTTCACGAGCTCGCCGAGAAGCGAAACCATCGCCTCTTCCTGCTCCGAGAGCCATTCGACGATTCTGCTTTCCCCCGCGGTCATGCTGCTCATGAATCCTCACTTCGTGGCCCCGATTGCACACCTTCGAGGCTTGCATATTCCCCAGGGGAAGACTAGTCATATTGCCACCTAATGGAACACGAGTTGCAAATTATGGAACTTTTGGACCAATAATGTGACAACATTAGCAAGCGTAGCAGCGGTACTTCGGTGTTTTTCCGAAGAACGCACCGAACTGACGGTTACGGATGTGGCGGCCCTTCTCCCGGCCCCGAAGAGCACCGTTTCACGTCTGCTGCGCGCCATGCGCGACACCGGTTTCATCGAAAGCGTCGGAGAGACGAAGCGCTATCGTCCCGGCGTCATGCTGTTCGAAGCGGGGCACATCTATCGGCATGCGTCCACCTTGGTTGAACGGGCCGACGAGGTCGTGAAGGCTGTCTCAGCCCAGGTCGGGCATTCGGGGTATGTCAGCGTCCGCGACGGACTCGATGTCGTCGGACTGACGTACCACGCAGGTTCACACGTCCTACGCGTTGCGACGCCGATCGGGCGGCGCCTCGCTGCCTTCGCGAGCGCGACCGGGCGCACGCTCCTCGCCCGGCTCAGTGACGAGGAGGTGCGGCGCCTCTATCCAACCCTCCCCACGCCGCCATCTCCGAATGCACCTCAGACCGTCGAGGAGCTTCTGGTGCGACTGTCGCAGGTCCGGCGAGAGGGGTTCGCCGAATCGAATGATGAAGCCAACCGCGGCGTTGCCGCGATCGCGGTGGCGGTTGGCGATCCAGAGACCCGCGAGGCGGTCAGCCTCTGCGTCACCTTCCCTGCAGCAACGATCACCCCGGGCGAGCGCAACGCGATCCTTCAAGGTCTCCTGGCTGGAGCCAAGCGTATCTCGGCGATCCTCGGCGATGGTCGCAACCACAACACCAAAACCAATTGAAAGATACGGCGATGATGCAACCCGGAACCCGCTGGCGAATCGGCTTCGACATTGGAGGCACCTTCACCGACTTCATCCTGTACGACGGCGCCGAAGAGTCGGTCCGTCTCCACAAACAGCTGACCACGCCGCACGATCCCTCCATCGCCGCGCTTGCAGGGCTCGCGGAACTCGTCGACATGGCCGGGATCGGCCTCGCCGAGATTCATGAGATCGTGCATGGCACGACTCTCGTGACCAATGCCGTCATTGAGCGCAAAGGAGCGAAGCTTGGCCTCCTGACGACGCAAGGCTTCCGCGACATTCTCGAGATGGGCACGGAGCAGCGCTACGACATCTACGATCTCTTCCTCGGTTACCCGCAGCCCTTCGTCTCTCGTGAGCTGCGACTCGAGATTCCGGAGCGCATTGACCGCGACGGTCGGATCGTAACCGCCCTCGACCGGGACAGTGTGCGCCGCTCTCTCCAGGCCCTGCTGGAGACCGGCGTCGAGGCTGTCGCCGTCTGCCTCCTCAATGCCTATCGCAACCCGGAACATGAACGCATCGTCGGCGAAATCGCCCGGTCCGAATTCCCCGAGCTCTCCGTGTCTCTGTCTTCCGAGGTCGTTGCCGAACTTTGGGAATACCAGCGCTGCGTCACGACCTGCGCTAACGCCTATGTCCAGCCCCTCATGGACCGTTATCTGAAGCGGCTCGAGCGCGAGTTGTCGAACCGGGGCTTCCGGGGCGCCTTGCGACTGATGCATTCGGCCGGGGGTCTCGTATCACCGGAAACGGCGCGGGCCTTCCCGATCCGCTTGCTCGAGTCGGGTCCGGCAGGCGGCGGCCTGGCCACCGCCCTGTTCGGCTCGCTTGCCGGCAAGGAGGACGTAATTTCCTTCGACATGGGCGGCACGACAGCCAAGGCCTGCATGATCGAGGGCGGCCGAACCGAGATCGCCCCAATGCTCGAGGCCGGTCGGGTTCACCGCTTTACCAAGGGCTCCGGCCTGCCGATCAAGGCGCCGGTCATCGACATGATCGAGATTGGCGCCGGCGGCGGTTCGATCGCGGCCATCGACGAGGTCGGCCTTCTCAAGGTCGGCCCGCACTCGGCCGGCTCGGATCCGGGTCCGGCCTGCTACGCGATGGGAGGCACCAAGCCGACCGTCACCGACGCGAACCTCATCCTCGGGTACTACGATCCAGGCTTTTTCCTCGGGGGCCGCATGTCCCTCGACGTCGGGGCGTCCGAGCGCGCCATCGCGACAGTGGCCAAGCCTCTCGGCCTCTCCGTCGCGGAAGCTGCCTGGGGCATCCACAAGGTCGTTGTGGAAAGCATGGCGGCGGCGGCACGCGTCCACCTGGTCGAGAAGGGCAAGGATCCCCGCAACTATGCGATGGTGGGCTTCGGCGGCGCAGGCCCGGCGCATGCGACCGATGTGGCACGCGCGCTCGGTGTGCGCGAAGTCATCATTCCGCCGGCTTCCGGCGCCGCCTCCGCGCTCGGGTTCCTGGCGGCTCCGCTCTCGTTCGAGCTTGTGCGATCCCATCCGGTCGAGTTCTCGCAAGGCTTCGATGCGACAGCCACGAACGCCGTCCTGGCGGAACTCGAGGCCGAGGGTCGCGAGCGTCTGACTGAAGCCGGCGTGGCGCCGGCCGCCATCACGGTGGAGCGCATCGCCGATATGCGGCTCGTGGGACAGATGCACGACATCGCGGTCGAGCTGCCGGCGGGACAGATCGACGGCGGCCGCCTCGACGCGATCCAGAAGGCATTCGCCAAGGCCTATGCCGCCCGCTACACCTCGGTCTACGAGGGTGCCCGCATCGAAGCTATCAACTTCCGCGTTCGCTGCGTGGCTCCCGCGCCAAAGCTCTCTCTGAGAGGCGCCACCGGAGGTGGTGACCGCGACACGCTGATCAAGGGGCACCGCCGCGCCTGGTTCGAGGGCGGTTATGTCGAGACGCCGGTTTATGACCGCTACGCTCTGTCACGCGGGGATTCGATCCAGGGCCCGGCGATCATCGAGGAGCGCGAGGCGACCACGGTGATCGCGCCCCCCGACTCTCTGACCGTCGACGACAGCCTGAATCTCCGCATCGCTGTCGGTCAGGTCAGCGCCAGCAGCGCCATGATCCCGGCCGAACTGCCACTCCAGGAGGCGGTCGCCCGGATCGAGGCGGATCCGATCTCGCTGGAGATTATGTGGAGCCGGCTCGTCAACGTCGTCGAGGAAATGTGGCTGACCGTATGTCGGACCGCCTTCTCGCTGGTGATCTCGGAATCACAGGACTTCGCCTGCGAGCTTCTCGACCCGGATGGCGAGACTCTCGCTCACTCGCCGCGCGCGATGCCGGTCTTCAACCTCACTTTGCCGCTGGCAGTGAAAGCGCTGCTCGCCCGCTATCCGGCCGAGACTCTCAAGCCCGGCGACGTGCTCATCACGAACGATCCATGGCTTTGCGCCGGGCACCTGTTCGACATCGCGGTCGTGACGCCGGTCTTCCGGGACGGCAAGGTCGTCGGGCTCATGGGTACCGTTGGACATGTGTCCGATATTGGCGGCACCCGGGACTCGCTTCGAGCCCGTGAGATCTACGAGGAAGGATTCCAGATCCCACCGATGAAGCTGTTCGAAGAGGGCCGGCCGAACGAGACGTTGTTCCGGCTCTTTGCGGAGAATGTGCGCAACGCCGAGCAGGTGCTTGGCGACCTGCATTCCTTCGTGGCGGCGAACGCCATTGGAGCAGAGCGGCTTCTGGCCTTCATGGCGGATTACGGCATGCATGACGTGCGGGCGCTCGCCACCGTCGTCCAGAGCCGCTCCGAGAAGGCCATGCGCGACGCGATCTCCGCCATTCCCGACGGTGTCTACACGGCCGAAGTGTGGAACAACCCACTCGGCGAGCCGATGCGCTACCCCCTCAAGCTGACCGTCTCCGGAAGCGAGATCGAGCTCGATTTCGAGGGCGCTCCACCGCAACTGGCGCAGGGCGGCTTGAACTCGACCCTGAACTACACGGCGGCGCACGCCACCTATCCGCTCAAATGCATGCTGACCCCCAATGTCCGCGGCAATGCGGGATGCTACCGCGCTTTCACCGTCAAAGCGCCTGAGGGCTCAATCCTGAACTGCCGCCGCCCCGCTGCCGTGAATCTGCGGACGCGCACCGGCTGGTATCTGGCACCGAACATCTTCCGCGCCCTCGCCCAGGCTGCGCCGGACAAGGTCCAGGCCTTTACGGGACTGCCGATCGCCGCGAACGTCTATGGACAGGACCGGGCCGGGAAGACCTATTCCGATCTTCTGTTCACGGGCGGCGGACAGGGCGCTTCGGCGCATGGCGACGGCAAGTCGGGCCTGCTGTGGCCGACATCGGCCGCGAACACCTCGATCGAGCTGTTCGAAGCGCGCGTTCCGGTTCTAGTCATCGAGAAGGCCTACATCCCCGATTCAGGAGGGGCCGGGCGTCACCGCGGCGGCCTCGGACAGCGCGTGCGCGTACGTAAGCTCGATGACGACGGGCTTCCGACACTCTTCTCCGTCTATCCCGAAGGGGTCGGCAATCCTTCTCCCGGCCTCTTCGGTGGGCAGGCCGGCAGTGAAGCACGCGGCCGTGTCGTTGATCCGGTGGGTCGCGTCGTTCACGACTGCGGGACCGGCGATCTCGTTCAGATAACCCGCACTGATGAAGTCGTCGAAATCATCCTCGCCGGCGGCGCAGGATACGGCGATCCGCGCGAGCGTTCTCGGCCTGCGGTCGAACTGGATCTGCGGCTCGGTCTCGTGACGCCAGAAGGAGCAGCCAGAGACTACGGATTCGATACTGAAATCTCGCGGCCATCGGTCGCGCAGAAGACGCCGGAAGATGCGGACCTGATCGCCTAGGATCGAGCCCACGTCGCGGTAGGGAAAAAACAGAGAAACCAGAGGACATCCCATGATCAATCTCACGAGACGAAGTGCCATCGCGGCCGGAACCGCATCACTCGCATCCATGGTGCTGGGCGGCCCAGTCGACGCGCAGTCGCGGAAGATTCTTATCATCGCGAGCAGCCAGGACATCCCTAATTTCGACCCGCACATCGCGACGGGCTATTCGGCCAGCATGCTTCTCCGCAACACCTACGACTCGCTTGTTCGCGTCGAAGGCAACCCGCCAAATCCGGTTCCGCATCTCGCAACCTCGTGGACTGTATCGCCCGACGGCACCGAATATGTGTTTAAGCTCGACCCTGCAGCAAAGTTTCACGACGGCTCGTCCGTGACCGCCGAGGCGGTGCAATATTCGTTCAACCGGCTCCTTCGCCTCAACCAGGGCAATGCCTGGATGATCCAGGGCATCGTCGACGAGAAGAGCGTCCAACCAGTCGACGCTCAGACCGTGCGGATTAAGCTGGTTAAGCCGTTCGTGGCGTTCCTTCAGGTTCTCCCATGGGTCTGGGTCGTGAACCCGAAGGACGTGGAAGCCAACAAAGGGTCAGATAACGGCCAGACCTATCTGCGCTCCAACCTGGCCGGCTCGGGCGCCTTCCGCGTCCGCCGCGCAGAGCCCGGCAATCTCTACGAACTCGAGCGTGTCGCCAATGCCTGGAAGCAAGGCGGCGGCAATCTCACCGGTGCTATTTGGAAGATCACACGAGAGACGGCGACGCAGCGCCTCATGCTGCAGCGTGGAGAGGCCCATATCGCCGTCGACCTGACGAGCGAGGATATGGATGCGATCAAGGACCGTCCGAATGTTGTGTCGGTCATCGAGCCCGAATACCGTACCTTCAGTATCAAGTTGAACACGAAGCACGGGCCTCTCGCCGACGTGAATCTGCGTAAGGCAATCGCCTACGCCTTCAATTACCAGTCCTTGCTCGACTCGGGCGGGTACGCCAAGCTCATGACCGGCCCCCTCCCTGACGGGATCTTCGGCCACGACCCTTCGTTACAGGTCTACCGCACTGATTTGGCGAAGGCGAAGGAGTATCTCGCGAAGTCAAAATATCCCAACGGCGGCATCAAGCTTTCGATCGCGCACGTGTCCGGTCTGGAGCAGCAGCGCCGCTGGTCGCTCGTGCTTCTCGACAACCTGAAACAGTTGAACATCGAACTCGATGTGAAGCCGATGATCTGGCCAGACATGGTGGCCCTCACGCGCTCTCCCGAGGCGATGCCCGATTTCTTCTGCGTCTATCAGACGGCGAACTACGGCGATCCGGACAATATTGCCTTCGCGGCCTATCATTCCTCGCGGAACGGCAACTGGCAGAATCCCGTCTACGCGAATCCGAAAGTGGACGATCTGATCATGCGCGCCCGGGCCGAGACCGACGAGGAGAAGCGTAAGGCGCTCTACGGCGAATTCCAGCGGATCGTGGTTGACGACACGCCAGACATCTTCGGCGTCATCGAGAAGCGCAAGCTTGCGCTTCGCTCCGACGTGCAAAACTTCCGCTTTACGCCGGTAGCGTCTAACGCCATCGAGTTGTTCCCTCTCTCGCTTCGTTGATTGTACGAGTGCAGCGCCATCCGGCGCTGCACTCACCTCGCTTGTGATGGAAAGAGACGGCGGGAATGCTGACCTACATCCTGAGGCGCATCGTTCTGATCATTCCGGTTCTCATCGGATTGTCCCTGCTTGTATTCGCAATCGCGCGTCTCCTGCCGGGCGATCCGATCCAGCTTGCGGCTGGTCCGAACGCTTCGCCCGCCGAGATCGCTGACCTAGCGAGGGAATTCGGTCTCGATAAACCTCTTCCGGTCCAGTACTGGAATTATGTGACAGGTCTCGTGACGGGGGATTGGGGTCAATCCATCTTCACTCGTCGTGCCGTGGCGGAGGATCTGAAAGTCTATCTGCCGGCGACCTTGGAGCTGGTCTTCACCGCCATGTTCCTCGCGATCCTGATCGGCATTCCGGCGGGCCTCACGGCGGCGGTCTACCGCAACCGGTGGCCGGACTACATGTCCCGCGTCGTATCGCTAGGCGCCATCTCCATGCCGCGGTTCTTTCTCGGTTTGCTGCTCCAGATCGGATTCGCGATGTGGCTTGGCTGGCTGCCCCTGGGAGGCCGCTTTCCGCTGACTGAGGATCCCCCAGCCTTCGTTACGGGCTTCCTGACAATCGACTCGCTCATTTCGGGAGATCTGAGGGCCTTTGGCATCACGCTTCAGTATCTTGCGCTGCCGGCTTTTGCGATGTGTTTGTCGCCGCTCGCGACCATCACCCGCATGATGCGCGCATCGACCATCGAGATCCTGCAGCAGGATTATGTGCTGACGGAGCGCGCCCTCGGGCTTTCGAGCCGCCTCATTCTGTTCAAGTATGTCCTGAGAAATGCCATGTCGGCGACGCTGACGGTGATTGGGTTGTATGTCGGCTGGCTGCTCGGTGGCACAGTGCTGGTGGAAACAGTCTTCGACTGGCCCGGCTTGGGCCTCTACGCCACGAAGGCGATCGTTACGCAGGATTTCATGCCGGTGATCGGGGTCACGATCGTCATCGGGGGGATCTTCATCATCTCTAACCTGATCGTCGACCTCCTTTATGGCATCCTCAACCCGAAGGTCCGTTACGAATGACGACTTTAGCCGAGAAAGTTCCGGCAAGCGCCACCTCGTCTCGTTGGGAGAATGCACGGCGAGGCTTCTACAGATTCCGCAATAGCTGGCTGTCCATCGCCGGCCTCCTGATCGTGCTGGTACTGTTCATTATCGCCGTCATCGGCCCCTCTATCGTGCCCTATCCCGAGCACGTGGCCGGTAGCGTCTCGACCGCGACCCGCTTCCAACCACCATCGGCTCTACACTGGTTCGGCACCAATGAGCTTGGTCAGGACGTTTTCTCGCTCGTCGTCGCCGGGTCTCAGATCTCACTTCTGGCGGGACTTGCGGTTGTGGCGGTCGGAGCCTTGGTGGGAACGCTCGTCGGCGCCGTCGCAGGGTACTTCGGCGGCTGGACCGACGAGGTTCTCATGCGTCTTGCCGATCTCAAGTTGACGGTTCCGTCCCTGATCCTGGCAATGGCCGTTGCCGCAGCGCTGGGACCAGGCATCCTCAATATGGTCATCGCAATCTCGATCTCCTGGTGGCCAGGCTATGCACGGCTCGTGCGCGGCGAAGTGATTGCCAAGAAAGAGGAGATGTTCGTCCAAGCGGCGCGGGCGCTGGGAGCCGGTACGGGTCGCATCTTGCGCCGGCATATTCTGCCGAACATCCTGACGCCAGTGATCATCAAAATGTCACTAGATATGGGCTTCGCGATCCTCACGGTTGCTTCCTTGGGCTTCATCGGGATCGGCGTGAAGCCGCCAACTCCCGAATGGGGATCACTTCTCTCAATCGCCCGAACCTACATGCCCGACTATTGGTGGACGGCGGTTTTCCCAGGTTCGGCGATATTCCTGGCTGTGTTCGGCTTCAATCTGCTCGGGGACGGACTGCGGGACGTGTTCGATCCAAAAGCACGGCGCTGAGGGAGGTTTCATGGCACTTCTAGAAATCCGCGACCTCCATCTCGGCATGCGCAGCTTCGAAGGCGAAGCGCATGTGCTGAACGGGATTCACCTAACTGTCGAACGCGGCGAGATCTGGGGCATCGTGGGAGAGACGGGCTGCGGAAAGTCCCTCACGGGCCTCTCGATTTCGCGCCTCGTCTCGACTCCGCCGGGCCGTTATATAACAGGCTCGATCAGCCTCGAGGGGCGCAACCTGCTGACTGCGTCCGAGCCCGAGATGCAGTCGCTTCGCGGTCGCCGGATCGGGATGATCTTTCAGGACCCAACGACCAATCTCAATCCGGCCTTCCGTGTCGGGGAGCAAATCGTCGACGTTGCGCTGCACGCCGGGGGCCTCGATCCCTCCATCCTCGGCGTCGGCGCAAAGGCATCACGCAGCGAGCGTAAGAAAGCCGCCCGCAATCTCGCCATCGACATGCTCGCGAAGGTCGGCATTCCGAAAGCGGGCGAACGAATTGACGACTATCCGCATCAGTTCTCCGGTGGCATGCGCCAGAGGGTCCTGATCGCCATGGCTCTGATCGGGCGTCCCGATCTCTTGATCGCGGACGAACCCACGACAGCCCTCGACGTTTCGGTTCAGGCGCAGATCCTCCGGCTGCTCTACGATCTTGTGCAGGAGCATCAGCTCGGCGTCCTGCTCATCACGCACAATCTCGGCGTGGTGGCGCAAATCTGCACTCATGTGGCCGTGATGTATGCAGGCAACATTATCGAGTCCGGTTCGGTCCGTGAGGTGTTCAAGAACCCGAACCATCCTTACACGACCGGCCTCCTCGCCTCCGTTCCGACCGCGAAGATGAAACGGGGTGAATTGCAGGGCTTGCCGGGCTCTGTGCCGAACCTCCTCGCGCCGCCGCCGGGATGCCGGTTCGCGCCGCGATGCGCAGCCGTGCAGCCGCGCTGCACGGCGGCCATCCCTCCCTCCGTCGCCGTCGCGGCACACCACGAGGTTGCCTGCGTCCTGGCCGAACCGCACGCGAGCGCCGCCGCATGATTTTGCGCATTGAGAATGTGACAAAGGACTTCAAGGTCTCGCATGGCCCCCTCGCACGCGCTACCCATTTCACGGCCCTAAAGGACGTCAGTCTGTCCGTTGGCAAGGGTGAGAGCTTCGGCCTCGTGGGGGAATCCGGTTCGGGCAAGACGACCCTCACCCGACTGATCCTGCAGCTCGACCGGGTTTCGTCCGGGCGCATTCTGTTCGACGGCACGGACCTTGCAAGCCTGTCAGCGCGCGACCTCCGTCACCTAAGGTCGCGCATCCAGATCGTCTTCCAGGACCCCTACGCGTCGCTCAATCCGCGGATGACTGTTCACGACATCATCAGCGAGCCGATGGAGATTCATCAGGATACACTGGGCCTCAATGCGCGCCAGCGGACAGATCGCGTCGTGGAATTGCTCGAGCTCGTCGGCCTCGGCGGGCAGCATCTTTTCCGTTTCCCGCACGAGTTCTCGGGCGGACAGCGTCAGCGCATCGGCATCGCGCGCGCGCTGGCCGTACGCCCCGAGTTCCTGATCCTCGACGAACCGACATCAGCGCTTGATGTCTCCGTTCAGGCACAGGTGCTCAATCTGCTGCACGAGCTGCAGGCCAAGCTGGGACTGACGTACTTTTTCATCAGCCACGACCTTGGTGTGATCCGGTATGTTTGTGACCGGGTTGCCTTGATTTATCGCGGCGAGATCGTCGAGCAGGGCGAGACCGAGCGTATCTTCGAGGCTCCGGAGAGCGACTACGCCCGCCTCCTCCTCTCCGCCATGCCCGAGCCCGATCCGGACCGCTCGCCATTCAGGCCGCCGGCCGCATCAGCCGGGTAGGAATGACGATCGGACCAACTCGCGCGCTCCGCCTCTCCTCCTTCCCGGCCTGCGCCGGATTTTAGTGGGTCTCCCGCATGAAAGATTTTCCCGTCCTGTCCCTCGACGACATCGAAGCCTTGGCTGTCGGCGCTTGGATTCTGGGTACCGGTGGTGGCGGCAGCTCCTATCTAGGGCTCTTGAACATGCGCCGTCTCTACGCGGAGGGACATCGCGTCCGGTTGATGCCCCCTGAGGCCTTGGAGGATGACGACTGGGTTGCTGTCGTCTCGAACATGGGGGCTCCCCTCGTCGGGCAGGAACGCTTGACCGACAGCCGCCTGATCCCGCGCGCCGTTACTCTCATGGAAGAGCATCGGGGCGTTTCGTTCAAAGCCGTGATGGCCCTGGAGATCGGCGGCGGCAATGGCGTTCAGCCACTGATGGCGGCCGCGCACCTCAACATTCCGGTGGTCGACGCGGACCTGATGGGTCGCGCCTACCCGGAAGCCCAGATGACGTCGGCAGCGGTGGGCGGCCTGCGGCCAGACCCGCTCGCGATCGTCGATTGCCGGGGCATTGAGGCGATCGTCGAGAAGGTGCCGACCTGGAAATGGATGGAACGCGTCAGCCGGAAGATCTGCGTCGAGTACGGCTCCATTGCGGCGACCTGCAAAGCACCGCGCACGGGTCGCGAGGTGAAGGATTGGGGAATTCCTCTCACGACCTCGAAGGCGATCGCGATCGGCCGTGCAGTTCGCGAGGCGCAAGCCCGCCACCACGATCCGATTGAAGCCATTCTGTCGGTTGAGCCGGGCAAAGTCCTCTTTCGCGGCAAGGTGACGGATGTCGAGCGGCGCACCACCGAGGGCTTCCTCCGGGGGCGCGCGACCATCTCGGGCTTGGACAATGACCGTGGTGCCCAGGTCGTGCTCGATTTCCAGAACGAATGGATCGTCGCCTGGCAGGACGGCGAGGCATTGGCCACATCGCCTGATCTCATTTGTGTCCTCGACAGCACCGCCGGCGAGGCGATCGGCACCGAGACGATCCGCTATGGGCAGAGAGTCACTATTCTCGCCCTGCCCCCTCCCGCTGTCTTCACCACGCCGAAAGGGCTCGAACACGTCGGCCCGCGCGCTTTTGGTTACAACCTCCCCTACAAATCGGTTTTTGCCTGATGAGACGCATTGGAATTGACGTTGGCGGCACCAATACGGATGCTGTCCTGATTGAGGATGGACAGGTCCGCGGCGCCGTGAAGGCACCGACGACCTTGGACGTGACGAGCGGCATTCTCGATGCGCTGGCCCGCCTGACCGCAACGGACGTGCTTGGGGGGAAAACCCTCGATGCCGTGATGATCGGCACCACCCACTTCATCAACGCTGTGGTGCAGCGGCGGTGGCTGACGAAGATCGGCGCCCTGCGGATCGGCCTTCCCGCCTCGGCAACCTTGCCTCCCTTCTGTGACTGGCCGGAAGACTTGGCGGACGTCGTACGGGGAACGGTTGCCATGGTGGAAGGCGGCCACGAATATGATGGACGCGCCTTCATGCCTCTCGATACCGGCGCCGTCCGGGGAGCAGCGCGCGAGATGCGTGCTCAAGGAATTCGCTCGGTCGCGATCTCGTCAATTTTCTCGCCGCTGGATCCCAGCCACGAGCGCGAAGCCGCCGTCATCGTCGCAGAGGAAATCCCGGATGCGGCGATCACCTGCTCGTCAGATCTCGGTCGTATCGGACTCCTTGAGCGGGAGAATGCCGCATTACTGAATGCCGCCCTCGCCGATCTCGCACGGGAGACGATTACCGCCTTCGAGAGGGCGATTGCGAGTTCCGGGATCTCGGCACCACTCTACATCACCCAGAACGACGGAACGGTGGTCGAGGCGGCGCAGGCGATGCGCCTTCCGGTCTATTCCTTCGCCTCGGGGGCGACGAACTCGATGAGGGGCGCGGCCTATCTCTCCGGCATCAAGGACGCCGTTGTCGCGGACGTCGGCGGGACAACGACCGATGTCGGCCAGATCAGGCACGGATTTCCCCGCGAGGCCAACGCTGTCGTGAAGGTCGGGGGTGTCCGCACGCTCTTTCGCATGCCCGATCTTCTTTCGGTCGGCCTTGGCGGCGGCAGCCATGTCTCGCTCAATCCGCTGTCGGTAGGTCCCCTCTCCGTCGGTTATCGTCTCACCACCGACGCAGTCGCCTTTGGTGGTGACCAACTCACCGCCAGCGATATCGGCATTGCGGCCGGGCTTCTCGAGATTGGCGACGGCGCAAAGGTGAGCCATATCGATGAACCCACCTGCCGGCGCGTTCTTGATCATATCCAGTCCATGGTCGAGGAGAGCATCGACCGAATGAAGACGGAGGCCGGCGACGTCGTTCTTCTTGCTGTCGGAGGTGGGGCCTTCCTCATCCCGGATGACCTGGAAGGCGTGTCCCAGGTCATCCGCGTCCCTCACGGAGATTGCGCCAACGCGGTTGGCGCGGCCATTGCCCAGGTCTCCGGCGAAATCGATCAGGTCTTCCGGGACATGACCCGCGAGGACGCGATTGCGACAGCGGAGCACCTGGCAGCCGGACGCGCCGAAGCGGCGGGCGCCGACCGATCGACACTTGTGGTGATCGATACCGAAGACATCCCAATTGCATACCTGCCTGGCAATGCTCGCCGCGTCAGGGTTCGTTGCGTCGGCGATGTGGTGACCGGGGAACGCACCAGCAATGGCGCTTGAGAGGCGATCTTCCTGAGTGAACCGGCCGGAGGCTCGATTCTGTCGCGAATTTTTGATGAAGACGGAAGAGGGCGTATCCGCGACCATCGAGGCCGCGCACGCCGGTGAGGTGGGCAAGGGCTTCGCCGTCGTAGCGCAGGAGGTGAAGATTCTGGCGGAGCAAACCGCCAATGCGACTCAGGAGATCACGAACGTGATCCGCACGATCCATCAGACCTCGGCAGCGATTGCAGCGACGGCCGAGGAACAGGGAGCCGCCACGCAGAGATCGCCTGCAATGTTCAGCAGGCTTCGCAGGGTACAGCCGAGGTGTCGTCGAACATCAGCGGCGTGACGCGGGCAGCCGAGGAATCGAGAGAGGGGCCAGTTTCCAGCGTAAAACATCAGGGCTCGCGGTCATGAAGGACTGCAAGCAAAGGCCGGAGACATAACTGCACCCGTCCCGCCAAGCCCAAATTGGCCGATGCGGCGAGCTCATCAATTTCCTTGGCGCTCCGGCAGACACACTCTCGCAGCGTCTTAATTACCTCTCGAACCAAGTGATTAACTTTAGCGTGCGATGTGATTGTTCCGTTATGATTGGAAGAGTACGCGGCCGAGGTCATGCAACAGTCCCGATCGGCCTCGCTCAATCCGCGCGCGTGCGCTGAATGGAGGGCATAGTGGCTTCATAACGCGGATGCCCGGTGAGGATTCCCTTGTTCGGACGGATTTTGTTCGTTATTGAGAGCCGGCAAACGAATACGCCGTCACTCCCTCACATCAGCGAACCACCTGTCGGCGTCGCGCTATTCGAGAATCTCGATCGATGAAGCTTGCTATCCTCGCCGACGTGCATTTCCATGACCTCTATGGCGACTACGATTTCGAAGGCGTCATAAATTCCCGCACCGGCCGTTGCGCTACAGTAAGAACGCTGAAAGACACGGTCGAGTCCACGCGGATCTTCAACGAAAGCTATTTCGCTTTTCTCGCGGCGCTCGACGATATCGTCGCCCAGGGAATCCGGCATATCATCCTTGCCGGCGACTATTCCGACGATGGACAGCGCGCGACGGTGGACGGAGTCGTTCGTATTCTGGAGCATTATTCGGAGAAGCATGGCGTTTCGTTCTATGCAGCCACCGGAAACCACGACACGACGCGTCCCTTCGGCGGACATCACACGAAGCGCTTCCTGAGGGAGGATGGCTCCTTCGCGGTCGTGACGAGCGATCCGTCGAAAGCCGGAAGCGACACGTCATGTGACGTCGTGATCACCGACAAGATGTGGGGTCTCGGCTACGCGGAGAACCTGCAGCAGCTTGGTCGTGCAGGTTTCGCGCCTCATCCGGACCATCTTCACTGGGAGACGCCTTTCGGCAGGAATCCCAGTCTCGATGAGCGGATGTTCGAGATTGCCTCTGCCGATGGCAGCCGCAAGGCAATGGTTCCCGACGCGTCCTATCTCGTCGAACCCTTCGCAGGGTTGTGGGTTCTGTCTCTCGATACGAATGTCTTTCTTCCCAAAACCAACAGTGAGGGCTTTGCCGGCTCGACGGATTCCGGCTGGAACGTGGTGGCGACGCACAAGACGCAGCTTCTCGACTGGGTTCGGGATGTCACGCAGCGCGCCAAGAATGAGGGAAAGAAACTCCTCGTCTTCTCCCATTATCCGGCTGTCGACTATACCAACGGCACGGTCGCGGAGCAGATCGCACTGTTCGGCGAGCAAAGCTTTATCAAGCGCAATCCAACGCAAACGGCCTCCATCGCCGCCCTCGATAGCGGTCTTGCCGTACACTTCAGCGGGCACCTCCACATCGACGCGATCGGTGTTCACACGGACGGCGAGCGCAAGGTGATGAACATCGCAGTCCCATCGATCGCCGCCTATCCGGCGGCCTACAAAGTCGTGTCATTCGACGGCCACGCCATGGCGGTGGAGACGATCCATCTCGACGACGTCCCACGCTTTGACGAATTGTTCGAACACTACCGGCGCGAGCCGGTCTCCTACGGCAAGATCCTGGAGACCACGTCCTATCGTGAATTCCTTCTGGAACACCTGACGCAGCTTGTCCTGCATCGTCATTTGCCTGCCGAGTGGCCGGAAGACCTGAGGGCTTTGATCGAAACTCTCAGCTGCCTCGATCTCCTGGTCTTGACGAGCATGCCCGATACGGAGGTCGGATCGGCGGTGGCAGCGATCCTATCTGCGTCCCAAACTGGCGATGCATTGGCAGTTGCCACGGATCTCGCCGCCCAGGCTAGATTGACGGTCGAGGATTTCGCTGCCGTATCCCTGAAGGAGATGGTGATCGACTGGTACCGCCTGCGCAACGCCGGAAGTCTGGCGCGTCGCGATCTTCGCCCTGTGGCAGAACGCTGCTACGAGGTTCTGTTCGAGGCGTTTGCCGCTCGCGGCCCCTTCTCTCCCAACAGCCTCCAATCGAAGATCGCGACCTTCACGGCGATCATGCGCGGCTATCTGCGTGCGCCGTCATCCGAGGCCCTAAGGATCCCGCTATGACGGCGACGCTAAATTAATCGAGGAGTGTCGCGCGCAGCGCTTGCCAGCATTCGCGATCGGCAGCGCAGAGAAGGCCGCCGCTGAATTCGGTGGGACGATAGGCGGTGCCATCGAACCGCGCCGAGTAACCGCCTGCCTCTTGATGCAAAAGACACCCGGCGGCGTGGTCCCACGGCATCAGCTTTGCATAGAGCAGGAAGTCGCAAGCGCCTGAAGCGGCCAAGCGATATTCGTGCGCAGCGCATCGATAGCTCGACACGATGCCGATTTTCGGGAACCGAGCCGGAACTCTTTCGCGGAGCGGCGCAGGGAGATGATGCCAGGAAACGCATCCCTCCATACCGCCGACGGATTGAGGTGCGGCGACGCGAAGCCGGCTTTCGGCCCCCTCCTTGCTCCGCCGCCAAGCGCCCTCGCCCTTTACGGCGATGACGGTGTCACCGCAGATCGGGTCGTGGATGACCCCCGCGACGGTTTCGCCCCGCACCGTCACCGCGATCATGCTGCCGAACAAGGTCAGGCCCGAGGCGAAGTTCTTCGTTCCGTCGACAGGATCGACCAGGAACGCGAGTTCGGCCTCGTGGAATTTTCCGAGAAGCGAAGGGTCCTGAGAGGTCGCCTCTTCACCAACCACGACCGCACTCGGAAACAGATGCCGGATCCCGGCCTCGATCCGCACTTCGGCCGCGACATCCGCGTCCGTGACCAAGTCATGCGCGGATGTCTTCTGACGGATCGCGCCATCGGTGAGATTGCGGAAGCGCGGCAGAATCTCGGCCTCGGCCGCCGATTTCAGGATTTCGGCGAGATTTACGACGTGTTCGGAACGGAAGGGTGTCACCAATCGACTCCAGCGAATGCAGACTTCTGACGTAGCCTCGGTTCCGCTGGAACGAAAGCGAAATCAGACCTCGTGGACACTTGTCAGGCGCACGAGGTCATCCTGCAGCTCCGGCGTGCATCCGAGGATGAAGTTGCCCTCGCGCAATCCGTCGTTGGCCAGGAAATCGTTCGTCCATCCCCCCGCCTCCCGGATGAGCAGAAGGCCGGCCAACGCATCCCAGGAATTCATGTGGAGTTCGCAATAGCCATCGGTCCGCCCGCAGGCGACATAGGCAAGCGCCAGAGCGCCGGAGCCGCCGCGCCGGACCACGGCACCTGCGACCATCAGATTGTCGACCCCCTTGATGTAATGGCTCAAGGGCCGACGGGTCGACCACCCGAATTCCACCGATGCGGAGCGCAGATCGTTCATGCCGCTGACGCGGATCGGCTCGCCATTCAGTGTCGCGCCGCCATCGCGCCGTGCGGCGAAAAGCTCGTCCGACATCGGATCGTAGATGAGGCCAATCGCGACCTCGCCATCCTGCACATAGGCGATGGAGATGCAGAACTGCGCGATGCCGCGAACGAAGTTGGCGGTGCCGTCGACCGGATCGACCACCCAGACATTGTCGTTGAAGGAGCCGCCGCCTTCCTCGCCGAAAAAGGAATCCGAAGGGAAGTGCTCCAAAAGCCGGGCCCTGATCAGTTGTTCGACCTCGGCATCCGTCGCCGACAGATAGTCCTGATGGCCTTTGAAGTTCAGCATGGACAAGCCGGGGCGGCCATTGAACTTCCGTTTCGCGAGCGCCCCGGCCTCCCGGACCACGGCACAGGCGACGGAGAAGCGCAGACCAACCGCGTCAGGCGCGCGGGATGCTGCGTCCTCCAGGATTTCTGCCCGAAGTGTCATTCGTCTATCCTCAAGCGCTCGCCGCAGCCGGATGAGCGGATTGCTCTTTCTCGTCCTCGATACGCCTGATCCATCGGGCAGCAAAGCGGGCAGCCTCGATCAACATGGGCTTGGGCGTCTCGAACCACTCATCCGGATGCAGAGCCCGCGCTTTCCGAATATGCCCGATGGCGGAATCCAGGGTCGGGAAACGGTCGGCCATCTGAATGTGCAGATAGAGCGCCGCCAGGATCACGGATCGGCTGCGTCCGCCGCGGCAGTGAAGCAGCACATTGCCTTTGCGGCGATGAGGATATGTCGGTCGATTGGGGAGACGCTGACGAAGCGCGCCGTCGAGCAGATAGTATCCCGCGAGCACCATCGTCGCCGGATTCCCATCGTCATCGATCAGGCCGAGCTTGTAGTTCCGGAACGGGCCGTTCGGCGTCTGATCGGCGACGCCCGCCTCCGACGCGTAGTTGATATCGAGATTGACCGCGCAGTTTACGACGATCGCGATATCGTTCTTCTCGAGCAATCCCTTGTCCGCCGCCGCCTCGGCATCGCCGACGAACAGTTTCACGCCGAACGGCGGGAGATCATCAACGATCAGGCTCAAAGGGGGACGCGGGAAATGGGGAACAGGTTTCATTGTCATGTTTCAAAAATGGAGTAGAGATCTTTACGGCGTACCCGCCGGGCCTATGCAGCGTGAGACGCGCTCTGCTCGCCGCAAGACGGCGCGATGCGGTTGCCTGAGGCATCGAACAGGGTGAGACGATCGACGGGAAGCGTGATCCAAACATTCTTTGTCGGAAGGCTCATCTCGAAACGCGGGATGAGCGCGGTGACCCTTTGGCCCTTCACGATCAAGGAGATCAGGGTCTGCGATCCCGTGGGCTGAACGAAATCGACCTCGGCGGCGAGCGCATGCGCCACCGGCTCGTGATGGATCTCGATATCCTCAGGCCTGACGCCGACCGTCACCGGTCCTTGTGGAGCTTCAAATCCGCGCCGCGAGGGCACGTTCAATCCATGGATGGAAACGGCGAAATCGGCACCGGATTTCGTCACCTCGCCCTGGAAGAGGTTGATCTTGGGATCGCCGATGAACTCGGCAACGAAGAGATTGGCCGGGTTGTGATAAATCTCGTACGGACTGCCCTGCTGCTGGATCAGACCGTCGCGCATCACGACGATGATGTCGGACATGGTCAGGGCCTCGACCTGATCGTGCGTGACATAGACCGTCGTTGCATCGAGCTCACGATGCAGGCGCTTCAGCTCGGTGCGCATCTCGGTGCGAAGCTTGGCATCGAGGTTGGAGAGCGGTTCGTCCATGAGCAGGATGGAGTTGCGCGCGGCGATGAGGCGAGCCACCGCCACACGCTGTTGCTGGCCGCCCGAGAGTTCGGATGGATAGCGCCCTTCGAGCCCCGTCAATTGCACCTTCGAAAGCGCTTCCGCCAGACGCGTCTTGACCGTTTGTGTGGGGATTTTGGCCTCGGACAAGGCGAGCGTGATGTTGCGGTCGACTTTCATGTTCGGCCACAGCGCGTAGCTCTGGAAGATGAAACCCAGGCCGCGCTTTTCCGGCGGCACGAAGCTTCCCGTATCGCCGGAATAGACCGACTTTCCGGCCAGACGGATTTCACCGCTGGCCGGGTGTTCGAGCCCGGCGATCATGCGCAAGGTCGTGGTCTTGCCGCAACCGGACGGGCCGAGGAGCGTCACGAAGCTGCCCTTCGGGATTTCGAGATCGAGCCCCGGAATCGCCAAGTGGCTTCCGTACGATTTCGTGATGTTGCTGAGGATGATTTCAGACATGGGTCACCCTTCCGTTCGGAAGCCTGTTCTTGACGATTAGCGGCTGGTCTCGGCAGTCCAGAAGTCGCTGATCTTCGCGATGTTGTCCTTCACGAATTCCGGCGATGCGCTCAGCTTGCGCGCCTTCGGCCACATCTCGCTATTCGGCGGCGGCGGCACGTCGGTGCGGGGTGAGAAGGTGCCGATCTGGTAGAAGGCCGCCATGCCTTGCAGCAAGTCGGCGGAAGCGCCTGAGCGGAACGGCTGCTTCAACTCGGACTTCTCGTTGAGATCCTTACTGCCCATAAGGAAAGCCACGTAGAGCTTCGCCGCATTCGGATGGGGCGCTTGGCCGGCGACCGCGACATAGGTCGGATAGGCGAAGAGCGCGGCCGGCTGCAGATCCCACGGAATGGCGTTCGCGTAGTTGTCGCTCTGGTTCTTGGTCAGATAGTGAATGACCGAGAACGCCATCGGCGGCTTGGCTTGACCGCGCAGGCCGACAGCCGTCGCGATTTTCGAGCTGTTGTCCGAGATGACGATGTCGTTGGCGATCAGACGGTGCAAGAACTCGTATCCGGCATTTTCGATATCGGGCGAGAGCTTCAGCTTCTTGCCGGCATGCTTCTCGTAGGCCTTTTCCATATCATCGGAGTGCTCGACGATGGCGGCCAGCATCATAAGTGTCGTCAGCGAACCCGCCGGCGACTTCATCGAGAACCGGCCCTTCCATTGCGGCTCGGTCAATTCCCAGATGTTCTTGATCGGTGGCTGCGGATTGGCTTCCGAATTGTAGAAGACGCCGTAAGCTTCAATGACGTGGGTCAGCAACGGGTCCCGGTGTTCCTTGGGGATCCGGTCGTTGAGATAGGACGGCACGTAGTTCACGATACGGTTGTTCGGCAGAAGATCGAACACCATCTGCTCGGTGCCGCCGGTATAGACCACGTCGGCGGCGAACACGCTCGCTTGCTGTTCGCGGACCACCTTCTCGATGGTCTTCTCGGAGCCGAGATCGTAGGCCTTCACCTTGATTTCAGGATAGGCCTTCGCGAAATCCTCCGCGACCTTGTTCATGGTCCCGGTCGAGGAATAGACGACGACTTCGCCCTCTTTCTTCGCGTTGGCGACCACATCCTCCCACTTCTCGTCCTTCTGGTAAGGACCGAACTGGTTTTTCTGCATCCAAGCGTTGAATTTCGGATCGGCTTTCTGCGCGAGCGCCGGGGCCGCGAAAGCGAGACAGAGCGCGCTGGCGGCGAGCCAAGTCCTGGAATGGCGGAGTGCTGATTTCATTGCCGTTTTCCTCCCGTTCTTTGTTGATTATCGACGCGGCCTCGTGGGCTCAGGCCGCTGCGACCTTCACATTCCGGGTGAGCACCCGGATGACGATGTTGATTCCGATGACGAGTGCGACCAGAAGCGTCGTGGCGACGCCGACGAGCTGCGGCATGTCCTGGCTCTGGTAGTTGTAGATCACGCCAGCCAGAACGTTGTTCGACGGCGTGACGAGCAGCACGATCAGGGATAGCTCGCGCATGATACTGATCAGACTGAGCAGCATGCCGGAGAGCAATCCACCGGCGGCGATCGGAACGATGATCTTCACCATGCGGCGGAACCAACCGATCCCTTGGATCCTTGCCGCTTCTTCGAGCGACTTGTCGATCTGGAGAAGGGCCGCGATGCCCGTGCGTGCCGTGAAGGGAAGCGTCTTCACCGAGCAGATGAGCACCAGGAGCGCGAAGGTTCCGTACAAAGCCGGGAACGGGCCGACGGGATGCGAAAACATCCCGATATAGATCGCGCCGAATGCCAGAGCGGGGAAGATATAGGGCAGGAACGCCACCATCTCGAGCGACTTCGACGTCAGCGTTCCCCGGGTCCGAACCACCACGTAGCCGATGAGGAAACCGAAGATGCCGGTGGTCATCGCGGTCATGAACGACAGCTTGAGGCTGTTCCACGTCGCGTCGAGGACATTCCCATTGTTGACGAGCGCCGGTTGCAGTTGATCGACGCCCTCACCGCCTCCACCGATCCAATAATGCAGGGTCAGGTTGCTCAGGCTGTAATTGCCGGCAGTCTTGATCAATGATTGCAACACCAGCAGCACGAGCGGAAACGCCACGGCCGCCACCATGAGAACCATGAGCAGCGCGAAGATCGGCCAACGCCAGAATCCGAGGTCGATCTCCTTATTGCGGAAGCCTTTTCCGGACAGGGTCACGAAGCTCTTTCGCACGCCGATCATGCGCTGGTTGACGTAGATGAACAGGCAGGCGAGCAGCACGAGAACGAGCGCCAGCAGGAATCCATCTCCGGCGTTTCGCGTGCCCATGGCCGCATAAATCTGCGTCGGGAGCACGTAGTACCGCACAGGCATTCCGAGCACGGCCGGAGTGCCGAAAGACCCGATGACACGAATGAAGGTCATGACCACCGCCGACCCGATCGCCGGCAGCAGAAGCGGCGCGGTAATCAGCAGGATCTGCTTGAGCCGCGAGAGGCCCGACATTGCTCCCGCCTCTTCGAGTTGGCTGTCGACGCTGACGAGCGAGCTTGAGACCGAGAGGTACGAATAGACATAATAGTGCAGCGACAGGCAGATCACGATCGGGATCGGGCCATAGGCGATCCAGTCGGGCGGCTGGGTGCCGAAGAAGTAAGCGAACGCGCCCATCGCGCCGCCGATCCGGTCGTTCTTGAAGAACGTGATCCAGGCGAGCGCGAGTACCCATGAGGGGAGCATGTAGGGGATCATCACGAGCGTATGGAGCGTGTTGCGGAACGGAATGTTCGTCCGCACGACTAGCCATGCCAGGCTGCAACCGATCGTCAGGCAGATGATTGTGGCGCCGAGCGCCGTCACCAGCGAGTTGAAGAACGGCTTGTAGAAAATCGCCCAGGACAGACGTCCGGCGAAAACGCGCTCATAGTGGAAAAGGGTAAAGTCGCCGACCTGCGCCTTGGGGAGATAGGCCCGGTCATAGGGCTGGACGGTCACCGTTTCCCGCACCAGCTCGAAGAGCGGCACGAGGACGAGCCCTCCGAGGATCAGTGCCAGAACGATCCCAAGGATCCGCTCCGGCTGCGACAGGAAGGTCCAGAGGCGTCGGCTCGCTCGTCCGCCGAAGGGAAGACGATAGGAACCGGCCGGCGCGGTTGTTCCGCTCATGCTGACGTCCTTCTCGCGGCGAGCGAACGCGCGCCGGAAAAAGCATTTCCACCCACGGCCAGCTGTTTTTCCGGGCTCCGCTGATCGAAGCCCCCGCTGGTCCGCATTCATGTCGCCGCTTGACGCGCGAGCCCCTTCAGGAGTCGCTGCTGCGGCTTATGAAGGGATGATTGCACACGTGTGCATTCAATAGCAAGCGCCTTTCCGCAGCGGAGTGGCAAGACCGGCAGAAACCTTAGCAGGTCGAGCGTTCGACCAGTTCGACGGGCAGGATATGATGGATGGGGGCCTCGCCCGGACGCGCATCCCGCTCGATGGCGGCAAGAACGGAGGCCACGATGCCGGAGGTCGACTGGCGAATGGTCGTCAGGTGATAGGGAAGCCAGCTCGATTGAGGGATATCGTCGAAGCCGACGAGGGAGAGCTGCCCCGGAACGGACCGCCCCATCTCGCGCGCTGTGTCCAGGAAGCCCAAGGCGAGCAGGTCCGTCACGCAAAACACGCCGTCCAGACGGTCATCGGACAACAAGTCTCGCGCCGCCTGCGCCCCTGTCTCATACGAGGTCGTACCGGACGCCCAGATTTCGGTGTCGAGGCCGAACTCCCGCATGCGCGCGACGAACGCGTCGCGCCGGCGCATCTGGCTTTGCGTCCCGCGACCGTTGCTGACGACAGCAGGGCGTTTGCAGCGGGCCTGCAGCAAGCGGTCGGCTGCAAGTTTCGCGCCACCGACATCATCGCTCATGATGACATCCGTCGCCGTGTCATCCGATTCCCGATGCATCAGGATCACACGGACGCCGTTGGCGCGGCATTCGTCGATGATCGATGAGGGCGGCGAGCCTGACATGATGACGATAGCCCGCACGCGGAATTCCAGGATCAGTTCGATCAGCGGCGCAATGCCCTGGTCCGCGTCCGCCGCATTGAGAAGAAGACATTGCATCCCGCGCGAGAGCAGGCCACGGCTCAATTGGTCGAGCTGGCGGGAGATGAAGGGGGTCCCGAGGTTGGCCCCGACGACGCCGACAAGATGGGATTTCTCGCTGATCAGGCTGCTCGCCAGGCGATTGACCCGATATCCGAGTGCCTTGGCTGCATCTTGCACCCGCTGGCGCACGGCGGGAGAGACGCTGGCGCCAGGCGTGAAAGTTCGCGAAACGGCGGAACGAGATACACCGGCCAGACGAGCGACATCCTCTGCCTTAACGAACCCCCGCGGACCCTTGTCTTGCGTCATGACAGTCAGTGTCTCTCACTCGGAAGCGCCGTTTCTCTGCTTGGGGCGATATCGTGTAGCTTTTCCACCATTCTACGGACAACCGCAAGACATGAGCCTGCGCACGGGCTTGTCACGCCTGGATGGCGCCCGTTTTGCAAGGTGATTGTTGATGATGTTTGGGCTTGGCGGGGCGGGGGCAATCATGTCTCCGGCCTTTGAGCGCGGTCCTTGACCGCTAATGTTTTACGCTGGAGCTGCCCCCTCTCAAGTTATCGCGCTTGACCGACGTAAGACAGTGCCACGGGTTTTCCAGATCCGGCGGTCTTCACATCATCTCATCGTCACCGTGCCAACTGGGATGCCCTGAGGGGCGAATAGTCTTAGCTTGCCGTCTATGATGCCGCCGGCGCGGCAGCTGATTGCTCCCAGATTCGCAAGCCGTGCTCCTGGCCATGACCGCCCGGGCAATCCGGGCCATCTTGTTGGCCAAGGCGACGGCCACCACCTTGGGCGGCTCCTTCACCAGCAGCGATCGGGCCCAATCAGCCAGTGCCGTCTTGGTTTTACCGGACTTCATGCTGTAGAGCTTGACGTGCGTTTCCACGACAAGCAGCTTGCGGAGGTGCCGGTCGCCCATCTTGGAGGTGGAGCCACCTCTTGCCGCCCGTTGAATGCTGCCGGGGCACGAGGCCGAGATAGGCTGCATACTCCCGACTGGGAACTGTCGCAAACCTATCGGTAATTCAGTTCGGCCTATGTCTCCAGAAGCTCTGGAGGCGCAAAATGTTCAGAGGCCGTCATTTCGATCGCTCGGTCATCCTGCTGTTTTGCGACGGAGCCCCGGCCGGTGCTGCCCCCACCGTCTGACCTGGGCTGACCTGACCGTTGCACACGCCAGCCTTGCCTACTTGGTATCACGTTGACAGTACCGTCTCGCGTTTGCGACACCCCCGAAAACGGACGGATAGACTTGGGCCATGTCGAACGCCGTAAACCACACTTCGCAGAAACTCATTGATGCTTGCGAGCACGTGCTGCGCGAGGTGGGCTCGCTCGACGAGGTGACTGTCCGGCGTATCGCCGGGGAGGCCGATGTCAACGTCTCAGCGATCAGCTACTATTTCGGGTCGCAAGAAAAGCTCATCATCGCCGTCGCGCAGCGGGTCTACCGCCAACTCAACGTCGAACGGTTGACGTTACTCCATAACGCGACCGCGCGCCGCGCGCCCGATCCTCCTGACTTAGAGGAGGTGATTGCCGCGCTGGTCGGCCCTTCGGTGCGATGGAGCCTCGATCCTCGTTCCCGTTACCCGGTTCTCCGCCACTTAACAGACATGGCGAAGCGCAGTCGTGATCCCGACCTCTACCGCTCCATCGTCGAGGACGTGGAACACCATCGAGCCTTCTTCCCCTACCTGCGACGGATCTCGCCCTGGCTCGACGACGCAGGAATCGGGTGGCGCATCAGCTGCGCGCTGGGAATCCGTTCGCAGGTCATTCGCCACCGATTGCGTACCGGCATTTTGACCGGAAATGCCATCGATCTCACCGACGCGGAGATCGTCATCGCGCACATGGTCGAGGTAATTACCCCGATGTTCCGGCAGGGCCTGCCAAGAACGACGGATGCGATTTCGAACGCCGTTTGAAAACCGTCATGAAGGGGAAACAGACCTTCTCTATCGAAGCTCCCGCGCGCTGCATTGCGTATGAAGGGAGCCTGAGCAATGGCCAGTATACGAATCTCTTCGCTTCATAAGGTGTATGGAAAAACGCCGGCGGTCCGCGGCGTCGATCTTTCGATCGGCACAGGAGAGTTCGTCGTTATCCTTGGTCCGTCGGGGTGCGGGAAATCCACGCTCCTGCGCATGATCGCTGGCTTGGAGGACATCACTTCGGGCGTAGTCGCCATCGACGACGTCATCGTGAATGACCTGGAACCGGGCGATCGCGGATGCGCGATGGTATTCCAGAATTACGCGCTCTATCCGCACATGAGCGTGAGCGAGAATATCGGCTATTCGCTGAAAGTCGCGGGTGTCGCACGAGCGGAACGCGACGAGAAGATTCGCCGCGTCGCAACCCTGCTCGGGCTCGATACGTTTCTCGACCGACGACCGGCGCAACTCTCGGGCGGCCAGCGGCAACGTGTCGCGATGGGCAGAGCAATGATCCGTTCGCCCCGGGTCTTCCTGTTCGACGAACCTCTTTCCAACCTCGATGCTAAGCTGCGGCTGCAGATGCGGCTTGAAATTAAGCGCCTGCACCGGGAGCTTGGCTCAACGAGCATTTTTGTCACTCACGATCAACTCGAAGCCATGACGCTGGCAGACCGGCTCGTGGTGATGAATGGCGGGAAGATCGAACAGGTCGGAACGCCGCAGGAAATCTATCGTCGTCCCGCGAGTCTGTTTGTCGCCGACTTTCTCGGATCGCCGCCGATGAACTTCATCCCGGCCGTGATCGATGACGAAGGCAAGGCGGTCTGCGCGGATGGACTCCGCCCCTGCCCGGATCTGATCTGGGACCTTGAGCCCGGCGCCGAGGTCAGAATCGGTGTGCGTCCCGGCGATCTTCAAATCGTCGGCCGCAGCGCACGCGGCGCGCTGCCGTTCGAGGTCGAGATGGTCGAGGATTTGGGAACAGAAAACCATCTCCACGGCACCACTACCGGCCTGCGCATGACGGCAGTACTCGCTACGGGCGAGGCGGTTCCGGATCACCCCTTCGCAGTCCTCATTCCCGAATCCGCAGTCCATCTCTTTCGCGAACGCGACGGCGCACGCATCGACCCTAGGTCGGTCTCCCGGATCCATTGAAGCCAGACAGAAAGCAAACATCATGTCTCGTGAGACGACGTTTATCCATTTGACGGACCTTCATGTCGGCGTGCCGGATGTCGCTGACCCTCACCTGTTTACCGATACGGCCGCGACGCTCTCGACCATTCTGGAAATGGTTGCGACGATCGACCCAAAGCCGAGCTTCCTCGTCGCCAGCGGCGACCTGACCAACAAGGGCGACGTCCCGAGCTTCCATCACCTTAAGCGCATCATGACCGGGATCGACCTTCCGGTGATCTACGCCCTTGGCAACCACGATACGCGCTCCGGCTTTTATCAAGGCATGCTGGACAGGAACGATGCGCTCGAAGCCCCGTATTTCCACGATCAGGTGATCGACGGGATACACGTGATCACGCTCGATTCCAGCACGCCCGGCCAGATCGGCGGAACGATCGAGCCCGAACAGTTCGCATGGCTGGAGCAGGCGCTGGATACGCACGCGGAGCTGCCGAAGCTCATCGTCTCCCACCATCCGCCCGCCTTGGGCGAGGAGCCTGATCTCGCCCATTGGCGTTCCATCGTCTTTCCGGATTCCCAAAGGCTCGCGCAAGTCCTGAAGGGCCGCAACGTCATTGGTATCCTCAGCGGTCATATCCATCACGACCGCGTCTCCTTGTGGCACGGCGTCCCAGTCGTCGTCGGAACCGGCCAGCACGCGGCAACCGACATCCTGCAGACGGACGTGCTCCGCATGGTCCGCGGCGCATCCTTCGGCATCGGAACGATCCGCCGCTCAGGGCTGACCGTCGCCTTCGTGCCTTTGCCGTCGGACCGTGCCGAACTCAACCGCTACCCGCTCGAAATGCTCCGCCAGCGCAACGCAATGGCGGAGATCGCCGCCGCCGAGTGATCTCGAAATTCCGCAATCGATAAGGACGCTACTCTCATGTTCAGACGCCATTGTCTCAAGCTGATGCTGGCCGGCTCGGCCTTCGCCCTCTCCAGTGGGTTCGCTCAGGCGCAGATGGCCGCTTCGATCGACAAGCCCGTGACCATCACCTTCTACAATTACAACCTCGCTTCCGCGAGCGCGGGTGCGGACGCGACCCGCGATCTTCTTCGCGAATTCATGGAAGCCAACCCGAACATCACGGTAAAGGGCGTTCCCGTTCCTTCAAACGAGATTCTCAGCCGCGTGCAGGCGGATATCGTCGCCGGCCAGCAACCTGACGTCGCCCAGCTTGTCTTCCGCGACCTCATCTATATCGCCAACGATCTCGGCGCGAACGCGCTCGAGGTCATGGTTCCGCCATTCGAGCTGGCGAAGCAGTTCGAAGGCATGATCCCGCAGGGAATCGACCTCGGCAAGGTCGACAACAAAACCTACGGCCTCGCCTATACGTTCTCGACGCCGATCCTTTATTACAATGCCGATCTTTTCCGCAAGGCTGGTCTTGATCCCGACAAGCCGCCGCGGACCTGGTCTGAGGTGAAGGCCTATGGGGAGGCGATCAACAAGGCGACTGGCAAGCACGGATTCTTCCCCGGCGCTTATGGTCCCGTCGATGGAACCTTCGTCTATCAGGCGATCGCGATGTCGAACGGCGGCAACGTCCGCGACGGCAACAAGCTCACCTTCGCGGATGCGGAGGGACTGGAGGCCGTGCAGATGCTGCGCAGCATGGTCGACAGTGGCGCGCATGCGCGCATCGACGTTGGCAGCCACCAGGACACGATGGCGAGCGGCAACCTCGGCATGTTCCTGTATACGAGCGCGGTGCAGAGCAGCCTCCTGAAATCCGCGAAGGGGAAATTCGATTTGCGGGTCGCGGCCATGCCGGGCTTCGGCGAGAAGCCGACGCGCCCAACCAATTCAGGAAGCGCGCTGTTCGTCTTCAGCAAGGATCCGGCGAAACGCCGCGCCGCCTATGAACTGTTGAAGTTCCTCACGAGCAAGCAGGCCTATACGGTCATCACCACGAAGATCGGCTATCTGCCGCTGCGCCTCGATATCGTCGACGACCCGAAATACCTCGCGGGCTGGGTCGCAGAAAATCCGATGATCCGTCCCAATCTCGAGCAGCTTTCGCGGCTCACACCCAACGTCGCATTCCCAGGGCCAAACTATCGTCAGGTCGAGAAGATGATGATGGACGGCGTCCGCGAGGCGGTCTTCGGCAAGGGCGATGCGGCCGCTGTCCTGAAGGCGGCGCAGCAAGATGCCCAGCGGCTGATGCCGCGCTAATCGGCAGACGGCAATCGGGGCGGACGAAAGTGCCCGCCCCGCAAAAGAGAGCAGGAACCATGAGCGAGACCAGAGCAGTGAAGTTGCCAACCGGTGGGATTCGAGCCCTACCCGCGCTGCCGCGCCTCAATCTAGCGCCGTGGCTCTATCTCGCGCCGGCGCTGATCACTATCGTTGTGTGGACCTATCTGCCGCTGATCGAGGCTTTCCAACTCTCGTTCTATCAGTGGAATATGCTCCCGACATCGCCGAAGAGGTTCGTCGGCCTCGCCAACTACGCACACCTGCTGACCCTGCCGGAGATGCACGCGGCGCTGGCGAACACGGCGATCTACATCCTCGGCCTGTTTCCGATGTCAGTGATCATCCCGCTCGCGGTGGCGATTTTCACGCAGGACCTGAAGGGGCCGATGCGGAACGTCTACCGCACGCTCATCTTCGTTCCCATGATCATCGCTCCGGTCGTCGCCGCCATCGTGTGGCGCTGGCTTCTCAACGAGGATCACGGGCTCGTCAATGTCGCGCTGGATACTCTCGGCCTGCATCGGATCGGGTTCCTGCAGGATCCGAACTTCGCACTCGCGACGCTGATCTGGATCACCGGCTGGAAGCTGATCGGGTTCTCGACCCTTCTCTTTTCCGCCGCAAACGCCAGCATCAACCCGAGCTATGTCGAGGCGGCGCGCATGGATGGGGCGTCCCGCTGCCAGATCATTCGCGACATCCGTCTGCCTCTGCTGTCACCGACGATCTTGCTCCTGTCTATGATGACGGTTCTTTTCGGGGCGCAATGGAGCTTCACCTATATCAATGTCCTCACCGGCGGCGGACCGCTGAAATCGACCACGAATATCTTCTATCTGCTCTGGGATTACGGGTTCGGCAGCTTGTCGGTCGGCTGGAGTTCCGCGGCGGGGATGATCGCCTTCGCTGGGTTCACGATGATCGCGTTCTTCTGCCTACGGCTCATGAAAAGGTGCTCCGTCTATGACAACTAGCATGAACAGGGTCTTGTCGTCCGGCGCCGCAGTTGAGCCGGAGGTTTCGCGGAAAGCCCGGCCGCGCATTCGCCCGGGTGCGCTCACCATCCACGCGACGATGATCCTCCTCGCCTTCATCGCGATCTTCCCGGTCTACTGGATGGTTGTGTCCTCTCTGAAGGCGGAGAACGAGATCTTCTCGACCGGACTCTGGCCATCTGCGCCGTCGCTCGACAACTACGGCTTTGTCCTGTCGCAAATTCCCATGCTGCGGATGCTGGCGAACACGACTGTCGTCGCGGGCGTGACGGCGGCCCTGCACGTGCTGACAGGCTTGTTCGCGGCCTATGCACTGGTCCGCTGGCGGTTCCGCTTCTCCGGTTTTGTATATGGCCTGATCGCACTGTCCTGGCTTGTTCCGTTCCAGGTGACCATGATCCCCAATTACGTGCTCGCTTCGCGGCTCGGCCTTCTGGACACGCTCGCCGGTCTCATCGTTCCGCACGCGGCAGCGGCCTTCGCGGTGTTGATGCTGTATCACGCCATGAAGTCCTTTCCGACGGAGATCATCGAAGCAGCCCGGATGGATGGCGCGAAGCATTGGCGCATCCTTTGGGAGATCATCACGCCGAACCTGCGCGCGTCCCTCGCGTCTCTTGGGATCCTCGCGTTCATATCGGCCTGGAACGAGTATTTCTGGCCGCTCCTCCTCTCGCGCAGCATCGAGAATTCGGTCGTCCAGATCGGGCTGCAGATGTTCATGACGCAGGAGGGGAATCTCTGGGGACCGCTAATGGCGGCGTCGACCCTCGCGAGCTTACCCATTCTGGCCATTTATCTTCTCCTGCAACGGCAGGTCATCGAATCCTTCATGAAATCCGGACTGCGCTGATGACAAATTCTCCCGGCCGCCTGATCGCCCTGGCGGGCGCACACAATATTCGCGACCTTGGCGGCTATGCGTTGCGAGGTGGCGGACAGACGCGCTGGCGCTCGATCCTGCGCGCTGACGGATTGCACAATCTGATGGAGGACGCGCAGGCCGAACTGGTTCGGAACGGTCTTCGGACCGTCATCGATCTGCGCAACGCCGCCGAGCTGTCCGCGGCGCCGAACCCGTTTCGCACGCATCCAGACGTCGTTTACCACAATATCCCGCTATTCAGCGCCCTTGCGCCGATACACATGTCCCACGACCCGAGTAGAGGGCCTTTCGACATGTCCGTCCGCTACTGTGATGCGATCGATCTCTGCCAGCCCGCTATTTCGAAGGTCATCGTGACGATCGCTGCGGCGGAAGACGGAGGCGTACTGTTCCATTGCAGCGCGGGCAAGGACCGGACGGGGATCATCGCGGCTCTGCTCCTGTCCGCTGTTGGGGCTTCGGAGGATGTCGTCATCGACGATTACGCGCTTACGGAAACCGTTGCGTCGCCGCTGATCGCGCGGCTGCGGGCGGAAGCCTTGGCGCGTGGGACGGCTCCGGATCTCGCTGACGGATATCTGGCCTGCGAGCCCGCACTGATGCGCCGGACGTTCGACCACCTGAATCGAGCATATGGCGGGGTTCGCGCGTATCTTTCGCAACTCGAGATCAACGACGCCATCCTAGCGCGTCTCGAGCGGAGACTGACCGTCGATTCGATGAGCTGATACCCTGCGGCGTGTTGCAGGCGTTGCTCAACGGATCGGATCGTGCACGCATTAAATGCGACTCGCAGCATGCTCCACGCTCGTCGCGATCATTCCTATTGAGCTGCATCGCCCGATGATCCTGCTAATCCGATTATTCAAGTAGCGGCTCTGCCGGATCCGGATCAGTTTGAGCAGACGCCTTGAACGATCCTGCAGGGTGCTCTCGGCATCACACAACAGGATTGCCTCACGATTGGTCTGGCTGCCATCGATCACGATTCTCTCGGGACGGCCGCGTTTCATCGATGTGCCATCTGCGGGTGACCGGACGCTTGCGCCGATGGACTGCTCCAGCAGAAGCGGAGCATAGTGAACGGTCCAGCGGTGGATTGTGGCGTGGTCAACGGAGATGCCGCGCTCAGCTATCATCTCCTCGAGATCCAGCAGGCTGAGGCTATAAGCGAGATACCACCGGACGCACGGCAGGATGACCGAGCTATCGAAATCGCGGCCCTTTGAACATGTGAATCTCCGGAGTTTTGCCGGATGCGTAGACCGAACTGAGTTACTGAACAGTTTGCGATGGATCCGATCCACTTAGTCGGAAAATAAAACTCCCTAACAAGAACAGGCGCCGCTCCGAAGAGGGGCGCCTGCCAGAAAAACCAATGCTCCCACGAAATCTTAGGTCAGCCCTGCCTTGATGCGGTCGGGTGTAAACGGAAGTTGGCGGAACCGAACATCAGTCGCATCGAAGATAGCATTGGCCAGGGCAGCGGAGGTCGGGCCCTGGGATGCTTCGCCGGTGCCGAGATAGGCCTCGCCCGGGCGATTGATTACGGTGACTTCGACGGGTGGCACCTCCGAGAAGGTCAGGATCGGATAGCTTGCCCAGTCCTCGGAGAGAACCTTGGAGTTGTCGAACTTCACCTCTTCCTTGAGGCTCCAGGACAGCGACTGGATCACGCCACCCTCGATCTGGTTGGCGATGCCGTCAGGGCTGACGACGTGCCCGCTATCGGCAGCTGTCGCAACTCTGACGACGCGGACGCGGCCGTTGCGCCGGTTCACCTCCACCTCCATCGCAACGGCGCAGAAGCCTGCGTAGTTCTTGTATCGAGCAAAGGCGATGCCGCGACCGCGACCTGCTTTCTTCTCGAACTTGTCCCAGCCGAAGGACTCTGCGGCCTTCACGAGCACGTCACGGGCGCGCTGATCCTTCAGGAACCGCAGACGATACTCGAGCGGGTCCGCCCCTGCCCCTTTGGCAAGCTCGTCGATGAATGACTCGATTGCGAAAACATTGGCATAGGCACCAAGCCCACGGGTCGAAGAGACCCGGAGCGGCATCTCGGTAATGAAGTGGGTCACCACCCGCTGTCCGGGGAAGTCGTAGAGTGCGATTGCGTTGCGGTCGGCCGCATAATTCGGAGGACCGCCATTGCGCGGAACGGGCTGCTGAAACGGCTTTTCGAGATAGCGGGCTGAGAGCAGATTACCAGGCTCCCCCCCGGGCCGTGTCCCATGGGGCGTCGACCACAGATCGAGGTTCCAGTCGAGTATGTTGCCCTGTGCGTCCACTGCCGCCCGGGTCTTGACTACCATGGCTGAGCCATAGGGCTCCCACTTGTGCTCCTGCTCACGGCTGTAGACGAGCCGAACGGGTCGGCCGGGCAGCGCTGTCGCGAGCAGGGCCGCATCGGCGGCCGCATCGTCGGCCATGTTGTGACCGTAGCAGCCCGAGCCCTGCATATGCTGGCAGCGGACCTTGCCAACCTCCATGCCGAGCATTTTTGCGATCGCCTCGGCAGTCTCGAAAACGCTCTGGCTATGGGTCTGAATGGTGAGAGTGCCATCACCGCCCAGGGTGCCAATCGCTGCCGACGTCCCGATCGAGGCGTGCATGTGATAGGGCCGCCGATAGGTCGCCTCGACCACCTTGGCCGGCTCGCCTCCTGCCGGGCGCTCCTTTTTGTGAATCTCCTTGTCAGCTGTCTTTGCCGCGAGCAACCAATCGTAAATCCCTTCGTGGCCGGGGAGGACGTTCTGGACTTCCCATTTTGCAGCATTGGTCAGCTCCGCAGCGGCCGCGATCGCCTGCTCCTCGCGTTCAGCGATGATGCCAAGGAAGCTGCCATTGCGCACGATCTTGAGGACGCCGGGCATCTTTTCGATCGGACCTGTGTCTACCTGCGTCAGCTTCGCCGAATAGGTCGGGGGCCGTACGATCCGACCGTGCACCATGCCCTCAGGGCGGTATTCTTGAAGGAAGATCGCTTCGCCCGTCATCTTCGCCGGAATATCGACGCGTGTGACCGACTTGCCGATATAGCGGTGTTCGGAAACGGGCTTCAGCGGGACATTGCCGGTTGCCTGCCGTTCCAATTCCTTGCCGGTCACCAACTCCCAATAGGTTGCCTTCGCGCCTCCGGGACCGGTGACAATGCCGTCGGAAACCTTCAGCGACTCGATCGGCTGCCCCAGTTTTCCCGCTGCCATCTCGATGAGGATGCGGCGAACTTCTGCCGAAGCCTGCTGAACTGCGGGAGCGCAGCCCGGCATGGATTGGGAACCGGCGGTCGTACCTTCGTTGGGGACGACGGCAGTGTCTCCGGAGATCAGCTTGACTCGTTCAAGATTCACATCGAGCTCGTCGGCGCAGATCTGCGTAACCGCAGTCAGAATGCCCTGACCGAGTTCGACCTTGCCGATCATCAAAGTGACGGTCCCTTCGGCATTGATCCTGAGCCAAGCGCTCAGCAGGGGCGTCTCCTTCAGGTCGCCGGCTAGTTTCCCTGTCGTTTCGGCCGCAATGCCGATATCGAGAGGAACTGTAAACGCCAGAGTCAGGCTCCCGATGGTCTGCAGGAAGCCGCGGCGGTTGAGAGTAAACGGCTTGTTCATCTCTTAGGCCTCCTTCGCCGCACGCAATACCGCACGAACAATCCGGTTCTGCGAACCGCAACGGCAGAGATTGGCATTCAAAGCGGAGCGGACTTCGCCATCGCTTGGGTTCGGGTTGCGATCGAGAAGAGCTTGCGCCTGCAGGATCATGCCGGACAGGCAATAGCCGCACTGAGCTGCCTGCTCGTCGATGAATGCTTGCTGCAGCTTGCTCGGCTTGTCGCCTTCACGCAACCCTTCGAGCGTTGTCACGGACCGCCCTATGGCGGCTGACATCATTGTTTGACAGGATCTGACAGGCTCGCCATCGATCAGTACCGTGCAGGCCCCACATTGTGACTTGCCACAGCCGAACTTTGTCCCGTTGATCCGAAGGTCGTTCACAAGGACGTACAGTAGCGGCGCGTTCCCAGGCGCTTCTACGTTAACGTCCTTTCCATTCAAGCGGAAAGCAACCACGTTACTGTCTCCCATCGAGTTCATTTGTATTTCACACCCGCATTAGAACTCTTGTGCGGCGCACTCTTGTAAAGTCGAAACTTTCACCAAGCGATCGAGTATTTTTAGCGTAAGGTCGGGGGCTCGCGCCGGCAGGGGTGCAAAGCATTCGTACAGCTTAACGAAACTAGATTTGCATGCAAGAACTGCATATCCAAGTCCCGCCCCCATACGCCGGAAACGCTTTATTACCTCGGTCGGGCCAGATTGCTTGTATCATCCGAGCAAGGATCTGATGATGAAACTTCATATCGCAACGTCAATCCTTGTTGCAGCCTGGCGACCATGGCAATCGCGGATGGCAAACGCAGATCGGCCCACGCTCTAGGCAGCAAAAGCCCTCGAACTCCTCTCAAAGAGGCAGCGTTATTAGACGGTCGCACTACACGCCAGGATCTCACCAACGCATGGTGTTGCTACGGTGTATCAATATCAATCAGCCAAATAGGCGCCGCGGTCGAGAGTGCAACTTAACGGGTTGAAACGGGTCCGCCCCTCAAAGATCGTCAGATCGGAAACCAGCAACCATACCAGTCACCTCGGCCCAGACTCTGAAGCGTGGGCTCTATACCCGTGATGATCAGTGACGTCGGAGTTGGCAGGACGGCGGAAGAGGTTCGCCATCTCAGTTTGACCGAGAAAAATGGGGAGCCTGACCTGCTGATTTGAAGCACTTCTAAAATCAGAGCCAGTGTAAATATCTCTACCGTGCCATCGGCAGCAACGACGATACCATAGATTTCTGGCTCAGTGAACGGCGAAATGTGGCGGCCGTCGGTACGGTCAGGTCGCACCTGTGCTGCGATCATGAGGGCGCACAGGATCGCTCACAGATCGAATTGTTTTGAACATGCTGCTTTATCCGCCGAGGCGTTGGTCATAGCCGACCGATAGGAAAGAAAGATTTGAGAACCCCAAAATTGCGGCCATTGAACATCGCACACCTCCATGGATATCGGATGCATATCCGGACCCGAGTTGCCGTAGGATTAGCGGCAGTGCCGTATTGCGCCCCTCAACTTCGGATCGCTCGATAAATCGCCCCCAACTGACGCTCCTCCATCATTTCGCTTGTTGAGATGATAAGCGTTCGCCGCGCCAGATCAGACGCGTTCGTCGTCGTCGACGTGATCCTGCCCGAGAGATAGGGGTACTCATCAATGGCACATGCAAACAAGCGAGAAACCCCCGACCCGAGTGACCAAAGAACGCGAAGTGCCTCGTCACACGCTTTGCCGGAGGTGAAAGTCACGAACACGAAGGACCCGGTCGGCTGATAGCCCTCTGCGGGCGAATGGGTGCTAATTTCCGGGCAAGCCCGTTCGAGTTGATCGGACAATGCGTCGAACCTGTCCCGGGTTCGGTCGAGATGATCCCTCAATCGGGATAGCGCCTGACAACCGACTTTTCGTCTCCAAGAGCCGACCTTATGAAGCGGAATGGGGCCAGTGAAGTAATCTCCGATGGCCCTGATCGGGTCGTTTCGCTTCAGCCAGTAGCGCCGAGGGCCTCCGTAAACAAAACTGAGGCACAAAGGATTATAGAGAAAGTGGTAGGCCAGCAGCTCAAGGCTCCTGCGCAGCTCCAGCAAGCGCTTATGATTTCTCAATCGCGTCGAGGTTTCACGAAGACCCCGCCGAATTTCCGGCGTTTCACCATAGAGACAGCCGCCTTCGTAAAGCGTGAACCCCTTCCCGGCGGCAAAACTGAAAATTCCGATATGGCCAGCGGTCCCAACAGGCCGTCCGTTGTATTTGGCACCAAAACTTTGCGCAGCGTCTTCGATCACGAAGATCTCCCGCGAGGCTGCCTGAATGAAGCACCTCACGCGATCCACATCGGTCAATGCGCCACCGTAATGCGTTGGAACAACGCAGAGTGTTTCGTCGTCAAGCTGTTTGCCCAAATGGGTCAAGTCGAGATCAAAGCCGCCCCGAACCGTGTCACACACGGCAATCCTCAACCCCGCCTGTTCTGCGGCCAAAACGACGAGTGGGCACGTGTATCCGGCTATCACGACCTTTCGGCGTCGCGACAGGGTCTTTAG
Source organism: Microvirga alba (assembly GCF_015694465.1). GTDB lineage: Bacteria > Pseudomonadota > Alphaproteobacteria > Rhizobiales > Beijerinckiaceae > Microvirga > Microvirga alba. Next base: position 39,783 of record NZ_JADQDO010000011.1, read on the forward strand.
ATACTCGAATGCGATGACGAGAGATGCTGTTCCGGAGCACTCAAGCTGAACCTCCGGAACGTCGAGGAACTCCGCAATCCGCTCTTCCAGATTCGAGGGCCCTCTAAACGCCCCTATGAGATCGCTCCATTTGGGTCTGAGACCAGAAGTCGGAGGAGCCTCTCGCAGGATCATATGTGCGTCGCATCCGTCTCGGTTTTCGCCAGGAGGAGAACACCACCCAGGATCGCCGCGCATCCGAAAAGTTGGATGAGGTTCAGCCGGTCCCCAAACAGGACCATCGATGCCGCAGTGACTGTGACGATTTCCAAATGTGAGGCCGCGAACAGAAGGCCAACAGGGGCGTCCCGAATGAGAGTCATATAGACAATGAACGCACCGCCATAAGCGAGTGCGATCGTGAGGGCCCATGGCTCGGACAGCAGCCGCGACGCGAAGTCGAGGCCAATCTGGATAGGTGCAACGTTTTCGCCTGTTATCTTGAAGCCAATTTGACCGAGTGTATCGAGGGCCAGCAAAGCCAAGAAGCCGATCAGGAAATGTGTACGTTTCACGCCCCGCCCCACCCCACCAGAGCAACGCCAAACGCGATGAGCGAAACGGCGACTGCGCGCTTACGAGAAATGTATTCCTTGAACAACAAATGGCCCCCGATCAGCACGCCGATGATGTTGACGCTGCCGACCATAACGCCTTGCGACAGCGGAACGAGGGAGAGGAACGAGAGCCACAACAGTGCTTCGAAAACGAACGCTCCGATCCCAAGCCAAAGTAGCCAGCTTCCAAGCATTCGACGCCATCTCGCAACGCCGGAGCTTTCGCCCGCTTCAAGCGACGCGGCCTTGAAGGCAAGTTGCCCCACGGTGTCGCACACCAAATTTCCAAGCCAAAGGAGTGTCGCGAGAGGGCTCATCAGCCGATCCATAGTTGATGGCATGCCAATGGAAAGCCATCCTCGCTTGGCTCAAAGGACTTCCGCGCATTGTACGTTCGTGCGAGCAGTACGGGCATCTGAACACCTAAATTGCGTTGAGTCTGAAGGCGTAACTAAGACCTAATCCGAATGTGAGTTGATCCCTCGATCCAAAACGTGTGGTGATCGGGCTTGCGCCGGCATCGCCAACGAGGCGGTCATACCGGTGGAATACAGTTGTTCTCCACTGCTCCGACCAATCGTAGCTGAGCCCTATGCCGTAGCCGATCGACTTCACGCCTCCACGAGCATTGAAGGGCGGCACGAGACCGTTCCGAAAGGACGCGAGCGGAGAAACCCCGAATTCCTGCTGCATGGTCCGATTATCGGCGAGTGAGAGGCGCGGACCACAAGAGAGGGTGAAGGCCCCAAACTGCTGAACGAGATCCATGGAGAGATCGGCGACAAAGCCGTCCTGTCCACGGACTCCATGCCTGACTTCCACACGGGTCCGAAGCATCTCCGGAACCGGCCAGAATTCCGCAAAGACCCCGGGCTCGATCGTCCAGGGATAATTGTTCAAACCAGCGAGGCGAATATCATCGCTCGTGGACCGGCCGGATCTGAGATTGACGACAGGGCCGACCTTGAAATTTGAGGTACTGAAGAGCGTGTAGTCGAGGCTATCGTCCGGGGCCCCAAAATCCTCAGGCTCATTTGGTTGCCTAAAACTGACCGATGGAAGTCCCGACAATCCGTATTTCGCAGATCCTTCGTATTGCGGACTGAACAGGCTTGTTGCTCCGATGGTAACAATCCAACCAGAGGAAGTCTCGGCGTCAGGCGCCCCACCCTCGACACCCTGAGCCCTCGCCTCAAGCGCGGGCATCACCTGGGCGATGACAGCGAGAAATGCAACGGGACCTGTTATCGCGCGTCGCGCGTATTGCCCAGACCCTACCCATCGAAATTTAGCCATAACTTCTTCTCAATCGAAACTATGATCGGCGCGGATTCCAAGCTTCTTGATGCGATGCCACAAGCTTCGCTCCGTCACGCCCAGGCGCTCCGCAGCCCTGACCTGAACGCCGTTCGTTTCGCGCAAAGCCTTAAGAATAAAGCTCCGTTCAATCTGCGCGAGCTCTGCATCGAGATCATCTGGCAGCTTGGAGGGAGAATTCGCTTTGGGCTGACCTTCCAAGACATAGCGGGGAAGATCAGGAACGTCGATACTGGCGCCTCGCGCGACAATCACCGCGCGCTGGACGCAGTTCTGAAGCTCGCGAACATTACCCGGCCAAGGATATGCGACCATTGCGGCTTCGGCGGCTGGGGTGAAGCCGACGAGGCGCTTTGCCATATCTTGAGCGAACGATCGAAGAAATTGGCTGGCGAGGAGCGGTATATCTTCGGCGCGGTCCCGCAAGGGAGGGATCGCCATCGGGAAAATGTTGAGGCGATAGTAGAGATCTTCTCGAAATTCCTGCGCCTTGATCATCTTCCGCAAGTTCTTGTGCGTCGCTGCGATGATCCGCACATCGACGCTAACAGACTTACTTGCCCCGATAGGCTCGAAAGTCTGCTCCTGGATGGCACGTAAGAGCTTCGCCTGGATCGAGATCGGCATGTCGCCGATCTCGTCCAGAAAGAGGGTTCCACCGTCTGCGAGCGCAAATCGCCCCTCCCGCGCGCTCACCGCTCCAGTGAACGCACCCTTGGTATGGCCGAAGAGCTCGCTTTCGAGCAGTGCCTCAGGTATCGCGGCGCAATTGACCGCAACGAACGGCTTGAGATGACGCGGGCTGTTGTAGTGGATTGCGCGGGCCACAAGTTCCTTTCCGGTTCCACTCTCGCCTTCAAGGAGAACCGTTGCGCGGCTTCCACAAACTTCCGTGATCTGTTGCAGGACGATCCTGAAGACCGCGCTTTGACCTGACAGGTTCTCAAATTTGTACTTTTCCTCGAGTTCGTCACGTAGTCGGCGATTCTCTTTGAGCATCTCGCCGAGCTTGAGCGCCCGAGCAATTGTCGCAACTACATCGTCGATCTCAAAGGGCTTCGAAATATAGTCGAATGCGCCCTCTTTAACGAGATCGACGGCGTCGCGCACTGACGCGTAGGCCGTCATGACAATGACGGGGATGTCAGGCCTCGTCTCCTGAATTTGGTGGAGTAAGTCGCGGCCACCAAGGTCAGGCATGCGTAGATCTGCAAGAACTATATCCACGTGGGACGAGCCCAATGCCTCCTGAGCCGCTTGAACGGAGCCTACCGCCTGGGTGTCGAAGCCCCGCTCGTCGAGAGCGACGGAGAGCACTTCCGCAAGGCGGATCTCGTCATCAACGACCAGAACAGACGGCTTCATCGAGGTTCTCCATGATAAGGTACGGGAGACAAACGACGAAAGTCGTACCGTGCCCGGGCTCGCTGACACAGCTGATCGTGCCGGCGTGATCCTCGATGACAGCCTTGGCCTGAGCAAGGCCAAGCCCGGTTCCTCTGGCTTTCGTCGTGAAGAATGGATCGAATACGCGCCTTACCACGTCTTCCGGCATTCCGATCCCGTCATCCTCGACCCGCAATTCAAGGCATTCAGGCTGGAGACTCATGATGACGGTGAGGTGCCCACCTTTCGAGGTCGCATCCATCGCATTCAGAATGAGGTTGAGAAGCGCTTGATAAAGTCGATCCGGATCTCCGAGAACCACCGCTCCCGTGTTGCGGCCAAGAACCGCGCAAGTCAGGCCACGTTTCGCCAGCTCAGGAGCGGTAAACTCCACAACCCGCTCGACGACTTCCTTCATGAGTTCGATACGACGCTTATGAAGCTCTTTCGGCCGCACGAAATCGAGAATTTCCTGAACCAGGCGATCAATGCGCGACACCTCGTCAAGCACAAACCCGATCAGGCGATCTTCGGAAGGCTTCAAGGCGGACTTCATTCGGACGACCTGACTTGACGTCTTGATAATGCCAAGCGGGTTGCGGATCTCGTGAGCGATAACCGCAGCCGCCTCGCCGAGCGCAGCGAGCTGCTCCCGTCTCCTCATCTCTCCTTCCATGTTGCGAAGCCGTTCAAGTTGCTCACTCATGAGATTGAAGCCAGCGGCAAGTTCAGCGAGTTCGCGCCCGCCTTCTTCCCGAACACGACCAAGATAATCACCTGTGGCGACCGCTCTGAGGCCGAGCGTCAGGGCTTGCACGGGTTGAGAGATCCGCTGTGCAATCAGGGCCCCTACGAGAACAGAGAAGAAGCCAGCAACTCCCGCGAGAGCCAGGAAATATTGCCACTCGGAAAGGTTCTCAAACACCGCCGTCATACCCGCCACCCGGCAAGCGACGATGCCAACCAGGCGCCCCTGATCGTCTCGCAAGGCAGCAAAAGCTGTTGCAAGCCGATCCTGAGCATTACTGGATGAGATTGCGCTGGGCGCGCCACGCATGAGAGCACGATAGACACTCTCCGGAACACTCACCTGATCTTTGACCCCGTTCTTTCGCATGATGGCAGGGCCATTTGGGCCGACTTGAAAGATCTTGATGTCGAGTGATTTGCTCGCTTGCGATGAGTTAAAGAAAGCCTCGTCGATCAAGTTGGCGACAAAGACGAAGTACTGCTTTCCAGCGATGTCAACGGCCCGCGCAGCTCCTCCGATCAAGGCGTCACGGCCGTTCACCCGAACACGATACAGCGACTTACGAGAATCCTGCGGGGGCGCATCGACAAAATCAATTTGGCCAAAGGTGTATTCTCTTACGCCGTCCTCGCGGTAAATCTGAACATAGTCATAGCCGACAGACGCGAGGAGATCGGCGAAAGGGTGGACAAAGTGCTCAAACCGCCCCGGATCGATACCATTGCGATTGGAGAGCGCTGCCGCGATGATGGCTGCGGATTTATCAGCTTCGATTTTGGTCTCATCGGCGTCGCCTGCGAGAAAACGCGCCGTCTCTTCCAGCCAACGCTCAACATTGCGCTCGAACGCTACTGAAATTGCTTCTGCCGCGATATAGCTTGCGACCAAAACGGGAGGCGCGCTCACAAGCAGGAATGCTAGGATGAGGCGCCAACGCAGCGACAGGAGGCGGATGCTTGTCATTGCGGCACAGTCAGCGCCCGCTGCAACGATTGAGTGCTTGTGCAGGACGGCGCCATGTGAGGGTCTCACCGAATGATTTAATAGTCAGGTAGCCGGTGACCTTCAAAACGTCGGGGCCAGCAGATCGTATCTCTAAATCGTAGGTCTTTCCTTCCTCAGGGTCATAGATGCGGCCTTGGTCCCAGCTGCCGTCCAACTGGGGCTTGAGGCCACCAATGATCTGCAATCCGCATACCGGATGAGAGCGCAGATTCGCGTCTGGGTTGTGCCGGTCAAGAAGCGGTCTGCCGTCCTCATCGTTACCGTCCTTCAACCAGATGACTCGCCCGCACCGCGCAGCCCCACATGCGGTGATTTCAACAGCGCTTTCACCATCGTCGACCAGCCAGACGCCTCTGATATCGGCCAGTTCGGCCGCAAGACTTGGTCCGGATAGGTTCACGACCACAATGGCGCTGACAAGGATCCCCCAGAGGCCGGACCACCTCCTCGCATTCTCTGTATTCTCATTCGCGTACGATGCGATCGGTCCATCTTCGATCATTAAAGTCTCCCGAAGGCTTTTATATGCTTGAGATCGGGGTCCCAACGGTCGAATGCGAGCAGAGGTGCCGCCAGTCTGATCACACGATTGATGAGGGGGTTCCGATGTTTCACGAGATTCCAGGACGGAACGAGCTGGCTTCCAAGTCTGACCTTGGATCCATAGGCCGTTTGCCCGGATTGTAAAACTGCCCTCCCCGTTTCCAGGCAGAAGCGGACGTTCTCCATCCAGCTGACGATGTAGAGATTATTTTCCCGTGCCAAGGGGTAGGCCATGCCAAGAAACTTGTCGATAACACGATCCTCCTCGAGGAGTAGGAGGTTAAATGCCGCAAGTTGCCCATCGATCCTGTAGAGAATGAACAGGGCCCGGTCGCCCAGTTGCTCGGCTATCGCCGCGAAATAGTTCTCGGGCAGCTCTTCGAAATCGCCGTATCGTACCGAGCTGTTGGCACGTGTCGACTGGTAGAGCGCCTCTATTTCGCTGGCCACGCCATCAATGTCGGTGCGCCGCTCGACAGTTATAGCTTTACTCTTCTTCAGCTTACGACGAACATCTTTACGCATGTGAGCGGACAGTCGGCTCAAATAGGCGTCCCATGATTCTGGGATATTCAGGGCGGCAACCGGAAGGCTGCGGATCTCCCCGTACTGCCGCTGCGAGAGTGGCCGATTCAAAAGATCCCGGTCTGGTCCAGCCAAGTCTTTGTACGCAATCAGGGCTGCTCCAAGCCGTCGGGCTTCGCTCTCAACGAGAGATATCAGCGCATTGATGGCCCGCGCCTGTTCTTCGCGCGTCAGTCCCGGCCGTATAGCGATGTGGCAGCGATCCGCATAGGGCGATCCGATGCCAAGCAGACGCCATTCGAGAAGCTTTGGAAATTTTGCCGCCAACCTTGCCCCGAAGCGCCCGAGGAGTCCTTGGAAAGGCGTATCCAGTCGATATGAGATCGTGAAAAGTGGGGCCGCGATCAACAGTCCCTTTTCATCACGGACTTCAGCTGCGGAGATGGGATTCCTCTCCGATGGCGCATGCTCGCACGCACGGTAATAGCGCCAGCCCTCGACCTCATTTGGAAAGCAGCCCGTCCACTCGTTCTCAGGAAGTGTACTGACACCGTCGACGATCCGCAACGTAAGACCCGCGAATGGATCAGGCGACATAACGGCGACCCATTTGGTAGTCCTGCCGCCTCGCATCGTCGCCGATGAAAGTTTCAACGAACCCGGCGCACCGCTCAGTCACCAATTTACGTTGTCGATCAATCGTGACGAGGTGATAGCTGTCATCGAGCACAAGCGCCTCGACAAGGCCACCAAGATGCCGCTGAAGGTAGAATGCGTTCGAAAGATCGGCCATATCGTCCTCACGCGCATGAACGATCAAGGTGCGCTGCCGGATCCGATGAAGATCCTTCTTCACAGTTTTGATCAGACGCGACAGTTCAAGCACTGAACTGCCCGGCGTAGCTGGAAGACCCGCCTCACTGCTATCGTCGCCGAACATCGCGTTCGCAATGATGGTGCGTGTTCGCTCATCCTTGATGCCATACGGCTCCTGCTCCATGAACCGCCAGCGGCGCCCGATCGGCGTTTGGATGAACAACTGGAGGAGGAACCGGTACCACGGCGTCGACCAACCGTCATACCAGAGTGTCGGCGCAAGCATGACAAGGCCGTGCACGCTCTGAGAATGCTGAGCCGCAAGCCTCGCGGCAAGGACGGCTCCCATGGACAAGCCGCCGACAATGATCGTGCTGCACCGAGCCTCCAATTGAGAGAGAGCCGCCTCAGCGCTTACATACCAATCTGTCCAGCGAGTGCTGGCCAAGTCCGCCTCAGTCCCGCAATGTCCCGCAAGTTGGCAGCAAAGGACCGTGGCGCCGGTTTCCGAGAGCCGTCGGCCAGTCGATTTCATTTCGGTGGGCGTCCCTCCGAGGCCGTGAATAAGCAGAACGCCCATCTCCCCTCCCTCGAAGAGGAGGGAACGATCTCTTATCATGATACAATCTCCTTGAAATATCTTGAAATATATTGTTGCCATCGCGCTCCAAAGCCGGCCAGTCGCAGCAGTGAAGTGTCCCGCGACATCGCGTGTCAGTGCAGGATGGCCCGCAGCCGTTTCAGGACACGCCGGTTTGCAGCATCGTTAGTGACGTTAGCTTCCTTCAAACACGGCGTCTTGGATGGCCTGTCGGTTGCGGATAGAAAGGCTCGAAAAGGATCGCGAAAGCGTGGCGGAGAGTAGTCGCCGCATACATCAACTCCAAGAATCCCGCGGCCGACGGAGAGGCGCTCTATCGCCTCAAGCACCTGATCGAGGTCCATTCTCCCTTGATCCCAATTGGTTATAGCCTCGTGTGAGTCGAGCACATCCTTATCGAGAGTGATCCAAATCGGCGTCGGAGGCAGCCGCTGAGAGAGTTCGGCGACAAAATCACTCCATGGTTCATCAGACAGCTTGCGCCATTTCAAATATCGGCCTTGAGTTTGAACACTTGGACCATTGACGGGTCTCCCGAAGAGACGCGTCGAGTCTGCATCCCACGCATAAACCTCAAGCGCTCCCTCCCGAATGGCGTCCAAGTTGGCCATCTTGAATTCGGGCAGCGACAAGTCCTTGCCACAAGGCCCGATCGTCACGATGCGGGTGACGTGACGAAGCTTTAGTGCATGATTGATCCACGAGCCGCAGTTTACGGTAGCAGGAAAACGCACCCAATCGGGATGATTGTCGAAGTGAATGACGGTGACTTCCTCGCGGACTCGCTGCAGCAGCGAGAAGGTCAGGTGATGAAAGTCACCCGACCCGAGGAATGTGATGTCGCCGGAGCCCAGCCCGATCGCATCTAATCGACCCTGCAGCTCCCTGAGAGAATTGCGGTTCGCCACGATCCTAAGCTTAGGGGCGAGGTCGCGCGCATCCACAACCGTCGCCTCACCGGAAGCGACGAGTTCGATCGCAAAGGGTTGGGCCGTGACGGATCCATCGCAGTCGAGGATGCACACCCGCACGAGGGTCAGCTCCGCGAAACGCGGGTGAACAGCTGATCCAAGAGAGCGATCGCCAAATCGATTTCTTCGTATGAAATCGTCAAGGATGGCGCCAGCGTGATCACGTTCTTGTAGTATCCACCGATATCAAGCACGAGGCCATACGTCTTGCCATTGTGGATAAGATCTCCCTTCAGAGCCTCGTCGACCATACGGTCCACAAGGGCCTTCGATGGGGTATAGGAGTCGTGCGGCTCACAAATCTCGATCCGGAGCGCCAGGCCGAGACCATCCACATCGCCGACGATCTTGTGTCGACGCTTCAGATCCTCGAGACCTTGCAGGAAGTAAGCGCCCTTCTGCATCGTGGTCGTTTCGAAGTCCTCCTCCTGAGCCATGCGCATCGTCTCGAGCGCGACGGCGGTGCCAAGCGGGTTGGCATTGAAGGTCGAGTGCGTCGAGCCTGCGGGGAAGATCGTCGGATTGATCAGCTCCTCGCGCGCCCAAATGCCCGAGAGAGGGTTGAGCCCGTTCGTGATCGCCTTGCCGAACACGATGACGTCAGGCTGAACTCCGAAATGCTCGATCGACCAGAGCTTACCCGTGCGATAGAGGCCCATCTGAATCTCGTCTACAACGAGCAAAATCCCGTAACGGTCCAAAACTTTCTTGAGCTCAACAAAAAAATTCTTCGGCGGAATGACGTATCCACCTGTTCCCTGAATCGGCTCAACGTAGAACGCGGCGAATTCCGCTTGCTGAGCCTTGGGATCCCAGACGCCGTTATATTCGCTTTCAAACAGGCGCTCGAATTGCTTGACGCAGTGAAGCCCGTACTCCTCCTTGCTCATCCCGCGCGGGCCACGGAAATGATAGGGGAACGGGATGAATTGCGCTCTCTCGCCAAAGTGTCCGAAACGACGGCGATAGCGATAGGATGATGTGATCGCCGACGCACCGAGTGTCCGCCCGTGATAGCCGCCCTCGAAGGCGAACATCAAGCTCTTGCCGCCCGTGGCATTCCGCACAAGCTTAAGAGAGTCCTCGACGGCCTGCGCACCGCCAACATTGAAATGGACGCGCCCTTTGCGGCCAAACTTTTCCTCGGCATCACGCGCGATCAACGTGGCAAGCTCAATCTTCTCTCGATGCAGATACTGACTTGCAACCTGCGGCAGGCGATCCAGCTGGCTCTTCAAGGTGTTATTGAGACGGCGATTGGCGTAACCGAAGTTCACCGCAGAGTACCACATCTGAAGATCGAGGTACTGTTTGCCTTCCATGTCATACATGAACGAGCCGTCGCAGCGATCGAAGATCTTCGGCACATCCGTGTAGTGAACCGTATCTCCATGGGAACAATACTGGGCTTCGAGTGCGAGCAAGTCCTCCTCATCCGTCGTGGCTGCGCCTAATTGCGCGTTTGCAAGGCGAGCGGCTGCACTAGTCGGCATGATGATGATCCTTGTCTTTTTGGGTGAGAGAGAGTTGCGACCGTAGTTGCGTGGCTTCCAGGTCCGCGATCCAGCGCATGAAAGTCGGTTGCAAGTCGGAGAAGGTTGCGTAGGGCAGATGCTGCAGGCCTGTCGCACGGCAGTGCGCCAGAAGCTTCCCTTTCGCGAAGACGATGTCGGCCCGTTCGGCCGCGCAAAAATCCGAGCGGCCATCGCCGATCAAAACACGCCGACCATGGGTCTCCGCCATGCTGGAGCATTTACAGTGGCCGGCGAGAGACCGGCAGCCTTCGCGGGCAAAGGGGAAACCGAGCTTCCACTTCGTCTCACCCAGCCACTCGAGATGATTTGCCACGACAGGAAGCGTCAGACCGAGGCGGCGAAGGGCGGTCTTAATCGTACGATCGAGCCCATCAGACACAATCGTAACGGGAAACCCGAGCTGCTCGCAAAAGCGCACGAACGAAGAGAAGGCCGGATCAAGTGGTATCGTTTCGAGCCAACAATCGAGCTCATTAGGAGAAACGTTCAGCAGGCTAATCTGCCGGATCATGCATTCCTGCGAGCCGATTTCACCCCTCTCCCAAGCGGCCTCGATCTCCTGCCATTCCGGCGCTGCAAAGTGCTGCAGCAGGAGGTCTGTCGTATCGGTGAGAGAGATCGTGCCGTCGAAATCGATATAGACGTGAGGAGACAGATACATTGCGAAACCGTGTTGACGGCTCGCTACAAGCAAAATGCGCGCCAAACGCCGGAAGCCCAAAAACTCAAGCTTTTACGTCATTTCGTAACCTGGGTCGGAGCAACATAAAATGGAGCTTCCTCCATCGTGCGGGGGTTCAATCGGATGGAAATGATCTAAAAGAACGTCGTTGGTGTGCCTGAAGCATAGCGTCGAACGCGGTCGCACAAGGGGTCGCGCAGCGCCTGAGAGATTAGGCATGATTTTTGCTGAGCCGAAGGGCCCCCATCTGCCGCCAAGGGCTCCCCCGACGGCAAACCTCATCTTAATCCGGATCTGCGAACGTGCGTTCTCTTCCTGAAACCCTTCTTTGCAAATCGTTGTCCCGGCTGGTTCGGCGCGGGACGCTTTGCATGGCCCTACCGTCGGGAGAACGGGTCTGTTTCGGCGACGGTTCCCAACCGAAGGTCGCGATACGGCTCGCCGATCAGAGAAGCGTCCTGGGTTTGATGACCGACCCTGATCTGCAACTCGGCGAGCTCTTCATGGACGGAAGGCTTATTGTGGAGGAAGGGACAATTTTCGACTTTCTCCAAGTCGTTCTGCAAGACGCGAAGGAGACGCGCCCGTCGCTTACCGTTCAGGCACTGGATCGTGTTCGTTTCGCCCTGCGGCGGTTTGCCCAGCGCAATGGCCTCACGCGAGCTCGCACGAACGTAGCTCATCATTACAACCTCAACGCGGATCTCTACTCGCTCTTCCTCGATCCAGACTGGCAATATTCCTGCGCCTATTTCGAAGATGAGCAGACCGACCTTGCTCAAGCACAGCTCGCGAAAAAGCGGCACATCGCCGCCAAGCTCCTGATCGAGCCGCAGCATCGCATTCTCGATATCGGTTGCGGCTGGGGAGGATTGGCATGCTATCTTGCCGATATAGCCGGTGCAGAGCACGTTACGGGGATCACACTCTCCGAGGAACAGCTCGGTCTCGCACAGAAAAGGGCGGATGTGCGTGGTCTTTCAGACCGGGTGTCCTTCGAGCTTATGGATTACCGAGCAGCAAAAGGCCAATTCGACAAAATTGTTTCGGTCGGAATGTTCGAGCACGTTGGCATCGATTTTTATGACACATTTTTTGGAACATGCCGCAAACTGATCAAAGACGACGGAGTCATGCTGCTGCATTTCATTGGGAATTCAGACGTTCCTGACTTCACCAACCCCTGGATTGAGCGATATATTTTCCCCGGCGGCCACATCCCATCATTGTCGGAAGTTATGCCCTCCATCGAGCGGTCGGGTTTGGTCGTCACCGACATTGAAATATTGAGGCTCCATTACGCTCGTACACTTCGCGCTTGGAGAGAGCGTTTCATGGCTCGCCGCGAAGAGGCTTTGCGTATCTATGACGAGCGCTTCTGCCGCATGTGGGAGTTTTATTTGGCTTTCTCTGAGGCGGCGTTCCGCTTTCAGGACATCGCAATCTTCCAAATTCAGCTGGCTCCGCGCCAAGAAAATGTCCCGCTTACTCGCGATTACATCGCGCGCATCGAAGCAGCACTCCGGGAAAGAGAATGTGCTGATACCGTCGTTCCCGCGGAGATGGGCGCGCGAGACCAAGCAGCATTGTTACGTTCAAACGCATTGACGCATGAGCGCTCCCCCTGAACTCGACCGCGGTAGCAGACATTTGGGAAACGAAAAATTGCGACTGGGCTCTTGCGCGGCCCGCCCATCGCGTGCGGGAGCAGCGGCCGGAGTGATCCGGCGGAGACGATGCGGCGCAACAGAAGCGGCTCCTTCATTAGCCGCTCCTGGCTTTGGCGATTCGTGCCCCTGATCTGGCCCGAAAAATCGCCATTGGCGAGACGCTGCAAGATGGCGACCGCCGAACGGATCGGCCTTGCGATACCGAACTGTCCAACCAGGAAAGCGAACGTTAGACCGAGCGCGATGCCGACGCCTGCAACGACCATATGACGGCTCGATGTCTGATGGTACTCGGCCGTGGCATTGTTGGAAATGGTCTTCATCCGCATGTCGAGGCTTTCGGACAGCGACCGCGTGGCAAGCCTGAGCTTTGTAGCGGCCGCCACGCAGCAGCCCTCTCCGGCCGATCATTCAGGATGCCGGTTGCATGAAGCCACGAGGGATGTTCCGCAGTATTCGTGACCGATGGAACGGCGTCTTCGCCTGCGCAACCGTATCGACGACGACCCGCTGCGGCTGCACCTCCCGGGTAGCGATATCGCCGAAGCGCACGAGTGTAGGGGTGTTTGCCTCGGCATCAAAGCCTTGAGACGCCGGCGGAGCCGCTGCGTCGCAACCGAGCTGGCAACATCGCCTGAGGGCTTTCCCTCAGTCATGGGCCGTTTAGCACGATCTAGAAGGTGTATCCCACGCGCACGCCGACGTTGGTGAGACCGCGATTGTTTGAGCACAGACCTGCATTGGAGAGGTGTTCGACTGTCGCCATTACGCTCCAGTCTTGGGTCAGTCGGACACCCAGTGTTCCCGACTCGCGAAACAGGGCCGTGCAGCCGAGTGCGCTCCGATGCAGCACCGCTGGATCGGTCTTTCCATTGTGGACAGCCCCGCCGAAGCTTCCCTCCACAAACACGTTTGAAGTCACATCAAACGTCCACGTCAGACCCACATAGGCGAAACTTGTTTGACCATTTAGATTGAGGCTGCCGCCCAGGTGCACGCGCGGGATAAGGAGATTGAGCACAGGATCTACCGCCGTCAACGGTCGCAATGACAGCACTTCAGCGGTCAAATTGGCTGATCCGCTTTCTGGTCCGCCAGGATCCTGAGCCGTTGCACCAAGTCGCATCTCTGACAAAAACGCCGATGACCGCGTTGTCTGAGCAGCTCGAGGAGAAACGCCGGTTTGATCAACGTCAGCGGCATGTGCTTCTGCCACCGCAGCCCATGTTGCAAGAATTCCGGTAAGTATTCTACGCATAAGGACCTCTATAATCCGCCGCTCAAGGTGGCCATGCTCGAAGGCCGGCGCTTCGCATTACTACTGCGGACTGGAAAATCTGCCTCGAGGTGTTTGAGCCGCAAGCCATGTGAATAGCTCAACAAAGCAAACCCTTAGAGATCTTCTCTATTCGGCGGATTTAGGTCAAGCGCTTTTCGGCCCTCCACGTTCCCAAAGTTTGATGTCAGTCCTTGCTTCCTTCAGGATCTGCCCTGGGGCTCTCCCAAGATGGGACCAGAAGAATGAGGCGGTCCAATCTGCCGCGTTCTGATCGCGCAAGCCCCCCCGGCGAGCTACATAGGTTCCGTCGATTGTCTTCTGCTGCTGATGAGGCGCTTGCCGAGGTTGAGCCGCACAAGCAATTCAAGCGCGTAGCGCACGGGCCGACACCGGATCGTAGCATGGTCGACCTCATACGCCTCCCAAGAAGTCCGAAGGCATATGTTGGATCGAACTACGGAGGAACTTGCGATAAATCCTCTTCAGTTTTTCGTCGGCGCCAAAGTAAGGAGGGCCTTGCCCGTGGTGTTGGAGTAGCTTTGATGGCGCCTGCGCAGGAACTCAGCGAAGAGCGCGACCGACGGCGAGACTGGCGTCTTGACGGAGAATATCTGGCGCACATCCATCGTGAGGGGCGGCGTGGCTATGGAAAGCCGCACGAGGTCGCCTCTGTCGAGATCCACTTGGACCCGCTTCAGAAGGCAGCAGTATAAACCCACCTCCGCGATGACGAGGGCCCGCAGAAACTCGAACTCCGTGGCCTTGGAGACAATGGAAATGTTCTCCGCACCGATTTCCGCAAGCATTTGCGTCATGCCCTGACCAAACAGCGAGCCTTCGGGCGGGCCGACGAAGCTGAAATTGTTGAGCTCGACCGGCGCAATGTCTTTGCGATGTGCCAGGGGGTGGTTTGGCGATGCGACGATAACGAGCTCCTGTTGCCCGATAACCACTGATCTAAGACCAGGAAGGTTCTGGTTGCTCAGGTACAAGCCTAAGTTTGCCTTGTCGCTTCGGATGAGATCCACGACCTCCTCTTGGCGTCCGACTCTGGTCACGAGCTCAAGGTCGCGGTGCTGCCCGGCGAATTCAGCCAGAAGAGGCGGCATGAAGTCTGAAAGCGAACGCTGGCAGGCAAAAATGATCCGACGCTCCGCCTCAATCCGGGTGCGATAGAGGTCGACGGCCATGTTATCCGCTTCAACGAGGAGCTGGCGCGCATGGGTCAGAAAGGTCTTGCCGAGATCAGTGAGGTCCACGCCGCTGCCGCGCCGCCGCCGGAAAAGTGCGCCTCCCACCTGGTTTTCCAGAGCCTGTACATGGCTACTAACCGAGGGCTGAGCCATCCCGAGCTTTTCAGCGGCGGCGCGAAACCCGCCACCTTCCGCGATGGCAATAAAAACTTCCAACCGTCTGAGAGTGATCCTTGGAGGTTTCTGCATCGCTAGAGACCTGCCGACCGTCTGCGGGCCGACATAAGAGAGGGCGTTGAACCAAGGCCAGTATACGCGAAGCGTACACTCTCATCCGTCCACGCGGTGATGAGGCTTCCGGCGGCTGACGATGAGGTGTGCGATACGTTAGCCACGGACCGTTCCTTTCAAATCAAAAACTTCCCGTTGACGCCCATCATAGGCAAATAGCTATCACTTTTAAAGCCGTTTCACCCGTTGCTATTTGCGAGCCGTCTTGAAAGATTTTGTTGCCAACAGACTGGTGCGGACAAGCTGGCGATTCACCGATAGGGAGAGACGAATGGACGTCACAAACGCCGGGAACCAGGCGACCAGTTGACTTGGAAAAACGATCCGCGCGATGCGGCGAATGCGCAGAGCGCCGCTCTTCTCGGCACATTGCCCCGGGTCACTCACAACAATCATCGCAATACTTCATGCGGCGCTCGCCAAAATGATGGGCGGCGCGAAGGCGAATATTCTTTGTTCGCAGGCCAAAGTATTGCCGAAGTATTTAATATATTAGCATGGACACAGACATGATGCTTGCTAAAAAGCTTCCCGCGGGCGGCCTCAGCGTTGCGGTCGATATCGGAGGCACGTTCACAGATCTTGTCGCCTTCGACGAAAGCAAGGGACGTGTCTTCCAGGCGAAGTCCTTGACGACCCCGAACGAACTTTCCCAAGGCGTCTGGGACTGCCTTAAAAAGGCTGGCATCGCGCTTGGCGATGCAGAGAATATCGTTCACGGTTCGACCGTCGCCATCAATATCGCCATCGAGGAGAAGGGTGCGAAGACTGCGCTCGTCGTCACGAAGGGCACCCGCGATGTCTATAAAATTGGGCGTCAAAACAGGCCTGAGGCTTATAATTTTTCCTTTAAACGGCCTGTGCCACTCGCCTCCCGCGCGAATACTTTCGAGGTTGACGAGCGGCTCTCGGCCTCCGGCGAAGTGCTCAAGCCCCTCAGCACGAGTGAGGTAGAGGACATTGCTTGTGCTATTCGCAACAGCGGCGCCGAAGCAGTGGCGGTGTGTTTCCTGCACTCGTATGTGGATCCCGCGCACGAGATTGAGGCAGGGAAAATCCTACGTCGGATGCTGCCAGGCGTTTACGTCTCACTGTCGCATGAGATCGTCCGCGAATACCGCGAATATGAGCGGACATCGACGACGGTGATGAATGCCTACATCGGACCGAAGACGAGCGAATATGTCGGCCGCATGCAGGACCGACTCGGTGAGGACGGGTTCAGCGGCCGTTTCCTGATCATGCAATCCAGCGGCGGCGTCATGTCCCCCGCACAGGCAAAGACTCTGCCGGTGGCAATGATGGAGTCAGGCCCCGTCGGCGGCGTCATCGCGGCTGCCGAGGTCGGTCGGCGTCTTGGCATCAAGGACGTTATCGCGTTCGATATGGGAGGCACGACCGCGAAGACTAGCCTGATCCAGGGCAGCGCGGTTTCGATTGCCCAGGGATATCACATTGGCGGGTATGCCAGTGGCCACCCGGTGATGTTCCCGGTGGTCGATATTGTGGAGGTCGGCGCCGGGGGCGGCAGCATTGCCTGGATCGACCAGGTCGGCGCCCTGAAGCTCGGTCCGCAGAGTGCGGGGTCCGATCCGGGGCCGATCTCCTATTGCCGTGGCGGCACACAGCCGACAGTTACGGATGCCAACGTCGTTCTCGGCCGCATTGGTGCCAAGAGCTTTCTAGGCGGGGAGATGCCGCTCGATGAAGCGGCGGCTCGCAAGGGCATCCTCGAGCGCCTGTGTCCCTCGCTTGGGCTCAGCGTTACGGAAGTCGCACATGGCATCCTCAAGATAGCCATTGCCAAGATGGCGCTGGCGGTACGCGGCGTATCGGTCCAACGCGGCTTCGACCCGCGTGACTTCGCTCTGGTGGCCATGGGCGGCGGCGGTCCACCCCATGTGCTGGCCATCGCGCGCGACCTGAACATCCCCAAGGTGATTATCCCGAACCTGCCGGCGCATTTCTCCGCACTCGGGATGCTCATGAGCGACGTACGCCACGACTTCGTGCGGACACATTATCGACCCTTAGCCGATTTCGACTATGCCGAAATCCAGGCCATCTTCGCCGAACTCGCCGCGACCGGCGGGGCCGCGCTCGATGAGGCAGGAGTCGAACTCGAAGCCCGATCGGTCGAATATTTCATGGACCTTCGCTACGTCGGCCAGGAATTCCACCTGCAGATCCCCGTCACTGCCGACGAAATCCTCCATGGAAACAGTGTCGCAATCCGCGAGCGTTTCAACCACGTGCATGAACATCGTTTCGATCATGCCGCACCTGACGAGCCGCTGGAGCTCATCAATCTTCGTCTGACTGCACGGGGAGGACGGCCGAAGATCAACTTTCCCAAGCTGGCTGCGAATGCCACGCAGGCCCAGACAGGTTCGCGGCCGATCTATCTCGACGATCCGTCACGGCCAGTCGAATGCCCGGTCTATCGCCGCGAGCTGCTCGGTCCAGGTATGCGGCTGCGCGGTCCCTGCGTGATCGAGGAGTTCGGCTCGACCACGGTTCTATTCGAGGGCGATCTGATCACTATTGCCGATACCGGGGAGATTATCGTGGAAGTAGCACGGTCATGACAGCAGAATCGAAATCCGCAGCAAAACTCAATCCCACAGGATTGGACCCCGTTACGCTTGAGGTGCTGCGCAACGCATTGCCGGCCATCTCTGACGAGATGAGCTATGACCTGCAGCGCACATCCTATAACATGATGATCTATGAGATCCGTGATTACTGCACGGCTCTGCTCGATACGAATGGTGCGCTCATCTCGCAGAACATTGGCGGCGTCTCGCATTTCGTCGCCGATCTCGGCGTCGTTATTCGCGACGGCATTGCGCGTTACGGCCTCGACGGGTTCTCACCCGGCGACGTGATAATGCACAACCACCAGGCCACGGCTGGCCAGCACCTTAACAACGTGGTCATCTATACGCCGGTGTATCATGAGAATTGTCTTGTCGCCTTTGCGGTGGTGCGCGCGCATTGGGCTGATGTGGGCGGGCTCTCGACAGGATTTGGCGGCACGGGAGCATACGACCCCTGGAGCGAAGGACTCCAAGTCGATCAGCTCAAAATCTATGAGAAGGGCGAGCCGGACGCGAAGATTCTTAAGATGATCCGCGACAACATTCGCTATCCCGATGCGGCGATGGGTGATCTGCGCTCGCAGCTTGCCGCCTGTCGTCTCGGAGAGCGGCGGTTTTGCGAACTGCTCGACCGCTATAGTCGCGCCACCGTGCTCGAGGTGATCAACACGATCTATGCCGAGACCGAAGCCAAATGCCGCGCGGCCGTGGCCGACATCCCCGACGGTGTCTATGAGGCGGAAGCCTTCGTGGATGGCGCACGCGGAACGATGCCTTTCGAGATCAAGGTCAAGGTCACAGTCTCGGGCAGCGAGATGGAGATCGATTTGTCGGGCTGTTCGTCCCAGCGAGACAATGCAGGTCTTAACAGCCGAACCTACGCAGGCGCCTACATCGCCTACAAGGCGCTGACCGCACCGCTGGAGCCACTGAATGAAGGCGCTTTCGGAGCGTTGAAGGTTGTCATCCCCGAAGGCAACATGATGATGGCGCGCTTCCCGGCCTTTATGGCGAGTTGGGGCTCGGCATTGCCAACCGTTGTTGACACGATCTGGCGTGCCTTCGCTGAAGCCTTGCCAGACCTTATTCCGGCCGCACATAGCGGCTCGCTCGGCGCACCTTTTGCACTGTCGGGCCATGACCCGGCCCGCAAGGCCGGGTTCGTGGCCCAGAGCATCGAAGCCGGTGGCTGGGGCGGACGGCCCGATCGCGACGGCGAGGACGCCTCCATGTCGGTGTGCCAAGGCGATGTGCGCAATACGCCAATCGAAACGATGGAGCTGAAGACACCACTGATCGTGCTGGAGCGCGCCCTGTGGTCTGATTCCGGTGGAGCGGGCAAGTTTCGCGGTGGTCTCGGCGTGCAAACGACGATCAAGTCGCTGGTGGATGGGCGCTGGAATGCCGGTCCGCCCGGGCATCGGTCCGGCTACGCGCCTTGGGGCTTGCGTGGCGGTAAGGCCGGCGTACTTGGTTATACGCTGATCCGCGCGCCGGGACAGGACACCCACGAGCTCTCTCTTTCGCCCCGCGTCTTCGGACAGGCCGAGACCGAGGTGGTGTACCGGACTTCTGGCGGCGGTGGCTGGGGAAGCCCTCTAGAGCGGGATCCGGAACGGGTCCTGCACGATGTCAGAGAAGGCTACGTTTCGGCTGAAAAGGCCCGTGACGATTACGGTGTCGTCCTGAGAGCCGATGGGACGGCTGTCGATAGTCCCGCAACACTGGCGCGCCGTGCCGAACTTGCTCGGGAAGGAGCTCACTGATGAGCGACGACGCCGAGCCGCTGGCCCATTTGTCTCTGCGGGCAGAGTGCCTTGATCGCCGTCGCGAAGCCGTGCGTTCGAGCCTGCGGGCTCAGGGCCTCGACGGAATCATATGCTACGGCAACGGGCGGCATTCCTTCCTGGCTTCGAACCCCGCCTGGTATCTGACGGGATTCCGGCAGCTTGGGCCCCATATGGCGGTCCTGCTGCCAGTTGATGGAGATCCCGTCGTCGTCACGACACCAGCATGGGATCTCGGCCGCATCAAGGAACAGGTCGACATGTTCGACATCGTTGCGGTCGAGCCGGAGGATTTTCTCGCCACCATCCGCGTCGAGATCGAACGTCGCAACATGCGGACGAAACGTCTCGCCGTAGCGGGCGGCGTCCAACCCCGTATGGTGAGCGATGCATGGTCCGCCATGCTGGACCAGCCTCCGGTGCCCGGAGACAAGCTCGTAAGCGACATCGCACGGGTTCGCGATGCGTGGTCGCTGGCGTGTGTGCGAAAGGCCGTCGATATCGCCGAGCGCGGATATCAATATGGACTGGAGATAGCCCGCCCCGGCATGCCCGAATACAAGCTTGCTGCCGAGATGGAGGCCTTTATGCGCGGGCTCGGCGCGGAGGATAATTTCCAGCTCCTCGCCGCATCGCAGCACAATCGCGCCGCCCACCGCCCGAGTGAGCGGCTTCTGAATGTGGGTGATGTGCTTCTCGGCGAGATAACGCCAGCCGTCGAGGGCGAGTACGTTCAGATCTGCCGCTCCGCCGTGGTCGGCACACCCACAAACCTCCAGTGCGAAACCTTCGCCCTGCTCGATCGCGCCCTGCGGGATGCGATGCGCGCCGCCAAACCCGGCGTTGCGGCCCGTGATATCGTCACGATCATGAATGCACCGATTGTCGCCGCCGGTTATGAAACCTACACGAAACCGCCATACATGCGGACGCGGGGCCACAGCATGGCGTTGGGTTCCATGGACCCTGAGATCGCCCTCAACAGCGACGAGATTATGGTCAAGGGGATGGTCTTCGTTATGCATCCGAATCAGTACATTCCCGAGACTGGTTACATGATGTGCGGTGAGCCCGTGCTCATCACGGACGAAGGTGCTCAGCCGCTGACCAGCCGGATGGGTCAGCTCGATGTGATTGCAGTCTGAGGGAGCACGACAACATGCTGTCCATGGAACCGGCCATCAAACGCGGTCTGACCTTCTGGGATCGCGCGCTGATGCCACGCGACGAATTTTACGAACGCATTCGCCTCGTCCGCGCCGAGATGCGGCGCGTAGGCCTTGATGCGCTGATCGTGTCCGGAAACATGTATGAGGATGCCGACCTCATTTATCTCGTTGGCGGCAATGTCGATGGCACCCTCGTGCTCACGGCCGATGATGACCCGGTTATCTTTACGGTCAGTGGTAGTCGCGAGAGCTTCTTCCTGACGGAACTGACCTGGATCAATGACGTATCATACCAAGGCGCCCTGATCGGTGCAGCCGTACGCAGCGCCCTTCACGCCCGAAAGGTAACCTCAGGCCGTATTGGCACGGTCGGTCTTCAGGTTCTGGCGAGCCGCCCCTATCAGGATCTCGTGCAGGCCCTCGCCGGTTACGACTTGCAGGACTTCACGGCGGCGCTTCATAAACTACGCGGCCAGATCCGCCCGCGCGAGGTCGCCGCCTCGCGAATTGCACTCGGAATGGCCGAGAAAGCGGCTCTTGCCGCCGAACGGGCTTTCGCGACAGGGGCGTCGAACGCAGCCGCCGTCGTCGAGGCGGAGCGGGTCGCCCGTCTCGAGGGAGCCTGGGATTTTCGAGCTCTCGCCAATCTCGACAGTGACGATCTTCGCCCCTACGAACGCTCGTCGGACAATCGCCGTGGGCCGCTGCTCCTCTGGGTCGCTACGCGGTATCAGGGCTACTGGGCTGATCGCGTCGTTGCCACTGCCGGTGGACCGAATAGCGAGGCCGCGACAGCAATCGCGGCAATGACAGCTGCTGCACATGTCGGTGTCTCCGCACAGTCCGTGGCGGACGCCGGTCTCGCCGTGCTGTCGGACGAGTCACGTCGCTCCGCTCTGGCCTATGGACTGGGGCACGGGATTGGAATCGCGCTAAACGGGTCTCCAAAGATCAGCCCGCAAAGCGACGAGAGATTGACGGAAGGCACCCTTCTTTCCTTCCGCGTATTCGCCCGTGGAAGCGAGCAACCTTCATTCGCTACAGCGCTCGTTCAGATTACACCGAATGGAGCGGTACCGCTCGAACCGCTGGCCCGGTAATCGAGTATCAAGCGGAAGGTGTCGGCATGATCATACAGGCCTGGGCCGAGGAATTTTCGGGCGCCGATGCCATCGGGGCGGGAACCCGCGAGGATATCAATCGGCATGTCGCTGACACGGCGGTGGCCTTCTTTGCTGGCTGCGCGTCTCCTGAGGCGCGGGCACTGGCACGCTTCTATTGTGGCGAGGCTTCGGCTGCGTCCAGCTGCGCAAACCTAGCAGCTGCTGCGGCTGCCATGGTACGGCGCACTGAATGTGACGACATCCACGTCGCCTCTTGCATTACCCCCGGCTCGATTGTCGTGCCGGTCGCCCTCGCAATGGCTGCGAGAGCGGGAATTTCTACTGAGCGATTCAACCGCGCGGTTGCGGCAGGTTATGTCGTGGGCTTGCGCCTGGGGTCTGCTCTTGGTGGCGCCTCTGCTCTCGGGAGCGGTATTTGGCCCACCTATTTCGCCGCGCCTGTGATGGCGGCGGCGACGGCATCGGTCTGTCTGGGGCACGACGCAAACCGTATAGCGTCCGCACTGGGTATCGCTGCTGCGGGCGCTGGTGGGCGTGTTGGGCGCCCGTCGGGACATCCGTCGGGCCGATGGCTCGCCATCGGCGAGGCTGTCGGGAAAGGGTGCCGGGCTGCCCTCGCTGCGGCGGACGGCTTCCGCGGCGATCCCGGGCTTATCTCGGCGGACTGGCTCGCAGCGATTGCCGGCTCGAAGCACATTCGGCCGGAGGCATTGAAATCGAGGGAGGGGATCGAAGCCGTCGGTTTTAAGCCCTTCGTCGCAGCGCGCCAAACTGCCAATGCGATTGTCGCTTTCCAGACGATCTTACAGCGCGGTATCGCTCCCCAGACTATCCAACATATCGAGATCGGCGTCCCCCCCATCAATGCAGCCATGGTGGCCCGCGCGGCCTCTGCCCATGATCGGCTGAGCACGATTGCGAACATGCATATGCAGATCGCCGCCG
This sequence comes from Microvirga alba, assembly GCF_015694465.1. Classification (GTDB taxonomy): domain Bacteria; phylum Pseudomonadota; class Alphaproteobacteria; order Rhizobiales; family Beijerinckiaceae; genus Microvirga; species Microvirga alba. The sequence continues at coordinate 62,569 of NZ_JADQDO010000011.1, forward strand.
CCGCCCTTCACCCGGACCTGCTCTATGACCTCGAGCGCGTGGGGCAGCCGGCTGCCGATCTCAGCGCCTTCGGGAATCGCATCACCATCATTCCGGATGCAACGCTCGAAGTGTACCTTCCGCATGCTTGGGCAGCGCGAGTGCGTGTGTTCGCGGAGGGGCAACAGTTCGAGGAAACCTGCGCGACGATAGCGGGTGATCCGGGCTGCGGCGACGTCGAGATCGTCATCCGTGGCAAACTCGTACGCATGGTTCCGAGCGCGTACCAGGATCTCTGCGCGCAGCTCCTGAGCGATGTCGATGACAACCTGCGCCAATCACAGCGGGCAGTTCTCTGGCAAGGTATGCTGGAAGCGATGCGGGAATGCGCATGACGGCACGCTTCGCCGGATATGAACACCCACGCTGAACGGTTCTTCCGGGAAGATGGTCAGATGTGGGCTGGCTCGGACCGTGCTTGATCCACACAGGCTTCGGCGGGCGCGCGCAAGCCGAGGATGCGCTTAGCATTGCCGTAGAAGAGCTTTTCCTTGTCCGTGTCGGACAGGTCCAGCTCATCGAGCAATTTCAGCGCAGCTGCGGGATCCCAACAGGGATAATCGGTGCCGTACATGACATTATCAATACCATAGTATTCGATGGCAAATTTCATGCCGAGACTGTGCGGCGACACTGTGTCGGTGAACATCCGCTTCATATACGTGCTCGGAGGATGCGGAAGCCTCACCCGAGCGCCGTTCTTGTCCATGCGGCCGGACTGGTAGGGCAACGCACCGCCGGTGTGCGACATCACGATCTTCAGATTCGGGTGGCGCTCCATGATGCCGGAGAAGATCAGCCGCGAAGCCGCGACGCTCACTTCCATCACGCGTCCCATGGTCAGATGCAGTGCCCCGTCATATCCCTCAAGGACATCCTGGAATACGGCATCCGTAGGATGGAGGAACATCGGGATGCCAAGTTCCGCTACGCGGGAATAGAACGGCTCAAGCCGTTCCGCGTCGATCCGGGGATCGTTGCCGACGCTGCCAGGGAGATTGACGCCCATGAGACCTAACTTGCAGATAGCGTGGTCGAGCACCTCGAGAGCGATCCCGGTATCAACCAGCGGCACTGCTGCGCTCGCCCACAGGCGGCCAGAATATTTGCGCTGCGCTCCGGCCATCTCCTCATTCCACTGCATGGCAGCGTCGCGGCCTTCCTCAGCTGGAATGTCAGAAAAATGGATCGAAAGGGGACCGATCGAACACACGACGTCAACCTGATGCCCCAGGCGGTCCATATACGCGAATTGGGTTTCGAGGTCGAACCATTCCGGCTCCAGGTTCAGGAGCCCGGTGCTGCCTTCCTTGCGCCAGTAGTCATAGCCCCCATTCGCGTTTCGCCTGGCCTTGGGAAAATCCTTACGCGCGCAGAGCTGTTCGAAAAAAGTCCGCGGCCACCAGTGAAAATGGGAGTCCAATATGCGCATGGGAGGTCTCCTCATGAATTCCCACGCTCTTTAGGCCAGAATACGAACTTTGAGAAGTGATTCCGCTATAACTTTAATGATGATGCCAAACTGGCGGCGATTGCAATTAAGCACTCGCCTCAAATGATAGTGTCGGCTTTGTTGCAATTTTCCATCTGGTTAAAGAAGCTCCAGAAGGGCAATGGGCTCAGGCGGCAAGAAATCTCGCGCTGCTCCGCCGAGCGAAGTCTCGAGCCTCATCTCGCCCTTGCTCCAAATTTGCGACGCTACTCTCGCGGATGCCCCAAGCATCTGCTCATCGGATAGTCACTCGCTATGAAAGGCAAATGGCTATCACTTTAAAGCCATCTTAGCCGATTGCTATTTCCCCGCTGATCAGGCCACCTAGGCCATTCAATGTTTCGTGTCGTGTCTTAGCGGACGAAGAGACATCAGGGGCTTTTGAGGATTGCCCCGCGATACAAATCTTTGCTCTAAAGGGGCGACGCCAATAGACCTCGAAAAGGGGCAGGCGAATAACAGGAGGACGCCAAGCGATTTGAAGGCAGCTTTCTGCCGGGAACCGACCTGCGCCACTTTTTGCGCGCCGGCAGACGTTATCGCGTGACTGAATCTGCAACTTGCCGAACGATCACTGAAAAAGCGGCGAGGTCTCAATTTGGGACTGGCCGAGAAACAGGAGGGAAACGTGCACTTCAAGTCTATTTGTATGCTTTCGGCCTCAATGCTGCTCGCGGGTGGTGTTGCCGCCCACGCCGGCACACTTGCGGACGTCAAGGCCCGCGGTGTTGTCCGCTGTGGTATCGGCCCGAACAATCCGGGCTTCGCGTTTAGGGACAATCAAGGCAACCAGCGCGGCTTCGATATCGACTTTTGCCGTGCGATCGCCGCGGCTATCTTCGGCGACCCGAATAAGAGCGAGTTTCACGTCGTCGAGCCGCGCGACGCCTTCACGGTTCTGACGACAGGCGGCGTCGACGTTCTGACCCATCGTTTCACATGGACCTTCAACCGCGACAACGGCGGCGGCGCCGAATTCACGCAAGCTCTCTTCTATGATGGACAGGCCTTCATGGTCCGCAAGTCCCTGGGCTTGAAGAGCGTGAAGGATCTGAACGGCGCCACGATCTGCGCCGCCCAAGGCACGACCACGGAACTGAACGTCGCTGATTATTTCCGGCAACATAACCTCACTTATAAGATCGTCACCTTCAATGGCACGGATGCAACCCGCCTTGCATATGACGAGGGCCGCTGCGACGCGTGGACGAACGATCGTGGCTCGCTGGCCTCCCGCGGCCAAGCCCTGAAGGATCCGAGCCAGCACGCGATCCTCCCGGAGACCATCTCAAAGGAGCCTGTCGGCCCGGTGGTACGTGACAGCGACACGCAATGGGCCCATCTCGTGCGCTCGGTTGGATTCGCGACCGTCGCGGCTGAGGAATTGGGGCTGTCCTCCGCAAACGTTGATGAGCACGCAAAGACATCGACCAACCCGGAAGTGAAGCGCCTCTTGGGCGTTAGCGATGACCTAGGACAGAAACTCGGGTTACAGCCCACCTGGGCTCGCAGCATCATCAAGTTGGTAGGAAACTATGGCGAGATCTTTGATCGAAATCTTGGGGCGAATTCACCGCTCAACCTCTCGCGTGGTCTGAACGCCCTTTGGACTAACGGCGGCCTTCTGTTCTCTCCGCCGTTCCGCTGAGCCCTGGTACTTAGTAATCGCTTCGCATGACGAAAAACATCAGCGCACCAAGGCCCCCGATCCGGGCTGACTTGTTTGCAAAGCTGAGGGGATGCGTGCCGCGCGCGGTTGCTGTGCAAACAATCCTCCTGCTCGCTTTGGCGGGGTTCGTCGTCTTTCTGGCGACGAACCTCGTCGGCAACATCGCGCGCCTCAATCTGCATGTGGGATTCAACTTCCTCGCGCGTCCTGCGGGTTTCGAGATCGCGCAAACGCCGATCGCCTATCCTGAGGGAGCGACCTATTTCAGGGCATTCCTGGTCGCCCTCATCAACACCATCCTCATCGCGGTCGTATCAATCCTCCTTTCCACCGTCCTCGGCTTCATTGTGGCGTTGGCACGCCTTTCGACCAATCCGCTGCTGGCACTATTGGCTCAGTTTTATATTGAGACCATCCGTAATGTTCCGCTCCTTCTGCAATTGTTCTTCTGGTATTTCGCTGTCCTGGGGCCGCTTCCACTTCCGCGGCAAAGCCTTACCGCCTTCGGTCTTGTCTTCCTCAACAAGCGCGGACTGTCTGTCCCGACACCGGTGGCGGAACCGAGCTTTCCTGTTTTCATAACGTGCACCGCGCTTTTCCTGACTGTCGCGATTGTCTTCTTCACATCGGCACGCCGTTATCGTGTTAAAACCGGGCAGACGTCTCGCAACCGATGGGTTGCCGGATTCGTGTTTCTATGTGCGCCCGGCCTGATGACCATCGTCGCGGGTACTCCCGTCACTTGGGACGTGCCGCGGCTCAACGGCTTCAACCTCAGCGGCGGCACGACCATCATTCCGGAATTCGTCGCCATGGCGATAGGAATGAGCGTGTACGGCTCCGCATTCATCGCTGAGCTCATCAGGGGCGGCTTCGCAAGCGTAAGTCACGGCCAGACGGAAGCGGGTTTGGCGCTCGGTCTTTCCCGGTCAAAGATCTACAGCAAGATCGTCATTCCCCAAGCATTGCGAACGATCGTTCCACCCTTGGCGGGGCAATACATCACGCTGCTTAAGAACTCCTCGTTGGCGTCCGCAATCGGCTATCCCGATCTCATGCTTATCTTTGCCGGCACAGCTCTCAACCAGACTGGGCAGCCTCTGGAAGTCATGGCTATGACAATGGCGAGCTATCTGCTGCTCTGTCTGATTACGGCCGGAATTGGCAATGTCATCAATCGCCGCATGCAGCTGGTCGAGCGGTAGCCATGACAAGACCTATAGCCTTTCTGCGGAAATGCATCTCGTCGCCGCTGAATGCCCTGATCACTCTCGTCATCTTGTTCTGGCTACTGACGACGGTGCCTCCATTCTTTGATTGGGCAGTTTTCAAGGCGGTCTGGAACGGGCAATCCTCGCGCGACTGCGCAAATGTCGATGCCGCCTGTTGGCTCTTTATCAGACTTCGTTTCCAGCAGATTCTTTATGGCGGCTATCCGGCGACGGAACACTGGCGCATTATGCTTTGCGGTGCGACAGGTCTTGTCGCGCTGATTACGCTGTCATCGCCGGTGGTCCGCAACAAGGTGTTCGCGAGCCTTGCCCTGACCATTGTTTTTCCTGTCTTCGCGGGCATTCTGCTGCGCGGCGGCGTGTTCGGCCTGGCTCCCGTCGCAACGGCGCAATGGGGAGGCCTTATGCTGACGTTGGTCGTCGCCCTGTGGACGATCGCGTCGGCACTGCCGTTCGGATTGGGGCTGGCCCTCGCGCGGCGCTCAAAAATGCCGGTCGTGGCAAATCTTGCTATATTCTACATCGATGTCATGAGAGGACTTCCGCTGGTCGGTCTCCTCTTCCTCGCCATCGTTCTGTTTCCGCTGTTCGTGCCGCCCGGCGTTGAGGTTAATGCGCTAGTGCGGACACTTATCGCCTTCAGTCTTTTCAATGCGGCCATTATGGCGGAGGTTATCCGCGGCGGCATACAGTCGGTGCCGAAGGGGCAGTACGAGGCGGCAATATCGCTCGGCCTCAGCCATTGGCAGGCGATGGCGCTCAGCGTCATTCCTCAGGCGATCCGCGCTGCTTTGCCCGGTATCGTTAACGTCAGTATTTCGATTATGAAGGAAACGACCATCATCCTCATGGCGGGGATGTTCGATTTTCTTGGCGTTCTCCAGGGGTCACTGATCGATCCAGACTGGCTCATCGGCGATCAGATTCGACAGACGGCCTATTTCTTCGCCGGACTCGTCTTTTTTGTGATCTGTTTCAGCCTATCCCGTTACAGCGTCTATATCGAGCGCAAGCTCAGCCCCCAGGGCAACAAATGACGTGCAGAAGCAGCCGTCCCAGCGTCGGCCCCCTCAACCACTCGGCGCCGCGGCGGAACCACGAAGCAACGCTTAGCCTCAGCTAACTTGCCGTCTCCGACTCGATCCCGCGCGCTCCGCCAGCGGTTGCCTATCTCGCGTCTGTGTGGCGTTGATCCGCTACGCCGGATCCACGTCCAGCGCTTGAGCCTGGCCTCGGCTCCCGCACTATCCTTGACGATCGGAAGGCACATTGCGAATCTCACCGATCGCCGCATTCTGCTGCTTTGTCTCGTCGGCCAGCAGAAATGCTTCGATCATGCAGATAACGCCGGTGGGTTCGTAGACGACGCGAACCTCGCCGCCGAGTTCCTGCGCCAGCGCCCGCTCAAGCAGGCGCGAGCCAAAACCCTTGCGCTGCGGCGGGACCACTGGTGGGCCGCCGCGCTCCGCCCAACGCAAACTCAGCCGGCGACCGTCGGCGTCGCCTTTGAGACGCCACACAATGTCGATGCAACCGTCATCACGCGAGAGCGCGCCGTATTTCGCGGCATTGGTGGACAGTTCGTGCAAGGCCATTGCAATCGCCAGCGCCGGCTCCGGCCCGAGACGCACGACCGGACCATCGATCCGGAAGCGGTTTGCGCCGGCATACAGCTCGAGCGCGTCCCTGACGATGTCGGTCAGATCGGCGCTCTCCCAGCTCTCACGTGTCAGCAGATCATGCGCCTTGGCCAGCGCGATCAGCCGCGTCTCAAACGACATCCGGGCCTCCTCAACCGAGGCCGCGTTGCGAAGCGTCTGGGACGCGATGGCCTGCACCTTGGCGAGCGTATTCTTGACCCGATGATTGAGCTCGCCGATCAGGATTCTTCGATGCTCCTCCCCGCGCCGACGTTCGGTGATGTCCCGTCCGATCCTCGATGCTCCGATAACATTACCTTGGGGATCCTTGAGCGGCGATACCGTCAATGACACCCAGACCGGACTTCCATCCTTGCGCAACCGGACAGTTTCAACATGATCGACATGCTCGCCATTCTGAACGCGCCTAACGATGCTCCGTTCCTCGTCGCGGCGGTCCGGGGGGATCAGCATCGAGACAGGCGTCCCGACTGCCTCCTCTGCCGTGTAAGTGAGGAGCCGCTCGGCACCCTGATTCCAACTGGTGATGATACCATTGAGGTCAACGCCTATTATCGAATCATCTGAAGTCTCGACGATCGCGGCAAGGCGTAGCGCGAGTTCCTCGGCACGCTTGCGTTCGGTGATGTCCACCAGCATGTTCACCGCGCCAGTGATGACGCCCGAGGGATCGCGCAGCAGCGTTACATAAGCGAGAAAGGGCACACGACCACCATCGGGCCGCTCTGCTATCGCTTCCGCTCCCTGGATCGGCCGATGCTCTTTCAGGGCGAGTGCCATGGGGCTCTCGTCATGCGGCATTGGCGTGCCATCAGGCTTGTATAGGCGGTTGGAGCCGCACCATTGCTCAGCGCCCAATTTCGGCAGCCGCCCCCAGAGCTCGGCGGCTGCCGGATTATAGGAGGTGATCCGGCCAGCGGCATCTGTCGTATAAAGGGCCCCCGGCAGTGCCTCAATCAACTCGTGGAGGCGCGCTTCGCTCCTGCAAAGAGGGCCCTCCCCCGGTCTGTGCTCCGCAACGTCCCTCATGGTCAGCGGGACCAATGCGTCGTGGCGGAGCTTCGATCACAGGGAAGCTTTCGCTTTTCTCTGCCGAAGGGGATCAGTTCGTCCTCCCTAGTCCTGCTGCATTGTGGAGTGAAAGAACCTTTGAGGAAAGCACCCCGCAAATGACTGCAGCGCGACCTCCGCAGGTTAAGGCGACATCGACTCTCTCAGCCGTTGCCCTTTCATCAGGAGGACGCCCTTCTGTCTGGCGATGCCAAGTTCCAGGCTCTCCGCAATGCGTTGTGCGCGCTCGATGAAATGTTCCGCCGCTATGGGTGGACAGACTTCCCGAGCGGTTTCCTCGAACAGCGCGAGCCAGTGGTCGAAGTGCCGGGCGTCGACCGGAAGGGGAAGATGCTTTTCCATCGGCTGGCCATGATAGCGGCCGTTGAGCAGCGCGACTGACGACCAGAAAGTGCACATGCGCCTCAGGTGAAGCTCCCAGTCCGCGATCTGATCTTCGAAAACGGGTCCCAAAAAGGCGTCGCCGCGCACCTTGCCGTAGAACGTCCATACCAGACGCTCGATCATCGGATCGTCGATACCGGTGCGTGCGATGATCTCCGCTGTTTTCGCCGCCCGTCGTTCAGCGTGTGTCATGATACCCCTCGAATAGGTATTTCAAATATCTATTTAACATGCGATAATTTAAATTGCTAATGTCATTTCTGGATGCGTGGATGCGCCTGACTTCCTTCACAGATTTCGGATTGCGCGCTCTTATGAGGCTCGCCGGTGAACCGGAGCGTATCTTCACCACCGACGAAATCGCGCGAGAATTCGAAATCTCCCGCAACCACCTGACCAAGGTCATCCGTCAACTCGCAGCCGCCGGCATCATCGCCACTCACCGGGGCGCGGGCGGCGGCTTTCGCCTTGCCCGGTCGCCGCACGACATTTCCATCGGTGAGATTGTCCGGGCCCTCGAGGCCCGCCAAGCCTTGGTCGAGTGCTTTCGATCCGATGGCGGTGCCTGCGCGCTGACGCCCCGATGCCGCCTCAGGAGCCGTTTGCGCGTTGCGCGCGAGGCGTTCTTGCGGGAACTGGATGGGACCACCCTTGCCGAATGTGCATATCCGGCAAGAGACGGATCGCCTCCGGTGCCGTTCGCGGCATGAAGTAGGTTATGGTGACGTATCTCGATCAAGTGGATCGACGAGCCAGCGTCCGAAGACGATCGATTTCCGGGAGCGAAGCCTGGGCGGAGGACCGACGACGCTGGAATGGACGCTGCGCGGCCGGTCGCCGTTCCACCAGGTCGAGACGTCGCCGCGTATCGTGGATACGGATGATGGTCGGCACCTTCAGATCGCCTGCCTTCTTCGTCTCTTTCACTGTTGCAACCACGTTGAAGAGCCTTGATCCCGGCGACAATGTTCATGCGGCGAGCAATTCAGGATGCTGGCCGCATGAAGACCCGTGGGATGTCCAAACGCATTTCGTCTTCAGTGTGAATTTGCGACAGACCACCCTGAACGCCTAGTCCTCGAACTCCCCGCGGAGGATCTCCCGCTTGCCAGCGTGGTTTGAAGGGCCGACGACGCCCTCTTTTTCCATACGCTCCATCATAGAGGCCGCTCGGTTGTAGCCGATCTGCAGCCGTCGCTGAATGTAAGAGGTCGACGCCTTCCTGTGCCTGAGGACGATGCTGACGGCCTGCTCATAGAGGTCAGTGGATGCGAGACCGAGATCGTCATCCTCCGCTGGAAGATCGGACATCTCCATCTCCTCCGGTTCCTCGTCGTCGGCCGTCACGGCTTCGAGGTAAACGGGCTCGCCTTGGCGCTTGAGGTGGTTGACCACCTTCTCCACCTCCTCGTCCGAGCAGAAGGGACCGTGCACGCGTGTGATCCGGCCGCCGCCGGCCATGTACAGCATATCGCCCTGGCCCAGCAACTGCTCGGCGCCCATCTCGCCTAGGATTGTGCGGCTGTCGATCTTGGACGTGACCTGGAACGAGATCCGGGTCGGGAAGTTCGCCTTGATCGTGCCGGTGATCACGTCCACGGAAGGCCGCTGCGTCGCCAGGATCACGTGAATGCCGGCGGCGCGCGCCATTTGGGCCAAGCGCTGGATCGCACCCTCGATTTCCTTGCCGGCCACCATCATCAGGTCCGCCATCTCGTCGACGATCACCACGATGAACGGCAACGGATTGAGATCCATCACCTCATCCTCGTAGACCGCCTCGCCGCTCGTCTTGTCGAAGCCGGTCTGGACCGTGCGGGTGATCACCTCGCCGCGGGACTTGGCTTCGCTCACGCGCGCGTTGAAACCGTCAATGTTGCGTACGCCGAGCTTGGACATCTTGCGGTAGCGGTCCTCCATCTCGCGCACGGCCCAACGCAAGGCGATGATCGCCTTCTTGGGGTCGGTGACCACTGGAGTAAGCAGGTGAGGAATCCCGTCATAGACCGACAGCTCGAGCATTTTGGGATCGACCATGATCAGGCGGCACCGCTCGGGCGTGAACCGATAAAGGAGCGAAAGGATCATGGTGTTGATGGCGACCGATTTACCGGAGCCGGTCGTGCCAGCGACCAAAAGGTGAGGCATGCGGGCGAGATCGGCGATGACGGGCTCGCCGCCGATGGTCTTGCCAAGACAGATCGGGAGCTTCTGTGTCGACGCCTTGAAGTCCTCGGTCTCGAGCAGCTCGCGCAGGTAGACGGTCTCCCGTGTTTCATTCGGCAACTCGATGCCAATGGCGTTGCGGCCGGGGATCACAGCCACGCGGGCGGACGTGGCGCTCATCGAGCGGGCGATGTCCTCCGAGAGGGCGATGACGCGCGAGGACTTGGTGCCGGGTGCTGGCTCCAGCTCGTAGAGCGTGACCACCGGACCCGGATGGACGTGAATGACTTCACCCTTCACACCAAAGTCGCGGATGACCTTCTCAACCTTGCCAGCCCTCTCCTCGAGGATTTCCTCGGTCAGAATCAGCCCCTCGCGCTCCGGCGGCTCGGCAAGGAGCTCGATAGCCGGAAGCTCGTATCCAACGCCTCTTGCCTGCTCCGGTAGAGGGAAGTCGGTGACGCGCGCCGTTGGGATATGTCCAACCAGAGCAGGTGTCTCCAGCAGGACGCAATCAACGGATGCGCGCGGCAGGATTGAGGGTTGTGCCGCTGCTGCATCTTTCAGCGACGTTCGGAAGGGCGCGATTTCCTCGCCGAACAGAGCGAGGTATCCCGCGTCGAAGCCCTCCGCCGTGTCCGCCTCGGAGACCATTTCTCCAGATGCGATTGCTTCTTCCGGCTCAACCCAATCGGGCGTATCCCCTGCGATCGCTTCAGGCTGACCGAACCCGGCCTCTGGCTCTGCTTCTGCTCCTGCCTTCGTTGGCTCTTCGGCAGGGGGCCTGTCTTCGGGCACGTCGAGCATCGGCTCGGGCTTCAGGGAGACTGCGAAGCGATACAGACTCGAATGGAATGCGAATGCCGAGAATGCCGGCATCGCGGGAGCGGGCAGCATCAATTCGGCGGGAATCTCGCAAGCGACCTCCTCGATCGCCGGAGGGATCTCCGCGTCGGGCGCGGCAATTCCGTCATGCGCAGCTTCCATGTCTGGTGTCTCGGAGATTTCGTCCACCACCGTGACTTCCTCAGGAGGCGACGCAATCCCGGCCTTGGCGTTCTCTGTCACGCCGGGAGGCAAGTTGGGCTCTTCCACTTCCCCTTCCCTGAGGATCACTGACGCGGGCGTCGCCACAGGAGAAGGCTCGGCCCTCGACTCAAATGGTGTGGCTCGGGATTCCACCGCAGCCCGCAGCCTCTCAAGACGCTTGCGGATAGCATCCTCACACGACCTGTCGGCGGCCCGGGCAAGCCGCGCGGCGTCCGTCGCCTCGCCCGCGGCCAGGGCGACGACGTTGGTTTCGGGCTGCCTCTTGATGAAACGGTCTGGGGTCCGCGTCGCTCTCACGCCCTTGTCCAGCGCGAAAGCCCGCCACCATCCGGGCTCCGTCTCTCCAGCGGAGGACCACGGTGTTTCCCATGCAAATTCAATGCCGCGTCTCCCATCCGAATCGCCCCGATTCTGGACCTCCCGAGAGGTCTCGAAAGCCTTGGCTTCGGACTGAACTGTAGCGGGAAGAAAATCGTTAAGCTGGAATGAGTTACGCATGGGTACTTACAAATCCGTCGATGCTGGAAGCATGGGTCCGTCGTTGCGGCTCGGGAACTCTGGCGGATGCCGGTAAAGACAGAGTTATTGCCCGAGTGATTGTTCGAGATGACGCTCGTCATCCGCCCCGAGCAAAAATCCGCAAAGCCTGGCGAAACCCGTACGTTGCAGGGGTTTTGAGCAGATCGACCCTGCCCCATTACGGAATCGTAACCCGGCCGCAATGCAGAAGGCAGTCAGCCAAGCCTACGATCATCCTCGAACCCTCTCGCCGCTCTGTCGGCGAAAGCGGAGGATCAATCATGAGTTCTGCCCAGAAAGTTGGGGATCAAAAAACAGCGAAGCTTTCGCCTTCGGATCTCACGCAGATCAAACTCGCGGCGAGAGAATTACGCTCCTCAAACCCTCAAAGTATCTTAGCGGACTTGGTCGAGGAAAAAATCCGGGCGATTGAAAATGAATACCCGGCTCCTTTGCGGACATTGTCATCCGCTCCGGGTCGGCGGATCTTCCGTTGGGAGGCCGCCAAGGGCGACCGCACGGTATAGATTGCGAATGAGCCCGACCTGTCATTCTCGCTACACGCGCCACCCCTTCCCGGCCGAAAGGATCAGCTATACCGTTTGGTTGTACTTCCGCTTTCGCTTGAGCCTGCGCACGGTCGCTTGAGCTTGGACGTTGGGCGTGAACTCAATGTATGCCTCAGGTGATCCGGGCAACAAAGCCGACTGAACGGTCCCGCCTCGATGCCTTGTCTTCCCGACATCGCGATTTACAATCAATAATAGCGGGGGCGGCCCCGAACAGGCTACCGCCTACGCTCGGTCGAGCCACGGCACAGATCATGCAAAGGTCGCGAGCCCAACGGCCCTCGCGTCTGGCAGTCGTCCATCGCAGGTCGCAGCCAAGGCGTTTTAGGGCTTGCTACCGACCGCCCCGGGTTCGCTGCCGCGTTTAAAACCGGCGGGTGCACCCGTCTGCGACAGCGCGCGGATGAATTCAGCGGCGAAACGAGGCGGTGACTTTAGCATGTGGTCCTGGCCGATTATCGTCTGCCTGATTGCAGTAGGGCTGAGCTCCCTTCACACGGGAGCGGCGGCCCTTTTCGTCGGGCGCTTCGCGCGACGGAAGGCGCCGGCCCGGATTGAAAGCCCTTCGGTGACAATCCTGAAGCCACTCTGCGGCGATGAGCCTGGGCTCATGGAGAACCTGGCGTCATTTTGCGCGCAGGACTATTCCGGAGCGATACAAATCATCTTCGGCACCCAGGATCCTGGCGATCCGGCGATCGACACCGTGAAGGGACTATTGACGAAATTCCCGGGACATACTCTCGAGCTTGTCGTGGATTCCCGTCTGCACGGGGTGAACCGCAAAGTCTCAAACCTCGTCAACATGGCCGCTTGTATTCGGCATGAGGTCGTGATCCTCGCTGACAGCGACATAAGGGTCGGACCTGGCTACGTCGCGGGCCTCATCGCAGAACTGGAACGCTCCGGCGTGAACGGCGTGACTTGCCTCTATCACGGCCTCGGCTCTCAAAGCATTTGGTCCCGCCTCTCCGCTCTCGGCATCGATACGCATTTTCTACCGAATGTAATCGTCGGTCTCGCTCTGCGACTCGCGCGCCCGTGCCTCGGCTCAACGATCGCTCTCAGGCGAGAGACCCTGAACCGGATCGGAGGTATGGAGGTCTTCGCCAACGACATGGCGGACGATTATGTGCTGGGGGAAGCGCTTCGCTCAGAGGGTGGCGAAGTCGCAGTTCCATCATTCCTCATAGGCCATGTTTGTGGCGAGTGCTCCTGGGGGGAACTCTGGGGGCACGAGCTGCGGTGGGCGCGTACCATCAGGAGCATCGACCCTGTCGGCCATGCAGCCTCGATCATCACTCACGGATTGCCGTGGGCGCTGATGGCCGTTCTCCTCGGCGGTGGCTTAGCCGCCACGGCGGCTGTGTTTCTTGTGGTCACCTCTCGGATCTTGCTTTGCATGCGGATCGAGCGGGCTTTCGGCCTTGTGCCCCACCCGTACTGGCTCCTGCCGTTCCGCGACCTACTTTCCTTCACAGTGTTTATTGCGAGCTTCATCGGGCGGAGCGTGACCTGGAAGGGACACAGCTACCGCATGGAAGCCAAAGCCAACCTCGTTCCTAAACGGAGGTCAGCCTCGCCATGATGCGGACGCTTTTTCTTCAGGCGCCGTCCTTCGACGGTTTCGACGGTGGCGCCGGTGCTCGCTACCAGATGCGGCGCGAGGTCCGCTCGTTTTGGTATCCGACGTGGCTCGCCCAACCCGCCGCAATGGTCGATGGTAGTAAGCTGATCGATGCGCCGCCGCACCGCCTCACATTCGCGGACATTGCCCCTTATGCGCGCACATACGAACTTCTTGTCCTGCATACCTCGACGCCGTCCTTCAACTCGGATGTGAGGACAGCGCAGGCACTGAAGGAGCTGAATCCGGACCTGAAGGTCGGGCTCATCGGCGCCAAGGTTGCGGTTGAGCCGGAGGAAAGCCTGAAGGCGTGTCATGCCATCGACTTCGTCGCGCGCAACGAGTTCGACTTCACGATCAAGGAGGTGGCCGAGGGCCGCGATTGGAACCGCATCGATGGGCTCTCCTATCGCAATGACGAAGGAGTGATCGTTCACAACCCCGACCGCGCGATCCTCGAGAACATGGACACCCTGCCCTTCGTGACGCCCGTCTATAAACGCGATCTTGTGATCGAGAACTATTTCGGCGGGTACCTCAAACATCCCTACATTTCGTTTTATACGGGGCGAGGTTGTAAGTCCCGTTGCACGTTCTGCCTCTGGCCTCAGACCGTCGGAGGTCATCATTACCGCACCCGCAGCATCGGGCATGTGATGGAAGAACTCACGTGGGCGAAGGCGGCTTTCCCTCAAGTCAAAGAATTCTTCTTCGACGACGACACGCTGACTGACAACATTCCGCGCGTTGAAGCGCTGGCCCGAGAAATCGGCAGGCTTGGACTTACCTGGTCCTGCAACGCAAAAGCGAACGTGCCGCGTAGCACACTAAAGGTCATGAAGGATAACGGCCTGCGTCTCCTGCTGGTCGGCTATGAGTCCGGTAACCAGCAGATCCTGCACAACATTAAAAAGGGGATGAGGGTCGATGTGGCCCGTCGCTTTACCAAGGACTGCCATGAACTCGGCATCGTCATCCACGGCACCTTCATTCTTGGCTTACCCGGCGAGTCGAAGGAGACAATCGAGGAGACGATCCGTTTCGCGAATGAGATCAACCCGCACACGATACAGGTCTCATTGGCAGCACCCTACCCCGGCACCTTCCTTTACCGGCAGGCCCAGGACACCGGGTGGCTTCATGACACCGATGCCGAACTCCTGACCGACCACGGGACGCAAATTGCAGCCCTGAGTTACCCGCATCTCAGCCACACTGAGATTTTTGAGTCGGTGGAGCAATTCTACCGACGGTTCTATTTCCGTGCGCCCAAGATTGCTTCGATCGTGGGAGAGATGGTCCGAAGTCCCGAGATGATGAGGCGTCGCCTGCGTGAGGGAGTCGAGTTCTTCCGTTTTCTCCGGGATCGGGGCGAAACCTCAACCTGACCCGCGCTTTCTCGGTCATGTCACGGCATCGCTGGCTTCATGCGGTGGGCCAAGGAAGGCCGGCACCACGATGAAGGCTGAAAGGAGTGTGAAGAACAGCGACAAAGCCAAAAGTAAACCCATGCTTGCTGTTCCAGGATGGCTCGAGAAGCAGAGGCTGCCGAACGCGATACCAGTGGTGAGCGCGCTGAAGAAGATTGCCCGCGTCAAGCTGGAAGCCAGCATGTCGGACACCCCCGCCCGCCAGGCGATGATGTAGTAGATATGGAAGGCGACCCCAACGGCGAGCATGAGCGGCAAGGCGATGATGTTCGCGAAATTGAGGGAAAGGCCGAGAAGAGACGCCGTCTCCAGCGTCAGGATCGTGGCCAACACGAGGGGGCCAAGAGCATGGGAGACATCGCGCAGGCTTCGGAGCGTGACCCATAGGATCAAGAAAATCGCGACCAGGGAAAACAGCGCCGCCTCGATGAACGCGCGGACGACCGTGCGACCGGATTCCACGATCACGATGGGGGTTCCCGTGGCATGAGGTGCGACCGCGTGGACCGCATTCGCGAACTTGGCAAGCGCCACATCGTCGTTGGCCTCTCCTTTCGGAAAAACCTCGATCCTCGCGCGCCCATCTGCAGCGATCCAGTCAGCCACGAGATCACGGGGGAGATTTTCGCGCGTGATCGGCTCGGCACTCAGGAGCAAGCGAAGCCGATCGAGAAACCGGCGCCAATCGATGAACACCGCCGCTTCAGCGGCGTTCCGCTTCGAAGGGGAAGCCGCGGCAAGTTGATCGAGAACAGTCGCGAGACGCCGGGCCTGATCCTCGGCCAGACCGGCCCGTGCCCCTGCAGCATCGCGCAGCATCGTCGCGGTCTGGCTCAGGGTCGCGATATTTTCGGCATCCGTTGGAGGTGTCATCACTTCAGTCGGGTGTAGTGCCGGGGCGAGTTTGAGAGTCGCCTCGCGGATATCGCTGAGCTTCTGATCCTGATCGTCCGGAATGAAGCTCGCAAGCGTCATGGTACGCGAGACTTCCGGTAGTGCCCGAAGCTTGGCGGCAAGCGTCTCGGAATCCTGCAGGGATGGCGCCAAGACATCGATGGTGTTCGGGGTGGTCTCGGGGCTCTTCGCCAAGTCCAGGAATGTCGCGACAGATTCCACATGCTTGTCGCGCAGATTCATCGGGTTGGAGTCGAATGGGATGTTGATCAGCAGCGGCGATCCGACCGTGACCGCAAGAAACGTCGCCATGATCACGAGGCGACGATGGTCATGAATCCAGTGGTCGAGTGTGGCCAGCGATGTTGTCTCGATGGACCTTGGTTCGGCCGGTGGCCGAAGGACGGTGATGAGCGCCGGAAGCAGCGTCAGGTTTGCAACATAGGCAATCACCATGCCGATGCCGGCGATCAGCCCCAGCTCGGACACCCCTCGGAACTCCGTGGGCAAGAAAGAAAAGAAGCCCGCGAGAAGCGAGATCGCCGCCAAGGTAAGCGACCCGCCGACGCCTCTCGCCGCAGCAACAAGAGCTGTTGGCAGATCGTCCAGCGCATGGCGCTCGGCGCGGTAACGCATGGTGAACTGGATCCCGAAATCGATGCCGAGCCCCACGAACAGGGCAGCGAACGCGACCGAGATGAGGTTGAATTCACCGACCAGCAGCAGACCGATGCCGGTTGTCACGATGATGCCCACAAGAAGCGTTGCCAGAACGGCAAAGATGATCCGTCCATAACGGAGGGCGAAATAAAGGATGAGGCCAATGGCCGCGAGGGTCAGAGTCGTGTTGAGCACGACGTTTTCCGCCAATGTCCCGAACTCATCGTCTGCGATCGGAACAGAGCCTGTCAGACGCACGCGTACGCCGCGGTCGGGCGTCAGTCCAAGGCCGCCCACGGTTCGCCGTATGAGATCGGTTGCCTCCGCGCCGGGCTGCAACGCGCTGTGATCGAGAATGGGGTCGATCAGGACAAAGCGCCTCAACTCACCTACCCCGATTTTTCCGCCGGATAGCAAAGTCCGCCAGGAGAGCCGGGCGGGCTGACCTGCGAGCACGCGCTCAAGTACGTTAGACAGGGCCGTCATCGGTCCGGTTAGCTCGTCAAGCTTCATCTGGCCTGCCTGAACGCCCTGTAACCCGAACGACAGGGTCTGCAAGAAGCCGCGCAGGCTTGGATCGACGGCGAGGTGTTCGAGAAGGCCCTGCTGCGCAATAAGCGCTTCTGTCGTGCGGGTGAGCTCCTCTATCGGCAAAAACAGAAGGCCGTTCTTGGCGAAGAAAGGATTGCTGGCCGGTTGCCGCACCCTGCGGAAGGTGCCGCCATGCTGCATGAGCGCGGCGGTGAGCCTCTCGGCCGCCTCATCGGCCAGTTCGGGCGTCTCTCCATCAACGACGGCGACAATGGGATTCGTACGCTGCGGGAATGCCGTGTCGATGGCGATCTCGTCCTGGCGCCAGGCCACGTATGGTGAAATCAACCGCGCCGTATCGGTGTTGATCGTGAAGCGCTTCACCGCAACGGAAAGGCTGAGCAGGGTGAGGACGCTCGCGACAGCGATGACCAGCCACGGGCCACGGATGCACAGTGCTACGACGCGCTCGATCAAGGATTTTGGCATCAGGATCTGGATATGCCCTCCCGATGAGAAGTGAAGCGCCTTCCCTCAGTACTATAGCGCCCTATAGTGACTGGGGTGGTATCATCGACGATCAGACAACATTCACTGCCACTTCCGCAATAATCCTTACGATATGTTGCGGCACGGTTGGTGGCCTGCCTACAAAGTAAATTGGATTATTCGGTCGCGAATTGAAGTGGAAGGTCTGAAGATCAAGGATCGACAGCAGATACCTTGGATATCTTGGCGGTGACCAGAGCTCAACCTTGAGCATAAGAGTATAGGATATGAAAATCATCCTCGCTCAGCCCCGTGGTTTTTGCGCTGGCGTTGTTCGTGCGATCGAGATCGTGGAACGCGCACTCATCAAGTATGGTGCTCCCGTCTACGTCCGTCACGAGATCGTTCACAACCGCTACGTTGTCGAGAGCCTGGAGCGGAAGGGCGCCTGCTTCGTCGATGATCTCAGCGAAGTTCCGGACGGGGCGGTCGTGATTTTCAGCGCCCATGGCGTGCCTCGTGCCGTCATGGCGGAGGCGCAAGCGAGGCAATTACCAGCTCTGGATGCGACATGCCCGCTGGTGACCAAGGTCCATAATCAGGGCCGGCGCTATGTCGAGCAACGGCGCACGCTGGTGCTGATCGGTCATGCGGGGCACCCTGAGGTGGAAGGCACGCTCGGGCAGGTCGAAGGTGTCGTCCATCTTGTGCAGAATCTGGCCGACGTGGAGTCGCTCGGCCTTCCGCCTGACACGCCCATAGCATACGTGACCCAGACGACCCTCAGCGTCGACGACACGCGCTCGATCATCACCGCGCTCAGGCATCGATTTTCTGATGTGGTCGGTCCCGACACGAAAGACATTTGTTACGCCACGCAAAACCGTCAAGTTGCTCTGCGGCAGCTCTGCCGTATCGCCGATCTCATTCTCGTTGTCGGCGCGCGTAATAGCTCTAATTCCAATCGCCTGCTTGAGATTGGGGTAGAGGCGGGGATTCCGAGCTACCTCGTAGCCGACGGTTCGGACATCAATCCAAGCTGGCTCGATCACGTTGAGGTGGTCGGGGTGACCGCCGGAGCCTCGGCACCTGAAGTCCTCGTGGAGAATGTTATCGAAGCGCTCCGCTGCGCTGTCGGACATGTGGAGGTTTCGATCCTCCCGGGGGTTGAGGAAACCGTCAATTTTCGCCTGCCGGCGGAGCTCATGGCGGTTTGAGACGCAATTGCCGTAGCAACACTGCTCAACAAGGAGTCGCCCGTGGGGATACCCGTCCGACAAGTGGTCTCGATCGGAAGCTACATCCTCCGCCAGCACCTCGCAGGCCGAAAGCGCTACCCTCTTGTGCTCATGCTCGAGCCGCTTTTCCGATGCAATCTCGCCTGCGCAGGCTGCGGTAAGATAGACTATCCCGACGCGATCCTAAACAAGCGCCTATCGGTCGAGGATTGTCTCGCGGCCGTGGACGAGTGTGGCGCGCCGGTGGTCGTTCTGGCGGGTGGCGAGCCCCTCTTACACAAGGGTCTGCCTCAGATCGTGGCGGGCGCAATCGCGCGCCGCAAATTCGTCGTCGTCTGTACCAATGCGTTGCTGCTCGAGAAGAAGATCGACCAGTACCGGCCAAGCCCGTATTTCACGTGGTCCATTCACCTCGATGGCGATGAGGAGATGCATGACCGCTCGGTGTGTCAGGAAGGCGTGTACAATCGCGCTGTCGCTGCGCTCCGGCTGGCCCGGGCCAAAGGCTTTCGTGTCACCATCAACTGCACCTTTTTCAAGGGAGCTGACCCGGAGCGGGTTGCAGCCTTCTTCGATAGTGTTATGGGGCTCGGAATTGACGGAATTACCGTCTCGCCGGGATATGCCTACGAGCGAGCGCCCGACCAGCAGCATTTCCTGAATCGGAAGGTCACCAAGGAGCTGTTCCGCGATATCTTCCGCCGCGGACGAGGCGGCAAGAGGTGGGCATTCAATCAGTCCGCGCTTTTCCTCGACTTTCTGGCGGGTAATCAGACCTATCACTGTACGCCGTGGGGCAACCCCACCCGAACGGTGTTCGGATGGCAGCGCCCTTGCTACCTCCTGGGCGAGGGCTACGCCGCGACCTATCGGGAACTCATGGAAGAAACCGATTGGGACGCTTACGGCACGGGTCATTACGAAAAGTGTGCCGATTGCATGGTCCATTCGGGTTATGAGGCATCGGCCGTCCTGGACACGGTCCAACGGCCCTGGAAGGCGGCTTGGACGGCTCTGCGAGGGGTTGGCACGGAAAGGCCGATGGCGCCTGAAATCCCTCTGGGCGAGCAGCGTCCAGCGCAGTTCGTATTCTCACGGAATGTCGCGGAAAGGCTTGCTGAGGCCGGTGAGTCTAAGACCCGGCCCCAGAAGCATTAGACAGCGCTCTAAGCTCGAGAGGGCGACGGACGCATCCCACGCCAGGCGCGGCAGCGTAGCCAGCTGCATGGGGCTTCTTACGGCCTCCGTCAGAATAGCCTTCAGGTTGATGCTCCCGCTCGGGTGCAGCGCCTCTCCCACAAATAAAGGAAGCGCGCGATCGGCTGGGTCGCAGATGGTCCGGATGGCGGCAAATGGAATTCCGTGAGCGGCCGCGAAGGCAGCCGCAATATGGGATTCCATATCGACAGCAGCAGCTCCGGTTGCGGAGCGCAAGGTAGCCTTGTCTGTGGGTGTCAGAGCCGGGGCATCAACACCGGCAATTTCAGCGAGGATCACACGCCGGCGACTCCTCGACAAACATCGAGCCCAGTCCTGAACTATTCCGGGGTGCGCGGCCCACCTTGCGCCCACCGCAACAACGCCGCTAGAGACAACCGCGTCGCCTGCTACGAGAGTCGGATCCAGACCGCCGGCAATCCCAAAGCTGATGACTGCCCGGTAGGCAGGCTTAAGCTCATCGAGAGCTATCCTCAGCCGTCCCGGGGAACCGCCTGAGGCAATGATGGTGATGTTGGGGCCGGCGACAAGCCGCGCCTCGCGGCGCAGTCCGGTCACGACGAGAATCGGCAGCGGGAGATCAGAGGTCACATCCCAAACCCCATGGTGTCGTCGCCCCCGCGCGTCAAATTGCGGTAGCGCGCAAGCGCCCATAGAGGGAAGAACTTCGGGTATCCGTGGTAACGCAGGTAGAAGACTCGCGGGAAGCCTGTCGCTGTGAAGCGCTCCTCATGCCAGAATCCATCCGGCCCTTGTGTGCGTCTCAGATATTCAATGCCCCGAGAGACAGCTGGGTGCTTGACCTCGCCCGCAGCCATAAGGGCCAAGAGTGCCCATGCGCTCTGTGATGCCGTGCTTGGTGCGGGTTGATGACCTCGATAATCGAGGTGGTAACTATCACCGTCCTCGCCCCACCCCCCGTCGGGGTTCTGAATCTCGACAAGCCATTTCACCGCGCGGCGCACCGCCCCTGAATGCGTGTGGATCTTTGCCGCGCGAAGGGCGCAGAGAGCCGACCAGGTCCCATAAATGTAGTTCATGCCCCAGCGGCCGAACCAACTCCCGTCCGTCTCCTGCGTCGCGAAGAGGTACATGATACCGCGCGCGAGCGTCGGACTGGTTTCCGATGTCTCACCGAGTTGAGCGAGCATCGACACGCAGCGTGCGGTCACGTCGGCGGTCGGCGGATCGAGGAGCGCTCCATGATCGGCAAAGGGGATGTGGTTGAGGTACTCGTAGGTGTTATCGACATCGAAGGCACCCCAGCCGCCGTTGCGGCTCTGCAGGCCCGAGACCCACTCGCGACCATGGGTGATCGACTCCTCGAAGGCAGCTGGGTCTCCGCGGTGCATTGCCATCACAACCACCGCCGTGTCATCGACATCGGGATAGTGAGGGTTGGCGTATTGAAAGGCCCAACCACCTGGCCGTACCTGAGGACGAGTCACAGCCCAATCTCCCGCCACGTCGAGAATTTGTCTTTCTTTCAACCAGCCTAGACCTTGAAGCGCTTTCGCTTCCGCTTCCTTGCCCCCGACCTCAAGCAGGGCGTGGCATGCAAGCGCCGTGTCCCAAACCGGTGACAGGCATGGTTGACAAAAGGCTTCCTGTTCCCTCACGACGACCAAACCTTCGAGCGCTTTGCGCGCAGTCACGACATGCGGCTGGTCGGCCGGATAGCCGAGGGCATCGAACATCATCGCGGCATTGGCCATGGCCGGAAAAATGGCGCCGAGCCCATTGCTGCCATTCAGCCGCTGCTCGACAAAAACGACGGCGGATTGAATGGCTCGCTGGCGAAGGCCTTTCGGAAAGAAGCGCTCGGCGCGGCGGAGAGTGGCATCGATCCCTTGGAAAAACCGGGTCCAGGGTGATGTCTGATGCGCTCCCTTTGGCCAGTCACGCACCTTGCTTGGTGGCACGATAAAAAGTTCGCCTATGCCGATACCGCGCGGATTGCGCGCCCTCGGCTTCAACGCCTGCAAAACCATGAGGGGGACGAGAACGGTGCGAGCCCAGTATGAGATCTTTGAAAGATGGAAAGGAAACCAGCTCGGCAGAAGCATGATTTCGATGGGCATGACCGGAACGGCCCGCCAAGGGATCTCGCCGTAGAGCGCCAGAAAAGCCCGCGTGAAGACATTGCTCTTCGCGGCTCCCCCATGAGCGAGAATCGTCTCGCGCGCCCGAAGCATATGCGCACTGTTTGGCGCATCCCCAACCATTTTGAGTGCGAAATATGCCTTCACGCTGGCGCTCATGTCGAATGGGCCGCCGTGGAATAGAGGCCAGCCTCCCTCGCGAGTCTGAGTGCCGCGGAGATAGGAAGCCATCTTGGCTTCCAGCGCGGAATCCATCGTTTCGCCGAGGTAATGCTTCAGAAGAATGTACTCGGCCGGAATGGTCGCATCCGCCTCAAGTTCGAAACACCAGTGGCCGTCGGCCCGGGCACAGGCGACGAGTGCCTGGGTCGCCACCGCAATCTGCAGTTCGATCTCATCCGCCGACCATTCGAGGGGGAGGAGCGAGGTTTCGGTCATGCGTGATGCTGGCGTGTTGATGTGGCGGCATGAAGATTTTTCACCGCAGATGTGCCCGCGACGACCGAGGCGGCCATATAGCCTGACCGGATGGCGCCTTCGATGGTCGCCGGCAGCCCCGTCGCGGTCCAATCGCCGGCAAGGACAAGGCCAGGAATGCGCGTTCGCGCGGATGGACGGCGAGCGACCTCGGCTGGAGTTGCCGCGAAGGTCGCGCGGCGCTCCTTCACGATTTGCCAGGGCGGAAGATCGGGAGGAAGCCCGGTCAGAGTCGAGACATCACGCCAGATCGCTTCCGCGAGATCCTCTCGGGGATGATTCAACAGGCCATCCGCGCTGCTGATCGTGACAGAGAGGCGGCCAGGATAAGCAAAGAGCCATTCCGCCAACCCATTGATGATGCCGTGGATCGGCGGAAGAGTCGGAGGTGGCTCTATCCGGAAATGAGCATTGACGATTGCACGGGAGCCGCTGGGCACGTGCAGTTCGGGAATAAGCCCTGCTGCCGCCCAAGACGGGACTGCGAGGATAACGGTATCGCGAGATCCGAGCTCAATTTCTACCTCTCCGAAAACAAGCCGCCGGGGACGTCCTCCTGTCAGGTCGATTTGGCGCAGACGCTGTCCGAAAAATACAGACACCTGCTTTCTGGCTAAACATCGAAGTGTCGGGTCGATGAAGGTCGCAGAAAGACCAGCCGTAGCGATCAGCGGCCGGCAAGCCTGCCCGCCCGCTGCCAGCGTTTCGCGCAGGATCTGCGCTGCGAGCCCCGCGTCGGCTTCGCTCGGCTCGGTGTTGAGGGCCGCTAAAAGCACCGGTCGCCACAGACGCTCAAATAATAATCCGGAGCACGCCGCGGCCTCGCTGACGAACGCCGACGGTGGCGCATATAGGAGCTTTACGGAGGTCAGATAATCCCAGGCCCGGCTGGCCGGCACCCGGCGCTTCGCATCGAAAATCCACCAGGGTAGCCGGCCGTTGTTCGGCCGCAGTGTCCAGCGTTCATTATTCGCGAGATCGACGAACGCGAAAGCGGCTTCCGGCGGCCCACTGAGTCCGGGATGCGCGCCAATGCGGGCCAGAAAATCAAGCGCTGCCCAGTTGCCGGATAGGACAAGGTGGTTTCCGTTGTCGATCGTGCACCCGAGAGCCGGATCGAAGTAGGAACGACATCGGCCACCCGCGATCTTGGCCGCCTCGTAGACCGCGACCGGGTATCCAGCTTCGACCAAACGTATTGCTGCGCTCAGACCCGCAAGACCTGCCCCGATAATGTGGACGACCCCGTCCGTCATATGAGGCCGTAGCGTAGGAGCGCTCCAACCAGGCGCACGCGATCCGCGTGGACAGGCTCACGCGGCGGGCTCCATCCGCGCGCGAGGAGTTTGTCGAGAATGGACAAATACGCTGCCGCCATCATGCGGGGCGCGCGTACCAAAGCACGAGGGCAATCGGCCATGATCCGATCTGCTTCGGAGAAATAGATGGTCGCGCGTTCGGCTACACGGGCGCACGCTTCTCCGAGCTTTGGGTTGCTCAAAACGGATTTCGGTTCGAAATGGCCGATGCCCGCTTCGACGAGGGCTTCCTTTGGCAGGTACAGGCGGCTGAGGGCTGCGTCTTCGTCAAGATCTCGCAGAATGTTGGTCAGCTGCAACGCTCGTCCAAGATGGTGTGCGAGTGCATCACCATGAGTGTTGTCGAGCCCGAATATCCTCACCGAAAGCCGCCCGACCGCACTCGCCACGCGATCACAGTAGAGATCGAGGAGCGCCCAGTCCGGCGCCCTGAGATTGCCGCTCGCATCCATCATCATTCCGTCGATGATGGCATCAAAATCGCGGCGCTGAAGTTCGAAGGTGCGAACAGGCGCGACGAGAGCCGAGAGCCGCTCCGGCGCGTTGCCATTGAATAGAGCATCGACCCCTGCTTGCCAGCTCTCGAGTTCACGAATGCGGTCGACGAAGGGCTCGTCGCTGTCCGCGACGTCGTCGACGGCGCGACAGAACGCGTACACCGCATACATTGCCTCACGACGGATCCGCGGCAGAATTCTCATGGCCGTGCAAAACGAGCTGCCAGCGGCTGGACCGGTCCCATTACCGTTTGCCATCACGGTTATCATCGTCCGTCCCTCAAGAGCCGCGCCGGATTTCCGGCGACCGCACGGGCAAAGAGGCCCTGCGCCACCCCGGCCGCGGCTGTAAGCGCGAAACCAGCCTTGCCGAGATGCACAGACTCGCTCAAGGGGTCGCGTCGCTTCAACCTATCCAGAAGGGTTAGGGCAAGTCTTCGTATTGCGGCTACCTCAAGGCTAAGACGCGCATCCGCAACAAGAGTCGTCAGGTTTGCACTGTCCTGCACAAGCAGTGCGGTACGATGCCCGAGATCGGTCAAGCAAGCGCGTAGTTCCGGGCTAGCGCGTGGGGCGCCGAGCGCCTCCACGCCAACGCCGAAAGCGCTAAGCGCGTTGACCGGCAAGTAGACGCGATCGAGAGTTCGGTAGTCCTTTGCGCAATCCTGAAGGTGATCGATGATCTGCAGCGCCGCGCAGAGCGCGTCGGATGCCGGCCACGTGTCTCGCGCCTCACCGTGCACGTCGAGGACGAAACGGCCGACGGGCATTGCGGAAAGCGTGCAATAGCCCATGAGTTCGGACCAATCTCTGTACCTGGTCTTACAAACGTCGATGCGAAACGCCTCGATCAAGTCCAGGGCGTGACGAGGCGAAAGGCCGCGCTCCGCGAGCGAAATTCGCAAAGGCTCCGCCTCGGGACTGGCGGGCCGGGATCCGGTCAGCCCTCGCTCCAGCGAGTCCAGGAGCCTAAGCTTCTTGTCCCTTGCGAGGTTAGGATCGTCCGCGATGTCGTCCGCCGCACGAACGAAGCGATAGAAGGCCAGGATGGGACCACGATTTCTCGGATGAATGAGGCGCGATGCGACAGGAAAATTCTCTTCGCGATGCAATTTTCCCGGATGCGACTTGCCCGAGCAAACTCCCGATACCCTGATCATCGTTCGGTCATGCCTCTCGATGCGGCCGCCTGAAAGCGCCCCTTCCATGCGCCACCCCTTCCCCGCCAGTGCTGGAGTGCCGAGTCCAGGGTGAACAAAATATACATGGAGGCGATCACAGGGAGGGCCAGAGCCCGCACTGGATTTACCTTGTAAAATCGGAGTGTCGGTACAAACGCCCAGGTCATCAGCCCCCACGCGGCGAGGCCGAATCCACGGGCCATTCCTCCTGCGAGGACCGCGAGCAATGGTGGTGCTATATAGACCACCGCCATCGCAAGCACTGCGCCGAAGAGCGCCAACGGTGAGTAGCGAAGCTGGGCGTAGGCCGAACGGGCCACCATGCGGCGCATATCGCCTAAGGTTGGCGCCGCCCGGAGGCTATCGGCGTTCTCCGTCAGGCTGAGCCAGATCGGCCCCTGCCCCTTCAGCAAGGCGCCGAGCGCGCAGTCGTCGATCAGCGCGCCTCGGATCGCCCGAAATCCCCCGGCGCGTCGCAGCGCATCGCAATGCACAAGCATGCAGCCCCCCGCCGCTGCGGCCGTTCGGTAAGTTGGGTTGTTAACCCAGGCAAAGGGATAGAGTTTCTGGAAGAAAAAAATGAAGGCCGGAATGATCATGCGCTCGGCGAAGCTCTCACAGCGCAGTTTCACCATCAGCGAGGTCAGGACGGTCTGACGTGCGCAGGCCCCCTCGACCAACTGCCTGACTACGCTCGCATCATAGGCGATGTCGGCATCGCTGAAGAGCACGAAGTCGGGTGGCTCGGACTGCGCTTCAAGATACGCGAACCCTTGCTCCATTGCCCAGAGCTTGCCTGTCCAGGAAGGTGGCGGATCGGCGCCCTGAATGATGGTCAGGCGTTCTGCTGCACCCATCCGCACGGCTGTCTCACTGGCGACGGCAGCCGTGCCGTCGGTGCTCCGGTCATCCACGAGAACGACATCGAAGCGAGCCGGATAGTCCTGTTGCAACAGGGAGCCAACACTGGTGGCGATGAGACCGGCCTCGTCGCGGGCCGGGACCACCGCAACCACGCTGGGCCACCCATCCATGAGCACCCTCCCCTGGGATGGGATCAAAGCGTCGTCTCGGTCGACCGAACGCCAGAAATGACCCCGACCACACAGAAGGTAGAGCCACGCTGCAAGCGACGCGGCACTCACCAGGATTGCGGCGGCGTTCATCGCAGGTAACCGGAGCTACGGAACCACGCGATGGCATCGGCGAGACCTTCCCGATAGGGCCTTGTCGTGTATCCGAGTTCGTTTCGCGCCTTCGTGTCCGTGAAGAACATGCGATGGCGCGCCATGCGGAGGCCATCAAGGGTGACAAAGGGAGTGCGGCCTGTGAGGTGCGCCATGGCTTCCGCACCCAGGGCTAAAGGGTAGATCAAGCCGCGGGGCAGCTTGAGGACGGGCGGAGAGCGGTCGACCAGGGCGGCAATATCCGCCAGCATCGCCGAGAGGAGGACATTTTCGCCGCCGAGGATATAGCGCTGGCCGATCTGCCCGTTGTGCATGGCGGCGAGGTGGCCTGCTGCGACGTCATCCACGTGAACGAGGTTGAGGCCCGTATCGACGAAGCCCGGCATCCGCCCCGAGGCTGCTTCGACAATGATCCGACCGGTTGGGGTGGGTTTCACGTCCCGGGGCCCGATGGGAGTCGATGGATTGACAATGACCGCAGGCAATCCGTCGCGATCGATCATGTCCTGAACAAGGCGCTCGGCCATCACCTTGCTCCGCTTATAGGCGCCAACAGCGGCCGATTCCGACAAGGGCCGGCTTTCGTCGGCGGGTGTGCCGTCTCGGTTGATCGCGAGGGTGGCGACACTGCTGGTGTACACGACACGCTCCACCCCGGCGCGCATCGCTTCCTCCATGACGATCCTCGTGCCCTCCACATTGGTGCGGATGATGTCGTCCGGGCGACGGGCCCAGAGTCGGTAGTCCGCCGCCGCATGAACGACGTAGCTCACGCCGTGCATGACCGCTGCGATAGAGGCGCGATCGCAAATATCCCCTTGTACTATGGCGATTCCGTCCTTCGGCAAGTTCGCGCGTGGGCTTGAAGCGCGTACAAGCGCGCGAACCGGATAGCCCGCCATATAGAAGGCTTCGACCAGCGCCGAGCCAAGGAAGCCGCTCGCACCCGTGATCAGGATCGGGCCGACGACGGATGGAGGGGGGCCGAAATCGTCACCCATGACGTCCGGCACGAACAAGCAGATAGGAAACAGGAAAAACTCTGGCGAGTGTGTCTCCAGGTGAAGATCGGGGGTGATTTCCCATTCTGAGCAGCACGTGGGCTCCTCCGCTCCGGCTCAAGCCTTCAACCGTTTATGCAATCTGCCTTCCCGGCCGAGCGCCTCGAACACCTTGGCGATAATCCCGGCTGCGTCGAGACCGGCGGTTGCGTACATGCGTTCCGGCTTGTCGTGGTCGAGGAACGTGTCCGGCAGGACCATGGCGCGGACCTTCACCGTGCCGCGATCGAGCGCGCCCTTGTCCGCGAGAAGCTGCAGCACGGAAGCCCCGATCGGTGCCGCCGGAGACGAGCCGGGCGAGGTAGGACGACATGGCACCGGTCGGCGGCGCAATCGACATGTCGTTGTCGTTGAGAAGCCGGACAGCCCGCCCGCCTGCCGCAAAGTGCGGATGCGGTCGCGGCGGCCGGTGAGGATCTTGTGCGGATAGGCCTGATGCCCGACATCCCAGATCAACCGGTCGCGCGGCGTGTCGAACACATAATGCAGGGCGACCGTCAGCTCCACGACCCCAAATCCCGCACGGAGATGCCCGCCGGTCACGGAAACGGCGCTGATGATCTCGGTCCGCAACTCATCCGCCACCTGCCGCAGCTGGGTTTCGGGAAGCTGGTGAAGATCCGCTGTCGTGTGCAGAATTTTGAGGAGGGATTTCGCCATGCATTCGGCTTCCACTCACAACCGACACAAAGGATGATATTATACCTCATCGCTCTAAAACGATACGGCACCTGCCCATTACGAGGTGTGGTTCTTATGGAGAGGTCACTTTAGCTTTGGGAGGCGGCATTGATGCCCGCCCGTTGGTTTCGGTGGAGAATGCCAGTCAGGGCTTTGCCTTCCGCCATAGCTTGCAGAAGGAAATGTGGGTCGCGTGAATGGGGTGGGACGACCACAGGCTCAGCGGGAACACCGCTGACTGTCTAGCTTGAAGGTCCCGCGATGAAGAGAGGCTCGGCGCTGATGCTGCCCCATCAGCGCGATGGATCGCTTTCGGTTCAGATGAGCGGCGATTTCTCGCTTCGCATGGACAGCTGATCGATCCGACCTAGACTCAAACATACGACAGATTTGGGGATTGGCAGCCTTAGCCTGTCAAGGCCGGTCAAGCACGGCAGCAAGCCCACCGATGGGAAGGCAAAGGCCTTGTACGAAAGATCAACCGGGATCAGCTTTGTCGTTGGTATCTTGGTCTCTGTTGCGGCGGTCGTCTCCCTGCGCACGGCGGGTGCGCACTGATGTCCGGTGCGAGCAGAGTTATCGTCACCGCGGACGATTTCGGAATGTCGCTCGCGGTCAACGAGGCCGTCGAGTTGGCGCATCGAAACGGTATTCTCACATGCGCAAGTCTCATGGTGACGGGGGACGCGGCCGACGATGCGGTCAGAAGGGCTCGGCGGATGCCGGGGCTCGGAGTGGGTTTGCATCTGACATTGATTGGTGGCCCGTCCGCGCTTGGTCGCTCCGATATCCCCGATCTGCTAGCCCCGCGTGCGCGACAGGTCCTGCATAGTGCCCCCTGGCGGGTTGGCACCCGGATCGCTTTTTCGCGTCGTGTTCAAGGGCAAGTGCGTGCTGAGATCAGTGCGCAACTTGATCTGTTCCGGAAATCGGGGCTCGTCCTCGACCACGTTGATGGGCACTGGCACTTCCATCAGCACCCTTCGATTCTCCACATCCTCACCCAAGAAATGGCGGTAGCGTCGGCGCGGGTCCCCATCCGGGTCCCTCATGAACCGGTTTTGTCATCGTGGCGCGCGGCCGGGCGGCGCCGTTTCGGGGAGAGACTGCTGAGAGCTGCCGCCCATCGCGGGCTCACCAAGCACATGAAGCGGCACCTGCGACAATCCAATCTCGCATTCAATGACTGGTTCTTTGGCCTCTATGACGCAGGCGCGATGGACCGGTCGTGCCTTTTGGGCATCGCGACCAATCTTCCGTCTGGGGTGACCGAGATTGGAATGCATCCAGCGGTCAGCGGATCGCCGGTGTCTCCGTTTGCCCCGCCTGCATTCTGGCGCCCTGGCGATGAACTTGCGGCCTTGACTGATTCCGAAGTGGTCGCGGCCTTTAGGGACAGGATGGACACGTACCTCATTCGCTTCCAGGATTTGTCCGAAGGAGCCGGCTCATGAGGAAGTCCCGGCTCTCGATCCTATTCCCCCTCCTCGGCGCGATCGCTTTTCTGTGCCTGATCGCTTGGGCAGGGCTGGGTCAGATCTGGAGAGCGCTCGATCAAGTCGGGTGGCCCGGCTTCGCCTTGATTTGCCTGCTCCAGACTCTTGCGATGGGCCTTTGTGCCACCGCATGGTGGTTGTTGACCGTTCGAATGAGCTATGGCGCGTGTTTCGCCGCACGGATCGTGCGGGACGGCACCACGAGCCTCGCCAGTATCGTGCCAGGCCTCGGTGAGGCCGTCGGCACGCGCATTCTCATTCTCTTCGGCATGAACGGCTTTGCGGCAGGAGCAAGTATACTTCTGGATATCGCGGCGGAGACGCTGGCCTTGGCGCTTTACATCAGCATCGGCCTGGTTCTGCTGTCATACTATGTCGGTTGGGGCGAAATGGTGCGTTGGGCTGGCATGGCAGCCGTGGGCATCGTTCCGATTCTGATCCTATATTGGGCTGTCCGCCACCGCAGTGCGCGTCGACTTGTCTATTGGGTTGGAGACCGTTTCGCGATCTTGCTTGGCCTTGGTGGCGTGGCTGTTCCGGCGGGTCTCGCGGCGGCGCTTCGGGAGCTTCATGGCCGGCGCTGGGCGATGTGCGCCTCCGTTGCCGTCCATCTCATGGCATGGGTTGCAAGTGCTTTTCAGATCTGGGTCATCGCGCACGAACTCGATCGGCCGCTAGGTCTTGGAGCTGCGCTGCTGATCGACAGCCTCGTTCATGCGGCGCGGGGAGCTTTTTACCTTGTGCCATGGGGCACAGGTATCCAAGAGGGAGCCTTCATTCTGGTTGGCGCGGCCGTCGGCCTCGATGCCCCAAGCGCGCTTGCCATGTCGTTGATCTTCAGGGTCCGGGACTTGGTTCTCGGCGGACCGGCGGCCCTGCTATGGGGGCTATTGGAATGGAGGCGTGCACGCCTCCATGTCCCTGCCACTGAGGCTGGTGAACCGGGTTTGGCCAACCAGGGGGGAGAACGATCGCGACGCTGAAGCGGAGTGATCTGCCTGAATTCCTACGGGGCGAACACGAACGAGTATGAGAGGCTTGCACCGACGAGAAATTGATCGGCAGAACCGAGACGCCGGGTGATAGGACTGTCGGCAGCATCACCGATGAGACGCCGATAGCCGGCATAGACAGTCGTCGTCCATTGCTCCGACCACGCATATGATGCCGAAGCAAGGACGCCAGCGGACGTGACACCGCCTTTTGCCTTGAAAGGCGTGACGAGACCGTTCAGCGACGCCTCAAACGGGGTTACAGAGAAGTAAGCCCGCGCGAAATTGGAATCTCCAAACGACACGCGCGGTCCAATAGAGAAGGTATAAAGGCCCTCTCGCCGCACGAGGTCGACTTCTAAATCTCCGACGAACCCATCGTATCCATTGACGCCGTAGCGAACCTCAGCACGGGCCCGCAGCCAGTTTGCGGGCCAATATTCAGCGAACAGGCCCGGTTCAATAGACCAATTGACTTTCCGCAGGCCGAAAAGCTGCCGCTCCGACCCATAGTACCGGCCGCCTTCGAACCTGACCACGGGGCCAGCGCGGAAATTAGGCCAGTCCAGAACAGCGAAATCGATGCCATCGTCAGGGGCGCTCCAGCGGGCAGGCTCGCCGACACGACGGTAGTCGATCGACGGGTATCCGAACACGGAGAACTTATCTGAGCCAGGGTATCTCGGTCCGACTTCGCCGTAGCCTGTGAGCGTGATGATCCAGCCGGTTGGGTTGACCGGGGTGCTCTGAGCGGGGACCGTCTTGATGTCCGCAGCGAAAGCCGGCGAAGCTACGCCCGCTGCAAGAGAACAAATGATCAGGCGCACCTTAGAGTGCATAATTGGCCCCCTTAGCCAGCCCACGAATTGGGCCAAGAATGATAACACATTTTACGGAATTGTATCAGGCTATAAGGAATTATATCTGATCTGTTGGAAAATTCCGTTGGGTCAAACGGGCCCCTGGTATCGTGGGCTCATTCGGCGAGGATTTCGAATTGCTCTGCCAATTGGGATCAAAGGCAAATTTCGCCTGGCGTCTGCGCATCATATGAACCGTCTCGATCATCGAGGAGGCTCGGCGCAGAGAGCTGGTCCCAGCGCCGGATCTCTTCATGGATAGCGCTGGGAATTACTATCTCGTCCGGCCGCGCGAGCGAGGGGCGTACCCCGCCTCTCGCCGCATCGCAACTGGCTGCGGGAGAGGCCGGACGTTCTCGAACCGCCATCAGCTCATCCAGCGGCGATCCCCCACACGCGACCCAAAACCGTGCGCGAACAGCAGGAGTGCGTCGATGATTGGCTGGTCGCTCGTGCTCTTTACCGCAAACAGCGGATACGAAACGCTGATTGCGACCGCCATTCCTTGCGCATCCTCGAACGCGACGGACACGGACTTGACGCCTTCGAAGAGCTCCTGACTCGAGACCGCGTAGCGACGAAGGCGCGTGATGGAGAGCTCCGATAGCAAATCATCGATGGAGCCGACTGTCTGCTTCGTCACCGGATTGAGCGATGGCGCGAATGCCTCGCGCACCTCACCGTCGGATTTCAACGCGAGAAGCGCCTTCCCCATGGCCGCAGCATGCGCAGGCAGCCGGTGGCCCGGCTCGACCGAAAACTGGATGGGCTGCGAGCCGCGCGCCGTCTTTAGCACCACGACCTCATTTCCAGAAAGCACGCCCAGCCAGGCCGTATGTTCGGTTTGCCTCGCGAGGTCTTCGATATCTTTTTGTGCCTGCTCGACAATATCGAAATGTCGGTGGAAGCCGCCCGCCAGCTGCACGGCAAGAATGCCCGCCCGATAGCGTTGGGTCACTGGGTCCTGCTCCAGGAGGCCGCCTCGTGCCAGGGACGCAAGCAGTCGCGATGCGCTGCTGCGGGTCACCTTCAGGTGGCGACTCGTATCTCCCACCCGGATCTCCCCGCCGGAACTCACCATGAGTTTCAGTGCCTCTACGGCCTTATCGATCGATTTCATAAACCCTCTCGATCCCGCTTGACGGACGGGAAATTAGCAGCTTACTCTAATAAACAACATGTTGCATAATAAGCAACACTTTAATGCAACACAATGAGGAAAAAGAGACGATGCGCGGGACCGCTGGTAAAATTCTGTACGAAACTCTCAAAAGCTACGGCGTGACCTGCCTCTTCGGGATGGAAGACCCCATTCACGTGTTTCATGCGGTCGATCGCGGTTTCACCCGCATCGTCACGGCGCGCGACGAGAAACATGCTGCGATCATGGCGCACGGTTACGCGCAGGCCACCGGCCGTCCCGGCGTTTGCGCCTCGACATTCGGCCCTGGCGCCACCAACCTGATTACCGGACTTCTGGAGGCACAGCGTTCCTCCGTTCCGGTTATCGCGCTCGTTCAGGACCACCCGCTGCGCCTCAAGAACAAGAACGCGAGCAGCGAATTGGACCACGCGGTCGCTCTTGCTCCTTACGTTAAAGACGTCACTCGAATCGATGCGCCCGAGCAGGCGGCCGACGCTGTCCGCAAAGCGTTCAGGATCGCCACCACGGGGCGTCCTGGTCCCGTCGTGCTCTTGTGCCCCAGCGATGTCATGGCAGCGGAAACGGATGGGGAGCCGTGGGCGGATCCGGCCTATGTGCATTTTCCTGCCAACCGCATGCGCGCCAGCCGGGAGTCGATCGCAGCGGCGGTCGATCATCTCACAGCAGCCGAGCGGCCGCTGATCATTGCGGGCGGTGGCTGCATCATCTCGGGAGCGGAGCGGGAGCTCAGAACGCTCGCGGAATTGCTCGACATTCCCGTCGCAACCACGATGACCGGGCGCGGAGCAATTCCGGATGATCACGAACTCGCAGTCGGGCCACTCGGGTCGACCACAGGCGGGCGCTATGGCCGAGGGCAGATCTCAAACGCCCTCTTCAGCGAAGCGGATGTGGTGTTCGTGCTCGGGTCGCGCACCGGTCAGATTTGCTACAGCGACTGGTCGTTGCCTAAACGCGAAACAACGCTCATTCATCTGGACATCGATCCGACCGAAATCGGTCGTAACTTTGCAACCGAAGTGCCGATGGTCGGCGACGTACGGGACACATTGCGGGACCTCATCGCCGTCTGCATCGATTCAGGACTCGCAAGTAAGAATCCGGCGGCGCGAGCCCGCGTGGCAGAATTGAAGGATCGTTGGCAGGCCGAATTTGAGCCCATGGCGCAATCGGCGCAAACCCCGATTCGACCTGAACGCCTGCTCTCTGAAATCTCAGCTTTGGTAGATGACTCGACCCTAATCGTGACCGATGCGAGCTACATCACCGGCTGGGCGATGAGTCACATCGACGTGCCGGGGACGGGACGGTTTATTCTCTCACCTCGGGGAACTGGCGGCATTGGTTGGAGTCTTCCAGCCGCCATCGGTGCCAAGATGGCGGACCCGTCACGCAAAGTGATCTGCCTCACCGGTGATGGCGCGTTCGGCTACGTCTTCAACGAACTGGAAACCGCGGCTCGCTATGGCGTCGAGGTGCTCGTTGTCGTCTTCAACAATGGCACGCTCGGCTTCCAACGACACTGGGAGCAGAAAGTTATGGGTCGCTATCTGGAATGCGATTTCCTGGACATCGATTACGCGGAAGTTGGCCGCGCTCTGAAATGCCGCGGCGAACGCGTTGCGGATCCAGAGGCCATCGGAGCTGCGCTCAAGCGCGGCTTGTCAGCGGGCGGACCTTACGTGATCGATGTGGTCATCGATCCGGACGCGACCGCGCCGATCGTCGGTTTCGAGCGCATACTGGAAAGTGACATGGTGCACTGAACAGTTGAGCCGATTGCCTGAACTAGCCGTGACTATGACACAAAAAGCAGAGGGGATTATCATGCTAGGAATCTTCAAGAAGGCATTGGTCGCAACCGCAAGCATCGCGGTGGTGGCTCTCTCGACGAGCGCGTGGGCGGGGCCCACACTCGACCGCATTATGTCGGAGAAGAAACTGGTCGTCGGCGTCGCGCCCTGGAACAAGTTCGTTCTTCTGAACCCGAAGACGAATCAGTACGAAGGTCTCATCGTCGACGACATCCGGAATCTTGAGGCTATGACCGGGATCAAGGTTGAGCTCGTCAACACCACATGGAGTGGTCTTGTGGCCGGGCTTCAGGCCGGGAAGTGGGACGTTATCATGAGCGGTCTGGGAGCAACACCGGAGCGCGCAACCGCCGTGGCATTCGGTGAAGCCTTCGGATATCTCTCGTCGACGGCCATGGTCCGCGCCGATAGCCCGGTGCGCTCGCTCGCCGACCTGGACAAAGACGGTAATACTGTCTCCGTGGTCTCCGGGACGGCAGCTCACCAGTTTGCCCAGCGCACATTCAAGAAAGCGAAGGTGAGCTCGCTCTCCGACACGGGCGCCGCGGTACTTGAAGTCATGCAGGGTCGCGCAACGGCCTACGTAGGCGACTCGGTTTCCAATGAGCTTCGCGCCCAGGAGAGACCCACCGAGCTGCGCAACGTCAAGTTCGCAAGCAACGAAACCGAGTGGACCAGCATGAACCATGCTGTCCGCTACAGCGATCTCGACCTCCTGACATTCCTCGACACGTATATCCGTTCGATGAAGCTCCGAGGATGGTACCGGACACTCGCGGACAAATGGAACCTGCCGCCTGAACTCGCCACCGGTCCGCATTAATTGATTAGAATGGTTGCGGATCGTGAGATTCGATCCGCAACCCTTATCGGCTTATCGAGACCTGCTCCGGATATATTCTTCGAGTGAATTCATGAACTATACGTTCCAGTTCGGCGTTCTCGCTGACTACGGCCCGTACCTTGCAGGCGGCCTGTGGTACGCATGGTGGACAAGCTTTCCCAGCATCATTTTCACCACGATCCTCGGCGTTCTGCTCGCCGCCATGAGCATGTCGCAGCGGTGGCTGCTACGTGGCGTCTCCGTTGTTTTCGTGGACCTGTTCCGAACCTTGCCCGTTGTGGTCCTCCTGATTTGGATCCACTACGTCATGCCGATTCTCACCGGCTTTTCCTTTTCGCCCACCGTGAGTTCAGTGATCGCTCTGTCGCTGAATGGCGCGGCGCTTGCCTGCGAGGCGTTCCGCGGCGGCCTTGAAGCTATTCCATCGACGCAGGCTCAGGCTGCCCAATCGCTTGGGTTCTCTCGCTGGCAGGTCATGCGCTATATCACTCTGCCGCAAGCGTTCTTCGCCACCCTCCCCTCTCTCACCAATGTCCATATCACCGTCATCAAGAACGTGACGGTAACAGTTCTGATCGCCGTTCCGGAGGTAATGTTCAGGGCGCAAGAGCTGACCGTTCAATTCTTCCGGCCTCTGGAGTTCTACACGGGCGCGGCCTTCCTCTATGTCGGCCTCATCTGGGGCTACGCTTTGATCATGCGGACGCTGGAAAGGCTTCAAAAATGGCAACCAATCTGATGCCCGTAGCAAAGGCCGATGCGGACCCGGTGCTCATTCGCATCCGGGACGTCCACAAATCCTATGGTGCCGTCAATGTGTTGAACGGGATCAGCATCGACGTCGCAAAAGGCGAAGTGCTGGTTCTGTGCGGTCCCAGCGGTTGCGGCAAGAGCACCCTGCTGCGATGCATCAACGGGCTCGAGACAATTCGCAGTGGCTCCATTGCGGTGGATGGCCGCCAGGTGGAAGGCGCGACGCCCGATCTGTTGCAGCAGATCCGTCTCTCGACCGGTTTCGTCTTTCAGAACTTCAACCTGTTCCCACACATGACGACGATCGAGAACATCACGATCGCTCCGACGAAGATCAAGGGCTTGTCAAAGCGGGAGGCAAATGAGGAGGCGCGCAGGCTGCTCGAGCAGGTCGGCATGGCTGACAAGGCGCAAAGTTATCCCTTTGAGCTCTCCGGCGGACAGCGGCAGCGCGTGGCGATCGCGCGCGCTTTGGCCATGAAGCCTTCGTTGATGCTCTTCGACGAACCGACTTCGGCGCTGGATCCCGAGATGCGCGAAGAGGTGTTGCACGTAATAAGGCGCGTCCATCAGGAGCATAATATGACGATGATCGTCGTCACCCACGAGATCGGCTTCGCAAAAAGCGTAGCAAGCCGCGCCATGCTCCTCGATAAGGGGCAGATCGTTGAAGAAGCGCCAGCCCGCGAATTCTTCGAGCACCCCGTGGAAGAGCGGACGCGTAAATTCCTGCGCGCGATCATGAACGATTGAGGCGCGCTCCGCCGTCAAGCATCGATAGTTCTCGACATACTCCCCGAAGGTAGACCCTATGATTTTCCCCAACTACATTGCAGGGGAGTGGCTTGTCGCGAGCGATGTCCTCGCCAATATCAACCCATCGGATACTGGCGACGTTATCGGCATTTTCGCCCGCGCGGGCGTTGCGGAGGCGGAACGTGCGATCGCTGCCGCCCATGATGCCTTCCCCGCATGGTCGCGCTCTTCGATTCAGCTGCGCCACGACATTCTCAAGGCGATAGGCGATGAGATCCTCGCCCGGAAAGAGGAACTCGGAACCCTGCTTTCCCGCGAAGAGGGCAAGACCTTGTCGGAGGGTATCGGCGAAGTGTCCCGCGCTGGCCAGATCTTTCAGTTTTTCGCCGGCGAATGTTTGCGGATCACGGGTGACAGGCTGGATTCTGCGCGGCCGGGTGTCGAAGTGGACATCACCCGCGAGCCGGTCGGCGTCGTGGGCTTGATTACGCCCTGGAATTTTCCGATTGCGATCCCAGCATGGAAGATCGCCCCAGCACTCGCCTACGGCAACTGCGTGGTCTTCAAGCCGGCCGATCTGGTTCCGGCATCCGCTCATGCGCTCGCGGAAATCATCGTGCGGGCCGGTATCCCTTCCGGCGTTTTCAACCTGGTGATGGGACCGGGCTCAATTGTCGGCGAGGCGATGTTGCGAAGCCGGAAGGTATCAGCCATCTCGTTTACCGGGTCGGTCGCAACAGGCCGCAAGGTCGCGCAGGCTTGTATCCAATCCGATCCCATGAAAAAGATGCAGCTGGAGATGGGCGGGAAGAATCCGCTCGTGATCCTCGACGATGCCGACCTCAACGTCGCTGTGGAATGCGCGGTCAACGGCGCGTTCTTTGCAACCGGACAGCGCTGCACGGCCTCCTCGCGCCTCATCGCCACCGATCAGATCCATGACCGCTTCGTAACGGCTCTGACGGAGCGCATGAAGGGGCTTGTGGTCGACAACGCTCTCAAAGCTGGAACTCATATCGGCCCCGTCGTGGATCAGAACCAGCTCGAGCAAGATCTGAAATACATCCGCCTCGGCCGGGAGGAAGGCGGCAAGCTCATCACCGGCGGCGAACGTGTCACGCGCGAGACACCGGGATTTTATCTCCTGCCGACTCTCTTCACGGAGGTCGACAGCACCATGCGGATTGCGCGAGAGGAGATCTTCGGCCCGGTCGCGACCGTTACTCGGGTTCGAGACTATGAGGCTGCTCTGGAGGCCGCCAACGATACCGAATTCGGCCTGTCATCCGGCATCTGCACCACCAGCCTGAAATATGCGAGTCACTTCAAACGTAACGCCGAAGCCGGCACAGTAATGGTCAACCTCCCGACGGCCGGAACCGACTATCACGCACCCTTCGGTGGGCGGAAAGGCTCGTCCTATGGGTCGCGCGAGCAAGGACGATACGCGCAGGAATTCTACACGACGGTCAAGACAGCCTACACCTACCCAGGATAGCGGGAAGGGACGCTGACACGACGCGCCGCCCAATCAAGGAACCACCCGTGACCCTCGACTCATCCTGGCTCACCGTGAAACGCGGCGATGCCCCCCTGATCATCAGTCTCCCCCATACCGGTGTTGAGATCCCGGTTCCTTATGAGCGCGGGCTTGTCTCGCCGTGGCGGGCGCGCCGAGACACGGATTGGTGGATCGATCTGCTCTACGACTTCGCGACGGAGCTGGACGCCACGATCATTCATACGGCGATCTCGCGCACAGTCATCGATGTGAACCGCGATCCCTCAGGTGCCTCGCTCTATCCCGGCCAACCGACGACGGATCTCTGTCCGACGACAACCTTCGACGGCGAGCCATTATATCACTCGGGCGCAGAGCCAACAGCTGAGAGCATCGGCGAGCGGCGCGCCAGATTCCTGGAGCCTTATCACGAGGCCATCGCTCATGAGTCCCGTCGTCTACGAGCAATGCATCCCAAAATCGTCGTCTACGATTGCCATTCGATTCGTTCCAGAATTCCGCGCCTGTTCGAGGGATTGCTGCCGAATTTCAACATCGGCACCAACAACGGCACAACTTGCGATCCCGCTTTATCGACCGCCGTGGCGGACGTTTGCTCCGCATCTGGTTTCAGCTTTGTCGTGAACGGGCGCTTCAAGGGCGGCTACATCACCCGCCATTTCGGAGACCCGAAAAGTGGCATCAACGCCGTCCAGATGGAGCTCGCTTGTCGCGGCTATCTAACCGAACCATCGGAGAAGGTTTCGGAAGACAATTGGCCGCCTGCATATGACGACCAGATTTCCGCTCCCATTCGGGAAACGCTCCGGCGGATCCTCGAAACCTGTTTGAGCTTCGCCCGAAACCAGCGCTCGTGATTTCCAACGTTCCTCAAAAGGAGACTTTCATTGTCCGCACGCGATCAAGCCGCCCTGAAATCCGTCGCCGCCGCCTCCGTTGCCGACGAGGCGCGCGCCCTCCTCAAGCGCCTTGGCGTTCCGGACAGCGCGTTTGCTCCGG
>NZ_JADQDO010000012.1 GCF_015694465.1 Microvirga alba
CCCGGCAGAGGCGCCGTAGCACCCTGTGACATTTCTAAATTGCAAAAACCTGAGACATTTCAAAGTGGTTGCAACACCCAAATCCCGAATAGATTCCTCCGGGCCGCGGCGGTATCGAAAGGTCCATATATTGCTTGGGTTCGAAAGCCAGAAATGGAAATCCGTTCGGCGGCGAGGCTTCTTATCGAGACCAACGGTCGGCCCACGCGGTGAAATTGCAGTATCGGCAGGAGGCCTACGCTCGTTCGAGCGCCCATTTTTGATACGCGCCGATTTCAACGGCCGCTATCTCGGGGAACGTCCCGGAGAGAGGACTGAGCCGATCCCCGAGCTCTGTTCGTCCGCGAGTTTCACGACCCGCCTCGGGTCCGTCACGCGCGAGAGGACTTTACGGGAGTGTCTCAAGCGTCGCTGAGGGCCAGAGCCCTGGTCGGCTGTTGCAGCGAATGACAGCCTTCACTTTGAAACCATAGTCGCCTTCGATCGCGACGACGGCGTTGGAGGCCCAGCTCCGGCGGGGTAGCCGACCATCGCAATCAGTCTCCCAAGCGCTCCCACGCGCCCCGAACCGTCGTGATTGCAGCTGGTGCGCGGGGTTCTCAGTAGCTGTCGGATCTGGGCTGCAGCACCCGAGGCCTGCGACCGGTCCCAATCGCTTCGACGCGTACCCCCAGCCGCTTGTCCCTCGTCCAAATCGAGGCTCAACGGAGTCGATCCCGATGCTGAGCAGCTGCGGTGCGCCCCTCAGTCACCGCACCCCGGAAGATACTGATAGCAATCTCGCCGACGCCTGACTTCTCCTGCGACATGATGAATGCCCACGCTACCGCGCACGGCTGCCATCAAGGGCGGTTGAGGCGCGCATCCAGGGATGCCTGTTCTCTGGCATGATCAATGCCGCTCATTTCGCGCCCTGAGACCGGCACGCGTGACGGAGCTTTCTGAGCCAACGGAACTGTTGCTTGCTAGAGCAGGGCGACGGGGGGAGGTCGCACACCGATAGCTCAAGGTGAAATTGGGGCCATGAGGTGATGACCGTTCAGGGGAGCGGCGAGGGAGCGCTGAGGCGAATGGCATCTACCAAACGCCAAATGCTGCGGGGACCATCTTGCCCACCGCCCCGGTCAGGGGCCCCTCGGTTGTCCCCATCTTCAGCAATTCAGGCCCTGCAGAGACTGCCGCATTGGCCAGCGCGATAAGCTCGGCGACACGGGTCTTCTCGGGGGGAGGGTGATATTGCGCGAAGCGGCCGGCCGGCACTTCCCCTCAGCCTCGGATTGTCAGTGGTTCTGTTGCCGCCAGGCTGGCAAATGGCTACGCATCCGCCCGCAGCTTTCGTCGGCGGCCGGCGGCGTGCCTTGGCCGCCGTGGAGTCGATGGTATTGAAGTCATCACTCGAAGGAACGGATCGCGAGGTTTCAATCAGATTGCCCAGACCTTGCGTCGTGACCGCAGTTCAAGGGGCGTTGGCAGCCGAACCCCGCGAGTAGGTCTATAGAACATCAGGGATTGCCCCCGATGAGGTGTCATCGCCCGCGCGACGACGGCACCCGGCCGTGGTCTACGGCAGGACATCGCATCAGCCCGTTTGTAACGTCACCCAACCCTTATAACCCGCCATGATCGCTCTCCACAAAACCTGACTAGCCATGTTCATCAATTCAGCCAAAGCTTTTGATCGGGGAGGGGGCTTTGTTCCCGTGGACACGGCGCGTAGCCAATCGAGCGCTTTTGGAGACAGCGCTTATGCGGCCGGGATCGAGAGTGAATGCTTGAATTTTTGTTGCCAGTCTGTGCCCCAACCTTCTTCAAGCCGAGCCAGATCTCTCCATCCTCT
This sequence comes from Microvirga alba, assembly GCF_015694465.1. Classification (GTDB taxonomy): domain Bacteria; phylum Pseudomonadota; class Alphaproteobacteria; order Rhizobiales; family Beijerinckiaceae; genus Microvirga; species Microvirga alba. The sequence goes on from NZ_JADQDO010000012.1 coordinate 1,838, forward strand.
TCGAACGCGGACAATGCGGATTCAAATTTAGTATGATGACGCTTTGTATGACGTTTTAGGAATTCGTTTACTAACTATGAAGGGCGGGGGTTCCCTCAGTTGCCTCGAAGTGGCTTAATAGAGGCGATTCCCTTGGAGTCGCCGGTAAATGCGAAGCCAGAGCGCAATTTTTCGAGCACGGTGCAGCCATCGCCGATGCCGTAGCAATCTCCTACTTAGCTTCTTTAACAAAAACCAAGTTATGGCCTATCAATGACTTAGGGACAGGGATGCAGTCGAGGCCTTTCGAGGAACCCGACCGCGGCCAAGCGGTTCGTGGCCCACCGCCGAAAGCGGAGTAACCGTCTCGGCAGATCGTGATCGATGGCAGCCAGACCGTCTGCGCAGCCATACCCTTTCTGATGTCCTTCGGGGCGGAGGTAGTCCATGTTTCTGACCGACCAAAACCTGGCTGAACTGGTCGAATGGCGGCGCAAGCTGCACCGCATGCCCGAATTATCAGGGGAAGAGAAGGAGACCGCCCGGGAGGTCCGGGCGTTCCTTTCGTCGACCGGCGCGGATCGGATTGTCACGGAGCTCGGCGGGCACGGCGTCGCCGCTATCTACCAAGGCAAGGAGCCGGGACCGACCGTGATGTTCCGCGCGGAGCTCGATGGCCTGCCTATCGAAGAGGTATCCGCAGTTCCTCATCGCTCCGCTGTGCCAGGGAAGGCGCACCTGTGCGGTCATGACGGGCACATGACGATCTTGGCCGCCCTCGCGCGAGGCCTGGAACGCAAGCGCCCGCAGCGCGGCCGTGCTATTCTGCTGTTCCAGCCGGCCGAGGAGAATGGATCCGGGAGCGCCGCCGTCGTGGCCGACCCGAAGTTTCGCGAGATCGCGCCGGACCTTGCCTTCGCATTGCACAACCTGCCCGGAATTCCGTTAGGTCATGTCTCACTGGCCGAGGGACCCGTCAATTGTGCGTCCAGCGGCATGCGCATCATCCTCACGGGCAAGACCGCTCATGCCTCGATGCCCGAGTTCGGAATTTCTCCGATGAGCGCCGTGGCGAGCCTCATGCCGGCATTGACGGCTCTGGGCGCCAGCGGCCCGATGAATGAGGGGTTCGCGATGGTGACTGTGACCCACGTGGCGCTGGGTGAGGCCGCATTTGGCATCGCTCCCGGACGCGCCGAAATCTGGGCGACCCTGCGAACGCTGACCGACTCGGGGATGAAAAATCTGTGCGAGAGGGCAGAGCGTTTGGTTGTAAGCGCCGCGAAGGGGACTGGCCTGGAGATCGAGATCGTCTATGACGACATCTTCCACCATTGTGAGAACGCGCCCGAAGCAGTCGGCCATCTCCGCCGCGCCCTCGAGGCCGAGGGTGTACCTTACGACCGCGGTAATCTGCCGATGCGCGCATCGGAGGATTTCGGGCGTTTCGGCGAGAACGCGCCGGCCGCGATGTTTTTCCTCGGTGCTGGCGAAAAGCATCCGAGCCTGCACAATCCCGACTACGACTTTCCGGACGATCTGATCGGCATAGGCGCTCGGGTGTTCATGCGGACGCTGCGCGATCTGTTGGGATAGGTCACACCGTCATTGCTGCAAATGGTTTTGAACGGCTGGAAGATCGGCCACAGTCGCACTCCTCCCCTTGGCCGCAGTTCTGGTTGATACCTTAGCGTCTGGGATGAGTGAAGAACCTGTCTAACAGTTTTGATTGGAGGCTCGGGGCTTTAGCGGATCGAGTCCTGTCGCCGTGGCGGGGTGGTCGGCTGAGGGTGACGCCGGCGTCGGCCCGTTGGCTGTCGTTCCGATTTGGGATCCGCCTGCACCGCCCGTCCATCCGGTAGAGCCGGCTGTACCGGGCGAGGTGCCTGAGGCAGGGTGACCCGCGTCCGGCTGGGTGGCTCCCTCAGAAGGGCCAGCGCTGGGACAGGGCGCCTGCAGTTGGCTTTGCGATAAGGCCGGCACGGAAAGGCCAACGATGACCGCTATGAGGGCAGGAAGCGCAGCGCGCATGAGGGGTGCTCCTTTCGCGTCGGAGGGAAAGGAACGTCCCGCAGCATCCGCGGTTCCAGGGTCTCCTCAGGTTACCTTGACCGCTGGAGGACCGTTTTCTGCCACCCCGATGATCTTTGATGCCGGGTAGCCTGCATGGAGGATCGATTGCAGAACGTCCTCGGCCCGCTCCGGGGCGCAAGCCACGAGCAGACCACCCGATGTCTGCGGATCTGTCAGGAGATGCTTTTTCCAGGGCGTGAAATCATCCGGCAGGTGAATGCTTTCGGCATAGCTGTTCCAGTTGCGGTTCGAGGCGCCGGTCACAAAATCTCGTTGCGCCAGGGATTTCGCCTCGCGCAGGAGGGGCAGATCATCGAATCCAATGCGCAGCGTGAGGGCTGATCCTCGGGCCATCTCCAGTCCGTGGCCAAGAATCCCGAAACCGGTCACATCCGTGATCGCATGCACATCACTGTCGCGCGCGAGCAAAGTGCCGACCTTGTTGAGGAGCGTCACCGAAGCGATCATTTCTTCATACGCTTCCGCAGATAGAGAATCCTTTTTGAATGCCGCCGAATAGATTCCGACGCCGAGCGCCTTGGTGAGGATCAGCGTATCGCCCGCCCTCGCACCGCTGTTGCGCCTGATCTCGCTGGGGCGACCGATGCCGATCACGGCAAGTCCGTAAACCGGTTCGGGACAATCGATAGAATGGCCGCCGGCCACGGGAATACCCGCCTCCGCGCAGATCGAAGCGCCACCTTTCAGGATGTCGCGCACGATCTCCGGCGCGATCTTGCCCACCGGCATCCCGAGGATCGCAAGCGCCATGATCGGGCGTCCGCCCATGGCATAAACATCCGAAATGGCGTTGGTCGCGGCGATCCGGCCAAAATCGCGCGGATCATCCACCATCGGCATGAAAAAATCGGTTGTCGCGATGATGCAAGTGTCATCGTCAAGCTGCCAGACCGCGGCGTCATCAGCGGTTTCCGTGCCGACGAGCAATTCGCGGAAAGGGCTGATGGAGGAGGGCTCGGAGAGCAATTGCTGCAGGACCGAGGGCGCGAGTTTGCACCCGCAGCCGCCTCCATGGGCGAGGTGAGTGAGCCGGAACCGTTGCGTATCCATCGACGTCCTCCACGCAGCCGGATCTATCGTGTCAGAGCTTACGGCATGAAGCAAACTCCTGGGGTCGGAACTCGCCAGCGCTCGCGCCATCTTGGACCGAGTTGAGGCGGGACGCACGGCGCGCAACGGACAGGCGGCGCTATCTCTGATCCGAGTTCGAAATCCTCGCCCAGCACCTCAGAGAGGCACGCAGGCGGCCATGATCTCATGGCGCCAGGGAGGATTGGCGCCGGCCCGCGACACGGTGATTGCCGCGACGCCATTGCCGAGAGCGAGGGCATGGTGCAGATCGTCCTGCGAGAGGTTGTGGATCTGATCCTTGGTCAACCGGCCGCGCTCCCGCAGACCTGCGAGGAATCCGGCATTGAAGGTATCTCCGGCTCCGATCGTATCGACGACGGTGATCGCCTCGGATTTTGCAAAAAGCCGGTGATCTCGCGTTATCGCGGTTGCCCCTTCGGCGCCTCTCGTCAGAATAACGACTGCGGCCCCGCCGTCGATCCATCGCCGCGCCACCATCTCGAACGCGACATCTCCCTCCAACCAGAGAAAATCCTCCTCCGACACCTTGATGATATCGCTCATCCCAATCATCCGGCGAAGCCGCTCGCGATAAGCGATCTCGTCATTAATGAAGCCTGGACGGATATTCGGATCGAGCGAGACGACGCAGTGCGCCTGCGCTCTCCGCATCACGCTCTCATAGGCGCTGCCACAGGGTTCGGGGATCAGACTGATCGCGCCGAAATGGATGGCGGCGACCTCATCAGGGAGCTTTGGAAGATCGGCTTCGGACAGGCGCCGTCCCGCAGTGTTCTCGTCGTAGAAGGTATAGCTCGCATCTCCGTTCGCAAATTGAACGAAGGCGAGCGTAGTGGGGAAGGGCGAGCGCACGCAAAGCGACGCGTCGACCCGGGAGGCGACCAGCGTCTCCATCAGAATCTCCCCGAAGAGATCGCTGGAGATGCCCGACAGAAAAGCGGCCCTCTCTCCAAGTCTCCCGAGCGCGATGGCCGTATTGAAGACCGCGCCTCCCGCGACCGGCAGGAACGCGGTGCCGTTCGACCCAATGCCCCTGGGCAGCATGTCGATCAGAGCTTCACCGCAGCACAGAATCATCGAATCCACCGATCGTAGTCGGAGACGAGGAGGTGCAACGGTTCTTCGTCCTCCTCGATCGTCGAGAACCGGCCGATAGGGTCCCGGAACACGTTGTCGGTGAGATCGTCGTTGACCGTCGATACCTCGCCGATCAGAACATCCCTCCCTTCGGCCCAGAAGGCGTGCCAAACGCCCGGCAAAAGCGTGACGCTCTCGCCCGGATCGAGCTTGAGCAGTCCGCCTGCCGCAAGGCGACGCGTCACCCCGTCGACCGGAACTGAAACGTCGGCGCTCTCATCGATCCCGCCGTCCTGACGGGGCATGAACAGTTCCAGGACGAGGGTGCCGCCGCCACGATTGATGATGTCCTCCGCCTTGCTCAGATGGCGATGCATGGGCGACAACTGGTTCTTGCGGGAAATCATGATTTTCTCCGCGTAGAGCATGCCCGATCCGGTCTTCATGTCCGCAAGGCGGCCGTTGCGAACGGTGAAGAGGAAAAGACCGAGGTCATCGAATTTCTCCTGGCCGTAATCCGTAATATCCCATCCCAGTCGCGACTGAAGGATCCCGGCTGCCTCCTCGCGGCGCGCCTTCATGAGATCGGGCGACCAATAGGCAAAGGGAGGGAGAATATAGCCAAAGGACCGAATGAACGCATCGGCCTCGCGGATAATCTCATTGATCTCGGATCGTTTCATGTGTCGTGGCCTTGAATGCTCGTCGTCGTGGCGCCTTGCCTATGAACCGGAGCAATCTCCAGCCATCAGGTCGTGGTTCAGATCCCGCCCCGCAGAAACGGTCGCTCCGGCCAGGGTCCGATGACCCTACCCAAGGCTTTCGTCAGGGGGCAAGACCAAACACCCCGGAACAGTCCAAGTTTGCGACGAAACATCAGGATTCGTCGCAAACTGGACACGAGGTGAACAATGGCATGTCGCCTGATGCCAGGAAGCCCGGCGGACAGGTCGCGGCGTGCGCTAAACATGAGCTCCAACATTTCCCGGAGTTGTCGATCGCGCGGAATAAATACATCCCTCCGCCACCGAACCTTCCAGACCGTCCCTCCACTCACTTTTCCGATCACCGCCCTCAGAGGGGATGCGTCCGAGGCGATCCTCAGAGATCCCTAAAATTTCTCCTTGACCTTACAACGATGGCAACCCTGACCTTACGTAACGTCTTATGCACGTCATGGGGATTGCAATGTGCGATAATCACCGTCCCGCCGAACACGCTGCCGCTGCCGTCGCGACCAAGGGCGCAATCCTCGACGTCGCTGAACATGACTTGCGATCACTACGCGGGCGGCACCTGCAAGACGCCCGAACCTGTATGCCCCATCTCCGCAATCTCGATTGAGATTGGCGGGCGCCTGTGACCGTCGCAAGCGATGCGGGCGTCGTCGAGCGGGCAATCCGCGACGCAGGTTACGAACCGGGCTTGCCACTCCACCCATCGCCCTTCCAAGAGTACCATCATGAGCGTGTTGAGCTTTGATCCTAACGGTATCCGTCTCCGTGGAGGGCACTTCATCAATGGGCGGTTGATGGATACCGACATCGCGGAGATCGATGTCCAGCGCCCGTCCGATCATTCATCTTATGGCGCTATTCCGGAAGCGGGCCCGAGCGGGGTGGATCGCGCCGTGACTGCCGCCAAACGGGCATTTCACCAAAGCGGCTGGGCCACGCGCCCGCCGCGAGAGCGCGCACGTGTCATGCGCCGTTGGGCCGAGCTTATCGACTCGAATGTCGGTGAATTGAGTCGCCTGGAAGCTGTCGGGTCAACACGCCCGATCAGTGAGGCGGCAACCTGGGACATCCATTTTGCAGCGGAAGGAATCCGCTTCTTTGCCGAGCACGCTGACAAGCTCGGAGGTGACGTCGTTGCAACCCGTTCCGACAACCTGGGTTTGATTATTTCCGAACCGTACGGGGTTGTTGCTGCGATCGCGCCATGGAATTTTCCACTGGTCATGGCCTCGTGGAAGTGCGGACCGGCGCTAGCTGCCGGCAACGCGGTCGTGCTCAAGCCATCCGAACTGACTCCTTTCTCGATCCTGCGGGCTGCCGAACTTGCCGTGGAGGCGGGTATGCCGCCGGGAGTTTTTAACGTCATCAGCGGCAGCGGCCACATAACCGGCGGCGCGCTTGTTCGCCACCCGGACATATCGAAGGTGACTTTTACGGGTTCAACTCAAACCGGTATTGCCATTATGCAGGCCGCTGCCGAAAGTGGCCTGAAACCGGTCACACTTGAACTCGGGGGAAAGAGTCCGCAGATCGTTTTCGCAGACGTCCGGTCGATTGATCGAGTCGCCGAAACAATCGCGCGCGCGATTACCGCGAATGCTGGTCAGGTTTGCGTCGCGGGTACCCGCCTCATCGTTGAGCGCAGCATAGAACAGCATCTCCTAGAGCTTGTTATCAAGAAATTCGATGAGCTCCGTCCTGGCGCCACCTGGAGCCAGGAGACGACGCTTCCCCCGATCGTTTCGGCAAGGCAGGCTGCGCGTATCCATCGTCTGGTTCAAGAAACCGTTGCCGAAGGTGCGATCGTGCTGACTGGCGGCGGACCAGTCGCCGAGATGTCGCGCGGCTCGTTTTACCGACCCACGATCTTGACCAGCGTCCACACGGACATGACGGCATGTCGTGAGGAGATATTTGGGCCGGTACTCACCGTGCAGGCGTTTGATGACGAGGCGGAGGCATTGGCGCTGGCGGAGCATCCCTCTTATGGGCTCGCGGCGGGTGTTTACACGTCTGACCTCAATCGTGCGCTGCGTAGTGTTCGCACACTCGAGGCAGGCACAGTTTGGATCAATCGTTACGGGCGCAGCGCCGACTTCATGCTTCCAACCGGCGGCTTCAATTCCTCCGGTATCGGTAAGGATCTTGGTCGCCAAGCAGTTGAGGCCAATCTTCGGCTCAAGACGACGCTAATCGACTTTGCGGAAGCGTGAATAACAAGAAGCTTGAGCTGATTCACGGGAGGATACGCGATGAGTTTAGAAAGTATTTCCTTTCAACCAGGGTCGGGCGCCCAGTCGGCGAAAACGATTTCGGAGACCCCGAGCAATCTTTCGCGCAACGTCATTTTCGAGAGTGAAACCCTTCGCGTCGAGACATGTCGTGTCGATGGCGGAGTGAGCGAAAGCGGTTCCGGTGGCGCGACGGCCCTCGCGGTACTCGATGGCGCGCTCACCCTTCGCGTTGGCGAGGAAGATTGGTACCTCGAGACAGGGCAGGTTCTTGTGCTTCCTTCCGACGCATACACCCTCGTGACCGCTGCCGGTCCGACGCGATGGTTCGCCATCACAGCGTTCAATGGCGGTGAGACCGCGTCCGGTCGACCGGTCCTTGTCGATCCCTGTGTCGCAGTCTCGCCCACGCCCCAGCCTGCGCCCGAAATCATGTTGAGCGCGATGCCAGATTGTGCGGGCGCCACCGTCTTTGAGGACCCGGTGGCGCGGTTCAAGGTCGGTGTGTGGCGTTCGACGCCCTATGCCCGCAAGGTCATGCCGCATCGCGTACACGAATTCATGCTGCTTCTCGAAGGCAGTGTCGTTCTCACTATGGGTTCGGGGGAGAGGCGCGAAGTGAGGGCGAGCGAGGCAGTGTTCATTCCGAAGGGGATGCCTTGCGGCTGGAACAGCGACGTTGATGTGAAGAAAATATACGTCGTGCAAGATCCGCCTTGATGAGATCTGCATGTTTTCGCGCGCGTCGCAGCTATTAAGGCCATCCTATTGGGTATCGCAAGGCAACAGGTGCTTGATACCCAAAGGAGTTCGACAAAGCTTTTAGTGAAATATTTCTACACATCATAACTCTGATCTGAGGGATGCGCGATGTTGGGCGAGCCGATTCCGATCGAAGGCGTGGACGAGCTAATCGCGCTGCGACGCGACCTGCACGCGCACCCCGAGCTCGCTTTTGCCGAGCACCGAACCTCCGCCATCGTCGCGTGTGAACTGGCTGCGCTAGGCATTGAGGTTCACCGCCATGTCGGCGGAACGGGCGTGGTCGGCCTTCTGCGGGCCGGCTCGTCGGACAGACGTATCGGTCTTCGCGCCGACATGGATGCGCTCCCGATGAGCGAAGCGACAGACCTGCCCTATGCGAGCCGCTATTCCGGCATGTTCCACGGTTGCGGTCACGACGGCCATACCACCATGCTGATCGGAGCCGCCCGCCTTCTCGCTGCAACGCGCCGCTTTGATGGGACCGTCGTCTTCATCTTCCAGCCCGCCGAGGAGGGCCGCGCGGGTGCAAAAGCAATGATCGACGACGGCTTGTTCGAACGCTTCGGGTGCGATCGCATCTTCGCACTTCACAACTGGCCGCAATTGCCCGTCGGCACCTTGGGGACGCGCACGGGTCCGATCATGGCAGCGGCCGACCGTTTCGAGATTGCCTTGTCCGGCAGGGGAGGTCACGCTGCACTGCCACATCTGGCGGACGACGTTCTCCTTGCGGCGTCCCGGATCGTGCTGTCTCTCAATACCATCGTCTCACGACGTCTCGACGCCGCCGCACAGGCTGTCCTTTCCGTCACGCGGGTGGAGGGCGGCACCTCGCACAATGTCCTGCCCGCGACTGCGCGCATCGGGGGCACGGCACGATCCTTCGATCCAGCCGTGCGCGATGTGCTCGAAACCACATTGCGTGCCATCGTCGCCGCGCAATGCGCTGAAGGCAGTCTTTCCGCCGACATTACCTATGATCGCTATTACCCGGCGACACGCAACGACGCAGGCGCAGCACGCGCTGCGCTCGCGGCGGGGCGAGACTGCGGCATAAACGCCATTGAGGCGGATTCCCCGTCGTTCGCTTCGGAAGATTTCGCCTTCATGCTCGAAGCCTGCCCGGGCGCTTACGTCTGGCTCGGGCAGGGGCGCGGCGCAGACGAACCACCCCTCCACCATCCGCGATACGATTTCAACGACGATGTCATCCCCCTGGGCGTGGCTTGGTTCGCCGCGCTCGCGGAACGAGAATTGGCGGCGTGATGACGCCCATCTCATACCACCCAGAGGCCAGACGCGACGAAGATGAGGGAGGAACACGATGAATGCGATGACGTTCGATGACGCGGGCGCCAGATCAGCTTGTATCCGCCGTGTTCTTGTCCATATCGATGAGAACGTCTCCGAGCGATTGCCGCTCAGTGAACTGGCCGCCGTGGCCGACCTTAGCATCTCGCGCTTCATGACCGTGTTTCGCGACGAACTCGGTATCTCACCGCATCAGTATATCTGCCGCGAGCGAGTCCGCCGGGCAAAAACTTTCATCTGCGAAGGCATGTCGCTACCTTGTGTCGCCAACGAGGTCGGTTTTTTTGATCAGAGCCATTTCTCTCGCCACTTCAAACGCTGGTGCGGGCAGACGCCGGGGCAGTTCATGGCGAAGATGGGAGGCTTAGAGCGACACGCGCCGCTGCCGCTGCCTGCCATCTCGATAGGGGCATCCTTGGCATGAACCGCTTCGTTCGTCTGGCAGAACATGACCGCGCCGAAATCCGTTTCCGCATCGACGGTAGAGGAGTGACTGCGCTTGAAGGTGATACCCTTTTGACGGCCATGCGCCTCAACGGGTTCATTCTGCGCTGGTCAGAATTCAGCGATGGACCGCGAGCTGGGTTCTGCCTCATGGGCGCTTGCCAAGATTGTTGGGTGACGACAGCGGAAGGCGGCAGGCTGCGTGCCTGTTCGACGCTCGTCGCGAACGATCTTTCCATTCTCACCACGCCTGAGGTCGAATGACATGACCGCGCCGCGCATCATCGTCGTAGGAGCCGGACCTGCGGGAATCAGAGCGGCGCAGACACTCGTCGAGGCTGGCGTGCGGCCTGTCGTGATTGACGAGGGCGAGGCATCGGGCGGACAGATCTATCGGCGCCAGCCAAACGGGTTCAAACGCGATTTCCGGCAGCTCTACGGTACCGAACACCGCCGTGCGCGCGATCTCCACGAAACCTTCGACGCTTTGCGCGAGAAAATGGACTATCGCCCGCGCACACTCGCCTGGAATCTGTCCGAGGGCGCGCTGCATATCGTACACAATGGTATTTCGAATGCCGTTCCCTTCGATGGCATGATCCTAGCGACCGGAGCGACAGATCGACTCTTACCTGTCCGCGGCTGGACGACACCTGGCGTCTATTCTCTCGGTGCGTCGCAAATCGCACTCAAGGCACAGGCTTGCGCCATCGGTCGGCGCGTCGTCTTCATAGGGACTGGCCCTCTTCTTTATCTCGTCGCGACACAATATCTGAAGGCAGGTGCCGAGGTGGCAGCCGTACTCGATACCTCCGCCTTCGGTCACCGCCTCGCGGCGCTTCCGCTTCTTCTCGCGCGGCCTGACGCGCTAGCCAAGGGACTTGCGCTCATCGCGCAGTTGCGACTCGCGGGCATCACGATGCTCACCGGTATCCGTCCCATCGCCATCGAGGCGGGGGCGGACCGCAACGTTGCGCGCGTGCATGTGAGGGACGCACGCGGACGCGACCGCAATTTCATGTGCGATGCGGTCGCAATGGGCTATCACCTGCGACCGGAAACGCAACTCGCCGATCTCGCTCGGTGCGATTTCTCTTTCGATCCAGCGACGCATCTCTGGTCGCCCATGACAGATGCGATGGGACGCACAAGCGTTCGCGGCATCTATGTCGCGGGCGACGGTGTAAAAATCTCCGGCGCCGATGCCGCGGAGATCGCAGGACGTCTCGCCGCCCACGCGGCGATCGCCGATCTTCATTCCGCTCATCCTGCAGGGCGAGGCGCGGAAGGAAGCGTCAAGAAACTCCTCACCTCCCACCGGCGCATGGACCGCTTTCGGCGCGGTCTTGCCAAGGGATTTCCCTGGCCCGCACATCTCGCTGAGGCGCTTCCCGACGACACCATCCTATGCCGTTGCGAAAGCGTCACGGTAGGCTCGCTCCGCATGGCAGCCACCGCGCTCGGCGCACCGGAAGTCAACAGAGCCAAAGCCTTCGTGCGCGTCGGCATGGGACGCTGTCAGGGCCGGTTCTGCGGCCCCGCAAGCGCCGAGATCCTCGCCGCCGTGCTCGGGAAGTCGACGGATGGGGTTGGCCGCCTGCGCGGGCAGGCCCCCGTCAAGCCCCTTCCCATCGCCACCGTTCCGGAGGATGCATCATGACGGAAAAGGCGGACGTCGTCGTCATCGGCGGCGGCTTCATGGGAGCTGCCAGCGCCTTCTTCCTCCGGCAACGGGCGCGCTCCGTCATCCTTCTCGAGCGCGGCCTCATCGGCCAGCAGGCGAGTGGGGTGAATTTCGGCAATGTGCGCCGTCAGGGCCGCTATCTCCCGCAATTGCCGCTCGCCAACCGCTCGCGCGCGATCTGGTCGCGGCTCACCGAACTCATCGGCACCGATTGCGAGTTCCTCGCGACGGGACATTTGCGGATCTGCTACCGGCGCGAGGATGTCGGCGAACTTGAGGCCTACGCCACGCATGCGCGCGAATATGGCCTCGATCTCGAATTGCTGACGCAACGGGCGCTCATCGCGCGCTATCCCTATCTCGGCCCAGAAATTGTCGCTGCCTCGCTGTCTCCGCAGGACGGCCACGCCAATCCGCGTCTCGCTGCCCCCGCTTTTGGAAGGGCAGCGAGATCCGCGGGCGCGCAGATACACGAGAATACCGAGGTCGTCGGCGTGACAAGAAGCGGTGAGGATTTTCTCATCGAGTCTGCAGACGGGCGGCGCTTCTCGGCACCCACTCTTCTCATCACCGCGGGCGCTTGGGCGACACAGCTTTCAGCTCAACTCGGCGAGACCGCGCCACTCGTCGTGCGCGGCCCACAAATGGGCGTAACCGAACCCGTGCCTTACCGGGTCGAGCCCGTCGTCGGCGTCATGACGAACGATCCGCGCGAGGTGATCTATCTGCGTCAGGTGACACGCGGCAATATCGTGTTCGGCGGCGGCGGCCGTGGCCCGGCCGATGCCACCGCGCGTCGCGCCTATGTCCTGCCCGGCAACATTCTCAACCAGTTTCGCCAACTTGGACGTTTGGTGCCAGACATCCGGCGCCTCAACCTCATCCGTGTATGGAGCGGCATCGAGAGCTATCTGCCGGATGACTGCCCGATTATGGGCGAAAGTCCGACGGTGCCAGGTCTGTACTACGCCTTTGGCTTTTGCGGCCACGGCTTCCAACTCGGCCCCGGCGTCGGCGAGACTATGGCTGAGCTTATTGATACTGGAACGACGGAGATTGACCTCGCGCCGTATCGCATTGAGCGTTTCGCAGAGGCTGCTCCGATCGCTTTGCCGGAAGTGGAGCTGAGCGAATGACGATATGCGGAGAGACACTGTGAGGGACATGGACATGGCACAGCAACGTGCGACGATCAGACGGTTCCGTCCCGACGACGTCGTGGCAGCTCATCGCCTCAGCGGCGAAGTGAGTTGGCCGCACCGCCTGACGGATTGGATGCTCCTTGCAGAGGTCGGGCGCGGTTTTGCCGCCGTAAGCGAAGGGTGTCTCGTCGGTACCGCCTTCTGGTGGCCCTATGGTGATGCCTTCGGAACCATCGGCATGGTGATCGTGTCGCCGCGCGCGCAACGTCAGGGCTTAGGACGCCGCTTGATGGATGCGGCGCTCAACGATGCGGATGGGCGCACTATGCAGCTCAACGCAACGGAGGCCGGACTGCCGCTTTATCTCGGGCTTGGATTCGAGGAGTCGGGTGGCCTGTGCCAGCATCAGGGACACTTCGACCCGTCCCACCTTCCCACGATGCCGGATGATGGATCGGTGCTCGTCGAGATTGACGAAGCGCAACTCGCTCGGATTACTGCGGTCGATGAGGCTGCTTTCGGCGCGCCACGCCACGATCTCATGGCCGCGTTACTCGGGGCGGGCCGTGGCGTGGGCTTGCATCGAGCCGGCGAGATGAAAGGTTTCGCGATGCGGCGCGAAGCCGGACGCGGCACGGTGATCGGCCCTGTCCATGCCGCCTCCGACGAGGATGCGATCCGCCTCGTCTGCGCACTGGGATCGGATGTCGCTGATTTCCTTCGCCTCGATATCCAGGCTGACGTTCCCGCCTTCGGCACCTTTCTTGAAAGTATAGGACTGCCGCGCGTGAGCGCGGTGACGACGATGTCGCGGCCGCCGCGTGCGCCGCTGACGGCATCGCCGTGGCGCAATTACGGTCTCGTGAGTCAGGCGCTGGGCTGAGATGGTCGCAGGAGGCGCGACGCCAGGAGCGCGAGCGCCGCGAAGAGAGTTGACGCGATGATGAGCGTCTCCATCGTACCGATAACGGCGAAGCCGCGCGCATACGCGAGCGGTGCGATCGACTGGCCGAGAACGGAGAACATCGCATAAAGCGCGAGCGCCGACCCGCGCAGGGCCGGCGCAACCTCTGCCGCGAAAGTGTGGAGCGGGTTCTGGAGGGCGCGGTAACCGATACCCGCCGCTACGAGAACTGAAAAGTGAAGAGCCGGATCGGGCGGTGCGCCGAACGCGACGAGCGCCGCTGCGACGAGGACGCCGCCACAACGCATGGCCCCTACACGGCCGAGAGAACCAAGGATGAGCCCGGCAGCCAGGCCGTAGAGGATGCTGCCTACCATGAAACCAGCGAGGATCGTGCTCACAACGAAGGCCCGGTTATCACCCGTGGAAGCAACGAGAAATGCTATGTGCGGGAACAGACCCATCATGAGGCCCGTCGCAACCATCTGCGCTGCGAAGCACCAGCGCAGTCCCGCGATCCGAAAGAGCGATCCAAAGGCCGTCGCGGCCTCCTTCAAGACGAAACGACGGGGCGGAACGCTCCATTGGCTTTGCAGCACAAGGAAGGCTCCGGCGAGCGACAGCGCACCAGCCGCCGCAACAATGAGAATTGCGGCGCGCCAATGCAGAAGATCCGCGACGAGACCCGAAGCGATTGCGCCGGAAAGCGAACCTCCCACACCGGCAGCGCTGATCCGGCTGAAGCCGATCTGCCGCTTTGTCTCCGAGAGGAGATCCCCCGCGACCGCAAAGCAGAGCGTCGACGCGCCCGCCGTGAAGAAACCGGCGGCAAAGCGCGAAACAATCAGCATGTCGAGCGACGGCGCCGCCGCACCGAGTGCAGTCGCGATGACCGCCGCTGCGAGGCTCGTGAGCATGACCTTCACGCGCCCAAGTTGGTCAGCAAGGGCGCCGATGAAGGGCTGCGCGAGCGCATAGGGTAGGGCGAAAGCGGTTGTGACGAGGAAAGCCCGATCCGCGTCGGCATCGAGATCTGACACGATGCGTGCGAGCATCGGGTCGAGCATGAACACGGCAAGCGCCGCGCTATAGCTCACAGCGGCGAGCGCCGGAAGTGTCATGGGGAAGGCGGGCATGTGTCACTCCGCACGGGGACGGTCGTTGCACAGGGCTCCGGAACATCTCGACAATGCTTTCTTTGCAGTCATGCGAGAGAAGTCGTAGCGCTCGGCTAATTTGTGCTCGTCGGGGAGTTCGTGCCCCGATTTGAGCTTGCCTGAGATGACGTGTCTCTCGGTCGCGCGGAGGATTTCGAGATGGAGCGGGACGGATGAAGTCTTGACGACTTCGATGGAACGAAAATTACCCCATGACAGATATTTTGTATAGACAATTATCGCATGTCGCCGCAACTTTACCCTGCACTCTTGGTGTACTTTCCCGGTCACGAACCTCGAATGCCGTAAGGTTTCAATACGAAACAGCCACCTCTGGTAAGGAAATAGCGTTTTAAATAAACTCGCCAGATGAGCCAACCTTGCCACATAGTAAGGTTTGCTGATTTCAATTTAATAGAACGGCAGTAAAAACATACTATACTATGAACCGCCCATTTATAAACTTGCGACTGTCAAATTTTCACAAGCTTTCCAAATTATGGGTGAATGCGTCTATGGGTGAGAAAATCGTCGTTATCGGTGCTGGCGTAGTCGGGGCGGCCGTTGCTGCTGCGGCCGCACGACGCGGCGCGGATGTCACTGTCATCAGCCGCGACCGCTTGGGCTCGGGCACATCGAGCGCTTCCTTCGCGTGGCTGAATGCACTTCAGAAATATCCTCGGGAATATATCGACATGAACGTGCAGGGCATGCGCATGCACGCTGAATACGCAGCCTGGCACAACTCGGCGCCCTGGTACTATCCGGGTGGCAATGTCGAATGGACCATGAGCGGGAAGGAGACCGAGGCGCAGAGCCAGGTCCTCAAAGAGATGCAGAGCTTCGGCTATGATGGTCGTTGGATCACGGCCGACGAATTGATGCACCTTGAGCCCGAGATTGACCCCACTGTGCTGAGTGGCGCACATATCGTCTTCTATCCGCAGGAAGGTTGGATCGATGCGCCGGTTCTCGTTGCTCGGCTTCTCGCCGATGCGCGGGCGGACGGTGCGCGGGTCGTCGTCCCGGTTGAGGTTACCGGCTTCACATTTGACGGCGCGCGCATAACACATGTGCGTCTCTCGGACGGTACGTCTCTCGAGGCCGATGTCGTCGTCAATTGCGGCGGCCCGGTTGCGAACGACGTCGCCGCTCTTGCCGGATTCTCGATCCCGCTCCTTCAAGAGCAGGTCGGCGTACAGGTCTACACAGCGCCCTGTGCGGTGAATGTCAGGCGTGTCATCCACGCTCCGGGTCTAAGCCTCCGCGCAGACGGTGGCGGCCGCTTCTGCCTGCACAATCACGGCATCGACCGCGAGATCAACAAGCACGACGGTCTCGATGACAAGGTCGGGCGCGACGCGAATGGCCGCTACATCTTTGACCTTGCGGCGGCGACCCCACTTCTGGAACGTGCTGCCGCAGTCTTCCCGGGCATGAAGGGCGTCACGGCCGAAGCTTCTCGGATCGGGATGCGGCCAATCCCGATCGACCGTAAGCCGGTGATCGGCTTCATGGATCGTACGACGAACTTCTATTCGGCTGTCATGCACAGCGGCGTAACGCAATGCCTCTGGGTCGGGGAGTTGGTTGCGCGTGAGGTGGTGGATGACACCGAATGCGATGAGCTGCGGACCTTCCGCGTCGCACGGTTCGGCAACACTCAGCCGGCCGCCGCAAGCGCATAAAACAAAAACGCTGGGAACACGACAAACAACAAGGGAGATAAACATGTCACGATCAAGTTTATGGCTGGCTTGCGCCGTAGCGTGGCCGATCACCCTCGCGATGCCGCAGGCGGCGAATGCCGGACCAAAAGACATGGTCGTGGTGCATTACCGGTTGCCCGCCTCGGCTTATGCGATGGAGACCGCCGACACCTATGTCCTAATGCGTGCGGGCTGCCTTGAGACGCTCACCAAATACGCGAAGGACGGGCGCCTTGCGCCATCGCTTGCGGAATCCTGGACGCAGATTGACGACAACAGCTGGGACTTCAAGATCCGTCCTAACGTGAAGTTCCAGGACGGGACGAGCCTCAACGCCGAGGCGGTCGCCGCAAGCCTCAATCATGTCTTGAAGGCGACAACGCCGCCACGCGGTTTCACGCCAGCTGAAATTTCGAGCATTACCATCGTCGATTCGATGACACTGCGCATCTCAACTCCCACAGCCGTGCAGTTGCTCCCTTATCGTCTCGCTGGGCCAAGTACGGGCATTCTGTCTCAAGCGGCCTATCGCCCTGACGGTATCAATATCATCGGCACATGCACTGGGCCGTTCACCATCGCAAAAGAAAACCCCAAGCAATCGCTGCAACTCGTGCGCAACGACAATTATTGGGGCAATAAGGCAAAGCTCACCTCGATCGACTTCCGCTTTATCAGTGATGGCGGTACGCGCGTTGCACAACTCAGAAGCGGCGAGGCGCACCTCGTGATGGGCATTCCCGCCGCCAATGCACAGACATTGAAGAGCAATAAGAATCTTCGGGTCGTCACTACGACACTGCCGCGCACGACGAAGCTCGTGGTCAACAACAGCCGCGAACCTTACAAGGATGTCCGAGTGCGGCAGGCACTGCAGTACGCGATTAATCGCGACGAGATCGCTATGGGCGTGTTCGAAGGTTTCGCCACACCGGCTATCGGACCATTCGGTCCTGGCCAGCCCTGGAGTTATGGCGACGAGAGGGCGATCCCCTACGATCCTGAGAAAGCGAAGACGCTGCTTAAAGAGGCGGGTGTAGATCCCGCGAAGCTCAAGCTCGAGTTGATGGCCTACACCGATCGCGCAGAGCTCCCCGTCCTCGCGACCGTGATTCAGGCTCAACTCAAGAAGATCGGCGTCAATGCCGACGTGAAGGTCGCCAACTGGCCCGCTATCGAGCCGAATTTCCGCGCAGGAACATTCGATACCGGTCTCCTGTCACGCAGCGCCGTTACCGACATGTCCGATCCATCGGGCTATCTCATCGCGGATTACTCCTGCGACGGCAGCTACAATCTTGGCAAGGTTTGCGACCCCAAGATCGACAAAGACATCAAGGATGCCATGGCGATCAAGGATGATGCCGAACGTAACAAGCGCTACCGCGCCATCGCTGAGGAACTCCAAGCCAAGGCAGTGGCGGTCTACCTCGTGCACGAGCAGCAGATCGACGGCATGAGTCAACGCGTTCGCAATTTCGATCTCGATCAACTAGGCTACTACCTCGTCACCGAGGAACTTGACCTCGAATGATCGTAGGACGCGCGGCGGGGCCTGCGATCCGCCGCGCGATCAACGATCCGGCCTATGAGCCGGGCGTGAATACAGCGAGGGGATGGATCCCTAAGTGTGACGGCACATCGCCGTCGGTCCCTCCAGGAGAGAATGGATGCGATCGTTATGAACGTTTTCGTCGCCAAGAAGTTCGTGATCGTCCTTATCACGCTACTCATCGTTTCTATCCTTGCCTTCCTCGTTCCCTATGTCGGCAGTGACGATCCTGCTCGGGCGATCCTGCGCGCGAGAACTGTCGATGATGCGCTTGACCCCGCGGCGATCGAGGCGCTACGGGCCGAACTCGGGCTCAACCGCTCCCTCATTGCGCAATATCTTGGCTGGCTCTGGCGAGCGCTCCACCTTGATTTCGGATATTCCTTCGCGACCCGCACAGCCGTCGATGTCATGTTCGTCCAGGCCCTCAAGGTGACGTCGCTTCTCGCGATCTCGGCCCTCATCCTCGCCATGGTTATTGCAGTGCCCCTCGGCACCATCGCGGCAATGCGTCCCGCCCGTATGTTTGATAACGCGGTGACCGTATTTACCCAGACGCTCATCGCAATTCCGGAATATTGGGCCGGCCCGCTTCTCGTCCTCTTCTTCTCTATCCATATGGGGTGGCTGCCCTCTGCGGGTTGGCGCGATTTCAACTCGACGATCCTTCCCGTTGTCGTCCTGTCGCTTCGCCCCATCGCCTATTTCACACAGGTCTCCCGGTCCGCAATGGTGGAGGTGCTGCGCGCACCGTATATTGGCGCTGCCCGCGGACGGGGCCTCACAGCGAGCCAAACGCTGGTGCGGCACGGTCTGCGCAACGGCATGCTCCCGGTCATCACGATGTTCTCGCTTTGGTTGACCAGCCTTCTCGGCGGCTCCGTTGTGGTCGAGGTCATCTTCGGCATCCCGGGAATGGGGTGGCTCCTCTACGACGCCGTCCTCAACAACGACGCGCCGCTCATCCAGGCCAGCATCGTTTTTATCGTCGCGCTCGCTGCCCTGATCAACACG
Source organism: Microvirga alba (assembly GCF_015694465.1). Classification (GTDB taxonomy): domain Bacteria; phylum Pseudomonadota; class Alphaproteobacteria; order Rhizobiales; family Beijerinckiaceae; genus Microvirga; species Microvirga alba. Next base: position 20,730 of record NZ_JADQDO010000012.1, read on the forward strand.
ATCACCGATATCGGCTACGCGCTCCTCAATCCATCGGTGAGGCTCACCCATGACAAGGCTTGACGCCGACCTCGGCCACATTCGCGCAGCGAATCCCCGCCGCGGTATCCGCTCCTGGACCCTCATCTCAACGCGGATCTTCCGCGTGCACTGGATGCTGCTTATCGGCGCGGCCATCTTCTCAACGATCGCGCTTACGCTCCTCGTCACGCCATGGATCGCCCCGTTCGATCCATCCTCGCAGAATATCTTGAAGCGGCTTGCCTCGCCGAGCGCGGCCCATTGGTTCGGCACTGATCAGCTTGGTCGCGATGTGTTCACACGCGTTCTCTACGGTGGCCGCTTCTCAGTGGCCATGGCAGCAATTACGCTCATCCTGTGTGCAGTCGTCGGCACCATTATTGGCGCGATCAGCGCGCGGGCAGGCGGCGCGGCAGACGAACTGCTGATGCGCCTCGTCGATCTGCTCGTCGCCTTCCCGGATGTCGTGATCGCGCTTTTCCTGATCTCGGTCTTCGGCCCCGGTTACGGCACGCTCATCGTTGCGCTCACCATCACCGGCTGGACACCCTTCGCCCGGCTCATGCGCGGCCTCACACTCGAGGTTAATACGAAGGAATACATCGAGGCGGCGGAAGCGTTGGGCTGCTCGCGGTGGTTTATCATCTTCAGACACATCATTCCCAACACACTGGGACCGATCTTCGCGATTTCCTTTTTGCGCTTCGGCCACAAACTGATCACCGTGGGTGCTCTGTCATTTCTCGGTCTCGGCGTGCAGCCGCCGAATAGCGATTGGGGCGCCATGCTTGCAGATGCGCGCAATTTTATGGATCGCATGCCCTGGCTGATGATCACGCCCGGCCTCGCGGTCTTCATCACAGCGCTCAGCGTGACGCTGATCGGCAAAGGCATCGAACTCGAGCGCAACAGGGGAAGAGACGAGAACGCTTCGTCCCCTTACTTGAAATGAAACGGCGTTACTTTGCTGCGCGCAAGTTGGAGTGTATGCGATGACGAGCATCGTCCTCAATGCGAAGAAGGAGGTGGGCGCGGTGCAGCTCGCTGAGCCAATCCTCGACATCCGCAATCTCAACGTCGGATTCGCGCGTAACCGCCTCATCGCAATCGACGCGCTCGACCTCACGGTCCGCCGTGGCGAAATCGTCGCGTTGGTTGGGGAGTCCGGCTCCGGGAAAAGTATGACCGCGCTTACAGCGATGCGGCTTCTACCCGTTGGGGCCGGGATCATCTCCGGCGAGGTGCGGGTCCATGGCCGCGACCTTCTCGCACTACCGCCCAGCGCCATGAATGCCGTACGCGGTCGCGAGATCGCTATGCTCTACCAGCAGCCGAAGATCATGCTAGACCCGACCGCGACCATCGGCCGTCAGATCGCCGAGCCGCTTCAGATTCATCGCGGCCTTTCGCTCAAGGATGCATGGCCTCATGTGATCGAGGCACTGCGCGATGTCGGAATTCCGGAGCCCGAGCGGCGCGCCATGTCCTACGCCCATCAACTTTCGGGCGGCATGGCGCAGCGCGTGATGATCGCGGCAGCCCTCAGCGCCTCGCCCGACATCCTCATCGCGGACGAGCCGACAACAGCACTCGACGTCACGGTGCAGGCGCAGATCCTGAAGCTTCTCGTGCGCAAGCGTGACGAAGCCTCGCTCGCGGTCCTGCTTATCACCCACGACCTCATGGTCGTCTCGGCCATCGCCGACCGTGTCGCCGTCATGTATGCCGGCCGCATCGTCGAGGAGGGCGAGACCCGTGCCGTTCTGCGCTCGCCCCGACATCCCTACACCCAGGCGCTGCTGCGCTCATCGCTGTTGGCAGCGGAGGAAGACGGCCGACTCTACGCAATTCCCGGCAGCGCGTCTGCCGCACGCGGCCTGTCCTGCGGCTGCCGTTACCATCCGCGCTGTCAGGCGGCCCGGAGCCTCGGGATCGAGGAGCGGTGCCGATCGCAGGAACCATCATTGTCAACTGCATCGGCATCGCCAGGTCATCAGAGCCGCTGTTGGGGCGTGCAAGTCACGGCAGGAGGCATGCAATGAACATGATTGATACCAGCCTCGCCAACCACAGAGCGAATCCTTGCCCGGCCACACCGATGCTGAGCGTTGACGATCTCGTTAAGCATTTTCGTATCCGCGGCCGTCTCGGGCGCCAGGATCTCGTTCGCTCCGTGGACGGTGTTTCGCTTGACGTGATGCCAGGAGAGGTCTTCGGCATTGTGGGCGAATCCGGTTGCGGAAAGAGCACACTCGCCCGCGCCATTCTGAAACTGACACCGGTCGACGACGGACGCGTTCTCTTCGAGGGAACCGATCTCGCGACTCTTTCGGGTGCCCGGCTAAAATCGTTCCGGCGCAACGTTCAGATCGTCTTCCAGGACCCCTATGCGGCGCTCGATCCGCGTATGACCATCGAGCAAAGTCTGATGGCGCCCCTATCGCAACATCGGATCGGTACGCCCGCCGAACGCAATGCCGCCATTGTTGCGATGCTGCACGAGGTCGGCCTCGATGAGACTTTCCTCCCGCGCAAGCCAAGCGAATGCTCGGGTGGTCAGCTCCAGCGCGTCGTCATCGCCCGGGCCCTGTTGCTCAAACCACGCCTTCTCATCTGTGACGAGCCGACCTCGGCACTCGATGCATCGATCCGGGCGCAGATCCTGAATCTCCTGATGGATCTGAAATCGCGCTTTGGCCTGACGATGATCATGATCTCGCATGATCTGCGCGTGGTGCGCTACATCTGCGACCGAGTCGCGGTCATGTATCTCGGCAAGGTCGTCGAACTCGCCTCGCGAGACGTCGTGTTCTCGAATCCCGCACATCCGTATACAAAGGCTCTCATCGCGGCCTCGATGCTTGACAGCGAGGAAGTGGGCGGATTGCCGGAAGTGCCCGAAGGCGAGACGCCGAGTCCGATCCGCCCCCCCTCAGGCTGCCGATTCCACCCCCGTTGTTCACGCCGCGAGGCTCTGTGCGGGCAGCTTCCTCCGCGTCTCGACACTGTCGGCGGCGCCCATTGGGCCGCCTGCCACTTTCCGCAGTCCGGTCGCAAGCCCGAAGTATAGGCGCCCGAGCCTCAATGAGCCCGGACCCTGGCGGGCGCGCATCGAAACACGCGCCCGTGAGGATTACATTCTTTTCTTGGCGATCGCTGTGGTGGCGAGACACAACAGTTCGAACAGGACCTGCGCCCCGGCCTGGGCGGTATTGGACGTCGCGTCGTATTGTGGCGCGACTTCCACGACATCGCCACCGATCATATCGATCCCGTTTAGGCCTCTGAGCAGTTCGAGAACTTCGCGTGGCTGCAGGCCGCCGATCTCCGGCGTGCCTGTTCCAGGCGCAAACCCTGGATCGAGGCTGTCGATGTCGAACGAAATGTAGGTGGGTCCATCACCGACGATCTTGCGCGCCTCTTCGATGATGCGGGGAATGCCGAGACGCGGCACGTCTTCGGCATGGATTACGGTCATGCCCGACACCTTAGAGAATTCCCACAAATAGTCGGCGCCACCGCGGATCCCGATCTGGATCGTGCGTTCGGGATCCAACGTCCCTTCGAGCACAGCCTGCCTGAACGGCCCACCGTGGTGGAATTTCGAGCCCTCGTAGTTGCCGCCGGTATCGCAATGGGCATCGATATGAATCATGCCGACTGGACGGTCCTTGCCGAGTGCCGCGAGAATGCCACGGCTGATCGAATGGTCGCCACCGACTGACAGCGGCAGAACTCCAGCCGAAGCCACCATGCGGTAAAAGTCTTCGATGTCCTGGTGGCAGGATTCGAGACTGAACCGGCTGCGGAATGGCACATCGCCGACATCCGCCACTCGGCAGTCAGCCATCGGTGTCATGCGCAGGACATGGTGATAAGGGCCGACACGCTCGATCGCCCGTACCGCCCGCGGCCCGAGCCGGGAGCCCGCGCGATTGGTAACACCGAGGTCCATCGGCACGCCGATCAGGGCAATGTCGAGACCATGCAGGTCATCTCCTCCAGCCGCCGACCGGAATGGTGCATCAAGAAAAGTCGCCGGATCGGCAAAGGGCCATTTGCGGCGATCGCTCTCCGCGAATTGCAGGCTGGCGGCTTTTCTAAAATCAGGATCGTCAATATCGCCTCCGGCCGCATCGGCGTAACGGGCCCGCAAGGCGGCTAGTTTTTCTGCGCTCATATGTCCAGTCTCCTCACTCAACGTCGCAAGTCTTTTGACCCGCAGCTTCATGCGTCGCGAAATGCTCGGCGATTTCAGCTCCCGTCGCGATCCAGACATCGTCATAAGCACGCACATAGGTCAGGAACTGATCCAGGATGCGGATACGCATCGGTCGACCGCTCACCTGAGGATGCATGACCATGGTGGTGACGCCACCCCATTCCCGGGTCTGGTCGAATTCGTCTTTCCAGATGTTGAGCACATCCTCGCGTCCGAATAGGGCGCGCGAGCCGGTCCGGTGGGTCATCCCGAAATTCCAATCGTCGAAACTGAAATTGACCGGAATCTCGATGGGACCGGCTCCTCCTGGCAACACATGCCGATAGGGGCGGATATCGTCACGCCAGGAGCTGGAGTACTGGATGCCGCGACTGACCAACAGCTCCAGCAATTCGGTGTAACTCTCTCCTCCAGGAGCGCGATAGCCCCTGGGGGTGACTCCAAGCACGCGCTTCAGCGCTTCAAGGCCCCGATCGACTTCTTCAATCATCACATCCATGTTGCCCGGCTCTGGGCGCAGGTGAAGATAGCCGTGATGTCCAATTTCGTGACCATCGGCGAGGATTGCCTCGCACATGGCCGGATGCGCCTCAACCGTCCAGCCCGTCACGAAGAAGGTTGCCTTGACCTCATGTCGCGACAATACTTCAAGCAGTTTGGGAACGCCGACACGCGCCTCGTAGCCGCCGTAGGACATGGTAACGAGACGGTCTGTATTCTTCCGGTCCATGCCGATCCATACTGATTCCGCATCAACATCGAAACCGGTGAAGAGGACAGTTTTCTTGCTGTCAGGCCAGGGAAATTCCGGTGCGAGCGGGGCTAGATTGGCGGGACGTGGCACTAGGGTCTGCATGGGCTCTTTTCTCTTGATGGGTTGTTGCGGAGCGCGGTTGATGATAGTGCGGCGATTTGCGTCCTCGCTAACGTGGGGAAGCACGGCTGACCTTGAGATTGCACACTGGAACGACCGGGCTCCGCTATCGCGACTCGACCATGCGGTGTCCATTGGCCTCGGAGATCGAGCGCAATCACCTTATCTTGCGGTTCAAAATGCGGCTGACAGATACTGACCTTCGCCTCCTAAGGGTGTTCTCGACCATTGTTCAGTGTGGTGGCTTCTCCAAAGCCCAGACCATTCTCAATGTGAGCCAGCCGACGATCTCCAATCAGATTTCTGCTTTGGAGCGGCGTCTAGGTTTTCGTCTTTGCGATAGAGGTCGGTCAGGATTCCGCCTCACGCTGAAAGGCGAGGAAACCTACCGCGCAGCGCAACAGCTGTTCGCCTCGATCGAAACCTTCCAGAACGAGACGACTTCACTGCAGCAGGTCCTGCTAGGGGAACTCCGGCTTGGCATTGCAGATGGTCTCTTATGTGATGAAAATCCCTATGTTGAACCGATCATCACGAGTTTTTCACGACAGGCGCCCGATGTTCGTTTGAGCGTGATGAATGCCGATCCCCCCCAACTCGAGCAAAGACTCAATGAATCGCGCCTCGATGTCGTCATCGGCGATTTTAACGAGCCTGAACTGTATTTTGGGCGGAACCTTTATACGGAGGAGCATCGTCTCTACGCCGTTCCGCACCATCCCCTGTGCGCGAACGAGACGCCTCATCTGGAAGACGTGCTCGGCGCACGTGTCATTAGACGGGGTTACTCCGACCCAAAGGAGGCGCGCTGTCTCAGTGGCACGAACGCCGCCGCTGTCGTTAATACGGCGGAAGCGGCGATCACGCTGATCCTTACCGGCAATTTCGTCGGCTTTCTGCCAGAGCATCTGGCCGAACGCTGGGTGGCCTCCGGCCGCATGCAGGCGGTGAACCTGCCGGAGATGAGGTTCGAGAGGAAAATTACGATCTATCGTCGTCATAACCGAAAGATGTCCCGCTTGGTCCGCGCGTTTCTCGCCTGCGTCGATGAAACCATGCTAATGCTCTCGAAGGACGCGGCTGTCGCGCGCGGATGACGCGGCAATGACCGCGCCAGGATGAGGAAGCCGGATGAGTGGTCATCCTCCGTCACGGTACACTGAGGGTCCAGTTCGAAGTTCGACCGCGACCTCACGCGGTCAGCTCGTGGGCCTTCAATCCTCTTGGGTAATAGTCAGGATTTGATCGCCCTCGGTGTAGTGCATGGCATCGAGGTAGGCGAGGAATTCATCCACGCTGTCGCCGATCAAGCGACCGATCAGGGATCCGTATTCCCGCCCGAGCTCTGAACGCAGTTCGGCCGCGTCATAGCCGATTTCAATGACACCCTGATCGGGGCGCAAGGCTAAATACCCAGGATAGAGAGAGCAAACCGCCGATTCCAGCGCGGTCAGTTCACCGGCGCCCGGAAGGTCGAAGGTGCTGCAGCGCCCGGACCAATTGCTGTGGCTTCTGAGCTTGGTTGTCAGCGGCAGCGCCGACTTGAAGACCTGCGTCGACAACGGTGACTGCTTTTCAAACAGTTCAGCAAAGACGGATTTGTCGCCAATCGAGATTTTAATCATTCCGGATACTCTCCACGGTAGATTTCGATGGGAATGGAGCCCCTGAAATCGGTCTCGGCAAAAGCCGCCAGCAGGGCATCTGTATTCTCATCGACAAGACCGATCAGCGAGCCATAGCCATTGACGACCCGATGATGCAGGGGCTGATCTCGCTGCTGCGCCCGCCCATAGCAGACGCTGAACATGCCGCGTTCAGGCCGAAAGACCACCTGACCGCGGGAGACAAGAGAAACGGGGTTTTCCACCCTGTCGCACAGGCGCGCCAGCGGATCGATTTTCATGTAGGTCTGCTGACCGCTCCAGCGCGCGTGGCGCAATGGGCCATGAATGGGAAGTGCATTCCATAAGACGGCGATGTTCTTGGGCGCAGCATCGTCGTAAAGGATGGCTGATCCGGCAACGTCGCCAATTTTGAAGTGAAGCCGACGTTGCATTATCGTTCTCCGTTCATCGTCAAGAAGCCGGTTGCTGCGCCCCTATCGGACATCTTTTCAAGATAAGCCGCGGCGTCCGGTCCAAAATCGGCGATCCGCGCAAAGGGCGTTACGTAGGACGGCCCAATAGCGTTGCGATATTCGGCGTGACCGAACGCCACGACGATTTCAGCCGTCGCGGAATAGATCGCGGGAAGCCGCGCCCAAACATCCGTCTGGTAAGTCGAGTTGCGTCGTTCGATGGGGCGAAGGCAGATGATGCCCGGATAAAGCGAGATGACTGGCTGCTCGGCCTCCTCGATGTCCAGCACCGGGCCTTGGTCGAGGCCGGCGAGTAACGCCGGCCCACACCAGTGCGAACGGGTGAGGTTGAGATCGAGGTGACCGATTTTGCGCAACGCGGCGACAGTCTTGGGGGCCCACTTGTCGAGGACCTCAATATCGAAGCTTTCGCCTGATATATGAATTGCGTTCATTGCGTTCTTACTCTCTCGTATGCAGTCGCGGATTTTCGCCGATGACTAATCCGTGCCCTGGTCGATTGTGATTTCTCCGAGCATTTGCTCGGATAGCTTGTATTTTTCGATGATCTTCTTGTACTCACCATCGGCCACAAGCTGATCCAGGGCGCCCTTGACGGCGTCTCGCAGACCGGCATTCTCGTGAGTGAACGCAAATCCATAGAGTTGCTTGTGGAATGGCTTGCCGATGGCAGCGAAATTGTTCTTTGGATCGTCCGCCCAGTAATTGATCTTTTCCGCGCCGATGGCTCCGGCAACGAGACGGCCCTGGCGGATCTGGAGTTGTGTATCGGGCAGACCCTTCGTTCCGAGGATCAGCGGCTGATTGTCCGCCGGGCAGTTCTTCTCGCCCCATTGCTGTATCAGACGGAAGTAAGTGGTGTGCTCGGGAGCTCCCAGCGCCTTGCCGCACAGTTGCGTCGGATCCTTGTACACGGCGGCGTTTTCCTTGGTCGTATAGAAGACCGGGCCCGTACTCAGATAATCGACGAACGAGAGTTTGCGATGACGCCCGGGGATGTCGTTGAAATGCGAGCCGATCATATCGATGCGGCCAGAATCCAGCGCCGGACTCATGGACGGCACATCCATCATCTGAAACTTGAGCGAGAGACCAAGCTTGCTCGCGATGCTTTCGACCAGCTCCACATTGAAGCCGATCAGCTTGCCGGTTTTGATGTCTTCGTATTCCATTGGCGGAGAGTTCGTCTCCATACCGACATTCCAAGTCTTGCTCGTCTCGAATTTCTCTGGAAGCTTGATTGGATCCTTGGCATTGGCCGGATGGGTTGCCAGGCCTGCAGCAATCGCGCCGGCGGCGAGGCTCGTCGTCAAACGTATCTTTTTCATTTTTCCCTCTCTCTGTTTTCATCTCAGTACGGACGAGATGAAGTCCTTCGTGCGACTGTTGCGTGGCGCAAACAGAACGGCCTCTGGCTCGCCTTGCTCGGCGATTGATCCCTTGTCCATGAACACCACTTTGTTGGCGACTTCCCGGGCGAACCCGAGTTCGTGCGTCACCACCAGCATGGTCATGCCGCTTTCGGCCAGTGAGCGCATGACGGTGAGGACTTCTGCGACAAGTTCTGGATCGAGCGCGGAGGTGGGCTCGTCGAACAGCATGACATCCGGCTCCATGGCCAGCGCCCTGGCGATCGCCACGCGCTGCTGTTGGCCACCCGAGAGCTGAGAGGGATATGCATGTGTCTTGTCACGCAGACCCACCTTGTCCAGCAGGGCGAGCGCACGCGCCTCAGCGTCGCGCCGGGCGATTTTCTTGACCCGGATCGGCGCCTCGATAATGTTCTCGAGCGCAGTGAAATGCGGGAAGAGATTGAACCGTTGGAACACCATGCCGATCTTGGCACGCTGGCGCACCACATCGACCGTCGGCAGCTCCACGAGCCGACCGGCCTTTTCCTTCCACCCCTGAGGCACGCCATCGATCCAGATAAGTCCGTCCTCGGCACGTTCGAGCTGATTGACACAGCGCAGCAGCGTGCTTTTTCCTGAGCCGGAAGGACCAATCAGACAGACGATGTCGCCCTCTGCGATGTCGAGATTGATGTTATGAAGGACCTGGAGAGAGCCGAAATATTTGTTCAACCCGCGAATGACTATCTTGGGGGCGTTCATCGTTGTGCCTTTCCGCCTTCAATGCTGCGTTGAGCGAGAGACGTGCGGCTCGAGAAGCCGCGGCTGAGCCGGCGCTCAAGGAAGTACTGTCCGACAGTCAGGGCACTGACGACGAGCAGATACCAGAAGGTCGCAACGATAAGGAGTTCGATGATGTAATTGTTCACGTAGTAGATGCGCTGAGCGGCATTTAGAATTTCCGTGAACTGGATCGCGCTGGCCAAGGATGTCGCTTTGACCATGCCGATGAATTCGTTGCCAACCGGGGGAATGATCCCGCGCAACGCCTGCGGGAGGATGATGCGGCGCATAGCTTGGTGGCGTGTCATGCCAAGGGCGTCAGCTGCTTCTCCCTGCCCTGTATCAACGGAAAGGATACCGGCCCGAATGACCTCCGCCGTATAGGCGCTTTGGCAGATGCCCAAACCCAGCAGAGTCGCGACAAAGGGCGTCATGACCGTTACCGTCGAGATTTCGAACAGGTAGGGGATCGCAATGACCGGAAAGATCAGGGCAAGATTGAACCAAAGAAAGAGCTGCAGGAGTTGCGGGCTGCCGCGAAAGATCCACATGTAAAGAATTGCGGAGTAGCGAGCGACCGGGTTCTCCGACATGCGCATCAGCGCAAAAATGAGTCCAAGCACGACGCCTACCGCCATGGCCAGAGGGGCCATGATAATCGTCTTAACTAGACCGTTTAGAATACTGCGTGCCGTCAGGAATTCGCCGACAATTTCCCAGTCGATCTTCCCCCCGGCAAAAGCACGCGCGATGAGAAACATCAACACTATCAGGATCAATCCGCCCAGATAACGCCCGTAATGAGGCTGTCGCACCCGCTTGAGATGCAGCAATTTCTCTCCTGGATTCTGTGGATCCGGATCTGATCTTTTGATTTTTTGAATGATCACGCGTGAAGGCCCTCTAGTAGGAAGCTAAGTTGTTATTGTTCTTCCTTGAGACCATCCTGCGAACAGATCCCATCCGCGTAAATATCCGTGTCGGAATTGTTCTATTGATGGTTTTGAATGTATCTCGCCAAGAGGGGGCCGTGCTGTTCCATTGCGGTGCACGCAAGGACAGGCCGCTGTCGGGGCCGATAACGACACCGTCAGGATTACGCCTCACGGAATCCGTCGCGTCGCCGCTCGTCGATCGTATGCTGTCGGAGGCGGTGGCGTCGCCGGGGATGCCTCCTGATTGGGTGGATAGCTATCCGGCCTGCAAGCCATCATGCGTCGAAACGCTTGGCCATCTGAACCAGTCGGGTCCGGTATTTTGCGCGGCTGGGCATCGACGACGCCATTCTGACACGGATCGAGCAGAGGCTGACCTCACTCCTCTCGGCATTTGAAGCCGCATGATTTCATCAGAAAACCGGATTCTTCTGAATCATGCGCGTAGTTCATACGCTACCGGGATTTCGGTGTGCTGCAGGTTGGGCGATCTTCAACATGCGCCCGAAGCCACTCAGCAAACTTCGCTTCAGTCATGTCGCTTCGGCTGTCGGCTAACGCCATCCAGACGCGGACGACTTCGGCGTCGGTGGCGGTCAGCTCGAGGCCGTTAAGGTCCAGAAACAGTTCCGTGACGACGAGGGACGTTCGCTTGTTGCCATCCACGAAGGCATGGTTCCGGGCGATGCCGAAGCCATAGGCGGCAGCGAGATCAACGGTATTGGGAGTGCCGTATCCCGAGAGGTTCTGCGCACGAGCCAGAGCGGATTCCAGCAGCCCCTCATCCTTGATACCGGAAAGGCCACCATGCTCGGCAATCTGCTCATCATGGAGCGCGAGCACGGTGGCTTTGGCCACCCAAATCGGAGCCATTTATTTTGCTAGCTCTCTCAGGGCATTGCGGCGCTTCCGCATGATGCGGCGCGCGGCCTCCATCTGGCCTTCGAATTCTGGATCATATGGCGTCAGACGATAGCCATCAGGGCTCTCCGTCAGAAAGAGCGTATCGCCCTTATCGACCTTTAGGCGAGCAAGTGCTTCTTTGGAAAAGGTCGTTCCGACAGAGTTTCCTACTTGCGTCAGCTTGAGCTTAAGCACTGTAGACATGTGGCCCTCCTTCGCGTCATAACGATTGTTATAACCATAGCCGCCCCTAGACGTTTTCGCAAGGGCGGTAAAAAACCGCATCCCGCGTCAGGTATGCTTTGGTCGCTGTGGAGGATGCGACGAATAACCAGAACACCGCGCGCCTAGCGTTTGCTTTTCGTAACGTCTAGCCTCCAAATCATCACAAGAAGCCAAACCTGTGCCAAACGGCAAAAGACATCAAGGGGGCTAAATTGGCGTTTCGCTTTCTCCACACGGCCGATTGGCAAATCGGAAAGCCTTTCGCCAACATCGCGGGCGATTCCGGGGCGGAGCTTCGTTCTCAACGCATCAAGACGGTTGAGAGCATCGCTCAGATCGCCAACGAGCGCGCCGTCGATGCTATCCTGGTTGCCGGTGATGCTTTCGATAGCAATGAGGTTTCCGATCGGACGATCGTTCGAACCATCGAGGCCCTCGCCCCCTTTTCCGGATCCTGGATCTTCCTGCCTGGTAACCACGATGCAGCACTCGCCCATAGTGTTTGGACCCGAATGCATGCGATGGGGTTACCCAGCAACATCGTCATTGCTGACAAACCGGAACCGATCGACCGTTGGAATGGGCGCGCCACCGTCCTGCCAGCACCCTTGCGCCGCCGCCGTGAATCGCTTGACCAGACCGAGTGGTTTGACCAAGCGCCCTCCTCAGATGGGAGCTGCCGGATCGGCCTGGCCCATGGAAGCGTTGCGAACCGGTTGCCCGGGAACGCCGACTCCTCCAACGAAATCCCCGAGGACAGAGCCGAACGGGCCGGGCTCTGTTATCTCGCCCTCGGCGATTGGCATGGCGCCCTCAAGATTGCGCCCCGCACCTGGTATTCAGGTGCCCCAGAACCCGATCGTCATAAGGCCAACGATGCGGGGTCAATCTTCATCGTCGATATCGACCGGCCTCGCGCCCCGGAACGGGTCGAGACCCTGAATGTCGGCCGCTATTACTGGATCCGGATCGACATCGAACTCATCGACGGAACATGCGAACGCGCTCTTCAGGCCCTTGAGGGTCTCTCGAACGAATATCGGACCTGTGTGGTTTTCCTCAATCTCACCGGCGCTATCAGCTTGGCCGAGCGCCGCCGCCTCGAACTTGAGCTGAAAAAATGGGAGGCTCGGGTTCATCATCTCGAAATCGATGACAGCGGCCTCATCGACGAACCCACACCTGACGATCTTGATGCCCTGGACAATACCGGCTTCGTTCGGCTTGCCGTCGAGCGGCTTCGCTTGCGCGCCTCGGACCCAGGCGATCCTGAATCCTCCGCGGCGCGAATGGCACTGCGCATGATGTATCTCGACCATTTTGCCAAGGGCGCTTGATCCTATGCATCTCCGTCGCATCGAAATCAGCAATTTCCGGAAGATCCAGCATGTCGTGATCGACGACCTTCGGGACGGTCTCAACGTCATTTCCGGTGACAATGAAGCCGGCAAGTCGACGATCCTGGCCGCCCTGCGCGCCGCGCTCTTCGAACGTCATCGGGTTGGGGGTGAAGCGGCTGCAGCCATGTTGCCATATAATCAATCCGTCAGACCCGAAATCCTTGTCGATTTCGATCTCGACGGACATCCTTGGAAGCTCCGCAAGGCTTTCTGCCAAAAGGCAGAAGTCGAATTGATCGGCCCGGGAGAGCGCCATACCGGCGATCCAGCCGAGGAGCGCCTTGCGCAGCTCTTTGGCTTCACTCCGCCAGGACGCGGTGCCTCAAAGCCGCAGGACCACCAGGGTATTTATGGTCTGCTTTGGGTGGAGCAGGGTGCGTCCCACCGCGCTCTTGGCGTCGGTGCCGGCCGCGAGTCCCTTGCCTCAGCCCTTGAGAGCGAGGTCGGGCAAGTCATCGGAGGCGAGCGGGGCAGGGCCCTTCTGGCCGCCGCCGAGGCCCGTCGTAATGTTTACTGGGACAGACGCGACACGCCCAAGCCAAAAGGCGACTACAAGGCGCGTATCGAGGAGGTCGAGGAGCTAAAGGCGCGCAAAGAGGACGTTGAGACCCGGCTTTCCACCTATGATGAAAAGATCGCCTTGCTCTCGAAGAAGCGCGACATTCTTGCTCGACATGAACGCGACGCCTCTCTGGAATCAGCAGTCGCCTCATTGAGCAAAGCTCAGCAGACCATCACCCGGACCAAGAAACTCGAAACCGCCGTCAGCGAAGCCGCTGAAAAGCGCAAGCGCTTTGAGACCGAGGAACGGGCGACATCCGATCGCCTGGACGCACGCGAAAAACTCATCAAGCAGGTCGAATCCGCCCGTACGGCTCTCAACAAAGCGGCGACCGAAGCCGATGAAGCCAAGTCCGCATTTGCCCGACTTGAAACCGTAGACAAGGCGGCCAATGATCAACTGGTTCAGGCTCGCGCAGCGCGACTTCAGAACGATCGGCGCGTCACCTCGATCGAGCAAGCCATCAATCACCGTCGCGCCGAAGACATTCTCGCGCGTCTCGAACAGCAGCTCACCACAGTCGAAAGCGCCGATGCCAAGCGCCGGGAAGCTCTCGCGACGGCGGATTCCTTGCCGCTTGACCAGAAGCAGCTCGCCAAGCTCGAGCAGGCCGTGGACGAATGCAACCGGCTCAAGGCACGCATCGATGCCGCGAGCGTGCAAATTGTCTTTCATCCGATCGGCAACCAGAAAATCTCGATCGAGGGAACAGCCCGTGACCCAAGCGTTCCTCTCCTTCTCGCAGATGATTCAATTCTTGAACTAGAAGGTTTCGGCCGTCTGACAATCCATCCAGGGGGTGGTGTCACAGAACTTGTTCAATCGCTTCAGGATGCGCAACACGTTCTGCAGCGAGCCCTTCAGCAGGCGGGTCTTGCAAGCGTTTCGGAAGCCAAAGCCGAATTTCAGCGTAAACTGGACGCCCTCGCCGAGGCTGAGCTTCAGAAAAAACTGATCGCTGCCAGCGCACCCAAAGGTCTCGAAGCGCTCCGTCAAGAAGTCGAAACCCAACGGGTCCTTACCCGGCGGCTCGCGACCCACAATCTCTCACCGACCGACGCTACTGACGAAATGCTTGAACTCGCTCGCCAGGAGCAAAATATCGCGGCCAAGGTCGAGGCCACGTCCGAAGATAATGCCTCCCGCAACCGGGCCAATCGTGAAACCGCCAGCCAGGACGTCGCGGTCAAAGCCGAACGTGTCGCTGCGGCGACCCAGGATTTGAACCTCAAAGTTGGTGAACTTAACGCGGCCCGCGAGAAAATGTCGGATGAGGAGATGCGTGCTGCTTTTGAAGCCGCGCAGATTGCCCTGCGAGCGGCCATTTCTCTCGAAAGCGAAGCAGCCTTGGCCCTTGATGAGGCCGATCCGGAGGCTGCAATCCTGACCCTCCAGCGGGCCAAACTCGCTGAGGAATCCATTCGCTTGGATATCGACAAGACCTCCCGCGAAGTCCGCGACCTTGAGGTCGAGCTCAAAGCGCTCGGCCGCGACGGCCTCGGCGAACAACTTGCCGAAATTGAAGGCGAATTGTCTCTCAAACAGCGCCAGGCCGAAACCAAAAAGGCAGAAGCCGATGGCGCTCGACTTCTCTATGAGACCCTTTCCAAAGCCCAGAAGGAATCCAAGGATCGCTGGCTGGGTCCCGTGCGAGAGCGGGTTGCTCCCTATCTGAAGCTCATTCAGCCCGATAGCGATATCGTTCTCAACGAAGAGACACTCGAAATTGAGAAATTCGTGCGGAAAGGCGTCGATGAACCCTTCGAAGGTCTCAGCATAGGCGCGCGGGAGCAAGCCGCGGTCATCACGCGCCTGGCCCTAGCCGATATCCTCCGAGGATCGGGACAGCCATCCGTGGTCATTCTCGACGATGCCCTCGTCAACACTGATGAGCAGCGTCTCGATCGCATGCACCTCGTTTTGCACAAGGCCGCAAGCGCTCTGCAGATCCTGATTCTCACCTGTCGGGAACGGGATTTTCTCCAGCTCGGGGCGCCGATCCGACGGATTTGAACGATCCAGACGTCGGCTGAACCGATCTGGATCCGCCGGTGTTCGGAACGACCCCAGCGGGATTTGTCGGAGAGTTCAATATTGCTTTTCGCCGAGCAACCGCGCCTTCGGCGGTGTTGAGAAGCCTCGCGGCCTAAACGCGCCGTCGAGATATGACGATGCCCTTCAAGCCCGGGTTTGAGACAAATTTCAAAAAACCTAGAGGCTACTCGGAAGTCGACAAACCTCTAGCATTCACCTGGCTTACGACCTCGCGCATGGCCACGATGGTGCGAAACGCCTTCACGTTTGGGTCATCGTGGAAAACCTCCCGTGCGAAGGTGTCGTAAGCCTCCATACCCGACAATTGCAGGTGCAGAACAAAGTCAGCCTCACCCGTGACGTACCATGCCTGTCGGACCTCGGAGCGACTGCGGATTTTGCGGTTGAAAGCATCCAGCTCCGCTGCACTTTCACGTTCCAACGATACGAGCACGTGCACCGTCAACGGCAGGCCAATGAGAGCCGGTCGCACGACAGCAATATCCGCCGCAATCACGCCGGTCCGTCGGAGCTGTCTCAACCGCCGCAGCACGGCACTTTCAGAGAGCCCAACTTGCTCAGCAAGAATGCGAGCCGGCGTCTGATTATTGCGCTGAACCAACGCGAGCAGGGCGTGGTCGAAACGGTCTAGGCTAACGGAATTTGTCATCATCGCGGGAGCATATGACGAAAACAGGCGCTGGGTCGATGGAAATAGGCGCAACTCCCCATCCGTTTTCGTGCAGTATCCCGGCATGGACACGATCACAATCTCGGGCGAAGACCCTGAACAGATCGCAGCGCAACTGCTGCGCCTGTCGCCACATTACGCCGAAACGCCGTTGCTCGACCTGCCCAGCCTAGCGGCTCACTTCAACGTCGCACAGCTGCTGGTCAAGGACGAAGGTCGCCGCACTCTTGGGAGCTTCAAGTCGCTCGGCGGCACCTATGCCGGATTGCGCGCCCTTGCCAGGGCTTCCAACGTTGATCTTCCCAGCCTGCTCTCCGAGGGGCGTTCCCGAGGGCCGCTGCCTACCTTGATCACAGCCAGCGCAGGCAATCATGGACTTGCAGTGGCCGCGGCCGCCAAATTCGCGGGGGGGAGGGCAAGGATTTACCTATACGCGGATGTCGCACCCACGAGGGTCCGTCGCATCGAGGCTCAAGGCGCTGAGATCGTGTGGGTCGAAGGCACCTATGACGACGCGGTCGACAGGGCGCAGGCTGCGGCCGATGCCGGCGAGGGAATCCTGGTAGCGGACACCTCCATCGATCCGGTCGATCCTGCCGTCGGTGATGTTCTCGCCGGTTACGGCGTGCTCGCGTCAGAAATCCGAAAGCACGTGCACGCGACAGGTCACCTGAGGCCGACCCATCTGTTCGTACAAGCCGGAGTTGGTGGCTTGGCGGCCGCCATGATGACCGGCCTGAAAGCGTGGTTGGCGGATCCTGGCATGGTCGTCGTCGTAGAGCCGGAAAAAGCGGCCTGTGTCGGCTTGGCCCTGTTGAACGGACACTCCGAGCGGGTGTCTGGGGATCTCGCCACCTCGGCTGGAATGCTGGCCTGCGGCGAAGCCAGCGCACCGGCGCTGCAAATCCTTCAACAAGGCGCGGCGCAGGCTGTCACGGTGTCAGAAGCAGAACTCGGCGATGCCGTGACATTGCTTCGGGCTCGCGGCGGCCCAGAAACGACCCCATCGGGGGCGGCCGGTCTCGCTGGCCTTGCGGCCGTTGCCGCAAACCCAGGCCTGTCGTCCGAGCTCGCGCTTGATGAGACGAGCCGGGTTCTGCTGATCGTGACGGAAACAGACCTCGAAAGGGATGTATGAAGATGCGGCTGGACCATGACGCCCTTTGGAAGGAGCTGCGCGATTGGCGGCATGATTTGCATGCCAACCCCGAATTCGGGTTCGAGGAGAGGCGCACCAGCACCTTCGTTGCGGCCAAACTCAAGGAGTTCGGCTTGGACGAAGTGGCGCAAGGCGTCGGACCAACCGGCGTCGTCGGGACGCTCCGGCGGGGTAGCGGCAACAGGATTGTTGCCTTGCGGGCTGACATGGATGCCTTGCTCATTTCCGAGCAGAGCACACATCCCTATCGTTCCCGGAATCCGGGGGTGATGCACGCGTGCGGCCATGATGGGCACACGGCTATGTTGCTCGGTGCCGCCAAGTTGCTCGCCAAGGAGGGGGGCTTCGATGGCACCGTACGGTTCATCTTTCAGCCGGCGGAGGAGTGGGGCAAAGGCGCGCTCGCAATGTTGGCCGATGGTCTGATGACGCGCTTTCCCTTCGATGAGATTTACGGGCTGCATAACATGCCCGGCATGCCTGTTGGGCATTTCGCAACCCGCGTCGGGCCCATCATGTCGGCTGAGGATAACTTCGAGATCGTCCTGCGTGGTCTTGGCGGCCATGCCGCCCGTCCGCAGGGTGGACGCGAGGTTCTGGTAGCCGCGTGCGCGCTTGTTACCAACCTTCAGACCATCGTCTCACGTCGCGTTGCTCCCACGGATACGGCCGTGGTCTCGGTGACCGAGCTTATCACGGACGGAACACGGAATGCGCTCCCGGGCCTGGCCCGCATCTTGGGAGATGCGCGCAGCTTCCGGTCGGAGGTGAGCGCCGAGATCGAGAAGCAGATGCGGATCATCGCGGAGGGAACAGGTCTGACCTATAACTGCACCGCCGAGGTGGACTACACGCGCGAGTTCATCCCCCTCATCAACGATGCCGAAACCACTCGCCAAGCTCTGGCGGCCGCTGAAACAGTATTTGAGCTCGGCGCGATCAATGCGGACAGAACGCCTGAGACCGCCTCAGAGGATTTCGCCCGATTTCTGGAACATGTGCCAGGGTGCTTTGCCTTTATCGGAAATGGCGAAGACTCGATGCCACTGCACAATCCGGCCTTCGATTTTAACGATGCTGCACTTCCTTTCGGAGCACGATATTTTGCGGCTGTCGTGCGCCGGCGTCTCGCTTGAGGGCTGGGTTCATTTCGGCTCGATCTGCGAGACATGATTGAGCGTGATCACCCATTTGCTGTCGCGCTTGCGCATCAGCCGGGTCATCCGATGGGAGGAGAGCCGCCCACAGGTAGCTTAGAACATGTCATCGATGCACTGGGCGGAAATCTGCGTCACGACGACTTCCCTGTAGGGCTTTCGCTCGGCAAGCCCTCGGCCGCACAGGATGTGCAATGCCTCGCGCACCGGCGTGCGCGACACGCCGAACTGCGCGGCGATGGATGTTTCGTCGAACCGTGAACCGGGTGCGCCAATATCAGAGCCCGTTTGAGGCCCAAGCCGATATCATTCGCCGGCCGCACCATTCACGCAGTCTAAGCTGCAGCAAATGCTCCCAAGGCGATCAGCGTATGTCCGACATCAGGTTATAGAGGCAATCGCCACGCGCTGTGATGGTGGGGAAGCGGCGGCAGCTGACCATCCCGGGTGCCGTAAAATTCAGGATGATGGGCGGCCGCATCGGATCGTCATAGAAATAGATGCGGCCCGCCTCCTGCCCTTCGGACACCATTTCGCCCACTTCCGCAGCGGGTTGAAACAGACCATTCTCCGGCGAATATACCGCGCTGTCGCGGCTGAGTGACTCCATCAAGCGGCAGCCGCTTGACGCTTCGACTTTCATCTCCGGGACCACACCATAGTGCTTCAGAACGCGTCTTACACCGCGTTCCGCGATCGCCAGACCTTCCGGCGAAAGCGTTGCCCCGCCTCCAAGCTCGGTCGTTAGCGCAGGTATCCCGCGTTGTTCCGCTGCGGCATACAATGTGGTTGCCCCGCCACCTCCACCGCCATCTGTCAGCACCCCGATAGGAGCTCCGAAGACGTTCAGTAGCTTACGCACAGCTTGCCGATGCTCCGGCGTCAGGCCCGGTCGGGCGAGCGCTAGTGGCAAATACTCAAGCGATCTCCCTCCGGAATGCAGATCGATGACGACATCCGTGATTGGAAAAAGCACGTCGTCGATATAGTGGGCGAGCATATCGGTCGGAGACCCGTTGGCGTTCCCGGGGAACAAACGATTGAGGTTCCCGTCATCGATGGGTGAAACGCGCTGCCCCGCAGCGACTGCTGGGTAATTCAGCGCCGGCAAGATGATGATGCGCCCGTTCACCTCCGCAGGGTCAATGTCCTGCGCGAGCTTGATCAGCGCAATCTGCCCCTCATATTCGTCGCCATGGTTGCCGGCGGTCAGGAGGATTGTCGGGCCGGTGCCATTCTTGATGCAGATGAGCGGAGTTGGAATCCAACCATAAGCGGACATATTCGATGAATATGGGAGACGAAGAAAGTCAGATTGCCTGCCGATCTTGTTGAAGTCGATCGCCGTCCAAACTCTGCTTATTGTAGACACGTTGCCTGCCTCCAAGATCCCCGAGGTTGCTATTGAACCAGCGCGCGGGATGGTTTCCCGGTCTAGAGAATTTGACTGAGGAACTTCTTCGTTCGCTCATTCTGTGGATTGTCGAAGAACTCGCTGGGGGGAGCGCTTTCGATGATGCGACCACCATCCATGAAGACGATTGAGTCAGCGACCTTGCGGGCGAACCCCATCTCATGGGTCACGCACAACATTGTCATGCCATCTTGTGCAAGTTCCGTCATGACATCGAGCACCTCGTTAATCATTTCGGGATCGAGAGCAGAGGTTGGCTCATCGAACAGCATGACTTTAGGTTTCATGCACAGCGCCCTGGCGATTGCGACGCGCTGCTGCTGGCCTCCCGAGAGCTGACTCGGGTATTTGCCGATCTGATCCAGGATCCTCACCCGCTCCAGGTAATGCCGAGCAATGTCCTCGGCCTCTCGCCGCGGTATTTTTCGTGCGCGCGTCATCGCCAGGGTACAATTCTGCAGCACGGTGAGATGCGGAAACAAGTTGAAGTGCTGAAAGACCATCCCGACTTCGCGACGGAACTCGTGCAGATTTTTCGCTTCCGGTCTGATCTCCTGTCCATGGATGGAGATGCTACCGCTTTGATGGCGCTCCAGCTGATTAATGCAGCGGATCATCGTGGATTTGCCGGAGCCTGACGGTCCGCAAATCACAACTTGCTGGGGATTTGTCGCAAATTCTGATTTCAGGCGTAACGATGCCGGAGTGGCCCGCGATGCTTATGCGGCGAGCCGCTCGAACTGCTCAGCGAGCGACAGTTGCCGATCGCGGGCGCACCTCGCCTGTCCCTTCCGTATCATGTGAACCATTTCGATGCCGCCCAACACGGCGCGAGCGCTGTCCATCGCCTTGAAGCCGAGCATCGGGCGAACCCGACGTTTCACGGCACGGCTCAATGCGATTGTTCAGATAGCGGCTTTGGCGGATCAGGATCGGCTTCAGTCGACGCCGCGATCGGTCCAGCAGCCGATCATTCGTATCACAGGACAGGATCGCCTCGCGGTTCGTCTGGCTGCCATCGATGGCGATCCGCTCAGGACGGCCATGTCGTTCGAAGGCTCGGCTCAAGAACCGCTTGGCCGCCGCAAGATTGCGCCGTTCGCTGAACCAGAATTCGACGGTGTCGCCATGACTGTCGATGGCCCGGTAGAGATATTTCCATTGACCCCGGACTTTGATGTAGGTTTCGTCGATGTGCCACCTTCTACTGACCGCTCGCTTGCGGAGGTTAAAGCGCTCCAGCAGCTCAGGCGAATAGCGCACAACCCATCGGTGAATGGTCGCGTGATCGACCGCAACGCCCCGCTCGGCCATCATCTCCTCGAGGTCACGCAGGCTCAGATTGTAGGCGAGATACCAGCGCACGCACAGCAGGATCACCGAACGATCAAATTGCCTGCCCTTGAACATCTCGCTTCGTCCTCTCCTGCCAGCGCAGGCCATACCGGAGCGATAGGAAAGAAAAAGTTGCGACAGATCCTGCCGCTCAGGATCCGTTCCATCTCGGGTGATAGGGCGGGGGGCGGTACTGGGTGCGGTGATGAGTTTAAAGTGGCATGGTGAGGAGCCTGCGCCTCCCTGGGCCGGAAGACCTCCGCGGCCAAAGCCTCGGGCTTGCCCAGGTGCCGGGCCAGGATTTCGGCGGTGTCCTGATGGCGCTTGTCCGCCGGGGTGGTGGTCCTGTCCGCCTCCTTCACCGGTGAGACGAACCGGTGGCGGTGAGATTCATTGCGCGACTGGGGTGGCCGGGTGTTGCCGGATGTCTCCAGACATGCCGAGCACAGATCATCCGAGCGTCTTCGTCCCAAAATCCAGCCGCGCCCGTCGAAGTAGCGTCTGACTTCGGCATCGCTGACAGCTCTTCCGGCTTCATAGGTTTCTGTCGTGGCACAAGCGGAGCATCGCATGGTGAAACGATATTTAGAGGGAATGCCGCCGCTGCAGGTGATTTGTGGCTCGAACTGAGGTGCGATGCCCGGCATCAAAAGTTCCTTAATGATCGTGATAAGTTTCCAATGGGACGCGGCTCACCAAAGGCATTGTCTCGGCCGTTCTCAGGGAGCTGTGCGGATGAATGGAGGGACGTCTAACCGAATTGGCCACAGCTTCCAAGTTCGGGCGGCCTGCGCTGATGAGGCGGACAGAGCGGCAGACTTTCATGGCGCGTGGGCCTCGGCTGATCATCGCTGCCCATCGATAACAGCCGAAGTCACCTCAATCGCATTCGGCCTGAAGCTGATTTAAGACGTTCCGAAGGGCGTCCTTTGCGCTCTGAAGATGCTCGTATTCCGGATTGCAAGCTGTGATGGCTTCATTGGTCGAGACGCATTCGGCATAGTGTCGGAGATGGCTTCCGATATCGCCGATAGCCGTAGCGTGCTGCTGGCTTGCCTGCCCGCAGTCGGCGTGAGCCGAGGTCTGTAGAGCCAAGCTCAGGGCGACGACAGTTGGCAGTCGGGACCGGCTCACAAGGCACTCATTCTAGGTAGAGATGCCCCATGGTGATCGCGCGGTGATCACAGAGTCCAGCCATCCGAAAGGCTAAGGCCAGGGCGTCGTGACCGGCGCGTCCGAACGGGGGGTAAAAGGCCCGACGGGAGCCCGGGCCTCTGCGACAATACCAAGCTTGACCTTAGTACTAAAGTCGAAGATCAACATGGCCGATAGACCACAGTATTGGAAGAAAGAACTATGGACCTGCCTCAACCGCCTGCAGTCGATTTTACCGGACTCACCGCCGATATCATTTCGGCCTACGTGACGAAGAACTCTGTCCGGAGTGCCGATCTGCCAGTCCTGATTACGTCCGTGCATGCAGCCTTGCAGGGCCTCGTTGCTCCCAAGCAGCCCAAAGCCGAGAAGCCGCAGCCGGCCGTTTCCATCCGCAAGTCTGTGACACCCGACTTCATCTACAGCCTTGAAGACGGCAAACCCTACAGGACGCTCAAGCGCCATCTCACCGGCCAGGGTCTAACTCCGGACGCGTATCGCGAAAAATGGGGCCTTCCGCAGGACTACCCGATGGTTGCCTCCAATTACGCAAAAAGGCGGTCGGAACTCGCGAAGAGCGCGGGACTCGGACAGCTTCGGGGCAGGCACGCCGCTGCAAAGTCGGCTGCCCAAGACGCCGTTAGTGCGTCCGGCGAGGCCACAAAGCCGAAGCGCCGCGCTCCCGCTAAGAAAGGCGAGTAAGGTTCGTTCGTCGAACATCTAACCATCCTTACTAACGAGGTGGCCGCTTGTCGCAAACATTTGTTTCGGTTTCGTCCCTATGGTGCGCTGGGGTACGGGTGCGGAGGAACAGATGTTCAAGGGTAGGCGCTTTGACAGGTCGGTGATCTTGCTGTGCGTCCGATGGTATCTGGCCTACGGTCTGAGCTTGAGAAACCTGGAGGAAATGATGGCCTAACGGGGCCTCGATGTGGACCACGCGACCATCCACAGATGGGTTCGCTACTCGCCTGAGTTGCTCGACCGCTTCAATCGCCGCAAGCGCGCTGTCCATGGCAAATGGCATATCGACGAAACTTACATCAAGGTCAGGGGGCAACGGCGAAATCTCTCGGTCGCCAAACGGTTCCTGAGCCGAGCACTGAAGCGGCATGGTCGGCCTGAGCGGATCGTCATCGGCGCCAGCCAGACCAACCGTGAAGCAATCGTGACCTGTGATACCACAGACCGGCTCAGAGCGAGATCAAGACGCAAGCTGACGTCAATCTCGATCCGACAGAGCCAGTATCTCAACAATCGTATCGAACAGGATCATCGAGCGATCAAAAGGCGCATCCGTCCGATGCTGGGTTTCAAGTCCATGGACAGCGCCCGCGTAATCCTGGGTGGAATCGAGATGATCCACATGATGCGTGAACAACAGGCGATCTACGCTCGCAATCCGCAGCCATCCCTCGCCGAGCAATTTGCTCTGCTGGCGGCGTGAACACGTCGAACTGTCGCAATTGTCGCGTCTTCGTTTCGAGTTTGCGACATAACCGTCAGCCAGGCTGCCACGGTGGAGCGGGCCAGAGCGAGCTTGCCGCAGATCCCTCGCGAGCGCGTGAAGGGGTTCAAAGCGCCAGATCAGGAGGCAAAGCCTCCGCGAATACGGTGAAAGCATTCGCAGGCGGTTTCCTCGAGCATCTGCCGGTGATGAATAGTTATGCACCCGCGACTGTAACTAATGACGCCTTTGTGTTGGAGCTGGGACCACGCTTCGCTGACGGTTGCCCGCCTCAGTCCAAGAACCTCCGAGAGAGCCTCCTGGGTTATGTAGAAGGTATCGCCTTGCACACGGTCATGCGCGTGGAGAAGCCAGCGCGCAATGCGCTGTTGGGCCGTATGAAGGCTGTTGCACGCAACGGATTCGAGCAACTGTGTGATGAGCGATTTCGAATATCGCAGCATTACGTCGCTCACGCACGGAAATTCGGCGAGAGCCTCGTCCAGATCCTCGATCGCTAACCAGGATGCGTATCCGGCGATCCGAACGGTAGATCGGCTGACCGCGTTACCGCCACCGAGGATAAGGGCAAAACCGACGAAACCCTCATAGCCGATTGAGGCTTTCTCGACAGTGCGACCGGACTGCATCTGCGACATCAGTGAGATCACCCCTTCGTGAGGGAAGACGGCGTGCGTGAATGGCGCGCCTTCCTCGTAGATAACCTCGCCGACCGACATGCTCCTTGTGATCAAGCGTTTCTGCAGGAACTCCAACGCAGCGGGCCTGAGGGACAGAATAAGGCGGTTCCGAATGACCGGTTGGTCGGCGGTTGGTTGGTTCACTGAGGATTCTCCTTTCTGGGGCGCCGGCATGGCCCCCGTCTACCGACACAATCATGAAGCCTTCCGGCCCTCCAGAAGCGGGAACGGCCTTTGGTTCATCGGGCGACCCGGAGTCAATAGGAACACTTTACTAAGCGTTAAGCCGATATATGTACGGTATCGTAAATAAGAGGCTATTGAAGGCCCTTTCGCGCCTGAAAACAGGAGCCGGCGATATTCGCCAACCGGAGGGATTTGGAAATGCGTTCACTCTTACAACGGCGCTCGCGCGCCGACGGATCAGGTCAGGCGTCAGGAACGAGCACAGAGAAGGCTTCGCCCCTCGAGCCCGATCTCCGGCTGGTTCTTGAGTCACTACCGATCAACGTCCTAACCTTGGATCCGCAGACCGCAACCATCACATTCGCCAACGCGCGCAGTATCGAGACGCTGAAGAAAATAGCAGCTCTTCTGCCGCCGGACGTGAACCCAGACTGCATCGTCGGCGTCTGCTTCGACGTCTTTCACAAGAATCCGAGCCATCAGCGCGCGATCGTTGCGGACCCTTCCCGCCTGCCGTGGCGGGCGAAGATCAAGCTGGGGCCGGAGACGATGGACCTTCATGTTTCCGCGGTGCGGGATCGCACTGGGCGCTACATCGCAGCCGTTCTGACATGGTCGGTGATAACCGACCTGACGCGGTCCATCGACAGCTTTCACGAAACCATGCTGTCCACGACGCAGGAGGTTCGCCGAGCGAATGAACTGATGCGCGGCGCGGCAACGAACGTCATTGATTCTACGGCGGACACATCCTCGTCGGCGGCGAACTCCTCTTCGGGGGCGCAGGAGGTGAGCCATCACGTCCAGACCGTCGCATCGGCGGCAAAGGAGCTAAACGCGTCGATCACGGAGATCAGTCGCCAGATCGAGCAATCGAGTCAAACGACTCGTGCGGCGGTGCGCGAAACACAAGAAAGCTCAGAGAAGGTTCAGACTCTCGCCGAATCCTCGCAGAAGATCGGGCACATCGTATCACTCATCAGGACTATCGCAGGACAGACCAATCTGCTGGCCCTTAATGCGACCATCGAGGCCGCGAGAGCCGGTGAAGCAGGCAAAGGGTTCGCCGTTGTCGCATCTGAGGTCAAGGCGCTGGCGGGGCAGACGGCCAAGGCAACAGAGGATATCACGGCACAGATCGAGGCCATCCAGGGCTCGACCTCGGAGACCGTAGCGGCCATCAGGCGGATTGCCGATATCATCCACCGTGTCGATACCGCCTCCACGGCGATTTCGGCAGCGGTCGAGGAGCAGACCGCAATGGCTGCAGAGATTGCGCGCAGTGCGGAAGAGGCGGCAGTTGGCACAGGCTCGGTCAGTCAGTCAACCGCCGAGGTCCTCACGACCGCCGAACACTCCACTGCAGCCGCAGCGGGAATGCTTGGCGCGGCCGAAACCGTAGACAGCCAGACGGAAAAGGTTACTGCCGCCGTTCACAACTTCCTCGAAGAGGTTCGGCGCATCTGACGCGGCAATGAAGTCGAAAACCGGACCGGTGACACGCTCCGGAGGTGGATGTCACGGTAACTCTTGGTCAGGGATCTCTGGCTTAATTGCTGAGGCATGCCCCAGCCCATCAGCTACAAACGCCACCGTTTCCCCTCCCAGATCATCGCCCATGCGGCCTGGCTGTATTTCCGGTTCCCATTGAGCCTGCGGCTGGTCGAGGAGATGTTGCTCGAGCGCGGTATCCTCGTCTCCTATGAGACGATCCGCCGGTGGGGAAAGAAGTTTGGGCCGGGCCATGCCCGTCGGCTGCGTCGTAAGCCGCCCGTCTGGCATTTGGACGAGGTGGTCATCAGCATCGCGGGCAAGAAGCACTGGCTCTGGCGGCCCGTCGATCAGGACGGCTACGTGCTCGACGAGATCGTGCAGGGCCGACGCGATACCAAGGCTGCCAAGCGCTTGCTGACCAGCGCAGCCCGGCGGCAGATCCTGCCAGGGGTCGAGCACCGGTCGCACAAGGGTCTGAACAACCGGGCCGAGAATTCGCATGTTCCGTTGCGAGAGCGGGAACGGATGATGCAAGGTTTCCGGTCTGTGGGATGCCTGCGACGGATCCGCTCCAGCTACCGCGCCTGTCCTCGACTCCGCCATAGCTCCGGCGCAACGTCACTGCCGCGATCGACGGTAGTCAGACTAATCGGACCAGTGGTCCTTCCCGTAACCGCATGGGCAATGATAGGTGACTGCAGGCAGGTGCGGCTTTGCTCTTGCCGCCAGGTACGGATGTTGAAGAGCGATCGCAGGAGGAGCCACGTGCCAGGTCTTATGTCAAAATCGAACCTATGGGTTCCCGGCGAATCCGAAGCGGCCCAGAGCGGATTGGTGATCGCCGCCCGGCACACCATGCAGGCGGCCGAAGCCATGTATCATTATATTGCCCAAGAGGCGCTGGCGTTTCAGGAAGCCTTGAAAGACAACGCTGAAATTGGCGCCGTCGTGCTCTCATCCGGCATGATGAAGACAATCCATGTTCGGAGCATATCGTTCCGCAATCCCGACATCATCATCCTGAGCGGAATCGACGAGCACCAGAACCCGATCCGCCTGCTTCAGCACTACACGATGGTCAGCATCGCCTTTGTCGCGGCCCGCGTCATTGAGGAAAAGCCTTATCGGATCGGCTTCCTAAACGAACAGCAAGAGGTGTCGGATGCGGCCTCCGATTCAAACCGGAAGGGTATTCCGATTTGAAGCCGGCCACCGTTCCGGTCAATTACCGGTCACTTTCGACGGTCTGAAGGTCTCGGTCAGCAACTCGGGCATCACGATCCTCATCCCGAACGGTGGAGAGTTGGATGCCTGCCAAGAGGAAACTGACGATGAGCGTCCGCCACCTCGCCGAGTTGCCCGGCCTTGCGCCGAGTATGATCCAGGAGAATCTGAAAGCAGGGGCTGCGTGATTCAAGCTTGGGATGTGACCCCAGCGACGCGCGGCCGAATGGCTGAGAGGTAGGTCATCGTGATCTACCGAGAATGGCACAGGTAGAATATTACAACATTGGCCAACTTTGGCACGGAAGCGGCGAGTGAGTCCCGATACCCGCCGCAGGCTGCAGAGGCTGAAAGATCGATCGGCATCCAGCGGATCGTAGCCGCGCAACCATTTGTTTTATGCATCGTCTCACCGGAGGTTCCGATAGGGTGGACGCCCCCCAACGGCCTTGATGTGCCAAAGTGGAGGTGTTGAGCACCACTTGAGGGAGGGGTCCATGGGAGAAGTTAGCACAATTGGGGTGGATCTGGCGAAGAGCGTGTTCCAGGTTCACGGAGCCGATGCATCCGGTACGGTCTTGTTCCGCAGGAAGCTGCGGCGGCACCAGGTTCTTACCTTCTTCGCGGCCCAGCGGCCCTGCACGGTGGCGATGGAGGCCTGTGCCAGCTCCCACCACTGGGCGCGCGAGATCGGCCGCCTCGGGCATGCGGTCAGGCTGATCCCGCCGGCTTACGTGAAGCCCTTTGTCAAACGTCAAAAGAACGATGCCGCCGATGCCGAGGCGATCTGCGAGGCGGCTCAGCGCCCGACCATGCGCTTCGTGGCTCCCAAGAGCGAGCAGACCCAGGCCGCCGTGACCTCCTGGTGAAGCAGCGAACCCAGATCATCAATGCGCTCCGAGGCCACTTAGCCGAGTTCGGCCTGGTCGTGGCCAAAGGCCCGGCTCACGTTCCACACCTCGTGCGGGCTGTCGAGGATCCGGACGAGCCTATTCCTGAGATCGCTCGTCCGGTTCTCCAGATGCTAATTGAGATACTCCATCGGCTCGACGAGCAGATCGCTCGACTAGACCGCGAGATCGCCCAGCGGGCCAAAGAGGACGAGACGGCGCGGCGGCTGATGACCATCCCCGGTGTCGGCCCGGTAACCGCGGTGGCTTTGGCGGCGCTCGCCCCACCGGCCGAGACCTTCAAGTGCGGGCGGGACTTTGCCGCCTGGGTAGGGCTCACGCCGCGCCAGCATTCGACCGGCGGCAAGCAGAGGCTCGGCGCCACTTCCAAGATGGGTGAGCGAACCTTGCGTCGCTTGCTGATCATCGGCGCCAGTGCTGTTGTTCGCTGGGTGGCGCGCAATGGAGCTCAGGCAGGCTCGTGGATCGCTCGTATGGTGGCACGCAAGCCACCGATGCTGGTACGGGTGGTGCTGGCCAATAAGATGGCTCGCATTGTCTGGGCCCTGATGGCGAGTGGCGGGATTTATCAGGCTCCGGCCGCGGCTGCATAAGTAGTTGCGTCTGTGAGGCTGTTGGGGCGTAGGAAGGTCGAAGGAGAGAGATGGCGCAACGGTCAATGAGACGGGATCAGGAAAACCAGCTTTGCGACGAGCGCCTTGAGCGCGTGGTTCCGAATTGGACTTGGTCCGCGAACTCCCATCCGGGCCCGCGGCGTATGAATGGCCGCAGTTGAGGCCGCACACACGTCAGCCCTGACCACGCGCTGTATCAAACCTGAAGATTCTTCTTGCGTTTCACGGGGCGTCCACACACGTCGCAAATTCGGACTCGAGCCGAAGATAGAAGCAAATCTCACTCGGCATTCATACGGCAAGGCCTCGAACTGCTCGGCGAGTGACGCTCGCGGATTGGAGGCATATTTCGCCTTTCCTTTTCGGATCATATGGATCATCTCGATCCCACCCAAGATGGCACGAGCGCTGTTCATCGACTTGAACCCGAGCATCGGTCGCACGCGACGCTTGATGCGCCGATGATCCTGTTCGATGCGATTGTTGAGGTAGCGACTCTGCCGAATCTGGATCGGCTTGAGGCGCCTGCTTGACCTCTTCGCCAGCCGATCCGTCGTGTCGCATGACAGGATGGCTTCACGATTGGTCAGGCTGCCATCGATGACAACCCGTTCAGGCCGGCCATGCCGCTTGAGCGCGCGGGAGAGGAAGCGTTTGGCCGCGGTCAAATTGCGTCGCTCGCTGAACCAGAACTCGACCGTGTCACCGTTGCGGTCGATCGCGCGATAGAGATAGCGCCACTGGCCGCGGACCTTGATGTAAGTTTCGTCGATATGCCATTTGCCATTGACGGCTCGCTTGCGGCGATTGAACCGCTCGAGCAACTGGGGTGAGTACCGGACCACCCAGCGACCGACCGTAGCATGATCCACGGAGATGCCCCGCTCGGCCATCATCTCTTCGAGATTTCGGAGGCTGAGATTGTAAGCAAGATACCACCGCGCGCACAGCAGAATCACCGACCGATCGAATTGCCTGCCCTCAAACATTCTGTCTCACTCCCTCCCGCCGACGCAGGCCATAAGCCCGCGCTCGGAAAGAAAGAGTTGCGACAGATGGGGTATTCGGCTTTCGCGCCATCTTCATCGACTGTCGGAGGTGCTGCGCTTCAGGCTGATGGTACAACGTGGTCTGGGTAGGACCAGCCACAAGCATCAGTGGGAGAAGCGCAGCATGAAGCATTATGCCGGCCTCGATGTCTCCGTCAAAGAGACTTCTTTGTGCATTCTGGACGAGACGGGCAAGGTCTGTCGCGAACTGAAGGTGACTAGCCATCCAGACGACCTGGTGCAGGTGCTCCGGGATCCGGCCTGGCGGCTCGAGCGGGTCGGGCTCGAAGCCGGTCCGCTGTCGCAGTGGCTCTACAGCGGGCTGGCCGCGGCCGGACTGCCGGTCATCTGCATCGAGACGCGTCACACCAAAGCCTTCCTGAAGGCGCAGGTGAACAAGACGGACCGCAACGATGCTCGTGGCATTGCTCAGATGATGCGCGTCAACCTGTTCCGACCTGTGCATGTGAAGACCCTGGCCAGCCAGAACCGACGCGCCCTTCTGACAGCTCGCAAGTTGTTGCAGGAGAAAGCCCTTGCCATTGAGAATGACATCCGCGGTCTGCTGCGCAACTTTGGGCTCAAGGTCGGGGTCATTGGTAAGGTCAGGTTCGAGGACCGGATCCGGGAACTCGTGGCGGGCCTTCCGGAGCTGGCCGAGATCATGGCTTGCCTCCTCGAGGCCCGCCAGAGCCTGCGGGAGCGTTTGGCTGCCCTTCACCGCAAAGTGCTGGCGACGGTCCGGGATGATGACGTCTGCCGGCGCCTGATGACCATTCCCGGTGTTGGCCCCGTGGTGTCGTTGGCCTTTAGCGCCACAATCGACATTCCGGCTCGGTTCAAGAATTCCAAGGCCGTCGGCCCAGCACTGGGGCTGACGCCGGTTCTCAATCAGTCCGGCGAGAGTCATCGGATAGGGCGCATCTCGCTGTGCGGAGACGCCATGATGCGAGCGCTGCTTTATGAGGCGGCTCAAGTGCTGCTGACCCGGGTGCAGAAATGGTCGTGGCTGAAGGCCTGGGCCGTGAACGTGGCCCGACGGCGCGGCCTGCAAAAGGCCATCGTGGCTCTGGCGCGTCGCTTGGCCGTGATCATGCACCGCCTCTGGAGCGATGGCACCGAGTTCCGCTGGGCGAGGGAGAGTGCCGTGGCGACCGCCTGATCGGCCGTTGGCACAGCCTGTCACCCGAACAGAAAGGTAGACGAGTTTCCGCCAGCCGGTGGAGAGATGTCCCTCGCGGGACGATGGATGAGGTGAGTTCGCTAGGGTTCTTGTGTCGGTCGCGCCTGGCGCGATCAGAACGCGCGACAGATTGGGCTGCCCCATTCTTCTGATCCCATCATGGGACAGCCCGAGAGCTGATCCCGAAGAGAAGCAAGGACCCGCGAGTGACGTCAAACATCGGCAACGTGGAAGGCCTGAAAGCGCTTGACCTCAAATCGCCGAATAGAGAAGAACCCCTTCTTCGACCGGACCACCGGAGCAACGGCGTGCCGATAGCGTTCAGTCTCTGAGCGCGCTGAGACGTCCCTGCCGGGACGTGGGCCAAGCCATTCCGCTTGATGAGGGTGCACCGCTGGCTCAGCCGAGTGCGTCATCCACATAGGAAGGCTCTTCCCGCGAAGCTCCATCATGCGGCGACTGTTGTCGACCGCGAAGACAACCTGCACCCAGCACACGCTCACATAGCGCCTCTGATCCGCTGTTCGGGACCTCTTCAATGCTCCCTCGATCCTGACCTCAGGCTCAGGCCGGTGAAAATTTGAAGAAACCGCCTGCAAAGTGGCCCGCGATTAGGCGACCCCGTCAGATCCCCTGACAGTACCCTCACGTTCATGAGGCATCAGTCGGCATCAGGATTGTCGCATCGATCGGCCAGATCAGCGCGTACCGCTCGCCAGCGCGTAGCTGCGTTCGATTATCATGTCCGCTCCGGATGACCAGTAGCTCTCGCCCTTCATCGTCCTGAAAACGCAGATTGGTGATGATGCCGAGGAATTCTTCGCCGATCAGACGCGCGGTTACGCTGTTGAACGCCTCGCGATCGATCGGCGTCGCATTCACGACCGGCCTGATCGCTTCCGGGCGAACCGCCACGATGACGTCGTCTTGAGAGGGCGCGATGGCGGCGGCTCGCGCCTTGAGGCTGCGATCCCGGCCGATATCCAGATCGACCGACCGATCCGACCGCCCGCTGACCCGGCCGTCGAAATAGTTCATGTAGCCGACAAAATCCGCGACGAAGCGGCAGTTCGGATGGTGATAGAGATCTCCCCCGGTTCCGATCTGGGCGATCCTGCCATTCTCCATCACGGCCACGCGATCGGCGATGGCCAGCGCCTCTTCCTGGTCATGCGTGACGATGATCGCGGTCATGCCCACCTTCTTGAGCAGGTTGCGCAATTCGTTGCGCATATCGTCCTTCAGCTTCTTGTCCAGCGCCGAAAGCGGTTCGTCGAGAAGCAGGACCGATGGCTGCGTCGCGATGCTGCGCGCGATCGCGACGCGCTGCTGCTGCCCGCCCGAAAGCCGCGCCGGATAGGCATCGCGCAGGCTGCCGAGCTCCAGCATGCTCAAGGTCGCCTCGAGAATGCCCTGGCGCTCGGCCGGCGCCACGCCATGCATCTTCAGGCCGAACAGGATGTTCTCCGCCACCGTCATATGCGGGAACAGGGCATAGCTCTGAAACACCATGCCGACATTGCGGCGGTAGGGCGCCACGTCGTTCATCGCCTGGCCGCCCACGACGATCTCGCCCGCCGTCGGCCGCTGCAGCCCCGCGATCGCCCGCAGCATCGTCGTCTTGCCGCAGCCGCTCGGGCCGAGCAGGGCGATGATCTCGCCAGGCAGGATCTCGAGATCGACGTTGTCGAGGATCGGCTTGCCCTGGAGCTCGACAGACAGGCCGGTGAGGGTGATGCCGCGTTTCTTGAAGCTGAGGGAGAGAGTCATCGCACGAGTCTTTCAAGGCCGATCCAGCGCTCCATCAGATAGACGGCCAGGATGCCGGCCAGCATCATCAGGGTGGACAGCGCCGCAACGGTCGGATCGTTTTCGGTTCGGATGTATTGATAGGCCGCGACGGGAAGCGTCGGGCGGCTGCCGATGAGGAACATCGTGGCCGTGAAGTTGTGGAACGACATGACGATGGCGAAGACCGTCGCGCCCAGCAGGCCCTTGCCGATGAGCGGCACCGTGATCCGGAAGAATGCCTGAAACGGCCTGGCGCCCAGCAGCATCGCCGCATTCTCGAGATTGGGGTCCATGCCCTGGAGATTGGCGACGACCAGCCGCACGACATAGGGCAGCACGATCAGGCAATGCAGGATGACGAGCGTCGTGGTGTTGGAGATCGTCGAGACCGCATTGGCCCAGAGCAGCATGGCGATGCCCATCACGACCTCTGGTACGAAGAGCGGCGCCATGACGAAGACGTTGACCGCCTGCCGGCCGAAGAACCGGAAGCGCACGATGGCCAGCGCGGCGGGGATGCCGAGCGCCAGGCTGATCGCGCTGCTGACCGTAGCCAGCAGGACGCTCTGCTGCAGGCCGACGGCGAAGCTCGGTGTCTTGAAGACGTTCAGATACCACGCGAACGACAGGCCGGAGGGCGGGAAGGCCAGTGTCGCCTCGCGGTTGAATGAGATCGCCAGGACGATGAGGTTCGGCAGGGCCATGAACAGCAGCACGCCGAAGGTCAGCGCCTGCAGGAAGGAGAATTGGAACGACCTGCTCATCGCTGGAATCGTTTCTGATAGCGGTCGCCGAGCAGGCTGAGCAGCAGGATGACCGCGCCGGAGATCAGGAAGAGCACCCCGGCCGCGGCCGAGCCGAGTGGCAGGTTGGCGAGGTTGATCGCCTGGTCGAAGATCAGCACTGCGATCATGTCGACCCTGCCGCCGCCGAGCAGCATCGGCGTGACGAAGGAATTCAGCGACAGCAGGAAGCTGAGCATGGTTCCGGCGATGATGCCGGGGATGCAGAGGGGCAGGGTGACGAGGAGAAAGATGCGCCAGGGCGGGGCCCCCAGCAGCGCCGCCGCCTCCTGCAGCCGCTTGTCGAGCCGGGCGATCACCCCGTTCAGCGACAGGATCATATAGGGCAGTATCCCGGAGACGAGGCCGACCAGGACGCCGAACTCGTTGTACATCAACCTGAGCGGGCTATCGGCGAGGCCGAGCCCCATCGCCAGGCGATTGACCAGCCCCGACCGGCCGAGGATCAGGATCAGGCCGAACATCTTCAGCACGTAGTCGCTGAGGAACATCGCCAGCAGCCCGGCGAAGATCAGCCTCCTCTGATGGGGAGATGCCTTGATCTCCATGTAATAGGCCACGGGAAAGCCGAGGATCAGCGCGACGAAGGTGGAGACGGCGGCAAGCCAGAGCGAGTAGGTGAAAAAATGGCGATAGGATTCGTTCGTCGCCAGATTCTCGTACTGGATAAGACTCGCGGCCTCGCTTCCTGACCCGCCTTGGAAGCTCCAGCCCAGCACCGAGGACAGGCCCATCAGCAGCGTGGAGATGAGCAGCAGCGCTGGCGCGACCAGGGTATACGGCATCAGCCGTGCGAACATCGCGCGGTCCTTAGGCTTGGGACTGCGATGCGCATGCCCTCGCCGAGTCGTTCGGCTTTACGGACATGCGGCATCGGCTTCCATCACAGGCTTCCAATTGGGCTCGCCCTTCAGCGCTGGATTTCCCTCTGCCAGCGGTCGTTCCAGCCGGAAAGCTGCCCGGCCATGACGCCTTCCTGCAGGAAGCGGAACTCGGTGTCGGCCGGCACCGCTTCCCGCAGCGCCGGCGCGACGTCGGACTGGGTGTTGATCGGCAGGCAGCCAAGCAGCTGCGCGATCTTCTGCTGCGGCTCCTTGCTGATGGCGAAATCGATGAAGCGGGTCGCCGCCTCGACATTCGCATCCTTCAGGATGGCGACATTGCTGATGCTGACGGGGATGTAAGGCTTCGCGCAGACGAAGCGGAAATGCGCGCCCGCCTTGCGGGCCGCGAAGTAGTTGGCGACCGGGGCGAAGGCCACGACGTCGGCCTCTCCCGATGTCAGCAGGCGGATCTGCTCGGAATCGGAGGTGGTGAAGATCGAGAAGTTGGGCTTCATCTTCTTCGCCAGCTCGAAGCCCGGATCGACGTTCTTCTCGTCTCCCCCGGCCAGGAGCGCCAGCAGCGCGATGAACATGCCGTTGTAGTTGGCGCCGTAGGGAGCGCTCACCATGCCTTTCAGGCGCTTGTCGGTGAGGTCCTCCCATTTCGTGATCTCGAACGGGACCGTCTTGGCATTGTAAATGATGCCGTAAGGCAGGCTCCAGATGCCGACATAGGTGTCGTTGACGACCGCGGCCGGCAGCTGCGAGGCGTTCTTCAGCTGGCCGACGGGGATGGGGCTCAGCAGCCCGTCGTTCTTCGCGAGCGATGTCGGTGCGATCGCGGAAAACCAGAGATCGGCATCGTTGCGGTTCTTGTTGGCGCGCAGCGAGGCGAGCGTTTCCATGGAGGACGACTGGAGCTGGATTTCCGACTGGATGCCGGATGCCGCGGCGAAGGGCTCCAGCCACGAGGAACGCATGGCATCCCCGTAGGTACCTCCCCAGGCGATGATTTTGAGAAGCTTCTTGGCCTGGGCTTGGCTGAAGCCAATCTGGCCCAGATATCCCACCAAGCCGCTGGCGGCGGCGAGCTTGAGGGTGTGGCGGCGACTCAATGTTGTCATTTGCTCCTCCCATGAAGCCACGGTCCCGCTGCGGAGCGGGCGATGTCGCCGTGCCGACGGTCCCAAGCGTTTTGTCCCGGATGTCTTTTTGGTTTTGTTTCCGATAAGGAATATTCTTTCTTTTGGGATATGCAAGAGAATTCTCGGCGGCCCGTATGGCGCAGCGCGGCTGATCAAGATCGGGCCTGAAACTCGCGAATCTCGACCGATGTTTGAAGAAGGAGGTTGATGGGCCGCCCCGTCCTCGCCTAATGCATAATCGTCGCATGTATCCGATGCGATAAATTGCGTATTATCTTGCGATTCGGATATCCGACCGGCGCGCCTCTCTCATTGCAGCGATCCTGTCGGCGATGAGCGCGCTTTTCCGCAATGTGGATTGTAGACCGATGAAGATTGCGGAACATGGCGCGGGTCTTCCCAAGGGCGACGATAGTCCGGCGAGCTCCGAAGGGAGTGCTCGGAGGAAGCGCTCCGTCAGCCCTGGATTTGCCGAGATGGAGCGCAGCGACGAGGCGCGGCGCCCATCCGGAACGTCTCTGGGGGAGCGACTGCGGACGATCCGGCATGATCGGAAATGGACGCTGCAGGATGCGAGCAAGCGAAGTGGAGTCGGTCGCTCGACGCTGTCGAAGATCGAGAACGGGCTGATGTCTCCCACGCTCGACCTCCTCAAGAAGATCACGCGCGGAATGGAAATCGACCTGGTCGATCTGTTTGATGAACGCCGCCGGGATTTCGAGCCGCGCGGCCGGCGCAGCATCACACGTCGGGGCGAGGGCAAGCTCAACCTCACGAAGACCTATCGGCACGAATTGCTGGCGACCGATATCTCTCAGAAGCGGATGCTGCCCTTCCGGACGACCATTACCGCCCGCTCGCTCGACGAGTTCGACGGCTGGGAGAGCCATGACGGCGAGGAGATGCTGATCGTCATCTCCGGGGCGGTCGAGGTGCACACCGAATATTACGCGCCGGCACATCTCGATCAGGGTGATGCGATCTATTTCGACAGCCGCATGGGACATTGCGTCGTGTCTGTCGGCGAAGGCGACGCCGAGGTCGTCTGGGTTTCCTCGGGCGCGATGTAGCTGCGCCTTGCTCTGACACGCAGGACAGAGAGCCCGGGTCGCAGCTTCACCGCCGGGCCGTGGATTGGCGCCATCCTCCTGATCTGAGCGCGGGTGGCCAGCGCTGGCTGCCGTTTACGGCCGCTCCGGAGCTGGGCGCTTTTCCGAGAGCAATTTTCCGGCAATCGCCCAGTTTTCGCGCGGCTCCTCCTCGAAGATGATCGTCACGTCTTCGGGGCGGCAGCCTAAATGCGCCTCCAGCGCAACCGTCAGGGCTGCGGCGGCCTTGGCCTTCTGCTCGTTGTCACGGCCTTCGATCATCGAAACGCGCAGCACCGGCATCTCTCATCCTCCAATCGGCACGGTATGGCGCGAGAATGCGTCGCGCCGGGAGATAGGGTGAGCCCTAAGCGGCTTCTCTATCCCTTGTAAAGAGAACAAGTTTCTAATAGGAAACTATGGTGTGTATATGAAATGAAAGGCGAGAGTCATGAACTTGTCAGTGCGCGTGCTGAATTTCGGCGACATCAGGGGGGACTGGACAGCGCAGCTCGCGGGGCGTCCGCCGGGCCGGCGGGTTCAGACGCCGACCAACGCCTTCCTCATTCTCGGCGGGGAATTCCCGGTGCTGGTCGATGCCGGCTCCCGCAGCACCGAAGCGCTCACGCGCCTGGGGCTCGGCCTCGAGACGATCTGGGGAGAGGAGCATGGGCTGGAGGCGCAGCTGGCGCAGCACGGTGTCCGGAAGGAGGACATCGGGATGATCATCCAGACGCATCTGCACGTCGACCACGCCGGCTTTCTCGATCGGTTCCTGATGAGCGTGCCGGTCATCGTGAATCGCCGGGAGCTCGAATTCGCTTATAGCGGGGTTGGCCGGCTGGATTATGCGCCGGAGGATCTGCACCACGTCGTCGAGCGGCTCTATACGCCGGGCGCCCTCGGTTGCCTCGATCTCGCTTTCGGAGAGCGTGCCGAAATCCTGCCGGGCATCAGCGCGGTCTGCCTTGGCGGACACACGCCCGGTAGCATGGCCGTGGTCGTCGAAACCGATGCCGGCGCCGTCTGCCTCTGCGGCGACGTCGTCTATGACATTCACGGTGCCCTGGTCGAGCGGAGAGGGCAGCTTAATGCGTTGGAGCCGCAGACCTCCGGCAACTTCGCCACGAGCAGATTGGAAGAGAAGCGCGCGATCAAGCTCGCCGTCAGTCTCGGCCGCTTCCTATATCCGTCGCACGATCATTATGGCGGGGTGATCGAGCACGGTCACGTCATCGGCCGCATCGGGCGCATGATTCCCGGCCCGGTGCTTCCGCTTGCCCCGCAATACGCGACCGCTCCCTAGGGGCGTCGGCCCGGAAAGTGGAATGCGGTTTCGAAAATTCGGCAAGCATGGGACCAGCGCAAGGGCACCGTTCTCTTATTCCGGGGATTTTAGTCAAGCCCTTCGAGCGGCCGTTTCCGTCAGCTCGCGTGATATCACCTGTCGGGTCATGGTTCTCTCCGCGGTCGGCAGACACCGCCGCAGGATGGGGTCGGAAGCCTCAGCCTCGCCATGTTGCATACGTGGTCAATCTGCTCCCTGAGGATCAGGTCTCAGGCCGCAACGGAGCCCACGCGATGGCTGCTGCCTCGTCCCGACAAGGGACATCATCCCGCCAGCTCTGGCGGATCTTTCGAGGTGGCTATCTCATGCGGGCTGCCCTTTCTGGCTAGACCACCGGAAGTCCGTGTTGTCGCGCCACATCCGATGCAGGATCACCGCCAACTTACGCGTCACCGCTACCGACGCCTTCTTGCCACCTACCTTCTTAGCAAGCCTTCTTAGCAAGCCGCGTGCCCGAGGCCTTCAACGCAGACCAGCGCGAGACCCGGTTCAGCAGGATTCCGGCCGCCTCAAAGAGGTAGGTTCGTATCAGCGGATCGCCGCATTTGGATATCCGACCGCTCCGGTCGATCTCGCCCGACTGATAGCGCTCGGGGTCAGACCAAGCTAAGCTCCCACGCCAGAGGACTTCGCGAACCGTTCTGGTGCATCGATGGCGCTGATATAGGCCAAGGCGACCAGAGAGCCGACACCGGGAGCCGTCATCAGGCGTCGGGCCGCTTGGTCCTGGCGCGCCATTGCCATGAGACGGCGTGTGAGAATGCCGATTTGCCGGCTGACTGCCTGTAAGGCAGTCAGGAGCGCCTCAATGACATCCCTGAGCGGACCGATCAACCCGAACGGTTCGAGCACACCGCGGATCTGATTGGTCAGATCAACCCGCATCTCGACCAGGCGAGCACGCGAGGTGAGAAAGCTTCGGACAAACCTGACTGTCCAAGCTTTTGACGGTGACCTCGCGATACCAGCCGGTGCGCACGATTTGCGCCAGCCCCAGAGCGTCATTGGGATCGGTCTTGTTCACTTGGAGGGACAGTGGGCTTGTCACGTTAACCGCCTTTGGACGCAATGAGACTTGATTAACGGCGTCGTTGGTTCAAGCGGTGGCGCCGATCACGGCTTTCCATTCCGCCACCGCGGTGAGGCGATGCAGATGCGTGGCAAGGGAGGAGCGGCGCGAACGGGGTGGAACGATGTTGGCGGATCGCCGGAACACCAGAGCAGCTTACCGCTTCTTGCGAAAAGCCCTGAAGACGATGAGCGCCTACCCACCATCCTCTATCACGACCGACAAACTGGCGTCCTATCCCAAGGCAATCCGGCGTCTGCAAAACGAAGGGCGGCTGCCGAAAGATGTTGAGCATCGGACGTCGAAGTATTTGAACAACATCATCGAGGCGGATCACGGGGCGCTCAAGCGCCTCATCCGGCCGACGCGCGGCTTCCAGAGGATGAAAACGGCCTACGCGACTTTGAAGGGCTTTGAGGTCATGCGCATGATCCGACGTGGACACTGCGCCCTGATGCAGCCAGGACCGACAGCCGAAATCCGCCTTGTCAATCAGCTGTTCGATCTTGCCGCCTGACGAAACGCTTCGGGTGGGTTCGGTGTGCCCAACCTAAGTTACTGCAACAAAGCCGCATAAGCGCGGGATCGATACCGCGCCAGAAAGCTCGACTGCCACGCCTGCGCCCTCAAGCCGCTGCTGTCCGAACGCTCCCGCCCGAAAGGTCCTGCGGTCGATCCACGAGGGCGCTCGAGACATGGCCCGCGACATCGCCACGGCGGATGTCTATGTCATCTAGCGCCGAGAGCGGAAGAAGGTCGAGATGCTGTTCGCCCACCTCAAGCGCATCCTGAAGTTTGATCGCCTACGACTGCGAGGACCAAACGGCGCCCGCGACGAGTTCCACCTCGCAGCCGCCGCCCAAAACCTCCGCAAACTCGCAGAGCTGTTCCGAATGCCTATGCCGAAAGCGGCGTGAGAGGCTACCGCCTCTACTCGTGGGAGTCCATCTGCCGGCTCCGGCTTTCCAATCGTGCGGTAAGGCGCGTTTCCCGTGCATGCAGGAGCGCAGCAAGAAGCGCGCCTGTCTCGGGAACGCACGCACGCGCGCGTATAACGCATGGCCATTACGCTGAGCAATTCACCACACACTCTGAGGAAGACCTGCTTTTCTAGCCGGCGCGTCATCATGTTCGAGTTAATGTGACAACACCGCGCCAATCTCCGGCACCTTTGGATCGAAGCGAGACAGAGCCCTGTTCATCGCCTTTCGCGAATGTCGCTCAGTGTGCGGGTCGGCGTGATTGCCTCGGGATCAAGCTTGATATCGATGATCGCGGGCTTGCCGCTGTTGCGCGCACGTTCGAAGGCCGGGGCGAACTCCGCGGTCTCATGCACGGTCTCGCCATGTCCGCCATAGGCGCGGGCAAGCGCTGCGAAATCTGGATTCCTAAGATCCGTCGCCTCGACGCGGCCGGGATATTCGCGCTCCTGGTGCATGCGTATTGTACCGTAGATGCCGTTGTTAACGACGATAACGACAATCGGCAGGCCATATTGAACGGCGGTGGCGAACTCCTGTCCGTTCATCAGGAAGCAGCCATCGCCAGCGAACGCGATCACTTCCCGATCAGGAAAAAGACCCTTGGCCGCGACTGCGGCGGGGGTGCCGTAGCCCATCGAACCTGAGGTGGGTGCGCCTTGCGTGGCGAAGCGACGAAAGCGGTGGAACCGATGCACCCAGGTGGCGTAGTTGCCTGCACCGTTGGTCAGAATTGCATCGTCCGGCAGGACCTCTTCCAGCCAGTTCATGATAGGCCCCATCTGAACGGCACCAGGGCCGGTGAGTGGCGGCGTTGACCATTCGAGATAGGCCGCATGAAGCGCTTTGGCGACATCTGCCCATGCCGGCCTCACGGCAGGCTCGCGTCTTGCAAAGGCTTCGACAAAGGCCGCGGGTGATGCGTGAATGGCGAGCGTCGGGCGATAGACGCGCCCCAGCTCGTGGGCATCGGCATGAACATGGATCAGCGTCTGGTTGGGGTAGGGACTCTTTATCAGCGTGTAGTTGGAAGATGGCATCTCGCTGAAACGGCCGCCAACGAGCAACACGACGTCCGCTTCCTTGATCGCCTTGGCAAGCTTTGGGTTGACGCCAATGCCGATGTCGCCGGCGTAATTCTCATGCAGATGGTCGAACAGCATCTGGCGCCGGAAGGACACGCCGACGGGCAACGCCCAGGCTTTCGAAATCCTCTTCATCCGCTCGACAGCCTCGGCATTCCAGCGTGTGCCACCGAGAATGACGAAGGGGCGCTCTGCATCGTTGAGCAGTGCTTCCAGTTTCGCGATCTCTTCCTCACCGGGCCTGGTCTCAACCGGTATTGCTGGCAGCGCGACGGTCGTCGTCTCGACTTGACTGGTCAGCATGTCCTCAGGAAGTGACACGACAACCGGGCCCGGTCGACCGGAGGTTGCGATCGAAAAAGCCCGCGTCACCAATTCAGGAATACGCGCGGCATCGTCGATCTCGACCACCCATTTGGCGATGTCGCCGAAGAAAGCTCGATAGTTTACTTCCTGGAAGGCCTCGCGCTCCTTGGCATGGCTCGCAACCTGGCCGATGAACAGAATCATCGGGACTGAGTCCTGCATGGAGATGTGGACGCCGGCGGATGCATTGGTTGCCCCCGGACCCCGCGTGACGAAGCAGATGCCAGGCTTGCCGGTGAGCCGCCCGTAGCAGTCGGCCATCATCGCGGCACCACCTTCCTGCCGGCAGACAATCCTTTCGATCTTGGAATCGTGGAGTGCGTCGAGCACGGCAAGATACGACTCGCCGGGCACGCAGTAGATGCGGTCGACCCCGTTCGCTTCGAGCGAGTCGACGATCAGTTGTCCGCCACTCTTCATGGTTTTAAAAACTCCAGTCCAGAAGGGATGCGCCATCGGTAGGGGCGGTGTGACTCCGCACCGAGGACCTTTGGCGGACAGGCGAGGCGATAAACCTCAGGAGGGCACTGAGCCTTGTGACCCTGTTTCAGCGATCTCGTTCAGCGCAGCCTGGAACATGCCTCCGCCGGCGAGAAGGGACGCTTCTGCGTCGGAACGGATATCGACCCTGATATTGAAGGTCGCGATTGTGCCATCACGGCGCTCGGCCCGTACACGTGCAGTCGTGCCCTGCTCAATCGCCGCAGAAAGATCGTCGATATCGTAGGTCTCGCTGCCGTCCAGGCGGAGCTCGACCGGTCCTTCGCCTTGGCCAAAAAGAAGAGGAACAATACCCAGGCCTATCAGATTCGAACGATGGATGCGCTCGAACGACTTCGCGATCACAGCCCTTACGCCCAACAGAGCGGGCCCCTTTGCAGCCCAATCTCTGCTGCTGCCGACGCCGAAATCATTTCCCGCCAGAATGATGAGAGGCACGCCCCGCACGCGATAGGTCTCGCTGGCGTCGTAAAATGACGTCAACTCGCCATCTGGCCAGAGTTTTGTCCACCAGCCCTCTCGGTCGGGGACAATGTGATTTTGAATTCGCACGTTCGCATATGTGGCGCGGGCCATGACTTCGTGATTTCCCCGCCGGCCAACATAGGTGTTGAAGTCCGGCTTCGAAATTCCGATCGATTGCAAATATTGGCCGGCGGGACTGTCGAGCAGAATTTCACCGCCAGGCGAGATATGATCTGTCGTGAGTCCATCGCCGAACAGGCCAAGCACCCGGGCGCCACGGATGGACCCCTCGCTGTTAGATCCGCTTGGCATCCGATCGAGAAATGGGGGCTCGAGAATGTAGGCTGAAGCAAGATCCCAAGGGAATAGTTCTCCCTCGGGCGCTTCGAGCTTTCGCCAGGCTGCTAAGGACGG
The DNA here is from genome assembly GCF_015694465.1 of Microvirga alba. Taxonomy (GTDB): domain Bacteria; phylum Pseudomonadota; class Alphaproteobacteria; order Rhizobiales; family Beijerinckiaceae; genus Microvirga; species Microvirga alba. Next base: position 63,741 of record NZ_JADQDO010000012.1, read on the forward strand.
TACGGCACCGCGGCTCTTGAAAACCTCCGGTGTGACGTACTTTTTTACCATATCATCGACCAACTCGTCTGTCGGCCACAGGTCGCATAGATAAACTGGCTCGCCAGTCACATCTGCGCCTATAGGGTCGTTCTCAATGTCGATGTTCACCTTGCCAGCCAAAGCATACGCAACGACCAGAGCAGGAGAACACAAATAGCTCGCATCCAACATCGGATGAATGCGGCCGTCGAAGTTACGGTTGCTGGACAGCACGGCGACCAGTGGATGCTCCGCTTCCGCGAGCTTGATCGTTTCGGGCTTCAACGGGCCGGATTTCCCACCGCAAGATGCGCAGGCAAATCCGACGACGTGGAAACCCAGCCTTTCCAAAGGTGCCATGAGGCCCGCATCTGCCAGATAACGAGAAACAGCCAATGAGCCGGGGGCGAGGGAAGTCTTGACCCAGGTTGGCGGCGCCAGTCCGCGCATAGCCGCCGCCTTGGCCACCAGGCCGGCTCGCACCATCGCATGCGGATTGGCCGTATTGGTGCATGACGTGATAGCCGCCATGGCTATGATACCTTCGAGCCCCTGCGGCAGCGGACTTTTTCGCTCCTCTAAACGCGCTTGGAGACTTGCCGCCATCGTTCCTGGCGGACGGAGATTGTGTGGCTTGCTTGGTCCGGCAACAGATCTCCCCACTTCCGAAATATCGATTTCTACAACCCGGTCGTATTCGGGGACCGGTGCCGAGGAATCGCGAAACATGCCGGCAGCCCGGCAATAATCTTCGACCAGGGCTATATGTTCTTCAGAACGGTCAGTGATCCGAAGATATTCGATGGTACGTTGGTCAACCGCCCAGAATCCGGTCGTCGCGCCATATTCGGGAGCCATATTCGACAGCGTCGCCCGATCTGGCACGGACATATCCAGTACAGATGGCCCAAAGAACTCAACGAAACTGCCGACAACACCTTTGGTGCGCAGAATCTTGGTGACCGTCAGGGCAAGGTCCGTAACGGTGATGCCAGACCGCAGCTTTCCGCTTAACCGCACACCAACAAATTCGGGTACTGGTAGGATATAGGCTTGGCCGAGCAGGACGGCCTCCGCCTCAATGCCGCCAACGCCCCAGCCGACGACGCCAAGCGCCGCCACCATCGGTGTGTGGGAATCGCCGCCAATCACCATGTCTGGGAAGGCAATGGGAAGTTCTCCCGCGGCAACGGTACGAACGACCTTGGCGATCTGCTCAATGTTGACTTGGTGGATAATGCCCGATCCGGGCGGAAATACTGTCAGACTTCTGAACGCCGACTGCGCCCAGCGCAAGAAGCGGTAGCGCTCGGCGTTTCGCTTCATTTCACTTACAAGATTCATAGCATCCGCTCCTTGCACACCAGACGCGTCAACCTGCAGTGAATGGTCGACAACCAGATCGACTGGAACCGATGTGTCGACGCTACCCGGCGCGATTCCACGCCGCGCGACGGCCGAGCGAAGGGCAGCCAGATCCATGAGCACCGGTATCCCGGACGAATCCGGCAGTATGACTCGGGGAATGCGAAGCGCGATCGCACTATGGCCCGTCACGTTTTTCCGGTTTGCAAGGAGATCGAGTTCTTTGCTGGAGAACCCAGGTTCACCGAGATGGCGCGCCACACTTTCCGCCAGCACTCGGGCCGCGTACGGCAAACGATCAAAAGCATCCGCCGTCAGGTGTTTGCGTACATCCGCAAAGCCGTACGCGACGCCGCCGCTGATGAACCGCTCAGTCATTGTCATGAATGCATCCTCAAGAATGCCAGGCACGCGGAGCGATTGCATCCGCGTGCCGGTACCTAGTCTTGTTGGCTAGTTAAACTTCATGCCATAGCCGCGCGAATACAGTGCCTGCATCCAAGCCTTCGTTTCGGGCTTGATATCGACGATGGCTTGCACGTTCTGTATCAACGCGTCACCGAACGAGAAGCCGTACCCTTCGAGCGCAGCGATCGCGTTCTTCTGAAATTCTTCATCTTTCTGAACGTCCTCAAAGGCTTTGCGCAGCGCAGCCTCTGCCGCAGGTGGCGTATCCTTATGAATCATGAGGATCTTACCGCCATTGCCGATCGCGCGGATAACGGCCTTGTAAGCCTCCCACGCGGGTCCTGAAGGATTCTCGCCGTACACTTCCTTGTAGAACTCGGCGATTGTCGGAAGATCCGGATTGGCGGGGTCGCGGACAAGATTATCCCCGTCGAGAATGCCTTGTGCGTAGAGCGGAATTACGCTGCCTTCCTTGACAAGTGGCGCCATCGAATCGTTGAAGATCGGCGTTGCAATATCGCCGACGGTCACCTCACCGCGCTGGAAGGCGAGCATGGCATCATTCTTTCCCGGGTATCCTTTCACAGCCTTGAACGGCACTTTGAGCATAGTTAGCCCAATGACCGAGCCGATTGTCGAAAGCGGGTCAGTTGATCCGAGGAAGAGCGGCTCCTTCAGCTTCGTTATATCTTTGGGCTGCCTATAGCCCGTAGCCGGGCTGATATAGTTTGTGCGACCCAATGGACCCGCAATCAACGGCTTCAGGTCACTCACCTTCGCCGTGACACCGTCGTATCCCAGAACCATGCGGGTGACTAATCCACCACTGGTCACATATGCCACGGTCCCGTTGCGTGGCGCTGCATCCACATACCAGTTCAGGGCCGTGACACCTCCCGCCCCCGGCCGGTTCTCGACGAGTACAGCCGGTTTACCTTCAATGTATTTCGGCAGGTACTGAGGGAAGACGCGCGCAAAAAGATCATTCCCCCCGCCGGGAGCGAAACCCACTACAATTCGAAATTCCTTGTTGGCAAAATATGGATCCGCATTCGCCGGCGCCACCACCCAAGTCATCGCCGCTGTCAGCAGGCTCATTATTGTTCTTTTCATGGTGCCTCCCTCCCTATGGTTGAGCTGCGACATTGCAGCCTTGATTCAAGAAGGTCATATGTATCGCTAACTGTCAACAGTTTTCAGTTGACGAAATGCGCTGGCATGGATCATCATGGGGCTATGTTCAAGGCATGGGCCGGATGATGGCTCGTTGCTGCAAAGTTAAGAGGAAATGATGCGGACCAAAGCGCAACAGTACAGAAGCCTTCTCACGCAGGGCGAGTTTATTGTCTCTCCCGGCGTGTATGACGGCTATAGCGCGCGCCTTGTGGAGGCAGCTGGGTTCAAGTCCGCCGCAACCAGCGGTGCAGCCGTTTCTAATGCGATACTCGGAATTGCTGACATCGGTGTGATGGGCCTCACGGAAAACCTCAATCACTGCCGCAACATTGCCCGTTCGATCTCAATCCCGCTCACCTGCGACGCGGATACTGGCTATGGCAATGCGGTGAATGTATATCACACAACGAAGCTCTTCGAGGAAGCTGACATCGCCGGCATCAATATCGAGGACCAGGTGAGCCCGAAGCGTTGTGGGCACATGTCGGGCAAAGAGGTCATCCCTCTCGACGAGATGGTGAAGAAGATCGAGGCCGCGTGCATGGCGCGCCGCGACGACGCATTCGTCATCATTGCGCGGACCGATGCGCTCGCCGTCGAGGGAATGGAAGCTACGATTCAACGCGCACGGGCCTACACTGCGGCGGGAGCCGATCTGATCTTTCCGGATGCCGTAGGCTCGGAGGAGCATATCAAGCGCCTTGTGGATGCGGGAATCGCACTCAGCATCAACATGGGCTTCGGCATCCGCAAACGTCCGACCACACCGTTGATCCCCTTGGCAGATCTGCGTGCCTGGGGCGTTCGCCGTGTCAGCCTCCCCCGCATGTTACCCGCGGCGGCGATAAAGGCCATGACGGACGCGCTACGTATCATGAAGGAAGCGTATGAGCAGGGCATCGCCGTTGACCGCCCAGACCTTCTCGTCGGAATCGACGATATCATGAAGCTGATGGACTACGAAGGTGCGCGGGCGCTCGAGAAAAAGGTTCTGCCGCAGGACACTCTGCGCGCGAAGTACGAACGGGTGGCCGTCTAATGAGCTCGAACATCGCGGCAAAGGATTCGATTTACAGCAACGTCACCGAAGCTGTCATATCAAAAATAGAAGCAATGACGTTCGACGGGTTTCCCGACGAACTGATCGCGGCGGCCCGGATGCTGGTTATCGACGGCATCGCCGTGGCTGTCGCCGGAGCGCGGCTGGAAGAGGCTCCGCCAATCCTCGCAACCCACCTGCAAGCACAAGGAGGGGCTGGTGACGTTTCCGTCCTTGGCCTTGGGTTTGGTCTGTCCGCAGTGTCGGCGGCTTTGCTGAATGCCACCTCCATGCACGTACTCGACTTCGAGCCAATGTGGCGTCCCGCAACCCATGCTTTGTCCCCGGTGCTGGCTGCCGCCCTAGCCCTGGCTGAGGATAAGGAAATCGGCGGTCGTCAACTCATTACAGCCTTGGTGAGGGGCATCGAGATCCAGGGATGGTTGCGTGAAGGGGGACAATCAGAGTCCCGCGAGCTGCGGTTTCATCCTCCTGGAGTAGTAGGGCCGATTGGTTCGGCTGTAGCTTGCGGCACACTCCTTGGCCTCGACGGAGCTGGAATGGCCAACGCGATCGGAATGGCCGCGTCGCGGTGTGGTTCTTTGTTCACCAATCTCGGCACAATGACCAAATCGACGCATTGTGGGTTCGCTGCATCGAGCGGTCTGGAAAGCGCCCTTCTCACGAGAGCAGGGTTCAGCGCCGACAATGCAGTTTTTGACGCCGCGACGCAGGGCTACCTGCAGGCATTCATGCCAAGATTCGATGTGTTGAAATTACTCCAGCTCGGCAACGGATACAGGATTCTGGATCCGGGCTTCGCGATCAAGATTTTTCCCGCTAAGTTCAGTACTCACTACGGTATTTCTGCGGCTTTGGAACTCCATGAGAAAATCGGCGATCCCGACGATGTCGATCGTATCGAGATCGTTGTAGCAGACGTGCCGTCGAGTAATCGACCTTTTCCAAAGTCGGGGCTCGACGGAAAGTTCAGCGTGCAATACACGATCGCGGCGGCGCTCCTCGATGGGAGCGTTGGACTGGAGACATTTACCGACGGCCGGCTCTTCCGGGGCGACATGCAGAGGATGCTGTCGAAAATCGAGATATCGATGCCGCCCGATATGCCTAGCTTGTACAATACGGGCCGATATGCGGACGTCGCGGTGCACATGTCAGATGGCAGCGCTCTCCATGCCAGATGTTCAAATCCCCGAGGGTCCTGGGGGGCTGAGCCAATATCGCTAGCTGAGCACGAGACGAAAGTACGCACCTGTCTGGCGACATTTCTATCTGGCGGCCAGATCGATGACGTCGTTGACATGGCCTCTCGTATCGAAACACTTGACGGTAGGGAACTCCGCCACTTGCTGCGTCTTGCATCGGGGCGAGATATAACAACATAGATTGCGATCCAGATTCTAACGAGGCGGACACATCCTTGAAGGCACCATCATCACTTGTAAAAGTCGTGGCACCGAGTTCGGTCGTGGACCAGGTGGTTGACCGCTTGGAGTCGGCTATCATCACTGGCGAACTTGCCAGTGGCGAGCGTTTGTCCGAGCAGGCAATTGCAAGCAGTATGGGTATTAGTCGTGGCCCGTTGCGCGAAGCCCTGCGTCGACTGGAGGGTCGCGGACTAATCGAGCGCATCCCCAATATCGGAGCCCGCGTGACCACGCTCCTCACGCAGAACCTGGAGGAGGTTCTGGTGATAAGGGAGTCATTGGAGGCTTTGGCATGCAGGCTCGCAGCCCAGACCATCACTGCTGCCGAATTGAAGGCCCTGGAAGCGATCCTGAAACGAAATCGTTCAAGAAGCTCGGTAGATCGCAGCTATCATCAGTCTCCGGATCAGGATTTTCACCTTGCGATTATTGTAGCAAGTGGCAATCAAAAGCTGATCAGCATTCTGCGTGATGACATCTACTACCTGATGCGGTTCTATCGCTACCGCTCGGGTGGTCGGCCCGGGCGCTCTGAGAGCGTTGCGAGCGAACACCAGGCAATCTTCGACGCACTCAGCGAACACTCGCCGGAGAAAGCTGAAGCAGCTATGCGTCAGCATCTTTTGAATGCTCACGCGAGCATCAGAAATAGTCTTCCTGGTTAGCTAATCCATGGTTCGCTTCTGAGTTGAAGCAGGAGCGAGTCCGAACAGAGCGCTTGGTCGTTGACTGTCGACAGTTGACATGTCAACTTATTCTGAATTCTTGGGGAGGAATTTAATGTCGAACGGAAGGTTGAACGTTGGTATTGTTGGAGCTGCTTTCGCCCATAGTCCAGATGGGCGTGAACGGTTCTCGGTCCGGGCTCATATTCCGGCGCTGCTCAAGCAATCGGATACCTTCAATCTGGCCGCCGTCTGCACTACCAAAATGTCTAGTGCATCTGAGACCTGCCAGCGCTTCGGGATCCCACATGCATTCGACAGTGTGGACAGAATGCTCGCCGAGCTTCCTGATCTCGACATCGTCTGCGTCTCGGTCAGGCCGTCGGTGCATCATCGCGTGGCCTTACCGGCGCTGAAGGCAGGTAAGCACGTCTATTGCGAGCTCCCCATGGCAGTGACGACGGCGCAGGCGCAAGAAATGTATGAGCTTGCGAAGGCGGGGAATCTCAAGTCGCAGGTCGGGTATCAGCATCATTTCGAGCCGGCGTCATTGCACATGGCTGAACTTATTCAATCCGGCTTTATCGGCAAGCCGCTCAGCTTCTCCCATTCATTCTTCTCCGGCGCCTACATCATGCCGCGACCTGGGCACCGCGAATGGCTCTTCCAGGCTGAGGATGGAGGACATCCGGGCTATCGAAGCGGGCAAAGCCTTCAAAGGTTGATGGCGGTTCTTGGAGCAGACGTGACCGATATATGCGCCGAGATGCGCGTCATGGTTCCCGAGCGCCGCAACACAGACACCGACGGCCTGATCAAGGGTAATCAGGTTGACAACATGAACTACCTGCTCAGGGTCGGGGGCGATGTGATCGGAACCATGCAGACGTCGCTTACGAGCTGGTTCGGAACAGGCACCCGGTTCGAAATCTACGGGACAGAAGGCATGCTGATGCTTGCTGCGGTAGAAACGCCCAAGAATTGGGACAAACAAAAAGGTGATGGCGATCCCACCCGTGGGATGCTCAAGCTCTATGGCGCGCGCGCAAGCCATGAGCAGCTGTACGGTGACCCAATCGCTCCCGAGCGCCTGCAGCGCGAGTTCAAGGAAATTGAGATTCCTGCGCGCCACACGGCAGTAAGTGGATTCAGTCACGGGCAAGCTGCATTCGAGGTCGCCCAGGCTTGGTCGTCCTTTGCTAAGGGCATTCGCGGCGAAAAGACATCCAGCCCAAATTTCACTGACGTTATCAAGATCCATTACGTCCTCGATGCCGCCGAACGTTCAGTTGCTACTGGTTCGTGGCAGAAGGTTGACTATTCAAAACTCTAAAGATTGAAGCGCCTCTTCGGCGGTACTTGGGGGACGATATGGAATCGATCGATGTTGCGATTCATGCTCTGGGGTTGATGCTAGAGCCCAGCCGGCTGCTATTCCTTTCACTGGGTGTGGTCTGCGGCGTCATACTCGGGATCATCCCTGGTATCGGCGGACTTTCCGGTGTCGCGCTGCTATTGCCGTTCACTTTCGGCATGGATCCTTACACGGCTTTCGGGTTCTTGCTTGGTCTCGCTGCAACGACAGCCACCGGTGACCCTATCCCGGCCATTCTATTCGGTGTCCCGGGTGGGGCGGGCTCCGCTGCAACGGTGCTGGATGGCCTGCCTCTTGCGAAGAAAGGGCAGGCAGGTCGGGCGTTAAGCGCAGCGTACATGTCGTCCATGCTTGGCGGGATATTTGGTGCCATCCTCATGGCCGCGCTGCTACCTGTCATGAAGCCGGTGATCCTGCTGGTCGGCGCGCCGGAGTTGCTCGCCTTTGCAGTGTTCGGCATATCGATGGTTGCGATCCTTTCTGGTAAATCACCGCTACGTGGGCTCGTGGCTGCGATCGTCGGCGTCATGCTGGCACTGGTCGGCTCGGACCAGCAAGGCGCTTCATTGCGCTGGACTTTCGGAGGGCTGTATCTCTATGACGGCCTACCGCTTGTTCCTGTCGTACTTGGACTTTACGCACTTCCCGAACTCTGCGACTTGCTTATCACACGCACGGCTATCGCTGGCTCAATAAGCGAGAGCGCAAAGTCTGGTATCCTTCAGGGTGCGTTGGACTGCTTCCGCAAATGGTGGCTGATCTTGCGGTGCAGCTGGCTCGGTGCCGCGTTCGGAGCCTTCCCCGGTATAGGCGGAAGCGTTATCGATTGGCTGGCTTACGGACATGCACTGAAAACCGAACGCGGAGCCAAGGATACGTTCGGCAAGGGGGACATCCGAGGAGTCATCGCCTCGGAGAGTGCCAACAATGCCAAGGAAGGCGGCGCGCTGGTGCCTACAGTCGTCTTCGGCGTCCCCGCCTCCGCGAGTATGGCGCTCCTTCTCGGCGCTTTTCAGATGCACGGCCTAACACCTGGTCCTGCGATGCTGACGAAGCACCTCGACGTCACCTACTCTATGGTGTGGAGCATCGCGCTCGCCAACATTCTGGGCGCTGGTCTGTGCTATGCCTTCAGCGGTCAGTTCGCCAAGCTTGCGACGCTTCGCTACACACTGATACTGCCCACCGTTCTCTGCATTATCTATATCGGCGCATTCCAGGAATCACGGCAGTGGGGCGACATCTATACCCTGCTGACCTTCGGGGTGATTGGCTGGACGATGAAGCAGCTGAAATGGGCCCGCCCACCGCTTATTCTCGGACTTGTTCTTGGGGGAACTATTGAACGTTACCTCTTTATCTCGGTCGCGCGTTACGATGACGCATGGTTGCTGCGCCCGATCGTGGTTCTGTTCTTTGGGTTGGCAATCGCGGGCTTCGTAATGCCAATCCTTCGGAACCTGCGCAGTCGCGGCACAGGATTTGTCGCCGAATTCGGACGCCCCACGATTCGACCATCGCAGCTCGTCCACGTGTTTGTCATCTGTCTGCTGCTTTTCGCACTTTCTGAAGTACCCCGCTGGAACGAAAGTTCGCGAATTGTGCCGTCGATCCTCGGTCACACTGGGCTGGCCCTAGCCGTTCTAAGTCTTCTGATCGATATGACTCGTCGGCCTAAAGCGTCCCAATCTGGAGACGACGGCCTTCACATGGATCTTGAGTCTGACACTGCCCATCTGAGCAACCGCGTGATCGTAAAGCGTGCTGCGATATTCTTTGGCTGGCTCGTCGGTCTGATGATTTCGATGGCAGTGATCGGGCTTATTCCGAGCATTCCGATTTTCGTTATCCTCTTCATGCGCTTGGAGGCAGAAGAACGTTGGACGCTTGTGTTGCCGCAGGCGATTGGAATGACGGCTTTCGTCTATTTCGTCTTTGATCGTATCATGCATATTCCATGGCCCCCAACGCTCATGGGACAAGTGTTTCCTGCTCTGAAGATGATCCCCTCGGTCTAGCGAGAAGTTACCGATGCCTTCCGATAACGGCGGCTCACCAGACGCGCTCCCCGAACCGGGGAGCGCGTCTGCTTCTTCCCCATCAACAGTTCCGCCTTCGCTGGCTAAACTATTTCTGTTGTGCTTCAGGATCGGACTAGTAAGCTTCGGCGGCGGCTTGACAAGCTGGTTCTATCGCGAGTTTGTCCTTCTGCGCGGCTGGATGAGCGACGATGATTTCGCCAGCTTACAAGCCATTTCGCAGATGCTTCCTGGGCCGAACGTTGCGAACCTGGCGATTTGTATCGGCGACCAACTCCGCGGAACAGCTGGAGCACTGACTTGCCTCGTTGGTTTTGTGGTTGGTCCGTTCTTCGTTGTGATCGCGGTCAGCGTTTTGTTCGAGAGTGTCGCCAACAACGGCTTGGTTCAGGCAGCTTCTAACGGCGTCGCCTTTACGGCCCTCGGTTTGATGATGATCCTATGCATCCGCGGCATCAAACGCGCGATGCGATTCCCGTCTTCGGTCGGCGTCGTAACCACTACTGCTGTTGCTGTTGGCGTCCTGAATTGGCCGCTGATTCCGGTCGTGATTGGAATGGCGGCGATCGGGGTGGGAATGGCTTGGCGGAGGCTCTGACATGCGTGACGACATATTATTCGCACTCGTCGCCGTTTTCGTACCGTTCTCGCTCATGTCGATAGGTGGTGGTTCGGCAGTAATCGCCGGGATTCAACACGAGACCGTCGTCGTTCATAACTGGATTACCCCGCGGGAATTTGTCGACCTGTTCGCCGTAGCACGGGCAGCGCCTGGACCAGGCTCGATGCTATCGACATTAATAGGATGGAAGGTGGCTGGTTGGCCTGGCGCAATAGTCGCCACCATTGCGCTGATCGCTCCATCCTCTTTGCTCTGTTACGCCACGCTGAAACTGACGAATACGCACCGAGACAGGAAATGGCATCGAGCCATGCGCGAAGGATTGGCGCCTGTTGGAGTCGGTCTTGTCATTGCCGGGTGCATTACGATCTTCCGCTTATCCGGCGGTGGCGTCATGGCAGTTGTCGTCGCCACTCTTTCGACCGCGCTATTGCTTTGGCGTCCAAATTTCCCCGTGTTGATCCTGCTATGCCTTGGAGCTTTGTTGTCGGCGGCCGAGCACCTGATACCGGTGATGTCACGGTAACCTGACGTCAGGATATCCTACGGTAGGCCCAACGGCATGAACCTGCCGGCTACCAGCTACAAGCGCCACCGCTTTCCACCTCAGATCATCGCTCATGCTGTCTGGTTGTACTTCCGCTTCCCACTGAGCTTGCGCTTGGTCGAGGAAATGCTGCTGAAGCGTGGTATCGTCGTGTCCTACGAGACCGTGCGGCGCTGGGCGATGAAGTTTGGGCCATCTCACGCCCGCCGCCTCAGGCGCAAGACGCCAAGCCCTCGTGACATCTGGCACTTGGACGAGGTCGTGATCAGCATTGCCGGCCAGCAGCACTGGCTGTGGCGTGCCGTTGATCAGGATGGATACGTCCTCGACGAGATCGTCCAGACGCGGCGCGACACCAAGGCGGCCAAACGCTTGCTGAAGCGTCTGTTGAAGAGGCAGGGCTGCCCACCGCGACGGATGATCACGGATAAGCTCGGCTCCTATGCGGCCGCCCGGCGGCAGATCATGCCGAGGATCGAGCATCGTTCACACAAGGGGCTGAACAACAGGGCCGAGAACTCGCATCTCCCGCTGGGAAAGCGGGAGCGGATGATGCAAGGCTTTCGGTCCGTAGGAGGCCTGCAGCGGTTCACCTCAGTCTTTTCAGCCGTCAGAAACCTGTTCGTTCTGCCCCATTCGAGCCAGTCTGCTCTCGCCACCCACCTTCACCGCCTCCAGGCCATGGCAGCGTGGAAAGCCGCGGCAGGCGTGATCGCCTGAAACCAGCGAAGCAGGGCTTGCTGCGGTCTCCGCAAGTTTACGTGACATCACCCGACATTGTGTGGCGCCTCAAAGGCGACGCCGACGGTCGCCGGCTGAGTTTGCGTTGGGCGGAGCGCGGCGGCCCACAAGTGGTCCCGCCGCAGCGCAAGGGCTTTGGCTCGCGCCTGCTTGAGCGGGCGCTGGCGCAGGAACTCGGCGGCGAGGTTCGCGTCGTCTACGAACCCACCGGCGTTATCTGCATGATCGAAGCATTTCTGCTGGCCGGCCAGAGACAGGACACTGCGCTGATCAGCAAGGAGTCAGCAAACCGAGGCACTCAACGCCATACGTCTTGAGAGTGCGTCAGCGGGCGCGTGAACGGTCCCGCATCACCGTCAACTGTCGCCGGTACGGTCTGGAGCTGCGGTTCCAAATGGGACGAATGCTCCCGTCGCTCGTGGCCCGACAGCGTCGACCTCAACCCACGTAACCCTTGCCCCGCCTGTACCGCTCAACTGCATCCGGTCGCCAGCGCGCAGCCCGAAGAGGGACAGCCCGACCGGCGTTAGGATCGACAACTCGGCGGGGGGCCATATGCGGTCATCCGGGTGGATCAGCATGCGATTTTCTGATTTGTCCTCGCCGGCGATCCGGTAGGTCACGAACGTGTCCAGCGTGACGACGTCGTCCGGCAGTTCGTCGGGTGCGCACAAGGTCGCCCGTCGCAGCTCCCGCAGGAGCGGCGCCGCGAGCGGGTGCGCCTGTCCGGCAAGGCATTCCGCTGTATGCATCAGTCGCCGGTGGTCACGCCTCGTGACGGTGATGGATGGCAGGTGTGCGGTCATGGTGATGCAGTCCCGTATCCGGATGCCTCAGCCGTCGCTGGAAAGGCGCCGCCTGACAGGGCGGGATGAACGCACACAGGCGAGGAACCGCCGCCGACGGGAAGGATCGCCGTCGCCGCGATCTCCACGAGGGCCGCCGGCTCGAGGAGTGCGGAGACCTCAACTATTACCATCGCCGGATTATGGCTTCCCATGATCTCGCGATAGATTGCGCCGAGTTCCCGGAGCCGAGCGCGGTAATGATCGATGTCGAGCACGTGCCATGTCATCTGCGCGATGTGCTCAGGCGACCCGCCTGCTTCCGCGAGGACCGTTCGCACGTTCCGCAGTGCCTGGCGCGCCTGGGCAACGAGTCCAACGGACTTCACTCTTCCCGCATTGTCAGTGGCGATCTGCCCACCGACGAACACGAAAGTACCTGTGCCGGCAACTGCGTGCGAATAGCCGCGCGGGCTCGGCCATTTGGCAGGATCGATCTTCCGGAGTGGGGTGGTCTTGTCAGCGTGACGCGGGTGACTCTCAAACCCACGCGCCGGCGGGCGCGTGCCAGGGGTGGCAATCACGCTGAGACGGATGGTTTCGGGCATTCATTTCTCCGTTGGCAGGACGTCCTGCCGATTGCAGCAAATAGAGAGCCGCGCGGCCGGCAGAGGCCGCGTCGCGTATCGTTCGCACGGCTTGCTGGCGGCATGCGCGTTTACGCGGACTGGGACTCCGTGACGGTTGATTCCCGCACCTGCAGCACCGTCAACCGCTTCAGCTCGCCGGCGCGCGTGATCCAATCAATCGACTTGCCGACGGAAAGCCCAACGAGGGCGGTGCCGATGGGCGTCAGCACAGAGATCCGCCCCTGCGAGATGTCGGCCTCGTTCGGGTAGACGAGGGTCACCGTCTGCACGCGATCCGTCATCTCGTCGCGGAACTCGACCTCGCTACCCATGCAGACGGTGTCGATGGGATGGCGCCCCTTGGTAAGGACATGCGCGCGGTCGAGCTCGTCCGCGAGTTCGGCCGCAACTGCAGGCAGGGTATTCGCGGCAGCATTGGCAAGCACGGACAGCTTCTCGTGATCGGCAATCGTCAGAATGATCAGTGGCTTCGCGCCGCCGGTGGTTCTCTTCGTCATTTGAAGGCTCCTGTTCTGTTGGACGCGAAGGCGGGACTCAGGCCGCCGACGGGCCGGGGTCACCGTCGTCGGGTGTCGGCGGTTCTGGGGCCTGCTCCGACGCCGGGCGCCGCGATATCAGCCGGATGACCTTCCCGTCCGGCTGCTCCGTATCCGGGCCTTCAGGCTGGGGAGTCTGTTCGTTTGAGGGCTTCTGCACGGCGCGTCCTCCTGTGTGTCGGCTACGGGGCAAACAAGTGCCGGCCTGAGCGCGCGTCGGGAAATCGGGTGCGGTAGACCGCAACTCCGGACACGCATCTTCCGCCGGCAGTCTACGCCGGTTAGATGGATGAATGAGTTTGTCTCCGCGATGCGGATCATAAGTTCGAAGACGTGTTGAACATGCTGCGTCACCGGATGCGTCAGCACCCGGCCTCATGAGATGTCCAAATGCGTAATGATCTCGCGCAACCCCGAACTCGGGCGCGGTGCGCGTCGAGCTCGGGGCTATTCGCCGGCGATGAGGTTGCCCGAACGAAGCAGGCCGCGGGGATATGGTGCGAAGCTCAACATAGTTCTTCCAAGCTGGTGCACGTAGATCCGTTTGTCAAACCTCCGGCATTCAGTGTGGCGGAATGTCCTGTCCCGACCTCGTTAGACTCGCGCCAGGCATTGCTCATCAGCACAATGTGGATGGCCTCCACATCTCTCGCGGACCTGAGGTGCGCCGCAATCTCACGGTCGCGCAACCGGCGCGCCACGCAGGCCAGGGCTCGTAGGTGCGTAGAGGCGTCTCCATCCGGGCTCAACAGCAGAAAGGCGAGATCAGTCGGAATGTGGTCTGCTGCGCCGAAGTCCTGCGGCGGGTGAAGACGCGCGAAGGCGCCAACGGGTCGGTCGAGCCCTGAGACCGCCGCATGGGGGATCGCGACGCCCCGCCCGAAGCCGAACGTGGACGCCTCGCCGCGATTCAGAACCGCGCGGCAGACCGCGTCGTGGTCCAGAGCGGTTTCCGCGATCGCGATGCGAACGAGTTCATGGACAACATGCCGAACGTCGCACGCGCGCAGGCGTGGAACCACACGTGCGGGGGTGATGAGGGACGCCATCAGGGTGGATGCCATTATCAATGCCGGCCCGAATCTCGGGCCGCCTCAGGTTTCAAAAACCGGGCATGAGCCATCGCCGCCGCCTGGATGGCCTGGAGTGCGGTTTCCAGAGAACGGGGCCATGGTGCTCTTCAGATAGGGAAGGGCCGGTGTGCGCCTCCGGCCCAGCGAGGGTTTAAGCGAGCGCTCGGGACGGGGGCTGGATTCGGCTGCCATCCGCCATCCGTCTCCTCCTCCGGTGCAGTTGTTTTTCGACATTCGCAAGAGCCTGACCGAACGCCAGATGGCAGTTGGTGGCAGAGCCCTCCGCGATGATCATCTTGAGATTGCCGACATGGACGTTGATGGTGCAGCCGCACGAGTGCCCCTCGCGAGTGAACCCGACTGTCCCGTGGTTCAAACAGTCGAAGTACCTTCCGACAACGTGCATGAGCTTTGCCTGCACCTCATGGGGCAATGTCTCGCCAAGGTCGATGCCGGAACCGTTGACCTTGATCGGCGTTCCTGCGCCATTTGGCTTCATGGGTATACCTCCTTCATAAGATGGTGTCGTGGGGGATGTCCTGATGGGGCGTGCGCCTCATCAGCCGCGGAAGAAGCGTGTTGCCCGGGCACCGTGGAGTGCTGGGGAGTCGCTTCGTCGTTCCTGTAGGAACACCAAGGGCACCGCGCCGCGGCCCTTGGTAAACAGCGCCCGCAAATATTGCAGACAGATCGTCGTTCGCGCCTCAGCATCATTCATATCCTGCCGCGGGCCGTTCCCCGGGGAGCCAATGTGCACATGCGATGTCTGGATCGGGGTGGAACGAGCCACTGTCCCACCATCACCGGGCCCTTGTTGTCTTGCGGGATCCCGCCTATCGGCTCCTGCCTGTGGCGCCCAAGGTATGACTCGCGGCGACATAGGCCGCGAATCCAAATACCCCGCCTAGGCTCTCCCACAGGATGAGCTGGGTGATCGGCAGCGCGAAGAAGCTGCAAGGACGATTATCGACATGACCTCACCAATCGGCGGTCTCAGCGAGACGGCCGTTTCTGACGTTCCAATTGTGATGGCAACCCGCACGATCCACGCGGTGGATGGCAAAGCAATGTGGCGGAGTTTTTTTGCCGCGTGCCAAGGTCCCCGGACTTGCGACGTCCGGGGCTCAGGCTCCCGTCTTCAGACGGCCCGCGCGAAATACGGAAATGGTACGGATCGTGGACATGACACCGCCAATCTCGGCCGCGCCCCCACCAATGTCAAGGCTGCTGCCCGCGTCAGAACGCATCGTTTGACAAAGCCTTGCGGCAGCCTAACCCACATTTAAGATAACAGAGATCCGGAAGCATGAGGTGCGCATCGATCCGCGTGTCTCTATGTCTGCAAAGACATGACGCAGCCAAAGCACAAAAAATCGAAGACCAGGACGTGCGGCGCAGCAGGGCAATATAAGCAAAGCGTCGCGAAAAGTACCTTAAGCTATCTGGTCACGATCTCCGAGGAGCGAGCCAAGCGCGAAGCCGAGATCGAGAGACGTTCCGAGCTCGTCATCGCGCTGAAGGCACAGGGCCTGAGCTACACAACCATCGGCATCCGGCTGGGCTCAGTGCGAGCTCGGTCAGCAGAATTGCCGGGAGCACAGCACCATAGCGGATGCCGAGGCGAACTGAGAGGAGGTTCAGCCCCCCGGCCTTGCACTTCGTGGTACCCAACAGCGAAAAGACACAAGCCGCTCTGGTGTTTCGAGCCCGTGAGCCGTGATCTCCTGGTGCGTCAGCGAACCCAGATTATTAATGCCGTCAGAAGCCATCTGACCGAGTGAGACCTGTACCCGATCAGGTCGCGGAAATCAGATGGCGCTTGCCACCGAATCTCGGAGATTTGACAATCGGCGGGAAAGGGCCATGATCCCTCGCATGACCAGCTTGGTGCATCGTAGTAGATCCCACCTCCGCGCAGGACGCCTCCAAACGGGTGTCTAGTACGGACCTGTTGGAGGCATGCTTGCGCTCCCGGTCCGGAATTCCTTTCAAGCGCAGACAAGTCGCGCATACCGCCCATGCCCGGGAAGCCACGCATCCTTGAGACAGAGGCAGCGGTGCGTATTGGCGTCGCCGCTAGTCCCAAACGAAATCAGAAGAGCGTAGCTGAAGAAATGTCGAAGTCGAAGATCATCATCACCGTTGCCGTCCTCTTCGCAATGATTGTGATCAAGCTTGGAGCCCTTGGTTACCTGCTGATCGAGGATCCGCGGATCCTGGTGATGTTCATTGCCGCCGTGATCGCATTTGCTGCCTGGGTCTCGCGCGAAACCTACCGCTCGCAGGTAGTAGGAATATCCGCTGATAAGCGTCGCTAGTCACGTGAATCTAAAGTTCACCGCATAATGTCTTCTCGGCTGGGCCATTTTACCCACCTGCACCGCCTCCGGGCCATGGCAGAATGGAAAGCCGCAGCCGGTGTGCTTGCTTGAAATCAGCGAGGCAGGGCCCATTGCGTCCCCCTCCGGTTACCGTGACATCCCCGTTTGAGCGGCTGGCGGTATAAGCGTCAAGGAACGCGCACCGGCATGTTTTCGACCCGGTCCGGGGTTTGCGACAAGACCGCCGAGGACCGTGTTCTACCAGGCCACGATCTTCAATACCGATGAGAGCTCTGGCGCGGACTATACGGCACGAGGCGCCCCGGGGAGATCCGACGCTTGCTACACAAGCCGAAGGCAAGGCCGCGCTCGACGCCATGATTGACGATCTAGTCCGAGGACTGTTGACCCTCCCCCCTGTCATTGGGGCATAGTGCTCTTGTTCCGAGGATTAGGATCAAGCAGTTTGATCGCCTTTTCCGTCAGTCCTGAGTATCATCTTGTCCGGCCCTGGTTCCCCCTGCGGTCGGCAGAGACCGCCGTATCTGCCACGCAGCTCATGGGCACCGCATACGAGAAGGCGAAATCATGATCGGTGTAGGAATTATCGGGGCAGGCTATTTCGGTCATGTTCACGCACGCGCCATGGCCCGCGTCAGTGACGTTCGGCTCGTGGCCTCCTGTCGGGGGGATGCTGCCGCCGCTGCGGCTTTTGCTGCCGAACACGGTGGGAAAAGCTACCGTGATTGGCGAACTTTGCTTGAAGATCCTGCTGTCGACGCGGTTGTGATCGCAACGCCCCACCACCTTCACGAAGAGATCGCCATCGGTGCGGCCCAGGCGGGCAAACACATCCTGCTCGAAAAACCGATGGCGCCCAGCGTCGCCGCTTGTGACGCCATCTCGGCGGCCGCCAGCGTCAACGACATCAAGCTCATGATCGGTCACGTGATGCATTTCGCGCTGCCGTGCCTCAAGGCCAAAGAGATCCTCGATTCAGGTAAGCTTGGTGCCGCCGTCCTCGGTTCGAGCTGGATGATCAAGCTCTGGATGGAAAGCAACCGGCGTTCCTGGCATCTCCATCGAGGATCAGGCGGCGGCATGTTGCTGACAGCGGGCATCCACGCACTCGACCGGCTGATCTGGTTGATGGGGCAGCCCGTGACCGGAGTAACCGCATTGGCCGGCACCTACTTTCATGATCAGGAAGCGGACGACTCCGCTCTGATCGGGCTGCGCTTTCGTGACGGCCGGATCGGCCAGGTCGCTAGCGTTGGCTATCGCGATGGTGCAGTCGCTTCCGCTATGGATCTCATATGCGAGAACGGATCACTCCGGATCGATTTTGACCATGGCGTCATGGTCGGTCAGGACGGGCAGTGGACCGCCGTTCCCAATTCCATCGAGCCAAACTGGATGGAGCAGGCCGTGCAGCGGGAATGGGAGGCAATGGCTGCCAGTATCATTCGAGGAACGCCCAGTCCCGTGAGCGGGGCTTATGGGCGCCATGTCGTGGCCTGCATTGAGGCGGCGTATCAAGCCAACGCTGAGCGGCGCGAAGTTCCCTTGCCGGGCCCGAGCATTTCATGACGGCGCTGGCGGGGCGATGGACAATCCCACCCCGCCGTGCGTCTGCGCGTGCGGTTTGAAAACCTTTGATCTTCTTCAGGGCCGGAGTGCGTCGACGGTGCGCATGACGCCGCGCAGTTCGGCCAAGCCTTTCAACCGTCCGATGCCTGAATAGCCAGGATTCACTTTCTTTCCCACATCGTCGAGGAGGACGTGCCCGTGATCGGGCCGCATGGGGATTTCCCAATCAGCGCGACTCTCGGCCTTCCGCCGACGCTCCTCAGAGAGAAGGGCAACCACGACGCCGATCATGTCCACGTCACCGTCGAGGTGCTCCGATTCATGGAACGATCCGTCCGGCTCGCGGGTCACGTTGCGCAGATGTGCGAAATGGATTCGTGGCGCGAAAGCCTCCGCCATGGCCACCAGATCATTTGCGCCGCTCGCCCCGTAGGATCCCGTGCAGAGGGTTAGTCCGTTCGTGGGTGAATCGACTGCATCCAGCAACGCCTTGGCGTCCGAGGCCCGGCAGACCACGCGCGGGAGCCCAAAAAGAGGGAAGGGCGGATCGTCGGGGTGGATCGCCAAGCGGACACCAGCCTCCTCCGCGACCGGCACGATCTCAGCGAGGAAAGCGAACAGATTGCTGCGGAAATCGTCGGTCGTCATCTCGCCATAGATGTCGAGCATCCGGCGGAAGCTCTCCCGATCGTAGACGAATTCGCGGGCAGGCACCCACTCGATCAGGTTGCGCTCGATGCGCGAGCGGTCACTCTCGCTCATGGCGGCAAAGCGGGCCTGGGCGGCGGCGATGCGATCCGCGGGGTGGTCCGCTTCGGCTCCCGTCCGCTTGAGCATGAATACATCGTAGGCGCAGAAGTCGACCATGTCGAAACGCAGGGCCGTTCCCCCATGGGACATGGGAAAATCGAGGTCGGTACGGGTCCAGTCGGTGATCGCCATAAAGTTGTAGCAGACGGTGGTAATGCCTGCCTTTGCAACGGCTCTGATGGAAGCCTTGTAGTTCTCAAGAAGCTCGCGAAAACGGCCTGTACGGGTCTTCACGTCCTCGTGGACGATGATGCTCTCCACCACCGACCAGACCAACCCGGCTTTCTCGATCCCGGCCTTGCGCTTAAGAATCTCGTCGAGAGGCCATGCCCGACCGTCGTTGAGATGGTGCAGGGCGCTGACGACGCCGGACGCGCCCGCTTGGCGGACATGGGCAAGGGTCACGGGATCGTCCGGTCCAAACCAACGCCAGGTCTGCTTCATGATCGTCTTCCTGATCTCTCAGTTCGAGGTGCTAGCGCGTCGCAGGTGTCGACCCTGCTGAGGGAGACCGGCCGATTCTCTGGCCGCTCGCCGGATCGAAGAGATGGACGGTGTCAGACTTAAGGCTGAAGGCGATAGGATCGCCGGGCCTCGCAGCGATGCGATCACGGACGAGAGTGGAGAGCTTCTGTCCACCAACCTCCGCCTGGATGAAAGTTTCCGAGCCGGTCGGCTCGACATTGGTGATTTGCCCGGAGATTTCGCCCTGATCCGAAACGGACAGGTGCTCCGGGCGGATGCCTAAGACGGCCTCTGTCCCTGGTGTGAGCCTCGCTCCAAGAGGTAGCCGGGCGCCTTGCCCAAACGCCAAGTCGACCCCGGTCTCCGCAACGGTGCCGCGCAAGAAGTTCATCGCCGGCGAACCGATGAAGCCAGCGACGAACATGTTGTCAGGTCGATCATACAGGTCCAGCGGCGCGCCGACCTGTTCCACGACGCCGTTGCGCATAACCACGATGCGGTCGGCCATGGTCATGGCTTCAGTCTGATCGTGCGTCACGTAAACCGACGTGGTCTTCAGGCGGCGATGAAGGTCCTTTAGTTCGGCCCGCATCTGCACACGCAGCGCCGCATCCAGGTTGGACAAGGGCTCGTCGAAGAGGAAGACTTGAGGATTGCGGACGATCGCGCGACCCATGGCGACCCGCTGACGCTGACCGCCGGAAAGTTGCTTCGGATAACGATCGAGATAATCGGACAAACCGAGGATGCGGGCAGCCTCCGACACCCGCATATCAGTTTCCTGCCGGGATTTTTTCGCCAGGTGCAGGGAGAAGGCCATGTTCTCCGCCACAGTCATGTGTGGATAGAGCGCATAGTTCTGGAACACCATAGCGATGTCCCGATGCTTCGGCTCCACGTCGTTGATGACCCGGCCGCCAATACTGATCGTCCCGCCCGAGATCTCTTCGAGACCGGCGATCATCCGTAGCAAGGTCGACTTGCCACAGCCAGACGGCCCGACGAGAACAACGAACGCGCCGTCGGGAACATCGACACTCACCCCCTTGATGGTTTCGACCGTGCCATATGATTTGCGGACGTTTTGAATCTCGACCGAAGCCATGAAACTACCCTGCGGCTTGAGGGAGGAGGGAGGTGAGCGTTCGATTGGCGGCACCGATCGCAGCGAGGAGGCTCAGCCCGGTGTGATACCCCGGATCGAGATCCGGGGTTGCCGGAACATAGTCCACTGGTCCGTCGCAAGTGAGCGCCTGATACGCGATGGCGCCACGCCAGTAGTGCTGGAAAAATGCCTCGTCCGCATCTCGCCAGATTCGTAGCGCTTCGTCGCTTCCTGTTCGTGCATGGCACAGGGAGGCGGCGCGGATCGTTTCAGGCAGGGACCACCAGGGACAGTAGGGGTTTAGCGGAGCACCCGTTGTCATCGACACCGCGAGTGCGAGGCCCGGTCCGACGAAACCGCGGTCGAACGATGCGATGAGGATCGTTTCGAGACGAGCCAGGAGATCGCTCGAACCGTCCTCCTGGGTATGGTCATAAGCGAAGCCAACGAATTCCAGCGCATGGCCGACATTGCATGCGTCATCGCCAGGAACATTGCGCAGCAGGCCGCTGCTCGGTTCGAAATGGTGCTCGAGGACATGGGCGATGAAGCGGTCTGCGTAGTTCGTGTGCTCGCTCAGACCGAGTCGATGGAGCAGGCCCGCTGCTCCGAGGAGGATCATACGGGGCCCGAAATCGTCGGGTTGCGCCGCTGCGGCTTCTTCGGAGAGGGGGCATCGCTCGTCCATCTGGAAGCGGCCGCTTTCGATTGCCGCGATCACTTGCATGAAATAATCGAGGTGCAAAGGAAGATCCTGTGGTGCGTAGCGCACGGCACCTGCGATCAGTCCCTTGGCGACGAAGGCATCCGAGTAAGTGAAGATCGTCGGTGCCGCGTCCTGGTGCCTAACGCTACCCGATGCATCGGCAACGATCGGCTGGAGCGCGCGATCATAGCAAAAATAAGCGTGCCCATCGCGCCGCTTAAGGGCGAGGAGGGCATCGTAGAGGCGGCGTCCCCTGTTATCGAGTGCCGTCGCAAGGGGCGCATCTTGATTGGCAAAAAAGGCGGCATGGCTCGCGAGCGCCTCGAGGCCACGGCCCTGGATCCAGCCATAGGTGTAATCCGGGCCGCGCAGGCCGTCCCGATTCGTATAGTCGGTCAGAGTCAGGCTGCTGACCTTGGTGTCGAGGAAGGGGCCGTGAAGGCCGGGGCGCGCAAGCATCCAGCGCAGGGTCGCGGCATTGGCCGCGACGTAGCGATCGGACGCGCCTTTCAGGAACGACGCTTGATCACTCATTCCTTGAGTCCCGTACTTGCAACGCCCTGAACGAAATTGCGACGCAACAGAACGAACAGGGTCACGCTCGGAATGAGGACGACGGCCGACGCTGCGCTCAAGCGGCCGAGATCCACCGTGAAGCCGGTCTGAAACAGGGCAAGACCGACCTCGATCGTGTACGTTTCACGGGTGGTGGCGACGATCAGCGGCCAGGCGAAGGAGGTCCAGGCCTGGAAGAAGGCCAGGATACCGAGGGCGCCAAGGGTCCCGCGCAGCAGCGGCAGTACGATCCGCCAGAAGATCCAGAGCTCACCCGCACCGTCGATGCGGGCAGCCTCAAGAAGCTCATCCGGGATGGAGTGAATGACGTTCTGCCGCACCAGGAAGATGCCGAAGCTCATGACGAGATAGCCTAAGAGCAGACCCCAGGTGCTGTTGAGGACGCCGAGCGATTGCGCCTGGAAATAGAGCGGTATCATGTAGACTTCGAACGGAACGATGGCCGTTGCGAGAATGATCGCGAAGAAGACGCTGAGCAGGCGATGCCGGAACTTGCCGAGGATGTATCCGGTGATCGCGGAGGTCATGAGGATGCACAAGGTCGACAACAGCGCGAAGGAGAGGCTGTTGGCGACCCAGCGCAGAAGCGGCGTATCAGCGAGCACGGCCTTGAAATTCGAGAGCGTCGGCACATCCGGAATGACGGTCGGCGGCCAAGCCAGCATCTCTTGCGGGGTCTTGAACGCATTCGACACGAGAAGGACCAGCGGCAGGATCATCAGGAGACAGAACAGGGTCAGCACGACGTCGATCGAGAGGTCGACGAAGCTGCGTCGCCGGATGCGGGCCATTCCAAGGGCACGGGTTCGGTCGGTCACGGTGCTCATGCGCGGCCTTTCTCGCGCAGCAATCTGAATTGAATGAGGGTGAGGACGAGCACGATCGCCAGAAGTACCACCGCCTCGGAAGCTGCGTATCCTACGCGGTAGTTGCGGAAGCTGTTCTCAAGCATATCGAGCACGAGAACGCGGACCTGTCGTCCGGGCGCTCCCTGTGAATCGGAAGCGAGCACGAAGGCCTGCGCATAGACGTTGAAGCCCGAGACGAGGGTCACCACGGAGACGTAGAGGGTGATCGGCTTCAGCAACGGAACGGAGATGCGCCAGAAGGATTGCGGGCCGGAGGCGCCATCAAGCTTTGCTGCCTCGTAGAGTGAGGTCGGCAGGCTTTTGAAGCCGACGAGATAGATCATCACCGCATAGCCGAGCGCCTGCCACGAGCAGAGGACGATGATGCAGATCACCGACAGCACGGGATCGAAGAGCCATGCCTTGGGCGAGAAACCGAATGTGGTCAGCAAGGCATTGAGAGGGCCAAGACGGGCGTCGAAGATCCATTTCCAGGCCATGGCGGCCGGCACGAGAGAGACGATGTGCGGAATGAAGATCGACGTCTCGTAGAATCCGACGAAATGCGAGCGCGTGCGATGGTGAATCAGCGCAGCCAGGACGAGAGCGAGTGGAATGGTGATGAACAGGACGCCGAAGGCGATGACCGTCGTGTTTACGAAGGCGTCCAGAAACAGCGGATCACCCATCAGCTCTTCGAAGTTGGCAAGACCGATGAACGGCTTGTTCTTCGACAGGATGTCCCATTTGTGGAGGCTGAGCCGCAGCGTATCGCCGATCGGATAGATGCGGACGTAGGCGAAGATCACCAATGTCGGCAGGATCGCGAGGGTCGCAAAAATCCATTTCTTGCGCTGCACCGGTCAGAACCTTCGAAGGTCGGTCCGGTGCGGGAGGCCGCACCGGACGAAGCGTTGGAGGAGGTGTGCTTTCGCCAGTTACTTGCCCAGGAGATCTTCTCGACGAAGGATCTGATTAGTCTCGTCGGCAGCCGTCTTCAGAAAGGCATCGATCGCCGCGTCGTCCTTGGCAAGGGCACTATTGCGGAATGCGTTCGTGAGATGGGCCGCCAGCCGGGTCAGCACCTCCTCGATCGGCGCGATGGATGGAAGGGTGAAGAACTTGTAGTCCTTCGGATAGTCGACGAAGGCGGCGAAGGCCGGAGCGGCCTTTGTGACGCTGCTAAAGTCGACACCTGTCCGGTTCGGCAGCCAACCGACATTCTTGAGCAGCCAGACAAGATTCTCGGGCTCGTTCGTGGCGAGCGCGAATTCCCAGGCCGCCTTCGCCGCGTCGCCATTTGCCTTCACGTAGAGATTTGTCGGAAGGGCAATCGAGCCCCGCGGAAGGGGAGCGGTGGCGTAGTTGAGGTTCGGCGCCTTCGACGCAATATCGCCGATGACCCACGACTCGCGGATGAACATGGCGGTCTGTCCGCGTTCGAGCGCCTCAGCGTCGGCAGGCATTTCCGGCGTGACCGTTTTGAGCACATGCACGTTCTGCAGGTATTGCTTGAGTGTCGCGCGGCCGGCCTCGTTGGCGTAGTTCGCGCGCCATTTTCCGTCGGGAGTTTGCTCAAGGACGGATCCGCCGAATTGGAACAGGTTGATCCAGAACTTTTCCGCAATACCCTGCCCCCCGCCAGAGAGGCGCAGGCTCCAGCCGGAGACAGTGGCATTACCGGTCGCGTCGCGTTTCGTCAGCTTCTCCGCGTATTGCGTGTATTCGTCCACGGTCTTCGGCGGCGCAGAAAGCCCGGCGGCCTTGAACATGTCGGTGTTGTAGAAGAGAGCCGCCTGACCGCGAAAGAGCGGGATACCGTAGACGGTGCCGTTGTAGCTCGCATTCGACGAGAAGAATTCGCCGAAATTCGCCGGGTTCTTGACGAAGGTGGCGACGGCGTCCGGCGCCTTGGGCAGGAGGTCGTTCTCGAGATAGCGGCGAACGGTAGATCCTTGGAGCTCGATGACCGTAGCGCCGGCCGAGCCGGAGGTCAGGCCGAGTGCGATGCGCTTCTCATGTTCGCGTAGGGCGATAGCCTCGACCTTCACGGTGAGGTTCGGATTCTTGGCCTTAAGGCCTTGCGCCACGTGTTCATAAAACGGCGCCATTTCCGGATAGCCGCTCCAGACGGTGATTGTCTGGGCGAAAGCCGGCAGGTTTACCAGAAGGCCGACGGCGGTTACAATCGAACCAAATAGAGCGGCACGACGGCGGTGCAGGCGGATCGTAGTGTGAGTTCTGACTTTCGGTGCGCTGATCATCCCGTTCCCCTTTTTCTTGGTGTCCCAGCTTGACCATACGCAAGGTGTCATGCAACCGGTTGCACGTCAAGAAGCGGCCCGCCTGCGCCCTCGCGGACGATGAGCGGTTTTTTTACAGCTCTTCGCGGCGAAGGAGCTCGACCGCCGAGCTTGCCAAAATCTCTGCGGAACCACGTGCGAAGGTGGCAGGCTGGCCGTAATAGCGGTGCGCCTCCTCCACCTCGTATCCCCCGGAGTCGTACTCGCCCGCGGGCGGGATATAGCCGGGATTGTCCTCGCAGAATCCGATCACGAAGGCCGGGGAGGACGGTATCCGGCTCCTGATCTCCAGCGCCGTTTCAGCAAAAATTTCGCCCGGAAGCGCGACGATCGGCATGCCGCCCCAATTCAGCACCGTCACGCGCGCGGCGAGAGTGCCGAGAGCCTGCCCGTTCGCCCGGCTCGCCCAGGCGCGCCAATGACGTAGCAACTCGGCTCGTGCGGGATCTGCGCTCGCCTCCTCATTCGCCCATTGTTTCGCGAGCGCATAGAGCGGCTTTGCTTCCCGGCGCTCATAGCGAAGAAAAACTGCGTCGTTGGCGGTCGATACGTGGTCCTTCAACGGGACTTCCGGTGCCGCGAGTGCGGCTGCCGCAATCCGCTCGCCGAAGGCTTCGGCGGATGCGAAGCTGCGATACTCGCTTGCCGTGAGGCTGACGGACGCGTGTGCGGAATGGCCGGTATTGCTGTCGCCGCAGCACCCGGTGAGAAAGAAGGAGGTCGCGCCGGCCTGTCCCGCTTCGAGACGCTGGCGCACGAAATGGGGATAGTCCGCTGTCCAAAGCCGGTTGTCGGCGCCCAGGACGACCGGATGGCAGGCGTAAGAGGCGACGATGGCCATCAAGGCACCAGAGGCGTCACGGATACGCAGGACTGGCAGTGCCCGATCGATCGGACCGTCTGCATGGCGGCGGTTGCGGGCGACATCCGGATCGCGTCCATACCCTGCGGTGAGGAAGGCGGGGCGGGCGCGGGAGGCGGCCGTGTCGAGCGCCTCCACGCAAGCGGCCTCGAGACGGTCGAGATAGGTTTGGTCGGCGTCCTGGCTCAGGCGACCCGCCATGGAAACGGGTCCGCTGTGGGTGTGGAGCGCCGCAATCACAACCCGGTCTGCAGGCAACGTGCACCGATCTCGAATGCGTTCAGTCATGTCACTTCGAAGACCGATCACGTCGGCCACCACCAAGGCGGTGTCCCCGACGACGAGTGCTCGGACCGTCAAAGGATCGTGAGCGCCGACCGCCGGGTCCTTCCGCGCGGCGAAACCCGATAAGGAAAGCCCGACGGGCGGCGTGATGTCGACTGAGGCAGTGCCGGCTGTGATCATCGTGTGAACACCTTTCGCCCCTCGACGAAGGTAGCCGCGATGTCGAGGCGGCTGGCGCCGTCCTGCCAGTCGAACAGCACGAGGTCGGCCCTTGCTCCGACTTCGAGACGGCCGCGCCCGCCCACGTAACGGCCGGGATTTCTCGTCGCCAGTGCCAGCCCGTTCGCGAGAGACAGTCCGGCCATTGAGATCGCGATAGCGACGTTGGCGCAAAGCGGCAGGCCAGCTCCCGCGAGGTATGGGGTGCCGGTGACCCCGACCCGACCCTCTGCCGATACTTCAACCGACCCGCCGACCGGTTGATCGTAACGACCGGGTGGCATCCCGGCGAGCGACACCGCATCGGAGACGAGAACGGAGCGTTCTAGCCCCTTCGCCCGGACCATCGCTTTGAAGGTGTCAGCGGGCAGATGATGCCTATCGGCGATAAAACTCGCCGTCAGCCGGTCGTCCGCGAGTTGGCTCCACAGGAAATTGGGGTGGCGCGGTAGGGTCGCGGCGGCGCCATTGCCGAGGTGGGTGGAGAGAACGGCTCCCGCCTCGGCTGCCTCATGGATCCGAGACTGATCCGCCGCAGTGTGTCCGATAGCAACATGGACGCCTCGAGAGGTCAGGGCGCGGATATAGTCGAGTGCACCCTCATGCTCGGGGGCGAGGGTGACAAGGCCGACGAGATTGTTGCCCGCTTTCTGCCACCGAGCGAACTCATCAAGGGATGGCGGGCGAACATGGGCGAGGGGATGGGCGCCCCGTGGTCCGTCCTCAGGCGAGATCGAAGGACCTTCTACATGAACGAAAGGCACCATTCCGGCGACCAACGGATCAAGTCTTCGAGCGGCGGCGATGGCCGACAGCGCACGTACGATATCCGCTTCCGAAGCCGTGATCAGCGTCGGCAGGAACGTGGTGACGCCCACCGCCAACATCTTTGCGGCGAGTGCCCCTACGCGCTCCGGGGTCAGTGTACCGTCGTTGAGATCGAGGCCAGCATACCCATTCACTTGGAGATCGATGAGACCGGGGGCCAGGTAATGAGAGCTCGCGACCGGTGGTGAATCAATAGCCGTGATGTATCCGTCGCCCACCGAAACAACGAGGGTTCTTCCGGTTGACGGATCCCGCCCCATGATCTCGCCAGTCATGTCAGAGGGCTCGGACCCGGTCGTGGAACTTGGCGATGAAGCGGGCATTCGCCTCGTCTCCGCCCGGGGCATTGCCGCTGCGCCAGACCGGAGGCTCGATTCCGCGTTCGACAAGTTTCGCCACCGTCCGGATTACTAGGCAGTTCAACGCGAAGGCATTGGCGAAAGTCGAGATCGCCGCGATGTTCTCGCCCATGCCCGGAACCCTCACCACCGCGTCTCCGATCGGCACCTTCGTGTCGACGGCGATATCCACCACATTGTGAAGATTAGCCTTCGTCGGGTGCCGGGCTGGGTGGTTCGGAGCCGTGCTGGCGGCGTGCTCGCGCGAGCTGAGGCCAATCAAGAAGACGCCGCGGCTCTTCGCCTCCAGCGCCGCATCGATCAGAGCGGCGTTGATGCCGTAGGCGTTCACAAGGATCAGAAGGTCACCGGCCCCCAGACGCTGATTGGTGATCACGATCTTGCCGTAGCCGGGTGTGCGTTCGACAGCCATCGAGCGCAATGCGCCGTTGGAGAGGAGCGTGCCCTCGTCCAGGATAGCGCTCACATGCATCAGCCCCCCGGCGCGGAAGAAGACTTCCTGGGATGCGAGGTTCGAATGACCACCCGGGCCGAAGATATGGACAAGCCTGTCCGCGGCGATCTGATCCGCCAGACGCGCCGACGCCTCGTCTAGGGAGCGGCGCTCCTCGGACAGGATCCGTTGCATGATTCCGGTCGAAGCTGCGAGGTAGCCCTGGCACAGCGCATCCGCATCAATTCCGTCAAGGGGCATCGGGATCGGACTCCTGATCGAGATAGAGCGTGCAGTTCGCCTGGCCGCGCAAGATGCTCGCCGGGCAATCGGTGGTCAGCGGGCCGTGGAGGGTCGCCCGCACGGCATTCCTTTTTACTGCTCCCGGCACGACGCAGAACATTTTCCCCGCTCGGAGGAGGCGCGGAATCGTGAGCGTTATAGCGCGCTCCGGCACATCCGAGAACGTTGCGAAGCACTCGTCGTCCACCTGCTGTTGTCGGCAAGTATCATCGAGCTCGACGATCTTGACGTCGAGCGGATCGTCGAAATCAGCAACGGGCGGATCGTTGAACGCGAGATGGCCATTCACGCCGATGCCGAGGCACACGATGTCGATTGGAGCTTCGTTCAGGCGCTCGGCATACACCCTCGCCGCGGTCGCCGGATCTGGCTCGGGACGAATGGGATGCACGACAGCAAAGGGCAGTTGAGAAAAGAGGTTGGATTCCAGCCAATGCGCGAACCGCTGCGGCGCACGCGCGGGAAGGCCAATGTACTCGTCCATGTGGAACGCGGTGACCCGACGCCAGTCGATATTCGGCAGGTGGCACAAGGCCTTCAGTGTCACGAGCTGGCTCGGCGCCGCGGCGAAGATCATGCGAGCGCCGGACTGGCGCTCTAGGCAGGCCCGCAACTCGGCGGCAACCGCCCGAGCGCTCGCGACGCCCATTTCGGCCCGGGTGGGAAAGCTTTCGATGAGGAGCTTATCGACCTTGCGTAGGCTCGTCGGGGCGGGATCCGGAGCGATAGAATCCGTCAAATTGACCTCTTGGTTTCGCGGTGCACGGCAGTGGGAAGGGCTTGCTCTTTCCGGTCGCCGATGGCATGAAATATTGCGTGCAACCGGTTGCATGTCAAGCGAGGGGAAGTCGGACGGCCCGTCGCGGACACCGGATAGGTTGCGCGTTCAGCCGCCCGCCGGTATTGCATCCGGATTGGGTCTGCGAGGGTAGGGGCATGCCGAACGCAGGGGCGGATGACGATCAAGCAGGTCGCTGAGGCTGCCGGCGTGGCGCGTTCAAGTGTGTCCCGCGCCTGGTTCTGTTGCAGCGTTGAAGCTTCGTCGCCCCAGCTATGACGTGAGGGTGTTAAGAGGGGATGGCGGTGAAGCAAAATAACAGGAACCCGTTCAAGGGTCTGCAGTTCACGGCGGATATCATCCTGTGGGTGGTGCGCTGGTATCTGCAGTTTCCGATCAGCTATCGAGACCTCGAACACATGCTCTCGGATCGCGGCGTCAAGGTGGACCACACGACCCTCTTTCGTTGGATCCGGGCTTATGCCCCCGAACTTGACAAGCGCGTTCGTCCACACCTCCAAATGACAAACGGATCCTGGCGTGTAGACGAGACATACATTCGGGCGAAGGGTCAGTGGATCTATCTCTACGGGGCCGTTGATGCTCGCGGGCAGACCATCGACTTTCTGCTCTCGCCCAGACGAGATGCCGCGGCCGCAAGACGCTTCTTCCGGGAGGCACTGAAGCAGCCTCATACGGTCAATCCGCGAACCATCACGGTTGACAAGGGTGCCGCTTATCCGATCGCCGCAAAAGCCATGAAGCGGGATGGAGAACTGGGGCGGTTCGCCAAATTCCGACAGGTAAAATTCCTGAATAACATCGTTGAGCAGGATCACCGGCGCATCAAGCGGCTAGTCCTACCCGGGCTGGGCTTCAAGAGCTTCGTGTCTGGCTCGGGGACGATTGCCGGCTATGAGGCAATGGCGATGATGTGCAAGGGCCACGTGGCGAGCGCCCCAGCAAACGACATGATGGCTCAGAGTGATTTCGTGACTGCTCTCTTCAGCGCCGCTGCCTAACCTGAGTCCCTATCGGCCTCCGCTTGGCCTACGTCAGGGGTTGCAACGGAACCCTTTTGTGACGATGTCGCACAAACGAAGTGCGATTAACATGCATACATGGAAGACCGGGCCGGTCTTCTGGCCCGCGGTGAGGGAAGAAGGATGAACGGGCAGAAAGAGGGGCTGACAATCAAGCAGGTGGCGGAAGCGGCCGGTGTGGCCCGCTCCAGCGTCTCGCGCGCCTTTACGCGTCCGGAGATGCTGAGTCCCGAAACGGTGAAGCGAATCAGGGAGGCAGCCGAGAAACTCGGCTATGTTCCCAACCAAACGGCGCGTGCGCTCAGCACCGGGCGCCACGGCAACGTGGCGCTCATCGTCCCGGACGTTGCAAATCCCTTCTTCCCTCCCTTGATCAGGGCCGCTCAGATGGAGGCGGACCGATCGGACCTGTGCGTATTTCTCGGCAATTCGGACGAGGATCCGAAGCAGGAAGACAAGCTCGTTGGCCGCTTCACAGGGCAAGTGGAGGGGCTGATCCTCGCATCGTCCCGCCTCTCGGATGAGCGCATTCAGGCCCATGCGGCACTACGCCCCTTGGTTCTGATCAACCGTGACGTGGAGGGGATTCCCCGCGTCCTGATCGACAGTGGATCAGGCGTTCGCGAGGCCGTCGCGCATCTGGCCGAGATCGGCCATCGGCACATCGTCTATGTCAGCGGCCCGACCAAATCCTGGTCCAACAAGCAGCGCCGGCGCGCCGTGCGCATGGCCGCCGACGTTTTGGGGCTGAAGGTGGACATCGTCGCGGCGGCTGTTGCGAGCTTCGAGGCCGGTCGCGAAGCTGTCGGATCCATTCTCGTGACTGGAGCCACGGCGGCGATCGCATTCGACGATCTGACGGCGCAGGGGATTCTCGCCGGATTGGCCGATCGCGGAATCAGAGTCCCTGAACAGTTCGGCGTCGTAGGATGCGATGATGTGCTGGGCGCCGCCACATATCCGTCCCTGACAACCGTCTCGAACCGGTCTGTGGAGGCTGGCAAGGCGGCGCTGTCGCTCCTCCTTGAATTAATGCAGAGTCAGTCTGTCCGTGACGTTCGCTATGTGCTCGACACCCACTTGGTCGTGCGGAACACAACCATTGGCCATGGTGAATAACGGGGTAGACGGCTCTGCTGCGTATAATCGGAAGTTGTGAAGGGCAGGGGCATTTCGGCGTCTGCCCCGAACGGCGCGCCGAAGGGGATGTCACGGCAACCGGAGGGGGACGCAATGGACCCTGCCTCGCTGATTTCAAGCAAGCACACCGGCTGCGGCTTTCCATTCTGCCATGGCCCGGAGGCGGTGCAGGTGG
>NZ_JADQDO010000013.1 GCF_015694465.1 Microvirga alba
CCAACGCACGTCCGTCCAGGGGAGTGTGACATTCCTAGTTTGCCACCGTGGGACATTTTAACTTTGCGCCGACAATATAAAATTCGCATAAGATATATTATGGAACTTAAATATACGAGGAATTGGAAAATGTTAGATCTTTGCACCTCTACGCCCGCACAGGACTATACGTTCTCGCCGGCGTCTCTGTGGGCGGGAATGGATGTCACGGGAGCATGATCCGGGTTTAACGACGATGATCAGGGGCTTAATTGAACTCGATCCGCATGCCGTCAAAAGCCGGCTCGATATGAGGCGGAAGTTCGGCTCGGAGCTTTTCATAGTCGAGGTCGGTGTGCAGGTTCGTCAGAACCGCGCGCTTGGGCTTGACCCGCTCGATCAATGCCAGCGCCTCAGCGACTGAAAAATGCGTCGGGTGCGGCGTATAGCGCAAGGCGTCCAGAATGAGCACATCGAGTCCCTCTAGATTGCTCATGCTGGCTGCCAGCACCTCGCTCACGTCCGGCGCATACGCGAGGTTTCCAAACCGGAATCCGAACGCTTCGATGTCCCCATGCAGCATCCGGAACGGAACTGCCTGAACCGAACCGCCTGGCCCCGAAATAACGGTCGGAACGTCGTGATCCAACCGATGGGCTTCCAGGATCGGCGGATAGCCGCTCCCCGCCGGGGTCTCGAAACAATAGCCGAACCGCATCATCAGCAATTCGCTTGTTAGCCTGTCTGCATAGATCGGTATCTTGCGGCGCATGGCGATCGCCAGCGGACGAAGATCGTCAATTCCGTGCGTATGGTCCGCGTGCTCGTGCGTGAACAACACTGCGTCGAGCCGTGTCACGGCTGCGTCGAGAAGCTGTTCACGCAGATCGGGCGATGTATCAATCAGGACGCCCGTCGTCGCATTTCCGCTCATCCGTTCCACCAGAACCGAGCAGCGGCGGCGGCGGTTTTTCGGGTTTGACGGATCGCACGCCCCCCAGCCCACACCGACACGCGGTACGCCGCCGGAGGACCCGCAACCGAGGATCGTCAGTCTCAACGTCATGACGCGGTCGCTAGCCTGTCTGCCTGTGCCGCCTTGGAGAACAGGCGATAGAAATTGGCGGTCGTGATGTCCGCGATCTCAGCGTCGCTTACCCCGATGACTTCCGCAAGGGCTCTGGCCGTATTGGCCACATAGGCCGGTTCGTTGGTTTTTCCGCGATGCGGCACGGGGGCGAGATAGGGCGCGTCCGTTTCGACCAGCAGACGCTCACGCGGGACCGCAGACGCAATGCGGCGAATATCGTCCGAGTTCTTGAAGGTCAGGATGCCCGAGAAAGAAACGTAAAGGCCGAGCTCGACGCCGACCTCAGCGAGCTTTGGCCCCGAGGAGAAGCAATGAAGAACCGCGCCGAACCGCCCTCGCCTCATCTCTTCGGAGAGAATGCGGATCATGTCCTCATCCGCGTTGCGGGCATGGATGACGAGCGGGAGTCCCGTCTCCCGCGCAGCGTCGATATGCGTGCGGAAAACCCGTTGCTGTACGTCATGAGGGCTCTTGTCATAATGATAGTCGAGGCCGGCCTCGCCGATGGCAATGCAGCGCGGATGGGCCGATAGAGTAACAATCCGATCGGTCGGGATGTCGGGCTCTGCCGCCGCATTATGCGGATGCGTGCCGATCGTGAAAAAGACCGTCTCGTAAGCCTCGGCCAGCGCGCGATAGGTCTCAAAGCGGGCGATGTGAGTCGAAATGGTCACCATTCGGCCCACTCCCGCCGCTGTGGCTGCGGCCAGGACGCCAGGAAGGCGGGTTTGGAAATCGGGGAAATCCAGGTGGCAATGACTGTCGATCAACATAGCGGAAGGCGCCCTCCTCTTTCGACGCCTCTAGAGAATATTTCGGCGAAATGGCACTGCCTCCATAAAGCGGATAGCGTCCCTTTCGTCCACCATTCTCCCGACCGGGCTCACCGGGATGCCTGCTGGACATCGTCCTGGCGATTGGAAAACAGGCGGCGCGCGCGCTCCCGATGCCGGAGAACGGGCGCTTCGTTGTATTCGTAGGGATAGACGATCGGCAGGGTCAGGCAGACGCTCTGAGCCGGCAGTACATCGCACCAATCCTCAATAAGCTGCTTGTAGCCTCTGCCGACAGGCCGGATCTGGCGATCGAGGTCGTAAAGCCCCACGGGGCAGATGCAATTGTCTTCCTGCCGAAGGGCGGAGTTCCAATCTACTTGGTCAGTCAGGGAATACCAGGTGAAGCCGACGATCGGAACGCCGTTATTCCTGACGCGCAGCACGTTGGCCCACTGCTTCCAGAGCCAATTGGCCGCCTCGTCGCCCTTCGGCCCCTCCATGAGGTTTGTTTCGGTGTGCATCACGGGCAATCGGAAGCGGTCATAATATTGCCGGGTGATCTCGTCATAGCCGAAGACATCGCCCGCGGCGGTCGTGATTCCGTTCGCCTTCACCCGATGCTCGTTGCTGAGGTAATAGTCGTTTCCCATGATGCAGTGATGTCGGAGCGACGATCGGTCGAGGAAGAAATGATACTCCTCCCGGGTCATACCGTTATCCATCACATACTCATACATTTCCGAGTCGATGCGCCGTCCGTAATTGAGGTCGAGGGAGAGAAAACGCTTGGCGTTCATGATTTCCGCCGGCTTGATCGCAGCGGGGTTCTCCGCGTGGAAATACTCCGACGACTCGCTTTGAATGAAAATAGCGTCTGGCCTGATCCGGAGAATGCGCTCCATGGCGAGCACATTGGCTTTGACCATGTGCTTGAGCGCGGTGACGAACGCGCGGTCGCTCTTCAACTGCTCGTTCCACCAGCCATAGGCGGCTGAAAACAGGGCGCAGACGAACATCTCGTTGATGGGTGTGTAGAGCTGCACCCATGGATAGCGCGCGGCGAATGCCTCCGCATAGGACGCGAAAAGCTCCGGGAAATCGGGGTTCTGGAAGTTCTCGATCCAGTCGGGAACGCCGAAATGGCAGAGATCCACGATCGGAATGATTTCCCGCTTTTCGAGTTCGCGGAAGGTCGTATCCGCGAAAGACCAATCGTAGCGGCCAGGGCCGATAAAGGTCGTGTAGAGCGGCGGCCCGTAGCGCAGAACCTGTAGACCGAGCTCCTTCACGAGGTCGAAATCGGTCTGCCAGTATTTGTAATGGCCGCACTTTTCCATCTCATCGATGCGGGTGCGGCCATTGTTGATCGTCGGGATGCTATTCTCGATCCCGGTGGCGAACATGAAGGTGGTGAACATCGCTGCTTCCGCTCCGGGCCGAAGGGCCGATCAAAGCGGAAGCGCTGTGCTTTAAGACGCCTCCGCTTCCATATAACGCGGGAAGATCGGCGCAGGTTGCGGCAGAGCCGTGCCGGCGCTAAGGCGATGGATCGGTCCGACGGCCGCAAGCACGCGCTGGTCGGGGGCAACCGACAACAGATCGAGAAGCTTGGCTGCCGCCTCAGGCACGAATGGCTGGGCCAGAATTCCGACCGCGCGCAGTACCTCCGCCGTCACGTAAAGTACCGTGGCCATGCGGGCGGGGTCTTGCTTGCGCAGCACCCAGGGCTCCTGCGAGGCGAAATAACGGTTGGCCTCCGCGACAACGGCCCAGATTTCGCTAAGCGCGGTGTGCAGGGCGTAATCGCCAAGCGCCGCCCTCGCCTTTCCCGGCAGCGCATCAGCAAGCCACAGCATATCTTGATCGGCCTGCGTGAATTCCCCCGGTTGGGGCACAGCCGCATCACAATTCTTCGCGATCATCGACAACGAGCGCTGCGCCAGATTCCCGAGATCGTTCGCAAGATCCGCATTGATCCGGTTGACGATGGCCTCGTGCGAATAGTTGCCGTCCTGTCCAAAGGGCACTTCACGCATGAAGAAATAGCGAAGCTGGTCGACGCCATAGGTCTCGGCCAGATCGAAGGGGTCGATCACGTTGCCGACCGACTTCGACATCTTCTCCCCGCGATTGAACAGGAAGCCATGCCCGAAGACCTGCTTCGGCAACGGCAACTCGGCGGACATCAGGAAAGCCGGCCAGTAAACCGTGTGGAAGCGAACGATGTCCTTGCCGATGATGTGAACATCGGCGGGCCAGTAATGCCAGCGCGGGTTGTTCTCTTCAGGGAAGCCGCAGCCGGTCAGGTAGTTGTTGAGAGCATCGATCCACACATACATCACGTGCTTCGGATCACCCGGAACGGGCAGGCCCCAGTTGAAGGTCGTGCGGCTGATCGAAAGATCCTGCAGGCCGGAACGAACGAAACTGACGATCTCGTTGCGCCGGGTCTCGGGGCTGACGAAATCCGGATTTGCCTTGTAGTGTTCCAGCAGGCGGTCCTGATAGGCGGAGAGGCGGAAGAAATAACTCTCCTCCTCGATCCACTCGACGGGAGTGCCCGTCGGGGCGCGCCAGCTTCCATCGGGCTGCTTCGTCAGCTCGCTCTCATCGTAATACGCCTCGTCCCGGACCGAGTACCAGCCCGAATACTTGGACAGATAGATATCCCCCCTCTCCTCCATGCGGCGCCAGAGTTCCTGGGTCGAGGGTAGGTGGTCGGAATCGGTCGTGCGGATGAACCGATCATAGGAGCAGTTCAGCCGGTCAGCCATGGCGCGGAACTTCGCCGCCATCTCGTCGACGAATGCCTTGGGTGTGGTGTTGTTGCGGTCGGCCGTTTGCTGGATCTTGAGGCCATGCTCGTCCGTGCCCGTCATGAAGAACACGTCATAGCCA
This sequence comes from Microvirga alba, assembly GCF_015694465.1. GTDB lineage: Bacteria > Pseudomonadota > Alphaproteobacteria > Rhizobiales > Beijerinckiaceae > Microvirga > Microvirga alba. Next base: position 4,744 of record NZ_JADQDO010000013.1, read on the forward strand.
TCAATGCGCTTGAAGCGCGCGATCGCATCGGACGCGACGATCTCGTAGGCGTGGCCGATATGGGGAGCCCCATTCGGGTACGAGATGGCCGTGGTGATATAGAATTTCTGCTTGTCGGCCATACGAAAACCTTACTGGTCAAACCTTCCGGGCGGCAGCGGCCTATGCCGTTCGCCGAACCGCATCGGCAAGATCGTCGAACAGCGTCAGGATGAAAGGCCGGCGATCGAGGTTGAACACGTCGATCTCGCGCGCCGAGCGGGCGATCTTGTCACACACCTCCACCAAAGGCGCAAGGCGTGATGCGCCAAGGCTTGCATGCTGATGAAGCCGCCCTGTGACCCAGCGCTGCACTGTTTCGAGGGTCAGATCGAAATTCTCGCCGGCGTCGCGTTTAGCAAGGGACTCGGCAAGCGCCAGAACCTGCTTGGAATCCGCCCGAGGCAGGCCTTCGAGAAGCCTGTTGATGTGCTCGATGAAGGCGACTTTTTCCTCGTCCAGCAATTCGAGGCTCCGTCGCACGGACCCTTCGCTGTACCGCAACGCCTGATCGACAACGTCGTCCGAAATCTCCGTCCACGGCGATCCCAGAGAGGTGATGACGGATCGAATATCCTGGTCTGCGAGAGGTCGCAGCAGCAACCGCCGGCAGCGCGAGCGGATCGTCGGCAAAACGCGCTGGGGCGCATGGCTGACGATGAGAAAAAGCGAGCGCGGCGGTGGTTCCTCGATCACTTTGAGGAGCGCGTTGGCGCTGGAGATCGTCAGATCCTCGGCGCTGTCGACGATGCAGACCCTGTAACCGCCATCAGCCGCGGTTGAGCCGAACATGCCGAGAGCCTTCCGCACCGCATCCACTGGGATCGTGGTCGAGGCACCCTTCTTGTCCGTGGCCGGCGCGCGCCGGAGAATGGCGAGATTGGGATGCGACAGCGCCGCCACCTGACGAGCGACAGAGGATGTCGGCGCAACATCCAAATCCTGGATGTCGCTATCCCGGTTTTTCTGGGGGTCGAGAACGGTGCGGGCCACGCGATACGCAAGGGTGGCCTTGCCGATTCCCTGAGGCCCACCGATCAGCCAAGCGTGATGGAGGCGGCCGCTGCGCAGCCCTTCGATGAAAGCGGCCTCACCTTCCGCGTGCCCGAAGAAAGCGAATTGGTGTCGCGGATGACGAACGCCTTCAAGCTGATCTGGCTCGTTCATATCGGCTTCGTCACGCGACATCGAGCGGCCTCGTCACGTTTGTCGCCAGAGCCGGAAGCCGCTCGCGTACGGTCGCCCAGATGGCGGCCTCGACTTCATCCGGCGGATGATTGGCATCTATCACCGCACAGCGCTTCGGGTCGGCTTCGGCGATGGCGAGAAAAGCCCCGCGCAGCGTCTGATGGAAGGTCAGAGCCTCATCTTCGAACCGGTCAACCCCCTCCCCCTTGCTGGCGCGGCGCGAACCGGCACGGGACAGACCAATTTCGGCTGGAAGATCGAGGATCAAGGTCAGGTCGGGTTTGACACCCCGCAATGTGACCCTTTCTAGCCCATCTATCAATAGTTTATCGAGATTTCCTGAAGATCCTTGATAAGCCCGCAATGAGTCCGCAAAGCGATCGCACAACACGTGAACGCCCTTTTTGAGAGCAGGCTCGATCGTCTTGTCGATATGGTCAATACGGGCGGCGGCGAACAGGACCGCCTCGGCGAATGGCCCGAGATGCTTCGCGCGCCCCTCGAGAATGAAGGACCGGAGTTGTTCGGCATAGGGCGAGCCGCCTGGTTCTCTGGTGACGAGAACGGGCTGGCCGAGCTGTTCGAACCGCTGGCGAAGTCGACCGATCTGTGTCGACTTTCCCGCGCCCTCTCCGCCCTCGAAGGTGATGAATATGCCAGCCATCAAAGCTTATTGGTCACGCTCGACATGGCGCGACGAACCCAGCCCGTGCCGAATTCAAGAAGACCGTCCAAAGCACGCTGCCTCAGGTTTCCTTCCCTGATGTCCTCGTTGGCATAAAGGGGCATTTCTAGGGCCTGCATATCACCACGGTTGACCTGAATCCGGGCGACCTCGGCTCCCTTCTGAATAGGAGCCTTGAGCGGGCCGGTATAAACGATGCGGGCGGAGATCCGCTCTCCCTCCCCACGACGAACAAGTACACGAACGGGCTTCTTGGAGACAAGCGGTAAGGAACGCTGGTCACCGCCGAACACTTGAGCGTCCCCAATGACCTGCCCTTCGGCGAAAAGCTGCTGAGGTTCAAAGGCGCGGAACCCCCAATCGAGCAGCTTGCGCGCTTCCGTGGCACGATCCTTCGCCGTTTTCATGCCGTTCACGACGACAATGAGTCTTTGGCCGTTCTGGACGGCTGAACCGATCAGGCCGTAGCCGGATTCTTCGATATTGCCGGTCTTCAGCCCATCCGCGCCAATGTCCATGGTGAGTAACGGGTTGCGGTTTTGCTGGCGGATCTTGTTCCAGGTGAATTCGCGCTCTCCGAACATCTTATAGAGATCGGGATAGGTGTCGATGATGAAAAGGCTGAGCTTGGCGAGGTCACGAACCGTTACCTTCTGGTGTGGGTCGCTATAGCCCGTCGCATTGCGGAAGGTCGATTTTGTGAGGCCGATCTGCTGGGCTCGTTCGTTCATCAACCGGGCGAAGTTGTCCTCCGTGCCCGAAATGCCTTCTGCGATCGCGATTGCCGCGTCGTTCCCTGATTGGACCACCAAGCCACGCAGAAGATCCTCCAGCCGAATGCTGGTGTTCACCTTGGCGAACATTGAGGACCCGCCTGAACCCGCCCCCCCTCTGCGCCAGGCGTTCGTGGAGATCGTGAACTCCGAGTTCATCGACAAGCGCCCGTTCTTCAATTCGCTGAAGACAACTTCCGCCGTCATGGTCTTGGCCATGCTGGCCGGCGCCATCAGCTCATCCGCATTTTTTTCGAACAGAATGGTCTGCGTATCGGCGTCGATGAGAATGGCGGTCGGCGCCGTGGTCTGGAAGCTCTGCGCCAACGCTTCTCGTGAAAATACCAGCACTGAAATGGCACAGGAAAGAAAGCCGATAATCGCCAGCTTTCGGGAGCTCGCATCTTGGCGCATCGCAACGACACCCACACGCTTCCCTTAGGACACAGGGAATCTGTGGCGCGCCAAGGACAATTCAACGACGGGCCAGCCTCCCTGGCGGGGGCGCTCGATCCTTAGAGCGTGATCAGCAAAAGCAGGATAACCCGATCTTTGCGGCCGATCACGGTCCAATTTATTGAACTAGCTTATCATTTTCCGCCGAACCGTCGTGCTTCGGCGGATACCGCGCTACCGGAGCACGAACTTCGACTGATCGAGCGTGTTGAAGCTGCTGCTCTTGTGGAACCCTGCCTTGGATTCCTCCGGCGCGGAATAATACAAGCCGGCCAGGACCGGACGTGACGGCGGAAGAACGGTGGGACCGACCGAGCTGAGCGTCGCCACGGGCGTCGCCGCACTCGGGATCGTTCCGAGATCGAACGGCCGCTCAGGCGGGAGCGGAATCTTGCTCGCGAAAGACATCGAAACGGGCGCAGCCGAAGCAACGGTCTGCGCTGCGCTTCCCGCGGCGACAGGGGCCTCATCGGCCTCGTCGCTCGGCTCGTAGGCGCGCAAGGCGATTGCATCGCGCGGCGCGTTAGGCCGTGGTGAAGCTTGGGCGATCATCGTCGGCGCGGCGCCGGTCAGCGAGGCCGGCTGGCCATCGGTACGAAGGCTGGCGAGCAGAATGCGGTCGTCGCTGCCATTGGTCGAGGCCCGTCCGACATATTCCACCTTCACGCGCGCCGTGCCCTGGCCCTTGAAGCCGAGCGCGGAGGCGGCGCGCTCTGACACGTCGATGATGCGGTTTCCGTGAAACGGCCCGCGATCGTTCACCCGAACGATCATGGAATGGCCGTTCTGCACATTCGTGACGCGAGCATAGCTTGGCAACGGCATTGTCGTATGGGCTGCGGCGATCGAGGCGCGATCGAAAATCTCGCCGTTCGCGGTCATGCGGCCGTGGAAATTCGACCCATACCAAGAGGCAAGGCCCACGCCCGCATAGCGGCTATTCTCGTTCGGCTGATAAGTGCGGCCGGCGACCGTGTAGGGCCTTCCAACGAGTTCGCGTCCACCGCCCTTGGGAACCGGCTGGCCATCGGCGATGACCTTGGGGCTCGGAGCAACGCCGTATTTCGGGTCGATGCCGCCCCGAACATTGGAGCAGTTCGCGGCCGTCAGTGCGATGGCGGTAACGCCTGCAATGCGGAGGATGGCCTGATGATTGACCGAGGCAATGCGCCCCTTCAATCCGGTCTTCGACTCGGCGCGATCACAATGCATATCGTTGCGCATTCCCTTAGTTCGCACATCTCGCGGCACCCAATTCAGCAGGGCAGCCACCAAGGTGCTATTTCGGCGCTTAAGGGAAGGTGAAATAGCCGCGCTTGTCAATGGCAAAGCTCGCGTCAACGATACATTGTATATAAGCGTTTATAATTCATATATAACAAAGACTTACAAAATTTTCACGCGAGCCGCGCAGGCAATTCACGGTGCATAACGTTTCGGCCGAACCCCTGCCCCGGACTGCGATCACGCGACACACTGCGAGCCCCGGGGATCGCGAGAAAGGTGTGCATCCATGCGGAAAAATATCAATTAGATCAAATTTTTAGCCTCGTATCGCTCCGTCCGCACGAGGGTGAATCATATAGACCCGCACCTCTTCTCCGCGTCGCCGAACCAGATTTCGTTAACCAGACTTGCAAGGAGAGACACGAATCGACCGCCCCCATGTTCCTGGACGTTTCGGTCGATTGGCAAATGCGTCCAGCAGCCTCACTGCCTGGTCAAACGTGCGCACCAGTTGACGGCGATGGGCTCGCGGCCTTAGACAGCCTTTATCGCGAAACGAGGGCGGCACAGGCTCGCTTCCTCGTATCCGGAGGGGTGGCCGAGTGGTTTAAGGCAGCGGTCTTGAAAACCGCCGTGCGGGCAACCGTACCGTGGGTTCGAATCCCACCCCCTCCGCCATATAATATCGCAACGCCTTATAAAATAAGACGAAATTTCTTCGATGATTGGCGAAGCCCACACTTCGCCCCACATTTTTCATTCATTGCCATCCTAGTCGTCCCTTCTCAGATTCCTGTAGTCCCGCGGATCGGAACTTGCGGCAGCCGTTGGCCTAGGGGCAAAGCGGGCCGTGAAGGTCAGGTCACCCGAACGCAATGTGATCGGCTTCATTCCATCATATTTCGCTTCAGCGAGAGGCGACGTACTCCCCTCCTGCGTCGCTCCCTCCCCGGTTACGCGACCTTGAACCGCGCGGCGTCCCCGGCCTCCCCGGCCAGGCCGTCATCCAGGTCTCGGTCTCGTCCTCACAGGAGAGGACGACGGAACACTGGCGCCGAAAGAGGTCCTAACTGCGAGAAGCTTTATCATAACGAACTCCGCTTTTTTGGGGCCCGCCTAGTTGTTTTCAGCTCTTCAGAATCGTGTGACGAAGAGATAAACGGCCACGCAATAAAGCACTGGGAGCCAAGCCGCCCATGCGATCGTGACGAGCGACCATATGAAAAGAGCGCCCAGCAACACCCAAACGACAAAAAGCGCCGGCGCCCCAAAACTTGCTAAACGCAGCAGCCTGGGCTGAACGGCTTTCCATTCGGGCGGTGCCTCGCGGGGCGCATCGCTGGTCGGCGGTTCGCCCTTCACAATAAATCGCGCAATATCGTTCCAATGGGCTTCGCGAATGCCGGCTCCATGTGTCCCGACGACGAATTTGGCTTCGTGCAGGTCCGGATGGCGCGTCTCTCGCCGATGTTCGTCGAAACCATCGTATCCGGCGCTTCCGATGTCGAACATTGCCGGGAACGTCTGAAACGCCTTCGCAAAAATGGCGACGACCCAATCCTTGGTGGCGACATAATTGAGAATCTTGTCGACCTGCCCAGGCGTGCTTGCTGATTTGTCGGGCAAGAGTGCGCTCCAGGGAAAGTCGCAACGCACGACGCTGCCCGCAAAAACGACATGATGGAATTTCGCCGCCGGATAGTGCAGCAGGGCGTGCCCCAGGAGATATGTGCCGTTCGAATGTCCGACATAAGAGAATTTTGCTTCAGGATAGAGGGCGCGCATCAACACGTAATGATCCATGAGCCAACCCGTCTTCCAATGGCGGACCCACGGCGCCACGAAAGGAAATATCGCGAAATAGCCATAGGTTCCCGTGAAGGAGCGAAACACGCGCTGCTCGCGCTCGGCTTCTAGTTTGACGGCGCGCGCGATCTTGTGGGTCCAAAATCCCTTGTCGCGGATACCATGAATCACGAAAATAACGTCGGTGACCATGTCGTCAGGCGTGGCGGATAGCGTATCGGCCATGTGGGCGCGAGCGACGGCGATTTTTCTGAGATCGTCATGACTGTCGCCGGCGGCTTTCGCCAGCAACAGGAACCGCGCCTGATCCGCCAGAGTGAATTCTCGACAAATATCCGCGAGAGATTTGGCGCCCGGCGCCAAAACACTGCCGAGCGCGCCCTCAAGCATTTTGCGCTGGTCCTTGTCCGGCTTGCGCATATTTATCGCGCCATGATGCGTGGTGTCCGGCGTCTCGATCAGCACAAAGGACGCGTTGTCACCCTTGTGGACAACGATATCGACCGCATCATCCGGCGAAACCAGATCATCAATCGCGCCGAGCAGCTGAACCACGAAAATCGGAGGCACAGTCTCGCAAGTGGAGAACCGGCCCCCTCGACGGCGCAATTCGCGAGCGCGCGCCGCACGCTTTTCCACCAGCCGGCTAGATCTCATCAGAGCCAGCCATTCAAGTCGTGTTTGGACAATGAACGGCTGGCCTTGCCGCATGGCATACAAGGTCGGGACAGGCAGCCGGAGCATCGCGACGATCGCGCAATACCAGGAACCGAGCGTCCAGAATGTCGACTGCCACCAATCGCGCGCGATTTCAGGTGCCCATCCACGACTCATTCCTGCCAGCAGAATGATCCGCTCAATGCTTCCGGCCCATGTCCTTTCGAGCCCTTTCAAGTCCTTTGCGAAAGGGGCCGAGGCGGTCTCGCCGTGCACGACTACGGCGACTTTGCGGGCGATCACAGCCCCACAACTATAGCCTACCAAAATGAGACGCTCGTAAACGCCGCCGTCGCCCCGCTTCTCGCGATCGGCAAGCGCCTTGTCGATTTCTTCGACGACATCGCGAACGATTTGCTCGACTGGAGTTGTCCTGAACAGACCGAAAAAGCCGCCGTAAGGCAAAACAGGTGCAAGGATGTCGATATCCTCGGATCGCTCCTCGACCGCCGTAAAAACTCCCTGCATTTCTTCAGGGTTGCCATGAGGGCCATGCAACACAATGGCCAGTTCACGTCGGCTTCCGCGTTTTGTCAGCTGGGATTCCATCGGTTCGCTCCCCTGCGATCAAAAGAGGAAAACGTATGCGAGCACGCCGTCTCCCGCGATTTCAGATGGATCGCCATGAGGAGACTGGTTTCGGCAGGGGTTTATTCCCGGCCTCGCCGCATTTTGTTAATTCGACGGAGCAAGCCGTAGCGCGCCAATTGCTATTCCACCATCGCACCTAACTCCGTGCACCCTATCTAGGGATAGTGAGCATAGTTGGAGAATTTCAGGAGAACGCAAGAGATCTTCAAGAACAGGCGCAAGGAAAGGCCCGTTGCTACCCATCGGTCGGGGGCCCGCGCTTCGCCAGCCTTGAGAATTTTGGACGATGTGTGCCCTTCTCACATGAAGCGCTGCACTTATCTTATAGAGCGCGGCTGTCGCACCTAAGATGTCTGGCTCGCGCTTCCGGTATCGATGACCTTGGCTGTCCGGACGAAAAGCGCGTGAACCTTGGCCCAAAAATCACCGCCGAGCACGAAGAAGCTCGCGATCAGCATAAGGTCGCCTAGCACCTTAAGCCAGATATCGGATCCTGAATCGGGCCAATATTGCTCGGCATAAGGCTCCAACATCGCCGACACGAGCGGCAGGCAGAACATCACCAGCCCGATTGTATATCGCGTGCGCCCCACCTCCGCCGGGAACAGCCCCCTCAAGAGGATATCCTTGAGTTGTAGGAAGCCCTCCTTTCCCATCACGGCCACACAGACGACCAGCATAACCTTGTTAGCAACGAAAATGGCCCCAGACATCGCTGCAATGCGAGCGGGCGGCGCCTGGAGCGCGGCAGCTAGCGGAACAAGCAGCCACAGCGCGAATGCAAGGACGAAAATCGTGATTCCGAGTTTACATCGTCGCCCGGTGAGCGTGGACGGCTCCAACTCATGACGGAAAGTTTTCATGTTTGTTCTCCAGCAGCGCTTTCGGAGACGAGATCGTTACACGCGCAAACAGGGTGCCCAACTAGCCCGATCCTCACTTTCGAAATAACGCGCGAACTCGAAATCGGGACGGCGTCGCGGAGCCTGGTACCTGAAACAAAGGACCACGTCGGCTGTTAATCGTGCTGGTATCCTGGAGAATGGATCATGTCCCTCCACGCCTCGGCGACAGAGGCAGCCGAGTCATTGCGGCGCCAAGAGCGACGTCATGAGAAGTATGAGCGTTTGGTCAGCGTGACGCTCGCGCTGCCCAGACTCAAGGTTGCCGTCGCGCACCCATGCGACGTGGCCTCGCTCGATGCCGTGATGGAAGCCGTCGAGATGGGCCTGATCGAACCCATTCTCGTCGGCCCGCGCGACAAGATCGCGGCTGCGGCTAAGGACTTAGGCGGGGACATCTCCGCTCTGACGATCATCGACGCGCCGCACAGCCACGCCTCGGCGCACCAAGCTGTCGGCCTCGTCCGGGCGGGCAAGGCCGAAGCCCTCATGAAAGGGAGCCTCCACACCGACGAGTTGATGAGCGCCGTGGTGCAGAAGGAAGGCGGCCTCAGAACCGCGCGCCGGATAATGACGCCCGCGCGAGGGCGCGATCATGAGCGAAGCTAAACGCGACCTCTACGGACTCGATGGCACGCCCGGATCTGGCAGAAAGAAATACGTTACAGCGAGGATCAGATAGACGGCAAGGAGTTGAACGCCCTTCAGCCAGTCCGACCGTCCGTCCCCTGCCACCTGCCCCGTAATCAACACCGACAGCAGAACGATAAGGACCATTCCTGCCGGAAAGGTGAGGTTCATCGGAGCTGGTCCGATGACAAGGCTGACGAGCACGAGGACGGGGGCGACGAACAACGCGACCTGCACGCTCGAGCCAATGGCAATCGAGAGGGAGAGGTCCATCCGGTTTTTGATCGCGGCGGTGACCGACGTCGCGTGTTCGGCGGCATTTCCGAGTATTGCCACGATGAACACGCCGACGAACGCTTTGCTGAGGCCGGACTCTTTGGCGACCGGATCGATGGCGCCGACCAAGATCTCGCTCATCCATGCGATCATCACCGTCGCCGCCGCGAGCACGAGTGCCGCCCGGCCGGCGCTCCACGGCGGGGTGGACACCTCTCTTTCTTCAGCATCGTGTGTTCCGGTGAAAAGGGCGGAATGCGTCACGAGGGAAAACACCAGAAACAGGCAATACACCGCCAGAAGCACCACCGAGATAGTGATACTGAGCCCCCCAAGGCTTCCGGAGCTTCGCTGTCCAACGGCCACGTTATAGACGGCCGGAAGGATCAGGCCGATCGCTGCCAGCGTCAGCATCGTGGCCTGGGAGCGTGCTGCCACCGCATTGAAATGCTGCTCGGGGTGCCGCAGGCCTCCGGCGAGCATGGACGCTCCCAGGACCAGCAGGATGTTGCCGACAATCGATCCTGCGATGGAGGCCTTGACGACGTCATGGAGTCCGGCGCGCAAAGCCGCGATCGCGATGATGAGTTCTGCCGCATTGCCGAAGGTCGCGTTGAGCAGGCCGCCAATCCCCTCGCCCATCCGCTCCGCGAGATGCTCGGTCGCCTGCCCCATCCATGCGGCAAGCGGAAGGATCGCGAGGGAGGACGCAATGAACAGGAGCAGATGTTTGGCGGGAGCAAGCCATTCGAGCGCAATCGTCACCGGGATGAATATGAGGAGCCAGTTCATGAAAAAACTCCACCCGCACTTTGCGCTCGATTGGATCTCGGTTTCGTCACGAGTGCCTCTCCTCCGGCGTGGGCCACTCGACCAAATGAGTTTCGAGATAGCTGCTCACGGCGGCATCAATGGTTGGGAAGAAGGAGTTCTCGCCAAGCTCGGAGAGCAGACCGAACCGCCGCAATTTATCCTTCACGGGATCCTTGAGTTCCGCGAACAGCAAATCGATTCCGGCCGCGTGTAAGGCGTCGTTCAGCTCAGCGAGGGTGTCGGCGGCGGTGACATCCACGCTGGTGACCGGTTCCGCGGCAACGACGAGCCAAAGGACCGGCGTCGGTGATTGCGCAGCCGCTTCCATGACACGTTCGCGAAAGAACTCGGCATTGGCAAAGAACAGGGGCGCATCCCACCGGAACAGGACGAGACCAGGAATCTGCCGGGCGTGAGGGTAGCGTTTGAGGTCGTGGAAACCCATGACGCCCTCCGCATGGCCCAACACCGCGGAATGCGGCCGCCAGCCGTCCCACAGGAATTCGATCACGGCAATTCCGACCGCAAGGCCGATGCCGGGGATGGCGCCTAGAACGGCGACACCGACGAAGCACACAATTGACAGCCAGAACTCCCACGGCTGCATACGATAGATGCGGAGGAGGCCTTCGATCTCGATGAGGCCAATAGCGGACGCAATGACCACGGCTGCGAGCGCGGTTGAAGGCAAATGCTGGAGAAGGTTGGGGGCTGCGATCAGCAGGATTGCCACTGCCATCGCACCGACAACTCCGGTCAGTTGTGTGCGCGCGCCGGCTGCCTCCGCCACTGGAGTGCGGGAAGAACTGCTGCTAATCGGGAAACCCTGGAAGAAACCAGCCGCCAAATTGGCAGCGCCGAGCCCAATCATCTCCTGGTTCGGATCGACAGCAACACCGGTTCTGGCAGCATAGACGCGCGAAAGAACGCTCGTGTCGGCGAAGGACACGAGCGCGACGGCAGCGCCACCGATGAGGATGGGCGCGAGATCCGTGTAAGTGACCCAAGGGATTGAGAAGGCTGGCAGGCCCTGAGGGAGTGGGCCGAGCACTGCAACCCCAGCGCGCGCAGACAGATCGAGCACGCTGACGACCAGCGTTGCGGCTACCACCGCGATCAGGATGCCCGGCACGCGTGGCGCTTTCTTGAGAAGCAGGATCGCCGCGAGGGCCGCCGCTCCGATAGCGAGCGCGGTCCAGTTCGTCTTGCCGGCGACGATGGCGGTGCCGATGGCCCACAGATTCCTGAGAGGCCCGTCACTCTCGATCGAGAACCCGAAGAGCTTCGGGAGTTGGCTGATGAGAACTGTCAGCGCGATGCCGTTCATGTAGCCATAGCGAATGGGCTTCGACAGCAGTTCCGTGATGAAGCCGAGGCGCGCGACGCCCGCGAGAACGCACACGCTCCCCGAGACCACCGCCATCAGGCTGGCGATGGCTAGCCCTCTGTTCGGGTCTCCGCCTGACAGGGGCATAACAACGCCCAGTATGATGGCAGCGAGCGATGAATCGGGGCCCAAAACGAGAATACGGCTGGGGCCGAAGAGCGCGTAGACGAGCAACGGCACAATTGTTGCATAAAGGCCATAGATGCCGGGCACGCCGGAAGCCACCGCATACGCAATCCCGACGGGCACCAGCATCGTCGTCAGGACGAGACCTGCAAAGATGTCATGCGGGAGCCAGCCGAGCTTATACTCACGCACCGTGGCAAGCCCCGGCACCCAGCGGATCCACGTGGCCGGTATCATACGGCATCTCGCGAGAGGGAGCCAACCGAGAGCGAAATCCATCTCATGCCCGGCACCATTGTCCTGCGCCGCTTCTCATCTCCATGCATGTGGCGCGGAAGCCGAGGAAGGAAAGTCACTCCACCACTCTGATGGAATGCACGGCATTTTGATCCCCCGAGTTTCTAATGCTGGACCCTGGGAATTCTGATAAGTTAACCGCTGAGCGCTTGGGAGCATGGCCTCTCGCACTTCCAAGCGTCGAACATCGCTCTCTACATGTCTGATGGCGCTCGGCGTCAAAGGAGGTCGCGATGAGCGTTCGCGTCACGATCGGTTTCGTCGCATTCAGCCTCGCGCTGTGGTCCTTGGCTTCGGACGGACATGCCGCAAGACTTAGCCTTTCCGCATTTCAAGGCGCCTGGCTGGAACCGAGCCTCGCCTGCGAGGCCGTCTATTCCCCCGGCGGGAGAAGCGCCTCGTTCAAAAAACCTCTGAATATTTTCGCGCCAGCCTTCGTCGGGTCCGGAAACCGACTGATGACGCCCCAGGCCTCCTGCCGCATCCTCTCTGTCCAACCCGAGAGCGGAAACCGTCAGACCCTCAACATGCACTGCGCGAATTCTATCGCCGCAAACGAGGTAAAGGTGATCATGTCACCATCGCCTGACGGTGGTCTTGCGCGCTACTTCAATGAACAGGACAGGACCGGGACTATCTACCGGCGCTGTCGATAGCTATTCCCGATCCGGCGCTCTTGCGACCACCTTTTCCTCTAAATCCTGCTCGGCCATCCCGTGCGCGGACGGCGGCGTCTCCGTAGGTTTCCCCACCTTGAGGCCGCCAATTCCCTTCACCTTCTCGCGAAGCGCCTGGAACATCACGTAAAGCGGTGGGATTGCGAAGATCCCGACGAAAGAAGCGAGGATCATCCCGCCAAACACGGGCGTTCCGACATTGCGCCGAGCCAACTCCGACGCACCAGTCGCCACCACCAGCGGATAAAGGCCCAGGATGAAGGCAAGCGACGTCATTATGACCGGGCGGAACCGCAGTCGCGCCCTGCCCCCGCCACAGTCCGCTTATGCCCGACGAGCAGACTAGGGTCCGGACCCATAAACTGATTGGCGCCGCCGGGTCGGTACGATTCACGGCTTCCGGGAGGAAGCGAAGATGAATCGGGACCGTTTTTGGCTTACAGAAGCGCAATTCGCGCGGATCGAGCCGCATTTGCCCACGGATACGCGCGGGAAGCCTCGTGTTGACGACCGCCGGGTGATCAGCGGCATCGTCCATGTCCTGAAGTCAGGCGGGCGTTGGATCGATGCGCCGCCCGACTACGGGCCGCGCAAGACGCTCTACAACCGCTATGTCCGGTGGGCCGCCAGAGGTGTCTGGGTCGATCTCTTCCATGCCTTGGCAAGCGCCGGCGGTCCTCCGGCCCAGGTGCTCATCGATTCCTCCGCCGTGAAGGCGCATCGCTCGGCCTCGGGTGGAAAAGGGGGGAGCGCTGCCAAGCCATCGGCCGCTCGCGCGGCGGCCGCACGACCAAAATCCACGCGTTAGCCGATCGCGACTGCCGGCCCATCGCCTTCCTGCTCACCGGCGGACAAGTCGCTGATTGCACGGCCGGATCGGCCCTGCTGAAGCAGATGCCGCCGGCGCGCGTCCTCCATGGCGACAAGGGCTACGACAGTAACGCCATTCGCCGGCAGATTGAGGAGAACGGCACGATGCCCAACATCCCGCCCAAGGCGAATAGGCGCTGGAAGAACTGCTTCTCGCCCACCCTCTACCGCGACCGCAACGCCATCGAGCGCATGTTCTGTCGCCTAAAAGACTTCCGCCGCGTCGCCACGCGATACGACCGCCTCGCCGTCAACTTCCTCGCCGCCGTCTGCATCGCAGCAACCGTCAGCTACTGGTTATGAGTCCGAACCCTAAGGCGCTACTTCAGCTTCGTGCCAGTAGCAGACCTTCAGGACTATTCCGCTAGATCGTCGGTCTCCATCGGATCGATTTAGTATCCAACAAAGTTCGTTCCCCAAAATGAAAAGACGAGAGGCTGCACCGCAACCTCTCGTCCAAAGCGATATTATTTCGGGCTCACGTCGAACTTGAACCACTTCTCAGACAGGGTCTTCATCGTGCCGTCGGCGATCATCGACTGAATGGCAGGGTCGAGCTTCGCCTTCAGGTCGGCCTCGCCCTTGCGCAGACCGATGCAGGTGTCGGTTGCCATGATGCCGCCCGTCAGGAGAGGTCCGGCCATAGAGACATCCTCATTGCCCGGGCGCGAAACCGCATCCCGCAGATAGACGATGTTATCGAACACGGCATCGACACGGCCGGCGAGGAGATCCAGCGTATGCTGCTCAGAAGACTTGTAGGTCTTTACAGTGACCGTGTCCTTGAAGGTCTCCTCGATGAATTGCTGCTGGCTCGTGGACAGCGGCACACCGATCGTCTTGCCCTTGAGAGCGGTCTGGATGTCCTTGTACACCGGTTCCCAGCTAGCCTTCTCGTTCGTCGACATGGCCTCGCCTGTCTTGGGGAGCTTGGCGAGAGGCGAGGACTTGAGAACGCCAAAGGTATTTGAAGTGCGCGCGTAAGGGAGAGTGAAATCCATAACTTCGCGCCGCTTCGGGTTCGGCCCCATCGTCAGCACGGCATCGAATTTACCGGCGACCAGGCCCGGCACCTGACTGTCCCAATCCTGCGCCACGATCTGGCACTTGAGATTGGCGCGCTTGCAGACCTCATTGGCGACGTCGATGTCGTAGCCTACCACCTTGCCGTCCGCTGTGGTCGAGTTGTAGGGCGGAAACGCTCCCTCGACACCAATGGTAATCTGCGTCCACTCCTTGGCCGCAGCCGGCTGCCCGAGCAGCGCTACGAGAGCAAGGACGGGCGCTGCGGCCCTGATGAACTTCGAATCCTTCATGACATCCTACCCAGAATAAAGATTGTTGGAGGAGTAGTATATTCAACTCCGGTTTACAGGAGATGCAGCAGACCTTGGATTCTGCCCTTGGACTCCGCGACCTTACGTTAGATGATTGTACCAAAAAGTGGGTATAATTTTTTCACACAATAATGATGCCATGCATGCGCTGGCCTCGCAAACGGTGGCTTAGAAGTGCCGTTGTGAGCGTTGATCTGAAGCAAGAGGATTCGATGACAGACAGTAAGCCGCATCCCAATGGAGAGCCCTATGATTGGCCGGAGCCTACATGGCGCAGGATCGTCAATCGTGCCCGTGCCGGCCGCGATTTGACGCCCGTGCAATGGCCAAACGGTGCCCGTTGCGCCATCGCACTTTCCTTCGACGCGGACCACGATACCATCCCGCTGCGCGATGGGCTCGAAAGCCCGATGATGATCAGTCAGGGGCAATACGGCTCACGGCGCGGAGTGCCCCGCATTCGCGCCATCCTCGAGAAAGAGGAGATCCCTGCAACCTTCTTCTATCCAGCAGTCTCGGCGATGCTTTATCCAGACGAGGTGCGTGGTGTCGCGGGCGAAGGTCATGAGATCGCCATCCACTCCTGGATCCACGAACGCAACAATCTTCTACCTTATGAAAAGGAGCGCGAGCTCAGCTTCCGTTCCGCGGAGAAGTTGTCCGAGATCAGTGGTCGTGATCCCGTCGGGATGCGCACCGCCAGCTGGGATTTCTCGCCCAACACCTTGGAGATCATCCGAGAGATGGGGCTTCTGTACGACTCGAGCCTTATGGCGGACGATGATCCCTACGAGCTTCTCTCCAACGGCGAGCCGACGGGGATTGTCGAATTGCCGCCCGAATGGATCAGGGACGATGCAGTCTATATGGTCATGGAGCGCTTCTCCGGGCTTCGCCCCTACACGGCTCCCTCGGCTGTAGAGGAAATCTTCAAAGCGGAGTTCGACGGCGCATGGGAGGAGAAGGGCCTATACGTCCTCACCATGCATCCCGATGTCATCGGGCATCGCAGCCGGATCGGGATTTTACGGCGCCTGATTGCTCACATGAAAGCGAAGGGAAGCTGCTGGTTCGCGACCCACGAACAAATCGCCCGCTGGTGCAAGGAGCAAGCGGGCATCTGAAAAAAGCGAGCCCCGCGGAAAGCGGGGCTCCATTCCATGCTAGGGATAGGGGTCTCCCAGATTGTCGGGTACCTTCGCGGGATCTGTCCCGGCAATGGACAGGAAGGCCGTGCCAGGACGGGCAATCCGCGAGAACAGCCTGCCGAAAACGATCCCATCGGTGCGTGCGCGCAGGACTGTGCGGGGAGCGTCGAGCGGCGCATCCGGTGAGACGATTTCCGCCACCACCTGCCCTTCCTTGACCTTATCGCCCAGGGCTACCTTGTGCACGATGATGCCAGGTACGGGCGACCGTACGTGATCGACGGCATCGACAGGAGTTCCTTGACACAAAGCGTCCGGCAGAGGGCCTGGATCTCCCGCGAGAACGCCACGCCGCTGCATGAATTTTATCAAGGCATCCGCATCGAAGGCCGCGAATTCGTCGGTGACATCGGCCTGACCGCGATATTCCAACGTTACCGAGAGACAGCCGTGATCGAGGGGAACATCGGGGAAGGCCTCCTTGATGCGCACCCAAGGCAGCTCGCAAGACTCATCGAAGCTCCCGCCCCCTCCTCCGGTAGCGATGAGCGAGGCGTGACTTTGAACTTGCGCCGAAAGATCCTCCGCCGACGGCCAGCCGGCGCCATTGCAATACAGATACGTAATGCCCTCGAAATGGCAGTGCAGATCCAGCACGATATTCGCATCCACGGCGAGTTGCAGGAGCTTGATGCGAAGTGCAGCGAGTTCCGAATGTGACTTCAGGTCGGCCACTGTGTCCCGCAAGGCTCCGCGAACGATCCGGTCGTTCTCGGCGGCATCGGATCCGAACCGGTCCTGGAGCCGCTCGATCACCGCGGGTGCGATGTCCGGGAAGTTCCGATTGAAATTCCCTCCACCTCCGAGATCGCCGCGTCCGATATGCATGTTCAGCATCCGTTGCCCCAATCCGATCGGATTGGCGAACGGGACGACAACGATCTGTCCGAGCACTTCTCCCGCTTTGTCGGCAGCAATCAGGCGCTGCAGCAAATGATGCGCCGCCAGCATGGCGGGCGTTTCGTCCGCATGTAGCGCCGCCTGGATGTAGACTTTAGGCCCTGCCGTTTCATCACCGAAGCGATGGACCTGCAAGCGGCGGCTGGTGCCAAAGCTGCCTTGGAGGATCTCAATCTCTTCCACCTTATGCATCAGTGACAACTCCCTGTTTTTCGGTGACATGCTCAATGCGGACACGCGTTCCGCTGATTGATATCATCGGGCCGGTGATTCGCTATCGCCGAAAGACTGATTGTTAAGCACATACAAAATGCATGGGATCGGCAGAAGGAATCGTTCTCGACATGACCCGTGAATCCGCAATCCACTATGCTGAGGACTTGGTTGACTCCGGCACATTCAAGACCGGGCTTGCGCGCCTGATCGCGATGCCGACAGAGAGCCAAAATCCGGGGCGGAGTGAGGTTTTGGAGGAGTATCTCGCAAATGGGATCAGGCCCATGCTCGAGGAACTTGGCTTCACTTGCACGCGGTTGACGCATCCTTCCGCAGAGGCGCCATTTCTGTTTGCCGAGCGGATCGAAGGGGACCAATTGCCGACTATCCTCGGATATGGTCATGGCGATGTCGTTCGGGGGCTGGATGCCAGCTGGACACCCGGCTTGTCTCCCTGGGTCCTGACGGAAGTCGACGAGAAGTGCTACGGTCGCGGCGTCGTCGACAACAAGGGGCAGCATGCAATCAATATAGCGGCCCTCAAATCCGTTCTGGAAACACGCGGCAAGCTCGGCTTCAACGCGAAGTTTCTCATTGAGATGGGTGAGGAGGTCGGCTCGCCTGGATTGCGTGAGTTATGTGCGCAGCACAGAAGCCTGTTTATGGCGGACGCTCTCATCGCGTCCGATGGACCGCGTCTCGCACGTGAGCTGCCGACGCTTTTTCTAGGCACACGCGGTGCTGCAACTTTCGACCTGACGATCGATGCGCGCAGTGGCGGCCATCATTCGGGCAATTGGGGCGGCTTGCTCTCGGACCCGGCCATTCAGCTCGCGCATGCGATCAGCACGATCGTGTCGCCGACCGGGCGCATCCTGATCGATGCGTGGGTGCCGAGAGATATTCCCGCAAGTGTGCGCCGTGCGTTGTCAGAATGCGTGGTGGATGGAGGGTCTGACGGGCCAAGTATCGATCCAGACTGGGGCGAGCCCGGGCTTTCCCGGGCAGAGCAGGTATTTGGCTGGTGCTCGTTTGACGTGCTTGCCATGGAGGCCGGCGATCCTGCAACTCCGGTGAACGCCGTGCCGCCGCGCGCCTGGGCGCGCTGTCAGCTGCGCTTCGTTGTCGGCATCAACCCCGATGACATCATGCCGGCTTTACGCCGTCACCTCGACCGCCACGGTTTTAACATGGTGGCTGTGACGGACGTGGACGGGATTTCGCACGCCACACGGCTCGATCCAGAAGATGAATGGGTCCAGTTTACCGCCAGGTCGATCGAGCGTACGTCGCAGCGAAAGCCGGTCATTTTGCCGAACCTCGGCGGAACGCTTCCGAACGACATTTTCGCCGAGGTTCTCGGATTGCGGACGATCTGGGTACCGCACTCGTATCCAGGCTGCTCGCAGCACGGTCCCGACGAGCACCTGCCGTTGGACATCCTTCGCGATGGGCTGCGCCTGATGACAGGCATATACTGGGATCTCGGTGAAATGCGCGATGCAATACGAGGTGATGTTTTCGAGGAACCGCCCGTATTCTTGAGAGCAGAGAAGCCGACAGTCTCGTGTAGCCACAGTCCCAACTACTAACCTCTCGATGGCCCTCATGCTAACGCTGAAAACCATCTTCCAGCGTACTGTCGAGGACGCGAGGACTGCTTTGGGTCAGATCTCGACCTTTGAGATTTACTCGGAATGTCCGCTCGTTGCGTTATGAGCGGACCCAAGCATTACTTCAGAAAAGCGCCAGGAGCCGCCATTTAAGCTTGCTCCATGGCTCTTCTGCTGTCGACCCAAAGCGAACCTGACGCATCGGCGCAGTCCGTCGCGCGATCAAGCAGGAACGTACGTCAACCTGATCACGTCCTCGCCAATTAGATCGCTGGCCACAAGGCGGAGCGGTGGCCGGTGGCCGGCGAAGAATGGCTTGCCGCGACCGAGCACGACGGGGTGGAGGTAGAGGCGATACTCATCAATAAGACCAAGGTCGGTTAGGCTTCGTGCCAAGTCTGGTCCGGAAACTGCAATCTCCCCAACGAGCCGAGCCCTCAGGCCACGTATCACCGCCTCGATGTCATCCTCGACAAGTGTGGCGTTGGGGCCGACTGACTTCGACGAGCGCGACACGACCCACTTCGGTTGGCGCCGCCACGCCGCCGCGAACTCGCGTTGCTCCGCACTCCACTCAGGACGGTCTTCGTCCCAATAACGCATGATCTCGTACATGCGGCGACCGTACACACTGCCCGTCAGGTCGCGCACTTGCTCTATCCAGTGACGAAAGAGCGCGGGACCTGTCGGCATTTCTAGGTGGTCGACGTAGCCGTCCAGGGACTGGTTCATTCCAAAGACGAGCTTCGCCATGCTGCAAAATCTCCACCGCAGGGTATTCAGAATAGCTTGAGGCGACATTACGCAAAAGTGAGGTTGGGCATAAACTGCGCGCCGCTTTGTCGGAGTGACGAATAACCGAAGGACCGCTAACCACCCGTCGCGGACATTCGCAGCGCCCACGTCGAATGGCAGCTTTGGGGCCGGGAGCGGACTGGCGGCTTCTGGAAGGCTTATGATGGATACTAGACGCTCGGAGCATCGTGCAAAACGCAGAATTTCGTCTCAGATGAATGGCTGTGAGCTGCACTGTGCCGGCCTAAAACACCACCGTCGCATTTCTAACTGGCTAGATGGTCACTTGCCGTGCGTATTAAAGTCGGCGCTAGGGATTTGCTTGCATTGCTTAAGACCGAGCGACGAGGTGCCGCTCGATCAGGATGATGCTCAGTGGCATTGCCAAGCTTCAGTCGTAGAGGACGCCGATGATCTTCCTGGCTGAAGTCATTATCGGGACGTCCGGAGTTTGATCGAGCTGTTCGGTGGCGATGAGCACCGACGATCCTAGTCCCCCGATCGTCTCGAACTGCCGAAGATGGCGGAGCCGCCCCGATAGTCTTGCACCCACGCGTTTGAAAACACTGGCACCTATGCTAAGCGACACAGCAATCAAGTGTCCTTCACACGCGTCGAGGTCCGACGGTTGTAGCTCATCGCCACCCAGTACGATCTGCCCTGGAAGGGCCAGCGGTACTGCGCTGTCTTCCTTCACCCGATAGGCGATCGCGATCCTCGCCAGTTCTGGCACGTCCCCGATCTCGGTTGCCTCATCACCTCCTTTAGGAGGCGGCATGGTACTAAAAATAACTCCGACGATCCGGTGCAGCTTTATTTTGCTTTCGTCGAATATCAGGCTCTTTCGCGATTGCCTGGGATCCGGCATCTGGGCGGCGAGCGATATTCCAGTCGATCCCGTCGCGCGGATAAGGCGTCGTGCCAGCACCTGCCCTTTCGGACGAGCGATGACCAAATTCTGATCCCGCCCAGGATAGGGCTCCGACTCCACGATCGCGACAGAACCTGAAGGAATCGCGAAGCCGAGAGTTTCTCCCCGAATGAAGTACAGCGACTTGGAATCGAACCACTCTCCAATCAACTGTTCCTCCGCCACATCCTGAGAACCATCGTCGGACAACTTTCCCACGAAAGCAGCGATGTCAGGGCAAAGAGGAACGGCAAAGCTTGGTCGTGCCATCGGCTTCAATGCGACAACATTGTCAGGGCGCGCATCGGGAGCGAGTGGTTCGCGCCACCGATGGTATCGGAACTGCTGATGGACATCTTCGATGCTGCTGCGCAATTGGGCGAACTGCGGCGCGACGTTCTTCACGTCCATGTAGGTGATCGAGGACTTGTCGTGGTGGGATGTATTGAGCACCTGGCGCGCTTCTGCGCCAGCGCCGAGCGCCGGATTGTCGGCGAAACGTCTTACGGTGGCATTCGTGAAAAGTTCTCCCTCGCCCGTGGCGACAAGCCCTTTGAGCTTATCCACCAGAGGGAACAGCGTCAGGGCCTTGGTGCCGGCAGAGTATGCTGGATGAGTGAGCTCATCGAAGAGATCCCCCAGCCGCCCTTCGAGGAACACTCGCAATGCCGAGGCATAGTCCTGGGCGCGGATGGCGTCATCGGGATTCTTGAAAAACTCCTCACGCTTGCGGTCGACCTCCTCTATCGCCGGCGATAGGCTCAGCGTTGGGCGCACGGCGTTGACAGGGTGAACGGAAACATGCGCGACGACATCATCGGCCCTGTTCTCCCCAACGACCGATCGAGCGAACTTGCGATCATGGGTTGTCACCAGTAGCTGTGCTCCGGTCCGGGCGACCTTGCTCAGTCCTCGGGCCAGCCGCTCTCGATTATCGTTGTCGAGCAATTCCTGCGGATCATCCAGGACCAGCAGCTCCAGACCTCCGCGCGTCGCCAGGACGTGCTCGCGAAAGGCGAGGAAGAAGCCAAGCAAGGCGCCTCGGAGAGCTGAGGCGTTCGAGATGTGTTGGGCCGGCGCTTCCACTCCCTGCCGACCGACCCTCAGTTCCAGAATGCCCTTGGCGTCCATTCCGGTGTTTGTCAGCTCCGGAGCGAACTCGGTGGCGTTGCGGAACATTTCCTTCCGCCAATGCTCCGAACGCCGGTGAAGCTTGGTTCGAAGTGCATCCACTTGGGTCTGCGCGAGCCCGCCGAGCGGCACGATGACCGCGAGGGCCTCCCTGGCCTTGCCGCACGCTTCGATGCGAGTTTTCGTTTGGACATGCTCGCCCTTGCTGCGCAGCATGCGGCCGACGAGGTCGATCGCACTGTTCAGCGGGGTTGCGCCCTCCACAATCGCCAACAGCGCTGCGAGCCGCCTGGAAATAGCGCGATCAGCATCCTCGGATCCGTCTTCACCTTTCTGGAATATATGCGAGAGCTTCCGAAGCCTAGCGGAGTTCGTCTCCCGCCACTCGGCGAATGCGAGTGCACGGTTGATCCGAGCGACCATTTGTTCCAGCGCCTTGGCAGCGGATAGCTGTTCTGGAAGTTTGAAGGCGGTAGGCTCGTCGAATGCGGGGAGCGTCGCTGCGTGCTTGTCGAACAGGTCGGCTGCATCGGAGGACAGTGGAGCAAGCGTCCCTGACATCGACTCGGTTTCGAACAGTTCTTTCAGGAAGCCCTCACGCAATAAACTGACCGGGGACGATGGCAAATCTCGCCGAGCTTCGGTGCCGATGCTCTCCGGCAATTCGCGCACCAGTCTGCCGAGCCAAAGGCTCGACCACTCCGCGATGGTCCTCGCAACGGTTTCTCGGTCCTTGGCTGCTTCCGTCAAATGATCGGTAACCCCACGACCGGTGACGGGGTCGACGGCGCCCTCAAGCGATCGGATGCAGATCGGGCAGTTGTTTCCGTGGGCCTCGTCGTGATCGTGCATCCATGCAGACACACGCGCATACAACTGGGCACGGCGCGCCAGATCCGGGCTGCTCGCGAGTTCGTTCAAGGTTGCTGCTTCAGCTTCAACCGCGCCGATGAGCTCGACCACCTTTGCTGTCTGGCCCTGATCGACCTTTAGGGCGAGCAAGCGAGCTATCGCAGGCAAGCCGGCCAGTTGTTTGATCTGCTCGATCGCAGGCCGCACGCTTCGTTCGAGACCGTCGCGCGCTTGCTTGCTCTCAGAATCGAACGTCTCGCCGAGCACCTCGCGCGCAGCGGCAAGGCGGGTCGTCTTGAGAGCGGCGAAACCGTTGGATATCGCGTCCAGCCTATCCTTCGCTTCTGCCGCTTCGGCGGTTGGTAGACCACCTTCGATCGCCATGTCGGAATGCGCATCGACAATGGCTAGCAGGTCGCTGGACTGTTCCTGGTACTGCCGGACGGCTTGGTCCAGTTTCGAGTTCAGTTCCTTCACGGTCCTTGTGGTGATGCGATCGGAGACCTTGTCCGCGTGCTTGGCCAGATCGACCAGATCGGCAAGCCCCGTCAGTCTAGCAACCGCCTCCCCCAGTTGCGACGCTGAGCCCACTGAGAGGAATGGCAGCAGTGCAGGCATCGTCGTGGCGATCCGCCAGGCTATGGGATCGAGGTCGATACCTGAGAAGTCTGGTGCGACTTCAACGATCCTTCCCCTGGGCGTTCGCTCCTGCCGCCGCAGAATAGGCGGGAGCGTATTGCCCTGGGCGTCGCAGAAGGTCAGTTCGACCCAGCCGTCTGCGGGTATCGGTGCCCCATCGACGGGCAGATCGCTGTGCGCGTGAGGAAGTGGCGTGATCGCCGACATAGGATGCTTGGTCGATCTTCCATCCGAATGCGAGACCTCGCAGGGAAATTCTACCGGTCCTTGCTCCGGGGCACGCTGGGATCGGATCAACTGACCGGTCAGGCACCAGACGATCGCATTGGCTATGGAGGTTTTCCCCGAACCGTTTGCGCCCTCGAACAGTGTGATCGGCTTGCCGGGCGCGAACTCGAAGATATCGGGCGGTTCGCTGGTTTTCCCGTAGAGATGCAGGCCGGCGAACCGATGGGCCCTGAGTTTGAGAAGGCGCAATCGACTTCCCGACGGAGCATTGTTGGTCCCACCAGTCGTAACAACGCTCGCCGGCTCTGACCCTACAAGATCTATAAGGGCCTCCACATCGTCGCCATTCAGGTTCGCGGCCCATTTGTTTGGGTTTCGACGGTACCAATCGAGCATGGCCCTGGCATCTGATGAAACGATTCCAAGTCGCTTCTCTCCGCCCAGTGAGACCTCACATCCATTCACCAGCTCCGAGAGCAGGACATCGGTTGTGAGAAGATGGATTTCCCTTACTGCACTTTGTTTCTCAGTTATCACGTCGCCCCCCGTCAGAAATGATAGCTTTGCGTAGCCTCGGCATCATGTCCAGAAGGCGCAATCGCCATGCACGGAAATTAGTCCGCCATCTAACCACGCATTCAGGTTGCCTTTGCGATGGCAGTTTTGGGAGATCACCGATCGCGTCTGAGCGACTGAAATGAGGGCGCTAAGCAGATAAAAATCGCCTGTCCGTAATCACTCTCGACACGGCGCACAAAACGCTCAAGAATTGCCAAAAGGCATAATGGGGGAAGGGTTTATGTACGCCGAAAATGACTTTCAGTTACTGGAAGCGCGCACTGCCGATGTGCGCGTTGAGATTCCATGGCGACGCAAGGACCGCCCCTATATCAATCCCCACGCCGTGTTCAGCCGCATACCCCACGCCGATGGCGAACAGCACGAACATCTGACGGCCGTCATCGGCAAAAACGGTACCGGCAAATCCCATCTCCTGAGCGCCATCGTTCAGACGTTCCTGCGCCTTGAGGAACTGCAGCAGGGCACGCGAAAAGAGATCAAGGGCGGCCTGCCACTGGACCTGCTGGTCTATCGCGTGGATGGCTATCACTGCACGATCATGCAGAGGGGGCATCGTTCGATCAGCATCCAGGTCAACGATCGCGAAGTTGCTCCTGAAGACCTTCCTCTGCCCAAACGCATCGTCGCGCTGACCATCAGCCCGTTCGACAAGTTCCCGCTGCCCCGAACCATCCCCCGATCGGTGGTGCAGGTCGATGCCGCATCATCGATGTATCACTACCTCGGACTGCGGGACAATTTCGGGAAGGCATCGATCCGGACGCTCCTGTTCCGCTCCTTAAGCAGCCTGTTCGATACAACAGACAACAGTGCCCTCCGGCTGAGCAACATCGGCGCTGTGTTCGAATTCCTCGGCATGCGACCGATGATCAACGTCATCTACCGCTTCAGGGAAAGGTCGTTACTCCGCGAGATCGCGGGCGGGCTCGATCCTTACACCGCCGACACGGCATCCTATACGCAGAGGCGTCTGCTCGAAGACATCGTTCGAAGCGAAATTCCGTCATCCACCCTTCGAGGGCTGGCAAACCTTGCCCTCGACAAGGTTGTCCGTAACCGGATCGAAACGCGCGCAGACCTAGAATCCGGATTTCAGGACCCGCTGTTTCTTGACCTGCAGCCGCTGCGCCGCGCAGGTTTCCTGAGTGTGTCTGGCGTTGGTGTTGAGCTCAAGGATGGCGGCCCGACAGACCTGCTTCAGGCAAGCTCCGGTCAGCTGAGCATGGTCTCTGCGCTGATCGCGCTCACCTCGGTCATCGAGAACGGCAGTCTGGTGCTCATCGACGAGCCAGAACTCAGCCTGCATCCTGAGTGGCAGGTGAAGTACATCGATCTGCTGCTGCGCACTTTCGCCCGGTACCATGGCTGTCATTTCGTGGTGGCCACGCACTCGCCCATGGTGATCTCCGAGCTGCCTGTGCACGCCGAAGTCATCTCGCTCGACCAGGAAAAGCTGCCATCCACCAAGGAACTGCAGGGACAGTCGGCAGACTATCTCCTCGCCGAAGTGTTCGGTGCGCCGACGCCAAACAATCTCCACGTCCGGGACCGGATCGTCACTGCGCTGCGCATGATCGCAAATGGGGATGTGAATTCGAAGGCGTTTGGGGAAGCGCTTGCAGACCTGCGCAAATTCGCGACCGAGCTGGAGCCGAGTGATCCGGCAGCCGAGCTGATCAAAAACGTTGAAGACGCTGCGCGGGACGCAGGGACTGAGGCGCAGTCATGACTCCCGTTCAATATGGCGCCGCGTGCCAGGCTGTGGTCGATACTTTCAACGCACGCGAGCCTGCGCAGAAGGACCACAACTACTGGAACGATCCCGTCATCGACCCGGTTCGTGCGGAGATCAAGGACCACTACATCGCGGAACAGAACCGTCGGTGCTGCTATTGCAACCGCGAGTATCCGACTAACAACAAGGCGGTCTGGGATGGCGAGCACATCATCGCCAAGAGTCTCGCGCCGCGCTTCATGTTTGAGCCGCGCAATCTGGCGGCGTCATGCAAGGACTGCAACATCGCGAAGGGCGAAGATGAAATCCGCGTCGATCCCAACCGGAAGTCATTTCCTGATCAGTCACAGCACTACATCATCGTCCATCCGCACTTTGACGACTACGATGATCATATCCGGTGGTATGGCGATGCCGTAAAGCCTCTGTCACCCAAGGGTGGCGAGCTCGTTGGCATGTGCAAGCTGTGGCGCTTTGGGGTCGCCAAGGCTGGCGTCGAAGTGGCTCCGCCCAACCCTCTGGTGGACGGGCTGATCGGCGTCATGATGGACCCCCAGGCAGACCCTTTGACCAAGGCAGTCGCTATCGAAGGGTATAAAGAATACGTGAGGGCGCGGGCCCAGAAGCCGGCAGACTAGGCGCGAACGTCGATTTCGATCATCCCGGCGCGGGAAGTGCGCCTTACTTGATCCGGAGCTGGCTTCGTCGTTTGAGGAGTGGCCTTTCCGTTGAGGCCGCGTCCAGCTTTTTGGCCTGATCGGAGTAGACGACGCCATCAGCAATCGTAGCGATTAGACGGAGGAAGTCTGTGCCTTTACCCATGCGCAAGTGCCAGCCGTAACGAAATTCGCGCGTCGGATCGAGCCTTCACTCGGCAGGCAAGTAGTTGTCGATCCCGCTACCCACCCAAGTTACGAAGGTCCACCGCTGGATGCGAACGGCAGCTTTTGGGTATTTCGACTCGAAGTCTAAACGACTGGAATGAAGGCGCAAAGCCGCTATTCGGTCACCGCCTCAGGAAGGTCGCCTTTGGGTCAAACTGAGACGAAGAGCGTGAGCGTCTGAATGTCCGCTCTTTGTTGCTATTCGGACGGTGCTCCAGATCGAACGCTCACTCACCAGCTCTGATTTGCGGCAGGATTTCGCCCCTTGTTGCGGCGATAACGTTTTGGACGGATGCGCAAGCAGATACGCCATATCAATGGCTTAGAGGATGCCTCTGAGGGAAGCTTTGCCTCGCCCACATCTGTCGTGAAGACGCTCACAAAGGCTGGTCATATGCTACCTAACGGCGCCTCAAATCGAGCCGAAGTCCGCCGCACCGACCGCGGGAGACTTATCTTTGCGTAGTGAGACCAGCCAAAGGTTTGACCTCAAGATGCAGGCAGGCCTGTTCCGGTCCGGGAGGCGTCACCCGACACCGAGAGATTTCCCGGGACCTTAGGCATGGCCCCTAATGGCGGCGACTGTTTCGTGACGGAGGACGAATGACTGTCGCGGTGGAGCAATCAGGATCGACGGGGATCGACTACTTCACTGGCGTTGATTGGGAGACACGGAAAACTGATGAAATGGCTGCTCGGCTCGGATGCGCGGGAGTCTCACCCTTAAAACAGGGGCGCAATACTGGCGATGACCGGGTATGGCAGGGGCGACGCATCTCAGATCTGTACGAAGTGGCCTGGCGATACCACGCGATACTGTCGCTTCGGTGCCACATAGTCCATCGCCCGTATCGGGCTCTTGATCTCTTCCACGGCGCCCATGCGTCGTTCGCCTCGCCGCGAGGGATCTGGCACGGGGACGGCAGCAAGTAATCTCTTCGTGTAGGCATGTTGTGGATTCTGAAATACGGCAGCGCGCGGGCCGATCTCGACGATCTCTCCCAGATACATGACCGCCACACGGTGGCTCACCCGCTCGACAACGGCCATATCGTGGGAAATGAACAGGTAGGCTAACTTCATGCTGGCTTGCAGATCCAACATGAGATTGATCACTTGCGCCTTGATCGAGACATCGAGTGCGGAGACAGACTCGTCGGCGATAATCAACTGCGGCTCAAGGGCAAGCGCCCGCGCGATGCAAATGCGCTGGCGTTGCCCACCCGAAAATTCGTGGGGGAATCGGCGTGACATATCGGGGCTGAGCCCGACCCGGCTCAACAGATCAGCAACCTTTTCCTTTGCCCGCGCCGCTTGGTTGTGAATATGCAAGGGTTCGGCGATGGCGGTTCCCACGGTCATGCGGGGGTTGAGACTCGCGAAGGGGTCCTGGAAGATCATCTGCGCGTGACGGCGCATGCTTTGCAGCCGGCCCCTAGGCTCAGACAGGATTTCTCGCCCGGCGATCTTGATCGATCCGCTCTCAGGCTCGATCAAACGCAGGATTGAGCGCCCGGTCGTGGATTTGCCGCATCCGGACTCTCCGACAAGTGCGAGGGTCTCGCCTGCCTTGAGCGCGAAAGAGACGTCCTCAACCGCGTGAACGCGACTGGTAATCCTTCTAAAAAACCCGCTTCTGATATCGAAGCGCGCGACGAGGTTCTTTACTTCGAGCACCGTCGTCGGCGCGACCGTATTGGGCATTTCTTGGGCATCGTTCGTCTCCCCTGTTTCGGGGTTGACAGCGGCAAACCGCCTTGGTCCGCGGCCTGCGCCCAGGGCGCCGAGTTTCGGAACTGCCGCCAGGAGCGTGCGCGTGTAGGGATGTTGCGGGCCGGCGAACACGTCAGACGTCGCTCCGGTTTCGACAGCCCTCCCCTGGGACATCACAATGGTCCTGTCAGCGATTTCTGCAACGACGCCCATGTCATGCGTGATGAAGAGGACGGACATGCCTTCCTCCTCCTGCAGCTGTTTAATGAGATCGAGAATCTGCGCCTGAATGGTCACATCAAGTGCGGTGGTCGGCTCGTCGGCGATCAGCAGCTTGGGCCTGCATGCAAGCGCCATCGCGATCATGACGCGCTGACGCATCCCGCCGGAAAATCGGTGCGGGCAATCATGAAAGCGTGCTCTGGCCATGGGAATGCGTACCTTGTCCAGCAGCCTTACTACTTCCGCCTCTGCTGCGCCCGCGGACAGGCCGCGATGCTGCATGAGCACCTCGGCGATCTGAAATCCGATGGTCAGAACCGGGTTGAGACTGGTCATCGGCTCCTGGAAAATCATCCCGATCTGGTTGCCGCGAACTTGCTGCATCTCCGTCTGGCTCAGGCCGAGAAGGTCGCGTCCACCCAACAGGACCTGCCCCTGGACGCGAGCCAATTCCCCTCCAAGAAGCCGCATTATCGACAGCGCAGTCACACTCTTACCCGATCCGGACTCGCCGACGATCGCCAGCGTCTCCTTCGGCGCAATCGAGAACGTCATGTCGTGGACGATGGGGCTCCATTTGCCCTCAATCCAAAACGATGTGTTCAGATTGCTGACCGCGATGACAGGTGTGCTCATCGGTGCCTCATCGGAAAGGATCGTTACGGGGATGGTCGAATGACTTCACCGGCTCGCATCACGAAGGTCGTATGCCGAAACGCCATCGGGTCGACGAGAGGATCCGATGCGACCGCAATGATATCCGCGCTGTAGCCTCGCGCGATGCGGCCGACGCTATCATCGATGAGTAGGGCTTTCGCAGCTCCTGAGGTCGCAGCTCGGATCGCGTCGGCGGCCGGCAAGCCTCCTTTGACGAGCCAGGCGAACTCTAGCCAGGTATCCTCGAATGGCGTGTCGCGCACGCCGGCATCGTTGCCGCAAACCATCGGAATGCCGAGTTCGACCATCTTGCCGAAATTCTCGACCATGATATCGAACTGACGAAGCGAATGGGACTCCGCAGATGTCCGGTTCGCACTCTCGCGCAGACCATCGAGATAGCGCGTCGCGGTCGACAGGTTAGCCATCATCGCCGAGCCACTATCCCGGACCACGGAAGCAACCTCCGGATCGAAGATCCGGACAATCACACCCTGCCCGTCGCGTTCAAAGAATGCGCAATGCTCAAGACTGTCAAAACGGGCGATTGCGGAGCGGCGAATGCTCTCTGTCGCCAGGACGTGAGAAACGCTAGGAAGCCCCCTGCGACGAGCCTCGTCTGCGATCAGGTTTAATGACTCTTGCGTGAAGACTGTTTCCTCCGGGAGTGAGCCAGGCGTCATTTGCCCGCCGCTCGCCATGACCTTCACGCTCCGTCCGCCCTCTGCCTCCAGCCGGTCGATATGCGCGCGGATTTCGTCGTGATCGTGCACCACTCCATGCATGAAGTGCAGATGCCCCTTCGGCACCGTGATCGGCGGCCCGGAGCACAGCAAGCGTGGTAGCATCACCGGGCTGAGATCCGGTCGCCGGGCCAGCGCCAGCATGATCCAGCTCGAGCCGCAGTCACGGGCTGTCGTGACGCCGCTGGTCAGGAGGCGATGGGCATTTCCGGCTGCCCGCAAGAGCCGTTCTTCCGCTGTCTCGGCCTCGAAATCCGCCAGTGGCTGACTGGACGCGCTGAATTCCAGATGGACGTGGGTGTTGATGAGGCCCGGCAGGACCCACGATCCTGACAGATCAATCACCGCATCTACCGCCGGCACGGCAGTCGCGATTGGTTCGATAGCCCGGATCTGGCCGTCTCCGATGAGGATGAGGCCGGGCTCGAAGCGGCCTCGCTCTTCGCACCAGATCGTTGGTGAACGAATCCAGTATCTCGCGGGTTGTGACACGGCCGGATCCTCTTTCATGTGCCTCCTGCCGCCCGTTCAGCGGTCGCTGATGGTCGGATTCAGGAGTCCGTAGACAATGTCCACGAGGATGTTGACGATGAGAATGAAGGATGACGAGACGAGAAGGAGCCCCTGGATCACCGGATAGTCGCGGCGCAGAACGGCCGAGACCCCGAGGCTTCCGATGCCGGGCAACTGGAATAACGCTTCCGTAATGAAGGCGCCGCTGAGAAGGAGCGCCAACGACAGGCCGATGACTGTGACAATGGTTATGATGGCATTGCGGAAAGCATGACGACCGATCACGATCTTTTCCGGCAAGCCCTTGGCCCGGGCGGTGCGGATATAGTCCGCACCGAGCACTTGCAACAAACTCGCTCGCGTCATGCGCGCGATCAAGGCCGATTGCGAGAGGCCTAGCGCGAGAGCTGGAAGCGCCAGATGATGAAGCCACAAGCCGACACCGTCACTCAAAGGCGCGTAGCGCCCGATCGGAAACCAACGCAACTCGACACCGAGGACGTAGATGAGCAGCATTCCGACGACGAATTCCGGAACGCTGAGAAAGGTCAGAGAGACGCCGATAGTCGATGCGTCCTTCCATGAGTTCGGCGACAGCGCCGCGACAGTGCCGAGAGGAATGCCGACGACGGCTCCCACGAGAAGCGCGAGCATACCCAAACTAAAGGTCACCGGCAGGCGCTCAAGAATGGCCGTTGCGACGCTCCGTCCGAGGAAATAGGACTGACCGAGGTCGCCGGTGAGGGAGCCGGCGACCCAATGATAAAGTTGTTCCATGTATGGGCGGTCGAGACCGAGACGCCGATGAGCAACGTCAAGACTCGCGGCACCCGCGTCCTGGCCCACAAAGCTTGCAGCCGGATCCCCTGGCGTCGCGTGCACGATCACGAAGGACAGCACGCTGACGGCGATCCACATGGGGATGAACAGAACAAGCCTGCGCAAGACCAGATTCATCATGGCACAGACCTCGTCAGTTGCCCTTCTTGGTGACGTTCCAGAAACGCGGTGTCACATAGAATGGCTGGTAACCGCCTAGCGCCGTGCGCGTCGCCTCAGGCTCGAAGTAATCTCCGATACGCAAAACCGCGACATCATCCCAGGTCAGCTTCTGTGCTGCGGTCCAAGCGGCCTGCCGTTCTGCATCGGACGCTCCCGAGTTGATCGTCTTGAGGAGCTGCTCCATTTTCTCGTTGCAGTAGCCGAAGGACGAGACTGCCTTGCAATGCAATCCATCGGTGAGCTGGAAGGGATCAAAGCGCGGCGACCAACCGGTTTGATTGATTGCCCAATCGTTGTTCGTCTGCGCCCGTTTTATCTGAGACGGCCAGTCCATCAGTTCGAGCTTTACGTTGATCCCCGCCTGCTGCCACTGCGCGGCTATTGCCTGTGATGCCTTGTACATCCATGCGTAGTTCTGGTTCGTAAGGAAAACGACAGGCTCGTTCTTATAGCCGGCCTCCGCGAGATAGGCCTTGACCTTGTTCAGGTCCGGCTTGTTGTAGACTTCCGAACCAGCCTCGGAGTGCCATTGCGTCTGCTCAGGGAAGAAGATGCTCGGTTGAACCCGGAAATAGTCGGGGCGCCCGAACGCAGCGGCCCGCATGACCTGTTCGGCATTGATTGCTGAAAGCAGCGCCTTGCGGAACGGCAAGCTCGCCATCAACGGATTCTTGTGCCCAAGTTCCAGCACTATGGCCCAGCGTGGTTTGACGATCTCTACCTTGATGGTCTTGATGGTTTCGAGCTGCGGCACCGCAGTGATAGGCACTGCTTCCGCGAAATCGAGTTCACCCGTCTGTAACCCGGCGACGCGGCTGGCATCCTCCGAAATCGGCAGAAAGTTTACTTCGTCTACGCACACAGTCCGGGCGCCTCCGAAACCGGTCGGGCCATCGAAGCGCTGATCAGTGACATAGTTCTCAAACTTCGCCATCTTGATGCCCACGTCCGGTCGCCAATCGACAAGCCGGAACGGACCCGTGCCGATCACGTCAGTGCCACGGACTTCCTTGTCGCCATACTTCTCTGCGATCTCAGCGGGAATAATGGCGACCACAGGTGACGGCATCGCCAGATTGGTGACGAGCGGAAAATCTTGGGAAAGCGTGATTTTGACCGTCTTGGGGTCAACCGCCACAACGTCGGTGACCGCGCGGAAACGGTTCGCGCCAGGGGATATCTTGAGGAAGCGCTTAAGAGAAGCCACCACGTCGGCCGACGTGAGTGCCTTTCCATTGTGGAATTGCACGCCATCTCGAAGAGTAAAGATGTAAGTCAGGCCATCGTCGCTACGCTTCCAGTCTTGCGCGAGTTGAGGGATGACCTTGTAGTTCTGATCGAGAGAGACGAGGGACTCGAACAGATGGATCGCAATCTGACGGCTCGCATTCGTGGTCGAGAGAATGGGGTCCATCGTAGAGGCATTCGCCGTCATCGCGGCCTGGATCTTCCCGCCCTTCGTTTCACAGGTGGCGGAAAATGCTGCCCCGGCACAAGCCAAAATCATAACGGAACTGAGCGTTGTCGATTTTAGAATGGTCATTGTCGTACACCTCTGGGATTAGGGAGAAGACCGTTCTTCGTTTTGGACAGGCAACCGATCAGAGTGAGGAATCAGCCAGTCCCGTCACCGTGATGGCCGCACGCTGCGGTTCGAACTCGGCGAAGCGCTTTGTAGCGGTCATATCCTTGAGCCCGATGCCGGTTACGATGCAGGTGACCGTCGCGTCGGAATCGACCTCGCCGTTGCGCGCAGCGCGTATGAGCGCGGCGGTGGCATAGGCGCCCTGCGGTTCGGCGAAAATGCCTTCCAGATTGGCGAGCCAGGCTTGCGCCTCGGCTATTTCGTCGCTGCTGACCGGCAGCAGGGTGCCCCCCGTGTCCTGGATCGCGCTCCAGGCCCATTCCCCGTCGAGCGGTAGATAATAGTCACCTTCGACATAAAGTCGGTGGGTCACTTTATCGATGGGCGCATAGTTCCGGTCAGTGCGTTGTCCGCCGTGAATTCGCGGCATATGCGTCGATTGGCCAAGGCCGACTAGCTCGGAGAACCCCTTGTGCATGCCGCCGAGCAAACCGCCGCCGCCGACGCAGCAGAACACCTCATCCGGTACACGATTAAGTTCCGCAGCGATTTCGAACGCAATTGTCTTGGTCCCCTCAACCATGAACGGATTGACCGGTCGCGCCGAAATCATCGGCACGATATTGCGGGCAAGGCAGAACCCCTGGAGATCTCTGAACAAGTTCCAATGATCGCGGACTCGACCCTCACCCGGTGCAGGTACGAGAAAGAGCTGTCCGCCATAGACGCTGATCTGCTGGCGCTTCGATTCTGCAGTGTCGTCCGACACCCAGACGAACGCTTCATACCCCGCCTTTGCGCAATAGGCGGAAAGAGCATTGCCCACATTGCCTGACGACACTGTCGCATAACGTGTGCGTCCCCAGGAACGGCCCATGCTCAGCGCCACCGAAATCTGCCGATCCTTGAACGACCCGGTCGGATTACAGGATTCCAGCTTGAAAAAGAGGTTTTTCAGACCCAACCGCTTCGCGATCCGCTCGCTGCGCACCAGGGGTGTACTTCCCTCCCCCAGACTAATGACATGAGACCGGTCCAACGGCGCAAGGACAGCTCCAAAGCGGTCCCACATGGATCCGACAGACTTCCATTCGTCTGCGAACCGCTCCGCTACGGCCTGCAAATCGAACGTCACGCTGAGCTGCCCACCGTCAACAGGATCAAAGAACAGTGGACCGATCTCGTGTTTCTCGCCCGACGTCACACCCTGGAGCCAAACCGTTCCGTTATATGTCATGACGCGGCCTCCCTCTGCTTGCCGTTCATTACGGTGCGAGCCCAGACGGGCACCGCCGACGTTGATCCAATTGGCGCACCGCTCCGCGCCTTCGTTCGGCGGGCGATGATGCGTGTCAGAAGAACGGGAACGGTGCAGCCCATGCCTATCGCGCCCTTCTCTTCGGATCGATAAATTGACCGAGACCGTCTCCGAGGAGATTCAGGGACAGCACGGTCAGGGCAAGTGCCATGCCGGGATAGATCACGAGCCAGGACGCTTGCTGAAAGCTCGCTCGCGCTTCTCCCAGAATATTACCCCAACTCGGATTGGGCGGTTGCAGTCCCAACCCGACAAAACTCAATCCCGCCTCGCCCAGAATGGCGTAGGCAAAGAGGAAGGTTTCTTGCACGACAAGAGCCGGAATGGCGCCAGGCAGAATATGCAGGAGCAAAATGCGCAAACGCGACGCTCCGAGTGCCTCGGCAGCTTCCACATAAGGCATCTTGCTCAGCACCAATGCCTCGCCCCGGACAATGCGCGCCGTACGCGGAATGTAGACGAGAGACAAGGCAAGGACGACATTGAACGCCGTATTTCCGAGGGCCGCCAGAATCGCGAGCGCGAGAAGAAGCGCGGGGAATGCCATCATGACGTCCATGATCCGCATGAGCGGCCCGTCGAGCCATGGCGTGGTTCCAGCGCATAGGCCGATCACCGTTCCCGCGACGGCGGTGACGGCCATCACCGAAACGCCAATGAGGAGGCTATTGTGCCCGCCATAGACGACTCGTGCCAGGAGGTCGCGCCCCAATGCATCGGTGCCCAGGCGGTGGGCTTCAGAGGGTCCGGTTAGGATCTCCGCGTAGTCTAAAGCATTCGGATTGAGCGGCAGGAACGATGGCAGGAGGATGAGCGTGGCGAGGATCACAATGAAAAGCGATCCGCCACCGAGCAGGAGCACGTTGAGATGGCGCCTCCTGAAGCTGCGTCCAGACGTTTTGAATACCGTCCGCACCGTCGACGCCATCCTCGTCCATCTCCTCTCGGGTTGTCGGTTCCCGCCTGATGCTGTGTCTACGCGATCATGTCACAACAGCGATTGCGGTCATCTCGACCCTCAGGTCTGGATCGGCCAACCTGGCCTCCACGCAGGCGCGCGCAGGCGGATGAGCCGGGTCGATCCAACAGTCGTAGACAGCGTTCATCGCATCGAAATCAGTGATGTGCGGTAGAAAGACGTTGATCGCCACGAGATCCGCTTTGGTGGCGCCCGCCTGTCCGATCAACGCCTCGATCTTCGCGAGCACTTCCGCGGTCTGAACCGCGATCGATCCCTTGCGGGTATCCGCGATCTGGCCGGCCACGTGGACGCATCCGTTCACCAGGACGGCCTGGCTCATCCGCGCACCGATCCCGAAGCGCTGTAGTCCTCGCCTCTCGGCGGTGCGATTGGACGGCAAATGGGACACGGCGCAAAACCTCCGGGCAGGAAGCAAGAAGCTGTGAAATCCGCTTGAAGTTTTGTCCGATATACTGGACACGCTGTCGGTATATAAAACAATGTAGACACACCTCTTGCCCTTAGGCAATAGGCTTCAGGTGCAGTTCAGCGGATGCGATGTCCGAAAGGTGAGACGAATGAGTAACGAGCCGAACGCACGCATGCGCGGAATTGATCGTGCCGTCGCCATTCTCGAATTTCTGAAAGCGCGCCGCAGGCCGGTTAGCATCGGTGACATGGCCCGTGCGCTCGGAGCGCCGCGCTCATCCGTCTACGAGATCGTCGGACGCTTCGTCGAAGCCGGTATTCTCGAGACCGATCAAGATAACAGCGTCTATTTCGGTCGCTCGGTCTATTTTTATGCGGACGCCTATCTGGAGTCCCAACCTCTGGTACGCCTCGGTCGTGATGAGGCTATTCGCTTATCCCGAGCAACGGGCGAGACAACTCAGCTCTGCATGCTGGTCGCCAACAAGTACACTGTTGCCTTCATGCACCCAGGTTCAAGCCTGTTTCGCATTAGCTCCGAGACGGGTGTACTCGTTCCGATTCCCTGGACTGCATCAGGGCGACTTCTTCTTGGCGGCATGACTGATGACGAGATCAAGGAGTTGATCCCGCCAGAGGACTTCTGGTTGCCCGACGGACGCGAAATCAAGTTCAAGGACTTCATCAAGGACGTGCGGGATGCGTGCAAGCAGTATCGCACGGTGACCTCGGGCCTTTCCGATCCCTACACCATGTGCCTTGCTGCGGCTATTCGCGACCAACATGCAAATCCGGCGGCGACCATCTGTTTCATGGTACCGGCCAACACCGATGCGCACCGACGCGACGAGCTTCTCAATTTACTCAGCGCTTCGGCAGATGCACTCTCACAGCGCCTGAGTCACCTCGCGAACTAAGTGTTCAGGCCCAGCTTGCGTGCCAGGTCAACCCTGAATGAAGATCACAGTCGGATCACCCATTCGGGGCAGGCCATGTTGAACCCCTCAGTCAGTTCTTTTCATGAGCCCCATTCGTGCCCGTCGAACCTCTGTGACACTGGCAACTCCAGACGGAGCGATAAACGCCTATTCCACTCTGCCTCTAGATCATAGTCAGGCGAACCTGACACCGCGGGTATAGCTATCAGCCGGCCCGATTGCTAGGCTCCAATTGTGCGGTGCCTCTCAGTGTGGTCCGGCGACACCGGCTACATCCTGCAATCCCCATGCCGAAGCTTCGCCTGTGGACCGTGATCGCTTCTAACCGAGCTGCATGCATCAGCAACGGCATAATGGGTTTACGCCGGTGCTCTGAATGTCTCCTTTGGGTCAAACTCGGCCCTAGGCGCTGCCATGCAAAGGTCTGCTCACCGTACAAGGCCGGACCTTCAGTAAACGTCCGGAGCGTACCGGTAGCGGGTGCTGTGCAGTTGTCCCCTAACTGTCCCCTTATCGCGCTGAAATTGTGCTGCAGGGAGCTCCAAAGGCACTTGCAGTCGATTCGGCGTGGCTTCTGAAAGCAGGAACCATGAACTCCGCCAACTCGATAGATGAGGACAGGCACAAGTTCAGTGTGCCGCAAACCTACGAAGCCCAGCACTGACATAATCTGACATGTTGATGCTGTACGGCCGGAGGGACCGGTCGTGACGTCCGCGGCCTGGGAAGGCCCGCTCCCATCACGCCCTACTTGGAGCGCCTGCAGGATGTTTGTAGGGGATCCGACGCACCTTTTAGAAGGACCGGCCGCGCAGTTGACAGCCGAGAGCTTCAGCCAGTTCGCTCGCCTCCTCACGCGTGAGGCCTCGAGCGGCCACTTGGCAGGCAGCAGCGTGCTTCTTTTCCGTTGGCACCTGCCACCATCCTTCAAGATGGCGGTTGAGTTGAAAGAAGATCTCCTCTTCCGGCAGGCCTGCCTCGACGGCGATAGCATGTCCGGACACATCAACAGCTGGATTCCCGGCAGCCCTTTCCAATGGGTTAGATCTCAACCGGGATACGTTAGCTGGGATCTGTAGCTGGGTTTGGGGCTCGCTGATGGCCCCTCCGGCAGGGTCTCGGATGACCCTAGCGAAGGTTCGCCCGTGAGCCTTCAACAGGGTCACAGGTGGACCTACGAGGTTTGCGGATGCTAGTCGCGGTCCTCGCTCCTCACGCCGAACTTTGCGTTCGATCCGGCGCACTCGTCGTGCCTCCTCGATCAGGGCACGGCGATTGCCGGAGTGGGATAAGTAGTAGCGTAACGACTTGTTTCTCCCAACCTCCTCGGTACAGATCCAACCAAGGCCGCGAAGCTGATCGAGAGCTCTCTTCACGGTGCTCCGAGAGAGTTGGCCCTCCTCCGCCATTGTCTCAATCGCGGGGTACGCATATCCCAGTTCGCGGCGGATCATGTGCATAATCAATCCGGCAATCACCTTCTCCGAGGGCTTCAAAAGAGGGTCGCGCAAGACCAACTCGTGCCAGGCCATTCGCTCGTTGGTGTAGTTCGGTCCGAGCTCTAGCGGCTCGAGGTCACTTGGATAATTAACCACGGTATTGATCCAAACAGACAGCAGGTTTGGTGCCGTTTGCGGCCACATTCACGCGCCCGATCTCCTTGGCCCCAACGGCAGGGCAAGTTCGGCGGACGCCATCCCGTCGCGCGTCAAGAACCCGTTTTTCCGAGCCTCTTGATTAGTTCGCGTATGTCCGCGACCCGCCATGCGGTTGTGAGGGGGCCGATTTTGATGGGTTGAGGAAAGCGGCCGGACCTTACGCCAGCCCACCACGTGGTCTTGCCGACGGGGATCGGGCCTAAAGGCTTGATGATTTGGCGAATGCGCACAAACCCAGTTTTTGGCAGGCCATCGTTCTCGATCATGTTTGCTCCGTCCGTTCGAGGTCGGAGCTGTTCTATTCTGGCCCAATCCGGCTGTGCGGGAACCGGATCAGGAAAACGGGAAATGCTGGGGCCAAACGGGAAATCGGACCGATTTAGTCCTGATTTTCCCGTGGCTTAAGTTTCTGAACCTCGTTGTGAGCCTGCCTCAGATATTTGCGGATGGTCTTTTCATCCAGAGATAGGTCGAAGCGATCGAGAGCTCTCAGGATCTTGCTTGTCGCGTCGCCCTTGAGTCTGGAAGGGTCGTAGCCATAAAGGCCCCGAGCCATCGCGTAGACCAACATCGTCAGGGCGGACCTTTCAGGTGCCTTCATCACCCGTTGCTCTTCGGCAAGTTCAAGTTCCTGCTCGAGCTGCTGAACGCGTGCCTCAAGCCGCGCACATTCAGCCTGGGTCTGCCTCAAGAGGTCCGTGAGCTTGGGATCTGTCTGCAACGCATCAGGACGGGCCGTGGGGGTTGACTGCATCGGCACCGAAGGCGGCCAGCTGGGAGGCGCATGGCCATAAAGCTCGTATTCGCCTACATCGCAATGCAGGTTAATCCGTAACGTCCAACGGATGAATTCGGCCGAGGGGATCGGGTCGGGCAAATACCCTTCGGCATGGGTATCGAGAACGATCAAACGCCGCTTGTAGTATTCGTATGCATGATTGGACGAACTCGCATAGGGCTCGACCGTGGTCCAGTTTACGTAGCGCGGATCGCGTCCGAAGGAGATCGCAATAGCCTGCTCAAGCGTCCATCGTGGCTTCTTGAGCCAGAAATCTCGCTCCAGTTCGGTATCGGCGTCTGTGAAGAGCCGATCACCATCAAGGGCTTCCATTTCGATGTGGGAGCGCGGCCGGCCGAACCGGGCTGGTGGCGGTGGTTTCATTCGCTTGCTCCCGCGTCTTGCTCAATGAAGGTGGCCCAGAGCCGCATGAGTTCACGACGGAGCTCGAACAAATCACCGCGGCGATATGCAGCCTCCACCTTGTTCGAAACCACGTGCGCGAGAGCCATCTCGCAGACCTCACGCGGAACATTCGTCTGCTCGGCCGCCCAGTCTCGGAACGAAGATCGGAAACCGTGGGCTGTGATTGGCAGTTGCATGCGCCGCAAGGTCATCAGGAACACCATGTTCGATAGCGGCTTCGCACCAGACCTACCGGGGAAAACGTACTCGCTTTCTTGTGACAGTTGCCGCGCGCGCTTCAGGATCTCGATGCTGCGGTCCGACAGGGGCACCCGATGTGCCCGGCCGGCCTTCATCCGGTCTGCCGGAACCGTCCAGATCCGCTGGGCGATGTCCACCTCTGACCAGGTCGCACCAAGCACCTCCGCGGTCCGGCAGGCCGTCAGGATCAGGAACTCAAAAGCTAGGCGAACCGTCTCGCTCACCGCGCTGGCGCGCAGCTCGGCCACGAAGTTCGGCGCCTCGTTGTAGGGCAGCGCCGCATGGTGATCATCCCGCCCGTTTTGCTTTGGGAGCCCTTTGGTGACGCCATCGATCGGGTTCTCGCCGTTGCGGTACCCTGCAGCCTTGGCCCAATCAAGGACAGTCCCAATCCGTTGCCGGACCCGGCGCGCAGTCTCGGGCTTCGTCAGCCAGATCGGCCCCAGGGCGCGAAGGACATCGGGCGTATCGATCTGGTCAACGCGGCGCGAGCCGAGCTCGGGGAAGGCATATTGCTTCAGAGTGGTGATCCACTGCGCCGCGTGCTTGGCGTTCTTCCAGCTGGCCTTGTGCTCGGCATAGACAAGCTCGGCCGCCTCGACGAACGTCGGGATGCGTGCCTGCGCTCTGCGCTCGGCTAGGGGATCGCCGCCCTCGCGGGCCATTTTGCGGTAGGCCAAGGCCTTTTCGCGCGCTTCGGCGAGGGAGACCAGTGCAAGCCCTCCAAGGCCGATATCCCGCCTTTTACCCCGAACGACCGTGCGGAGGATCCAGCGCTTGGCCCCAGATGGCTCAACGACAAGATAAAGTCCGTTGCCATCTGCGTACCGGCCCGGTTTACTAAGCTGCCGAACACGAAGCGCAGAAAGAGCTTTGTCTGGGTGCCGCCCTGCCCGCTTCAACTCTTGCCCCACAATCCAGCCCACAAATCATGCCGGATTGTATAGGACAAAACGAACAACTTCGGACAGCCTTGATCGCCAAAGCAGCTGAATTTCTTGGGGATTCAGAACAGTAGCGAACAGAAACGAACCGCAACTAGGCGGACACCCCCTCCGCCACAAACCCTTGATAGAACATCGCAAAATTTGTTGACGGGACGAAGTGCTTCTCGCACGTGCCTAATCGAAAGGCGCGACATCTTCCTCTCCCGGACCGCCGAATTGCGGTGACCGTCTGACGAGGCTCGGGCTCAGGCGGCGCGTCGGCTCGCCACAAGTTCCGCCACCATGGCTGCTGTCCAGGTAAAGCTGCCGCCGCCAAGCCCCTCGCCCGTCTGTGGATCATAGTACTCGGCGAAGCCGCTCTTCTCGATCAGCGCCAGACTGTCGGAGATCACCTCGGCCGCCGCATCGTCCAGCCCGCAGCGCTTCAGGCCATCGGCAATGAGATAGTTGACGATGATCCAGATCGGACCACGCCAATAGCGCTTCGCCTCGAAGCGCGTATCCGCCGGATCGTGGCTTGCGATGCCATAGGCGAGCTGCCTGCGCTGAGCGCGGATGCGATCGCGAAGCTGGCGCTGCCGCTCCGGCGTTCCGACGCTCGCGACGAGCGGCAGGAAGCCGCCGATGGAGGGGCTGTCGACGAGTTTGTTCGCCACCCGGTCGAAGCACACATATTGCCCGTGTTTCTCGCTCCACAGCATCTCGAAGGCCGCGCGGGCCTTGGCGACACGCCAGCGTGCATCTTCCGCGATACCATCGACGCCGAGCACCTCGGCCAGATGCGCCACGTCTTCGTCGGAGCGCATAAGGATCGCGTTGAAGCCGGGATCGACGACCTGGAAGGGTGACGCGTCGTGCAGTTTCGAATTGTCCCAGCCCAACCCACGGAAGCACTGCACGAGCCAGAGATAGCGGTCGTATTCTGACTTATGCGGGCGCTGTCCGGCGTTCACATGCTGCGTATCGCGACGCTGATAGGGTTCGACGCCGTCCGTCGGAACCCGTGCCAGGGCTTCGTCCCAATCCACGCTATTGTCACGGCCCGATTCCCACGGATGCAGGATCGCGATCAGGCCCGTGCCCTTCGGGTCGCGCATGTCGTAGAACCAGCGATGCCATTTCGCGGCCTTCGCGAGCAGAGGCCGAATACGCTCGGCCGCGAGATTCTTGTCGCGCGCTTCTTCATAAAGGCGGCGCAGCACGAGGCCCAGAACGGGAGGTTGCGTAATGCCGGAGGTCGGCGTCGGTCGGCCTGTATTCCACACGCCGGGGCCTGGAAAATAGCCGTCGTCGTTCTTGTGGAAGACGATGTGGGGCACCATGCCATCCGGCCATTGATGGGCGAGAAGCGTCTCGATCTCGGTGAAGGCGCGCTTTTCGTCGAAATGGCGCTGCCCGAGAGCGGTCAGGCAAGAATCCCAGTTCCATTGGAAGGGATAGAGACCTTTCGTGGGCACCGTGTAGCTGCCCTGGTCGTTGTCGGCCAGAATGCGGGCGGCGCGCTCAAAGGCGGCGTTGTAATCGTATGTCGACATAGACGGCTCCTGTATCAATGAATAGCGGCGCCCGAGGCGCGGTCGAACCAGCGGATGCGGTCGGCTCTCGGCGCGAGCACGAGGGTCTCGCCTGGGGCGATCTTGTGGTCGTTTTCGATCACCGCGCGGAACAAATGTCCGTCGATATCGAGGGTGACGAGTTGGTGGGGCCCGAGTGGCTCGACGACGCGAACCTTGCCCCGCAAGCCCTCAGCGGCGCGCACGACGTCCTCGGGGCGAATGCCGAATTCGAGCGCCCCCTGCCCTGCGACCGCTGGGAAGGTCCGGCCGACGACGGCTACACCTCCAGCCTGCCGCTCGGCGGGAAGGAAATTCATAGGTGGCGACCCGATGAAGCTGCCGACGAAGCGCGTCGCCGGATCGCGATAGACCTCCGTTGCGGAAGCGGCCTGAACGATGCCGCCCTCGTGCATCACCGCGATTCGGTCGGCGAGGCTCATCGCCTCAACCTGATCGTGCGTCACATAGACCGTCGTCGTGCGGCTTTCCTGCAGAACGCCCTTCAACTCAGCGCGCATTTCCAAGCGGAGCAACGCATCCAGATTCGACAGCGGCTCGTCCATGAGCAGAACCGCAGGCTCGACCGCAAGCGCCCGCGCGACGGCGACGCGTTGACGTTGACCACCGGAGATCTGGTTGGAATAGCGGGACAGAAGCTGATCGATCCGCAACAGACCCGCGGCGCGCTTCACCCGGCGCTCGACTTCCGTATTCAGTATCTTCTGCATGCGCAGGCCGAACGCGATGTTCTCGAATACCGTCATGTGCGGGAACACCGCGTAGTTCTGGAACACCATGGCGATGCCGCGGGAGCGCGGAGGCAGATGATCCACGCGATGTCCGCCGATGCGAACCTCGCCCGCATTGGCGTATTCAAGACCTGCGATGATGCGCAGCAGCGTCGTCTTGCCGGAGCCTGAAGCGCCGAGGAGCACCATGAATTCCTGGTCGGCAATATGCATGTCGACCGTCTTGAGGGCCTGATAGCTCCCGAAGGTCTTGGCAACTCCAATGATGTCGATATCGGCCATGATGAAAACCCTTCCCAACCGGCTCAGCGGTTGGCGATTCCCCAGAGGGAGAACAGATATTTGCGAACGGCGAAGAGGAAGATGAGGGTCGGCAGGACGAGTGCCGCAGCGCCCGCGAATTTCAGCGGCAACGGCGAGACATCGAGGCTTTGCAAAAGGAAGGCGGTCAGCGTTCGATGCTGCACCGTCAGCACCGCCGCCGCGAAAACCTCGTTCCACGAGGTCACAAAGGCGAAGACGGCGGATGCGGCGATGCCCGGCACCGCGAGCGGCAGCACGATATGACGGAACGCGCCTATCCGCGTACAGCCGAGCGTCCAGGCCGCCTCTTCCAACTCCACCGGGATCGACAGGAAGAGCGATGCCGTAATGAGGATCGAGAATGGGAGCGCAAGCGTCGTGTGGACGAATGCGAGCCCCAGAGCCGTATCGTCGAGGCCGGTGCGAATATAAAGAACGGTGAGCGGGAGTGCCAGAAGCGGCAACGGAAAGGCCCGGGTCATCAACACTACCAGGCGGAAAGCCGACTTGCCGGGAAAGTCGAACCGCGCCAGCGCATAGCCGGCCGGAGCACCAAGGCCGATGGCGAGAACCATCGTCAACCCGGCGACGAGGACCGAGTTGAGAAGCGCCGTGGCGACGCCTTCATAGGTTGCGAAGAAATGCACGCTCTCGAGATTGAATTGCGGAACGGCCGGCTTGGGAAAGCCGATGACGGCTTTCGGCGAGCTCAGGGCGTTCACGGCTAGGAAATAGAGCGGCACCAGCACCCAGAGGCAGGCGGTAACCACAGCCGTGCCGATGAGAAAGTTGCCATTGCGCCGGATGACGGGGTTGCGAAGGGACATCGCTTTCATGCGCGCACTCCCGTGCGGTCGCGAAGCGCCCACAGCAACAGCACGGTGAAGCCGACCGAAATGGCAAGGATCAGAAGCGCGTAAGCCGAGGCGACACCGTTGTCCTGGAAGTCGAATTGCCAGGCATAGGTTTCGCCCATGAGCACCTGGAGGTTCGTGCCCGCAAGCGCCGCGACGATGGCGAAGACCTCGAAGGCGAGAATGGTCCGCAGGATGAGCGCGGTCTGAAGGCTCGGCTTCAGGAGCGGCAGGGTAATGCGCAGGAAACGCTTCCATGCGCTTGCGCCGAATACCTCTGCGGCCTCG
Source organism: Microvirga alba (assembly GCF_015694465.1). GTDB lineage: Bacteria > Pseudomonadota > Alphaproteobacteria > Rhizobiales > Beijerinckiaceae > Microvirga > Microvirga alba. The sequence continues at coordinate 49,114 of NZ_JADQDO010000013.1, forward strand.
TAATATTCGCGTGGAATCAGGCCCATTCCTGCAACGAGGATAACGAGCATGATCGCCGTGGCGCGCCAGACTTCCGCCAGGATGACCGCCGCGAAGAGAACCCACATGTTCTGATAGCTGAGAATGGTCTGCGGACCGGGGATCACGCCGAGGCCGGAGAGGATGGAATTAAGATAGCCCGTCTGTTCGAAGATCGCGAGCCAGATCAAGCCGGCGGCGAGATCGGAAATGCCGAGCGGGATGGTCAGGATATAGAGCAGCACATCCGCACGCCGCTGCACTTTCATGACGAGGTTCGCTAAGGCCAAAGCCAGGATCGTCTGCAAGGGCACGATGATAAGCGTGAGCACGAAGGTGTTGCGCACGGCTGGCCCGAACTTCCAATCACCGATCATGGTGCGGAAATGATTGAGCGAGAACGGCCCGCCGCCTTTCGGCGTGAAGGCATTCAGCGCCACTTCAATGAAAGGCAGCAAGAAAAACGCGAGCAGGAAGGCCGTCGCGGGCAGGAGAAGGGCATAAGGAAGCCAGCGCGTTTCCCGCATAAGCGGTCCTCGCTCTCAAAAGAGATGGATGCCGGCGGCAAAGCCGCCGGCAAGGAGGTTCGGATTACTCGACGGTGCAGACGTTCTGGGTCGTCGGATCGGGCGCCCAGCACGGTGCTTTCGCTTCATCGAGGATCGACTTCACGACGTCGCCCTGTTGCGCAAGCACCGCCTTCACATCCTCGCCGCGCAGCACGATGCGCTGGAAGGTATCGGAAAACGCCTTGTTGAACTTGCCGTTGAGATCGCCGAGCCCGACGGGCAGCAGGCTCGGCTTCGCGTTCGACGCCGAAGACTGCGCCGCGACAGCAGCGCCGGAGAGCCGCACGGAAGGCGGCATGTCAGCGGGGAGCGTCACATCCACCACCGGGAAAAAGCCGGTTACGCGCAGCGTCGTGATCTGCGTCTCGGGCTTGAGCATGTAAGCCGCGAGTGCTTTCGCCTCTGCGGCATCCGGCGAGGTCTTCGGGACGGAAATACCGACCACGACCGGCATGAAGCCGCGGCCCGCGGGGCCAGCCGGAACCGGGAAGGCCACGAAGTCGTCCGGCATCTTGTCGAAAGCATCTTTCAGGCGCGCCGTGTGCTCCCAGGCGACCCAGACCTGACCGGCCATCAGAGGCTCTTGCATGAAGCCGTAATTGTTGGAACCCGGATCGGTTTCCGCCCACAGGGCCTTGAAATCGCCCCACATCTTCTCGGCTTCCGGCGAACGGAACTTCACGACGTTCGAGCCGGTGTAGGACGGATAAAGATAGCCTTGGAAGAAGCGGTGGATCAGGCCTTTCGGACCAGCCGGAAGGCCGATCTTCGGCGAACCCGTGGCCTGGCGCATGGTCTTGCCCCATTCGATCAGCTGGGCATAGGTCAGGTTGTTGAGATCGGCGCCCTTCGGCAGATATTGGAGCGCCTTCTTGTTGGCGGCCATTATGTAGGTGGCCTGCATCCACGGCACATATTTCTGCTCGGAAGTTCCGAGCTTGCCCAGTGCCGCATATGCGCCGTTCACCTTCGCGCCCGACTTGCCGACCACGTCGGAGAGGTCGACGAAGCCGGAGGAGAAGGACGCGAGTTCGCCGTGCAGGCCGCCGATGATGCCGATCGTGCCTTTGCCCGCCTGAGCCTCGGCCCCGATGCGGGTCGCGAAGGGCCCCGGATCCTGCGCCAGATACTGGACAGGTTTGCCGAAGCCGGCGAGCACTTGCTCGCGCATCATCTTGGTCTCTTCGACCGGCGTCGCCGCGGTCGACCAGAACAGCAACGGATCGGCTTTGGCAACGCCGGTGGCGGCGGTCGTCATGAGAACGCTTGCAGTCAGAACGGCCAAGCGTTGGCCCTTATTGATACGAAACATACTTCCCTCCCTTTGTTACCTCAGGCTTTTGCCTGATGGGTTCGATTAGCGCGCCCTATCGGGCGCGTGGACTCGGCGCAGGTCCGTGGCTCCGGCGAGAAACGAACTCCGCCTCGATCAGGCGCGGGGAAACCGCCTCCATGCCTTGTTCGAGACACGCGACGATCATGTCGGCGACGATATGCGCCGCCTCGCCGCCGCGCTGGTTGAAGGTCGAAAGCGGGGGGTCCGCATAAGCCGCGATGGGCACGTCGTCGAACCCGACCACGGAAAGCTGGTCCGGTACGGAGATCCCGCGCCGACGAGCTGCCTCCAGGACCGCACAAGCCAGTATGTCCGTCAGCCCGATGATCGCGGTCGGTCGAGGAACGAGATCGAGCAGGCGTTCGGCCGTCTGCAAGGTCGCCGCCTTGTCGCCCTGCTGCGCTTCGAGCAGCGCTTCGGGCCGTATCGTCAGACCTCGCCCTTCCACCGCCGTCATGAGTCCGCGCTTCCGGAAATAGGCATAAGTATAGGGTTCGGTCGGCCCGATGACGGCGATGTGTTGATGCCCCAGATCCATGAGCATGTTGCCGAGATTAAACAGCGCTTTCTCACCATCGGTATCAACCCACGGATAAGGCGCGGTCGGCGTCAGGACTCGCCCGTGTGCCACGAACGGGAAGCCGCGTTTAAGAAGGAATGGAATGCGCGCATCGTCCCGTGTCAGGCGGTTGATAACGAGGGCATCGACGCGCTGCCCGTCGATCAGATGCCGCAGGACGGCGAGTTGATCCTGTCCGGGAGAAACGGTCGCCAGAATGAGGTCACGGCGATGTCCCGCGAGTCCATCGGCAAGACCCGTCATGAATACGCCGAGGAAGGCGTCGACGATGTCTCCCCGGATCGGGAGCATCATTCCGACGAAATCACTCCGGCCGGAAACGAGCATGCGACCCGCGCGGCTGGGAACATACTGGGCGGCTTGAGCGGCTTGCATCACGCGCTCGCGCGTCTTGCCGCTGACGTCAGGGTAGCCTGCAAGGGCGCGTGAAACGGTCGTAATAGAAAGGCCGAGCTCCTGTGCGAGCTCTTTCAGGCGCGTCTGCTTCTCCCCGGGAGCACGCACTGGCACCTCGTCCAAAACGTTTCGGATAATGAGTAGAATGAGTGTGCCGCTGCTGTCAACGGGGCAGCAACCCTCCTTCAGGGCGCGGGGCCTTCTGGATCGGTGGACCTCGTGGATCAGAGGTGATCCGCGCCTCTCCTCTTGAAAAGGGAATCCGAAACATTTTGGGGTTGCGATTTCATAATGGCAATCCGGCAGCGACGGGGCTCGGATGCCGTGGGATGTGTCAATCGATGGACAGTGCCCGCATTATTCTCGACGGCTGAGATAGTTCACATAATGCGCAAACAACAGGTGAGGCTTGCCTTCAATCCGTAGTCATCTCCGCCGATCAGTTCAGAATGCTGGCCACCTGAGGCCGCGTGAGAGGTCAGGCGGCATTCTATCCTCAGCGTTGCGACAGATCCCAGAGGATTTCCCCCTCTTTCTAGAGTCGGCTGCTCTACGTTTCAGAGCGGTCAAAGCCCATTCCTGATGTTCGGCGTTGAAGCCTAAGCACCAGACGGACCGAGGTCATTCGGTCGTCGCGTCCGAACACCAATGAACCATGATGGACTCTGGCGACGTCGGCGGCGATCGCCAAACCTAGCCCCGATCCCGTCGAGCGCTCCCCTTTGTGAAATGGAGCGACGAACTCTTGTGGCGCGGCCGCGAACCCATCGCCATCATCGCGAACCTCGATCCACGCGTGCTCGGTGTCGGTGCCGACAGCGACAATCATCCGACTGCGCGCGCCATGACAGAGCGCATTGTCGATGAGATTGCCGAGGGCCTCGCGAAGGATGACGGGATCGCCCTCGATCGTTGGGGCGTTGGCTGCCGGCGCGAACGCTATGTCGACCTCGCGCGGCAGAGAAAGTGGCACCGACTTGGCCAGAACGGATTTGGCGAGCGCGTTCAGGTCGATCGGGACAGTGGGAACGGAGTCCGCTCTATGGATCACCATCGCATGGTCTAGAAGTTGGCCTGTCAGATGCGCAAGTTCGCTTGCGCGCTCGCGAATGCGCTCGATAGCGCCCGCGCGCCTCGCGGGAGGCGCATTCGAGAGGATCTCCACCTGGGCGTCCAGCGCCGCAAGCGGCGTCCTGATCTGGTGGGCCGCATCGGCGATGAAGCGCTGCATCACCGCCATCCGGTCCGAAAGGCGACGCATAAAATCGTCTATGGCCTGGACCAGATTGCGGATTTCGACAGGGGGTTCCGCCTCCAGCGGCCTGAGATCGTCAGGGCGCCGGCTCATAATCTCGCGCTCGATACGCGTGAGAGGATTCAGTGCTACCTTGACCGCGAGGCCGGTGGCGACAAGGGCGAGAGCGCTCATCACCGCTATGACGGCCAGCGCCTTGAGCGTGAGGGCGCGCGCGAGGGCACGCCGGGCCTCGACGGTCTGGGCAACCACAATCGTCGCCCAGCCCCCCGCTGCTGGATCGTCAATGCGCCTGGCGACGGTAGCGATGCGGACGGATTGTCCCTGATAGGTCCCATCCTCAATCACGACGCCCGTCCTGGCCTGAGCGAGCGATACTTTGGAGCTGAGGTCCTCGTAGCCGGCCACGACAATCCCACGCGGGTCGACAACCTTGTAGAAGACGAGATCGTAGGCCGAGAGGGTCGCGATGGCCGAAGCCGGAGGCTCCAGCGCCACGACGCCGCCTTGGACATAGACGTTCTCCGCGATCTGCACCGTTCCACCGGTCAGCAACCGGTCATAGGCTTGCTGCGCTGCTACGGAGGCCGAGTGCCAGGCCGCGAGGCCGAGGATGACGGCGCCCGCTGCAAGCACCACCGAAAGCACAGCAATGATGCGAACCCGCAAGGAGAGGCGAAGATCAGAGCGTCGCAAGCTGATACCCCAACCCGCGCAGGGTACGGATTTCGACGGGAGCATCGGCGAGTTTGCGCCGCAGGCGCGCGACAAACTGCTCTACGGCGTTCGGGCTCGCCTCCTGGTCGAAATTGAACAGTTGCTCAACGAGTTCCTCCTTAGGAACAATCCGGTCAGGCCTCGCAGCGAGAATTTCAAGAACCGTCAGCTCCCGCCGCGTCAGGTTGAGCGGCCGGTCGCCGATGGTGGCGATGCGCCCAGCCCGGTCGATTGAGAGCGGACCGAACCGCAGCAGGTTGTCCGGCTGCCCGGCGCTCCGCCTCAGCAGGGCGCGGGCGCGAGCCTCCAGTTCACCGTAGTCAAAGGGCTTGATGAGGTAGTCGTCGGCGCCCAGATCGAGCGCACCGATACGCTCGCCGACGGCCGAGCGAGCGGTGAGAACCAGCACGGGGGTCCGCAAGCGGCGGGCGCGCATTTCCTTCAGGATCGTCAGGCCGTCCCGTCCGGGCAAGGTCAGGTCGAGGATGACGAGGTCATAGGCCTGCACAGCCAAGAGCTCGGCCGCGATAAGGCCGTCCCGCTCCCAATCGACCGCATGACCAATCTTTTCGAGCCGCATCACGATTGCTTCGGCGATGTCGGCGGTGTCTTCGACGACAAGAACGCGCATTTCCCTCCCCGAGTCAGGTCGGTGTCAGTTTTCCAAGATACCTCATTGGGTAAGCGCCCAAAAGTGCGCAGGGAAACGTAACAAGAGAGGGAGCATGCAAGCCCCGTTCAATGCCGCATCGGCGTCTCCACTCCTTTCGGTGGAAGGCGTTACACTGCAATATAAAACGCCCGACGTCGTCGTGACCGCCACCCGGCGCGTCTCATTCGACGTGTATCCATCAGATCGTTTCGTGCTGCTCGGCCCTTCAGGCTGCGGCAAGTCGACCCTGCTCAAAGCGATCGGCGGCTACCTTACCCCCGTCGAGGGGCGGATCAGTCTGAAGGGCCGCACGGTGAACGGCCCTGGCCCGGACCGGATGATGGTTTTCCAGGAATTCGATCAACTCTTACCCTGGAAGACGGTGCGCGAGAATGTTGTCTTCGCGTTGACCGCCTCCGGTCGCGCGACCCAAGTGGAGGCCGAGGAGCGTGCGCGCTCCTATATCGACAAGGTAGGGCTTACCAAGTTCACCGACAGCCATCCTCACATGCTGTCCGGCGGCATGAAGCAGCGCGTCGCCATTGCCCGCGGCATGGCGATGGAGCCAGACGTCCTTCTAATGGACGAGCCTTTCGCCGCGCTCGACGCCCTGACCCGCCGCAAGATGCAGGACGAATTGCTGCGGCTGTGGGACGATACGCGGTTCACGGTGCTCTTCGTCACGCATTCGATTGAAGAAGCGATACGCGTCGGCACTCGCATCCTACTTCTTTCGCCTCACCCCGGCGAGGTCAAGGCCGAGCTCAATAGCCTGCCATCCGAGGCGATGGGCACGGCTCGTCAGGCCGAACTTGAGACCCGCATCAACAACATGCTCTTCGCGAGCCACTGAACCGAAGGCGATCGATATGACCGACCTCGTCACCTTCCGTCCTGAGATCATCCGGGAAGTCCATTCGAGCGACGCTCCAGTCGTCGCCAAGACCCTGAGTCTCGCAGAGCGAGCGTACCGCCTTGGCTTCGTACGCAAGACGGTGATCCTCGCCGCTCTCGCCGTAGCCTGGGAGCTCTATGGCCGCTGGCTCGGCAATCCGCTGCTCTTTCCGACCTTCGGCCAAACGGTCGACGCCTTCGTCAGCAACATCTTGAGCGGCATCATCCCGCAGCGCATGCTCGTTTCACTCCAGACGCTGGTCATCGGCTACGGCATCGGCATCGGGCTAGCCGCGTTGCTGACGACGCTGGCAATCGGTTCACGCTTTGGCGCCGACCTACTCGAGACCCTGACCTCGATGTTCAATCCGCTGCCAGCCATCGCATTGCTGCCGTTGGCGCTGATCTGGTTTGGCCTCGGTGCGGGCAGCGTGATCTTCGTGCTCGTCCACTCGGTGCTTTGGGCGATCGCGCTCAACACCCATGCCGGCTTCCGCTCAGTTTCCAACACTTTGCGCATGGTCGGCCAGAATTATGGGCTGCGCGGCCTGAAGCTGGTGCGGCTGATCCTTATCCCGGCCGCTTTCCCAGCGATCCTGACCGGGCTTAAGGTCGGTTGGGCATTCGCCTGGCGCACGCTGATCGCAGCCGAACTCGTCTTCGGCGTTTCCTCAGGGTCGGGCGGCCTCGGATGGTTCATCTACGAGAACCGCAATCAACTCGAAACCGCCAATGTCTTCGCCGGTCTGTTCACCGTCATCCTGATTGGCCTGTTCGTCGAGAACGTGATCTTCGCCACGATTGAACGCAAGACGATCCGCCGTTGGGGCATGCAACACTGAAATTAATGCAACGCGGCCGAAGCGCCGTAACAAAAAGAGAGGAAACAAAATGGCATTCAAGAACTTCATCCGGGCGGCCATGGCGGCGGCTGCCATCAGCACCGCGCTCGGCGCCCCGGCTCGCGCCGAGGTCAGCGAGGTCCGCATCTCCAAGGGCTTCGGCATCCTCTATCTGCCGCTAATCGTGATGCAGGACCAGAAGTTTCTCGAGAAGCGCGCCAAGGCGGCCGGGCTCGGCGACGTCAAGGTCACTTGGCTGATGCTCGACGGCGGAAACGTCATCAACGATGCGATGATGGCTGGCACACTCGACTTTGCCGGGACCGGCGCGCCAGGGTTCGTTACGCTCTGGGCTAAAGCCAAGGGTATCCCCGGGGTTGAGGTCGTCGGCGTTTCGGGCATGAGCTCGACTTCGCTGTGGCTTATGGCGAACAAGCCCGAACTGAAATCGCTCAAGGATTTCACATCGAGCGACAAGATTGCGCTGCCCGGCATCAAGACCTCGCTCGCGGCGGTCGTGCTGCAAATGATCGCGGCTAGGGAGTTTGGCGACGCCAACTATGCCAAGATTGATCCGATGACGGTCAGCCTGCCGCATCCGGAAGCGCTCGCGGCGCTCACAAGCGGCAAAACCGAGATCAAGGCGCATTTCACCTCGCCGCCTTTCCAGTATATCGAGGCCAAGAGCCCCGGCGTTCACCGCGTGCTCAACTCGGTCGATTATCTCGGCAATCTGATGCTCGACGTCACTTTTGCGCCGAAGAAATTCACCGATACCAATCCGAAGATGACGCAGGCCTTCATCGACGCGATGGACGATGCGAATACGTTGATCGCCAGTGACAAGAAACTCGCCGCCGAGATCTACGCCAAGACCTCCGCGGTGAAGGTTGATCCGGCGGACGTTCAGGGAATGATCGAGGACAAAGATGCGCGCTTCACGACCACACCGGAAGGCGTGATGAAGTTTGCTGAATTCATGCATAAGGCCGGGTCGATCAAGGTCAAGCCGGCGACGTGGAGCGAGATGTTCGTTCCTCAACTCGCCGGGCGTCCAGGTAGCTGAGCGCCTTTCCTCTACACCTCCTCCACACATTGTAGCCGCGACCCGCTGGGTTGCGGCTTTTCTGTCAGCGCAACTGCCCACCCTGGCGCGTCGCTGATAGCGGCCGAGCCTAAAGCTTAATCCCCCAGCTTTTGCGGCCAGAGATCATCGCGCAGGCTAAGCGTCCGCTACCTAGAGTGAAGGCGATGATCATCATCGAATCTATCTCATTGTGCGGTCTCTGGTCCGCGCCGACGCGGTCAGCCGTTTTGAAGCGACGGCCGCATATCAGAACCCCCAGGGCAATCCCATCAGGTACCAGGCGGCGAGCAGGACAAGCCAGGTTCCGGACATGATGAGCACGTACGGCAGCATCAGGGCGATGACCGTGCCGACACCGGCATCCTTCTGGTATCGTTGAGCGAACGTTACGATCATCGCGAAATAGGCGTTCAGCGGCGTGATCGAATTCATGGGCGAGTCGCCAACGCGGTAGGCGGCGAGCACTGCCTCCGGCGCCACGTTCAACTTCATCAGAAGCGGCACGAAGATGGGCGCGAAGATGGCCCATTTCGGCAGGGCACCAGTGATGATCAGGTCCAGGATCATGACGACGATGGTGAAGCCGACGAGCAGCCAGAGCGCGTCGAAACTAGCCCGTTTCAGCACATCGGCAAGCGAGACGGCTGCCAATGTCGCCATGTTCGTGTAATTGAAGTAGGCTAGGAACTGGCTGATGATCAGCAAAAGAAAGATAAGGCCACTCAAGCTCGCGATGGCCTTCGTCATGGCGTTGATGACGTCAATGGAACTACGCATCGTCTTCGCGCCGATGCCATAGCCGATGCCCATCGCCAGAAAGATGAGGGCTATCACCACAATCAGACTGTTCATGAACGGCGAGTTGCCGATGATCGCCCCGGTCTCCGGATTTCGCAACGGAGCGCCGGAGGGGAGAGTCAGAAGGCCGAGAAAAATGATCACACCGATCAGCGCGTATGTCGCGTATCTCAGCCCCAGCCGCTCCTCGGCAGACAGGGCGTTGTCGGCATCGACTGTATGCTCGCCTTCATAAGGTCCCAGACGCGGCTCCACGATCCGTTCGGTGACGAGCGCGACGACTACCGTCAACATGAGGACCGAGGCAATCGAGAACCAGACATTTGCCGTGAGATCGATCGAGATCGAGGGGTTGAGAAGATGGATTGCGTCGTTTGTGACCTCGGTCAGGATGCCGTCGATCGGCACGATCAGGATATTCACGGCGAAGGCACTGGCGACCGCCGCGAAGGCGGCGGCAAGCCCAGCGAGCGGGTGGCGATTGACACTGATGAAGGCCGCTCCGGCAAGGGGGATGAGCACCAGGTATCCTGCGTCCGCCGCGATGCTGGAGAGGATGCCGACAAACACAAGAATATAGGTCAGGAGCCCACGGGGAGCGACGGCGACGAGCTTGCGGATCAACGCGTTGACGAGGCCCGCCGCCTCAGCCACACCGACGCCGACCATCGCGACGATGATGACGCCAACCGCGTTGAAATTCATGAAATTCTGGACAACGCCAGTGAACATGAAACGAATGCCGTCCGCTGTCAGCAGGCTTCTCGCGGCGGTCGTCGCGTGTTCGACCTGATGGGTTTCCGGGTTGATCACCTCGTAGCTGACGCGAACTCCCATCAGATAGAAGATGTGAGAAAGCACGATTACAATCCCGATGAGGATAATGAATATCACTGCGGGATGCGGCACCCTGTTTCCGACTTTCTCGACGACATCGAGCACCTTCTGCATCGTGGACTTGTGCGTTTCCATGGTAACCTGGGTCACGATTGTCATCCTTTCGATGGTGGAGCCACCAAAGCCGGAATGGGATCGGAAGCCCGGGCAGTTTTGGTCCGCGTCTTAAAAGCGGCATGGAGTTTCGCCGCCGGTAGCGGCATCCCCGAGAGTTCCGTCTCGTCCGCGGGAAGAGCGCGAATGCGCTGGCCGGGGTGGAGTGCCTGTATGCCGGCTGTGACGATGATCTCGCCCGGTTCTAGCCCTCGAGCGATAACGACGCTCCGTGCATCATGGCGCAGGATTTCGACATTTCGCAGGGACACGTTCGATGTCGCGGGATCGACAACCCAGACGGCAGGCTCACGCCCCGATTGCGTCAGGGCACGGGCTGGGACCCTGATCACGTCGGTGGACCTGAGCGCAAGCGACCCTGTCACCGTCGAACCAAGCCGCATGGCTTCCGGCGGGTGACTGATCCCTACCCGCACGCGGAACGTCCGCGTGACGGGATCCGCTTGAGGTGAGACTTCCCTTACGCGACCCGACGCTGTCACCATGGGGTTATCGGCCAGAGCGACACTGATCGTTGCATCCGGCGATGGCATATGGAGCAGGCGTGCCGGGACGTCGAACACCGCATCCCGGCCTTCAGCCCGCGCGAGCTGCAGCACCGTTTGGCCGGCCTGCACGACCTCGCCTGCTTCTGCCTTGCGTGCCGTCACGACGCCTTCGGCATCGGCTCGCAATTCCATAAACCCAAGCTGGTCCCGCGCCGCATCGACCTGCGCCTCTGCATTCTCCAGCTGAGCACGGGCCGTCTGCAGGGCCTGTTGCGCCTCGTCGAAACGCGGGCGGGTCGTGAAGCCTTGGGCAAGGAGGCCTTGTTGTCGTTCAAAAGTGTTTTGTGTTTTGGTGACCTGACCTTGAGCCGCCCTCAATGTGGCTTCCGCTGCGCGCAGGGCATTTTGCTCCGTCTGAGGGTCGAGCCTCGCAAGCAACTGACCAGCCTCCACGCGATCGCCGACATTGCCCGCCAGCTCGATGACGCGACCGGCGATCCTGAACGCGAGGGAGACTTCCTGCTCGGCCTGCACCTCGCCTGTCAGCGCCACGACATCGCCGAAATCGCCCCGCTTGACGGTCAACACGCGAACAGGCCGCCCCTCCCCCGCTGGCAACTCGACATTGCCCTGACATGCGCTCGTCAACATCAGAATCGCAGCAAGCGCCAGGAATTGGCGTGTTGAGGCCCATCTATCCCGATATCGATTTGATGCGATGCTCATGATGAGGGGACCCTCTCCGGTTGAGTAGTGTGTTGGCGAGGGTGAGGCGCGCCGGCCTTACGGCCGAACCACGCCGCATAAAGTGTGGGCAAGAAGACGAGGGTCAGAACCGTTGCGACGAGGAGCCCGCCCATGATCGAGAAGGCCATCGGCCCCCAGAACACCGTCGGAGCGATCGGCGTCATGCCCAGGATGGTGGAAACAGCCGTCAGCATGATCGGCCGAAAGCGAGCACTGCTCGCATCCATGACCGCATCGAAGACGCCTTTGCCCGAGGCCCGCTCGACATCGATCTGGCCGATCAAGATGACCGCATTTTTGGTGATGATGCCGAGAAGCGCGAGGATTCCGAGGAGCGCGACAAAGCCGAGCGGCTTTCCGGACAGAAGCAGAGCGCCCACGACTCCGATCACGCCCAAGGGAGCCACGCTGAGCACCATGAGAAGACGCTCAAAACTTTGGAGCTGAACCATCAGCACTGTCAGCGTGATGAACAGCATTAACGGCACGACCGCCAGGACCGAGGCCTGCGACTTCGCGCTCTCTTCCACGGTACCGCCCACCGCAATTGCGTAGGATGGCGGCAGGCTCTTCCTCAGATCCTCCATGGCAGAGGCAAGCGAAGACGTCACCGTCTCCGGCAATGCGCCTGGCACGACATCGGCCTGCACCGTCAATGTCGGGATGCGGTCCCTACGCCACACGAGCGGATAGTCCTGGTCATATGTGAACGTGGCGAATTGCTTGAGCGGCACCGTCCTCCCGTCCGGCAGGGCGACCTGCATCGTCTCCAGCGTCGAAAGGGAAGCACGCTGCTCGTCGGTTGCTCGCACCACGACATCGACGAGATAGATATCGTCCCTGACCTGCGTGACGGACGCGCCGGAAATCACGGTGCTTAAGGCTGCCGCGATGGCCTGAGAACTCAGACCAAGGCGCCTCGCCTCATCCTGATCGATGCGGATTCCGAGCTCTCGCGACGGCTCGATCCAGTCGAAATTGACTTTCTCGGCGCGGTGGTCTGTGGCAACGATCTGCGCGACCTTGAAGGCGATCTCTCGGACCTCGGCAAGATCGGGACCGCTGACCCGATATTGCACGGGCCAGCCCACGGGGGGGCCCAGCTCCAGGGGATAGACACGCGAAACAAGATTCGGGAACTCGCTCGCGAGGAGGGTTTCGAGCTTACCCTGCAGGCGCCCCCGCGCTGCCACATCCCGGGCGACGATCACCGCCTGGCTGAAGAAATCGTTCGGCAATTGTGCGTTCAGGGGCAGGTAGAACCGAATGGCGCCGCGGCCGACATAGGTACTCCAGCGCTCGACGTCAGAGTCGTTGTTCAGGACGGCATCGAGCCGTCGCGCGACGTCCGCACTCGCGTGGATCGAGGCATTCTGCGGCAGTTGGAGATCGACCAAAAGCTCCGGCCGGTCGGAGGCGGGAAAGAACTGCCGCGGGATCAACGGCAGCGCGAGGAGCGAGGCGACAAAGAGGGCGATGGTGATGGCAATGGTGAGCCACTTCGCATCGATAGCGGAGGTTAGAACGCGCCTGTAAAGCGTCATCACCCAGCCAGTTGACCCCTCCCCTGACCCTGATTTCGGTGATTTGAGGATCCAGACGCCGACCAGCGGCGAAAAGATCACTGCGACGAACCAAGAGACGATCAGCGCAATCCCCACGACTGCGAACAGGGAGAAGGTATATTCCCCAGCCGAGCTCGCGGCGAATCCGATGGGGACAAAGCCCGCAATGGTGACGAGTGTCCCGGCGAGCATCGCCAAAGCGAATCTACGGAATGCGAATGTGGCCGCACGCTCCTTGTCGTCGCCGGCGGCGAGACGAGTCATCATTGCGTCGGTCGTCGTCATCGCATCATCGACGAGCAATGTTAATGCGATGATGAGCGCGCCGAGCGATACGCGCTGCATGTCGATGTCAACGAGCTTCATGACGGCGAACACGACAGCGAGCGTCAGCGGGATCGACAGCGCTACGACAAAACCCGGTCGCAGTCCCAGACTGATGAAACTCACCGCCAGAATGATCCCGATTGCTTGCCAGAGCGATGTGGTGAAATCGGCGATTGCGTGTCGGACAGTAACCGCCTGATCGGCGACCAACCGGGGCTCGATGCCGACCGGCAGATCCGCGCTGATCGCCGCCATAGCCTTCTTGATGTTCGCGCCGAGGGCGAGAATATCTCCCCCCTCGCGCATCGCGATTCCAAGGCCAATAGCCTCGCGGCCGTTGACCCTGAAGAGAGGCTGAGGCGGGTCGGCAAAGCCGCGTCGGACGGTCGCGATGTCACCGAGCCTGACCATGCGGTTACCGACCGGGAAGTTGACGTCCAGAACATCCTGCTCGGACCGGAACGCGCCTGACACGCGCAGCGAGAGCTTTTCCGCCTCCGTCTGGATCGTGCCAGCGGGGCGTACGACGTTTTGGTTCTGCAAGGCTCCGATCAACGCCGCACGGTCGATACCGAGATTGGCCAATTCGGCGACCGAGAACTCAACGAAAATCCTCTCGTCCTGCGCGCCGATGACCTCGACCTTGGAAACGTCCGGAATAAGGAGAATCTTCGAGCGAGCAGCTTCGACGTAGTCCCGCAGCTCGCGATGCGTGAAGCCATCCGCCGTGAACCCGTAGATGATGCCGAACGTATCCCCGAACCGATCATTGAACACGGGGCCGACGACGCCCAAAGGCAGCGACAGACGGATATCCGAGACAAGGTTTCTGACCTGGTACCAGGTGTCATGCACCGCCGAAGCGGAGGTGTCTCCCTTGAGATTCACGAAAATCGTCGTGACGCCAGGACGGGTGAAGCTGCGCAGGAAGTCGAGGTTCGGAGTTTCCTCGAGTTGTCTTTCGATGCGTTCGGTGACCTGCTTGAGCGTATCGTCAAGCGTAGCGCCCGGCCATGCCGCTGATACCACCATGGTCTTGATCACGAAGGACGGATCTTCTGCGCGGCCGAGCCTGAAATAGGATGCCACGCCCGCAATAACCATGACGATCATCAGATAGATGACCAACGACCGGGATTTCAAAGCCCATTCTGAAAGGTTCAGCCTCATTACAGCTCCGCTCCCAAGAGACGAACGGTCTGCCCTTCGTGAAGCGAGCCCACTCCGGCTGTTACAACCACGTCGCCCGGGATCAGGCCTTCGGTGATGAAGGCCGTCGCAGGCTCCAGGCGCCCGACACCGACCTTGCGGAGGGCGACGGCGAGCGTTTGGGGATTGACTACCCAGACGGCAGAGCCCTGCTGCTCTTGCCGGAGCGCAGTCGCGGGGATGGCAAGCCCCTGCGAGCCATATGCCGTCAACACGCCGACAACCGCCGTGCCGAGCCGGAAGGATGCGGGCGGGTCGGTCAATCCCACGCGGACCTGGAAGGTCCGTGTCACCGGATCGGCCCGCGGCGCGATTTCGCGCACTCTTCCCTCCACGGAGATGGTGGGATTGTCCACGGCGCTGACGCGGACGCTCGCATCGGGAGAAGCAGCGCCAAGGATCTGGGACGGCACGTCGAAGACCGCGTCGCGGCCGCCACTGCGGGCAAGCCGTACGATCGGTTGTCCCGCCGATACGACTTCTCCGGGTTCCGCGCCCACATCTGTCACGACACCCGGCGCATCAGCCTCCAGCTCGGTGAAGGCTACAAGATCTTCGGCCGACTTGAGCAGCGCTTCGGCCGCTTCGACCTGCGAAAGTGCCGCCTTTCTAACCTGCTCCGTCTGCTCGAAATAAGCCTGTGTCGTGACGCCTCGCGCCAGCAGTTGTCGCTGCCGCTCCAGATGATTGTCGGCTTGTGTGAATGCCCCTCGGGCGGAAGCGAGGGAGGCCCGCGCAGATCGCAGGGCGTTGAGTTCGTTCTGCGGTTCAAGTCGCGCGATGACCTGGCCCGCGCGCACCTCGGCACCTCTATCGACCATGCGCTCGGTCATGCGCCCGGCAATTCGAAACGACAGAGATACCTGCTCCTGGGCCTCGATGCGCCCGGTAAACGTCGTCTCCGAGTGCTGTCTCCGTGGCTCGACGGTGATCGTCCGAACGGGTCGGGACACCTCCTTTGGAGGAACCTCCGCACCCTGGCATCCAGCCATCAATGCAAGACCAAGGAACGACGCCACCACCTTCGGACGAAGCCACTCGACGGGTCGGCAACCTGGCCCATTCATGACGGCGGCTCCGATCTGGCTTTCAGCCGCCCCACAGCCAAAATCATGTATGCGATCCCTGCCAGAATGAGGGCGACGCCCGCCATCGCGCCCGGAGCCGACACGTTTGGAAAGGGGAAGCGAAGAACCAGCATCGCGCTGATTGCGATGCAGGCGAGGCCTGCGAGGCCGAGCCAGCCCCAACCGCGCTGCGGGCGGATCTTGAACGCGAGCCCGAGTTGCGCCAGGCCTTGCGCCACGAGAACGATAGCCACCAGCAGCGTAATCGCGGCAGCGCCCTTTATCGGATTGAGCCAGATCAGGAGGCCACCGACGACCTCTGCGGCGCCGCACAGCAATTGCCAGACGAAACCGGCCCACTCTTTGACCTGGAATGTTTGAACGATCGTGACTGCACCAGCTATCGCCAACACCGCTCCAAGGACCGTGCTGGTCGCGACTGTCGACTTGGAGGGGAGCCAAACCGCCGCCCCACCACAAATCATCAGCACGATGCCGAGCAGGAGAAAGCCCACCCAACGGGTATCAAGCCCCAACTGATCATCGTGCATGGGCGATCGCACCTGCTGGTTACAGATGGCACCGGAACCGGCCTGCCGATTGAGCCACGAGCCGGGTGGCGAGCGAGCCAATTCACGGTCGCGACATGTCTCCCGAAAAAACTACCAGCAGGCCAAGCTCTCGGGATGAGTTCAAAATCTCAACGCTATGCAGGGTATCCCAATATTGCGGCACAAAAACGTGATCCCGGCTAGCCTATCCCTTCCTCGGATTGCTTCCGCGCGCCCCGCGAGGGAGAGATCGCCCCTGCGGGGCGCCGGCCTCGGTCGAAACTTGCGTCTCGAAAATGCGGTTCGCTTCTGCCATTTCTCTCGCTTCGCTCGGGCTGTAGCCATAGGTCAGCTTGAAGGCTCTGCTGAACGCCGAGTGGTCGCTGAACCCGACTTCGGTTGCGAGTGCGCAGATGGGCGTTTTGTGCTTCGCCTGTGTCAGGAGCCGGTTCGCTTCGCCAAGGCGCTCACGCCGGATGAAGCGCGCCACGCCGCCATCGCGCTCGAAAAGGCGATAGAGTTTTGAACGGGATACAGCCAAGAGCCGCCCTAATGTCTCGGGCCCGAAATCGGGAGAGGCCATATGCTGCCTGACGATGCGGCGGGCGCGTTCCCGAAGGCCGGCAACAATAGCGTTCGAAGCCCCCTCCATGTGTTCGGACCCGGGCGCGAGGCAAGCCTTCGCCAGAGCGCAGATTGTCGCTCTCAATCCGGGCAAATCCTCCCGCGGAACAGAGGGGAGTTCCCTGACAAGAGAGGCCAAAAAGTCCGTGAGAAGAGCGCCCTGCCACGACTTGAGAACGGTGCCGTGCGTATCGTCAAGATACTGCGCCTCTTTCCTGATCGCGTCTCTCGGCAAGGACAGGGACAAAACTTGATAGTCTATGGCGCGGCCTTCGAACGACTTCGTAAGCGACCTGAAGCTAATCTGATCGCAGGCATTCTTCGCGCCATGCGCCAGAACCAGACACCAATGATCGAGATCCGACGCCAGAAGATGCCGCCACTGCTCCTCGACGGTTGGCGGCAAAAAGGTTCGTTCGAGTTTGATGTCGTCGAGATCCCAAGAAAAGCAATCTGTTTCGAAAGGCTCTTTTGTACTTCCTGCGAAATCTAACTCGACAACCTGCAACATGAATTCGCGCCACGCGTCGAAATGCTCAGGATTCGGTAGCTGACGGGGGGAGGAAGCAAGTGGAGCGAAAATTTTATCGCTCGCCGAAAGAGAGTCGACTCGTGACATGAGTTCAATCTGACCTCCGTGTCTGCATGGCGCCCCGTCTATATTTAACTTCTCCTTTGCCCCCCCGACTTGGAACCGGACATGAGAATGATCGCCCGGACAATTGGCTAAATAGCCTCGGACCGATCGCTTTCAATTGTCGCAAGCGCCCACCATCACTAGTTGCCACCATCTCTTAGGTGAGAAAAACTTAGACAGGCAGGGATGCGAATGCCGACTAGCAGCCAGAAAAATGGGACTCCAGGTTAAGGTTGAGATTCTGGATCATTGCGAGCGCAACCAGTGAGCGGGTAATTTTGAGCGCGCGCGACATTCAACATATCCCTTCGCGCGGCGCTACAATATTTCTTCAACGGCCTAGGGAGACGATGATGTCGGAATTGGAGTCTGTGCTCGCCCACATCGACTCGCATGTCGAGGACGCGCTGGAGCGCCTGTTCGAGGTCCTGCGCATCAAGTCCATCTCCACCGACCCGGCCTTCGCCGATCAGTGCCGCGCCTGCGCAGAATGGCACGCCAAGGATCTCGCAAGCATCGGCTTCAAGGCGAGCGCGCGTGACACGCCGGGTCATCCGATTGTCGTCGGACATGATCGGAGTGGAAACGGCCATTCGGTACTCTTCTACGGGCATTATGATGTTCAACCCGTGGATCCGCTCGAACTGTGGGATCATGATCCGTTCGCACCGTTCCTCGAGACTCGGGCGGATGGCAGTCGCGCAATCCGGGCGCGCGGCGCGTCAGACGACAAGGGACAGGTCATGACCTTTATCGAAGCTTGCCGTGCGTGGAAGGCCGTGACCGGAAAACTGCCGATCCCGGTATCCATTCTCCTTGAGGGAGAAGAGGAATCCGGCGGCGTAAATCTGCCGCCCTTCCTGAAGGCCAACGCGGGAGAATTGCGCGCAGATGTCGGCCTTATCTGCGACACCAGCATGTGGGATCCGAAAACACCGGCAATCACAACCATGCTCCGCGGTCTTTGTGGTGAGGAGATCGTTGTCACCGGCCCCGACCGCGACCTTCATTCCGGGTTCTACGGCTCTGCTGCCGTCAACCCCAATCACGTGCTCGCCCGCATCCTCGCTGATCTGCGCGACGCGGATGGACGCGTCACCATCCCCGGTTTTTATGACGGCGTGCCGGAGCTTCCTGAAGTGCTGCGCGAGCAATGGGAGAAATTACACTTCGACCCAAAGGCCTTTCTCGGCGCCGTCGGCCTGTCAGTGCCGGCGGGCGAACGCGGCCGCACGGCGCTCGAAATGATCTGGTCCCGTCCGACATGCGAGGTCAACGGCATGGGAGGCGGCTACCAGGGCGCGGGCTTCAAGACGGTTATTCCTTCGCGGGCTTCGGCTAAGGTATCGTTTCGGCTTGTCTTCGACCAGGATCCTCATGCCATTCGCGCAGCGTTTCGCGATTTTGTGCGTGCGCGCGTCCCGGCGGACTGCAAGGTCGAGTTCTTTGAGCATGGAGCCGGCCGCGCCATCCGCTTCCCGATCGACGCCCCAGCGTTCGAGAGAACGCGCCAAGCGCTGACGGTCGAATGGGGGCGCGAAGCCGCGTATATCGGAGGCGGCGGCTCGATTCCCGTGACGCATGAGCTGAAATCAGCGCTCGGCATGGACGTGATCCTTGCGGGATTTGCCCTCGACGACGACCGCATCCACAGCCCGAATGAGAAGTATGACCTCGTGAGCTTTCACCGTGGCATGAGGTCTTGGGCCCGCATTCTCCATTCGCTCGCTTCGTCCTGACCGGCTAGAAGCGCCAGATCAAGGGAACGTAGAACGTCGCGACGACGAAAAACCAAAGTAACAATGGAAGGCCGAGCTTCCAATAGTCCCCGAACTTGTAGCCCCCCGGCCCCATCACCATCAGGTTTGTGGGAGTCGCAACGGGCGTCAGGAACGAGGCTGCGGCCGCGACTGCGACACTCATCAGCACCGGACGTGGAGACACGCCCATCCCGTTTGCCGCCGCCACGCCGATCGGGATGACGATCAGAGCGGTGGCCGTGTTGCTGATCAATTGCCCCATAACGGCGGTCAGCACGAAAAGCCCGGCGAGGAGCGCAAATGGCCCCGCATCACCCACCAAGGACACTAGGGTTTTGGCGAGCAGAGCGGCCGCGCCGGTTTCGTACATCGCCGTCGAAAGCGGCATCATCGCCCCGACCAGAATGACGGTTGTCCAGCTAATCGCACGATAGGATTGTTCCACCGTCAGGATGCCGGTCAGAATGATGGCGCCGGCGGCCAGAAGCCCGGCTATCGCTGGCGGCACCACCCCCGTCGCCAACAGAATGACCATGACCATCAAAATGACGATCGCCTGTTTCGCCCCGGCGCCCATCGGCACTGCCTGTCGGCGGACGAGCTCAGGCGAGTTGACGACCAGGACATTGGGATCTTCGAGATGGACGTCCAGGGCCTTCCAAGTGCCTTGCAGCAGAAGGGTGTCCCCCGCTTCGAGCACGATCTTCTCATGACCGAGATCTGCCCCTTGGCGCTGGACCGCCATAATGATCAGGTCCCCGCTTTGCGTGATCATGCCTGGAAACACGGTCGCGCCGACCATCCCTGATCGGGGTGGGATGATCACTTCGGCAAGACCCGAGCTCCGGTTGAACAACACGTCCTGAAGGTCGGAGGCGGCATGCTGTTCCCTGAAAGCCAGATGGTTTTGGGCCGCGAAGGCGGCTGCCATTTCAGGTTCGCCGCGCAGGATAAAATAGTCTCCTTCGGCAACCGTCGGACGCCGCAAAGGACCGCCCTCCTCTCCCTGTTGAATGGCGACGAGCTGCAACCCGGGAAACGCGCCTATGTCGACAGATCCCGGCGCGACGCCGATATAGGGCGAGGTGGTACGCACCCGCATCTGAAAGGTGCCGCTGCTGAGACCGTATTGTTCAATGAGAGTCTGCGCATGCTTGCTGAAGTCGGAGGGGATCGTCGGGCCGCTGCGCTCGGGAAGCAGCCTTTGGCCGAAAAGGATGATGATCGCTATTGTCCCGAGTAGCAGAGGGATACCGACGATGGTGAACTCGAAAAAGCCGAAACGATTGAGCCCCGCCTCCGCCGCAGCGTTGGAAACAAGAACGTTTACCGGCGTGCCGGTCAGTGCCAGCATCGACCCAGCATGGGCCGAAAAGACGAGCGGCATCAGCAGTTGCGAAGGCGCCCGTTTAAGCCGCACCGCCATCACGATCACGACCGGCAGCAGGGCGGCCACGGCGCCGTTCACACTGATCAAGGCTGTGAGAAACGCGACCAGGAGCGACGTCAGGACGAGAAGGCGGGTCCGGCTTTCCGTCCCAGCCTTCGCGATAAGGAGTTGCCCCGCCCAAGCGGTCACACCAGTCGATTCGAGAGCCGCGCTAACGATGAATAGAGTCGCGATGAAGATAACGGCAGGATCGCCCAGACCGCTCAGGGCGGCATTTAGAGAGAGGATACCTGTGGCATACAGCGCAAGGGCCGTCGACATCGCCACGACCACGACAGGTATTCGGTTCCACACGAAAAGTACGACCGCAGCGGCAATGATGAGGCCCGTTATGGCGATACTGCTCAAGGCGACCGCTCCTCTCTCCGAAGGGATCTGGCCCATCATCCGGCCGTTGCGCGCGATCGCAATCGGATCAGAAAACTGCGCACCGGGTTGCCCCTTTTTCGGTCGTGCGACCAGCATCGCAGCAACCCTCACCGTAAGCTGGGCTACATTTTCCCGGAATGGCCGAGAGTTTCGGATTGTGCCGTATGTCTCAAATTTGCTCCGTCGAACCGCCAGGAAGCGAAAGCTTCAGTCCGGTTTTGATTATCGGGAAGATCCGCGGCGCGCGGATCCACGACGCTTTGCTACACAACCACCCTGGGAGAAAATTTTGTCAATATTGTCATTAATTTGCAGCAACTTGCTGAAACGAGGAACCCCGAGACCGCAATTTTCTGTCGCCTAACTGTCGTCCACGCGTCTTTACCCCTGCGACATCGAGATCACCGAGCAAGCCTTCCGAACACTTCGGATTGCGACCCTATCGGGTTTCATAAAGACGATTTCGCGAAACCACGCATGTCGGCGCAAAGTTAAAATGTCCCACGGTGGCAAACTAGGAATGTCACACTCCCCTGGACGGACGTGCGTTGGGGG
>NZ_JADQDO010000014.1 GCF_015694465.1 Microvirga alba
GTTCACGGACACCCGGATGCGCATGAGCTTCGCGCGCGGAGCGGTGCTTCCAGCCTGCGCCAACGCGGGGGTGATGACGCCGATTTCGGGCATGATCGACACCGCCTGCCCGAGGGCAAGCATGGCGATGGCCGCAGCCATCAACGTTCTCGAACTTGCCATATCGCTCCCCAGCGAACGCTGTTGAATTTCCGTTAACAGATCCTCTTTGTTTTAAAAAATGGTTAACAAAAACTTATGGATAGGCGAGATCCGTACGTAGGACAGCCTCAATGCGCAACTTTCAACGCGAGTTTCGAGTCAAACGCATATCCTACCTCTTAAGTATTAACTGAACGATCAAATAATCCGTAGGTATTACTTTAATTTAACCCGAAAGACGATAGAATCTAAAATCTAACCAGTCTCGCGCAAGCTCAAATTGGCAGAGCTTGACCCTGCGGAATTTATTAATGGTTGCAGGATTATAATGCCGTACATTCGCAGGGCGACAGTACCAAGAATGAGGATTACTGGCGACGCTGCGCAAATCTCAAGCCGCTGAAAGCAGCGTACTCTATGGGGCAGAAAATCCGGTCGATATCTACCAGTTAAGTAACATCGACCTCTCGTCGGAGGAGGCTTTCTGTGACTAACCCTACACGCATCGCACTCATCGCTGACGCCGAATTGTATTTCCGGATGGCGGTCAGCGCGCTATTGACGCGCGAGTTCGGCTTCTCTGACGTCATCGAAGCGCATTCCTTTGAGGAAGCTAAGAAGGATCTTCCTGCGCATGCTGAAGTTTTCCTTGTCATCCAGGATCTCTCCACTCCGGGGATGAAAGCCGCAGCAAGTCTCCGGATCGTCCGGGAGTGCTTCCCTGAGACGAAGGTAGCCGTCACTTCGATCTCGGATTCCAGGCACAATATACTTTCGGCACTGGAAGCCGGCGCGCATGGATATATGCCCAAGAACTTGAGCATTGCAGAACTGACCCGCGCGCTCCGCCTCATACTTGAGGGAGGAATTTACGTGCCACCATCACTTGCCGAGGTATCATCCAAGGTCCCGGATTATGTCATCAGGCTGCCCGAACTTTACATCCTCGCCGACGCGAACGCACGAAACCAGCTCACTCCCCGTCAAAGGGATGTTCTTGAGCTGTTGGTTCAAGGCAAGCAGAACAAGGAGATAGCATCAGCGCTTAAACTCGGTGAGGGGACTGTGAAAATTCATATATCCGCGATCTTCCGTTACTTCGGCGTGCACAATCGTGCGGCGGCAGCAGTCGCCTGGGCGCGTCCCACCGGTTTTTCGCCCCTAAGCCGCGCTCCGCAGGAGTCCAGCTCGATCCATGTCGAACGAGGAGGGGGCGCATCTGCTGCTGGAGCGAATTTGGCTTCCTAGAACACGCGCGTTTTAACATCCGGCAGCTGTCGCGCCCCTCGTGACGGTCCCGCTCGGGGCCAAAGTGCCGAAGGTGAGCCCCAGGCCGTCAACCTGATGCTCGCCTAGTTGGGAGGAACCCGCCCCGCGAGCTTACCGGCCCTACCGCCGGGCATTGTGTGAGGATCCGGCGCAAATTTAGCGGAGCGCCGAGAAAGTGAGAAACCCGCAAAGCACACACTTCTACGCACTTGGAAGAATGCATTTGACGCAGCTCTTTTTGAAGCGTGCTACATTGCAAATATGCGAGATGCAGCCGATGTGACCTCTGGCTGATTTCAACGCGGCACCGCTTTCATCGTCCCGGCGGTGTCGCGTCGGCCGTTCCCTCTGGAAGGTTTTGACTGTCGGACCTTTACCTTAGCCGGGCTCCTAGTCCGGCTCTTTTCCTAACGCGAGCACTGAACCGTTGATGCGTCTTAGCGAAAAACGGTCAGCAAGCGCCGGACACGACATCCCCTAGTCAGGCTCTAAGGGAAGCATGCTGACGCAGATAGCGGAATCGACGCCTGATAAATCAGCACGTTCAGTTGATAGGTTACGGTCGCACTGACGGATGCGCCGCAAGGCGCAGTCTTGTCGTGCGTAACCACCGGCGCTGGAGCAGGCGCGAAATAGTAGGTCGCGATGTCCGGGCAATTCGTTGCGATAGCATCGCAGCGCGCGGCTTTCTCCACGGTGTAGTTGAGGCTCGCTATGGTGAACCCGAGCAGGGACAGATGGAAGATGCCGAGGAGTAGCGCCAGGAAGACAGGCGCTACCAACGCGAACTCTATCGCAGTCGCGCCGCACTCATCCCGCACCTTCTCTGTCCAAGCCTGTCTCATTCTTATAGCAACCGCATGTAGGTTGTCTTCGCGATGGTTTTGTCGAAAAACCGTCCTACCGTAAAATCGAGAAACAGCGGGCGGTATGCGTAGGTGACATCAACCTTGATGTAATCTCCCGGCTGCCCGGCTTGAGCGCCGGCAATCGTATTGCAGTCGGTAGGCTTGCTACCGAGAGGAATTCCGCCGTCGGGTATCAGGGCGTTGGTGTTATTGAGACAATAATAGGCTTCTGAGGGAGAGTTTGGTTGAAGAGTGACGCCGTCGCCCAGCGACGTGCTCTTTATCGCTCTGGCAATAGCAGCGCTCAGTCCCGGGCAGAGGATTTTCGCCGGCAGTTCCTTGGTCGGATCACAGGCCTTCCATGCCGACTGCGCTCCGACCTGGGCAGCATTTTGCACCTGCATCACGATATAGGCATAGCGAGCGACTTCTATGCCGTTCAGTAAGAGAAAGCACAAAACGCCAGCGACAAGAGCGAATTCGATCCCAGCCACGCCGCACTTGTCCTCCCAGAGAGACAGGGAGCACCGGGTGACATGCCTGCAACTGCGGCCTCTACGCTCGAAGGGAACGAGATTCATGTGTCCGACCTGAATGCGCTATCATGGAGCACCTCATCTAGAGAACCAATGCTCCACGCCCCGTCGGGGCGGTGCCGGTGGGCAATTCAAGCCCTGCTTCGGCGCAGGCCCCATGAGACATAATTGCGCCTGTCCCATTAATGGTCAGGTTGTCTACAACCAGGCCGAAGCATGACTGGCCGTCGCTGGACTTGTTGACTGCCCCGCTCAGCGTAACGCTTGCATGGGGCAGGTAGACCATCCCAGTGATCTTCCAGGTGGGCGTGTTGCCTGCTTCGGAAATGTCCACACCGGTGGTCAGGTTCGGATCCTGATAAATAGCGATGCCTTTCCAAGGCCCGGTGGTCGGCGCCCGGAAGTCGAGAGTTCCATCTCCGGTCGGCGTATGGGTGTAGCCAGCGGCAAAGGTCCCCGTGAAGACGATCGTGAGAGCCGAGTTGGCATCGGTGCGCAATGTGCGACCGTTCGGTTTTTTGCCGGTATAAAGCTGACCGTTCCAGATTACGAGGACGGCACCCTCAGGCGGTGTGCGTATGGTGACATCGCCTCCCAGCACCAAGTCACCGCATACGTTGTTGGGACCGGCCGCCAAGGTGACTGTCCCGCTCCAAGTGTTCGCGGCCGGGAAACCCGCATTTCCCTTTTGAGGGTATTTGCCCCCGCAGGGATCGGAAGGAATGTTCGACCGCAATCCGGCGTAGGGGTCGGCAAGTGGTGTCACATTCGACCGTTGGATGACCCCGCAACCATCGTTCTTCCCCGCCGCATCGCCGTAGTCTGCCCCTAAGTTGTTGCCGTTGCAGCGGGCTCCTGCATTGGACATGATACTACAACCGGCCAGATTGGCTTTCGGGGCGCCATTCGACCCGAATGCGATACCGTTGGTTCCCAGCGCCAAAATACAGTACTCGCGCGGCATCAATGAAAGACGCGCAACGGCCGTCGCACTCAGCTTTGTTTGCGGCGTACCACCACCGCCAACAACCGTGCCCTTGTAGCCGACCACCTGGGAGAGAAACTGCGGCACATATCCGGTGATGGTAGCGCTATAGCAATTGGCGCCGCCGGCAGGACAGAGCGCGGTGTTCGAGGCGGTCACCGAGATATTGTTGATCCCGTCCACATAACCATATTTCGCGGCGGCTGCTTTAGCCTCGGCCTTGTAGTTCGCGGCTCCGTTCGTTGCCGCCGCGATCGCTGCGGAATCGGCTGCATTTTGCATGGAACGCTGGGAGAGATACCAATAGGAGACTTCTACACCGAGCCCGGTGGCTCCAATCAACGCGGGCAGCGCCAAGGCGGTCATCACTGTGACGTTGCCGCTCCGGTCTCTCACACATTGTTTCACGCACGAGCGAAGCGCCGCATACGCGGATCTAACTGAGAGTAAAGCAAGCGACCTCATGTGTTGCCCCTATTACCCGTGACCGTTGCCGAAACTTTGTTTCCGCGCGGCCAGTCCTTTACTCGCTCGGAAGAAATCCTCCTAGAGTCGGCATAGAGAATTCTCAGTCGCGATAAAGCTTCGCAGAGATATCGAATGCTTATTTTAGTAGACCTGCGGCATAAGACAATTCGGTCGAATGGCCTAACCTAGGCTCAGGGCGCGTTAATTGAGACAGAAGGCGACGGCTGCCGCGATGCAGGCGGCCGAGAAGAAGGTATCGGCGCACGGTCGGTCGTATCTGAGTGGCAACGGCGCTAGTGAGCGCTCCTCCGTACCTCCCGGATCTGCAAGCTCACATCGTTCCAGGCGGGCTGTTCGCTGAACCGGGCCCGCATGAATGTCACGAGATCCGCGATGTCGTCATCAGACAGAGACGAGAAGGCTGGCATCGAGCGCTCCGGTACGCCCTTGGGCGGCCGAATGCCTTCGACGATGATGCGGATTACATTACGCGGGTCGGGCGCCGAGACGCTCGTCGTCACTCCAAGTGGTACCGGCTGGGTCGCCGACACAGTGCCGGCTCGGTGACAGTTCACACACGCTCTTGCGAACACTGCCTCACCCCTCTCTAGCTTGGTTGCGGTTGGTGTCGCAGCATTGGCGCTTTTCGTTAGGCTGAGATCCCGCTGCCGGGCCGACGCGACTTTGCCCTTTACCTGGGACTCGTCCGTTGGCCGCCCTTGCAGAGAGCGGAGGTAAACGGCCATGGCCTTGATGTCTTCCTCTGCCAGGTCGGCGAGTTTATTCACGACGCCGGTCATAGGACCAGCCGCGATCCCGTGGTGCTCATCCCAGCCGTCGAGAAGATAATTGACGAGAGCGTCAGTTGTCCAAGGCACCGGCGCGGGCGACGCAACGTTCAGGGCTGGAGCGTGCCAGCCCTCCGCTGCACCGCCACCGAGATCCTGGTCGGATTTCTCCGCCCCGAGAAGATTGCGCGGGGAATGGCAGGATCCGCAATGCCCCAGCCCCTGCACGAGGTAGGCACCGCGATTCCATTGCTCGTCCTTGGCTGGATCAGGCTGGAACACCGCCGGCTTGAAGAACAGTAGGTTCCACCCGGCCATTAGCATGCGAATATTGAACGGAAACGAGAGTTCATTCCGAGTTCGATCAACCCGGACAGGTTTGCGAGTGGCGAGATAGGCGTAGATCGCCTTGTTATCCTCATCCGTGATCTTGGTGAAATGATCATACGGGAATGCCGGGTAGAGGAAATTGCCCTCGCGGTCGATGCCCTCGCGCATGGCCCGGCGGAAGGCCGCCTCGGACCAGCGGCCGATACCGGTCTCCGGGTCGGGCGTGATGTTGGTGGAATAGATCACTCCGAACGGCGTCGGCAATGAGAGGCCGCCGGAATACGCCTCCCCGCCCACTTTGGTATGACACCCAGCGCAATTGCCGAAGGCCGCGAGCACCTCTCCCTTCTTGATCAGTTCAGGAGAGAACGTGGAGCGCGCCAGTGGCTGAATCGGATCGATGGACGGAAAGGCCGCCAGCCATGTCAGTAAAGAACCAGCTCCGATCAAGCCAACAAGCAGCAACCCTACGAAAACACGAAGAACCCGCATGTTGTGTCGCCTCCCTCGCAGTTGAGTACCGAACACACGGCGACACGACAAGGTATGTAACTTCATCCCCCGCCACGGAGACCGGCCAATACACAACGAATTGGATGGTAGCCGAGGGCTTTGTTACAGGTTGTGACGGATACGTTGCAAAGTCTGGGGTAGATTAGTCGCCGTCGAGTTTCTGATACGCGGCGACCTCGACACAGCTTGGAATGGGCTGTTGCGTTGACATCGGACTCAGGCAGCTTCGCGAGAAGCGCATTGGCAGAAGCAAGCTCCAGTATGCGGCGACTGTAGATATCGTTGAGCATCCCGCCAGTGCCATCGGATAGATGCTCATGCCCTGCGCACCGACGCTGCGATCCGATACCTGTCAATGCTCGGGTGTCGGCCATGCCAACTCGAACCCGATAAATGTCGTAACGTCCGCCCGGCCGTATTCCGGTTGCGGTTCAAGCGTCGATAATGGCAGTATCGACTTGCAAGCGGTGCTCTAAGGTCGCCTTTTTGCCGGGAAATCACATGCTCTCGAACGACACTGACATCCTGAGGACAGCAGAAGCCTGGAGGCGTGCAGGCAAAGGCGTTGCGATTGCAACCGTGATCGAGACATGGAAATCGGCCCCTCGTCCCGTCGGCAGCCACCTGGTCATCGATGAAGACACGAACTTTTTCGGATCCGTTTCCGGCGGCTGCGTCGAAGGGGTGATCATTACGGAGGCTCTGGGGGTCATCGAGGACGGGAAACCGCGGCTGCTAGAGTTTGGGGTCGCTGACGAGACTGCCTGGCAGGTTGGGCTGTCATGCGGCGGCCGGATCAGGATCTACGTGGAGCGGGTGGACTAGGGTGATGAGACCGCCACCGATCATATCTTTCCTCGCCGCAGTTCGGATGCAGGACCGAGGCTGCGTCACGTTTCGGGGAGACGCGGTGACGCCGAACGCCATTCAGCCAGGAAATTGAGGAAACGACATGCGATTGGGTCTCCTATCCGATCTCAACGCGGAGCAGGCAGCCCGGCGTGCAGCAATCCTCATCACCGATATCATCTCGGGCGAACAGCGCCTTGTCCGAGAAAAGGAAGTTCGAGAAGATCCCCTGGTTCAGGAGTTGCAGGAATGCCTTGATCAAGGCAAGAGCCGCCTCGTGGAGCGGGATGGCCGCCAGTTCTTCCTGACCGTACAGGTGACGCCGGTGAGAGTCGTCATCATCGGCGCCGTGCATATCAGCCAGGCTCTGGCCCCTATGGCGAGGAGGCTCGATCTTGACGTCACCATCATCGACCCACGCACGGCCTTCGCGACCCCTGAGCGCTTTCCAGATGTACTGGTGCTGGCCGAATGGCCTGATACCGTCCTGCCGGACTTGAAGCTCGACCGCTATACGGCCGTAGTGGCGCTCACCCACGATCCGAAGATCGACGATGCGGCGCTTTCGGCTGCCTTGCAGTCCCAATGCTTTTACATTGGCGCGCTCGGCTCGCGGGAAACTCATGAGCGCCGCATCCAGCGTCTGACCGCAGCTGGCATCACCGAAGTGGATCTCGCCCGCATCCACGCGCCGATCGGACTCGACATCGGTGCCGTCTCGCCTGCAGAGATCGCCGTCTCCGTCCTCGCCGAGATTGTTGCAACTCTGCGAAAAGAGCGGAGACGATCGGCGTGAAGTTCGGCCTTGTTCCGGTGGAGGAAGCAATCGGGGCGCTGGCGGCTCACAGCGTGCGAGTCGGCGAGACGATGGTGGGGAAGGGAAGCCTCGTTACGGCGGAGATCGCGACACAGCTGAAGCAGGCTGGCGTCAAGAGGATGACCGTAGCGCGGCTGGAACCCGGGGACATCGGAGAGGACGAAGCCGCCAGGCAGCTCGCCAAGGCTCTTGGAGGAGAAAACGTCGTCGTCGGAGAACCGTTCACGGGGCGCTGCAACCTGTATGCCGAGACCGCAGGGATTCTGCTGATCGACATCGACGCGATCAATAGCCTCAACGCAGTCGATGAAGCCATGACCGCAGCCACCCTGCCGGCCTATACGCCGGTCGCCGCTGGCGAGATGATCGGCACCGTCAAGATCATTCCCTATGCCGTTCCCAAGATCCTGCTGCGGGATGGCGTCGCGAGGGCCGGTACAGGGGCTTTGTGTATTGCCCCTTACACCCACCGTCAGGTAGGGGTCATATCAACGGTTCTGCCGTGGCTCAAGCCGAGCGTGATCAATAAAACGGTTGCAGTGCTCGCCAAGCGGCTGGCACCGGCGAATGCAACGATCGCTTGGGATCGCCGCGTGCCTCATGACGCGACTGCGTTAGCGCGCGAGCTAGCGCATCAGGAAACCGGCGACACGCGTGTCATCATCGTGTTCGGGGCGTCCGCCATTGCTGACCGCCGCGATGTCATTCCTTCTGCGATCGAAATGGCCGGTGGGCGCGTGGAGCATTTCGGCATGCCCGTCGATCCGGGAAACCTGATTCTCATCGGATCCATCGCAGGCAAACCCATCATAGGCGCCCCAGGCTGCGCCCGGTCCACGAAGGAGAACGGGTTTGATTGGATTCTGCACCGCATACTGGCGGATGTCCCTGTCACCCGTGCCGACATTACTGCTTTCGGGGTCGGAGGACTTCTCAAGGAGATCGTCACACGGCCACAACCGCGTGCAGGCGGCGGCCAGGAATGAGTGGTGTGGCGGCTATCGTTCTCGCCGCCGGGCGGGGCACCCGGTTCGGGCAAGAACCGAAACTACTCGCGCGGCTCGGCGGCAAACCACTGGTGCGCCACGTGGTCGAGGCCGCCGTCATCTCCATTGCTGACCCGGTGATCGTGGTCACGGGCCATCGGGCAGATGAGATCGAGGATTCACTGAAGGGGCTTCCAACCCAAGTTATTCGTAATGCCTCTTTCGCGGAAGGGCTCTCGACGTCGCTGAAGGCGGGGTTTGCTGCGCTCCCGCCCAAGTCTAAGGCAGCTGTCATTCTTCTTGGAGACATGCCGCTTATCAAAGCCGGATTGATCGACACTCTCGTAAACAGATGGCGAGAGATGGGCGAGCCAGCGGCGTTGGTCCCAACGTTGAATGGCCAACGCGGTAATCCCGTCGTGCTCTCGCGTGAACTTGAAGACATGATCAAGGGGCTTTCGGGGGATGTAGGCGTAGGGCCGGGCCTTCGCGGGCGAACTGGCGTATTGGAGTGGCCAACCACGGACCCAACCATTCTCCAGGATGTCGACACCTCGGAAGAGATCCACAAACTCGAGCTTTAAGAGCCATGTCCGATGGGTCGCGGGCTCCCAACCAGAAGCCGGGGATCGCATGGAGCGTCAGCGAGTCGATCGACAAGAACCTGTCGCGAAGGCCCCCGGCCGCGACGCGGCGAGAATATCGAGAAGCGAACCCGGTCCGAAGGGCAGGGCGGTAGCGCCTCCCGTCAAGAGCAGGGTGTTCGGTAGCCTCTCGAGTATCACCGCCAGGATCGGCCGTGAGAAGATCACAGAGCGGCCAAGATCGAGATGAAGCAGGGACAAGAGATAGATCGCGAGGCGGATGTTCAAGGGTGTATTGGAAGCTCCAGCTCCGCTCGGGTCTCAATGGCGCCAACGAAATCATCGACGGCTTTTAAGCCACCTCTCTCCAGGTTGGATGAGTGGCCGACACCTTCGAGGCGGAGGAAGGTCTTTGGCTCTGGGGCTGCCCGGAAGAGCTTTTCGCCGAACTCAAACGGGACGACGGGATCCCGGGTGCCGTGCATGATCAGGATTGGTGCCTTCACCCTCTGGATGATGTCGAGGGATCGGAATTGGTCCAGCATGAGCAGACCAACAGGGACGTACCAGTAGACCTTGCTGGCGACATCCGCCGTGGATGTGTAAGGCGCATCAAGGATCAGGCCGGCGATCGATCGTTCGGTGGCGAGGCGGACCGCGACCCCCGTGCCCAGGGATTCGCCGTAGGTGACCAGGCGGGAAGCCTCATAAGACTGAGTAACCCAGTTGTAGGCAGTGAGCGCATCCGTGTGAAGACCTGTCTCCGTTGGTGAACCCGTAGAGCCTGAATAGCCCCGGTAGCTTACCATGAGGAGGCCCCGGCCGGTTTTGGTCAGAGCGTGGGCCCGAAGTCGCCGGCTCCAGAGGGTGCCTCCGTTGCCGTGGAAGTAGATAATGACCGCTTTGCCGGGTTGGGGAGGCTTCCACCAGGCGACCAGTGTCTCGCCATCGGGTGTCGTCAGCACCAGATCCTGAAATCCGACGAGGTTGGCTTCGGCTGCTGTCGCGCGCTGCTGCGAGGTCGGGTACTCGAGGTTGCGCTGGCCAAGAAATAGCGCCCCGATAGCGCAAGCGTAAAGGCCAAGGAGAGCCATGGCGAGGCGGCTGAGGTGTCGGATCATTGCATTAATTTGGCTCGGCAGAACTGCTTTACCAGCTAGCTTGCCGATAGGAATCCGGGTTCTTTCGCAACTCTTTTTTTCCATCCTCAACCAACGCAAGAAATCCGTCGGAGGAAAATGGCACGTGGGGAGACATGATCGCGGAGACAAGCTTACCGTCCGCCCAGGCGGACAACCTTGTTCCTTCAAGAGGCGCAAGCGCTTGGCCGCTTTGGGGTCGCGGCGCGTCCGGACGATCATTGTCAGCCGATGTCGCTGTCTATCTCGGACCGAACAAACCCCTCATTGCTATCGAAGAGTTCACGACAGTTCCAGCAGGCAGCTGACCGAGCGGTGCGACGGTCGCGTAAATTCGTCCGTCGGCCGTCAGCGCACCGGCTCAGACACCGGATCGAGCGGCGCGATGGGGCGGCGGATCTTCGTATAGGGAATCTTCGCCGGATCCGGTGGATAGGGGCCGCCGCAATTCACGTAGATGATCTCTCGAGCGATCGGCGCGAAAGCTGCATGGAAGTGACTGGCGGACTTCACGACCACGATCTTCTGCCGTTCGAGATCGATCCCGAGATTGCGGAACACGTCCGGATGAAAGGTCTGCGCGCGCTTCGATGCAACGACGACGGACAGCGCCCCGATGCGCACGGCTGCAGCCGCCCCCAGAGAGACGAGGCTTGTCTCGAAGGGAATCACGAGGTCGCGGGTCACGGCGATGACATCGACCTCGGCATCCACCGGAGGCCCAGAACTCGGCGCCACCTTGCCGCCAATGCGAAGCGCCAGCCGTGCGCCGGGTCCCGCCGCGTGACAGAACTGGACGGCCACGGGATCCCACAGGGCTCCGGCCGCCGCTGGGACGGTCGGATACTTCAGGAGTTCATGGATGAGGAAGGTGCTGTCTCCCGCGACCCCTCCGCCCGGATTGTCCCAGCGGTCGGCCAGCACCACCGGGCCACCCTCGAGGGCAAGCGCAGCCTTCACCGCTTCGGCGGGTGAAGGCATCGGCGGCAGGCGATTGCCACCAAACCCGAGCACGTCCTTGGCCAGGGTACGAGCGAGCGCCTCGCCCCGCTCGGGCGTTGCATCGGACACCACGACGATCTTGGTCCCCACGTCGTAGACGTCCGCAGCCGGAAATCCGTGAACGACGGAAATGCTGAGGATCCCGTCCCGCCCTTCCAGGGTCTTGATCCGGTCGACCAGTGAGCGCCCCGGCTCGCGGCTCGTGATGAAGTTGGCGATGGCGCGACAATCGACCACCGAGACCACCGGATTGATCTCTCTACGCGCCGTCCGCAGGGAGAGATCGACCAGATCCTCCGCGCGCTCCAGGAAATCCGTATGCGGCACTTCCTTGAAGGTGACAATGATCGTGGCAGCAGCCACCATGGCGTCACTGAGATGGCAATGGGGATCTAACTCGATGCCGATCACCGCGTCTGGCCCGACGATGGCGCGGGCGCGGGTGAGAAGATCGCCCTCACAGTCGTCGTAACCGTCCGCCACCATAGCGCCGTGCAATCCGAACAGAGCAACGTCCACGGGTGTACAGGCCCGGAGCTGGTCGAGAATCTCGTCCCGGAGACTTTCATAGGCGTCGCGACTTACGAGGCCTGCAGGCTCGGCCCAGGTCGCCGTTCCCTCGACCAGTGTGAACCCCTCCTCGCGAGCCCTTCGACGAGCCGCCACGAAGGGAGCCGAGCAGAGCGTCGGCGTCTCGGGATGCTGGCCCGGCGGGGCATAGAACGCATCTTCGAAGGCTGCGCGGTCCGTGGGAATCGGAGAGAACGTGTTGGTTTCCGTTGCAAGGGAGGCCACGAATATCTTCATGGGCGGTCTTTCCGGAATGAGCCTGCTTCACCTCGATGCGGCTGGAGGCGCAGGTCCGCGAGGCTGTCCTTCACCTCCCGCAGCCGGGCAAGCATGGGTTCACCGAAGCTCAAGGCCAGGGCGGTGGCGATCACGTCGATCAGCACCGCGTGGGCGACGCGAGAGGTCATCGGTGCATAGACCTCCGTGTTCTCCTGGGCATCCACGGCGAGCAGGACATCGGCCGCGTTGGCAAGAGTCGTCCCCGGGCGCGTCACGGCGATGACCGTCGCTCCAACCTGCCGTGCCATCCGAGCCATCTTCACCGTGTCGCCCACCTCGCCGGTGTGGGAAAAACACAGGGCTACGTCGCCGGGACGCAGAGTGGCGGCTGCCATGCGTTGCAGATGCGTGTCGCCGTAGGTCACGACGGGAATGCCGAGACGCATGAGCTTATGCTGAGCTTCGATGGCCAGGATGCTCGCCGCGCCCGTGCCGAAGCAATCGATGCGGCGGGCCTTGTGCAGGATGCCGACGACGCGCCGGAGCGCCTCCCGGTCGATGGACTGGCGGACGGAACTCAGGACATAGACGCTCGAGTCGAAGATCTTCGTGACAATGGTGTCGAGCTCGTCGTCCGGAGCGACCTCGCTATGCAGATACGGCGTGCCGGAGACGATGCTCTGCCCGGTGAGAAGCTTCAGCTCCGGATAACGTTGGAGGCCAAGCGCGCGGACGAAGCGCAGCACCGTCGGCTGGCTGACGCCGACCGTTTCAGCGAGGGTCGCAATCGACATGCGGATGATCTGCTCGGGATGATCGAGCACGAAATCCGCCACACGCCGTTCAGACGGAGAAAGATGTGCCCGCTGGGCCGCCAGCTTCTCGAGAAACCGGTTCGAATCCGATTGGGAATCTGTGGCGGCTTCAGGCATCATCGGGACTCCTCATCTCCGCGCGCAACATCGTCACAACGCGGCGACTTCTAGGATTGCTTCCACCTCCACGCAAGATCCGAGCGGGAGCGTCGCCACACCGATGGTTGTACGCGAATGGCGTCCTCTCTCACCCAAGATCTCGACGATGGCATCGGAGGCACCGTTCATCACCGCTGCGAGATCAGTGCAATCGGGCTCGGCGTTGACGAAGCCGCCGAGCCTGACACATTCCTTGATCGCATCGAGGGACCCAAGGGCAAGGCGGGCGTGACTGAGAACGTGCATGAGGCACAGGCGGGCGGCGGCATATCCATCTTCGGCCGACACCGTACTTCCGATCTTGCCGATATAGCGCGGCGGAATCTTGCCGTCGGGCCCGAAGCAGAGCTGGCCGGAAACATATAACAGATTGCCGGTCCGTTTCGTGTGGATGTAGTTTTTCACCGATCCCGTCACAGCTGGAAGCTCGATCGTCAGCTCTTTCAATTTTTGTTCTGTTTTATCAGTCATTTAAGTTTCCATATTAGGGCGTCGGCACCGAATAGATATCTGGCGACAATCACACACATTCAGTACTGATTTGAAGGAACGTGGAGCCATTCTCGGGTTGACTCGCGGATTTTTGTAATTAATCTACACACACCCAGGACGAGGCGCAATGCGTCCTGGACTGGAAATGCCCAGCCGCGAGATTTCAAGCCATGCTCCAGATTGTTCGCGATCCCACCACCGGGCTCGACCGGCTGGTGCTGTCCCGTCTGCCGACACCTCTCGATCCGGCCCCGAAACTGGCCTCGGCCCTCGGGGTGGCCCAATTGTCGGTAAAGCGAGAGGACCTGTCGGGTTATGCCTTGGGCGGGAACAAGCTCCGCCAGCTCGATTTCATCCTTGCCGAGGCGCTGGCGGCAGGAGCGGATATCCTCGTTACGACAGCGGGCAGCCAATCCAACTTCTGCCGCTCCCTTGCAGGGGCTGCTGCAAAACTGGGCCTCGGCTGTCATCTGCATCTGCGCGCGGCAACCGGCACCGCGCTGGTGGGCAACCTCCTGCTCGACGAGATTTTGGGCGCCGCCATCACATTCACCCAAGTCACCGACCCCTGGGATCCGCAAATCACGCAGGAACTCGCGGAGATCGCTGACAACTACGAGCGGCAGGGCAGGAAACCCTTCATCGTGCAGCTCACCGGTGTCAGTGCCGCCACTGCTGTTGCCGGGTGGATGTCCGGCGCGGCGGAACTCCTACGAGATGCCGAAGCCGGCCCCGGCATTCCCGACGTGGTGATTTCCGTTTGCGGTTCGGGACTGTCTCTCGCCGGTCTCGCCCTCGGCTTCAAGCACCTCTCCTGTCCGGCCCGTCTGGTGGGCATCAGCGCCCAGCAGCCCGCCGCCCGTCTGAAAGCCTGGATCGTCACCGCAGCCGACGAGGCCGCAACGCGGCTGGGCCTTTCCTGCAGGCTGACGGCCGAGGACTTCGATATCGTGGATAGCGAGATCGGCCCCGGCTACGGCAAGCCATCGGCGGCAAGCCTCTCGGCAGTCCGGCTCGCGGGGCGCACGGAGGGCTTGCTGCTCGATCCGATCTACACCGGTAAGGGGCTCGCAGGCCTTCAGGCGGCCCTGCGAGCCGGCCTGGTGCGGCCCGAGCATTCGGTCATCTTCGTTCATTCCGGGGGCACGCCCGGCCTGTTCGCCCACGCCGAGGCCTTCGGGGCGGACCGGGCCGCATGACGACGCAACCGGGGCCGGCGCGGCTCGACATTCCCCTCGATCGTCCTGGGCGCACTGTCGGAGCCCTGCGACTGCCCTGGTCCCATGACCGATCGGCCTACGGCCAGATCGTCGTTCCGGTCATCGTGGTCAAAAACGGAGACGGACCGACGGCGCTCCTCACCGCCGGGATTCACGGCGACGAGTATGAAGGCCAGATCGTGCTCGGCAGCCTTGCCCGCACCCTTCGGCCTGAGGCCATCCGTGGGCGTGTCATCATCCTGCCCTGCGCGCATCCGGCAGCCTCATTGGCAGGGCGGCGCACGTCCCCATTCGACGGAGGCAATCTCGCACGGCTTTTTCCTGGCGATGCCCACGGCGGCCCGACCAGCCAGCTTGCCGAGGGCATCAGCCGTTTGCTGCTGGCGGAGACGGACTTCCTCGTCGATTTTCACAGCGGGGGAAGCACTCTTGACTATCTGCCTTGTGCCTTCGGACGTCTCCCGTCAGAGGCCGCGCTCGCGGATCGTGTCCTGGACCTCATGATCGCGTTTGGTGCACCCGTGACAGCGGTCGTCCGCAGGCCCGAAGCCCGTGGCACCCTGGTGGCCGAAGCCCTGGAGCGGGGCGTGGTAGCCATGGCAACCGAACTCGCTGGCGGGGGAGGCGTAACGAGAGAAACGGTCGCCCTTGCCGAACAGGGGCTTTCACGAGTTCTCGCCCATATGGGGATCCTTCCCGCGAATGGTCCGCCGCCGCAGACGCGGCTTCTCTCCATCGAGGCGGAGCATTTCGTGCGCTCGCCGGGGCGCGGCTTGTTCGAGCCGATGTTTACGCTGGGTCAGAACGTCAATGCCGGCGACGCGGCGGCCCGGCTGTCCAACCCCGAGCGACCGGGCAGCCCGGCAGAGGAAATTGCCTTCACCGCTGGCGGCACGGTGATCTGCCGACGCGTGCCAGCAATGGTAGAACCCGGCGACGTCCTCGTCCATTTGGGCCAGGACGTCGACCGGGCTACGCTTCTCAGCCGATGAGCTTCTGAACGCGGGTGGTCAGGTCGTCCATGGCCCGCTGCGGAGTCTTCATGCCCAGCACCGCGGCCTCGGCCTCTTCCTTGAAGAAATCGGCGGCCCGTGCCGCATTATCGAAGGCGGGCAGCGGGACACGCGAGACCTTCAAGACCTTCCGCTCGGCTTCGGAATAGGGCAACTCTGCTTTGATGCGCGGATCGTCGTAGGTGGAGCTGCGTACGGGCCCGTTGCCGTTGAGAGCAGCTGCCAGCGCTGCCTCCTTGGAAGACATGGCCTTGATGAAGCTCCAGGCCAAATCCTTGTTCTTGGAATTCTTCGGGATCGCCATGCTCCAGAATTCGACCTTGGTGGGCGCAACCTCGTATTTGCCCTTCAGTTCTGCCGCCACGGGGAAGTAGGTCGTCTTGATCTTGCCCGCGACCTGCGATTTGGCCGGGTCGTTGTAGAGCCCGTATCGGCTCATGGAGCTGGCGGCCATAGCCGCGCGGCCGTTCTGCATCCAGGTGTTGGCGTCTTCCGCCTTCATGCCGGTCAGATTCTTCGGAATGGCCCCAGCCGTATAAAGATCGCGGATCATCGTCAGAGCCGCCACCATCGCCGGAGAATTCGCTACGACCTTCATGTCCGGTGTGATGAAGTCGGCATCCCAGGCCCTCGCCAGGGCGATGACCTCCGGGTACGCGACTCCGGGGAGGATCATGCCGACCACCGGCGTTCCATCGGCCCGCGTATAGGTGCATTTCTTGGCAACCTCGACGAACTCCTCGATTGTCTGCGGAGGGCCTTTGATACCGCGCTCGGCAAAGATCTCCTCGTTGTAGTGCAGACCCGTCGAGGCGTGGCGGAAGGGCATCGCGAAAAGGCGGTTGTCCAAGGTTACGCCCTTCACTAGGCCCGGAAAAACATCGCCCAAGTCCGGGATCGGATCTTTTGCCATATACGTGTCGAGCGGCTCGAACATGGAAGCGACCCGAGGTGTCGCGTAGGTGTTCAGGATGAAGGCCACATCCACGGTCGATTCCCCAAGGGACGCTTCTCGGAAGAGCCGGTCGTGGAGGGGGCCCGTCTCGAAAGTCACCCAGTTGACCGTTGCGTCGGTGGCCTTCGCAAAACCCTGCGTGACATCACCGCCCTTGGTGCCGTTGGACACGTTCTGCAACACCCGGTGGGCGAATACATTGATTTGCTTGCCCTGGGCGTTCGCCAAATTTCCGAATGCCGGCAACGTAGCGGCCGCTAGGCCTCCCGCCAGAATATCTCGCCTCGTTACGACCATGATGCTTTCCTCCCAATCCGGGATTGCATGGGCAGCCTGCCGTGGCCCCATCATTTGCTGCGCCCGCCGGATCGAGCCGGACGCATGCCGGCCATCGTCGCCTGTCCGATGACCCTTGTAGAATAATTACGAGAAAAGATGAATTTCAAGAGAAAACTTGACTTTCCGCAGCTGCCGATTTTATTTTTACTACATCGGATCGAACTGCGATCCCCTCTGCGAATGGATGCCCTCGGCTATGGTCCTTCAGCACATCACGACCGACGATCCGGCGAAGGCGTGACGATGAAGTTGTCCCCCTCCATGAGAGACTCGACACGCCGCGTTCCGACTCCTTGGCCAGCGATCGCCCTGATCTCGCCTGTTCATTTCCTGATCGGCGCGATCATCTTTGTGCCGGCCCTCTACGTGGCGTGGCTCAGCCTGACGCAATCCTCCTTCGGGCAGCAACCCGTCTTCGTCGGCTTCGAGAACTACGCCCAGGTACTTGGCGATCCCTACTTCTGGCGTGCTCTTGGCAATACCGTCCTGGTTGTTCTCATCGTCGTCCACCTGGAACTTCTGCTCGGCCTTGGAGTCGCGCTTCTGTTTGCCAGCGGGCTGCGGGCGATGCCGCTCCTGCTCGCAGCAGTTCTGGCACCCTACGCGGTGAGTGAGGTGAGCGCCGTCGTCATGTGGCGCTATCTCTTCGACCTCGACATCGGATACGTCAGCCAGGCCCTCGCGTGGCTCGGTCTGCCTGCGCTGGAATGGGCGATCAATCCAACCCATGGGCTTATCCTCGTCGCTCTCCTGAGCATCTGGCTGCATCTACCCTTCACTTTCGTGATCCTCTACGCGGCGCGGCTCGCGATCCCACGTGAACTCTACGAGGCGGCCGAGGTGGACGGCGCCACACCGCTCCAGCAGTTCCGGCGCGTGACCCTTCCTCTGCTCGTACCGGCGATCCTGATCGCCGTCCTGTTCCGCTACATCTTCGCCTTCCGACTGTTCTCGGAGGTCTGGCTTCTCACGGGAGGAGGCCCGGCGCGACAGACGGAGGTGCTCGCAGTCTATCTTTACCTCGAGGCTTTCCGTTACAACGCCTTCGGTGAAGCGGCCGCAACCGGCTGGCTCCTGGTCCTCGCGTCTCTCATCCTCGCGCTGTGGTACCTGCGCCGGCTCTACAAAGACATGTTTGCGACCTATGCACCCTAGATCGTTCCTTCGCAGCTTTCTGAAAATCATAGCGGTGGCGGCCGTTCTCGCTTGGTCGCTCGCGCCGATCCTTCTGATCTTCATGTCGTCGTTCAAGGCCGACCGGGACATTTTCGCCGTGCCGCCGCGGCTCGGCTTCAGCCCGACCCTGGACAACTACGTGGCGCTCGTCACCCGTTGGGGCGACTTTTTCAGCGGGCTCCTCAATAGCCTGATCGTAACGGTGGGTGCCACCATCCTTGCCGTGCTCACAAGCGCCATGGCGGGCTATGCCTATTCCCGCTTCCGTCACCGAATTCTGGCCGGCAGCGCCTTCTTCCTCATCTTCATCCGGCTCATCCCACCCATCGTCATCACGCTACCGCTCTTTCCGGCCGTCAACGCGCTTGGTCTCAGTGATACGCATCTGATCCTGATCGTGCTCTACGCCACCTTCTTCGTATCGCTCGGCACATTGGTCATGCGCACCTTCATCGACCAGATTCCCAAGGAAGTCGACGAGGCGGCCCATATCGACGGCGCAACCCGCGGACAGATCCTGCGCAAGATCATCCTCCCTTTGTCCGCGCAGGGCATGGTGGCAGTGGCCGTCTTCGTGATCGTCTATGCGTGGAACGAGTTTCTCTTCGCCTTCATCTTCACCACGACGCGCGCGAAGACCGCGCCGCTGGTGATATCCGAAATGATCGGCGCCGTAGAAGGCGTGGAATGGGGCGTGCTCTTCGCCGCTTCGACGGTGCAGCTCCTGCCCATCCTCCTCTTCGTCGTGCTCGCCCAGAAACA
Organism: Microvirga alba; assembly: GCF_015694465.1. Classification (GTDB taxonomy): domain Bacteria; phylum Pseudomonadota; class Alphaproteobacteria; order Rhizobiales; family Beijerinckiaceae; genus Microvirga; species Microvirga alba. The sequence goes on from NZ_JADQDO010000014.1 coordinate 18,976, forward strand.
CCTCGTCGCGGGCCTTACCGCCGGTGCCACGAAGGGTTGATGAATGCCCGGAAGGGATCATGAATTTCAGGAGACATCAGACATGCTAGGCCACCATCGAACGGCGCAGCCGCCTGCGACCTGGACAGATCCGGCTTTGAGCCGCTTCGATCCCCTGTCGCGCATCATCTGCCTGGATGATTTCGACCGCGGCTTCTGTGGCTGGACCCAGCTCGTCGGCAATTACGAGGACAGCCTCGATTCCATGCTGCCGGGCTACGCCCAGCACACCTCTCCCATGCTGTCCAGCCTGGCCCATTGGGACGCGGGCTCCCACAATTCCGTGGACGGCAACTATGCCCTTAAGATCGCCACGCGCCCGCGCCGAGGGGCGCAGAACGTCGCCATCAAGCGCCTCACGTTCCGCGAAGCCGGGCCGATCCGCATGGAGGCCTATGTGACCTTCAAGCCCGAGGCGACGGAACTGAAATTGTCCGAAAGCGACATCCGGTCCTTCGGTTTTCTGTTCGACCTCCAGGTCGGCGATCGCCACGGCGCTGGCGGCGAGCGGGTGATGCCTCATATGCGCTTCCTGAACGCCCGTGACGGGGAGCATGTCCAGCGGTGGCAGTTCAAGCGGCGTTCCGTTCCGATCATTCCGCTCGGCACCGAAAACAAGACGATCAGCCATTACCATCTCGCCCCTGAGGACTGGGAGGACTTGCCCGGCGGCGATCAGCGGCTCTGCTACAATGAAATCCCCACCAAGGTGAACTGGCACTATATCCGCTTCGACTTCGACCTCGCCTCGATGACCTGCACGGGCTTCCGCTGCAACGATCGGGAGTTCGATGTTTCCGGCTTCGACTCCTTGCGCCTTCCGGCCATGAAAAACCTCTGGTGCATGCTCAATCTCGCATTCTTTGCCGAGACAGACACCGACAAGCGCGCATTTCTCTATCTCGATTCCGTCTGCCTCTCGGGAGATTTCTGATGCGCACCAGCACGAGCGCGATCATTGCACGTAACGAAACCTGGACCGGCGAGGCGGCGACCGAACCCTACGAGGCGGGCTGGGCGAAGGAAGCGATCATTTTCGTGCGCTCCCTCAAGGCACCGTCGGGGCCGCAGGTCCGTGCGCGAGTGGAGATCTCTCCGGACGGCATGAACTGGGCTCCGGAAGGCGCGGAAATCCCCCTTCCGGACAGAAAGGACGCCGTGACCTTCGCTCGCGTCTCCCATTTCGGCACCTGGCTTCGTCTTGCCGCCACCCTGCCCGAAGACAGCGCCAACACCGTTCTCGTCACCATTCACCTGAAGAGCTGAAGGTCCCACAGTAATGTCCTCCTCCCCTCGTCTGCAGTTGGGCGAAGTCCCTTCCAGCCCGAATGCGGCCGGGCGCATCCGCAGCGTGACATCCCATCCTCTGAGAGTGGTCCTGCCGAAAGCCCAGCGGACCTCGCAGGGCGACTTTCCTGCGGTCGAAATCCTGGTGGTGGAGATCGAGACCGAGACGGGAATCATCGGAATCGGTGAGGGCTTGGCCCGGCGCGGAGCTCGAGGATATGCGGCTCTCGTAAACGAGGCATTGGCGCCGCGCCTGATCGGCCAGGATGTCCGCGACCGACGTCGCCTATGGCGCGTCATGAGAGGTGCTCTCACGGGACGTCCGGGCGGGCAGCTGGTGGAAGCCATCGCAGCCGTCGACATCGCTCTCTGGGATATTGCAGGCAAGATCGCGGGCGAGCCCATCCATCGCTTGCTCGGTGGGATGGGCCGCACGCACGTCAACGCCTATGCGTCGTCCATCAACTGGCTCGACGATGCAACCGTTGAGGCCGAAGTCGCGCATGCGCTGGCGCTCGGATTCCGCGAGATCAAGGTGAAGCTCGGTCGTCCCATAAAAGATGCCCTCGCCCGAGCCGCGCTGGTGCGCCGCCTCGCGCCGGACGCGCTGCTTGGCGTCGATGCGAATTGGGCCTACGACGTGGATGAAGCCGTTTCGATCGGCCGAGCCCTTGCTGATCTCGGCTACGATTTCTTCGAGGAGCCCATCGCACCGCATGATCGTGCAGGCTACCGACGACTGTCTCAGCACCTTCCGATTAGGCTTGCGGCCGGCGAGAGCGACTATGTGGCCGCCGAGGCTTTGATTTCGCTCGAAGACCGCTCCCTCGGCATGATCCAACCGGACGTGACCCGCTCAGGCGGGATCACGGAGACTTGGCGGATCGCGGAGCTGGCTGCGGCGCATCACGTGGCCTATGCGCCCCATGTGGGCTGGTCGGGTGCGATCTGCGTTGCCGCGAGCCTTCATCTTGCCGCAGCGGCCGAAACCTTCCGCAGCTTCGAGTGCATGGTCTACGACAACCCACTGCGGGATACGCTCTGTGCACCTCTCGTCGGCAGCGCGCTTCAGCTCGAAGAGGGCCAGCTTGCGGTGCCGCAGGCCCCAGGCCTCGGCGTGACCCTCGACCGGGCCGTGCTCGACGCCCACCGCATCTCCTAATTTTCTCAATCCCCCACTAGGGCCGGCCCCATGTCCTCAGTCACCATTCGCAATGCCCGGAAGTCGTACGGCGCCGCCGCAGTTCTGCACGGGGTCTCGGTGGATATCGCCGACGGCGAGTTTGTGATTTTGGTGGGCCCCTCGGGCTGTGGGAAATCCACGCTTCTGCGGATGATCGCGGGACTGGAGGACATCACGGGCGGCGACATCCGCATCGGCGATCGCATCGTCAACACCGTGCCGCCGAAAGATCGCGACATCGCCATGGTGTTCCAGAACTATGCCCTCTACCCGCATATGACGGTCGCCGACAACATGGCCTTCTCGCTCAAGCTCAAGCGGGCTAGCAAAGCCGAAATCGACGACAAGGTCAGGCGGGCCGCCGAGATACTCGGCCTGGCGCCGCTCCTTGAGCGCTATCCGCGCCAGCTCTCAGGCGGTCAGCGTCAGCGAGTGGCCATGGGCCGTGCCATCGTACGCGATCCGCAGGTGTTTTTGTTCGACGAGCCACTGTCCAACCTGGATGCCAAGCTGCGGGTGCAGATGCGCGCTGAGATCAAGGCGCTGCATCAGCGGCTCAAGACCACGACGATCTATGTGACGCACGATCAGATCGAGGCCATGACCATGGCGGACAAGATCGTGGTGATGCATGACGGCATTGTCGAGCAGATCGGTGCCCCGCTCGAGCTCTATGATCGGCCCGCCAACCTCTTCGTCGCTGGCTTTATCGGATCCCCCGCCATGAACATCCTGGAAGGGCGTATCGAGGCGGATGGGTTTAAGATCGGCGAGGTATCGATGCCGCTCGCAACAGCCCCGCAGGCATCGTCAGGCAAGGCTGCCTTCTATGGTATCCGACCCGAGCACTTTCACGTCACGGGCGACGGGATCCCTCTCACGGTGCGCGTCGTCGAACCGACTGGATCGGAAACTCAGGTCATCGGGAGTCTGGGCGGACGAGATGTAACCTGTGTGTTCCGTGAGCGGATAAACGCTCGCCCTGGGGACGTCATCCCCATTCTGCCGAACCCATCCCTGTCGCATCTGTTCGATAAGGCTACCGGCAAGCGCCTGTCCTGATCGCCCGACACGGCATCGATTTGCCAAAGGAGCGGGTTCAGATGGCCGAGACGGAGCGAGTGTGACGCTGCGGGCTTTGTCCAACACAGCGATCGATGGTGCGCGTCGCTTGGGGCTTGCCAGCCGACGCTAGGCAAGGCGATCGAACCACGGCCGGTTCCACGGGCCCTCGTTGGGGCGAGGGTTCGGCTGCGGCCTTCCATCGAGCCTTTGGCGGAGGCCGACCGAGAGCTGGCAATTCAATGTGCAGGCGACGGTGATTGTCCGACCTCTGATTTCATTCTTATAGTCTCGCACTCTGATGCGACCGACGATTCTCAAATCGATGACACCCGCGAGATAATGCAGAACCCGCCATCTTTTGCGTTCGATGGATCGTACGCCTCCTCGCGGGAGGAAGCGTACGCAACCTGGCGCAACATCATATCCGTCCTGTTCGATGCGTCGGTGCCCGATCGGCAAGCCGTCGATGCCTTCCGGATCAAGGTTGACGGTTACCATCTCGGGCCGATTCTCGTCGGTAGCGCAGAGTCCGTCGCCCAGCAGTTCCGCCGGTCTGCGGCGACCATCGCGCGCAGCGGGATCGATCATTTTTGCGTTCAGCTTTACCCTCGGGGTGGATTTGCGGGAGAGGTCGAAGATCGGTCGATCCGCGTCGGGCCAGGGGATATCAACATCCTCGACCTTTCCCGAACCGTGCGCACAGAAGCCGAGGATTTCCGCAACCTGACCCTTGTCGTGCCGCGGCCGCTGTTGGCGCCACTGGTGAGCAACCCCGACGGGCTGCACGGCATCGTGCTGTCGGGCCGGTCCGGGCTGGGCTTTCTGCTCGCCAACTATATGCAAACGCTCTATGCAACGGCGGGTTCTTTGGACGCAGGGGACGGAGCGGGTATCGCCGAGGCCACGGCACGCCTGATCGCTGGCTGCTTCGGCCCGGCGACGGACGCGCACGAGGCCGCGACGTCGACGAGGCGCGGCGCGCGGCTCCTCGTCGTCAAACGCTACATCGACGACAATCTGGCGGTCCCCGGACTGACGGTCGACCGCATTGCCCGCGAGTTCAACCTGTCACGAGCCACGTTGGCCCGTATGTTCGAGCCGCTGGGTGGATTGGCAGGGTACATCCGCGAACGGCGCATGCTTCGCTGCTTCGCTGAGATCACATCTCCGGCTCACGCGCATCGGTCAATCGGCGACCTTGCTTATGCCTGGGGCTTCGGTAACGAGGCCGCCTTCAGCCGGGCGTTCCGGCGTATGTTCGACATGTCGCCCCGCGAGGCACGCTTCGAGGTGGGCTTTTCCCCACGGGTGGCGTATCGCCGCCCCTCCGGCCCCCGCGGCTGCGAGGAGCCGGTTCTGGCACAGTGGATCCGTCATCTCCGGGGCTGATGGTCGGCTCTTCCTCCTCACGTCATCCACCTGAGACAAACAGCAAAAAAATTGAGGCGAACGGCAAAGTGCGCGGCTGTGTGATCGGTTAGGGAGGAGGCTGTGACCTTCCGTAAGGGAAGTTTCCCAGTCGGCATCACTGAAGCCGCACCTGAGAGTATGCGCTCGAGGGTGACTTCATTTGGTCCTGACGGTGATAGCGGGTGTTTTGGGAAGCAAGGTTGGACTTGATGATTTCTTCGCTCCGAGTTTCCAGAACGAGCGGGTGCCGCTCCGTTCAAGCGCGCCTTCTTCTAACCGGACTCCTGGCCGGAACCGCGACAATCGGACTTCTCGCGGGCCCGTCGAAGGCTTCAGCCGCCGACGCCTCGGTTCACCTCCCGGTGTTCGCGCAGTCGGTGTTCTCCAACGGATCCTACACCACGGCAGCAAGCCCCGCCTTCTACGAGACGGACGAATATCAGCGGTCCTGGTATCTCGGGAAGATCAACGCGGCGGAGGCCTATGCGCTGGGCTTCACGGGCAAGGGTGTCCTTGTGGCTGTCGTCGATACCGGACTCGACATGGGTCATCCGGAATTCCTCGGCCGTATATCGCCGCTTCTGCGCTCCTTCGCCGTGAACGAGCCGCCGGGCTTCATGTCGGATCTGAAGGAGAACGGAGAGATCGAAGGTCATGGCACCCACGTGGCCGGCATCATCGGTGCCGCGCGCGACGGCGTCGGCACCCAGGGCGTGGCTTACAACGCGACGATCCTCCCCTTGAGGGCTGTCGAAGTGGCCAACGACGGAACGCACGATCCAACCGTTGCCGCACTCCATTACGCAGCCCAGTCCGGCGCGAAAGTTCTCAACGGTAGCTACGGGCCAGACGCGCTGCCGCCCCGGTGGATCCCTGATCCCGCCTCGCCCGGCAACTATATGCAGAATCCGTACCACAGGGTGATGTCGGACAAGCTGATTGGTGGTCCGAACATCGAGACGGAATACAAGGCCGTCAAGGCTGCGGCGGATGCGGATATCGTTCTCGTCTTCTCGGCTGGCAACGCCTATCAATCTCAGCCGATCGCGGCGTCCAGCCCCGACGGGATCGGCTTCCTTCCCTTCATTCGCCCCGGCAACACCCAGGCCGGTGTCTACAAATTCATCACAGGCGGCACCGACCTCAACAACCCCGCGACCTATGTGTACGCGGATCCCAACGATCCGCATTACGCCAGCCTCGACTTCTCCGATCTCCAGGGCAGCCTCATCACCGTCGTCGCAACCGACCGCAACAACCAGATCGCGAGCTACAGCAACCGCTGCGGTGTGACCTTCCTGTGGTGCCTTTCTGCGCCTGGCGGTGATGATGCCAGGCCCGGGCAGAACAGGGCAGAGTACGAGATTCTCTCCACCTATCCCTTCAGCACCTATGCGCCCATGGTCGGCACATCCATGGCGGCACCCGTGGTCGCGGGCGGTGCGGCCGTACTGCGCGAGGCCTTCCCCTACATGACGGCGCGGCAGATCATCGAGGTTATCCTGACCACGACAGATCCGATCGGCCCGAAGGAGATCTACGGCCGCGGGCTCTTCAACCTCGGACGGGCGGTCAGGGGACCGAAGGAGTTCGGCGCAGAGGGCTTCGCACCGGCCTTCGATGTGGACACGAGAGGCTACGATTCCACTTGGTCCAACGACATCGTCGGCTCGGGTGGTCTCATCAAACGCGGCGCAGGCAATCTCGTCCTCGCTGGCGCCAATACCTATTCCGGCGGCACTCAGGTCCTCGGAGGCGCCCTTACCCTTTCGGGCTCCGTCGCGTCCGCCATGACAGTGGGCCCAGCCGGAATCCTGCGGGGAACCGGTATCGTCCAGGCCCCGCTGACTGTTGCTGGCACCTTGGAGCCAGGCGCGGCCGCCGGCAGCTTCGGGACCCTGACCGTCACGGGCAACGCCACCCTTCTGTCGAGCTCCATTTACCGGGTGGACGCAAACAACCGGGGTGCCCATGACAAGCTGGTTGTGGGCGGCACGACGACCCTGGCGGGCGGCACCCTGGAGGTGGTCCTGGTGGATGGCCTCGCTCCCGTGGGCACGCCGCTGGAGATCATCAGTTCCGCAGGCGGCGCAACCGGCATTTTCGGCACGTTGCGCAGCAACAGCGTATCGGCCTTTCTGGACCCCCGGCTGCACTATGCCGGCGGCAGCGTGACGGTGAGCTTCGAGCGTAATACGGTGTCGCTGGCTGATGCCGCAACATCGTCGGGCGACAAGAACGTGGCAGCGGCAATCGACTCCCTCGGGGCCTTGAGCAAGCTTGAGGATGCTCTCATACGGCTGGATGCAGCTTCTGCGGATCGTGCGTTCGATCTATTGTCGGGCGAGGCGCATGCCTGGGTCGCGAGCGTCGCCTACGGCAATGCCCAACTTGTCCAAAACAGTGTTCTTAGCCGCCTGCGCCAACCCCTGACCGGCAGCACTCTACCGTTATTGGCCCAGGGCTCCTATGCGGCCGCCTATGCCGCGGACCGGCCCGACAAGGCCCCGCAGCCCGTCGCTGTGGCGCCCAGTCCCGTGGCACCCCGCTACGCCCTCTGGGGCGAGGGCTTCGGCGCCTGGGGCAAAACCCGCTCCGACGGCAACGCCGCCTCCCTCGATGCCTCCACCGGCGGGTTCGTCCTCGGTGCCGACGCCGAGGTCTCGGACGGGCTCCGCCTAGGGCTCGCGGGTGGCTACACCCGGACTTCCTTCGACGTGGAGGCAAGGCTCTCCTCAGGGGCCAACGAGAGCGTTTTCGGAGCCCTCTATGGGGCAGGCTCCTGGGGCAACCTCTCCTTGAGGCTCGGAACCTCGTTTGCACACCACGACTTCGCCGTGAGCCGTAACGTCGCATTCCCCGGCTTTGCCGAGGCGCTGCGTGCGTCCTACGACGGCTCGACGGTTCAGGCGTTCGGGGAGGTTGGCTATCGGATCGGGCTGGGGCGCGTGGCGGTCGAGCCGTTTGCCGGCGCTGCGGCGCTGCGGCTTCACACGGACGGCTTCCAGGAGCACGGCGGGGAGGCGGCGCTAACGGGTTTTGGGCGAACCTACGAGCTTGGCACGACGACGCTCGGAGTTCGGGCCGAGGCGCGGCTGAGCGACGAGGTGCCACTCCTGCTGAGGGGGCTTGTGGGCTGGCGGCATGCCTATGGGGATGTCGAGCCTGCAGCCTTGTTGGCCTTTGCGGGCGAGGTGGGCTCCTTTGCGGTGTCGGGAGTACCGGTGGACCGGGATGCACTCCTTGCGGAGGCGGGCCTCGACTGGCGAGCCAGCGAGGCAATCACTCTCGGCGTCTCCTACAGTGGCCAGATCGGTTCGCGGGCACAGGAGCATGCGCTCAAGGGCAACTTTTCCTGGAGATTTTGAGGCGCGGTACCGAGCGGGTTTTCAGTAAAGCGCGATCCAGATCCCGGGGATCTCCTTCGTTCTACCCGGAAGAATGCGGGGGGATATCGACGGCCTTGTTGCGCACAAACCTCTCATCCCTGATCTAGACCCGGATCACATCGAAGAAGACGAACGGAGAGCAGATCTCCAGCGGCCACCTCTGGGGACCGTTGCATTAACCTTGGCCACATAAGCCGGGGCGGTCCGCGCCAAGCCAGGCCTGCGCGCCAATGACCAGAGCCTCGATTCCAGTCTCGAGCGTCGGATGCAGAACCGGCGCGAATTGCGGGCTGTGATTGACCGGTAACTCGTTCAGCCTGCCCGCCGCTTTGGCCTTGAAATAAGTCTCCGGATCGGTTCCACCTACAAACCAGAACACCGAAGGCACCTGCCACGCGGTACCGAAGCAGCCGAAATCCTCACTAGCCGGCGCGGGGCCGGTGTGCTTCACCCGGTCTGGAGAAAAATAACCGCGAAAAGCCTCGGCGATGCGGTTGCTCGCGGCCTCGTCGTTCACATTCAACGGATAGTGGTCGAGCGGCGTGATCTCGGGCTTGCGCGGGGCACCCGAGGCTTCGGCCTCGGCATTGACAATCCGCTCGATCGCCTCGAGCACATGCTTGCGCACGCCGGCATCGAATGTGCGCACATTGAGCTTGATGATGGCATCGCCGGGAATGACGTTCTCCTTCGTGCCGGCCTGCAACACTCCGACCGTGAGCACCGCTGCATCGGTAGCGGCAATCTCCCGTGACACAACCGTCTGGAGCCGCAGGACGACGGATGCCGCCATGACGACGGGGTCGACGCTGGCCTGCGGCATCGAGCCATGCGCGCCGCGCCCGAACAGGCGGATTTGAAGGCTGTCCGCCGCAGAGGTGATTGGCCCGGCGCTGCCGGCGACGGTACCCGCGGGACCGACCATGACATGCTGGCCAAGCACAACATCCGGCCTGGGAAAGCGTTCAAGCAAGCCGTCGTCGATCATGGCTTGGGCGCCTTGGGCGGTTTCTTCACCAGGCTGGAAGACGGCCATCAAGGTACCCTTCCAACCATCGCGCACCTGTGACAACAATGTCGCCGCACCTACCAGCCAGGCCACATGCATGTCGTGGCCGCACATATGCCCAACCGGCACGGAGTTCCCTTCGGCATCCGTTGCCGTGACTTTGCTGGCATAGGCAAGGCCGGTGTTCTCAGCGATCGGCAACGCGTCCATGTCCGCGCGCAGCATCACCGTCGGCCCCTCGCCGTTGCGGAGCAGTCCCACCACACCGGTCTGGCCGACCCCTGTCGTTACCTCGTAACCGGCTTTCTTGAGCCTGTCCGCAGCAATACCCGCCGTTCGCATCTCCTGCATCGACAATTCGGGATGGGCGTGAATGTCCATATAGAGCGCCTCAAGATCGGGCAGCAGCTTGCCCATGTTCGCCAGGACAACGGATGCGCCTTTGGGGGAGGTATGCTCAGCCATGATGATCTCCTGCCGATGCCCCACGCCGGCCTGGCGCCGTGATCGGCCTCCAAGCCTTCGAAGCTCCAGGGGCGGAGACCACGATCATGGTCTCCAACGGTGACAGCAAGCCCGAACTCCCGCGATCAACCGATCGTTACTTCATCTAGCCCTCTGTCCACGTTCAGGCCGTGGATCTTCGCGGATCATTCGGATGCGCGTCCCGATTCATCCATTGCGGAGGGTGAGGGCCGGCTCACGCAATTAGCAATATATTCATGGGTTCTTTCGTATTGACCCGCCTGATCATAGGCGCGGTGAATTCGGCCACTAAGGGCTCTTTGCTGACGCATAGACGATGTTGATATCGGCTGATTTCGGTGGAGAGACGAAGAAATGCACATCGCGGGGCTCATTCGCCGGTCTATCGGCCTCAAACTGGCTATTGCGGTGGTCGCATCTTTGATCTTGGGCATTGGTTCGATGGTGTTCGTGATTGCGCATCAGACGCGAAACAACTCCGAACGCGCTGCTTTGGAGGCTGGCCGCGCCATTGCTGACGGTATAGCAGAAGATATTGGCCGCGAGCTTGACCAGTCGATGAGCGCGGTGCGGACGATGGTCGATGCGTTCAAGGGTATCTATCGGACAAGCTCCCCCAACCGCCAGAGTTATGAGGCCGTTCTTCGCGACGTGCTTCAGAATAACCCGCAGCTTCTGGGCACCTGGACCGGCTGGGAGCCTAACGCATTCGATGGACGCGATACGGACTTCGTCGGTAAGCCCGGGAGCGATCAGACTGGCCGTTTCGTCCCTTATATCGTGCGAGCCGGCGATCGTATTTTAGTCAATGCACTCGTCAATTACACAGTTCCTGGTGATGGAGATTATTACATCGTCCCGATGAAGACGCAGCGCGAGTCTCTGATCGAACCGTACATCTACGAGATCGAGGGTCGTCCGACTCTTATGACGAGCCTCTCAGCGCCGGTCACGCTGGATGGGAAGAGGCTTGGTATCGTCGGCATCGACCTTGCGCTGTCGAATATTGAACAAGCGCTTGCCAAGCTGAAGCCTTTAGGGATCGGAAGCGTCGCCCTTATTTCGAACAAGGGCGTGTGGCTCGCCGCGCGCGATCCTTCCATGCTGACGAAATCTATCGAGGCGCGCGATGAAACGCTTGCGAGCGTCAAGGATATGATTGCGCGCGGTGAAGCGCATGTACAGCGTGTGGAGAGTGTTCTCGACGGTGGCCATGAGGTGCTTCGGATTTTCGTTCCGCTGAAGGTTGGGCGCTCCGACACGCCGTGGTCAGTGATGGTGACCTTGCCCGTCGACGGGCTCCTTGCGCCGGCGCACCAACTCGAACGGTTCATCGCGGTGTCCGCTCTCGTTCTTCTCATCGCACTGTCAGCTCTGTTGTTGGTGTTGGTCCGCCGACTCGTCCAGCGGCCGCTCGCGGGTGTGACGGAAGCGATAAATCGCCTCAGCTCCGGAAATACCGACGTGACCGCCACCCAGGATCTTGCAGCGCGACAGGACGAGATCGGCGCTGTGGCTCGGGCGTTGGAGGTGTTCCGCCGCAATGCCATCGAGGCTCGGCGCCTCGCGGTCGAGCAGGAGGCCGAGAACGACGCCAAGATGCACAGAGCGCAGGTGTTAGATCAGCTGACGAAGCAGTTCGAGACGAATGTCTCGGCTCTCACGCAGAGCCTGTCCTCGTCCGCCACCGAGATGGAAGCTACGGCGCAATCCATGGCTCATGTGGCCGATCAAACCAACGGTCAGGCCGTCACCGTGGCCTCGGCCGCCGAGCAGACCTCGGCTAATGTCCAAACGGTGGCGGCCGCCACCGAGGAGCTGTCGATCTCGATCCGCGAGATCGCCGGCCAAGTCACTCAGTCGTCCCAGATCGCGGAGCGGGCGGTGGCCGATGCCGAGCGCACGAATGATACCGTGCAGATGCTGGCTGCCTCGGCCGAGAAGATCGGTCACGTGATCGCACTGATCAACACCATCGCGGGCCAGACCAACCTCTTGGCGCTCAACGCCACTATCGAGGCGGCGCGCGCCGGTGAGGCCGGCAAGGGCTTTGCCGTGGTGGCCTCCGAGGTTAAGGAACTGGCCAACCAGACCGCCAAGGCGACGGAGGAGATCTCGAGTCAGATCGGCTCGGTGCAGCAAGTAACGACACAGGCCGTCGGTGCGATCCAGCAGATCGCCCGCACAATCATGGAGATGTCGCAAATCTCGGTGTCGATTGCGGCGGCGATGGAGGAGCAGGGGGCGGCCACGGCGGAGATCGCCCGCAACGTGCAGGAGGCGGCGCGTGGCACCGAGATGGTTACCGGCAACATCGACAATGTCAGGCGAGGTGCCGGTGAGACAGGGGCAGCAGCCTCGCGGGTTCTCGGCGCCGCGCGGGAGCTGGCTCGCGACTCGGATAATCTGGGGCAGGAGGTCAATGCCTTCCTGTCCGGTGTCAAAGCCGCGTGACCCATACACGGGGTGTAGGAAACCGGCGCCCCGTCCACGCTTGCTCTAGTGCAACTCAGCACGACCCGTGCGCGAGGCTTTATCTCGTCTTCAGAGCATAGGGCTTGTGTTGCGGGAGCCCTATCTGCGTGCTCGGTGAAAGAGCTCAACTCGGCGTGCTCGAACTTTTCGAGGTGCGCGAAGGAAGCATGGGAAGCTATGGCCTGCCGGGGCCGGCCTCCGAGAGCATGCCCGAGATGATGGACAATGCCTTCCAGGCGTGCCGTCCGCCGCGACCGTTGGGCGACAACGCCATCGTCAAAGCGTTCGACAAAGATGCGCCGTCGGCACCTTGCCACAACGCAGAAGAAACGCCGCGCCAGTCAGTCCGGGACAAGTCCAGATAATCAGCAGGGCCGAATACGATGACATCGTCATCGACGATCGCGCGACCGTTGGCGTAACGCCGCACAGGCAGGATGTACTTCTTGAAGTCACATCTCTGAAGGTCCTCCAGAAACGTGTGAAACCGCTTGGCCTTGTCGAGGATGTCCGGGCTGGGGAGTTCGACGTAGTCGGACAATGAGGAGAGCTTCGAGTCGATCCTAGACATTTCGAAACCGCCATTGCAAACGGGCCATTGATCCAAACCCATCGTTACATGGATTGACCGCGTGAAGTGGAGACACCTACAGGATGACGACGGCAGCGGCAGCGACCATGCCCCAATAGGGGTGCGCAACCAGCTTTCCGGCAGGGGAGGGCGGATCGCCGTCCCATCTGCTGCGTGAAGCGCGCATGCGAAGTAGACGGGATCTGTCGCAAACCGTTTGTTTCAGAGTTTCAGGTACTGTGTCGGCAGTCTCAACGACTGAGGACACGGTGTTCAAGGGCAGGCCTTTCGATCGATCCGCGATCCTGCTCCGTGTTCGGCGGCATCTGGCCTACAATCTGAGCCTGCGAAATCTTGGTTCTCAAACGGCATGGCCGTCCAGATCGGGTCGTCATCGATGGCAGCCAGACCAACCGAGAAGCGATCATGTCCTGCGACAGGACAGACCGACTGCAGGATAGATCAAGGCATGAGCCAAAGCCGATCAAGATTCGACAAAGCCGCTATTTGAACAACCGCATCGAACAGGATCATCGTCGGATCAAAAGGCGCGTTCGGCCCATGCTCGGTTTCCAAACCGTCGACACTGCCCGTGTCCTTCTCGGCGGGATTGAGATGATCCACATGATGAGGAAAGGACAGGCGCAGTACGCCCAAAATCTGCAGCCGTCACTCGCGGATCAATTCGATCTGCTCGCAGTGTGAATATCGCATGGGTATTCCGGCATCATTTGACCTCACTCCAAATTTGCGACGGAACCATTCGCAAGGCCTTGACCGCTGATAATCCTGCTCGATGCGGTTGCTCGGGTAAGGCCTCAACCGGATCAGGTCCGTCTGCATCTTGATCAATCGCGCAATTGTTGGTGGCATCGCAGGGCATGACCGCCCGCGATAAGTCCGGCTGCTCTCGATCACGATCCGACCGGGACGTGCTGCTCGCGAGCCTTGGTCACGGGCACTCGCGGCCGCCAAGTCGCGGTGTTCGCTAAACCATAATTCGACCGTGTCGTCCACGGTCATGCGAAGCCAGCGCCGCGCGGGAGAAAGGTGCCGGACCCCTTCGTCGCCCTCAGGTCCCCATCGGCGACGATGATCTCTCCGCGGCGCACAACGATTTCTGGGTAACCGCGCACGGTGCGGCCCTCATAGGGGGTGTATCCCGTCCGATCGTGCAGCGTGGCCGCCGTAAGCGTATGGGACCGCTCGGGGTTCCAGAGAACGATATCGGCATCAGCGCCGATCATGATGGCTCCCTTGCGTGGAAAGAGCCCGTAGTGCCTCGCCGGCGCGGTGGAAGTGAGATCGACAAAATCCGCAATCGACATGCGCCCCTGCGAAATCATCGCGTCGAACATGAGCATCTGACGTGCCTCGAGGCCGGGCATTCCATTGGCGATCTGCTTAAACGTCGCGTTCGGCCCGTTCTTGAGCTTGCCCGTCTCATCCCATGCATAGGGTGCGTGATCCGATGAAACGAGCTGGAGATCGCGCCGGCGCAGCGCCTCCCACAATGCTTCCTGATCGGATTTGCTGCGTAATGGCGGGCTGCAGCACCACTTGGCGCCCTCGATTCCCGGCTTGTCCACGTCCTCCTCTGTCAGGAGAAGATAGTGTGGGCAGGTTTCTGCCGTGACGCGCACGCCGCGTTCGCGCGCCTCACGCACCACCGCTGCACCCTCCGACGTCGAGACGTGAAAGATCGTCACGGGATGACCGGTGAATTCCGCCATCGCGATCAATCGTTGAAAGGCTTCCGTCTCCGATTCCCGAGGATGGCTCGCCGGCTGGTACCGCGGCGAGGTCTTGCCATCCTGGAGCAAGCGTTTCGACATCCACGCGATCATGCCGTGGTTCTCGGCATGGACGCAGACCGTCGCATCGTGCTCGCGTGCGATTGCAAGGAGGTCGAGGATTTGCTCGTCCTCGAGCCGGATTCGGTCATAGGTCATGAAGGCCTTGATCGAAGCATGCCCCTCTCCGATCAACTCCGGTAGCGCAGCGAGAGCTTCTTCGGTCGGGTCGGCGACGATCATATGGAAACTGTAGTCCACCATCGCGCCCCGTCGCGCAGCGAGGTGATAGTCCTTCACGACAGTTCTGAGATCCATACCTCGTTGCTGTGCTGCGAAGGAGATGACGGTCGTCGTGCCACCGAATGCCGCAGATGCAGTCGCGCTCTCGAAATCGTCCGCCGTCATGATGCCCGCGGCGGACATTTGCTCGATGTGACAATGACTGTCGACTCCGCCGGGCAGAACAAAACGTCCCTTCGCGTCCAATTCGGCCGCGCCGGTTGCCAGATCCGTGCCAATCCCCACGATGCGGCCACCACGAACGCCAACATCCGCTGCAAAGGTACCCTCTGAGGTGCCGACGACGCCACCGCGAATGACGAGATCATAGGACATGGTCAAGGGTTCCTTTCATGCGAACCGCAATAACTTCTCGGCGCGATAGAATTCCCGATATCATGGTGGCTCTGCGTATCATTTTATATTTCCGGGTCGATTCAATTTCGTGAATCCATCTGCCATGGCGATCGCGGCCTGGGTCGGGTCCACGACGGGAATGCCGAGCTCATGCTCGAGCGATGCGCGAATGCCCGACATGGCGGCGCCACCCATGAGAATTACGTCCGCGCCATCCTGACGTTTCAGAATCTGGCCCGTCTCGACCATCCGTGCGAACATTGCCTCACGGTCCTTGAGTTCGGCGACACCAAGTCCGATCGCCCTGTCGCCTGCGAGCCGTTCACCGATACCCATCGCTGCGAAGTAGCGTAAGTGACGTGGAACGGCTGCCTGGAGAATGGAGATGACGCCAAGACGCCGACCCAGCAGCATGGCTGCCAGCGCGCCGCATTCTGCGATGCCGAAGACCGGTCGCCGCAGGCGCTCGCGCAGCAGGAAAAGGCCGGGATCGCTGAAACAGGCGACAACGAACGCCGCAGCCTCAGTTTCCTTTTCGAGGGCGTAGCGCAGCATCGGTGGGACCGAGTCTTGCAGGTCGGTCTCCGTCTCGATGCCCTTCGGCCCGTCCGACATCGAAACGCAGATCACGTCCCGACCCGCAGCCTGGAAAGGAGCAGCGGCGAGCGCGATGGCCTGTGTGACATGCGCGCTCGAGTTGGGGTTGATCACATGGATCGTATCCGTCAACGTCCGCTCCATCTTCAAATGCTCGCGATCAGGCCGCCATCGATCCGCAAGGTCGCACCGGTGATGTACGAGGCCTGTGCGCTGGCGAGAAAGGTGACAGCGGCCGCGTATTCCGGAGGCTCGCCATATCGCCCCATGGGGATGGATTGCGTGCTCTCCGCCGTGACATCCTCAACGGACCGGCCCTCGCGCGCGGCCTTCTGCTGATCGAGAAAGCGGATGCGACCTGTCGCGATCCGTCCAGGAATGACGATGTTTGCCGTCACGCCGTCGCGGGCAACCTCGCGCGCCAGCGTCTTCGACCAACCGACGAGGGAAAGCCGCAGCGCGTTCGACAGTCCGAGATTGGGAATGGGGGCTATCACGCCGGAGGATGCCGAGGTGATGATCCGTCCCCACTGCCTTGCGCGCATGCCGGGAAGAACGCGATCGGTCACGGCGATGACCGAGAGAACCATCGCACGAAAATGCTTTTCCCATGTTTCTGCGGTCTGGCCGGAGGCGGGGCTCGGCGGCGGCCCTCCCGTATTGTTCACGAGAATGTCGACAGGTCCCCATTCGCGTTCGATGGTGGCGACGTTCGCTTCGACAGAGGCGATGTCGCCGAGATCCCACACAATGGTGAGAGCCTGCGCGCCCGCCTTACGGACCTCAGCCGCGGTTCGGGCAAGGCTGTCGGCGTCGATATCTGCGAGCGCGACCTTGGCTCCATCTGCAGCGAGCGCAAGGGCGATCGCGCTGCCGAGGCCGCCGCCCGCTCCAAGAACGAGCGCGACCTTCCCTTCAATTCCGAGCTTCATGCCACTGCTCCCTTGGCGGCGCCTGCCGCCTGCGCGACGCGTTTGTCCTTCTGCGCGACGCGATCGAGCAGGTAGGCAATTTCCTTTCGCGCGATCGGGCTTGCTGAGGTAGCAGGCTTGCGTTGCGCGTCGGATGCGAGAACACCGCGAAGCTTGAGCACGTGTTTGCGCACGGCCAGCCCGGCACCGGGCTGCTGCTCGTAGCGGATGAGGGGAAGGTGGGCGTCGAAGAGATCGTGCGCCTCGTCCTTCTTGCCCTCCGCCGACAATGTTACGACGTCGGTCAACAACTCCGGGAAGGCGTATCCCGTCATGGCCCCGTCGGCGCCGCGTTCCATTTCGAAATCGAGGAACAGGCCACCATTTCCTGTCAGGATGGAAAGGCGACGCATCGTCCCCTCGGATTCGAAGGACCGCAGTTTCGTGATCTTTTCCAGGCCGGGCCAGTCCTCGTGCTTGAGCATTACGCAGGCCGGACTGGCGCCAACGATACGTCGGATGACGTCCGGCGTCATCACCACGTTGAGTGCAAGAGGAAAGTCCTGCAGAACCCACGGTACGTCCG
This sequence comes from Microvirga alba, assembly GCF_015694465.1. Lineage (GTDB taxonomy): Bacteria > Pseudomonadota > Alphaproteobacteria > Rhizobiales > Beijerinckiaceae > Microvirga > Microvirga alba. The sequence continues at coordinate 36,416 of NZ_JADQDO010000014.1, forward strand.
AGCCGATCGCTTCCGTCGCCTGGGCGAAATAGCTGACGATCTGATCATCGGTCTTCAAGGTAGAGGGTGGCGCGATCATGACGCCCGCGGCACCCACATCCATGGAGAGACGGGCGAGCGAGCGCATTGCGGCAAAGCCGGGAGAGGATACGCCAACGACCACCGGGATCGTAGAACCGATCCGTCGGACGATGCGCTCGGTCACAAGGCGCGTCTCGTCGGCATCGAGCTTTTGCGCTTCGCCCATCATGCCAAGGATGGTAAGGCCGGTGCAGCCGCTCTCGACATAGAAATCGGACATGCGGTCGATCGACGTTTCGTCGATCCGACCGTCGTCATGAAAAGGCGTGGGCGCAATGGCGAATGTTCCACGCGCTGTGGCGGTAAGATTGATTGTCATGATAAGGCTTTCGGAGGGGAGCCGTTCGGAGAGACACGACCGGCGCGGGTCAGAGCGAGGGCCAGCGGTCGGCCCACGGATAGGCTTCTTCGTAGTCCTTCGCGACGGATAGCAAACTCCAGTCCGCGCCGAAGGGAGCGATGAGCTGAAACCCAACCGGCAGACCATCTGGGGTTGGATCGCAAGGAATGCTGATGCCGGGCAGGCCTGCCGCATTCACGAAGCCGGTAAACACGCGGTGGTACGGAGGACCGTATTCCTCGGCCTTCCACGGCACAGCGCCAGCAGACGGGGTCATCACGAGATCGTAGCGCTCGAAATTTTGCGCAAGCTGCGCGTAGACCTGACGAAAGGCGGCCAGCGCATCGACATAGTCGATCGCGCTCAGCGATTTGCCTTTCTCGATCATCGGCGGATAAGGTTCACCAACGCGCCCTTCCCACGGCGTGTCGCGCAACAGCCAGGCAAGCCCGGTCGAGCCGACGACCGGCCAATGCTTTTCGAAGAGCGCAACATCGAACGGCGCAGCCCCCTCCTCGACGTCAAAGCCCAGCTTGGCTAGCTTGCGCGCCGCCTCAGCGCAGGATTCGGCGATCGGCGCCTCAACCGGAATGTCGCCTAGTCGCGGCACGTAGAGAATGCGAAGATTCTTGGCGCCGCGCTCCAGCGCGCCGGGCTTGAAACCGTAGGACATGCGGTCGAGCGGATCCGGCCCCTCGATGGCCGTGAGCGCCATGGCCAGGTCGTCCACTGTCCGCGCTAGAGGCCCGACGATCTCGAAATCATGGAGAATGACCGGCAGACCGTCCCGGCGCGCGACACGGCCGGTCGAAGGCTTCAACCCGACAAGACCATTGTGGCTCGCCGGCCGCCGGATCGAACCGCCGCCGTCGGTGCCGTAGGCAATGGGTCCAATGCCCGATGCGACCGCGGCAGCACCGCCGCCGGTCGATGCGCCACTCGTCAGAGCTGGGTTCCAAGGATTGCGCGTGGTGCCGAAGGCTAATGTGTGGACGTTGCCGCGGCCGAGGGTGAACTCGGAAACGTTGGTCTTGCCGAGAATGATAGCGCCTTCCTGGCGCACCCGCGCAACCGGCAATTCGTCGGTCTGAGAAATCTGATCGAGGAACAGTTTGCTTCCCCACGCGCAGCGCAGACCTTTGACCGGGATATTGTCCTTGACGGTGATTGGAATCCCGTCGAGCGGGCCCGCGGGTTCCTGACGGGCGAAGCGCTTATCGCTTTCGGCCGCGCTGCGGCGCGCACCCTCCTCGTCCAAGGTTGCGAACACGTTCAGGACAGGATCGACCTTGGACGAGCGCTCCAGCACCGCCGAAAGGACATCGCTCGGGCGAAACTTCCCGCTCCGGTAGGCTGTTTGAAGTTGCGTGGCGGGAAGTTTCCAGAGAGCGTCGTCCATAATGGCTTTGTCCTTCTCGAGCACATCGATTTCATGGCGGCATGCCAGACGCTGGACACCGACACAGGCGATGATGCAGGAAACGAGAAAGACCAGTCCAATAGGAAAGCCGCATACAGCGATAGGCTTTTCCCAATGGTGCGGGACCGTCAGGGAACACTCGACGTGATGCCCCGCGCGCTGAGCTCACGGCTGAACTGACGCAGTTCCTCACGCACGAACAGCATGAAGCTTTTCGCGAGCGGGGACATGGTCGGTTGCCGCAAATAGACGGCAACGAGCATCCGCTTGATCTCGGGCCTGAACGCTGAGACGGCGATGTCACGCAGGCTTGCCTGCGTGAGAACAAAAGGCAGCGTAATAGCGACTCCGACACCCTGGCGGACCAGGTCCGCGGATACGATCGAGTGGTTCGTGGTAATGAACCGCGCGTCGTCATCCGCGCCCTCGAAGGCAAGGCGGACGTCGAATTCCTGCCTGATCTGTGTGCCAAGGGTGATGATCAGGTCGTCTCTGAGATCCTCAGGCGCGATGACCGGCGATCCAGCCAGCCGATGCCCGATGGGCGTGAGGCACACCATTTCAGTGCGCAGCAGCGGGCGCACCATCAGGTCCTGCTGTTCGATTGGCAGAAACGTGAAGCCAATATCCGCGGCGCGCTCCTTGACCATCCTCACCACGTCCCGGCTCGGATGGGCCTCAATATTGACCCGCGCCTTCGGCTCGGTCGTCAGTAGCTGCTCGATCGCCCGCGGCAGAATTGAGGCAGTGAGCGGGTGGACCGTGGCGACGGACAGGCTTGAATGATGTTCGCCGCGCAATCTGGCTGCGCGATCGCGAAGAGACTGCATGTTGTCGAGCACATCGTCCATGCCCTTGAGCAGCACCTGAGCGTCGGCGGTCAACCGCAGAGGGCCATTACCCCGGATGATCAGCGAAACGCCGAGCTGGGCCTCCAACTCCTTCAGGGCCTGGCTGACCGTCGGCTGCGAAATGCGAAGCACGCGCGCGGTTTCAGTCACGTTCAGCACTCGCGAGAACAAGCGGAATATCTGGAGATGGCGAAGGCTGGGGTACATAGGCCAGATCCTATAGCCGTATTGAGCGATTGAATTGGATTTCGGCTTCTTTCTAGGCTGGACTTCTCGGGATTGGAACGGAAATCGCCCAACCGGAGAAAGTTTCCTTGCTCGTCATCGAAGATCTTCATGTCGATCTGCCCGCACGGAGCGGGCGGCTGCAGGCCGTCAGGGGGCTCAGCTTGGCCGCGGCTGCAGGACGCACACTCGCCATTGTCGGGGAGTCGGGATCGGGCAAGTCCATTACTGCCCTATCGATCATGGGATTGCTGCCGAAAGGTGCCCAACGCCGGGCCCGGCGCCTGACATTCGACGGAATCGATCTTCTAGCCCAAACGGATCGCTCCATGGAGGATATCCGCGGCAACCGGATCGGCATGATCTTTCAGGACCCCACCGCGTCTTTCAACCCCGCCTACACGATCGGCGAGCAGCTCGAGGAAGTCCATCTGCGGCACTGCAAAAAAGGCAGGCAGGATGCCCGCAAGCGCGCCATCGACCTGCTCGAGCAGGTCGGAATGCCGGCGCCGCGGGAAAGGCTCGCGCAATATCCCTTCGAACTCTCAGGCGGCCTGCGCCAGCGGGCGATGATCGCCATGGCGCTCATGTGCGAACCTGCCCTGGTCATCGCGGACGAACCGACAACGGCGCTTGATGTCACCATTCAGGCGCAGGTTCTGCGCGTGTTGCGGGACTTACAACGACAAATGGGGCTCGCTGTCATTTTGATCACGCACGATCTCGGCGTCGTGTCGGCGGTCGCGGATGATGTTGCGGTGATGTATGCAGGCGAAATCGTTGAACAGAGCGATGTCGATGCGCTTTTCGCATCACCGCAACATCCCTACACGCGCGGACTGCTTTCCTGCATCCCTCGCATCGGATCGGGGCAGATGGGGCAGCGACTTCCCACCATTCGGGGGCATGTGGCGAACCTTTCGCGCTTGCCGGATGGTTGCGTCTTTGCCGCGCGTTGCGACATGGCGGACGATCGGTGTCGGAAACACCCCGTCGAGCTGGAATCCGTCGCTCCCGGGCATGCGGTCCGCTGCATCAATGCGCACCTTCTGGAGGCGAACACCCATGCGTGACGCCATGCCGATCATCGAAGCACGCGCCGTGCATCAGGCCTTTCCCATATCCGGAGGGGGCGCTGCGTCCAAACCACGCGTTCTCCGGGCGGTGCGTGGAGTCGATCTTACCCTGGGCTCCGGCGAGGCGCTGGCCCTCGTCGGCGAATCCGGCTGTGGCAAGTCCACCTTGGCAAAAATGCTCCTCGGCCTATCGCGGCCGAGCGGCGGCGAGATATTCATCGGCGGAGACGATGTCGTTTCCCTGTCGCGGAAGGAGGTGGCGCGTCGCGTTCAGCCGGTCTTCCAGGATCCTTTTGTTTCCCTCAATCCACGAAAGACGATCGAGCAGATCGTCAGCCTGCCGCTCGCCGCCACAGGCAATGGCGGCCGCGCTGAGCGGCGCGAGCGGGTGCGAGCCATGCTCGACTTGGTGGGGCTCCCCTCGGAATTTTGCACACGGATGCCGGCCCAATTGTCGGGCGGCCAGAGGCAGCGCGTTTCCATCGCAAGAGCCCTCGTGGGCGAACCGAGAGCGCTGATCTGCGACGAACCGACATCGGCGCTCGACGTGTCGGTTCAGGCACAGATCCTGAACCTGCTGCAGGACCTTCGCGATCGTCTCGGTCTTTCCTATCTCGTTATCACCCACAATCTCGCCGTCGTGGATCACTTGGCGGAGCGTACCGCCGTCATGTATTTCGGGCGGATCGTGGAGGAAGGTCCGACGCGTGCGGTCCTTACCGCACCCCGGCACCCCTACACCCTCATGCTGCGGCAGGCCGTACTGGAACCAGATACCAGCCACCAGCTCGCCGAGTACAGCGACCCCGGCGTCATGCCGAGCCCCATGGAAATCCACACGGGCTGTCCCTTTCGCGCGCGCTGCGCCCGCGCCACGGAGATTTGCAACTCCGTGGAGCCGGACGGCATCCGTGATGGAGATCGCATCGTTGCCTGCCACAACCCACTCCCATCACAGCGCCCATTTTTGACGCGTTCCTGAAAGGAATAGACCATGCGGACGACGACCAGCAGATCCATCCTCACTCTGGCCGCGGGCCTCGCGCTCCAGCTTGCGGTCCCGTCAGGCGCGCAGGCATCCAAGGCGGACGATACGCTCACGGCAGCGTTCCAGTTTCAACTCCCAACCTTCGACCGCTACTTTGCGGGTGGCCGCGAAGGCTTTCTGCTTGGATTGCTGGTCTATGACGCCTTGATTTATCGCGATCCCAACACGCTCGAATTCAAACCGCTACTCGCGACGAGCTGGCGGCAGATCGACGATCTCACGTTGGAATTCGACCTGCGCCAGGGCGTGAAATTCCACAACGGCGACGCCCTCACGGCCGAAGATGTCGTCTACACAATCAATTTCGTATCGAACCCACAGAATAAGATCTTCAGCCCGGAGACCGCCGCCTGGATCGCAAAGGCCGAAGCCGTCAATTCCCATACCGTCAGGATCACCGCCAAGGAGACCACCCCCCTCGCGCTGAACTACGTGATGCAGCTTGCGATTTTGCCGGCGAAGTATCATGCAACCGTCGGGAAGGACGAGTTCGGTCTCCGGCCGGTCGGGACAGGGCCTTATACTGTGGCGAAGGGCAGCGGGAACACAGTCGTCTTCGCGCGCAACGAGGCCTATTTTACCGGCGGCGGGAAGAACAAGCCGCTCATCGGAAAACTCGTCTACAAAACCGTACCCGACGTCACCGCACAAGTTGCCGAGCTGATGACTGGCGCTGTCGACTGGGCGTACTATATCCCGAGCGATCTCGCCGCCCGGATGGCCACCAATCCGAAGCTCCGGATCACCAATGCCGATACATTTCGTGTCGGGTTTCTAACCCTGAACGTGGACAACAACGTCCCGCCGGATTCGCCGTTGCGCGACGTGCGTGTTCGGAGGGCGCTGAACCATGCCATCGACCGGGAGAAGATCGCCAAGTCCCTTGTCGGCTCCTCGGCCATGGTGGTGAATTCCGCCTGCTCGCCGTTGCAGTTCGCCTGCCGGCAGGATCTACCGCCCTACGAATATGATCCGGCAAAAGCGAAGGCGCTGCTCGCGGAGGCTGGTTATCCCAACGGTTTCGACGTCGATGTCTTCGGCTATCGCAGCAGACCCGTAGCGGAATCCATTCTTGGGTATTTGCGCGCGGTCAATGTTCGGGCCAATCTCAACTGGCTGCAGTATCCTGCAGTGGTTAAGGCCCGGCGCGAAGGGAAAGCCGCGATCGTCATCGACGATTTCGGTTCGTCAGGGGTTGCTGACGCGGGTTACATCCTTTCATTTTTCTTCGGTGCATCCAGCGACGATCTCTCCCGCGACAAGGAGGTGACTCGCCTTGTCGCGCAGGGGAGCGAGAAGATCGACAGCGCGGGTCGCGAGAAAAGCTATGGCGATGCCCTGAAGCTCATCGGTGAACGCGCCTATTGGGTGCCCCTCTTCACGATGCCGATCAATTACGTGGCAACCACGGATCTCGAAATCCCGATCCCGCGCGACGAGAACGTCGAATTCTGGCGCGCCCGCTGGAAGTGATCCCGATGACCGCTTACCTCACCCGCCGGTTATGCAGTGCGCTCGCCGTGTTGTTCTCGATCTCTCTCATCAGTTTCATGCTGCTGAAGCTGTCAGGGGATCTCGCCACGGCGCTCGCCGGGGAAGGCTCGAACGCAGCCTATGTGGATTTTTTGCGCAAGGAGTACGGTCTGGACCGGCCGCTGCTTGTGCAATACGCCACGTGGCTCGGACGGGCGTTGACCGGTGACCTCGGGCGTTCCTTCTATTTCGGCGAGCCAGTCTCGACGCTCTTTGCGGCGCGTTTGCCGGTCACGCTGCAACTCGGTGTTCTGTCAATCGTCGTTGCGATCACGCTCGCCCTGCCTCTCGGCATCTATGCTGCGTTGAAAGAGGACTCCCTGCCAGACCGCGTGGTGCAACTGGTCGCCCTGAGCGGCCAGGCCATGCCGGTCTTCTGGTCGAGCTACCTGTTGATCCTGCTGTTCGCGCTCAACTTCAAGCTCTTGCCGATCTCCGGCGCCGGAAGTCTTGCGCATCTGATCATGCCCTCTTTGGCACTGGCGCTCAACGCCATGCCGGCCCTCATCCGCATCACACGCTCCGGCATGAGCGATGCGCTCGCTTCCGACTACGTTCGCACCGCGCGGGCCAAGGGTCTGCGGTCCCACACCGTGGTTGTGAAACATGCGTTGCGAAACGCCCTCGTCCCACTGGTCGCGATTGCAGCGGTGCAATTCGGGCTGCTGCTCGGCGGGTCCGTGGTTGTGGAGACAATCTTCGCGATCGACGGTATCGGATACTTCACCTGGCAGGCCATCTCGCAGAACGACTATCCCGTCGTCCAGGCCGCGGTGCTGATCGTCGCTTCCTTCTATGTTCTCCTTACGCTCGCAGCGGATCTTTTGAACATGTGGGTCGATCCGCGATTCACTTTAGGTTTAGCACCATGAATGCCACGCTTTCATTGCTGCGGCGGGGATGGAGCGGATATCCAGGGTTTGCGCATACGCTCAGCCGGTCCACATTTTTCGGCGGCTCCATCGTCGTGGCCATTGCTGTCTGCGCTGTCCTTTCGCCCTGGATCGCGCCGTTTTCGCCCGACGCGCAACAGCTCACCCAGCGACTCGTCCCGCCCGTCTTTCTCGGCGGCAGCTTGGCTCATCCGCTTGGGACGGATGCGTTGGGGCGAGACTACCTCAGCCGATTGCTTGCCGGGGCAAAACTTACCTTGTTCATCGGCCTCGGCGCGACCGTGATCTCCGCCCTGATCGGTATTTCGATGGGGATGGTTGCGGGCTATTTCCGAGGCCGGGTGGAAACGGTTGTCGGTTTCTTCATCAATGTCCGTCTGAGCATGCCGATCATGTTGATCATGCTTTCTCTGGTCGGTCTTCTCGGCAACTCCACCGCGCTGATCATGATCGTCCTGTCCTGTTTTCTTTGGGACCGCTTCGCCGTTGTCGCGCGCTCGATAACGTTGCAACTTCAGGACCGCGAATTCGTCCTTGCGGCGAAGGCCGCCGGATGCACCGATTTGCGGATCTTGATTGGTGAGATCCTGCCGAATCTTGCGCGACCTCTCCTCGTGGTTGCGACACTCGAGGTCGCGCATGCGATCCTGTTGGAATCGGCACTCTCTTTTCTGGGCCTCGGCGTCAAATCGCCCTCCGTTTCGTGGGGGCTGATGATTGCGGAGGCGAAGGATTACGTGTTCTTTGAGGCCTGGCTGTTGAATATCCCGGGCGCGATGATCTTTATTCTGGTCGGCGCGATCAATCTGTTCTGCGAGGGCCTGAAAGCTGGCAGCAGCTCGCTGCGATGACGACTCGATCCTGTCTTCCCTGCACTTCGAGGAGCACGACATGACTTATCTTCCTAAATCCGCTTTCGGCCTTCTGCTCGCGGCGGCTGCCCTCGCGAGCCAGCCTGCGGGCGCCCAAACACCGCCTTACGCGAGCAAGCTTGCAGTCTCTTCCACAATCACCATCGCCACGACCGGCAACGCCCCGCCGATCAGCGTCGCTCAGGCGGACGGCTCCATCAGCGGCTTTGATGTGGAGCTGTGTGAAACGATTGCCAGCGCCTTGGGATTGAAAACCAGTTTGGTGCGCGTCGATTTCGCCGCCACCATTCCAGGACTGAAGGCGGGCCGCTTCGACATGATCTGCTCCGCGACTGCCCGCACCCCGCAGCGGCTTTCTTCGCCCGATCTGTGGATGACGGAGCCCACGCTACAGAATTTTTCGACCCTCATCACACGGGCCACCGACCGCAGCATCACCTCGGTCGAGGTCCCAAAGGGAAAGAAGATCGGCACTGTCCGCGGCGGCCAGGAAGCGAAGCTGATTTCCGAGACCTTCGGCAATGACGTCGAACTGGTTACCTATCCCGGCATCGCCGAGGAAATCCTCGATCTCAAGAACGGGCGCATTGACGCCATCGCCATCAACTACATTACGGCAAGCTACTATGTGCGGGCGAATCCGGAACTGAAGGTTCTCAAGTCGGGTTTCGTCAAGGAAGGAATCTCGCCCTATGACCATGCCTTGGCCGTTAGCCGTGCCCAGCCGGAATTGCTCGAAGCGGTCAACGCCGAGATCGCCAAGCTCAAGGCTTCCGGCGCAATCGAGAAGTTGGAAAAAAAGTGGATCTCCGTCGACTGAGTGGAATCCATCGGAATATTTAAGGGCAAAAGCACCGTTACGATGAAGCTAGAATTCCTTCTCGAACATCTGCCCATGATGATGCGGGCAACGATCGTCACCATCCAATTGACGCTCGTTACCCTCGTGGCCTCGACCGTGTTCGCAATTCCGCTCGCAATCGTTCGCATGCGCGAATACACGTTCGGGGCACGAATGGTGGCTTGGTACAGCGCACTGATGCGCGCTGTACCAACCCTCGTGCTTCTGTTCTTCGTTTATTACGGTCTGCCGCAGATCGGTGTCGTCATCCCGGCCTTCGTGACGGCGCTCGTTGGCCTGTCGCTTTCCGCGATCGCCTACAATCTCGAGATCATCCGATCGGGGTTGATGGCGGTTGACCGAGGCCAGATAGAGGCCGCCCGGGCGCTTGGCGTACCCGGCTGGCGCATCTGGTGGAACATCGCCATTCCTCAGGCGGTGCCGGTCATGGTGCCGACCTATCTCTCCAACGCGACGCTGGTTCTAAAGGGAACCTCGGTCGCGTCGATCATCACCATCCCCGAGCTGACCGCAGTGGCAAACGAGATCGTTTCCGAAACTTACCGGCCCTTCGAAATTCTTCTCGGCGCGACCGCCATCTACATCGTGCTCGGCGGCGTCCTGACCCTCGCGGCGCAGGTTGCATCTCGTCAATGGCAAGCCAAGTGAGCAGGACCCTGCAATGTCTCGTCCAACCATCGGCCTGATCACCCTCGGCCAGGGTCCGCGCCCCGAATATGAGCGCCTTCATGGCGCGCTATTCGGCGAACTCGGCATCGACGTTCGTCTCGTCAGCCGGCACGTGCTTGACGGCCTCTCGCCGGACCAGATCGACGCACTGGAGGCCCGCGATGGCGAACCCGCCATCAATAGTAACCTGCACGGCGACGGCCCGACGCCAAGTCCGCTCGGCAGGGGCTGGACGACGAAATGGATCAGCCGCTCCAAGCTCGTGCCCCTCATTCAAGCCGCGATCGATGCGTTCGAACGGGACGATGGGGTCGATGTCACCCTGTGCTGCGTGGCCGAGGAGTTTCCCGAAGCATGTTTTCGCTCGCAACGTCCCTTTGTGTTGCCCTCCGCGATCATGATGAGCTATCCGCAGGTCCTCGCGGCCACCAGGCCCGACGCGACGATCGGGCTTGTGGTCTACGGTGACCGCCAGCGGGAACAGCAGAAGGCCGGATTTGCGGCCAAGACCTGGGCCCGGGATCTGCGCACCGTCTTCTCGGGCAATGGCCGCAACCTTCCGGCGTCGATCGCGGAAATCAAGCGCGAACGGCCAGATCTCGTCCTCGTCTGGGCCTATGCGGCGGGTTTTGCTCCAAACGAGCCGCCGGGACAACTCGCTGAGCTTTCCGTCGAACTCGGCGCGCCGCTGATCGTCCCAGCCGTCGCTGCTGTCACGTTTATCAGAAACCTGCTGTCGCCGCCGATTTCGGGGATCCGTGCCTGCGCCAACAGCCCGGATTTGGGTTGAGCCATGAACGCAAATGCTCTGCTTCAACCGCTGTCGATGTATGCGTGGGGGATCGGCAACGCGCTCTTCCTGCTTGTCGCGAGCGCGGTCATTTCCACCGTGCTAGCACTTGTCCTCACCTTCGCCGACATCTACGGGCCGCGTTCTCTGTCGCGAGGCATCCGCGTCTATAGCTGGCTTGCTCAGACGACGCCGCCCCTGATCCTGCTGTTTCTCGTCTTCTATGGCTTCACCAGCAACGGGATCACGCTGTCGCCGATGAATTCGGCGCTCATCGCGTTCATTGCCTTCGCCACGGCCTACAATTTCGAGATCTTTCGCGCCAGTTTCGACGGTGTGCCGAAGGATCAATTCGAGGCGGCCCGTGCCCTGGGCATTCCTCTGTCGCAGACGCTGACGCGGATCGTCTTTCCGCAGATGCTGCCGATCGCGATCGGCCCCTATGTCGGCCGCGCGACAGTGCTCCTGAAAGAAACGTCGCTCGCCTCCGCCATTTCAGTGTCCGAGATCATGAACGTGACCGGCGGCCAGATCTATGCCGGGGGCAATCCGCTCCTGCTGATCGGCATCGCGGGCGGCATCTATATCGTGCTCAATCTGGGGTTAATCGCGATCGAAAGCCGGATGAGCCGGCGCGTCGCCACGACTCACGCCAACGCCCCGGTCAAAGGATAGGCTGTTCACATGAAAGCATCTGCGCCTCTTTCAGTCACGACTGACACCGGCGGCCGGCGATGGCCGGAGCCGCCGGCCGAGTCCGTGATGGTCGAGATCCGGGATCTTGGCCTGTCCTACGGCGCGCGCCCTGTTCTCAAGGGCGTCAACCTCGCCGTTCCGCGCGGCCAGACCGTGGCCATCATCGGCCCCAGTGGCTCCGGGAAGACGACGCTTCTGCGCTGTGTCAACTACCTCGCGCGACCGACCGAGGGAGAAATATGGGTTGGAGGAACCCTGGTTGGACAGCGGGAAACACACGGCAAGCTGGAGCCCGCGCCGGAATGCATCCTGCGCACGCACCGGACTGTCACCGGCATGGTGTTCCAACAGTTCAACCTGTTCCGTAACCTGACGGTACTTCAGAACGTCACATTTGCACCCATCCACGCCAACGGCCGGGACAGGGCCTCGGCTGAGGAAAAGGCACGAAGCCTGATCGCGCGTGTCGGCCTGTCGCATAAGCTCGATGCCTATCCCTCCCAACTCTCTGGAGGGCAGCAGCAGCGCGTGGCCATCGCGCGCGCTCTCGCGATGGATCCGAAAGTCATGCTGTTCGACGAGGCGACATCAGCCCTCGATCCGGAACTCGCTCGGGAGGTTCTCGTCGTCATGCGCGAGCTTTCCGAAGAGGGAATGACGATGCTTGTGGTCACTCACGAAATGAGCTTTGCGCGCAACGTCGCCCATCAGATCGTTTTTATGGAAGAGGGACGTATCCTCCAGATCGCGGCTCCAGAGGAATTGTTCTCTGAGGATGCCCATCCGCGCATCAAGACCTTCTTGGCGCACTAGGTCTCTACAGCCGTCCGCGCAAGAGGTTGCCGTCCTCCTCGTGGGCACCCGTTACAGACACGCCTTTTCTCCTCGGGGTTTGACATTTCAGTATCTAACAGGAAGCTTCTCGGGGTTCCGGCGCAAATTTGGAGTGAGGTCAAATGATGCCGGAATGCCCATGCGATATTCACACTGCGAGCAGATCGAATTGATCCGCGAGTGACGGCTGCAGATTTTGGGCGTACTGCGCCTGTCCTTTCCTCATCATGTGGATCATCTCAATCCCGCCGAGAAGGACACGGGCAGTGTCGACGGTTTGGAAACCGAGTATGGGCCGAACGCGCCTTTTGATCCGACGATGATCCTGTTCGATGCGGTTGTTCAAATAGCGGCTTTGTCGGATCTTGACCGGCTTTGGCTCATGCCTTGATCTATCCTGCAGGCGGTCTGTCCTGTCGCAGGACATCGTCGCTTCTCGGTTGGTCTGGCTGCCATCGATGACGACCCGATCTGGACGGCCATGCCGTTTGAGAGCCTTGCAGAAACCGTTTGGCAGCCGTCAGGTCGCGTCGCTCACTGAACCAGAACTCGACCGTGTCGCCATTGTTGTCGATGGCGCGATAGAAATGGTTCCACTGACCTCGAACTTTGACGTAGGTCCCATCCACGCGCCACTTCCGGGTGACGGTCCTCTTACGCTGGTTGAAGCGCTCCAGCAGCAGCGACGCATAATGCACAGTCCAGCGATGGATCGTGGCATGGTCGATGGAAATGTCGCGCTCGGCCATCATCTCCTCAAGATTTCGCAGGCTCAGATTGTAGGCCAGATACCACCGACCGCAGAGCAGGGCCACGGATCGATCGAAATGCCTGCCTTTGAACACTCTGATGTCTCAGTAGCTGAAACTCTGAAGCAAAGCGTTTGCGACGGAACCGACGAGCGAGCATCAATCCCACGCCAATGCGCCGCCGCTCTGATAATCAATAACGCGGGTTTCGAAGAAGTTCTTCTCCTTCTTGAGGTCCATCGCTTCCGACATCCAGGGGAACGGATTTTCGGTCTCTGTGAAGACAGGCATCAAGCCAAGCTGGCCGCAGCGGCGGTTTGCAATGAAGTGCATGTATTGTTCGCACAAGGTCGCGTTGAGACCGAGGAAACCGCGCGGCATCGTGTCCCGACCATAGGCGGCTTCGAGTTCCGCTCCTTCGCGCAGCATCTGGCGGATTTCGTCCTGGAAAGCCTTCGTCCAGAGATCGGGGTTCTCTGCCTTGATCTGGTTGATGACGTCGATGCCGAAGTTCAAGTGAATGCTCTCGTCGCGCAGGATGTACTGGTACTGCTCGGCGATGCCGACCATCTTGTTGCGTCGGCCGAGCGCAAGAATTTGCGCGAAGCCCGTATAGAACCACATCCCCTCGAAGATCACGTAGAAAGCCACCAGATCACGCAGGAAAGCCTGATCCTTCTCAGGCGTTCCCGTAGCGAAAGACGGATCCTCGATGCCTTGCGTATGCTTGAGCGCCCAGGCGGCCTTGTCGGTGATCGAGGGAACCTCGCGGTACATATTGAAGAGTTCGCCCTCGTCGAGGCCGAGGCTTTCCACGATGTACTGGAAGGTGTGGGTGTGCACGGCCTCCTCGAAGGCCTGGCGCAGCAGGTACTGGCGGCATTCGGGATTGGTGAGGTGGCGGTAGATCGCCAGCACGATGTTGTTGGCGACAAGGCTCTCGGACGCGGCGAAGAATCCGAGATTGCGTTTGACCATGCGCCGCTCGTCCTCCGTCAGTCCGTCGCGGGACTTCCACAACGCGATGTCGGCCTGCATCGAGACCTCGGTGGGCATCCAATGGTTGTTGCAGGCGGCGAGGTACTTGTCCCAGGCCCACTTGTATTTGAGCGGCAGCAGCTGGTTCACGTCGGCGCGGCAATTGATCATGGCCTTGTCGTCGACGCTGACGCGCCCACCCTCGCGGTCAATCGAGCCAAGCCCCGTCGTTTCGGCGGGGTCGGCGGATCGCCTGGAGGCGGGAGTGGAGAGAGAGGCGCGTTGCGGTTGGGTCCAGTCGAGCATGGGAGGTGTCCCTGAAAAAGTCCGTGGGGACCGCGCTCCGGATAGAACGCGGTCGGGAAAGAGGCGTGGTGTGGAGAGGGCTCGGCGTTACCTATTGGCAGGCTTCGCATTCCGGATCGTCGATGGAGCACGCCTTGCCGTCGGGTACGACGCTCGCCGCAATCGGGGCCGGCGCCACAAGCACGGCGTTCAGCTTGCCGTCGGTGCCCTTCAGCGTCGACTTCTCCACGTGCGTCGCCGATGTCGCGCGCAGGTAATAGGTCGTCTTCAAGCCCCGCTCCCAGGCCAGTCGGTACATGCCATCGAGCTTCCGGCCATTCGGATTGGAGATATACAGGTTGAGCGACTGGGCCTGATCGATCCACTTCTGGCGCCGGGCCGCAGCCTCGATCAGCCAGGACGGTTCGATCTCGAAGGCGGTGGCGTAGAGGGCCTTGAGATCGCCCGGAACACGGTCGATCGCGGCAAGGCTGCCGTCGAAATATTTGAGGTCCGCGATCATGACCTCGTCCCAGAGACCGCGCGCCTTGAGATCGTGCACCAGGGCTGGATTCACCACGGTGAAATCGCCGGACATGTTGGCTTTGGCATAGAGATTGCGGAAGGCCGGCTCGATCGATTGCGACACGCCGCAGATGTTCGAGATCGTGGCTGTGGGCGCGATGGCCATGACGTTGGAATTGCGCATTCCCGTCCGGATGACGCGCTCCCGCAGGGATTGCCAGTCAAGGGTCTTCGAGCGGTCGAGGGCGAGTCCTCCTCGAGCCTCGTCGAGCAGGGCGATGGAATCGATGGGCAGGATTCCCTTCGACCAGAGCGAACCCTCGAAACTCGGGTAGCGTCCGCGTTCCGCCGCCAGATCGCATGAAGCGGCGATCGCGTGGAAGCTGATGGCTTCCATGCTCTCGTCAGCAAAAGTGATTGCGTCCTCAGACGCAATCGGAAGGCGCAGCGTGTGGAGCGCATCCTGGTAGCCCATGAGCCCCAAGCCCACCGGGCGGTGGCGGAGATTCGAGCGGCGGGCCTCCGGGATCGTGTAGAAGTTGATGTCGATCACGTTGTCCAGCATCCGCATGGCGGTCTCGACCGTGCGGGCAAGCCTCTCGTGGTCGATTCCTCGCGAGGTCACATGGCGCGCGAGATTGACCGAGCCGAGATTGCACACCGCAACCTCGTCATGAGACGTGTTGAGCGTGATCTCTGTGCAGAGGTTTGAGGAGTGCACGACTCCCGCATGTCCTTGCGGCGAGCGAATGTTGCACGGATCCTTGAACGTGATCCAGGGATGGCCTGTCTCGAACAGCATGGTCAGCATGCGCCGCCATAGATCGACCGCCCGAACCTGCCTGAAAACCTTGATCTCGCCCCGCGCGGATTTTGCCTCATAACCCTCATAAGCTGCCTTGAAGGCCGGGCCGTACAGGTCGTGGAGATCCGATGTCTCATCCGGCGAGAACAGGGTCCAGACGCCGTCCTCGGCCACGCGTTGCATGAACAGGTCCGGCACCCAGTTGGCCGTGTTCATGTCATGGGTGCGGCGACGGTCGTCGCCGGTGTTCTTGCGCAGGTCGAGGAACTCCTCGATGTCGATGTGCCAGGTTTCGAGATAGGCGCAGACCGCGCCCTTACGCTTGCCGCCCTGGTTGACCGCAATCGCGGTGTCGTTGGCAACCTTCAGGAACGGCACGACGCCCTGGCTCTCGCCGTTCGTTCCCTTGATGCGGGCGCCCAGACCACGCACGGGTGTCCAGTCGTTGCCAAGGCCGCCGGAATACTTCGCCAGCAGGGCATTGTCCTTGACCGCTTTGAAAATCCCGTCGAGATCGTCAGGCACCGTCGTGAGGAAGCAGGACGAAAGCTGCGGCCGTGTCGTGCCGGCATTGAACAATGTGGGCGTCGAGGCCATGAAATCGAAGGACGAGAGCAACTCGTAGAACTCGATTGCTTTCGCCTCCCGGTCCAATTCGCGCAGGGCCAGCCCCATGGCGACGCGCATGAAGAACGCCTGTGGGAGTTCGAATCTCGTTCCCTCGATGTGCAGGAAGTAGCGGTCGCAGAGGGTCTGAAGGCCGAGATACTGGAAATTCAGGTCGCGCTCCGGCTTGAGGGCCACCGCCAGCCTGCCCAGGTCGAAACGGGCGAGTTCTGGGTCGAGCAGTTCAGCCGCAATGCCCTTCTTCACGTAGCCGAGGAAATACTCGGCATAGTGCACGGCCATTTCGGCCTGAGTCGCCTGCTGCCGATCCCCATGAACGGCGCTCAACGCCTCGCGACGCAGGCTGTCCAGAAGGAGGCGGGCGCTCGCATAGGCGTAGTCAGGCTCCCGCTCCACGAGAGTGCGCGCCGCGAGGACGGGGGCGAGCGCGAGTTCGTCTTCGGTGATTCCGTCGTAGAGATTGCGGCGGGTCTCCTCGAGGATGGCGTCGGCGGAAACGTCTGCGAGGCCTTCGCGGGCTTCAGCGACTAGGGTCCGAAGCCGCGTCATGTCGAGCGGAATGCGAGCGCCGTCATTCGTTGTCACGTGAAGACTCGGACTGGCCGGAGGCATGCCGGGCACTGCCTTCGCCCGATCGGCCGCACGCTGCTCTCGGTAGAGCACGTAAGCGCGCGCCACCTTGTGATGTCCACCTCGCATCAAGGCGAGTTCGACCTGATCCTGAATCTCCTCGATGTGAAAGGTGCGTCCGGCTTCGGACCTGCGGGTGAGGCCAGAGACGATTTCCTTCGTCAGGGCCTCGACGGTCTCGTGGACCCTACGCGAAGCAGCGGCTGTCGAGCCTTCGACGCCGAGGAATGCCTTGGTTAAGGCGACGCCGATCTTCGAGGCGTCGAAGGGCGTCACACTCCCATTGCGACGGATGATCTGGTGTCCCGGCTCTGTCCCCGCCGCAAGCATGGGGGGAGGGACCGGAGATGCCGCCGAGGCGGCATGTTCAATTCGGAGACTGGTGGACATTCGGCAACCCCAAAATGTTGGGGGCTTGGGCCGAGGAACGCGACTTGCCCACGCAGAACCTGCGCGAAGCGAGCAATGCGATCCTTCGGGGCACCCCGCCCGAGGACATGATCGTCAGTCCTGGGCAGGTCTCCTGGCTCGCGGGTCATCGCCTTCTGCCGGTCTTCCCGGTGATCGCTCACCAGTGACATCGGATGGCAGGAAGCTCGTCGCTCACAGTTGCGGGGACAGCCCCGGATTCGCCTCGCGGCTCACCGGATTCCCTCTTAGCTCCGGATATTTTCCGGAGACCCATGACTACAACATATAGTGCATGCTTGGCTTGCGGGCGTCAATATGCGGACACTTTTACGCGTTCTTGATTATTCCGCCTCGCTCCTCGGCAGGATCCTTTCGCCAGCCTGCTGCTGCCCAGACGATCGGAAACAAGACGGTCGCGCCCGCGAAATCTCGCATTCATCCAGTCCAACAGTCGCAGCGCATCAAACGGACTTGCTTACTCCGACTGTGATGGGGGTGGTGACCTGACTGCCGATGGCCTTCTCGGCGAGGCTGAGCAAGCAGCCCCCTCGGCTCGCTCGTTTTCAGTCGCCGATTTCGCGAACGAACGTCTTCACGTCGATAGGCGGACCGGATCGGCATTCCTCTTGCCGACATAGCCCCAGCTCTCATTGTTATCCGTGTTGGATGAAGTGTCGTAGTCTGGATTAAGGTGGCGCCACAGGCCGTTCCGGAGGAATGCCGACGGGTTGATTTGTTTGTAGCAATTCTAAATTACTCGTTGCCGGGATCCTGATGGAAGTCCCCGGCGATGGAGACATACATGGCAAATATGAGCTCAAGCGCGGCCTGTGCGAACTGCCGCTTTTATGACGATCACAAGTTGAACGGCGCTATCGCCAAAGACGATTCAGGCCTTTGCCGCTTTAACCCCCCGATCAATCAGCCCAATGCCCAAGGACATGGCCTGTGGCCTGTCGTAGGGGGGCGGGATTGGTGTGGACATTTTTCTCCGGACCAACTCCCCGCAGAGTAACAGCGGCATATTTTAGTGGAGGGCCGGCTACGCGCCTGCTCTTCATTCTTTCCATTGATCACAACCGCTCAATGGTCCGACTGATCTGGATTGGCACCGCTGTGGCCCCGCTGGCGAACCAGTGACGTGGACCACTGACCATGCCCGAGATCGCCACGATCGGCCTTGATATCCCAAAGAACGTCTTCCAGGTGCACGACGTGGACAGGAGTGGAAAGATCGTCCTGCGCAAGGCGCTGCCGTGTCAAAGGCGGAGCAATTCCAGGCCAGTGGGGCGACGTAAAAGCTCGCCTCGGCGGTTCCGCCGCAGGACCCCTTTAACGAAGCTCCTGTATCGGCGCCATCTGGCGACCGCTCACTCTACGTTCATGTATCCGTTCTGGGCCGATAACAGGCCCGTGAATTTCAGCAGCTCTTTGACGTCCTTGCTTTCTGCGCCAACGTCGAGATTTTTCGCGAGGCCGATGATCGTAATCGCAAGCTTCATTTGCCGCGTATGATCATAAACCGGGGACGATATTGCATTGACGCCCGGAATTGGGTTGCCAAGCGCGGTTCCATAGCCGAGCCGCTTTATTTTTGCGATTTCACGCCGAAAGGCTGTTGGATGGCTCGCTGAAGTTGTGTCAGCCTGTTTCTTCTTGCTTATTTCGGCCCTCACATAAGGCCATACGAGGCTCTCAGGCATAAAGGCGGCGAAGACCTTTCCCGTCGCCGTTCCTACAATCGAATACACGGTACCGGCCCGCAAATTGACGTGAACCTGGTCTCCGCCCTCATTTACCTGAACAATAGTGGGACCGTGTGTTCCCCAGACGGAGACGGTCACCATCATTCCGATCTGTGCGGCAAGCTCGCCGGCGGCCGTGCAAGCAAGGCGCAGCGGTTCATGGCTGCGCATCCTTGCCACGCCCAGCTGAAGGGCCAGCGGCCCCAGTTGGTACAGCCCTCGCGCATCCTGCTCAATCAAGCCCAATTTGCGAAAACTCACAAGATACGCATGGGCCTGTGCGGCCGGAATTGCAGCAAGCGCTGCAATATCCTTCAACATAAGCGCCCCACCAGCCGTAGAAAGCACGATGAGAATACGCCCGCCCACCTCTATCGACTGTACACCGCGTCCTTCAATGTTCATCTTTCACCTGGCTGTCGGCGCGACGAAGGCATTTTCATCTATAATCGCGCTACATATTCCTGAACACTTAAGACACGACCTTGCTCAGGATGTCGGATGAATGCCCTTAAAACATCGAAATGACAATCCCTGGGCTCTCCCGGCCGGACCAAAACCGAACAATGACCGGCGGTTGACTGAGTATTCAGCCCGGGACATACGCTCGGCATGGACCCTGGACTAGCCATCCCAACCCCACTTGGACGGCTAGCCCCAATCATTCACGCCACAACCATTCACCTGTACCGGGGAGCGGCCTTGGCCCACCCCGAACTGAAGAGACCACGTGGTGCGGGACCTGGCTATTGCTTCCAACGCAGCAGCCGCTGCTCGGCAAGGACCATCAGATAGTTCAGCCCGATGGAGAACGTCGCCAGGACAACGAGCAGACCAAACACACCGGCAACCTCGAAGGTTTGCGAGTAGTAGGTAATCTGCCGACCCCATCCATGTTGGGCCGCAAGCATCTCGCCGACGACCGCCCCCAGGAGGGCGTAAACCGCCGCCAGCCTCAAGCCAGCAAAAATCGATGGGATCGCGTAGGGAAGAACAACCTTCAAATAGGTTTGGCGTGAGGTTGCCCCCATCGCCCTCGCCATCATCATGATGTCGGAGTCAGTCGCCCGGGCGCCTGCATTGGTGTTTACCAATGTGATGAAGAAGACAAGGCTGAATGCGAGAACGATCTTGGATTCGGTGCCAATTCCGAACCAGAGAATGAAAAGCGGCGCAAGCGCCACGCGCGGCAACGCGTTGAATCCGCTCAGAAATGGGCTGAGCACGCGATCCGCCGTCGTAAAGCGCGCCAGCAGCAACCCCGATACGATGCCTGCTACGCTACCAATAGAGAACCCCATAAGGGTCTCATATATCGTATAGCTGGCATCCACGAATATTTCGCCACCTGCGATATACTTCCACAGGAACAGGGCCGTTTTCGTGGGAGTCGAGATATAGAATTCCGGCACATAGCCCCACTGGACAGCGTAATGCCAAACCGCCAGCAGGGCCACAAGGAAACCTAACCTCAACGTCCACACCAAGAGGCTGGTGGATGCTTTCTTCGATTCAGCCTGTGACGCCGTCACGGCATCAGCCCGATTTGCAGTGCTAGACTTCGACGCGACCATCTTCCTATGACCTCATTTACTTCGACCGAAGAAGTTCCCAAATTTCCCGAGCAACGACCTGGAACTCAGGCATATACCTGATGCTCTCCACGTTCCGCGGCCGGGGAAGATTTGTCATCCTGTCCAAGATGATCCGCCCGGGATTGGCGCCAAAGACGAGGATCCGGTCCGCAAGCGCGACAGCCTCGTCAAGATCGTGCGTAACCAGCACGGCGGTTTTATGCGTGTCCTGCCAGAGGAGTTCGAACTCTGACTCCAGCTGCAGCTTGGTCTGCGCATCGAGGGCTGCGAATGGTTCGTCCAGAAGAAAGATGTCAGGTTCGATAGCCATCGTTCGGGCAAGCGCCACCCGTTGTCGCATTCCTTGAGAAAGCTGAGACGGATAAGCATTTTCAAACTTGCTCAACCCGACCAGCTTCAATAATTTCTGTGACCGCGCTCGTCGGGCATCCGCGGGCACTCCCCGCAGTTCCAGACCAAACTCGACGTTGTCCCGGGCGGTACGCCAAGGGAGCAAAGCATCCCTGGCGAACATATATCCCATCGACCGGCTCGGCCCCTTCACCTCTTCATTGTTGAGATAGACTTGGCCCTTCGACGGCGCCACCAGGCCGGCCATCATGTTCAATACCGTTGTCTTACCGCATCCGCTGGGGCCAACGATTGCGAGGAACTGGCCCGCGGGAACATCGATGCTGACATCTTCGACGGCGGTAAACGGCTTCCCTTCATGTCCTTTGAAAATCTGAAAGACATTCTGCACCGAGATTGCGATGTCACCTGACGGCTTTCGCGATACGGCGCTTGGAGATTTTACACCTGAAGAATCGGCAGATTCATATGGAATTGCCTTTGCTGAGTTTCCGTCCACGCACATATTCTCCCCGTATTTTGCGCTACATTTCGACGTAGAGCATTTGGTTCCACAAAGTGGCGACGCTTAACGCGCGTGGCCAACTTTGCTCATGCACACTTAATGATCGTCGCTGATGCCCAACAACGCCGCTGCGTTAGAGAACGACACCTTCCTCCACGCACCCTCGTCCCATTCGATTTGCGCCTTAAACGAGTCGATCGATTCCAGCGTTGAGAATGGGTATGCGCTCGCGTAGATGATCTGATCCTGCAGCAGGCCATTCGCCGCCTCGAAGACGGGAAATGCACCTGGCAAATTCCAGTAAATCGACGGCTCGATGAAGACGTTCGTCCGGCGATAGGCGAGCGCGAGGAATTCCGTTGCCTGCGGCCAACAAGCATGCGAACAGACGAAATTGGTGCCGGGAAGGTCTGCGGCCGGCGCGTCGACAGTGGACGGATCGCCATACTTTCCGACGAACGGCCCCATCGTAATGATCACCGGGACCCCCAACTCTGCAGCCTTTTCATAGATTGGATAGACGGACCGATCATCCACGAAGACTTTGGCCCGACCGGGATCGATCGAAATTCCCTTGAGGCCTAACTCACGGACACATCGCTCCATCTCCTCGAGAGCAAAAGCCTGATCGGAAATGTCGATTCCGGCGACACCCAGGAGACGGCCCGATGACGCTGCGGCGCAACTCGCCACGTAATCATTGGACACCCCGAAAGTCATTTCACCGAGCGTCGTGGACTGGCGGCCTGTAAATACGCCGATGTCCACGCCGGCCTTCTTCAGATGTTCAAAGAAATTCTCAAGCGGCTCCGGATTGGGCACAGGGAGCCCCCAGCGACGCCAGTTCAACGCCCGCGAAGGCCCCGACACCAACGCCATGTATTCAGGGGTAATTGGTCGAGTACGAAAGTCGATTAACATTCGTTGGCTCCACTATGCCGTACCACCTTGAGGCCCGGCAAGATTTCGAACCTGAGCATCGCTCAGGGGGTTGGCTTGGGATGTCGAGAATTTCAATTCGACGCGGTTAAAGCTTGCCTCACGGTTGCCAGACAAAATCACTGCAGTTCGTGGCCTGAGAGGAAGCAATCTGCTGCGTCTCGATCAGCCACTTCACGCCGTTGTCGAGTGCCTTGCAGCTGGTCTTGCTCGAGAAGCCCGCACGATTCTGCAGCAACATGGCCCGGATGATCGCTTCATCTGCAGCCGAATGCTTTTTGAAACTCTTTACGACTTTATCGTCGTTCTTCGGATCGTTGATAAAATTGATGGCTTCGCTGATGGACGCCGCGAACAGGCGGTACTTTTCCGGATTCTTCTCGATAGATGCCTTGGGCGCAAAAGCAGCATGACCGGACCAAGAGTCCATCAGCGCACCCTTCCGCAGATCGACCAAGTCGCGGCCGATCTTAAGATTATCGACCAACATCGCCCTCGAAGGCTCAACGGACACGATATAGTCAGCTTGCCCAGCCCTAAGGGCATTTGCCAGAACAACGCTGCCGCCCAGCGCCAAAACATAGGCATCCGACTCCTTCAGCCCTCCCTCCGCGAGAAGGGATCGTGCCGTGAAGTAATTGTCAGAACCGATCGCGGTTACGCCGATGCGTTTACCCTTCAAGCACTTGATCGGCTCGGGATAAGGCAGCTTGGCCTCTGGGCACGCGTCAATCAGCTCATTTTTACCGATCAGCGAATAGATTGGTCCTTCGATCGTATTAACGACCATTCTCAGGGGATGATCTGGATTCTTTGTATTGAACACCATGATGAATGTCGGCGCGATGAACATCACATCAATGCTTCCGCCGGAAACAGCGGAAACCGCCACCGTACTCTGATTGAGGTTGATCAGTTCGACGTCCAAGCCATTCTTTTTGAAGAAGCCCTCTTCATACGCAATATAGGTGGGAAGCATGGTAAAATTGCCGTCGGAATGCTGAACCTTAAATTTGGTCTGAGCATTTCCGGCGGCCGTCATTCCTGCAAGCATGGCGGTCGCCAGCGCGACGGAACGGAATATGCGCCCTCCGCCGATTTTCCTGATGATTGCGCAGCAGTCCATCGAAACTCCTCCCTTTTTCATTGATGTGCTTTTGTGAAGGACGCTAATTGACGAAAATTGAAAGCGCAAGACGATTTTCGTATTTAGCGAACCAATTCGTTGATTCATGCCCGTAAGGCCTTTGGCGTCCCCTTGCCGAAAGCCGCACGTTGGACCCGCCCACGGACCGAAGGAGCCTGCCGCACTGTTGTTTGCAAGGCCGCGAACAACCTGGAATGACAAGTCAATCCACCCCCGGCGAACACCCTTAGGCCGAGAGCGGATTGACTTGAGTCAGACTACACGAGCCCCTGAAGGGCACCCCACACTTCGCGGTCGCGTTCGGCCGTCCAGACCACCGGCGTGTCAACCCCCGAGGCCTCGTCAAACGCGCGGCTGACGTTAAACGGAAGGCAATGCTCGTAGATGGCGAACCCTTCGAACTTCGGGTCCATTGCCCTGCGCGTTTCCTCAAAGGTCTCTCTCAAAGTGAGGTCTCGGGCCACGGCAAGTTCGGCGGATGTGTAAAGGGTACCAACAAAATCACGGGTCATGGCTACCGCACCTCGAACGTCTGCGCGCGTCCGCAAAGCATCGCCGCGGCCCGGCACGATCGCCTGGGGATTGAAGTCGACGATCCGATCAAGAGTTTGCGGCCAGTCCCGAAGGTGTGCGTCGCCGCAATAGCAAGCCGACTGATACTCCACGAGATCACCGGTGAACATGACATTGGCGTCCGGCACCCAGGCCACGATGTCGCCCGCCGTATGACCGCGGCCCAATTGCATCAATCTGACCTCCCGCCTCCCGAGGAAAAGCGTCATCTCCTCCTTGAATGAAATGGTTGGCCAGGTCAGCCCCTGTGGGATTTCTTCCTTTCCGCGAAATAAGCGCGGAAACCTCCCGATCTCTGAAGCCTTATCCTGCTCTCCACGCTCGACAATCAGCTGATAGGTCGCGTCGGACGCCACAATTGACTGCGCCGCGTACGCAGACGCTCCCAATACCCTTACTGCGTGATAATGCGTCAGCACGACATATTTGATCGGCTTGTCCGTTACAGCGCGGACATGCTCGATGACGTCTTTGGCCATGCGCGGCGTTGCTTGCGCATCGACGACCATACAACAATCGTCGCCGACGATGACCCCCGTGTTCGGATCGCCGTCTGCCGTGAAGGCGTACAGGTCCGGCCCGACTTCCACGAACGCGGAGGATTTTTCCGTCAGATCCCCCGTGGAAGCAAACTGCTTGTTCATTCTGTCTTCTCCTATCTCAAATGGATCGCGACCACAGCGGGCAATACTGAAGTTCGCTTATTGCGAATTCATTCGTTCTTACTCATCGCAAATGGAAATAGCAACCAACCCTGCGCCGGCCGGGAGGCCCCAAAAGGGGCGCAGGGCGATGGGAGCAGGGCTCAATCGGCTCCCGACGAACGGACATAGAAGGTCGCTTCCGCACAGACGCGGCCTCAAATGGCCCCATGATGACCTCCCTGCAAATGAAGGCATATCGACGAAAATGCGCGCCGCCGCCCTGGGACGAGCACTGCGCCCACGTTCGATTCCGATTGGTTTTCTTGGGTGTCGTCGCCGAGCTGCGCCCAGAGCTCGCAAAAGGACCTGTTGGATGAGCTGCGATTGCAACCCGGGACCAAAACCCCGGACCTCAGCAACTCACATCGCTCGATCGAGTCGTGAATTCGTTCTGATATTTGGTTATTGCGAATCTATTCGTTTATGTTAGCCTCGCCTTCTCCCATGCTAGGCTGCTCATAGATTCTGGAGATGAAATGAAGATCATAGATTTCAGGCTTCGCCCCCCATACAAGGGCTTCCTCAATGCGCGGATTTACACGCGACAAGACATCAGCGGCAAATTCACCAACCAGCTTGGCTTTCCGGTGCCGCGCTCCGCGACAGAGAAGTCCATCGACCTGATGTTCACAGAGATGGACGAGGCTGGCATCGATATCGGGGTTGTGGTCGGTCGCAACACCAAGGTTCTTGGCGCCGTCCCCAATACCGACGTCGCTGAAATGGCGCGCGAATTTCCGAAGCGACTCGTCGCCGTTGCCTCGATCGATCCAGCCGATCGGAAGGACGCAATGCGTCAAATGGAAGAAGCGCTGGCCCTTGGGATGCGCGGCGTCAATCTTGAGCCAGGCATGATGGCTGAGCCGATGCATCTCGATGATCGCCGCCTGTATCCCATTTATGCCTTCTGCGAAGACAATGACATTCCGACCATCCTGATGGGCGGCGGCAATGCCGGACCGGATATCAGCTACACGTCACCCGAACACATCGACAGGGTTCTTGGGGATTTCCCCAACCTGAAAATCGTGTCCTCTCATGGAAGCTGGCCTTGGGTGAAGGAAATCATCCATGTCGCCTTCCGCCGGCCGAACCTCTATCTTTCTCCAGATATGTATCTCTACAATCTCCCGGGAATGACGGATTACATCGCGGCCGCGAACGGCTTCCTGCAGGACCGTTTTCTGTTTGGAACTGCTTATCCGCTTTGCCCGCTCATTGAATACACGAAGTGGTTCCGGACCCTTCCGTTGGACGCAGACGTCATGCAGAAAGTCCTGTACACGAACGCAGCCAGACTTCTCAAAATCGAAACCTAAATTTTCCATATGGTAGCGTCATCTGACGCCGCATCATGGATTCTCTTGCCGACGATACGCCCGTTCACGATCGGATTGACGTGAACGGGATAGCGTTTAAGAGTTCTTCTCTATTCGGCGATTTGAGGTCAAGCGCTTTCAGGTCCTCCACATTCCCGATGTTTGACGTCACTTGCGGGTCCTTGCTTCTCTTCGGGATTAGCTCTCGGGCTCTCTCCCATGATGGGATCAGAAGAATGAGGCAGTCCAATCTGTTGCGCGTTCTGGTCGCGCCAGGCGCGACCGACACAAGAGCCCTAGCGAACTCACCTTATCCATCGTCCCGCAAGGGACGTCTCTCCAGCTGGCGCAAACTTGTCTACCTTTCTGTTCGTGTGACAGGCTGTGCCAACGGGGACGTCACGTTAACTCGGGCATGAGACTGGGCCTGTGGCGGGGGATGTCACGGTAACTCTTGGTCAGGGATCTCTGGCTTAATTGCTGAGGGATGCCCCAGCCCATCAGCTACAAACGCCACCGTTTCCCATCCCAGATCATC
>NZ_JADQDO010000015.1 GCF_015694465.1 Microvirga alba
ATGCGCCGCGCCACCAACACGATCAATTACGGCACCACGCTGCCGCTCGCCCAGGGCGTGAAATTCGACGTCGACGCGTGATGGCTGAAGGGCGGCTCAAGAACTGAGCCGCCCTCCTGGCGTAGCCTCTACGGCGCCTACTGAGGCAGAACAATCGGAAGATCTCCGGGAATTTCGCTCCGGCATCCGCATTCGGTGCTGCCCGGAGATCCATGCCGTTTGCGCTTTCACACGAGCGATTAGCGAAACGCCTCTACCCATAACGGGTTACCCCGCATGAGCTGTGTGTTTCCACCGTTTCGGCGCATTTCGCCTCCCAACGGGCGTGCGGACAGGCGTCGCGCAGCCGCAGACCTAATGTGGAATGGTCGAGGCGACAGCGACGCCAGCCCGTCGCGACCCGCAATTCAGGCGGGCCGGCGGGACTTGAGAAAGAGCGTGACCACAACGACCGCGATTGCAGCCATGGCCACGTAACCGATTGTGATTGTAGTGGATCTTGCCGCGCAGCTTGAATTCAGAGCACCGATGTTGAAGGCGTTGATTCCGACGCAGACGAGATCACCGAAGTCGGATGCAATTTTGTTCAAAGCCACCTCCATCTCATGGCGAGTCTGAGGTTAGCCGATCTGGGCTCGTGTCAAAATTTGGCGCTGGCGGATCCATCCAGGATCTAGGCCATATGGCCGAATGGACCAACGCGCCGAGATGCGAGAAACAGAATAACAATATGTTGCGGCATTGGTTTTGCATCCCGGGTCAACGTGTGTCGGGTTCATCCAGGTTAGGATCAGACATTATGAAGTCTCTCCTCGATCGTTTTCTGAAGGGCGAAGCCGGCGCTGTCGCCATTGAGTATGGGCTCATTGCTTGCCTCGTCTCAATCGTGATCGTGGCTGCTTTGACGCTCATGGCGCCCCAGGTGGAAGGCCTGTACATCACAATCAAAGACGCGGTCGTGTCTGCTCTCAGATGAGGATGTGGACGCTCCAAGTGTATCGCGGCGGGTAGTAGCAACGCTTTCTGCTTCGCTCTCGCCAAGCCAACAGAAATGCGTGAGCGCATGTGGTTGAAGCGCTCTGCCATGCGACTGCGCAAGGTCGCGCAACGACCGGGCCATTTCGCTCAGTCTAGACCATTTGGGATATGCGGCGTGGCCGGAAGCCTCGGCCATAAAGCCGAATCGACTGGCAAATTTGGATAGCCGAAAATACGACAACACAAGGACTGGGCTCTGGTCTTTACGAATTCCAGGTCATGGCCTTGTGCCGAGGCTGCGGCGTCAGGCAGCGGAAATCCATCCAGGTCAAGGACAGATATCATGAAGTCTCTCGTAACGCGTTTCGTGAAGGACGAATCCGGCGCAACCGCCATCGAATACGGCCTCATCGCCGGTCTTGTCTCGGTAGTAATTATTACCGCTCTGACTTCTGTCGGCACCGATTTGAAGTCGGTATTCGAGACTATTCAGACGAAGCTCGCGGCAGTCCCGAAGACTTAAGGGCGTCCCAGTTATTTTGAAGCGGAGCGTTCGAAAAGCGCTCCGCTTCGCTTCCGCTAAACCGGATCGCCTCAGCGACTTTGGCTAAAAAGCGTGTGCCAATGACTTTTCCTGTTGCCGCATCATACGTCGCACTTGTGTGTTTCGCTATCGGGATGGTGTGGGCGGCCGCGGCCGATCTCGTGACGATGAAGATCAGGAACGAGCTCGTTCTCTTTCTTCTCGCGAGTTATGCGATCTTGGCCCCGTCCTCCGGCATCGATTGGGTGGATATCGGTTGGAGCGTCGCCGTTGCCGTGGGCGTTCTCGTCTGCGCGTTTGTCTTATTCGGTCTCGGTTGGATCGGCGGTGGCGACGCCAAATTGGCGGCCGTGATCGCGTTGTGGCTCGGGGCGGATCATGCTTTCGCCTATGTCCTCTACACGGCGCTGTTCGGCGGAATCCTGACGATCGCGCTTCTTCAGTTTCGTTTAACGGTACTGCCTTCCCAATGCCTGACCGTGAACTGGATCATGCGGCTGCATGCACCGGAGACAGGCGTTCCTTACGGAGTTGCAATCGCAGGTGCGGCGCTCTTCATCTTTCCGATGACACACTGGATGAAAGCTTCGATCTGAAGCGAAAGCGCCAGGAATCTCCATTCATGATCAACGACGGGGTTTTCGACCATGCTTCGTGTTATCATTCTTGTGGTTGCGATTGGGGCTGGTTGCCTCGCGGGTTGGCTCGTGCTCTCCACGCGGTCGCGCGAGGGGATCGCGGTCGCACCGACTGCGCCGGTCGCGCAGACCACAGCCGAAGTCTTGGTCGCCGCGAGCGACTTGATTCAAGGGCAGGCGCTCGATGAGAAAAGCCTTCGCTGGCAATCCTGGCCAAAGGATGCCGTCAGCCCCGGGTTCATCAGCCGTGAAGCCAAGCCCGATGCACTGACCTCTCTCAGTGGGGTGCTCGTGCGCAGCCATTTTGTTTCCGGCGAGCCTATCCGGGAGGAAAAGCTTTCCCGCGGCCCTGCCGGCATGCTTGCCACCATGCTGCCGTCCGGCAAGCGCGCCGTCGCGATTCGCGTCTCGGCGGAAAGCGCGGCGGGTGGATTCATCCTGCCCAATGACCGTGTGGATGTCATTCAGAACGTCTCCGGTTCGGACGGAGGGAAGGCCGAGAACAGGAGCCGCACTCTTCTCAGGAACGTCCGCGTGCTGGCAGTGGATCAGAAAGCCGACGAAGCCAAGGGCCAGTTGGTCGTTGTGGGCAAGACCGCGACGCTGGAGGTGACTCCGATCGAAGCAGAGACAATCGCGTCGGCTCAAGCCGCCGGCACTCTTTCGCTCGCCCTCCGCTCGATCGCAGACCTCGATGAAAAGCCTGTCCTCGCGCAGGATAACAGCGTCAACGTACGCGTGTTCCGTGCGGGCAAAAGTGAAGATGTGAAAGTCCTGAGCGAAGGCACGATCATTCAATGACGTGTGGCGCGTACGGCATTGGGACGGGTGAGCGTAGATGACCAGCCTCGCATCGACGATGAGGTTCGAGCCTCTCGAGTCAGACACGGTTCAAGCGCGATCGATCGCACGCAGGCTTGAGGGAATGGCGCCCTCGGACAATCCACATCGTCGGCAGGCGATGCGGATCCCCTACATTCGCATTCAGGCCTTCTGTGAAAGTCCCGATGTCGCGGACATCATCAGGAGTGCAGCCGCCGATCGTCTCATGTCGCGTGCTCAGGTCACCGTTCAGGAAGGTGGGATTGCCGCCGCGACTGCACGCTACCAGGAGGAACCGACGCCCCAGCTCATCGTGATCGAAAGCTGCTCGGCGCCTGAGGCATTCCTCGCCGAACTCGACAGACTGGCCGAAGTCAGTGACGCCGGCACGAAGGTGATGGCGATCGGACATGCAAACGACGTCTATTTCTATCGTGAGCTGACGCGGCGGGGCATCAGCGATTATCTGCTTGCTCCCATCGATCCTGTATCCCTTATCGCTGCTATTGCGGGGATTTACAGCGAGCCGGCATCGGGGAAGCTCGGACAGGCATTCGCCTTTGTGGGCACGAAGGGCGGAGTTGGGTCCTCGACGATTGCTCATAACGTGGGATGGACGATCGCGCGCCAACTTGAATCCGATGTCGTCCTCGCGGATATGGATCTGGCGTTCGGCACGGCGAGCCTCAATTTCAAGCTCGACGCCGGACAGGGTGTGGCCGAGGCCATCGAAGATGCGGGGCGCCTCGACGAGGTTCTACTTGACCGCCTGCTCGCCAAATGTGGTGATCATTTCAGTCTGCTTCGCGCGCCCGGCACGCTCGACAAGTGTTATGACCTTTCGGAGAACGCCGTCGATCCGCTGATCGAAATTGCGCAATCGAGCGTGCCGTTCCTGATCCTGGACATGCCACATGTGTGGAACTCGTGGGCTAGAAACGTGCTGGTTGGCACTGACGAGATCATCATCACGGCCGTTCCGGATCTTCCCAATTTGCGGAATGCCAAGAGCCTGATCACATTCCTGCGGCAAGCCCGCCCCCATGATCCACCACCCAAGTTGGTCTTGAACCAGGTCGGCATGTCGAAAAAACCGGAAATCAAAGCCGCAGAGTTTGCCAAGGCCGTTCAGCTCGAATTGCTGGCTTGCCTCGCGTTTGACCCGCATCTTTTTGGAACGGCCTCGAACGAAGGCAAGATGGTGGCCGAGGTGTCCGCGAAAGCGGCCGCCTCCAAGATCTTCACCGAAATCGCAGACGCCATCGCGCCTCAGCAGTTACGCCGCCGCAAAGGGCCATTCAGCCTCGGTTCAATGATCAGAAAGATGAAATTCGGTTCGAAAAACCCATAAGGCAGCCGTTGTCTCGCTCGAGCGCGCAAGAACAGGGAACTCCGATCATGTTCGGCAAAAGAAGCCTGCAGAGTGAAAGGCCGGGCGAGGTATCGGTGTTTCAGCGGACATCAAGCGTCGAAACGCTGGGGAGATCCCCGGTCAACGCTGCGGGGAAGCCGTCCGCAGCGGCCGAACCGAAGGCACGTCCCCGCGCTGCCGTCGCCGCGAAGACGGCACCGAGGACATCTGATGTGGTGGCCGCGGCTCGCCCGCAGGCAGCGAAGTCTGACGAATATTATCTGCTCAAGGGCCAGGTTTTCGCGGCATTGATCGAAGCGATCGACGTTTCGCAACTTGCGAGAATGGATGCCAGCCACGCGCGCGATGCAATCGGAGAAATCGTCACCGATATCGTGACCGCGAAGAAGGTCGTCATGTCGATCTCGGAGCAGGATGAACTCCTCCGGGATATCTGCAACGACGTCCTCGGCTATGGACCGCTCGAACCGCTGCTCGGCCGCGATGACATCGCCGATATCATGGTCAACGGCGCCGACACGGTCTACATCGAGGTCGGTGGTAAGGTGCAGAGGACGGATATCCATTTCCGCGACAACGCGCAGTTGCTCCACATTTGCCAGCGCATCGTGAGCCAGGTCGGTCGCAGGGTCGACGAATCCAGCCCGATTTGCGACGCACGCCTCGCTGACGGCTCGCGCGTGAACGTCATTGCCTTTCCATTGGCTATCGATGGCCCGAGCCTGACGATCCGCAAATTCAAGAAAGACAAGCTCACTCTCGATCAGCTCGTCAAATTCGGCGCCATTTCGCCGGAGGGCGCGGAAATTCTGCAGATCATCGGCCGCGTTCGTTGCAACGTCCTCATCTCGGGCGGTACCGGTTCGGGCAAGACGACCCTGCTGAATTGCCTGACGGCCTATATCGAACCCACTGAGCGTGTGATTACCTGCGAAGACGCGGCGGAGCTTCAGTTGCAGCAACCGCACGTCGTCCGTCTGGAAACGCGGCCACCCAATCTTGAGGGCGAGGGCCAAGTCACCATGCGCGATCTCGTCAGGAACTGCCTCCGCATGCGGCCTGAGCGTATCATCGTCGGCGAGGTGCGCGGCGCGGAGGCCTTCGATCTCCTCCAGGCGATGAATACCGGGCATGACGGCTCGATGGGCACCCTCCATGCCAACTCTCCGCGGGAGGCTCTCTCCCGTCTGGAGTCAATGATTACGATGGGCGGCTATTCGCTGCCGTCGAAGACAATTCGCGAAATGATCGTGTCCTCGATCGACGTGGTCATTCAGGCCGCGCGCCTGAGAGATGGCTCGCGCCGGATTACACACATTACCGAGATTCTCGGCCTCGAAGGGGATGTCATCACCACACAGGATCTCTTCATCTACGATCTCCAGGGCGAGGATCCGCAGGGCAATCTTATCGGACAGCATCGCTCGACGGGGGTCGGCAGGCCCCGCTTCTGGGATCGCGCGCGCTATTACGGCGAGGAAAAGCGCCTCGCTGCTGCGCTCGATGCTGCCGAGAAAGTTGGCCCGTGATGCCAATACGTACTGGAGTTGAATGATGTTGTCGCCGGAGCTTGTGCCGCTGTTCGTCGCCCTGCTCGCCGCTGTCAGTGTCGGCGGCATCGCGATTTCAATGCTCTATGCGCGGGCAGGACGCTCGGAGGCCGACAGGCGGCTCGCGGCGATTGCCGCATGGGATGGTCCGATGGCTGGTGCTGCAGCCTTCGAGGATGGTGGACGGAAGCGTTCGATCGAAACCACACTGCGCAACCTCGAGGAACAGCAGAAGGCAAAGAAAGGCGTCAAGCCATCGCTTACGACCCGGATGCGACAGGCCGACCTGAGCTGGAGCAAGAAGACATATTTCGTTGCCTGCCTGGTCGCCAGCGGAGTTTCGTTCATGGTTGCCCTCACCATTTTCGGGGTCAGTCCGCTGCCTGCCATGGGCTTCGGGCTGGCCGGCGGGCTTCTGCTGCCTCATCTCTACGTGAACAGACGGCGCACGAATCGTTTCAAGAGTTTCGATGCCGAATTTCCCAATGCGGTTGATGTGATTGTGCGCGGTGTCAAGGCAGGTTTGCCGGTTGTCGATTGTCTCCGGATCATTGCGACAGAAGCGAAGGAGCCGGTGCGCAGCGAATTCAGAGCGATCCTTGACGATCAGACGCTGGGAATGCCAATTGATCAGGCCGTGCAGCGGTTTGCCGAGCGCATTCCAGTCGCGGCCGCCAATTTCTTTGCCATCGTCATCGCGCTTCAGAGTCGCTCGGGAGGAAGCCTTTCCGAGGCTCTCGGGAATCTGTCCAGGGTCCTGCGGGAGCGCAAGAAAATGGACGGCAAGATCCGGGCGATGAGCTCAGAGGCGAAAGCCTCCGCCGGCATCATCGGGTCGCTCCCCGTGGTCGTCACCTGTTTGTTGTATCTCTCCGCGCCCGACTACATCACGCTGCTGTTTACGACCCTCATCGGCAAATTGGTTCTTGCGGCCGCCGCGATCTGGATGGGTTTCGGCGTGCTGATGATGCGGAAAATGATCAATTTCGATTTTTGAGGTTGCAATGAACATTGGCGTGCTCGCCGGCAATGTCGATATGCTCATCGCTCTTTCCGCGGCTATCGCCGTTTTCGCGGCGATCTTCGTAGTCTCCTGGCCTTATCTCGTCCGCGATCGCCTTACCGAACGAATGGCTCAGGTGACCACTGAGAGCGAGCGCATCCGGGTGCGCGAGCGCGGTCGTCTCAACGCTCAAAACAGGCAGGTATCACTCAGGAGCGAGCCGAAGCGGCTCTACAAACTCATCGTGGATCGTCTCCATCTGGCTGGAACAGAGGATAGCGAGACCGTCAAGATGTTGCGGATGGCCGGTTATCGCGGCGAGGGGCCGATCATTGCTTACCTCGCCATCCGCCAGCTCGCTCCCGTCGTCATGATCGTTCTGGCGACTTTGTATGTCTTCGTCATTCTGCAGCTTGGATACCCCCTCTTCGTGAAGCTGGCGATCGTCATGGCCGCGGCTGGACTCGGCTATTATGCCCCGTCGCTTTACTTGAAGAACAAGATCACGAAGCGACAAACCTCAATCCGCCGCTCATGGCCGGACGCCCTCGACCTTTTGCTCATCTGCGTGGAAAGTGGGATGGGAATCGAAGGCGCCCTTCGCAAGGTCTCCGCCGAGATAGGCTCTCAATCGGTAGAGCTCGCGGAGGAGCTGGGCTTGACGACGGCGGAACTGTCTTACCTGCAGGATCGACGCAAAGCGTACGAAAATCTCGCCGAGCGCACGGGTCTCGACGGCGTCAAAGGTGTCGTCACCAGCCTCATTCAGTCGGAGAAATACGGTACCGCGCTCAGTCAGTCCCTTCGCGTTCAGGCGCAGGAGAACCGCGACATGCGCATGAATGAGGCCGAGAAGAAGGCTGCTGCCTTGCCGCCCAAACTGACAGTTCCGATGATCGTGTTTTTCCTGCCTGTCCTATTCGCCGTCATCATCACGCCGGCGGTTATCCAGATCATGAAGGTCTAGGAGTGATGCCATTGAAACCGCAATGTGCCATCTGCGGGTGACCGGCGCTCGCGCCGATCGAACTGCTCCAGCAGAAGTGGACGGTCCAGCGGTGGATTGTGGCGTGGTCAACGGGGATGCCGCGCTCGGCTATCATCTCCTTGAGATCCCGCAGGCTAAGGCTATAAGTGCGATATCACCGGACGCACAGCAGGATGATCGAGCGATCGAAATCGCGGCCTTTGAACATCTGAATCTCCGGAGTTTGCCGGAGGCGTAGACCGAACTGAACTGATGCGCGGCGCGGCAGCGAACGTCATTGATTCTACGGCGGACACATCCTCGTCGGCGGCGAACTCCTCTTCGGGGGCGCAGGAGGTGAGCCTTCACGTCCAGACCGTCGCATCGGCGGCAAAGGATCCAAACGCGTCGATTACGGAGATCAGTCGCCAGATCGACCAATCGAGCCAAACGACTCGGGCGGCGGCGCGCGAAGCACAAGAAAGCCCAGAGAAGGCTCAGGCTCTCGCCGAATCCTCGCAGAAGATCGGGCATATTGTATCACTCATCAGGACTATCGCAGGACAGACCAATCTGCTGGCCCTTAATGAGACCATCGAGGCCGCGAGAGCCGGTGAAGCAGGCAAGGGGTTCGCCGTTGTCGCATCTGAGGTTAAGACGCTGACGGGGCAGACGGCCAATGCAACAGAGGATATCAGGGCACAGATCGAGGCCATCTAGAGCTCAACCTCGGAGACCGTAGACAGCCAGACGGAATAGGTTACTGCCGCCGTCCACAACTTCCTCGAAGAGGTTCGCCGCATCTAATGCGGCAACCTCGGTGACTCGCTGCGGAGAGCGAGAAGTGCGTCAATATCAGGAAACGCGTTCTGCCTCGTGGCCGACGAGACTGTTGAATACCCTTGAGGGAAGCCTCAACCTCATCGGAGTCTCGGAATTTTACCAGAGGTGTACGCCGGAGCAAGTTACCGAAGAGTTCGCGACGGTTCCGCAGGAAATCCCCTTCCTCAACGGGGCAAGAGCGTCAGCAAGTCATCGTAGAGCGTCTTGGGAATACGCACACCATGCGCCTCGCTGCGCACACGGGCCTCATAGCGGCGCTGGGACGGTAGGCGCGCGCCCTGACCAACGATCGATTCGAACATCCTCTCAGCGCTGTCCACATGCGGCGCGGCATCCCCACCCAAAAACACCTTCGGATCAAAGGCGAGGATCAGCTCGCCATGGCAGGGCGCTGCACCGACACCTTCGTCGAAGGTCATGGATTCCGCGCTCGTCATGCCGCCAATCAGCGGTCCCGCCATCAGCTCGATCATCGCGGAAAGCGCCGAGCCCTTGTGGCCACCGAAGGTGAGCATCGCACCCGCCAAGGCTGCCGCCGCATCGTTGGTGGAATTGCCTTCGCTGTCGATGGCCCAGCCAGTTGGAATAGCCTTGCCCGCGCGCCGATGGAGCTCGATCTCACCGCGCGCGATGGCGCTGGTAGCGAAGTCGAACACGAAGGGCGGCCCGTCAGGACGCGGCCAAGCGAAGGCAATCGGGTTCGTGCCGAAGATAGGCTTCCTTCCGCCTGCGGGTGCCACCCAGCTATGGCTCGGCGTCATTGCGAGCGCCACCAGCCCCATTTCGCTGATGGCCTCGACTTCCGGCCAAAGGGCGGAAAAGTGGAAGC
The DNA here is from genome assembly GCF_015694465.1 of Microvirga alba. GTDB lineage: Bacteria > Pseudomonadota > Alphaproteobacteria > Rhizobiales > Beijerinckiaceae > Microvirga > Microvirga alba. Next base: position 9,547 of record NZ_JADQDO010000015.1, read on the forward strand.
AATTGTTGATGGCCATGGCCGCTAGGCCCAGCTTGCGGGCCTTCTCGACGAGCAGCGGCTTGCCGCGCTCGAACGCCAGAGGCGAGAAGCCGTAATGGGCGTCGACACGAACGATGGCGGGTGCGTGATCGACCACATCCGGTACCGCGTTGGGATTGACCTTGCCTTCCTTTACGGATCTCACGCAGCCGAGCAACCGGTACACGCCGTGGGAATGGCATTCATCGCGCTGCGCAGCATAGATGACAGCGGCAATGGCCTCGGCCTGCTCGCTGGAAAGACAGCCCGCTTTCAGAACATCGATGCTGAGACGCCGCACATCGTCCAGCGAGAGGGAGACTTCTTCACTCATACTTCCGTTGCCCGATCCGTTCGCTTCTGATGGCGCTTTTTTTGAAAAGCGTGGCGTTCAGTCTACATCTGCGGCCAGGTATCCGACAGCTGGTAGCCATGCGGCCACGGATCGTCCGGATCGAGCATGTGCTGATGGGTGCCCGTGACCCAAGCGCGTCCGGAGATGGAAGGGATGATGCCCCTCTTTCCGCCGACCGTCACCTCATCCTCGATCCGGCAGATGAACTCGGAATCGATGATCGAGTGGCCAACGAAGCTATCGCCGACCTTCATGATGCCACGCGCATGAAGCACGGCCATGCGGGCCGAGCAGCCCGTTCCGGTGGGCGAGCGGTCGATCTTGCCGGGCCTCACCACGACGGCATTGGCACCATGCAGAACGCCGTCTCGGTCCACGAGAGGCGCTGCGATCTGACAGAACGAGATGTGATCCCAGCCCGGAAGCTCGGGATGCCTGAAACCAATTTGCTCATTGGCCGCGCGGGTGATCCTCACGCCGATCTCGGCAAGGTCCTTCGCCTCGTCGGGGCGGATCGCAAAGCCAAGAGCCTTAGCATCCGTGATCACGAAGCTATCACCGCCATAGGCCGTATCGACGGTCAGCGTGCCCAGACCCTCGACCTCGATCTTTACATCGAGCTTGTCGGCGAAGGAGGGCACGTTGCGGACCGTGATACGCTCGGCCTTGCCGGCGCGGCAGGCCGCAGTGACTTCGACAAGACCGCCCGGCGCTTCGAGGGTGAGGTGTGTTTCCGGTTCCTGCATCGGAATGATCCCCGTGTCGAGCAGCACGGTTGCGACGCAGATGGAATTTGAACCCGACATCGGTGGCGTATCGGCGGGCTCCATGATTATCCAGCCCATCTGCGCTTGCGGGTTCTTTGGCGGGACCAATAGATTCACGTGCCGAAAGACACCGCCGCGCGGTTCGTTCAGAACGAATTTGCGCAAAGTTTCATCTTTGGCGATGAATCGTGACTGCTGCCAAACTGTATCGCCCGGCGGAGGTGCGACGCCACCCACAATCACATCTCCCACCTCCCCTTCCGCGTGGCAACTGACGACATGAACGACTTTTGACGTGCGCATATTTGCCCCCCGGTCAGGTCTGATGGATCGTTTAGAGTGCTGGATGATGTGGCGCGGGAACGTTGCCCTGCGTCGACAAAGAATCGATGGAACTGTCGCAACCCTCCAGTAGCTCAGTGCACCATACGCCACCGGCAGACTCTGGAGGTATCTGATGTTCAAAAGTCGCCATTTTGATCGTTCGGTAATCCTGCCCTGTGCCTGCAGTCTCCGCAATCTCCAGGAGATGCTGACCGAGCACTGTCGCTGATTGCGCCGCAATCGGTGATCCGTGAAGAAGCGCGGTACGTAGGCGTCGGGGTCGGCAAGCAAGTCTGGCCGCTTGCCGCTCTAGCTGGGTCGGAACGGCACGCGCCGGCGATCATCGCGAGCGCGGATCGAGCGCGTCGCGTAGACCGTCCCCGAGGAGGTTAAACGACAGCACGGTCGTGAAGATCGCCATGCCGGGCCAGAGCGCCATCCAGGGCGCACTGCTCAGGAAGCGCTGGGCGGAGTTCAGCATCGATCCCCAGGAGGGTGCCGGTGGCTGTAGGCCGAGACCGAGGAAGGACATGCTGGCTTCCGCGATAATAGCGGATGCGATTGTCAACGTCGCCTGAACCATGAGCTGCGGCAAGATATTTGGCAGGATATGCCGGACCGCGATGCGCCATTGCGGATTGCCCACTGCGCTCGCCGCCTCGATATATTCCTCTGCCTTGATGGAGAGCACTTGGCCACGCGTCAACCGGATGAACAGCGGCATGGCAGTGATGCCGATCGCTAACATGGCATTGGTGAGGCTCGGGCCGAGGAAGGCCGCAAAGGCGATCGCGAGGATCAGGAACGGACAGGCAAGCATCGCATCGGTGAAGCGGCTGATGAGACCGTCGATGATGCCACCGAGAAATCCCGCGGCGAGGCCGAGCGGCACGCCGATCGCCATGGCTATGCCGGCAGAGGTAAGACCCGCCATCAGGGAGGCGCGTGCACCCCAGATGATGCGAGAAAGCACGTCTCGACCGGCTTCATCGGTGCCCATCCAGTGAAGGGCCGACGGCGCCTTTCGCACCGCCGTCCAACTCTGGGCGGCCGGATCAAAGGGCGCCAGGACCGGCGCGAAGACGGCAACGAACACCATGAACAGCACGACGATCATGCCCACGAGCGCGCTCTTGCGCTTCGAAAGCCGTCGCCAGAGGTGGCTGCGGAAGAAATTCGCCATGGGGTTGGTCGAAGGATTAGTCTCCGAGATCGTCAGCACGGTCAGCTTCTCAGTCTTGGGTTGACGAGGATGTATCCGATGTCAGCCAGAAGGTTGAGGATGATGTAGAAAAGCGAGGTCACCAGGACGACGCCCTGCACGACGGAATAATCGCGAGTGAAGACGGCGTCGACGATAAGTTTGCCGAAACCGGGGATCGTAAAGATCTGCTCCGTCAGCACGGCACCGGAGAGCAGCGCGCCGAATTCCAGCGCGCCGAGCGTGATGATCGGCGTCAGAGCGTTGCGCATAGCGTGCTTGAACACCACCACCCATTCGCTCAGCCCCTTGGCGCGCGCGGTACGCACATAGTCGCTTTCGAGCGCCTGCAGCATGGCGCTGCGGGTATGGCGCATGATGACGCCAGCGATCGCCGTGCCCAGCACGAAGGCCGGCATGATCGTCGTCGAAAGGTTCATCTTGAGATCTTCGGAGGGGCTGACGAAGCCTGAGGCCGGGAGCCAGCCGAGATGAACCGAGAAGAACAGGATGAGCATGATGCCCAACCAGAAATTCGGCACCGAAATGCCGGCGAGCGACACGACGTTCGTCGCATAGTCGACGGCGCTGTTCTGGCGCAACGCCGAGATGACACCGCCCAAAACGCCGAGGATGAGCGCCACGACGATGCCCATGATCGCGAGCTGCAGCGTCACCGGCAACTTAAGGAGGATCAGATCGAGCACCGGTCGGTTGTGGCGCATAGATTCGCCGAGGTCGCCGGTCATCACGCCCTTCACCCAGAAGATGTACTGGACGAAAATCGGTTGGTCGAGGTGATATTGTGCGCGAACTGCCGCGAGTGTCGCCTCGTCTGGATTTTCGCCGGCGAGCACCAGCGCCGGGTCACCGGGCAGCAGGTGCTGGAGCGAGAAGATGATCAGCGACAGGATGACGACTGTGGGGATAAGTTGCAGGAGACGGCGCGCAAGAAGCGAGGACATGGCTTAGCCTCCTTTGACTGTCTGGGCCGACCGCGCGGCCATGGCCTCGAAGGCTACGAACAGCTTTTCGAGTTTGGGATTGCGGGGTTCGCGGACGCCTTCCGTGCCATCCTGCGCGGGCAGATCGCGCCAGAAGGCGCATGCGTTGGCGTGGCCGCTCGCCTCGACGTCGAGCTTCATGCTGACGGTCTTGCATTCGGGCCGAGCATGCGGACAGCGCGTATGCAGCCGGCAGCCCTGCGGGGGAGAAAGCGGGCTGGGCAGGTCGCCGTGGAGCCGGGCGGCGCGGGAGCGCTGATGGCTTGGGGGAGCGGCGACCGGAATGGCCGAGAGCAGCGCCCGGGTATACGGGTGGCGGGGTGCACTGAAAATCTCGTCGGACGCCCCAATCTCGACCACCTTGCCGAGGTACATGACGGCAACCCGGTCGGCGATGTGCTTCACCACGCCGAGATCATGCGAGATGAAGACGAAGGCGAGCCCGAGGCGGTTCTGCAGATCCTTCAGGAGATTGAGGATCTGGGCCTGAATCGACACGTCGAGCGCCGAGACCGCTTCATCGCAGATGATCGCCTTCGGCTCGGGCGCGAGCGCTCGGGCAATCACTACGCGCTGGCGCTGGCCGCCGGAGAACTCGTGCGGATAGCGGTTTGCCTGTTCGGGGCGAAGACCCACCATTTCGAGGAGTTCGGCGACACGCTTAGCGCGCTGGCCAGCCGGCACGATGTTGTGCAGCATCAACGGCTCGGCGATGGTCTGAGCGATCGTCATGCGCGGGTTCAGGGACGCGTAAGGGTCTTGGAAAATGAGCTGGACATGCCGCCGCTGCTGGCGCATCTCCGCATGGCTGATATTGGTGACGTTCTGCCCGTCGATGAACACCTCGCCGGTGCTAGGCTTGATAAGGCGCATCAACAGCCGGCCGAGAGTCGATTTCCCGCAGCCTGATTCACCCACAATCGCCAGGGTCTCGCCCGGCATCAGGGATAGCGTCACATTGTCAACGGCACGAATTTGCACCAGTGGACGGCTGAAGACGCTGCGCTTGAGGACGAAGTTCTTACCGAGCCCTCGGACTTCGATAATCGGCTTTACGGCGGAGGCGGAAGAAGGGGCTTGGGTCATGGGACGAGGTCCTCCATGGGTGCCCGCCAGCAACGGCTGAAATGGCTCTGGGAGACCTCCATCAACGCGGGCATTTCGGCGCATTTGTTGATGCGGAACGGGCAGCGTGCCTGGAAACGGCATCCGGCCGGCGGATTGGCCATATCCGGCACGGTGCCCGTTATCGCCGCGAGGCGCTCGCGCTTCTCGTCAAGGCGCGGCAGCGAACCGAGTAGGCCGACCGTGTAGGGATGCTGCGGGAAGGTGAAGAGTTCCTCCACAGAGCATTGCTCGACTACTTGGCCGGCATACATGACGATCACGTCGTCGCAGGATTCCGCGACGACGCCGAGATCGTGGGTGATGAGGACGATGGCGGTGCCGGTCTTCTGCTGCAATTCGCGCATCAGTTCCAAGACTTGCGCCTGGATGGTGACGTCCAGTGCTGTGGTCGGCTCGTCGGCGATTAGGAGTTCCGGATCGCAGGCGAGTGCCATCGCGATCATCACACGCTGGCGCATGCCGCCCGAAAGATTATGCGGGTACTGGTGATAACGGGTTTCGGGCGACGGAATGCGCACCAACCGCAGCATGGCGATGGTGCGTTCGGCCGCCTCCTTCTTGGACATCTGGCGGTGACGCAGGATGACTTCTTTGATTTGCTCACCGACCGTATAGGAGGGATTGAGCGAGGTCATCGGCTCCTGGAAAATCATCGCCAGCCGGTTGCCCCGCAGGCTCCGCATGGTGCTCGTCGGTTCAGTTAGCAACTGGCGCCCGTCAAAATTGACGTTGCCGGAAACGCGGGCCGTATGCTCGGGCAGAAGCCGCATTAAGGCAAGCGACGTGACGCTCTTGCCGCTGCCGGATTCCCCGACGATGGCAAGCGTGCGGCCCTTCTTGACAGAAAAACTCACGCCATCGACTGCGGTGACGGTCCTCGTATCGCCTTCGAAGACGACCCGGAGGTTCGAGACATCCAATACGGATGGCACGGCATCGTCAGCCCGAACGGATCGGGCTGACGGAGCGTGAAGTATATTTTGAGACGTGCTCATCGAACCTTGGTTGCCAACCTAGTTCTTACGGCTGACGCCAGTGAGGCGGATGATGCCGTCCGGCGCAGACTTCAGACCGGTGATGTTGGAGTTGTGCGCGAAGATCCACTGCGAGTGATACAGGTAGACGATCGGCAGGTCCTTGAGCAAGATTGAGATAGCCTTGCTGTATTCGGCCTTGCGGGTTTCGGTGGCGCCGAGGGCGCGCGCCTTGGTCAGGATAACGTCGAGCTCCTTGTTGCAGTAGTGCGCATCGTTACCGGAAGCACCGCAAGCCAACATTGGGGTGATGTTCAGGTCAGGATCGACACGGCCGCTCCAGCCTACGAGGTGGGACTTGAACTTGCCCTGGCGGGCGATGTCGAGCAGCGTCATCAGCTCGGTCGGCTTGATCGAGACTTTGATACCGATGTCAGCGACCATCGCCTGGACGAGCTGGGCCACCTGCTGGCGTTCCGCATCGGTCGGAACCAGGAGGTCCAGATTGACCGACTGCACGCCGGCTTCCGCCATCTTTTTCTTAGCAGCACCCACGTCACGAGCCGGAACCGGATAGTTTTTGTCGTAATACGGGCTCGAAGGCGGGAAGGGCTGGTTGCCGGTGCTCGCTTGGCCGTCGAACACGACGTTGCTGATGGCGCCGCGGTCGATCGCAAGGCTGAAGGCTTCGCGGATGGCAGCCTTCTTGCCGGCATCGAGGTCGGCGCCTTCACCATCAATGTTGAAGGTGATGCCGTAGTAGCCAAGGCCGACGACCGGATCGATAGCAAGGGACTTGTCAGCCTTGACGGCTTTGACATCGGTCGCTGCCAAGCGCTCGATAAGATCCAGCTGACCCGAGCGCAGGTTCAGCAGTCGGACGTTGGAATCCGGCATACCGCGATAGATGAGTCGGTCGAAATGATACTTGTCGGCGTTGTAGTACTGCGGGAACTTGTCGAGGACGATGCGGTCCTGGGTGACGCGCTCCACGAACTTGTACGGACCGGAGCAGACTGGGGCGTCGGTGAACTTCTCGCCGAGCGCTTCACCTGCCTTCGGGCTGATAACCATGCCGGCTCGGTCACTGAGCGCGGCAAGCAGCGGCACGGACGGCTCCTTGAGGTTGATCTTGACGGTGTAGTCGTCGACCACCTCCACGTTGCCGATCGCACTAATCTCGGCCTTGCGGCGGGAGATCTTCATGGTCAGATCGCGGTCTAGATTGTACTTGATCGCGGCCGCGTCCACTTTAGTGCCGTCGTGGAATACAGCATCCCGGCGCAGCTTAAGCGTGAGCGCGGTGCTGTCTCCATTCCATTCCCAGCTCGTCGCGAGCATCGGCACGATCTGACCACTCACGTCGATGTCGACGATCTTGTCGCAGAGCGACTGTAGAACGTGGCGGCCGACGAAGCTCCAGTTGGAGACCGGGTCAAGTGTATCCGGATCGTCCTGCAGGCCGATCCGGAGGACTGACTGGGCGGCGGCGGGAGCCGCGGTTGCTGCCAGGCCACTCAGGGCCAGGCCGGCTGCGAGTGCGACGTAAAGCGGTTTCATCATCATTCCCTCTTTTGTTATATAGTTCAAACTTAGGATTAGCGGGCGACAGCGTAACCCTGCACACCGCGCGGATTGGCGCCTGCCTTTACCAGCTGCACCCCGCCGTCCATTTCCCTCGCCACGGCTGAAAGCCGCCCCTCGGACCAGGCATCGCCGACGGTTACCTTATGCCCTCTTGCTGCGAGCTCTTCGCGTACCGCTTCCGGGAAGCGGGATTCGAGCGTGATCGCCCCAGGGCTGATCTCGCGCGGCCAGAAGGAACTCGGCAAGTGGTCCGTGTGGAAGGAGGGCGCGTCGATCGCCTCCTGCAGATTCATGCTGTTGTGGATATGACGCAGCAGCATGACCAGTTGCCACTGGTCCTGCTGGTCTCCCCCCGGTGTGCCGAAGGCCATGTAGGGTTGGCCGCCGCGGAACACCATCGACGGGGTCAACGTCGTACGTGGCCGCTTCGACGGCATCAGTGTGGAATTCAGACCCTCTTCGAGCCAGAACATCTGACCCCGAGTCGTCAGGCTGAAGCCGAGGCCCGGAATGACCGGGCTCGATTGGAACCAGCCGCCGGAGGGGGTTGCCGAAACCATGTTGCCCCAGCGATCGACGGCGCTGACCTGCACAGTGTCGCCGCGCTGCGCGCCTTCGGGAGTGAGCGCTGGCTCACCCTGCTTGTCGTTCGGCAGCTTCGGTTCGCGAGCGACAGTCGGTTCGCCGCCGCCGAGACCCGGCTGTGGAATGGTGCCGATAGTGCGCAGCGGCGGCAGGTTGGGATTGCGACCGTCGGGCGCACCGGGTCGCACTTCCATCGACGCCGTTCTGCCGATGAGCGCCCGGCGGGTATCGGCATAGCCGGAGGACAGCAGGGTCTTGAGCGGCACGTCCGAGCTGTCACCATACCAGGAATCGCGGTCGGCCATGGTGAGTTTCGCCGTTTCGATCACGAGGTGGACGAAATCGGCCCCCATCGGGTCGAGATCGGCAATATCGGTCCCCTTCAGAATCTGCAGCATCTGCAGCAGGACGGGGCCCTGCGACCATGGCCCGCATTTAAAGACCTCATAGCCGCCATAGGGGACGGAGACCGGCTTCTCAATGAGCGGCGTGTAGTCCGCCATGTCCTGCGCAGTAATGAGGCCTTTGTGGCGGCGGCCGGAAACGTCCCAGACCTCTTCAGTCGCACAATATTCTTCGATCCGTTCGGCAACCGGACCGCGATACCAGAAATCAAGCGCCGCATTGATGCGTGCTTCGCGACTCTTCGCCGACTTCGCCTCGTCGAGGATCTGCTGGTAGAGCGCTGCAATCTGCGGATTGCGAAAGAGCTTGCCGGATTGTGGAGCGACACCGCCGGGCAGGTAGATTTCCGCCGAACTCGGCCAATGGGTGGTGAAGAGGTCGCGCATCGATGCGATCGTGCTGGCGATGCGCGGCACGAGCGGGTGGCCCGTCTTTGCGTAATAGATCGCCGGGGCGAGCACTTCTTCGAGTTCTGCCGTGCCGTAGTCGCGCAGAAGTGTCAGCCACGCGCCGAAAGCACCGGGGATGCATGCAGCGAGCAGGCCGGTTCCAGGAATGATGTCGAGGCCGAGATCTTTGAAATATTTGACTGTCGCCTTGGCGGGCGATGGGCCCTGGCCGGAGATCACGGTCGGCGCGTTGGCGCCGGCGGGCGTCACGATGATCGGCACTTCACCAGCGGGACCGTTCAGATGCGGCTCGACGATCTGCAAGACGAAGCCGGTCGCGACCGCCGCATCGAAGGCCGTGTGACCTTTTTCGAGAATGGACATGCCAACCGTCGACGCCAGCCAATGGGTGGAAGAGACGGCGCCGAACGTACCCCTGAGTTCCGGTCGCGTCGTAAATGTCATTCCAATCCTCACTACCTATCCAGCCGCGGTCTCACTTTGCAAAGACATGCCCTTTCCAGAGATTGTCGACAAAGTCTGTGTAATTTGACTAAATTATATACAAGCCCCGGTATAGCTGGACAACAACCCGGTAGATGCCCATCCTCTGTGGACAAGTTGTATATTTATGACCCTGATCGCGGGCCGATTGTATAATTTGCGCATCATGTATTATTGAAACACTCTGCCCGGGAGACCGAGGCGCCAAAGGGAAAAGGAAAACAAGGTGCTGGATTTACCGGCTTCCGGTAAGAAAAGCCGTAGCGAATTCATTGCCGAGCAGCTCGAGGAAGCGGTCATCAAAGGCGCGATTCCGGCCGGTTCACGGTTCGACGAAACATCCATCGCCGCGCAGTTCGGCGTGTCGCGCACGCCGGTGCGCGAGGCATTGCACATCCTGTGCGGCCGAGGGCTTGCCGAACGCGAGCCCTACAAGGGAGTCGTCGTGACGCAGATTTCCGCCCAGCGCATCGATGAGATGTTCGAGGCCATGGCGGAGCTCGAAGCTACCTGTGGGCGGCTCTCCTCCCATCGGATGACGATGAGCGAGCGCGCGGCACTGGAAAGTATGCACAGGGAGATGAACGCCCTTGCCGAAGAGGGCGACTGTGTCGGCTATAACGAGATCAATACTCGTTTCCACGACCTTCTTTTCCAGGGCAGCCGCAACAGTGATCTGATCGCCGCTGCGCAAACATTGCGGCTGAAGCTCGCTCCCTTCCGCAAGTATCAGCTCAAGGACAAGGGGCGCCTGAAGCGGTCCTGCAACGAACACCAGCAGATCGTCGACGCAATCCTCGACCAGAGCCCCAAGGCTGCTGAAAACGCGCTGCGCCGCCATCTCGTGTCCGCGGCGCAGGAAGTTCTCCTCAAACGGCAACGTCAGGAAGACGAAGTCGCCAAGGCCACCGTTCTCGACAAGGTATGAGTTTGTGAAAATGTCCATGAATGAAGATCAAGACGCAATCCGAACCGTCATCGCGGACATGGAGGTGGCCTGGAACCGCGGCGATTTCCACGGTTACATGGATGGATTTGCCAATCCGGACGTCGTTTTCGTGTCCCGTGGTCGTATACAAAAGGACTGGCAGGCAACGCTTGATCACTACATCGCCGATTACGGCGGCGCGCCGGGCTCGCAAGGGCAGCTCACCTTCTCGGACATCCGCATCGAGATGCTAGCGTCCGACGCCGCCCAATTGATCAGCAACTACAATCTCGTCCGGGCTGCCGGGAACCAAACAGGTGTCAACACCCGGCTGATGCGCAAGCGCGACGGCAAATGGGTGATCGCGCTTAATCATGTCTCGCAGATCGAGCCGAAATGAACGCCGCTGCATTCCCCGGAGCGGGCACGCAGCCGCCCCGAACGGGGATCCGAGCCGAGCGAAGATCGCACCTGCCCGCGGCCACCTGCGGTGAGGGCGTTGAGGTCGGCCAGCCCTGAACAAGCTTGGTGGTCGCGGAGTCTGACTGGGACGTCATCATCTTCCTGACTTGTGAGCGGCAGGGCTGGGGGGAAGGCCTATGGCAACGAAGGCGAGCGGGCGTCTCACGGCACAGCTGGAAGCGGCCAACAATGTTCGGCTTGTAATCGGTGCGAGTCCAAACCAGAACGACTTTCGGCTCAGAGAGATAAAGTCATATCTCGATCGAGGGGGAAAATGGGGCGCGGAACATTGCGAAAGGGGAGCTTGCTGAGATCCGGCGTGCACAGAGCCCCGCTGTCGCAGACAATGATATCGCCGGCAATCGGCTCGAAAGCGGCGCGAAAATGCTGCATCGACTTCAACGCCACCACCGATTTCGCCACTGGATCAATGCCGAAGGTTCGAAATTGCTGGAGGTCGAGCATCTGCGTGGGAATTGAAACCACGAGAATGTCGATGCCGCCGACGCGCAGGACGGCGGTCGGACCCCAACTCCCTTTCAACCCGCCAGCCATTGGCCCGTCGCCGACGTAGTGGCCATTGCTCAGGAGCATCAGCTCACCCGTAACACTCAGCGGGGCACCGCCCACGCGTGGATCTGTCTTGCCTCCGAGGCGGGTCGAGACAGTCTCACCGACCTTGTGGCGGTGAAGTTCGGCGGCCACCTCTGGATCCACCATGGGGCCGAAACAGGCATCCTCGACGCCTGCCGCTATCATGGCGCGGAGCAACTCGGTCGAGTCGCCATAACCGCCGCCGCCGGGATTGTCGGCATAATCGGCGATCACCAGCGGGCCGGTCTTTCTCTTGTAAGATTTGCCTTGCAGAGCAGCATCGTTGACCGAAACATAGCTGTTGATGCACTCAAGGCGCCTGTTCCAGATGTCGTCGGCGAGTGATTCCGCGAAGCGTCGATGGCGCTCCAAATCGCCTTGCGCTGTCACGAGGACAGTCGGCCCAACTTCTTCGATATCCGCGTTTCCAAAGGCTCCGTTAACGCTCACCGCGAACACATCGGGTTCCGCTTCATAGGCGCGGGCGCGGGCGATGCGTTCGATCATCGGGCCGATATCCGTGCGTCCACCATTGACTTCTTCCAGCATCGGGCGATGAACTCGCACGGTGACGGGCGCGATTTCTCCTGCCATCGCACGCTGGAGGACCTCCCCTGCCTGGCGTCCGCAGATTCGCATGTCCACATGAGGATAGGTCTTATAAGATACGACGATGTTCGCGAGCTCGCACATCTTGCGCGTGACATTGGCGTGGGGGTCGAGAGTAATGCCGATGGGGATGTGGTGGCTAACGACGGCGCGGAGGCGCTCCAGCAACTCACCTTCACCATCCTGGCAGAAATCGGTCACCATAGCGCCATGCAACCCGAGCAGAATTCCGTCGATCCTGTCACGGTTGGCGCGTGCTGCTTCGACGATGACCCCTGCGATGCGCTCATAGGCATCGCGCGTCACGGGGCCGGCAGGCTGCGCCGCTGCGCTGATCGGGTGTATCGTTCGCCAGTCGAAAGCGCGTGCCACGTCAAGAAAACCTGCCAGAGGAGTGTTGGCATCGCCGCGCTCCGTGACAGCCTGTTCTCCAAAATAGAGCGTGCGATCCGTAAAAGCCGTGTAGTCTGTCAGCCGACGGCTGAACGTGTTGCTCTCATGCGAGAATTCGGCGGTCAGAACGGTAAAGGACATGCGACTCTCCGATGGCTTTTAGTTGAGGGGATAATGACAGGCCACGCGATGCCCCGGGGCGTCCGACATCTCCGGTCGCTCCTGCCGGCATCGATCAGCAGCATGGGAGCAACGCGCCGCGAAGGCACAGCCTTTGGGAAGATCGAAGGCGCTCGGGATCTCACCGCTCAGCCGGCTGATGTGCCGGCGCTTTGACGGGTCAGGCTCGAACGTACTGTCGAGGAGTGTCTTCGTGTACGGGTGGCGCGGCTTGGCCACCGCATTGGGAAGAATCTCGACGATCCTGCCGAGATACATCACGACGATCGTGTCGCAGAAATAGCGGACAAGGCCGAGATCGTGGGAGATGAAGAGATAAGTTAGGCCAAGATCGCGCTGGAGATACTCAAGAAGCGCGACGATTTGGGCTTGGATCGAAACATCGAGCGACGCCGTCGGCTCATCCAGAACTAGAAAGCTCGGTTTATGGGCCAGAGCGCGAGCTATCCCCACGCGTTGCTTCTGGCCTCCCGAAAGCTGATGCGGATAGCTGCTTGCCAGATGCGGGCTCAAACCCACCATGGTCAGCATCTCTTCCACCCGGCTTTTGGCCTCGGCAGCGGTCAAACGAATTCTCTGGACCCTGAAAGGTTCGACCAGTGCTTCGCGAATCGTGTAGCGCGGATCGACAGAAGAATACGGATCCTGAAATACCATCTGCATGCGGCGGCGAAGCTCGCGCAACTCTCCCGACTTGAGGCCGCCGAGTTCAACGTCGTCGAAGATCACGCTGCCGGCGGTCGCGTCCAGCAACCGCAGCGCCAATCGAGCAAGAGTTGACTTGCCGCAGCCGGACTCGCCGACAATGCCGGTGACGCGGCCACGAGGGACGTCAAGCCAGACGTCGCTGACGGCACGAAGCACTTTGGCGGGCGAGAAAAGGCCACCGCCGATTCGGAATTCGCGCGTCAGGCCGCGCATCGAAAGAAGACAATTGCTGGCCGCGTCAGACATGGGCGCGAACCTCGCTGAAGTGGCACGCCACGGCCGCAGAGCCATCGGCATGAACCGGCGGAGTTTCGGTGTAGCAAATGGGCTGGGCGAGATCGCAGCGAGGGTTGAAGCGACATCCACGCGGGTAGTCGAGCACGCGCGGCACAACCCCCGGAATTCCAACAAGGCTGCCGCGGGCCTGCCCGCCCCGGGGGATGCACCGGATCAGCGCGCGCGTGTAGGGGTGCCTCGGCTCGGCAAAAATCCCCTCCACACTATTGCTCTCAGCCACACGGCCCGCGTAGAGCACAACGACCCGATCGCAAGCCTGCGCGACGACGCCCATGTCGTGGGTGATCAGCATCAGCGCCAAGCCCCGCTCGCGTACAAGATCTATGAGAATTTGGACGATTTGAGCTTGTATGGTGACATCGAGAGCTGTAGTCGGCTCGTCAGCGATGATCAGGTCGGGATCGGCCGCAAGCGCCATAGCAACGACAATGCGCTGTTTCATGCCGCCGGAAAGTTGATGGGGATATTGGCCGTACACGGTTGCCGCCTGCGGAATCCGCATCTGCTCCATGAGTTCAATGCTGCGCGCCCTCGCCTTCTGCGGCGAAAGACCGAGATGGAGTGACGCCATCTGATCGATCTGTGCGCCGATGCGCACAATGGGATCGAGCGACGTCATTGGGTTCTGGCTGATGAGGGCAATGCGCCTACCGCGCAGCCGGCGATAAGACGCCTCGTCGAGCGTGGTGAGATCGATGCCATCAAAGTACATCGAACCTTTGAGGACCTTGCCACCGATGAGCGGCAGAAGACCCATGATGGAGGTGGCCGTGAGTGACTTGCCGGAGCCGGACTCACCGACAACGCCAAGGATTTCTCCCTTGTCGAGATTAAAGGAGATGCCATCGAGGGGCCTCAGGCGGCCGATGCAGACAGAAAGATCGCGGATTGAGAGCAAGGTCATCCTCAGCTCTCCCGCAATTTGCCACGGATATCGAGCGCGTCGATGATCGCGTCGCCGAAAAGGTTGATGGCGATTACCGTGCCTGCGATAGCCACACCCGGGAAAATAATGATCCAGGGCGCAATGAAGATCTGAGCGGTTCCGCTGCTCATCATCGCGCCCCAGCTTGGAGTCGGCGGCTGTGCGCCTAGCCCGAAAAAGCCGAGCGTCGCTTCGAGAATGATGGCGTCTCCGGTTGCAAGCATGCCCGCGACGATGACCGGCGTTAGCGCGTTCGGCAACAGATGCTGGAATAGGACATGGCCATGGCTAGCGCCGAGTCCGATGGTGGCTTCGACATAAGTTTCGTTCTTGAGGCCGATGATCTGCGCTCGGGTGAGGCGCGTGAATTGCGCGAGATAGGCGATGCTGATCGCGATGGCCGTGCTGTGGAGCCCCGGCCCCGCGATCGCAATCAGGATCAGCGCGATCAGGATCTCAGGGAAAGACCACGTCAGGTCGACGATCGCCGTAACCGAGCGGTCGAACGCTCCACCGAAATAGCCCGCCGCGCCGCCCAGGACCAGCCCAACCAGAACGGAAGCGCCGATCGAGGTGAAGCCAACCGCGAGCGATGTGCGCGCGCCATAGATGATGCGCGAAAGCAGATCCCGCCCGAATTCGTCGGTTCCGAGAAGGTGGCTCGCGGAAGGTTCCAAGTTCGCCCCGGGCAGATTTTGGATGTCATAAGAATAGGGTGCGACCCAGGACGCCAGCAGCGCGCAAAGGATGACAATCAGCAAAATCGCGCCGGATACTGCGCCGCGCGGCGTTGAGACAATGCGGACGAGCGTATGCATCGGCTGAGCCATCACGCAATCCTCTCACGCACGCGCGGATCCATGATGGCCTGGACTACGTCGCCGAGCAAAGTTCCGAGCATCACAGCAATAGCGAGCATCAGGAGACAGCCCTGGACGACCGGATAATCGCGCTGGCTGAGCGAGTTGATGAGAAGCGAACCCAGTCCCGGGCGCGCAAAGACGAATTCGATAGTGACTGCGCCGCCCAGAATCCAGCCAATGCGCAGGCTCAGGATCGTCACCACGGGCAACAGCGCATGGCGCAAGATATGGTGCATTTGAATAGCCCACGGCGAAAGCCCCTTCGCGTGCAGCATCAGAACGAAATCCTTGCGCACCACATCCAGCATGGCCGCGCGGGTGACGCGCCCGACGAGCGCCGTGCCGCCGATACCGATCGTGAGTACGGGCAGGACAAGCGAGCCCCAGGTTCGGGCTCCCGAAACGGGGAACCACTCGAGCTGGACGGCGAAAAGCAGGATCATCAGCAGGCCGAGCCAGAAGCTTGGAAGAGTCGATCCGAATAGGATGGCGGTCATTACGCCCCTGTCGATCCAAGTGTCTCTGAACACGGCGGCGAGAGCGCCGGTCGAAATGCCGACGACGGTCGAAAACAAGAGCGCAAGACCGCCGAGTGTCAGGCTATGTGGCATGTTCTGCACGATCAGCGCCGAAACTGGCTGACGCAGAATAATGGCGGTGCCGAGATCGCCTGAAAGAACGTTTCCGAGCCAAGTCACGTATTGCACGAGGATGGGCTTATCGAGTCCGTATCTAGCGATCAACTCCGCTCGTTGCTCGGGTGACGAACCGATCTGAACAATGTGGTCTATCGGATCACCCGGCACGAGATGAACGATCATGAATATCACGATCGAGACCGCGAGCGACACCGGAACGAGCAGCAGCATTCTCTTGAGGATGAAGGTGAGCATCCCGGTATCTCTCGGTTGTTGACCAGAGGTCGATTATTCGGCGACGTTCACGTCGAGGATCGACTGGCTGGTCAGGCGCGTGCCGCGGATCGCCTCCGGGAACTTTAGCCTCTTGCTGTTATAGACGAAGATCTGTGCGGGTTCGTAGATCGGAGCGAAGGCGAACTGGGACAAGACGTACTCGTGATAGGCCTTGAAGTTCGCAACCCGCTCCTCCCAGGTCTTCGACTTGTTCATCGCCGTGTCGTTCAGTTCCTCCGCCTTGGGGTCATTAAGCATAGAGACGTTCGGATAGCCCAGACGCTTGCCGCTGAAGAACCAGTCGATGATATCCGCGTTCGTCCAGGAATACGACCGGACCGCGAGCTGATGCTCGGTCTTCTTCTTGTACTGGGCGTTGATCGTGCTGGCGTCGAAGACGGTGATATCGGCCTTCATACCGATGGCCTTGAGCTGGGCCTGGATGACTTCCGTCAGGCGTTTGAACTCGGTGCCGTTCTGCGTCCACAATTTGACCTGGAGCGGCGCGCCGTTCTTCACCCGAATGCCGTCTGCACCCATCGTCCAGCCAGCCTCATCCAGAAGCTTCTTCGCCCTTTCCGGAGAGTAGGTGATGTCGTACTTCGGATCGACCTTGGATTCGAGAAGGCTGCTGATAAGAAAGTTCTTCGCCGGAGCGCCTACGCCGCCATAGAGCGTGTTCAGAATCTCCTTCTGATTGACGGCGAGCGCCGTCGCCTCGCGGACCTTGATGTCGGTGAAAGGCTCGACCGAGGTGTTGATCGGCATATAGACGAGTTCGACGCCAGGAATGGCCACGACCTTGACGGCCTTCTCGGCCTGAAGGCGCGGCAGGAAGTCCGTCGGCACCGTGAAGAGCATGTCGACGCCGCCCGTTTTGAGCTCAAGGAAGGCTGTCGAATCCTCCGCGATTTCGCGAACGGTGATACGCTTGATCTTGGCCGGCCCCGTGTTCTTCGAAAGATCGGAGCCCCACTTGTAGTCGTCGTTGCGCACAAGAACCGTCTGCTGTCCGACCGTAAAGCTCTCCATCTTGAAAGCCCCCGTCCCGACGGCGGCCGTTACGCCAAATTTGTCGCCCAAAGCATCATAAGACTTCGGCTCCGGAACCCCCATGAACGAGCTCGCGAGATTGAAGAGGAGATTCGGATCGGGATTCTTCATGATGAATTTGACCGTTAGGTCGTCCACCACCTCGACCTTGTCGATGGCGCTCACAGTGTAAGCGTTTTCGGTGCCGGCGAATTTGGGAACCCACCATTGAATGGTCTTGGCATTGAAGGGCTCGCCATTGTGAAACTTGACGCCAGGGCGCAGCTTGAATGTCCACTCCATGCCGTCGGGCGAGGATTCCCAGGATGTTGCTAGAACGCCGTGAAAGCTTTGATCGGCATCCTGCAGAAGAAGACGATCGAAGATCAGAGAGTTGGCGCTATTGAGGCGCGTCGCTTTGATCGGATTGTAGCTTGGCGCGCCGACCTCGCGGGCCGTGACGGCGAAAACCGCTTCCTGCGCTGCGGCGGAACCGAGCGAAAGGAAGCTTGCGGTCAGAAGAGCGGATCCGGATAGCAACGCGCTCTTGAAGATTGATTTCATGACAGTCCCCTGTGGTTTTGTTGAGTGAAGGCCGGTCCGGTCAGGCTTTTGTCATCCCGTAATCGGACCGGAAGAATCGCCCACGTATCCTGTGAAGCGAGCATAGAGTTGTGAGATCTTGTTCATGCGCTGCTCCACCGCGGGACCTAGCTCGATGAAAATCGCATTCATCAGGAGATTGGTGAGGGTTGCCATTTGCGCAGTGGAGTCCCAGAACATGTTGAACTCGGTCGGCACGACGAGCATCTCGTCAACGAGATCCCGCCCCCAATCGCAGAATGCGTCAGTAATAAGCGTGGTCGGAATGCCTGCTTCCCGTGCTTCGCGGGCCAGCAGGCGCGCCATCCGCGAGTAGCGGCGGGCCTCGAAGATGACGAGACAAGCGCCCTCGTGATCGGACAGGAGCAGCTCGGCAAAATTCCCGCCCGCGAGATCCAGGAGATGCACCCGATCGCGCAGATATTGCAGCTGATTGACAAAGAACTGAGCCATGCCGCGCTCGGTCTGGAAGCCGGCGACGAAAACCGCTTTGGCGTGAGCAAAACGCTGAACGGCGCGCTTCAAGTCCTCGGTCTGCGCGAGCTCGTAGACGGCGACGAGACCGGACATTTCCAGCTGCAGCGCTTGAGCAAGCTGATTTTCGCCCGCCAGCGCCCTTTGCTGGAATTCCCGCAGCCGGTCGCTGATGAGCCAGGGGCGGTCGCCGATGTCCTGGCGGAGCTGTTCCTTCAGATCCTTGAAGCTCTTATAGCCGAGGGAGCGACAGAACCGACCGACGGTCGGCTCGCTCACGGAAACCTTTTCCGCCAAGCTCGCGGCTGTTTCGAAAGGAATGCCACTCAGCCGCGCCAGCATATAACTCGCAAGCGCTTTGTCCGCCTTTGAGGCGCCCGCTAAGCAATCCCTCAGTCTCTGACGAACCGGCCCGTTCAACGGCTTCCACTCCGCTTCCGCTAGAACAATCAGGGAATATTTCTTTCATGATGTCAATCGATATTGTTTTTCTTTCAAAAGTGCTGAAGGATTTGTAGGCGCCCGCCCCGGGCCGCGCGCTCATGAGTGACATGCGATGAAGTTTGACTATCTGGTTATCGGCGCAGGCATTTCCGGCGCTGCCGCGGCGTTTGAGCTCGCTCAAAGCGGATCCGTCGCGCTGATCGAAGCCGAGGCCATGCCGGGCTATCACAGCACCGGCCGCTCGGCAGCGCTGTACACCCGCAATTACGGGGCACCCGTCGTCCAGCGCATCAATGCGGCCAGCCACGACTTCTTCATCAATCCGCCGAGCGGATTTGCCGAGCGCCCCCTCGTGACACCGCGCGGTGCCTTGACCGTTGCCACTCCGGGAGACGAAGACAAGTTGAACGCGATCCTCGCACTTTCCTCGGAAGACAACAGGATAGAGGCGATCCCGGCTTCCCGTGTACTCGAACTGGCTCCGCTACTGCGTCCGGAATGCGTCTCGGCCGCGGCCTATGAACCCGGCGTGATGGACATGGACGTGGACGCGCTGCATCAAGGCTATCTGCGAGGGTTGCGTCAGCGCGGTGGAAGCCTGTTCTGTAACGCCCGGATCGATAAGGTCTCACGAAAATCGGGGCTTTGGAGGGCGAGCGCTGGCGAGGCATGCTTCGAAGGACGCGTCGTCGTCAACGCGGCGGGAGCCTGGGCAGACCAGGTCGGCGCTCTCGCGGGCACACCTCCTCTCGGCCTGGTGCCCAAGCGGCGAACCGCCATTCTCGTGGATGAGCCGAGAGGGCTCGACACCAGGACGTTACCTTCTGTCGAGTTTGTCGATGGCGAAGCATATCTCAAGCCGGATGCCGGAAAAATCATGGCTTCGCCAGGGGACCAGACACCGGTCGAGCCGCAGGATATCCAGCCCGAAGAATGGGACATGGCTGTTCTTGTGGACTGGTTGGAGCGCCGAACACTTATCTCCGTCCGCCGGATCGCGAACAGTTGGGCGGGTCTGCGGACATTCGCCGCGGATGGGGTGCCGGTCGCTGGGTTCGACCCTGGTATTGAAGATTTCTTCTGGCTGGCGGGACAAGGAGGCTTCGGGATTATGATGGCGCCGACCCTTGGGCGGATCGCGGCGGGCCTCATAACCGACGGACGCATTCCCTGGAAGATTGCGGCGCAGGGACTGTCCGAGCAGGATCTTTCGGTCGCGCGGTTCTCACGCAGGAACGCCGAATCCACGCCTCTGCCGGCGTAAGGAAGCCTTGATCTTTTTCTCATTCCCTTTGTCTTATGCGTATCCCGCGTGGCTTTGTCGCAAATCCGAGCCAAAGAGGCGGAACGGTCCGCGCTTGGAGATCATGCGGTTCTGTTGCACGCAGCGAGGTAGGTCAATCGGAGCCAGATGATGGCTCAAACTAGGCAGCAGCGCTGAACACAGCCACAACCAAGTCATTCCGAGCCCTCACGTCGTTCGCTGGTGCACTCGCCACTTGGCCCTTGCGGATCGTCGCCATGACCTCGTAGCCGGCAATCGTCCGTGACACCTAATGCGCCGATTCTCAGTTAACGTGACAGCGCCGTGTTCGCTGAGCCAGAATTCGACCGCATCCCCGCAGAGGTTGATCGCTACCAGCTTCGCCCTCTCACCGGAGCTCTGAATTCGTCAGATAGCTGTTGAATGCTAGCGTTGCCGGACTCGGCTGCCGTCCGGGCAAGCTGAGGCGGGAGAGCGCGCGACGGATTGTCAAACTACGGATTTTGATCTGCGTCAGCCGGCCGAGGGCGATCTGGTCGGCAGCAACGACCGACGATACAATTCCAATCCCAAGGCCTGCTGCTACCACTCGTGTGAGCGCCTCATTGTCGCTCACCTCGAGCAACATTGAAGGCCTGAAACCGGCGGTCTCCAGTGCTTCCCAGGCAACATCCCGTGTCCCTGAACCCTCCTCTCGTAAAACGATCGTCTCGCCAGCGAGAGCCTGTAGAGAGTGGGGTCCTCTTTTTGTAGCGAGGGGATGCTTCGCAGCGGCGATTAATATCAGCTCGTCGTTACGCCAAGGCGTCACGACGATGCCTTCCATCTCGACAGGTCCCTCGACCAAGGCGACATCCAGCTCGCGCTTAACCAAGAGAGACACGACGTTTGCCGTGTTGGCGCTCGTCAGACGCAGCTCGATCTTGGGGTAAGCCTTAAAGAAAGCACCCAGGACCGGGGGTAGAAAGTAGGTAGCTACGGTTTTCGATGCGCCGATGCGGAGCGTCCCGCGCTGGAGCCCGTGCAGACTGTCCAGAGCCTCTTCGGCCACCCGCTCGATCGCGAACAAAACTCGAGCATGTTCGATGAGAACGTTTCCGGCCTCGCTCAATTTGACGTCACCGGATCTGCGCTCGAAAAGCGGACTCCCAAGCTGTGCCTCGAATTCGCGTATGCCCTTGGACACCGCAGGCTGACTGATATTGAGCATCTCGGCCGCTCGCGAGAAGCTTCGATGAGCTGCCACAGCAGCGAAGAGCCTGAGGAGGTGGAGATTCATGTCATAACTATCAGTTATCGACCTATGAGATACATGTATTTGCGTTATAGCGAAAGTAAGATCAGAAAGCTGGAAATCGATGTTCAGGATTTCCACTCCCATGCAAAATCAATGGATGCGTTTGCTGCCAGGTGTCATTCTCTGCGCATTCATTGCCCTCGTCTCCTTCGGCGTACAAATTGTGGAGGAGCACTGGACCGGGCGGCCTTATCTCGAGGCGCTCGTGATTGCGATCCTGCTCGGAGCTATGGTTCGGACTCTATGGACGCCAGGTAGCCGGTGGCTCCCCGGCATCGCCTTCAGCAGCAAGACGCTGCTGGAGATCGCCGTGACACTTCTTGGCGCTTCGATCAGCTTTCAAACCGTGCTGCAGGCAGGATACCCTCTTCTTGTCGGGATTGCCGGCGTCGTTGCTGCGGCCCTTCTTGCAACCTTCGGGCTCTGCCGTGTGCTCGGGTTGCCCAAGCGCATGGCCATGCTGGTAGCTTGCGGAAATTCCATCTGTGGCAACTCCGCCATCGCGACTGTTGCCCCAGTGATTGGCGCTAAAAGTGAGGATGTCGCTTCCTCTATCGCGTTTACCGCCATTCTCGGAGTGATCGTGGTTCTTTCTCTGCCTCTGCTCGTGCCGCTTCTCGGATTGTCAGAGACCCAATACGGCGTGCTCGCGGGGCTAACCGTTTATGCGGTGCCGCAGGTACTGGCCGCCACCATGCCCATTAGCATCGTCAGCACGCAGGTCGGCACCCTGGTGAAGCTCGTACGTGTCCTGATGCTCGGGCCTGTCGTTATTCTGCTTTCCGTGATCGTAGGCAGCGCCAAAGCCGAGTCCGCGAGGCCGTCCTTCAAGCGCCTTGTACCGTGGTTCATCGTCGGTTTCCTGGCACTTGCAGCGGCACGATCCTCGGGCGCAATTCCCGATCCAGTCTTGGGCGGAATTCTCCCCGCCGCTTCGGCGCTCACCGTCGTTTCGATGGCTGCCCTAGGGCTCGGCGTGGACCTGCGCGTCCTCGGCCGCGTGGGTGGTCGGGTGACGCTTGCCGTGGCCCTCTCGCTCGTTCTCCTGCTCTGCATCAGCCTCGGCCTGATCCGTCTGCTTGGAGTTTTATGAGCGCCTTGTCTCTCGTCCGGAAGGGAAAAGAGCCGACGGGCTTTGGGCAGAGGTAGAAACATTCTTAGGTCCGCAACAAGGCAGCGCCCGTTAGTTCTCCTCGAAAGTCCGCTCGAGTCGATCGAGCGAGGCAAGCAGCTTTGTCGCGTCAGAACCGAGGGCGAGTAAGATCTGCTTTTCAAAAGCAACGGCGCGAGGAACGATATCCGCATACGCGCGCCGGCCGGCGGTTGTAAGTGACAATATCTCTTCCCTGCGATCTTGGTCGCTCTCTCGGCGTCTGAGCCAACGGCGCTCCTCGAGCGCCCGAACGGCTCGGCTCACCTTCGTTTTGTGCATGGACGAATGTTGCCCGATCGCTTTGGCGCCCATTTCCTCGAACTGCCCCAGCGTTGCCAGAACACGCCATTCGGGAATCGTGAGATCGTGGTGTGCGCCATAGACGCTCTTGAATTTTTGGGAGACAACGGCCCCGATCCGGTTGAGGCGGTAGGGCAGAAAGTTTTCGAGAGCGAGTTTCTTCATGCGTTGATGGTTACAAAATAGACGGTTACCAATGCAACAAAAATTAGAGGTCTCCGAAATGAACGATCAAAGCCCTCCGTTGCAGGCTGAAAATACCGTTGGCGTCAGCGCCATCCAGAATGGCTACATGTCCGGTTTCGGGAATGGTTTCGAGACGGAAGCGCTGCCTGGTGCATTGCCCCTCGGCAGAAACTCCCCTCAGAAATGTCCATACGGACTTTATGCGGAACAGCTGAGCGGCTCGCCCTTCACGGCGCCCCGCGCCACCAACGAGCGTTCGTGGCTTTATCGTATTCGTCCGACCGTCACCCATTGGGGCCAGTTCGAGAAAGTGGACATGGGGCTATGGCGCACGGCTCCGGCTCCCGAAGTCGATGTTCCGATCGGTCCGATGCGATGGGATCCGATCCCGATCCCTGCGGAGCAGCTGTCATTTCT
Organism: Microvirga alba; assembly: GCF_015694465.1. Classification (GTDB taxonomy): domain Bacteria; phylum Pseudomonadota; class Alphaproteobacteria; order Rhizobiales; family Beijerinckiaceae; genus Microvirga; species Microvirga alba. The sequence goes on from NZ_JADQDO010000015.1 coordinate 32,831, forward strand.
CCAAGGTGTCCGCACGATCACAACTGCTGGCGACTGTGGCACGCACGCCGGAATGGGAGCGCATATCTATCTCATCACCCGCTCCATGGTGGATGAGTATTTCTACAATGCCGATGGAGAGATGCTCTTCGTGCCCCAGCAGGGCCGGCTGCGCCTGTGGACCGAGTTCGGCATCATCGATGTCGAGCCCGGCGAGATCGCCGTGGTTCCGCGCGGTGTGAAAATTCGCGTCGAACTTCTGGAGGGACCGGCACGCGGCTATCTTTGTGAGAACTATGGAGGCGCCTTTACGCTTCCGGAGCGCGGCCCCATCGGCGCAAATTGTCTCGCCAATCCTCGTGATTTCCTGACCCCCGTCGCCGCCTTCGAGGACAAGGATGCGCCCTCGCGGATGTATGTGAAGTGGGGCGGAGCGCTGTGGGCCGCCGAGATGGAGCATTCTCCCCTCGATGTTGTGGCCTGGCACGGCAACTATGCCCCCTACAAGTATGACCTTCGTCGTTACTCGCCCGTCGGGCCGGTTCTGTTCGACCATGCCGACCCTTCGATTTTTACCGTTCTAACCTCGCCGTCAGAGACGCCGGGAACAGCCAATATCGACTTCGTCATCTTCTCGGATCGCTGGATGGTCGCAGAAAATACGTTCCGGCCGCCGTGGTACCACATGAACGTCATGAGCGAGTTCATGGGCCTCGTCTACGGACAGTACGACGCGAAGCCGCAAGGCTTCTCGCCGGGTGGTGTTTCGCTTCACAACACGATGCTCCCGCACGGTCCCGATTTTGAAGCGTTCGAGAAGGCCAGCAATGCGGATCTAAATCCGCACAAGCTCGAGGGGACGATGGCCTTCATGTTCGAAACGCGGTTCCCGCAGCGGGTCACGGCTTATGCCGCCGGATCCGAAAAGCTGCAGAAGGACTACGGAGCCTACGGGCACTCACTGAAGAAACATTTCAATCCGAACCAGCGATAAGACCGGCTATGCCCAAACTCGACCAAACGCATGACCCGAAGCTCCAAAGCTGGCTCGCCTCAGCCAATGGACATCCGGACTTTCCAATTCAAAATCTGCCCTTGGGTGTCTTCAGCAGCCACTCCGGAAAACCGAGAGGCGGTGTCGCTATCGGGGACCGGATTCTGGACCTTGGCGCCGCGATCGAGGCCGGTCTTTTCGACGGCGAGGCGCGAGAAGCGGCAGCGGCTGCATCGGGAGAAACGCTGAATGAATTCCTCGCTCTTGGAGCCAGGGCACGATGCGCCTTGCGCGCCCGCTTGTCTGAGCTTTTGACGCTGGGCAATCCCGATCGGAGCCATGCAGAAGCATGTCTCCATGTTGCGACCGACTGCACGCTGCACCTTCCGGCGCGGATCGGAGACTACACCGACTTTTACGTCGGGATTCACCATGCAACCAATGTGGGCAAGCAGTTTCGCCCCGACAATCCTCTGTTGCCGAACTACAAATATGTGCCCATCGGCTATCACGGAAGGGCCTCTTCCATCAGCCCGTCCGGGACGGCGGTGCGCCGGCCTAACGGCCAGACGAAGCTGCCGGATTCCGAGGATCCTCGTTTCGGCCCGAGCCAAAGGCTCGACTACGAACTGGAACTGGGAGTCTGGATCGGCTCCGGTAACGTGTCCGGCGAGCCGATCGAAATCACTAAGGCCGCACAGTACGTGGCAGGCTATTGCCTGCTAAACGACTGGTCCGCCCGCGACATTCAGGCTTGGGAGTACCAACCACTCGGGCCGTTCTTGTCAAAGAACTTTGCCAGCACCGTCTCAGCCTGGATCGTCACGCCGGAGGCGCTGGCGCCCTTCCGCAGCGCCCAACCCTCGCGGCCAGAGGGCGATCCGAAGCCGTTGCCATATCTGACAGACGAAGCCGACCAGAAGGAGGGCGGGCTTGATCTCCAACTCGAGGTTCTTCTGCGCACGCCCGCGATGAGAGAAAAAGGGCTGTCGCCGCATCGTCTCGGCCTGTCCAACACGCGGCACATGTATTGGACCGTTGCGCAGATGATCACGCACCACACCAGCAACGGCTGCAATCTCCAGCCCGGCGATCTCCTGGGCACGGGCACGATCTCAGGACCCGACGCGGCCTCCTGCGGCAGCATCCTGGAGGCGACCGTAGGAGGTAGAAATCCAATTTCGCTGCCTTCGGGTGAAGAACGACGCTTTCTGGAAGACGGAGACGAGGTGTTTCTCCGCGCCCGAGGTCAACGCGAAGGCTTCGCGCCAATCGGTTTTGGAGAATGCCGGGCCGTTATTTTGCCCGCCCTGTGACTCGACGAACCATTCTGTCAGACAGATTTTCCGGGCGCGCGAAATTGCATTGGCGTTGAAAAATCTGCAGGGAGCAAGTCGCCGTAGCTCTGTCGACTCCGCACCAGGTTGACAGCAGCCACAGTCCTATTTCGGAAAAGCGCGTGCAGTGCGCGGCTTCTCCTGCAACGAGCGCCTTCCTTCCCGAAGTCCGGAGAGGCTGGAGGCCGGCCGATCTGGAACATCCAACTTGGCCTTCTCCTCAGGCGTGAGGTGCCGGGCCGCGCCTCTCGGCAGATCGCCAAGCTGTACCTCGCCGACCTCGACGCGCAAGAGGCGCAGGACCTCCGCTCCGACCGCGCCGAGCAGGCGCCGGATCTGACGGTTCTTGCCCTCGTTGAGAACCACTTCGAGCCATGCATTGCGCGTGCCGGCACGGAGCACGCTCGCCGATTTCGCGACGAGGCGCTCGCCGTCAAGCACCATGCCGGCCTGCAGCCGCTCCAGCATCGTCTCGTCCGGCATTCTGTCGATCTGGACGTGGTAGCGCTTCTCGACGTTCGAAGCCGGATCCAGAACACGCTGCGCCCAGCGCGTGTCGTTGGTCATGAGCAGCAGGCCCTCGCTCGCCTTGTCGAGGCGTCCTACGGGGGCGACGAACGGGAGATCGAGGCCTTCCAAACAGTCGTAGACCGTTGCTCGTTCGTGCGGATCGTCGCGGGTCGTGACGAGGCCGCGCGGCTTGTTGAGCATCAGGTAGACCTTGCGCTCGGCCACGACCGGCTGATCATCAACGATGATGCGGGCGCGTCCGGGATCCACGCGGGTTGTCAAACTGCGGGTGACCCTGCCGTCAACACGCACACGGCCGTCGGCAATCAAGGCCTCGGCTTGCGTGCGGGAGCAGAACCCAAGCTTCGACAGGGCGCGCGGCAGGCTGACCACGGCGCCATCTGGACGCCGCACCTTACCCACGCCCCGCGACGGGGGCAGCTTCATAATGATGTCGCTCCGGCCTCAGCTCGTGAAGAACTGCTGCGTGCCGTGCGCCTCAATGGCGCCAGCCAGCCGGGCAAGCGCGTGCACGTAGGCGGCGCTGCGCAGGGTGATGGTTTTCTCCTGGGAAAGCGCCCAGATGGCGTCGGCTTCCCGCTCCATCATCGTCTTCAGCCGCGCGTGGACCTCCTCGACGGGCCAGTAATAGCCCTGCCGGTTCTGCACCCACTCGAAATACGAGACGGTGACGCCGCCGGCATTCGCGAGGATATCCGGAAGCACCATAACGTTCTTACGAGACAGTATCTCATCGGCCTCGGGCGTGATCGGGCCATTGGCGAGTTCAAGGACGACGCGGGCCTTCACGCTGGCGGCATTGCCCTCATGGATCATGTCCTCCAGCGCCGCCGGCACCAGAAGCTCACAATCAACCGAAACGAGATCGTCAGCTGGGAGGGAGAAAATTCCCTCTGACCCTGCAAGACTCGCGACGCTCCCCCGCCCCTTAGCCGCAAGTAACATGCCGATATCGAGGCCTGACGAGCAGTGGACCGCACCCTTGGAATCCGAGACCGCCACGATCTTGTATCCGTCAGTGGCAAGCAGCCTCGCGATATGCTGGCCGGCGTTGCCGAAGCCCTGAACCGCAACGCGCGCTCCAGGCTCCAGCCCGAGCTGCTGGGCCAGGCGCCTGACGAGATAATAGCCGCCACGAGCCGTCGCATCGTCACGGCCGAGGGAGCCGCCGAGGGCGATGGGCTTGCCGGTTATCACCGCCGGCGTCGCCTCACCGACGATGGAAGCATACTCATCGGCCATCCAACCCATGACCATCGAATTGGTGTAGACATCCGGTGCAGGGACATCCCGGTCGGGCCCGATGATCTTGGAGAAGGCCTGGATGTAGGCGCGCGAAAGGCGCTCCAACTCTGCCTTCGAGAGGGTGTGGGGATCGATCCGCACAGCGCCTTTGCCGCCGCCATAGGGCAGATTCATCACCGCGCACTTGAAGGTCATCCAGAAGGCGAGTGTCTCCACCTCTTCCATGGTGGAATCGGGGTGGAAGCGGATGCCGCCCTTGGTTGGGCCGCGGGTGTCGTCATAGCGGCAGCGCCAGGCCATGAATGATTTACGGGAGCCGTCGTCCATGCGGATCATCAGACGGACCTTCGTGGTCTCACGCGGGTATTTGAGTTTTTCAAGAACGTCCGCATCGAGATCGAGGTACCGGGCTGCGTCATCGAGGCGTGTTAGAGCCTGGTCCAGCATGGAGGCTGCATGCAATCTATCTTGCTCCTGTGCGTTGGTGCAGATCGGGCGGGTTACCGCTAGGGAGCCTTAATGGCGGCTTCCGTGCTGAAGCGCAACAGCTTGGCGAGCATCCGCGTCGATTAGGTGTGAAAGTCGGCATTTGACCCTCAGACAATGTCAGCCTGACTCGCATCTGGCGCGATGAGTGGGCTCTGTTGCACCTGTCGAGGCAGGCAAGCACGCTATCGATGGAGCGGCACGCGCCGGCATAGGCCTTGGTCACCCTCAGCGCGCCGCCTTAAGGGCCTCGCCGAATGCGGTCGTGCAGTTGAGTAGCCACGACCCTTACCACTCGGCAATGGCCTCATCCGGGTAAGATTCAGCTCTCCGGCGTGTACCAGATGCGTGCCGACAACCCTCGTTAGATGGCTGTCATCGGTGCCTTCCCTGGCCCTCACTTTTTTGTGCCGGGTCGACGGTGTGATAGTCCACTTCAATGATGCTGGGGTTCCCTCCAAAGCCCTTCCGGCTCTCTCGCCGAAAACGCCAACGGCCGACGATGGTGATCGCTACTGCAACCGGGATCAGAACCAAGGCAAGGCCCGCAGCCAGAGCGAGTAACAAAATTCCCAGAAGACCTGCGGCGACGAGCAACAGAATGACGACCCAACGTGGCATTCGGACCAATCGAATTCCTGTGCTGTTTCGATCTCGATGGATCAATACGTCCCCCAATCATTGCGGATTTCTACGGTCATATATGTGCGGATCGCCGTGTCGGGTCGCAAGGTGGCCCGCCAAATATGGCGAAATCCCGCCTCGGGATTTCGACGCGCTGATCGAAGTGGAAGCCTCAGCCATCTTCCGCCCGGCACGGTGATCGCGGACGCGGCGGCCGACCTCGAGGACCTCAACAAGAGGCTCGGCTACGGGCTGAAGCAGGCGGCGGAGCAAGTTACGGGAGAGTTTTGCGACAGTTCCACGTTAGGTCCGTCCTCGATGTTGAAAGATCAGGACAGGCGCTTGCCGGTTGCCTTATTGAACAGGTGCGAAAGGCCGTCGAGCACGAAGGGCGCCACCACGCCTCTCAGGGTGAGCTGCGTTGCGCCCGGCCATAACGCCTCGTCATGTTTGTTGACGCCCACGCCGTCGCCAAACTTAAGGCGCTCATGCGAAAGGCCGCGGAGCGCACCGTCGAGGGCCCATGGAACGCAATCGGGCACCTGGTTGATCTCTTCACGCCCAGCGGGTGCACCAACTACTTTAGCGCCGCCGGATACGATGAAGTCTGATCGGATTCAGCTCTAGCGGCATTAGCGACAGCTGACTTGTGGCTTCGTTCTCACGGCTTCAGGGAGCTTGATGCATCCGGCGCCCCTTTCCACCACGATAGCTCGTGAAGCGATTGCAGTGGGTAGAAAAGTCCACTCACTGCACAGCAATTTGGGGCATTGGTTATCTGAACTCCAAGGGCAGGTCGTTTTCGCCCGCAGCCATCAAATCCATGCCGGAAAGCCCTCTCTCGAGCAGATGAAGTTGGGAGCGACGCTAAGCCGCCTCGCGTTCCGTATCCATCAAATCGACGGTGAGATCGCTGACCTGAGACATGTCCCCATTCAGAAGCCTTATCGCGCTCCGAGCACAGGCGCGGAACTCTTCTTTTAGAATTTCAGGTTCGCACTCCCAATTATTGATATCGTGTTCTGCGTAATAAAACGCCATAGCCACGCGCTCAACGTGCGGACACATCTTAGCCCCCTGGAATTTAAGTTTATCACCACTTGCCTGAATGATCTCGGACGCCTCTGATACTTCAATTTACTGTAGCGCCCAGGGATCAGCTCGGATGTTTTGTTTTACGGTCACGGTTAAGAGATTCGCAACGTGCCGAAAGGAGTACCCCGAAAGGCGTGCCGACTGGCGAGTTTCGGGCGGAATCATACGATGATCGGGCGCGCACGAAAAAGCCCGGTAGCTTGCGCTACCGGGCTTAAAATTCCGGGTCTCAAATCCTGAATTTTAGAGGCAACCACGCTTCTCGGCAGTGATTACAATAGGATATCAATCCAAAATCGCCTCTGCTGTCAATCGGCTTCCGCCTTACGCAGAGAAATTAATTTTATATTAAGTAATATGTTACTCGATTACTCTGTATGATTTCGGCAACACTTGGGCGGAAAACAGGCCTAAGAAAGTTAGATTGTGGCTTATCGACTTGATCCTACGGCATGGCTGGCTAGGGTCGCCGAAGCGGAGGGGGGACCTTTCGTGAATTTTCGGATGCACTTCGCTTTGGTGAGACGTGTCCGTCCCAAGAAACCTAGGAGATTAATCATGAAGCTCGTTAAGAGCCTTCTTCTCGGAACGGTCGCGGGTCTCGCCGCCGTTGCCGGAGCTCAAGCTGCCGATCTTCCCGCGAAGAAGGCTGCTCCTGTTGAGTACGTTCGCGTCTGCTCCACCTACGGCGCAGGCTTCTTCTACATCCCGGGCACGGAAACCTGCCTCCGCGTCGGTGGCCGCGTTCGCGCTGACTACGTGTACGGTGAGCCGCGCTTCCGCGCTCAGGATGCCATCGGCTTCCGTGCTCGCGGCCGTATCCAGGCAGACGCTCGTACGGCGACGGCTTATGGCCTTCTCCGCACGTTCGTTCGCTTCGAGATCACCCGTTCGTCCGGCACGCCGTTCGGCGCCACGGGCGGCATCGGCAACAACCCGCAGGTTCAGGAAGCTTTCGTCCAGTTCGGTGGCCTGACCGCCGGTCGTGTTGTCACCTTCTTCGACAACGGCGACCTGCCGACCGGCCACATGGGCACGCTCCGCTTCTCGGACTCGCCCGACGTTGACCTGTTGGCTTACACCTTCACCTTCGGCAACGGCTTCTCGGCCACGGTGTCGCTGGAAGACGGCCTCGAGCGTCGTGACAACGGCTTCATCGCCGGTGGCCCGCGCGCGAACGCCCTGGTTTACGCTGGTCAGCGCGTTCCGGACGTCGTCGCTAACGTGAAGTACACCGGCACCTGGGGTACGGCTCAGCTCTCCGGCGCTGCTCACCAGCTCCGCGCTGCCAACCTGGTCACGATTGCTGGCTTCACCGACAACCCGGACACCGAGTACGGCTTCGCCGTGCAGGGTAACGTCGGCATCAACCTGCCGATGCTTGCTCCGGGTGACGCCCTGTGGCTCAACGCAGTCTACGCGAACGGCGCTCTCGGCTACATCACCGGTGGCTCGTCCAACACGCTCGGCACGGGCGATCTCGTCGCCGGCCTGGTTGACGGCTTCGTGAACCCCCTCACGGGTAACATCCAGCGCGGTCGCGGCTGGTCGATTGCCGGCGGTCTGCGTCACTACTGGACCCCGCAAATCCGTCAGAACGTGTTCGGTTCGTACGCTCGCTTCGAGTACGGCCGTGGCGCTTCGGCGATCAATGCTGCTGGCATCACCACCGGTCTGGCTGACGCCACCGAATGGCGCGTCGGCACGAACGTGTTCTGGCAGCCGGTTTCCGGTTTCGATATCGGCGTGGAAGCTCTCTACGTCAATCTCGATCCCCGTGGCCGTCAGCTGCTCGTTCCCGGCACGAACATCACCAAGAGCTCGGATCACGCCTGGGAAGGCCGTCTCCGCGTTCAGCGCGACTTCTAATCGGTTCAACCCGATTGGTTAGGGAAACCCCGGTGGCAACACCGGGGTTTTTCTTTGCCTCATCACGGTGAAACCGTGCCGCCGATTCGGTGCCGTGGCGTGAATGTTCCGGGGCGCGCCCCGGATCGGAAAGGCTCTTCTCAGCGGGTTACGAATCGCCTGATATTTTCGAGACACACCACCATGTATCGATCTATCGCAAACTCAAACTGGGGACAGAATCAGTCGGACATCCCACGTCGCGGGCCAGAATCCTGAACTGATCGGCCAGAGATTGCCGCGGATTGAAGGCAAACCTCGCCTGTCGTTTGCGCATCATAGGGACCAACTCGACGCCACCCAGAATAATACGAGTGCTGTCCATCGGCTTGAAACCAGCATCGGCCCCGACGCGTCGCGGTGAATTTGCTCGATGCGGTGATTCAGATAAGGGCCTTGTCGGATCCGGATCGGCTTCAGCCGACGTCTCGATCGATCGAGCAATCGGTTTGTCGTATCGTAGGATACGATCGCCTCGCGGTTGGTCCGACTGCCGTCGATGACGATACGTTCAGGACGTCCATGCCGCTCAAGAAACTTGGTCAGGATGCGTTTCGCGGCCGCCAGGTCGCGATGTTCACCGAACCAGAACGCGTCCGTATCGCCCATACTGTCCTTAGCGCGGTGAAGGTACGTCCATTCTCCACGCACCTTGATGTACGCTTCGGCCGATGCGATCGGTTTGATCCGATTTAGATCCGCGCGGAGCACGGAGACGGCCTCCCGTCCTCCAACCCCCTTGAACGTGGGAATGTGGGCATCGGCTGGTTGATACCACGTTAGCCTGCTCGGCGAAGTCCTCGGTGTCCGAGAAGCCTGCAAAGCCAACGGCGCGCATCTGGCGCCCGCAGAGCCGATTCTTGCCCGGATGAAGCCACTGCCGACAGGCAAGTGGCCCCGGTTCGCACCGGGGCCACTCTTGTTCGTTACCGTTAGATGACGAGGAAGTCGGAAGCCGTCATCTTGAGGTACTTGTCGAGCTTCGCGAACTCTACCGCCGGCGCTTTACCCGTGCCGTCCGGATCGTAGTA
>NZ_JADQDO010000016.1 GCF_015694465.1 Microvirga alba
CAAATCCAATAATTTAAAGGGTTTCGGAATGGCGACCCCGGCAGGGCTCGAACCTGCGACCTACTGCTTAGAAGGCATTTTCACAGCCTTATTTCCGAATCATCCGTTATCACGTAAAATCACAGCATCACACTGAATTCACTGCAGTTTTCTGAACGGCATCGCCTAAGTCACTGGACCGCCTGGGCCGCTTGACTTTGCCGATGGTGCACCCAAAAGTGCACCCGAACAGACCAACTGCAAACCGGCCAGGTGTTCAAATCGATGCTGACTGACAAGCAAATCCAGCGGGCGATCCGCGAACTGAAAACCGAAACGACGCTGAACGATGGGGCAGCTGGACGTGGCACCGGCAGCCTGCGCCTGCGCCTGCGCCCGACAGCTGCCGGTGTGTCCGCTACCTGGATGGCGTTCTGGAAGAAGGACGGAAAGCGTCAGACGAAGCCCCTGGGGCGTTATCCCGACATGAGCCTGGCCGAAGCCAGGGAAGCCTTCGGTGGTGAAGTCCGCCAGGTGCTGCACGCTGGCCGGAACCCGCGCGCCGTGGTCCAGGCCGTCGAAAAGCCGACAGTGGAAGCCCTGTTCCAGTCCTATGTGGCCCACCTGCGAACGGCCGGCACCGCCACCGTGGACGAAATCGAACGCATCCTGCTGCTGCGATCATCGAACTGCGCGGACGGCCTGGGCCGGCACCGCAACGCGGCCGACATCGAACCGGCCGATGTGTCGAAGCACCTGGCCAGCCATTTCGCGCGCGGCGTGCGCCGGCAGACCGACCTGATGCGGACCTACATGCACGCGGCGTTCAGCTGGGGGATGAAGGCCACGCACGACTACCGGGCCGAAAACCGGAAGGATTGGGGCATCAAGGCGAACCCTGTGTCTGCCATCCCAAAGGACACCGAAGCCAGCCAGGCGCGCGAACGCAACCTGTCGGCCGATGAAATCCGCGCCGTGTGGAACGCAGCGCCGGATCAGACTGGTGACGTGCTTCGCCTGGTGATCGCATGTGGCCAGCGCGTCCTGGAAACCATCAAGGTGGAAGGCAAGGAAATCGACCTGGACCGCGCGCTGTGGAACATGCCGGCCCACAAAACGAAGCTGCGCAAGCGGCCGCACACGATCCCGCTGCCGCGCCAGGCTGTCGAGATATTCCGCGAACTGAAAGCCATCCATGGCGACGGCCCACTGTTTCCCGCCAGGCAGGGTTCGAAGCACGGCCCATTCATCGGCATTCCCAGCGTGAGCCGTGGCGCGTCCAGGCTGACGTGCTGCGATCCATTCCAGCCGCGCGACCTGCGCCGCACCTGGAAGTCCAGGGCTGGCGACGGCGCGAAGATCAGCAAGGAACTGCGCGACCTGATCCAGCAGCACGCCCTGGAAGGCGACACCGGTTCAAAGCACTACGACCGGGCGGATTACCTGCCACAGCTGCGCGCCGCGATGGACAAGTGGGAAGCCTGGCTGGACCAGGCGCTGCAGCCGAAGGAAGAACAGGCCGCCGCCTGAAACGAAGAAGCCCACCAGAACGGTGGGCTTTTTTCATGCCGCATCGGACTGTTTCGCGGCATACCACAGCCGCTTCACCACTTCCGCCAGCTGCAGGGCAGATTCACGGCCGCGCCGCTGTTCCACGCCGCCCGATGGCTTGCCGAACCTATCGATGCTGCCGAACAGGTATTCGCGCCGCTTCTGCACCGATGGGATGGCCAGCACTGCGCGCGCTTCGCATTCCATCCGCCAGGCTTCTGAATAACTGCTGACCACAGTGCCGTCGATCAGCGTCACTTCCCTGGCATCTGGATGGACCTGGCCACAGGCCAGGCATCGGTGATCCACTTCGGCCATCGGCGTCAGAACGGAATATCATCATCTGCAGGCGCTGGCGCAGGGCGCTGCGCCGCCTGGCGCGTTGCGCTGGACTGCTGGCCGCCACCGTTATCGTTCGCGCCTTTAGGTTCGAACATCGACAGCAGAATGGATTCGCTGCCCGCGCCCTTGCCCGACAGATCGGGCACGCCGGCAGGATTGAACCACTTCGCCAACATGATGAACTTGCCGCCATCATCGTTCTGCATCACGGCGCCAACGTTTTGCCAGCGGCCTTTTTTCGCGCCGCTGCCGTCCGTGTATTCACCGGTTTTCACTGCCAGATCGTAGAGTTTACGTGCCATTTTTTCATTTCCTAGAAAGTGGCGGCCGGGGGATGCGCCGCCTGGTTAAAAATCAGTTCTGGCCGGTGTAGCGCGTGAATTCTTCCGCGCACTTCGGCCCACAAAACAGGCGCATCATGTCGCCTTCAAAATCTTCGCCACACGCTGGGTTTTGACAGCACCCGGTTCCCTGCCTGCGCGGCGTGGCTTCCGCCTTCGCGCGCTGCGCCTTCAGGGCTTGATCCAGGTTCATCATTTCCCGTTCGCTGGCCCGGTCGAAAATGTCCGCCATGGTTACCCCTGGCAGCGACCTATTCGCCCGCACTTTTCAGGGTGCTGGCAGCCGCCCGACATGATGCAGCCGATGCCTGTGCATGCAGCATCAAGCGCGCGACCTGGTGCGTTATCGTTCGCCGGATTGTCTGCGATGGTGTAATGGCGCGGATCACGTGCGGCGTGCTGATCCTTCAGACGCTGCACGTGCATGGTCATTCCGTCGATCAGCTGCCGATAACCGCCCGCGATCATTCGATCATCGTTCAGTTTTCCCGCAGCCTTCGCATCGACCAGGATGGCGATGGACGCCAGCGCGTGGGCCAGATGCGGCAGCCCGCTGTCCGGGTCCGCATCTTCACCTTCAAACCACGCGGCCAGGTGCCGGCGTGCCGCGTCATAGTAGATCGAAGAACGCACGCCGATGGCGCGAAAGTTCGAACGTCCATATTTCAGCGCGCCGTCCAGCAGCGCCATCGCGCCCAGGACCGTGGCAGTTTCCGGCCACAAATGCACCGGCAGTTTTCCGCTGCCGATCAAGTCCTTCGGGTTCGTGGGTTTGGTGTCCATTTCAGTCCTTCGCTGGGGTGTTATCGTTCACGGCCTTCATGAGATTGGCCGCTTCCCAGGCTTCGACCTGATCCACCGGATACAGGACGCGCCCGCGCAGCTTCGTGAAAGGCGGGCCGACCCGCTTGGAACGCCAGTTCGCAAGCGTGCCGGTGGTCACCACGCCATTCCAACGCTGCGCCAGCTGGTGGGCAGTGAGAAATGCAGGCTGTGCCATTTTTTTCGGTTCCTTCCTTTTAAGCAGCCGCCTGGGCACCATTGCCCAGCACTTGCTGATTCAGTTCATCCACCTGGTGCGAATTGCTGGTGGCGCGCTGCGCGTCGAACGACTGCGCTGCCGCCTTCAGTTCATCCAGGAATGCAGCGCCCAGCTGTTTGCGCAGGTTCGCGGGCGTGGCCTGCCATGCTTCCTTCAGTGCATCCACGCCCTGTTCGGTGACGGTGCGCAGCGAATTGCGCGCGTGTTCCAGTGCAGGGTTCTGCTGTTTCGCGCCATCAACCCAGGCGCGCAGTGCTTTGCCGTCCTGTGCGGAAATGTAACCGTTTTCGCGGCCCAGGATGTCGCGCAGTTCGGCCGGGCACTTCATCACCTGCTGCGCCTTGCCTTCGTTCCACATCATCAAGCTGGCCGTCATTTCGAACATGAAATTTTTTTCGCAGACCGGCAGCACACCGAGAGGTTCCACCACCGTTTTTCCGTCCACCTTCTGCACGCTGACCTTTTCGCGCGCGCGGATGCAGGCGACGATGTGCATGTCCGACTGCAGAAGGGTGTTCACGAACCGCTTGTGTTCGGCCTTCGCGCGCTTCCAGTCCGGCAGCCGTGGGTTTCCGGCTGTGGCGATTTCTTCGCAGCCGCCCTGCCCTTCCCATTCGTGCGTGACGCTATCGATCACCAGGACTTCGACGCCCAGCTTCTGGAATTCCAGGATCGCATCGATGTAACGCTGGGGGCTGAATGGCGCATACAGGTCACCGATCCAGAACTGCTGCACTTCGCCGGCTTCATTCTTTAAGGCGTCCGCATACAGGCTGCCGCGCCGGTTTTCGGTGTCGAGAAAACCGACCTTGCTGGCGTCATAGTTCGCCAGGCCATAAGCCAGCTGCAGGGCAGTGTAGGTTTTGCCCGAACCACTGATGCCGGAAATGCCGACCACCAGGCGCGCGCCTTCGCGCTGTGCTTTGCGGATGTTCAAAATAGACATGATGAAGTTCCTTCGTGATGAAAAAAATTAAGCTGCAGTGATCGCAGCAGCATTTCGCAGCAGATACCACTGCGGCACGCCGATCTGCTGAATGGTGTCACCGTAACCAGGCCACACGTTCGTGCGACGGCATTCGGCCAGGCGATCAAGATCGGCGCGATATTCGACGCGGCCCAGGGCCATACTTTCCTGGTCCATCACATAGACTGCGACAGCGTGCGGTGGTTTCTTTTCAACGACCAGGAAGGCGAACGCCTTCGGTTCGGACCAGCCCTTCGGCGCGTGCCCGGACTGGTGCGCGATGATGGTGCCGTCGAGATACCAGGGCGCCTGCACGTGATAACGCCACTTCACCAGGCTGCGGCTGAATTCTTCCTGGCTGGCATCTTCCGTGGTTTTCACGTCCACGATGATGCCGTCCTGCCGCCAGAAGTCCGGCCGGCAGCGGCACAGTTCGCCGGTGATCGGGTCCGTCCAATAGACCGACAGTTCCGCCTTGCCAGGTGATCCAGTCAGAAGGGCGTTCGCCGCAGGGTGCTGACGCACGGAATGCGCCATGGCCAGCAGCTGGTCCTGCTGTTCCTGGTCGATGAACAGCTTCCCTTCGTGTTCGGCCTGGAAGGCTTCGGCGGCCGCCTTGCCGTCCTTCGTGCGCCTGTCGAACTTCGGCGCCACCACATACTGCTGGGCGAATGCTTCGGGTTCCAGCAGCAGCGAATGGAAGGCCGTGCCGATGGCCTGGGCCGCTGTGGGTTCATTGTCATTCGCCGCATCCAGCGCCGCTTTCGCGTGAAGCGGCGACCGGCGCACGATGTCCAGCAGCCCTTTATTCACGCCTGGGCCGCCGTGATATTCGGCGTTCGAAAGGTGGTCATAGACGCCTGGTTTCATGTCGGGTTCCTTTCCGGTGATGATGAAGAAAACAGCACAATCGTGATGCGCTGTGTTCCGAAGTGTAGCATAATTATCCGGGTGCAAGTGTTTGGAATTGCTTGCGTTTCTCTGATTCACTGTTTAGGCGAAAGACCATGACCGCATCAAGATGTCCGAACGTTACCCGCGCCGATCAAGCGGAACAATACGGGAACAAACAATCCACAAATGTTCACAGGGTGGACTTTCGACGAATGGCCCAAAGTGGGGGGAATGCACCGTGAGCGTGCAGCTTCGTGACTATCAGGTGGACGTGATCCAGGGCGCGCGCGCTGCCCTGCGCAGGTCCAGGCGCGTGCTGCTGCAGCTGCCGACCGGTGGCGGCAAAACCGCCCTGGCGTCCTTCATGGCTGGCGAAACCGCGGGCAAGGGGCGACCGGTGTTCTTCATCTGCCACCGGGCCGAACTGGTGAACCAGACCAGCTTCACGTTCAGGAAGTTCGGCATCCCGCATGGCTTCGTGGCGGCCGGCCTGCCGATGGATGTGCGCCAGCCTGTCCAGGTGTGCAGCATCGACACCCTGAAAAACCGCCTGCACCAGCTGCCCGACCCTGCCCTGCTGATCTGGGATGAATGCCACCACCTGGCCGCTGCCGGATGGCAGAAAGTCCAGAACCACTATGGCAGCGCCTTCCACATCGGACTTTCCGCAACGCCCTGCCGCCTGGACGGCAAGGGGCTGGACGCGCACTTCGATGAACTGGTGACAGGGCCGACCGTGGCCTGGCTGATCGAACATGGCCACCTGTCGCCTTATCGTGCGTTCGCACCGAGCGCGCCCGACATGACCGGCGTGCGCAAGCAGATGGGCGATTTCGTGCGCGGCGAAACAGAACGCGCAATGGACAAACCGAAGCTGACCGGTGACGCGATCACGCACTGGCTGAAGCATGCGAACGGAATGCGTTCGGTGGGCTTCGCGGTGACTGTCGCCCACAGCATGCACATGGCCGAACAGTTCAACGCTGCCGGCATTCCTTCCGCGCACCTGGACGGCGGCACACCGAAAGCGGACCGCGCGCGCATCATCCGCGACTATGCGGACGGCCGCATCCTGGTGCTGTTCAATGTGGACCTGTTCGGTGAAGGCTTCGATCTGTCCGCCATCGCGCAGCGCGATGTCACCATCGACTGTGTGCTGCAGATGCGGCCCACGCAGTCCCTGGGGCTACACCTGCAGCAAGTCGGCCGCGCGCTGCGCCCATCGCCTGGGAAAACCGCGATCATCCTGGATCACGCGGGCAACATCCGGCGCCATGGACTGCCCGACGATGAACGCGAATGGTCACTGGAAGGAAACCAGGGCAAAGGGCGCAAAGCGGCAAACGACAACGAACCGCCGCCGCCGATCACGTGCACGGGGTGTTTCGCGCAGATCAGGCGGCCAGCGCCACCGGTGTGCCCTTACTGTGGCCACCACATCGCGCCAGAACCGAAGAAGATCGAAGTGGCTGAAGGTGAACTGCAGGAAATCACCGACAGCGAAAAGGCGGCGATCCGTGCAAACCTGAAACGCGAACAAGCTGAAGCCAAAAGTTTGCAGGAACTGGTCGCACTAGGTGCGCGCCGTGGTTACAAGTCCCCGCAGCAGTGGGCGTTCCGCGTGTGGAGTGGAAGAAAACATCGCGCCGCGTGAAGTATTTACACAGGTAATAAATCCTGTGGCATAATCATCCCCATCGAAATGTTTTTCATCACGAAAGGACTGCACCATGAACACCACACGCAAATTCATCCACCAGTTCAAGACCGGCGACCTGGTGCACGCACACGGCGGCACGTTCCGCATCATCGAAGATGCGCGCGAAAGCCAGGGCCACCGTCCCCAGGCTGCGCACCTGGTGCAAGCCGATGGCCCCAGCGACTGCGCAGTGGCGAAGGCGATCTGCATCGAAGGTGAAGTCCAGGGCTATTTCCGCCCAGGCAGTGAATGGACCTTCCAGGGCAATTTCCGCGCTGGCACCTACGCGACCGCCTGACATGAACACCACCTGGCCATTTCCACCACCAGGCGGCCCGGTTCCGCTGACCCGCAAGGAAATCGCGGAACTGGCCAGGCAGCAGCGCCAGCAGCTGCCCGACGCACCCTTCTGATTTTTTCAACCAGCCCACCGGGCATTTTTTGAGGACGAAAACATGAAACAGAAACTGATGGAATTCCTGGGCGCCGCGATCATCGGCACCACCTTCGCGTTCATGCTGGCCTATGGCCTGGACTACCAGCTGCAGATCGAAGAAGCCCAGGCGATCAAGGCGGCCGCACAGCGCCAAGCTGAAGAAGGGGCCGCGAAATGAACATCCTGGACCCGCGCTTCAAATACATTCCCGCCTGCCGCACGAACATCATGGACCGCTTCCGTTCGGCTGGCTTCGTTCCGCCCAGCGAACTGCGCAGGGTTATGCCCAGCGCAGAAGAACGACTGCGCCAGCTGCGCGCTGATCTGGACCGAATGGCTGAATTCAAAAAGGTGGGCAGCGCCACGCTGGTGATGATGGATGCCGACGAATTCGAAGCCTGCCTGGCCGAAGCGGATGGTTTCACGCGAAAGGTGGACGCATGAACTGCTGCGACGAATTTGGAAACTGCCGACAGGGCCGCGACTGCCCTGCGCGCATCGAACGTGTGCGCATCGGCATGGCGCACCTGGACGCCGAAATGCGCCGTGACCGCATGCGCCCACTGGTGAAATGGCTGGTGATTTATGCGGTGGTGATGATCGCCACCTGGTTCACGCTGAACGCCGCGCTGGCGCAGGTGGTCGCATGAACAAGTGGGACAGCCGGATGATCGGCATGGCGAACCTGGTGGCCACCTGGTCGAAAGACCCTTCCACCGGTGTCGGCGCCGTGATCACTGACCAGAAGAACCGCGTGGTGTCGATGGGCTTTAACGGCTTTCCGCGCGCCGTCCTGGACGATGACGAAAAGCTGATGGACCGCGACGAACGCCTGCGCCGCACGATCCACGCCGAGGACAATGCGCTGCTGTTCGCGCGCCAGGATGTCACCGGCTGCACGATCTACGTCACGCACCCACCCTGCGCACGCTGTGCGGCGAAAATCATCCAGGCGGGCATTGCCCGCGTGGTGGCCGCGCAGCCGCAGCAGGACTTTGCTGCACGATGGGCTGATGACATGCGCAGCGCGGGCGAAATGTTCACCGAAGCCGGTGTGGCGTTCAATTTCCTGGGGAACCAGTGATGCCCACCGTTCCCGTTACCCGCGAAGCCATCCTGGCCGCCATCGCAGCCGATGGGCCGATGACGGCAGCCGAACTGACCGAAGCCCTGGGCAAGTCGCGCCAGGCCATCGGCGGATCGATCAACGGCATGCGCGAACACGGCACCGAATTCCTGCGGATCACCAGTTACCGCAGGCAGCGCGGCCGTGGTGGACGTGAAGCGCCGGTGTATGGCCTGGGGCCAGGCCAGGACGCGAAGCGCCCGGTGATGGACAGCGTGGAAGAAAACCGAAAGCGCCAGGCGCGCTACCGCGAAAAGAACCGCGCCCTGATCCGCCTGCGCACGCAAAAGCGCCGGCGCGGCCAGGTGAACCCGTTCGCCCAGCTGTTCGTCGCAAGGAAGGCCGCATGAGAGAACACGCACTGCAGAACGCGATCCGCAACGCACTGGCCGGCAACTGCCTGGCCTTCCGCGCGAACGTGGGCCAGGCATGGACCGGCGAATGCACCAGGCTGCCGAATGGCGACCTTCTGATCCGAAACCCGCGACCATTCACCACCGGCCTGCCGCCTGGCTTCAGCGACCTGTTCGGCCTGGTGCCTGTGGTGATCACACCGGACATGGTGGGTGGCCGCTTCGCCAGGTTCTTCGCGCTGGAAATCAAAACACCCACCGGCCGCGTGCAGCCGCGACAGGAAGCATTCCTGCGCGCCGTGAACGACAATGGTGGCCTGTCGGGCGTGGCCCGATCTGCTGACGATGCCCTGGCGATCATCCAGGGCGCACACAAGGGGAAATGATGGAAGTGAAAGTGAAACGCCTGATCACCCAGGCGGTGATGCCCGAATACGCGACCGAAGGCGCGGCCTGTTTCGATCTGCAGACGCTGGAAGGTTCGACGGTGCCGGCCGGTGGCGCCGCGCACTTCAGCACCGGCCTGGCGTTCGAAGTTCCTGCCGGCCACGTGATGCTGGTTTTCAGTCGCAGCGGGCACGGCTTCAAACACGGCGTGCGCCTGGTGAACTGTGTCGGCGTGATCGATGCGGATTACCGTGGCGAAGTGAAAGTCGGCCTGATGAATGACGGCGATGCCGACCTGGTGGTGAACCCTGGTGACCGCATCGCCCAGGCGATGATCCTGCCGGTGCCGAAGGTGTTCCTGGTCGAAGCCGACGCACTGAACGACACCGCGCGCGGCACAGGTGGGTTCGGCAGCACCGGCGCATGAAGGGGGCGCCGTGGACTACATCATCCGGCTGGCCGACAACACGCGGCCGGCCACACTGAAACTGCTGCGCAGGCTGCATTCTGAGTGCCTGCCCTACGACAAGCTGCCGAACTTCACTGAAGGCTTCTGGTGGATCGCATACCACGGCGACGATGCTGTGGGTTTCGCTGGCATGGTCCGCAGCGCCAGGTGGATCGATGCCGGTTACATGAACCGCGCCGGCGTGGTGCCCGATCATCGCGGCCATGGCCTGCAGAAACGCCTGATCCGTGTGCGCATGCGATACGCGAAGCGCATCGGCTGGCGCTGGCTGATCACCGACACCACCGAAAACCCACCATCTGCGAATTCGCTGATCGGCTGCGGCTTCCGCGCATACGATCCCGCGAACCCATGGGGCGGACGAACGACAACCTACTGGCGGCGCGCCTTATGAACGGGCGCGATTTCGCACGGCAGCGCGCACTGATCACCTGGCGCGCACGATCCGAAGCCCATCGCCGCAAGGCCATGGCCCGCCTGATCCGACAGGCCGGTGCCGTGGTCGTTTTTGTTTCTGGCAAGCTGGTCGGCTATCGGCTGCCCGATGGTTTCGTGGTGTGCGAAAAACGCCGCTATCGAACAGAATCGGCCGCGCTGCTGGAATTGGCGAACGTTCAACTGTTCACCAGGCTGAACGGCCCGCGTCGAATCCCGATCCGCGCCTATCAGTGCACGCACTGCCATGGCTGGCATCTGACAAGCCAGCGTGAAGCGGCGTGATTACAAAATATCTGCGCGAGCATTTACGCACGTAAATTTTCTGTGGCAGAATCTAGTCTGTCACCTTCACTTAAATTCACGATGAATAAACGAACACAAAAGCTGCGCGCGCTGATGAAGCAGAACATGCTGAAGGCGAAAGACGTGGCACAAATCACAGGCAGATCGATCACCACTGTGCGCATCTGGCGCTGCAAATCCAGCGAACGCATCATCCCCGAACATACGCTGCGCCTGCTGGAACACGAAGTCGCTGCACGGAAAGGCGGTGCAGCATGAAAATCGGACAATCGAAACGCGCCAGCATGATCGAAGCCCTGGCGAACGTGGCCATCGGCTACGGAATCAGCGTGGCCGCGAACATCGCTGTGATGCCAGCCTTCGGCTACCACATCACTGTCGGCCAGGCTGCCGGCATGGGGCTGATCTTCACGGTGATCAGCATCGTGCGCAGCTACATGCTGCGGCGCGCCTTCAACTGGCTGCACCTGCGGGGTGAATGATGGGTGCAGCGAAAAACATCACCGACCTGACCATCGACACCATCGAAGCTGCCCTGGGTTTCATCGACCCGAACCTGTCGCGCGACAAGTGGGCACGCATCGGCATGGCCCTGAAATCCGAACTAGGCGACAGCGGCTTCGACCTTTTCGACAAGTGGAGCGCCACCGGCGAAGGCTACAACGCACGCGACTGCCGCGACACCTGGAAGTCCATTCGCACGAACGGCGGCGTGAACATCGGCACGCTGATTTTCGAAGCGCAGCAGCAAGGGTTCCAGCTGTCCGACCAGCGCGCCACGCTGTCGGCCGAACAGATCGAACAGCGCACACGCAAGCGCGAAGAAGAAGCCGCGCGCGCAGCTGCTGAACTGAAGCGCGCCCAGGGCGAAGCCGCAAAGCTGGCGAACCTGACGTGGGACAGCGCCAGCCATGCCACCGCCCACCCTTACCTGGACGCGAAGCGCGTGCGCGCGCATGGCCTGTGCATCGGTGACTGGCCACTGATCAACGAGAAGGGCGAAGTGTTCCGCCGCGTGCCTGGCGCGCTGCTGGTGCCGATCCTGGACGTGAAGAACGGCAAAGTGATCAGCCTGCAGGGCATCATGGCCGACGCCGATGGCAGCATCCAGAAACGCTACCTGCGCAATGGCCGCAAGAAAGGCGGATTCCACATGATCGGCCGCCCACCGGCAGCCGGTGACGTGCTGGCGTTCTGCGAAGGCTACGCGACCGGCGCCACGATCCACGAACTGACTGGCTGGACGGTGATCGTGACGTTCGACGCGCCGAACCTGCCGGTGGTGGCGAAGGCAATGCGCGAAACATTCCCGAATGCCGCCTTCATCATCTGCGCGGATAACGATGCCTGGACGAAAACCGGCGACATCGAAAACCCGGGTGTGCACTACGCGAAGCAAGCCGCGCAGGAATCGAACGGCTTCATGCTGGTGCCGAAGTTCCAGGACACCACGACCAGGCCGACCGACTTCAACGATCTGGCCGCCCTGGAAGGTGACGATCTGACCCGCGCGCAGCTGGTGAACAACCCGATCACCGCGCCGAAGATTCCCGCATCGGTGCCGGCCGTGGCTGCGAACGACAACGTGGATTTTTTCACGCCGCTGATCGACGTGAACAGCAAGGGCAAGCCCCTGGCCACCATCGAAAACGTGCGCGAAGTGTGCAGCCGGCTGGGCGTCACCGTGCGTTACAACGTGATCACGAAGGAAGAAGAAATCCTGATCCCGGGCGAGTCCTTCAGCATCGACAACCGGGCGAACGCCAGTTATTCGCGCCTTGAAAGCCAGTGCGCGAAATTCAACATGCCCACCGACAAGCTGGGCGGCTTCATCACCTACCTGGCCGACCAGAACCTTTACAACCCGGTGGCCAGCTGGATCACTTCGAAGCCCTGGGATGGAAAACCGCGCCTGCAGCAACTGTGCGACACCGTGGTGCCGGTCGAAGAAAAACGCCTGCCCGATGGCCGCCGCCTGTCCGATGTGCTGATCACGCGCTGGATGATGTCGGCCGTGGCGGGCGCCTTCAGTCCTGACGGTGTGAGCGCCCACGGCATCCTGGTGCTGCAGGGCGAACAATACCTTGGCAAAACGATGTGGTTCAAACAGCTGGTGCCGGCCGATCTGCAGGTGCTGCAGGACGGCATGATCCTGCGCCCTGATGACCGCGACAGCGTGAAGCAAATCTGCAGCTTCTGGCTGGTCGAATTGGGCGAACTCGATGCCACCTTCAGGAAGGCTGACATCGCCGCGCTGAAATCCTTCATCACGCGAAAGCAGGACGTGCTGCGCCGTGCATACGCCAGGAAGGAATCCACCTTCGCGCGCCGCACCGTGTTTTTCGGCAGCGTGAACCCGCGTGAATATCTGCACGATGTCACAGGGAACCGGCGTTATTGGACCATCGAATGCAAGGCGCTGAACCACCAGCACGGCCTGGACATGCAGCAGGTGTGGGCCGAAGCCCTGCACCTGTATCGCCAGGGCGAAGGCTACTATCTGACGCCGGACGAAATGGCCGCCCTGAACAATCACAATGAACAGTTCATGGCCATCGATCCCATCGAAGAACGGCTGCAGACGCGCCTGGCCTGGGAAGCGGCCCGCGTGCACTGGACCTGGAAAACGTCCACCGAAATCCTGCTGAAAGTCGGCGTGGAACGGCCGAACCAGGCGGATGCCACGAAGTGCGCGCACATCATGCGCAAGCTGAACGGCGGCGAAGGCAAGCGCAGCCACGGCAAAAACCTGCTGCTGTGCCCGCCTGGCATCGATGACGATTTCGAGGAACGGCCTTTTTAATTTTCAACGGAGATTTTCAAAGTGGAACACAACGTGATCAGCATTTCAGGCGGCAAAGACAGCACGGCGCTGCTGCTGCTGGCGATTGAGCGCCAAACAGAAAACATGCAGGCCGTGTTTGCCGACACCGGGCACGAACACCCGCAGACTTATGAATATGTTCGCTATCTGGAGCAGGCCACGGGTGTGCCGATCCGGTGGGTGCGCGCAGACTTCACTGCGGACATCGAACGGAAGCGCGAATTCGTCCGCACAAAATGGCCCGCCATGCTCATCGCTGGAAAGCCGGAAAAACCCGGCTACTGGCTGGCGCAGGTCGGCGCGCCGGCGAACGACAACGTACCTAAGCCAACGCACACGCCGGTCGATCCTTACAGTGCCACAACTTACGCGACGTGGGACTGGATGCCGGCCGTGCGCGGCATTGCACCGAAGTCCGAAGAAGAAGCGGCCGCTGTGGTCGAACGCGCCCTGGCTGTGCTGCAGCCTACAGGAAATCCTTTCTTGGACCTGTGCCTGTGGAAAGGCCGTTTCCCATCCACGCGCGCACGTTTTTGCAGCGAAGAACTGAAACGAAACCCGATCATCGAACAGGTCCAGCTGCCATTACTGGACGCTGGCGATGACGTGATCAGCTGGCAGGGTGTTCGTGCAGATGAAAGCGCCAGCCGCGCGAACCTGACCGAGCGCGAATGTAAGGGCACGTGGGAAAGCGGCGCAGAACTGTGGAATTACCGGCCCATCCTCAAATGGACAGCCCAGGACTGTTTCGACATGCACCGGAAACACGGCATCAAACCGAACCCGCTTTATCAGCAAGGCATGGGCCGGGTCGGCTGCATGCCGTGCATTCACGCCAGGAAGGATGAACTGCTGGAAATATCGAAACGGTTCCCCGAGGAAATCGCCAGGGTGGCTGAATGGGAACGCATTGTGTCCGATGTCAGCAAGCGGAACAGCGCGACGTTCTTCGCGGCCAGCGACCTGGGTGTGGTGGACAACGACGAAACGGTGCTGGGGCGCGCGAACATCATGAAGTTTGTGGAATGGTCAAAAACAAGCCGTGGCGGCCGGCAGATGGATTTCCTGCGCGCCGATAACGACAACCTGCCGCTGTGCACTTCCATTTATGGCCTGTGCGAATGATCCCCACCGTTTCGGGTGCACCCTGGTCGAAAAGGGTGCAGCTACACCCGACCGGGTACACCCGAATTTTTCCTTCAAAATCAACAACTTACCTTATATGGGTGTACCTGTGTACCTTAATACAAGGGAAAAAGAGAAAAAACAGGGAAATGGGGGGAAGTGGGGAAATCAGGGAGCTATATGGAAATCAGGTGCACCGGCTACACCGGAAACGCCCGAAAACGTGTTTTTTCCTTTGTGCATCAATGACTTGCGAGTGGTGCACCCTATCCGTGGAGCCTACACCCAGCGCGGCTTCACTTCCATAAACGAACGTGAAAGCCGATGAATGAGACTTCCCGACAGTGTTCAAGAAATTGCTGATGTGATCGGGCGTGATGAAGCCCTGTTCCTGATCGGACAGCTGCCGACCTGCTACGCGGGCAACCCAGGCCACCGAAGCCACCGGGTGATCCTGTACGTGCCCAAAACGCTGAAGCCGAACCACCGCCTGGTCACCATCCTGGGATGGCACACGGCGATGAAGCTGGTGAACTTTTTCGGCGGCGAAATCCTGCAGCCGGCGAACTGCCAGGAAATCTATCGGGCGTTTCGTGATCGTGAAATCTTGCGCCACCTGGCCGGTGGAATGAAACCGACCGCAGTGGCCGATCTGATGGGCGTGTCTGAACGACACGTGCGGAATTTACTGCGCGAAAACCCACAAGAGGAATTCACGGCCGCGAACGACAACAATCCCGGGCAACATACTGCGCCCGAGATTGTCAAGAATGGACGAAACCACAAACAGCATCGCTGAGTGGGTGAAACTTGTCAGTGCCACCGGAATCGGTGGGCTGATCATGGCGTTTTTCGCCAGGTTCACCTTCCGCAAATTTGCCGAAGAAAACGCGGCCAGCCAGCGCGCTGGTGGCGAATCCGACATCATCGAACAGCTGCGCAAGGAAGTGGACCGCCTTGCCGGCATCAACGAAACCCTTTCCCGCAAGGTGCAGGAACTTCAGGATCAGCTGATCCAGCTGCGCAGCGAAAACGCTGAACTGAAGGCCGAAATTCAACAGCTGAATTTCCAGATCAAGAGCATGCGACATGCAAACCAGTGAAGCGGGCATCGCGCTGGTGAAGCAGTTCGAAGGCTTCCGCGCGAAACCATACCGCTGCCCAGCGGGCATTCCCACAATCGGCTACGGCGCGACGTTCTACCCGGACGGCCGCAAAGTGCAGCTGACCGATCCGCCCATCACTGAAACCTTCGCCACCGAAATGCTGCGCAACATGCTGGGCGGCTTCGAACGTGGCGTGCTGCGCCATGTGGCCGTGCCGCTGGCCCAGCATGAATTCGATGCCCTGGTGTCCTTCGCCTACAACCTGGGCACCGAAAGCCTGCCTGGTTCCACGCTGCTGAAGAAGCTGAACGCCGGCGACAAGCGTGGCGCAGCCGATCAACTGCTGCGCTGGAACCGTGCGAACGGCCAGGTGATGGCCGGCCTGACACGACGCCGCGAAGCTGAACGCGCCATGTTCCTGGGGAAATCGAATGCCGCTGCTGCTTAACATTCTGCGCCGGCACTGGCCGGCCATCGCTGCATTCACGGTGATGCTGGCCGTGGTGTGCTGGGCCTACCTGCAGGGCAAGGCCATCGGCACCACCGAATGCCAGGCACGCTACGAAGCGCAGCTGGCTGAACGCGACCGTGCTGCAGCTGCTGCCCTGGCTGCTGCCCTGGAAGAAGCCCAGGCGCAGGCACGCGCCGCAATGGAAACCGAACGGCAGCATCTGACTGCCCAGGCCAAAACCGACGCGGCTTTCCGCGTGATCACGAACACCGTCACGGAATACATCCATGCGAAACCTGATGTGGCTGCCTGCAGCCTTGATGCTGACGGCCTGCGCATCTGGAACGGCGCCCACCGTGGTGCAGCCCCAGGCGCGGCCGATCATCCCTGAAGCCCTGCTGATCCCATGCCCTGCCCTGCCCGACGCGAAGGACGGCAAGCTGGGCACCCTGCTGCAGAACCACGTCGATGTGGTTCATGCCTATCACACGTGCGCGCGCCGTCACGGCGACCTGTCGGACGTGGCGCGGCGCCTGTCAGAAGGCCCAGGGGGCGCACCATGATGGTGCATGGCCCCGGCTTTCGGGTCCTTCCCGACCCCCCACCCACTGCGGGCGCAAGGCGGCCGCGACGTTTCCCATGTGGGTGGGCTATGAAAAACGAACTTATGATTACAAAAACCTATGACGGCGGCCAAAGCTAGGGGCCAGCAGGTCACCAGGTCCGGCCTGGCCGATGTGTTCGGTGTGGCGCTGCCCACCGTGGACGGCTGGGTGCGCCAGGGCTGCCCGTTCCTGGAACGTGGTGGCCGTGGCCGCGAGTGGAAATTTTCCACGGCGGACGTGATGGCCTGGCTGCGCGACAAGGCGGTGGCCGAAGCCACTGGCGACGTGCAGGCCGATGAAACCGAACTGAAGCGCCGAAAGCTGGCAGCGGAAACCGCCAAGGCCGAACTGGACCTGGCGAAAGCGCGCGGCCTGGTGGCGCCGCTGGATCAGGTCGAACGCATGGTGTCGAAGGCGTTCGCCCAGGTGCGCGCCGGCATGCGCAACCTGCCAGGCCGAACAGTCACCCAGCTGATCGGTGAAACTGACGAACGAAAATTCAAAACCGTGCTGCTGCACGAAATCGACCAGGTGCTGGAAGCCCTGGCCGCCGCGAACCTGGCTGAAGCGGAAGAAGCGGAAGATGAAGAAACCGAGGATCAAGAGTGAATGCACGCGACGAAAAACTGCTGGAATTCGCCACTGACCGCCAGGCCGAATGCCTGAACGCCTACTGGACGCACGGCACCTATTACAAGGCCGGCAAAGCCCTGGGCATCGATCCCGCGAATATCTGGAAATCATTCAAGGCCGTGCGCGCGAAAGCCGCGCGCCAGGGTTATGCGCCTGCGCACGACATGACGCACACGGTGCCGGATGGATTCAACGTGAAGGGCGTGTCCACCTACTACAACAAGGACGGCAAGCCGACCGGCCAGTGGGTGAAAACAAACATCGACATGGAACGCCAGGCCGTGCTGCTGCGCGAAGCGGTGGCGGCCCTGTCCGTCGAAATCAGGCCCGAACATCCGCTGCCAGCCCCATCCCGCACGCTGGACCAGCTGCTGAACTGCTACGTGATCACCGACTATCACCTGGGCGCGAAAGCCTGGGGCGAAGAAACCGGCGCTGATTGGGACACCGAAATCGCTGAAAACATGCTGGTGTCCTGGTTCGGTGCAGCCATTGCCCAGGCGCCCGACGCGCGTGTGGGTGTGTTCGCGCAGCTGGGTGACTTCATGCACTTCGATGGCCTGGCCGCGATCACGCCGACCAGCGGCCACCTACTGGATGCCGACACCAGGTTCCAGAAAGTGATCCGTGTGGCCATCGCGGTGATCCGCCGCGTCACATCGATGCTGCTGCAGAAGCATGAACACGTGCACTTGCTGATGGCCGAAGGGAACCACGACATCGCCAGCAGCGCCTGGCTGCGCGAACTTTTCGCGGCACTGTATGCCGACGAACCGCGCATCACGGTGAACGTGCGGCCTGATCCTTATTACTGCATCGAACACGGCAGCACTTCGCTGTTCTTCCACCATGGCCACAAGCGGAAACTGGACACGCTGGAAACGACGCTGATCGCAAAGTTCCGCGACGTGTTCGGCCGCACCCAGCACAGCTACGCACACACCGGGCACCTGCACCACAATGTGCTGCGCGAAACGAACACGATGCACATCGAACAGCACCGCACCCTGGCGGCACCCGACAGCCACGCAAGCCGTGGCGGCTGGATGTCCGGGCGTGATGCGAAGGTGATCACCTACCACGCCGATCACGGCGAAGTGGGCCGCATCATCGTTTCGGCCGACATGCTGAAAGGCAGCCCGGGCGGATGATGGACCTGCAGCATTTCAGCAATGCGCGGGGCATTGCCGAAATCATCAACAGGTCGGCAGCCCGCCATCTTGCACCGCCGCCCGACCTGAAACCCAGCGAGTGGGCCGAAATGGCTGTCCGCATCCCGGAAGGGAACGCGGTGCCTGGCCCCTATCGCCTGGCGAATGCGCCTTACCAGCGCGAACCCATGGACATGCTGGTGAACCCCGACTGCTACCGCATCACGCTGATGTGGGGCGCCCAGGTGGGCAAAACACTGCTGGCGCTGTGCGTGCAGGGTTACTGCATCGAAATGCTGCCGCGCAGCCAGATGATGATGCAGCCCAGCCAGGCCGACCTGCAGACCTGGCTGGAAACGAAATTCAATCCGCTGGTGGACGCGAACCAGCAGCTGCGCCGGCTGATCGCAAAGCCGCGCGGCCGCGAAGGCGTGAACAACCAGAAAATGAAATCCTACCCGGGCGGCTTCCTGATGTTCGCCTGGTCCGGCAGCCCGAAAACGATGCGCGGCCGATCTGCGCCAGTGATCGTGTGCGACGAAGTGGACGGCTACGAAGTCACCGAGGAAGGCCACCCGGTCGGCCTGCTGTGGCAGCGTGCGGCCACCTTCGGGGACCAGCGTTTCCTGGTCGAAATCAGCACGCCCACCGTGAAGGGTGAAAGCTACATCGAAAAGGCGTTCGAAGCCGGCGACCAGCGCCGCTTTTATGTCGCCTGCCCGCACTGCGGCGAACACCAGGCGCTGAACTGGTCGAATGTGACGTGGGCCGGAAAGGATGAACCAGGCGAAGAACAGCAGCCCGAAACGGCGCGCTATGCGTGCCAGGGCTGCGGCGCGCTGTGGGACGATGGCGAACGCATCGCCGCGATCCGCAACGCCGAACAAGTCGGCGCAGGATGGAAGGGCGCAAAGCCGTTCCGTGGCCATGCCAGCTACCACCTGAACGAACTTTATTCGACGTTCCGCAGGCTGAAGGACATCGTGCAGTCCTACCTGGACAAAATCGCCACCGATGACCTGCAGACATTCACGAACGTGTCGCTGGCCGAAACCTTCGAAGAACGCGGCGAACAGGCGGACCCCGACAGCCTGATGACCAGGGCCGAAGAATGGACGGCGCAGGTTCCAGCCGGTGGCCTGGTGCTGACGGCCGGCGTGGACATGCAGCAGGACCGCCTGGAAGTGGAAATTGTGGCCTGGGGCCACGGTGAAGAATCCTGGTCCGTCGATTACCTGGTGCTGTGGGGCGACCCACTGCAGGGCGACGTGTGGGAAGAACTGGAAGAAGTGCTGTCCAGCACCTGGCTGCACGAAAGCGGCGCCCAGCTGCCCATCCTGGCGGCGTGCGTGGACACTGGTGGCACTGGTGGCAACACCCAGGCGGCCTACGAATGGCTGCGCGGAAAGACCGGCCGGCGCATTTTCGGCATCAAGGGCGTGGCCGGATGGGGCCGGCCCATTGTGGCAGCGCCCAGCAGGAAGCAGTCCGGCAAGAATGCGCGCAAGGTGGACCTGTTCCTGGTCGGCACCGATGAAGCAAAACTGACGGTGATGCGCCGCCTGGCCGTCGAAAAACCCGGCGCGGGTTACTGCCACGTGCCGAATGATCGCGGCGCGGACTGGTATCAGCAGCTGACGGCCGAAAAACTGGTGACGCGCTACGTGAAGGGTTTTCCTGTGCGCGAATGGCACCAGACCAGGCCGCGAAACGAAGCCCTGGACTGTCGCGTGTATGCGCTGGCGGCGCTGAAAATTGCGAACCCCAGCATGCGACGTGCAGCCGAACGGCTGATGATGCCGAAGTCGGCAGAAGAAGAACTGAAACGGACGAAATGGAAGGCGAAAAAGCCCGAACCAGCGCCCGAGCCAGTGCCCGAGGAAAAACCACAAGAGGAAAGCCCGGCGACTGTCGCGGAAACTGTGCGCATTAAACGATCCAGCGCCCTGAAGCGGAAACGCGGGGGCTGGGTTCATAATTGGTGAAGGCAATCGTGAACGGCATTTTTCCGTCGAGCATTTCAGCAGGACTGACTTTTGACCGCGCAGCGACCCTGACAGCCCACCCGGCACCGGAATGGCAACTGTCGGCGGCGCTGCGCGGACCGTCCGCTGTCGATCTGCAGGCGGAAGCTGTCGGCACGGCCCACCGTTTCCTGGTGCCAGCGACTGAAACCGCGACCTGGGAACCTGGCGACTACTGGTTCAGCATTCGCGCGACCCGTGCCGATGGCACGGTGGCCGAAGTCGAAGCCGGCCAGATGACGATCAAGCCCGACCTGGCTGCCATGGAAAGCGGCCATGACGGACGCGACCACGTTCGGCGCGTCCTGGACGCCATCGAAGCGGTGATCGAACGCCGCGCGACCATCGACCAGGAACGCTACACCATCAACAACCGCGAACTGTGGCGCACGCCCATCCCTGACCTGCTGGTGCTGCGCGACCGCTACCGTTCCGAACTGCGCCGGATGAACCAGGCCCGCAAAGGCGGCCTGTTCGATCAGGCCGTGCGCGTGAGGTTCCGCTAAGTGGCCATTCTTGACATTTTCAAGCGAAGCCAGCCCGCAGAGGCTGGCGCAAGTGCACCGAAGCCGAAGTGGGCGCCGGTGCGCGCTGCCATGCGCATGTTCGATGCGTCGAAACAGGACCGACTGACTGGCGACTGGCTGGCGCATCCTGTCACCGCTGAATGGCTGATCCGCATGCACCAGCGTGTGCTGGTGGCGCGCGCCCGAGAACAGGCGGTGAATAATGATTACGCGCGTGCGTTCATTCGCATGTGCCGCCAGAACATCGTCGGCCCGAAGGGCGTGATGATGCAGGCGCAAAGCCGCGACGATGCGGGCAAGCTGGACACCCTGGCGAACCAGGCCATCGAATCCGCATGGACGAAATGGGGCCACCGGAACCACTGCGATGTGGCTGGCGTGCAGTCCTGGCGTTCGATTCAGGCCGGCGCTGTGGTGTCGGCAGCAAAGGACGGCGAATTCATGCTGCGCAAAATCTTCGGCGCCGATGCTGGCCCGTTCGGTTTCGCGCTGCAGGTGCTGGACCCGCAACGCTGCCACCCGCAGTTCGATCAGTATGATCTGCCGGACGGCCGTTTCATTCGCGCCGGCATCGAATTCAACAAATACGGCAAGCCTGTCGCCTACCACTTCACCGTGGCGAAGGAATCCGACGCCTTTTACAATTACAGCTATGCCGGCCTGCACTATCACCGCATCCCGGCTGAAGAAATCATCCACGGCTTCGTGCCGGATATGGTCGGCCAGAAGCGCGGCCTGCCCTGGATGGCCACCGGCCTGTTCCGCATGAAGCAGCTGGTCGGCTTCGAAAACGCCGCCATCGTGAACGCGCGCATCGGCGCCAGCAAAATGGGCGTGATCCAGTGGAAGGAAGGCCGTGGCCCTGATCTGGATGATGAAGAACTTGAAACGTTCGAAATGAACGCTGAACCAGGCGAATTTCCGGTGCTGCCGGAAGGCGCCGAACTGCACGAATGGAATCCGCAATATCCCAGCGGTGAATTCGCCACGTTCAACAAAGCAATGCTGCGCGGAATCGCTGCTGGTTTCGGCGTGCTTTACAACAACCTGGCCAACGATCTGGAACACGTGAACTTCAGTTCCATTCGCCAGGGCACGCTGGACGAACGCGAACACTGGAAAGAAATGCAGGAATGGCTGATCGAAGCCCTGATCCAGCCGGTGTTCGAAGCATGGCTGCCGCGCGCATTGCTGGGTGGCCACATCACTGTGAAAGGCCGCCCGCTGAAGGCTGAACGGATCGACCGTTACAGCATGGTGTCCTGGCAGCCGCGCCGCTGGGCGTGGATCGACCCGCGCGCCGATGTCGATGCCGCTGTGGTGGCAAAAAACAATCTGCTGCTGTCGCCTGGCCAGATCATCCGCGAACAGGGGCGCGATCCTTCTGATGTGTGGCGCGAAATCGCCAGCGACATCGAAGAAATGCGAAGCGCCGGCATCCCGGACGATTTCATCAAGGCCGCCATTCTGGACAAAAACCTGCAGGCCACCGTCCAGGCGCAGGCAATGCAGCCGAAGGGGACGGAATAATGGCTGCCGGAATTTACGACATCATCATCGAACAGGGCGCGGACTGGCGCCTGGTTATGACCTGGAAGGACGCGGAAGGCGCGCCGGTTAATTTATCCGGCTACACCGCACGCATGCAGGTGCGTGAAACGTTCGCCAGCAAGTCGAAGCTGTTCGAACTGACTACTGAAAACGGCCGCATCACCCTGGCGGCCGCTGATGGCGTGATCACGCTGCACTTGCCTGCAGCTGTGTCCGCTGCCGCCGTGATCAACCCGGCGAAACTGGCCTGGATCGATGGAAAGCAGGCCGCGCAGATGGTGTTCGATGTCGAAATGATCGACGCCGCTGGCGTGGTCACGCGGCTGATCCAGGGTTCTGTGCTTTTCGTGCCCGAGGTTACGAAGTGAGCGATCAGACCATCATCGTTTCCGAACCTGGGGCATCCCAGGTTCATGTGAATGGCGGTGCACCTGACACGGTGGTGATCGTGTCGGATCAGACCGCTTCGCGCGTCATTGTGGGGCGCGATTCTTCCGACGCCATCAACGTGGTTCGGCCGGCATACGGCAACGGCCTGGATGGCATCCCTGTGAACGTCACGAATCCGAAAATGGGTGACGTGATTTCGTTCAACGGGGCTGTTTTTACGAACCGCGATCAAACCGATCTGACCGATGGGGGAAACTTCTAAATGGCAAACACTGTCCGCATCAAACGACGCGCCGCTGGCGGCGCTGCTGGCGCGCCTTCCGCGCTGCAGAACGCCGAACTGGCATTCAACGAACAGGATGATGTCCTGTATTACGGCAAAGGCACAGGCGGCGCCGGTGGCACTGCCACCCAGGTGCTGGCCATCGGCGGCCCTGGCGCATTCCAGGCGAAAGACGATGACCTGACAGCCATCGCCGGCCTGTCCACGAACGGCATCATCGCCCGAACCGGTGCAGGCACTGCTGCAGCGCGCAGTGTGGCAGGCACTTCGGGCCGCGTGAGCGTCACGAATGGCGACGGCGTGAGTGGAAACCCCACCATCGACCTGTCCACCAGTGGCGTGACTGCTGGCACGTTCACGAAGCTGACCGTGGACGCCTACGGCCGCGCCACTTCTGGCGCCCAGGCATCCCGCAGCGACCTTTCTGCACCGACTGGCGACGTTTCGAATGGCGGCTTCAAGCTGACGAACGTGGCGGACCCGGTGAATGCCCAGGACGCGGCCACGAAGAACTACGTGGACAGCGTGGCCCAGGGGCTGGACCCGAAACAGTCCGTGCGCGCGGCCACCACGGCGAACATCGCCAGCCTTTCGGGCACGATGACCATCGACGGTGTGGCGCTGGTCGCTGGCGACCGTGTTCTGGTGAAGGACCAGTCCACCGCCGCGCAAAATGGCATCTATGTGGTGGCAAGCGGCGCCTGGTCGCGCGCTTCCGACGCCGACACCTGGGCAGAACTGGTTTCCGCTTACGTGTTCGTGGAACAGGGCACAACGAACGCTGACAACGGCTTCCTGTGCACCGTGGACCCGGGCGGCACTGTCGGCGCAACCGCCGTGACTTTCGTGCAGTTCAGCGGCGCGGGCCAGATCACGGCCGGCGCTGGCCTGACCAAGACCGGCAACCAGTTGGACGTGGGCGCAGGCACTGGCATCCAGGTGAACGCTGATGACATTCAGCTGACCGGCCAGGCGCTGGCACTGCACAACCTTGCAACCAGTGGCCTGATCGTCCGCACCGGCGCCGGCACAGTGGCCGGCCGCACCCTGGCGGCTTCTGGCAGTGGCATTTCGGTGTCGAACGGTGACGGTGTTTCTGGAAACCCGACTGTGAGCCTGTCGGCTGCTGCTGCAGCCCTGGGCGCACTGACGCCGGCCGCAGATCAGCTGCCCTATTTCACCGGCGCTGCGGCTGCTGCGCTTACCACGCTGTCGGCTTTCATCCGCACGCTGCTGGATGATGCAGACGCTGCTGCCGCGCGCAGCACGCTGGGCCTGGGCACGATGGCCACGCAAGCGGCCAGCGGTGTCGCCATCACTGGCGGCAGCATCACGAACCTGACCACTTTCGACGGTGTGACAATCGACGGCGGCACATTCTGATTTTTTAACCCGGCCAGTTTTGGCGATTTTTAAGGGTCCATGTTTATGGCGAACACTGTGAAATTGAAACAGTCGGCGGTGGCGGGCAAAGTCCCGACCACCGCGCAGCTGGCGCTGGGTGAACTGGCCATCAACACCACCGATGGCAAGCTGTTCATGAAAAAAAGCGTCAGTGGAACTGAAAGCATTGTCGATCTGACTGCGGCAGCGTCCGGCGTTTCCAGCTTCAACACGCGCACTGGCGCCGTGACGCTAAACAGCACTGACGTGAACACCGCGATGGCTGCAGACACCAGCGCAGCACGCATGCCGGTGGGCACCACAGCGCAGCGCCCTGCAACGCCCGCCCAGGGCATGTTCAGGATGAACAGCACCACCGGAATGCCGGAATGGTGGAACGCCAGCAGCAGCACCTGGGTGCCGTTCTCTGAAGCGTCCGATTACTACGAAATCGAATACCTGGTGGTCGCTGGCGGCGGCGGTGGTGGTTCCGGTGCATCCGGTTCGCACTATGGCGGCGGCGGCGGCGCTGGCGGCTATCTGGCAGGCACTGCGCGCGTCCAGACCGGGCAAAGCCTGGGTGTGACTGTCGGCGCTGGCGGCGCATTCACGAATTCAACGAACGCAGCCGGATCGAACGGCGGCAATTCGGTCCTGGGATCACTGGCCACCGCCATCGGTGGCGGATATGGCGGATCGGGCGGCGCCATCGGTGGGTCCGGTGGTTCTGGCGGCGGTGGATCGCTGAACGCGACCAGCGGCGGATCGGGAACGGCCGGACAGGGCAACGCCGGGGGCACCTATGGCGCAGGCGGCCAGGGTGCTGGCGGCGGCGGCGCATCAAGCGCGGGCGCCAGTGTAACCACCGGTGGTTCTGGCACATCGAACAGCATCACCGGTTCCGCTGTGACTTACGCGCGCGGCGGCGATGGCAATCCTGCGGGCACAGGGGGCGGCACAAACACCGGTTTCGGTGGGCGCGGCGGCCGTCCCGTGTCCGGCGAATTCGCAACATCCGGCGCGTCCGGCATTGTGGTGATCCGCTACATCGGCGGGCAACGCGGCAGCGGTGGCACTGTCACCCAGGTGGGCGCATACACCGTGCACACCTTCACCACTTCCGGCACATTCACCGCATAAGGGGGCAGCGTGGCACATTTTGCAAAAGTATCGGATGGCATTGTCCGCCAGGTGATCGTGGCGGAACCTGAATTCTTCGAAACGTTCGTGGACACATCACCAGGCGAATGGATTCAGACCAGCTATAACACCCACGCGGGCATTCATTACGGACCGAACGGCCAGCCTGATGGTGGAATTGCGCTTCGGAAGAACTTCGCCGGCATCGGCTTCACGTATGACCGGCAGCGCGATGCGTTTATTCCGCCGCAGCCGTTTCCGTCCTGGCTGCTGGATGAAGAAAGCTGCACCTGGCAGCCACCTGTCGAATATCCGCAGGATGGTGGGATTTATCGCTGGGATGAAGCCACGCGCACCTGGGTTTCGGCACAGTAAAACGGAAAACCCACAAGAGGAAACCAGACCGTGATGGGCGCACCATGCCCATCATGGAAAATCTGATCGCCCACCTGTTTCTGGCGCGCGAACTTGCGCACCGTGCCCACCTGCAGACGCGCAGCTTCGCGCAGCATGTGGCGCTGGGTGATTTTTATGGCGCCATCGGTGACCGTGCCGACGCCATCGCGGAAGCCTACCAGGGCCGCTTCGGTGTTCTGCTGTCCGTTCCGATGCTGACCGGCAACCCCGACGCGCCAATCATCGACACTTTGCGCGCACACGTCGAATGGATTTCCAGCCAGCGTTATGTGGCCGTTTCGCGCGACGAAACTGCGATCCAGAACCTGATCGATGAAGCAGTCGGCGCATACCTTTCCACCATCTACAAGCTGCAATTTCTGGCATGAAAACGACCATCGAACAAATTCGCGCACGCGACGGCGCCCGAGCATTTCGGGCCGCTGAAGTCGGCGCCATCAATGAAGAAAAGCGCACCGTCGAACTGGCATTTTCCAGCGAAGTGGAAGTGTCCCGGTGGTATGGCTTGGAAGTTCTGAGCCACGACCCTGCTGCCGTGGTTCTTACCCGGCTGAAAGACGGCGCGCCGCTTTTGCTTGAACATGACTGCGACGATCAAATCGGCGTGGTCGAAAGTGTTTCCATCGACGCGGATCGCCGGGGGCGGGCCGTGGTGCGCTTCGGAAAAAGCGCACTTGCCGAGGAAATCTTCCAGGACGTGAAGGACGGCATCCGCCGCCACGTGTCTGTCGGCTACATCGTGCACGACGCGAAGCTGACGGAAGAACGCGATGGCATGGATGTGTGGACGATCACTTCCTGGGAACCCTTCGAAATCTCGATTGTGGCTGTCCCTGCCGATGTTTCTGTCGGCATTGGCCGGAAGCTGGAAAGCCCACAAGAGGAAACCCGCAACGCACCACTGAACAATCCTGAAAACTTCAAGGAACCCGAAATCATGGAAACCAAAGAAATTTCCCAGGTGGACAACGCCACCGAACTGCGCAAGGCCACCGATGCCGAGCGCGCCCGCACCCGTTCCATCCTGGAAATGGGCGAGAAATACGGCGCTGCCGAACTTGCACGCGATGCCGTGAAAGAAGGCATGGATGTCGCCGCTTTCCAGCGCCAGCTTCTGGACCACGTGAATGGCAAAATCCAGCGCCCGCTGGCCGAGCAGATGAACGATGCCACTGTCGGCCTTTCCGACAAAGAAGCCCGTTCGTTCAGCTTCATGAAGGTGATCCGCGCCCTGGCTGAACCCACCGACAGCCGCGCCCAAAAGGATGCCGCTTTCGAATTCGAAGCCAGCCGCGCCGCCGCTGACAAGCTGGGCAAGGACAGCGACAAGTTCGTGATTCCTGTGGACGTGCTGACCCGCGCCCTGAACACCGGCAAGACTGGCACCGCTGCCGGCGACACCGGTGGTTATGGCATCGCCACCACCCTGATGGCTGAATCGTTCATCGACATTCTGCGCAACCGCGCGACCATCATGCAGCTGGGCACTGTGATGGGTGGCCTGGTCGGAAACATCGACATTCCGAAGCAAGTCGCCGCTGCACAGGGCTACTGGATCGGGGAAGATGCCGACGCCACCGAAAGCAACCTGGAACTGGGCCAGCTTTCGCTGACGCCTAAGACTGTGGCCGCTTTCAGCGAAATCACCCGCAAGCTGATGGTGCAGTCCAGCGTGGACGTGGAAGCCCTGGTCCGTGCCGACCTGGCGAAAGCCCTGGCCCTGACCATCGACCGCGCCGGCTACTACGGCAGCGGCAGCGACCACCAGCCCTTGGGCATCGCAAACCAGTCCGGCGTGAACGCTGTCACCTTCGCCGGTGCGCAGCCGACCTTTGCTGAACTGGTCCAGATGGAAACCGAAGTCGCGCTGCAAAACGCTGACGTTTCCAGCATGGCCTATGTCGGCAATGCGGCCTTCCGTGGCCACGGCAAAACCACCCTGAAGTTCCCGGGCGTCAATGGTTCGGGCACCATCTGGGAACCCGGCAACACCGTGAACGGCTACCGCACCGAAGTCACGAACCAGATCAACACTGGCGACGTGTTCATGGGCAACTTCGCGGACCTTCTGGTGGCGATGTGGGGCGGCTTGGAACTCCTGGTCGATCCTTACAGCAACAGCAAGAAAGGCCGCCTGCGCGTGGTGGTGTTCCAGGACGTGGACTTCGCCCTGCGCCGCACGCAGTCCTTCTGTGTCGGCCGCCCGGACTAATCGCCGGGGCTGACGCCTGACCGGGGGCCGCCGCTTCGGCGGCCCCTTTTTCACGAAGGGAACATGAATGAGCGAATCCATCATCCTGAAAGTCACGTCCGCGATGATCGTGGGCGGCCAGATCGCAAAGCCTGGCGAAATGATCGAAGTCACGCATGCCGAAGCGAAGGACATGCTGCACCGTGGCAAGGCCGTCCTGGCGACCGCAACGGACGCGCCGGAGCCTGTCGAAAAGCAGCCCGAGCCGCAGCCCGAGCCGGCAGCCGAACAGCCTGGTGAACCTGAAGCAGCTGCAGAACAGCCCGCCGAAGCACCGAAGCGTAACCGCAAGGGCAAGTGATGCCGAAGCCCGCCTGGGATGACCTGGACGCCTTCCTGCGCGATGACGAATTCGCCACCGTGGCGACCGTCCGCCTGCAGGACGGCGGCACCAGGACCGTGCGCGGAATCTTCGATGATCCTTACCTAAACGCGCAGCTGGGCGAATACGAAATCGACACCACCCGGCCGCGCCTGCTGTGCAAGGAAGCCGATGTGATCGGCGTGAAGCGTGGCGACCTGGTGGACATCGATGGCCGCGTTTATGACGTGATGACCGGCGCACAGCCGGACGGCACCGGCATGGCGCTGCTGGAAATGGCTGCACAGGGGCGCTGATCATGTCCCTGGTGAACCTGGACATCGACGCGAAAGACCTGCAGGGCGTCATTCTGGACCTGGCTGCGACCGAACAGCAGGCACAGAAGGCACTGAACACCACCCTGGTGAAAATGGCTGGCTGGCTTCGTGCGAAGTCCGTGAAAGGGCTGTCGCAGAAGCTGACCATTCAGCAGAAGGTGATCCGCCGCCGCCTGAAATCCTTCCGGCTGCAGCGCCGCGCCGGTGGTTCGGAAATTACCGTGTGGTATGGCCTGGACCCCATCGCGCTGATCTATCTGCAGGCGCGGCAAGGCAGGGCTGGCGTGCGCGCCTATGGCGGCCGCTTCGTGCAGTCCGCGTTCATCGCCAACGGCCAGAACGGAAACCGCCAGGTTTTCAAGAGGCGCGGTAAAGCCCGCCTGCCCATCGATAAGCAGCGCGCTGACATCGAAGAAAAAGCGAACACCTACATCGAAGATCAGCTGGTCGGCACCGCCGAATTCGAAGCGCGATTTTTCAAAACCTTTGAGCATGAATTGCAATGGCGAACGCAAACACAGAAGTGACACTGGACCAGGTGCACGCCGGCATCGTGGATGCGATCCGCGCGCAGTTCCCTGATCTGAAAACCGTCGAAGCCTATCGGCTGGACCGCAAAAACCTGCCGACGCCCGCGTGCCTGGTCGAAATGACCGAAATGGACGCGGCGATGGAAATCGACCCTGGAACCGAACAGCTGGCAGTGAATGCCCGTTTCGAAGCCAGGTTCGTGATCGGCTTCCGCCAGGGCGCCAAGAACCCGAAGCTGGAAGTGCGAAAGCTGGCCGCAGCGTTCGCCGCATTCGCCCGCCTGCAGCGATGGGGCTGCCCTATCGGGCCGGCTGACGTGATAGGCGCCTACCAGGACGATTTCGACCCGGAACTGGATCAGTTCGAATGCTGGCGTGTCGAGTGGCAGCAGGTGATCCACCTGGGTGAAGGTATCTGGCGCGACGAAGGCGTGACACCGGGCCAGCCGATGTTCAGCTGGGTGCCGCAGATCGGCAGCGCACACGAAGGTGCTTACCAGTCCGTCATTCCACCGGCAGACTATGAAGGCGGGGCCGTGGGATGAACGACGCCTGGGCACAATCCGAAACCGAACGCATCCTGGCGAACATGATCAGGATGGGCGTGGTGTCCGAACTGGACGAAGCGAACGCCCGCGTGAAAGTCCGTGTGGGCGGACTGTCCACCGACTGGCTGCCCTGGGTGACTTCGCGCGCAGGCGCAACACGCAACTGGTCGGCACCACGTCCTGGTGAACAGGTGGTGGTGCTTTCGCCTTACGGTGACGCCGCCCAGGCGGTGGCCCTGCCGTCGATCTACCAGGACGCGCACCCGGCGCCAGCCAGCACGAAGGACGCCGAACACGTGACGTTCCCGGACGGCACCACGGTGAACTACAACAGCGCCAGCAATACGCTGCAGATCGATGTGGCCGGCGCCGCGAAGGTGATCGTGAACTGCAAAGAAGCCACCGTGAACGCCGCCACGAAGGTGACGCTGAACACGCCGGACACCTTTTGCACTGGAAACCTGACGGTGGACGGCCTGCTGACCTACAAAGGCGGCATGAACGGCAGCACCGCCAGCGGCGCGGCCGCGACGATAAACGGAAACGTGAACATCGTGGGCAGCAACCTGACGCACAACGGCAAAAACATCGGCAGCACACACACCCACACCGGCGTGCAGTCCGGCAGCGGAACGACAGGCGCGCCGTCCTGATCTGAAGGAAAAACCACAAGAGGAACGAACCGGCATGGCGGGGCAAGATTCCCGCCATGGACGGAATAGGCGCAGCCACCGGCAAAACGCTGGGCGGCATCGATCACTTGCGGCAAAGCATCCGCGACATTCTCACGACGCCCATCGGCAGCCGTGTGATGCGGCGCGACTACGGCAGCCGCATTTTTTCGCTGATCGACGCGCCCATCAACCGTTCCACGCTGCTGGAAATCTACGCGGCGACCGCTGAAGCCATCGGGCGCTGGGAACCGCGCTTCAAGCTGCAGAAGGTGGTCGCATCCAGCGCCGAACCTGGCGCGGTGACCCTGGACGTGACCGGCGAATATCTGCCGGACGGCCAGGTGATCACACTTGACGGAATCGAAGTGAAATAAATGGCCAGCGCATACACGAAAGTGGACCTGTCCCAGCTTGCACCGCCGAACGTGGTGGAAACGCTGGATTTCGAAAGCATCCTGGCCGCGATGCTGGCCGATCTTCGCGCGCGCGATCCCGCATTCACCGCCATCGTTGAATCCGATCCGGCTTACAAAATCCTGGAAGTCGCAGCCTACCGCGAACTGCTGATCCGCCAGCGCGTGAACGATGCCGCGAAGGCTGTGATGGTGGCCTATGCACAGGGCGCCGATCTGGACCAGATCGCCGCGAACTACGATGTGGCGCGCCTGCTGATCACGCCGGCCGATGACACCACCATCCCACCCACTGAAGCCGTTTTCGAATCCGACGATGACTTCCGCGTGCGCATCCTGCTGTCCCTGGAAGGCTACACCACGGCCGGCAGCAAGGGCAGCTATATTTTCCACGCACTAAGCGCCAGCGGCGACTGCAAGGATGTGTCCGTCACAAGCCTGACGCCTGGCACGGTGAACGTGGCGGTGCTTTCGCGCACTGGCACCGGTTCTGCGCCGGCCACGACCATCGCAGCAGTCACCGAAGCACTGAATGCCGAGGTGGTGCGGCCGCTGTGCGACACGGTGGCCATCACGTCCGCGCAAATTGTGAACTATCAGATCACGGCCAGCCTGGTTCTGTTCCCTGGCGCTGGCCAGGCTGAAGTTCTGGCAGCAGCGCAAGCAGCTGCCGAAGCCTACGCAGCAGAACAGCATCGCCTGGGCCGCGACATCACGCGATCCGGTGTTTTTGCCGCGCTTCACCAGCCTGGCGTGCAAAACGTCACACTGACTTCGCCGGCTGCCGACATCGTGAACACTTGGAATCAGGCGCCCTGGTGCACCAGCATCGCGGTGACCATCGGGGGCATCGGTGAGTGACACCCTGCTGCCGCTGAACGCGACAGCGCAGGAACGTGCGCTGGACGGCGCAACTGCGCGCCTGGGTGACGTGCCCACGCCGCTGCGCGACGTGTGGAACCCTGACACCTGCCCTGCATCGCTGCTGCCCTGGCTTGCCTGGGCTTTCGGCGTCGATGAATGGGATTCTGGATGGTCGGAAGAAGCAAAGCGCAACACGATCAGGGACGCGGTGATGATCCAGCGCCGCAAAGGCAGCGTGTGGTCAATCAAGCGCGCAATTTCTGCGGCCGGATATGGCGACAGCCAACTGATCGAAGGAAATTCGAATAATTTTTACAACGGCGTGCGGCTGCACAATGGCTTCATCACTTACGGCGATGCGACCGAGTGGGCACGTTACCGTTTCGTGCTGACGCGGCCGATCAGCAACGCGCAAGCGGACCAAGTGCGCCGCCTGCTGGACAGCGTGGCGCCCGCGCGCTGTCACCTGATCGAACTGATTTTCACAGAAGCATCGAATCTTTATGACGGCGCGATTTTCTACAATGGCGCATTTAATCACGGAGTGGCTTAAACCATGGCGAATCTTCCCGAATCTTCCACCTTCGATGCTGGTGTTTATCAGATCGAAACCACCGATCCGGTGATCGGCGGCCCTTCTGGCATTACGAACGCGCCGCTGAAAAGCCTGGCGAACCGCACGAAATACCTGAAGGACCACGTGGATGCCATCGAAGCAGCTTATGCACCGAAGGCATCGCCCGCGTTCACTGGAACACCGACCGCGCCAACTGCTGCGCAAGGCACAAACACCACGCAGCTGGCCACCACTGCTTTCGTGAATGCCGAAATCGCCGCAGACATCGCCGGCAGCCTGGCGACCGCTTCGCCGCTGATGGCTGGCACTGCTGCAGTGGGAACATCCACAAAGCTGGCGCGTGAAGATCACCGCCACCCGACCGACACGACGCGCGCACCGCTTGCATCGCCTGCATTCACTGGAACGCCCACGGCGCCCACGCCCGCAGCTGGCAACAATTCCACCCAGGTGGCCACCACGGCTTTCGTGCGTGGTGAACTGACTGGTGTGGTGCCTGCTGGCACGGTGATCTATGCGGCGCGCAACACCGCGCCCACCGGTTACCTGAAGGCGAACGGCGCAGCTGTTTCGCGCACCACTTATGCCGACCTGTTCGCCGCCATCGGCACCATCTTCGGCAGCGGCGACGGCGTGAACACTTTCAACCTGCCGGACCTGCGCGGCCAATTCTTGCGCGGCTGGGATGATGGCCGTGGGATCGATGCCGGCCGCACGTTCGGCAGCGAACAGATGGATCAGTTCCAGGCGCATGGCCACGAACTTCATTATGAAAACACCGGCGCATTCGGTGGCAGCCTGAACACCACGCTGAACACCACAAACCTGTCCGGCATCATGTCCAACTACGCGAAGCAACCGATCCAGCTGGCCGGTTACGACGCGCCGCGCTTCGGCAACGAAACGCGCCCGCGCAACGTAGCATTGCTGGCTTGCATCAAGTTCTAAGGGGAAAAGAATGTCCGAAAAAATCGTTTCGCAACTTGATCAGGACGGCTATTTCGTGGCCGCCGTGGTCGCGGATGAATCGCCGCTGGAACCTGGCACGTTCCTGATGCCAGCCGGCGCCATCGATGAAGCGCCGCCTACCGTGAAACCTGGCACGCGCGCAAAATATACCGGCAAGGGCTTCGTGTTCGAAAACATTCCTGTGCCTGAACCCGAACCCGGTCCGAAGCCCGCGCCCGCTGAAATCATGCGTGCGCAAGCCTACCGCGACGAAGCCGATCCGCTGTTCTTCAAGTGGCAACGCGACGAAGCCACGAAGGCCGAATGGCTGGCCAAAATTGCAGAAATCAAAGCGCGCTACCCTGACGCGCCCGCCGCCTGATCTTTATGCCTGGACGCCTGTTTGCCGCCTGCACGATGGGCGGCCTTTTTTCGCCGGAAAATCCACAAGAGGAAACCGGGGCGCAGAACCAGGCACACTGCAGGCTACGGATTCCGAATTCATGAATTCATTTTGAGGATCACACCAAATGTCTGAAACCTTCCTTCACGGCGTCGAAGTCCTAGAAATCGACGCTGGCCCGCGCCCGATCCAGACGGTGCGTTCTTCTGTCATTGGCCTGATCGGCACCGCGCCGCAGGCTGACGCCACCGCCTTCCCGCTGAACACGCCTGTGATGATCGCCGGCAGCCGCCGCGAAGCCGCGAAACTTCTGGCCGGCACTGGCGCCGACAAGGGCACCCTACCCGATGCTGTGGACAGCATCTTCGACCAGGCTGGCGCTGTGATCGTGGTGGTGCGTGTCGAAAAGGGCGCGAACGAAAACGCGACCATGGCGAACATCATCGGTGGCGTGAATGCTTCGAATGGCAATTACGAAGGCGTGCATGCTTTCCTGGGCGCTGAAAGCCGCCTAGGTGTGGTTCCGCGCATTCTTCTGGCGCCCGGCTTCACGCACCAGCGTCCGGCCGATCCGAACAACGCGAACCAGCAACTGGCGAACCCTGTGGTTTCCGAAATGGTCGGCCTGGCAGAACGCCTGCGCGCCGTGATCATCGCAGACGGCCCGAACACGAACGACGAAGCCGCCGTGGCTTATTCGAACGATTTCGGCAGCCCGCGCGTGTATGTGTGCGATCCCTGGGTTCTGAAAACCGACAGCACTGGCGAAATCGTCCAGGCGCCGGCTTCGCCCTGTGTCGCTGGCTTGATCGCCAAGTCGGACAACGAGCGCGGCTTCTGGTGGTCGCCTTCGAACCAGAACATCAATGGCATCATCGGCACCGTGCGCCCTGTGGACTTCACGCTGGGCGATGCTGATGCCCGCGCGAACCTTCTGAACGAACAGGCCATCGCCACCATCATCCGCCAGGACGGCTATCGCCTGTGGGGCAACCGCACCCTGTCGAGTGATCCGAAGTGGATTTTCCTGTCCGTTCGCCGCACCGCCGACATCATCAACGACAGCCTTCTGCGCGCGCACCTGTGGGCCGTGGATCGCAACATCACGAAAACCTACATCCAGGACGTGACCGAAGGCGTGAACGCATACCTTCGCCACCTGACCAGCATCGGCGCCATCCTGGGCGGCAGCTGCTGGGCTGATCCTGAACTGAACACGCCGGACCAGATCGCACAGGGTAAGGTATATTTCGATTTTGATTTCACGCCGCCGTTCCCTGCTGAACACATCACGTTCCGCAGCCAGATGGTGAACGATTATCTGACGGAGATTTTCTAAAATGGCCGCACGCAACGTTCGCAAGAACCTAAACCTTTTCGTGGATGGTCGCGGCTACGCTGGCCAGATCGATGAATTCAACCCGCCGAAGCTGGCGCTGGTCACGGAAGAATTCCGTGCCGGTGGCATGGACGCACCCATCGAACTGACGATGGGAATGGAAAAGCTGGAAACCGATTTCAGCTTGATCAGCTACGACAAGGACGTGCTGGCGCTGTTCGGTGTCGCGGAAGGCGCTGTGGTGCCGTTCGTGGCCCGCGAAGCCCTGGAATCCTTCGATGGCACTGTGACGGCCGTGGTGCACACCATGCGCGGCAAAATCCGCGAACTGGACCCTGGCACCAGCAAGGCCGGCGACAAGCCGACGCTGAAGGTGGCCATGGCGCTGACCTACTACAAGCTGCAGCACGGTGACGCGACGGTGATCGAAGTGGACGTGGAAAACATGGTCCGCAGCATCAACGGCACCGACGCACTGGCCGGCATTCGCCGCGCGCTGGGCCTGTGATTCAGGGGGCTAGCTTCGGCTGGCCCGCTTCAAAAACAAAAAACGACAGGTGAACGATGGCAGGCAAAAATTCGCCGGCAGCTGAT
The DNA here is from genome assembly GCF_015694465.1 of Microvirga alba. Lineage (GTDB taxonomy): Bacteria > Pseudomonadota > Alphaproteobacteria > Rhizobiales > Beijerinckiaceae > Microvirga > Microvirga alba. The sequence goes on from NZ_JADQDO010000016.1 coordinate 35,718, forward strand.
GCCGGTTTCGTGGATGTGGAACTGACCCGCCCGATGGAAATCGACGGCGCGCAAGTGAAGAAGCTGCGCATGCGCGAACCCACCGTGGGCGATCAGCTGGCATCCGAAGAATTCAAAGGCGGCGAAGCTGCGAAGGAAATCGCCATGCTGGCGAACCTTTGCGAAGTGTCGCCGGATGACATCAAGCGGCTGACCTTGAAAGACTACAAGCGGCTGCAGGGTGCCTTCCTGGGTTTTATCGCCTGACCAGCGATTATGTGCGCCAGGGCACACTTGCACTGGCATCACACACTGGCTGGTCATGCACTGAAATTTTGAACATGCGGACATCCCGCTTCACCTGGTGGCTGGATGGGCTGCCAAGGGAACGAGATGGCCAATAAGCGGCTAAACGCCACAATCACAATCGGCGGCGCAATCACCAGCGGGCTTAAAGCCGCGCTGGGAAGCACGCGCGACGGCCTGAACCAGATCGGCAAGGCAGTCACCGATCTGAAGCAGCGGCAGAAAGAACTGAACGCTGTGGTGGCCCAGCAGGAAAAGCTGGGCAGCGCAGGCAATGCGCTGAAGGTTCAATACGCGAACCAGGAACTGGCGCTGATCAATAAGCAGATCGACGCGCTGCGCAAAAAGCAAAGCATCATCCAACAGACGCAGGCCAGCATGTCGGCAGCCAGCGCAAAGATGGCCAGCGCCGGCATGGCGCTGGGTGCAGCAGCAGCTGCCGCTGCAACCGCGTTCGTTCCGATCATTCAGGCTGCGGCCTTCGAAAAAGCCATGCTGGGTGTGGCGAAGCAGATCGATGGCGCGCGCGACGATGGCGGAAAGCTGACGCAGGTTTATTTCGACATGGCCCGCCAGGTGCAACTGCTGGGCCGCGAACTGCCGCTGGCCACGAACGAAATCGCGGACATGGTGGCCGCTGGTGCGCGCATGGGCGTGGCGAAGGATGAACTGATCGGATTCACGCGCACCGCCGCGATGATGGCCAGCGCATTCGACCTTCCGGCCGGCGAACTGGCTGAACAGATGGGCAAGATCGCCACGCTGTTCAAAATCCCCATTCCGAACATCGGTGAACTGGCCGATGTGATCAACTACCTGGATGACAACGCAATCAGCAAGGGCGGCGACATCATCGAAGTGCTGAAGCGCATCGGTGGCACCGCGCAGTTCGTGAAGATGCCAGCGAAGGAAGCGGCCGCCCTGGCGTCCACGTTCCTGACCCTGGGCAGCACCGCAGAAATCGCTGGCACGGCTGCGAACGCTGTGATGCGCGAACTGTCCATCGCCACCATGCAGCCGAAGCGTTTCCAGGCTGGCCTGGCTGCCATCAAGATGGACGCGAAGAAAGTCCAGAAGGACATGGCGAAGGACGCCACAGGCACCATTCTGAAGGTGCTGGACAAGCTGAACGCGCTGCCCGAGGAAACCCGCCTGACGGTGGCCACGCAGCTGTTCGGCAAAGAATACGGCGATGACATCGCAAAGCTGGCCGAAGGTGTGAAGGAATACCGCCGCCAGCTGGAACTGGCCGCCAGCGACAAAGCGATGGGCAGCATGGCGCGCGAACACCAGGCGCGCCTGCAGACCACCTATGCGCAGTGGGAAATTGCGAAGAACCGCATCACCGAAGTGGGTGTGAACATCGGCAGCATCCTGCTGCCGGCGATCAATGACCTGCTGGGTGTGTTCGGTGGCGCGACCACCGCCATGGCTGACTTCGTGCGCGAACACCAGACCCTGGTGGGCAATATCGCAACAGCTGCCGGCACGATCCTGGGCAGCATTGTCGCCTGGAAGGGCATGGCGTTCGGCATTGCTGCCGTCACGTTCGCATTCAACGCGCTGAAGCTGGCGATGGCCACGAACCCCATCGGCCTGCTGCTGGTGGGACTGACCACGGCCGCCGTGCTGATTTATAAAAATTGGGAACCGCTGCGCGAATTCTTCGCAAAGCTGTGGGCCGACATCACCGCAAGCGCGCGCCAGGCCATCGACTGGATCATCGCCAAAATCGAAGCGGTGGGCCAGATGTGGCAGAACACAAAACGTTTCTTCGGCTTCGGTGAAGATGCGCCGCCTGCGAAATCTGTCGGGGCTGTTCCGCAGCCGCCCGCTGTTCCGCGCATGGCCACCGCGCCGAACTATGGCGCCAGCTACAACGCGCCGCAGACGAACACCTTCAACATCACGCAACTGCCAGGACAGGACAGCAAGGCGCTGGCCGATGAAGTGGCGCGCCGCCTGGCTGAAAAGCAAGGCGTGGCACGGCGCAGCATCATGTTCGACCCGGCGCTGGGATATTAAAAAATGAGCGTTCTAGGCTACAAAATCGGAACGCCAGTGATGATGCAGCTGGGTGCGTTCCAGTTCGGCATCAACACGGCGGCCTATCAAACCCTGCAGCGATCCAGTGAATGGCGCTGGCCGTCCCAGGATCGGTTCGGCAAGCCGCCAGTGCTGCAGCATGTCGGCCAGGGCAGCGAAACGATCACGCTGCCTGGCGTGATCTATCCCGAATGGCGTGGCGGCTTCGGCCAGGTCGAACAGATGCGCGCACTGGCTGGACAAGCCACACCGCTGCAGCTGATCGATGGCAGCGGTGCCACGTTCGGAAAGTGGGTGATCGAAGGCGTCGAAGAAAAGCAGTCCGTGTTCGCTGATGCCGGCGCGCCCAGGAAGCAGGAATTCACGCTGAAGCTGCGCCGGTTCTTCGAAACTGACGGTGGCCTGGTCACCCTGGTGACTGGCGTGGCCAGCGTGGTTTCGGCTGCTGCAGGCGGAATTCCTGCGGTGTCTATCCCGCCCGCCGCCACTGGCCCGGTGTCCCAGGCGCAGGGGCTGGCGAATTCTGTCGCGTCCACCGCGAAGTCGCTGTCGGCCAGCTTGTCGAAGGCTTACAGCGACGTGCAGCAGGCTGTCGCGCCTTACACCGCTGTGGCCGCCGACACCATTGGGGCTGTGGTCCGCTGTGTGGAAGTGGCCGACCAGCTGCAGACGAACGCGAACCGCGTCCTGGCGCTGCTGGGAAAACGCCCGATCAACGCCACCGCGATTTCATCCGCCCAGGGGCTGGGCCGCACCGCTGCCGGCCTGCTGACCCGCGCCAACAGCGCCGGCGTGATCCTGCGCAATACCACCGCGCAGATGGAAGCCCTGGGCACCGTGCCGAAGTCCACCGTGCAGGTGGTGCGTTCGGCAGCCGCCACGGCTGACAAGTGCGCCGCCGCCTGCCGTCAGACCGCCACCCAGGCGGCAACCATCAAGGAATGACGAACATGGCGACCACTTACACGACCCGCGAAGGCGACACCGTGGATTTCATCGCCTGGAAGTTCTACGGCAGCACCGAAAACCAGGTGGTGGAAGCCGTCCTGGCTGAAAACCGTGGCCTGGCCGACAAGGGCGCGCTGCTGCCGCCTGGCCTGCAGATTACGCTGCCCGAAATCCAGACGCCCGCGAAGTCCCAGGGGGTGCGCCTGTGGGACTGATGGAAAACATCAAGCCGGAATATCGCGTCCTGGCGAACCAGGCTGACATCACCGCGATGGTGGCCGAACGCCTGGTGTCGATGCGCTTCACCGACGAAGCCGGCCTGGAATCGGACATCCTGGAAATCGTCCTGGCTGATCACGATCCCATGGCACCCATCCAGGTGCCGCCCACTGGCGCCGAACTGGAACTGTTCCTGGGTTATGACGGCCTGGCCCAGCGCATGGGCCTGTTCGTGTGCGATGAAGTCGAAATCGCCGGCTGGCCTGGCGAAATGACGATCCGCGCCCGGGCTGCGCCGTTCGACCAGTCGAAGGGCGGCAAATCGCACCTGCAGACGCAGAAAACCCGCAGCTGGCCGAAGGACACGAAGCTGGGCGACATGGCGAAGAAAATCGCCAAGGAACACGGCATGGAAGCGGCTGTGGCGAAGTCCCTGGCCAGCATCAAGCTGCCGCACATCGACCAGGCCGACGAATCCGATCTGCACTTCCTGGCCCGCGTGGCGAAAAAATATGATGCCATCGTGAAGCCGGCCGGTGGCAAGCTGGTCCTGGCGAAGAAGGGCGAAACGAAAAGCGTCAGTGGCGAACAGCTGCCCACGGTGACCCTGGCGCCTGGTGAAGTGTCCCGGTTCCGTGTGGTCCAGTCGAAGCGCGAAACGGCCGGCATGGTGGTGGCCTACTGGCACGCCACGAAGCAGGCGAAGCGCCACGAAGTGAAGGTGGGCCAGGGCGAACCAGTCACCCGCCTGAAAATGTATTACCCGACGAAGGAAATGGCGCTGGCGGCCGCCAGGTCCGAACTGGACCGGCGCGAACGGCGCAAGGTGACCGCATCCCTGCAGCTGCCTGGCCGCACCGACCTGGTGGCGGAAGGCAAGGTGATCCTGGCCGGCTTCCGTGATGGCGTCGATGGGGAATGGATCGCCACCAGGGTGGAACACGGCCTGGATGGCAACGGCTACAGCTGCAACATCGAACTGGAAAAACCGAACAGCGACGGCACGAAGGCCACCGAAGAAACCGAGGAATGAGGGCTGGCGACCCCGCCAGGAATCGAACCTGGAACCCCCAGCTTAGAAGGCTGGTGCTCTATCCGGTTGAGCTACGGGGCCGGAAATTATCACCGGTGAAGGCCGGTGATATTTTTTTCTAAGTGCACCCGATAGTGCACCCGATTCATTTTCAACCTGTCATTAAAGCCTTGAAATCATTCACTTTTTTCGGGCGTGTCCAGCTGCTTAGAAGGCAGTTGCTCTATCCAGCTGAGCTACGGGGCCGTCGGTCTAGGCCCGGGGAGTTAGTGGGTCCAGG
>NZ_JADQDO010000017.1 GCF_015694465.1 Microvirga alba
GCTACGATTACCGGAGCAGTGTCGCTGGGCTCGGGTAACGACCGGTTGATGAACACGGGCACGATTACGGGGGCCGTGGACCTTGGAACGGGCTCCGATTACCTCACCAACGCGGGCACGATCAAGGGGGCCGTAAACCTTGGAACGGGCTCCGATTACCTCACCAACACGGGCACGATTACGGGGGCCGTAGATCTTGGAGCCGGCTCCGATGACCTCACCAACAATGGCACGATAGCCGGAACGGTCGATCTCGGGGATGGTGATGATCGCTTCACCACTACCAAAGCCGTTACGGGCACCATTGCCTTGGGTATCGGCAATGACTTTTTTGACGCTCGTGGTAACTGGGATTCCACCAACAATAAAGCGTATGCGCTCGGCTCGATCTCGGGCGGTGAAGGAAATGACACCATTCACGGCGGCTTCGGAAATGACACGATCTCAGGAGGGAATGGGAACGACCTCATGAGCGGTGGCGCGGGCGCAGATGCGTTCAATGGCGACTCCGGATTTGACACCGTCACTTATGAAGAGGCTTTCGAAGGGATAGCGGTCAGCTTGGCAACGGGGCGCGGAACTGGTGGCGGCGCTTTGGGGGACACATTCGCTAGCATCGAAAAAATTATTGGCTCCAGATACGCGGATCTGATCGAAGGCGACACGCTGAGCAACATGCTCGTGGGTGGCGAAGGCGACGATACTCTTGACGGCGGCCGCTCCGCCGACACGCTCGCGGGCGGAACCGGCGACGATAAGTACTACATCGACAATTCCAGCGACGTGATTACTGAAAATCCCGATGAGGGCATAGATACAGCGATCATCACGGCGAATTTCTTCGAGCTGGGTGCGGGGCAGAGCGTCGAGACGATGCGCGTCCAAAGTGGTTATACCAGCTGGGTGCGAGGCAACGAACTTGCCAACGAAATTTACGGCAGCGCCGGCGATGATACCCTCGAAGGAGGTGACGGTGATGACTATCTGAGCGGCGGAGCGGGCTTCAACAGGCTCTTTGGAGGCAACGGCAAAGACTCCCTCATTGGCGGCAACCAGGGTAATATTCTAGACGGTGGCGCTGGCGCAGACGTACTTGTTGGCGGGTCAGGCAACGACACGTTCGTAATTGATAGCTTGACCGATGTGTTCCGCGAAGCCGCCACGGGAGGGCGGGATACCGCCATCGTCTCGATCGATTACGACCTGAGCGTCTTAGACAAGCTCAAGATCATTGACGTGCTGACGGCTGCGGTGGGGTCTGCGAACCTCAAGTTGAGGGGCAACGACCTCGCGAATACGATCAACGGCAACGACGGCGATAACACAATTGATGGTGCTGGCGGCGACGACACAATGGCAGGCGGCAAGGGAGACGATGTCTACTATGTCGATAGCGCTAAGGATGCCGTGATCGAATTGGCCGGTGAAGGCTACGACAAGATTTATACGAGCATATCGCTAAGCTCGGTCGCAAACGTCGAAGAAATCATCATGACGGGGTCAGGGGATGGCGTCATTGTTATCACTGATCCAGGCGGAACCAATGTTGAGGGCAATGACGGCAATAATACGCTCGTCGGAGCTGATGGAAACGACACCTTAAGCGGCGGTGGCGGTGACGATTCCCTCGACGGAGGTAGCGGCAACGATGTGATAGACGGTGGACCTGGCGATGACACACTTGTCGGCGGAGATGGACACGACAGCCTAAACGGCGGGGATGGCAACGACCTTCTCGACGGCGGAGCGGGCGATGACATTCTTGTGGGTGGTGCCGGTAACGACACGCTTCGCGGCGGCGACGGGAACGACAGTCTAGATGGCGGGGACGGTAATGACCTCCTCGATGGTGGAACAGGTAACGACACACTCTTCGGTGGACCTGGCGATGACTCACTCCACGGAGGGGACGGACACGACAGCCTAGATGGCGGGGATGGTAACGACCTTCTTGAAGGCGGGACGGGTGATGACATTCTCGTGGGTGGTGCCGGTAACGACCTCCTCGATGGTGGCATAGGTAACGACACGCTCGACGGTGGGCCTGGTGATGACACACTCCACGGAGGGGCGGGCCTTGACGTTCTGAATGGACACGACGGAAACGACGTGTTGGACGGTGGGGCAGGTGCCGACACCATGACGGGAGGCGCTGGCAATGACACTTACTACGTCGACAACTTCGACGATGTGGTGATTGAAGCAGCCAATGAGGGCATCGATACAATCGTGACCTCGGTCAACTACGTCTTGAACCCAGCCGCTTCGATTGAAGTCATCCGCGCTATGGAGAACAATCAGGCCATAAATCTTACAGGCAACGCCGACTCAAACACGCTCATTGGCAATGCAGCGAGCAATGTGCTCGACGGCGGGGCCGGGGCAGACGTGATGCAAGGCGGCGGTGGGAATGACACATACATCGTCGATAATCAGTTCGACGTAGTCATTGAACTGGCAGACGGCGGGTATGACACCGTAATTGCGAGTGCAACCTATAGCATTGCCGATACCTCGGTTGAGGCTATTAAAGCGGCCACCGGCACAGCTGCTATTGGGCTCACAGGGAACGCCCTAAGCAACACTATTACCGGCAATGATGGGAACAACACCCTGAACGGAGGTGCGGGGGCCGACTTCATGGCGGGAGGTGCCGGAGATGACACCTACTATGTCGATAATGTCGGTGACACGATTAATGACACGTCCGGTTACGACACCGTGATCACCTCGATCAATTATGTCCTGACCGATGGCATTGAAGCTCTCGTTGCTGCGGCCGGAAGCACCTCTCTGAACCTTGCCGGGAACAGCCTCAACAACGATATGAGAGGCAATAACGGAGGGGATAGCCTGAACGGTCTTGGAGGCAACGACACGCTCACCGGAGGTGCCGGAAAAGATACGCTTACCGGTGGTTCCGGCAAAGATACGTTCGTGTTCAACACCAAGCTCGATGCGAAGAAGAACATCGACAAGATCGCTGACTTCAATGTCAAGGACGACACAATTTGGCTGGACAACGCTATCTTCGCGAAACTCGGCAAGGGCACAGCTCTGAAGCCGGCCAAGCTCAACAAGGCGTTCTTCACCATTGGCGACAAGGCCAAGGACAAGAACGACTTCGTCATCTACGACAAGGCGAAAGGCGTATTGTATTACGACGCGGACGGCTCCGGAAATAAGCCTGCGGTGGCGTTCGCGACGATCAAGAAAGGCCTCAAGATGACGGCTGCGGATTTCTTCGTGATTTGAGACGCCCCTCTCGAATCCTGAAGACGAGAGAGGGCCGCGCGAGCGGCCCTCTTTTCGCTTCTACACCGTCGTTGGCCCGACGCGATATTTTGCGCGGCCACCTGGGAAGTGGCGGGCCAGCGTCGAGACCGTGACATTGAACTGAGGGGCGATATCGGAGAAAGGGCGGTCGGTTTGCTGCAGAAGTAGCAAGATCGTTCCTTTGTCGACCTCTGACAGGGCCTCGGGACGGCCACCTTGTCGGCCTCGGGCACGGGCGGCGATTAAACCCGCGTTGGTCCGCTCGCGGATCATGTCGCGTTCGAACTGCGCCACAGCCGAAAAGATCGTGTAAACGAGCGCCCCTCCTGGGGTGGACGTGTCGATCTGCTCAGTCAATGACCTAAGCCCGATTCCGCGGGTCTTCAGATCCTCCATGGTCTCGATGAGCTGCCGTGTGGAACGCGCCAGGCGATCGAACTTCCACACAACAAGCGTATCGCCGGGGCGGAGATAGGACAAAGCGCCCGCAAGCTGCGGACGATCCTGTTTCGCGCCGGAAGCGGTTTCTTGAAAGATGCGCTCGCAACCGGCCGCCGTAAGTGCGTCGATCTGCAAGGCGGGGTCCTGATCCATGGTCGAAACGCGGGCGTAACCTATGAGCATTGCAAAACTCATCACCGAGGAGGTTTTGCGACATTTGATTATGAGATGGGATTTTGCGCAAGATCCTTCCCAAGGATCTCCGGCCGCGCAACTCCACGCAGTTACGTTCTCTCAAAAACGACCGTTTTTGAGAGACGTTCGATCGCTTTGACAATCGCTCGATTGCATGTTCTCATTTCGTTCTATTTACTCGAGGTACGAACATGGCCCGCTCGTCCAGAAGACGCGACTTGCCGCTTGATCTCTTCCGCAAAGTCGAGGGTCCGTCTCTCCTGGCGTCGTTGGGCGCAACACGCGAAGTCCTTTGTCGAACGAGGTTCCCGCTCCGATCCGTGGATTATCAGGCCTCTCGCGAGATCATTGCGAGGATCGATGATCTCGCTGGCCTCCTGACTGGCGATAGGACCTATTTTCATGCGAAATCCGTATCGGTGGATTACAACATTCCGACCTAATGGACGTGATTTTGCTCTGACAGCCCATAGAGGGTGCGAGCGATATTCAGTTCACCGACCTGTGCCTTCCCGAGCATGCCTCGTAAGTAGCCTCCGGGCTTTGCAACAGTGCCTGCCTGGTGTTTTTCGAGAATGACGGCAATGGCGACGGCAGCAAGGTGATCACCAAGCACGGAGCAGGCCTCACGCCACGCGGGCTCGCTCACTCCGAGTTCGGGCCGAACGTGGTTTGCGAGTTTGATCAGGTCCCACCACGTGTTCGGTGGTTCATACCCATAAGAGCCAATGCCGGGACAGGCCGCGTTCACAAGGCCAAGCGGAATCTGCTCAATCTCCGACGTTTCCGCGCCCCGCAACGGTTTTGGGGTTTGCTCGACGGTCAAACCAAACTCAGGCTTCCGGAAGCCTCTTCTTCCGGCGAAGCCGGTCGCATTCGAACTTTGTGATGCGTCAGCATCACGCCGCTCATTACTTTTACGATTAGGGAGGTTGGTTGTAGTTAGTATGTGAGTGCCGTTTTTGGCACCCTTGGGTGACTCTTTCTTGAGATTTGAAGCCTCATTGAACGCTTCCTCCACAACGATGCGGAGATCCAGAAGTTGGTTCACGAGGTCCTGCAGGGACGCGGCGCTGCGTCGGCGCTCGATGACACGCTCCAGATCACCCTGCCAGCCTTCCCAATCACCCGGCAAATCGTGCTCGATGCCCGCCGCAACAATCATCTGTACGGTCTGGCGCACGACGGTGAACTCGCGTTGCAGTGCCTGGCGCTCGGCGCGCTGCGCCTGGGCCTCTGCGGCGACCTCCACGAACTCCGCGTAACGAACCGCGATAGGTGAAAGGTCAAAGCCGTAACCGGCGACGATGCGGCCGTCCTTCGCACGCCGACCCCAACGCTTCCCGTTCGGGCTGTCGGTCGGCACGATCAAGCTGAGGTCAACAAGCTCGCGCATATGCCGCCGCACCGAGGTCAAAGAAAGGCCTGTCTGATCGCACAGCCAATCATTTGAGGGCCACACGACGGGACGAACGCCCTGCGTCGTCCAATCTTGATCCTCGGACGTGGCAAAGAGCATGTCGATCAAAGCGACACCTCGAAGCGTCAAGCCGATGGCACGCGCGGCCTTCTTGAGAGCTCCCAGGTAGCGGGTCCGCGAAATCACCGGATCTGGGCTGAATTGTTCCGCGAGCGAGCGCGCCCTGGCGAGCCCCTCCGTATAGCGTCTCGTACCTTGCATTTTACCCCCTAGAGCGGAGGCAAAGCAAAACTGTTCGCCGAATCGACGTTACGCTTGACAATGATTCGGGGAGGGGGGTAATTTGCCGGTATTCGATTTACGGCATGTCCCCACCTCGGGGCTGAACAGTTTCAAAGGCTCTCGAAGTTGGCGCTTCGGGGGCCTTTCTCTTTGCCTATCGCGTATCCTTTCGCCGCATGAAAAAAGTCGTGACCGGGGCCACATACGCACCGTGTCGTGAGTCGCATAGAAGTGGCAAGGCAGGCCCCGGAAACAACTGTGATTCGATACGTTATTGTATCAACAATTGTTGGGGATAAGACAATATCAGGTTAACGGTCAAGCTCGCGCTGTGGTGGTGTTGCCGGAAGGCCCAGCAGCTCGCGGAGGAGATCCGTCTCCGTAAAGTCGAGTTCAAAGGCGCGGCCCCGGTGTTGACGATTGGGAACGGCCCGTCGCGTCAAAATTCCGATATCGACCAAAGTCTTAATGAACGGGGTAAAGCTTGCATAATCATGACCATAGACTTCGGCCAATCGGGCGGCCGTGACGACCTCGCCTCGCTGCTTCAGGCCCGCAATGGTCGCCAAAATCCCAATATAAATAATCTTCTGTCGCGGGGGGAAGTCGGCCAAACGATCAAGCACGATCTGCACCATGTAAAGGGCTGGGGGCTGCAATACGTAAAGTTGTTGCATGTGTTTTAATGCTGCCTTATTACCAATATCAAGCGCCTTGACGTCACACCGCGAATCTGCCTCGCGGCTGTAACTTTAGAGCGAGAGCGGTTGAGGCGCGAATCCGCCAAGCTTGGGGGCAAGCAAATGATCAATCCGACTCGTCTTCGTAACGTTATATTGGCCTGCGTCCTCGGTGCTTCTTGCGTCTTCGCTCCGCAGATCAAGGCTGATGACCACGGATGCCAAGTGCTTCTGTGCCTCGCAAACCCAGGTGGTGCAACACAATACGCGGAGTGTGTGCCTCCAATTACAAAGCTCTATCAGGATCTTGCCAAGGGGAAGCCCTTTCCAATGTGCACGGGCGCTGGCGGAATGGAGACAACGTCTCCGGTTTACGATCCTTACTTCTGCGCGAGCGGTCATATTCTCGACTACGATAAGACAATTCCCGTCTGCCGGAGCCCTGCGCGCACACAGGTCGTCGATTGTCCCGTGGAAGGCGACGAGGGACCGACGCCGCCGCTGGGTGGGCCGGTGCGGGTCATCGAGGGCGGGAAGGAAGTCTGCAAGGACTTCGAGTTTTCGGCTGTTAAGACCAACGAAAAGCCCTCGTACATCGATGTGACGGTTGCTGCGACCGGCCAAAAAACCCGCATTAGGTTCTAAGCATGGATGCCGCATTTCTGGATCTCGCGGCCCAATGCGCGCCGCAGGTCCCGGCCGCAACGATTGCCGCAATCGTGCGTGTCGAGACAGATTTTAACCCACTCGCTATTCGCCTCAACTCAGCGGGCGGGCCGGGCCTTCCTCGGCAACCACTGAACAAAGCCGAGGCGATAACTCGTGCAAAGACGCTCCTCGCAGCTGGTCAAGATCTCGATCTCGGCTTAGCGGGGGTGCCCGCCGACGAGTTTGAGAAAGCCGGCCTGCCAATCGAGGCGGCTTTCGAACCCTGCCAATCCCTACGCATGGCCGCGCGCCTAATCGACAACGCCTGGAAGGTCGCTGCTCGACTCGGCAAACCTGATGCTGCTGAGCGTCAAGCAATCGCGGCCTATTACGGGCGCGGTGATCCGTCAGCGGGCCGCGAAGCGGGATATGACGAACGAGTGTTGGAAGCGAAGGCGGATCTCGCACCTCGGCTTCCGACCCTGGCGCTGCGCGTCAGCGATAGAGCTTTGCCGCGTCGTGAGCGGTTCAAAGGGGCGTCGGATGAACCGGCGCTCGCATCCACTCCACCAAGCAACCCAGAGCCTCCGCGAGAGGCCGTGCGGGCGGAATCGGCCGAAGAGGCGGCTCCGTCCTGGGACGTATTTGGGGCCTCCCGCAAGCGCGGGGCTTCGATGGTGGTTTTCAACGTTCAAACGGGGACGAAAACCAAATGAAAAAACAGACAATTGTTACAGCCGCGCTCATTGCTGCCGGGGCCTCCCTCGTCATGATGGAACCGGCATTCGCTCAGGCGGGCGGCGGCTTAAACCTCGAGGGATTCCTACAGAATATCCTCTCCATGCTGACCGGCACGGTCGCGAAACTCCTGGCGACCATCGCGCTCATCGTCATCGGCATTGCCTGGCTGTTCCTCGGCATGGATAAGCGGGTCGCCGGGACATGGGTTGTCGCCGTGATGATTATCTTCGGCGCTCCTCAAATCCTCAACATGATCGTCGGGAGCTAAGGCGCATCATGGATGACAGTTTGCACGAGGACCCGTTGTTCCTCGCGTGTACGCGGCCGGCGATGATCGGTGGCGTCACCATGGAAGCCGTGGGAGTCAACGTTCTGTTCTCGTGCATTCTGTTTATCGCGGCCGGGAACATTTTTTACATGGCAATCGGCGGTGTCCTGCATCTGATTTGCAGGGCTCTTTGCAAGCACGATCCAAACATATTTCGGGTCTTGAACGCATGGCGCGAGACAAAAGCGCGCTGTTTGAACCGCTTCTACTGGGGCGGTTCGTCTGTGAGCCCTCTCAAGGTCCATCGTCGGTACAATTTGAAGGATTTTAACCTTGAATAGTGCTGCCCGGAGAAAGACGGAGGTCGAGGCTGATCGGTTCGTGCCTTACGTTCGTCATGTGAACGATACCGTCATTTCGCTGCGTGCTGGCGACCTTATGACGGTCATGAAGCTCGAAGGTGTGTCGTTTGAGACGGCAGATTTCAGCGACATCGAGCGCCTGCATTTTCAACTCAATTCATTGTGGCAGAATGTTTCGGATGAGCGGCTGGCCGTCTGGACCCATATCGTCCGCCGTCGCGAAAGCATCTATCCCGAGGGCGACTTCAAGTCCGAATTCTCGGAGAGGCTCAATGCCAAGTATAAGGCGCGTCTGCTCGGGGAAGAGCTTTTCCGGAATGACATTTATCTGACGTTGGTTTGGCAGACCCGGCAGGGCGCGGCCAAAGCGGCGAACTCGCTCTCGAAGCTCTTCGGCTTTCAAAAAGCCGGGGGGGAGATGTACGAGGATGGGATTAAGAAGCTCGAAAAGGTCGTTTCGACCGTCAAAGAAGGGCTCGCGACCTATCGGCCGGAGATCCTGAGTCTCGTAGCACGAGACGGCCTGGTGTTCTCGGAACCCATGGAGTTCCTGCATCGCATCATCTGCGGTGAACACCGGGATATGCCGCTCGTGCAAGGGCTCCTTGCCTCGGCGCTCTACACCAACCGCCTAATATTTGGACCGGAAACAATCCAGATCCGAAGCCCCGGCCGAACCAAGCTCGCGGGAATGCTCGCCATTAAGGAGTACCCGGCGACGACGCGACCGGGCATGTTGAACCGGCTCCTGAAAGTGCCGTTCGAATTTACCCTGACGCAGAGCTTTGGATTCATGTCGCAATCGACAGCTCAAAGTCTGATGACCCGCAAGCAAAACCAGATGGTGAGTTCTGGCGACAAGGGCATCAGCCAATTGCTTCAGCTTGACGAGGCTCAGGACGATCTCATTTCGAACCGAATGGTGATGGGTGAACATCACCTCGTCCTGCTGGTGTTCGGCTCGGACGGCAAGAGCCTCCTCGACAATCTCGGCCATGCCAGCGCCCGGCTTTCAAGCGGCGGCGCGATTGTGGCGCGCGAAGACCTCGCGATTGAAGCCGCCTATTGGTCCCAGCTGCCGGGGAACTTCGGGCATCGGGCGCGATCGGGGGCCATCACTTCCCGTAATTTCGCCTCGCTTGCCCCGCTCCATGGTTTCCCTCAAGGACGGGCGGAAGGGAACCATTGGGGGCCGGCCGTTACGCTCCTTAAGACGACCGCAGGGAGTCCCTATTTCTTCAACTTTCATGCCGGCGATCTCGGAAACACGCTCATGATCGGGCCATCCGGATCAGGTAAGACGCTGACGCTCAACTTCTTATTGGCGCAGTTAGAGAAATTCGTTCCGAGGGGCGTCGTCTTCGACAAGGACCGGGGCGCAGAGCTGTTCGTAAGAGCCTCAGGTGGGTCCTATCTCCCCTTACAGAACGGCAAGCCTACAGGCTGTGCGCCGTTCAAAGCGCTCGATCTGACACCGGCAAACATCGTGTTCTTGTCTCAGTTCGTGAGGAAGCTTGTTCAGGTCGAGGGAAAGCCGCTCAAGATTCAGGAACTCGCGGCCCTCGATCGGGCGATCCTGGCGCTTCGGGAACTTCCGATCCACCAGCGTTCCCTGATGACCTTGGCGGCGCACCTCGACAATACGGAGGCCGAAGGCCTCTATGCGCGCCTGGAACGTTGGATGCGCCCCGGCCCTCTTGGATGGGTCTTTGATGGCGAGAGCGATGAGATCAAACTCGACGCGCGTCTGATCGGGTACGACATGACGCAGTTTCTGGACAATCCAGAGATTCGCACCCCCCTGATGATGTACCTGTTTCATCGGGTGGAGTCCCTTATCAACGGGCAAAGGATCTGCATCGTCATTGACGAGTTTTGGAAAGCGCTGAACGACGAGGCGTTTGTCGATCTCGTGCAGAACAAGCTGAAGACCATTCGTAAGCAGAATGGTTTCTTGGTGTTTGCAACACAGAGCCCACAGGACGCGCTATCTTCGCCCATCGCGCACACGATTATCGAGCAGTGCCCTACGAAGATCTATTTTCCAAACCCGAACGGAAAAGAAGACGATTACGTGAAGGGCTATAACTGCTCACGTCGCGAGTACCAGCTCATTCAAAAGGAAATGTCGAGCGATCTACGGCAGTTCCTCATCAAGCAAAATCGCAACTCGATTGTCGTTGAACTGAACCTCCGGGGGATGGACGACGAGATCGCCCTTCTCTCGACCCGCGAAGAGACTTACCGGCTCGTGGAGGAGATCATCGCGGAGCACGGCTCCGACCCAGCCGTTTGGTGCCCGATATTCCACGAGAAGAGACGGAGTTTGTAAGATGAAAAAGACCCTTCGTGTTCTGCTGTTGTCCTCAGCGTTCGCCTTCGGCGGAGCAATTGTTTCGGCTCCCGCATCGGCGCAAGGAATTCCAGTTTTTGACGCGAGCGCCATCGCCAATCAGTTGCAGCAGCTTCAGTCGATGGCTCAACAATTCGAGACACTCAAGCAGCAGCTCGACCAGGCACAACAACTCTATGGCTCGCTGAACAAGCTGACGGACATAAGCTCCATCGGTCAAATCCTGAACGACCCCGCGATCAGGCAGGCTCTCCCCCAAGAGTTCTCCCAGGTCGAGAACCTCCTCAAGGGCTCGGGCTCTGGATCATTCGGCGGCTCAAGCAGCCATTTCCAAGGCCAGAACGCCTTTTACGAGTCGAGCGCGAACACGTTCTATGCGCAGGAACTGGCGCGCGTGAACAAAGAGAATGCCGGCGCACAGAGCCTCGGGCAGGCCATGTATGACGCGGCCTCGAAGAGGATGCAGGGCATCGAAGCGCTCAAGCAACGTCTCGGCACGGCGTCCGATGCCAAGGAGGCGATGGATCTGCAAACGCGACTGAGCGCGGAAAGTGCATTTCTCCAGACGGATATTCTGCGGATGAATGCTCTCAAGATGGTGCAGGACGCACAAATTCAGGTCGCGGAACAGAGAAGCCGAGAGAACCGGCAAAAGCTGATCGACGATTTTGCAGCTGCTTTGCAATAACCCAAGGGCGAGCCGCCAGACTCGTCCGTTCATCAACGGGGCCGCAACATGGCAATTGATATTTTCCAGAAAATTGATGCGCATTTTGAAGCACCTATCCAGGCTTTCATCACTACCGGCGTAACCGGCGTGACGGCATATCTCACCACGCCGATGCGTGTAGCGGCGTCGTTGTACATCACCATCTATGGAATCATGATGTTTAGGGGTCTCGCGCAGGCCTCAGTGATGGATTTTCTGTTTCAATGTTTGAAAATTGTCATCATCATAACGTTGGCGACAAAGGCGGCAGAGTATCACCGATACGTGACCGACCTGTTCTACCAAACGTTACCACAGGGCATCGGAAACGCCCTAGCTAAAGGCAAAACCCTTTCGCCAAACGCGTTTGACAATCTGGCTCATACGGGATTTCAAGCCGGCCTTAATATTTGGAAGAAGGCAAGTTATACCGACCTCGGCGCGATGATAATTTGCGGGCTCGTCTTTCTATTCTCTGCACTCGGATCGGTAATCGCTTACGCCATTTCGTTGTACACCAAGGTCGCGCTTTCCGTCGTTCTCGCGGTCGGGCCTATCTTTATTAGTCTCGCGCTGTTCCAGCCAACACGCAAATTCACCGAAGGTTGGATCGGACAGGTTGCAAACTACGTCGTCTTGCAGGTGCTTGTTGTCGCCGTCCTCCTCCTCACTGTCTCGGTATCAGATCAACTCGCCACGCAAATAACGTCGGGGGATATTTTTATCACGGGCCTGAGCTACATCATTATTTACGCTCTCGCCGGCTTTATCGCCTTGCAGCTTCCAAGCATCGCTAGCGCCCTGGCGGCGGGCGGAGCCTCCCTCAGTATCGGCGTGGCCGCCGTTGGCGCGGCCGCAGCAGGCATCGCAGCAGGCAAGATTGCGTCCCGTGCAGCAGGGGCGGCGGGCCGGGCGGGGCTGAACGCGAGCAATCGGATGATGACAACGGCCATGCATGGCCGCCAACCCAACACACCAAGCTGATTAGGGTAACATTCATGATGAAGGCATTTGCCCGTGGTGGGGCCGTGGTGGCGCTTGCTCTTGTGTGCGCCGGATGTGGCTCGATCATTCCGAAGAGCGTTCCGTCCTGCGACGGGTACGCACGGCGGCCGCTGAATCGAGCGTTATGGGATTGGGAGGGCAAGAAAGGGACCGCTGAGCCGCAGACCTTTCCGGTGGAGCCGCCGAAACCGCTTGTACGGAAGGCCTCCCAAGAGCCCCCCACCTCGGCGCCTGCGATGACGGCGGGTGCGGCAAAAGCCCCAGAGGCTACCACTGTCGAGCCAGCATCGGCACTTAGGGGTTCAATCAATTCTGCACCAGAGGCGTCAGGCTTCAAGCCGACACCCATGCCCGGTTCGATCGCGCCTCTTCCTTCGGCGGGCTTCCAGCGCCGCGCAGAGGCACTCTCGAATATCAATATAGCGGCGTCTTACGAAGCCTGCACATCAAGCAAAGGGGACATCAATGTTGACGGATGAGAAAAGCTCCGGCGCGGCAGCCGTCAAGACGGAAGAACTGAAGGGCTACTTCGAGCGAGCACGCTCTTTTGAGTTGGATCGTCTCATCACAGCTCAGAAGTCGGCGCGTCTGGCGTGGACCATTGCAAGCGCGGCTGGCGGCATCGCTGCGATCGCAGTTCTTGCCGTGTGCATCATGACCCCGCTTCATTCCATCACGCCACTGGTCTTCCGGGTGGATAACGCGACCGGGATTGTCGAGAACATCACTTCCGTTGTCGATGGAAAGTGGACGGTTGATGAGGCAATGACGAAGGCTTACGCGGCCCGCTATATCAGGGCTCGCGAGGGCTATGCGCTCAACGAGGCTGAAGAGAATTTCAGGATCGTCTCGGCGTTTTCATCGCCGCAAGAACAAGAGCGTTTCGCGAATTCCTACAGCGGGCGAAACCCTGACAGTCCTCAAAATGTCTATGGTCGGAGCGGAATAGCGCGGGTGACGATCAAGTCAGTTGCGATCCCGAACAAGAGCCTAGTTCAGGTCCGTTTCATCCGCGAGGTTCGTCTCGGGGAGGAAAGAAAGGTTTCTCACTGGATCGCAACCCTCTCCTTTGCAATGACAGACAGAAAGCAGCTTAAGGAGCAAATCCTCCTCATTAATCCGACCGGCTTTGTCGTCACAGACTATCGCGTCGATCCGGAGGCGCTTCAATGAGACGGTTAGGTCTGGCTGTGATGCTGTCAACTGCGGTGAGCGGGGCTCACGCGCTGCAAACCCCGAACGGCGGATCTCGCGACGACAGAGTGCGAACGGTGATCTACGACCCGTCAAACGTGGTCAAGATAGTAGGCGCTTCGCGCGCCGCTACTCAAATCCAGTTCGCAGTGGATGAAGAGGTCGCCTTTGCCGCTGTGGGCGATTCAATCGCCTGGGAGGTCGTCAACGCGGGCTCCATGCTTTTCATTAAGCCGCGCGAAAGCCACCCTCCAACGAACATGCAGGTGGTCACAACCCGGCGCGATGGGAGCAGGCGGAGTTATATCTTCGAGCTTTCGTCGCGCGACGGCGGCATTAGCGCCGGCACGGAAAGTTACTTCCTTGTGAAATTCCAGTACCCGGATGACGACGCGGCGCGAGCACGGGCGGAAGCTGAGGCTCGGCAAGCGGTGGTCAATGCGCAGGCGGCCGACAACGTTCTGACCTATCATCAGTCGTTTGGTCCACGGAATTTCAGTTACACCGTGCAGGGCTCCGCGCCCTTTGAGCCCGTGTCTGTCTTTGACGACGGGAAGACCACGACCTTCACCTTTCCGGGGAACATGGAGGTTCCAGCGATCTACATGGAGAACTCGGACGGTTCGGAGTCGCTTGTGCCGAAAGACACAAGAGGGGATCTCATTGTCGCTCATGCTGTCGGCCGTAAGTTCATCTTGAGACGAGGCGGGCAAGCCATCTGCATTTTCAATGAGGCTTACGATCCGGCCGGCATCAATCCTGGGACCGGAACAACCTCTCCAAGCGTGCAACGCACGATCAAACTTCAGGCAACACGGTAGGATGCGGGCATGTCAGAGAAGGACGATAACGGTTTCAGCCTAGAAGGCGACAGAGGAATTGCGACCGCGACCGGAGCGAAAGCGCAGCTCGGCAAGATGAAGCTGCTCGCGGTCGTGATCGGCGGTGTCGGTCTGAGCGTGGCTGCGCTCCTCTTTGTCGGATCGGGCGGAAAAGAGCCGATCAATACCGGCCCCAAGACCGTCATTCGGCAGTCGTCCGAATTTGTGCCTGCTGTCCTCCCCATTACGCCGGTTGCCGCTCTGCCCATGGTTCCCATGCCGTCGCCGGCACAACAGGAAACGCGGGTCGAGAATGACAAGTTGCTAACCGCTAGCCGTAAGGCTCCCATCACAGCGTTTAACAGAGGGAGCACCAAGCCGGGTGGAGGCCCTAGTGATCCCGTCGCGCCTCGCGGGCCAGAAGAAAGGAGCGATCTCGATACGAAGCTGACACCGACGAGACTTGAGGGCGTCCGGGCTGGAATCCTCGGAAACCGGGATTTCATCATCACGCAGGGAACCTCGATCCCCTGCGTTCTTGAAACGGCCATGTCGAGCGATCAGCCGGGCTTCGTGACCTGCATCATCACGAGAGATATTCTCTCGGACAACGGCCGCGTCGTCCTATTGGACCGGAATACGAAGGTTATGGGCGAGTATCGAGGTGGCATAAAGCAAGGCCAAAAGCGCATGTTCGTGCTGTGGACACGGGCGACAACGCCAAAAGGGGTTGTCGTCGCCCTTGCTTCGCCTGGGACTGATCCGCTCGGCCGCGCCGGCTTCGATGGCGAGATCGATACTCACTGGTGGGAGCGCTTCGGCTCCTCAATGGTGCTGTCGTTGGTCGATGATGCTGCCGGGATCATGGCAAACCGCCTTACGGGAGGCCAAAGCAACAGCGGCGGCTATAACAATCAAAACAACTTCCAGAACACCCAAAGCAGTGGGAAGGACGCGGCCGCTATCGCCGTGCAAGAGTCAATCAACATTCCACCGACGCTCACGAAGAGCCAAGGCGAACTCGTCAACATCCTTGTCGCTCGGGATCTGGACTTCTCCACCATCTACGGCCTGAAGATTACTGAAGGGCGGACGAAGATCATCGATCGCGCGGCGACGGGCGATTTCGAGCGCTACACAGGCGTGGCGAGGCAGTGATGGCGAGCCAGGACAGACCGCAATCCGGCCCGGCGATTCCTGATGACGCGGTGGCCGCGTTCCGTGCGCAAGCGAAGCACCTGGCACCCTTCCTCCAGGACCAAGATTTGATAGAAATATGCGTCAACAAGCCCGGAGAGCTTGAGACGGAAAGCATTCAGGGGTGGGAACACCATAAGGTGCCACAGCTGACTTTTGAGAACCTGATGGCTTTCGCCAGTGTCGTTGCGAACCTTACGCACCAGAAGATCAATGACGAAAGCCCACTTCTCTCGGCCACGCTTCCTGACAATGAGCGTGTCCAAATCGTGATTCCTCCGGCGGTGCCGAAAAATACGGTAAGCCTCACGATCCGCAAGCCCTCGTTCGTGACGAGGGATCTCGAAAGCCTCAGCAGCGGGGGGATCTTCGAGGATGTGAAGAAGCCTGCCACGACCAAGAAGCTAGAGGCTGGCTCGGTGGATTGGGATCTCAAGACGGCGCTCGATGCCGGGGATTACATCACCTTCCTTCGTAAGGCCGTCCTTGGCAGGAAGAACATCATCATTTCCGGCGCGACCGGATCGGGCAAAACAACGCTCTCAAAGGCCCTGATCAAGAGTATTCCGCCCGAAGAGCGGATTATCACGATCGAGGACACTCCGGAGCTGGAGATTCCGCAGCCTAACCATGTGCGGCTGTTCTACTCGAAGGGCGGCCAGGGCCGCGCAAAGGTGGGTCCGAAGGATCTCTTGGAATCGTGCCTGCGTATGCGACCTGACCGCATCCTGTTGCAGGAGCTCCGCGACGGAACGGCCTTCTACTACATCCGAAACGTGAACTCGGGTCATCCGGGGTCGATTACGACCGTTCACGCGGATTCGGCTCCACTCGCCTTTGAGCAACTAACTCTTTTGGTCAAAGAGAGCGAAGGCGGTCGAGACCTAGAGCGCGGCGATATTCGAAATCTGCTCTACACGCTGGTTGACATCATCATCCAGTGCAAGCGGGTCAACGGCAAATTCCGGGTCACAGAAATCTATTTCGACCCTGAACGGCGCGGCGTCATCACTTAACGCCCCATAGGACTTTCCCCATGTCATCAATCGTCATCTGCGAGAAGCCGTCACAGGCGGCAAACATTCGTGCGGCTGTAGGCTCGCGCTACGGCTCGATCCTAGCCGCTCAAGGCCATCTGCTGAGACTGGAAGAGCCTCACGAGGTCAAGCCAGAATGGGAAAAGTGGAGTCTCGATGTACTTTTCCCACCGGCCGGTCGGTATGGCTACCGGGCGGACGATGGCGGGGGCAAAAGAACGCGGCTGGCGGAAATCGAGGTGGCCCTTCATACGGCCTCACGGGTCATCATCGCAACCGACTGTGACCGGGAAGGACAGGCAATCGGGGACGAGCTTTTGCGCTTCTTCGGGTTCAAGGGGGAAGTTCTACGGGCCATGTTCACGGCCGAGGACGAGAAGACGCTTCAGGCGGCGTTCACCTCCCTTGAGTCGAACGAGAAGTACCGCCCGCTCTATGACTCGGCGGTTGCGCGGCAACAGGCGGATCAAATCTACAACCTGACCATGACGCGGGCCGCCTCGCTGGTCCTCCGGCCGGATCACTGGCGGCAAGCGATCGGCATCGGCCGGGTGAAGACACCAACCCTCGGCCTGGTGTGCGGGCGCGAAATTGAAATTCGTGATTTCACGCCCCGGAACTATTTCGAGATAGTCGCCTCCGTGGCTGGTGCGGCTGGTTTGGTCGATCTCTGGTATCGCCCTCGTGGGGATGGGCGGATCTTCGACCTAGCCCAAGCTGAGGCCGTATCGACGGCCGCCCGTGCTTGCAGGGGGCCTCTCCGCGTCACCGGAGAGCATAAGCGGTCGGCCCCTCCGAAGCCTTTCGACCTACCGGCATTGCAAAAGCGGGCCGGTCAATGGGGCTGGACAGCAAAGCGTGTTCTTGAGACGGCGCAAGCCCTCTACGAGAAACATAAAATCACGACCTATCCGCGCGCGGAAACTCGCTATCTGCCTGAGAACCTGGCAGTTCAAGCGCCGGCACTCCTCGAGGCGCTTCGGCGTCTCGAGGAGTATGAGGCACTGGCCCCTGCCTCGCCGCAGATCCGCGCGGGAAAAAGCGGAACGTACTCCGACAAAGGCCTCGATGGCGCGTCACACCATGCCATCATTCCAAACGTGAATACGGCAGAGCGCTTTGAAACGATCCTGCCGCAGCTCAACGAAGATGAGCGTCGGCTGTTCGATCTGATCGCGCGGGCCTGGCTGGCGGCCGTCTCGGCAGATCACGAGTTTGATGAAACCGTGATGCGCTTGGAGGTCATGGTTGGCGGCGAAGCTTTTGAACTGACCGCGAAAGGGCGGGTGGAAACCCTTGCCGGTTGGAAAACCCTTTTTCGAGAGGATGGGGAAGGCCACGACGAGGAAGACCGTGCCTCGCAGCTGCCAGCGCTAGTGGACGGTGAAGCCGTCTCAGTGAACAGCGCACGCGTGATTTCCAAGAGGACAGAGCCCCCGGCACGGTTCTCTGAAGGCGAACTCGTGGACGCGATGAAAAACGCCTGGAAGTTCGTCACCGACGAAGCCGAACGCGAGCGCCTGAAGGACGCGAAGGGAATCGGGACGCCGGCAACACGGGATACGATCATCGAAGGCCTGAAGGTGCAGACCCTGATTGCCCTTGATAAAGGGAAGCTCAAACCCACTGAGGTTGGCCTGTGGCTTTACGAGCTGGTGCGCAGTGGCGCACCAGAACTGGTAGATCCAGGGGCGACAGCACGGATGGAAAGCCGGCTAGATGATGTATTGGCCGGAACCGTGTCGGTTGATACGGTTATTCACGAAGTGGTTGAACGCACCAGGGCTCTTGTTGCGGCGGTTGTCTCTGCGAAGGCTTCAGCCGTGCTGCCGGCGATCAAACGGTCGCCCTCCTCGAAAATGCTCGAAGCCGCCAAGGCCAAGGCCAAACGGGAGGGGAAACGGCTCCCACGGGAGATCGCCGAAGACTTCGACCGCTGCCGGGAGTACCTGGGGCCACTTTCAGACGGCCCTAGAACGCCTAGCGATAAACAGGTAGAGTTTGCCCGCAAGATCGCGGCGGAAACCGGCCGACAGCTCTCGGAAGAGGATTTAGCCGATTCCACAACACTGTCGGCTTGGATTGACGAGGCTCAGAAGGGCAAGCCGATTCAGCTTGCCAGTGCAAAGCAGCTGGAATGGATCAAGAAGCTGGTAGGCGACGGCGCGAAGGCCCCGAAGGGCTTTCCGGACGCCGTCTCAGCGAGTGACGCGAGCGCCTTCCTCGATAAGCATTTCGGGAAAAAGAAAGACTCGGGAGCCAAGAGCGCAGCGCGCCGATAGGCCGCGCTCCATCTCTGGAAACACAAAGGGCGGCTCCTCACAGGGCCGCCCTTTGCATTTGAGCGGGACGACTACCGGGACAAGGAGGGATCGCGGGTCTTGGCCTTGTTCTGGATAGTACGCTGCTCGTGATTAAGACGCTGCGCGGCCGCCAAAGTCGATCTTGAGAATTCCAGTTTCCCGCGATCCTCGGCCGGGACAAGCCGGTCTGCTAATGTCCTCTGATTGGTGAAACCGTCCGGTCCAAAGCGCCGCTCTACCGCCTCGTTAAAGCGGCCGATCTCGGCCGATACCTCGGGCCGGGATTCCAGCTTGGAAAGTGCGAGCCGATAAGCCTCGCCGCCCTTCTGGCGCTCCTGTTCCAGCCCCTGCAGAACACTGCGAGCGGTGGGCGACAGGTCCGGAACCTCAATCGCCATTCGCTCACGGCGGCGGGTTTCCATTGTCTCACCCTGCTTCAATCCAAGGTCATAGACGCTTCCAAGCTGGCGCACAGTGGCAGTCAAGCCCAGCACCTGGCTAAGCGCCTCCTGGCGCTCCTTCCGCGCTTTCATGCCATCCGCGAGCTTATCGGAGCCCCGGAGTTCTCCGGCACGGTCTGGCGACGAAGAGAGGACCGCGGCGACCTTTTCAGGGTCCCGAGCCTTGAGTAACGTGGCCTCGATCCGGTTCGCGGCCTCGACCGGATTCCGATAGATCCGGGCGGCAGCCTCCTTCACCTTATCCAGCATGTCTATATAAGCGGGGCTGGTCCGTACCTGGGCCTCGGCCTCTTCCTTCACGGTGCGGTCAAAGGAAGTAACGGCTCTGAACAGCGGAGCGCGCTCGGCTGTTTCCGTAACCTCAGGTCTTGGAGTCGGTGTTGGGGTATTCGACGGTGAAATCGTCTCCTCGACGCCACGCGTTGCCACCTTTCCAAGAGCCGTTTCTAGCCGCTCCCATGTCCTTTGCAGCCGGTCGGCCTGCCCGGCAATCCAGGCCCTTTGCTTCTCAACGAACGCCGTGAATGTCGGCGTGATGGAGAGCGCTGTCTCGTATCCACGACGGGCGGCAAACTCGGCCCGCTCGATGTAGTCGAGGGTGGTTGTCTTGGTGCCTGAACGGCTCAAGCGTTCTGCGAGGACATTATAGGATTCGAAGTCCTCCTTGGCGGCGTAAAGGCCTGCGCTCTCCTTGTGACGGCTCATCGCCACATAGGTCAAATGACGGTCCATACCGGGGGTCGCGAGAACATAGGTTCGGTCGATGGTCGAGCCCTGGCTCTTATGGATAGTGGCGGCGTAGCCGTGATCGATGTTGTTGTAGGCGATCTGGTTGATTTCGACCGTTCGCCCAATATCGAGGTCAACAGTCAGGCGGCCATTGGTCGCCTGGGTTACAGTGCCGATCATGCCGTTTTTCACGCCGTGCTCACGATCGTTTTCAAGGAAGATAACCCGGTCGCCTGACGAGAACTCGCGGCGGCCTCGGGCGGTGTTAAATTCGGCTCCAGCGCCAAGTTCGCCTGCCTCGATAAGGCTGTTCCTGATGCCCTGGTTCAGGGAATAAATGTCCGCATTCGTATGGGCCAGAACGAGGGATGAGCCGGATCCTCGGGACGCCATCCAATCGCTGATGATAGCCTGTTTGGCCGCGTCTCGCGTCTCCGCGAACGCGATTGCGCCCTTCTCCTTATATGTTTTCAAGCCCTCATCTGTTCGGCCGCGCGCAAACTGCACGGTCGCCTGTCTGGCCCATTCGTCATTCTGACGGCGAACGCCGGTCAATTCGACATAGCCGACACGCTCCGTAATGGCCCGGAAAGCCGCACCTGCTTCAATCGGCTGAAGCTGCTCCGCGTCACCGATCAGGACGGCCTTCGCGCCGCGTTCCTTGACGTGATTGAGAACCCTATCGAGCTGCTTGGACGACACCATGCCGGCCTCGTCGATCACGAGAACGTCGCCCTTTTGGAGGAGGTCTTTACCCTTCGACCACGCGAGTTCCCAAGAAGCTAGAGTGCGGCCGTTGATACCGCTGGACTTCTCCAGCTCCTCTGCTGCCTTACCGGCAAGGGCTGCACCAACAACCCTGTATCCCTCGCCTTCCCATGCCTCACGCGCAGCCGCCATCATGGTCGATTTACCCGCTCCCGCAAAACCCACGACGGCCGCAATTCTCTCCGGGTTGGTGAGGTGCCGAACGGCCTCTTTCTGCTCTTCCGCGAGGAACGAGCGGTGGGCCAAGGCCTTGTTCACAAAGGCCTCTGAGACCGAATAGGTTGAGGTCGTGGCGAGAAGCTCTGCGTTCACAGCCATGCGCCGTTCTGACGCCACCATTTCGCGGGTGGAATAGAGCGGCTTTGTAACCAATTGGCCGGTTTCAGGATCTCTGATTTCCGGAACCAGAGTCACTAGCTCCGAGGATGACATCACGAGAAGCTTGATCCGTTCGAAGGCCTCGGGGCTGTCCGTGTAACGGAATACGGCGCGGGCTATGTCCTTTTCATCGAAGACGGATTTCTGAGAGGTCAAAACCTGCAAGAGCGCGTTCGGATCGCGCTTGATAGCCTCGGCATTCCGCTCGCGAACCGCTCCGACGTGATGGCTCTTATCGAGCTGGCCCAACTTTTTTTTTACGGCGTTGGCGGCCGGTCCAAGATGGGCCGTGCCTTCTAGCTCGATGCCCTGATTTTTGTAGGATCGGTGGTCGATCCGCGTATCATGGCCGGCAAGAGCAAGATGCAGGTTGGCGATATTAGCCCACTCCGCGCGCCATTCATTTAGGCGCTCTGTTCCACCCGCCCAAAGCTCATATTTGATCTTGCCGTTTTGGCGGACTGGCTCGCCGGTCTCGTCTAGAACCGCGACCTTCTTCCCGCCGAAGCCCCTTTCAGTAAGTGGCCGCAAAGTGGTCATGACGTGGATGTGAGGATTGTCGGGTTTATCGTGATAGACCCAATCGGCAATCATGCCTTTCTTCGTAAAGGCCTCATCCACAAAGTCGCGAACCAAGGCGATATTTTCGTCCCTCGAAAGTTCTTGAGGTAGGGCGATAACCATTTCTTTGGCGAGCTGCGCATCACATCGCGTCTCGTGAGCCTCGACCGCATTCCAAAAGGCCTCACTGGCCTGAGCGATGGTGCGGTCCTGAATGAGAGACTGAGCCCATTGGGGCGCGTCGGCCGGCAAGGCGAGTTCTTCATGAACAAGATCCTCGGCACGGTTGTAGCTGTGGCTCGTGCCGACTTGTTCATCCAGCATTTTCGTGCGGTGGCGGTAGGCCGCTGCCGCGATAGCGGAGCGACCCGCTCCACGGGTCAGCACTTGTGCTCGGAAATGATAGATCGCCATGGCGAATGTTATAGCGCAGCGTTGGCGTAATGCCAACGTATAAGTGCGCCCTCGAAAATTTCTCGGGGTGAAGGCCCGAGGCCTTTTGGAAGCTGCAAACCCTACGGGTTCGCAGACCTTTCTTGTTTTTTGTTTGTCTTCGAGGATCTGCGCTTTGAGGCTTGGCAAGCGAAAAGGAGCTATTTAATGTTATGACATTGCCAATATCTAAGAGAGGCCAACATGGCACGTACCGCATCAAGAGAGTCCCTCGTGAAACAGCGCGAAGAGGCGCAGGAACGACACAAAAGGGAGATGGATCGGATTCAAAGGCAGCTGCGCCAACTGGAGGACGAGGAGAGACTTTATCTTGGCAGGCTCTGCGAAAAGGCAGGACTTATGGCGGTCGAGATCCCAGAAGAAAGGTTGCTTGAAGCTCTCACCCAGCTCGCGGACCGATTTCGGGGCGTCTACAGCCCTTCAGCTTCACGGCCGGTCACTGAGCCCGCTACGCAGGCGAATAGTCAGACTTCGACGGAAGCTGCGCCGAATGCAGCGTGAGACGACCTCCGTTGTCGAGCGCAAAAAGGACACCCGCGAAAAAATCATTCTGGGCGGCCTGGTCCAAAAGGCCGGTTTGCTGAATGCAAACCGTGCCTTCCTGATGGGCGCGCTGCTCATGATCGCGAAGATCAGTCCAGGGACGGAACAATACGAGTCTCTGAAGGAACTCGGGCAAAAGGTCCTCTCGGGGCCTAAACCGTCCCTCTCCTCCTCTGAAAGCCCTAACCATGAAACGCCAGTTTCCGGATTTTAGGACCATCGCTCTCGCGGGCTTTCCGGTCCTGATCGCTCTCCTCGTGTGGGGTCTGACGGCGCTCCTTTGGCCTAAGATAGGCCTGCGCCTGGCAGGACAGACGCAGTATTGGTTCTTGAGAATCCTACCACTCGTGAACCTCTCTATCCCTCCCCTACTAACCCTTCCTCCGGTTCTTCTCCTCCCGCGTCATCTGCGCCTTATCCCGCCGCGCTCGGCACTCATCCTCTTCATGATCGCAGCGGCATATTACGGCTACACGGAATATAGCCGTCTCGCTCCGTATGAATCGCAATTCGGGTGGAACGTTCTTCTCTCGTATATCGACCCTTTGGCTGGAAGTGGTTTCGTCTTCGGCCTCCTCCTCGTCGGGATCTCAGCCCGCCTCTCTATGGGTGGCGGCGCGACCGTCAAGCGAGCCCGAAAAGCCGTTCTCGGGGATGCCGATTGGATGACGATGAAGGAGGCGGCAGAGCGCTTCCCTGAGACGGGCGGTATCGTCATCGGAGAACGATACCGACCCGATCTCGATACTGTTTGCGAAGTCGGGTTTAATCCGAGAGATCCGGCAACCTGGGGCAAGGGCGGCAAAGCTCCGCTCTTGACCTTTGACGGTAGCGTGGGCTCGACTCATGGTCTCATCTTCGCTGGCTCGGGTGGCTTTAAGACAACCGGCTCCGTGGTCCCCACGGCCTTAAGATGGAAGGGACCGCTAGTCTGTCTCGACCCGTCGACGGAGATTGCGCCGCTCGTGAAAGACTACCGGACGCGTGATCTCGGACGGCAGGTTGTCGTCCTCGATCCCGCAAAGCCGCAAGGCTTTAATGTCCTAGACTGGATCGAGACTTCGCGGTCGCCTGAGCAGGATATCGCCAGTGTCGCCCGATGGCTTTTGGCTGAAAGCCCCAAGGGCCAATCGAGTAGCGATAATTACTTTCAGGCATCGGCGTTCAATCTCCTGACCGGCCTCCTGGCGCATGTGGTCCTCTCGAAGGATTTCGAGGATAGGAGCCTTCGAGGCCTGCGTAGCCTGATTGCGACCCCGCAAGAAAGGCTCAAGGAACTGCTGGCTGAAATTCACGAGACGACAGACTCGAATTTCGTCAAGGAACAGGTCGGTGTGTTCCTCAACATGGCAGACAATACCTTCTCCGGCGTCTATTCGACGGCCTCGAAGGATACGGCCTGGCTCTCGTTCCCCGAATACGCAAACTTGGTCTGCGGCCACAGCTTCAGGACAAGTGACCTTGCGAGCGGAAAAATCGACATATTCCTGAACCTAAGCGTCAAGACACTCACCACCTACCCGGCAGTCGGCCGGGTGATAATCGGGGCGTTGATCAACGCCATGATCCAGGCGGACGGCACCCATACAGACCGGGTTCTGTTCATGCTAGATGAGGTCAACCTGCTAGGAACCATGAGCATCCTCACGATCGCGCGTGACGTGGGCCGCAAGTACGGAATTACCCTTCTCCTCGTGTTCCAATCTATCGGGCAGCTCACCAACAACTATGGCGATGCTGGCAAGGCCGCTTGGTTCGAGTCCGCATCCTTTATCGCCTTCGCGGCGGTCAACGATTTGAGAGCCGCTGAAGAGCTTTCTAAGCGATGCGGCGACATGACAATCGAGGTCAATAACACCTCGAAGTCGGCCGGATTGATGGGCGGAAAGGGCGGAGGAAGAGCCTCCGAATCCACCAACAGCCAAAGGCGGCCGCTCATCATGCCTCATGAGATTATGCAGATGCGCCTGGACGAACAAATCGTCGCCGTCACTGGCCGCCCTCCCCTGCGGTGCGGGCGCGCAATCTACTTCAGACGGGAGGATATGCGCTCCCTTGTCGGGGCCAATCGGTTTGCACCAAAGCTATAAATGGGGCGCGTGAAACCGCGTCTCTAACCACATGCCCTCGGCTCCCCTACGGCGCTTTATGAGAAGCGCGGGGGCCTCGGGCCTGCTCCGCTTCGCTTCGGGCGCTGCTGCCGCTTACGCGCCTGGATAGGCCCGCTGTCCGTCGCGGCAGCTGGAACGCACCTGACCACAATAGAAAGCCCCCCTACAGCGCTATTTGGGGAGCGCGGGGGCCTTTCTATTGCTCCTACGGAGCCCTGTGGGTGGACAGCTGCTTAGGGCCTTATTCGAGACGCTTCCAGCTCAAGAAGTTAGGTTAGGCTATGGTCTTTGAGGCCTGTCGGAGCCAAGGCCGTGAGAATTGGCTGACATGCGACTGCCAGGATGATGAGGAGCACACCCATGGCGAGCGTTGCGAGCGCGCCGTAGACGGGTCCGCCCATGGCATAGGTCAGCCCTCCTCCGATCAGGAAAAGCGTTCCCAGCACCTGCCCGAGAAAGTTTATGACAGGCCGAAAGGCATACAGGAGCACGTAGGCGACATTCCGAAGCAGTTCGGCAATCAGGCGCATGGTCGCCTCCCCTATCTCAGGTCCGTGTGAATGAAGTCGTTGCCCTTGTAGAGCAACGGGATACCGTAATTTTTCGCCACAGCGGCCGCGAAGCAGTCGCCCATGTTGAGCCTGGCCGGGTGGTTCTGACCCTTCCCGTATTTGGCAAATATCCGGATCGCGCGGGCGCCAATTTCCGGTGTGATCGGGACATTCCGAACGTTCAGTGTTTTCATGAACTCGGCCACGATCTCGTTGGCCTTTTCAACCGGAATGCTACCCTTTGAGGCAAGGTTCGCAACGCTTTCCATGACGGCGACCGGCGAGGTCGTCAAAGGTGTTGTCGCGGCCTCTATCCGTTCCAACAGCTCTTCGCGATCTTCCTCTTGAAGCAAGATTCCGAGAACGGCCGACGCATCAAGAAACATGGTCACTCGCCCCAAAGCTCATCGGAAAGCCTCTTGTCATCTTCCCACGTCGCGGGTTTTATTGTTGCAACTGCTGCGACTTTCGCAAGGAGTGGAGCCAACCGCTCCCGAACGGGAACCTTCTCGATTTCTCCGTCCAGCTCGTGCTTGAGAACACGGCGCAATATCTCCGCTTTGGGCAGGCCACGTCGCTTATGCAGTTGTTCCAAGGCCTGCAAAACTGCCTCGTCTTTGATGTGGTAGGCCATTTGGTACCCTTTCGATGGTATATTGGTACCCTAAATATGGTACCGCCGCAACAAAAAAAGTACCTTCTGACGGATTGTCACGTTTCGTTCTCCTTCGCCTCTGGCCGGTCCTCTCTCGGATTGGGCACGGCTCCCGCGTCCGACTTTCGGCCTCCGAACCGAAAGAAAGTTGCAGCTAAGTCTATGATTTGCTATAGTATTGTCTCAATTGGAGTAATGAGCATGGGTCTCCAAAGGGCCGCTCTGCATAAGCCCGCGAACCAATCGGTTGCCGCATACGTTCGGGACCTCGCGGATATCTATTCCGTCGTCTACAGCGAGACGCCCGCTGACGATTTTGCCGAGACAGCCTCGCGCCTGGTTGGGGACGATCTGCCGCCTCCGGACGAGACCGAAAACCTGCTCGTGGCCTTGTACCGCGCTGGCGTCATAGACGCCCACGAGAGGACCAATCTGTTATTCAGGCATGTCCAGCAGACGGCCTGATGACGTTTGACCCGTTCGGCGACTCCGAAACAAGCGGATACTTGAAAAACGCGGTCGGATCGAACGATCCGGCCGTGATCAAGCGCCTTGAGCGGGATGCCTTTCGCAGCAACTTGGATGAGGCCCTTGCGGCGCTCAAAGACAAGCGGGCTCTAACCTATCAAGACGTCCTCGATACCCACAAACGGCTCTTCTCAGATGTATATCCGTCCTGGGCCGGATCTGACCGGAGCGTGACCGCTCCGGATCTGGCGATTACGAAAGGCGGCCGAAACGACCTGTTCGCGCATCCCGGTGAGGTCAAGCTTGCCACCGAGTACGCGCTATCCAAAGGCCAAGATCAGGGCTTTATGCGGGAGAACCCCGGAACCGTCTTCGGCACCCTGGCCTATGCTCATCCTTTTCTGGAGGGAAATGGCCGCACTATCCTGGCTGTCCATAGCGAGTTGTGCCGCAGAGCGGGCATCCACATTGATTGGTCGGCGACGAAGGAAGGCGATTTCCTGAAAGCCCTAACGGCGGAACTTGATCGGCCTGGTAGAGCAATGAACGAGTTCTTGAGGCCTCACGTCCGGCAACAAGCCTTGGACGTGACGAGAACATCAGAGAGTCTTCAGGCGATATTCCACCCCGCTCCGGGCGAAAGGAAATACCTAGTTTCGCCGCACAGCGTTCCCGACTTACCCGATGCCGTGGGGCGGGTTCTGTCTGAACATCGGGACATGCAAGCACGAATGAGGGTTGGAATCCCCTCCCCTTCTCCGGAGCTGCGGGCGGCTCTGAGCGCCTCGCCAGAGGAAAAGGGTCAACGTCTTCAGGCGACCGAGCTGAAAAAGGAATTCGGAAAGCTGGAAGCAGCCTTCCAACAACGGCTTTCGGGGGCCGATCGCAGCGCCATCAGAGGCAATCAGATAGAAGTCTTGGCGCAATCGCTCAAAGTCACTCCCGAAATCGCCCGCGACGTAGCGTCCCTGGTCAAACAGGTAGACGCCGGCAGGCAATTGCTTCGGGGCGAAGAGCGGATCGTGGCACCGTCGAGAGAGCCAGGCTTAAGTCGTTGACTATGGCAACGCGGGAAAAGGAAATCCGCCCTACGAAGAGCGGATAACCTTAAGAGATTCGACGATTTTAGAGGTCCGCCCCTCGAATTCGGGCCGTGGCATGTTCTGGAAAATCAGGTGCCCGATGGACTCCACCTGATCGGTGGCCTTGCACCAAACTTGCAGCCCGTAATGGATGATAAGTCGCTCCAACTCGTCAGCGGTCAGGCTCCGCAATGTGGAGAGCAGATTCTTTTCCGCGCCGTCGCTCATGGAGCGGCTGCAAAAGACGTAGTTAGCTCCGAAATGAACGGGCTCGCCCGCAAGCTTATGATCCAAATAACCCTTGCAATCCGTCATGCCGTCAAAGGTCGCCCCCTGGAAGGCTTTGGCGATCGCCTCGACCTGGCGCGTAAGAGGACCGTCCTCCCAACTCACAGTCACGGAAGCGCCGCCGCTGTAGGTCTTGCTTTTGACCTTGAATTTGACCTCGGGAAAGGCCTCCTTGAGAGCCAGCCGAACAAGCTTGGCGGTTTCTACACATGAGACGTAGCGGGTCTGAGGGACGTTTTGGTTAGCTGCCGGAATAAGCGCCGAAACCTGAGCCATGGTGTTCTCTCCTTTATGGTCTTGGGATGCAAAGCTGCTGCTGCATCCCTGCCTCGTGGCGAACAGCGTGGAGAGTGGGGGGCAACCCCGGAGGCCGGAGGGGGATCACCCACCGGGAAGGCGCGGAGCGGCTGGACGGCCGCCGCAGGCGGTCCTGGCAGGCCTTTAGGCCGAAGGATGGGGATACCGGCCGTAAGCGGGTTGCGTGGGGAGAGAGGGCCGCGCGCCTCTCTTCCCATCCTGCGCCAAAGAGGCGCGCTGTGTCTGAATGAAAAGAGGGAGGCCTTGAGCCTCCCTGTTGAGCTGTCCAGTCGCGTGAAACGGCAGTAGCGACCGGAGCGTAAGCGCAGCTGGCCCGAGGCCCCCGCGCATTCCATAAAGCGCTGTAGGGGAGCCGAGGGCCAGAAGGATAGCGGAATAGGGTGGCCTTTCGCTTGCGCCGAGCCCTTCGGGTCGACAGCGGCTTTTATCTCGGCGTGACTTTTCCCGCCTGCCGGTCTTGCTCCAAACGCTCGAAAGCGAGCTCCATCACGTCGGCAACGGTCTTGAGCCGGAGTTGATCGACAAGTCTATAAATCAGCTCGCGGGTATCCGGCCGGAGTTTCACGGTAAACTGCTCAGTGCGGCCCGTGATACGCTGCCTACTGGCGCGCGTCGGCGACTGTGCCGGGATCGGCGCGGCCAAAGCTCCCGGGGCTGGCGCGGGAGCCTCGGTCGGGACAGTGGGCCGATCAAAGCCGGAGGCCTGCGCTACGGCCTTAGCCGCGTCCTTGGCCCCTGGCGAGGCCTGTCGGGGGGTCACGGGAATATCGTCCATTTCGAGACTCACGTCGATTTTACGCCGCTCGGCCATGGTTCACCTTCCAACGTTCTACCACCTCTTTAGCGAAGGCCGCTGCGTTCACCTTGGCCTTGTCTAGCTGCGGGGCAGCTACCTTCCCTTCCAGGCCGTTTAAGGTAGTCCCAAAGGCAAAAAGAGCCTTGTAGGCCTCTCGCTCGATCAGCTTGGTTTCGAGGATCGGAATGTTTGCCTCCTCAAACTGCTGCTGAATGGCTTTGGCGGATTGGGTCAAGATGGCCGCGTTGGCCCGTTGCCAAACGACGGCGCAGTCAATGTCCGCTCTGATCGTCTTTTTCTGCCGGTAGACGAGCTTGATGGTCTTTGCGGCCTCGTCGGCGTCGAGCTGCGAGGCCTGAACCGGGATGACGACGACATCAGACTGGCCCATGGCATAGGATAGGGCGATATTGGCCGAACCTTCCAGGTCCACCAAAACGAACTGATTACGGCCGGATTCCTCCTCAATCGTCTCGATGATATTGTTCTCTGTGACGTTGGGGATGACTCTAAGGGTAGGCGGAAGCTCGGGGTTCTGAGCCCAAGGTTCTCCCGGCATCAAATTCGGATCGCGCGCCCATGCGGCGATTGGTTGGTTGGGGTCAGCGTCCAAAAGCGCCACGCTGCCCCCCGCGTCCGCATAGACGGAAGCTAGAACGACGGCGGCTGTGGTCTTCCCTGCCCCGCCCTTTGAACTCACCATAGAAATTACAGGCATCCTTTGCCCTCCTTTGCCTTACCCCACTAAAGGCACCCTAACGA
This sequence comes from Microvirga alba, assembly GCF_015694465.1. GTDB lineage: Bacteria > Pseudomonadota > Alphaproteobacteria > Rhizobiales > Beijerinckiaceae > Microvirga > Microvirga alba. Next base: position 29,857 of record NZ_JADQDO010000017.1, read on the forward strand.
AAGAAAGTTAAACCATTCCTAAGGAAAGGAAATAATGGGAACCAACCGGAAGCCGAAGGAAAGAAAAGTTTCCGACCGTTTTCCACAGAAAACCTACGGAAACCTTCGGAAGCCTTGCCTTCCGAAGGCTGCGGAAAGTTAACCTTCGGAAACCAACGGAAAGGCTTGCTTTCAGTGCAAAAGAAAAGGAGGCTCTCGGGCCTCCCCCTAAAACTCAGTTCGCCAAAGCCTTGCCGAAATCATCAATCATTTTCTTTCTCTTGGCCGCCTCGGCGTCCGTAGCGGCTTGTTGTTTTTGCATGATCTCAAGCTGCGCAGCGGCAATTCGTTGGTTCTCAATATAGTTGAGGCCCGCGTAACCGATAGCAGCTCCAATAACAGCCGCCAGGACGATGAGTACGAGTTTGTTCATGGATAGCTCCGTGTCACGAAAGAAGGGAGATTTAACCGCTTGTTGTAACGTTGCCATAAATAGGCTGAGAGGGCGAGGCCGCCAAAAGCCTCAAAACAGCGCGAGCTGACCGGCCCGATTTACCGGGAATTGTGTGGGCACCGGCTCGACGAGAACCTCGTCCTCGTTGGCCCCAAAAAGCTTCAGAATCCGGCCATCCACGGCGACGAGTTCATTCAGACACCCGAGATCCTTGCCCGTGTGCCGTCCATACTTTTCAGGGGTGGCGTAGACGATCGAATACGTTTCCAACCCTTCCGGGTAGTCCAGCTTGAGGGGATTCCAAATCGGGTGCGGTCCCGAAACGTTGGTGACGATTCCGCCCGTCCCGTAGCTAGTCCGAACGGTCATACCGGGCTTCACCATATCCGCGACGGTTGGTTGCCCGTCTGGTGTTTGTCGGTAGCGATCAGGCTTATCGGTTGCCGTCATGTTTCTCTCTCCTGATTTTCGGTCGCTGGCCTACGGCCTGCGGCCCTGCCACGTGGCGAACGCGGGTCGGAGAGGGGGCAACTCTGGAAGCCGGAGGGGGATCACCCACTGGGGCGCGGAACGCGCCTGGCGGCCGCCGTAGAGCGGTCCTGCAGGGCGAGAGCCCGAAGGATGGGGAGACCGGCTGCGAATGGGTTGCAGGGAGAGGGAGGGCAGAGCCCTCCTTTCCCGCGCACTTAACACTTTTGAAAAGCTCGTCGCTGGCGACGGCCTCAACCGAACTCTGTAAAGCGGCACCCGCAGGAGCGTCAGCATAGCGACGGCGCAGCCGGGACGCGGAACCGAGTGCCGGCCGGAATCGGCGGGTAAAATGCAGCCGCAGGAGTGCCAGCATAGCGGCGACCGCAAAGCGGTCGGCCACGGGACCGACTGCATCCGCCGAGGCGGTGCATCAGCCTCATCTTGAGGCTAGAGGAGACAGGGGAGGGGGTTCACCCTCGCTGTCTCGACCTGTCCAGGCGCGTTAAGCGGTAGCAGCGCCCGGAGCGTCAGCGGAGCAGGCCCGAGGCCCCCGCGCTTCCCATAAAACGCCGAAGGGGTGCCGAGGGCCTGTGGTCAGGTCACTCGTCATCCTTGGGTGAGAAGAGAAAGTGCAAAACTATCGTGGGAATAGTGCTGCCGAAGATGATGGCGGCCCTGATGATGAAGTCCAATGTTCGATATTCCGCTCCTGAGGGGGAGAATGTGAAATACGAAATCGCTATAATGGCGAATCCGGCCATCCAAATGTTCGCCGCATTCTCTTTGATGAAAAGGCCTTTTTTGCCCACGCTATCGTGGCGAACCTTGAACAGGCGACGCATGGCCTCTTGTGCCGTCGTAACTGAATAGAGATTGCGCATACCGTCTCGCCCCCACGTCAGGCAACCCATCGTATATGCCAGTCATCAGAGGCCTTCCTTTTGTGTTTCAATCTTTGATAAATGTTTACACGCAATACAGGCGGCTTCAATCGGGGGGTACCTGTTGATGGGGGATTACCATGGCACTAGGGCGCTTCACCGTTCATGCAGGTGATTTCCGCAAGGGAAATGAACACCAATTCTTACGCGGGAAGCTTTTAATGAAGAAGCCGAAAGGTTTCTTCCGAGAGACGGTGCGTCTCGATGCCGTTGAGAGCGTTGAGGTTGCATCAGAGGAATCCGTGAAGCGTCTCGGCGGAACTATTGGATGGGGAGTGGCCGGAGCGGTTTTGCTTGGCCCTGTAGGGTTGCTCGCGGGCCTTCTGGCAGGCGGTAGAGGCAAGGACGTGACGTTTGTATGCAAATTGAAAGATGGACGGAAATTTCTTGCCACAGCGTCATCGAAAATGTTCGTTGAATTGCAAGCCATGACCTTCCGATAGACCTTATCAAAATCCGACCCCAACATCACGCGCCTGTCGGTCCTGAGGGGGCAGCGCGAGGGATCGTTACCCGCACGGGACGAAACCCTGATAGGGGGTTCGGCGGAGGCCTTAGGCCGGAGTAGAGCCCGGCTCGCTTGCGAGAGCGCCAAAATTCTTCCGTTCCAATTCGTGCTGAACGAAGCCTCGGTAATCGGCGATTTTCTCTTTCAGGCTCAGGAGCTGGTCACAAGCCTCCTTCGCGCTCAGGTCAACATTCGCGCCAACGGGACACTCAAAAAGCCGCGCCAAACCTAGCGCTTTTCCATGCTCGTCGATGTCCAAAACGCGCACGTCATAGTGAAAAAAGCCCTCGTGTTGCCCCAAGGAAAACACCCACAAAGGTAGGCCTTCGACGTCGATCTGATGCACATCAAATGCCATCAAACGCCTCGTCCAAATCTTGAAACTCCCAAAGCCAACCGGCCAATTGAAGAACTTCGCCTGTGCTGAGGTCACGCGCTCTAAAAACACCTTCGAGAACTGTGTCGGAATCGAGCAATTCAAGCTCTAACTGTCCGTCCAACGAAACGGCTAGAACGCGACGTTTGACGTCCCCGCCCTTCGCAAAATTCGTCCCTCCAAACGACCGCGGAACGACGAGCGAGTCTGACGTTTCGGCCTCCAGATTGAAGAAAGCTCCGGATTTCATGGGTTTGTCTCCTTGGAATTGTCCGCGCGATAAATCCAGGGCATGACGAACTGGCTTTGCCAGAGGCCCCGGCGTTCGCCTCGAGCAACTTCCTCGAGGCGGGCATAGACGAGGTCGGTCGGCTTGTCCTTGAAGCGATAAGCGACGGCGATACCGGCGCGGATCATGTCGGCCGCCAGGTCGGCATGATCCGGGCTTGAGCATCGTGAAAGGATGCGGCGGTATCGATCCGGGCTCGCTGTGACTGCGGAGCAGGTCACGGGCTTGCCGAGCGTTGCCTCTACGAGCCAGGCCGTCGCGACTGCACCGCACGGCCACGGCTGGCCATTGAGAAAGGCGCGCTGTGTCGCCTCGCAGGCGTCCGCGCCGGAGAGGCGATAGACGACGCGCGTTTCGGGATCTTCGAGCGTGTCGCCGTCGATGACGCGCACAAACATGCCGCGCTTTGGCGCGACCTCGGCCAGCGTAGTGTTCGGCCCGCCAGGAGGGCCGGCCGCAGCGCCGAAGCGAGCGGAGGCGCTCAACGCGACGGCCGCGCCGGCGCCAGCAATGAGAATGATGACGGGAGCGAGATCTTGCAGGTTTTTCATGCGAGAGGTCGTGGACATCCGTTTGTGAGAGGGAAGGCGAGGGCGCTAGCCCCCGCCTTTGCGGTCATCGGCCTAGAACGGGATGTCATCTTCATCGTCGTCCAGCTGGTCCGGCTGCTCCTCGCCCTTCTTGGCGAGGCGGACGAAGCGTTCAGCGAGGATCTCGACGGTATAGACCGGCTCGCCGTCTTTCTCGTAAGAACCGTTGATGACGCGGGCCTTGGCGAAAACGAGATCACCCTTGCCGACATTCTCGCACACCCACTTGGCCGTCTTTTCCTTCAGGATCGTGACTTCAGTCCATTCCGTCACTGACTGCCATTCGTCGTTGACTTTGCGGCGGCGATCGGTGGCGACCGAGACTTTGGCGGTTTTGCCGAAGGGCTTAACCGAGCCGACCCGTCCCATAAGGTTGAGTTCATTGAGTGAGCGCATGGTTCTCTCCTGTGCTGCGCGTTTCGACGCGATCTTGTGAAGCGGAGGGAGCTGCGGGGTCAGACAAGAATCTCGGAGGGTCCGCCGAAGGGGGAGACCGTGATTGTTGTTGACCCAAGAAGCAGCCCCAAAGCGATGTTCGCGGTGATCTGAAACGAGCGGCAGGGAAGGGCCTGCAGCCCGGTTGTTCGGGATCAACTGAAGGGGTTGGCGGGGGAAAGCCGAGCACGGGCACCGCGTCGCGCTCGCCAGAGGGAAGCGAAGCGCGGCGGCGCTCGCAGATTGGGGACGGGCTTGCGGAATCGGAAAAATCGGATCGTTCACCTGGGCCTCGAATGCCAAGGCGGACGGAAGGCGGCGGCGTAGCCGCCTCGGGGTCGCTCTGCCGGCCCTTTGGGCGGAAGGGCGGCGCGTTTTGATATTGATGATATAACAACACCAAAAGTCGGAATGAAGCCTCATATTGAGCTTTCATCGCCTCTATTAGCGGGATACTAGTTGGATTGATATAACGTTTTAATTGGCGTATTTACAACATCGGATATGAACGATTTCCCTCGCGTGGGGCAAATCAACCAACGACATCAAGGCAATCGAGGACGGGGAAGAGATATGGCAGAGTTCTACTATAGCAGCTCAGTTACAGTGAATACGGACAATTACACGTTTAGTAACACTGCAGCAGATTCTTATTACGAGATCAGCTCTAGCGCATATCTGCAGGTAAGTGGGAAGAATTCTCATGTCTTCGTTGCAGAACAAAAAGGCGCTATCATATATAATGCTGGAACAGTTCAGGCCGGTGGCGTTGGCGGAACCGCAATTTGGTTCAAATACGCCAATTCGATTTGGACCGGAACCTATAAACCTCAGCTCCTTATCAATGGAGCAAGCGCCCGCGTGTTTAGTTTCAACGGTTGGTGTGTCGACACCGGCTTTACGAACGACCCTTCCGACGATGCGGGAGACGGCGGCAGCGGTATCGAGGTTCGCAACGTAGGTGAAATAAACAGTTACGTCGGGACAGCTATCCGGGGCTGGATCGGGCAAGATACTGTGAAGAACACCGGAACGATTGTCGGATCTATTCAGCTCAACGGCGGGAACGACACGGTCGATAACTCAGCTACGATTACCGGAGCAGTGTCGCTGGGCTCGGGTAACGACCGGTTGATGAACACGGGCACGATTACGGGGGCCGT
>NZ_JADQDO010000018.1 GCF_015694465.1 Microvirga alba
AAATTGCGCAAGAAGCTCAGACAGCGCCTCGGATACGATCCAATCGAAGCAAAAAGATACATCGGATATACCTTCATGGGTTGATTTCAAAAACTTTCGTATCGACAAGGCCCCGCGACGAGCCGAGCGATCATGCCGCAGTCGCGCACCGTGCATCGGCAGGGGTATAGGACTCAGAGATCGAAATTGGATGACGCGCAAGACGCATCATCAAAAGTCGCCTGACGACCGTACGACGTTCTTTAGTGAGTTTCGGAGCCCTCCTGCATCCATGTTGCGCGTAAAACAGATTGCTCCCGTATCGACACAATATGCGGGCGATGCATCGCCCGGCCCGATCGACGGAGTGCACATCGTCACGCACAAGAATCGATGGTCGCGGGTAGCTCTTAAGTTTCACGATATTGAACCGGGCGCGTGGTGCGAATTCAGCTTTCAAATCAGCTGGCATCCCGATGAACAAGCGCGGAATATTCATGACTTCGCCGCGCTTGGCATCTCGTTTCTCGCAAGCGACGGATCCGACATCGACTTTACACATGTGCCCGGACTCGCACGCGCACAGATCGATCCCTACAGCGACTATATCCCAGGCCCGGCCTACCTCGAGCGAAGCGCGGATCACGCCGGATCGAGCAGAGTCCGATTCTGTTTTCTGGCCCCGGCACCAGCGAGGCAATTGCTCATCGCCGTGCGCAGTTGGCGCAATACGCACGCTTTTCAGATCAACAGCGTGGTTTTGCGTCAATTCGCGCAGCCGGATTCGGCTGACCCCGCCTCTGCGGACGAAACGACTACCCCCTCTCAAGCAGAGATCGATGCGTCTTTACGCGTCCCTTACAATTGGAAAACGCTGCAGTCCGAGCCGGTCTGGTTTCGTTATGCCCTGGTTCAAGGTCGGCCGCTCTCCGTCCGTGGCCAGATGCTCGTCACGAATGCCGAACACGAGGGCGGACTTGCACGCGTTGTATTCCGCGATGCTGAGGGAGAGCTGATCTCGCCGCCCTATCCCGATACCCTTATGGTCCCCGCGATCGGTGCCTTTATCAATATCCCCGCTTCTACGCAGGCTCGTCGGTTTACGCTGGACCTCGCTCCACCGGCGCACGCTGCAACGGTGGAACTTGGCTTCCAGGCAAAGCGCTATGACGCGCCTCTTCAATTGATCGTTCCTCTTGAAGTGTCATTGCCTGATGAGCTCCTGCTCGAAAACATCTGGAGCGAGGAGGTTCCGGGTGCAACCGGTTTTTTGGAGCTCCTAGCCAAGCAGCTGCACCTTGCACCCGGAAACAAATCAAGCGCGCAAAGCGACCTTCTGAACCAGTTGCTAGACAGGGAAGCACTGGTCTCGCCACTCCTCATCCATAGACGGCTGCGCGTTCTCCAGCGGGGCGAACGTAGTCAAGCGGCATCGGATCACCTCCGGCTTGGCGCATTCCCAACTTGGCCGCTGCCAAGCGACCCGAACTGGGATGAGGATCCGTTCCGGTCGCCGTCATGGCGGCTAGAGTTCCAATCCCTCTCATGGTTGCTCGACCTCGCGGGAAGCGAGAATTCAGACTCTTTGGCGCACGCACTTCGACTGGCGCTGTCTTGGTCGGCGTCCAACCAATGCGGGCAACCTGCGGATGGCTTAAGCGTCCATCCGCTGCCATTGGCGGCACGCGCCGAGGCTCTGCTCGAACTGCTATCGAAATCTCTAAAATCAGAAGCGAAGGTCGCACCCGGCACCCTTCTCGCTCTGTTGGGAGAAGTGGTCCGGCACTGTTTCGCCTTGTCGCAGATTATCAGCCAGAATGTCTTCTCGCATTCCGTCTATCAGCTCCACGCGGCAAGCGCTCTCTTCGTACTGGCAAGGGCGATCCCCCGTGTTCCATTGTCGAGCCACTGGTCTTCCATCGCCCTCGCCCATTTGCGCGACGGCTTCGACGAATTGATAGGTCCTGACGGTGCGTTGAATGAACCGTCACAGCACTACCGCTTGGAGATCATCTCACTCGGCCTCATTCTGACGGCAGTTCTTGAGTATGTGCCCGAGGCGCAAGAGTTTCGGCAGACCATCACCTCGCGGTTGCAGACTGCCATCTTGACCGCCATCGCGCTCACGGACCCGGCCGGCATGCTGCCGCCTTTTGGAGATGCGCCACCAGGTCTCCATCATGCATCTTGGCTCAAGCGGCTCATCGCCACCTATGGGCAAGGGCTGGCCTCAAATCGAAGCATCAAGAAGGCGCTATCCTATCCGCGGGGACCAAGGACGTTCGCGCTTCCGAATACCGGTGTCATCGTTGCGAGGCACTACGAGCCTGGTCAGGAGTGGGGGTACTTTGCGGCAGCCATATCTGAACAGCGCGCCCGTCACGGACATGATGACTGCACCTCATTCGTCTACTCCTCCGGTGGCGTCCGATGGATTACCGATCCCGGTGGCGCCAGAGAGTTCGAAACGGGTCCCGTTCGGCAATACATTGCCGCGTCCCGTGCGCACAATGTCGCGATTCCGGATGGACGGGAGCAGACCGCAGGAGTCGCGTGGCTCCGATCAACCACCGTGCTCGGCGGGGTCAACATCTTCGAGGTGGTGAGCACCGTAAACGGTCCAGATTACCATCATCGCCGGATTTTCGCGTGTGCGCGCGATCTCGACGCGATAGCCGTTTTCGACCATTTCGAAACATCTGATCGACCCATCTCCGTCGCGGGGCTTCTACATTTTGAACCGGAAGTGACGACTACTCTCTTCAACCCGCAACTGATTATGGGCTTTCGCGACCAGAAGAAGCTACGGATCACTCCGCGCGCAATCATCGGGCGTCTCGCTGGGGTGGAGATCGTACACGGATCTAATGAAAGGCCGTCGTCAGTCCAGGGATTCGTTTCACGCCGACCGGGCACGTTGGAGCCGGCGGGAGCTCTGCGCTATGCACTTGCAGGTCAGCGTAGCGTTTGCGGTGGAGTCATTATGGCCGCGAGCGAGGAGAGCCTCAAGGCCATCACCCGTATCCTCGAAACGCCTAAGCTCGACGATCTTCTCAAACGATCGTCGGAGGATTGACGACTTCCCCACCATGATATCGTCCTATCAGGATCGAACGTCATCCTTACTAACGAAATTAAAATTTTCGATGAGCACATCCTTGACGATGTCTGCCCCTAGCCGTTCGTTGACGCTGGCCTTGATGTTTTTCAGAAGCGTCGTGACGTCGTATTTCGAGAGTTTCCTGAAATCTAACTTCTCGTCGGAATATATTTGCCGAAACGTTTCGTCGATGAGGAACGTGTTCGGTGGAACAGAAAGAGTGCGAAGCGTCTTTGCATCGGCGGTGAAGACAAGGTTGGCGATCACGTACCCTTGAACACTCCCTTCGGCGATCACCGGAACATTGATGGCGCGCACCTTCTGATACTCCAGACCCTCCAGGTACTCCTCTTTCTTCGACGCCGTTACGCCCGCCCCCCAATACACGGCGGCGTAGCAGGACATCAGGGTGATCGCACAGATCCAAAATCCAGTGACAAGAACTCTCGCCATCCCGCCTTACCCCTGAGGATAGAGGCCGGCTGAATAGGTGCCATCCGAGTCGGCGCTCCTGATCGCGCCGGAAACGATTTCGGAAACCTCCTGCACAGCGCGCAAGTGCATTTCGATCACCGAGTGATTTTGCTCAAGCTTCATCTGCAACTGGGTCAGACGGGCGATCAGATCCGGGTCGACAGGTTCGTCCTGAATCACGCGGACCAACCGACTCAGCTCAAGGAGACTCTGGCTTTTGCGTCGATTGAACTCCTCCTGATCGACGACGCTATGCGACAGAAGCGCGATGGTTTCTGCCTCAATCGTATCTTCCAGTCGTTCAATTGATTGGATGAGCATGCGGATATCCGTTGAGCTTTCTGAGGGGGATGGACCGAGCGAGGGCGGTACTTCTGGATTTTAGCGTAGTACCTAGGTCTCGCCCCCGGGAGTTACTTGATCAGTTCGCGCTGGCCGAGTGCCCTCATGGAGGCTCGCCGGAGGATGCGCAGCGAATACCTTCTTCGCGATACCAATCCCGCCCGCCTTCGCAATTTGCGTGCCGATCTGTTCCGCCATCATCGATTTCCAGACGCCTCCCGCAGTTCCCTTGCCGAAGGTGTTCTCCGCGTCCTTTGGCAACATGGTCTCGATGAAGCTTTGTAGAATGAAGGCTTCGAATTTTTGATATGCCTCAAGCGGCTTGCCCCCAGCCGAGAGCGCTGCGTCGTTGCGGATCGCCGTTCGCGCCGAATACGCATCCAGCGCCATTGGGCCTAACGAACGCACCATCGCGCCATTCAAAACGTTGCCGAACTCAGCGGGATCGGATGAACGAGAGAGCTCCGAGAGTCTATTAGCGGCGGCTTGATATCTCATCGGATTGGCGGCCAGCGCCACATCCTGAACGATATCGGAGGGAGGGTTGATCCCCATAGGAAGCCTTTCGCGATCCGTCATTCAACATCCGCGTCATATCACCGCGAGCTTACGGGAGGCTTGCATCGCTCTTTGACGCGAACCCGTCCAACAAGGCGAGATAATCTCTCTTTTCTGTAGTTCTCTGATACTCCAGCGCAAGCGCATCAACGACACGCTCGGTCCTCTTCACCTGCATGGCACGGTCTAGTACGACTTCGTTTTGCGCATCTCTCGCTTGCCTCACCTGTTCCTCCTGCCCCGCAAGAGCATGCAAGCGGCGCGCAGCAGGCTCGACAAAGAGACCGTGCAAGGCATCGTCGCTGTTCAACGCCTGGATGAGAACAGTTTGGGTCTCTTGCAGGTCGGTCACTTGACGTCGAAGACTCACAAGCTTCCATTCGGCGATCTTATGCAACTGCTCCTGCACCTTGAGAAGTCTCTCATTCTTTCGGAGCCGCTTATCCATCGGGCCTCAACCCTGAGCCAACCATGTTGCGAATCCCATCATGAAAAGCGTCATGAAATCCTTGAACAGAAAGTACAGCATCAGAAGACCGCCCAGCAGCACGAATGGGGTTGAGAGGAAGTAGACCGGAATCTGCGGCGTCAGCTTATTTGCGATTCCAACGGCCAGATTGACGATGACCGAATAAACGATGAACGGGCTGCTGATTTGTAGCGCCAGCAGGAAGGCTGCCGAAATTTGATCCGTGATTTGAATGAGAGCGACCTGGGCACCAAAGCCCTGCCCGGGCGGGAGGCGCGCATATGAGGCGAGAAGCCCGCGAAATATCTCCCATTGAAGGTCGGACAGAAAGAACAGCGCGGTGGCAACCATCAGCGCCAAGGACCCGATCGCAGGCATGGACTCCGGCTCATCAATGGACGTGCCGGGGATGCTGCCGAAGCCGATCGCCATCGCGACCGCCGTCATCATCGTCTGCAACGCCATGAAGAAGATCCGACCCAGCAAGCCGATCAATAATCCGGTCAACGTTTCCGAGACGATCAACCAGAGGATCGTAACGTCGCTCTGGCTGGCGAGGCTGCTACGAATTTTCTCGATCAGCAGCGGGGCAATCGCCAGCGTGATCGAGACCGCAATGAACAGCCGCACCTGCGGTGGGACGCGCGCACTCGAAAATCCTGGCACGATCAGAAGGCATCCGCCGATTCGGCAGAAAATCACGAAGATCGCGATGAAGGTCTCCGGTGTTACCGTCGTCACGAAATCGTACCGAGAGACTTGATTTCCACGCCACGTGCGATTTCCAAATGTGACAGAACCGGCAGCGTCGAAAACAATCGCTCGATGATCATCCGGACATAGGGACGTGCGTCGGGCGCCGTGACGACGGCGAAAGTGTGAGCCTCCTTCATGCGCTGCTTGATCGCCTCGGAAGCCTCGGTTCCGAACTGCTCGACAAGGCGGGGATCGATATCGAACTCGATCACGTCCCCCTTGGCATCACGCTTCAAGCTCTGATGGAAAGCGAGGTCCCAGCGATTTCCGAGACGCAGGACATTCAATACACCGCCCTCTGCCAGGTCGCCGCAGATCTGTTGCGCAATGCGCATCCGCACGTGTTCAACGACCTGCTCCGAGCGTCGCGCGTGAGGCGCAATTTCAGCGATGGCCTCAAGAATGAGATGAAGATTGCGGATCGAAACTCTCTCCGCGAGAAGAAGCTTCAGAACCGCTTGCAGGCCAGAATATGAGATCTGAGACGGGCAGATATCGTCAATGAGCCGCTTGTACTCCGGATCAAGCCGGTCAAGTAGCGCTCGCATGTCTTTATACGAGAGAAGATGTGGAAGATTGTTGCGGATGACTTCGCTGAGGTGAGTCAACAAGACTGAGTTGCTGTCAACCGGATTAAACCCCTCGCGCTTGACCTCGTTCGCGTATGCATCCGATATCCACATGGCCTTCATGCCAAAGGCCGGTTCGCGAATTTCGTCGCCGGGCACGTCGGGCACTGGTCCGTCACCCAGGACCACCAAGAGTTCTCCGGGCCTTGTCTCCTGTGACGCCACAACGGTGCCATGGATTTTAACCTGATAGCTCTTGGGTGGGATGGTCAAGCTGTCGGAGAGTTTGATGTCCGGAACCACGAATCCGTATTGCTGCGCAAACTTGCGTCGCATCTTGCTGACCCGATGCGCCAATTCGCCATGCGAACTCAAGAGTTGCACAGCCAAGTGCTTGCCCAGGCAAAGCTCTATCTCGGCCGTTTTGAGGGATTCCTTGACCGAGTCCCGGGCATCGCTTCGCCCCTTCTCCGCGTCGACTTCGGCTTTGGCGCGGGCGGCGGCCTTTTGTTCCGCGAGTCGCCGAGGGATCGTATAGGCGACGAATCCAAGCAGCAAACCCAAGCCGGTAAATGGCACGAGCGGCAGGCCCGGAACAAGCGCGAACACAAACATCAGTGCAGAGGCAACGATCAGTGCTCGAGGATATGCGCCGAGTTGGCCTAGAACCGCTTGCTCGGCCGGTCCACGCGTCCCGCCCTTTGAAACCAGCAAGCCCGCAGCAAGCGACACGACGAGCGCCGGAATCTGCGCCACAAGTCCATCGCCGACAGACAGTTTCGTAAAGACATCCGCGGCCTTGGCAAGAGGCATCCCATGGCGCGTGACGCCGATAATGATGCCGCCGAAAATATTGACCGCGATCGTGATCAGGCTCGCGACGGCCTCACCGCGCACGAACTTGGATGCACCGTCCATCGAACCGAAGAAGGCACTCTCTTCCTCCAGCTCACGCCTGCGCTGTTGCGCCTCTTTGTCGTCGATCAACCCGGCGGACAGATCCGCATCTATCGCCATTTGTTTGCCGGGAATGGCGTCCAACGTGAACCGTGCGCCAACTTCCGCGATGCGCGTCGCGCCTTTGGTAATGACGAGGAAGTTCACCGTGATCAAAATAATGAAGACCACGAGACCGATCACAAAATCGCCGCTCATGACAAACTGCGAAAAGCCACTGATGACGTGACCTGCGGCTGAGACACCTTGGTGCCCATTGGCCAAGATTAGGCGCGTCGTCGCAATGCCAAGCGCTAGTCGCAACAATGTGACAATAAGGAGGACGGTCGGGAACGCCGAGAATTCCAGCGGCTTCTGAATCCAAAGCGCGACCATCAGGATCAGAACCGATAAGGCGATCGACAAGGCGAGCCCAATGTCGATCAGAAAGGCCGGAATCGGAAGAAAGAGGATTGCGAGAATGCAGACGATACCGCCTGCGAAGGCAATATCTCTGCTCTTGTTGCGCTCTAGGCTTGCAACATCGCTGGTCGCCATGTCGGCTCAAATCCATCTTCGAACTCTCTACGAAAGAGAATTCGACCATCAAGCTTGCGCGAGCGTCCCCTTCACGTCCGTCGTCGCTGAAAATGGAATATCCAACCGGCGCAACCAGTTGTTACGGAGTATACTCGGGCAGACACTCACCGTTCAAAATCCCGAGGTGATCCTCCCGTAGACCTGCTCCGTAAAAGTAAATATCTGGGACCCTATGAAAGACCCCGTCAAAAGCGTCACAATCAGAATGGCAATAATCTTAGGGATGAAGGTCAATGTGACCTCTTGGATCTGGGTGAGCGCCTGAACGAGAGCAATGAGAATGCCGACGACCATCGCCGCGGCGACAGCCGGCCCAGCTCCGATGATGATCGTCCAGATCGCTGTCCGGACCAGTTCAAGCGCATCGACTTCATTCATTGTCAGCTGATCACGACACCAGGACCGAGAAGAATTTCATTACCGCTATTCAGATTGGCGACCGCTCCGTCATTGGTAATCCGTACAGAAGTCACTTGACCGGTCGTCTTGCCATCGGCCGAGGTGACGGTGCGTCCGATGACGGCGTCAGCCTGAGACAGGGTTGATGAGGATAGTAGCGCGTCAAGTTTGGAATTTCCGACCATCGTCTGCTCAACCTGCGAAAACGTAGCTAGCTGAGCCATGTAATCCGTCGACTTCATCGGGGCCGTGGGATCCTGATTCTTCATTTGCTCAAGCAGCAACTTCAGGAAATTATTGTAATTGAGCGTGGGGGTCGCCGCTGCCGCCGACTTTTTCGAGGATTGCTGGGCGGAATTTGCCCCCATAACGGAGTTGACGTCCATTTCTTCCTCTCCTGCTATGCTGCTTGAATGGGTTGAATGTCAGTGGCAGTGGTGAGAGCGGCGCTCTCTACCAAAAAGAGGCTACGCAGGATTTTGAGCGCATCGAAAGTCCGACCGGCCTCGATCATCTCAGCCGCATTCTTCAATCCGCTTGCGATCTCTTCCTGGGTGAGCGTCCCCACGGTCACGTCGTGGAGATCCCGATAGACCGCCCGTGCCCTTTCGGAATTCCCTGGATCAATGAGGAGTGCTTGGGCAACAAAGTATAGTTGCCGCAGCGGTGTGGTCGCGTCCTCCACCTGGAGTACGTGGTTCTCGAGCAGGAACGTCGCATCATTCAGCAGTTCGATTGATACCTTCCTGTCGACGCGCAGGACGGCACCATTGATGAAAATCCGCTCGCCTGCTTTCAGAGAAAGGTGCATGGATTTGCTCATCTCAAGCCATCACGGATCATTGTGTTAATGTCGATGAGACCGCCAAAGTTGGATGACTGCCCCTGCCTGATGCGATCGACCTCTTTCATGGTCCAGAGTCCGACGGAGACGAGTTGTCCCCGTAGCGCTTCCGGCAACCCATTGTCTTGACTCATGAGGTCTTCAATCAAGAGGCTCCAGAGTCTCTGAACAAACGAGAGGGCATCCGATCCCTCTCGCGAATTCACGCCATTAGCATTGGCGGCATTGAGCAGGTCGATTGCACGGTCAAATGCGAGCCTCTCTCGTTCGCGGCATCCATCAGATGCATCTTCGAGGATTTCAGCATAGGAAAATCGGTACATGGTGCACCATGGCTGGCGTTACAGATACTTCAGGAGACTAAGCTGACGCAATTGGGAGGTCAGCGAGTAGGACATCTGGATTTGGGTCGTCAGCGCATCGACTCTTGTCTTTGCTTCAGCGGGATCGACATTTTCCAGCCGTCCAATACCCTGATCCAGAATGTTCTTCTGGATGCCCATGCGCTGATTGGCGTCGGTGACTTTCTTTTCAGCCGTCCCGAGTTGCGCCTGAATGTCGACGATGCCATTCGTTGCAGTTCCCAGGATCGATATGACCCGGTCGATGATGACCTGCTGCGTCTCGGGCCTCAAACCCGCGAGACCGAGATCGGCTGCCATCGTATAGGCCATTGCCAAGTTTCGCATCGCATCTTGATTTGCGCTGGTTGAGGTCTCGACCTTCTCGGTCGTCGAGATCCGGCTCTCGAGGTTTTGACTCGATGCCGTCGACCAGGTTCCCTGCCAGCTCGCCGAATTGAAGAGGGGCTCGAAGGTTGTCGTCAGAAAGTCATCCATTTCGGCAGCAGTGATGTTGAATGCTGCGGCAGATGTCTGTGGGAAGGGAAAATACGATTGAAAGGCGTCATCGACGGCGGACTTTGTGGCCGACAGAGGAACCTCAGTATATTCACTCACCGGCCTTTGCTTCGTGTTTGTTCCCGCAAAAATGTATTGCCCGCCGGTCGACTTGTTCAGCTCCGATATCAGGGCCTTGAGCTGCGTCTTGGCGCTATCCCGCACAGTCTCGGCGCCGCGTTCCATGGGGGGAACCGACAAGAGTGAATTCAGGAAGGATTCGGCGGAGCCCCGGATATTGTCGAGCGCGGATTTCGTTGCGCCAAGGCGCAAGGACACCATGCCGTTTCCATCGACCAGGGCATCGAGCTCCGCGCGTTCCTGACGCAAGGTGATAGCCTGGCCAGTTCGATATCCCAGCTCGAGCCCGACATCGGCATACCGACCGGTCGTGATCTCCTCATTGGCTTTTGCGAGATCTGCTTGCATCTTATTCACCGCGCTGCGCGGTGAGTTCCACAGGTTGAGTGTGGATATGAAGGTCGTCTTCATGATCTTACCTCACCGCGTTCAATAGCGTTCTCAGCATTTCGTCGATCACTGAGATCAGCTTCGCCGATGCCGAATAGGATTTCTCGAGTTGGAGCATCATGGCCGTCTCGTCGTCCATATTAACGCCCGTCGCATTCGAGAGCGCTTCGGAAGCGTGCGCGAGAAGCGTGGTCTGATAGCTGACACTCGTTGCAGCACTCTTGCGAGAGGCTTCGAGCCAACCCACAGATGACGCTGCAAAGCCTTGGAGACTTGCGGTAGCTCCAAGGCCAAGTGTGGAATCAAATGGTCGGTCGGAAGCGAGCTTGTCCGCAAGCTCGTACAACCGACCGGAGAAAGCCGCATCGGTACCCTCCACACCTGGATTGTAGCGATAGCTGTCGCCGTTGATGCCGCCGTCCCGGAGACGGTCAAGGTCGCCACCCACCTGGGCGGGATCGACCATGGCATTGATGCTGATGGTCCCCGCAAGGCCCTTCAGGGCTGCACCAACCGGCAAAACCGGTGGGACGCCTGAGTAAGTAAAGAGACCAGGGCTGTCCGGCAACACGGGAACCGCCGACTGATCACTCTCCGCGAAAGCGACGATCAGCCCCTGGGCGACTTCGTCCAATTGCGCTTGATAGGCGGTTGTGATGTCGTCGCGCACAGTCGCCAGCCCGACGAGGCGGCCCGAATGCAGCGGCATCGGGGCGCCCTTCCCGGTCACCTGGACGCCGTCGATATAGACAGGCGATCCAACCGTGGCGCTATTAATGGTAACAGAACGGGCTGTCTTCTCGAATAACGCGACACCACTTTCCGTGTAGATCGCGACATCGTTGTTCTCGCGCGTCACGACCGTGATGCCCATTTCCTCGGAGAGCTGCGCCAGCAAGCGGTCGCGGGTATCAAGGCTATCAGTGATGTCGGCGCCCGACGTGGTTCCTTTCACGATGGCCTTGTTGACCGTCTCGAACTGACTCAGCAAACCATTCACACGGTTGACGGACTCCACCATTGCGGCATCCGCGTCTTCACGGACCTTTTGTACCGTCGCGGTGGCGTCGTTAAGAGCGTTCGCAAGCTCGCTCGCTCTAGTCAAAACCGCCTTGGCGAGGATCGGATTGTCCGCCTCGTTGGCATATTGCTGGAGGGCCGAATTAAGGGCGCCTATCCGCGCGGCGGGTGATTGGTTGAGCGCCGTGTCGTTGACGGTCTGCTTGAGTTTGTCCAATCCCTCTAAAACTGCCTGCTGGCTGGCAGCATTAGAGGTCGTTCCGAGCATCTTGAAGAACAGGGCAGCATCGCTCGCGCGAGTGATCGAGACCCGGGCGGAGCCCCCACCGGTGACCAGGGTCGCAACCTTCCGGGAATAGAAAGGGTCCGTCGCACCCGCAGTGTTGCGCGAGACAACCGCCAACTGCGACGAGGACGCCAGAAGCGATGAACGCGCGGTATTCAGCGCGAGTGACAAACCCATGATATCAGGCTCCAGCAAGAACGACGGACAGAACTCAGCGCTTCAGGCTCATAAGGACATCAAGAAGCTCTGAGCCGGTCTGGAAAACTTTCGAGTTGGCCGTATATCCGGTCTGCGCCTCAATCATCGCGGTAAGCTCCGTTCCGATATCGACATTCGACTGCTCAAGGGCGCCGACCGCGATTTTTCCGAATCCGCCCTGTTCCGCAAAACCGACTTGAATACCGCCGGATTCGATGCTCGCCTCGTAGACATTCCCGGCGCGCGGCGTGAGGTTGTCCGGGCTCGGGACATTTGCCAGCGGGATTTTATAGGCTGCGATGCGCGTGCCGTCCTCGTAGACGGCGTACACGGTGCCATCCGATCCGAACTCAGCCCCTTTGACCGCGGTCGGAGCATTGCCATTTGAGGCGCCCGTGACTTGATACTCGCCGGCGAGCTGCGTCATACCTGCCATATCAAGCGTAAACGGCTGGCCGTTTGGAATAGTGAAGCTCATGGAGCTGGCGCCGGTCAGTTGACCCATTGTGTCAAATGTGAGCGTCGTGGGGGGGGCACTGAGAGGCGTGCCGGGGAACGGATTGGCCGCGTCGAAGACGGCGACCTCCCAGGTATTGCCGGATGCCTTTGTGAGGTAGATATCGAGAGTAACCGCGTTACCGACATTATCATACGTCACGAGCGACGACTTCTTTGAGAAGATTGCACCCGCTGGAGGCCGGTCTGCTGCATTGACTGGCGCATCGCCGAACGGAAGATTACCGGTAACGGTGCCGGCTGTCGTGGGACGAGCCTGCATGGCCATCGACGAAACATTGACTGGCACGAGCCCACCGAGGCTATTCAGAGCCACGTTAGGTGCGCCGCCCGCCAGGCTGTAGCCCAGAAGCTCGAAGCCCGCCGCATTGACGAGATTTCCGGAGGGACCATCGACAACAAAATTTCCTGCGCGCGTCAGGTAAGGCGACCCCGACTTGTCGGACACCACGAAGAAACCGTTGCCGGAGATCGCGAGATCACTTCCGGATGTCGTATAGGACATAGGCCCTTGGTCGCCGATCGAGTAACGCACGGTCGTGGTAACCGCGCCGGAGTTATAAGCCCCTTTTCCTGATGACAGGATGAGAGAAGAAAACTCGGTCGATGCTCTCTTGTAGCCGCTCGTACTAGCGTTCTGGATGTTGTCGGCAACCGTGCCCAATTTGTTCGACTGAGCGTTCATGCCAGAAACGCCGCTGCGGAGAACGCCATAGAGACTCATTGTGGGCTCCAAGAAAGTGTATCGCAGTATAAGTAAACGAGCATTGGCTTGTGCGAGGCTGGCTTCCAACGCGCGACATTAAATCGCCGGTGAGTGTTGATGAAATGGTGCTTGCCTCACTGACGCAGAACTTGCGCGAGTTCCATGAACGCGTCGGTGCTCGGCGGCGTCGAAGGGTCCTGTCGTAGGGCGTCATAGATTTTCGGAACGAGGACGACCGCTTGATCGAGCTCTGGGTCGTTGCCGTGATGATAGCCCCCCATAAGGCGAAGATCACGAGTGTCCTCGAACCGAGCGATCATGCCCCGGAGCCTTCTCACAAGCTCTTTCTGCTCCGGAGTCCAGACATTGTCCGCGAGGCGAGAGATCGAGCCAAGGACATTGATGGCGGGATAGCGACCCTGATCAGCGATGGAGCGATCAAGGACGATGTGCCCATCCAACGTTCCCCGGATATTGTCGGCAACCGGGTCGTTGTGATCATCGCCATCGATGAGAACCGAGAAGATCCCCGTGATGGAGCCTGTTCCATTTTCGCCTGGCCCAGCGCGTTCAAGCAGCCTCGGGAGATCGCTGAAAACGCTGGGCGTGTAGCCGCGCGCGACGGCCGGTTCTCCTGCGGCCAGCGCAACATCGCGCGCTGCATGAGCAAATCGCGTGACAGAATCAACGATCAGAAGAACGGATTCACCGATGTCCCGGAAGTACTCCGCGATGCATAGCGCCGTCTTGGGGGCCTGCCTACGCATCATCGGGCTTTCATCGCCGGTCGAGACAACCATCACGGAGCGGCCGCGGTTTTGCTCGATCGGTCCTTCGAGAAACTCGCGCACCTCGCGCCCGCGCTCGCCTACGAGCGCCACAACAATGGTGTCGAACCCCTCACACCGCGCGAGCATGGACAGCAACGTTGACTTTCCGACGCCAGATCCCGCGAAAATTCCGATGCGCTGCCCCTGGCAAATCGGGGTGAACAAATCGATAGATCTGACGCCCGTCTTGAGAGGAGTTCGGACGCGGGCTCGACTCATCGCGGAAGGCGGCTCCGCGTCGCTCGACATGAGCCTGGATCCCGGCATGAGCGGCCCCAGATCGTCGATCGGCTCGCCCATCGCGTTGATGACCCGCCCCTTCCAGCCAGGATGGGGGCTTAAGCCCATATTGCCCATCCTGTAGGCACGGTGCCCGACACTCGCGTCGATGCGGCCATCGAACGGCTTTACCGTGACGCCGTCATCGTCGATCCGCACGACCTCGCCAACCTGGACTCGCCCCTTCGCATCGATCCCGATGCGGTCTCCCAGTTGCACGAATTGGGAGATGCCGCTGACGCGATAGTGGCTCGGAGCGACCTCTCTGAGGAGCCCACTGACGCGGATCATTTGCGACGAGGACAGTCCTCCGGCAATTGTCGCCTCGAGCCGCTCTAACGCATCCATGACTTCCATCCGTACAGGCTGACGATATCATTGGGAGGTCGCTGTATCTTGCGCCTCACTTCCAGCACCGCAAGAAAGACTCATTGCAGGCCGAACCGGCAGGGGTCTCCTCAGGCGCTAGGCCCCAGGGCGCGGATTGCGCTCAACATGGAGGACTCGGTTTCAGAGATCGTCGAGGCCGCGCTATCGAAGGTTCGAGAGATCGTAATCATTTTTGTCATCTCGAGGACCGGGTTGACGTTAGCACCTTCAACGTAGCCCTGTTGAACACCTATTGTCGTAAAGTCTTGCACGGCCTGCGCAGGAGTGTTCGGGATAACGCCGGAGTTTCCGAAGCGGGTCAAACGGCTCTGACTGGCAATCCTGAAAAGGCCCAGCGAGCCGACTTGATTGTTGTCCTGCGAGATCATGCCGTCTTTTCCGACACTTGGAGGCCCCGCCGTCGGATTGAGAACGATCGGCGTCCCGCCCATGTCAAGAACGGGATGCCCGTCCATTGTCTGGAGAGCTCCCGCCTCATTCATCTTCATCCGACCATCTTTCGTATAGACGGTTCCGGACGGCGTGCTGATCGCCAGCCAGGCGTCACCCTGAATGGCGACATCAAGCGGACTGTCCGTCTTCGTAATCTGTCCGGACCGCCGTGAGATGAAAGTCTCGCCTGACGAGACGAATGCCACCGTCCCTGCCCCCGCCTCGGAGAGAATCGTCTCGAATTTCACTTCTTCGGCACGGTACCCGCCGGTTCCAAGGTTTGCGACGTTGTTTGCAACCGTGTTCAATCGCCGTTCAAGAGCAACTTGCGCGGATAACGCAACATAGAGTCCAGATTGCATGTTCAGACACCGCCAAGCTTAATACGTTGCAGGCTCATGAGAAGGTCGACATCCATGCTTCCCGTGCTCGAAGCGCCGCTAAAGAGCGCGAGAACGGGCGATGACGTCGTGCTGTTTTGCACGTCCCAAAGGCTCGTGAAACGTTGCAGAAATCGCTGAACTCCCTCTGGCGTCTTGAGGCTGTCGATATCAACGCGACGCTTGATCATCGCGGCTTGCGCATCGATGCTGCCGCCCATCGCGTTCTGCGGAATATCGAGCGCCGTTTGCACAACTTGGAGCAGCGCCGGATCGGCCAAAATATCGAAAGGACCTTTGATGTCGGAGGCCTTCCGTTGAAAGTAGAGGGCGAGCCGAACCCCAGGATCTTCCTCGCCTACCGAGCCTTCCAGGGATTGGCGGACATACTTGTCCGCAGTTCCACGCTGCGCCTGCTCAAAGGACGTGGTCGCATCTTTATATCGGACAAAATTGAAGGCGCTCACAAACTCTTTGTAGCGGTTGTCCGAAAGGCGGCTTGCGAAACTATCCTTGCTCTCAATCCCTTCCGTCAAAACCTTTCGCATGAAAGCCTTTGCGTAGGTCATGTCCTCAAGGCCATAGGCCTTCATCGCATATTTGTAGAGCCTGTTGTTGGCCAAAAGGTCGTCGATCGACTTCACATTGCCGATGTTCTTGAGATAGTAATCCGTCTCCCGCGCCACGACCGGATCGGAGGCTGTGCGAGCCAGAGACTTTTGCATATCCCTGGAAATCAGCTGATAGTTCGTAAATGTCGACACCATGAGGACCACCTCTATCACCGGAGCAATACATTTCCTGGCTTGCCCGAGCCTGACCTGAATTCGTTCCAGCTTCGCGCAAGCCTCTCCTAATAGTTTGCGCACATCAGGATCTGGATGTGAGGCAGGGTCATTGGGCGTCTTAATCGGCTTTGTTATTGCTGTAGTCTCCCTGTTCGGCGGCTTCGTCGCGATGGGCGGACACCTGGCCGTCATCTGGCAGCCCTGGGAATTCGTGATTATCGGGGGCATTGCCGTCGGAACCTATATCATCGCCAACCCAATGCCGACGGTCATCGACACAGGCCGCGCCTCGATGGAGGCGATCAGCGGAGCGGTGCCAAAGCGCGGCGAATATCTTGCGCTTCTAGGGCTCCTCTACGCGTTGATGCGCGAGCTCCGCAGCAAGCCCCGCAACGAAGTCGAAGGTCACATTGACGACCCCCAAAACTCCGACATTTTCAAGGCCTTCCCTGGCATTCTAAAAGAGCAAGAGCTAACGCTTTTCGTCTGCGACTACGTTCGCCTCATCATCATCGGGAATGCCCGCCCTCACGAAATCGAGGCATTGATGGATGAGGAAATAGCGACGCTGCGCCGGGACAAGATAAAGCCCTACTCAACGCTCACGATGGTCGCCGAGGCGTTGCCTGCGTTGGGCATCGTCGCCGCCGTTCTGGGCATCGTCAAGGCCATGGGGGCCTTGGACCAGTCGCCGCAAATCCTCGGCAGCTTGATCGGCGCGGCGCTTGTCGGAACTTTTGCCGGCATCTTCCTGTCTTACGCCGTCTTGTCGCCGCTGGCGCAGAAGATCAAAACCACCCGGGAAAAGCAGTGCCGCGTCTATACCATCGTCAAGCAGACCCTGCTCGCCTTTATGAACGGGGCGCTTCCGCAGATTGCAGTCGAGCATGGTCGAAAAGCCATCTCAACGGCGGATCGCCCGACGATTGACGAGGTTGAGGCGGCAACGATCTCCGGCGGCGGCAAGGGTGGCGATGTTGCACAGAAGGAGGCAGCCTGATCATGAGCGTCGCTCAAAGCGCCAATGACATTCGGGATCGGTTGCTCGACGCAGCCGGCTTATCTCTCGACCGCCTGCCGATGCTCCACGTGATCTTTGATCGCATGGCAACCTATTGTGCTGACCACCTACGCCACCTCGCCGCCTCTCCAATGTACTATTCGCTCAGCAGCATCGAGAGCGGGCGTATCGGCGATATTCTTGAAATCTATGAGGCGAATGCCATCGCCGGCGTGTTTCATGCCCCTGAATGGGACAGTCATGTCCTCGTCGGATTCGATCGCGACTTCGTTTTCACGATGGTCGAAGTCCTATTAGGCGCCGATGGGTCCGAACCGCCTGTCGACGAGGAGCGCGGCTTCTCGAATATTGAACTTCGGATCGCACAGTCGATTTTCGAGCAGATGGGTAAAGCGCTTCAAACGTCTTTCGCTCTCGTCTCTGACTCCCGATTCAAGTTCGAGCGCAGTGAAACACGAATGGATTTCGCAGTCATCGGTCGCCGCAACAACCAGGCTGTGGTCGCGAAATTTCTCCTCCAAGCCCTAAACCGGGGGGGAGAGATGTTCGTCATCATCCCGCAATCTGTCCTGAACCCGATGCGCCAGACTCTGGCTCGCGTCCTTACGGGCGACTCCTCAGCGCGCGACCCGCGGTGGACAAAGCAGATCACCAGTGAGGTCAAGCGGACAGAAGTCACTTTGAGAGCCGTACTTGAGGAACGCCATCTCACACTTGGAGAGATCGCCGATCTCAAGATCGGTCAGATCATTGATCTTCAAGCCACACCACGAAGCAGGATCAAACTCGAGGGCAATGATGAGGCCCTCTTCTGGTGCCATGTGGGGCAGGCAGAAGGATCATATGTCTTGCGCGTCGATGATTTCGTTGACCAGGACCAGGAGTTTATCGATGATGTCCTCGCTCGTTAATATTGTCCTCTTCCTTGCGCTAGTCATTACGAGCGTTTGTGTCCTCGGCATGTACCGTAAGCTGAAGCGCCTTGATGCATATCATTCCGAGTACAAACGCATCTTCGATCAGACGGCGGAAGCACTCGGTTCAGCCGGAGCGGCGTTGAGGGCCTTTACCACTGATGGGCGCGACGTTCTTGATGCGCTTGGCACAAAGATTGATGAAGCGAAGGTGCTCTTATCGGAACTCCAGACCGTCACTCGAGCTCGAGATGCGGGCCACGGCCAGATGGCGCTGAGTCACCGGCGCGAAGAGACCTGACACCTTGGCTCGACCGAGGGTCACCTTCAATCAACCTGACAATCTGCGCTGACAGCGCACAGTTTCTCAAACCAAAAATGGGAAGAGGTCATTTCTGATGACGCAGAAGCCGCTAAACGGTCCCGAGGAGGGCGCTCCGGACCCGACGACATGGCACAATGAAGCACTCTTCTCTAAGGCGAGTCCGGGTGGAGAAGGTGCGCAAGATGCACGCGACGACCGGATTGGTAGCGGACGAAACCTCGACTCGATCTTGCGCATCCCTGTCCTGATTCAGGTCGTTCTCGGCTCGGCGACGATGCCCGTTGCGAACCTGATGAAACTCGGCCGCGGGGCAATCGTTCCGCTTGACCATCGCGTCGGTGAACCCGTCGATGTCGTGGTGAACGGTCGCGTCATCGCGCGCGGCGAGGTTGTCGTTGTCGAAGACGACAATTCCCGCTTCGGTGTCTCACTTACTGAAATTGTTGGACCTCCGAGCTCAGAGTTCAATAGCTAAGGCGAAACGTCCACCATGGCGTCGAGTACTGCAGTCAAGGCAAATCCAAAATCCAAGCCGATTCAGGGCGTGGACCGGGTCGCCGCGCTTCTCCTAGCTATGGGGAAGCCAGCGGCAAGCCGTCTTCTCCAGCGCTTCAATCCTGAAGAGATAAAGCTTATCACGCGATCAGCCGCGGAACTCGGCCCCGTCTCACCTGCTCAACTCGAGAACTTAATCGAGGAGTTCGCGGCGGAATTTTCCAACGGCGCGAGCCTCCTCGGGACTGCAGGGGAGGTCGAAAAACTCCTGAGCGGGGTCCTGCCGCCTGATCAGATCGCCGAACTGATGACGGATGTGCTCGGCAACTCGAATCGCTCGATCTGGGATCGGATATCGGTAGTGTCCGAGGCTGCGCTCGCCACTTACCTGATGAAGGAACATCCGCAGACAGCAGCGCTTATCCTCTCGAAGGTCAAACCTGCCTGCGCGGCCAAGGTGATGGGGCATCTGCCACAGCCCCTACGCAACAGCTTGATGAGACGCATGCTGGCATTCAAGCCAATCGTCGATGAAACGATGCGAAACATCGAGAAAACGATACATGAAGATTTCATGATCAACCTCTCGCGCAACATGGGCGCCGACACGCACGCCAAGATGGCGGATATCATCAACAAGATGGAACGCGACCACATGGAGGAGGTGCTCCAAAGCCTCACAGAAGTTCGCCCGAAATCCGCCGAAATTCTGAGAGGCTTGCTGTTCACGTTCGATGATATCGTTAACCTGACGCCGAGGGCCCGCACCGCGCTCTTTGACCAGATTCCGAACGATCGTGTCGTATTGGCGCTCAAGGGCACGGACGATGCATTCAGAAATGTCATATTGAGCTCACTTGCATCGCGCGTTCGCCGCATGGTTGAACATGAATTGAATGGCAAGGAACCTGCCTCTCAGCGCGATGTTCTCGATGCCAGAAGGGCGATAACCGACCTGGCTCTTGAGATGGCTGGTCGCGGCGAAATCGAGCTAAGCTCGGAGAACGAGGGCGACACCTTCATTCGGTAGTGTGTCTGGTGCGCGATGGCTGACGAAGACAAGGAAAGCAAGACAGAGGCCGCTACCGATAAGAAAATCCGCGATGCGATCGAAAAAGGAAATATTCCGTTTTCGAAGGAAGCGCCGATCTTCGCATCGATCGTGGGAATGCTTATCATCATAGCCTTCCTGACGGAGAAGGGCGTGAAGTCCTTGGCGGAGAGGCTTGCGCTCTTCATTGACCATCCCAAAGACTTCTCCCTCAACAATGGAACCGACGCGATCATCCTCCTTCAGTCGCTCGCGCTCGAGATCGGCCATTTTATTTTGCCGATTATTGCCGTTCTCACCACCTGCGGCTTGATATCGTCGATCCTGCAAAACGTTCCCAGCGTTGTGTATGACAGAATCAGCCCGCAATGGTCGCGCATCTCACCGCTTAGCGGGTGGGGAAGGATTTTCGGACAGCAGGGTCAAGTCGAATTTCTTAAATCCGTCTTTAAGTTTTTAGCGATTACAATCGTCTCTTTCTTGCTCCTAAAATCTGAGCAATACAAGGTCGTGAACGCCATGTTCAGTGATCCGAGTTTGATCCCGGAGTTGATCCTGACGATGGCGATACGGCTAATCTCGGCTGTAAGCATCGC
The DNA here is from genome assembly GCF_015694465.1 of Microvirga alba. Taxonomy (GTDB): domain Bacteria; phylum Pseudomonadota; class Alphaproteobacteria; order Rhizobiales; family Beijerinckiaceae; genus Microvirga; species Microvirga alba. Next base: position 20,624 of record NZ_JADQDO010000018.1, read on the forward strand.
AACGATCGTGCTTGTCGCCGTTGATCTCATCTGGGCCCGGCTGCGGTGGCAACGTGACCTCCGCATGTCACGTCAGGACGTGAAAGATGAATTTAAGCAGACGGAGGGCGATCCGCTTGTGAAATCGCGCTTGCGCTCGCTGGCGCAGGATCGTTCGCGCAAGAGGATGTTGGCTGCGGTTCCCAAGGCGACCGTCGTCATTGCCAACCCGACGCACTATGCGATCGCGCTGCTTTATGACCGGCAGGAGATGAGCGCACCGCACGTATTGGCTAAGGGAAAAGACCTCGTGGCACTCAAAATCCGCGAGACGGCCGAAAAACATGGCGTACCCGTGGTCGAAGACAAGGCTCTGGCAAGGTCCCTATACGATAGTGTCGAAGTGGATCGCGCGATTCCACCGGACTTCTACCGCGCTGTTGCTCAAATCCTTTTCTTCATTTTCACGAGGTCGAAATGACCACACAGACGCAAGAACATTTTCTCAATTGGGGACAATCAGATACCGACATTTGGCCCTACGAAGAAATTCTTGCTCGTCATATAAAAGATGTCGTAGCTGATTTATGCTTGGTTGAAGCCAGTATTTTCGTTTCGTATATTTATAAAAATCTTCAGTCAAATATTGATGCTTTGGTCGCATCGTCCACTGAATTGGCCTTCAAAGAAGGAACTCTATATTACGCTCATGGGGCTGATATGAGTTTCGAGTGGGGCAAGTCACCTGCCGTCGTTCTGGACATGGAATTTGTCCATCATCTCACGACCGTCTTTTTCAAAATTGTGCTTCACGGATTCTATGTCGGGATCGCGATTCAGCGTGTTCTCGTCAGCGAAAAATCGGGCTGTGAGGCTCTTGACCTGGAGACATTCGCCCGGGCCCTTTCCGATGCGCGTCTGTCGCCGGTCGGGTAGCGGAAACACATTTCGCATTTCCCCGATAGTGGCTCTCATGTCCTTGCGGCGGCTCTTCTTTTCAACTGGCACAAAAGGCAGGGACCTTCCGGCCGGTGGCTTTGACGCCGCAGCATGTTCCGCCGCACGGCGACGCGTGCAACTCTCTTTTCAGTAGATAGGATAGTAGCGGGAAGCCGTTGCCCGCGCTGCTCGACGGCTTTGTCGCCGTGGTAGTGTCGTCGTTGTCAGTTGAATAGGGCGTCGATGTCGTCTTGGGACGTACAGCTTGCATCGCCAGCCAACGCCGGGCCATTGAGAAGGGCGCCATCGCCCGATCGAGCAGGATCTTCCAAGGTCTCAACCTCATTGAAGCTCTCAAGACCGCCCCAGATATCGATCATTTGGCGCACACGTTCGTCGATGAACCGCATCGCCGCGACAACCTTGCTGATGCGCTGACCAGTGATGTCTTGAAAGTTACACGCCTCAAAAACGCCGATGACCTGATCGGCAATCTCCCTGGCGATTTCTTTGTCATCGCCGGAGAGGCGCGCCGCCAAATTTGCGGCGAGTTCATCGATCTTTTCGACCGACGCGAGAATCGTGTTGGTCGCTGTTTCGGTCCCGATCACGATGGCGCCGAGTTCATCAGTGACCCGGGACATTTCCCGCCCTTGAGCGCCGGCATAGTGAAGCGTCGCGATTTCTCGTTTTGTGCGCTGAATCGCCTCTGAGATCGCGTCGAGCTCGACCTTGAGGCGCATAGCCTCTTGCAGGTCTCGGCGATGCTCTTCAGGGGCTGGTTGTGAGACCTCCTGCGTCGGCACAATGACCTCGCGAAGGGATGCGAAGGCCGCCATGATTTCGGCATGACGCTCGGCCGCATCCGATTCAACCGATACATTCGCGCGAGCCGACTCGATCCGATAGCTCTTGCGAGCGTTCACGCCATTGACGTTCATGGCACTCACTGCCCGAGGACGGCTGCGATTTTTCCCTGCAGCGTTTGAGCGTTGAAGGGCTTGACGATGTAATTGTTAACGCCTGCTTTCTTCGCCGCGATCACGTTTTCGGTCTTCGCTTCGGCCGTCACCATGATGAACGGCAGATCCTTCAGGACATCATCTGCACGCACCTGCTGAAGAAGCTCATATCCCGTCATTGGCTCCATGTTCCAATCCGAGATGACAAGCCCGTACTTCTTCTCTCTCAGTTTCGCCAGCGCAGCGGTCCCATCCGAAGCATCGTCGACGTCCAGAAAGCCGATTTGCTTCAAAAGATTACGAAGAATCCGCACCATCGTCTGATAGTCGTCAACAACAAGAACGGGCGTGGAGAGATCAAGGCTCACGATGACAGATCCTGACACAAAGATTGAGAGAGACGCGAGAGCAAGTTATGGGCCTACTAAGTTGATCTAGAGTCTATTTGAAGAAGGCGTCGATATCGTCTTGGGACGTGCTAATTTCCGTCTGCAACGCCGGACCATTGAGAAGCTCGCGGTCCCCTTTGCGATCGGGATTCTCAACGGTCGGAACATCTTTGAAACTCTCGAGACCTCCCCAGATTTCAATCATCTTCCCAACGCGATCCTCAACAAACCGCATCGCGGTGACGACTTTGCTGATGCGCTGACCAGTGATGTCCTGGAAATTGCAGGCTTCGAAGATTCCGATGATGCGATCGGCAATCTGACGCGCCATATCGCTCTGTTCTCCGGAGAGCTGGACTGCGAGTCGGCCGGCGATATCGTCGACCGACTCGGCCGCAGCCAAGATCGCATGCGTCGCGGCCTCTGTTCCGAGTACGATCTCGCCGAGCTCGTCAGTAACCCGGGCTATTTCACGCCCTTGGGCTCCCGCATAGTGAAGTGTTGCGATCTCTTGCTTCGTTCGCTGGATCGCTTCCGATATAGCATCCAACTCGACTTTAAGGCGCAGTGCCTCCTGAGATTCAACGATCGAATGCGCTGCATCGGGTTGAACATGTCTTCGCAACGAAGCTATCGCCGCCATGATCTCTGCATGGCGGCGTGCCTCTAGGCTCTCGCCCGACGTCTCGGCGCGAGACATCTCAGAGCTCGAGATCTCGGACGCGCTCATCTCTGACCTTCCGCAACCTATTCACTGCCCGAGGACGGCTGCGATTTTTCCCTGCAGCGTTTGAGCGTTGAAGGGCTTGACGATGTAATTGTTAACGCCTGCTTTCTTCGCCGCGATCACGTTTTCGGTCTTCGCTTCGGCCGTCACCATGATGAACGGCAGATCCTTCAGGACATCATCTGCACGCACCTGCTGAAGAAGCTCATATCCCGTCATTGGCTCCATGTTCCAATCCGAGATGACAAGCCCGTATTTCTTCTCTCTCAGTTTCGCCAGCGCAGCGGTCCCATCCGAAGCATCGTCGACGTCCAGAAAGCCGATTTGCTTCAAAAGATTACGAAGAATCCGCACCATCGTCTGATAGTCGTCAACAACAAGAACGGGCGTGGAGAGATCAAGGCTCACGATAGGGGTCCTAGTTACAGGGATAGAAGATGGCTCTTTAGTCAGGCGGCCTGTTTCTGGGTTTCGAAAGCAAGTACGGCATCCACGTCCAGTATAATCAGCAACCTGTCCTGAAGCTGGTGTACACCCCGCGACAAACCTGCCCAGCGCGCGTCCAAGTGCACGGGGTTCGGCTGTAGTCCGTCAATTTCGAGCTTCAGTACCTCGCCGACCTCATCCACGAGCAAACCGTAGGACTCCCCGCGGTGCTCCAAGCCGACCGCCATACGCCTGTCTGCCACGACAAGGTCGGGAATTCCGAGCCGACGGCGCAAGGAGACGGCTGTTACAACACGACCACGGAGATTGAGTAATCCGACGATCTCTGATGATGCCAAGGGCACCGTTGTTATATCGGCGGCGACGAAGACATCATGTACTCGGTCGATCGGAAGGCCAAGCATCTGGCCCTGCACCGTAACCGTAACGTATTCTAGGTGATCGGCGACCGTTTTTGAGGTCCCGTGACTATTTGCATTGGCGGATGTCATGATCAGGCAGCCTCTTCGAGAGATCCATGGAGTTCGGACAGCGCGGACAGAAGACCATGACGGTCAAACTTTGCGACAAGTTCCGTGACGCGGAGCTTGTGAGCCTGCGCGATTTGCCGCGAATCGTGCCGCACCGCCAAGGCGATCACAGGCAAAGCTGCAAAGCGCGTCGACCCACGCAAGGCTTCTACAAGCTCGAAACCGGAGCGGTCTGGTAGATCAATAGCGGTCACCAGCACGTCTACATGCGTGCCGGCGCCCAGAGTCTGGAGAGCCTCTTCTGCGCGAGCGGCCGCATGCACTTTGTACCCCGAGGCTTTGAGAACTGGCGTCAGCATATCTCGGAAAAATGCGGAGTCGTCGACGAGGAGAATGGACTTTGCTGCGGCGTCGGCGCGGTTAGCCGCGGATCGCATCCAGGCCTCGTGAACGAGCGGCAAGTAGTGAGCGACGTTCACAACCTCTGTGGCCCGGCCACGGACGACTGCGGAGCCGACCAGGTCGGAGCGCTCCGCGACAAGTTCTATCTCAAGCTTGTCTTCGACGATATCGACGATTTCCTCGACTGCGAGGCCCATCGACAAGTCTCCGTCGGAGAACACGACCAGAGCCTGCAACCCTTCTCGTTTGATCTCCATCGCTTCATCGGAGGCGACGAGCGGCATCAGGCGCCCACGGTATTGCACCAGAGGACGTCCACCAAGCCATTCGATCGTGTCGGCGGCGATTTCCTCCAGGCGCGTAACCAACGACAGCGGAACGGCTTTGAGGCTCTCACCTCCTCCGCGGAAGACCAAGAGAGTTGTCGCCTCCTCGTCGTCGACACTCGCTTGCTCAGGGTTCTCGTCGTTCTGAAATTGGCTGTCCTCCGATCCGGATCCGACCATTCGGGCAAGCCCATTCGGATCGATGATGAGAACGACGGCGCCGTCACCGAGAATCGTATTGCCCGAGAAGAGCTGAATATGGCGGAGTTTCGAGGACATCGGTTTGACGACAATCTCCTCGGTATGAAAGACACCGTCGACGAGGATGCCGAACCGCTGGCGACCGACTTGTGTCACAACCACGAACCCTTCGTCCGCGACCTCATCGCCATCCACGCCGAGCACCTTCGACAAGGGGACTATCGGCAAGAGGCGCTCACGCAGACGCAGGACAGGCGTGCCATTGATGCGTTCGATTGTGTGCTCCGATCCAGGCGCAACTCGCACAAGCTCCAACACCGCCACTTGCGGGATAGCAAACCGCTGATCCTTGGACGAAACGATGAGAGCTGCAACAATGGCGAGCGTAAGTGGGATCTTGATCGTGAAGGTCGTTCCGCGTCCCTGCTCCGAGCGGATGTCTACAGTGCCGCCAATCAGTTCGATATTGGTCTTGACTACGTCCATCCCGACGCCACGACCCGACACAGACGTGATTGCGTTGGCCGTTGAAAAGCCCGGATGAAAGATGAACTTGGCAACCTGTGCCTCGCTCATTCGTTCGACCTCGGCCTCGCTTGCGACACCCCGCTCCACCGCTTTCCGTCGAATAGCCGCGTAGTTCAGCCCACGCCCGTCATCTGCGATCTCAATCGTGATCGTACCGCCTTCATGATAGGCGTTTAGGCGGATCGTCCCGCGCTCGGGTTTTCCTGTCGCCTTACGGTCACGCGGAAGTTCAATCCCGTGGTCAGCGGAATTGCGCACCATGTGCGTTAGCGGGTCTTTGATGACCTCGAGCACCTGTCGATCGAGTTCGGTTTCGGCGCCCTGCATCACGAGCTCGATCTTTTTCGAAAGCTCGGCAGATAGATCGCGCACCACACGCGGCAGCTTTTGCCATGCGTTGCCAATCGGCTGCATGCGCGTTCTCATGACACCTTCCTGCAGTTCGGCGGTGACGTGAGAGAGGCGTTGCAGAGGGACCTTGTATCCTGTGTCGTCAAACCGCCGGGAGATCTCGAGGAGCTGGTTGCGCGTTAGGACCAGCTCCGAAACCATCGTCATCAAGTGTTCGAGCGTATCCACGTTTACGCGGATGGTCTGAACTTTGCTGATCGGGGTATCGCTACCCTCCCCGCTTTCAGCCGACGCGGCAGGTTTCTTATCGGTCTCGGCCGGAGGCTTAGACCGCGGATCGGGAGTCATTTTTGGAGCCCGCGCCTCGGGACCGGGCGCCTCGCGGAACGCGCGCTCGAGTTCGTCAAGCGAGACCTCACCAGGAAGCAAGGCTCGTTCGAGAACCTGATAGCTCAATGTACCGACTTCCGGTTCCGCTGCGGGGGCGACCGGAGCTTCGAGCGGCACCTCTTGCGATGCCATTTGCTCCAGGCTGTCGATCAGATCATTGTCCAGCCCATCCGGCTCGACTCCGTTTCGTTCGAGCTCGGCGAGGATATCTTTGATTCGGTCGAGGGTCGCTAGGATGAGCGAGACGGCGTCGGTTGTCACTGGCATACCGTCTCGGAACTTGCCCATCAATGTCTCGGCGGCATGCGCGAGCGCTTCGAGGCGCGGCAATCCAAGAAAGCCACAGGTTCCTTTAATAGTATGAACCAAGCGAAATATATTGCGCAGGATCGTTTCATTGTTGGGATCCTGCTCGAACCGGACGAGTTCGACATCGACTGTATCCAGATGTTCGCTTGTCTCTGTCAAAAATTCGCGGAGAAGATCATCCATTTGCGCAACTCACGTCCTATGAGGCTGGCGATTAGGAAGCGCCATGCGGAACTTCCAGTTTCAATTTTTTAGGGGGCCGAGAATGCCCGTTAGGCAGCCTGTACGTCGGTTAGGAAGGCATCGACTTCCTGTCCGAGGCTGGCGGAGTGTCGGGCGAGATCCTGCGCGGCGCTCAGAACCTGGGATGCGGCTGCACCGGTTTCGCCGGCACCGCGCCGGACCTCGCCGATATTGCCAGTCACCTGCTCAGTGCCGCGCGCCGCCTCCTGGACATTGCGGGCGATCTCCGCCGTCGCAGCACCCTGCTCCTCCATCGCAGCGGCGATAGAAACCGAGATCTGCGACATCTCCGTGATTGTCTGCGCGATCGCCTGGATCGCCCGGACAGCCTCGTCCGTCGCCTGCTGCACCGAGCCGATTTGGAGCGAGATCTCGTCGGTCGCCTTCGATGTTTGGTTAGCCAGTTCCTTGACCTCTGAGGCCACAACCGCAAAGCCCTTGCCGGCCTCACCTGCGCGCGCCGCCTCGATCGTCGCGTTCAAGGCCAGGAGATTGGTCTGACCGGCGATGTTATTGATCAGCGCGATTACGTTGCCGATCTTCTCGGCCGAGGCCGCCAGATTTTGCACCGTTGCATTGGTCCGCTTGGCGTCCGAAACCGCCCGCTCCGCGATCTGCGAGGATTGCGTGACCTGGCTCGCGATCTCTCGGATCGAAATTGACAGCTCTTCCGTAGCTGCCGCCACGGTCTGCACGTTCGCCGATGTCTGCTCCGCAGCAGAGGCCACATTCACAGTCCTGTGGTTCGTCCGATCAGCGACCTCCGTCATCGTCTGCGCAGTTGCTTCCATCTCCGTCGCGGAAGCCGAAAGAGACTGCGTCAAGGCCGATACCGTCGATTCGAACTCCTTCGCCAGATGGTCAAGATGCTGAGCGCGCAGCATCTTCGAGTCGTTTTCCGCATCCTGCTCCGCCGCAAGACGACGCGCTTCGATTGCATTGTCTCGAAACACCTCCAGCGCTTTGGCAATCCGACCAACTTCATCCTTACGATCGGCATCACTCACCGACACAGTAAGGTCGCCGGCAGCGAGGTTTGCCATGGCGCTTGTGACCTTCGACAGCGGGCGCGTGATTCCGAAGACGGCGATTGCAGTGATCAGCGCGACAGCCGCAGCAAGGCCAGCACCGGCGGTAGCGATCAAGATGAGCGACGCTTGCCTCGCAAAGTCATCTGCTTCGTCCCTTGACTGCTGCAGACCAATTGAATCGGCATCGGCTTGCTGGTTCAACAAGTCGCGTACGCGGATGCGAGCTTGACGTGCGTCCCCGTTTGTCACCGCCTTGGCTGCATCATCCATATAGCCCTTGACGCCGAGGGAGACACTCTTATCGGTGGCGGCGAAATATTCGACGAGATAAATTTTGACGCCATCATAAATGGCTTTCCGGTCTGCCGATTTCGTACGGGAGATCAGGCCATCAACTTCTTTGATGGCGACATTCTTGTATTCTTCATAACGTTGAGCCGCGCTTGTGCGAGAATCCTGGTCGGTTGCGAGAATAATATTCTTCTCTTGGATCGTTGCCTCGTTCACGGCAGCGCTAATCGATCTGATCGACGTCACGCGAGCGGCATCGACCTCGACCAGCTTTTCGGTGTTCTGTGTCAACGTGTTCAGGCCGCTTCGGGCCAAGACAATGATGCCTATCGTAACAGCGATGAAGATAACCACCGGGATGGCCAACTTAGTTACCAATCGCAGGTTGTTGAGAAGGCGCATCGCTCAGTTCTCCAGGCGAAAAAGTGGCTTTTTCGTGGCTGAAGCTACGTGCCGCTAAGTCTATAAAAAGTTAAATCGCTGAGAAAATGTGCCCACGGGCGCAAAAATCGATTACTTGTTATAATATATCACAAGTATTAGTGGGCAGACGCGCAACGCTATACAATTTTAGCTGGTTATTTCAAGCCGCATTCGGTTTTACCCGCGATAATTTATACACGTCATAGCGCCGAGTGATCTCCTGCCAACCGAAGGCGACTTCGTTTAATTTTTCAATGCCTATCTCTGATCATCATGAGATGAGGGCGTCATCTCGAACGACGGAGTCTGGACGTAGCGACATCCCCGCCCTGATTTTGTGCCTGTTCTTTATTTTCATTGTTGGCAAGATTGCCACACCGTAACGGAAGGTGTGAGTGCGCGTGCGGAGCGGTCGGTTTGTCGTTGACGACGAAACGCCCGGGCGGCATTTTGAACTTGCCTACTGATTCGGAG
>NZ_JADQDO010000019.1 GCF_015694465.1 Microvirga alba
CCCCGGCAGAGGCGCCGTAGCACCCTGTGACATTTCTAAATTGCAAAAACCTGAGACATTTCAAAGTGGTTGCAACAGTTATTGCGCTTATTATTAGGGTAATGTCTCAGTCTGCCCGAGCCGTTATCGGTATGCGGACTAGGTCCCCACCGTCGCTCCGCCTGCAGTCTGGTCAGAAATATCGAGTTAGCAGAGGTTCCGACAGTTGTCGTTCCGCCACCGGATAAGCGTGGGTCAACCAGCAATGTTGCCATTTGGCATTAAATCGTCTATATCATGCCAAATAGGAGAGAGCCCATGGCCGCATTGTTGCCCGTCGACACTGCCCTTCGCGACTTCAAGCCCTCACCAATTACCGATGCTGAGGCAGCCGCGATGTTTCGCGCGGCGCTCAATCTGTTCCGCTTTTGGGACCTCACCGATGAGGAGGCTGCCATCCTGCTCGACCTACCGGTCCGGACCTATCGGCGATGGAAGGCCGGCGACATTGGCCGCATCGATCGGGACAGCAAGGCCCGGCTGTCAAATCTGATGGGTATCCACAAGGCTCTGCGGATCATCTTTCGTGAACCGCAACGCGGTTATGCCTGGATCAAGGCACCCAACTCTGCCTTCGCAAACAGATCGGCCCTTGACGTGATGCTCGGTGGCGAACTCACCGATCTCATGCGGGTCCGCCGCTATCTCGACGCGGAACGAGGAGCCTGGTGATCGACATAGCCGTGTTTCCCGTTTCCGACGTCGAATGGCAGCGTTCTGTTCGGATCATTCGTAGCGTATTTCCGTCGATCGACCTCTTTGAAGATATCGCGGACCCGGCCGACTGGCCTCTCATTATCTCAGCCGAGCAAAAGACTAATCCCCGCCTTATGGAGACCATTGGCAATCTAGATCTCGTTCCCGAGAAGCGGCGCGCCGCTGGCCCGGGTGCGAGCTATCTCATGGCACCTTTCACCCATGTGAGCACCGATCGGCCCAGCCGGTTCAGCGACGGCACTTTCGGTGTCCTTTACGCCGGTAACTCCTTTGAGGTCGCGCTGTTCGAGACGATCCTCCACCACGGCCGCTTCATGGCGCGCACGAACGAGCCAGCTGGCTGGACCTCCCAATTTCGAGAGATCATCCTCAAGGTAAGCGTCCGGCTGCACGATCTTAGAGGGGGCAACCCTCACGCTCAGGAAGCGCTCTCCCCGAACGACTACTCGGCAAGCCAGGCGCTAGCGACCACACTTCGTGTTGAAGGTTCAGATGGTATCGTCTATCCGAGCCTTCGTTTTGACGGTGGCGAGTGCGTAGGTCTGTTTTACCCAGACTGCGCTGCTGACACCATTCAGGCGCGGCACCTCGATTATCATTGGAATGGTACGACCGTTGACCTCTATCGCGATGCGAGCACTGGCCAAGTCTATCGCATTGTCTAAGCAGGGGAGCGACACGGTCGAGTTCTGGCTCCGCGAGCGGCGCAATCTGACTGCCGCTAAGCGCTTCCCGGCCAACGCGCTGAAGCGGCATGGTCGCTAGAGCCGATTGTCATCGACGGAGGCCAGACCAATCGAGAGGGCTCTGTCGCAAGCTTTCCCCCAAGAGCGGCTGAGGCAAGAAGGCCCTCTGTCTAAGAGGACTTCTTGCGTGTTCAAAGGGCGACATTTCGGCCGATCAGTGATCCTGTTGTGCGTGCGCTGGTACTTGGCTACGATCTCAGGCTTCGCGATCTAGAAGAAATGATAGCCGAGCGCGACATTCACGTCGATCATTCCACCATTCACCGCTGGGCCGTGCATTTCTCGCCGCGGCTGCTTGAATTCTTCAACCAGCGAAAGCGCGCTGTCACTGGCAAGTGGCATGTCAACGAAACCTACAACAAGATCCGCGGCCGCTGCATGTGTGTGGACGCCCCCGTTGAATGCAAGGAAAATCATAACGTGTGATCTTGGGTCTGCGGTCGAGTGCTGACGTGTGTCCGGCCTCACAAAGCGGCATCTTATTGGCCAGTGCGACCGCAATCAGCATCGGTGGCTTGCAACATAACATCCGCCCGAGCCAGGAATGCGGAGCAGCGCCATGTCTGACCGCCCATCGAACAACTGCCGTGGTGCCAATGATGAGCAGGCGGCGCAGCACGCCGGCCAATCACGTGATATACCCCGTTCAATGGGGAACGAACTCACCATCACGACCGACGATCTGTCCCGCTTTGAGGACAAGACGCCTTCGCCGGCGGCTCACAATGGCATCCGCCAAGGTCTCGCCTTCGATGAGGACGAGGTCGGCCTTGCAGCCCGTTTCGAGCCCATAGCCGGTCTGGCCGCGCACTTTCGCGCCGCCATAGGTACAGACGTCGAGTGCGAGGGCGACGTCGTCGTCCCGCCTGAAATTGTTCCGCAACCCGACGAACATCGCTCTTTCGAGCATGTCGCCGTTCCCATAGGGTCCCCAGACATCGCGCACCCCGTCGGAGCCTCCCGCAACGACGATGCCCGCTTCGACGAGTCGCTTGACCGGCGGAGCGGAGGTGGATGACGGAGCGGTCGTCACGATATGCACGCGCTCCTCGGCGAGCGCATCGATCAGATGCGGAACGTAATCGACGCCCTGTACGCCAAGGCAGAAGGCGTGGCTGATCGAGACTTGCCCTTGCATGCCGAGAGCCCGGGTGCGCTCAAGGATCAGCTCGGTCGAGAATGCTCCCATCTCGCCCGCCTCGTGCAGATGGATATCGATCGGCCGGCCGAACTTCTCCGCCAGAGCGAAGACGGTATCCAGATGACCTTTCGGGTCACGCTCGATCATGCACGGATCGAGCCCACCGACCACGTCGGCGCCCATCGTGAGAGCCTGCTCCATCAACTCGACCGTTCCGGGCCGCACAAGCATCCCGCTCTGGGGAAAGGCGACAATGTCGATCTCCAGATAGCGGCGGTATCGCTCGCGCGCTTCCATGACGTCTTCGACCCCCTTGATCCCGACCTCGGTATCGATGTCGACATGAGAACGCAGATGCGTCGTACCGAAGGCGACGACCGCTTCGATTTGTCGGGCCGCCTGTTCCGCCGGCTTCAAATCGAGAAGCCGACGCTGCCGGCGCTCATTGTCGATGCGGTCTATGAGCCGAGGCCCAACCTCGTTCACGTACCATTTCATCCCGAGCAGCGACTTATCGAGATGCGTATGCGCCTCGACGAGTCCAGGGATGACAAAGCAGCCGGAGCCGTCAAAAACACGGTCGTTGCCTTTAGGCGCTTCACCATACCCCGCGATAAGCCCGTCGGCCACCGTCAGGCTCGTGGGCTCTGCATCGGTACCGCGGCGGACATTGGTCACGATCAATCTCTGTGACATTATCTTGCTCCTACCATCGCAGGTTCAGCAGTTCGATGCCGGTTTGATAAGCCCGTTATGAGCGCCACGCGTCACCCAATGCGCGCAGAATATTGCCACCCATGATCTTGCTTATCTCGGTCTCGTCATACCCCCGACGCGCAAGGACACTCGGAATGGCGGGGAATGCCGAAACGTTGTCGAACCCTTCGCAATAGGCGGTTTCCCAGATCGCGTCGCCAACCATTTCCGGATAAAAACGCTTCGTACTGTTCTCCCACTGCACTTTGGTATGCTGGAAGAGATCCGTCCCGATAGCGACATGGTTGATACCGACGAGATTCACGATGTAATCGATGTGATCCATGAAGTCGTCCACGGTCGGCCGCCGATGGGGCTCTTTGCGGCAGAAGGCGGAATATGGCGAGATTCCGATCAGCCCGCCAGTTTGGGCTGCTGCTCGTATCTGGTCGTCTTTGAGATTCCGCGGGCTTGGAGTGACGGTATCCGCATTGGAATGGGTGAAGATCACAGGCCCGTCGTACAATTCGATGGCGTCCATCGATGTCCGGTAGCCGACATGCGACAGATCGAGCGCAATTCGGTTGCTCCGCAATTCACGCACGACTTTGCGACCGGTCAAGGTAAGTCCGCGATCCTCCGTCTCCATGCAGCCGCTGCCGAGATTGTTTCGCTCGTTGTAGGTTAGCGAGGCAATCCGCAGCCCGAGGTGCGACATGATTGTCAGCAACCTTGGATTCCTGCCGATGAAGTCGAGGCCTTGGCAACCCAGGATGACGCCGACGCGCCCGCTGCGTTTGGCCTCGGCGATATCTCCAACCGTACGCACAGCCATGATGCGTTCAGCCATGTCGCGAAACAGGCACTGATACTCGAAGATTTCGGTAAGCACCGGCTCAATACCGGTCGCGAAAGTCCCGACGCTCACATGGATCACGTTGAGGCCGGCCGCGTGCTGCCGCTCGGCGTAGAGAGCAGGTCGGCCCGCAGGCGCACCGAGGCTGGCCAGAGACCCGCCGAGAAGATCGATCACCACCTTCTCATCCGAGAAAGGTGAATTCTTTGCAAGTGAAGACATAAAATTCATCCTGGCCGGTATTCACTTCAGCAAGCGACGCTTACTCACCCCAGATCGTACGGAGAACACGAACGGCGTTCCCGCCCATGATTTTTCTAATGTCTTCCTTGCTGAATCCGCGCTTCTCCAGCGCGTCGGGGATCGCAACGATTTTCGCCACCTGATCGATCCCTTCCGAACGGGCAGTGGGCCAAGTCAATTCGCCTATCATGTCAGGGTAGAAACGCTTGGTGCTGTTCGCCCACTTGACTGTGGAATGCGGGAAGAAATCAGTGCCGATCGCCACGTGATCCACACCGATGAGAGAGATCACGTATTCCATGTGATCGATATAATCATCGATGGTGGGACGAACGCCTGCCGTCTTGCGGCACATGGCGGAGAAGGGAGTCAGCCCGACCAATCCGCCCGTCTGAGCGGCTGCCCGGATCTGGTCATCCTTGATGTTGCGCGCCGTCGGCGTCAGCGTATAGGCATTAGAATGGGTAAAGAGCACCGGCCCATCGTAATACTCCATGGCTTCCATGGAGGTTCGATAGCCGACATGTGACAAATCAAGGGCGATCCGGTTGTGCCGCAGTTCGCGTACAGCACCGCGTCCGACCAATGTGAGCGGTCCATCATCCGGCTCCATGCAGCCGCTGCCGAGATGATTGCGTTCGTTATAGGTGAGGGACGCAATCTTGAGGCCGAGTTCGGAGAGCACGGAAATGAGCCTGAGATTGCGCCCGATGCAATCCATCCCCTGCGTGGCGATGATGACGCCAACCTTTCCGCTTTCGTGTGCGGTCAGAATATCCGCCACGGTGCGAACCTGCATGATCCGATGCGACATGTCCCGGAACAGGCACATGTAGTCGAACATCTCATTCAGGAAGGGCTCGATGCTGGTGGCGAATGTCGCTACGCTGACGTGAATTGCATCCACACCCGCACTGAGCTGCATCTCGCCATAAAGCGAGGAATGCTCTCCCGGTGCGCCGAGACTCTGGAGAGATCCTCCGAGAAGATCGACGACGATGTCATTCTTCATTAGTTCGCGTGCCGCGTCCGAATACATGATGCTTGCCTTTTGCATGTTATCTTGATCGATCTATTGGCTTTGGCCTTACGCGCCCGATGGGCGATGCCGTTGTTCCTGGCCGAGTGCAGTTCCCGCCGGGTCGCCGCCAGAGGGCTGCCCGCCACGTCAGGTCGTATCCATGATGAGTTCAGGTCTGGGTCTCGTGAGCCTTTGGCGCTGCCTGCCAGGCTCCAGGCGCGGTGCGGAGGCAACAAGCAGCTTCGTGTACGAATGTTTGGGATCTTTAAGGAGGACACGCGTCTCCCCCTCTTCCACGACCCGCCCGCCGTACATCACCATGACCCGGTCGGATGCATAATTGGCTAAGGCAAGGTCGTGTGTGATGAGCAGGATTGCGATGCCGGTTCTCGCACGAATCCGCTCAAGCAACCTCAAGATTCCGATGCGCAGCGATACGTCCAGCATGGAAGTCGGCTCGTCGGCGATCAGAATTGTGGGCCGAAGCACGATCGCACGCGCGATCGCGACACGCTGGCGCTGTCCGCCGCTCAGCTGGTGTGGCCGCAGGGACAGGTAGCGCTCGGGCGGTGACAGCTCCACGTCCGCCAATGCCGCGAACACGCGCTCCTCGCGTTCCTTCGCATCGATCCGCAAAGCCAGAAGAGGCTCCTCGACGGAGTCCCGGATCGACAATCGCGGATCCAAGGACTCATACGGGTCCTGAAAAATCATCTGGATCCGCCTGCGCAATGCCAGGCGCTCCGCTCTGGAAAGCTCCGACGCCTGTCGACCTTCGAAACGAAGCGAGCCGGAATCCGGCGTTTCCATCATCGCCAGAAGCCGGCCCAGCGTGCTCTTTCCCGATCCACTCTCACCAACGACCGCGAGAGTCTTGCCTTGTTCGAGCCGAATCGTGACATCGGCCACGGCTGCGATTTTCTTGCGCCGCCACAATCCGCTGATCCCGGGCATTTTCTCCCGGCTGTTATAGATCTTTGAGAGACCGATACCCTCAATAGCCAACGTCATGCGTCGCTCCGCTGGTTACGATAGAGTGAGGCTGCACATGCATCCACCTCATCGACGCGTCTGCAACGCACCTTGTGAGCGGCACCGGTCTCCTCGACAGCCGAAAGTTCGCTCACCCAATCAAGGCAGGCCGGCTCAGCCATCGGACAACGTGGCGCGAAGCGGCAACCGCGGAACGCGGTTTCGGGAGTGGGCGGGCTGCCGGGGATGGAGATCGGGACTCTCTGCATATCCTGCAACGATGGATAGGATTGCAACAGTCCGATGGTGTAAGGGTGTCGAGGGCGGTCGATTACATCGCGCACCGCGCCGGTTTCCACGATCTGCCCGGCATACATGACCATGACGCGGTTGCTCGTCTCGGCGATGAGGGCGAGATCGTGCGAGACGAGAATCATTCCGAAGCGGAGTTTCGCCCGTATCTCTTCAAGACGCGCCATGATTTCGTCTTGCAGCACCACATCGAGAGCAGTCGTCGGTTCATCCGCGAGCAGCACGTCCGGATGGCAGATAAGCGCGAGCGCAATTACGACGCGTTGGCGCATTCCGCCGCTCAGTTCATGTGCGAATGCGGTGCGTACGTGCGAGGGAACACGGACCAGATCGAGGATTTCCTGGACACGATCGCGTATTTCCGCGCGGCTCGCGCGAGGGTGGTGCCGCGCATAGGCTTCGCCGAGGATGCTGCCAATGCGGATGATCGGATTGAGCGCGTTCATGGCCCCCTGAAAGACCATCGACATACCGGACCAACGGATGTCACCAAGACGCTCTGCGGAGATCCGAGAGAGATCGTCACCTTTGAATTTGACCGAGCCCGAGGCAATCCTGGTGTTTCGCTTCAAAATGCGCATCACGGCATAGAGAAGCGATGACTTTCCGCTGCCTGACTCACCGATCACGCCGAGGGATTCTCCGGCTGCGAGATCGAGATCGACATGATCAACGATTGGCACGAAGCCGCGCGGAGAGTCGTATCCGTAGACCAGATCGCGAACTTCCAGAATGCTCACTTTCTTGCTCCCGCCAGCGGCACGGCCAGACTTGCTTCACCGTCCGAGATTGCCAAACCGGTCCGGATGCTGTCTCCGACGAGGTGAATGGCGATCAGCAGAAGAGCGAGTGCCAGACCGGGAAACACCTCCGGCCACCATGCATCTGGAAAACCTGCTTGCCCTTCCTGCATCATCTTTCCCCAGGAGATGCGCGAGGGATCGCCAAGACCGAGGAACGAGAGGCCCGCTTCCAGCAGAATTGCCTCAGCGATCTGCAGGCTGGCTTTTGCCAATACCGGACTCAGCCCGTTCGGAATGATATGCCGGAACAGAATGCGCCAGCGGGAGACACCGGCCAATTCCGCTGCCTTGACGAAGGCACGCTCCCGAAGGGTCAGTGCCTGGGCGCGCATCAGGCGGGCGTTGATCGGCCACATCGTGCCACCGATCACAAGCACGATGACCCAGGTGTGCGACCCAAGAAATGCCGCGAGCAGAATAACGAGGAAAAGGCGCGGTATGGTGAGGAACACTTCGATCAGCCGCGAGACGACGAGATCGACGGCCCCACCGAAATAGCCTGCAATGGCACCGACGATCGTACCGGTGACAAGCGACAGCAACGTCGCGCCCAAGGCCAGAAGGATCGTATAGCGGGTCCCTTCCAGAACACGGCTGAAAACATCGCGCCCAAGATGGTCGGTTCCGAAATAGAACTCGGAATCGGGAGGCAAATCGGAAGCGGCAAGCAAGGCGTGCGCGGAATGGGGCGCCAGAGACTCGCCGAAGAGTGCGGCGAGGCCAAAAGCGATCAGCAATCCATAACCCGTCAGAGTCAGAAAACCCGGAAAGCGAGGAAAGATAAGCCTAACCATGACGGACTCTGGGATCTACAAGGCTGTAGGTGATGTCGGTCAGGAGAATGGCGATCACGACACAAATGGCACTGACCGTGAAGATGCCCATTACCAGAGGCAGATCACGTTGAATGACCGCGCCATACATGAGACTGCCGATGCCCGGCCATGAGAAAATGGCTTCCGTCAGCAAGGCGCCGCTAAACACTGATCCCAGCATCATGCCCGCAACGGTGATGTTCGGAAGAAGCGCATTGCGCAGGCAGTGCCGAAAGAGCACCGTACGTTCGCGTAAGCCGATTGCCCGGGCGGTGACAACGTAATCCTCCTGAAGAGCATCGATCACCGAACTACGCGTGAGGCGGAAATAGGTAGGGATCGTATGGAGAGCGACGGTAAGCGTCGGCAAGACCATGTGGATGGCCAAGTCGCCCAGATAGGCTAAGCCCTGCTTCGGTGGCAGCGATGTCATTCCGCCAGCCGGCAGGCCGCCCATCCAGATTGCAAAGACCAGAATCATCAGCAGGCCGAGCCAGAATATAGGCAGCGAGAACAGCAATAGCGCCAAGACGTTCAACGTTGCATCGAGGGCCGTTTGATACCGCTTGGCTGCAAGAACGCCCGCCAAAGTCCCGAGAACCGTGCCGAGGATCAGTCCCGCAACAACCAGCGTCAGCGTCGAGGGCACCTTGTCGAGGATCAGACCTAGAACAGGCTGTCGATAGCTGAATGAGAAGCCTAGATCCCCGGTCGCGATCTTGCCGAGATATGCTGACAGTTGGGCCATCAATGGACGGTCCAACTGATATTCTTGTCGAATGGTCTCCAGGTATTCCGGCGTCGCGTTCTCACCGGCGAGCGCATAGGCCGGATCTCCAGGCGCAAGATGCGTGAGCATGAAGTTCAGGACAACCACGAAGACGAGCGTCGGCAGCGCGAGAAAGACTCGCGACCCGATGTATCCAATCATGTTATGCGCTCTCCGGTAGAGGACAGGTTGCTCAGACCGGCTTGACCAACCTGTAGCAGTCGTTAGGCACCTTGTCGCTGTCGGCCTGCCACCAGTAGTGACTGAACCGGTTGCTGTAGATCATCGGCATGCGCCATTCGATCAACGACAAGCGCGGCAGCTCTTCTGCAACGATGTGCTGGATGCGCTGGTACTTCTGCTTCGCCACGTTCATGTCGGGAGCCTGCCTGGCCTCCACGAACAGCCGGTCGACTTCCGGGTTGGAAAAATCCATGCAGTTGCGGCCACCCTTGGAGGCGACGAAGTTGGAGAAGAGCTGCGGGTCCGGACCGTGAGGCCCCGCCGACCATGTCAGGTCGAAATCCCGTTTCTGAAGAATCTTCTCGGCGAAAACGCCGAAATCAAACGTTTCGAGCGTCAACTCGATGCCGACCTGCGCCAGTTGCTGTTTCATCACCTCGCCAATCTGCTGGGCACCGCCGGTCGCGGCGTTGAAGCCCGTGTAGCGAATCTTGAAGCGGGTTCTGCCATTTTGACGGGGATAGCCGGCTTCATCCAAAAGGCTGTTCGCCTTTGCGATGTCGAACCCCGGCTGCTTGGCATCGGAATTCCAGACGGGGGATGTGCTCAGGTAGGCGGTTTCGGCAGCCTTGTTCGTGCCGCCATAGACGATCTGATTGATCTGGCTACGGTTGATCGCGTGGGCGATCGCCCGACGAACCCTGACGTCGGCCAGAATCTTGTTTCGATAGTTGAATCCGACCCACACCATCAGCTCTGGCTGCGAATTGACGATGTCGACGGATACGCCCTCGGTCTTTTGCAGCTGACGCATCGCACTCAGCGGAGGCGATGAAAGCATGAGGTCGAGTCCGCCGGCACGGATCTCCGCCACCGCAGCGGAATATTCCGGATAGAATTTGAAGAAGATGCGCTTCACCTGCGGCGCGCCGCGGAAGTAGTCCGGATTGACGTCGAGTTGAATATGGTCACCGGGACCGAAGCTGGTGAGAACGTATGGTCCGGACCCCACCGGTTTCAGATTGGCCGGATTGGCGCGGGGATCGGTGCCTTCATAGATATGAGCGGGCAGAATCACATATCCGTAGCGCTGAGCCATCTGCGCGAGGAAGGAGCTGTTGCGCTCCGCGAGGACGATGCAGACGGTATGATCGTCAACCGCCGCCACATCGACGATACCGGCCAGCGCGGCGTTGCCATATCCTTTCTCTGCCTGGATGGATTTGATGGTCCAGACGACGTCCTTTGCCGTCACTGGCCTCCCATCCGTCCACTTGACCCCTTTGTGCAGATGGAATGTGTAGGTAAGCGCATCCTCGCTCACCTCCCAACGTTCGGCGAGATCGCCGGCGACGGAGCCGTCGGCCATATAATCGACGAGCTTGCTGAACAGATTGGACGTGACGTAGTAGCACGCCCCATCAAAGAGATAGTTGGGATTGAGGAACTTGGGTGCGCTGTTGATAGCGACCACAAGCGCTCTTTCGTCAGCGGCAATAACGAAGGGGCTCCATGTGCCGGCGCCGACGGCGGCTGTCGCCGCAGCACCGTATTTCAGAAAGGCACGCCGATGGATGGCGGGAGAGCTGAGTTCGTTCGTCATGGTCGCGCCTTTCTGAGTAAGGGTGCAGATGGAAGCTCGCGACAGCTAAGTCACGAATGAGCGGTAACGAATGACGGCATCGCGGGCGCGAATGATGGATTCGCGCTTGAGCTGCTCGGCCTTTTCGGCATCACCAGCGCACATCGCATCGAGAATGGCGCGCTGCATTTTCAATCCCTGCTCGGCCCTTTCGGGAAGAATGATGGTCCGCCGCAGGAGCGCCCGGTCACGATCGGCGATGATTTCGAGCAGATGCTGAAGTGTTTTGCTTCCGGACGCCTGCACAAAGCGCTCGCGAAACAGCTCGATGTTCCGAAAGTAGCCATCGAGATCGTGCGCCTCGACCAAGCGCTCGCTTGGCTCTCCGAACAGCTCTCGCAGATCCTGCCAGTCCTGCGGGCGAGTGTTCTGCACCGCCAGGCGCACACAGAGGCTTTCGAGTGAAATGCGGATTTCGAACAGCTCGAGAATCTCCTCGAAGCTGAGCTGGGCGACCACCGCGCCGCGATTCGGCGTGCGGATGATCAGTCGCCGCTCCTCAAGCGCAGCCAAGGCTTCACGAATGCGATGACGGGAGACGGACAACAACTTGGCGATGTGCTCTTCCCGAACGGCCTCGCCCGGCAGCAATTCCTGCTCGGCAATCATCTTGCGCAGCCGCATCTCGACAGAAGGCTCTTCACCGGCGGCGGGCCTCCCCGCCGATCGTTTGCTCATGGGGCGGACTGCACTGATGCGTCGGACGTTGTCTCTTGCCATGCGTAAACCATGGCAGAACCAGATTCTTTGTCAACTTTCATGTGAACAACTTTGTTCCGCAAAGTTCTGACAGAATCGTAGAGTAACACAAGCACTTGATTTTATTAGTTAATCACACAATGGCATCGACCTCTCGTCGTTCGAATTGAAGGACCATCCGCGCTATGCCGATCAAAGTGAACCATCTCGATGCCGCCCTTCCGAGCGACGACTGATCCGACGACAGCATCGGCTGCGTATCAAAATTTCCTATCAGAAATTTTTTCACAATATTGGCCGGCCCCCACGAGGTGGTCCGCTTTGGTTGTTAGTGCATGATGGGTTGTGGCGCTACCGTCGGAGTGGCCGGCGGAGCTGGTCGGGATTGCGCAGCCGGCCATTGCACCACCTCGGGTGCGGGTGGTTTGTCGCCGAGCGATGAGTGAGGACGCACGGTGTTGTAGTGCCGTCGCCAACTCTCGATCACCGTCTGCGCTTCCTTGAGCGTGTAGAAGATTTCGCCATTGACCAGTTCGTCGCGGAGTTTCGCATTGAAGCTTTCGCAGTAACCGTTTTCCCACGGACTACCCGGCTCGATGTAGGCTGTCTTGGCGCCAACCGCATTGATCCAGTCGCGAACTGCTTTGGCGATGAACTCCGGCCCGTTGTCTGACCGAATATGGCCTGGGACGCCACGCAGGATAAACGGGTCCGAGAGCACGTCGATGACATCGACAGCCTTCAGTTTCCGGCTGACGCGGATCGCAATGCATTCGCGGGTGAACTCGTCGATGACGTTGAGCATGCGGAACCTGCGTCCATTGTGCGTGCGATCCTCGACAAAGTCGTAGGACCAAACGTGATTGGGGTACTCGGGCCGCAGACGGATGCACGAGCCGTCGTTGAGCCAGAGCCGCCCCTTCTTCGCTGCTTGCTCGGCACTTTCAGCCCCTCCCGTCGCCAGATCCGTTCGACCCGTTTGACGTTTACCATCCAGCCGGCGTCCCGCAGCAGCGCCGCAATGCGCCGGTAGCCGTAGCTACCGTACTGCAGGGCAAGCGCGATGATGTCGGCGGTCAATGCCGCCTCGTCATCGGCTGTTGTCGGGATCTTGCGCTGTGTGGAGCGATGTTGGCCCAGAACCCGGCAAACCCGTCTCTCGGACAGACCCAGCTCTGCGATCACATGATCCACACAGGCACGGCGACGGGTGGGGCTCAGAAGTTTCCCTTGGCAGCCTCCGCCAGGATCATCTTGTCGAGGGTCAGGTCGGACACGGCGCGACGCAGCCTCGCGTTCTCAGCCTCGAGCTCCTTCAAGCGCTTGACCTGATCCCCTTTGAGGCCGCCGTATTCCTGGCGCCACCGGTAGTACGTAACTTCCGTCACACCGATCGACCGGATCGCTTCCGCCACCGGCCGGCCCTGAGCCGTCAGCACGTCAACCTGCCGCAACTTCGCGACGATCTCTTCGGCCGTGTGTCTCTTCTTTGGCATTCTCTCGTCCTCCAAATGGCGCAAAGCCATACATCAGGGAGGACCGCTTCAAAGGGGGCAGACCAGCAAGACGCCGAACCGTCACGACGTCTGGCACCTCGACGAGGTCGTGGTCGCCATCGCTGGTCAGAAGCACTGGCTCTGGCGGGCTGTCGATCAGGATGGCTATGTGCTCGACGAGATCGTCCAAACCCGCCGCAACGCCAAGGCCGCTAAGCGCGTGCTGAGGCGTCTGTTGAAGAGGCAGGGCATGACACCCAAGCGCATTATCACCGATAAGCTCCCCTCTTACAGAGCCGCCAAGCGGCAGGTCATGCCAGGGGTCGACCACTGGTCGCATAAGAGCCTGAATAACAGGGCCGAGAATTCGCATGTTCCGTTGCGAAAGCGAGAGCGGGTGATGCAGGGCTTCCGATCACCGGGAGGCCTGCAGCGGTTCGTCAGCGTGTTCGCCGCTGTGCGCAATCACTTCGTTCCACCCAACTCCCGCCGCTCCGCCCTTGCCCTCCATCTTCACCGCCTCACCGCCATGGCGGAATGGAAAAGCACAGCCAACCTCGCCGCCTGAGTGGCTCAAGCGGCGAAATTTGCCTCAACTCGTCCGGCTTCAGTTAACGTGACATCGCCTATTCAACCACGATAAGCCTCGGTGACATACTGACGCTGCGGTGTGCCGACATAGAGCTGGCGCGGGCGGCCGATGCGCTGGGACGGGTCTTCGATCATCTCGCTCCACTGGGCGATCCAGCCGACCGTGCGGGCGAGTGCGAACAGCACCGTGAACATCGAGGTCGGGAAGCCCATCGCCTTCAAGGTGATGCCCGAATAGAAGTCGATGTTCGGGTAGAGCTTCTTCTCGACGAAGTACTCGTCCTTGAGCGCGATCTGCTCGAGTTCGACCGCGACGTCGAGGAGCGGATCGTCCTTGATGCCGAGTTCGTTCAAGACCTCGTGCGTGGTCTTCTGCATGATGCGGGCGCGCGGGTCGTAGTTCTTGTAGACCCGGTGCCCGAAGCCCATGAGGCGGAACGGATCGTTCTTGTCCTTGGCCTTGGCGATGTACATCGGAATGCGGTCGGGCGTGCCGATCTCTTTCAGCATCTTGAGCGCCGCTTCGTTGGCGCCGCCATGGGCGGGGCCCCACAGGCAGGCGATGCCGGCGGCGATGCAGGCGAAGGGGTTGGCACCGGACGAACCGGCGAGACGCACCGTCGAGGTTGAGGCGTTCTGCTCGTGATCGGCATGCAGGATGAAGATCCGGTCGAGCGCTCGCGAGAGCACCGGATTGACCTTGTACTCCTCGCACGGCACCGCAAAGCACATGCGCAGGAAGTTCGAGGTGTAGTCGAGGTCGTTCTGCGGATACACGAAGGGCTGGCCGATGGAATACTTGTAGGCCATGGCCGCAAGCGTCGGCATCTTGGCGATCATGCGCATGGAGGCGATCATGCGCTGCTGCGGATCCGAGATGTCGGTCGAGTCGTGATAGAAGGCCGAGAGCGCGCCGACGCAGGCGACCATGATCGCCATCGGATGCGCGTCGCGGCGGAAGCCTTGGAAGAAGCGGTTCATCTGGTCATGCACCATGGTGTGGCGCGTGACGCGATAATCGAAATCGGCCTTCTGGGCCGCCGTCGGCAATTCTCCGTAGAGAAGCAGGTAGCAGGTCTCGAGGAAGTCGCCGTGCTCGGCGAGCTGCTCGATGGGGTAGCCGCGATAGAGCAGGACGCCGGCATCGCCGTCGATATAGGTGATCTTCGACTCGCAAGCCGCTGTCGAGGTGAAGCCGGGGTCGTAGGTGAACATCCCGGTCTGGCCGTAGAGCTTGGAAATGTCGATGACGCTCGGACCGATGGTGCCGTCTTTGACCGCCAGTTCAACCGACTTGTTGTCGACGGTCACGGCGCTGATGGTGTCCTGCATAGGTCTATCCTCGGGCCGATAGCAGCGGCCATAATCCTCACGCCGCGTTCGACGGCTTGCCGGTCAGGGCGACCGTGAACGCGGCTTCCGTCTTGACCGTGATCTCGTCCACCGTGACGCCGTCGGCGCGCTCGATCAGGGT
The DNA here is from genome assembly GCF_015694465.1 of Microvirga alba. Taxonomy (GTDB): domain Bacteria; phylum Pseudomonadota; class Alphaproteobacteria; order Rhizobiales; family Beijerinckiaceae; genus Microvirga; species Microvirga alba. Next base: position 15,216 of record NZ_JADQDO010000019.1, read on the forward strand.
CATGCCGGTACCGCCCTTCTTGTCGATGGTGAAGACGCCGAGATCGGTAATCACCAGGTCGACGACGCCTTGACCGGTCAGCGGCAGGTTGCAGGCCTTCAAAAGCTTCGGCTCGTCCTTGGCGGTGTGCTCCATGACGACGACGACGCGCTTGACGCCCGCGACCAGGTCCATGGCGCCGCCCATGCCCTTGACCATCTTTCCCGGGATCATCCAGTTGGCGAGGTCGCCGTTCTGCGCCACCTGCATGGCGCCGAGGATCGACAGGTCGATATGGCCGCCGCGGATCATGCCGAAGGAATCGGCGGACGAGAAATAGCTCGTCGTCGACAGCTCGGTGATGGTCTGCTTGCCGGCGTTGATGAGGTCCGGGTCCTCCTCGCCCTCGTAAGGAAACGGCCCCATGCCGAGCATGCCGTTTTCCGACTGGAGCTGCACGCGCATGCCGGGGGATGTAGTTGGACACCAACGTCGGGATACCGATGCCGAGATTCACATAGAAGCCATCGCGCAGTTCCTTTGCGGCGCGGGCGGCCATTTGTTCACGGGTCCAGGCCATCTTAGATCTCCTCGCCTGCGGGCGCCGTTTCGCGCTTGCGGGTGGTGCGCTGCTCGATGCGCTTCATCGGGTTCGGCACATGCACGATGCGCTGCACGAAAATGCCCGGCGTGTGGATTTGATCCGGGTCGATCTCGCCAGCCTGAACCAGATGCTCGACCTCGGCGATGGTGATCTTCGCGGCGCTCGCCATCATCGGGTTAAAGTTGCGGGCGGTCTTGCGGTAGACGAGGTTGCCTTCCGTGTCGCCCTTGTAGGCGTGCACCAAGGAAATATCGGCGAAAAGTCCGCGCTCCATGACATATTTCTCACCGTCGAATTCGCGCACTTCCTTGCCTTCGGCGATGAGCGTGCCGACGCCGGTCTTGGTGAAGAAGGCGGGAATGCCCGCGCCGCCCGCGCGGATGCGCTCGGCCAGCGTTCCTTGAGGATTGAATTCCAGCTCCAGCTCGCCGGAGAGATATTGTTGCGCGAAAAGCTTGTTCTCGCCGACATAGGACGAAATCATCTTGCGGATCTGGCGCGTCTCCAGCAGGCGGCCGAGACCGACGCCGTCCACACCGGCATTGTTGGAAATGAAGGTCAAATCCTTTGCACCCGCCTCGCGAATCGCCTCGATCAGCGCTTCCGGGATGCCGCACAGGCCAAACCCGCCGGCCATGATGGTCATGCCGTCCTTCACAAGCCCAGCCAGTGCGGATCGCGCATCGCTGTGAGTCTTATTCATTGCTGTCACCGTGAACTGAGATTGTCGTAGGCCGTTGAACCCCCACCTGCAGGAAAGCCAACGCCTGCAAGGACTGTCCGTGTGGTTTCATTCCGCGTCGGGCTGAGCGGACGGATGTGCGCTGGAGAAGGCCGCATGCTCGCCGGCGCGCTTCTCAACGCGGAGAATGCGCGGGTACGCGTCCAGTGGCACGGCAAAGCGTCGCGCAGCGTAGAGCTGCGGGATAAGGTACACGTCGGCCAGCGAGGGCTCCTGGCCGAAGCAAAATCCCTCGTCGCCAATGAGCGCCTCGATTGCAGAAAGCCCCTGCCCTACCCATGTGGCGATCCAGTCCGTGACCTCTTGCTCAGAGCGTCCGAAGACTTTTCTGAGATGGTTGAGCGGGCCGATATTGTGCAGCGGATGGATATCGCAGCCGATGATCGCCGCGACCGCCCTGACCCGAGCCCTCGCAACCACATTTGGCCGGTAGAAGCGCGGGGGTCGGATAGACCTCCTCGAGATACTCGAGGATCGCGGGCGATTGGATGAGAACCTCGGTGTCATCGAGTGTAAGGGCGGGTACGCGTCCTTGTGGGTTGATCGCTCGGTAGTTTGGAACGTTCTGCTCGCCACCGTGACGTACGAGATGGACGAAGGCCCGCTCGGCCTCAACCTTCTTCAAGGCAAGGGCAATGCGCACTCGGTAGGAGGACGTGAACCTCCAATACGTGTAGAGCTTCATTTCCTTTGCCCTCACGCAGCCGGAAGGATCGTCGCGCGGCATTCGCCGAAGCCGATTGGGACGAAGCCATCGCGACGGCCTCGCGCCCGCAGGATCACCTCGTCTCCGTCCTCGAGGAAACGTCGCTCCTCGCCGGAGGCGAGCACTATCGCGTTCTTCCCACCCACGGTCGCTTCCAGAATGCTGCCGCAGCTCGTCTGATCGGGACCCGAGATCGTTCCCGTACCCAGCAGATCGCCTGGCTGAAGATTGCAGCCATTGCTGCTGTGGTGCGTGATCATCTGGCCTACAGTCCAGTACATGTGCCGTGCATTGGATAGGGCGAGCCGATGCGGTGGCAACCCTTTGTTCCGCAGGCCTGGGGTGAGGAGGAGAACCTCAAGTTCCAGATCGAGGCCGCCCTCACGCTGGTCCGCATGATCCATCAGGTACGACAATGCAGCAGGATCACCCTCCGGCCGGCTTCTCTGCGGGATGCGGAACGGCGCAAGCGCTTCGGGCGTGACGATCCAGGCGGAAATCGTGGTGGCAAAGTTCTTGGCCAGGAACGGCCCAAGCGGCTGGTATTCCCACGCCTGGATGTCGCGCGCAGACCAGTCGTTCAGAAGGCAATACCCTCCTACATGCCCGGGGGCTTCGGCAATGTCGATAGGTTCGCCAAGGGTATTTCCAGGACCAATCCAGACACCGAGTTCGAGTTCGTAGTCGAGCCTCCGGCTGGGCCCAAAGCCGGGCCTCAGCGCATCCGGCAATTTGGCCTGCCCACGCGGCCGCCGTACGGGCACACCCGAGGGACAGATCGACGATGCCCGGCCGTGATAGCCAATGGGAACGTGCTTATAGTTCGGCAGCAATGGATTGTCGGGTCGGAACTGTTTGCCGACATTGGTGGCGTGGTGAATGCCGACATAGAAATCGGTGTAGTCACCGATGCACGCTGGCAAGTGTAACACGCACTCGGATGCCAAGTGCAGGCACGTCTCCACCCTGCTCTGCTCAGCGCTGCCCTGCGCCAGAAGCTCGGACAACCTTGCGCGCAGGGCCTGCCGCGGGCCCGCTCCGAGCGCCAGGAAAGGATTGAGCGTTGTGCTACAGGCCGCCTCGGCCGCCTTGGCAGCCTCACCGGTGAAATGACCGGCTGCCAACGCCTCTAGCAGATCGAGGATCCGGTCGCCGATGGCCACCCCTCCTCTCGGAATGCCGCCGCGGGGGCTGAAGATCCCCAGCGGCAGGTTCTGAATCGGGAAGTCTGAATGACCGTTGGCGGAAAGCAGCCAACTTTCCAGTTTCGGATCGTGAGTTTGGTCGAGTTGAGCCATCATCCCACTTATCTCTTGCTGGGGTTAAAGTGCTTCTTCAGCTTGTGGCCGTAGGCGCCATAGTCTTTTTGCAACGACTTGGTCTGCGCGGCGAAGACTGTCACCTTCTGGGGAAAACGTGTCTCAAACATGAAGGCCAGCGTGCCTTCCAGCTTGTGCGGCTCGAGCTCCACGTTACTCGCCTTCTCGAAGGCATCCACATCAGGCCCATGTGGCAGCATCGTGTTGTGCAGCGACATGCCTCCCGGCACAAAGCCGCCACCGGTTTTCGCGTCGTAGACACCGTAGATGAGCCCCATGAACTCGCTCATCACATTCATGTGGTACCACGGCGGCCTGAAGGTGTTCTCTGCGACAAGCCAACGCTCGGGGAAGATCACGAAGTCGATGTTGGCTGTGCCGGGAGTCTCGGACGGCGAGGTCAACACCGTGAAGATCGACGGATCGGCATGGTCGTAGAGGATAGGCCCTACCGGTGAGTAGCGTCTGAGGTCGTATTTGTAGGGCGCGTAGTTGCCATGCCAGGCCACCACATCCAGCGGCGAGTGATCCATGTCGGCAACCCAGAGCGTACCGCCCCACTTCACGTACATTTTCGAGGGCGTATCCTTGTCCTCGTAGGCCGCGACAGGCGTGAGGAAGTCGCGCGGGTTGGCGAGGCAGTTGGCGCCGATCGGCCCACGCTCGGGCAAAGAAAACGCGCCGCCGTAATTTTCGCACAGATAGCCGCGCGCGGACCCATTGATCAGCTCGACACGGATCTTCACACCGCGCGGGATCACGGCGATTTCGCCCGGCTCGATGTCGATGATCCCGAACTCGGTACTGAGACGCAGACTTCCCTGTTGAGGCGCGAACAGCATTTCACCGTCGGCGTTGTAGAAGTATTCGTCTACCATCGAGCGAGTGATAAGATAGACGTGCGCTCCCATGCCGACCTGGGCGCCCGCATCGCCGGCGGTGGTGATGGTGCAAATCCCTTCCAGAAATGACACGGAATCGTTCGGGATTGGGATCGGATCCCAGCGCATGGGAGCGATCGGTATCTCCACTTCCGGGGCCGGAGCCGTCCGCCAAAGTCCGATATCGGCCTTTCGGAACTGGCCCCAATGCGCCACGGTCGGCCGGATGCGGTAGAGCCAGGAGCGCTCGTTGGTCGTGCGGGGCGCGGTGAAGGGAGAACCGCTGAGCTGCTCGGCATAGAGGCCGTAGGAGCACTTCTGGGGTGAGTTACGGCCGACGGGCAGGGCACCGGGCAGTGCCTCGGTCTCAAAACCGTTGCCGAAGCCGGACATATAGCCGGCCTGGATGGAGCTCTCGATCTTCTCAGAAGCCTGAGGCAGCGGCGGGTTCTGGACATTCATGGGTGTGACCTCCTAGAGTTGGTTACAAACGTAACCATCCATTTTGTAACTATCAACGCGATGACAAAACTCGAACTGGAGAAGTTTCTTCCCTACCGCCTCAACCGGATCGCCTCTGTTGTCTCCAGGGGCTTCAGGGCCGTCTATGGCCGGCATCATGACCTCACGATCCCGGAGTGGCGCGTTCTTGCGACATTGGGTCAGTTCGAGGAAATGAGCGCGAGAGAGATAGGGCTTCACTCCTCGATGCATAAAACCAAGGTCAGTCGGGCCGTCCGAGCGTTGGAGGGAGGCGTTGGCTTCAACGCAGGATTAGCGACCACGACCGGCGGGAAGAAATCCTGACCCTTACAAGGCTGGGCCGTCGTGCTTACGACGACATCGTGCCACGAGCGGTCGCCTTCGAGCATCGCATCCTGACCGACCTTGGCCCAGACGCCAAGGATCTGCTTGTTCTCATCGATCGGCTGGAACGCTTGTTCGGAGATGAAGGCAGTGACTAACCGGGGATGTCACGGTAATCGGGAGGGGGACGCAATGGGACCTGCCTCGCTGATTTCAAGCAAGCACACCGGCTGCGGCTTTCCATTCTGCCATGGCCCGGAGGCGGTGCAGGTGGG
>NZ_JADQDO010000001.1 GCF_015694465.1 Microvirga alba
AGGCGCTCTCATCGGAGTTCTCGTTGACGGTCGCCGCAGTCCCGCCATTCAGCGTCACATGCGTCGGGACGTGGTTCTTGCCCGCGACATAGTTCACGTCGATCGTGACAGTCTTCGTGTAGGAGAGCCCGCCGTGGTCCGTGACCTTGATGGTGATCGTGTGTGACTTCGCCACCCCGTAATCCAGGGTCTCACCGGCCTTCAACCTCAGCTCGTTGCCGGCGATCTCAAACTTGCCGCTGGCGTCGTGAGCGAGCGTGAAGGTGAAGGTCTCGCCGGCATCAGGATCGAGACCGGTCAGCGTGGCGATCGTGCCGGTGGCGTCCTCGTCGACATCGGTTTTCGACAATGTGATGCCGGTCGGCTTCTCGTTCACGTCGTCAACATGAATGGTGACGGTTTTCGTGTAGGAGCGGCCACCATGGTCCGTGACCGTGATCTTGAGCACGTGCGATTTCGCCGCCTCGTAATCGAGGCTCTGGCCGTCCTTGAGTTTGAGCTCCTTGCCGACGATCTCGAACTTGCCGCTCGCATCCTCAGCGAGGGTGAAGGTGAAGGTCTCGCCCGTGTCGGGATCGACGCCGTCGAGTGTCGCGATGACACCGGTCGTGCCTTCATCAACCGTATCGCGCGAAAGGGTCACGTCGGTCGGCGCGCGGTTCGTGTCGGTCAGATAGTAGCGGTGATAAATGCCGTATCCCGAACCATCCTGATTGGCGGATTCCCACACCACGACCCATCCGCCGCCGGGCAGAGCCGTCACGCTGGGGTTCTTCTGATCGCCGGCGATGGTGGCGTTGACGCGTTGATCCGCCGCATAGACGGCCTTGCCGTCCTTGTCGAACTGCTGGAGATAAATTCCCTCACCGGAGCCGTCATGACTGCCGGATTCCCAAACCACGACCCACCCGCCGTCGGCGAGCGCCGTCACGACGGCCGGCTCCTGGGCGTCGGTCGATGTGATGTTGACCCGCACAGGCAGCGGAAAGACGGCGTGTCCGTACTTGTCGAAACGCTGCTGATAGAGGTCGCCGTTGTTATAGGACGTCCAGGTGACGACCCAGCCACCGTCGGTCAGGCCGGTGACGCTTGAGATCAGCTTGTAGTCGGCCGTGTTGCCTTCGACCGTGATGTCGGTCGGAGAAGTGGCGTTGCCGTCCTTGTCGAAGCGCTGCTGGAAGAGGTGATGGGTGTTGGAACCTGCGCCGCTATGGGATTCCCACGTCACGACCCAGCCGCCATCGGTGAGCGACGTCACGCTCGCGCGATACTGGTTGCCGTCGGTGAGCACGTTGACGGCCCTTTCGACGCCGACCGGATTGCCGGTCGCATCGTAGCGCTGCTGGTAAACGCCGTTGCTCGAACCGTCCTGCAGAAAGGAGTGCCAGGTCACGACCCAGCCGCCATCGGCCAAAGCCGTCACGCTCGAGCCTGACTGGTCGTAGGTCGTGGTCGTGTTGACGCGCTTGTCGGCGGAAAAGACCGCGTGCCCATTCTTGTCGTAACGTTGCTGATAGACATCGCCATCGTATGGGTCGCCGGAGGTCCAGGTGACGACCCATCCGCCATCGGTAAGCGCAGTGACGCACGGATCGGTCTGGTCTTTGGGCGTCGTGATATTGACGAGTTGATCGGCGGTTCCGAGCGCCTTGCCGTCCTGGTCATAGCGCTGCTGAAAAATGCCCCAGCCCGAACCGTCCTGATTGGCGGATTGCCAGACCACGACCCAGCCGCCATCGGCGAGGGCCTTGATGCTCGGGGCGCTCTGGTCTCCGGTCGTCGTGACATTGACTTGCGTCTCGTCGCCGATCTTGACGATTGGGCTTGGCATGGCGGTTGCTCCCACGCACGTTCATTTCTTTTTTTGGATATATTATTGTTGTAATAACATAGCGCAACGCTAAGTCCAGCTTCGTGCGGTTCGACTACTTGGAATCGTAGTAAAATTTCTCTCAAAGGGGTTGATCCACCTCCCGTGAGGGCACATGCCTCAACGGCAGTCTTGGCAGGGCGGGTGCAAACGAATTAGGTTCGCGCCATGTTCGATGACAAAGCCCCCTCGAATGCCCCCGAATGGTCGGTCTCCGATCTGGCGGGCGCTCTCAAGCGCACTCTTGAGGATTCCTTCGGCCACGTGCGCTTGCGCGGGGAGATCTCGGGCTATCGCGGGCCGCATTCTTCCGGCCACGCCTATTTCTCGCTGAAGGACCAGAATGCCCGCATCGATGCGGTGATCTGGAAGGGCACCTTCTCGCGGCTCAGGTTCAAGCCGGAGGAGGGGCTCGAGGTCATCGCCACCGGGCGCATCACCACGTTCCCGGGCAAGTCGACCTACCAGATCGTGATCGAATCGCTGGAGCCTGCCGGCGCGGGGGCGCTGATGGCCCTGCTGGAGGAGCGCCGCCGCAAGCTGATGGCGGAGGGGCTCTTCGAGGCCGCGCGCAAGCGGCGGCTACCTTATCTGCCACGCGTGATCGGCGTCATCACCTCGCCGACCGGCGCTGTCATCCGCGACATTCTCCACCGGCTGGAGGATCGCTTTCCCCGTCACGTCCTGGTCTGGCCGGTGCGGGTGCAGGGCGACACCTGCGCGGCGGAAGTCTCCGCCGCCATTCGCGGGTTCAATGCGCTCAGACCCGGCGGCGCGATCCCGCGTCCCGACGTGCTTATCGTGGCGCGCGGGGGCGGGTCCATCGAAGACCTGTGGGGCTTCAACGAAGAGGTCGTGGTCCGCGCCGCCGCCGAGAGCGACATCCCGCTCGTCGCGGCGGTGGGGCACGAAACCGACTGGACGTTGATCGACCACGCCGCCGACATGCGCGCGCCGACGCCGACGGGCGCGGCCGAAATGGTCGTGCCGGTGCGTGTCGAACTCATGGCGGGTGTGAACGATCTGGCCCGCCGCCACGTGGAATCCGCCCTGCGGATCGTCGACCGCCGCCGTTCCGACCTGCGTTCGGCGGCGCGCGCGCTGCCGACCCCCGATGCCTTGTTCGCACCCAAGCGCCAGAAGCTTGATCTCGCTTCCGCGAAGCTTGGACCGGCTTTGTCGCGCAACGCCCGCACGCACGAGGCGCAGCTTCTCGACCTGTCCCGCCGCCTCTCGCGCGTCTCGCCCGCAGCCCGCCTTGCGACGATGCGGGCGCGGCTCGATGCAATCGGTCAACGTCCGCATCAAGCTTTGACCCGCTCCCTCGTTCTGCGGGGCGAGAACCTGCAGCAGATCAGCCGACGGCTCGTCGTGTCGCGGGATACGCTGCTGCGCGCCGAGCGGACGCGTCTCGCGCAGGCGAGCGATCTCACGCAGCGCGTGGCCGAGCGTCTCGCCCCCGCGCTCCGGAGCCAGATCGCGCGCAAGGCGGATCGACTGGAGGCCCTGTCGAAGCTCTTCGAAAGCCTGAGCTACAAATCCGTGCTGGCGCGCGGCTTCGCCCTGGTGCGCGATGCGGAGGGGCAAATGCTGCGCTCCGCGCAAGACGTCACGGAGGGCCGCGCGCTCGTGCTCGAATTCGGAGACGGCAGAGCCGAGGCGACGGGCGGGCGGGGCGGCGGTGTCCGGCCTAAAACGCCAAAGCCGAAAACGCCGACGGGCGGCGACCAGGGTGCCCTGTTTTGAGCCGGCATTGAAAACAATCGCCAACGCTCCTTATGTAAAAGATCTCCTTTTTCAGACGATATTTGACGTGATCATCCATGAACAAATTTGAGCGCGGCAGCGGCGGCGAAGCCATCATCCAATATCTCGACAGCAACCTGCGGATCGTGAAGCCGGGGGCGTTCGTACGCTGCGCCGTGACCGGCCAGCCGATCCCGTTGGACGATTTGAAGTATTGGAGTGTCGAGCGGCAGGAGGCCTACGCTTCCCCCGAAGCCGTCATGATCCGTATTGCCGGAAAAGATCTCAGGACGCTCTGAGCCGACGCTCGCCGATGCGGCGCAGGATGAAATTGCGGAATGCCGCTTCCTCGTTGATCCGGAGCCGAACGGGCAGGGCTCGCAGGGCGGGCCAAGGCTCTGTGCCGTCAAGGCTTTGAATCCGCACGAGGTCTTTCTCTGTCGTGACGGGGTGTAGCCCCCGACGCTCAGCCTCTTTCTTCAGCACGGCGAGATCGCCGGGACCATAGGCATAATGATCGGGGAAGGGGCGCGCCTCTTCCACGCTTGCGCCGGCGGCCCGCAGGGTGTCGAAAAATTTGTCGGGCCGCCCGATGCCCGCGAAGGCGAGCACTTTTTGCCCCCGCAGCGTCTCGGCCATGCCGCTATCCGGCACGAGCGTCGCGCTGAACACCCGCTTGCCGCGCCGCTTCGCCTCGCTCGCGACCGCTTCACCGCCCACGCCGTCGCCGACGACGAGAACGGCGTCGATGGCGGACCATTGCGCCGACAGCGGCGCTCGCAAGGGGCCGGCGGGCAGGCAAAATCCGTTGCCGATACCGGTGGCCCCATCCACGACGGCGATGGCGCAGTCTTTCCGGATCGAGGGGTTCTGGAGCCCGTCATCCATGATCACGACGGTCGCGCCGATTTCGTGCGCCAGCCGCGCGCCGGAAGGGCGGTCGATCGAGACGATCGCGGGCGCCATGCTGGCCAAAAGAATCGGCTCGTCGCCCACGTCGCGCGCCATGTGCCGAAGCTCGACCTGCACCGGACCTTTGAGCTTGCCGCCATAGCCGCGCGACAGGAAGGCTGGGCTCTCGCCGGCATCGTCCAGAATATCCGCGATGGCGAGCGCGGTCGGCGTCTTGCCTGCCCCACCGGCGGTAACATTGCCGATGCAGATGATGGGAAGACCGGCGCGTTCGCCGCTCCGCTTCATGCGCAATGCCGCGACCCCGCCATAGATCAGGCCCAGCGGCCAGAGCAGGCATGCCAGAGGGGAGGGCGTTTTCCGCGACCAGAAGGCGGGCGCGCGCATCAGCGCCGCGCTCCGAGCTTGGCCTGGACGATGAAGGGCTCGATGGATTGCATGGTGCGGTCCACCGCCCCGCCGAGCGCCTGCACCGCGTCCGCGGCGGCCCGGGCCATGTCCCGCGTCAGGGCGGCGTTGCCGAGGAGTTCGCTCACCGCGCGTGCAAGACTCGCACTGTCCTTGACCATCAGCGCGCCGCGCGCCTTGCCGATCGCCTCATAGATCTCGGTCGCGCTGTGCACATGCGGGCCGTGCAGGATGGCGGCTCCAAGCTTTGCCGGCTCGATCGGGTTGTGGCCGCCGATGGGGGCCAGGGTGCCTCCCATGAGCACGATGGGCGAGAGACGGAAAAACAGGCCCATCTCGCCGACGGTGTCGGCCACATACACATCCGTCGCCCGGTCGGGATGGATGCCGTTCGAGCGCTGGCTGGCGCGCAGGCCCGCCCGCTCGGCGAGGGCTGCGACTTCGGGCCCACGGTGCGGGTGGCGCGGCGCGATGATGGTGAGCAGGTGCGGGTGGCGCTGCGCGAGCGCCCGGTGCACGGCGATGATGGCATTCTCCTCGCCGGGATGGGTGCTCGCCGCAAGCCAGACGGGACGGCCTGCGATCAGACCGGAGAGATGCGCCACGACGCGCGGATCGGCGGGCGGCGGGGGCGAGTCGAACTTGAGGTTGCCCGAAACCAGAACGCGGGGCGCGCCGAGACGCGCCAGCCGGACCGCGTCGTCCGAGGTCTGCGCGAGGCACAGGGCGAAGCGTTCGAGCAGGGTGCCGATGATGCGCGGCAATTTCTGCCAGCGCTGGAATGAGCGGTCGGACATGCGTCCATTGACCATGACGAGGGGGATGTGGCGCTCGTCCAGGGCGAAGACGGTGTTGGGCCAGATTTCCGATTCCGCCACAAGGGCGAGGTCCGGCCGCCAATGGTCGAGAAAGCGCCGGATGTAGCGCGGCACGTCGACCGGCACGAACTGATGCACCGCGCCGGGCGGCAGCCGCCGCGCGATCAGGGCGGCAGAGGTTCGTGTGCCGGAGGTGACCACAACCGAAAGTCCGCGTTGTGTCAATCGTTCTACGACCGGTAGCAAAGACAGCGTTTCGCCGATGCTGGCGCCATGCACCCAGATCAGATGGCCCTTCGGTCTCTGGCGGCTCGGGTAGCCCCGCCGTTCACCAAGCCGCGTGCGATCTTCGCGGCCCTGGCGCTGACGCCAATAGAGAAGGCCGATGACGGCAGGCTCCAGAACCGACGTCACGGTCCGGTAGGTCTTGATAAGGATGGGCATGCTCATGCGTGAGAGCCTCTCGCAAGAGCTGCGTTGGCGTGGGATTTGCGCGCCCTGGCTCCCGGGTCGCGGGAGCCGACGAGGGCGTAGGCCCGTTCATGCACGGCGTCGAGTTCCCTCTCGACGGCCTCGCGCGCTGCTTCGAGCGCCTGCGGGTCGGCGTCGCGCGGCACAAGGGTCGGTTCGCCCAGCACGATGGCGCCGCGCCCAAAGGGCAGACCGATGCTGGCCTTGTCCCAACTGTCGAAATCGATGCGACGGCTCGTCACCACGGCAACCGGGACAATGGGGCGGCCCGAAATCTGGGCAAGCGTCACGATGCCCTCGCCGCAAACGCGGGCGATCTTCGGAATGTCGGCGGTCATCACCACCATCTCGCCGTCGCTCAAGGCTCGCATCATGGCCCGCATCGCCTGGACGCCGCCCTTTTTGCGGATGTCGCGGCCGCGCGCACCGGAACCGCGGATTGCGCGCACGCCCAGATGCCGCAGGGCGATGGCGTTGAACTCTCCGTCGCCGGAGCGGGAGACGAGGCTCGCCGCGCGGTCCTGGGGCCGCTTGGCGAAATGGATCATGAAATGCTGCCCGTGCCACATCGCGGCGATCACAGGCATCTCAAGGCCGATCCGGTCATAGGCATCCGCCGGTTCCATGACGAACCGGTTCGTGCGGTGCACGAATTTCAAATAACTCGCGACGAGCAGGCCCAGGGTTTCCTGGACCGCTCGGGAGCGGGTGATGCGTTTGACCAGACCCATTGAGCTTTCTTGAGGATCAGCCGTGCTGCGGATCGAGCAGGCGGTGCAGATGGACGACGAAATAACGCATGTGAGCGTTGTCCACGCTCGCCTGCGCCTTGGCCTTCCAGGCGGCGTGGGCGGTGGCGTAGTTCGGATAGATTCCGACGATGTCGAGCTTGGACAGATCTTTGAAATCGATGGAATCGAGGTCGGTGAGTTCGCCGCCGAAAACCAGGTGAAGAAGTTGTTTGCCGGGTTGGTCGGTCATGGTGAAGGGGCTCTCCTAGCGGAATACAAGTGTGTCACGGCTCTGAGGTTGGCCTGATTGTTCAGGCTCTCATGGCTCCAATAGCACGCGGATGCAACCGTGACGCAACGGCAACCATTTCACCATGGCGTGGCCGAACTTGGTTGTAGACAGGAGGCACGCCATCGAAGTCGGTCAGGAGGGCTCCGGCCTCGCCCAGAATCAGGTCGGCGGCGGCAATGTCCCAATCGTGCGAATTCGCCGAGACGAGGCCCACATCGATGGACCCGTCCGCGACGCGGGCGAGCCTGAGCGCCAGGGACGGCACTTTGGGCAGGTGCTCGATAGGGCCGATACGGCGGCCTAAGTGGTCGACGAGCGGCTGTGGTCCGGCGACGCGGACGTGGTCAAGGGGGGCTGCATGGGACACCGACAGCCTCTTCCCGTTGCGGGACGCGCCGCTTCCGAGGCTCGCTTCATAGAGCTGTTCGTGGGTCGGGGCATGAATGACGCCCAGGACGGGCCTGCCGTCCGCGACGAGCGCGATCGAAATCGACCAATCCGGGTGGCCGGAGGCAAAGGCCCGGGTGCCATCGATGGGATCGACGATCCAGACGAAGCGCCGGTCGAGCCGGGCGGAATCGTCCTCCGTTTCCTCAGACAGCCATCCGGCTTCCGGCATCAGACGAGACAGGCGCTCTTTCAGGAAGTTGTCGAGGGCGATATCCGCCTCGGTCACCGGCGAACTGCGCTCCTTGAACCAAAGGCGCGCCGCCGTCTGCCCGCCCGCACGGAAGAAGGGCAGCGCCATGGCCCCGGCTTCCCGCGCCGCATCGCGAACGGCCTGTCCGAGGGAGGGGAGGAAATCGAAGGAGGGAGCAAGCATCATCGGTTCAAATGGGGGCTTGCGGGAGTGAATGCCACACCCGTCGCGGCGATGCGCGGCGTTTTTGGTCGCAGGTGCATCAGAGCCGGAAGCCCCGGCGCAGGGAATAGGCGCGCCCGAGAAGCCCGGCTCCACCGCCGCTGAACATCCCGTTCGTGAACCATTGCGGATAATGCAGCATGTAGTGCAGCAATTTTTCGCCGATGCGCCGTTCCCGGTCCACGAAAAAGAGACCGGCCGCGAGCATCGGCACGTAGCTTTGCCATTCCGGCGTCTGGCTTGAAACGGGCTGGCGGAAGTCGAACATGCGGGGCGTATCGCTCCGGCGCGTCATGGCGTTGATGCCGTTGGGATCCGCCATCACCACGTCGGCATAGGTTTTGGCGATGCCGATCATCTCCTCCTCCTTGGCGAGGAGGCCGTGCTCGGCGAGCGCCAGCGGCAACTCGGCGGTGACCGTCATTTTCCAGAAATACTCGGATTTCTGCTTCTTCTTGAACGTCGCATCCTGCTGATAGGCGGATGAGATCGCCCCATCATCGTCCACCACCATCGCGGCGCGATAGAAGTTCAGGAGCTTTCGCGCCTTCTCGAGATAGCGCGGCTCCCGCGTGAAAGCATAAAGCTCCACCAGCCCCGCGCCGAACGCGTTGATGTGGTTGGTCGGATCGGTCTCGCTGGGAATGAAGGCATAGCGATAATAGCCCGCGTCGAGATCGGGCAGATCGATATAGAACCGTTCGTACTCGTCGAAAGAAGGGGCGAGCTGTTCGGCAAGATCGGCGATACCCTCGTGGCGTTCTCCCCGCGCGGCCAGCCTGTTGGCGAGCTGCAGGATCGGCAGGGCAATGAGTCCGGTCGCGGTAATGTCGGTGCCACGCATGGTCGGGCCGCCGAAGGTGATCACGGAGCCCCAGGATTTGACGACCCGCTTCTGGTTTTCGTCGATCGCTCCGTGCCGGTCGTCCCGCGCGGCCATCACGTTATGCGCCGCGCCGATGAGGAGGTCGCGAAAGCGCGTCTCGCCCGTGCCTTCGTAGAGTTGAAGCGCCGCCCGTCCCCAGAAAGACCATTGCCAGGAGAAAGCCTGCCCGCGCTCATGCATCGGCGGCAGGCTCGGATCGGGGTTGTCCGGCGCGGTCAGCCAGCGCAGGCCCCAGTTCAGGAAATCGTAGAAGACGTCCCGATGCGGCGTGCAGCTGGTGAACACGCCGAAGGCGCTCGCCGTCGCGTGGCGCTCGCGCCGTTCCACGAAGGACGAAGGGTGCTCCAGAAGCGCCATCGCGTCCTTATCGTCCACGGCCTCGCCGGAATGGTAGCGGCTCCAGATTTTGAGATAGCGCTGATAGGCGCCCTGATTATCGAGCCCGGCGAATGTCAGCCCAGGCTTGCTCCACCCGGTCAGCACCGTGGGCGCGAAAACGGGCACGGACAGGCTCTGCAGGAAGCTGCGTCTCGTCGGATTCATCGGCCGGCCCTGGACTCCGCATAGGCGAGGCGCGGTCGGCCCGCGCTTTCCGCGAAAAGTTTGAAGAAATTCCGTTACACCGCTTCCGACCTAACGTCAGTATTTTTTCCTCCAAGCCGGGAGATGCCTCTGATGGCAAGAGCGAGACGATCTGCTAACCCAACGTCATGCCGCCAGACGTATCGTCTTGCGTTGCCTCCGCCTTCGTCGATCGCTCAGGTCATCAAGATGAAATCCATTATTTCGTTATTTTGTTTTATTTTCGCATTTGGCGTCGCCGAGGCCAAGGATCTCAACAGGCAACTCGCGCCTGACATGGCCCGGGTTTACGGCTTTCTGATCGGGCAAAGCATCTCGCTGACCCGGATCGGCATGGAATTTCCCGCTTTGCGCAATGAGGCCGAACTGGCCCGCATGCGGTTTTCGGCGAAATTCGGCGAGAGCGAGAAAAAGCTGGAAGAGATCCTGAGATCGATGCTCGGGAGCAAGTTCGATGAGACCGACCGTCAGTTGCGCGCCAGCATCGAGGCCAATGCGAAGAAGCAGGCACTGACGCGGCCGGATGCGGCCGCCTTTCTAGAACTCATGGCGGCCCGTGCAAGAGGAGAAATCGCCGACGAATTTCTGAAGCCGTTGCTCATCGCCAAGTATGCGGACCGTCCAGCCGCCGAGTTCGTCGATGGCTGGCGACAAACCTTCGTATCGGACGGAAGCGGCAAGGCGCGCGGGGTCAAGATCCATCTTCAGATCCCAAAGAGCTTTGGGTCGAAGGAGAGCCCGCGCCCTCACATCGTTCGCAATTGGACGTCCCAGGACGGAAAGGGGCCGATCGTTCTTGTTCTCGATATCCGAGAGGTCGGCGCGGCCGTCACGCAAAAGAGCCTCGATGAGGAATTTGGCCCCGACATGGTCAAGGACGTCGTCGGACCCGATGGGCAAGTGCTCAATTCCGGCAAATTCAAGCACGAGACATATCCCGGCTTTTGGGTTCAGGCCGTCCGCGCCGAAGAAAGGGCGACTATGAAAGTGCAGATCGCCTTCCAGCTTTATCAAATCTTCGCGCGAGACAAGGCCGTGGCCATCGGATGCTTTTCGACGTTGGACGAGGGTGCTCGCTCCGATCCCAAGACGGTTTTTCAGGAACTCCAGCCGCTCTGCCTTCAGGTCCTCAACACCCTGGTCCTGCCCGGGGCGTATGAATGAGCGCTCGGCGCTCGGCGTCGCGCGTCAAGGTCAGGACAATGCATCGATAAGAAGGCGATCTAGAAGAGACGCAGCAGGCAGTCGAGCGTCATCGCCGCGAACAAGATCAGACCGGCATCCCGGTTCGAGCGGAAGAGGCGCAACGCACCCGCGCCGTCGTCGCGGTCGATGCGCGCGACCTGTCGGGCGAGATGAAGGGCGAAGACGCCCAGGCCGATGAAGGAGGCAGGGCCGGCCTTCGCCATCAGGAACGCCGCGATCATGAAGGCGATCGTCAGCGCGTAGCAGATCGCGACGCCAAGCTTGACGCGCTCGCCGAAGAAACGCGCGGAGGACTTTATGCCGGCGATTTCGTCATCCTCGATGTCCTGCAGGGCATAGATGGTGTCGTATCCCACCACCCAGGCGATGCTGCCGAGATAGAGCGCCACAGCGGGCCATCCGAGCGAGCCGAAGGCGGCGGCCCAGCCCATCAGCGCGCCCCAGGCGAAGGCGAGGCCGAGGACGATCTGCGGCATCCAGAAGAACCGTTTCATGAACGGATAGAGCGCGACGACTCCAAGCGACGCAAAGCCCGTCATAATGGCGAAAGCGTTGAACTGGAGCAGCACCGCAAGGCCCGCCACGCCTTGCAGGACCAGGAAGACCAGAGCGCCCTTGAGACCGATCTGGCCGGAGGGGAGGGGGCGCTGGCGGGTGCGCTCGACGCGGGTGTCGATATCGCGGTCGACGATGTCGTTATAGGTGCACCCCGCGCCGCGCATCGCCACCGCGCCGATGAGGAACAGCACGCAATGGATCGGGTTGGGCCAGCTTTGCCCGCCCGCGAGCGCAGCCAAAGCTGCCGACCACCAGCACGGGAGCAGAAGCAGCCACCAGCCGATGGGCCGCTCGATGCGGGCAAGGCGCAAGTATGGCCGCCACTCGACAGGCGTCACCCGGTCGGCCCAATGGCCCCGGACAGCGTCTGGCAGGGATGCCGGATTGTCCATGTCGGACGCGCCGCGGTTAAAGCGCGCCCTTCGGCATGCTGTAGGAACCGGTCAGGCCGCCGCCGCCGAGAAGGCCGGGGGCGCCGCCCTGCTGCGCCTGCTTCTTGGCCTGCTTTTCCATTTCGGCGATCTTCGCCGCCGCCTGACAGGCCTTGCCCTTCATCTCGACGGCACGGGCATGATCCTGCTTGAAGTTGTCGGCGAACTGATCGGGAACCTGACACCAATCCTTGTTGGCGGTGATCCATTTCATGCCGACATCGCCGTTGGCGGCGAGCTTCGTGAAGATGCCGCAAGCATCGCGGGGATCGACCTGTTTCTTCTTGCCGCCGTCGCCGAGCTTGTTGATCTGCTGAATCAGGCTCTGGCGCTCGGTGAGGAACTTCTGTGCATCCTGGCAATTGCTCGACTGCGCGAGGGCGGGAGCAGCCACGAAAATGCCAGCCACGGTAAATGCGGCCGCAAGGTGCGAACGGATATGCGTCATTGGCAATGTCCTTCAAAGAGGCGCGCGACGTCTCGCGCACCGGTGCTCTGTTAGCAGGTTGCGGGCGTGTAAGCCAAGCGGCGATTGGCCCTGCGCGCGAGAGGATGTGCAGAGGCGCACGTGATCCGCGGACGAAATTCCCGGTGAGAGTACGATCATGCCCCTCCCGGACGCGGCTGGGAGTTGATAAAACCAGGTGACCCTCTGAAGAGCCCTCATGTCCGCTTACGATTTCAACGCCCCCCGCCTGTTCATCGATGCACCTTTGAGCGCCGGTGCCCGGATCGCGCTCGACCGCGGGCAGGCCAACTACCTCCTGAACGTTCTGCGCCTGGGCACGGGAGATGCTGTCCTGATTTTCAACGGGCGGGATGGCGAATGGAAGGCCGAGATCGCGGTCGAGGGCCGGAAGGCGGCGGACCTCGTCTGTGTCGAGCGCAGCCGCGAGCAGACCGCGCCGCCCGATCTCATCTATGCCTTCGCGCCGCTGAAGCATGCCCGTCTCGATTACATGGTGCAGAAGGCGGTCGAGATGGGCGCCGGCGTTCTCCAGCCGGTCCTGACCCGCCGGACCCAGAGCACGAGGGTCAATCTCGAGCGCATGCGGGGTAACGCTATCGAGGCTGCCGAGCAATGCGGGATTTTGACGTTGCCGGAAGTCCGCGATGAAGAGAATTTAGATAAATTTATCAAGGGCTTGGAAGCGGATAGGCTGGTCGTGTTCTGCGACGAGGATGCACCCGTTTCCAACCCAGTCGAAGCCCTCTCAAGCTTGGGGAACAAGTCGCTCAGGTTGGCCGTTATCGTCGGACCGGAAGGCGGTTTCACCGACCAGGAGAGAGCGATTGTTGCCGCCCACCAGACATGTGTCCGCATTTCGTTGGGACCGCGAATCCTACGCGCCGACACAGCCGCTGTGGCCGCATTGGCCGTCGTGCAATCCATGCTTGGCGATTGGCGCTGACGCCATCGCCCGGAAACGGGTCATGCCAATCCGCCTCTAGCTTCAACAGCTTAGCAGTTTCATTCGAATTCGCCCCAATCTCGCCCCAATCGGAGGGAGGTTGGCGCGTATTCTTGCAGGAATGCGAGGTTAAAGAATCAAAGCCGACAGAATAAATTGGAGGAGCTCAAAAATGAGCGGGGAATTCAAGTTCGGTATCGAGGAAGAGTACTTTTTGAATGACGTTTCTAAACGTGACGTTGCAAGGGGAAGAGTAAAAGAATTCTTTGCATCTTGCCGCGATAATCTCTCGGAAGACATCCAGCATGAGATGCTTGAACCTCAGATCGAGATCGCGACGAAGCCGTGCCTGGATTTCGCCGATGCCCGCGCACAGCTCACCGGCCTGCGGTCCTCGGTCGGGGCGATCGCCCGTGACTTCAATCTCTCCATCGTAGCGTCGGGAACCCATCCCTTGGCCGTCTGGGCTCGCGTGCGGGCGAACGGTCAGGCGCGTTACGGCAAGGTCATGCACGATCTTCAGATGGTGGGCAGCCGAACGGTGGTGTGCGGCATGCATGTCCATGTGGAGGTGCCTGACCTGGCGCTGCGCGTCGACATCATGAACCGGATCCAGCCCTATCTGCCGCTCCTGCTGGCGCTGTCGACTTCGTCGCCGTTCTGGCAGGCGCAGCGCACCGGCCTTCTCGGCTACCGCCTCGCCGCCTATCGCGAATTGCCCCGCACCGGCCTGCCGGATCTGTTCCAGGATGTGAAGGATTACGAGCGCTATATCGATACGCTCGTCGCGGCCCGCGCCATCGAGAATTCGAGCTATGTCTGGTGGGTCATCCGGCCGTCGCTCAAGCACCCGACCCTCGAATTGCGTGTCGCCGACAGCTGCACCCGGGTGGACGATACGCTCGCCATCGCCGCCCTCTACCGCTGCCTCGTGCGGCGCTTGAGCCTCGATCCGACGTTGAACGCCGGTCAAACCGGCGCGTCCCGGGCCATCAACGATGAAAACGGCTGGCGGGCCCAGCGCTACGGCATCCATGGCAGTTTCGTCGACGAGGCTTCACGCAGCGCCAAGCCGGTGCGCCAGATCCTCGACGAAACCCTCGCCCTCGTGGCGCACGACGCGCAGGCGCTGGGTTGCGAGCGCGAGCTCGATCTCGCCCGCTGGATTGTCGCCCGCGGCACCAGCGCCGACCAGCAATTGACCCTCTACACGGAAGCCATCGGCAGAGGGCTCTCAAGCCGCGAGGCGCTCGCCGGCGTGGTGGATTGGCTCTCCGCCGAGACGGTCGGGGAGACGGTGGTGCGGCACTAGGGAACAGTGCCTATCCCACGTCGTCATCACCGGGCTTGTCCCGGTGATCTCGCTCCGAGAGGCACCCGTCCAATAGAGATGGCCGGGACGGGGCTGCCCATGGCGCGGGAAGGGTTGATCCCGATGCGACGTGCTTGCCGGGCCATGACAAATGGGCGCGCTCCGGCTTTCCCCTTCACAAAACCCATGCGCGCACATCATATCATTGTATCTTTGTCGCTCATTGCAGCTTGGCCTTAACCCGCCTATCTACACCCGACCTAAAGTCGGCGCGCCTTGAACGCGCTTTTTTGATGAGGTGATACATGGCGCGCGACGTATCCGATGCGGCTGTCATCGGAGCGCGGGCTGAGCTCGTGGAATGGATCGCGTCCGGCGAGAAGCCGCGCGAGGCTTGGCGGCTTGGCACGGAACACGAGAAAGTCCCCTTCTACACAGCAGATGCGTCGCCCGTGCCCTACGAGGGCGAGCGGGGCATCCGCGCACTCCTGGACGGCCTGCAGAGGCTGACCGGTTGGGACCCGATCATCGAGAACAGCCATTCCATCGGGCTCGCCGACGAGATCGGCGGCGGCGCGATTTCCCTGGAGCCGGGCGGGCAGTTCGAGTTGTCCGGCGCGCCGGTGAAAACGCTGCACGAAACCGATGAGGAAACGGCGCGGCATCTGGCGCAGGTGAAGGTGATCGGCGAAAAGCTCGGCATCGGCTTTCTGACGCTCGGCATGAGCCCGCTCTGGACGCGCGCCGAGACGCCGGTGATGCCGAAGGCGCGTTATCGCATCATGACCAATTACATGCCAAAGGTCGGCACGTTGGGCCTCGACATGATGTACCGCACGGCGACCGTGCAGGTGAACATGGATTATGCCTCCGAGGCTGACATGGTGAAGAAAATGCGGGTGTCCCTCGCGCTTCAACCCATCGCCACGGCGATCTTCGCCAACTCGCCCTTCACCGACGGCAAACCCAACGGCTACCTGTCGATGCGCTCGCAGATCTGGCGCGACACCGACCGCGACCGCACCGGCATGATGGCCTTCGCGTTCGAGGACGGCTTCGGCTACGAGCGCTATGTGGATTGGGCGCTCGACGTGCCGATGTATTTCGTCAAGCGCGATGCGACTTATCATGATGTGGCCGGCGCTTCGTTCCGGGATCTGTTCGCCGGAAAGCTCGCGCAGTTGCCGGGCGAACGCGCCACACGCTCCGACTGGGCGAACCACGTTTCGACGCTGTTTCCGGAAGTGCGGCTGAAGCGCTACCTCGAGATGCGCGGCGCGGATGTCGGCGGGCAGGAGCACATCACGGCGCTCTCCGCTTTCTGGGCCGGGCTTCTCTATGACGAAGCCGCGCTCGACGGAGCGTGGGAGCTGGTGAAGAACTGGAGCGCGGAAGAGCGCGAGAGCCTTCGCGCGGATGTGCCGAAACTGGCCCTTAAAGCGCGCATCGCCGGACGCTCCGCACAGGACGTCGCGCGCGATGCACTCGCTCTCTCGCGAGCGGGCCTCGCACGCCGTGCTTATCTCGACGCGGCAGGCCAGGACGAGACGCGCCATCTCGACTACGCGGACGAGATCGTGACCTCGGGCCGCACGATGGCCGAGCGTCTTCTCGAACGGTACGACGGCCCGTGGAAGGGCTCGGTCCTGCCCGCGTTCAAGGAATGCGTTTATTGATCGCAACAATTCTCGGCGGCGAGCGGATGACGTCTCGCCGCTGAAAACGTCAAGCCGCTTCGCAGACCGCGATCCGGTTCCGGCCTTCGACCTTCGCCTGGTAGAGCGCACGGTCCGCCATCGCCACCAGCACCTTGGGTTCGGCGTAGACCTCGGGAATGCCCGGCATGAACGTGGCGCTGCCGATGCTGATGGTCAACACGCGCGAGGGCGCGTTGGCTTCATGGCGCATGGCGAGCGCTTCGACGCGGGCGCGGATCGTCTCGGCGACATCCACGGCTCCTGCCTCGTCCGTTCCCGGCAGAAGCACCACGAGTTCCTCGCCACCATAGCGGGCAACGAGATCGCTCGGCCGCCTCACGGCTTGCACGATGACCTCTGACAGCGTTTGCAAGCACTCGTCTCCGGCCTGATGGCCATAGGCGTCATTGAAGGATTTGAACCGGTCGACATCGATCAGAAGCAGGGAAAGCGGCATGCCACTGCGCGAGGCACGCTGGAATTCCGCCGCGAGCTCTCTGTCGAAGACGCGGCGATTGGCGAGACCCGTCAGGCCGTCCGTTGCGGCCAGTTCTGCGAGTTCGGCTTCCGCCTTCTCGCGTCGCCGCAGCTGTGCAACGAGACTCCAGCCGAGAGAGCCGATCGTCGAGACGAGCAGTAACACGCCAAAGGCGCGGAAGGAGAAGTCCCGGTCCCAACGTTCGAGGGACTCCACGAGGCCGACGGCTGCTAGCGTCACGACGGGAAACTTTTCGCTGCGCTGATAGCCGCTGAGGCGGTCAACGCCGTCGATGGAGGATTTGTAGGTGTAGGATCCGGCCGATGCGCGCGGCAGATAGCTCGTGAAGAGCGGGTCGGATGCGCCCGATTTTCCTGTCGCATTTTCGATATGCGGATAGCGCGACACCAGCGTGCCGTCGATCGTGAAAAGGGCGATCGAACCCTCCGATCCCACATTGAAGCGGGAATGAAAGTCGGAAAAATAGCCCGGGTCGATACTAACCACGGCGACACCGCCGAATTCGCCCTCAGGCTTGTCGAGCCGTCGCGAGAGAGTCAGGACCCATCGGCCATCGGCAGGATCGCGGATCAGCGGACCGAAGAACCAGTCGTCATCGGCCGAGCGACTGTGATGTTGAAAAAAAACATGACCGGCGATGCTCGAATCGGGAGGGGTATGTCCCGAGGAAGTCGCAGCGGTGCGTCCATGCGTGTCATAGACTGCCAGGGCCTTCAGGTGCGGAAGCGTCTTGATTCTCTCGGAGAGAAAGCGGTGCGTGCGATCGCTGGCGACCGGCGTGATGCCGGAGGTCTCGACGCGATCGACGATGTCGACGAGCACTGCGTCCGCCAGCTCGAACGTGTCGTCCGCATGCTGCACGAGGGACCGTGCGAGATTGGCCATGCTTGTCTCGTTTCGCGCAATCTCATTTCTCCGTTCGCTCCAGTCGCGCCAGCCCTCGAGCATGACGATGGCCAGGCACACCACGGCGACGAAGGCCTTGAGCCAGTGGGCCGAAGAGGGGGGCGGTAGGGAGGAGCCTTGGCGGATCATCCAACGGTCCGAAGAAATTTGTGCGGTCAATTCGAGGCTACTTTCAGCCCGAGAATTCCGACGACGATCAAGCCGATGCAGGCGAGCCGGATGGCGGTTGCTGGCTCACCGAGAAGATAGATGCCGAGAAGCGCTGTCCCGACCGTTCCGATGCCGGTCCAGACCGCATAGCCCGTGCCGACGGGAAGCGTCTTCAGGGCAATTCCGAGCAGCACGACGCTCACGATCATGCTGATCACGGTCAACACGGAAGGAACGAGCCGGGTGAAGCCTTCGGTGTATTTCAGCCCAATGGCCCAGCCGATTTCAAAAAGGCCGGCGAGCGCGAGATAAATCCATGCCATGACAGGACCTCCGTCACAGGCAGGGCCGTCCCCACCGATTGTCGGGAAAAACGAGGTCGTCCTCGTCCTCTCCAGACATAGAGGAAATGGCGCAGCTTCTCAATATGCGGAGCAAAAATTGAGAAACTGATGATCAGGGAGTCGGCGTGTCGGAGGAATTCGCCTACGGCGTCATTTCTTCCGCAATTTTGTTTCTCGCGCTTAAGGAAGCGAGCGGATTGAACGGGGCGTAAGTCTGATGCTTCCAGTTGTCGCCGCATTGGGAGCAGATCGAGCGGACCATATAGTCGCTCTGCTCCATGCGCTGGAGCAGGCGCTGCTGTCGCGCCTGCGCATCCGTGCCCGAAGCCTCATAGCCGGAGGGGCGCACGGTCAACACCATCGCCTTGGAGTTGGGGGATTCCTGCGCGAGCACGGGCGAGCCCGATAGGGTCGCGAGGATAACGGCCGGAACAAAGAGTTTGGCTGCGGTGATCTTGGTCATGCTTAGACAGGACTCCAGTTGTCGGCCGTTCGTCAAGGCTTGATGCGTCGTCGCGCGACAGCGATCGGAACGCGGGACCTTTCTTTGAGATAAAGGCAGGAGCGCGTCGCGAGAGTGCTGATCGCTTGTCATTGCGATTCGCAATACTTTAGCTGATTTAATTGCATATTATAACATCAATCGGATTTGACGCCCCCGGTCTTTCGGCACCGGTACGACCGCGCGGCTGCGGGTTTCGAGCTGAATGAGAAAAGTGGAATCCGGGTTTCTGATAAAATGAAGCTTAAGAGCTTAGAGTCCGACCATGTTTCAAGCAAACATGATCGGATTCTCGCGGAAGCGTCATATTTTCGCGCACGACGAAGTCTCCGGATGGCGCATCAAATCACGAAGAACTCGCCGGCTGTCATTTTCAGTCCCTTCTTCAACGCGACAATTTCCATCGCCTTGCCGGCGCCGGAACCATCGGCATCATAATACAGGATTCCCTTTTTCTGGTTGTAGACCAGATAATCGTTCTTATCCTGCGCCTTCTCGCCGATCGTGAAGAACCGCTTGTCGAGTTTCATCGGCCTGTCCGCGGTGCCTTTCCCGAGTTTCTTGAACACCGCGTTGTCGAGCCAGATGCTGTCGTCCTTCACGACATAGTCGGTGATCTTGTCGACATTGGTTTTCGCGTTCGGCTTGGTGTCGAACACGAAGACATCCTTCCCCTTGCCGCCGGTCAGCACGTTCTTTCCCGCATTCCCGGTGATCTTGTTGGCGAGGGCATTTCCAGTGAGGGACAAAGCCGCGTCGCCGGTCGCGGCGAGGTTCTCGAGGTCCGCCGACAGCGTGAAGCTGACGCTCGTCACGACAGTGTCGATGCCGGAGGTGTCGCGGATGACGTCGCCGGTGGAATCGACATGATAGATGTCGTCGCCCGCGCCGCCCGACATGGTATCGTCGCCCGCGCCGCCATCGATCACGTTGGCGCCATCGTTCCCGGTGATGGCGTTGTTGAGACCATTTCCGGTCAGGACGAGCGGGGCGTTGCCTGCGGCGATGAGATTCTCGACAAAGGCGCTGAGTGCAAAGTTCACGGATGTAATGACTGTGTCGATGCCGTCATCGGCGGAGGTCTCGATCACGCGGTCGCCGGGATTATCGACGATATAGACGTCGTTCCCCGATTTGCCTTCCATCCGGTCGGCGCCGACCCCGCCGTCGAGGCGATCGTCGCCCGCGCCGCCCCACAGAGTATCGTTTCCGCCTCCGCCGTTCAGGGTGTCATTATGATAGCCGCCATCGAGCTTGTCGGCGGCCTCCGTGCCCGTGCGGACAAGCCCCGCGACGTGGGCCGGGCTCGAATAGCCCGCGGTGATCACCGCGTTCGCGGGCTTGTCCTGCGGGGTGAAGTCCGTGTCGGGCAAGCCGCCATCGGGACCAGGATGGGCAAAGGCCTGGTAGCTCCAGAGGAGAGCGCCGTCGAGCCATTGACCGCCATAGGTGGTCATGACCTTGAACAGCGCCTCGTAGCAATCCTTCTGCTCCTGGTTGTCCGCCGTATTGCCGACGAGCCAGCCTGGGCTCTTATTGACCCCGTCATAGCTGCCGTAGCCGATCTCGGTGAAAATGACCTTCCTGCCCCATTGCTCGGAGAGATTCTTCCAGGTGTCGATGACGGAAGTATCGCCGTAGATCTCTCGACTGCTTCCGGTCGTGGGCTTTCCGATCCAGGACGCGACCAGCTCATCGACCGTCGGGTTGTTGCTGTCGGTCATGCTGAAATAGGCATCGACGCCGATATAATCGACCTTGTCCCAGAACTGGACGACTTTCGCTTCCTCATCGGTTGCCGCGTAGGTCACCTTGCCGGAGAAGACGCTGCGGACCGCATTGATGATGTCGACCCATTTGGCGGTGTATTGCGCACCGCTCATGCTTTTCATCTCGGTGCCGACGCAGATCATCGCCGCCCCCGCTTCCTGCGCGACCTTGGCGTATTGCACCATCATCGCCTTGTAATTCGCGAACCACAGGTCGGGGTTCGTCGGCTCGATCAGCGCCCGCCAGACGCGGTTGTCGGTTTCGACATGGGGTTTGAGCACGACATTCAGGCCACGCGCGACGCCGTCTTGAATGGCTGCTTTGACCTGGGAGAAGGTGTCGCTCTCGCCCGGGTTGAGCTGCATGGTGTTGCTGCGCTCATTCGCCATGAAGAAATTCGGAATGAGCGAGATCGTGTTGGCGCCAGTCGCCTTGATCTGATCGAAGGCGGCCTGACCGCCGGAGGACGCAAAGCGGCCACCCCAATACGATGGAAGGCTGATGCCTTCCCAGGTGAAAATCGTCTCGCCCGCCGCCATCGGTCTCTGATCCTTCGTGAAATGCTTGACGTTATGTCGTAACATAAACCTATAGACGTCGCATTTCTGGATTCAAGGCCACCGCATGGTCTCTCCACCGCGGGCGTCGCCCAAAGGCTGCACTCCGGACGGGGGACCACGGAAGAGTATCGCGCTGCAGAATGCCGCAGCCATGGGCGCGTGTTAGGCTCAGCTCGCAATCGGGGGCTCAGTGCAATGCCGCGAAGGCGGGACGACATCCAGGAACACTATGCCAGCCCCGACATCGTTGAGCGGGTTCTCACGGCGGTGGCGCAAGTCGGCCGGCCGGCCGAGCCGTTAAGCGCTGAAATGCTCTACCAGTTCGATCAGCTCCACGGACGGGAAATCGTCGCGACGCGCGAACATGTGGCGCGCCTCCACCTCAGGAGCGGCATGCACGTCCTCGATGTCGGAAGCGGCATCGGCGGGCCTGCGCGCTACATCGCGATGACCCATGACGTGTTGGTGACGGGAATCGATGTGACGCCGGAATTCGTCGTGACGGCGCGAGATTTGACCCGCCGCTGCGGCTTGGAGAACCGCATCAATTTTCATGAGGCTGACGCGCTCGCGATGCCGTTTCCGAACGACAGTTTCGACGCGGCGCTGTGCCTGTATGTCGCCATGAACATTCCCGACAAAGGGCAGCTTTGCCGCGAAATCTATCGCGTGCTCAGGCCCGGCGCGCGGCTTGTCTGGAGTGAGGTCGCGCTGGGCCCGGTAGGCCCGGCGCGCTTTCCCCTGCCTTGGGCCAGCGTCCCCGCCGCGAACTTCCTCGTCCCGCCGCAAGTCTTGCGGCAGATCCTCGCCAAAACCGGCTTTCGTGTTCTCAATTTGATCGATGAAAGCCAGCGTTTCATCGCCGCGCCCGCGCCGGCGGGCCTGACGTTTCCCTCGGAGCGCCCGACAGCCAATCAGATCGTGATGGGGAACGACTTCCTGAAACGGCGCGAGAATCTCATCCTCAATCTGATGGAAGGGCGGTTGCTGAGCATTCTGATCGAAGCGCAGAAGGCTTGAGGCTCGCTCTCGAACCTCTTCGCGGAACGCGGCACGGTTTCTCCCGTTGCCTTGGCGGAGGGCTCATCATGCTGACTGAAGCGGATCTGAAAGCCCCGGCCTCGCTGCTTTTCGAGACCGTCGGCGCGCACCCCGAAGAGCCGTTGCGCGATTGGAGCGACGCCAAGGAATTCGCGTCGCTGCGCGAGGCCGTGCATTGGGCCATGAACGCTGAAGCACCGGCCGGGAAACACGCCATCATTCGCGCTGCGTCCGGCTATGTGCTGCGCCCGGAGATGCTCGAAGGAATCTGGGCGAGCCTTCAGGGGCCGTGACCCGTGGGAGTGTGCTCTACAGGCTGATCGGCCCCGCCGGTCCCAGATACAGAATGGAAAATCCCCTCGATCGGAGAGAGAGAAGGAGGGCGTTGGACTTCACATATCCAACGACGATGCAGGGATCCTTCTGTGTTTTCGCGTCCAACCCGAATTCCCGCAGGGCGGTGGCCTTCGCTTTCTCGGAGACGGCGCGGATCGTCCAATAAGCTCCATCGTTGCGGGTGACTTGAAAATCGACGGGCGGCTTGGTCTGCCATGTGGCGGGATGAGCCACGTGACCTGCTGAGAGCATCGGGTTCCCCTCATGAAACGTTGGGCGTAACGCGCAGACCAGGCTATTTCCGCTGAACAGGGGCACCTTTGCACCTACCCTTTGGGATAGGTGGGCGTTTTCAGCGTTCATGGAGCGGCGGGGTTGCGCCGCGTGCAACCCTTGGGCTACCCAGCAGGTTCCAACCTCCCGCTTCCCGCTGTGCCCCGTCATTTTGCTGAAAGGCCTCCCTTGGATCAGTTCGATGTCGTGGTGATCGGCGCAGGCGCGGCCGGAATGATGTGCGCCATCGAGGCGGGAAAGCGCGGGCGTTCCGTGCTGATCCTCGATCATGCCGCCGCGCCGGGGGAGAAGATCCGCATTTCCGGCGGCGGGCGCTGCAATTTCACCAACCTCCACGCCGCACCGGCCAACTACATTTCAGGCAATCCGAGCTTCTGCATTTCGGCCCTGCGGCGCTATACGCAGCGGGATTTCATTGCCCTCGTCGAGAGCTACCGGATCGCCTATCATGAGAAGACCCTGGGGCAGCTCTTCTGCGACGGCTCCTCCCGGCAGATCGTCGATCTGCTGCTGACCGAGATGAAGCGCCACGGCGTCGAGCTGAGCCTGCGCACCTCGGTCGAGCAGGTGGAAAAGACGCCGGACGGCTTCCGCCTCCGTCTGTCGAACGGGGAGGCGCAATGCCGGTCGCTCGTCATCGCCACGGGCGGCAAGTCGATCCCGAAGATGGGCGCGACCGGCTTCGGCTACGACGTTGCCGCGCAGTTTGGAGTGAGCGTCACCGAAACACGCCCGGCGCTTGTGCCCCTCACGCTTGAGCCGAACATGCTGGAGCGGCTGAAGCCGCTCGCGGGCGTTGCAGTCGATGCGGTGGCAGCCTGCGGCAAGACGCGGTTTCCGGAGGCGATGCTGTTCACGCATCGAGGCTTGAGCGGACCTGCGATCCTGCAGATCTCCTCCTATTGGCGCGAGGGCGCTGAGATCACGCTCACCATGCTGCCGGGAACCGATGTCTTCGAAGCGCTGCGCGCCGCGCGCGCACAGAACGGGCGGCAGGCCCTGCACACCGCACTCTCGGCTCTTCTGCCCAAGCGGCTGGCGCAAGTGGTGGCCGAGACGGAGAACGTCACCGGCAATCTCGCCGATCTCTCCGACAAGACCCTGCGGCGCATCGACGAGGCGATCAACCAATGGCGCTTCAAGCCTGCCGGGTCGGAGGGGTACCGCACGGCGGAAGTCACGCTCGGTGGCGTCGACACCCGTGAACTCGACTCGAAAACCATGGAAGCCAAATCCGTGCCCGGCCTTTTCTTCATCGGCGAGGTGGTAGACGTCACCGGCTGGCTCGGCGGCTATAATTTCCAATGGGCCTGGTCGTCCGGCTGGAGCGCGGGTCAGGCGGTGTAGGCGAGGCCGCAGGAGAGATACTCAGCCGAATCGCAAGGGAGGGGCCATGATCCGTGAGTCCAATCTGCTGCTGCGCCTCCTTGTGGAGCTCGCGATCCTCGTGGCGACGGGCGTCTGGGGGCACGCTGCGCTTGCGAACCCCGTCGGGCGGTGGATTCTCGCCCTTGCCGCGCCCCTTGCGGTCGGCACCCTCTGGGCTCTCTTCGGCGCGCCGGGTTCGCGCTACGAGTTGCACGGGATCGCGCATGTGCTTCTGGAGGTGGCGGTGGTCGGAGCCGGCTGCGCCGCGCTTCTCGCGCTAGGAGCACCGCGTCTTGCGCTGGCGCTTGCCGTCATAGCGCTCGCCAATCGCCTGCTGATGATTCATTGGCGGCAATAGGCACAGACGACCCGCGACGCCATCGCCCCTCTTGAGAAAGGGAGCCTTCCATGACCGACGCATCCTCCTTGCCCTTCCCGGATGGGGTCGCCGTTGCGCAGGTGCGTGTCGCGCGCCCCACCGACAAGCTCGACGAGGTCGTGCGCTTCTATCGTGATGGCCTCGGCCTGCCCGTCATCGCGCGCTTCGAAGACCACGCGGGCTATGACGGCGTGATGCTGGGCTTGCCCGGTCACGCCTATCATCTCGAATTCACGCGCCATCGGGATGGAAGCCCTTGTCCCGCGCCAAGCCATGACAACCTGCTCGTGCTCTATGTGCCGGAAGAGGGGAGCTTCGAGGCGCTGCGAAAGCGCATCGAGGCCCTCGGCGCCCGCCCGGTCGCGCCGGAAAATCCTTACTGGATCGACAAGAGCCTCACCTATGAGGATCCCGACGGCTGGCGCGTGGTGCTGTGCCGGACATCTGGGCTGGCGGCACGCTGAGACTCTGCGTCGACGGCAGGTATTCGGCGCGATTGCAGGTCATCTCCTCGCCGTCGTCGTGACGCGGCCCGCGACCGAGGCGTGAGTCTTGTGGGAGATCCGCGAAATCGAAGCGGGAGGCCCTTGCCAGATCGGCTCTATCGACTTTACCTGAAGCGTTATTTCAGAGCAAAAACAACTCTTCGGGGGACCACCATGCGCGTCGCGACCTGCACCATGATCTTGGCCTCACTCTCGCTTGGAGCCTGCGCGACGGTGACGCGCGGAACCACGGCGCAGGTGACCTTCACCTCCGAGCCGCCGGCGGCGATGCGGACCTCGACCGGGCTGACCTGCCCGACGACGCCGTGCACGCTCGAAATCGGCCGTAAGGCGGAATTCGTCGCGACGTTCTCTCAACCTGGCTATCACAGCCAGGACGTTGCGGTGCAGACGCGTGTCGCGGGCGGCGGCGCCGCCGGTTTTGCAGGCAACGTGCTCGTGGGCGGTCTCGTCGGCATGGCGGTGGATGCCTCGACAGGCTCCACCCTCGAGCATTATCCCAACCCGGTCCACGCCAGCCTCGTGCCGCTCGCCCTCTCGAAGAATCGCGCCCGCAAGCAGCCGCAGCCCAAGGGCCCGGTGCGCGAGGACGCAAGCCCGACCTCGTAAGCGGCCTCATCGGTGGGTGAGGGCTCCCTGACGCTGAAATTGCAGCTCATGGGGCCCGCTACGGCTGAGTTGCCCCTTGGGCGCATTGACAGTTGCCATGATAATAAGGGTTTCCGAGGGGCTTGCCTTGCAATTGCCTTAAGTCGCCCCTATATCACCGTATCGACTTTGGCCGGACAACTGGTCTGCTTCGCCTTTTACTTTCAGGCGCATGCTCCGACTTTCTCTCCAAACTTCGACAAGAGGCGCGGCCCCGCTTCGTTGTGGGGAAGCGCGCATGCGCATACTGAAACCTGAAAGGACTTCCCGATGATCACGGGCACTGTGAAATTCTACAACGATCAAAAAGGCTTCGGCTTCATTCAGCCTGACGATGGCAGCAAGGATGTGTTCGTTCACGCCACCGCGCTCGAGCGCGCTGGCATGCGCGGCCTCGTCGAGGGCCAGAAGGTTGCCTTCGACACCCAGGAAGACCGCCGGACCGGCAAGATCGCGGTTGGCAACATCCAAACCGCCTAATCTCATTGAGATCTGACAGCCCGTTTTTTCGGGCTGTCTCTCAAAGCCGTTCCGTCGCGGGGCGGCTTTTTTTGTTTTCAGTCACCATTTTCAATCACCATGGAGAGCTTCAAATGGCCAAGGAAGAACTGATCACCTTCGAAGGTGAAGTCACCGAGATCCTGCCTGATGCTCGCTTTCGCGTAAGGCTGGAGAGCGGACACGAGATCGTGGCCTATACAGCCGGCAAGATGAAGAAGAACCGTATCAAGACGCTGGCCGGCGATCACGTCACCGTCGAGATGTCGCCTTATGACCTCGATAAGGGCCGCCTCATTTTCCGCCACAAGGACGCTGGCTCCGGTGGTCCTCGCCCTGCCGCGCGCCGCCCCCAGTTTCGCCGCCGGTAATACACTGCCGGTCGGCTGGTATTAGCGAGGCGGAGGGTCCGATGACCGAGAAAGCTTGGACATTCGAAGCAGGCGACCGTGTGCCTAAATGGCTGATGCGCCAGAGGAATTGCGTTTTGCGCTTCGGTCGCGATGCAGTCGTGGTGGAGAGCCGGGGCCAGTATCAGCTTTATCCGATGAGCCCGATGGAGGCTCACGATACGCTGATCCTGGCTGAGATCATCAACCAACGAATGGATTCGGAGGTCGAGCACGTGCTTCCGATCAAAACCCACATCACGCCCAGACGCATTTCCTTAAACTGACCTGATCGAGAGAACATCGCGATGCTTCACAAATTCAACCTTGGCCAACTCGTCCGTGCGAGCGGCTCACGCTTTCACGATCGTACGAACGGCGTGTATGAAGTGGTGCGCCTGATGCCGGAGAGCAACGGCGAGGTGGGTTACCGCATCAAGGATGTCAGCAATTCGAGCGAGCGCGCGGTGGGTGAGTCGGAGATACAGTCTGCCGCCAACGGAAAACTTCCCTCCGCCGACTGACGTGCTTCCGCTGCGGAAATGGTCTGGCCTGTCATCGATCCATACCCGGAGCCTGCCTTATTCAGGTCGTTGGAATTGACTAAGGTCTCTGCACACCCCATGAAGACCGCCTGACCTAACGGGCAATTTCACTTTCGGCACCTTCATCACGCCCTCGCTTGCGCTGACGCTCAGCTTCTTGAGCCAAGCTCGATGGATGCAGTGCCAACCGACGAAACCCAACGATGCTCCGCCTTCACGAAGGAGGGCGGACACAGCTTCACAAACCGGCGCGGTTTACAGTGGCGTTCGCCACCATGCGTCGGCAACCATGAGATTGGATACAGCTTTGCAGGTATTAGTTCGCGACAACAACGTCGACCAGGCTCTCCGGGTCCTCAAGAAGAAGATGCAGCGCGAAGGCGTCTTCCGCGAGATGAAACAGCGCAAGGCCTATGAAAAGCCGTCCGAACGCAAGACGCGCGAGAAGGCGGAAGCGGTCCGCCGCGCCCGTAAAGCGGCCCGCAAGCAGGCCATTCGCGAGGGACTGATCGCGGCTCCCAAGCCGAAGCCCCGCTTCGCCGCAGGAGGCCCGCGTCGGCCCGCGAGCGGTGCCAGCGCCGGTCCGCGCCCGCAGGCGGCCGAGCCCAAGGTCTAAGGCAGGTTTAAGGAAAGCCCGATGGGGTCGACGTTACGTGTCGACCCCCGGTCTTGAAAGCGATCAGTCGCCGGTCGGCTTCTGCAACTGCTCCATCACCTGATCGATCGAGAAGCTCGCAGCCTTCTGGCGCGGCGGATAGTCCTTGAACGTTGCAAGGAACCGGCCGACATAAGCCTGCGCTGGAACCAGCATGAAAGCATGGTCCAGCATCCAATCGTTATAGGTGTTGGACGTGATCTGGGCCCGCTCGTAGGGATCGAGCCGGAGATTGAAGATCAGCGGCACCCGCAGGCGCGTAAACGGCTCGCGCCACACCTGGAGCGTTCCCTCCGCCCTTTGTTCCAGGAACACGAATTTCCAGTTGTCGTAGCGCAGGCCGGTCAGATCGCCGTCGTCGGAGAAATAGAAGAAGTCCTTGCGCGCGCTCTTGTCGTCGCCGCCGGTCAGATAGGCAAGCTGGTTGTATCCGTCGAGATGCACCTTGTAGGTCATGTTGCCGATCTTGTAGCCGCTCAGCAGCTTCTCCTTGATGTCCGGCGCGCCCGCCGCCGCAAGCAGAGTCGGTATCCAGTCGAGATGGGAGATGATCCCGTTCGAGACGCTGCCCGGCTTGATCCTGCCCGGCCACCGGACCATGGCCGGCACCCGGTAGGCGCCCTCCCAGTTCGAGTTCTTCTCATTGCGGAATGGCGTCATGGCCCCATCCGGCCACGAATTCATGTGTGGACCGTTATCGGTCGAATACATGACGAAGGTGTTGTCCTCGATGCCGAGTTCCTTAATCTTGGCCAGCACTGTCCCGACGTTCTTGTCGTGGTCGATCATCGTATCGGCATAAGGCCCCAACCAGCGCCCCGCCTGGCCGAGGCTCTCGGGCTTGGTATGAGTGCGGAAATGCATGTGGGTGAAGTTCACCCAGAGAAACACGGGCTTGTTGGCCTTCACCTGCTTTTCGAGAAACTCGGCTGACCGCGCGGCGATGTCGTCGTCGATGGTTTCCATCCGCTTTCTCGTCAGCGGGCCGGTGTCCTCGATGCGCTGCGTGCCGTCGGGATTGGCGAAGCTGTGGATGACCCCGCGCGGACCGAAATTCTTGCGGAAGTTCGGGAATTCCGGATCGTTGGCTTTCGGATAGTCGGGAAGCTCGGGTTCTTCCTCGGCATTGAGATGATACAGGTTGCCGTAGAATTCATCGAACCCATGAGCCGTCGGCAGCATCTCGTCCTTGTCGCCGAGGTGGTTCTTGCCGAATTGCCCGGTCGCGTAGCCCTGTGGCTTCAGGAGTTCGGCCAATGTCGGATCTTCTTTCCGCAGGCCAAGATCGGCCCCCGGAAGCCCGACCTTGCTGAGGCCCGTGCGGAACACGCTCTGGCCCGTGATGAAGGCCGCGCGTCCCGCAGTGCAGCTCTGCTCGCCGTAATAGTCGGTGAAGATCACACCTTGCTGGGCAATCGAGTCGATGTTGGGCGTGCGGTATCCCATCAGCCCGTTCGTGTAGGCGCTGACATTCGACTGGCCAATATCGTCGCCCCAGATGATGACGATGTTGGGCTTCCTCGCATCCTGAGCCGCCGCGTTCTGCGAGCCGAGAAAGGCCGGCAGGGCCAGAAAACCCAGCCCGAGCAGGGCGAACCGGCAGCGCTTCGCGCGCATCGCTTTTGCGAACGGCCCGGCGCCGTCCGTTGAATAGTCAAGCTTCGACATATGCTACCACCCTCCGTGACAAACGACTTGCTTCAAGGCGTCTTTCGACATCGCTCTGCAGGCGATTGACGGGAGACCCGCTCCGGCTTGCGGGCGTGAACGACAACAGGGTGGTGAGTTGCTCCGTGGATGCAGGCCGCGACCATTGGCGGCATTGTAGGGAGCGTTGAAGGCTGAGCTGTTGATTTATCGCAAAGTTTGGAGACCACGCTCTGCGAGGAGCAAGCCTTGTTTGATCGCGGCGCTGCGCTACCGTCTTGACCGATCCGCCGGCCGCACGGGAATTTCGCACTCAACGGATTCCGCGCGCGACCAGCGTTTAGTCCCTATTTCGGTTTCACGTTCTGGTTCATGCGGAAGAGGTTGTCCGGATCGTAGCGCCGTTTGACCTCGGCAAGCCGCCGATAGTTGCCGCCATAGGCTGCTTCAACGCGGTCGTTCTCGTCTTCCGGCATGAAGTTGATGTAGGCGGTTTGAGCGGCGAAAGGCTTGGCAGTTTCGAAGATATGGCGTGCCCAGCCGATACACGCCCAGTCCATATCCGGTTCGCGCCAGCGTGCGTGCACGTTCATGACGAAATGTGAACTTCGCTGCGGAAAAGCGGTTTCGTCAGCGGCGATACGGCCGGCTGCTCCGCCGACATGCCCGATAAAGATTTCGCATTCCGGTCCGGGTAGTTCGCGAACCGCATCGATCAGGATTCCGATCGTCGCGTCGGAGAGCTTCGTGAAATCGAGGCTCTTCCAGTAATTGCGGGCGCCGGGAGTCAACAGGGGATCGAGTGCCTGCTGCCAGCCGGCAAAGGGATTGGGGCCGACAACGTCGGCGATCGGCGTGCCAATCGAACGCAGCTTGGCTGTCGCCTTGTCACCAGCCGCGAGATCGCCGCAATAGCACATGGCGAGAATCAAAATCTCCTTGCCATGCCACTCCACCGGAAGAAACGGCAGCGGCGGCGCCTGTCGCATCACCGCCCAGCAGGTCAGCTCGTCCGGGGCCGTTTCGAGAACCTTCCGGTATTGCTCGAGAACCGTCTGCGCGTCGTCGAACGGATGCACGACGAACCCCGCGATGACCTGTGGCCCGAGTTCGTGAAGATTGAATTCGAAAGACGTGACGACGCCAAAATTACCGCCGCCGCCCCGAAGCGCCCAGAACAGGTCGGGGTTTTCGGTCGCGCTTGCGCGCGCCAACTCGCCGTTCGCCGTCACGACGTCCGCCGACACGAGGTTGTCGATCGTCAGGCCAAACTTGCGCGTGATCCAGCCGAATCCACCGCCAAGCGTGAGCCCGGCAATGCCGGTCGTGGAGTTGATCCCGGTCGGCAACGCCAGTCCGTAAGATTGTGTCTCCTTGTCGACATCGGCCAGCGTCGCCCCCGGCGCCACCCACGCCCGTTTCGCGCCCGCATCCACCCGCACCGATTTCATCTGCGACAGATCGATCATCAGCCCACCGTCACAGACGGCGTTGCCGGCAATGTTGTGCCCGCCGCCACGCACTGCCACGAGCAACTGGTTGTCGCGCGCAAATCGCACCGCGTTGACAACGTCGGCAGCGTCCGCGCATCGCACGATCAGGGCGGGCCTGCGGTCGATCATCGCGTTCCAGATCGCGCGCACCTCGTCATAGGACGCATCGCTCGCATCCAGCACGGTGCCACTCAATTGCGCCGCCAGCGCTTCGATCGCCGCTGCGCTAACCGCCGTCTTTCCTGCCTTCAGATTCGTGAGGGTCATATCGTTCATGGTTCGCTCCCGAATTGGTGGTGAACCTCTGCCCGCGGCCGGCATTTTGCGCTTGCCCGGTACCCTGCGCAAGGCGGTAGCGCGACATCTGATTGTGTGTCCTGAAGTGCTGCACAACGCTACACCTTGAGGGTGACGTTGGCAGAAAAAACAATCCTAGGACAAGATGCATTTCGCCGTTATTCGCGTAGCCTGTCCCGGACCGAATAAGAAGCAAGTCGTCGACACGCTGCTCTGTCACAATCGACATGAGATGTCGGTGTCTCTGCCGTAGATGGCGCAGGGCCAAGTGTAGCCTTGCGCCATTGCCCACGAGACCGGCGTTCAGGCGAACCAGAAATCGCTCGCCTTGAGGTGCGTTACACCTTTGACGGTGATGTCGTCGTTGGCGTCGAAACGGATGACGCTGTTGCAGCCGACCGTTTCGATGGTCAGGTCACCAAAGCCGTGGATGTTGGTAAACGCGGTCAGGTCCATCTTGTCCTTGCCGGTTTGGAAATCGGCGATGGTGTCATGCCCGTTGGGTGGTGCGAACACAAACACATCTGCGCCGGAACCGCCGATGAAGCTGTCGTTGCCGGTGCCGCCGACCAGCGTGTCATTGCCACTGCCGCCATCGAGGACGTTGTTTGTGCCGCCGATCACGGTGAGTCGGTCATTCCCAGAGCCGCCGCAGAGAAAGCTCGTGCCGGCGACCGAGTCAGCCGCCACCGTCGCCGTCAGCGTGTCATTGCCATCGCCGCCGTTGAGATGGTTCTCGGCCGTGGAACCATCCGTCACACTGGTTGCGGTTGTCACCCTCAGGAAGGCCGCGAGCGCATCGTCGCCGGCTCCTCCGTTCAGAATATTCGACAGGTGGAACAGATCCACCGCTAATGCCCCACCGATGACCAAAGAATCGATACTGGCACTCAGAACGTCCCGTCCCGTACCGCCTTCCAGGTGGTTCACGGCCCGGACATGTTGACCGTCCGCGTTCGACACCGCCGTGAGATTGTCGTTCCCACTCCCGCCATTCAAGTAATTGGTGACATCGGAGATGCCATTCCGGAAAGCCGCATCGTGGGTCGCCATCAGAGTGTCGTTACCCTCGTCGCCCCACAGTTCGTTGACACCGACAGCCGTGCTGTCATTCGAGTTTTCTGTAGCGTGTGCACTAATGACATCGTTGCCGCGGCCGCCGTGGATGGAGTTCTTCGCGAGTTGAGGGAACAGCGCGTCGCCAATAGCTGTGGCGTCAATGACGTCATTGCCGTCGCCACCGTCGATGTCATTGATGACTGTAGCGTTGCTTGAAGTGTGATCCGGGCGCGCGAAGGCGGTAATGTTGTCGTTGCCCGACCCGCCGTGGATATGGTTCATAACAATGTTGGTGCCGACCGCACCGGTTGCATCCGCGGTGGCATTGATGGTGTCGTTACCGCTGCCACCGTACACATCAGTCTTTAGGGTCGCGCTTGCACCTGTAGGTCCGCCGACATTGGCGGTCGCGTTGATGATGTCGTTGCCGGAGCCGCCGTCGCTCAGGACGTCCGCTGTTAGAACTTGCTGAAAGGTGGTCGGCACTCCGGCCTGAACGGTCACAGTCGAATCGAGGGTGTCGTTGCCTGCCCCGCCGAGCTGGATGGCCAGTCCATGCACCGGCTCCTGGTCCGGCGCCACGACGGTGTCCTTCGTGGTCAGCGCATCGTTGCCGCGTCCCCCTACCAGCGCCGTGCGGTTGAACATACTGCTCAGGTCGTCGTTGCCGCCCAGCCCGAACACGAGATCGCCGTCGGCCGCCGCGGCGAGCGTGTCGTTGCCGTTGGTGCCGATGATCTTATTGTGGATGGGGTGGATCAGGGAAAGCCAGTCCATCGACGTGGCATTCTTCCGGATGTGTGTATGGTCCGCGCCATTCGTGTCCTTGTCATTGAAGGTCGCCATCGTCGTGCTCCTTGAACGCCCCCAAGGAATTGCGAAATGGGCATGAGAGCCTCCCGACGACGTCCAGCATCCAACTCGGACATGTCTGAACATGACGCATCCCGGTCATGGTCGGGCTTGCATCGCTCATCACGGCGCCACCGGCAAAGTGCTTTACTGAACAATCAGCCGCTGACGGCCACGCCCATATGATTAAGGCTCAGGTTGTTTTTAAGGTCGGATAGTTCATGATCAATTGGCTTCAACGTAGGCAGTTAAGGTAACCGTAACTATACAATAGGTTGATGTAAGGGAGATTGCGCACATCTTGGCGATATCTCAATCAACAACGGTCCATTTCACAGGAATGTTGGAGCGGTTTCAATCGCTCATAGTGGGTAATCGGAGCCTTGTATCGCCTTATTCTCGTTTTCATCCCGGGACCCGCAATGTCATTCGGGACCGCATAGCGGGGCCTGGACGCGGTGACGCTTCAGAATAAGACGCATACAGACGCCTGATGCGCGTGACCGAGCCCGTTCGCGGTTATGGGCTTGAATGACAGGGACGGCGGCTCGCAACAGCGTTCCAGGCGCTTTCAGGTCATTCCAAGGAGTTTTCAGGAAAACCTTGGCGTTTCATCAGCATTCCAACAGGTATTGATGATATTTCATCATTTGTGCTGATGCCTTGGTTGGCGTAACCCGGTAACCCGACAACGGGTTCTGAAAAACCATGACGCAAGCCACCACCATCTCGGGCGCAAGTCCCGCCCGGATCGATGGGACCACCCTCGGCCTTTACGCGGCCACCGTGTTCCTGTGGGGCGTGAGCTGGATCGGGATCCGGGCGCAGCTCGGAGTCGTCGCGCCGGAGATGTCGGTGCTGTGGCGCTTCGTTCTCGCGGCTCTCGTCACGTGGGGATGGGTGCTCGTGTCGCGCAAGAAGGTGCGGTTCTCGGCCGGAGATCACCTGCGCTTCTTCGCGACGGGGTGCTGCCTGTTCTCGTTCAACTTCATCAGTTTCTATTACGGCGGATTGACCGTACCCTCGGGGTTGCTTTCCGTGGTGTTTTCGCTCGCCTCGATCTTCAATCTCGTACTCGGCTTCGTGCTGTTCCGGCAGAAGGTGGAGCCGCGCGTGGCGCTCGGCGGGGCCGTCGGCGTGACCGGAATCGGGCTTCTGTTCTGGCCGGAAATCGCGGGCGCGGGCTTCAATGCCGCGGCGGCCTGGGGCCTTGCCCTGTGCACGCTCGGCACCTTGTTCTTTTGCTCCGGCAACATGATCTCGACGCTCGTGCAGCGTCGCAGCGCGCCGCTGATTTCGGCCAATGCCTGGGCCATGACCTATGGCTGCGGCGTGCTGCTCGCAATCAATCTCGCGCGCGGCAACGCTTTCATCATCGAGCCGACGTTCAAGTATATCGGCTCGCTGTTCTATCTCGCGATTGGCGCGTCGGTGCTGGCTTTTGCGTCGTACCTCACCCTCCTGCGCCGGCTCGGGGCCGCGCGGGCGGGCTATGCGACGGTGCTGTTTCCCATCATTGCACTCGCGGTCTCGACCGTGCTCGAAGGCTATGTGTGGACGCCGCTCGCCGTGGTCGGCGTGGCGCTGGCGCTGACGGGCAACGTGCTCGTGCTGCGTCGCCCTGCGCCGAAAGCCTGATGGTTACTCGGCCGCGGCCGGGAAGACCGTGCGGGTCGAACCCAGATTGTCGAGCGATTGCTTGATGTGAAAGCCAAGCGCATCCGCCAGCGGGTTCTCCTCGCGGCGGGCGCGGATGAGGCCGATCTTGCACGAGGGCAGGGCAGGGAAGCCGTCCGAGGGGCCTAAGATCCGCATGCCGGGGCGCACGGCGCTTTCCGGCAGCACTGACACCGCGAGACCCGCCAGAACCGCCGCGCCGACGGCGTTCGAGTTCCAGCTCACATAGAGGATGCGGAAGGCGCGGTCCGCGCTCTCCAGCGCCTCCGTCGCCGAGTGGCGCCAATCGCAATTCGGGCGGCCCATGGCCAGCGGAATCGGGCTTGCCTCATGTACGCCGTGGCGCGCGGACGTGACCCAGAGAAGCTGTTCGATGCGCACGATCTCGGACGGGCCGCGCCGGTCCACATGGGTGATGATCGCAAGGTCGAGATCGCCGTTCTGCACCCGTTCGATCAGGTGGTGCGTCGGCTCGCACATCACCGTCACCTCGGCCTTCGGGTTTGAGCGGGAGAAACGCGCCAGAATCTCAGGCAGATAACGATCCGCATAATCGTCCGGCAGGCCGAGCCGCACCCGGCCGATCAGCTCGTTGTCGTTGAAGGACGCCATGCATTCAGCATTCAGCCGCACGATCCGCCGGGCGTAATCGAGCAGCCGCTCGCCCTCGTCCGTGAGCTTGGACAGCCGCCCGTCGCGCTCGAATATCCCACGCCCGACGCGATCCTCCAGGCGTTTCATCTGCATTGACACCGCGCTCTGCGTCTTATGCACGATCTCCGCCGCACGCGTGAACGACCCCGTATCCGCGATCGCGACGAAAGTCCGGAGCTGGTCGATATCGAGTAAGTGCATGGCTCAAAATTCCATCATCAATTTCGATGATGGTACACATCTCAAACAATCGCTTCAAGTGATGAAACATTCCATGTTAGGAATCGACGCAATCCACAATGGATTAAAGAAAACCGTTATATATCAATGGGTTAGTCGCAATTTCTGCTTGTGTGCTTCTTGGGGCGTTCCGAGCAAAACCGTTGAAACGCCTCATGGAACGCTCAAAGCCGTTCCAACCGCCTCGGACCGAAATAAAGACTAAGGAGAGCTTCGATGACCCGGTCAGCCACCCCCGCCATGTCCTTAGCCGGATCGACGTTTCTGGGATCGGTGGTCCGTGCTGCCGTGAATCTCGCCAGGGCTCTGAGGCACCGGCGTGAGATCATGAACCTCGCCGAGTTCGACGATCGGATGCTCAAGGATATCGGCCTCGTGCGCAGCGATGTGGAAGGCGCGCTTGCCGAGCCGATTGTGCGGAATCCATCATCGGTGTTGGTTCGATGTGTCGAGCGACGTAGTCGGGCCGAGAGGATGGTACCTCCGGGTCGAGCGACCCGGCCGGTCATTCCGGTCGTGAAACCGGCGAGACTCTGCGCCTAACGCTTTGCTTTGCCGGTCTTCCAGGCCTCGTCGAAGATCGCCTGAAGGGACGTGAGATATTGCTGCTGCATCTCGCGTCCCGCCTCCATCATCTCCTCCCACGCGAGAGCAGGAGGGGGCGCCTTTTGCGGAGCGGGCTTGGCGAGGGCGGGGGGCGGGAGAAAGACCGCCATCATTTCCTCGAAGGGATTGCGAGCGGATTTCGATTCGGGCGAAACGGCCTTCATCCACCCGGTCCAGAGCTCCATCCATGGATCGGTTGAGGTGCGTGCGCCGCGGGCGGCCCCTGCTTCCGGCGTGACCATCGGAAATGACTGGCCCTGCGCGGACATCGCTTGATACATGCTGCCGGCCATAATACCCGCCATGATCGGCAGCATCTGCTGCATCAGTCCCAGGGTGACGCCGACATAATCGGCCATCTGATGCGCGATCCGACGGCTTACGTCATCCGAACCGAACAACTGGTCGAGGAGCTTCCTGCCCTCCCGTTGAGCTTGGGTCGAGAACGCCTGCCCGGCGGTCTGCCAGAAGTTCTGGTAGGCGTCGCTCATCATGGATTGAAGGAAGCGGCTGGGGTCGTTGGTGTCCGTCGCGCGCTGGAGCCCCATGGCGAAAGCGGGCATGAAGGCCGCCATCGCCTTCTGCGACTGCTCGTCGGAGAGATTGAACTGCTGCGCGAGAGCTCCAAAGCCCGCGCTCGTCTGGGCCTGACGCATCAGATCGAACCAGTTCAACATGGCAGGCTCCTCGATGGGGCCCCTTGGCTCGAACGGTCAATGGGCTGCCTTAGCTTGCCTCTCCAAACGCCGGATTGTCCAGAAGGCTGTGATGATCGCCGCGATTCCGAAGGCAACTGATCCCACCCCGATCCCCAGCAGGGCCCCTTTCGGACCGCCGACCTGCGCGCCGTAATAAGCAAAAGGAATCATGCCCAGCGTTGCTCGGCCCCAGTTGAAGAAGGTTGAGAACAAGGGGAACCCGAGATTGTTGAACGAGGCGTTGGCCACGAACACGAGACCAATGAAAAACCAGATAGGCCCACTGAGCTGGCAGAAGAACTGCACGAGGTCTGCCGTCAGGTCCGGGGCGTTGAAGGCCAGGGTCAATGGAACGCGGACGAGATAGAGAAGCGCCCACACGCATCCGACATAGACGATGGTGAAGGTCAATGAGTCCTTCAGCACCTGGTTCATGCGATCATAACGCCGTGCGCCCCAGTTCTGGCCGAGGACCGGACCAATGGCCCCGGCGAGCGCGAACAGGCCGCCGAAGGCCACGGGCGTGACACGGTCGATGATCGCCGAGGCGGCGATGGCCCCGTCGCCAAATCGCGACATGATGCTGGTGAAAAAGGCGCTCGAGACGGGGGCTGCGATGTTGGTCAGGATCGCCGGCACGGCGATGGCGAAGAACGGCCGCGCGTCGGCGACAATGCTCCTGAGATTGGGCCTTGCAAGAAGATCGTGATGACGCGTCACATAGCGATAGCCAATATAGAGATAGGCCAATCGCGCCAGATTGATGGTGAGGGCAGCGCCGTCCGATTTCAGGCCCAGGCCGAAGATCAGGATCGGATCGACGACGATGGTGACCGCGGCGACCGAGAGCGTCGCATACATGCTGCGTTTGGCGTCGCCGGCGGCACGCAGCACGGTCGAAAAGGCCATGCCGAACGCCATCAGGACATTTGTCGGCAAAGAGATCCAGAGAAAGCTGCGCGCGACGAGGTAAGTCTTTTCCGTCGCGCCCAGCATGTGCAGGATCTGCGGCAGCAATGGCAGAATGATCAGGCTGACAAGCGTTGCGATGATCGCCATCAGGATGCAGCCCGATGTCGCCAGCCGGCGCGCATCCTCGCGTCGGCGCGCGCCCAGCGCCCGCGATACCAACGCGCCGATGGGGATCATCAAGCCGACATTGATCGAGATGGTGAAGAACATCATGACGGTCGCCAGGCCGACGCCTGCGGTCATGCTCGGGTCCTTCAGCCACGAGATGTAGAGAAGCGAAATCAGGTCCACGATGAAGATCGCGATCAGGCCCGCGGTTCCGGTTCCTGTCATCACCAGAACGTGGCGCATCGTTGAGCCGACAACGAAGCGCGGCGTCGGCGCCTGCTCCTCGGGCGCTTTCGCCGTTGG
Source organism: Microvirga alba (assembly GCF_015694465.1). Taxonomy (GTDB): domain Bacteria; phylum Pseudomonadota; class Alphaproteobacteria; order Rhizobiales; family Beijerinckiaceae; genus Microvirga; species Microvirga alba. The sequence continues at coordinate 38,191 of NZ_JADQDO010000001.1, forward strand.
GGTCGCATCCATGACTAGACTCCTTCGCCCAGAATATCCCGGGTCTCGGCGCTAAGGCCGCGCGCTTTGCCGGTGGGCACGACAAGCGGTTCCGGGGCGATCTTCGTGCCCACGAGAAGTTCCACGCCGCCCATCGCACCGCTTTCCTTCTGCAGGATCAGGCGGGCGATGTCGCGCTTGCGCACATCGTCTGCTGCGGCAGCCGCGGCGTCCGGCGAGGCTCCGAGTTCCTCAAGCGCGGCGCGGCTGAAGGCGATGGCGGAATCGAAGCACTCGCGAAGCTGATAATCGACATCCATCTTCATCAATTCGATTGCATGGACGCGGTCGTAAGCGCGCACGAAGCTGCGCGCACCTGGGAAATTTTCGTGAATGATCTCGACGATCTTCAGGGTGATTTCAGGGGTGTCCGTGCAGACGCAGATCATCTCCGCCTTGTCCGCACCCGCGGCCCGCAACACGTCGAGGCGCATGCCGTCACCATAATAAACCTTGAGGCCGAAACGCGCCGCATCCCGGATGCGCTCCACGTTTCTGTCGATGACGGTCGCATCGATGCCCTGCGCCAACAGGACCTGATTCACGATCTGCCCGAAACGTCCAAACCCGATGACGAGGACGCGGCTCGAAAGTTCACCCTCTTGACCCCGCAGGTCTTCGAGATCGGGATGCGCCTCGCCCTCATGGCGGTTCGCCAACACGCGTTCGAGCACGGTGGCGATGATCGGACCAAGCAGCATGGTGATGGCGGCGAGCGCCGTGACAAGCTGCGCATCGATTGACGACATCAGCCCGAGACCCACCGCCACCGGGAGCAGCACGAAGGCGAACTCGCCGGCGGGGCACAACAGCACACCCGAGCGCAGGCCATCGCGCCAGGTTGCGCCGAACAGCCTGGAGAGGATCGTCAACAGGAACGTCTTGCCCAGAATGACCGCGGGCGCGGCAAGGGCCAGCAGCACCCAGTTCTGGCGCACCAGCGCCAGATCGATCGACATGCCCACGCTCATGAAGAACAGGCCGAGCAGGGTGCCGCGAAACGGCTCGATATCGGCTTCGAGCTGGTGGCGGAAGTTCGATTCCGCGAGCAGGAGGCCCGCGAGGAACGCGCCCATCGCCATGGACAGGCCTACTTCCTGCATCAGCAGGGCCGCGCCGAGCACCACGAGAAGGGCCGACGCCGTCATGACCTCACGCGCGCCGCTGCGCGCGAGAATGCGGAAGAAGGGGTTCAGTCCGTAACGGCCGATCACGACCACGGCGGCGATCGCCGCGACCGCCTCGCCAACTTTCAAAAGGCGGTCGTAAGGCGTGTTGCTCTCCGGCGCCATGACGCCGGACGCCAGGAGCGGCAAAATCGCCAGGATCGGAACCACCGAGATGTCCTGGAACAGCAGGATCGCGAAGGAGCGCTGGCCGTAGGGCGTCTGCAGGTCGTTGCGCTCACCCAGCATTTGAAGGGCGATCGCTGTTGCGGACAGCGCCACCGCAATGCCGGTGACGAAGGCAGCGCGCGGCGTGAAGCCGATGGCGACCGCCGCGCCGCCGATGCAAAGGGCGGTCACGGCCAACTGAGCGAAACCGAGACCGAAAATGTCTCGCTTCATGGACCAGAGGTGCGAAAGCTTAAGCTCTAGCCCGACGATGAACAGGAGCAGGACGACGCCGATCTCGGCTACGGTGACGATGGTCTCGGGATCGCCGACGAGCCTCAAACCGGACGGCCCGATGACGATTCCGGCCGCGAGATAGCCGAGGACCGCGCTCAGGCCGAGGAACCTGGAGATCGGCACGGCAACAGCCGCCGCCCCGCAAAAGGTCAAAATCGGGGGCAAAAAACTGACGTGAGAAGCCGTATTTGCCATCGCTCATCGGGAAAAATGGATCAAGGGCCCCCTTTCTAAGGGCAATTGCGCCGGAGGGCGAGCCCTTCTTGCCGCGTCGCACCGGCGCGAATAAGCGTCACTCCCGCTTGACAGGAAGGGCCTGCTCTCGCCACATCGCGGCATCATGACGAAGCCATCTCTCGACATCATGCTTTGCGCCCCGCGCGGCTTCTGCGCCGGGGTTGTCCGCGCCATCGATGCGGTGGAGAGGGCCTTGGATCTCCATGGCGCGCCGGTCTATGTCCGGCACGAGATCGTCCATAACAAATACGTGGTGGAAAACCTGAGGCGGAAGGGCGCTATCTTCGTGCGGGAGCTCGACGAGGTGCCCGACGGTGACGCCCCGGTGATCTTCTCCGCCCATGGCGTTCCCAAATCCGTGCCCGAGGCGGCTCAGGCCCGTCGGCTCTTCGCCATCGACGCCACTTGTCCGCTTGTGACCAAGGTTCACCGCGAGGCGCAGGTTCATCACAAGCGTGGCCGTCACATCATCCTGATCGGGCATGCGGGGCACCCCGAGGTCGTGGGCACCATGGGCCAGCTTCCGGCGGGCGCCGCGACCCTGATCGAAACCGTGGGCGATATTGCCCGGCTCCAGCCCTTGGATGAGGACAATCTGGCCTTCGTCACCCAGACCACCCTCTCGGTCGATGACACGCAGGACGTGATCGGGGCCCTGAGGGCGCGCTTTCCAGCCATTGTCGGACCGCACAAGGAAGACATCTGCTACGCCACCACGAACCGCCAGGGTGCGGTCAAGCGCGTGGCACCGCTGGTCGATGCGATGATCGTGGTCGGGTCGCCAAATTCGTCCAACTCGCAGCGCCTGCGCGAGATGGCGGAGCGGGAAGGGTGCCCTCTCGTGCGTCTCATCCTGCGCGCGGACGATATCGACTGGTCCCTGTTCGGCGATATCCGCCATCTCGGCATCACGGCCGGCGCTTCGGCTCCCGAGGTGCTGGTCGAGGAAATCATCGATGCTTTTGCCGAGCGCTATGCGGTTTCGGTCGAGAGCGTGTCGACGGCGGACGAGAATGTGTTTTTTCCCTTACCTCGCGAACTGCGCGAGCAGGCTGCGGAGTAAGCGGTGGCGGTTTATACGGAAGTTACGGATGAGGAGCTTTCCGCCTTCCTCGCCACCTACGATATCGGCACTGTTCTCTCCTACAAGGGCATCGCCGAGGGTGTGGAGAACACCAATTATTTTCTCCACACGACGCAAGGATTCTACATCCTTACGCTTTATGAGAAGCGGGTGAACGAGGCGGATCTGCCGTTCTTCCTCGGGCTCATGCAGCATCTGGCGAAGCGAGGCTTGAATTGCCCGCTGCCCGTCAGCAACCGTGAAGGCGAGCCTCTAGGCCGCTTGGCCGGACGACCTGCCGTGATCATCACCTTTCTGGAAGGGATCGCGGTTCGCCGCCCGACGGCGCAGCATTGCGCGGCGCTCGGCGGCGCGCTGGCGAAGCTGCATCTCGCGGGCCATGATTTCGCGATGGCGCGGCCCAACGCCCTCTCCCTCGACGGCTGGGCGCCTCTTTTCGCGCAGGCCGAGGCGCAGGCCGATACGGTGTCTTCGGGCCTCGCCGAGCGGACGCGGCGCGAACTCGAAAACCTCAAGAAGGATTGGCCGGTCGGCCTGCCATCCGGCATCATCCACGCGGATCTCTTCACCGACAACGTCTTCTTCATCGGGCCCCAGGTGTCGGGCCTGATCGACTTCTACTTCGCTTGTACGGACGCGTTCGCCTATGACGTCGCGATCTGCCTCAATGCCTGGTGCTTCGAGGCCGATGCGTCGTTCAATCTGACGAAGGGGCGGGCGATGCTGGCGGGCTATCAGGCCGTGCGCGCCCTCGAACCGGCTGAGGTCGAGGCTCTGCCGATCCTGTGCAGAGGGTCCGCCATGCGCTTCATGCTGACCCGGTTGGTGGATTGGCTCAACGTTCCCCCGGGTGCCTTGGTGAAGCCCAAGGATCCGCTGGAATATGACCGAAAGCTCAACTTCCACCGCCATGTGAAACATGCGCGCGAATACGGTCTCGGCGCATGAGTGGATCTGAACGCGTGCTGATCTACACGGACGGCGCCTGCTCGGGAAATCCCGGGCCGGGGGGCTGGGCCGCGATCCTTGCCTTCAAGGGCAGCGAGAAGGAAATCTCGGGCGGCGAGGCCCACACCACCAACAACCGCATGGAACTGATGGCGGCGATCGAGGGGCTCAAGGCCCTCAAACGGTCCTGTGCCGTCGATCTCTACACGGACTCGCAATATGTGCGCCAAGGCATCACGCAATGGATGCACAATTGGAAACGGCGCGGCTGGCGCACGGCTGACAACAAGCCGGTGAAGAATGAGGATCTCTGGCGGGACCTGGACGAAGCCGCGTCCCGTCATCAGGTTGCCTGGCATTGGGTGAAAGGCCACGCGGACGACCCGACCAATATCAGGGTCGACGAACTCGCGGTTGCCGCCATGCGGCCCTTCAAGGGGCAAGGAAAAGGGGCGAACGCAAAACCCTCGCTCGCATCGGACTGAGCGAGGGCTCGATTCCGCCCCTGAGGTTTGCGCGGCTTAAAGGCTCTTGAGCAGGTTTTCCGCTCCGGAGACCTGAGCCTTGGCGGGCGCATCCTCGACATTGAGCGTCTTCACGATCCCGTTCTCGACGATCATCGAATAGCGCTGCGAGCGCGTGCCAAGGCCAAAGCCGGAGCCGTCCATGGCGAGCCCGAGTGCCTTGGCGAAATCGCCATTGCCGTCGGAGAGAAATTCGATCGCTTCCGCGCCGGTCGATTTCGACCAGGCATCGAGCACGAAGACGTCATTGACCGCAGTCACGAGAATGGCATCGACGCCCTTCGCCCTGATGGCGTCCGCATTCTCCACATAGCCGGGGAGGTGGTTGCGGTGGCAGGTCGGGGTGAACGCCCCCGGAACCGCGACGAGCACCACCTTGCGGCCCTTAAACAAGTCATCCGTCGTCTTCGCCACAGGTCCATCCGCCGTCATGATGCGGAACGTGACCTGGGGTAGGCTTTCTCCAACCTGAATGGTCATAAGCAGTTCTCCGAAGCTATGCCGATGCGTCGGCTCCTCCCTAGCGTGGCTGCAGGTTCGCGTCGAGGGTCACGTCGGTTTCGATTGCCTGTTCGCCGGCGGCGAGCGTAAGCGCCAGCCGCGTCGGGCCGGTCGCATTTTGCGGCTTCTCCTCGATGGTGACCACGAAATGGTTTGTGCCGTCGGCCTGGGAGGTCGAAAAATACCAGTTCTCGGGCCCCTCTGCGAAGAGAGCCGGCTGACTGCCGGCCGGGGTACGAACGGTGACGTTGAAGCGGAGCTGAGTCCCGGGCAACGGTTCGACACTCACCACGGACAGCTCGCCTGACGCTCCAAGGGGCTGTGGACGCGGCACTTTGGCCAAAGCCTGCTCAATGGCGGCCCGATCCTGCCCCTCACCGGCAAGAGTTGCCGTCAGCTCGGCGCTGGCCGGGATGCAGATGTCCTTGCAGACCCCGTACTCGACGGTCAGCGCGAGCTTGATCGGCTTTCCCGGTTCGGAGGCTTTGACGAAAACCGGCAGGATGACGTCGTGGCTATAGGCATACGCAACCCCTCCCGCATCCTCGTACCGGATGGGCGTGGGCCACTGGATGGCGACCTCCGCGACATTCTCCGAGCCGGACCAATCGAACCGGGGCGGGAGGCCGGATTCACCGGGGGTGCGCCAATAGGTCTTGAAGCCGGAATCCAGTGCAATTTCGATCCCCGCGAGGATCCGATCCTCCTTCTGCCCACCCGCGATCAGGCGCACGCGCGAGTGAAGTCCTTGCGACCACGCAGAGGAGGATTGGGGCTGGGCAAATGCAGCAAACGGAGACAGGATCAAAAAAGTGATGACCGGAATGATGCGGAACAAGATTGCCATGGAACTGACGCCTCCCTGACGCACTTCCCTTATGCGGGTTCCGGTCGGGCTTGCCATCCACGATCCCGTGATCGGCCTGTTAGCAGATCGCATAGATGCCGAGGTGCGAGTTTGAATCCGACAGCAGACCATGATGGTCCCAATTATCTCGACGGCCAGTTTCTGGTCGCCATGCCGGGAATGACGGACGAACGCTTCGCGCGGTCCGTCGTTTACGTCTGTGCCCATTCCGCCGAAGGCGCGATGGGGATCGTCCTCAACAGGGCCGCGGCCAACGTGAACCTGCCGGACCTCCTGGTCCAGCTCGAAATCATCCCCGAGCAGGAGCGCATCCGATTGCAGCCGCGGGTCGGTCTCGTTCAGGTTCTGATCGGAGGGCCGGTGGAGACGACGCGAGGCTTCGTGCTTCACTCGCCGGATTTCCACATCTCCCAATCGACACTCCCCATCGACGATCAGGTTTGCCTGACGGCCACCGTCGACATCCTGCGCGCCATCGCGCGCGGCGAGGGGCCGCGATATGCGGTGCTGGCGCTCGGCTATGCGGGCTGGGGCGCCGGGCAACTCGAACATGAAATCCAGGCCAATGGCTGGCTCAACTGCCCCGCCGATGCCGAATTGATCTTCAACACCTCAGTTGATGAGCGTTACGAATTCGCCTTGCGCCGGATCGGCATTGATCCGGGCATGCTGTCGGACCAAGCCGGCCACGCCTGAGAACGCTCGGGCGTCTCGTCAGGCAGCCTCGGGAGCTGCACCGACAAGGTCACGGGCCTGCAGCATGGACATGGGCTCGCCGAAGACGGGTCCCTGCGCATATTCGCAGCCGAGCTGGTAAAGCTCGATAGCTTCCGATTCCGTATCCGCGCCTTCCGCCACGATCTCCATGCCGAGCTCGTGCGCCATCTTGATGATGGAGCGCAGAATCACCGGCTTGCCCGCAGCCATCTGGCGCACGAAGGACTCGTCGACCTTGATCGTGTCGAAGGGGAAGCGCAGCAGATAGGAGAGGGCGGAATAGCCGGTTCCAAAATCGTCGAGAGAGAGACCCGCTCCGAGGTCCCGCAGACGCGCGAGCATCTGGGCCGAATATTCCGGATTTTCCATGACCAAACTCTCGGTCATCTCGATCTTGAGCGAGCCGGGCAGGACGCCCGTGCGCCCGATGACGGCCTTCACATCCTGCAGCAGGTCATGCCGCAGCAGGTGGTGGCTCGACATGTTGACGCTGGCGAAGATCGGGGGATCCACCTCAAGCGCGGCCTGCCAGGCGGCCAGCTCGCGCGCCGTCTGCTCCAGCAGGAAGAAGCTCAGATTGACGATGAAGCCGGTTTCTTCCGCGAGCGACATGAAGTCGTCCGGGCTCATCCGCCCGAGACGGGGATGGTCCCAGCGCAGCATCGATTCGAAGCCTGCGATGGTCCGGTCCTCGAGCCGCACGATCGGCTTGAACAGCACCTTCATTTCATTGCGTTCGAGCGAACGACGAAGGTCGGTCTCCATTGTGAAATGGTCGCTTCGGTCCGAACGCATGGTCGGCCGGAAGACCTCGATCCGGTCTCCGCCATGGCGCTTGGCATGGGCCATGGCGATTTCCGCGTTGCGAAGCACTTCCTCGCGCCGCGCGGCGATCTGCGGATCGTGCAGAGCGAGGCCGACGGAGGGTGTCAGGAAAATCTCGCGCTCGGCATAGGTGATGGGCGTCGTCACGGCGCGCCGAACCATGTCGGCGAAGGCGATGATGCGGTCGGGCTCACGCTCTGAGAGCAGGATGATGGCGAATTCGTCGCCGGCGATGCGCGCCAGCGTATCCTGCGGCCTCAGCAAGCGGCCAAGCCGGCGCGAAAGGGTCAGCAGGATTGAATCCCCCGCCGCGTAGCCGACGAAATCGTTGGTGTTCTTGAACTGGTCGATGTCGATGACGAGAACGGTCGGCCGCAGGCTGTCATCCTGGCTGGCGAAGGTGAGCGCCGCTTCGAGCCTGTCATAGAAGAGCTGGCGGTTCGGCAGGCTGGTGAGGTTGTCGTGCACCGCGTCGTGAAGCAGACGCTCTTCCGCCGTCTTGATGTCCGTGACATCCGACAGGGTGCCGACGATGCGGATGACTTCGCCGTCGGTGCCGATGACCGGGCGAGCTTTCAGACGAAACCAATGATGCGCGCCTGAGACGGAACGCAGGCGGAAATCCTGAGACAGGCGGCCTCGGCGCTGCTCGATTACCGCATCGAGCGAGGCCCGGTAGCGGTCCTTGTCAAAGGGGTGGATCAGGTCGAGCCAGGCGGAGGCCGGTCCCTCGAGCGCGCCGCGCTTGAGGCCGAGTTGGTGCTCTACCTCGGGGCTGACGAAAATCTTGTCGGACACCACGTCCCAGTCGAAGACGATGTCGCCAGCACCCGCCAAAGCCAGCGCCCGACGCTCGGTGTCGTTCACGAAGCCCTGCGCGAAGGCACCGCCCGCGAAGGCGTGCTGCATGACAGTAAAGCCGATGAGCATCACGATCAGCACGAGGCCGCCGACGAGGGCGGGGGGAACCAGATCGGAGGTCAGGTTCCCGGTCACCGTGAAGCTTGCCGCCACCACCCAGGCGATGAGGAGGAGCCAGGTCGGAACAAGCATTACGGCACGGTCGTAGCCGTGGGTCGCCAGATGGATGACGAGCACGAAGCCGATGCCGGCCACCGCAGCGATCGAAATACGCGCCACGCCCGAGGCCACCGGAGGGTCGAAAACGGCCAGGGCCACGAGAGCGCCCAGAAACAACAGCCAGAAGGCCGTGACGTGGCTGTAGCGCACATGCCAGCGGTTCAGATTGAGATAGGCGAAGAGAAATACCAGGAGCGTCGCCGCGAGCACGGCCTCCGCGCCTGCGCGGTAGATCTGCTCGGCGGTTTCCGTGATCGGGAAAATCCGCTGGAAAAAGCCGAAATCGATGCAGGAATAGGCCAGAACCGCCCAGGCCAGGGCCGCCGCCGCCGGGAAGATCAGCGCTCCCTTGACCACGAAGATGATAGTGAGGAACAGGGCGAGCAATCCGGCAATGCCGATGATGATGCCCTTGTAGAGCGTGAGGCCGTTGATCCGCTCCTTGTAGGCATCCGCATCCCACAGATGGAGCTGCGGAAGATTGGCGGAGCGCAGCTCCGCCACGAAGGTCACCGTCGTGCCGGGGTCGAGGGTGATCAGGAAGGTATCCGCCTCCCGGTTGTCGTCATTCTCGGGGCGGATGCCCTGGCTCGCGGTGATCGCCGCGATTCGAGACGAGCCGAGATCGGGCCAAAGCACGCCGGAGGAGGTCAGACGGAAATGCGGCGCGACGAGGAGACGATCGATCTGCTCGTCCGTGTCGTTGGTGAGCGCGAACACGATCCAGTCGGGCCGGGTGCCCGACTCACGAGCCTTGACCGCGATGCGCCGGACGATGCCGTCGCGCCCCGGCGCGGTCGAAATACGGATCTCGTCCCCGTCCGAGCGATAGCGCTCGACCATGGGGGTGAGGTCGATGGCCTTCATCTTCGGGTCGACGCGCACGGACTCGACGGCCCAGCCGGCAGCCGGCCAGGCGAGACACATGAAGGTCGCCAAAAGAAGGGTTATGGCGAAAGAAACGATCCGCAACGCTTCGGTCTTTCGTCCGGCACTAAAACAAAGGAACAGGATTGGTACCGGTCAGGAGGCTTGAGGGCAAGGCGAAGTCGGCCGTCGGCTCGACTTGTCCGCAAGACTCACGGTTGAGCTTGTGACAAGCGGCCATGAGACCACTTTGCGGCGGGATTGAGGAGAGGCATTCATTCCGTTGAGGAATGCGACTGGAGAGAGCGCCTCATCCCCGCAATCCCGCGGCGATGGAATTCAGCGACGGCAAGCCTTTGATGGGACCAATCGCCGCCAAGGTGGGCGCGCCTTGCAGCAGGCGATGGCCGGCTTCGCGCACCTGATCGGCTGTAATGGCATCGACCTTTTGCACGATCTCGTCGCTTGGAACGATCCGACCCCAGGAGAGGAGCTGGCGGGCGATGCGCTCAATGCGTCCACCAGGGGATTCCAGCGCCGTCAGCAGTGCGACTTTCATCTGAGCCTTGGCGCGGACCATTTCGATCTCGCTGATGTCCTGCGCGGCCTGCCGCGTGCAGGCGAGCGTGACCTCCATCAACTCGGCCACGTCGGCGCCCGCCGTCCCGGCCCCGATGCCGAACAGGCCGCAATCGGAGAAGGGCCAGTGGAACGCATCGATGGAATAGGCGAGCCCCCGATTCTCGCGCACCTCGTGCCAGAGGCGGGAGGTGAGCCCTCCACCGAGGATATGCGCGAAGAGATGGGTCGCGTAGTAGCCGGGGTCCTTGAAGGAGAGGCCCGGCAGGCCCAGGACGATATTGGCCTGTTCGAGCTTGCGCGAAAGACGCCGCTCGCCGCCGAGATAGAGGCCGGGCTCCGGCTCGCGGATCTCCGCGACGGGCATCGCGCCAAAGAACCGTTCGGCGGCATCGACGATCCGGGCATGATCGACGTCGCCTGCTGCGGCCAGAACCATCTTGCCGGGTGTATATTCCCGGGCGAGGAAGGCACGGATCGTCGCTTCGTCGAAGGCCTTGATGGTGTCCGGCGTGCCGAGGATCGGCCGGCCGATGGGCTGGCCGGGATAGGCCATCTCCATGAACGCGTCGTAGATGAGATCGTCCGGCGTATCCTCGACCGCCGCGTGTTCCTGCAGGATCACGCCTTTCTCGCGGGCAAGCTCCGCCGCATCGAAGGCGGAATGGATCAGGATGTCGCCAAGCACATCGAGGGCGACGTCCACATTCTCCCCGAGCACGCGTGCCGTGTAGCTCGTGTATTCGACGCTCGTCGCGGCGTTGATGTCGCCGCCCACATTCTCGATGTCCTCGGCGATCTGGCGCGCCGTGCGGCGCGTCGTGCCCTTGAACGCCATGTGCTCGATGAGATGGGACAGGCCGTGCTCATGGACCATTTCATTGCGAGAGCCAGTGCCGACCCAGACACCGAGAGTCGCGGTTGCGATTTCCGGCATCCGCTCGGTCGCGACGGTGAGGCCATTGCCGAGCCGGGTGATGTCGATCCGCTTCTCGCGAACGAAATGCTCGTTCATGCCGCCGCGCCCTTCATCGCTCGGGCGCGTTCGCGGATGAAGCGCTCGACAGCGGCTTGATCGTTCGGGAGCACGGCAAAGCTCTCCTTGCGCTCCATCAGATCGGCCATATGCGCGGGAAGCGCCGGGCGCACACCTGTCGCGCGTTCGACCGCGTCCGGGAATTTTGCCGGATGAGCGGTCGAAAGGGCAATCACCGGAATTTCCGGGCGCTTCTTCGAGAGCGTCCGCGCCGCGCGGGTGCCGACCGCACTGTGCGGATCGAGCACGTAGCCGGTCGCCTTGTAAGTCTCAGTCATCTCGGCCGCCACATTGGCCTCGTCGACGGCCTGGGACGAGAATTCGTTGCGGATACGCGCCAGCGGGCCGCCATCGATGGTGAAGGTGCGGGATTGAGCGAGGTTGGCCATCAAGCGACGAACCGCCCCGGCATCCCTGCCATAGGCCTCGAACAGCAACCGCTCGAAATTCGAGGAGATCTGAATGTCCATCGACGGCGAGGCGGTGGGCTGCACGCCCTTGATCTCGTAGATGCCGGAGGCGAGCGTGCGCGCCAGAATGTCGTTGGCGTTGGTGCCGATCATCAGCCGCTCGATGGGAAGCCCCATCTGCTTGGCGGCCCAGCCGGCGAGAATGTCGCCGAAATTGCCGGTCGGCACGGAGAACGAGACCGGTCGATGGGGCGAGCCGAGCGCCACGGCGGCGGTGAAGTAATAGACCGCCTGCGCCGCGACGCGGGCCCAGTTGATGGAATTGACGCCAGAGAGCTGCAGCTCGTCCCGGAAGCGGGCATGGTTGAACATGCCCTTCACCATGGTCTGGCAATCGTCGAACGTGCCTTCGACCGCGAGCGCATGGACGTTGGGCGAGGCCACCGTCGTCATCTGCCGGCGTTGCACGTCCGAGACCCGGCCGTGGGGGTAGAGAATGAAGATGTCGACCTGATCGAGCCCCTTGAACGCCTCGACCGCTGCGCTGCCCGTATCGCCGGAGGTTGCACCGACGATGGTGGCGCGCGCGCCCCGTGCTTTCAGCACATGGTCCATCAGGCGGCCGAGAAGCTGCATCGCCACGTCCTTGAACGCCAGCGTTGGGCCGTGGAAAAGCTCCAGAACGAAGAGATTGTCGTCGATCTGGTTCAAGGGGCAAATGGCCGGGTGCCGGAACGAGGCATAGGCCTCCTCGATCATGCGGCCGAGATCGGCTTGCGGGATCTCGCCATCGACCAGCGGTCCAAGAACAGCCTTCGCCACCTCGGCGTAAGGCTGGCCGGCAAAGCCCTGGATCGTCTCGCGGGCTATGTACGGCCAGGTTTGCGGCACATAAAGGCCGCCATCCCTCGCAAGACCGGCCAAAAGAGCATCGGCAAAGCCGAGCGCGGGGGCTTCCCCGCGGGTCGAGACATGGAGCACGTTCGATCTCCTGAAATTTCGCGGGACATTAGGAGCCGGGACCGGTCACGGCAAGTCGCAACCGGTCACGGGTGTCATGGTTTCATCCGGGCCATCGCATGGGCGTCGACGAATGCGCCTTCCCGGTAGGCGAAGGCCTTGTGCGTTCCTTCCAGCCCGAATCCGTTGCGTTTATAGAGCGCGATCGCTGGGGCGTTGTCGGTAAAGACCGTGAGCTCGATCCGCTTCAGGTCGAGCCAGTCATCGGCGAGGGTCAGGAGTTCTCGCAGCAGCCGCGAGCCGATGCCCCGGCCGCGATAATCGTCATGAACCCCCATGCCCAGCACTGCCGCGTGCGAACGCCGCCCTTGCAAGCGGTTGAGGCCGCCGTTGCCGACAACCTTTCCGTTTTGAACGGCCACAAGCCGGACATCGCTTGCCGCGCGGCCTTCGATCCATTTCCGCGTGTCCTCGGGCGTCTGATACGGCAGGCGCAAAGTCCCCCAGCGAAAGCCGGGCAGGTTCGCGAGTGCTGCGATCTCCTCGCTATCGCTCGGCCGAACAGCGCGGATCGTCAGATCGCCGAGAGGAAGATTGTCGCGGGAATCGGGGTCTTGTCTTTGGTCCATATCGCTCTCCTTGAAAAGGCGGAGGCGAACGGAACCTGAAAAGCCCTGCTCGTCTCCGCAGGGCTTGGGAAATGTTTACGCTCTCACACGCGCAAAACCGCTCCCCCGCGCCCTGCAAGGCACGTGGTGAGATGGGCGACCATGGTGAGACGCGTAAACATGGGAAGATATGTTACACTGGGCGCCTTGAAAGGCAACGCCTCTCCGAAGGGCCTGTCCAGATGAAGATGACGCGGATCGATTGGGTGCTGCTGCCGCTGCTGATCGGCGCGCTGGTCTTTGTGGTTTACGTGGCCTTCAACCTCGTCGGCTTTCTCGGTCTTGGAGTGATCGGCCTGCTCATCGGGGTCATCGTGCAGCGCGTCGAGCTCGAGCAGGACGGCGCGGTCAGTAATTACATGACGACCTCCCTCTACGCCGAGCAGATCAAGGCGCAGGAAACCATGACCCGCGCGGAGCGGGCGGAGCGGCGTGCCGAAATTCAGGCGACGGAGAAATATCGCTTCGTCGCCAAGGTGGTGAGCGCGGGACTGGTCATCCTCGGCTTCGGATTCTTCGCCCTCTTTCAGCTCCCCTGAGGGGGGGCGTTCAGCCGGCGCCACGCGAAGGCGCCGAAGACGCCGATGAGGGTCAGTGCGATCCCGAACCAGGTCAGGGCGTATTGCAGGTGGTCGTTGGGCAGGTTGAGCCGCGTCTGACCGCCGCGCGGCCAGCCACCGGGATTGGGTGTGGCGTCCGCTTCCACATAAAAGGGCGCGGCGCGATCCAGGTTATAAGCCTTGGCGATCGCCACAGGATCGCGCGTGAACCAGGTTTGGCGGCCTGGATCGTCCGCCGGGGTGAAGGCGTTGCGCGCTTCCGGCGCGCGCACGAGACCGATCACGGTCGCCTCACCGACAGGCTGGCTTTGGGGGCGCGTGGCCGGATCACGCAGCTCGGTCGGCACGAAGCCGCGATTGACCATCACGATGGCCCCATCCTGAAGCCGCAGGGGCGTCATCAGGTAAAATCCCTGCGCCGGTGCGCCGCGCAGGGCGGGAGCAAGCCCGTAAACCGGTGTCTCATTTTGATAGAGAAAGGTGCCGGTGACCCTGACTTTCCGGAACTCGTCCTGATCCTGATGCCATGCACTCCAGGCCGCCTCAGGAAGAATCCGGCCCGGCTCACCGTAGGCGCGGGCCTCGATTTGGGCGATCAGGTCTTCCTTCCAGGCCTTGCGCTGAAGCTGCCACGCGCCAAGACCGATAAGGATGGCGAGCGCGATCAGGGTCGCGATGCCGGGGAGAACGAGGGACGCTCCCCGGGATGGGCGGGCCGAACCGGTCACTTCTGAATACGCCCTTCCTCAGCCTTGTGATGATATTGAAGCGCAACCATGACGCCCTTCAGCGGGCGCACGAGCCCCAGGCACAGAATGCCGGTCAGGGAAAACCACATCACGAGGTGCAGCCAGATTGGCGGCTCGAAGGTGAACTCGACCCAAAGGGCGAGGCCCACCACCACGAAGCCGACGATCGACATGACGAAGAAAGCCGGTCCATCTCCCGAATCGGCGAAGGAGAAGTCGAGTCCGCAGACCTCGCAGGATTTACGCATGGTCAGGTAGCCCTGGAACATGTGGCCCTTTCCACAGCGAGGGCAGCACCCTTTGAGGCCGGCGACGATCGGAGAGGGAACCGATTGGTTCTGCGCCAAGATGGATACTCCACAAGGCCTTCCGCGAACGAAAGGAGTGCCGGTCAAATAGTCTCTGAGGCCTTAAAAACGAAGGGCGGCCTAAAGCCGCCCCTGTTTGGATCGATTTCGAGAGGGGCGCTAGTGCCCAGCGGCATGCCCGCCGAAGCCCCACACGTAGATGGCGGCGAACAGGAAGAGCCACACCACGTCGACGAAGTGCCAGTACCACGCCGCAAACTCGAAGCCGAGATGCTGCTGGGGCGTGAAGTCGCCGCGATAGGTACGCAGCAGGCAGACCGCCAGGAAGATCGTGCCGATGATCACGTGCACGCCGTGGAAGCCCGTCGCCATGAAGAAGGTGGCGCCGTAGATGTTGCCTTTGAAGCCGAAGGCGGCGTGGCTGTACTCGTAACCCTGCAGGGTGGTGAAGATCATGCCGAGGATGACCGTCAGCCACAGGCCGGCCTTCAGGCCGTTGCGGTCGTTCTGGAGCAATGCGTAGTGCGCCCAGGTGACCGTGGTGCCGGAGGTGAGCAGGATCAGGGTGTTGAGAAGGGGCAGGTGCCAGGGGTCGAACGTCTCGATGCCCTTCGGGGGCCAAACGCCGCCGAGAGCTTCGGTGCGCGCGTATTGGATCGCCTCGTGGGGGAACAGGGCGACGTCGAAATAGGCCCAGAACCAGGCGACGAAGAACATCACCTCGGAGGCGATGAACATCATCATGCCGTAGCGGTGATGAAGCTGGACGACGCGGGTGTGATACGCGCCGCTATTGGCCTCGCGAATCACGTCGCTCCACCAGCTGATCATCGTGTAGAGGACGCCGATGATGCCCGCGCCGAAAACATAGGCGCCGAGGTGCATCCCGCCGATCTGGATGTCCTTCCACCAGGTGACGAAGCCGGAGGCCAACAGGAAGGCGCTCACTGCGCCAACGAGCGGCCACGGGCTCGGGTCGACAAGGTGATAATCGTGATGTTTGGCGTGGGCCTCGGCCATTTCGTGTCGTCTCCGTGCCTCGAAGGTGTCTCGCTTTAAGACGTTTCTGTCTAGCTTGTCACGTCCGTTATTGAACGATTGGTTTTGTTGAGGGTGTCGCCGCCTCCGCCACCGGCTTGCCCCCCTTCGAGGGGAAGTAGGTGTAGGAGAGGGTGATGGAACTGATGTCCTTGATGTCCGAATCCTCGACCAGGCGCGGATCGACGTAGAAAACCACGGCCGATTCCAGCGTTTCGCCAGGCTTCAAGGTCTGCTCGGTGAAGCAGAAGCATTCGAGCTTCGAGAAATACGAGCCGGCCAGATCAGGCTGCACATTGTAGGTCGCGATTCCCGTTGTCGGCTTATCGCCCGTGTTCGTGACCTTGTAGAGAACCGTCGTGGTCTCGCCGAGCTTCACCTTTACTTCGGGAGTTTCGGGCGAGAAATTCCACCGGAGGCCGGAGGAGACGTTGGCGTCGAAACGGACGGAGACGGTGCGCTCCATGACATCGGAGCCATTCGCGTCGCGAACGATCGGCGTGCCGCCAAAGCCCGTGACCTTGCAGAAGAGGTCGTAGAGCGGCACGGAGGCATAGGCCGCGCCCGCCATGCCGACGACGATGCCTGAGCAGGCGAGGACCGTGCGTCGCATCTTGCGCTGGAGTTCGGGAGACGTGCTCATCGCAACCTCACAGGGGCCGGTTCAGAACGCCAGGTCCGAGCTTGGCGATCGTGACCACATAGAACAGCAACACCAGGGCTCCGAGCGCCAGGCCCAAAGCAACCGAACGCCGACGACGGCGCTTTTGCTCCTCAGGAGTCAAACGGGGAAGGGGGCTCTGCTGTACCATCGGATCACCCGAAAACCGGCCGGAAGAAGCCGAGGCCATGCTCCGCGAGAAGGGTCGCGAAGAGCAGGAAGAGATAAAGGATCGAGAAGGCGAAGAGTTGCTGCGCCACGCGCATGGCCGGCTCGCCCTGACGCAGGCGATAGACCTGGAAAGCCAGGGCCAGCATGCCGAGACCACCGATGGTCGCGATGATCGCATAGGCCAAGCCGCCGAAGCCGAAAGCGACGGGTGCGAGGCCGAGCGGCGCGAGAAGCACGGTGTAGGCGAGGATCTGGCGGCGGGTCGAATCAGGGCCGGCGACGTTCGGCATCATCGGGATGCCCGCGCGCTCGTAGTCGCCCGACTTGACCAGGGCAAGCGCCCAGAAATGGGGCGGGGTCCAGATGAAAATGATGGCGAAGAGGATGAGGCTCTCCCACCCCACGTGACCCGTCACCGCCGCCTGGGCGACCACCGGAGGAAGAGCGCCGGCGGCACCGCCGATGACGATATTCTGGGGCGTCGAGCGCTTCAGCCACATGGAGTAGATGACGGCGTAGAAGACGATGGTGAAGGCCAGAAGCCCTGCGGCGAGCACGTTGCTGACCAGGCCAAGCACGATCACCGAACCGGCGGAAAGGGTCAGGCCGAAGGCGAGGGCCTCCCCCGGAGCGATCTTGCCGGCGGGAATCGGACGCGCACGGGTGCGCGTCATGACGGCGTCGATATCCGCATCCCACCACATGTTCAGGCAGCCTGAGGCCCCGGCCCCAATCGCAATCATGAGAAGCGAGGCGAAGGCGACGACCGGATGGATGGTCGGATGCACGACGACCATGCCGACCAGCGCCGTGAACACGACCAGAAACATCACCCGCGGCTTCAGGAGGGCGAAGAAGTCGGACACGTCGCCCTGCGATAGGCCCGCCGTGACGACGGCCTCGCTGCGATTGTCGGTCAAGCTGTTCGATGCACTGGTCATACTTGGTGATCTTTCGCCGCGTTCAAACCGGAGGCCGAACGCTTCTCGACAGGCAACTCCTCGCCGGAAGGCTTCTTTCCGAAGCCCTCGGGGGAGGAGCGGGCGGCGTGTTGCCGCCCGCTCGTAACTCATTTCGTCATCGCATGTCCTATCGGCGAACCGGTGTCCGCTTCGCCGGGACTGGCTTTAGTGGCCCGAATCCGCCGCGATGCGTGGCAGGGTCTCGAACTGGTGGAACGGCGGCGGTGAGGAAAGCGTCCATTCCAGGGTCGTTGCGCCTTCGCCCCACGGGTTCCCAGCGGCCTTTTCCTTGCGGATGAACGCGTAGATCACGCCGAAGATGAAGACGAGGAGACCGAAGGCGAAGATGTAGGAGCCGATCGACGAGACCCTATTCCAGCCCGCGAAGGCATCGGGATAGTCCGCATAACGACGCGGCATGCCGGAGAGGCCGAGGAAGTGCATCGGGAAGAACAGCACGTTGGAGCCGATGAAGGCGATCCAGAAGTGCAGCTTGCCGATCCATTCCGGCATCATGTAGCCGGTGATCTTCGGGAACCAGTAGTACATGCCGGCGAAGATCACGAAGACCGCGCCGAGCGACAGCACGTAGTGGAAGTGCGCCACCACGTAGTAGGTGTCGTGCATGTAGCGGTCGACGCCTGCGTTCGCGAGCACGACGCCGGTGACGCCGCCGACCGTGAACAGGAAGACGAAGCCGACGGCCCAGTGCATGGCGGCGGTGAAGCGGATCGATCCGCCCCACATGGTCGCGATCCACGAGAAGATCTTCACGCCCGTCGGCACCGCGATCACCATGGTGGCGAACACGAAATAGGCCTGCGTCTGGAGCGAGAGGCCGACCGTGTACATGTGGTGCGCCCACACGACGAAGCCGACGACGCCGATAGCCACCATGGCGTAGGCCATGCCGAGATAACCGAAGATCGGCTTCTTGGAGAAGGTGGAGATGATGTGGGACACGATGCCGAAGGCCGGCAGGATCATGATGTACACTTCGGGGTGGCCGAAGAACCAGAACAGGTGCTGGTAAAGGATCGGATCGCCACCGCCCGAGGGGTCGAAGAAGGTGGTGCCGAAGTTACGATCCGTCAGCAGCATGGTGATCGCGCCCGCGAGAACCGGCAGCGAGAGCAGCAGCAGGAATGCGGTGACGAGCATCGCCCAGGCGAAGAGCGGCATCTTGTGCAGCGTCATGCCGGGAGCGCGCATGTTCAGGATCGTGGTGATGAAGTTGATCGCGCCCAGGATCGAGGCCGCACCGGCGAGGTGCAGGGCCAGGATGCCGAAATCGAGCGCCGGGCCGGGGTGGCCGCTGACCGAAAGCGGCGGATACACCGTCCAGCCGCCGCCGAAGCCGAGCGAACCGGGGGCGCCCTCGACGAAGAGCGAGCAGAGCATCAGGCAGAAGGCCGAAACCGTAAGCCAGAACGAAATGTTGTTCATGCGCGGGAAGGCCATGTCCGGCGCGCCGATCATCAACGGGACGAACCAGTTGCCGAAGCCGCCGATCAGGGTGGGCATCACCATGAAGAACACCATGATGAGGCCGTGGCCGGTCACGAAGACGTTGAAAGCCTGCGGATTGGAGAAATACTGCAGTCCCGGCTCCTGGAGCTCGAGGCGCATGGCGATCGAGAGGAACGCCCCGACGAGGCCCGCCGTGAAGCCGAAGATGAAGTAGAGAGTGCCGATATCCTTGTGGTTCGTGGAATAGAACCACCGGCGCCAGAAGGTCGGGTGATCGTGGTGATCCGCGTGAGCGGCATCAGCTGCATTTGCCATGATGAGACCTCTATGGTCCTTCGTTCTGAAATTACTGAGCGTTCGCGAGCTTGAGCGGAGCGGAGCCGTCGGTCGAAGAAGCATACTTCTTCTTCGCGTCGGCCAGCCAAGCGGCATATTGCTGCTCGCTCACGACGCGAATCGTGATCGGCATGTAGGGGTGACCGTTACCGCAAAGCTCGGAGCACTGGCCGTGATAAACGCCCTCGGCTTCAGCCTTGAACCAGGTCTCGTTCAGACGGCCCGGGACGGCGTCGATCTTCACGCCGAAGGACGGCATGGCGAAGGAGTGCAGCACGTCGGCGGCGGTCACCTGGACCTTTACGATCTTGTTGACCGGCACCACCATCTCGTTGTCGACGGTGAGCAAGCGGGGCTGGCCGGGTTTCAGATCCTTCGTCTCGACCATATTCGAGTCGAACTTGAAACCGCCGCCCTGATCGGCCGGGTACTCGTAGCCCCAATACCATGCGTAGCCGGTCACCTTCACCACCATGTCGGCGGCGGGCGTGACGAGCTGAAGGCGCAGGAGGCGGAACGAGGGAATGGCAACGGCGACCAGAATCAGCACCGGCACGATGGTCCAGACGACCTCGAGCATGGTGTTATGAGTGGTCTTCGAGGGCACTGGGTTCTTCTTTTCGTTGAACCGCGCGATGATGACGAGGATCAGCGCGAGCACGAAAACGCAAACCGCCGTGATCAGCCAGACCAGATAGGTGTGGAAGGTAGACAGGTCGCGCCCCACCTCCGTCACCATGCCCTGCATGCTGATTTCCCACGGGGAAGGTGCGCCGGTGCCAGCGGCCGCCTCACTTATGCCCAACACAAGTGCGACCGCCGCCGTCGAGAGGGCGGTCACCGATCGAAGTCCTGAGGTCTCGATCCGCATCGGTGTTCCAAGCTCCTAAAGATGTGATGGCCTGAGGGGCCAAGAATGCATCGGGGGAGGGCGCGGGCGTGCAAAAAGCGGTGCCCGGCCTGCGCCATCACCTTTTGATCTGCGTCTATGACCACAGGACGCGCCTTAGCGCAACGGTGCAAGCGTCGCTATTTATGCGTCATAACCGCCAAAGCGTGTTTTCCGTTCCGAGATTGTCCCCTTCGCTTGACATTGCGCCCCCTGCCATGGTCCGAACGGGGCAAAAGCCGGGCTGGCGCGCAAGCCGCCGCCCTTAAGCCCGTGTTCCAAGGACGGAGATGCCGATGAGCGTGTCACGATGGGTTCGCAGCGGAGCGGCCGCTTTCATCGGATTCCTCGCGTTGTCCGCGGCGAGCGGAGCCAGTGCGCAAGGGATGGTCAAGAACACCTTCGGCGACTGGCAGATGCGGTGCGAGACCCCTCCCGGCGCTACGGCTGAGCAGTGCGCTCTGGTCCAGAACGTCGTGGCCGAGGACCGTCCGAACGTCACGCTCGTCATTATTGTGTTGAAAACCGCTGACGGCAAAAGCAAGCTTCTGCGCATCGTCGCGCCGCTGGGTATCCTTCTGCCTTCCGGTCTGGGTCTCAAGATCGACCAGACGGATATCGGCCGGGCCGGTTTCGTGCGCTGCCTCTCCACGGGGTGCGTCGCGGAGGTCGTGATGGAGGACAACCTCATCACGCAGATGAAGAGCGGCCAGGCGGCCACCTTCATCGTCTTCCAGACGCCCGAGGAAGGCATCGGCATTCCGGTGTCGCTGAATGGATTCGCAGCCGGGTTCGACGCCCTGCCTTAATCAAAGAGCCGGCAAGCACGGTCAGTTGGGGGATCTCATGGGTAATGGCATGGGTAATGGATTGGGTGCAAAGGCCGCATTGGCTTTCGCGATGCTCGGCTTGACGGCCCTGACGGGCTGCGGAGCGCCTGGGGAGGGCGGCTCAACCCTGGGCAACATGATACTTTTCGCGGGACCTACGGTGCCGCCCCCGCAAGCCGCGCAGATTGAGGATGTGTACTGCCCACCGGTCGAGGTCTCCGAGGGAGGATCCGCCTTGCAGGCCTATACCGGCGGTCGCGTCGGCGATACGGGCGGGCTGCGCAGCCAGATCTCCATCAGCCAGCTCGCCCGCGAATGCGTGGGACGGCCCGATGGCGCAACGGTTGTGAAGATCGGTGTCGAGGGCCGGGCGCTTCTGGGTGTTGGCGGCGCGGCAGGGCGCTACGACGTGCCGGTCCATATCGTCGTCAAGCGCGGCTCGACGGTCATCGCCAACCGGTCGAAGCGTCTCTCGGTTGCGATTCCCGCCGGCGACAGCCAGGCGACCTTCGTCGTGGTCGAGGAGGGGATCGTCGTTCCGGCGGTCGATGCCAACAGCTTCGAGATCGAGGTCGGATTGGGCGCCCAGGCGGCGACGGGTCGGCGTCGCCGCTGAGGTCGCTTTATTGCGCCGCTGAAGAAGCTGGGCGCCGGTCGGCGCCCAGATCATGCCCGGTCAATGCAAAGTCTCGCTTGCCCCTCGGCCGAGGGGAATAGCGAGCACCTTGTCGATGCGGCGTCCATCCAGGTCCACCACCTCGAAGCGCCAGCCAAGGGCGTTCACGTGCTCACCCGTATTGGGCAGGCGCTGAATTTCGCTGATCACCAGCCCGCCGACCGTGTGATAGCTCCGGTTCTCCGGCAGCGACACACCCAGCGTTTCGGCCATTTCATCGACGGGCATGGAGCCCGAGAGCAGCCATGAGCCGTCCTCCCGGCGCACCGCGTCGGGCTCGGGGGTCTCGGTGTCCGATCTGAACGCGCCGACGATTGCTTCGAGCGCGTCCGCGGGTGTCACCACCCCTTCGAAATGGCCGTATTCGTCGTGCACCAGCGCCATGGGCACTTCGGCATCGCGCAGCATGGCAATGGCATCGAGGGCATCGAGAGTATCGGGAATGATGGGGGCCTGCCGGACGTGCTTGCGGACGTCTAGAGCCTCTCCCGACAGCAACGCCGCCAGCAATTCGCGCGACTGGACGACGCCGATCATGTTGTCGGAGGCCCCTTCGCTGACCGGAAGGCGCGAATGCGGCGTCTCGATGAGCACAGCTCGGATGGTCTCGATGTCGTCGTTCAGATCGACCAGATCCACGTCCGTGCGCGGCGTCATCAATCCGCGCACCGGCCTGTCGCCGAGGCGAAGCACGCCGGCGATCATCCGCCGCTCCTCTTCCTCGATCACGCCCGCGCTCTCGGCCTCGCCGACGAGCTGCTTGAGCTCCTCTTCGGTCACCGCGCTCTCGACATCGGACGAGGTTCGCATGAGGCGAAAGATGAGGCGGGTCGAGGCGTTGAGAAGCCACACCGCAGGGGCGGCGACCTTCGACATGACGACCATCAAGGGGGCCATGATGCAGGCGATGCCTTCCGCGTTACGCAAAGCGAGCTGCTTCGGCACGAGCTCGCCAATGACAATGGAGAGGAAGGTGATGAGCCCGATCACGACACCGTAGCCGACAGGCTCGGCCGCGCCTCTCGGCATTCCCTCCGCAAGGAGGATTTCCGTCAGCTTGCCACCGAGCGCCGCGCCGGAGAAGGCGCCGGCCAGGATGCCGACGAGGGTGATGCCGATTTGGACCGTGGAGAGAAAACGGCCCGGGTCTTCCATGAGGGAGAGCGCCGTGTTGGCACCCCGGCGGCCCTGTTCGGCCATCGCCTTGAGGCGAGAGCGGCGGGCGGAAACGATGGCAAGTTCGGAAAGGGCGAAAACGCCGTTGAGAGCGACGAGAACGAGGGCGATAACCAGTTCGAGCAACGATGTCAGGAGCTGCTGACCGGATCAGGCCGCGCTTCTCCCCTTCTGTGAAAAGATGCTGCCATACATGGGGCTTCTCGGCCCCGCCGTCAATTAAGGGGTGAAGAGGCCGGTTGCGGCAGCCTGTTTGATTGACAGAAAGACGATTCCTCGCCACAGGTTTCAGCAGCCAATGATCCCCGCGGAAGAGACCGGACCCGAAAGGGCCCCGGCGCCGAAGGCGCAACCGCCCCGGAAACGCTCAGGCCAAAGGACCGCGCGGGAGCTGGCACTCTGGAAAGTGGTGACGTCGCAAGGCGTCGCCCACCGACGGGCGTAACCTTCGCTTTTGTCTTCAAGCGCAAGGGAAATCTCTCAGGTCTCGGGACAGAGGGGGCGTGAAACGGGCCGTAAGGCCTGATGAAACACGCCTTTGAGGGAACCCGATGGCCGAGCAAGCCCATTCCGACGAGCCGCTTCTCGTTACTCCGCTTCATGCCGAACATGTGGCGCTTGGTGCCCGCATGGTGCCCTTCGCCGGCTATGACATGCCGGTGCAATACCCCACCGGAATCATGACCGAGCACAACTGGACCCGCGAGCATGCAGGCCTGTTCGATGTCTCGCACATGGGGCAGGCTCTCCTCGTCGGCCCCGACCACGAGACGACGGCCCGGGCGCTGGAAACGTTGATTCCCGCCGACATCGTGAACCTGAAGCCCGGCCAGCAGCGCTATTCGCAGCTGCTCAGCGAGGAGGGCGGCATTCTCGACGACCTCATGGTCACTCGCTCGGGCGATCCGGCCGAAGACGGCAAGCTGGTGCTGGTGGTCAACGCCTCCATGAAGGAGGCGGATTACGCGCACATGCAGGCGCGCCTTCCCGCCAATGTGAAGCTCGTACGCTCGGACGATCGCGCTCTTCTCGCGATTCAGGGCCCGAAGGCCGCTGAGGTGATGGCGCGGCTCGCTCCGGACACTGCCGACATGACCTTCATGGCGGTCAAGGCGACGAAGGTCGCCGGGCTCGACGTTCATCTGTCGCGCTCCGGCTATACCGGCGAGGACGGCTACGAAATCTCCGTCAAGGCCAAGGATGCCGTCGCCCTGTGGCGCGCGCTCCTCGCCGATCCGGAAGTGAAGGCCATCGGCCTCGGCGCGCGCGATTCGCTTCGCCTCGAAGCCGGTCTGTGCCTCTACGGCCACGACATCGACACCACCACCTCGCCCATCGAGGGCGGCCTGATCTGGTCGATCCAGAAGCGCCGCCGCGAGGAGGGGGGCTTCCCGGGCGCCGCGCGTATCCAGCGCGAGATCAAGGATGGCGCGGCGCGCGTGCGCGTCGGCCTGAAGCCCGAAGGCCGCGCTCCGGCGCGCGAGGGCTCGATCATCACTACGCCCGATGGCCGCGAGGTCGGAATCGTGACGTCCGGCGGCTTCGGCCCCACCGTCAACGGCCCGGTCGCCATGGGTTATGTTTCAAAGGACGTTTCCGCTGTCGGAACGGACCTTCATCTTGTGGTTCGCGGCAAGCCGATTCCGGCCAAGGTCGCGGCCATGCCGTTCGCACCGCATCGCTACAAGCGTTGATATTGAAGGGGGATCACCAATGACCACGCGTTACACCAAGGATCACGAATACGTCCGCGTTGAGGGCGATGCCGGCATCGTCGGCATTTCCGACTACGCTCAGGCGCAATTGGGCGACGTCGTCTTCGTCGAGCTGCCGGCCGTCGGCAAGACGCTCGCCAAGGGCGCTGAAGCCGCCGTCGTCGAGAGCGTGAAGGCCGCGAGCGAAGTCTATGCTCCGGTCTCCGGCGAGGTGCTCGAGGTCAACAGCCTGCTCGAAGACACCCCCGGCACGGTCAATGAAGACGCGGCCGGTCGCGGCTGGTTCCTGAAGCTGCGCATCACGAACCCGAGCGAACTCGATGGTCTGCTCACGGAAGAGCAGTACCAGGAGTTCGTGAAGTCGATCTCTTAAACAGGATCAACGCTCATGGCCCACGAATATCGCGCGACAATCCGTTGGAAAGCCGATGGCTCCAACTTTACGGAGAACCGCTATAGCCGTGGCCATGTCTGGATTTTCGACGGCGGCATCGAGGTGCCGGCGTCGGCTTCACCCTCGGTCGTGCCGCTGCCTCTCTCGCGAGAGGACGCGGTCGATCCGGAGGAAGCATTCGTGGCAGCGATTTCAAGTTGCCACATGCTGACCTTTCTCTCGATCGCGGCGAAGAAGCGTTACACCATCGACCGCTATGAGGATCACGCCCTTGGCGTGATGACCAAGAACGAGAAGGGCAAGCTTTTCGTCTCCAAGGTCACGCTCGACCCCATCATCGAATTCTCAGGCGACAAGATTCCGACGCCCGAGCAGATTGCCGAACTTCATCACCTGTCTCACCAGGAATGCTTCATCGCGAATTCCGTGCTCACGGAAATCGTGGTCGCGGGCCTTCCGAACCACTAACGCATAGGGTTTTTGCTGATGCGCTATCTCCCCCTCTCCGAGACCGATCGCGGCGAGATGCTCGCGCGGATCGGGGTCAAGTCGGTCGACGATCTCTTCGCCGACATCCCGAAGGACAAGCTCCTGAAAGCGCCTGTCGATCTTCCGCGCCGGAAGGGCGAGTTGGAAGTCGAGCGCATTCTCTCGCGCATGTCGTCGAAGAACGTATCCGCATCGAGCGTGCCGTTCTTCGTCGGCGCGGGCGCTTACAAGCACCACGTTCCGGCGACTGTCGATCACCTGATCCAGCGCTCCGAATTTTTGACCAGCTACACGCCGTACCAGCCGGAAATCGCGCAAGGCACGCTGCAATATCTGTTCGAGTTCCAGACGCAAGTTGCGGCGCTCACCGGCATGGAAGTGGCGAACGCCTCCATGTATGACGGCTCGACCGGCACGGGCGAAGCCGTGTTGATGGCGCATCGCGTCACCAAGCGCCGCAAGGCAGTGCTCTCGGGCGGCCTGCATCCGCACTACATCGATGTGGTGAAGACGCTCTCTGAGATGGCAAGCGACGAGGTGAAGGCGCTCGCCGCCGACGTCTCCGGCACTGAAGACATTCTCTCGCAGATCGACGACAGCACCTCCTGCGTCGTCGTGCAGTCGCCGGACGTGTTCGGCAATGTGCGCGATTTGAAGCCCATCGCCGAGAAGGCGCACAAGCACGGCGCGCTGCTGATCGCCGTGTTCACGGAAGTCGTCTCGCTCGGCCTGCTCTCATCGCCCGGCAGCCAGGATGCGGACATCGTCGTCGGCGAAGGCCAGTCCATCGGCAATGCCCTGAACTTCGGCGGCCCTTATGTGGGCCTCTTCGCGGCGAAGTCGAAATACATCCGCCAGATGCCGGGTCGCCTCTGCGGCGAGACGGTGGATGCGGACGGCACTCGCGGTTTCGTGCTCACGCTCTCCACTCGCGAGCAGCACATCCGTCGCGACAAGGCGACATCGAACATCTGCACGAATTCCGGTTTGTGCTGCCTCGCCTTCACCATTCACATGACGCTGCTCGGAGAAGCGGGCCTCACGCGCCTCGCGCGCATCAACCATGCGAATGCGGTGAAGCTTGCCGATGCGCTTGGCAACGTGAAGGGCGTCGAGGTGCTCAACAAGACGTTCTTCAACGAGTTCACGGTGAAGCTGGCAAAGCCCGCCGCGGAAGTCGTGGAGCGTCTGGCCGAGAAGGGCGTGCTTGCGGGCGTGCCGGTGTCGCGCCTGCTTCCGGGTGCTGGCCTCGACAATCTGCTGCTCGTCGCCTCGACCGAAGTGAACACCGATGAAGATCGCGCGGCCCTCGTCGCCGCCTTGAAGGAGGTTCTGTGATGTTGAACCGTCAGGGACGCCCCACCGCCGCTGGAGAAGCCGGCACAAACGAACACCCGACCTTCACGGGCAATAAGGCTCTTGCTCAGGTCGAGCCGTTGCTCTTCGAGATCGGCCGCGCCGACACGACCGGCGTCGATCTCGACGAGCCCGCCTCCTTCACGCCGCGCCTCGGTGGGCAGGAGCGCAAGGACGCCATCGGCCTGCCGGGTCTCTCCGAGCCCGAGACCATGCGCCATTACGTGCGCCTGTCTCAGATGAACTACGGCATCGACACGGGCCTCTTCCCGCTCGGCTCCTGCACCATGAAGCACAATGCGCGTCTCAACGAGCGCATGGCTCGCCTGCCGGGCATCTCCGACGTGCATCCGCTGCAGCCGATCTCCACCGTGCAGGGCGCGCTCGAACTCATGAGCGAACTCGCCCGCTACCTGATGACGCTCACCGGCACGAAGGCGGTTTCGCTGTCGCCGAAGGCGGGCGCGCATGGCGAGCTCTGCGGCATGATGGCGATCAAGGCCGCCATCGAAGCCAAGGGCGAAGGCAAGACCCGCAATGTCGTGCTTGTCCCCGAATCGGCGCACGGCACCAATCCCGCCACCGCCGCTTTGATCGGTTTCGTCGTGAAGCCGGTGCCGGCCCGCGATGACGGCTGGGTGCATGTCGATGACGTGAAGAAACTCCTGGGGCCCGACGTCGCCGCGATCATGCTGACGAACCCGAACACCTGCGGTCTCTTCGAGCCGCAAGTGGTCGAGATCGCCAAGGCGATGCACGATGCGGGCGCTTACTTCTACTGCGATGGCGCGAACTTCAACGCCATCGTCGGTAAAGCGAAGCCGGGTGATCTCGGCATCGATGCCATGCACATCAACCTGCATAAGACCTTCTCGACGCCGCATGGTGGCGGTGGTCCGGGTGCGGGCCCGGTCGTGCTCTCGGAGCGCCTCGCCCCGTTCGCGCCCGTGCCGTTCGTCCGCGCAGGCAAGAACGGTCTCGAACTCGTCGAGCATGAGCAGGATGCCCCGGAGAAGCCCTTCGGCCGCATCACGGCCTTCCACGGCCAGATGGGTATGTATGTGCGCGCGCTCGCCTACATGCTCTCGCATGGCTCGGATGGCATGAAGCAGGCCTCCGAGGATGCGGTGCTCAACGCCAACTACATCCGCGCCGGTCTGTCGGACCTGTTCTCGCAACCCTTCGGCGACAAGCCGTGCATGCACGAAGTGCTGTTCGACGATACGTGGCTGAAAGATACGGGCGTCACCACGCTCGATTTCGCGAAGGCCATGATCGACGAGGGCTATCACCCGATGACCATGTACTTCCCGCTGGTGGTCCATGGCGCGATGCTGATCGAGCCGACGGAATCCGAATCGAAATCGGCGCTCGATCTCTTCATCGCGGCCCTGCGCGATCTCGCCATGTCGGCCAAGAAGGGCGAGACGGAACGCTTCACCGGCGCTCCCTACCACGCCCCGCGCCGCCGTCTCGACGAGACCCGCGCGGCGCGCTCGCCGGTGCTCAAGTGGACGCCACCCGCGCCGATGGCCGAGGCGGCCGAGTAAGAGTAAAAGTCGACTACGAAATGGCCGGGCATGTCCCGGCCATTTTCATTTTTGGGGAATGGTCATCGTCATCCCGGACGCCGAAAGGTCCACCGTCATTCCGGGACCGCGTAGCGGAGCCCGGAACCCAGACCCACGACGCTGATCACGAACATTCGACGGCGGTGGCGTCTTCTTCTGCGGTGGCGAGGTTATGGGTTCCGGGCTCGCGCTTACGCGTGCCCCGGAATGACGGCGCTTTGCTATGTCCGCGTGAGCCTGTTCACAGCGTCTTCCAACTCGCGCATGTGGCCGATCACCTCGTGAGCGCCCGCTTCGCGCAGGCGCTCGCCATGTCCAGCGCTGCAATGACCGCCGCCAGTAAAGCCGATGACACGCATGCCTGCCGTGCGTGCGCCTGAGACGCCCGCCAACGAATCCTCGATCACGATGCATGCATCGGGATGCGCGCTCATGCGTGCCGCCGCGTGCAGGAAAAGATCGGGCGCGGGTTTGCCGCGCTTGACTTCAGACGAGCTGAATACGTCTTCGAAGAGATCGGAAAGGCCGGTGAGGCGCAAAGACAAGGCGATGCGCTCAGGCAAGGACGAAGACGCGACGCAACGGGGCAGGGCAAGGCCGAGGATGGCATCGCGGATGCCGGATATCGGCTGGAGGTCCGTCTCGAAGCGTGCAAACAGGTTTCGCTCGACGAGCGCGCCGAAATCCTCGGGCAGCTTGCAACGGCGCTCGGTTTCAATCCGCGCGATCATGTCCTTCAGGCTGATGCCGACGAAGTCCCGCGCGATCTCATCCGCCGTGTAGGATATGCCGAGGCCTGAGAGGATCTCCGCATCGATCTGGCAGGCGAGCGCCTCCGAATCGACCAGAACTCCGTCGCAGTCGAAAATCAGCAGCATGGGGCTGGCTCCAATAAAAAAGCCGCCTCGAAGGGCGGCTTTTGATGAGCGTTCAGGGTGAAGCTTTTACTGCAGCTTCGCGCGCACGTCGCCGAGGCTCTTCGTGACCAGGGACGCTGCGGTGGGACCCGTGATCTCGTTCTTTAGCACGCGCTCGGAAGCCTTGACGGCAGCGTCGACGGCGGCGGCGCGGACTTCGGCGGACGCCTGGCTCTCAGCCTGGGCGATCTTCGCCTCGGCGGCAGCGGTGCGGCGCTTCACGAAGTCGGCCAGCTTCTCCTGCGCCTCGCGGGCAAGGCGCTCGGCCTCGTCCTTGGCGCTGGACACGATCTCGGCGGCTTCGCGTTCGGCGGCGGCACGCTTGGCCTCGAACTCCTTCAGGAGCTTTTCGGCATCCTGGCGCAGGCGCTTGGCCTCCGTGAGTTCGTCGGCGATCCGCTTTCCGCGGGAATCGAGCGAGCCCATCATCTTCGCGGGGACGCCCTTATAGAACAGGATGCCCCAGAAGATGACGAAGGCGACGGCGACCCAGAATTCAGCGCTCTTAAGCATCTTGGATCTCCTTAGGCCTTGGATTGGTCGAGGGCGGCTTCCACCACCTGCGGAGCCGGAGCCTTGCCGGTCAGGCGCTCGACGATGGCCGTGGCCGTGTCGAGGGCGATGCCGCGGACATTGGCCATGGCTGCGGTCTTTTTCTGGGCGATGACCGCCTCGGATTCGCCGAGACGCTTCGCCAGATCCGCTTCCAGCGCCTTGCGCTTGGCGTCGGCTTCGGAAGAAGCCTTGGAGCGCGCTTCCTGAGCGAGGCTCTGGGCGCGGGCCTTGGCTTCCGAGAGCGCCTTTTCATAGGCGGCACCGGCCTGCTCGGCGCGGGATTTCATTGCGGCCGCCTCGTCGAGGTCACCGGCGATGGTCACGCGGCGGTTCTCGATGATGCCCGAGAGACGCGGCAGAACCAGCCGCGAGAGCAGCACATAAAGCAGCACGAAAGTGATCGTCAGCCAGATGACCTGACCGGCGAAGGTTTCCGTCTTGAAGGGCGGAAAGCCGACGTCTTCGTGAGCACCGCCGTGCGCTTCCGTCGTGGCATGGGTCGTCTGAGCAGCCTGAGCCATGGAGCTGATCCTGAAAGGATTCTTGAATCCTAGAAACAATGAATGACGGCGGTGGACCCGCCGTCACCTTTGTCGAAGCGAAGCGTCAAACGCTTCGCCCTCCCGATCACCGATTTATATTAGGTGAAGAGCAGGACGAGGGCGACGACGAGACAGAAGATGCCGAGACCTTCCGCAAGCGCCGCGCCGATGAAGGCGCGAGCGAACTGGCCGTCGGCTGCCGACGGGTTGCGCAGAGCGCCCGAGAGGAAGTTACCGAAAATGTTGCCGACGCCCATAGCGGCGAGGCCCATGCCGATACAGGCGAGGCCTGCGCCGAGGTATTTGAAAGCAATCGGATCCATCGTGATCTCCTTAAGGGGGGTGTGATCGGGAGGGGAGGGGGTTAACTCAGCGCAGACCTAGTGGCCCGGGTGCAGCGCGTCGTTGAGGTAGATGCAGGTCAACACCGTGAAGACGTAGGCCTGCAGAGCGGCGACGAGGAACTCGAGCGCCATCAAAGCGACCGCCATGAGAAGCGGAAGCGGAGCGAGGATCGACAGGGCACCGCCGGCGCCCAGAAGGGCAACCACGAAGCCGGCGAAAACCTTGAGCGCGATATGCCCCGCGAGCATGTTCGCGAAGAGACGCAAGGAGAGTGAAATCGGCCGCGAGAGGAAGGAGATCAGCTCGATCACGACGATGAAGGGCAGAAGCCAGCCTGGCACGCCCGACGGCACGAAGAGGCCGAGGAAGTGGGTGCCGTGCTTGACGAAACCGTAGACGACCACGGTGCCGATGACGAGGATCGCCAGCGAGAAGGTGACGATGACGTGGCTGGTGACCGTGAAGAAGCCCGGGATCATGCCAAGCAGGTTGGCCGTGAGCACGAACATGAAGAGCGAGAAGACGAGGGGGAAGAACTTCATTCCCTCCGCGCCTGCGGCATCCCTCAAGGTGCCGGCGACGAAATCGTGCAGAATTTCCGCGACCGACTGAGCGCGGCCCGGAACGACGGCGCGCTTGCGCGTGGCAAGCAGCAGGCCGCCGACGATCACCGCCACGGCGCCGACCATAAACAGGGACGAATTCGTGAAGTTGATGACAGGAATGATGGGCTTGATCTGGAATTGCTCAATCGGGCTTGCCATGATCCGCTCTTAAATCGCTTTTGCCTGTCGCCATTCGGCTGTTGGGTTGAAACTCATCACCGCTTCTCATCATACCGGGCGCCTTTCAGCATTCCCGCCGCTCGTAACAAGTTGAGCATCCCGGCGCAGAAGCCGAGTATGATGCAGACGATGAGCCCCCAGGGAGAGATCCCGAACAGCCGGTCGACGAGCCACCCCACAATTCCACCCGCAACGACACCGGAAACGAACTCCGCCGAGAGCCGGAAGGCCTGGCCGAGAGCGTTCGAATCCGATTTCGAACGAGCAGTCGATTCTGTCGTCTTGCTACGCTGTGCGGACGCTTTGTCGATCCGCGCATCGAGAGATTTCAGTCTCGCTGAAAGGTTGGCATCGTCGGAGCTGGTCGGTTCCTTGCCGTTCTCTTCACTCCGCTTCGTGGGATCCGCCATGGCGTTCTCCTTGTCAAAGCAGTGCGGGAAAAGGTCTTGGATTCCCGGCCCCGAAAGCCGCGCGAAACATATGGGGGAGGGTCCCCCCTGTCAAGGACCGTCAAGAAAGAGTTAAGTCTCTGATTTTTATGAAAAAATCGTCTTTTCGGACCGCTCTGTGCGAAATCGCCCACTATTTTGGGGCTGAACTATGGCCGCGCCCAAATGCCCAAGAGTTTGATCAGGTCTGTTTCGAGCATGCTCAAACGCCAGATTCCCTGATTTCACATGATCCGCGCGGGCAACCGGTTTCCACTTGTTCTGATCATGCTCTAGGACGCTTCGAGAATGCGCTCCGCGCTGTGCAGATCGACGGAAACGAGCTGCGAAACACCCCGTTCCGCCATGGTCACGCCGAACAGGCGGTCCATGCGCGCCATGGTGATCGGGTTATGGGTGATGACCACGAAGCGCGTCTCGGTCTGGCGCGCCATGTCGTCGAGAAGGTCGCAATAACGTTCCACGTTCGCGTCGTCGAGGGGGGCGTCCACCTCGTCCAGAACGCAGATGGGCGAAGGGTTTGTGAGGAACACGGCGAAGATCAGCGCGGTCGCCGTCAAGGCCTGCTCGCCACCAGAGAGCAGGGTCATGCTCTGGGGTTTCTTGCCCGGCGGACGGGCGAGAATCTCAAGGCCGGCTTCCAATGGGTCGTCCGAATCGACCAGGGTCAATTCGGCGGTGCCGCCACCGAACAGGGTGGTGAACAGACGCTGGAAATGGGCGTTGACCACGTCAAACGCGGCGAGCAGACGCTCGCGCCCTTCGCGGTTGAGGCTGCCGATGGCCTGACGCAGGCGCTTGATGGCCTCTACCAGGTCGTCACGCTCGGTTGTGATTCCCGTGTGCTTGGTTTCAAGCTCGGTCAGCTCTTCCTCTGCCCGCAGGTTGACCGCACCCAGGCGCTCGCGGTCACCTTTGAGCGAGTGAAGCTTCGCTTCGATCTCGCCCTGCGAGGGCAGCTCGATTCCATCTTTCAGGCCGGCAATTTCGATCAACCCCGCCGGGGTCGTGTCGAGATTCTCCGCGATGGTGCGGGTGATCTCGGCCAGGCGCTGGATCGCGGCCTCGTGGCGGGCCTGAGAACCGGCGCGGGCCTCGCGAGCAGCGGAGAGGGCTTCCAGCGCGTCGCGGGCGGTGCGATCGGTCTCGGCAAGTTTCGTCTCGGCATCGGCCAGATGGTCCGCTGCCTCCTTGCGCTTGCCTTCCGCCGCCTCGACCTCGGAAATCAGGGCGCGTCTGCGCATGAGATAGGTGTCGGGTGCCTCGAGCAGGCGCTCATGCTCGTCCTGGGCGCGCTCCAAACGCTCGCCGAGATCCTCGAGAGCCTTGGCGGCGCGAGCGGCGCGCTCGGTCCACAGCCGGATGTCGGCGGTGAGCGAATCTTGCCTCCGGCGGCGCAATTCCGCCTCGTGGACGAGGGATTGCAGCGCGGCGCGCGCTTCCGATGCGGCGGCGCGATGCTCGGCGACGCGGGTGCGCTCTTGAAGCAGGCGGCTTTCCAGATCCGGGGCGGGCGCGAGGTCCTGCAACGCGGCTTGCGCGTCGCGAGCGCGTTCCTGTGCCTCATCCTCGCTGGCGGAAATGCGGGCAAGACCTTCCTGAAGGGCCGAGCGGCGCTGGCCGAGCTCGGCCTCCTTGCGCTCGGCGGCGGCAAGCCGTGCGCGCGCCCCGTCGAGGGCCTGCCGGCCTTGGCGCGCGGCCTCGATGGTTTGCATTTCGTGCGATGCGGCGCGCCGGACGGCCTCAAGTGCCTCTTCCGCCAGCTGGCGCAGATGCTCGACTTGCTCGCGGGCGGCCTCCGCCTCGCGCTCCAGATCGCCGAGGCGATTCTTCTCCGCCAGACGTCGGGCAGCGGCCGAGGGCGCTTCCGCTGCGGTGGTGAAACCATCCCAACGCCACAGGTCGCCTTCCTGTGAGACAAGGCGCTGACCGGGCTTCAGCAGGCTGCGCAGACGAAGCCCATCCGCCTTGCTGACGATGCCGATCTGCTTGAGGCGGCGTTGAAGGGCCGTGGGGGCGTTTGCCACGTCCGCCAGCGAGCGGACGCCTTCCGGCAGGGCCGGGTCCCCCGTTCCGGGCCCGGTCTCGGCCCAATGGGCGGGGGCCGATGGATCGGTCGAGGCGTCGAGATCGTCGCCGAGCGCCGCACCGAGGGCGGTTTCGTAGCCTTTCTGGACCGTGATCTGGTCGAGGGCCGGGGGCCAGAGATCGCCCGAGGCTGAGGTGAAGAGCTTGGCGAGCGTCCGCGCTTCGGTCTCAAGCCCTTGCGCCTTACGCTCGGCCTCATTGAGCGGTTGGCGCTGGCGATTTTCGTTATCGCGCGCGGCGGCGAGCGCCTCGCGGGCGCCGATCACCGCTTCTTCCGCCTGTTGCGCCATCTCTTCCGCGATGGCGGCTTCCTCGCGCAGCATCTCGACGGAAAGGCCGTCATCGGACACGGAGGCCGACAAGGCTGCGATGTCGCGCTCGATACGCTCTTTTTCGGAGGTGAAGCGCGCGGCGCGCTCCATTTCTTCGCGCATGGCCCGTTCGAGCGCCGCGCGGCGGGCGTTGAGGTCAGAGGTCTGGGCCTGAAGGGCGCTCAAGGCCGCTTCGGCCTCGGCGAGGTCCGCCTCGACATTCTGCAGCCGCTCCTCGCTCTCGGCGCGGGCTTCGCCTGCGCCATCGGTCGAGAGGGCGATCTCCGCCTCCTCGGCCTTGAGACGTTCGATAGTCGCCTGCGCATCCGTGCCCTGCGCCGCCTCGCGGGCCAAGTCGCGGTTCAGGTCGGAAATGTGCCGCTCAAGCTCCGTTACCCGGTCCTTGGAGCGGCGCTCTTCCGATTCGAGTTCGTTGCGGGCGTGGGTCAGGCGCTGCAAGGCGGCGGCTGCCGCCGCTTCCGCCTGACGGAGCGCGGGAATGGCGTGCGCCGCGACGGCCTGGGCGGTTGCGGCCTTGGTCTGCTCCTCGGTCCGGTCGGCGACGGCCTTCAGGTTCTCGGCCGCCTGCCGCTCGGCGGTGGCGGCTTGCTCGCGCGCCTCGGCAAAGCCGATGGCATACATGAGCGCTTCGAGGCGGCGGATTTCAGCCGACAGGTTCTTGTAGCGCGATGCCTGCCGCCCCTGGCGCTTCAGGCTGTCGACCTGGGTTTCAAGCTCGCGGATCACGTCCTCGACGCGCACGAGATTGTCTTCCGCTGCCTTCAGCCGCAACTCCGCCTCGTGGCGGCGGGCGTGAAGACCGGCGATGCCGGCGGCATCTTCGAGGATGCGGCGGCGGGCCTGGGGCTTGGCCGAAATGATTTCGCTGATCTGGCCCTGGCGCACGAGAGCCGGTGAGCGCGCGCCGGTCGCGGCGTCCGCGAACAGGATCTGCACGTCGCGGGCGCGCACTTCCTTGCCGTTGACCCGGTAAGTCGAGCCTTCCTCGCGCTCGATCTTGCGCGAGATTTCCAACTGGTCGGCATCGTTGAAGGCGGCGGGGGCGGTGCGCTCGGCATTGTCGATGGTGAGCATCACCTCGGCCGCGTTGCGGGCCGGACGGCTGCCGGAGCCGGAGAAGATGACGTCATCCATGCCCGAGGCGCGCATGTTCTTGTGGGAGTTTTCCCCCATGACCCAGCGCAGGGCCTCGACAAGGTTCGACTTGCCGCAGCCGTTCGGCCCGACCACGCCGGTCAAACCCGGCTCGATCAGGAACTCCATCGGCTCGACGAAGGTCTTGAACCCTGCGATGCGAAGGCGCGTCAGCTTCATGGACGCGCCTCTCCGATCCGCCTCAACGGGGCGGTTTGGCGGGAATTATTCTCCCAGCAAAGGCTTGATGATCTTCTCAAGCTCATCGATCGACATGCTTCCAGGATAACGCACACCATTGATGAAGAAAGTCGGCGTGGAGTCCACCTTGAACTGATCCGCCGCCCGGTTCTTCACCGCGTTCACCGCGTCATAAAGTTTCTGATCCCGCAAGCAAGCGTCAAATTTCTCTTGTGAAAAACCGGCCTGACGCATCATCTGACGCAGGGCGTCGAGAGGCTTGTCCGTGAAAGCCCAGTTTTTCTGCTGATCGAACAGCAGGTCGGTGATGGGGTAATATTTGCTGTCGCCATCGCAGCGCGCGAGCATGAAACCGGCCGTGGCCAACGGATCGAGCGGGAACTCGCGCAGGATGAAACGCACCTTGCCCGTCTCGATGTAGCGCTTCTTGAACTCGGGCCAGGTATTGGCGTGGAAGGCCGCGCAATGGGAGCAGGTGAGCGAGGCGTACTCGACGATCGTCACCTTGGCGTCGGCCGGGCCGAGCGCCACGTCGCCAAGCGGGCCGGGGACCGCAAGGTCCTGCACCGCCACGTTCTGGGCCAGAGCCGGCAGGCTGGATGCGAGATAGGCCGAGGCGGCCACGGTTCCGAGAAGCTGAAGCGTTCGACGCCGGGTGATCATCTTTAATCTGCTCCGTGAGACTGTTGTCATGCGGTAAAGCGGGACGGGTTTCGAGGCAAGCGCCTCACCTGTCACGCTTTCGTGGGTGAGGGGCCTTGGCGGTTCCGATGACAGCCTCCCCCAGCCGTGCGAGGGCTGCCCTCAGGCTCTCCTCCCCAATGGGCTCAACCGCTCCTCCGATGCGCTGGCGGTCCTCTTCCCCGACCGTGGGGGCCACGCGTTTCTTGGGGACTTCCCGACGCACGGGCCCTTGTTTCAGCACCAGCTTGCCGATGCAGCGCCAGCCGTAATGGGCGTTGACCCGCTCGATGACGATGGGGGCGAGGTGCTGCAGTTCGAGGGCGAAGGCGCTTTCCACACGAATGACGAGGGTGGCCGGGTCCGGACGCGCTTCCGGGTCGGCGTTCACACTTTTGCGTTTCCACTCGATTTTCAACGGCTGGGTGAATTCCGCCAGGCGCTCGCCCACGATCTCAGGCCAGGCGATGATCACGTCGGACGTGGCAAAGCCTTGCGCTGCAAGGCTCGGGCCGAGGCAGACATCGATGAAGTCCGCAAGCGGCTTCGAGAAGGGTTTTTGCCGAGAGGTCGGCTGTCGCATCGCCATTGTCCAAAAATCTCGCCGAAAGCCGTGCTGGAATATTCCGGCAGGATCGGTATTGCAGAGATCATGTTAACGCCCGCTTTGAGCGCCACCAAGCCTCGCGCCGATGATCTTCTCGCCTGGTACGATCGTCACCGGCGCGATTTGCCATGGCGCGCGAAACCGGGCGAGGCGGCCGATCCCTACCGCGTCTGGCTGTCGGAAATCATGCTGCAGCAGACGACGGTCGTCGCGGTCAGGCCGTTCTATCTCAAGTTTCTCGATCGATTCCCGACCGTCCACGTCCTGGCGCAAGCTCAGGAAGAGGTGGTCATGCAGGCCTGGGCCGGTCTCGGCTATTATTCCCGCGCCCGCAATCTCCATGCCTGTGCCAAGGTGGTGGTCGCGCGTTATAGTGGGGTGTTTCCCTCGACCGAGGAGGAATTGCTGAAACTCCCCGGCATCGGGGCCTATACGGCGGCGGCGGTCGCGGCGATTGCCTTCAACGAACATGCGGCGGCGGTGGACGGCAATGTGGAGCGGGTCATGTCCCGCATCTTCACCATCGACGAGCCTCTGCCCAAGGCGAAGGTGCAGATCAAGACCCTCACCGAAGAGTTGGTGCCCACGGATCGCCCGGGCGATTTCGCGCAAGCCTTGATGGATCTCGGGGCGACGATCTGCTCACCCAAGCGTCCGGCCTGCGCTCTGTGCCCCTGGATGTCGCCCTGCCAGGCGCGCGAACAGGGATTGCAGGAGACCTTTCCGAAGAAGCAGAAGAAGGCGGAAGGGCAGTTGCGGCGCGGCGCGGCCTTCGTGGTGTTGCGCGCCGACGACACGATCTTGCTGCGGACCCGCCCGCCGAAGGGGCTTCTCGGCAGCATGGCCGAACCGCCCACAAGCGACTGGGATCCGGCCTATGAGCCCTCCCGCGCGGTGCTCGACGCGCCGCTGGAGGCCCGCTGGCAGCGTTTGCCCGGGGTGGTGCGCCATGTCTTCACGCATTTCCCGCTGGAAATGACAATTCTCTTTGCCAAGGTCCCGAAGGGCACGCCTGCCCCCGATGACATGCGTTGGACGCCGCGTTTGCGTCTTTATGAAGAGGCGCTGCCCGGGGTCATGAAGAAGGCGCTGGTTCACGCGCTCGGTGACCTGCCGCCGGAGCCTGCGGCGAAGGCCGAAAACGCCTGAAGATCGCAGCGCTGACACAGCCTCATCCTGAGGAGCGCATGCGCCCTGGATCCTCCTTCGAGACGGGCTGACGCCCTTCTCAGGACGAGGCGGTTGTCTTCGACAACAGCCCCGCCTCTCCGCTCAAGACCGCGCCATGCCGTTTGAACAGGGCCGTGAGGGCATGGGCCACGCGTCCCACATTGGGACGGTTGCGGGTCCGCGCGTGCCGCACCATGAAAATGTCTTCGACAAATTCATCAGGCGCTTCCAAACGCACAAGGTCCGGGTCCGCATCCCCGAGCCAGCACGGCAGAAAGGCTGCTCCCAGCCCGGTCTTGGCCGCTTGATAGCGGATCGGCATGTCGCCGATCCGGGCGGCAATCGGGATCGGGCGGCCGTTGACGAAGCGCGCGACGAAGTCCGCCTGATAGGAAAGGCTCGGATCTTCCGGCGGTGCGATCACTGCTGAGGGCGAGGTGGAGCGGTCGTACATGCCGAACGTGATGCTCCCCAGCCGACGCGCCACGAGATCGGGGTCATCGGAGAGGCGGCGCATGCGAAGCGCGATGTCCGCCTCGCCTGAAGCGAGGTCGAGCTTGCGGCGAGTCGGAATGTAAACGATCTCGACAGCCCCCGCGGCTTTAGCCAACTCCGCGGCGTGCACGGAGAGGAACATGGTGACCGAGGACGTGGCGGTGATTCGCACCGGCGCGGATGGGTCGGGGCGATAGGCTGCCGCCACCCTGGGCACGGCTCTCGCCGCTTCGGCCATCGGCGCGGAGGCCTCGAGCACGGCGCGTCCTGCTTCCGTTAAGTCAAGACGGTTCGGCCCCCTCTGGAACAGAGTAACGCCAAGGGTTTCCTCCAGAGTGCGGATGCGCCGCGCGACGGTGGGCTGTGTCTGGCCGGTGGCGCGCGCCGCCCCGTTCATCGATCCATGAGCCACCACAGCCAGGAAGGTCCGCAGATCGTTCCAGGATGCTTCTTCGGAGGCGGCCCAGGATGCGTCGAGAGGAGGAGAAGCCATGAGACGATGCTAAAACTCTTCCCCCTGCCGGCGATAGGGAAATGTTCGGGTCTGGCGTCGGGAGTTTTCATGACCCCACGATCCCGCGGACGAGGCAGGAGCGCAGCCCGCTAAATTCGCGGGGGTGTTCTTCATTGCTGGGGGAGTGGTGGGCAGAGGACGCGC
Organism: Microvirga alba; assembly: GCF_015694465.1. Taxonomy (GTDB): domain Bacteria; phylum Pseudomonadota; class Alphaproteobacteria; order Rhizobiales; family Beijerinckiaceae; genus Microvirga; species Microvirga alba. The sequence continues at coordinate 77,475 of NZ_JADQDO010000001.1, forward strand.
GGCCAAAAAGAAAAGACGCGGCCGGGTTTCGGCCGCGTCTCGATGGGTCTCGCGATTGGGGCTTAAGCCGCGATTTCGGCCCGGACCTTCGCGCGAAATTCGTCGATGCAGACGAGTTGGCCCTGCCGCTCCACGTGCCAGAAGGTCCAGCCGTTGCAAGCAGGCAAGCCCTGCACCAGCGAGCCGACCTTGTGGATCGAGCCGACGATTGCGCCGAGCGCCAACGTGCCATCCGCGCGCACGGTCACGGAATAGCGGCGGCGTTCGTCGACGAGCGTCTCGCCGGCTTTGACGTGGCCGCCTTCGATCAGGGACAGGAATGGAACCCGCACCTCGGCGCGCTTTTCCGGGGGAGCCGCAATCGACACGTCGGACAGCGGTTCGACCGCATCGATGCGAGCCCGCGCCGCCTTGGCGTAGGTCGAGTCGCGCTCGAGCCCGATGAAGTGACGTCCGAGTTTCTTCGCCACGGCGCCGGTCGTGCCAGTGCCGAAGAAGGGATCGAGCACCACGTCGCCGGGATTGGAGGAGGACAACAGCACGCGCGCCAACAGCGCCTCGGGCTTCTGGGTCGGGTGGACCTTGCGGCCATCCGCGCCTTTGAGGCGTTCTTCGCCTGTGCAAAGCGGAAGGTACCAGTCGGAGCGCATCTGCACGTCTTCGTTGGCGGATTTCAGCGCTTCGTAGTGGAAGGTGTAGTTCTTCGCCTCTGCGCTTTTCGAGGCCCAGATCATGGTCTCATGCGCGTTGGTGAAGCGGCGTCCCCGGAAGTTCGGCATCGGGTTCGCCTTACGCCAGACGATGTCGTTGAGGAGCCAGAAGTTCAGATCCTGCAACGCTGCGCCGACGCGGAAAATGTTGTGGTACGAGCCGATGACCCACAACGTCGCGTTCTTCTTCATCACGCGGCGCACGCCGAGAAGCCAGGCGCGGGTAAAGGCGTCGTAGTCGGCAAAACTCGCGAACTTGTCCCAGTCATCGTCGACCGCGTCGACGAGGCTCTGGTCCGGACGCGTGAGCGCCTGTTCAAGCTGAAGATTGTAGGGCGGGTCCGCGAAAACCACGTCCACGCTCTCGGCCGGCAGCTTCTCCAGATTGGCGATGCAATCGCCAAGGAGGATCTGGTCGAGAGGAAGAGAAGGCGAGACGGAGAGGGGCTTTTTAAGCCCCGTCCGAGGCGCCGGCGCAGACCGCCCGGTACGCGAGACACTAATCCGGGAGGCGGCGCCGGCGGCCCCGGTACGCGAGGTACCCATGGGTGATCACCGGTTACGCAACTGACAGTCCGGATCATGACTCGTTAAGGTAAAGACGAAGTTTCCAAATAGGCGAAACCGCATCTTATTTTAGGTCGGCAAACTTTGCCTACCTATTGAAATCATTGAATTTTTCGCATTAACGAGCGTTAAGTTTGGTTACAGGTCGAGTAACCCTTGCCTGAGCGGCGAAAAACTCAGGCGATGGAACGGGCAGGGGCCCTCGCTCGCGAGCACGGACAGATGCGCCTTCGTGCTGTAGCCCGCATTGCTCGCGAATCCATAAGCCGGATAAACCGCGCCGAGACGCGTCATCAGCCGGTCGCGCACCACCTTCGCGACGATGGAGGCCGCCGCGATGGAGGCGATGCTGGAATCGCCCTTCACGACCGCTTCCGTGACGCAGGGCAGTTTCGGCGCATCGTTGCCATCGACAAACGCCATGTCGGGGACGCAGGGCAGCGCCGTGAACGCCCGGCGCATGGCAAGCAGCGAGGCCTGGCGGATATTGATGGTGTCGATCTCCGCATGAGACACCGAGGCAATGCCCACATGGGCGGTGGCGACGATCTCGGCAAACAGTGCCTCGCGCTTTTGCGCGCTCAGCGCCTTCGAATCATCGAGCCCTTGCGGCAGGGAATCGAAATCGAGCACCACCGCTGCCGACACGACCGGCCCGGCAAGAGGTCCGCGCCCGACTTCATCGAGACCCGCGATGCAGGAAAAGCCCGCCGCGCGGGCGGCGAGCTCCCGGTCGAGGCCGAGGCCGGATGAAGGCGGGAGGCGAATCGGTGCGGTCATGAGCGGCATAAAAGCGGCAATGCCGTTTCTTTGCCAGCCCCGGCAGCGTCGCGCCCGAAGACCGCTGCCGCCGTCATTCCGGGGCGCCGGAGGCGAGCCCGACGGATTGCGCTGGTCTTCACCGCCTCTCAAAACAACGACAGTTGCCCCGTCTCCTTGGCCGGAGGGCTGAACAGGTCGGTTCGCATCTTCAAGGAGCGCTTGTTGAGACCGAGCCGCGCGGCCATCGTTTCGAAACGGCGGCCGATCATCCAGGCATGGGGGCCGACACCTTTCTGCCGCACGCTCCATTCCGCGTCGTAATCCTTGCCGCCGCGCGCCTCCCGCAGGATCGAGAAGACGTGGTTGAGCTTGTCCGGATAGTGCTCGGCCAGCCAATCGCGCATCAGATCCTTCAGGTCGTAAGGAAGCCGCAGCAGCACATAGCCCGCGCTGGTCGCTCCCGCCTGATGCGAGGCTTTCAGGATCGCCTCGATCTCGTGATCGTTGATGGCCGGGATGATGGGGGCGACGAGCACGGTCACCGGAATGCCCGCCTCCGAGAGCTTGCGCACGGTCTCAAGCCGCTTGGCCGGTGAGGCGGCGCGGGGCTCCATCTTGCGGGCGAGTTTTGGATCAAGGGTGGTGATCGAGATTGCGACCTTGGCGAGTTGCCGTTCAGCCATCTGGCTCAAAATGTCGATGTCGCGGGTCACGAGGGCCGATTTGGTCACGATGCCCACCGGGTGGTTCGCCCGGTTCAGAACCTCGAGAATACCGCGCGTGATGCGCAAGCGCTTCTCCACCGGCTGGTAGGGATCCGTATTGGAGCCGAGCGCGATCGTCGTCGGCTGATAATTGGCCGCCCGCAGCTCTTTTTCCAGAAGCTCGGGCGCGCTCGGCTTGGCGAAGATCTTCGTCTCGAAGTCGAGGCCCGAGGACAGGCCTTGAAAGGCATGGGTCGGGCGCGCGAAGCAATAGGAGCATCCGTGCTCGCACCCCCGGTACGGATTGATCGACTTTTCGAAGTTGAGATCGGGCGAATCGTTCTTCGAGATAATGGTGCGCGGCTTCTCGACGATGATTTCGGTGGGGAGCGAGGGCATTTCCTCCTCGATCTCCCAACCGTCGTCGAAGCTCTCGCGCTGCGCGGGCTCGTAGCGTCCTGTCGGGTTTGCCACCGCGCCCCGGCCCCGGCGGCGGTCAGCCTCGACGCGATACGCTGGGTCGTCCTTGCGACGACGCGCGGCCTCCGCCGCCTCGGCAGCGTTGCGATACGGGCGGAGGGCTTCGCGGGTCGTTTCCTTGGCGCGAACGCTCATGGCAAACCTCCAACGTTCCAGAACGAGAATGTTGGAAGAGTTAAGAACAAAAAGTGAACAAATGCAAGTTTCTTGAGAGAGGACGACTTCGAAGGAAGGCGTTATGCTCGCTTCATGATCACCGTTCTCATCCGCGCGTCGCGCGGGCCCGAAGCTCTGGCCGTGACCTTGAGTGCCCTTGTCCCCGCCGTCGCCGCAGGACTTGTGGGCGACGCCGTCATCCTGTCGGCGGGGCAGGATGAAACGATCGCCATGGTCGCCGATGCCGCCGGCGCGACCCTGATCGTGACCCATGACCGCTCCTGGGCGCTGGGGGTGAAGGCTGCGCGCCGGGATTGGCTTCTTTGCCTCGACGATGGCGATATTCCGCAGGAAGGCTGGATCCAGGCGCTCGAGCGCTTCGCGACCTTCGGACGGCCTGACCAGCCGGGCCGTTTCAAAAGGCGATCGGCGGGGCCGCTTCGGGCTTTGGCGCAGGCCGCGCTCGCTCTTGTCGGGCGAGACCGGGACTGTTCAGGCGAACTGGTTCACAAGCGGGTGCTGCTCGGCGAACTGAAGCCGCGCTCGAGCGTGAGCCTTGCCGCATTCATCGAGCGCGATCCTTTCTTCGCCTGACGTGGACGAACACGCTTTCCAGCCTAGTTCTTCGGAAAATGGCGAGGGTGGGATGGCGGCACCGCAGGTCTTGATCGTCGGCGCGGGGCCAACCGGCCTCGTTCTCGCGTTGCGCCTCCGGTACCACGGTGTTCCCATCCGTATCGTCGATCACCATTCCGGCCCCGGCCAGGCCTCCCGCGCCATGGCGGTTCATGCGCGCACGCTCGAATTCTACGAGCAGCTCGGCCTCGCGCAGGAGATGGTCGATTTAGGAATCGTGATGAACGCGATGCACCTGTGGGATCAGGGGCGCCTCATGGCCGATGTTCCCATCGGCAATTTCGGCAGGGACCTCAGCCCCTTTCCCTTCGTGCTGAGCTATCCGCAGGACGATCACGAGCGCTTTCTGGTCGAGAAGCTTCGATATTCAGGCGTTGTTGTCGAATGGGACACCGAACTGGTCGGATTCGAGGACGATGGTGAGCGCGTTCGTGCGACTTTGCGGAAAGGCTCGCGCGAGGAAACCTGCGAAGTCGCCTATCTCTGCGGCTGCGACGGCGCGCATAGCGCCGTGCGTCACGGGTTGAAGCTCGATTTCGCGGGCGGTGCCTATGAACAGACCTTCTATGTCGCCGATGTGCACGCGATGGGCGCGGCGACCGCGACCGGCGGCGTCAATATGTGCCTCAACGTCAAGGATTTCTGCCTGGTGCTTCCGATCAGAAGCACCGGCATGCAGCGCCTGATCGGGATCATTCCCGATGAAGTGAAGAGCCGCGAAAACATCACCTTCGATGATATTCGCCCTATCACCGAGCGGCTGTTCGGTCTCCGCGTCAATCAGGTGAACTGGTTCTCGACCTATCGCGTGCACCACCGTGTCGCCGAGCATTTCGGGCAAGGCCGCGCCTTCATCGCGGGCGATGCGGCGCATATTCACAGCCCTGCCGGCGGCCAGGGCATGAATACCGGAATCGGGGATGCGGTGAATCTATCCTGGAAGCTTGCGCATGTGCTGCAGGGCCGCGCCGATGCTTCGCTTCTGGCGACTTATGAACCCGAACGCATCGCGTTCGCGCGCACGCTGGTTGCGACGACCGACCGCGCCTTCCAGATCATGGTCAAGCGCGATCTCGCCGGCCGTTTCTTTCGGACGGTGCTTTTGCCTTATGTCCTGCCGCAGATGTTTCATCTGCGAACGGTCCGGCGGTGGATGTTCAAGACGTTGTCGCAGATCCGGATTACTTACCGAGGAAGCGCGCTCAGTGCCGGAATGGCGGGCGATGTCGCCGGCGGTGACCGTTTGCCTTGGGACGGTGTCGGCGGCAGCGATAATTTCGAGCCCCTCATGTCCCTCGATTGGCAAATCCAGGTCTATGGCGACGCCGAAGCGACCTTGAAAAACGCAGCGGCGGAGCGCGGCATCGCTCTTCATGTTTTCGCCTGGACGTCCATGGCGGAAAAGGCGGGTCTGAAGCGAGACGCGCTCTATCTCGTCCGCCCCGATGGTCATGTCGGGCTCGCGCATCCGACGCAGGATGTCACCGTGTTGGACCACTATCTAGCGGCACGCGGCATCACGATGGGAACGCGCCTCAGCTCTTGAGCTTTTCGCGCTTCAGATGTTCGTCGAGACGCGGCATGATCTCGACGAAATTGCAGGGCCGGTGACGGTAATCGAGCTGCAAAGACAGAATGCCATCCCACGCATCCTTGCACGCGCCGGGAGAGCCCGGCAGCACGAAGATGAAGGTCGCGCTCGCCACGCCGGCCGTCGCCCGCGACTGGATCGTCGAGGTGCCGATCGTATCGAAGGAGATGCGGTGGAACACGGCGGAAAATCCGTCCATGCGTTTTTCGAAAAGTGGCTCTATTGCTTCCGGCGTCACGTCGCGCCCGGTGAAGCCCGTGCCGCCCGTCGTGATGATCACGTCGATAGCGGGATCGAGGATCCAGCTCTGCACCTTGCCTCGGATCGCCGCGACATCATCCGGCACGATGGCTCTGCCGCCGAGCCTGTGACCGGCTTGCGTCAAGCGCTCGACGAGGACGTTGCCGGAACGATCATCCGCTTCCGTGCGTGTGTCGGAAACGGTGAGAACCGCGATGGTGAGTGGCACGAATGGGAAGGTGTCGTCGATGCCGGGCATGGTGGGAACTCTGTTGAGGTCTCTCCTTTGTAGCGTCTGAAGTCCGGGAGTTCCACAACGTGCTCGCTCCGAAATGGGAGCGGGCGATACGCAATCTCTACCCTTACAGCTTGCTCGCCCTGAACGTGTCGCAGGCCTGGATCGTTCCGCCCTTCAAGCCGGTTGTGAGCCAGCGCACCCGTTGAGCGGATGAGCCATGGGTGAAGGAATCCGGAACCACCTGTCCTTGCGACTGATGCTGCAAGCGATCATCGCCGATGGCTTGCGCGGCGTTAATCGCATTCTCGATATCGCCGGGTTCCAGCGCCTGCCAGCGCTGCTGTGAATGGTTCGCCCAGACGCCTGCCAGACAATCGGCCATCAGCTCCACGCGGACGGAAAGCTGGTTGCGTTCCGTCGGCCCGACCTCCTGCTGGCGCTGCTGCACGCGGGGCAGAATGCCGAGCTGGTTCTGCACATGGTGGCCGATTTCGTGCGCGATCACATAAGCATAGGCGAAGTCGCCGCCGGCGCCGAACTTGCGCTGCATGTCCTGGAAAAAGGACAGGTCGAGATAGACGGTCTGGTCGAGCGGGCAATAGAATGGCCCCATGGCCGATTGCGCCGCGCCGCAGCCGGAGCGGGTCGCGCCGGAGAACAGGACAAGCTTGGGCGCCTGATACTGGCGATTGGCCTGCGCGGGCAAAACCTCCTTCCAGACATCCTCGGTATTGCCGAGGATCGCGGAGACGAAGCGGCCCATCTGATCCTGGGGAACGCCTTGTTTGCCCTGCTGCTGCTGATAGCCCGAGCCGCCCTGTCGCGAGAGCATCTCGGCCCCGCCGATCAGGATGCGGGGATCGATGCCGAAGGCCCAGCCGATGAGCCCCAGAACGACAATGGTGCCGATGCCGAGCCCTCCCGCACCGCCGGGGATCGGCAAGCCGCGCCGGTCTTCCACATTGTCGGAGGTCCTGAAATCATCCCAACGCATGAGCTGCATTCACCCAATCAACCGCAAAAGCTTAAAGCAGGAGCGCACAGGCAGGTTCCCCACCGCGCAGAAAGAGAGTGCTAATCCGCCCCGTCGAGCGCACGACGCAACGCCTGAAAGTCCCGCCAGCCGAGGCGCTTCTGCAGGGGCTGGCGCAGGAGATAGGCCGGGTGGAGGGTCGCCAGGGCCCGAATGTCGCGGCCGCCTTCGGTGCGATAGGGGAACCAGCGCCCGCGCGTGCGCAAGATGCCCTCCTTGACGTTCAGGAGGTTCTGCGCCGCCGGCCCGCCGAGGCAGATCAGGAAATCCGGTTTCGCAAGTTCGATTTGCCGGTCGATGAACGGCCTGCAGATCGCGACTTCCTGCGGGGTCGGGGTGCGGTTGCCCGGCGGACGCCATGGCACCACGTTGGCGATATAAACCTGGGTCCGGTCGAGGCCGATGGCTGCGAGCATCCGGTCGAGCAATTGGCCGGAGCGGCCGGTGAAGGGCTTCCCGATCCGGTCCTCGTCCGCGCCGGGGGCTTCGCCCACCAGCATGACGCGGCCTTGCGGGTTGCCATCGGCGAAGACGAGGTTCTTGGCGCTGAATTTCAGGGCGCAGCCGTCGAAACGGCCGAGGATTGCCTCAAGCTCCTCAAGGGAGGCGGCATGGCGTGCCTGTTCGCGAGCCATCAGCGCCGCATCGTCCGGCGCGACCGCCGCCGCTTGCGGCAGGGCGCGGGGAGGGGCACTTGTCTTCGCGGGCTCGGGCCGTGTTTGGGACGATCTCTCTTCCGTCGTCCTCATCGGGGAGGGCGCGGCCTTCGGCTCGGCGAAGCGGTTATGGGGCGTCTCGTCGAGGGCAAGATCCACCCCTGCCTCGACGTGGAAGTCGAGCAGCGCCATCAACGCATCGCGGTGGGGGGAGAGATCGTGCATGAAGCGTATGTAAGCCGACCGAGAGGAGTGGACAACTCGATAACGCAGCGCTGAACGCCCTTGCCGTCGATCGTTTTTCCCTCAAATGAAACTCTTCCAATCTTTCCGGTAAGGAAACTTGCGAAGATCATCGAGATGGTTCACATGTGAACTATCTGTCCCTTGAAGCGTTCCACCGCGTATCAGGAGAAGACCATGGATCTGCCCGCTCGTGAGTCGATGGAGTTCGACGTCGTCATCGTCGGCGCAGGTCCTGCGGGCTTGGCAACCGCGATCCGGCTCAAGCAGGACGCCGCCGAGGCGGGCGCGGACGTTTCCGTCGTGGTGGTGGAGAAGGGCTCCGAGGTCGGCGCGCACATCCTCTCCGGCGCGGTGATCGATCCCAGCGGTCTCGACCGGTTGCTGCCGGATTGGCGCACCGATCCCGACCGTCCGCTCAAGACGCAGGTGACAGGCGACGAATTCCTCTACCTCGGTCCGGCCGGCGGCATGCGGATGCCGAACCTGCTCATGCCGAAGCTGATGGACAACCACGGCAATTTCGTCGGGTCGCTCGGCAATGTCGCCCGCTATCTCGGCCGCAAGGCCGAGGAGCTGGGCGTCGAGATCTATCCCGGGTTCCCGGCCTCCGAGGTCCTCGTCGAGGACGGCAAGGTCGTGGGCATCGCGACCGGCGACATGGGCATCGACCGCAACGGCGAGCCCAACGCCAATTATACCCGCGGCATGGAGCTGCGCGCCAAGTACACGATCTTCGCGGAAGGCGCGCGCGGCTCGCTGACCAAGCAGATGGTCGAGAGGTTCAAGCTCAACCAGAACAGCGACCACCAGAAATACGGCATCGGCATCAAGGAGCTGTGGCAGGTCAAGCCGGAGAAGCACCGCCCCGGCCTGGTGCGCCATTCCATGGGCTGGCCTCTCCAGAACGACACGGGCGGCGGCTCCTGGCTCTACCATTTCGACGACAACCTCGTCTCCGTCGGCTTCGTGGTCCACCTCAACTACAAGAATCCCACTCTCTCGCCCTTCGACGAATTCCAGCGCTTCAAGACGCATCCGATGATCCGCGACGTGTTCGAGGGTGGAAAGCGCATCGGCTATGGTGCGCGCGCCATCATGGAAGGCGGCTGGCAATCGGTGCCGCGCCTGTCCTTCCCCGGCGGCTGCCTGGTCGGCGACAGCGCGGGCTTTGTGAACGTGCCGCGCATCAAGGGCAGCCATAACGCGATCCTGTCCGGCATGCTCTGCGCCGATCACGTCTTCGAGGCGCTGCAGGCGGGCCGGGCCCATGACGAGATCTCGTCCTACGAGAAATCATGGCGCTCCACCGCCATCGGCGCGGATCTCAAGCGTGTGCGCAACGTCAAGCCGCTCTGGTCGAAGTTCGGCACGGCGCTCGGCGTGGCGCTCGGCGGCCTCGACATGTGGATGAACCAGCTCCTCGGCTGGTCGCCCTTCGGCACCCTGAAGCACGGCAAGGCCGATTATGAGTGCCTGTTACCGCTCGCGGAGGTGACGCCGCTCAAATACGACCGCCCCGATGGCGTTCTCACCTTCGACAAGCTGTCCTCGGTGTTTCTCTCGAACACCAACCACGAGGAAGACCAGCCGCCGCATCTGAAGGTGAAGGACCCGCAGCTGCAGAAGAAGTCGGAACACGATACCTACGGTGGTCCTTCGCAGCTTTACTGTCCGGCGGGCGTCTACGAATGGGTCGAGAGCGAGGACGGGGTGCGCTACCAGATCAATGCGCAGAACTGCGTCCATTGCAAAACCTGCGACATCAAGGACCCGAACCAGAACATCAACTGGGTCACGCCGGAAGGCGGTGGCGGGCCGAATTACGTCAATATGTGAGGGCGCTTTGCTCCGTTCCCTGTCATTCCGGGCCCTTTAAACGGGTCGGGGTGACGGTTGGGCACCGGGCGAAGGGTTGGCGGCGCGCGCACCATGCGGCAAAGACCCGCTCATAATTTCTTTACGAGAAGTCGATCTGGCGCGACGTTCCCCTTGCCGCCGCGCCGGGGAAACGCCATTCTCCGGCCTGATTTGGCGCACATCTCCCTGTCCCCCGAGATGTTGCGATGATTGGAGCCGCGCTTCGTGCCCACCTTGAGATTGCCTTCGGTCCGTAAGGGCCTGCCCGCGCTTGTATTTTCGGTGGCCGGCCTGCTGGCTGCGCCTGCCTTCGCGGTCAATACGGATTCGAGCGAGACCCTGAAGCCGGCGGCGAGCCTCGAGGGTAACTTCCTGTCGGCTTACGTCGCGGGCACAGCGCGCGACACGGCGGCGGCGACGATCTTTTTCCGCGAGGCGATACAAGAGGATCCCCGCAATCAGGAATTGCTGGAGCGGGCATTCGTGGCCTTTATGGCCAACGGCTCAATGCCCGAGGCGTATCGCGCCGCCGAGCGTCTGGCTGGCCGCGACGGTTCGAACAACCTGGCCCAGTTCGCCTTGAGCGTCCGTGCCCTCAAGGCGCAGAAATACGCCGATGCCCGCGCACGCCTGACCCGGAGCGCGCGGGGGCGGAGTGCGGATCTGACCGCGACGCTTCTCGCCGCCTGGGCCTATGCGGGCTCAAAGGACGGCAAACAGGCGCTGGCAACCGTCGACAAGCTGAAGAACGAGCGCGTCTTCAACCAGTTTCGCGAATATCACGCTGCCCTGATCGCGGATGTCACGGGCAACCCGAGCGAGGCGGAAAAGCGCTTCAAGGCCGCCTATGAGGGCGAGCGCAATACGCTCCAGGTGGTCGACGCCTATGCCCGCTTCCTGGCCAAGCGCGGCCGTCGGGACGAGGCGCTGGCGCTCTACAAATCCTTCGACGAAGTGGTGCCCCGTCATCCCGTCGTGCGCGCCGCCATGGCGACCTTGAACCAAGGTAAACCCCTACTGCCCGCGATCACCACGCCGCAGCAGGGCGCCGCAGAATTGCTCTATGGACTCGGCGTCGTCGGCAGCAGCCAGAGCGACGAGCTGACCGCGATCATCTATCTGCGGCTTGGCCTCGATCTCGATCCGGGCCATTCGCTCGCCCTCGTCACGCTGGGCGACATCTATGAGCGCCTGAAACAGTATGATCGGGCGAACGACGTCTTTACCCGCGTGCCCAAGGATGCGCCGGTGCGGGCGAGCGCCGACATCGCCATCGGTCAGAACCTCGAGTTGCTGGGCCGGGGCGACGACGCGGCGAACCACCTTCAGACCCTCATGAAGGAGCGTCCCGACGACGTCGAGGTCGTGATGGCGCTCGGCAATGTCCAGCGTTCACGCAAGCAATTCGCGGAAGCGGCCGAAACCTACAGCAAGGCGATCGATTTGATCGGCAAGCCCGATCGCGGTCACTGGATTCTCTTCTTTTATCGCGGCACGTCCTACGAGCGCTCGAAGCAGTGGGAGAAGGGCGAGGCCGACCTGAAGAAGGCCATGGAGCTGGTCCCGGATACCCAGCCCGCGGGCAAGGCGCAGGTGCTGAACTACCTCGCTTATTCGTGGGTCGATCAGAACATGAAGATCGACGAGGCGTTCAAGATGCTCACCCGCGCGGTGGAGCTCGCACCCCGCGACGGCATGATCATTGATTCACTCGGCTGGGCCTATTACCGCATGGGCCGCTACCCCGATGCCGTGCGCGAGCTTGAGAAGGCGGTGGAACTGAAGGCCGGCGATCCGGTCATCAACGACCATCTCGGCGATGCCTATTGGAAGGTCGGGCGCAAGCTCGAGGCGAAGTTCCAGTGGAACCACGCCAAGGATTCGAACCCCGACCAAGAGGATCTCGTCAAAATTCTCAAGAAGATCGACAAAGGCATGGACGACGAGGCAAAGCCCGCCGTCGATGGCGTGACGACGGACGCTCCGAAGCAAAGCGGGGGGTAGCGGATAAGCGCGACGAACTCCCTCTCCATCCGGGAGAGGTGAAGGGCGCGCAGACTCCACCCTTCCCATTGCCCTTTGTCTGAGGCATGGAGTCCCCATGCCTCAACCACTTTCCACGCGCGCTCCCGCCAAGATCAACCTGACGCTCCACGTGCTGGGGCGGCGGGAGGACGGTTATCACGAGCTGGAAAGCCTCGTGGCGTTTGCGGGCACCGGCGACGATTTGCGGCTTGAACCTGGCGAGAGGCTCTCCCTGACGGTGGAAGGTCCGACCGCGCCGTTTGCCGGAAGCGATGCCGACAACCTCGTCCTGAAGGCTGCACGTCTTCTTACCGAACGCGTTCCAGGGCTGCGGATCGGGACATTTCATTTGACGAAGCGTTTGCCGGTTGCTGCCGGGATCGGTGGAGGATCCTCCGATGCGGCGGCGGCGTTGCGACTTCTCGCGCGTCTGAATGGAATGCCTCCGTCGCATCCGGCATTGAGGGAGGCGGCTCGGCTGACGGGCGCGGATGTGCCGGTTTGCCTTGAGCCGAGGGCGCGCATGATGCGGGGCGTCGGGGAAAAACTCGGCCCTGTGCTGCATCTGCCGCGTCTCTTTGCTGTCCTGGTCAATCCCCGCGTTCCCGTCGAGACGCCCGCCGTCTTCCAGTCTCTTGGATTGAAGACCGGGCAAAGCCTTGCCGGTGCGAGCCACCCGGACATTGAGACATACTCGGCGGATTCACTGTCGCGTGCCCTGAAGGCGGCGCGCAACGATCTCGAGCCGCCCGCCTGTACGGTTCAGCCGATCATTGCCGAGGCGCTCAAGCGCGTCGCCGGCACCAACGGTTGCCGACTGGCACGCATGTCGGGCTCTGGGGCGACGGTGTTCGGGCTCTACGATAACTGCGAGGTCGCTGCGGCTGCGGCGAAGCGGATTGCGCGCCAGAAGCCGGAATGGTGGGTGAGGGCGACGAGCCTTCGCTAACGAGAAAGCCGGACCATCCAAGTGGCCCGGCTCGATTATTCTAGCGCTTTCACGCGTCTTACCACGCCGGAATGATGGCGCCCTTGAAGCGGGTGTCGAGGAAGGCTGAGACTTCAGGCGACTGGTAGGACGCGACGAAGGTCTTCACTTCCGCGCGGTTTTCGTCGCCCTGACGGGCGGCGATGAAGTTCGCGTAAGGATTGCCCTCCCGCTTCTCGACGGCAATCGTGTCCTTGCGGATGTCGAGGCCGGCATTGACTGCGTGATCGGTGTTGATCACGGCGGCGTCGAGATCCGGCAGGGCGCGCGGCAGTTGGGCTGCGTCGAGCGCGGAGAATTGAATGCCCTTCGGATTCTCGGCGATGTCGAGAAGGCTTGGCGAGAGACCCTTGCCGTCTTTCAGCTTGATGAGGCCTTGCGCGGCCAGAAGGTTCAGCGCGCGGCCACCATTGCTCGGATCGTTCGGAATGCCGACCTTCGCGCCCTTCGGCAGATCGGCGACGGCCTTCACCTTCTTCGAGTAAAGCCCGATCGGCTGCACGAAGGTGAATCCGACAGGCACGATCTTGTATCCCCGCGCCGCGATCTGCGCATCGAGATAGGGCTTGTGCTGGAACGCATTGGCGTCGAGATCGCCACGAGCGAGCGCCTCGTTGACGAGCGCGTAGTCCGAGAAGGGAACGAGCTGCACGGTCAAGCCCTTGGTGGCCGCGACCTTCTTGACGACCTGTGCCACGTCCTCTTCTGCGCCGGACATGACGCCGACCTTGATGGTCTGGTCGGCCGCGGCCGGGAGCGTGGTCGCGAGCGCCGCCCCAAGGGCGAAGGACGCGGACAGAAGGGTGCGACGGGTGAAATCGAACATGATGAGACCTTTCAGGCAAAGTTCGTCCGCGACTGAGCAAAGCCGGGCATGTGGTTCAGGACGGGAGAGGGAAGGATTACGCCGTGAGGCGACAACACCCGCTGGTCGGTGCAAGCATCAGGCTCGTCTGGGATGTCGGCATCTGTGGGATAAGGCGCGTCATGGCACATCGATCCTGTGAACCACGAGGCGGGTTACGCTCCGTGGCGCTTTAGCGTTTGATGACGCGGCGCAAGCTGCTCGTCTCAAATCACCGCGGCTTCCGACCGGTCGAAAACCGTCCGGGAGCAGGGATACAGTGACATTCCGGTTCTTCCCTGTCAATTAAAACGTTCTTTTAAAAGAACGACACGAAAGAGAAGGAAGGCCTATTCTGCGAGAATATGGGAGAAAAATGTAACGTAATCGCGCGCCTTGGCCCGACTTCACGCGCTAAAGGGCGCGCTTTGGCGCGGAATCGGATTCGTGCCGCGACAGCGCGTTCGTTGCGGAGAACGCTCTTGTTGGGTGAAAAGGTGAGCTTAATGGGCCCGGGCGATGCAGAAATCGACCGTATCCAGCAGGGCCTGCTTCATCGGGCCGTTCGGGAACAGGGCCAGAGCGTCCCGCGCCATGGCGCCGTAATGGCGGGCGCGCTCGACGGTGTCTTCCAGTGCCCGATGGCGGCGCATGATGGCGATGGCCTGGTCGAGATCGTTGTCCTCGATTTCGCCCCGTTCGAGAACCCGCTTCCAGAAGGCACGCTCTTCGCCCGAGCCCCGGCGGAAAGACAGGACCACCGGAAGGGTGATCTTGCCCTCGCGGAAATCGTCGCCGACGTTCTTGCCCAGGTTCGCGGCCTTGCCGCCATAATCCAGCGCATCGTCGATGAGCTGGAAGGCGATGCCGAGATTCATGCCGTAGGAGCGGCAGGCGGTCTGCTCCGCCTTGGGACGCTCCCCGATGACCGGGCCGACTTCGCAAGCGGCGGCGAAGAGTTCCGCCGTCTTGCCGCGGATGACGGCGAGGTACTCGTCCTCGGTCGTCTCCGTGTTCTTGGCGGCAGCAAGCTGCATCACCTCGCCTTCCGCGATCACGGTGGCGGCAGCGGACAGGATGTCGAGGGCGCGCAAGGAGCCCACCTCCACCATCATGCGGAAGGCCTGGCCGAGAAGGAAATCGCCCACGAGGACGCTCGCCTCGTTGCCCCACTTGATGCGTGCGGCGATCTTTCCCCGGCGCATGTCGCTCTCGTCCACCACATCGTCGTGGAGGAGGGTGGCGGTGTGCATGAACTCGACGCTTGCGGCGAGCTTCACGTGGCCGTCACCCCGGTAACCCGACAGGTCCGCCGTCGCGAGGGTCAGCATGGGGCGAAGACGTTTGCCGCCCGACGAGATGAGATGGTTTGCCACTTCCGGGATCATGGTGACGTCGGATCCCGTGCGCGACAGGATCATCGCATTGACCCGCTCCATGTCCGAGGTCACAAGAGAGACGAGCCTCTCGATGCTTGCATTCTTCTCGGGATGCTTCTCTTCGAAAGGAACGACGACGCCCACGCCTCAAACCCGGGTTGCCGGCCGATAGAGCCGGTAGGAACAGAAAGACACCGTGGCATGATGCTTTCCATGCTGCAACGCAAGAGATTGCCGGAAAGGAACCAGGACCCGATGGTCGAAATCGTCCGCACCAACGATCTCGTTCTGATCGGCTTCCTACAATCCTTGTTGGAGAACGCCAATATCCCTGTTCTCGTTGCGGATACGCATATCAGCTCCCTGGAGGGGATGATTGGTGCTTTTCCGCGCCGGATCCTGGTTCCTGACGATCATGCCGCCCAGGCCCGCCGCCTGATCCGGGACGCTGGCCATGCAGCCGAGCTGCGGCATGGTTGAGACGACGGCCGATTCGCTCCTTGGCGGGCGGGTTCGGCTGCTCCAACCGGCAAAGGGACACCGCGCCGGGACGGATGCGGTCCTGCTTGCCGCCGCCGCTCCCGTCAAACCGGGCGACGTGGTGGTCGATGCCGGCGCTGCGACCGGCGCGGTCGGCCTGATGGTGGCGGCGCGGGAGAGGGCCGCGCATCTCGTCTTCGTCGAGCGTGACCCTGTTCTGGCCGAACTCTGTCGCCGGAACGGCAATCTCAATCAGGTCAACGCCCATGTGGCGGTCGCGGACCTTTTGGACCGCTCGTCCTGGCCGGATGCTGGCGTGTTTCCCGAGCGCGCCGATCTGGTTCTCACCAACCCGCCTTTCCTTGAAGAGGGGCGGGCACGGATCTCGCCCGATACGCGCCGCGCCGCCGCCCATGCGTTGCCCGAAGGCGGGCTCGAGGCCTGGATGAAGGCCTGCATCGGCTTGCTCAAGCCGAAGGGACGGCTCGTCGTCATTCATCGCGCCGACCGCACGGCCGATTGTCTGTCGGCCCTCGGGAAGGGCCTCGGCGGCGTCGAACTGCGCTTCGTTCACCCGAGCGCCGATCAGCCCGCGATCCGCGTGCTGCTCTCGGCGGTAAAGGGCAGCCGCGCTCCCTTAAGCGTTCTGTCGCCGGTCATTCTGAACGGTGCGGACGGCCGGTTCACCCCTCACGCCGAGGCGCTTCACCGGGGCGAGGTCACTCTCCCATGAAAAACGGGCGCCCCGAAGGCGCCCGTGATCTCGCGATAAAAACGGTGTGTCAGCGGCAGACGCGAACCGGACGCTGGACCCACACGAAGCCGTTCCAGTAACGCTGCATGCGCGTCCAGCAGCGCGGGGCGACATAGGCCGGGCGGTAATGGCCGGGGGGGCGCCGATAATGCGGACGGCCATAGGCCCCCGGCGGACGATGATCATATCGCCCATAGCCCGGCTGATAAGGCTGGGCCGAGGCAGGCTGCGAAGCCAGGGAGCCCAGCCCCAGGGCGGCTAGTCCAACAAAGCCGAAAAGAATTTTGCGCATATGACTCTCTCCTCAATTCCGGGCCGCCGGGTGCGATGCAACACCCTATCGGCAGGGCCGTTATCCAGGATTGAGAGTTTAGGGAGACTTAACTGAACGCAATCCGACCCATTCCCTAAAGGAACGTTCATCTTGGGAAGGTCCCTGGCCCGCACTACATGGGACTGATGATTCCCATTTCCCTCTCCGCGATGCTGCCGGATCGCCTGCAGTTCCTTCTTCCTCCCCGCTTCCGGGCGCATCACCCGCTGGTGCCGGTCGTGCGTCTCGCGGGGCCGATCGGCTCGATCCTTCCGTTTCGGGCCGGGCTCGCGGTGTCGACCGCCGCGCCGGTGCTGGAGCGGGCTTTTTCAGTGTCCGGCGCGCGGGCGGTGGCCATCGTCATCAACTCGCCGGGCGGCTCGGCGGCGCAATCCCACCTGATTTTCAAGCGCATCCGCGATCATGCCGAGGAAAAAAAGCTCCCCGTCTTCGCCTTCGTGGAGGATGCGGCGGCCTCCGGCGGCTACATGATCGCCTGCGCGGCGGATGAGATTTTCGCGGATCCGGCCTCCATCGTCGGCTCGATCGGCGTCGTTTCGGCCAGCTTCGGGTTTGACAAGCTCATCGAACGCTTCGGCATCGAGCGCCGCGTCCATACGGCGGGTGAGAAGAAGGCGATGCTCGACCCGTTCCGGCCTGAAAACCCCACGGATGTGGAGCGCCTGGAGGATCTCCAGCGTCGCATCCATGAGGTTTTCGTCAAGCTCGTCCGATCTCGCCGTGGCGGGAAGCTGAAGGAGGACAACGGCGACCTCTTCTCCGGAGCCTTCTGGGTTGGCGCGGAAGCGGTGGAGCTCGGCCTCGTCGACGGTTTGGGCGATATTCGCTCGGTTTTGCGCCAGCGCTTCGGCGAGGCGGTTCAGCTGCGCATGATCGAGCCGCCGCGTCCGGCCCTGTTCGGCCGCCTCTTCGGTCGCCGCTCTTTCAGCCAGAGCAGTCTGTTCGATCCGGCCGAGGCCCTCGGGGTGATCGAGGACCGCGCCGCTTGGGCGCGGTTGGGGCTATAAGTATTCCTGCTGTCATTCGGGAATGACGGCAGGGGGCCATGTCCTCTCACGCTTGACTTGAGCCGCCCCGCGTCACAAGGGTTCGGCTGAAATCTTCAATCATCGGACGCCGACATGACGAGCGAACCCGCGCATATGAATCCTGCGCGCTCCTTCCAGGGGCTGATTCTCACGCTTCAGCGCTATTGGGCCGAGCAGGGTTGCGTCATCATGCAGCCCTACGACATGGAAATGGGCGCGGGCACGTTCCACCCGGCGACCACCTTGCGGGCGCTCGGCCCCAAGCCCTGGCGCGCGGCCTATGTGCAGCCCTCGCGCCGCCCGAAGGACGGGCGTTATGGCGAGAACCCGAACCGGCTGCAGCATTATTACCAGTTTCAGGTGATCCTGAAGCCGAACCCGCCGAACATCCAGGACCTTTACGTGAAGTCGCTGGAGGCCATCGGCATCGACACCGGCATCCACGACATCCGCTTCGTGGAGGACGATTGGGAGAGCCCGACACTCGGTGCCTGGGGTCTGGGTTGGGAATGCTGGTGCGACGGCATGGAAGTGTCGCAATTCACCTACTTCCAGCAGGTCGCGGGTTTCGAGGTTGCGCCGGTCGCGGGCGAGCTGACCTACGGCCTCGAGCGCCTTGCCATGTATCTGCAGGGCGTCGAGTCGATCTACGACCTCAACTTCAACGGGCTTGAAGGCGACAAGAAGGTCACCTACGGCGACGTGTTCCTGCAGGCCGAGCAGGAATATTCGCGGCACAATTTCGAATATGCCGATACCGAAATGCTGTTCCGCCATTTCCGCGACGCGGAGGCCGCCTGCCGCAAGTATCTGGAGGACGGCGAGCCGAAGCCGGGTTCGAACGATAGCCGCCACCTCATGGCACTGCCGGCCTACGACCAGTGCATCAAGGCAAGCCACGTCTTCAACCTGCTCGATGCCCGCGGCGTGATCTCGGTCACCGAACGCCAGAGCTACATCCTGCGCGTCCGCGAACTGGCGAAGGCCTGCGGCGCGGCTTGGCTGAAGACAGAGGGGGGAGGCGCTTCCGCCTGACCGACAGGCTGACCGCACCCTCCCTTCACTCAAGCACTGAACATTCCCATGCCCGATCTTCTCCTCGAACTCTTTTCCGAAGAAATCCCCGCCCGGATGCAACGGCGTGCGGCGGAGGATTTGAAGAAGCTTGTGACCGATGCGCTGGTGGAGCGCGGCTTCGTCTATGAGGGCGCGCAGGCCTTCGCGACGCCGCGCCGCCTGACGCTCAACATCGTCGGCCTGCCCGTGAAGGGCCAGGATGTGCGCGAGGAGCGCAAAGGTCCCCGCGTCGGCGCGCCGGAGGCGGCGGTCCAGGGCTTCCTGAAAGGGGCGGGGCTGACCTCGCTCGACCAGGCGAAGATCGAGACCGATCCGAAAAAGGGCGAGTTCTACGTCGCGATCATCGAAAAGCCTGGCCTGCCGACGCAGGACGTGCTCGCCGAGATCCTGCCGCAGATCATCAAGACCTTCCCGTGGCCGAAATCCATGCGTTCGGGCGCGGCTTCCACCGAGCCCGGCGCATTGCGCTGGGTGCGCCCGCTGCAGTCTATCGTCTGCACCTTTGGGCCTGAGACGGAGGAGCCGGAAGTGGTCCGGTTCCAGGTTGACGGCATCGTCGCGGGCGACATCACCTATGGCCATCGCTTCATGGCCCCCGGCCCGATCCGTGTGAAGCGCTTCGACGATTACGTCGTGGCGCTGGAACGCGCGAAGGTCGTGCTCGATGCCGACCGCCGCAAGGACATCATCCTGCACGACGCCAAGGACCTCGCTTTCGCGCAGGGGCTGGAACTCGTCGAGGATGAGGGCCTGCTCGAAGAGGTCGCGGGCCTCGTCGAATGGCCCGTGGTGCTGATGGGTTCGTTCGACGAAACCTTTTTGGGCATCCCGCCGGAGGTGATCCGCACCACCATCCGCGCCAACCAGAAGTGTTTCGTGCTGCGCGACCCGCGCACCGACAAACTCGCCAACAAGTTCCTGCTGACGTCGAACCTCATCGCGAAGGACGGCGGCAAGACGATTGTCGGCGGCAACGAGCGCGTGGTGCGCGCCCGTCTCTCCGACGCGAAGTTCTTCTGGGAGACCGACCAGAAGACGAAGCTCGAAGACCGGCTGGAAAAGCTGAAGAGCATCGTCTTCCACGAAAAGCTCGGAACGCAATACGAGCGCGTGGAGCGCATCGCCGCTTTGGCGAAAGAGCTCGCGCCCATCGTCGGCGCTGAGCCCGCTTTGGCTGAGCGCGCCGCGCGTCTCGCCAAGGCCGATCTCGTCACCGAAATGGTTGGCGAGTTCCCCGAATTGCAGGGCCTGATGGGGCGCTATTACGCGACGCTGCAGGGCGAGGACCTGAGCGTCGCCGCCGCCATCGAGGAGCACTACAAACCGCTCGGCCCCTCCGACCGCGTGCCGACCGATCCTGTGTCGGTTGCTGTGGCGTTGGCGGACAAGATCGACACGCTCGTGGGCTTCTGGGCGATTGATGAAAAGCCGACGGGATCGAAGGACCCGTACGCGCTGCGCCGCGCGGCGTTGGGTGTGATTAGGCTAGCTTTGGAGAATGATTTTAGACTGGGGCTAGCTGACGTTTTCGTCCGTCACCTCAGCAAGGATACTATAGAGTTCAAAACTAAGTTTGTTGACACGCCTGAGGGGTTAAGTGCTGGCGAGAAGTTCGCCACTTTCCCTGAAAGGATGAAAGCTTCAATCTCGGAGGACCTCCTCTCCTTCTTCGCCGACCGCCTCAAAGTCTATCTCCGCGATCAAGGCGCGCGGCATGATCTCATCGACGCCGTGTTCGCGCTCGAAGGCCAGGACGACCTGCTCATGATCGTCCGCCGCGTCGAGGCGCTCGGGCGCTTCCTCGATACGGAAGACGGCACGAACCTTCTCGCCGGATTTCGCCGCGCGGCGAACATCCTGCGTATCGAGGAGAAGAAGGACGGCAAGGCTTACGACGGCGAGCCGAATCGCGAACTCATCCATGAGCGCGGCCTGCCCGAAGAGAAGGTTCTTTTCGAGGTTCTGGAGGCTGCCTCCCGCCATGCTCGCGAACATGTGAGCAAGGAGGATTTCGAGGGCGCGATGAAGGCGCTTGCCGAACTTCGCCCGGCTGTGGACGCGTTTTTCGACAAGGTCACGGTCAATGCGGAGGATCCGGCCCTGCGCGAGAACCGTCTCAAGCTCCTCAACGCCATCCGCGAGGCAACGCGCAGCGTAGCGGATTTTTCGCGGATCGAAGGCTAAGAAGCATTTCCGGTATGGCTGTTGCATGATGGGCACAGCCATGCCGCCAGCTTCGCGTTAGGCAAGCGGCAACTCCGTTACTTCCCCCGGGACTGCCATGATGCTCCGCCGACTCCTCCTCGTTGCTCTGTTGGGCGCGCCGCTTGCTGCCTGCCAAACCGCGCAAGCGCCCCAGCCTTTCGAGGTCGCCTCCACGGATGATTCCGGCTGGTATATCGGCTCCATTCCCGACAAGCCGTTCGATGTGCCGCTGGTCGATCGCAACAAGATGGACCCGAAATACGAGCGCCAGACGGTCGAGTACAAGGGCGGCGAGAAGCCGGGCAGCATCGTGGTCGATATCGACGAGCGTTTCCTCTATCTCGTCGAGCCCGAGGGCAAGGCCGTGCGCTACGGGGTCGGCGTCGGCAAGCAGGGCTTTTCCTGGAAGGGCATCGCCTCGGTTGGTCGCAAGGGCGTCTGGCCCGCCTGGTCACCCACCAAGACCATGGTCGGCATCAAGCCGGACCTGCCGCGCTACCGCGAGGCCGGGCTCGACAATCCGCTCGGCGCGCGTGCCCTCTATCTGCATCAGAACGGCGCGGACATCCTCTTCCGCATCCACGGCACCAACGAACCCTGGAGCATCGGCGAGCAGATGTCCTCTGGCTGCGTGCGCATGCTGAACGAGGACGTCGTCGATCTCTACGAGCGCGTTCCGGTCGGCACGACGGTTTATGTAAAGCGCAATGGGCGCTACCGAGTCTAACCCTCCGACGCGTTGGATGAATTCGAATGGCTGGGCATGTCCCGGCCATTTTTGTTTTCGGATGGCGGGTCCGTGGCGCGTTGCTGGATTCGCGTGTGGCGCTCTCACCCCCACCACGGCCCTCCCCACAAGGGGGAGGGGCACGGTCCGCGCTTGAACCGCGCGCATCGTGAATTTCTCAAAAAACTCAGACACCTTCGGCGCGCCCGAGAGATCGCCGGAAAATGCCTGATCACCGGCACAAACCCTTAGTTTGCCGGAAATTCAATGCATTTTGAAAACAACGGAACCTTGGCCGTTCAGCTTGCGTTTTGGTTCGGCATGCTTCAAGCCAGCACCCGTGCCGCAGCACGGGCATAAAAGCCAAAGGGTCGAGCGATGACGCAGTGGGTGTATTCCTTCGGTGACGGCAAGGCTGAGGGTGAGGCGGGCCTGAAAAACCTGCTGGGCGGCAAGGGCGCCAATCTCGCCGAGATGTCGAATCTGGGCTTGCCGGTTCCGCCCGGTTTTACGATCACGACGGAAGTCTGCACCTATTATTACGATCACGGCCATGCCTATCCGCAGGAGCTCAAGGATCAGGTCGCGAAGGCGCTGACCTTCGTCGGGCGTCTGACGGGCCGCACCTTCGGCGACGCGGCCAATCCGCTTTTGGTCTCGGTGCGCTCGGGCGCGCGAGCCTCGATGCCGGGCATGATGGACACGGTGCTCAATCTCGGCCTCAACGACGTGACGGTCGAGGCCGTTGCTAAAGGGGCGGGCGACGTGCGTTTCGCCTATGACTCGTACCGCCGCTTCATCACCATGTATTCGAACGTGGTGCTCGACATCGGCCACCACCATTTCGAAGAAACCCTCGACACCTACAAGGACCGCAAGGGCTACACCCTCGACACGGATTTGTCCGCCGACGACTGGAAGGCGCTGATTCCGCACTACAAGGCGATCGTCGAGAAGGAACTCGGCAAGCCCTTCCCGCAGGACCCGCATGAGCAATTGTGGGGCGCGATCGGGGCGGTGTTCGGCTCCTGGATGAACAACCGCGCCATCAAGTACCGCGAGCTTCACGCCATCCCGGCAAGCTGGGGCACGGCGGTGAACGTGCAGGCGATGGTGTTCGGCAATATGGGTGAGACCTCGGCTACCGGCGTCGCCTTCACCCGCAATCCTTCGACCGGCGAGAAGGAACTGTACGGCGAGTTCCTCATCAACGCCCAAGGAGAGGACGTGGTGGCGGGCATCCGCACGCCGCAGGACATCACCGAGAATGCGCGCGTCGCGTCGGGCTCCAACAAGCCCTCGATGGAGCGCGCCATGCCGGACGCGTATCACGAGCTGGTGCGCATCTACGGCATTCTCGAAAAGCATTACCGTGACATGCAGGACATGGAATTCACGGTCGAGAAGGGCAAGCTCTGGATGCTCCAGACCCGCAATGGAAAGCGCACGGCGAAAGCCGCGCTTCGCATCGCGGTGGAGCTCGCCTCCGAGGGATTGATCACGCAGGAAGAAGCGGTGACGCGCGTCGAGCCCGCAGCCCTCGACCAACTGCTTCATCCGACCATCGATCCGAAGGCCGAGCGCAAGGTTCTGGCGACGGGGCTGCCGGCCTCGCCCGGTGCTGCCTGCGGCGAGATCGTGTTTTCCTCCGACGACGCTGAAGCGGCGAAGAAGGCGAACCGCAAGGTCATTCTGGTGCGTGTCGAAACCTCGCCGGAAGACATTCACGGCATGCACGCGGCCGAGGGCATTCTCACCACGCGCGGCGGCATGACTTCGCACGCGGCCGTGGTGGCGCGCGGCATGGGCAAGCCCTGCGTTTCCGGCGCGGGCTCGATCCGCGTCGACTACAAGGCGCAGACTCTGACCGTTGCAGGGCAAACCCTGAAGAAGGGCGATGTCATCACCGTCGATGGCGGCAACGGGCAGGTGCTGCTGGGCCAGGTGAAGATGCTGCAGCCGGAACTGTCGGGCGAGTTCGCGACCCTGATGGGCTGGGCCGACAAGGTGCGCCGCATGAAGGTGCGCGCCAACGCGGAGACGCCGCTCGATGCCCGCACAGCGCGTTCATTTGGCGCGGAAGGCATCGGCTTGTGCCGCACGGAGCACATGTTCTTCGACAGCGACCGCATCATCGCGGTGCGCGAGATGATCCTCTCCGACGACGAGGCGGGCCGCCGCGCGGCTCTGGCCAAGCTCCTGCCGATGCAGCGGGCGGACTTCGCCGAACTCTTCACGATCATGAGCGGCTTGCCGGTCACGATCCGTCTGCTCGATCCGCCGCTGCACGAATTCCTGCCGCATACGGAAGAGGAGTTGCAGGAGGTAGCGAAGGCGATGAACGCCTCGCCCGAGAAGCTCAAGCGTCGCGCGACCGAGCTGCATGAGTTCAACCCGATGTTGGGCTTCCGCGGCGTGCGCCTCGCCATCGCGTACCCGGAAATCGCCGAGATGCAGGCCCGCGCCATCTTCGAGGCGGCGGTGGAAGCAGCCAGGGCGACCGGCCAGCCGGTGGTGCCCGAGGTCATGGTGCCGCTGGTCATGACGAAGGCTGAGCTCGATCTGGTGAAAGCGCGCATCGACGCCATGGCGGCGGCGGTGATGAAGGAAGCGGGCGTTACCATCGAGTATCAAGTCGGCACGATGATCGAATTGCCGCGCGCCGCTTTGCGCGCCGGCGACATCGCGCAATCGGCCGAGTTCTTCTCGTTCGGCACCAACGACCTGACGCAGACGGCGCTCGGCATCTCGCGCGACGACGCGGCGTCGTTCCTCGGGGCGTATACGCAGAAGGGCATCCTTCCCGCCGACCCGTTCGTCACCATCGACCAGGAAGGCGTCGGCGAATTGATCACGATTGCGGCCGAGCGCGGCAAGAAAACGCGCGGCAACATCAAGCTCGGCATCTGCGGCGAACACGGCGGCGATCCGGCCTCGATCCAGTTCTGCGAAACGGCGGGCCTCGATTACGTCTCTTGTTCTCCTTACCGCGTGCCGATTGCCAGACTCGCCGCCGCACAAGCCGCACTCGGAAAGAAAACCGCAAGTCTCGCTTAAAGAGGAGCGACGTATGTTGCACAAAGGCTCATGCCATTGTGGCAAAGTGGCTTTCGAGGTCGAGGCTGACATCGAAAAGGTGGTCGAGTGCAATTGCTCGATCTGTCGCCAGAGGGGCTATCTTCTGACCTTCGTCTCGCGTGAGGCGCTGAACGTGCTGCGTGGAGAGAATGATCTCTCCACCTACACCTTCAACAAACACGCGATCCGGCATCGGTTCTGCTCGACCTGCGGCGGCGCGCCGTTCGGCGAAGGCAAGAGGCCCGACGGCGAGGATATGATCGCGATCAATGTGCGGTGCGTGGAAGGCGTCGAGCTTTCGCAGCTTACGCGCATCCCCTTCGACGGACGCAGCCTCTGACGATTTTCGCGATTGCAAGGCGAGCCCGTTTTGAGGACAGGCTCGCCTTGTCGATTCAGGCGGTCGCGACCGTCGAGCGCCGCAGGCCGATGACCTGTAGTTCCGCATACATCAGAACGACCAAGGCCTGCGCGATCACGAAGGCGTAGCCCGCGCGCGTCGGCTCGACCCAGCCGCTCACCAGAAGCAGGGCGCTGTCCGCAGCCCAGATCACGTTGCCGATCACGACGGCCCAGACGATGGGGCGGAGCATCTGCTCGCGCAGGCCGAGATAGGCGATGAGCGCGGCATAGGGCAGAAGCGCCGCGCCGGAGAGGCGCAACAACGCCTCCGGCAGGCCGAGGATGCCGCTTAAGGGGCTGCTTGCGAGCAGCATCAGCAATCCGCAAGCCGCGCTGGTAGTGGCGTCGGCGAGCAAGGCCTGGCGAAGAAACGGGGAGGGGTGGATGGTCGACATGGCGGGGTCCTCTCGGGTTCACGGTCGAGGGATCACCCATCGACCTTGGCCCTCATGATCCAGCGGCCCGAGGGCCGAAGTCGATTACCTCCGAGGTGATTGGAACATGACCGCTGGTCGGGTTATCGTCTGCGCATGATCACTGCGACCAAACCTGTCGGCGATTATTTGCGCGAATGGCGTCAGCGCCGCCGCATGAGCCAGCTCGACCTCGCCTGTGAGGCCGACATCTCCACCAAGCATCTGAGCTTTCTCGAAACCGGCCGCTCGCAGCCCAGCCGCGACATGGTGCTGCTGCTCGCCGAGCGCCTGGAGATCCCGTTGCGCGAGCGCAACCTGCTGCTCGTCGCTGCCGGGTATGCGCCGGTCTTCTCGCAACGGTCGCTGGATGATCCCGCGCTGGAAGGCGCGCGCCATGCGGTCGATCTGGTGCTGAAAGGACATGAGCCCTACCCGGCGCTGGCGGTCGATCGGCATTGGTCGCTGATCGCGGCGAATGAGGCGTTGCTTGCGCTGATCGGTGACGTTGATCCGGCCCTGCTGAAGCCACCCGTGAACGTGCTGCGCCTGAGCATGCATCCGGCAGGAATGGCCCGGCGCATCGTCAATTTTTCCGAGTGGCGCAACCACCTGGTCGCGCGCCTGCGCCATCAGGTCGATGTGACGGCGGATGCGGTGCTGGAGGCCCTGATCGCGGAATTGTCAGCCTATCCGACCCCCGACCGCGCAGCACGTGGACCGATTGCGAAGCCGGATCATGCGGCTGTCATCGTGCCGCTCCAACTCATGACCGCTGAGGGCCAGCTGACCTTCATCAGCACGACGACGGTGTTTGGCACGCCCATCGACGTCACCCTTTCGGAGCTTGCCATCGAGACATTTCTCCCGGCGGACGCGGATACGGCGGCCACTCTCATGCGCAGGGCCGAGCGTCGCAGCGCCTCTTAACCGCCCATCAACCTTAATCGGCGATAACCATACCGGGCCGGAGTCTCTCTTCGAGGGCTCCAGAGACGGGTTCTGGCAAGGTGTGAAGTCGCGTGCGTCGTCGGTATCGTCGGTCTCGGGTAAGATGGATTTGCGCCACTGTGGCGCCCTGGGCGCTTGCGGCCGGATTGCTGGTCTCGTTCACCGCCGCCGCCAGCAACGACGTGCATTCCGGTGTCAGCTTCATGGCTCGCAGCCCCGTGGCGTCTTTGACCGAGGCCAGGCTCATCCCGCAGATTGCAATGTCCGCCGGTGAAAAGTTCGATCTCGGTCGCGACGTCCTTCGCAATGTGCCGTACTACGATCTTCCGGGCGACATATCCCTGAACGCCCCGCCGCTGCGATCTGACCTGAAAATCGACGCGGGCATCGGGTATCCGTCAGTCAACCGCTCTCTCAAGGGTAACCCGGTGGTCGAGCCGCGCTCCACCCTGTCGCGTCGCGCGGTGGAGCTGCGCTCCGCGATCGGTCACACCGGAACCAGGCTGCTCTTCGGGCGTGACGAGCGCCTGTTGCCGCCGACCATTCTTATGGAGGGCAAGGTCGAAGGGCCCGACATGGACCGGCAGGGTTTCGAGCCCTGGCAGGCTCCCGAATTCACCACGACGCGGCAAGCGACTTCGGTCCAATCGCCAGTAGCGGCGGCAGCGGGGTCGACGGGCGCGGCGGCAAGCCCCACAACGCCCTCGGTCAGGCGCGCTGTGGCACTGTCATCTGCAACGCCTGCTCCGATCGAGGCGACGCCCATCGAGATCGCCGCCGCGCCGGTCTCGCTGCAATCGTCGCGCCTCGACCAATATGGAAAAGCGGACAGCACCATCGTCCCGAAAAACGACGACATGGAGCGTCCGCGCTACGCCGATCTGATCGATCCGGACAATCTCAGCAAGGAGCAACGTTGCCTCGCCGAGGCGGTCTATTTCGAGGCGCGCAGCGAATCCCCCGACGGACAGGCCGCCGTCGCGCAAGTGGTTCTGAACCGCGTGCGCAGCGGGCTTTATCCCACCTCGATCTGCGGTGTCGTCTATCAGAACCGCCACCGCCATCTCGCCTGCCAGTTCACCTTCGCTTGCGAGGGGAAGGCGCTGCGCGTGACCGAACCGGAATCGTGGGAATCCGCCAAGCGGATCGCCAGCGATGTGCTCGAAGGCAAGACCTACCTCGCGGAAGTCGGTGGCTCGACGCACTACCACGCGGATTACGTCCGTCCCTACTGGGCAAAGAGCCTGAAAAAAATGGACGTGATCGGAAGGCACATCTTCTACAAATTGCGGCCGGGTCAAACCTGATCGGGTTTTTGTGTCGCGTGGCAAGAACCGATGTCCGCCGTCGGCGGGCGCGTCTCCTATCGTTGCGAGCGGGACGTGACCGTCCCAGCCTCTCGATCCTTCACATGGATCGCGGCCAGGCCGCGTTCCTGATAGCTGGATCGGTTCAGTCTGGCCGACTTTGAGAACGCACCTCCCTCAGAGCCGGCAAGTTCGCTGCAGGCACATTTGGGGAACGTAATATCTAAGTGGTTACCTATGAATTGATTGTGTCGATATACTAATTTTCATAATGTAAATTCTTCACGAATAGAACTTCCAACCTTAAATTCTGCAGCGCAAGCAGAGATATATTATACAATAATACTGCTGATACGATTTCGCTGGTGGGCCAATCTTTGGTGGCGCCATGGCGACGATAAGAACTTCTGTTCCCGGTGCTGGTTATGGAAGTGCCTATGTCGATGCCTTGATCTGGGGCGGAGCCGCGTGGGACGTGGCGAGCGGGCCGGTCAAGGTTTACTTCGGACAAAAGGCCGATTTCGACGTCGCGCGCGGGCCGCATGGGGGAAGCGCATATCTGTCCAGCAGCGAAGACGCCATCGCGTGGGACCAGAGTGAAAGACAAACCTTCCTCTATGCCACATCGCTCATCGCAAGTGTCTCCAAGCTGACCTTCTCGGTGGCTTCGTCTATCTCGGACGCCAACATCGTCTGGTGGAAGGCCGATCTCGGCAACGGTGTTCTCGGCGCGCACGAATTGCCGGCGGCGCGACAGATCTGGGGCTATTTCAACCCGAGCCTTGTGTTCTCGTGGAGCAATCGAAGCGTCGGCGGCGACGGTCTTTACACCGTCATTCACGAACTCGGGCACGGCATGGGCCTGGCCCATCCCCACGACGGCGGCACGCGAGAGGACGC
Organism: Microvirga alba; assembly: GCF_015694465.1. Classification (GTDB taxonomy): domain Bacteria; phylum Pseudomonadota; class Alphaproteobacteria; order Rhizobiales; family Beijerinckiaceae; genus Microvirga; species Microvirga alba. Next base: position 106,243 of record NZ_JADQDO010000001.1, read on the forward strand.
GACCGCATTTCCCGGAGTAGGCTCTTCCTCCGATCTCGGCGCCGATGGCCTGAACCAGGGCCTATGGACGGTCATGTCCTATAATGCAGGGTGGAACCAGGCGCCCCGGTCGTCGGCCTACGGAGAGCAGGGCGGGTTGGGAGCTCTCGACATCGCCGCGCTTCAGGCGCTTTACGGGGTGAATACAGCAACGGCTCTCGGTGATGACGTCTATGATCTGCCGTCTCAGAATACAGTCGGCACAGGCTGGACCAGCATCTGGGACGCAGGCGGAATCGATACGATCAGCGGCGTCTCGGCGCGCAATGGCGTTATCATCAATCTCCAGGCGGCGAGCCTCGTGGAGGGAGATCCTGCAGCCGGTGGATATGCTTCGCGTCAGTGGGACGTTGGCGGAGGCTACACCATCGCCCATGGCGTCACGATCGAGAATGCTTATGGCGGACCCAGCGACGATCTCCTGACCGGCAATGGAGCCGACAATCTTCTGGTTGGCTACGGCGGTGACGACGTTCTGCGCGGACTCGCCGGCAACGACATCCTCAAGGGCGGTTCGGGCGACGACCGCCTCTTCGGCAACGATGGCGACGATACGTTGATTGGCGGCTCCGGCAGCGATGTGCTTGTCGGTGGGCCGGGGCGGGATGTCTTCGTGTTCGCGAGCAAGCCAAGCGCCCGGTCCCCTCGGGACAAGATCGCAGACTTCAATGTGCGGGACGATACCATCCATCTTGAGAACGGAATCTTCAAGGCGCTGAAAGTGGGCAAGCTGGCCAAGAGCGCCTTCTGGGTCGGACAGCAGGCGCATGATGCAGGCGATCGCATCATCTACGACAATAAAAAAGGCGTGCTCTATTACGATGCCGACGGAAGGGGCGAGAGCATGGCCGTCACCGTGACCGTGCTGACCAAGGGGCTCAAACTCACGGCGGCGGATTTCTTCGTGATTTAGACAGTGTCCCGCGCAAGGCGCGCCGACTGCGCGACTTTATTAGATATGATATATCATGTAGGTAGATCGGATCTCTCTTCCGAGATCGTTCTCGGCCAGCCTCAGCGTGGATGCATTATCATGACGATCACTTTTTCTAACCTCCTTTCGGATCAATCACGACTTTCCGGCCCTGGGACGGTCCTGCTGGATGCCAATTCGGACGCTACCGTTACGATCGATGGCACGAAGGATCTGTTTTTATCGGTCGGAGTTTCGGGCGCTTTCGATGAGATGCTCGATAAAATTCATATTCAGGTTTCTGACAAAGTTAAACTCTCGGATGGGGTGAAAAAAAACAGTGTAATAACAGTAGATGGAGTCAATATCGGAGTCATCTCTTACGTAGGTAATTCGCAACTTCAATGTGATTTCAATGACAAGGCGTCTGCTGGTCTTATACAGGAGTTGGTCCGCGCGATTGCATATACCAACGAAAGGCCTGAAGCTGATTATATAAGCAAGAAGGATATCGGATTTTATCTGGGAGGCGACGGCTTCGACGGCGCTTATGCGTATGTGAGCGTCACTATCGCTCCCGCTCATATGCGGGGTCTGACATTCGGTATTGATAAAATCACCGGCTCTGATGGAAACGACGATTTTATCGCAAGTGGAGACGAAATCGGCTCGGAGGACGTGATCGACGGCGGCGCGGGGATCGATACGCTTCACCTTGTCGGCCAAGGGTTTTTCAACTTGCACTCCTTGAAGACCCTTAAGAATATCGAAATCATCAAGGGAACCTCGGTGGAGGCGGATTTCTCTGGTCAGATGATCGTCATCGGGGCCCATCAAATCGGGGGCATCATGACGATCGCGGGGGGAGCACACGCCAATGATACGCTCCAGCTTAGGGGTCGAGAGTTCGATCTAACCGGCAAAACGATCTCCGGGATCGAACACATCTTGATGTTCGATAATAACGCTAGTGTGACGACTGCCAGCAAGGACGTCGCGCTGGCGATGGACGGCTTTTTCAGCCAGCATGACCACGTGATTTGGACCGGCGGCAATTTCTCGGACGCCGAGATCGCGCAATTGTTCCAGCAGGGGGTCGACAAGATCACCGACGCCAGGAATACGCCGTTTGAGAATTTCGCCCCCGTCGTCACGGGACTGAACGGCGACAGGGGCACGACGACCTCCGCCGCGCCGACCGTGTTTCTGGACGCAAACAGAAATGCAACCGTTTCCAGCGACGAGGTGGAGGGCGGTCACGGTGTCGTATCCGTCATCAAAGTAGCCGTGATCGGTGGGAGCGACGCGCGTGATCAACTCGGGATCCAAATGGGCGACGGTGTCACGATCACGGATGGGATGAAAGCCGGCAGCAAGGTTTTCGTCGATGCCATCGAAGTCGGCGCGATCGCCCGGGATGCAGAGGCATCCTTCTTTATTGTGCTCGGCGACAACAGCGTAAAGGGCGACGTTAATCTCGTTCAGAAACTGATCCACGCATTGACCTATACGAACCTGGACCAGAATCGCGCGGTTGGCGAGGAGCGTCAGGTGAAGATCACGGTCACCGACAGCGGTGGGCGAAACACCGATTCCATCGTGACCATCGTGCAGGGCAATGAGAGCCCGACGCAGCTGTCGTTGAGCCATTCAACCGTGCGAGAGGCGGAGAAGACAGGGACGGTTGTCGGGGACCTGTCGGCCGTCGATCCGAACAGCGGAGACGCCTTTACATACGCAATTCTTGACGATGCCGGCGGCCGGTTCGGCATCAAGGATAACAAGCTCGTGGTCGCCGACGGTTTGAAGCTCGATTACGAGCAGGCCAAGTCGCACACGATCAAGGTGCAGGTGAAGGACAAGGCGGGGGCCACCTTCGAGAAGACCTTCACGATCAATGTCACTGACGTCGATCCGGAGAATATCGTCGGCTCGGCCGGCGATGACCAATTCGTCGGCGGCATCGGCAAGGACAGCTTCAACGGCGGGGCCGGCAACGACACGCTCAGCGGCGGCCTCGGCAACGACACCCTGACCGGCGGCGCCGGCAAGGACGTGTTCGTGTTCGACACCAAGCTGAACGCGAAGGCCAACCTCGACAAGATCGTCGACTTCAACGTCAAGGACGACACGATCTGGCTCGACAACGCCATCTTCAAGAAGCTCGGCAAGAAGGGCTCGCCCACGAGCCCGGCGAAGCTCGACAAGAAGTTCTTCACCATCGGCGACAAGGCCAAGGATAAGGACGACTACATCGTCTACGACAACAAGAAGGGCGTCCTCTATTACGATGCCGACGGTTCGGGTGCGGGCAAGGCCGTCGCTTTCGCCACGCTGCCTAAGAAGCTCAAGATGACCGCAGCCGACTTCATGGTCATCTGAGGTCAGCCATTATCCTGGTCACGTCATGGGCGGTCGAGAGGCCGCCCATTTGCTTTTGAAGCGGCCGGGCTCAGTGGGCTCCATCCGCGGCGCGAGAGGAACCCATGTTCCGCTGGGGACAAAGCGTGGTCAACGCTCATGTGACAAAGGACACATAGTATATCGTCACAATATGAGATAAGGGCCAGCGTAACGAAATTCGGAGAATGAACATGGCTGGGCTGCGCAATGTCGCCGGTACGGGTTATGGAAGCGCCTATGTCGACGCGCTGATCGGCGGCGGACCTGTCTGGGACATGTCCTCGGGCTGGATCAAATTTTGGTTCGGGCAGCCCTATCAGAGAGTCGAGGCCTTCGCGGCCCATGGGCCGAGCAAAGCGTATTCGTCCCCTGACGGGCCGGTTCCCTACCTGGCGGACGGCGGCTCGACGAACGAATGGGCGACGGCGGTCAGCTGGTACGACGATACGAAGGGCTTTTTCGCGGATGCGGTCGATCAATTCGAGCGCGTCTCGGGGATCCGGTTCGACCTCGCCTCCAACCTCACGAATGCCAATGTGGTTGGCTGGCTGGCGTCGGTTCCGCCGCAGAACGTCTGGGGCGATAGTGAACGGCCGGAATACAAGAATGCGGCCACCCGGACCGGTCAGAAGCAATCGTGGATTTATCTCGACGCCTTCGAGGGCGATGGCGACGACGAGGGAAGCTACAACAATATCCACCCCGGTGGATTGGGCTTCACGACGATGCTTCAGATGATCGGGGTCGCGGTCGGCCTGACGCATCCTTATGATGACCCGGCCGATTCATTCCCGGGCCTGAAGAACAGATACGACGTGGGGCCGGATGGGCAGAACCAGGCCCCCTTCACGGCGATGTCGGTCAACGTCGGTTACCAGGGGAGCGCCCACCCCACCGGTGCATGGGGCTCCATGAAGACCCTCGGAGCGTTGGACATCGCGGCTCTGCAGCGGCTTTACGGGGCCGATACGACGGCGGCGCCGGGCAACGACGTTTACGTGCTTCCGGCGGAAACCAAGAAGATCGGGGAATGGGGTGAAGCGAAAGCGCCCGGTTGGAGCTGCATCTGGGATACGGGGGGCAACGACACGATCACGGCGGTAAGCTCTCTGTCTTCCGTGACGATTGATCTGCGACCCGCGACGCTGATGAACAACGATCCGCATGCAGGCGGATACATTTCGCAAAAAGCCGGCATCGCGGGCGGTTTTACCATCGCGAACGGCGTCACGATCGAGAATGCGGTCGGTGGTTTCGGCAATGACCTGATCAACGGAAACAGCGCCCCGAATAAACTTGAAGGCGGGTCTGGAAACGACACGATCAATGGCGACGCCGGTGATGACACGATCGATGGTGGACCCGGTGCCGACGTGATGAATGGAGGCTCCGGCAACGACGTCTACTATGTCGACAACGCGGCGGATCAGATCATCGATTCCGACGGGATGGATACGGTTATCGCATCGGTCCCCTTCGCGATCCCGGACGGGATCGAGATATTCATCGCGACGGGTTCTGCTGCCGTCAACATGGCCGGCAATGCACTGAACAACTCCCTCACCGGCAATTCCGGCGCCAACAAACTTTCGGGCGGCGCCGGCAACGACACGCTCTCCGGTCGCGGTGGCAAGGATGTGTTGACGGGCGGTAGCGGCAAGGACGTGTTCGTGTTCGACACCAAGCCGACGAAGTCGGCCGTGCCAACAGTCACGGACTTCAACGTCAAGGACGACACGATCTGGCTCGACAACGCCATCTTCACCAAGCTCGGCAAGAAGGGTACGCCCACAAGCCCGGCGAAGCTGGACAAGAGGTTCTTCACCATCGGCGACAAGGCCAAGGATAAGGACGACTACATCGTCTACGACAAAACAAAGGGCACCCTTTCCTACGATGCCGACGGTTCCGGTGCGGGCAAGGCCGTCGTCTTCGCCATGTTGCCGAAGAACCTCAAGATGACCGTCGCTGACTTCATGGTCATCTGAAGCATCCGTATCCCGGGTGATGTCATGGGCGGTCGAGAGGCCGCCCATTGCTTTTGTGGCGATGAAGAGCGTCCGACCTGTCGGCCGAGGCATGCGCGAAAGCCAGCCGAGGGTCTTGAATCATCAAAGCGACTCATGACTCATGCGAAAAATATTCAATGTTGAAGGCGCTGAGCGTGGGTTATCGTGCGCCTTCTCTGCCCCGAAGGAGCGTGATCATGTCCGCACAGCCTGTTCGATCCCGCTTCGCGCCGGAAATCATTGTCCTTTCCGGCTGTCTGATCGCCCTCATCACCTTCGGGCCTCGGGCCTCGGCGGGTCTGTTTCAAATCCCGATGACCATCGAACACGGCTGGGGGCGCGACGTGTTCGGTCTGGCCATCGCCGTTCAGAACCTCCTGTGGGGCGTCGGGCAACCCTTCGCGGGAGCGGTGGCGGATCGGTTCGGGGCGTTTCGCGTTCTGTGCGCCGGTGCAATTCTCTATGCGGCGGGCCTTGTCGTGATGGCCTATGCGACATCGCCCGGAATGCTTCAGCTTGGGGCTGGCGTTCTGATCGGCTTCGGCCTGTCCGGGTGCTCGTTCAATCTGGTGCTCGGCGCGTTCGGCAAGCTCCTGCCGGAGCATTGGCGGCCGATGGCCTTCGGCGCGGGCACCGCGGCGGGTTCGTTCGGGCAGTTCCTGTTCCCGCCAATCGGTAACATCCTCATCGATTCCATCGGCTGGAATCAGGCGCTCGTGGTGTTCGCCGGAAGCGTACTCCTCGTGCTTCCCCTGTCGCTCGCTCTCGCCACGCGGCCGGGGGCGAAGTCCGGTGCATCGGCCGGGCCGGCTCCCGCGCCGGGCCAGTCGATTGCGCAAGCCCTGTCGGAAGCGTTCCGGCACCGTTCGTATGTGCTGCTCGTGCTCGGTTTCTTCACCTGCGGCTTCCAGCTCGCCTTCATCACCGCGCATCTGCCGGCCTATCTGAAAGACGCGGGGCTTTCCGCCGCCATCGGCGGATGGACGCTCGCCGTCATCGGCCTGGCCAATGCCTTCGGCTCGCTCACCTCCGGCTGGCTCTCCACCCGCATGTCGAAGCGCTGGCTCCTGGCCTGGATTTATCTCGGACGCTCGGTCGCCATTGCAGCGTTCATCCTGCTGCCCACCTCGCCGATCACCTCCATCGCCTTTGGGATCTCCATCGGCCTCCTCTGGCTCTCGACAGTGCCGCCCACATCCTCCCTCGTCATGCTGATGTTCGGCACGCGCTATATGGCGATGCTCTACGGCTTTGCGTTCTTCTCGCACCAGGTCGGCGGGTTTCTCGGAGTCTGGCTCGGCGGAGCGCTCTACGAGCTCTACGGCAATTACACCCTGGTCTGGTGGCTCTCGGTCGGGCTCGGCATCGCTTCGGCGCTGATCAATATTCCGATCAAGGAAGAGCCGGTGGAGCGCATCCCGGGTCTTCAACCGGCGGAGTGACGGCACCGTCCGCCGAATGAATGAGGCCGGAGCGCTTGCCCTGACGGACGACCACGCCACAAATGTCGAGGTGTGATGGGAGAGTGGTATGGGCGCGTTCAGGGCGGTCGTCATCGACAAGACCGAGGCGGGTCAGCATGTCGAGTTGAGGATGTTCGACGAGGCCGACCTCATGGACGGCGATGTGACCGTTCGCGTGTCGCACTCGACCCTCAATTACAAGGACGGCCTGGCGCTCACCGGCAAAGCGCCCGTCGTGCGGCGCTTCCCGATGATTCCCGGTGTCGATCTCGCCGGAACGGTCGAAACCTCATCCCATCCCGAGTTCAAACCGGGCGATGCTGTCATCCTCGATGGCTGGGGGCTCGGCGAGACGCATCTTGGCGCCTACGCGGAAAAGGTCCGTGTCAAAGGGGATTGGCTCATTCCGCTGCCCAGAGGCCTGACACCGTATCAGGCCATGGCCATCGGCACGGCAGGATACACGGCGATGCTCTGCCTGATGGCGCTCGAGCGTCACGGCTTATCTCCTGATCGCGGTGCGGCGATCGTGACCGGCGCGGCGGGCGGCGTCGGCTCGGTCGGGGTGGCTCTCCTCGCCAAGGCGGGGTGGCATGTGATCGCCTCCACGGGTCGCCGGCAGGAGGCGGATTACCTGAAGCACCTCGGCGCTGCGGAGATTCTCGACCGCAGCGAATTGTCAGGCCCCGGCCGCCCCCTCAACAAGGAGCGCTGGGCGGCAGGCATCGATACGGTCGGGTCGCACACTCTGGCCAATGTCCTCTCCATGACGAAATACGCCGGGGCCATCGCGGCTTGCGGCCTCGCGGGCGGCATGGACCTTCCGGCCACTGTCGCGCCTTTCATTCTGCGCAACGTGGCGCTGCTCGGGGTCGATTCCGTCATGACGCCGAAGGCCCTTCGGCTCGAGGCATGGAAGCGTCTTGCGAATGAACTCGACCTCGACAAGCTCGCTACCATGACGACGGACATCACCCTGAACCAGGTCATGGAAGCAGGCCGCGCGATCGTTGATGGCAAGATCAGAGGGCGCGTGGTGGTGGAGATCGCGTGACCCGAAAGCGGTTCAGGATGCGCGTTTGCCGCCACCCTCGATCCATTTGCGCTGCTTGCCGATCTCGGTCGCCATGAAATCCATGAACGCGCGCACGCGCGCCGATTGGCGAAGGTCGGGATGCGTCAGGAGCCACAGGCCCGCCGAGAAATCGGGGTTGACCTCCGACAGGCGGATCAAACCGGGTTTCGCCTCGGCGATGAAACAGGGAAGGGGGCCGATGCCGACGCCTGCTTCCACCGCTTCGGCAAGACCGAGAACGGTGTTGACCCGATAGGCGATCAATTCCGGCGCAACGCGATCCTGTACGAACCGGGCCGCCTTGAGAGAGGCCAGGTTGTCGCCGAGCGCGACCCAGGGGCGTTCGTAGAGTTCGGGGGCGTCCATGGACGGAGGCTCCGGAAAATCGACGGCGCGGCCGTAGATCGCCCAGGAAATCGTTGCCACTCGCCGCCCGACCAGCGTTTCCGGCGGGTTGTCCGTTGCCCGGATGGCCACATCCGCGTCGCGCTTCGACAGGTTCAGGGCCTGATTGGCCAGAACCACATCCAGCCGCATCTCCGGGCAGGCCTTCAAAAATCGGTTAAAAATCGGCGTGAGCAGGTGAATGAGCAGCGTATCGTTGGTCGTGATCCGCAATTCGCCAGCCGGTGCGACAGCTTGCCCGGCAAGCTTGCGGGTGAAGGAGGTGACATTCTCCTCCATCTGCTCCGCGAGCGCCGCCATCTCCTCGCCGGCGGGCGTCAGGATGTAGCCGGTTCGATGACGTTCGAAGAGCTTGACCCCAAGACCCTCTTCCATCTGGCCGAGCCGCCGGAAGACCGTTGAATGATTGACCCCGAGACGATCGGCCGCGCCCGCGAGACCGTTCGCCTCGGCGATCACTTTCACCAGGCGGAAATCATCCCAGTCGAGATGCTGTTGCTGCTGCTTCGCCACGCGTTTGCATCCACGCAATAAAAACCATGCATATCTACCACTGGCTTTGCGCTTTGGAAAGATTATCGTCCGGCCGTCTCAAATTGCAGCCGGATCGTTCTCGTCCCGAGGGGTGTTTCGAACGTTTTCATACTGCGCCCATTCTTTGATCTTTGGAGATGACGATGACGAAGGTTCTTGTCCTGTATTATTCCTCGTGGGGGCATATCGAGCAGATGGCCTACGCCGCCGCCGAGGGGGCCCGTGAAGCGGGCGCTGAGGTCGTGGTGAAGCGGGTGCCTGAACTTGTCCCCCCCGAGGTGGCGCAGGCGGCGCATTACAAAACCGACCAGAAGGCTCCCATCGCGACCGTCGAGGAGCTGTCGCAATACGACGCCATCATCTTCGGCACGCCGACCCGGTACGGCAACATGACGGCCCAGATGAAGAACTTCCTCGACCAGACCGGCGCCCTCTGGGCCAGCGGCGCGCTCGTGGGCAAGGTCGGCTCGGTGTTCAGCTCGTCCGCGACCCAGCATGGCGGCCAGGAATCGACGATCCTGACCTTCCACCCCGTGCTGCTGCATCTCGGTTTCGTCGTGGTCGGCCTGCCTTACGCGTTCCAGGGCCAGATGGGTGTCTCCGAGGTCATGGGTAACTCGCCCTACGGCGCTTCCACGATCGCGGGCGGTGACGGTTCGCGTCAGCCAAGCAAGGTCGAACTCGACGGCGTGCGCTACCAGGGCAAGCACGTGGCGCAGATCGCGGCCAAGCTCGCCAAGTAAATGGGTCAGGGTGCGCGGAGCGGATTACCGCTCCGCAGCCGCCCGCCGCAGGCGGTCGTTGATGGCGTCGCCAAGCCCGGTCTCCGGGATCGGGCCGACCGCGATGGCCTCGGCCCCCGACGCATCGAGTTGCCTCAAATACGAAAAGAGATGAGCGGCGGCCTCCTTGAGGTCGCCGTTTTCGCTTAAGTTCAGGGCGGCTCGCGCGGTCTTAACGCCATCGGGTCTCGGCGCGCCGAACAGCAACGCGGCCTCGCCGGCTTCGATCCTTGTCGCGTTCAGGCGCACCCGCGCCCGAGGCGCGTAGTGCGAAGCGAGCATTCCTGGCGCGAGCGGGTTTGCGCCTTCTTCCACGGCCGCTTCGAGCCTTTGGCGGATCAGCGCCTCGATGGCTTCACGCGGCACGCCCCCGGGGCGCAGGAGGCGAGGGGAGCCCCCCAGGCAGGCGACGATGGTCGATTCGACGCCCACCTGCGCATGGCCGCCGTCGAGCACGGCATCGATGCGCCCGTCGAGATCACCCAGCACGTGGGCGGCTGTCGTCGGGCTGACCCGCCCCGACCGATTGGCGGAAGGCGCGGCGATAGGGCGGTCGGCCGCAACAAGGAGGGCGTGTGCCAGCGGGTGAGCCGGCACGCGCAAACCGATGCTGTCGAGACCCGCGCGGGCAAGGTCCGAGACGGTGCAGGTCTCCGCCACCGGCACGACAAGGGTAAGCGGGCCGGGCCAGAATGCCTCGGCCAGCCGCCGCGCCGTGTCGTCGAATGCTCCTTGAATCTGGGCAGCCTCGAAATCCGCCACATGGGCGATCAGCGGATTGAAGCTCGGGCGCTCCTTGGCGGCGTAGATTCCCGCGACCGCGCCGGCATTGGTCGCGTCGGCCCCGAGGCCGTAAACCGTCTCGGTTGGAAACGCGACAAGGCCGCCCCGCCGCAGGATCGATGCTGCGTGAGCGAGACCCGCCGCATCGGCGGTCAGGCGTTCGGTCTTTGCCATTGACCCGTGATCGTTCACGTCTAAACTATCCTCTGTCCCAGGCGGGATCGGCACTCTGGGCGGGTTTAGAGCATGATCCGGAAAAAGTGGAATCCGGTTTTTCTGGACGGACCATGCTCTTGCCAGAGGCCGGAGCGGACATGGTGACCTAGAATCTCCTGATCCGCCTCTGACCGCGCGGCGACGCGCATCAGCATCAAGAGCCGAAACGCTGCGAGGAAACACGATGACCTATCGCGCCCCTGTCTCCGACATCCTCTTCACCATGCGCCATGTTTCCGGCCTCGACCGGGCGCTCGGCGAAGGTCTTTACGACGACCTCAGCACCGATCTGGCTGCGACGATCCTGGAGGAGGCGGGCCGGTTTGCGAACGATGTCATCGCGCCGCTCAATCGCGAGGGCGACAAGCACGGTGCGATCTTCAAGGACGGCGTCGTCACCACCGCACCGGGCTGGAAAGAGGCCTACGCGGCCTGGACGGACGCGGGTTGGAACGCGCTTCCGGGGCCGGTCGGTTACGGCGGCCAGGGGCTGCCCGTGCTGCTCAACTCGGCCTGCGTCGAGATGTGGAACGCGGCCTCGATGGCCTTCGGCATCGGCCCGGTTCTGACCATGGGAGCCATCGAGGCGCTGATCGCCCATGGCTCGGAGGATTTGAAGAGCCGCTATCTCGAAAAGCTCGTCTCCGGCGAGTGGACGGCGACCATGAACCTCACCGAGCCGCAGGCCGGTTCCGACCTTGCCGCCATTCGCACCCGTGCCGAACGGGTCGGCGATGGCACGTACAGGATCACGGGCCAGAAGATCTTCATCACCTATGGCGAGCACGATCTCACCGACAACATCCTGCATCTGGTGCTCGCGCGCCTGCCCGATGCGCCTGCGGGAACGCGCGGCATCTCGCTGTTCCTGGTGCCGAAATTCCTGCCCGATGGAACACGCAATGATGCCCGCTGCCACAGCATCGAGCACAAAATGGGCATCCATGCCTCGCCCACCTGCACCATGATGTTCGGCGATCATGGCGGAGCCATCGGCTGGCTCGTCGGCGAGGAGAACCGCGGCCTCGCTTGCATGTTCACGATGATGAACAATGCGCGCCTCGCGGTGGGCCTGCAGGGCGTCGCCATTGCGGAGCGCGCCTATCAGCAGGCGCTCGCCTATGCGCATGAGCGCCGCCAGGGCCGCGCCATCGGCAGCACGCAGGATGGAATGAGTCCGATCATCGAGCACCCCGACGTGCAGCGCAATCTTCTCACCATGAAGGCGCTCACCGCAGCCGCGCGCGCCATCTGCTACCTCACGGCGGAGGGCATCGACCGTGCCCATCGGGACAAGGACGAGACCAGCCGCCGCAAGGGCAACGAACGCGCCTCCCTGCTGACACCGGTGGCGAAGGCGTTCGCGACGGATGTCGGCGTCGAAGTCGCCTCGCTGGGCATCCAGGTTCATGGCGGCATGGGCTTCATCGAGGAGACGGGTGCGGCTCAGCATTTGCGCGATGCGCGCATCGCGCCGATCTATGAAGGCACGAACGGCATTCAGGCCATCGACCTCGTGGCGCGCAAGCTGCCGCTCTCCGGCGGCGAGACGGTGCGCACGCAGATCGCCTCCATGCGCGCCACGGTGACGCGCGTGATGAAGGAAGGCACGCCCGCGTTCGGCGCCACCGCGCCTCGCCTGCGCGACGCCATTGAGAGCCTCGACCGCGCGACGGGCTATCTCCTCAAGACGGTCTCATCCAATGCGCCGGCCGAGGCGCTCGCGGGCGCGACGCCGTATCTGCGTCTCTTCGCGCTCGCCCAGGGCGGCGCGGCCTTGGCGGAGGCGGCGCTGGCTGCGAACGCATTGATGTCGGGCGGCGACAAGGACCCGGCGCACGCCTCCCGCATCGCGCTCTGCCGCTTCTTCGCGGAAAACATTGCGGTCGCCGCCAAGGGGCTGGAGGATACGGTCCTGAGCGGCGCGGACTTCCTGCGGGATGCTTCTCTGGCTTTGGCGAGCTGACATCATGACCCTTCAAGGTAAAACCCTCTTCATCACCGGCGCGTCGCGCGGCATCGGTCTCGCCATCGGTCTTCGCGCGGCGAAGGACGGGGCGAATGTGGTCATCGCGGCCAAGACCGCCGAGCCGCATCCCAAACTGCCGGGAACGATCTACACGGCGGCGCAGGAAATCGAGGCGGCGGGCGGAAAGGCTCTGCCGCTTCTCGTCGATGTGCGCGACGAAGACGCGGTGAAGGGCGCAATCGCGAAGACGATCGAGACCTTCGGCGGTCTCGACATCGTCGTGAACAACGCCAGCGCCATCAGCCTGACGCCGACGCCGCAGACCGACATGAAGCGCTTCGATCTGATGCACCAGATCAACACGCGCGGCACCTACATGGTGTCGAAATACGCCATCCCGCATCTGGAGAAGTCAGCCAACCCGCACATCCTGATGCTGTCGCCGCCCCTCGACATGAAGGAAAAATGGTTCGCCCCGCATCTGGCCTATTCGCTCGCGAAATACGGCATGAGCCTGTGCGTGCTGGGGCTCGCGGGCGAATTGCGGGGCCGGGGGATCGCGGTCAACGCGCTCTGGCCGCGCACGACCATCGCGACGAGCGCGGTCAAGAACCTGCTCGGCGGCGACCAGATCGTGCAGGCCAGCCGCACGCCCGAGATCCTGGCCGATGCGGCCCATGCGGTCTTCGAGAAGCCCTCGAAGAGCTTCACCGGCCATTTCCTGATCGACGACACTTTCTTGAGCGGGGAGGGCGTGACCGATTTCGAGAAGTACCGGGTCGACCCGTCCGTGCCCCTGATGCCGGACTTTTTCGTGCCGGATGATGTTTCGCTGTCCTCACATTCGTCATAAAAGGCGGGTTACAACCGCATCGGAATAGGCGGAGACATGCATGATTTTGATTCACAGGCCTGCGGGGCACACGGTCGCTTCGAACGAATCCCTCGACCGTTATGCCCTGCAACCGGGTGAGCCGATCCCGGACGACGCCCTGTGGATCGACATGGTCGAGCCGACCCGCGAGGAGGATCGGCTGGTCGAGCATCATCTCAACATCGAGATCCCGACCCGGGAAGAGATGGCCGATATCGAGCCGTCCGAAATTCTCTACAACGAGAACAACGCGCGCTACATGACCGCGCGCGTGCTCTGCAGTTCCGACACCGAGACGCCGAAGCTCATCGATGTCTCCTTCATTCTTACCGAGAGAGCGCTGGTCACGGTGCGCTATGGCGAGCCGCGATCCTTCACCATGTTCATGTCCCGCGTGGTGAAGCCGGGTGGATGCCGCCACCAGCCGGAGGCGGTGCTCGACGGGTTGATCGAGACCATCATCGACCGCGCCGCCGAGATTCTTGGCAATGTGGGTGGGCGCATCGACCGCCTGTCGCAGACGATCTTCGAGAACGAACGGCAGGGCACGCGCCGCGCCGCGTCCTTCCGCGCGGCGCTGAAATCCATCGGCCGCAAGGGCGATGTCATTTCCAACGTGCGCGAAAGCATGGTCTCCGTAGAGCGCCTGCTGCTCTTCCTCTCGGCGAGCATGCCGCGCCCGCAGCGGACACGAGGCTTTCAGGCGGAGTGGCGCACGGCCTTGCGCGACGTGCAATCCATTGAGGAACACGCGACTTTTCTGTCCAACAAGATTCAGTTCCTGCTCGACGCGACGCTCGGCCTCGTCACCATCGAGCAGAACGACATCATCAAGCTGTTCTCGGTGATGGCGGTGATCTTCCTGCCGCCCACGCTCATCGCATCGATGTACGGCATGAATTTTCACTCCATGCCGGAATTGCAATGGGAGTTCGGCTATCCCTTCGCGATCGGCCTGATGATCCTCGCCGCCGTGCTGCCTTACGTTTTCTTCCGCTGGAAGCGCTGGCTCTGATCAACGGATATGTGCGGTCGCTATTCCATCGTTCTGGCTCCTGATGCGTACCGGAAATTCTTCGAGTACGCCGAGAATCCGAACTTCCCGCCGCGCTACAACGTGGCTCCGACGCAGCCGATCCCCATTGTGATCGAGGAGAAGGGCGAGAGGCATTTCCAGCTTGTGCGCTGGGGCTTTCTGCCCGGTTGGGTCAAGGACCCGAAAGAATTTCCGCTCGTCATCAACGCGCGCGGGGAAACGCTTGAGACCAAGCCTACGTTCAAGGCCGCGTTGAAGCGTCGCCGCTGCGTTTTTCTGGCTGAGGGTTTCTATGAGTGGCGTCGCGAAGGCCGCGAGAAGACGCCGTTCCTCATCCGCATGCGCGCGCGTGAGCCCATGCCGCTCGCGGGCCTCTGGGAAACCTATAGCGCTCCCGACGGCAGCGAGATCGACACCGCCGCCATTATCACGACCGACGCCAACGGCGTTCTCGCCGCCGTGCATGATCGCATGCCGGTGATCCTCTCGCGAGAGGATCTGAAAACGTGGCTCGATGTGAGTGACGAGGACACGAAGAAGGCCATTCGCCTCGTCCGCCCTTGCCCGGAGGACTGGCTCGACATGGTGCCGGTTTCAAGCCGCGTGAACAAGGTCGAGAACGACGATCCCAGTTTGCAGGAACCGCTCTTAGAGCCGGAGGCGAAGCCTGTTGCGGCGCCCAAGCGCAAGATGGCGAAACCGCGTTCCGATGATGGTCAGGGCTCTTTGTTTTAGGCGGGCGCTTGCTGTCATTCCGGGTCGCCGCAGGCGAGCCCGGAACCCATAACCTCTAACGTTGCCGAAAAACGCGCAACGGCGACAACGCTGTCGTCTCCTGACACGTCAGCGTTCATGGGTCCCGGGTTCCGCTACGCGGCCCCGGAATGACAGCGGTGTTGTGAAGGAACGTACCGCCCGTTCATCGCCGTTTCTTCATCACATCGCGCCGCAGAATGCCGACGACCTCCACATGCGGGCTGTACTTGAATTGATCGACCGCCATGACCCGCTCGAGGCGGTAACCTCCGGCGATCAGGATTGCGGCGTCGCGGGCGAAGGTGGCGGGGTCGCAGGAGACGCTGACGACGAGGGGCACTTTCGAAGCGGCGAGCTGCTTCGCCTGCGCCTCCGCACCAGCGCGCGGCGGGTCGATGACGACCGCGTCGAAGGCGTTCAATTCCGGGACCAGGAGCGGACGACGGAAGAGGTCGCGCGCCTCCGTCGTGACGCGCCGCAGCCCCGGCGTCGCGCGAGCCGCTTTATCGAGTGCGGTGACCGCGCCCTTGTCGGTTTCCACCGCATGCACATCGGATTTTTCCGCGAGGCGCAAAGCGAATGGGCCGCAGCCGGAGAAAAGATCGGCGACGCGCTTGGCGCGTTCGCAGGCTTGCGTGACGAGACCGGCCAAACTCTCTTCGCCGAGGCGCGTGGCTTGCAGAAAGGAGCCCGCAGGCGGCACGACAGTCGCGCGGCCCATGGGGATTGCAGGCGGACGGCGCTCCACCACCACGTCGCCGTGGATCGACAGACGCGCGAGATCGAGATCGGCTGCAAGACCGATCAGGCTCAGACGGTCCTTGTCCTTCAACGGGCCATGGCCCCGCACGTCCACATCGAGGCCGTTCTCGGTCGCCGTGATCTGAACGTCGAGTGGCTTGCGCGCCGCGCCCAGCTGCTTGCCGATGGCGCGCGCGACGATGGGAGCCTGTCGCTGCAAGGCGGGCACGGCGATGGGGCAATGGTCGATCTCGATGACATGGTGGCTGCGCGCCGCCATGTAGCCCACATGCATGGCGCGATCGGGGAAACGCACGTGCAACGTGACGCGCCGCCGACCCTCGCCATGTGCATCGACGAGCGGCTCGATCGGCGCTTCGATCCGCGCCTGGCGTAAGGTGTGCGCCAGCGTGTCCTGCTTCCAGGATCTGTAAAAATCGTCGTGCATATGCTGCGTCGCGCAGCCGCCGCATTCACTGAAATAGGGACAGAAGGGTGTCTCGCGCTCGGGCGAGGGCGTATCGACGCTGAGAAGGCGCGCTCGCGCGCCGTCGCGTTCGATGGTGACCGTCTCACCGGGTAGCGCATATGGCACGAAGACGGGGCCGCCCGTGCTCTCCGCGATTCCGTCCGCCTTCGCGCCGAGACGCATGATCGTCACCTGTTCAACCACGGCGCGCTCCCAACAAGAATTCCCGATTGCCGTCCCCGCCCTGGATGGGCGAGGGGATAAGCCCCAGCGGCGCAAAGCCGAGCGAGGCGATGAAGGCCGTCATATCCTCGCAGACCGCGCGATGCACGGCTTCATCGCGCACGATGCCCTTTTTCACATGGTCTCGCCCGGCCTCGAATTGCGGCTTCACGAGAACGGCGAGCGCAGCGCGCGGCTTCAACAATGCGATTGCGGCCGGCAAGACGAGTTTCAACGAGATGAAGCTCACATCGGCGACGAGAAGATCCGCCGGTTCGGAAACCAGCTCAGGGCTCAAGGTGCGCGCATCCGTGCTCTCGAGGCTCGTGACGCGCGGATCCTCGGCGACCTTGGGATGGAGCTGGCTATGCCCCACATCGACCGCGTACACGTGGGACGCGCCGCGCAACAGCAACACCTCCGTGAAGCCGCCGGTCGAAGCACCGATGTCGAGGCAGGTACAGCCCTGCGGATCGATCTGGAATACGTCAAGCGCAGCCGCCAGCTTGACGCCGCCGCGCGAGACATAAGGATGCGGTTGTTCGGCGGTGATGACGGCCTCGCTCGGCACCATCTCGGAGGGCTTGCGCACGCTCACGCCGTTCACGGTAACGAGGCCGGCAGAGATCGCCTCCTGCGCCCGTGCGCGGCTTACGAAAAAGCCACGCTCGACCAGAACCATGTCGGCGCGTTTGCGGGTCATGCGGGCCTCGGGCCGGTGTGGATCATAACGCTCTCGTCCTCGATCATGCGCCGCCCTATGTCGCTCCTGAAAGCCAACAGGAGGGAGCCATGCCAAACCTCAGCCGCCGCAACCTTCTCATTGGCGCAACGGTGTTGAGCGCCAGCGCTGCCATCCCGCGCGCTCGGGCGCAAGTCCCCAGCGGCCCCTATAAGCTCGAACCATTGCCCTATGCGTATTCCAAGAATGAGCCTTGGATCGATACACAGACCATGGAGCTTCACCACGACAGGCACCATGCGGCCTACATCGCCAATCTCAATGCCGCGCTCAATCAATATGGAGAAGCGGCCAAGTTGCCGCTTCAGGACCTGCTGGCGAGCCTGGCGCAGGTCCCGGACACCGTTCGCATGGCCATTCGCAACAATGGTGGGGGGCATGCCAATCACACCATGTTCTGGCAGCTCATGGGTGGGTCGGGCGGAGCGCCCACCGGCGAGCTAAAAAGCGCCATCGAGCGCGATCTCGGCGGGTTCGAGAAGTTCCAGACCGATTTCGACGCCGCGGGTTTAAGCCAGTTCGGCTCGGGCTGGGTCTTTGTGACGGTCTCCCCCGAAGGCCATCTAGCGATTGTCACAAAGCCGAACCAGGACACGCCCCTCATGCAGGGCCAACGGGTTCTGATGGGCAATGATGTGTGGGAACACGCCTATTACCTCAAATATCAGAACCGTCGCGCCGATTACCTGAAGGCGTGGTGGAACGTGCTCGACTGGGACAAGATCAACCAGCGCTACGCCGCAGCGAAGGCGGGCACGCTGACGATTTGAGAAACCTTTCCGTCATTCCGCGCCCGCGGAATGACGGAGTGGATCGTCTTCACGCCCGCGCCTTGTGTGGCGTCTCGTGGCCAAGCGCCTCGAACACCTTGGCGATGATCCCGGCTGCGTCGAGACCGGCGGTTGCGTACATGCGCTCCGGCTTGTCGTGGTCGAGGAACGTGTCCGGCAGGACCATGGCGCGGACCTTCACCGTGCCGCGATCGAGCGCGCCCTTGTCCGCGAGAAGCTGCAGCACGGAAGCGCCGAAGCCGCCGCTGGAGCCTTCCTCGACGGTGATCAGCACTTCGTGGTCACGGGCGAGCCGCAGGATCAGTTCCTCGTCGAGCGGCTTGGCGAAGCGGGCATCGGCGACCGTGGTCGAGAGGCCCCGCGTCTCCAGCTCCTCGGCGGCCTTCAAGGCTTCCGCGAGGCGCGTGCCGAGGGAGAGAATCGCGATCCGGTTGCCCGCGCGCACGACGCGGCCCTTGCCGATGGGAAGCGGCACGCCCTTTTCAGGCATCTCGACGCCGACGCCTTCGCCGCGCGGGTAGCGGAAGGCGATGGGGCCGTCGTCATAGGCCGCCGCGGTTGCGACCATATGCACCAGTTCGGCCTCGTCGGCCGCCGCCATCACCACCATGTTCGGCAGGCAGCCGAGATAGGCGATGTCGAAGGAGCCCGCATGGGTCGGGCCGTCGGCGCCGACGAGCCCGGCGCGGTCGAGGGCGAAGCGCACCGGCAGGTTCTGGATCGCGACGTCATGCACGATCTGGTCGTAGGCGCGCTGCAGGAAGGTGGAATAGATGGCGCAGAACGGCTTGTAGCCTTCGGTCGCCATGCCGGCGGCAAACGTCACCGCATGCTGCTCGGCAATGCCGACATCGAAGGTGCGGTCCGGGAATTCCTTGTGGAACAGATCGACGCCGGTGCCCGACGGCATCGCGGCCGTGATCGCGACGATCTTGTCGTCCTGTCGCGCTTGCCGGATCAGGCTCTCGCCGAAGACCTTGGTGTAGGACGGCGCATTGGCCTTGGCTTTGGCCTGCGCGCCCGTCACCACGTCGAAGGTGGCAACCCCGTGATACTTGTCGGCGGAGGCTTCGGCCGGCGCGTAGCCCTTGCCTTTCTGCGTCACCACATGGACCAGGATCGGGCCGGTTTCGGAATCCCGGACGTTCTTCAGGATCGGCAGCAGGTGGTCGAGATTGTGCCCGTCGATGGGGCCGACATAGTAAAAGCCCAGCTCCTCGAACAGGGTGCCGCCGGTCCAGAACCCGCGCGCGAATTCTTCCGCCTTGGCGGCCTTGTCGTAGAAGAACTTCGGCAGCTTCTTCGCCAGCTGCTTGGCGGTCTCGCGCAGGCCCCGATAGGTGCCGCCTGAGACGAGCCGGGCGAGGTAGGACGACATGGCGCCGGTCGGCGGCGCAATCGACATGTCGTTGTCGTTGAGAATGACGATGAGGCGCGAATGCATCGCGCCCGCGTTGTTCATGGCCTCATAGGCCATGCCCGCCGACATCGCGCCGTCGCCGATCACGGCGATGACGTTGTTCTTTTCGCCCTCGAGATCGCGCGCCACGGCCATGCCGAGACCCGCCGAGATCGAGGTGGAGGTATGCGCCGCGCCGAAGGGGTCGTATTCGCTCTCGGTCCGCTTGGTGAAGCCGGACAGCCCGCCCGCCTGCCGCAAGGTGCGGATGCGGTCGCGGCGGCCGGTGAGGATCTTGTGCGGATAGGCCTGATGCCCGACATCCCAGATCAACCGGTCGCGCGGCGTGTCGAACACATAATGCAGGGCGACCGTCAGCTCCACGACCCCAAGTCCCGCGCCGAGATGCCCGCCGGTCACGGAAACGGCGCTGATGGTCTCGGTCCGCAACTCATCCGCCACCTGCCGCAGCTGGGTTTCGGGAAGCTGGCGAAGATCGTCAGGAATGCGGATCGTGTCGAGAAGAGGTGTGGACAACGTTGTTCTCGCTTGGCCTTGGCAAGCGGCCTGATACTGGAAATAGGGACTTAAGCGGCCTGGTCAAACGTCGGGCTTGGCCGTTTTCATGAAAACCGGTCTATTCGGAGACGTCGAGCGGGGTCGCTCCCGCTGCCTGGCCGTCCGGGCCGATCGTGATTTTTTCGATCCGGGCTTCGGCCTTCTTCAGAAGCTGTTCGCAATGCTTCTTCAGGGCCTCGCCACGCTCATAGATCGAGATCGAATCCTCGAGCGGCACGTCGCCGCGCTCGAGCCGACGCACGATTTCCTCAAGCTCGGCCAGAGCCTTCTCGAAAGGGAGAGCCTCGATGGAGGTGGTGTCAGTCATGCCGTTATCCGCCATTCTCGTGATCCGGCGTTATGCGGATTGCGGGGCCTCATGGCAAGTTTCGGATCAGGCCGGTCAAGCAAGGGGCAGGGTAAAGGGCGTTCCCTCGAAGGCCTCCGCGCCGCGCCCGATGCGGGCAACCGCATCGACCATGCGTCCCCTCCGGCGCAGAATATCGTCCGCCAGCGCGATGAACCGAGGGTTCGGAGTGGCGCTGGGGGCAGCTTGCCGCAGGGCTTGGGCGATCGCGCTCTCGTCTCGCTCCGGCGCAAGGGCACAGGCCGAAATATAGGCCGCGGCTGTGGAGCGGCTGATTCCGGCAAAGCAATGGAAGACGAGGGGGCTTTGCCGGTCCCAGGTCCGGACGAAGGCGAGAAGCTGCTCGATATGCTCAGGCCCCGGGAGAATATGGCCCTCCAGCGGCTCTATGATGTCACTGACGCCGATGAAGAGGTGCCGCTCCGCCAGAATCGTCACCGGGCGCTCGACCGGAGATCCGACGTTCATCAGCGTCACCATGTGGCTGGCGCGCGTCGTGGTGACGGTCTCGTGCAGGCGGGACAGAGGGCTGACGTGGAGGGTCGGCATGGCGATTCTTTCGTTCTCGGGCACCTTATTCAGGGCGTAGCCGTAACGGCCTGGACGCGCGCGCGAAAACGCTCCTGCGCCTCCGTGACGGGCCAGGGATCAAGAAAGGCGTGGATCGACCGGGGCAATGGTTCCGGTCGGCCGAAAATTTTGATCGCTTCCTCGCGGGCAAATCCGGCGAGCTTCGTCGCTTCCAGAAAGGCCGCCTGCCGATCCGCGCGCTTGATAAAACGCTTCAGGATCGCCGAAGGCTCCGGCGGCAGGCCGTAATGGATGTGGATGGCGGCGAGAAGCCGCGCCTCGACGGTCTTATACGCGTCGCCGATGACCACCTTGAAGGGCGAGATGATGTCGCCGATCACATATTCCGGCGCATCGTGCAACAGCACCGCGAGCCGCCAGGCGCGCGACATGTCCGGGTTGAGATGGTCGGCAATGGCCTCGACCAGCAAGCTGTGCTGCGCGACCGAGAAAATATGCGTGCCGATCGTCTGCCCGTTCCAGCGCGCGACGCGGGCAAGGCCATGAGCGATGTCGTCCAGCTCCACGTCGAGCGGCGAGGGGTCGAGCAGGTCGAGCCGCCGCCCGGAGAGCATGCGTTGCCAGACGCGTGGCTCCTTCGACATCAGAGCTTCTCGGCCATCGCTGCACATTCCGCGTGGCGGAAACACCCGGTCAGGTGATCGTTCGCCATCCCCACCGCCTGCATGAAAGCGTAGACGATGGTGGGGCCGACGAAGTTGAAGCCCTCGGCTTTCAGCGCCTTCGAAATCCGCCGCGAGACATCGGTCTCGGGCTGCACGTGGGCTCGGCTCTTGAGGTTGTTCTGAATCGGGCGGCCATCGACAAAATCCCACATGAAACGCGAGAAGCCGCCGCGTTCCTGAATCGCCAGCCAGGCCCGCGCGCCGGCGATGGTCCCCACGATCTTGGCGCGGTTTCGCACGATGCCCGTATCGAGCATCAACGCCTCCACCTTCGCCTGATCGAACCGCGCGATGACGGCGGGATCGAAGCCGGCGAAGGCGGCGCGGAAATTCTCGCGCTTGCGGAGAATTGTGATCCACGAAAGCCCGGCCTGGAAGCCATCGAGGATGAGCTTTTCGAAAAGGGCGCGGTCGTCGAATTCCGGCACGCCCCATTCGGTGTCGTGATAGGCGACGTAAAACGGGTCGGTGCCCGGCCACCAGCAGCGAGTCTTGTTGTCAGGGTGAAGGATCAATCCGTCGGTCATGACCGCAGATGTAACGGCCTCTCGCGCGCACGGGAAGATGGGGTGGGAGAAAGATCACGCCCTCGCTGTTATTTCGGGCCTCGAAAGCGGAGCCCGACCCGAAGGGCCGCGCGAAGTGGGGAAACCCAGAAACACTGACGAGCCAGGACAGGAAGCAACGGCTGTCGCTGCGTCCTGTCCATAACGCGCGGCGGTTATGGGTTCCGGGCTCGCCTGCGGCGCCCCGGAATGACAAAGAGCGCTTCCCTCCGTCATTCCGGGGCCGCGAAGCGGAGCCCGGAACCCATACCCGCTGACGGTTGAGGATAAAGAGCAACGGCTGTCGGCCGTGTTGTTCGCAAAGCTCAGCGGTTCTGGATTCCGGGCCCGCCCCTACGGGCCGTCCCGGAATGACGGGGGCGCTCTCGCTGATGCTCAGCCCGCAATGACGACAGCGAAGAATGTTCCTCTTTTGTTCTTGACATTATTCCCAATCTTGGCTATCTCTCCTCCTGTCCCGGCCCACCGAGGGGCGCGCTCGCGAGGCGTCGTGATTGTGGGGTCGGGCACGGTCCCGCGAGTGGGGGTACGCAACCCCATTCGGCGGGAGGCCCAGGCTGTGCCGAGGGCTCAGGTTGGTCCGGGGCCGCCCGTCTCTCGCAGACGGTGTCCGCCACGGGCAGCTGTTGGAGCCAACGCCGCCTGTCCGCCTAAAAGAACCGTGCGCGAGGTGCCAGCCGGCTCTCACATCTCATTGCCATCATCGAGCCGGACCGCACGTCGCGCCACCCTCGATCGCTTCTCAGGCTTGGGGCTTTTTCAGCCCCAAGCCCGCACCCGCTTGCTCTTTGAAAACACCGTGCCGAGGAACGCTCACAAAGCGGTCCTGAAAAGCGCTCTGTTCCGCCGCGTCCCGCCTCGCCATGGATGGGTTCTGCAACCGCGCTACCGCACGCTCCGCTCGTCGACGAGATCCGCCATCTGCTGGGCGGCGTCGGTAGCGGTGCCGCGCAAACCCGACGCCACCCGCTGGCGGTCTGCCTCTGATCTATTCTGGCTGACCTTCCACTTGCCCTCGATGCGGGAGATCTCGATCTCGACGCCGATGATGCCCTTGAGCTGCGCTGCGACGTAGTCGGCGGGCGCATCGGTCACGGCCCAGGGCTCCGGCCGGGCGGCTTCCTGCTGACGGGTTACAGCGCCGATCTGCCGGAGCAGCCAATCGGGGTCGTCGATGACGGTCATGCGGCCATAAGCCTGCACGACGGCGTAGTTCCAGGTGGGGACTACCTTGCCGGTCTCCCGCTTCGCCTCATACCAGGAGGGCGTGATGTAGGCCTCGGTTCCCTGGAAGATGACGAGCGCCTCCTGATCCGGATCGAAGTCGCGCCATTGCGGATTGGCCCGCGAGAGATGGGCCCTCAGCGTGCCTTTCGGCGAGGCCGAGGCATCGAGAGCGAATGGAAACGGGTTGGCGATGAGGCCGGTACTCCCCGTCGTCACGAGCAGCCCGAGCGGATGGGCCTGAATCAGCGCGTGCTGAACCTCAAGGCGATCTTCGCGGAAATGCGGCGGTTGGTACATGGCGGGCCCACTATCGTGTCACGGAGACGCTACCCTCCCTCGCGCGCTCCTGACCAATCAATATTCTCAAGCGCTGCCATCACTTGCGTCGATGGGTGGCGTCGCCCGGCTAAGCTTGTGTCTCGCCGGGAAAGGGGAAGTCGATCCAGGCTGGCTTTTCCAACTGCACGGGAATGCCCCCGGCCCGGATCGTCTCGCCCGCTGCCAGCGCATCCGCCGCCCGGTCGAGGCGGATCATGAGAAGGCCCTTGCCGTCCGCGCCGGTGCCGGTCTTGCCGAGCGATTTCTCGCCCGCGATGACTTCGGCACCAACTTCGGCGGCAAACCCGCCCTCATAATGAGCCGGCACGATGCGGGTGCGCGCGGTGCCGCGATGCTGCATGCGGGACACCACCTCCTGCCCCACATAGCAGCCCTTGTCGAAATCGACCCCGTGGAGCTGATCCATCAGCGCTTCATGCGGAAAGGCGTCCCCGAACAGAAAATCCCGGCCGCCTTCCGGCACACCGAGTGCGATGCGGTGCGCGTGGTACTGTTCGGGCGAGGCCTTCGCGAATTCCGCGCTGTCCTCGCCTGCGACAATCGCGCGCCAGCCGAGCGCGGGTTGGCGCGGGTCTTCCACGACGAGGCCGGTCTCATCATTCGGTGTCGGGGCGTCCCAGCCCACAATGACGGCGAGCTTGTCGGAGAGATCCTCGACCGTGACCTTCGCCCGGAGCTTGTAGAAACCGAGGCGCTTGGTGAGATCGGCCGCGTAACCCTTCAGGACGTCGAGATAATATCCGCCGCCGATCTCGGCGGGGGCCTCGAAGACGATGAAATCGAACAGAATTTTGCCCTGCGGCGTCAGCAGGGCACCGAGCCGGGCCTTTTGAGGCGAGACGCGGTCGAGGTCGCAGGTGATGAGACCGTCGAGAAAAGTCTTGGCGTCCTCGCCGGAAACTCTTACCACGCCTCGATCGGCCAGATGAGCTGACGGCATGCCCCGCTCCAGTTGCTTTTGCAATAAGCGTGACATAGGCCCAGTCGGCGCCAGCCTCAAGGGATGAGATTACCATGCCCCAAACGTTCGACCTGATCCTCAAGGGCGGCATTGTCGTCAATCACGATGGACGCGCTGAGCGCGATGTGGGCGTGAGGGACGGCACCATCGTCGCCATCGGCGACCTCTCTCTCGCCTCGGCCGGACGCGAGGTCGATTGCCGGGGCCTGCACATCCTGCCGGGCGTCATCGACACGCAGGTGCATTTTCGCGAGCCCGGCCTCGATCACAAGGAAGACCTGGAAACCGGGTCCCGCGCCGCTGTCATGGGCGGTGTGACGACCGTGTTCGAGATGCCCAACACCGATCCGCAGACCACGAGCGCGGAGGCGCTCGCCGACAAGATCAAACGCGGGCATCATCGGATGCATTGCGACTTCGCGTTCTGGGTCGGCGGCACGCATGACAATCTGAACGACATTCCCGATCTCGAACGCCTGCCGGGCGCTGCCGGCATCAAGGTGTTCATGGGCTCGTCGACCGGCTCTCTGCTGGTCGAGGATGATGAAGGCATCGCCAATATCCTGCGCCGCACCCGTCGTCGCGCTGCCTTCCATTCGGAGGATGAGGCGATGCTGCGGGAGCGCAAGAATTTGCGCATCGAGGGCGATCCGCTTTCGCATCCGGTCTGGCGCTCGGCGGAAGTCGCGCTTGCCTGCACGCAGCGCCTCGTGCGCATTGCGAAAGAAACGGGAGCGCGCATTCACGTGCTGCATGTGAGCACCGCCGAGGAGATGGCGCTCCTCAAAAACTACAAGGATCTCGCCTCCGTCGAAGTCACGCCGCACCATCTCACCCTCGTCGCGCCCGACGCTTACGAGCGGCTTGGCACCTACGCGCAGATGAATCCGCCCGTGCGCGACGAATTCCACCGGCACGCACTGTGGGAAGGGCTCGATGAAGGCATCGCCGACATCCTCGGATCGGATCACGCGCCCCATACCCGCGAGGAGAAGGATCGGACCTATCCGAACACGCCGTCCGGCATGACCGGCGTGCAAACGCTCGTGCCGATCATGCTCGACCACGTGAATGCGAGCCGCCTGACGTTGGAGCGCTTCGTGGACCTGACGAGCGCCGGCCCGAAGCGACTGTTCGGCATCGCGAAGAAAGGCCGCATCGCCGCGGGCTACGACGCCGATTTCACGGTGGTCGATCTCAAGCGCCGCGAGACGATCACGAATGATTGGATCGCTTCCAAATGCGGCTGGACGCCCTATGACGGTGTCACCGTCACCGGCTGGCCCGTCGGCACGATCGTGCGCGGCAACGTGGTGATGTGGGAGGGCGCACTCGACGCGCCTTCACGCGGCGAAGCGGTGCGGTTTGAGGAAACCCTGAAGGGATAGAAACAACTCACGTCATGAGATGACGCTCGAAGAACGCGATCACTTGTTCGTAGTGTTCGTTTTCGGCAGCGCTTCCCGGAATGTGATCTTCGCCCTCGTAGTAATGCACCTCGGGCGCGTGGCCGTGGTGTTTGAGCCGCTTCTCGAGACGGCGCGTCATGTCGACGGACCAGACGCGGTCCGCCGTTCCATGGCTGAGGAAGATCGGGCCGTCGAAGCGCTCGATCTCGATGGGAGTCGTCGGCAGCAGGCCCTCCGACGAACCGCGCCATGTCCACGCGCGCTTCCCCGGGTCCCAGGCCTGCCAGCCGGGATCGCCCGTGTCGCGCCAGGCGGCGGCGTTCGAGGCTCCGCAGACGACGTCGGGCGGGCTGTGCGCCGCCAGCGCGTCCGGCAATCCGCCGACGCCGTCTCGCGCCATGAGCGAGGCCAGCAACAGCGCATGTTCGGCGCCGCGTGATACACCGTAAATTCCGATCTTCGGGCCCACGCAGGCGAGGTCCCGAAGCGCATTCAGCGCGCTCACGGTCTGATCGAGCGGGGCGTCGGTGATGTTGCCCGCGTTCCAGAAATTCCCGCCCTTCGAGTACGGGAAGGGGAAGGCGAGAAAGCCATGGGCGGCGAGGATGGCCGCATTCCGATGGCTCCATCCGGACCACGCTCCCTCGGACCCGTGCAGGACCATGATCGCGGGAAAAGGCCCGTCGCCGGGTGGCCCGTAAGTGGTTCCCCACGGCGGCAGCAGGCGACGAACGATCTTGAGCGGCATCCAATGACCCCCGTGGCGACAGCGCAAGCCTTCACTCGCGCAGATCCCGGTAATGTAATTGAATTGCGTCTCGCCTCCAGGGAGAAAAGCACCGAGCGACGGAATATCGCTCGGCCCTGGCTTTTTTGCCCGGCAATTAGCAAGCGGTGGGGATCAGTCGGGCCGCGTCTTAGTGCTTCAGCGCCAACGAAAATGAGCCGCTGCGGATCTTGTCCGGCAGGCCGGCGGCGTATTCCGCCACCGCTTCCTCGCCATAGGTCGTGACGAGCTCCATGAAGGCTGCGAAAAGCGCTGCCTGCGCCATGCAATCGGCGTCGAGCCCATCGAACTCGGCCTCGGCGAAAGCCTCGGTCACATAGCTCAGGGCCGCCTGTTTGATGGCGCTCAGTTCTGGCAGGTCGGAGAGAGGGACGTCGTTATCGTTCATGATCAAGGCCCCTTTTTCAGGGGCGGCGCGCGAGTACGGTTAAAAACGCAACCTACGCGGCGCACCGGCCCAAGGCCAGCATCACCTTGCAAAGAGGTTAACGCGAGGGGGCAAGGCCGCAATTAATGTGGATAAATCAGCCGCCGTAGCGCGCGGCGATCGTCCGGGCCAATTGCTCGCCTTCTGCGAGGTAGCGGGAGGACGCTTCCTGCGCGGAGGCTGTGCAGATCCGGTAGGTCAGGGCATAGGCTTGGTAGCCCTTGTTATAGGCGCCCGCGAGCCGCTCGCGCCGGCCCGGCGTCGTGCCCTCCGCCTCGAGAAGCGCCTGCATGCGTTTGCTCCATTCGGCTCCGTCGGGCGCTGCGCATAATGGCCGCAGCAGCGCGAGGGAGCCCATGATCTCGGAGAGCCGCAACAGATCGTTTTCATAGGGGGCTGGCGGGGGCTCGACGCGGGGTGCCGGTTCAGCCTTTTGCGGTGGCGGCGCGGGTGCGGGGCGATGCGGTTGCGGCGCCCGCCGTTGCGGTGGCGGCTGATATTGCGGCGGGAACTGATATTGCGGAGGCGGCAGGTATTGCGGCGGAGGGCCTTGCGGCGGCAACCCGAAGAGTCGCTCGAAGAAGTTTTGAGCCGTCGCGGGTTCGGGCAGTCCAAGGATCGCCACGGTGACGAGGAAAAACGAAAAGCCTCTCAGCGACAGGCGTCCTGCTGCTCGAGCCGGAAAGCTAAATCCAGAATTCCGGCAAGACCCGGCGTCATGGGCAGATCGGCGATGTCGCTCTGTGTGACCCAACGGATCTCCCTGGCTTCCGGTCCTGTCCGCGGCTCGCCCGAAACCCAGCGCACGGCGTGAGGGGCGATCACGACATGATGTTTAACTCGGCCGTCCGGCTCCCGTTCAATCAACTCCACGGGAGAGAGGAGACCGATCAGCTTGGCCTTAACCCCGACCTCTTCATGAAGTTCCCTGAGCGCCGCTTCGCCCAAGGTCTCGCCGGTCTCGACCTGGCCGCCGGGGAGAGAGAACAGACCCTCTCCCGGTGGTTTTCCGCGCGCGGCGAGAAGCACGCGCCCGTCCCGGAAAACCGCGACGGAGGCGGCAAGAAACGGACGGGTCGGATAGAAGCGATCCCTCGTCATGGGAAAGCCTTGTCTTGCGCCACCACGTAGCGGGCGCGGGGGCGAATGAGGGTGGCCTGCTGGCGCTGCTCGACGGCATGAGCGAGCCATCCGGCCGTCCGGCCGATGGCGAACAGCGCGAAGGCTGCGCCGCGCGGCAGGTCGTAGGCGCGCTCCATCATCACAAGACCCGCATCGACGGTCGGCCCCTCGCCGGCGTGCTCGCTCTCCCGCAGGATCGCGGCATCGATGGCGCGCAGGGGCAGGTCCTTGACGAGAGTCGCGCCGCGCGGGTCGCCTTCCGGGTAGAGCGGATGATGAAAACTCGGGAAAGCCTTGCTCTGAGAAGGCGCTCGGCCGCCTCGGTCATCGCATTCTTCCAGAAAGGCGCGCATGTGGTCTGTCGCACCGCCATGGAGCGGGCCACTCAAAGCGGCCAGGCCCGCGATCACCGCATTGCGCAAGGATGCGCCGGTCGAAGCCGCGACCCTGACCGCGAAGGCGGAGGCGCTGAGTTCATGATCGGCGCAGAGCACGAGCGCGCGCCGGATCGCGTCGGCTGCCTCGGCGGAGACGTTCCATGACGACGCCAGATGGCGATGAAGGGGCATAATGCCGGGATCCGCCCCGCTTCCCGCCGCCGCCATCAAGCGCAGGATGGTTGCGATCTCACGGTTCGGGTGCTGGCGATTCTCGGAGGCTTGCTCGGACAGAAGATGAATCGCCTGAGAGACGAAGCCCTGCGAGCCGAGGGCGGGGCCCGCCAAGGGGCTGATGGGAGGCGAAGGCAGGGCGAAGGCATCCGCGGCGATGTCGCCGATCAGCAGGCACGCGGCGTCCTCAAGGGGCGCGGTCTCGGCCAGGTCCACCGCATCCACACCCCGATAGAGAAGATGGCCGTCCTTGATCTGCGTGAGCGCGGTCTCCAGCACCGGAAGCCCCCAATCGAGCGCGGTCGCGGCAGCGGCAGTCGGGCGGCGAAACTGCGTCCGGCGCTTCACCAGGGCCTCCACGTCATCCAGCGCATAGAGGCGCTGGCGCGGATCGTGAGGCGAGGCGAAGGAGCGGATCAGCCCCCGGCTGACATAGGCGTAGAGGCTCGCCCGGCTGATGCCGAGGCGGCTGGAGGTCTCCTGTGCGGAGATCAGATCAAGGGATGCTGGCTTCATATATTGATATGTTGATTCAAGATTGACCGGGAGGCAAGCCCGGCGGGACACTCATGCTCGAAAAAGGAGAAACTCCATGAAGCTCGGACTTGATGATGTCGTTGCCGCCGAAACGGTGCTTAGCCATGTGGACGGCGAGGCGGGCCGCCTGATCATCCGTGGGCACGACCTCGAAGAGCTGGCGGGCCGCTTGTCCTACGAGGAGACCGTCGCGATGTTGTGGGACGGGCTGGTCCCGTCATTCGTCGATCCTCGCGCGGTGATCGGCGCGGCGCGGGTGCGGGCCTTTGGCCATTTTGCGCCGCTTGCTCCCCATCTGACCGGCCTGACGCCGGTCGAGGGCATGCGCCTTTTGCTTGCGGCCCTGCCAGATGCGGAGACGGATCATGCATCGCTTGCAGTCGGAGCGGCGGCGGTCGCGGCGGCGATGGCGGTTCGGGGCACGAAAGGGCTCCTGCCCGTGGCGCCCGATCCGTTGATGGGTCACGCCGCCGATCTGCTACGCATGCTGCGCGGCGCGCCTGCCGATCAAGGCGAGGCTGAGGCCCTCGACACTTATCTCGTGACGGTGATCGACCACGGCCTCAACGCTTCCACCTTCACCGCCCGCATCGTCGCCTCAACAGAGGCCGGTTTGCTGTCGTCCGTGGTGGCGGGTTTGTGCGCGCTCAAAGGTCCGCTCCATGGCGGCGCGCCGGGGCCGGTGCTCGACATGCTCGATGCTATCGGGTCAGCGGAGAATGCCGAGGCTTGGCTCGACGATGCCATCGGGCGCGGCGAGCGGCTCATGGGCTTCGGGCACCGGGTCTACCGGGTTCGCGATCCGCGCGCCGATGTGCTGAAGGCTGCCGCCGGGCGCTTGAGGGGCCGTGACAACCGCATCGCCTTCGCCGAGGCGGCGGAGAAGGTGGCACTCAAGGTGCTGGAACGGCGCAAGCCCGGCCGCCGGCTCGACACCAATGTGGAGTTCTACACGGCATTGCTGCTGGAGGCGCTCGGCATCCCGCGCGAGGGCTTTACACCTCTCTTCGCCGCAGGACGCACGGCGGGCTGGGTTGCGCATGCGATCGAGCAGGCGAGGACCGGCCGGATCATCCGGCCGCAATCGCGCTATGTCGGACCATGGCCGGCTGAGGCCGCGTAGAGTGGGTGCGGTCCGATTTGGAACGGATCACCGTTTCATTCGGTGGGGCATGATTTTTTCGGAAAACCAGCCCCCACTTTTCGGGGTCATGCCCTAAACGTGCTGTCCGCCGTTGATGTGGAGTTCGGCGCCGGTCACGTAGGACGAGGCGTCGGTGCAGAGGAAATAAATCGCCTTTGCCACCTCGTCCGGCGTGCCGAGCCGCCGGAGCGGGATTTGCTCGACGATCTTCTCGGTTCCTGGTGAAAGGATCGACGTATCGATTTCGCCCGGTGAGATCGCATTCACGCGAACGCCCAGCGGCCCGAAATCGGCCGCCATCTCGCGGGTGAGCGCCGCAAGCGCCGCCTTCGAGGTCGCGTAGGCCGCGCCCGCGAAGGGATGGACGCGGGAGCCGGCAATCGAGGTGACGTTGACCACCGAGCCCTTGGCGCGGGTCAACTCGTCCACGAGGCCGCGCGCCAGCATGATCGAGGCGAAGAAATTGACCTGGAAGACCCGCAGCCAATCCTGATGCACAGTCTCGATCGCGCTCAGCCGCGAGCCGCCGGGGCCTTTGGGCGAAATGCCCGCATTGTTGACGAGGGCATGCAGAACACCGCCCTCGACCTCAAGCCGCCCCTTCACGTCGCTGATCGCGCGCAGCGTATCGTCTGCGTCGGCCAGATCGACCTGAAGATGATCCTCCGGCCCCATCTCCCACGGGCAGTTTTCGGGAAAGGGATGCCGCGAACAGGTAATGACCCGCCAGCCTGCGGCCGAAAAGCGCTTCACGGTGGCATGTCCGATCCCCCGGCTTGCGCCGCTGAGCAACATGACGCGACGGGGATGATTGGTCGAAGAGGACATGGAGGAACCTATGTGAAAGGGCGCAGACCCTAACGTGGTGGGAGGCTGGGGTCTACCGGCCGAGGACGCATTGCTTCGCAGTCATGGCCGGGCTTGTCCCAGCCATGTCGATAAGAAAAACGCACAGGCCCGGTGATGGCCACCGGGGTCTTTGCCGCTCAGGGGTAGAGGCGTGTTTTGCGCCAGCCTTCGCCTTCGCGGGTGAAGACGACCCGGTCGTGGAGGCGGAAGGGGCGGTCCTGCCAAAACTCGATGGAGATGGGAGCGATGCGGAAGCCCGTCCAATGGGGCGGGCGCGGCACCTCGCCGATGGCATATTTCGCGGTGTTCACCGCGACTGCCTTTTCCAGGGCAAAGCGGCTCTCCAGCGGGCGGGATTGCTGGCTCGCCCAGGCGCCGATGCGGCTGTCGCGCGGGCGGCTCTGGAAATAGGCGTCGGCTTCCGCGTCGCTCACCAGGGTCACCGGACCGCGCGCGCGGATCTGCCGGCGCAGGCTCTTCCAGTGCATCACCAGCGCCGCCTTCGGCTGGCCGAGGAGTTCGCGGCCCTTGTTCGATTCGGTGTTGGTGTAGAAGACGAAGCCGTTGTCATCCGCCCCCTTCAGCAGCACCATGCGGACATCAGGCAGTCCGTCCTGATCCACGGTCGCCAGCGCCATGGCATTGGGGTCATTAGGCTCGGAGGCTTCGGCTTCCTTCAGCCAGGACTGGAACAGGGCGAAGGGCTCATGGGCTTCGGTGAAGTCACCGCTTGTTAACTGATTCAAGGCTTTATCCTGGGATGTGACTCGTTCGTTCCGGGAGACTCGACGCGTGACGATTGCCAATGCGCGCCGTTATAGATCAGACGCTCTCCTGAGCGAAGCCAAGAAAATCCTCGCCGTGGGGCTTATCGCCCTGAGTGCGGGCGCTTGCAGTTTCACCTTCGGCGTCATCGGCATGCAAGAAGACGAGCCGGAAGCTACGGGCTCGGTTGCTCCGCAGGTGGCGGCGCCGCTCTCCCCCGATCTCGACGAGGAGGATTGGCGGCGGGCCAAGGCCGCTTTGGCGGTCGCTCTCGACCCACAGGGGCCGGGAACACTCGTCTCCTGGGATAATCCAACCTCGACCATGAAGGGCTCCTTCGCGGCCGCAGGCGCGCCTTTCGTGAAGAACGACGAGATCTGTCGCGCTTTTTCGGCCAATCTCAACGGGACCTCAGCCGCGACGCTGCAAGGCACGGCCTGCCGCCCCTCCGGCGGCGAATGGGTCATCAAGGATATCAAACCGGCAAAGGTCCCCGCTCGAGCTTGAGGCCGCATGATCCCCCTTGTCCCGATCATGTTCTAAAGCTTAGCAAAGCGTTGCGAACGCGCCGCATTTTTCCCATATGGTCGTCAGCCCCTGCTGGGCTGCCAGCCCTTTTCTGACGGCTAACGGATTCCACGATGCGCAACCCCTACGATGTCCTCGGCGTGCAGCGCTCCGCGAGCGAGGCGGAGATCAAGAAGGCGTTCCGCAAGCTCGCCAAGACCTATCACCCGGATCGCAACAAGGACGATCCGAAGGCCAAGGATAAGTTCGCGGAGGCGAATGCCGCCTACGAGATTCTGGGCGATGCGACCAAGCGCGGTCAGTTCGACCGGGGTGAGATCGACGCCGATGGAAAGCCGCGCTTCCAGGGCTTCGAGGGGTTCGGCGGCGGCCGCGGCGGTGGCGCGCGTTATGAGAATTTCAGCTCCGGCGGCGGCCCCTTTGGCGGACGCGGCAGCG
Organism: Microvirga alba; assembly: GCF_015694465.1. Classification (GTDB taxonomy): domain Bacteria; phylum Pseudomonadota; class Alphaproteobacteria; order Rhizobiales; family Beijerinckiaceae; genus Microvirga; species Microvirga alba. The sequence continues at coordinate 139,755 of NZ_JADQDO010000001.1, forward strand.
CGCGCGGTCAGGGTTCCGAGCCGGGAGATGACTTTTTCTCGCAAATATTCGGGGACGCATTCCGCTCGGCAGGCGAGGGCGCGACGCGCCAGAGCCGTTCGCGCGCCCAGCCTCAGAAGGGTGAGGATGTCTCAGCAACGCTTTCGGTGACCCTGGAAGAGGTGGCGAGCGAGGCAAAGAAGCGGCTGCATCTGCCCACGGGCCGCGATGTGGACGTGGTCATCCCGAAAGGTGTATCCGACGGGCAGGTGATCCGCCTGCGCGGGTTGGGGCAGGCAGGCCCAGGCGTCGAGCCGGGTGATGTGCTCCTCACCATCAAGTTCGCGCCGCATGAGCGCTTCACGGTCGACGGGGCGAATCTCCATCTGCGGCTGCCGATCGAAATCGAGGACGCGATCCTCGGTGCTTCCGTGCGCGTACCGACCCTGACCGGGGCGGTGGCGATGAAAATCCCGCCCATGACCAATTCCGGCCGCACTTTCCGGCTGCGCGGCAAGGGATTGCCCACCAAGACCGGACATGGCGATCTGCTAGTGGTCAGCGAGATCACGTTGCCCGAGGTCGTGGATGAAGATCTGATGGAATATGCCCGCAAGCGCCGCTCGGCGAAGGCGGAATAGGAAACTTCACCGTTCGGAAACGCTGATTCACAAGGCTAAGGCGGTTGGGTCTTCCCCCCCGTCGCTCTGTCGGATAAGAAGCCCTCTTCTGACGTGTCCAGCGACGATTTAGGTGAATCATGGCGGAGACCACGGCGCCCGGCATTTTGGCCGGCAAGCGCGGTTTGATCATGGGTGTTGCGAACAACCGTTCCATCGCCTGGGGTATCGCGCAAGCGGCTCGCAACCACGGGGCCGAGCTTGCCTTCACATATCAGGGCGATGCCCTGAAAAAGCGCGTCGAGCCCCTGGCGAAGGAGCTTGATGCCGCAGTCGTCGGCCATTGCGACGTCACGGATGCTGCCAGCATCGACGCAGTTTTCGACGAGGTGAAGAAGCTCTGGGGCTCTCTCGACTTCGTGGTCCATTGCATCGCCTTTTCCGACAAGGACGAGCTGACTGGCCGCTATGTGGAGACGACCGAAGGCAACTTCACGAAGTCGCTCCTGATCTCCTGCTATTCCTTCACGGCGGTCGCCCAGCGCGCCGAGAAGCTGATGACCGATGGCGGTTCGCTGCTGACCCTGACTTATTACGGCGCCGAGAAGTGGATGCCGCACTACAACGTCATGGGTGTCGCCAAGGCGGCGCTCGAGGCGTCCGTGCGCTATCTCGCGGCCGATCTCGGGCCGAAGAACATCCGCGTCAACGCCATCTCCGCCGGTCCGATCAAGACGCTGGCGGCTTCCGGCATCGGCGACTTCCGCTACATTCTGAAGTGGAACGAGTACAACTCGCCGCTCCGCCGCACCGTCACCACCGAGGAAGTTGGCGAGACCGCCGCCTATCTCGTCTCCGACATGTCGCGCGGCATGACCGGTGAAATCCTCCATGTGGACGCGGGCTACCACGTCGTCGGCATGAAGAACCCGGAAGCGCCCGACCTCTCGCTGGACAAAGAAGGCCAGTGAGCGAGAAGCGTCCCACGATCTACCTCATCCGCCACGGCGAGACAGACTGGAACGCTGAGGGACGGCTTCAAGGGCAGCAGGACATTCCGCTTAACGCCGTAGGCCGTGTGCAGGCCGAGGAGGCGGGGGCGCGGCTGCGCGGCCTCGTTCTCGACTATGGGAGCCTCGACTACGTGGCGAGCCCCATGGGCCGCACGCGCGAGACGATGGAGCGGATGCGCGATGCTGTCTTCCTCGATCCGAGCCAGTATCGCCTGGACGATCGGCTCGTCGAGCTGACCTTCGGCTCCTGGGAAGGCATGACCTGGAAGGAAGTCCGTAAAAAAGATCCGCAAGCCGCCGCGATGCGCGAGCGCGACAAGTGGAACTTCGTCCCACCGGATGGTGGCGAGAGCTATGCCATGCTGGCCGGCCGCATCCGCCCTTTCCTGGACGATCTGACACGCGATGCGGTCGTGGTGGCCCATGGCGGCGTCGCGCGCGCCTTTCTGGCGCTGGCCTGCGGCGTCTCAACCCGTCACGCCGCCAGTATCGACATCTGGCAGGGCAAGATCCTCGTCATTGAGGGCCGCAAGCATTATTGGGCGTGACGGCTGTCACCCCCGTCCCGGCGGTCCATCAAGGTCACCGCTCGTCAAGCGGCCCTCGGGATGACGTGTTGGGGTGGGGCCGCGTTATTGACGGGCAAAAACCGGTTTCCACTTTTCCGGATCATGCTCTAAGACGCCCTGAACCTTGTTAAAGCGCCATGTCCCATAACACCTTCGGTCACCTTTTTCGCGTCACCACCTTCGGCGAAAGCCACGGACCGGCCCTCGGCTGCGTCATCGACGGTTGTCCGCCGATGATCCCCCTCGAAGCGTCCGAGATCCAGGCGGAACTCGACCGCCGCCGTCCTGGCCAGTCGCGTTTCACGACCCAGCGGCGTGAGCCCGATGAGGTCAAAATCCTCTCCGGCGTCTTCATGGACGAGCGCACAGGCCGTCAGGTCACCACCGGAACGCCCATCGCGCTCATGATCGAAAACGTCGATCAGCGCTCGAAGGACTATTCAGAAATCAAGGAATCCTACCGTCCCGGCCACGCCGACTTCACCTACGATGTGAAATACGGCATCCGCGACTATCGCGGTGGCGGCCGTTCTTCTGCGCGTGAGACGGCCGCCCGCGTGGCCGCGGGCGCGGTCGCGCGGAAGATCGTGCCCGGAGTCACGATCCGTGGCGCTTTGGTGCAGATGGGACCCCATCCGATCAACCGCGCCCAGTGGGACTGGGATGAAGTCTCGCTCAACCCCTTCTTCTGCCCGGATGCCGAAGCGGCGGCCTTTTACGCGGATTATCTCGATGGTCTGCGCAAGGAAGGCTCCTCCATCGGCGCGGTAATCGAGATCGTTGCGGAGGGCGTGCCGCCTGGGCTCGGGGCGCCGATCTACGGCAAACTCGATTCCGATCTGGCTTCCGCGCTCATGTCGATCAACGCGGTCAAGGGTGTGGAGATTGGTGACGGTTTCGCTGCCGCTGCCCTTCGCGGCGAAGAAAACGCCGATGAGATGCGCCCGGGCAATGCGGGGGCTCCCACGTTCCTGTCGAACCATGCCGGTGGGGTTTTAGGCGGCATTTCCACGGGGCAGCCGGTGGTGTGCCGCTTCGCCGTGAAGCCGACCTCCTCGATTTTGACGCCCCGCGCCAGTGTGACGCGTTCCGGCGCCGAGGCTGAAGTCGCAACTAAGGGGCGGCACGACCCCTGCGTCGGTATTCGCGCCGTGCCGGTGGGCGAGGCGATGGTCGCTTGCGTTTTGGCAGACCATTTCTTGCGCCATCGGGGGCAACTCGGCTCTAGCGTCGAGTGGCCAATCAAGTAGAGATCGCGGTCGGGCGAAAGATCGAAAGAGAGCGACATGACGGGCCATAGCGTCACCGAAACCATCGAAGCCTTTGCGCGGGGTGAGATCGTCATCGTGACCGACGACGATGACCGCGAGAACGAGGGCGATCTGATCGTTGCTGCTTCTTTCTGCACGCCGGAGAAGATGGCCTTCATCATCCGCAACACCTGCGGCATCGTCTGTGCGCCGCTGACCGCCGCCGAGGCCCGTCGCCTGCGGCTCGACCCGATGGTTCCTTCAAATGATGCGCCGCTCGGCACCGCCTTCACGGTAACCGTCGATGTGCGCCACGGCCTGACGACCGGCATTTCGGCCGAGCAGCGTTCCAACACCGTCCGCGCACTCGCCAACAACAACATGGGCGCAGCCGATTTCGTGCGCCCCGGCCACGTGTTCCCCCTGATTGCCAAGGATGGCGGCGTCCTTATGCGCTCCGGCCACACGGAAGCCGCCGTCGATCTTTGCAAACTCGCCGGCCTGGCGCCGGTCGGCGTCATTTGCGAACTCGCCAATGACGATGGCACGGTGATGAAGGGGCCGCAGATCGACGCCTTCGGCCAGAAGCACAATCTCAAGCGCGTTTCCGTTGCGGAGCTGATCGCGTATCGGCAGGCGCGCGAGAAGCTGGTCGAGCGGATCGCGACCTTCCCGGTCGAGACCGAGTGGGGGCCTCTCACGGGCTATGCTTATTCGACTCCTTTCGACAGCGTCCAGCACATGGCACTGGTCCACGGTCGCATCGGCGATGGGACCGACATTCCGGTGCGGTTGCATCGCGCCAATGCCCTGACCGACGTGTTCGAGGGTGGCAAGACCATCGCCGCCGCGATGCATCGTTTCGCAAAAGAGGGCCGGGGCGTCCTCGTCTATCTCCGCGACGGCACGGCGGGCGTTCCGACCACGTCGTTTTCCGAGGGCGACGCGACGGCCTCGGAAGCCATGCGTTCGAGCCAATGGCGCGAAGTCGGCCTCGGCGCGCAGATCCTGAAAGACCTCGGTGTGGTCTCCATCCGCAATCTCGCCACAACTTCGCGATCTTACGTTGGGTTAAGCGGATTCGGAATCGACCTTCTCGGTGAAGAGCCGCTTGAAAGCTGACCCTAGGGGTCAGGCGAGCAAGAACTAGCGTCCCTTCACCGGGGGCCTTCAAAAGAATAACCGCCATTGAACTCCAATCATGATGGATCGGGGGCGACGCCTGCTGGGCGCGCGCATCACACGATCCACGATCGCGTATTGCGTGAGGCGAACGAGGCCTCGTCGAGCCAATCCTGGGCTTGGGCCCTGATAGCGTCCCTGCGCCAGTTCACGGATCGCATCGTCCATGGCTCGCCGGGGCGCGATGCTGCGCGCTTGGCGACTCGACTCGTCCTGGCCAGGGGCATGTCGGTCGTGACGCTGATTGTCGCGGCCTGGCTCGTGGACATCCAAGCCTTCGCCGAGTTCGGTGTCTATCAGACCTTGGCGACGCTGGCCTGGATTGCTTTGTTCCTCCGTTACGACGCGGCCATTGTGTCGGCGCGCTCGGATGAGGAGGCGGGTGAGGCCCTGCGCCTTTGCATCGGCGTCGGAACGATCCTCTGGCTTTTCTTTTCTGGCAGCTCTTTGATCGTCGGCGGGGCCGGCTTGATGCGGATGCAGCTTGCTGTGTTGCTGCCCTTCTCCATCCTCGGCCGCGGTATGCTGCGCCTGACCTTTGCGACGGCGACGCGGGACGGAGACTTCAAGGGCATCGGACGCGCCTCCATGGTGCAGTCGGTTCTACAACCGACGGCGCTTGTCCTTCTGGTCCTGTCGCCGATCGACGACGCGCTCGGCTTCGCCATCGCCGACATTGTCGGTCACGTCAGCGGGGTCGCTTATCTGGCGTGGCGTCGGCGCAAGCATCTCCAAGCCCTCGAAGCAGGGTGGTCGGTTGCGGCGTTGCTTGACGCAGGCCGCCGATGGAAGAGCCTGCCGCTCTATAATCTGCCGGGCTCTTTCTTCGCGCTTGCCTTCGTGATGTCGCCTCTGCTGATCATGCCCATGGCCGCCCCGCCGGTTCTGGCCGGACACGTGGCGCTGGCCTATCGCATGTTCGACGTGCCGACTCAGATTATCACGGCCGCTTCGACACCGATCTTTCTGAACAGGTTGCGGCCATCCCTGGATAGAGCGAGTCCGATCTTCGGCCGTCACATCATGTTAGGACTGAGCCTTCTCATCGGTGTGGGCTATGCGCTCATGGCGGGGCTTCTGATGCTTGCGGATCCGTTGTTGACCGGCACGGCTTTGGATGGACTCGCCTACGTGATTCCCTACGTCGCTCTTTTCCTATGTTTCGTCGCTCTGGCTGCCCCGCTCAACGATTCGTGCGCTCTCTACCCTCAGCAGAGGCGGCTCGTGCTGATTCAAGGAATGGCGGTCCTGGGGAGTTGTCTGGCGGCAGTCTTCGTTACCGGGACGTCTTCGGGAGGAGCGCTTCTGACGCTCGCCCTCATCTCGGGCCTGCGCACCCTGTTTCTGGGAGAACTGCTTCGCCGGCTGTCGCGCCTCAGTCATGAATCCTTCGTCGCAACAGCGCCCGTCAGGTCCGCATCTCCCGTCCCATGAGGGCGTCGATGTGCATTGAGACGGATTTCGACAGGCCCTCGAGATCGTAGCCGCCTTCGAGAACCGACACGATTCGCCCGCGACAATGGCGGTCGGCAAGTGTCATCAGTTTCTGAGTCGCCCAGGCGAAATCGGTCTCGGTCAGATTGAGGCTCGCCAGGGGGTCGCGCCAATGGGCGTCGAACCCTGCCGAGATCACGACCAGGTCGGGCGCAAACGCGTCGATGCGCGGCAGTACGATGCTTTCCAGCGCGTCCCGGAACGCTTCGCTCCCGTCCCCGGCCTGCAGCGGCGCATTGACGATGGTGCCATGCCGGCCCGTCTCCGTGATCGTACCCGTGCCGGGATAAAGCGGCGCCTCATGAGTCGAGCAATAAAGCACGCTGGCATCATCCCAGAAGATGTCCTGCGTTCCGTTACCGTGATGCACGTCCCAATCGAGGATGGCGACGCGCTGTGCGCCATGGTGGCGCTGCGCATGGCGCGCAGCGATGGCCGCATTGTTGAAGAAGCAGAAACCCATGGCGCGCGTGCGCTCGGCATGATGTCCGGGCGGGCGCATCGCGACGAAGGCATTGGCCGCTCGGCCGGTCATGACCTCGTCGACGGCCTTCACCGCGCCGCCTGCCGCCCTGAGCGCCGCCTCGTAGGTGCCGGGCGACATGACCGTATCATCGTCGACCCGCACCAGTCCCTCGCGCGGGCTGACGTCGCGCAGCGAGAGAACGTAATGCTCCGGATGGGCGAGGGTGAGGCTTTCCATTTCCGCCATTGGCGCGAGTTCTCGGAGGAGCGGGACGAAGCGCTCCTTCTCGAGCGCACGCTCGATCGCGCGGAGGCGGTCGGGCCGCTCCGGATGTCCGAGGGGTGTTTGATGGTCGAGTGCGGCAGGGTGAGTGATGTAAAGCGTGGACATGAAATTTCTTCGATCGGGGCAATCCACTGTCGCAGCGAGTCGAGCGGCTGTCCATGTTGTTGCTGTGCAACACACTTTCGAGGCAAGCCGTGGCATTGTGCCGGCGATTCGCCTCTCCCCATTACCTAAGGGAGCGCTTCTCGAAGCGCTGCCGTTTCCTATTCTCCGCACCCTGGGGACGCGAAGTAGAGCTTTGATCCATGCGCCTCTCCAGCCTATCCCTGATCCTCGCCACGATGACTGCCTTGGCCGGCTGCAGTTTCAAGGGGGTTCCTGAGCCAGAAGTGTCGGTCCGCGACGCGGATTGGATGGCCCGGGTTCCGAAGGCGCAGGAAGATTTGCGCTATGGGCGATACCTCATGGACGACCCGACCGGCGAGACGCCTGGCACTATCGTGGTCGATTCCAAGGAGCGGTTCCTTTACTACGTGCTGCCCGGAAAGAAGGTCATCCGCTACGGCGTCGCCGTTGGCGACGAGATCTATGGGTGGACCGGCACGTCGCGGATCGCGCGCAAGGCCGAGTGGCCGGATTGGAATCCTCCCGCCGAGATGAAAGCTCGTTGGCCGCATGTCCAATATACCAAAGGCGGGCCGGACAACCCCTTGGGCGCGCGTGCGCTTTATCTCTACGAGGGCAACAAGGACACGCTCTACCGCATCCACGGCACCAACGAGCCCGAGAAAATCGGCTTGGCGGTTTCCTCGGGCTGCATCAGGATGCGCAACATCGACGTGGTCGATCTCTACAACCGCGCCGATGTGAACGCGAAGGTTGTCGTTCGCTAAAGCGGGGAACTCTGCTATCGGCGTCGGCCCGGGACGACCCGGGCCGTTTTACGGCACCGACGTCGTCCGCATGCGCTTCGCGAAGGCTTCGCCGTCCTTCAACCCCATCTCATAGGCTTTTCGGATCCCGGCCGGGTTCGTGATGTCGAATTGACCAATCGGAACGGGCTCCGACGGCTGGATATAGGTCCGGCCTCTCACCTGCGGGAATGCGCGGTAGAGGCGCGAGAGGATCACAAGCGTTCTGCCGCCCTTCGCCTCGACCTCGGACAGAGGCTCAGCCGGGACATTGTCCACGAGGCCGCCATCGAGCGCCGCCATTCCGCCGACGCGCCCAATCGGCATGAAGGGCGGCACGCTGGCGCTGGCCATCAGCGCTGCCCGAAGGTCGGACGGGGAGGGGAGATCGCGCACCCGGACGAATTCCGCGCGAAAGCCGATGGCGCGTCCACCTTTCGGGTGAACCGGCCCACGCCATTTCTTCTCGACCTGATAGGTGGCGAGGCCGAGCGGGATCGCGACAGTGAGGGGGAGCCGCCGGGGCTTGCGGGCGAGGCCGATCAGGATGTCCGGACCGCGCTTGAGGCGCTCCAGAGCCGCCTCATCCATGAAAGCTTCGATCAGGGTGCGGTACATGCGCGAGACCGGCCAGGGGGAGCCTTCGCTGCGCCAAGCGCGCCATTCGAAGTTCCGGCGGCCGAGGCTGCAGCCCTCGGCCACCATTTCGTTGACGGGCCGCCCGAGGCCGAGAACGCTATAGCAGGCCGACCATGCGCCCGCGCTGACACCGACGATCATTTTCGGTTTGAGGTCGAGCACAGGCGCCGCCGCCTCCCAGAAGCCGCCTTGCCAGTAGCAACGGTTTCCCCCGCCAGCGAATGCGATCGCGTCGAACATGGCCTCTCAACCCTGACCCTTGGCGAGCGTCTCGTCCTCCGCCGTCCTGGCGCTGTCGCGCCAAGCCAAAACGATACGCTCGAGGTCCGCCAAATCCGCGGGCGGAAGCGACCCCAGCGTGCTCTCCACGTATGACCTTTGGAGGGCGATGCCCTTTTCGGCGAGATCGCGCCCCTTCGACGTCAGATGCAGAGCGTTGGAACGGCGGTCGCCGGGGATCGCCCTGCGTTCCACAAGGCCCGCCTCGACCATTCGGTCGAGCAGGCCAGAGACGTTGCCCTTCGTCACATAAAGCCGCTCGGCCAATTCCTGCTGGCTCAACCCCTCCCGCTCGGTCAGGGTCGAGAGCAGATCGAATTGCGGAATCGACAATCCAAGCGTCTTCAACTCCGCCGCGACCGTGTTCATTGCGCGCCGATGCAGACGGATGAAACGGAACCAGACCCGAAGCGGGTCGACGGATGGGCTGGTCGCGGAGACTGGGGCAGCGGACGTCAAAGGCTCGGTTTCCTTGCTTTTCTCGAGATAGTTTACATCGAAACCTTGCCTAGCGTCATCCCGTTGAGGCGTGGCAAAGATACGTGCTCTCCAGAACCTCTCGCTCAAAATGGGGTGAGAGGAACAAAATTACGGTTTCGGCTTTCTTATCGACCCAGCCGGTCGCCGAGGCGAGCTGCTTCTCAGCGAGGGGAAGTGGCATGCGCTAGAAGGGATTTGTGAAGCCACCCGATGCGCCATCTCATCATCGAGGAGCCGTTCTCGCGGCCGGCGAAATGGTCGCCCATGCTGGCATGGTTCGCGCTCGTCGTGTCCGTCATGGCCGCTGCGCTGATCCGCTGGAACCGGATCGATTACCCAGCTGGTTTCGTGGCCCTCGGCTCGGGGCTGCTGGTGGCGTTCATCGCGGTCGGGCTGTCGCTTGTCGCTTTCATCCGTATCTGGCAGGAAGGCCGCCGGGGATTGGGAAAAGCGATCCGCGGCCTTCTCATCGCCGCTCTGGTGCTTGCGTATCCGGGTTGGATGGCGGTGAAGGCTGTTACTCTGCCGCCCATCAACGACATTTCCACCGATACCGACAACCCTCCGGCGTTTTCGCGCTCCCGCGCCGCGCTCGAGGCGCGAAACGGCCGGGTGCCACCGGATGCAACTCCGGAGGCTCGCGAGCGGCAGCGTGAAGCCTACGTGCAAATCGCGCCGCTCAACCTCGATGTCGATCCCGACGAAGCCTTCGCCTTGGTGCGTGAGGCAGCCACCAATCTCGGTTGGCAGGTGATCGAGGCCTTGCCGCCCGGTGGCCGTATCGGCACCGGCCGTCTTGACGCGATCGGTCACAGCTTCCTGTTGAATCTGCCAGACGACATTACCGTGCGGATCCGTCCCCGCGCGGATGGGGCGCGTATCGATATTCGCTCCGCGTCACGCATCGGCACCCACGATCTCGGCGCCAATGCCGCCCGAATTCGTGCCTTCCTCGAAGAGACCTCGAATCTCGCGCTCGCGGGAAGCTGACCTGCCCCTCAGGCCAACCGGTACTCGCTATCGAGGGATGGCAGGCCCTCGGTCGCGACCTGGCCTTTCGCGATGAGATCTTCCAGGTGAGCGAAGACCGAGAGGCCCGCCGCCCCGATCAAGGCGGGCTTCAGTCCCTGATAAATCGCGGCCACGATTTCGGGAATCGTCCTGTCGCCGGCCGCGAGACGGTTGAGGATTGATACCTCGCGCTGGCGGCGGTGGTGGGCGAGGGCCCGAACGAAGCGTTGCGGTTCCCGCACGGGGCCGCCATGGCCGGGCCAATAGAGGGTCTCGTCACGCCCGCGCAGTTTCTCCAGGGAGGCCATGAAGTCGCCCATGGATCCGTCCGGCGGCGCGATGACGGTCGTGGACCACGCCATGACGTGGTCGCCCGAAAACAAGGCATTCTCCTCCGGCAGCGAAAAGGCGAGGTGGTTCGCCATGTGCCCCGGTGTCGTCAGCGCTTCGAGTCTCCAGCCGGGTCCCTCGATCACGTCGCCTTCGACGAGTTCCTGGTCGGGCACGTAGTCCTTGTCGGAGCTGGCCTCCAGGAAATTGACCTCGCCTATCGACAGGGGGCGTGCGCTGCGATGAGGGCCGCAGCCCACGAGCTTGGCTCCCGTCGCTGCCTGGATGGCTCGCGCGGCTGGAGAGTGATCCTTGTGGGTATGGGTCACGAGAACATGCGTCACCGTCTCGCCACGCACGGCGTCGAGCAGGGCGTCGATATGTTCGGGCAGATCGGGGCCGGGATCGATAATCGCCACGTGGCCCGACCCGACGATGTAGGTGCAGGTCCCCGTGAAGGTGATGGCCCCCGGATTGTTTGCCACGATCCTGCGAACCAGGGGGCTTACGCGCACGCATTCGCCGGACTGAGCCGGAGGGTCGATGTCGAATGCGAGTTCGTCTGCCATCATCACTTCCTTGAGGAATTTTCTGGGCATCAATAAGGAGCTTTGCTGCTGCCGCTTGAGGCCCTCGTCCGACCCCCGTATAAGGCCTTATCAGCCGCCCGCGAATGGCGGAATGAGATCTGGAGATCTGCTCATGTCGACTGGCGCTACGTCCCTTGCCTCGCCGTCCACCCTCGTTGGCCTTCTTTGGCCCTCGCGGGACGACGCTCGCTTCGCCGCGCTTCGCGCCATCGTCCTGATGGTCGTGGGCTCCGCGCTTCTCACTATCTCGGCGAAGGTTCAGGTGCCGCTGCCTTACGTGCCCATGACGATGCAGACGATGGTCGTCCTCATCATCGGCGCGTCTTATGGCCTGCGTCTCGGCGGCGCGACGGTTGCGCTCTATCTTGCCGAAGGCGCGATGGGGATGCCTGTTTTCGCCAATACCCCGCCGCTGGCCGCTGGTATTTCCTATTTCCTGAGCCCGACGGGCGGCTTCCTTTTCGGCTTCCTTGCTGCTGCCCTCGTCATGGGCTTCATGGCCGAACGCGGCTGGGACCGTTCGCTTGCCCGCGTCATCGTCATGATGACCATCGGCCACGCGGTGATCTTCGCTGTTGGCCTGTCCTGGCTCTCCGCAATCATGCCGTTCGCCAAGGCCTGGACCGTGGGCGCTGCCCCCTTTGTCGCCGCGACCCTCGTCAAGACCGCGCTCGCCGCTGCCCTGATGCAGGCCGCCTGGACGGTGACGCGCCGCAAGGATGCTTCCCGCTAAGCCTTTGAAGGCCGATCAAGCCTTACAAAAAGCCGCCCCTTCGGGCGGCTTTTTTGTTTCGCGGCGTGATGCGAGTGCGGCTCAGGCTGCGCGCCGCTGGCGCAACTGGTCGAGGCTCCACGCGCCACCGCCGGCGGCGACCAGGAACAGAAATACGAAGCAATAGAGGATTGCCGCATCGCCGCCGTTCAAAGCGGGGAAGAAGCTTTTGGGTGCGTGGGCCATCCAATAGGCGACCGCCATCTGACCCGCGAGAATGAAAGCGACAGGGCGGGTGAAAAGCCCGAACGCCAGAAGCGCGCCGCCGACGATCTCGATGACGCCCGCGAACCAGAACAAGGTGAACATGGCAGGGGCGGGACTGGCCGAAACCGGGAACCCGAGAAGCTTCTGGGTGCCGTGCTCCAGGAAGATCAGCGCCGCCACGATGCGCAGGACGCTCAGAAGGCGCGGGGCCCAAATGTTTTCGAGAGAAGTCGTTCCATTCATTGATTCGTCTCCATGCTGGGAATTCTGCCGTCTGCGTCGGCTCTCCCAACGCGTGGCTGCGTGACGAACCCGTTAGCGGTGCGCAGGCGCTCTTTCCAGATCGAGAGGCCCGCCATCCGGTAACGAATTGCTTACCACGTTTGGAAGTCACATCGATCCTACGGCGCGGCGCCGCGTTCTCCTCATGCGCAGAACGCAGGAGACTGCAATGCTGATCCTCGATCCGAGAACCGGACAGATTATCTCGATCGACCCTCGGCCAAAGCCGAGTCGTTGCAGCGCGCCTTGGTCGCACGCGAACAAGGAATGTTTTCCGATTGAAGCAATGTTGAGGAACGACCTTTGAAGGTCTCGGGAAAGTTGGTCGGAGTGGCAGGATTTGAACCTGCGACCCCCACGTCCCGAACGTGGTGCGCTACCAGACTGCGCTACACTCCGACACCGAAAATCTTCGGGAGGCCGGTCTTATAGCGGGGGTGGCGGAGGGCCGCAAGGGGTGAAATGGCGGTTCGTGACGATATCTGCGCAACTCGCGAAACTCTGCTGAAAACGGAGTTGCCAGCAGCGATTATGCCGATTATGAACACGCCACTCCGATGGTGGGGCGTCGCCAAGCGGTAAGGCAGCGGTTTTTGGTACCGCCATTCCCAGGTTCGAATCCTGGCGCCCCAGCCAATCCTCCCACTCCTGAAAAACCTGGAATTCTCGCTGGCTGGGTAGCTTTGTGCCCCGGTGGGACTTATTCGTCGATGACGTGATCAGCCCTCCAGATCCTGATCCCGTTCGTCCAGGGTCATTTGCAGCGGATGCTTCGAGGCTTCGGCTGTCCTTTTCAGGCCCATGCGCACGATCATTCCGAGGGGATTGTTCGAGCCGAGCCAGAGAAAGAGGTTCTCCACGCCGTCTCCATTCACATGATGATGCCTTAGCAATTCCAGCTGGCTGTACTCGTTGAATTGAGGATCTCGTGACGGGTTCAAGGACCACGTGGGCGGTCCGCTCGAAGCGGCGTTTGGCAGGGCAAAGAACCGGTCATTGGCCCTCGGGATTGCCAGCAATGCGCTCAAGGCAACGTCGCGGCGTCACCATCCACGCATCCGCCCGCGACCGATACGTTCGGGTAGAACTGGTGCCGGCCTAGGGCAGAGCGATGTCCCCCTAGCACCGTTCGGAGTGGTCCTCCGCCTCGTCCCAAGTACTTGTGAAGACGATTGCGCTCGACCATTCGCGAGGCTTGCGGATGTCGCTGCAGTACTATTTCTGAATTCCGGCTGCGTCACTACCAGATGAAGCTAGGCACGACATACTGTGGCGCAAAGCCCGTTCGGGCGAATAGGAGGGAGCAACTTTCGGGATCGACACCCTGCGGACCCCATGCGAGCTCGCCGCGATGGATCCCGCCGGCCACGAGGATGCTATCAAGACCGCATCCCGCTGCCCCGGCGACGTCGTGATGAAGGGAATCGCCGATCGCTGCCACACGGTCTCGCGGTAGATCGAGGAGGCGCAAGCACGTGTCGTAGATCCGGCCATGAGGCTTGCCGTGATAGCGCACGGCGCCTCCCAGTTCTTCATAAGCCCTGGCGATCGCACCGGGGGCCTCAAGTAGTATGCCGTCAGGACTGACGCGCACGATGTCGGGGTTGCCGCAGATCATCGGCAATCTGCGCTCGGCAGCCCGGTCGAGAATCTTCTTCCATCCTGCGATCGATTGGCGCGGCGGGTCCATGCTGAGAGCGAAAAGAAAGTCTGCCTGGTCGATATCGGAGACTAGCGTCAGTCCGAGGCCGTCGACCAGATGATCTTCGCCTTCGCGGCAGAACAGAAAACATCGCGGCCCCAAGGCCGCGTGGAACGGATCGTTCCTGTCGAGCAGGGCATCGCGCGCGTCATCCCCGGCAGATATGACGGCATCGTAAAGCGACCTTGAAAATCCAATACGGCTGAGCAGGATCTCGTTTTCGGGGCCGCGCCGTCCGGAATTCGAAAGAATCAGAATCGCCTTCCCCGCAGAACGAAGGGCGGCAAGGGCCTCGACGGCGCCCGCATACGGGCGAACTCCATCATGCAGAACGCCCCACTGATCCAGCAGGAAGCCGTCGAAATGCGGAGCCAGCGACGCCATCCCGGTTCGCGCTTCGAAAAGGGGCGGCTTTGCCACCTGCGGGCTGGCCTCAAGTGATGCGGGAGCGGACATAGGCTGAGAAAGCTTCACTGAGTATGACGACGACGAAAATCGCTAACAGGATGACAAGGACTTGCGACCAGAGGAACTGGTTGATGGAGGCGTAGAGATAGAGGCCGATCCCTCCAGCGCCGACAAAACCGAGAACACTGGATTCACGCACGTTGATGTCCCACCGGTAGATGGTTGTGCCGATCAGTACGGGGTAGATCTGCGGCAGGATGGCGGTGGAGTAGATCTGCAGTGTTCCGGCTCCCGTCGCCTCGATGGCCTCGATCTGGCCGTGATCCACCTCCTCGATGGCCTCGGCGACGAGTTTGGCGATGAAGCCGACGGAGCGGGCGGCCACAGCGCAGATGCCGGCCACGGGGCCGGGACCGAATATCGCAACGAAGACCAGCCCCCAGATCACCGTATTGATAGAACGCGACAGAACGAGGATGGCGCGGCCGACCAGCCAAGTTGCTCCATTGAGTGTCGTATTGCGCGCAGCAAGGAACGCAATCGGAACCGCAAAGATGATCGAAATCATGGTGCCGAGCGTCGCGATATGAATCGTCTCGACAAGCGGCCTTAAAACCAAAGGCAAATAGGACCAACGGGGTGGCCACATGCGCTGCACAAGATCAGCCGCCTGCAAATGAGCGTCGGCGAAAAATGCCCATTCGATTTCGAGTGCGGAGACCGACCAAGCTGCTGCCAGCGCGGCGCTGCCGATCCACAGCCAATGAATCAGACGTTCACGGGGAGTGTAGCGTTGCCAAATATCGGGATAGTTTTTTTTGCTCAACGGAGCCTCCGCCGGACCCAGTCGCTGAACCACTCGCCAAGCGCTACCATAGCGGCGATCGAAATTAGAATAGCGCTGCTGAAATCGAAATCGTAACGAGAGAATGAGGCGGAGAGGGTTTGGCCGATGCCGCCCGCGCCGACAATGCCGATCACAGTGGAATGCCGCAAATTCGCGTCAAGTCGATAGATAAATACACCCAGCGTCTTCACTAGAACCTGCGGCGTGACTGCATAGAATACCACCTGAGCGAAGGTGGCGCCCGTCGCGCGCACTGCTTCGACCGGCCCCTCCTTCATGTTTTCGATATCCTCTGCCAACATCTTTCCCAGGAATATTGCCGACGCGAATGCAAGGGTCAGCAGTCCCGCTACGGGGCCAAACCCAAATAGCTTTACGAAGAAAATTGCGATGATGACTTCGTGAAACGTACGGCCGATGACGATCAGTCCGCGGGCCATGAGATATATCGGTCTCGGCGCGAGATTGCGCGCGGCGCAGATGCCGAGTGGGATGCACAACAACATTCCGACAATACTCGCCGCGATAGCAATTTGGATGCTCTCGATCATGCCGTTGAGGAGAATTTGCCAACGCTCGAAACTTGGCGGCACCATCCGCATCAGAATGTCGAGCGCGCGCGGCAACCCGGCCAGAACGCGTTTGCCGTCGATGTTGAGGGTTGAAAGTGACCAGACCAGATAAAGAATGATGCCGAGCCAGAACATCGCGCGGCGGGCACGTGTACCGAACAACGTCGGTGGTCGCCATGCATCGGGGTGGGCGGCGCGGACGGCGTCGGAACTCATCATGCGCCCGCAGCTTCGTTGTTCGAAGTCAGCGTCCAGTCCTCGTCGCCATAGATCCGCGCCAGCGCGGCATCGGTCAGCTGGTCTGGCGTATCATCGAAGACGAGGGCGCCCTCGCTGAGGCCCACAATGCGATCAGCATGACTCTTGGCGAGCGCAACATCGTGAATGTTGATAATGGCCGGGGTCTTGCGTTCGGCAACAAGCTCTCCGACGAGCCGCATGATCTGACGCGAGGTCTTTGGATCAAGGCTCGCCGTAGGCTCGTCTAATAGCAGCAAGTCAGGGCGCTGCATCAATGCGCGCGCGATACCGACACGTTGTCGCTGTCCACCCGAAAGCGCGTCGGCGCGTCGGTCCTGATAGCCCGCGAGGCCCACGCGGTCGAGAAGCTCGAATGCCGCGCGAATATCCTCGGCTGGAAATCTATAGCGCAGCGAAGCAAACAGGCTGACATAGCCCAGACGACCAGAAAGCACATTCTGCATGACTGTAAGCCGCTCTACCAGGTTGTATTCCTGGAAGATCATGCCGATACGCCTACGCGCCGAACGCAAATCTTTCCTGTCGAGCGCTACAATATCCTTGCCATTAAGCAAGATACGTCCAGAGGTCGGTTCGACCAGCCGGTTGATGCAGCGAATGAAGGTGCTCTTGCCCGCTCCGGACGATCCGATGATCGCCACGACCTGCGGACGGTCGATGATCATGTCGATGCCGTTCAGCGCGCGTTTACCAGTCTTGTAGACTTTGCTGAGGCACTGGACGTCGAGCAGCGGCGCGACAGCCTTGGAGGTTGCCGCGCCGCTTTGGGTGCGTGCCGACACGTGTGCCATCAATCGCCCTTCAACTTGGAAAGGCCATCCTGCGTATATGTAACGCCGGTCTCCTTCTGAATGGTGCGGATATCAGACCAGGCGTCTTTGTAGTCGATCTTCTTGAAACCTTTCTCGTCTTTGAACTCCTTTGCGAGTTTCGAGTTCAGAAAATCGAAGGTGAGGAAAGCCTCTTGGATTTTCTGCTGGAGTTCAGGGTTGAGGTCGTGCGCCACGCCAAAGGCGGTGCGGGGAAACGGGTTCGACTCGTACACGATACGGACCGCATCGGCCTTGAACATGCCACGAGCCACCATGCGTTCCATCACATTGGATGCGATGGGCGCTGCGTCATAATCCTTGTTCACAACGCCCATGATCGAGTTGTCGTGTTTCCCCGAGAAGAGAACCTCATAGTCGGTTCCGGGTTGGATACCCTTCTCTTTGAACAGGACGCGCGGTGCGGTGTCTCCCGAATTCGAGGAAGGGGCCACATGCGCAACGCGCTTGCCCTTGAGATCAGCGACCGATTTGATGGAACTGTCGGCCGGGACAATGAGCTGGAGCGTGTAGCCGATCGTACCATCCTTCTTTTCCATGGCGACGAGAGGCCGAAAACCCGCAAGATTGACTGCGTAGGGCGTTGCGCCACTGGCAACACCGGCGATGTGCAGCCGCCCGGATCGCATGGCTTCGATTTGGGCAGCGTAGGATTCAGCCGCGAACCAGCGCACGCGCTTGCCGGTTACTTTGCCAAGGTGGGTCATGAAATCTTCGAAGACATTCTCATAGACTGAGGGATCCTCGACCGGCGTGTAGCTGAAAATCAGCGTGTCGGGATTCTTCCAGCCACTTTTGTCCTTTGGCACATCGGCCAGAAGGTCGCCATCAGCGTCACAATAGCGAGCATCGAGCGTGCCCCGACTGGCGCAGTTCTGCGCCTCTGCGGCGCCGATTTGAACCGCTGTTGCGACACACAGCGTCGCAACAACGGACAGAATTGTCCGTAGCATGAGATCCTCCCAAAATAACCTGCCGTTGACCGGCCTTTTATCATTTCTGAGAGAAATCAATCACACTGGAAACAAATGATCAAGCGGACTTGTAGTAGAGGGAGAGTATCAGTCGGTTGCGACGATACATTTCGTTCCAGCTTCGATGAGACATCTCCGTAACGCTTCCGGTGGCTCTGCATCCGTGACGAGAATGTCGAAGGAGGACAGGGGGGCAAGGCGACCCACTGCTGTCCTGTCGAATTTTGATGAATCGGCGACCGCGATCGCGCTTCTCGAATGGGCGAGGCTAGCCTGTCTGACAGCGATCTTTTGCAGGTCGAAATCCATCGGCGCGCCATCGGTGTCAAAGCCCGCAAAACTCATAATCGTGAAGTCGACTTTGAAAAGGCCGATCTGATCGATAGTAACGCTTCCGACAAGTGATCCGTTGGGGCCGCGCAGCGCGCCGCCCGTGACGAAGACCTCGATGCGCGGATGATCCGTGAACAGCATCGCGACGGCGGCGCTGCAGGTGAAAACTTGCAAGCCGTTCTTCACCAGGAGCGCGCGGGCGACGGCCTCGACTGTCGTGCCCACGTCGAGGAATACGGATGCCCCATCTGGAATTCGGTGGGCTACGGCACGTCCAATTCGTTCTTTGCCATTGATGGCTATGACCTGCTTTTGCGCATAGCCGAGGCGCACCGAGTTGTCCCGGAGGCCAGCGCCGCCGTGGAAGCGTTGCAGCAGGTGGGCCTTTTCAAGTTGGATGATATCTCGACGTACGGTTTGGTTCGACACACCGAACTGGCGCGCGAGCGCTTCGATGGTGGCGAAGCCTTGCTCTTGGACGGCTTTCAGCACAAGCTGCTGCCTTGCACTGAGGTCGTCGCCCTGGTGTCGCAATGCGGCTTCGTGTTTCATCAGGACGGTTCCGCTTGTAAACTATCTTACATTGATCCGTTAATGCGGGGGGCGCGCGGCTTGTCAAGCGCCCTATCGGGCAGAACACCCGAAACGCGTCACGCTGCGTATTCCTCGCACTCCTGACCAGGAGTTACCGCGACATCGTCCTGAAAACCGTGCTCCGTTGAGTCCCAAATCCTGTCCAATGCCCGTTAGTGTGGACGACGCCTGGTAGTTTTGGTCCTTGCTTTGCTTCAAAGAGTGGCTCACATTTAGCTCCAAACATGCACAATATCACGTTTCCGGGTCTGGGAGGGGGTAAGTGAAGCCATCTAATTCGAGCGATCTCAGGCAGGTGCTGGCGAAGGCGATTGTTACGCTGCCGACTCCAACCGATCTGAGGCTTGTGGCGCAGCGCTTCGTCGATCATGCGATTGAGCCGCGCCTGTCCCCCACCGATGTCAGCGCCATCGTGCAGGATCTTGGTTATCCCGATCTTGAGAGTTTTTGCCGTGACGTCGGCTTGCCGGATCATATTACAGAACGATGGAAGCGCTTCGGGGTCTCATCAGAGATGGGGCAGATCTTCGCTTTCTTGGGGCTGCAGCGTAGCCGCGTCCGCGATGCCGTCGACGAGTTTGAGGCCACAAGGAATGTCGGCTTGGATGAGTTCTTTTGCGAACGTGGGCTGATCTGAGCGCCGACAGGATTAAAGATTATAGCGAGAGCGATATCATGCCTCATCGAGGAGCGCGGTTGCCGTCTCGCTGTCAGTAATCAGGACCTGAACCGAGACCGCCTTTAAAGCCGCCCGAATTGCCTCGACTTTCTTGTTGCCACCGGCGGCGAGGACGACATTCGGGATTCTGCTGACCGCATCAAGGCCGATTGCCATGACCCGGCGATTGATGTCGTGGTCAACGAGGCGTCCATCGAAAGTTACAAAGAAGCACAGAATATTAGCGACGGCACCCTGGTCCTTTAACGGGTTGATGAGATCGGACGGGACAATGCCATGTCTGAAAATGGTAGCCTCCGGCGAAACGTCGCCGACCGTGAGGAGGGCGATATCCGCCGCTTCCGCCCGAGCCCGGGCAAATCGCAGGGTCGGCTGCGACCACAGGCGGTCCCGTAGTTCGGGGTCATCGACGATGACCGGCGCCGTGATCTGGTAGCTGTCGGCGCCAAGGGCCTCCGCCACTTTTACTGCGACGATCGAGGGATTAATCCATTGCGAGTGCGGTAAGCTGCCAACGAGGGCCGCGACTGTCGCGCCTTTAAGTTGGCGCCGGGGCAGGAAGGCCAAGCTGGCATAGAGAGTCGCGCCGCCGCCGATGGCGAGCGTTGCGCCATCCTTCATTTGCTCCCCCACGTAAGACGCAACGGCGTGGCCGATCGCCTTTTCAAGGCTTCCTTCGTCGCTGGGTGTCGGTACAACGACCGCCGCGGCAAGTCCCCAGTGCTTTTCGAGCTCTCGCTCCAGTCGGATTTGGCTTGCCGTCGGAGTGTTGATAGTCGTCGTGACAATGCCATCGGATATGCAGGCGGCGAGCGTCCGCATCACCTTGATCCGCGTTACGCCAAGCTTTTCCGCAATCTGCTCCTGCGTGAAGCCTTCTACGAAATAGAGCCACGCGGTCTTTACAGCCAAATCCGATGAAACCAGCGGCGGTCCCAGTTCTTCGTTCTTTGTCTTAGGTGATGGCATCCCTTTGCATCCCTTCAAAGACCGCTTGCCGTTCGGTCCTGTCGCTAGCCTTCCGCAGCGTCCTGTTCATTTGTTCTTGACAGTGAACAAATGAACAATAACGTTCTTCCGCGCTGTCATCAAACGTGACGGTGGAGCCAATAAGAATTTGCGAATCGATATTTTCAAATGGCGATATCGATATCGTGTAACAACAGGAGGACGCTATGATCCATATTTTGAAGGGCGTGCGGCTCGCATCGTTGGCCCTTACTGCAAGCTTGGTCGTCTCTGCCGCACAAGCGGAAACGCTGATGCTCTACACCTCCCAGCCGGAGGCAGATGCTTCAAAGACCATCGAGGAATTTCGCAAGGTCAACCCGGGTATCGATGTTCAGGTGTACCGGTCCGGCACCAGCGATATCCTCAGCAAACTCGCCGCGGAGTTCGCGGCAGGCGCTCCACAAGCCGACGTTCTGTTCATCGCCGATGCAGTGAGCATGGAGCTCCTGAAAAAAGACAAGCGTCTTGCAGCCTACAAAGAAGCGAATATCGCAGGCTTTCCTGCCGAGAGCTATGACGCCGACAAGACTTATTTCGGCAGCAAGCTCATCACCACCGGCATCGCCTACAATACCGGTGCCAGTAAGAAGCCGAAGCACTGGTCGGATCTGACAGACGCTGCCTATAAGGGTATGCTCGTCATGCCGAGCCCGCTCTACTCGGGGGCCGCTGCGTATCAGCTGTCGGGTTTTGCCGTGAAACCGGAGCTGGGGTGGGGCTATTTCGAAAAGCTGAAAGCCAACGACACCATCGCGGTCCGTGGTAACGGCGCGGTGCTGAAGTCTGTGGCGAGTGGTGAACAGCCTTACGGTATCCTCGTCGACTTCATGGCTCTCAATGCCAAGGCCAAAGGCTCCCCGATCGAGTTCGTGTTCCCCGAGGAGGGCGTTCCCGCTGTCACCGAGCCGGTCGCTATCATGTCCACGGCGAAGAACCCGGCCGCCGCGAAGAAGTTCGTGGACTTCATCCTCTCGGATGCAGGCCAGAAGCTGGCTCTTTCACAGGGCTATCTGCCCGCAAAGGAAAGCGCGGGACGTCCGTCCTGGCTGCCTGAAAACGCCAAGATCAAGATCATGCCGATTGACATCAAGGCAGTCCTGGAGCGGACCGAGGACGACAAGAAAAAGTTCTCGAATCTGTTCGGCGGCTAAGGAGCCTTTTTCATGGCCGGATCGATCGGTGGCGTGCGGAACTCGTCCGACCTCGTCATACCTGCTTCAATAAAAAGAGGCTTTCCATCGGAATGGGTGTTGACGGGACTCGTGGTCGCGATCGTCGTCATCCTGTCGATCCTTCCCATGCTTCGTCTGGTGCAAGAGATCATTGCACCAGGCGGTCGTCTGTCGATTGCGGCTGTCGAAGCCGGGTTGTCGAATCCCGCCACGTGGACCGCAACCTGGCACTCTCTTGTGGTCGGTTTCGGAGGCACCGCTTTGGCGGTGCTCTTCGGAACCGCCGTGCCCATCCTCATTTCACTGACTGACGTTCGCGGGCGCAGCGCCTTCGTGCTCTGCTTCGTGACGCCCTTGATGATCGCGCCTCAGGTGACGGCCCTCGCGTGGCTGCAGCTGTTCGGCCCGGCGAGCCCTCTGCTGAAGTTGCTCGGCATCGCTCCTCCTTTGGGAAGCCGCAATCCTCTGTATTCGGCGCAGGGCATCATTCTGCTGCTGGGCGTGCAGTACGGGCCGCTGGTGTTCCTGATGGTTCGCGCAGGTCTGCGCAAGTTGCCGCGCGAGCTGGTGGAGGCAGGTTTGGCTGGGGGCGCCAGCCGCTGGACCGTGCTCAGAACAATCGTGCTGCCTTTGATGACGCCTTCTATCATTGGCGCATCCGCACTGGTGTTTGTTTCCTGCGTCGGCAACTTCGGCATTCCGGCTTTCCTCGGAATTCCGGCCAACTATCTCGTTCTGCCGACGCTGATTTATCAGCGCCTTGCCGGGGCCGGGCCCTCAGCGCTGGCGGAAGTGGCGTTTCTTTCGGTTCTGATCGGCGTTATCGCTATGGTCGGCATCGTCGCGCAAGATATCATCAGCCGCCGGCGCGATTACCGGATCGCGACCACATCGTTGCCAGTCGAGCCCTTCGAGCTTGGACGCTATCGCGTGCTCGTCGAGGCGATCATGTGGCTGATCATTTGCGCCATTCTGGTGTTGCCGATGCTGGGGTTGTTCCTGACATCCCTTGTGCCGGGTTACGGTATTCCGCTGTCGTTCAAGACCGTAACCCTGTCCAACTATTCCTTCGTGTTGTTCGATCACGCGGCTGCCAAGAGCGCCTTCTTTAACAGCTCGGTTCTTTCCGTCGCCGCTGCGGTCTTCGCCGTTCTGGTGGCGGTGCCGCTCGGCTATTTTATCGCTTGGCGTACGTCTTGGTGGAGCAAGGTGCTGAACCTGACCGTGGAGCTGCCGTACGCGCTCCCAGGTGTGGTACTGGCGATTGCAGCCTTGCTGATGTTCCTCAAGCCGATCCCGCTGATCGATCTTCGGATCTACAACACGGTTTGGATCATCCTCTACGCCTACCTCGCGCGCTTCATGGTGCTGGCATTGCGTCCGACGGTGAGTGGATTCCATCAGATCGACCGCTCTCTGGAGGAGGCCGCGCAGGTTGCTGGCGCCGGGTTCGTGATGCGGCTGCGCACGATCATCTTTCCAATGGTAGCACCGGTGGCCGTTGCTGGCGGGCTTCTGATCTTCATGACGGCGTTCAGTGAGCTCACGGTGTCCGCATTGCTGTGGGCTTCCGGCTCGGAGACCATCGGCGTCGTGATCTTCTCCTTCGAGCAGGGCGGCGATTCGAGCTATGCGGCGGCGATCTCGACGATGACCGTGGCACTTACGTTGCTGCTGATGCTTGCTTCTAATTTCCTTGCACGTCACTTGCCGAACGGAGTTCTCCCATGGCGGGACTAACCATTGATCGGGTCAGCAAACGCTTCGGCGATTATGAGGCACTCTCCAACGTTTCCATCAATGTTGCCGATGGAGAGTTCCTGGCGGTTCTGGGGCCCTCGGGTTGCGGTAAGACAACCCTACTTCGAATGGTGGCCGGCTTCGAGAAGGTCACCGACGGACGCATCATCATCGGCGGTGAGACGATGTCGACACCGGAGCGTAACCTCCCCCCGGAGAAGCGCCGGGTTGGCATCGTATTCCAGAACTATGCCCTCTGGCCGCATATGACTGTCGCGGAAAACGTAGGATACAGCTTAAAGGTCGCGAAGGTCTCTCGCGCGGAGCGCGACCGCCGCGTTGCCGAAGCGCTTTCACTCGTCAATCTCACCGGCTATGGCGACCGGCGTCCGGCTAATCTCTCCGGTGGCCAGCGCCAGCGCGTGGCCTTGGCTCGTTGTCTCGTCTCCGCGCCGTCGCTCGTCCTCTTCGACGAGCCGCTCGCCAACCTAGACGTCCACCTGCGTGCGGCGATGGAAGATGAGTTCGCTGATTTCCATAAACGAACCGGTACCACCATAGTCTACATCACGCATGATCAGGCGGAAGCCATGGCCCTTGCGGATCGGATTGCCGTGATGGACGAGGGCCGCCTCGCGCAGCTTGCTCCTCCACGCGAACTCTATCGCGAGCCGGCAAACGAGATGGTCGCATCCTTCATTTCGCAAGGCATCATCCTGCCTGCCGACGTCCTGACGGCTGCGGAGGCCGGGCATTGTCGCGTCCGCGTGCTGGGCCACGAAGTGCTGGTGCGTTGCCGCCCGGATGAGAGTCCGCGCGCCGCTGCGAAGCTGTGTTGCCGCTCGCCGGAACTCGAGGCCGTGGGACCAAGTGAGGATGGCATTCCGGTCGCCATCAAGCGGGTTGTTTATCAGGGCGGCCGTGCCCGAGTCGAACTGTCGCCCGTCGAGCGGCCGGATCTCAATTTGCATCTTGAGCAGGCCGATCCTGTGACCCTCGTAGCGGGTGTCGAAGCACGTGTGCGCATTCGGACCGGCTGGCTGATCCCAGAGGCGAGGAACGCCCCATGATGCAGGTCGATCTTCACGGCGGTTTCGGTGAGAAGGGGCGCACAAGCGTCGCGCTCCGCTCAGCGAGGAGCCATATTCTGCTCGATGTCGGGATCAAGGTGGGGGCTTCCGGACAAGAATATTACCCGGTCATCGGTCGAGAGGTTGGGACCATCGAGGCGCTTTTCCTGTCCCATGCTCACGAGGACCACGTTGGTGCCCTGTCCTGGCTGCTGGCCGAAGGCTATTGCGGCCCGATCTTCATGACCGAGGAGACCCGCGAAGAAGCCCCAGCAACCCTCGCGCATTATGCAGATCCAGCGCAGCTGGAACTGTTTCCCTTTCCCAGCGACCGGGTTGAACTGTTCAAGCCCGGTGACACGCTGACCGTTGGCGATTTGACCATTCGCACCGGACGTTCGGGGCATGTGGTCGGCGGTGTATGGTTTGCTGTCGGCAATGGGGAAGAGACCATCGTCTATTCCGCAGACATCTTGCCCGACAGCAAAGTGTTTGTGATGGATCCGCTGCCGTCCTGCGACCTGCTCATCCTCGATGCCTCCTACGGTGCAGATCCGGTTTCCGGCGCTGCAAGGGCCGATGAGATCGCCGCCTGGGTTACCGAGCATCCGAAGGGATGTCTGCTGCCGACGCCATTATTCGGTCGGTCCTTGGAGTTGCTGGCGGTGATGCCGAGGCGCTTCGCAATTCATGCCAGCATGCGCCAGGCTTTGATGATCCAAATTGCAGCGAGAGAGGCCCTGTATCCCAAGGCTGTCGAGAGGTTGAAGCAGCAACTCGCTGTAGCTATCGACTGGCACGACGGCGACCCATTGCCTGACTGCCCGTTGCTCGCCGACGACGGCATGGGAACAGCCGGTCCTTCTGCAACGCTGATCCCGCATGCCGATGCGAGCGGCTATCCGGTGCTGTTGACCGGGCATCTTCCGGCCTCTTCCCCCGGCGACCTGCTCTATCGCAGCGGACGCGCATCCTGGATCCGCATGCCGACGCATCCGACCCTGTCGGGCAACCTCGATGTCTGGCAAAAGGCCGGCGAGCCTCAGACCCTCGGTCACTCTTGCTCACCGTTCATGCTCGAAGAGCTCGGCCATCACATTACTTCGCTACGCACGGATGTCCGCACGGGCCAGAGTCTCACTTTGCTTGAAGGAGCGATCTCATGAGAATCCTGGTCTGCAACGATGACGGCGTGGAAGCGCCCGGTATCGCGTTTCTCGGTGAGGTCGCCCGCACGCTTTCGGATGACGTGTGGGTCGTCGCTCCCGATGGGAAGCGCACTGCGGGCAGTTCATCGCTGACGATTGCACGTCCATTGACGATGACGCGCCTGTCGGAGCGCCGATATTCGTGCTCCGGCACGCCCGCCGATTGCGTCGTGACGGCCATGACCTGGCTCTTCAACGGGGACAAGCGCCCGGACCTTGTGCTGTCGGGCGTGAACGACGGTCGCAACGTGGCAGAGGATTTGGCGTACTCGGGCACACTCGGCATCGCCCGGGAGGCGACCTTTTGGGGCATTCCCGCGATCGGGTTCTCGCGGGTGAAGAATCCCAGGATCACCGATCAGGACGTACCGTGGATGGCCGACCTGATCCGGGGGCTCTGGCAGAACCGCGACGTCTGGGCGACTGAGGGGCACTTTCTGAGCATCAATCTGCCGGAGGATCTGCCGGCGCCGATCCGGCAGCCGAAGATCGGCCGCGATAAGATCGGGAATTCGGCGGAGGTGATCTCCTCAGATGGCGACACGGTCGTCCTCGTGGTTCCGCGTGGGCGGCCCCACAGCACGACGCCGGGAGACGAGAACGAAGCCATCGACGGCGGACATGTCACCATCAATCGCTTGAGCTGGTTCGGTGAAGCACCGCTTAAGCCCGATGCTCTCTTAGCGATTTCCCCACCGTCGAAGGTGCAAGAGGCGGTTTAGGCCACGATGGAACCAGTTCCGGGACAGCCGTCATACCCAAAATGACGGCTGTGGCGGGTTTAACGCGCCGGACGGGCATGCCCTTTTTGGGCGTGTGAATGAAATCTTGTTGTCATTTACCTAAAAGGACTTGCATTCGGAGTGCCAGCTGCACTTTAACAGTCAACTTAGTCGGCAAATCAAATCAGACACACGCAATGGACGCAACCCGGACGCTCATCCAAATGATTGGCAGTGTCGCCCTTCTCTTATGGGGGGTGCGCATGGTGCGCACGGGCGTGACCCAGGCGCTTGGAGCCGAATTGCGGAGGCTGGTTGCCTTATCGTCGCGAAACCGCATCGCGGCTTTCTTTAGCGGCCTGATCGCAACGACGCTGTTGCAGTCGAGCACTGCCATGGCGCTCGTCATCGGTTCTTTTGCTGGGCAAGGCATCATTGGGCTGTCGGCTGCGCTGGCCGTGATGTTGGGCGCCGACGTTGGTTCCACGCTCGCGGCACAACTCCTGGCCTTCGACATCAAATGGCTCTGGGCGGTTCTCGTCGCGGGCGGATACGTTCTTTACAGCAGCCGCGAAAGCGCGGCGGGCGCCGCACGTGCGATCATCGGCCTTGGTTTTCTTCTCTTGGCTCTGCAGGAACTAAGCGTGGCCGCCGTTACGCTGCGCGAGGCACCCACCTTGCGCGTCGTCCTCGGGGCTGTAGGCGCAGAGCCACTCATTGCGCTCGGCATCGCGGCGCTTCTGACCTGGGCGGCCCATTCCAGTCTTGCCATCGTTCTTTTCGTGATGTCGCTAGCGGGAAGCGGTGTTATTCCAGTGTCGGTGGCGCTCACCCTTGTGCTCGGGGCCAATATCGGCGGCGCCTTTGCTCCCTGGGTAGCGCTTGCTGGTTCGCCGCCTGCTGCACGTCGTGTGCCTCTGGGCAACCTCCTCATGCGCGGGGTTGTCGGTCTCGCCGTCGTGCCTTTCGTCGACTATGCTGCCGAATGGACGTCCTCCTTCGTTGAGGACGCGGCGCGAAGCGTGGTCCTTTTCCACACGGCCTTCAATCTCGGCGTTGCACTTCTTGGCCTTCCTTTCGTCGGCGTTCTTGCCAATCTTCTGCAGCGGTGGGGCGACGAGCCCGCGGGCGCGGGCGACGAAGGCAAACCGCGCCATTTGGAGAGGAGCGTGCTCGACACGCCGTCCGAGGCACTTGCATGCGCATTGCGCGAGTCGTTGCGCATGGGAGACCTGGTCGCCACCATGCTGCACGATGTGATCGCCGCCATCGAAGGCAACGATCAGATACCGCTGAAGGATATCGAGAAGGCGGACGACACCGTCGACCGTTTACACGAAGCCATCAAGCTCTACCTCGTCGAGGCTTCGAAGGCGCCGATGACGGAAGAGGAAAGTCGTCGCCTCTTGGAGATCCTGACCTTCACGACCAATCTGGAACATATCGGCGACATCATCGATAAGAACCTCCTGGGGCTTGCCGCCAAGAAGGTGAGACGACAACTCTCGTTCTCCGCCGAAGGGTTGGAAGACATCCGTGCCTTCCACGCGCGTGTCATCGAGACGATGCGTCTTGCCGCCAATGTGTTCGCCACGCGCGATGTCGGCTTGGCCCGCAGGCTCTTTGCCGACAAAAGCGCCATGCGCGCGGCGGAGCGCAACGCGACCGAGAGCCACTTCGTGCGCCTGAAGGATGGCAGGCCTGAGTCGATCGAGACCAGCTCCATCCATATCGACATCATCCGAGACCTCAAGCGCATCCACGGCCACCTTACGGCCACGGCTTACCCGCTGCTAGAAGCCCAGGGCGATCTTGCGGAGTCGCGGCTCAGGAATCAGAGCACCAAGGATCGTCGGGACGATCTTTCGTTGTCCGTGAGCGGGCGTACCTGAACGAATCCCGCATCGAAAACACAAGCCAGAAAGCGTAATGCCCCGCCTGGCGCGGGGCATTATCGTTCGATTCGTCGGGTCAGGCGAAGAAAAATCGCCGACCAGTATGCGCGGCCGGCGGCATGACTTATCCGAGGCCTGCGAGTTCGGCCGCAAGCCGCCCCACTGCACGCTTCTGCTCGAGCTGCGGCATGTGACCTGTCGCTGGGAACATGTGGACGGCAACCGCGCCAGGCAGGCCCGTTGCGTGACGGGCCGGGATGACCCGGTCCTCCGTGCCAAATACGACCTTTACCGGCCAGTCGAAGTGCTCAAACAGGTGGCGGATACTGAAGGCCTGGGTGCCATCCGGGAAGAGATGGGCCGCGAGCCGCTCCTGTGATCGCGTCAGATCGCCGGTGCGTGCCCGGAGGGTTGCGCTCACGAAGGATGCGCCAAGGCTGCGTTCATCGAAGGCGAGCTCACGAACCCACGGAGCCAAGCTAGCCTCGCTCGTGGCACGCAGGATACCGGAGATGAAGGCGCCATTCATATCGGGCCCGAGCCCTGCCGGTGACAGCAGCATCAAAGAACGGATGTCCAGTTGGGACTGGGCTGCAACCGTTGCTGCAACAGCAGCGCCGAGGGAATGACCGATGAGATGAAGGGTATCGACGCCTTCGCTGAGGAGGGTGTCCAGGACCGATGAGGCGAGATCGTCGAGCGAGTTCTCGTCGGAAAGGGGAGAGCGTCCGTGCCCGGGCAGATCGATCCCGAGGATCGGTCGATCAGCGGGCATGGAGGGAAGGGCGGGACGCCAGCTGTTCAAGTCGGAACCGAAACCATGGATCAGCACGAGCGGTGTGCCTGTTCCCTGGCGCAGCCACACACGGTGTAGAGGTCCGGATTCGCGCGGAGCGGAAGCCGCATTTTGCCTCGCGGGAACCCGGCAGGAGCGACGTGTCGCGGGAGCAGCAGGGCGCTCTTGTGTGAATGCGCTGGAGTTCGTGGCATCGATATGCTCCAGCACATCGCTGTACTGGATGCGTCCACGAGGTCCCGATCCGCGCAGCCCGCTCAGCTCGATCCTATGCTCACGGGCGAGGCGGCGAGCCAGCGGAGTGGCGCGGGTGGCATTCGACCCAATGGCGGCAGGCACCCATGCGCTCGACGGTGCGGCGGGCGCCAAAGCCGGTGATATCTCAGCGGGGAGCGCGGCCTCGGCGGGCGCGCCAGTGGCGGTCGGAATGTCGACGGGCAGTTCGGGCGCGGCATGCACCGGGCCCTTATACGCCTCGTGTTCGCCGTAAATCATGGCAACCACGCTGCCGACCGGCACTTCGAGCCCTTCCTCGCCCGTCATGTCGCGGATGATGCCGGAGACCGGAGCCTCGATCTCCATCGCAGCCTTGTCGGTCTCGATCTCGAAGATCACCTGGCCCTTTTCGACCTTGGCGTTTTCCTTGACAAACCAGCGCGAGACTTTGCCTGCCGCCATATCCATGTCGACGCGCGGCAGGATCACTTCAGTCGGCATTTCAGGCCTCCTTGCAAACGAGCTTGCGCGCAGCAGCGACGATATCGGGAACCTGAGGTACCGCGGCCTTTTCGAGTTCTGGATTATACGGAAGAGGAGACTCAGCGCCGCCCAGGCGCATCACGGGCGCGTCGAGGTAGTCGAAAGCCTCGCTCTCGACGATGGCGGCGCTGATCTCCGCGCCGATTCCCAAGGTTTTCACGCCCTCGTAGACGCAGAGAAGCCGCGAGGTCTTCTTCACGCTTTCGATAATGGCCGGGGTATCCATTGGACGCAGCGAGCGCAGATCGATCACCTCGACGTCGATGCCTTCTTCCGCGAGCTGAGCCGCAGCATCGAGCGATTTGTGCACCATGATAGAGGTGGCGACGATCGTGAGATCGCGACCGTGACGGCGCGTTTCCGACTTGCCGATCGGCACGGTGTAGTGGCCCTCGGGCACCGGGCCTTTCATCTTGTAGAGCAGCTTGTGCTCGAAGATCATGACAGGATCTGGATCCGCCACGGCAGCAAGCAGCATCCCCTTGGCATCATGGGGCGTCGAAGGCTGAAGCACCTTCAGCCCGGGCACATGAGCGAGCCAGGCCTCGAGGCTCTGGCTGTGCTGGGCCGCAGCCCCGGTGCCGGAGCCTGCTGGGAAGCGCATGACGAGAGGCACCGAGACATTGCCGCCGAGCATGTAGCGCATCTTGGCGGCCTGGTTCACGATCTGCTCCATGGCGAGCGTCGCGAAGTCCGAGAACTGGAATTCGAAGATCGGGCGCATGCCGGTGACGGCCGCACCAATTGCCACACCCGCGCCGCCGAGTTCGGAAATGGGAGTGTCCATGACCCGGTCCTCGCCGAAGCGATGGACCAGATCGCCGGTCACCTGGAAGGCGCCGCCATAAATGCCGATGTCCTCGCCCATGAGGAAGACGCGCTCATCGGCCTCCATGGCGATGGCCATCGCCTCTTGGATCGCTTGGGCATAGCTGAGTTCGCGAACATTCGCATCCATGGCAGACTCAATTCGTGTAGACATAGCGGGTGACGTCGGAGGGCGAGGGCAAAGGGCTGGCTTTCGCGAATTCGAGACCCTCGGCGATTTCAACCTCGACCTCGGCGCGAATTTTTTCGATCTCATCCGGCGTGATCAGGCCCAGCTCCGTCAGTTCCTTCTCAAAGATCCCGATGGGATCGCGCGCCTGCCAGGCCTCGATTTCCTCCTTCGTCCGATAGCGATTGCGATCCGAGCGCGAGTGACCGCGAATGCGGTAAGTCTTGCTCTCGATCAGCGTCGGGCCTTCGCCGCGACGAGCGCGGTCACAGGCTTCGAAGGAGGCAGCTGCAACGGCACCGAAATTGTTGCCGTCGACGATGACACCCGGCATCGCGTAGGCGCTGGCGCGATCGGCAATGTTCGGTACAGCCGTCGAACGCTTCGTCGAGGTGGACATGCCGTAGCCATTGTTCTCGCAAACGAAGATCACCGGCAGTTTCCAGATAGAGGCCATGTTGAGAGCCTCGTGAAACGCGCCTTCGTTGTTGGCGCCATCGCCGAAGAACGACACGACGACGGAATCCTTGCCCTGCTTCTTAACGGACAGAGCCGCGCCGACGGCAATCGGAATGCCTCCGCCGACGATGCCATTCGCGCCGAGATTGCCCTTACCGACATCGGCAATGTGCATGGAGCCGCCGCGTCCACGGCAATAGCCGTCCTCCTTGCCGAAGAACTCGGCAAGCATCTTCTTCACCTCGGCGCCCTTGCCGATGCAATGGCCGTGGCCGCGGTGGGTGGAGGTGATGTAGTCGGCGTCGGTCAAGGGCGCGCAAATGCCGACGGCGCTGGCTTCCTGACCGATGGAAAGATGCATCGTGCCATGGATCAAGCCGCGCATGTAGGATTCTTCCGCGCTCTCCTCGAAACGACGGATGAGGTGCATCTTGCGGAGCGCTTCGCGCAATGCGTCCGTGGACAGACGCCGGTAAACATCTGGCAGGTTGGCGGCACGTGCCGGGGCAGCCGCCTTATCGGTCGTAGGTTGAGTCATGGCCGTTCTCGTGGCGGTTGGGGGCGCAGCGCTTCAGGGGCGCCCATTCAATCTCAGACAGCTGATGCGAAGCGCGCATCCGCTTCGTCGAGGCGGCGGCGAATTTGTGTGACGACAAAGGAGTCGTCCGGCTGGCAGTTCTCGTAGGTGAGCCGCTCGCCCGCCTTGATCGGCTTCAGAACCTTGGCGCGCTCGGAGAGACCCAGCGGAAGCGCGCGCGTGCTGCGCGCATCGCTCCAGGTCATGGCGAAACCACGGTAATCCGTCTCGCCGATCCTGCCTAGGATCTCGCCCGGCCGAAGGTCCCGCTTGGCAAGGGAGACGCATTCCGCGACAGGATAATCGAGGGGCTGCAGGTCGGGCTTGCCGAAAGCGACGGCCCGGGCGGCTGAGAGCGGCGTCTCCAGGCTGGTCAGATGATAGGGACGGACGATCGAGAAGCACGGGCCGGGGCCCACCTTCAGGTCGATCATGCGCTCCAGAACGCGTGGGTGCTTCGGCTTCACGATGCAGAATACGCCCGGCGCGACGCCCTTGCCGATGGAGTAGTCGACGACGCCCGAACGGCTGAGTATGCCGCCATCCTCCTTGGTGCACAGCACCTGCGCCAGTTCCTCGCGCGTTGCCTTGGGGCCGTGCATGCCGGGGACATCCGGCACAAGGCCGGTGGCATTGGCAACGGCGACCATCTCGACCATGGTCTTGGTCCCGTCCACGAACTCTACCAACATGCGGGCATTCATGTTGCGGGCGCGGGCTTCCTCTTCATAATCCGCAGGCATAGCGTCGAACTTGAGAGGGTTGTTCTTGCCCTTGCCGGCCGCCACGATCTCGAAGCCCAGACTCTGGGCGAAGCTGACGAGCTCCAGCGTGCAGGCAGGTTCGTCGCCGGCAGCGCCCGTATAGACTACACCGGCCTTGCGAGCCTCTTCCTTCAGGAAACGCCCGACAGTGATGTCGGCTTCCACGTTCAGCATTACGACGTGCTTGCCGTTCTTCATCGCTTCGAGGGCGAAAAGCGTACCGACATTCGGGTTGCCCGTGGCGTCGATCACCACGTCGATCCGTCCGGCAGCGCAGAGCGCGTTCATGTCGTCGGTGATCGCGATCTTGGAGGCTTCGATAGCGCGGTCGATGTCGGCGGCTCGCGATGCGTTCACCACGTCCTCGGCTGCATGGCCAGCCAAGAGAGCTGCGTCACGGGCGGCCTGCGGACGAACCTCGGAAATCGCACCAATGCGCACGCCGGGCATGAGCGCGACCTCGACGACGATGTCGGTCCCCATCTGCCCTGCGCCAGCCAAGCCGACTGTGATCGGCCCGGATTTTTCCACCCGCGCTGCGAGCTCAGCTGCCAAGCCTAGCTGTGCCACCCGTGACATCGAATATACCTCTGTTCCGCTTAAATGATTGCTGTCACGCTAGAGAACTTTTGTGTGTCGGTCAAGCAATGTGTTCACATATGCAATGCGAGCATTGGCTTTGATGGGTTGTCGAGTGCCTCCAAGCGATCCAGGTTCTGACTGTGCCATATGCCCGATCCCAGTGCGCTTCGAGGTGGCCTCAGTGGCGCAAACGGTAAGAGGCTGCCGCAGAATCTTTCTAGAACACTTGCGCAGTGCTGGCGTGAATTGTGCATGGAGCCAGGTCACGAAGTCACGCTCTCGCGGATTTTGGCGCCCTTCCGGCCCTCCAGTTCGCCTCGCGATGGTGAATGCTGGCCCGAAGGGGGCGTCGGCGTGAGTTGCCTGCACGGGGGTGCGGTCGTCGATATTGCCGATTGTGGTCATGCCAGCCACGCGGGTGCCCTGGATGCCGAGGAAGATTCACTTGCCGGCACGCTTTGGGCGCCCAGGTCACGTGATTTAAAGGAGGAGGTGGTCCTGAAGAACGGCAGGAGACACCGGCTTCAAGGCTGAGGTGGTGTGCGCTCCGACGAGAGGGCAACACAACGCCGATAGGGGGGCGGTCGAGGTCTCCGGGAGGTTAGGGCGAGGGTACGCCGACCGCTTTGAGGATCGAGGAAGCCGTGACTTCATCGGTGATAAAGGCTGTCGGCTTCACCATCCGAATAGCGCCAATGATCGCGTCGACCTTGCTCGGGCCGCCCGATGTGAGAATCCTGTTCGGGGCCGAGGCGAGACTTTCTATCGGGATCGCCATGACGCGCTCGTTGGTGGGGTGCTCCACGAGACGGCCGTCGAGGCCATAAAAATAATAGAGCAAGTCGCCGACTGCACCTTCCTTGATCAAGGACAGCCTGTCTTGTTCAGAGAAATAGCCAAACCGATACGCGGTCGCATCCGGCGTCATGCCTCCGACGCTGAGCAAGATGGTGTCGAGGGAGCTGCCTACTTCGAAAATCTCGGATAGTCCGCAACGCTCGACGAGCGCGCGCTTGGTCTCAATGCTATCGACCAGCGCCGGAGCGGGAAGCAGGAAACACTCCGCCTGAAGGAGTCGGGAGAACTGCCATGCGAATTCGGTTGGGTTGTACTGCTTAGCTCTCACAATGCCGCCCAGTAGCGACACGATCGAGATGTCGGGGATCTGACGATCGCTAATGAAATCGAGCGCCTGCAGCAGGGTCTTGCCCCACCCGACCCCGATCTTCATGCCCGGTTTAAGCAACTCGGAGATGAACTGGCCAGTCGCGGCAGCAATCGGCCTGGTCGGGTCGGCATCCCGGGAGGAGAGGGGGGCGACCACAGCCTCCCGAATGCCGAACGCTCGCTCAAGCGCCATTTCGAGTGCCGTCAACTCGGACACGGTCCTGCTGAGGGAAATGCGGACTTCGTGCAGGTTTCTCGCATCCGATAGAAGCCGGACGACTGTGACGCGGCCAATTCCCAGGGCATCCGCGATGGCGCTCTGGGTCATCTCTTCGACGTGATACATCCAAGCAGCGCGAAGTCTAAGGCGATCCGAGCGGCGCCCGGCCGGAATGGGGGCATTTTCGGCTTCGACTGACGCGGCTGCAGCGTTCTTCTTTCGCGTCTTGTTTTGGCTCATAGCGGATTTGTAGCCTAGGCGGCCCCGTCATTCAACACGGGCTCTTATCAGAACATAACACGCTTCAAATATACAATTGCTCCGCGAAAATCCTGCCCTGCTCGCGAAGGGGCTCGGGGATGCGAGTGCAGCTGATCAAGTGAAAATCGCCGAATTTTGCCGACCGGCCGTGCTGTCACAAAGATTGTGACCGAAGCTTGACAAGCGGCATTGGCTGAACAAAGATCAAAATTAAAATACAAACGTACATGGAGGTACGCTATGATAAGGGTAACGCGTCGACAATTTGCTGGCGGGCTGATGGGGGCATCGCTGCTGCCTTCGTCCGGCGTGCTCGCGCAGTCCAAAAAGCTCACTTTGTATATGGGGCCGCCCGAGCCGACATGCGCAGCGCTCACCGGCGCCTTCGAAAAGCAGACGGGCATCTCGCCGACGCTATTGCGCCTTTCGGCCGGTGAGGCGGTCAACCGCATCCGCGCTGAAAAAAGCAGACCGCAGGCGAGCGTTCTATATGGTATCGGCCTGCCGTCGATGATGACGCTGAAGGCAGACGGCCTTCTGCAGCCCTACAAGCCGAAGGGCATCGAAGACATCCCTGCCAAGTACGTGGATCCCGAAGGGTATTGGACAGGCATCGACGTCGACTTCATCGGCTTTGCCTCGAACAAGAAATTCCTGGAGGAGAAGGGTCTCAAGGCTCCGACGAGCTGGGAAGACCTCACGCGGCCGGAATTCGCTGGCCAGATCTGTCTCGGGAGCCCGGCGACCTCTGGTACCGGCTACACTTTCCTCACAACCGTTCTGCAGGTCATGGGCGAGGAGAAGGGCTGGGATTATCTGAAGCGGTTCAATGCCAACGTATCGCAATATACCCGCTCAGGCATCGGTCCAACGCAGCTCGTCGGGCGCGGCGAGGTCGGCGTCGGCATTCTCTTCGCTCACGATATCCTCGGCAGCATCGACAAGGGCTTCCCGCTGGAGATGACGCTGCCAAAGGAGGGAACCGGCTACGACCTGTTCTGTGCAGTCATGCTGAAGGATGCGCCCGAGCCTGAGGCCGCGCGCAGCTTCCTCGATTGGGCCGTGACGCCGCAATCCCAGGAGATCCTGGCTGCCTCGGAGTACTTCGACGTTCCGACGAACAAGAACGCGAAGATCCATGAACTCGTGAAGCCTTTCCAGGGCGCGAAACTCGTCGACTTTGACTTCGCTTGGGCTGGAAGCTCAGCGACCCGCCAGGCAATCATCGCGCGGTTCCAAAACGAGATCCTGGCTGGAAGGAAATAAGCGTAATGACTTCGATCGCGCTCACGAGCGTGACGGAAAAGGGCCGCGGCAGGGATTGGACGCTCTATGTCGTCTATCCCGCCGCAGCTCTGTTCGTCTTGATCTTTACGGCCTATCCGATGATCGACTTGCTCTCGCGGGCATTCGTCGTCGATGGGCACCTGTCATTGGCCACGATTGGAGCAATTGTCGCCGATCCCTTTAACCGCACAGTTTTCTGGAACACATTGCTGTTGGGCGCGACCGTAGCGGTGCTCGGCACGATTCTGGCAACGCTGTATGCGTATGCCATCGCACGGGTGGCGATTCCGGGTAAAAGGGTCTGGCACTTCTTCGCGCTCCTGCCCACGATCTCGCCGCCAATCCTCATGGCTCTTGGGCTGATCCTGCTTTACGGCAGAAGAGGGCTGATCACGAACGAGCTGTTCGGTATCCAGAGTTCCGGTCTCTATGGTTTCAAGGGACTGGTTATCGCTCAGCTCATATCCTATTTCCCGTTCGCCTATCTCCTCATGCTCAACCTCTTCCGCGGCCTCGACGCTTCGCTTGAGGAAGCCGCGGCCACGATGGGAGCGAACGGCTGGCGGGTCCTAAGGACGGTAAGCCTGCCACTTCTTGTGCCCGGTCTCGCGGGCGCAGCACTCCTGATGTTCAGCTATTCGTTCGCGGATCTAGGCAATCCGCTGCTGCTGGGCGGGGATTTTCCCGTCATGTCCTCGCAGATCTACCAGATGATCATCGGCATGTACGACATCCCTCAGGGCGCGGCCCTCGCGGTACTGCTCCTGATCCCGGCGGTGCTGATGTTCTTCGCGCACAAGATGCTGACGTCGCGGATGTCGTTCGCCTCCGTGGGCGTGAAAGGTTCGAGCCGCCATCGGGAAGTGCGCCATCTCGGCGTTCAGGCGGCGGCATTGCTGTTCGTCGGATCCATCACGTTCATAATCTGTTTGCAGTATGGAACGATCATCGCTGGCGCCGTAACCCAATTGTTCGGCGTCAACTACGCGCTGACACCGAAACACTTTATCGCTGCACTGACCAAGTCGCGCGGGGCGCTTCTCGATACCCTCACACTAGGCGTCATTGCATCGTTTATCTCAGTGGTGTTGGGATTGCTGATTGCCTGGATCGTTGCGAGGACCAAAGCGCCTGGGCGCTCGATCATGGACTTCATCGCCAATCTGCCGCTTGCGATCCCGGGAACCGTCATTGGGCTTGCATTCGGTCTGGCATTCAATGGGCCGCCCCTGATACTGACTGGCACCGCTGCCATCATCATTGCGGCTTTTGCGGTACGCTCCCTGCCGTACGGCATTCGCTCGGGCGTCGCAGCGCTCAATCAGATCAATCGGACGCTTGACGAGGCCTCCACCACGATGGGTGCGACGTCGGGTGAGACCTTGTGGCGGGTTCTGCTGCCACTTGTGCGGCCGGCTCTACTCGCCGGAATGGTGTTCTCTTTCACCCGCAGCGTGACGACTTTGAGCGCAGTCATCTTCGTCGTCTCGCCGCATTGGTCTCTCGTCACGCCGACCATCCTGTCCCAGATGGACAGAGGCGATGTCGGTGAGGCTGCGGCCCTCAGCGTGATCGTCGTGCTTATGGTTCTGCTCATCATCCACGGCGTGCCACGACTCCTCGGTCGCGACTGGCGCGAAGCCCACTAGGAAGTGCTTTAATGAAGATGGAAACCGCACGGGCGAAGGCCCTTTCAATCAAGGGTCTCAACAAATCGTATCGCATCGGACGCGGCCGTCGCCTTCCGGTCGTTACAGACTTCAACCTGTCTCTTGCGCCTGGCGAGTTCGTTACTCTGCTTGGGCCGTCCGGATGTGGCAAGACTACGGTTCTGCGCACCCTTGCAGGGCTCGAGGAATTCGAGGAGGGGGAAATCCTGCTCGACTCCCGCTCCATCGCACGACTTCCGCCTCATCACCGGCGCATCGGACTGGTGTTCCAGAACTACGCGCTCTTCCCCCATATGAGCGTCTTCGACAACGTCGCTTATTCCCTGCGTATCCGCCGCGTCGCCGAAGCTCAGATCGGAACTGAGGTCAAAACAGCACTGACGGCTGTTGGGCTTGAGGATTACGGTCCGCGTCTCCCGGGTCAGCTATCTGGCGGCCAGCAGCAGCGCGTCGCTGTTGCGCGCGCGCTGGTGATGAATCCCGATCTTCTTTTGTTCGACGAGCCCTTGTCCAACCTCGACGCGAAGCTTCGGGTCCAGGTCAGATCCGAACTCCGACGTCTGCAACAGCGCCTGGGGACGACGGCGTTGTTCGTGACACACGATCAGGACGAGGCGATGAGTCTCTCGGATCGGATCGCTGTCATGCGAGCCGGCAGGATTGAGCAGATCGGACCACCGGAGGAGATTTATGCACGGCCGGCAACGCTATTCGTCGCGCAATTCGTCGGCAAGGTGAATGCTCTCCCAGCCCAGGTAACAGGCTACGAAGGCGGCGCTGCGAGTGTGGATGTTCTTGGCCAGATGCTGCGCGTGCAGGCACCGGCGGCCCTGAGAGATTCCGATGTACTAGCTCTCATCCGCCCCGAGGCTGTTGTCCTGCAGCAGCCAGGCAGCGGCCTCGCCGGAAGGGTGGAAGAGGTGGAGTATCTCGGCGACCAGACCGAGTACCGCGTCCGTATCGGCTCCGCGCTGGTGACTGCGGTCCGATCCACTCTCGGCAAGTCCTGGAGGATCAAGGAAGGTGACCATCTTGGAGTCGCGTTCGATGAGGACGCCGTCCACCTGCTGCCGCGTGAAGGCAATCTCCCGACCTGAATTGTTCTGCCAAGCACAAGGCGAGACCAAGTATGCAAACTGAGAAGCCGCAATTTGATCGTGTGATCATTCTTGTCCTCGATGCCCTGGGTCTGGGTGCCATGCCGGATGTCCATCTGGTAAGGCCGAACGATGTGGGATCGAACACTCTGAAGCACGTTGTGAGGGCGGCGGGCGGTTTGTCCCTGCCGAACCTGGAGCGTCTTGGCCTTGGAACGGTCGCTCCCGATTCCGGCCTGCGGGTCGAACCCAACCCGATCTCAGTCCATAGCGTCTTTTCGCTGGGCTACAAAGGTGCCGACACTTATCTCGGTCATCAGGTCATCATGGGATCTCGGGTTCCAGACGTGCCGGAGGAGTTGTTTGAAGTTGTCCGAGATGATGTGGCGGCGGCTCTGCGCCGCCACGGACATCACGTCGAGCCGGCTGGAGATGGACTCGCGGCCCTGTTCGTCGACGGCCGTATGATCTGCGGCGACAATCTGGAAAGCGACCCGCTTCAGACTTACCATTGTGTCGGTTCGATCGATGATCAGCCTTATGAGGAGATCGTCGCCGTTGGCGAAATCCTGAGGTCCGTGGCCAGGGTCCGGCGTGTCGTCGCGATGGGCGGATACGGCTTTAACGCGGCGGATATCCGCCGCTGCACCGAACGGAGGCCGACTGGGCAATGCGGCGTCAATAATGTCGCCCTCGGTCTCTATACGAGCAACTATGTCGTCCGGCACCTGACGAGCGGTACCAAACCCGATGTACAGATTCCCACGATCCTGAAGAAAGCAGGCTTCGAGGTCGAGTTGATCGGCAAGGTTGCCGATGTGATCACCTGCCAAGGGGCGCACAAGGAACCGCACGTTTTGACCCAGCCGGTTCTGGACGCGACCTATGCGTCACTGGCTCGAGTGAAGCGCGGCCTCATCGCGATCAATATCCAGGAGACGGATCTTGCAGGCCACGACGAGAGTGCGGAAAGGTATGCCGCATGCCTGCGCATGTCTGATGAGGGGATTGGCAGGATGATGGATATGCTCGGCCCGCGCGATCTCCTAATCGTCACGGGGGATCACGGGAATGATCCGACAATCGGCCACGACAAGCATACCAGAGAATTCACGCCGCTTCTGGTTTGGAACCCGCATATCAAACCACGTGGCATCTTCATGCGAGAGAGTCTTGCCGATATCGCCGCGACGATTGCTGACATTTTTGATGTCGAGGCGCCGGAGATCGGAACGAGCTTCTTGGATGAGATACAGTTGTCCTAATGTCATCTGATTGCGTGAAAGCGATGGCTCATGTTGCTGACGGCCTTGGGCATGCCCGGCCGTCAGCATCGTCAGGCGAGATCGAGGCCTAACGCCTCTTTCAGTTCATGATCAGGTTGCAAATCTCTGCCGCAGTCTTGCAGATATCAGATTGGGCTGCGCTCTAGACTTCGGGGGTCCAACCGCCTGAGGCTCCGCGTGTAAGAAGAGGTGTCTTGAACACGCCGACTACGCGCTCAGGCCATTCCGCGTTCACGTCCGCGAGCCGCTTTTTCCACCTGTCCGTTTGCAGCATGGCCGCGCCGATGGCGACCGGGGAGATGCCGCATTGTGCGAGCAGCTCCAGGGCGGCGACAATGGATGTGCCGCTGCTGATCACGTCATCGACGAGGAGGACGCGCCTGTTCTCGAGCACGGGCAACATGCGCGGATCCACATAGAGGCGCTTTACGTGGCCGGGACTTGTGATGGATGTCAGCGGGACGGAGAGGTCTTCGCGGTACCAGAATTTTCGCGATGTGCCGAGCGGAACGTAACGGGAGTGGCCGAGCTCCTTCGCGGCTCCGCGCGCGAGCGTAAGACCCAATGTCGGCAATCCCACGACGACGTCAGGCTCGTACTCGGCGACTTTTTTCGCCAAGCTCGCGCAGAGCGCTTCTTCAACCGCGAAGCTAGCCTGATTGATGATCAGTGAGGCCAGGGCATGTTTGCCGTCCGACAATTCTCTGATCGGCAGGCGCAATTGACGCCCGTCATCGAATTCCGCCGGAAAAAAAATGCGATATCCCGCTTCGGGTTGGCGCTCGAACGTCGCGGGCTCGTGTATTTCCTGCCAAAAATCGTGGGGCCGCATCGCTGGCTTCCTTCATTCCTGAATTGCTGGAATCAGGTCGGCGTGTCCATCGCCAAGGCCAGCTCCTGTTCCACGAGCGTGGCCCAAAAGGCAACGCCTGTCGGAATGGCATCGTCGTTGAAATCATACGCGGTGTTGTGGTGAAGCGCCCCATCCACGGCGGGTCCGTTTCCGAGCCAGACATAAGCACCCGGCGCGGCCTCGCCGAAAAAGGCAAAATCATCGCCAGCGGTCGATGGGGGAAAGTCGGTGACGACGTTCGTTCCGCAGACAGTCCGGGCGGCTTTGAGGGCCCGCGCGGTCGCATCCGGATCATTGACGACCGGCGGAATGCGCCGGATGAATTCATATGTCACGTCGATATCGAACATCGCGGCGACGCCGTGCGCCAACCGGCCGATTTCGGTTTCCAGTTGGTCCCTGACCTTGCTCGAATAGGCGCGCGCGGTTCCTCCGATCTCGACGATGTCGGGAATCACGTTGAGCGCCTTCGGATCGCCCGCGTGGACGGAGCAGGCGCTCACGACGGCGGGCTGCAATGGATCGACGACACGCCCGACAATCGTCTGAAGAGACGCGAGGAAATGCGCACTTGCGGTAATCGGGTCCTTGCCGAGATGCGGCTTCGCGCCATGCGTGCCGACGCCCTTGAAGGTGACGAGCCAGCTATCCGAAGAGGCAAGTTGAGGCCCGACCACGACCGCCATCTGGTTCGTGTCCAGGCCTGGCATGTTATGGAGGCCATAGACAGCATCGCAAGGAAAGAGCTCGAAGAGCCCATCCTCGACCATTTTCTTCGCGCCGCCACGCCCTTCCTCGGCGGGCTGGAAGATGAAATGGACCTTGCCTGAAAAATTGCGTGTCCGCGCCAGATAGCGCGCCGCGCCCAGAAGCAGGGCGGTGTGCCCGTCATGGCCGCACGCATGCATCTTGCCAGAGGTCTTTGACTTGTAGGGACGCTCCGCCAATTCAGGCATGGCAAGCGCATCCATATCCGCGCGCAGGCCGATGGTGCGGGTTCCGTTCCCGACCTGCAGTGTG
This sequence comes from Microvirga alba, assembly GCF_015694465.1. Taxonomy (GTDB): domain Bacteria; phylum Pseudomonadota; class Alphaproteobacteria; order Rhizobiales; family Beijerinckiaceae; genus Microvirga; species Microvirga alba. The sequence goes on from NZ_JADQDO010000001.1 coordinate 181,927, forward strand.
CCGACGATTCCCGTCTTGCCAAGGCCGCGATGAATCTGAAGGCCAGCCTCAGTCAGTATCGACGCGACGATTTCGCTCGTACGCTCTTCCTCGAAGCCGAGTTCGGGATGAGCGTGAAGATCCCGGCGCAGATCGCGCAGGAAAGTCACATCGTCGAGGATCTCGCGCGGAATCAATCCATGATCTCCAGAACAGGGGTTTCAAGAACGGCATTCGTCGCAACATCCGCGATGCCGCGATCCGTCTGATGTGGACCGGCATTGCAGGCCAGCGTCGCACCAAAACACGCCTTGAACACGAGATAGGGCGGTTGCCAGGGCGCGATGCGATCGACAGCTGTGCGGATGGCGCGAAAGCCGTCGGCAACCTCAGTCATCTCCGCCTCGGACACCAAGCCGCAAAGCGGCAGCTCCAGAAGCGCGTCCAATTTTCCATTCGACGCCACCGCCATGCCGCCGCCCGCCTCAACGACGGCATTGGCCGCGATGCTCATATCGCGTGGATTGCCGCCGAAGACCGTGAGGTTGTGGCTGTCATGCGAGACGGTCGTGCAGAAGGCTCCGTTCCACTTGCCCCAACCGGTCAAGAGGCCCACGCGCGGACGGCTATCGGCCTTGCCATGGCGGTGGATGACGCTGATCAGCGTCGCGCCCTCCGGCAGAACGACGAAGCCATCGTGGATATCGGCGACGGTTTCGCCCCATTGCGTGAAGCGGGGCCGATCGATTGTCGCGAGACGCGCCCTCTTGCCCTTCGCGGGGATCATGAAATCCACTTCAGTCAGTGGCTGAAGTTTCATCGTATCGCGCAAGGTCGCGGCCGCGAGAGGGGGCAGGGGGACTGTCATCTCGCCATTGGTGGCGATTGTCCGGCCGCTGGCGAAGACGTGCCGAGCCTTGAAAGTGGTCAGATCATCGAAGAGCACGATGTCCGCCCGTCGTCCTGCTGCGACGAGGCCGAGATCAACGCGCCCGAGCCGGTTCGCGGCGTTCAGGGTCGCGGCGCGCAAGGCCCATTCGGGACGCATGCCATAGCGGACGAGCCGCCGCACCACGTCGTCCAGGCCGCCGCTCATGTCGAGATCGTCGGGAAAGACGTCGTCCGTGCACAGCGTCACGGTCTGCGGCAAGTGGCCGAGCTTGTTCAGCGCCGCGACGAATTCAGGCAGAAGATGATCGTGCGAACCGCGCAGTTCGATCGTGAGACCCGCCCGGAGCTTTGCCATCAGATCGTCGGCGGAGATCAGCTCATGATCCGAGCTCACGCCTGCCGTCATGAACGCATTCAGATCCGCGCCGCCTAATCCACGCGCATGGCCGCAGACGAGCTTGCTGGAAGCAAGGCCCGCTTGGACGATGCCGGTCATGCGCGGATCGCGGTCGATCACACCGCGCATGTTCATGACCTCGGCAAGTCCGCCGATCTCGGGCCACGACAGAATTTCTTCCAATTCCTCCGGCCCGAAATCAGCGCCCGCCAATTCAAGACCGGGTGCGGAAGGAACGCAGGAGGGCGCGAGCGTCACGACGCGCAGAGGCAAATCGCGAGAAGCCTCGATGGCCCATCTGACGCCGGAAAGGCCGCTCACATTGCCTAATTCGTGCGGATCCCAGACAATGGTGGTCACACCGCGCGGCAACACGGTTTTGGCATAGGTTGCCGGTGTCACCATCGAGCTTTCGATATGCATGTGCGTATCGATGAGCCCCGGCGCGATATAGGTGCCTGTCGCGTCGATGATCTCGTCGGCTGCCGTCAGCGCGTCCGGTTCGTGCACGCTGGCAATCAGCGGGCCGACAAGGCCGACATCGGCCAAGCGCAACTCGCCCGTCACCATGTCGACCAGAGTTCCACCCTTGAGCAGCACATCGAAAGGCGCGTCGCCGCGCGCGGCCCCGACAGCCCTGTCGCGTAGTGCGCGCTCGTTCAAATCCGCGGGTTCCTGCATGCGCGTGCTCATCGCGTAGCCTCCACGCGCAGCGCATTCAGTGTCAGGGTTCTTGCGCGCTCCACGTCGATTGTGTCGGCGACTTGCGCATTGAACGCGGCGCTCGGGCGGCTATCGACGACGGTTCTGCCGCGCGTCAGAAGCCCGCCGAGCTCGACCTCGATTTGCGCGGGCCGGAAGCGCACCACATCCGACGTGGTGAAGGCGAGCGCCGCGATGGGATCGTAGATCGCCATTGCCGGGCGGTTCCGCTTGATGGCGATGTCGATAAATCCGGCGAGCATGTCGGCCAAAGCGACGGCGTGCCTGCCGCTCTCGGCGCGGATCGGCAGAACAGCTGAGGGCTCGACGAGCACTTGGCGGCAGATGTCGAGATCGACCATCCGGAGAGGAATGCCGCTTGCGAGCACGATGGCGAGCGCCTCGGGGTCGGCATAGGCATTGAACTCGGCCGAAGGCGTATGATTGCCGCTGGTGACGCCGCCGCCCATCCAGGTCAATTCGCCGATCTTCCTGGCAAGGTCGGGTCGCGCCAATGCGAGAGCTGCGATGTTGGTCAACGGGCCGAGCGCGAGAATGCGGCGAGGCTCATTGTCCGGGCCTGATTCCAGCCAGTCGCTCAGCGCCAGAAACGCGTCGCTATGCGGCAGCAGCGTCGCGGACGGAAGGGTTTTGCCCGCGGTCGGAATTCCGCTTTCGCCGAGAATGCGCTGCGCCGTTTCGAGCTTGCCCAAGGTCGATAGGGCGCGGCCGTTGTGGACCGGAAAGGCCCAACCGAACGCGGCGACCGCGCGGGCGGCGTTGTCCTTGACCCTGTCTAGAGGCGCGTTGCCGAAGACGAGCGAGACGCCGTCGATCTCGAGGTCCGACTGACTGACGATGGCAACCGCCAGCATGTCGTCGAACCCCATATCGGTGTCGATCCAGACTCCCATCGCACCCTCACGCAAACCGCGCCAGGGGCGCGGCGTCTTCGACGGGGAGGTTGAAATTCAGCGATGTGCCGAGCTCATGCCCAGGGAAACCCGCATCGACCTCGGCTTTGATCGGGCCGAGCGGCGTATCCAAAAGATATTCCCGCGTGCGGCCTGCAAACGACGTGCCGAGCACCGTGCCCTGATAGGGGCCCTGGTCGAGTTTGACGGTGTTGGGACGCCACGCGAGGCCCGCAATCCCCGCCGGAGCGGAGCCCGACAGGTTGATCAGGCCATGCGGCGTTTTCAGCTGTCCGGCCTCAAGGGCGAAGACATTCTCAAAGCCGACGAAGTCGGCCACGAAGGCGGAGGCGGGCTTGTTGTAGATGTCCTCCGGCGTGCCGATCTGCTCGATGAGACCGTCGCGCATCACGACGATGCGGTCGGCGAGCGCAAGCGCTTCGACCTGATCGTGCGTCACGAAAATCATCGTGATGCCGCTCTCCTTCTGCACACGCTGCAACTCCGTGCGCATTTCGAGGCGCAGGCGAGCGTCGAGGTTGGAAAGCGGCTCGTCGAGCAGCAACACTTTCGGTTCCATCACCATGGAACGCGCCAGAGCCACACGCTGCTGCTGGCCACCGGACAGTTCGGCAGGCTTGCGGGCCGCGAATTTGCTGAGGCCGACGGACTTCAATCCGTTCTCGACCCGCTTTTCGAGTTCGTGCTTCGCCACTTTCTTCAGCCGCAGGCCGAAGGCCACGTTCTCGAAGACGGAGAGGTGCGGAAACAGGGCATAGGACTGAAAGACGAGGCCCACCGCGCGCTTGTTGGCGGGGACGCGAGTAATGTCCGCGCCATCGAGCCGGATGACGCCCGATTTCGGCGTCAGAAGCCCCGCGATCGAACGCATGGTCGTGGTCTTGCCGCAGCCCGAGGGGCCGAGCAATGCGACAAGCTCGCCGCGCTTGATGCCCAGGTCGAGATTCCTGACGGCGATATTGTCGTCGTAGGCCAGGGTCAGCTGCTCGAGGGACAGGAAGGAGGTGTCAGACATAGCGAGAGAATCCCAGAAAGCGTTCGGCCAGGAACACGATGCCGATGGACATGAAGGCCAGGAGCGCCGAGAGCGCGGCGACCGACGGATCGTAAGTGGTTTCGAGATAGGCGAGCATGTCGATCGGCAAGGTTCGCACCCCCGGGCCCGAAAGGAAGAGAGACACCGGAACCTGATTGAAGCTCGTCACGAAGCCCAGAATGAAAGCGGCGAGAATGCCCCCGCGAATGCTGGGCAGAACGACGCGGAGGAATGCGCCGAGCCGCGAGCAGCCGAGAAGGACAGCGGCCTCCTCGATGTCGCTACGCAAATTGACCATGCTGGCTGAGACGACGCGCACCGCATAGGGCAGCACGAGGGCGGTATGAGCCATAAACAGCGCAAGCCCGATATTGAACCCGAGCGGAATGACCAGATAGCGCAGAAGTGCGAGACCGACGATGATGCCTGGAACGATGATCGGCGCGGAGACGATGGTCCGCACCGTCTCGCCGAAGGGCACCTTGTAGCGGGCCAGCGCGTAAGACACCGGAATGCCGATGACAAGCGCGGCCAGCGTTCCGAGGATCGCGAGCATCATCGACATGACGAAGCTCGCGCGGAAGCTTTCGATCTCAAAGACCTTCAGGACCCATTTGAAGGAGAGGCCCTGCGGCGGAAAGGCCAGCGTGTCGCCCGCCGACAGCGATGCCGCGACGATGATGAGGAAGGGACCGATCAGGAAAAGCATGACGATCGTCAGAATGATCGTCGACAGAAGGCGGGACGTCATCGTTTGGCCCTCGCGGTTGCGAGTCGCTTCAGCAACAGATTCGCGGAGAAGCTCATGACGATGAGGATCATCGCGATCACGCTCGCGGAGGCGAAGTCGTTCGCAACCGTGACGCGTTGGTAGAGCAGCGTTTCCAGCATGAGGACTTTCGATCCGCCGAGAATGGCGGGGGTGATATAGGCCGTCAGCGAGCCGGTGAAGACGAGCGTTCCGCCGATCACGAGGCCTTCCTTGGTGAGGGGAAGAATGACCTTCCAGAACACCTGAAGCCAGTTCGCGCCCAGCACGCGCGCAGCAGGAATCGCATCGCGAGGCATATTTTCAAGCGCGCTGATGAGGGCGATGATCATAAGCGGTAGAAACAGCTGCAGCAGGCCGATGAACACGGCCGTTTCGGAGAAGAGAATCCGGATTGGCCCATCGGTCAGACCCAAGCCGGTCAGCGCCTGATTGACGAACCCCGTGCGGCCGAGGATCACGATCCACGCATAGGTACGTGCCACGGGCGAAATCATGAGCGGCAGAACGACCAGCCCGACCATCCGGCCGCGCCCCTTGGGCGGCAGATTTACGATACACAAAGCCGTCGCGTAGCCGATGATCGCTGCGACCACCGTCACCATCGCACCGAGCTTGAGGGTGCGGATGAACACGGTGAGATTGAGCGGTGTCGTGAAGAACGCCACGTAGGAGGCCAGCGACCAGCCCTCGGCGTTGCGCATCCCTTCGGACAGAAGGATCACGACCGGCGCGATGAAAACGACCGCCGCGAACAAGGCGGCGGGAAGAGCAAGAGCCAAGGCTTCGGCTCGGTTCTGAAACATGAGGGATCAGCCCGTATATGCGTCCGGCGCGGCGATCGTCACGAGGAGACGATGGTCCCAAAACCGGGACCATCGCCATTCAACGCGAGACCGTCACGGCGATCTTGTTTGCTACTGCCCGACCTTGGCATTCCACTGTGAAAGCCAGTTGTCGCGGTTGTCGAGGATGGCATCCGCAGGCTGCAGGTCCAGCGTCTTCACGATGTCATCGCCATAGGTCAGATTGTCGGCGATGGCCGGGGGAAGCTTCACTTCCTTGTTGGACGGGCTGTCGACGAGGCGTTCGGCGAGTTTGGTCTGTATCTCCGTGGACAGCCAGTAATCCATGAATTCCAGCGCCAGATCCTTATTCTTCGCGCCCTTCACCAGCATCATGACGTTCATGCCGCCGGTCTGGCCTTCCTTCGGCGAGGCCCACTTGATCGGGAAGTTCATCTTGGCAAAACCGTCCCAGGCAAAGCGGCCGATCGGCGCCGCCCAGATCTCTTCCTGCTGCATCAACTGCACCAGCTGCGATGAGCGGACGTAGAAGGTAACGAAATCGTCCTTGTGCTCAGCGACTTTTGCGATTGGCGCTTTCAGGTCCGGCGTGTTCTGCCCCATGGCCTTGCCGACCATGTAGAGAGTCGGCGGTCCCTGGTTGGTGGTCACATTCGGGAACGCAACGCGACCGGCGAGCTCCTTCGAGAACAGGTCGTTCCAGGAATTGATCGTGACCTTGTCCGCGCGATAGACGATCGACGTGGCGTAGAAGGTGTAGCCGACGCTCAAGTGGCCGCCGATGGGGTCCTTGGCGATGTCGTAGAGCTTGTCGTAGTTCGACAGTTTGGTGACATCGATGGGCGCGATCAGTCCAGCGCGGGACGCAGCCAAGGCGTCGGCGGTCGATACGACCGCCATATCGATGACTGGGTTGCCTTTGTTGGCCTCGAGCTTCGCGAGACGCTCGACGCTATTGCCCGTTTCGACCACGACCTTGCAGCCGCATTTCGCCTCGAACGGATCGTACAGGATCGTCTTGAACGCATCCTGCGCGAACCCGTAAACGGAAATGACGAGCTTACGCTCTTGGGCCTGCGCCCCTTGCGTGAAAAGCATCAAGGCTGCGCCGGATGCCAAAAGTGCCTTCCTCATAGTACCTCTACTCCTCCTGGATTGAACGTTGGTGAACAGGTGCCCGACCGCTCGACTGGCGGACAACAAGTTGCATCGGGACACTCGAGACGTCGGCCGCCGAGATGTCATGCGAGATGTTTGAAGAATGAATCTCTGAAGACGCGACATCGTCGTCCGGGCCGCGGCCTTCTGCCTCGATGGCATCGATGAGGCGGGCAATCGCGATCTCAGCAATGGTCGCCATGTCCATGCGCATGGTCGTGAGGCCGGGTGTGACGACAGGCGACCAGATCAGGTCGTCGAACCCCGTCACGCTGGCTTCTTCCGGCACAGCGACGCCCCCGCGCTGTAATTCCATCAGCGCCCGCAAGGCATGAAGATCGGAAACGGCGCAAAACGCCGTGAATCCCTGGCGTGCCTTCGCGGCAAGGTCCAGATCGCAGCCCTTCGCCTTACTCTGTTCAATGCCCTCGATCCAGATCACTTCGCTTGCGGCATCAGTCGGCAATGACGAGCGGATGCCGCCGACGCGGTCGTTCTGAACATTCGAGGTCGAACTTCCGCCGATGATGACGAAGCGCCGATGCCCGTGAGAGAGGAGATGTCGCGCAATTTGCTGACCACCGTTCCAGTGGTCCGCAGCAACGGTGTTGCCCGGCGTCGAGGGGCTGTCGATCACAACAACGGGGCGGCCGATGTCGCCGATGCGTGTGCCTCTTCTCGGCACGACCACCAGTCCATCGGCTCCGCGTTCCAGAAGTCGGTTGATTGCATCGGCCTGCGTCGCGGTGTCGCCCCGCGAGTCGGCGATGAGGACGCCATAGCCGCAATTGGCGGCGGCGAATTCGACGGCCTGCGCGATTTGCGGGAAGAGGGGGTGAACGATGTCGGCCAGAACCAATCCGAGAACGCCGCTTCGCCCCGTGCGTAAAGCCTTTCCGGGAAAGGACGGGATGTAACCGATCTCCGCCGCGGTTTTTCGGATTTTCTCGATCAGTTCGGTCGACACGCGCCCCTTGCCGGACATGGCATTGGAGACGGTCGCGACCGACACGCCAAGCGCCGCAGCGATGTCACTTAAATTGGGACGCGAGCGCAGGGTTGACATGAACCGGAGCTGTTTTGATTAACCGTTTAATCACCTAGCTTTACTTAGCGGAAATGTCGAATCTTTAATTCGGCTATGGATAGAGTTTCACCCCGAGCGCAGGGGCGGCGTTTTCCGCTAAAGCACGGTCGATCTCTTCCCGCCGGGGCATGCCGGCTTGCGCCCCGAGCTTCAGGCACGACAGGGATGCGGCGCAGCAGGCTTGCTCCATGGCAGTTGTGAGGTCCAAGCCCTCCGCCAGGCCGACGGCCATGACGCCGACAAAGGTATCGCCGGCACCGGTCGTGTCGGTCGGGGTGACGGGCAGGGCGGGTGCGTGCAGGCGGCTGCCATCGGGCAGCAGCGCCAGAGCACCGCGCGAGCCGGCGGTGACGACGCAGGCAAGGCCGAAGCCATGTGCGAGTTGCGTCGCGGCCTGTTGGTAGTCTCCTTCGTCTTTCCCGCTGACGAGAGCCGCGGTTGCGACGGCCTCGTGTTCGTTCACCACGAGCACGTCGGTGACGGCCAGAATTTCAGGGATGCGATGCCGGTCCCGATCGGTCGGCGCCGGCGCGAGGTTCCACACGACTTTGATTCCGAACGCGCGTGCGCGAGTGGCTGCCGCGAGGCTCTCCTCCAGCGGGACTTCCATTTGCAGAACGAGCACGGTCGTTTTGGACAACAGTTCATCGCTGAGATCCTGCGACCGAACCGCGAGGTTGGCGCCGCTCGCGACGGTGATGGCGTTCTCGCCGCCTGCATCGACGGTAATGAAGGCGCAGCCGGTCGGCTCGGAAACAGTGCGGATCGCGGTCACGTCGAGGCCGTTTTCCCGCAGGTTGCCGAGACAGGCGGGGCCGAATGAATCACTTCCGATTGCGCCTGCCATCGCCACCCCGATCGATGGGTCGCGGACAGCCCGCGCCGCTGCGACGGCTTGGTTGGCGCCCTTGCCGCCGAAAAAGCTCTCAGCGCGCGGCGAAAGCACGGTCTCTCCCGGTCGGGCGATAGCGCTGACCCGTGCAACGAGATCCATATTGATGGAGCCGAATATCAATATCATACGCCGTGCCTCATCCGTGGTGCGTTCCCAACGCGTGGGTTTCTGTCGCAAACGCCGATCCGGGTCAAAAGGAGTTTGCGGTCACGCCGATATACGAGCCTTCGGGCTGGGCGCCGTCTCGGCGTCGATCAGCGTGAGGGCGTCGGCCACTGTTTCAAAGTTGCTCGTGAGGAGGCAGGTCGCGACACGGATGTGGTTCGTCGGCCTGATGCAGAATTTCCGACCCGGCATGACCGCGATCTGTCGCGCTGCGAGGGTTACGAGCGCGAATTGCTCGGATCTGACGGGAAGCCAGATGCATAGACCATCCCTGTCGGGCAAGTGAAGGCCGCGTGCGCGAAGCAGATTCAGAAGCGTCCGTCGTCGTTCCGCGTAGGTGATTCTCGCATGATCAACGATGGCGCTGGTCTGCGGGTCATCGATCAACCAGGCGACGGCGTCCTGCAGGATGCGGCTCGTCCAACCGGCACCGAAGCTACGATAAGCCTGGATCTGACTGACGATGTCCGTTGAACTGGAAAGCACCGCAAGGCGCAGATCCGGACCGAAGGTTTTGGAATAGGACAGGATGCGAACCGTCCGTTCTGGGAAGTGTGTCCCAAGGCTAGCGGGCGGCAAGCTGGACAGGTCGCCGATGCCGTCGTCCTCGACGATCAGCGTGTCGCTACCCTTCAGCACCTGCGCCAATTCCGCATGCCGTGCGGCGCTGATCAGATGCCCGGTGAGCGCGTGGGCTCGGGGTTGATAGATGAACGCCGCCGGCTTCTTCTGGAGTGCCTGCGCGAGAGAGTCAGGTGTGGGACCTTCGTCATCGCAATTAACCGGGACGATGTGCGCACCGAGATTGTCGAGAATGTCCAAAAGCCGCATGGCGGTCGGGTCTTCGATCGCGACAACCGATCCCGGCATCACCAGGGCCTGAAGGGTCACATAGACGGCTTCGAAGCCGCCATTGGCCGCGAGGAAGGCCTGTGCGTCATAGGGCCATCTTCTCCGCGCCGCGTCCCGCAGGGAATCCGAGATCGGGATGCGCTGATAGCTGTTCAATTTCGCGGCTTTCGCACCGTGCTGCAGCGCCTCGCTCAAGGGCGGAAGCAGGGCAGGGTCCGGCGCCGCGACACTGAGATCGATGACATGATCGCCAAAGTTGCCGATGTTCTCGAACCGCTGAGGCCTTGGCGTGATCTTGTCGCCGCTGACCCAGACACCGTTGCGCCCGCGTCCGCTGATCACCTTGTGGCGCCGGAGTTCACTCCACGCGGACGAAATTGTCGCAGGGCTGACGCCGAGAGCCTGCGCCAACTCGCGGACCGGTGGCAGTTGAACGCCGACCGGAATCGCGCCGGATCGGATCAAAGCCCCTGTTTCAAGCGCGATTCCGCGCATCGTTCGATCATGAAGGCGCGCCGTCAGCCACCCGATTGCCAGAGTATTGGTCATCTTAACTTTCTTTTGTTCAGTAACAAAACTATCATTGTCCAGAAGAAAGTAAACAATTAACCTCTTCCGTAACGGCATTTGAATGACGCTCAAGGGGGCGAGTTTGAGTATTACGATTAGACTTGCGGTTCGGGATTGGGACTACGTGGTTCCCCTGGCGTTGGGGGATGTGCGGTCGGGCCGGTTCGACCTTCAGCTGGACCGGGTCGGAACCCTGCCCGAGGACCTGGCGACCGATCCGCGCTACGATGCGGGTGAGATTTCGTTCAGCCGATATTCGCTCGGGCGTGCGCGCGGGGAGACGTCGATTGTCGGCGTGCCGCACTTCCTGATGCGCGGCTTCCGCCATCGCTGCATCATCACCACCAAGGCAAGCAACATCACCACGCTTGATCAGCTTGCAGGCAAGAAGATCGGCCTCACGGGCTGGCAGGATTCCGGCAATACCTGGACTCGCGCGATCCTGCGGCGCATCGGCATCGGCATCGACGATGCGTATTGGTATGCTGGTCGGTTGACGGAAGCGCATCCCATCGTCAATCGGCTCGGCAGCTATGGCCGTCCCGGCCGCATCGAAGCGGCGCCCGGCGAGCGGCCCATGATGGAGCTTTTGGAAGAAGGCGTGCTCGACGCCGTCTTCACGCCCTTCATGCCGCCTGGATTCTTCGATGCGGATTCCAAGTTTCGCCAGCTGGTGCCCGATTTCCGCAAGGCTGAAGTCGAATACTTCAACGATGTCGGGTACGTGCCCGGTATGCACCTCCTCGGCATCAAGCCTACCATCGTCGAGGAGCATCCCTGGCTGCCGCAGGCGTTGAGCGAACTGCTCGATGAATCCACCCGCGTGTGGCTGGAAAAGCGCGCGAAATATGCGGACACTACGCCCTGGATCATCGACGAGATCCGGCAGGTCACTCGCGATCTGCCCGCGTCGTGGGATCGCAATGGCTTTGCCGCGAACGAGCACATGATTGCCGATTTCGCGACCGAGCTTCACGCCCAGAACCTGACCGACAAGCAGCTTTCGCCACGGGACCTGTTCCCGTCAGAGGCGGCGTGATCGACCGAACAAGAAAGAGGAAACCAATCATGAAAGTTGCGCTCGGGCAGTTCGCGGTGAGCCGCGAGTGGCAGGAAAACGCCAACACCTGCCTGCGGTTGATGCGTGAAGCGCAAGAAGGCGGCGCCGACCTGCTGGTGCTGCCGGAAGGCATTCTGGCACGCGACATTGCCGATCCGAACCTCGTGCTGAAAGCCGCACAGCCGATCGACGGTCCCTTCATGTCCCAGCTTGTTGAAGCGAGCCGGGGCAGCGACATGACAGTAATGCTGACGATCCACACGCCGACGGGCGCGGAGCGAGTCTGGAACCTCTTCGTCGTGTTGCGCAATGGCGAGGTCGTGGCGGAGTACCGCAAGCTCCATCTCTACGACGCGTTTTCAGCCAAGGAATCGACCAACGTCATGCCCGGTGACGATGTGCCGCCGCTCGTGGAAGTGGCTGGCCTCAAGGTCGGCATGATGACCTGCTATGACGTACGCTTCCCCGAACTGGCGCGGCGCCTTGTGCTAGATGGCGCGGATGTGCTGGCGCTGCCCGCCGCCTGGGTTAAGGGGCCGCTGAAGGAGGCCCACTGGGAAGTGCTGGTCACGGCGCGCGCGCTTGAGAACACGACCTACGTGGTCGCCGTCGGCGAGTGCGGCGAGCGCAATATCGGCAACAGTTTAGTGGTCGATCCGCTCGGCGTCGCCATTGCTCGCGCGGCGGAAGCGCCAGCTCTCGTCTTCGCCGACATCGACCCTGCGCGTCTCTCCCATGCGCGCAATATTCTGCCGTGCCTCGCGAACCGTAGGTTCGAAAAGCCTGAACTCAACAAGGCCAGCGCCTGAAAAGCTGCGCCCAATCAAGGGAAACTCGTCATGAAATCCAGTGCAATCGCATCCGCAGCCCTTCTGGCCGCCACGCTCTTCTCCGCGCCGCTCTACGCGCAGGAGATCAAGGTTCCGACGCAAACGGTCGATGCCGCCTTGCGCGCGAAACTGCCGAAGGAGATTCTCGATGCGGGCGAGATCATCTCCGTCAACAATGGCTCTTTCCCTCCCTATGAGATCGTGACGGATACGCGCAGCCTGACCGGCGCGAGCGCGGATCTCGCTCACGCCATCGGTGAGGTGCTCGGCATCAAGATGCGCCATGAATCGGTCAGCGGTCTTTCGGGCATGCTTGCCGGCATCAAGTCCGGCCGTTACCAGATGGGCATCGGCCCCACCGGCGATTTCCCGGATCGTCAGGCCGCGAACGACTTCGTCGATTTCGTGCAGGAATACGTCGTCTTCGCCGTGCAGAAGGGCAACCCGAAGAACATCCAGAGCCTCGACGATACCTGCGGCGCGCGCATCGCCGTGATGTCGGGCGGTTCGGCGGAACGTGTCATCAAACAGCAGGCCGAGTCCTGCACCAAGGCCGGCAAGCCTGCGATCGAGGTTCAGTCCTTCGCCGATCAGCCCACCTCGATCCTCGCCGTGCGCTCGAAGCGCTCGGACGCGTTCTTCTCGTCGCAAGCGCCGCTGACCTATTTCATCCAGCAGTCCAACGGCGAGCTGGAACTGGCGGCGGTCGGCAAGAGCAATGGCTTCGAGGATCTTTTCCAGGGCACTGTCGTTCCAAAGGGCTCGGTCCTCGGCGAGGTGATCCTTGGGGCTTATCAGAAGCTGTTCGCCAACGGCACCTATGCGGCGATCATGAAGAAGTGGGGCCTTGAGAACAACATGCTCAAGGCGCCGGGCATCAACCTCGCCGGTAAGAAGCAGTGACGTCGCCCGCCATCAACCCGGCGCTTTCGCCGAAGGACGACGTCACGGAGCTCGCGCTCCGTGACGTCGCTCATGCCCGCCAGCCGATCAATTATGGCCGCTGGCTGATGTGGGCGTTTACGCTCGCCATCACGCTCAAGTTCGGTTGGATCGTCGCCAACAACAAGAATTTCGAATGGCATGTCGTCGGGCAATGGTTCACGGCGGACTCGATTCTTCGCGGCCTGTCGGTGAGCCTCGGCCTGACGGTGGTCGCCATGATCATCGGCGTGGTGATCGGGCTGCTTCTGGCCGTCGCACGTATGTCGGACAGCAAGCTGCTGGTGATGCTGTCGAGCCTTTATATCTGGTTCTTCCGTGGCACACCGCTGCTGGTTCAGCTGATCTTCTGGTACAATCTCTCGACCTTGTTCCCTCAGATCTCGGTGGGAATTCCCTTCGGTCCCGATTTGGTCAGCTGGAAAACAAACGACCTCATTACGCCATTGACGGCTGCCATTGCCGGTCTGGCCCTGAACGAGGCGGCCTACATGGCCGAGATCATTCGCGGCGGCTTGCTTTCGGTCGATTCCGGGCAGGTCGAGACGACTCAGGCCTTTGGCATGACGCGCGCCCGCGCCCTGCGTCGCATCATCATTCCGCAAGCCATGCGGTCGATCATTCCGCCCACGGGCAACCAGCTCATCAGCATGATCAAGGCCACGTCGCTGGTCAGCGTCATCGCCATGGGCGATCTGCTCTATTCGGTGCAGGCGGTCTATAACCGGACCTTCGAGATCATCCCACTCTTGATGGTGGCGGTTCTCTGGTACCTGTTGGTGACCTCGATCCTCAACGTCGGACAATCCGCGATCGAGCGCTACTATTCTCGCGGCGAGAAGGGATCGACTGCGGCGGCGAAAGCGCCGCGCGCCAAGGACGCCGCCGAAACCGCGACGGACATTCGCGACGGCTCGATCAATATGGGGGATGCGCGATGAACGCAAAAACCTTGCCCGAAGCCGTTGTGACGTCTCGGCCGCTGGTCAGAGCGCGCAACGTGCACAAATCGTTCGCTGACGTCGAGGTCCTGAAAGGCATCGATCTTGATGTGATGCCCGGCGAAACCGTCGTGATCCTCGGCCCCTCCGGCTCTGGCAAATCAACCTTCTTGCGATGCATCAACCATCTCGAAGCAATGAATCGCGGCTCGATCGAGGTTGGTGGAGAGCAGATCGGGTACGAATTGCGCGGCAACCACCTTCACAAGCTGTCGCCGCGCGCAATTGCCCGGCAGCGTCGGCAGATCGGAATGGTGTTCCAGCAGTTCAACCTGTATCCGCATCTGACGGTTCTGCAGAACATCATCGAAGCGCCGATCGGCATTCACGGTGAGAGCCGGCAAGAGGCGGAGAAGTATGCGTTGGCTCTGCTGCAACGCGTCGGTCTCACCGAAAAGGCCGACGCTTACCCGCGGCAATTGTCCGGCGGGCAGCAGCAGCGCGTCGCGATTGCCCGCGCGCTGGCGATCAAGCCCAAGCTGATGCTGTTCGATGAGCCCACCTCCGCGCTCGATCCCGAGCTTGTCGGCGAAGTGCTCGCGACCATGAAGGACCTGGCGGAGCAGGGGCTGACGATGATCGTCGTCACCCACGAAATCGGCTTTGCCAAGGAGGCTGCGGACCGCGTGGTGTTCATGGATGGCGGATATGTCGTCGAGCAGGGCAAGCCGGAAGATATTCTGGTGAACCCGCAACATCCGCGCACACGCGCGTTCCTGAGCCGGGTCATCTAGGGCCCGACCCCGAACGCCAATTTGCTTTACGCAGCCGACCGCCAGATCGCTCTGGCGGCCGGCTGCTGTCGTTTTCGCAATACTCGGAAGAGCGTTTGCATCGCCTCGCCATCCTCGTACACTGCCAGTGAAGCGTGGGAGGCAGAGCCCATGGCAGAGTCGGTCGTTGCTGCACGCCAATCTCTAACGCGAGTGTTCACCATTCTGCGTTACGGTGTTTCGCGCGCCTTTGTCGGGTTTGGACCGGCTCACACAAGCGCCATCGGAAACATCAGCTGGAGGTAGGCCCCTGACCCGTCCAGCATCTTCAAAATCCCGTCCCGACCGGGCTCCGGTGATCGTTGACCTCGCCCTGCAGGGTGGAGGCGCCCATGGGGCGTTCACATGGGGCGTGCTCGACCGTTTGCTTGACGAGCCCTGGCTTACGATCGAGGGTATCTCGGGCACATCGGCCGGCGCCATGAACGCGGCGGTGATGGCGGATGGATATACGGAGGGGGGCGTCGCCGGGGCCAAGGCGGCGCTCGAGCGTTTCTGGCGGCGCGTTTCCGATGCAGCCCTTCTCAGCCCTTTCCGACGTGGCCCGCTTGATATCCTGATGGGCCGCTGGACGCTCGACACGTCCCCGGTCTTCATTGCGTTCGACCTGATGGCGCGGATCTTCTCGCCTTACGATCTCAACCCGCAGGGCACCAATCCGCTGCGCGAGATTCTTGCCGAGAGTATCGATTTCAAGCGCCTGAGGAAGTCGCGCATCCGGCTTTATGTCACCGCGACCAATGTGCGGACCGGGGAGGGGCGGGTGTTTCGGCACGACGAACTTTCGCCTGAAGTGCTGCTTGCATCCGCCTGCCTTCCAACCTTGTTTCAGGCCATCGAGATCGATGGCGAGGCTTATTGGGATGGCGGGTACACGGGCAATCCGACGATCTCGCCGCTGATACGGGAATGCACTTCAGGCGACACGGTTCTGGTGCAGATCAATCCCGTCGAACGATCGGGCACGCCACGGACGGCGCGCGAGATTCTGAATCGACTCAACGAAGTGTCATTCAATGCCTGCCTGTTGAAGGAATTGCGGATGATCGCCCTTCTGCGGCAGGCCGCCAATCACGGCGACCGGGAATGCGATCGATGGGCGCGGATGCGCATCCACCGCATCGAGAGCGACGCCATGACGGAACTCGGGTACTCATCCAAGCTCAACGCCGAATGGGAGTTTCTGACGAAATTGCGCGATGAAGGTCGCCGCGCGGCAGAGGCGTTTCTCGCATCACATGCGGATGATCTCGGTCAGCGTTCCTCGCTCGATCTCGACGCTTATCTCAAACTGGTGTGAAGGCGGAACACGGCCGCCATCTCACTGCGTCGGGTCCTCCGGTCTTGTCATCGATCCTATTGACGCAAAGGCATATCTCTCGCACTATGACATAACTAGAGGGCACAATCCATAAATATGGAATAGGGGAGTCGAAAATGAAGCTTTTGGCAGGTGCGTTACTGTCGGGTGTCATGGCGCTTGGGGCCGGCTCGGCGTTGGCTCAACAAACGGGAGGGATCGTCAACGTGGCCACCATCGGTGAGCCGCCGACTTTGGATCCCATGGTCTCGACCGCCGATCTCGTCGGCATCGTGACGCAGCATTTCTTCGAGACCCTGTTCACCTTCGACAAGGATTGGAACGTCACGCCGTTGCTGGCGGAGAGCCTTCCGGAAATCACGGACGGCGGCAAGGTCTACACCATCAAACTGCGCTCCGGCGTTACTTTCCATGACGGATCGGCGATGACGGCCGATGACGTCGTGGCATCGCTCAAGCGCTGGATGGACCTGGCCTCGCGCGGCAAGCAGACCGCCGGCAACATCGACAAGGTGGAAGTCGTCGATCCCTCCACCGTTCGCATCGTCCTGAAATCGCCTTACGCGCCCCTGTTGGCGCTGCTGGCCTTCAATAATTCTGCGGCTGTCATCATGCCTGCGGGTAAGA
Organism: Microvirga alba; assembly: GCF_015694465.1. Classification (GTDB taxonomy): domain Bacteria; phylum Pseudomonadota; class Alphaproteobacteria; order Rhizobiales; family Beijerinckiaceae; genus Microvirga; species Microvirga alba. Next base: position 198,723 of record NZ_JADQDO010000001.1, read on the forward strand.
TGGCCAATCCGCTGACCGAGCCGGTCGGCACGGGGCCGTACAAGCTGAAGGAACGCAAGCCCGATCAGTATATCCAGCTCGTGCGGTATGACGGCTACAAGCCGCGCAGCGGCGACGCTAACGGGTACGGCGGCGCACGCAAGCCGCTCCTGGACGAAGTTCGCTTCGTGCCAGTTCCCGATCCGAACACGCGCATCGAAGGCGCGATCTCGGGCCAGTTCGACTATGTGGATTCCCTGCCGGTCGAATCCTACGATCGCATCAAGAACCTGCAGACCACGAAGCCGGTTCTGCTTAAACCCTTCGGCTGGCCGGTCTTCGTCATGAACACGAAGCAGGGCGTGATGGCGAACATCGACTCGCGCATGGCGGTGCGAATGGCGCTGAGTATGGAAGACATGCTGGCTGCCGCTTTCGGCAGCAAGGAGTTCTATTCGCTCGACGGTGCCATGTATCCGAAGGGCTATGTGTGGCACTCCGAGGCCGGAACGGAAGGAAAGTATAACGTCGCCGATCCCGACAAGGCCAAAGCGCTTCTGAAAAAGGCGAACTACGACGGCAAGCCGGTGCGCATCCTCACGAGCCGCCAGTATGAATTCCACTACAAGATGGCGCAGGTCGCGGCGGAATATCTCAAGCAGGCGGGCTTCTCGGTCGACATGCAGGTGGTCGATTGGGCTACGCTGACGCAACGCCGCGCCGATGCGGCTCTGTGGGACATCTACATCACCCACAGCCCGTTCCTGCCGGAGCCCGCGCTGATCGGTCAGCTCTCTGAGAGCTCGCCCGGCTGGTGGTCGACGCCCGCCCGTAAGCAGGCTGTCGATGCGTTCAACACCGAGAGCGATCCGAAGAAGCGGCCCGCGTTGTGGGCCGAGGTTCAGAAAGTCATGTATGTCGAGACGCCGAGCATCAAGATCGGCGACTTCAATGCCCTCTCGGCGCAGTCGCCCAAGCTCGACGGTGTGGTGCCTGCTCCGTGGCCCTACTTCTGGAACGTATCAGTCAAGAAGTAACCTCGAACGCTTCCTATCGAAGGGCGTCATTCGTGGCGCCCTTCGCCGCCCCTCAAGGATTAAGTCAGAAACGTATGGGCCGCTACGTCTTCCAACGTCTGCTCGGCATGCTTGCCGTGATGTTCGTGGTCGTGACGATCGTGTTCATCATCGTGCGCATCGCACCCGGTGATCCGGCCGCCGTCATGCTCGGGCCCGATGCGACCGCACAGGACGTCGCGTCCTTGCGTACCCGTCTCGGCCTCGACCGGCCGATCATCATTCAATACGGCATCTTCTTCGGGCAATTGCTGCAGGGCGATCTCGGCGAATCCATCTTCCTCAACCGGCCCGTTCTGACCGCGCTCGCGGAGCGCGCCGAGCCGACCTTCTTCCTCACCCTGTTCTCGATTCTCATTGCCGGAATCATTGCCATCCCCGTCGGGATCATGTCCGCCTATTGGCGCGGCTCGCTCTTCGATCAGGGGGCGACGACACTTGCCATGCTCGCGGCGTCCATTCCGAGTTTCTGGCTCGGCCTCATCCTCATCCAGATTCTCGCGGTGCGATGGGGCGTGTTTCCTGTTTCCGGCTATGGCGGCCCTGGTGCGAGCCTCCTGACCCGTCTGTCTCATTTGATACTGCCCGCGATCTCGCTCGGCGTGGTGTCGTCGGCCCTGATCCTGCGCTTCACGCGAGCGAGCATGCTCGACGTGCTCAATGACGACTACGTCCGCACGGCTCGCTCGAAAGGCATGAGCGAGTTTCGCGTGATCATGAAACACGCCTTCAAGAACGCGCTCATTCCGGTCCTGACGGTTGTCGGCATCACAGCGGCGCTGCTCGTTTCGGGCGCAGTCGTCACGGAGACGGTGTTCGGCTTGCCCGGCGTCGGCAGCCTTGTCGTCTCGGCGGTGCTGCGGCGCGATTACCCGGTCATTCAAGGGGCGCTTCTCATCATCGCCGCGCTCTATGTGCTCATCAACTTCCTGATCGACATGCTCTATCTGCTCGTCGACCCCCGGGTGCGCTACTGATGGCCGCCGCTGTATCTTCTCCCGCGCCGACGCCGGTCAATTTCATCTTACGGCTTGTCAGCCGGAAGACGGTTTTGATCGGCATTCTTGCCCTGTTCGCTGTCGCGTTCGTGGCAATCCTCGCGCCTGTTCTGGCCCCGTATGCGCCAAACAAGCTCTCCGTCGTTAATCGCCTGAAGCCGCCGAGTGCGACGTTCTGGTTTGGGACCGACGAATTCGGTCGTGACGTATTCAGCCGCACCATCTACGCGGGCCGTCTTTCGCTGCTCGTGGGCATCTCGGTCGTGACCTTCGCCGCGATCTTCGGTATCGCGCTCGGCCTCGTTGCGGGCTTTTTCAAGCGCCTCGATACGCCGATTGCCCGCATCATCGATGCGATGATGGCGTTTCCCGATATTCTGCTCGCGATCGCGCTTGTCGCGGCGCTCGGGCCGTCGCTGCTCACCGTCATCGTTGCGCTCGGCATCGTCTATACGCCGCGCCTTGCCCGCATCGTGCGCGCCTCGACCCTCGTCATTCGCGAGTTGCCCTATGTGGAAGCCGCGCGAGCGCTCGGCGTTCCGACTTGGCGGATCATGACGCGGCACGTTCTGCGCAATCTCGTGTCGCCGATCCTCGTCCAGGGAACTTTCATTTTCGCCTACGCCATGCTGGCGGAAGCGGGGCTGTCGTTCCTCGGCCTTGGCGTGAGCCCCGAAATTCCGACATGGGGAACGATGATCGCGGCAGGCCGCCAGTATATCGGCCAAGCCGACTGGATGACGCTGTTTCCCGGAATCGCGATCGTGGTGTCCGTTTTGTCGCTCCAGATGGTGGGCGACGGATTCCGCGATCTGCTCGACCCGCGCCTCAGAAAGGATCTCTAACCCATGACTTCCGCAGAAACGGGAAGGCCCCTGCTGCTCGCGGGCGTGAAGCCCGTCGCCTTCGGGACCGGCTCGCCTGACACCAATGTCGATGTGCTAATCGGCGGCGACGGACTCGTTCAAGCCGTCGGGTCCTCCGTCGCAGCGCCGGAAGGCGCGCAGCGGATCGATTCCGCAGGCGCCTATGTCTCGCCCGGTTGGGTCGATCTTCACGCCCATGTCTGGCACGGGGGCACCGACATCTCGATCAGGCCGCAGGTGTGCGGAGTGGAGCGCGGAGTCACCACCATCGTCGATGCCGGGTCAGCCGGCGAGGCGAATTTTCATGGGTTCCGTGAATACATCATCGAGCCCGCGAAAGAGCGCATCAAAGCCTTCCTGAATATCGGCTCCATCGGTCTCGTGGCGTGCAATCGCGTGAGCGAATTGATCGACATGCGGTCCATCGACATCGATCGCACGATTGCGTGCGTGGAAGCGAACCGCGACGTCATCATCGGCATCAAGGTCCGCGCCAGCGGCGTCATTCTCGGCACCTGGGGCATCACGCCGGTCAAGATCGCCAAGAAGGTCGCCAAGATCCTGAAGCTTCCGTTGATGGTGCATGTGGGCGAGCCGCCTCCGCTGTTCGATGAGGTGCTGGAGATCCTAGGTCCTGGGGATGTCATTACCCATTGCTTCAACGGCAAACCTGCCGGAAACATTCTGGAGGACGAAGATCTTTTCCTCCTGGCCGAGCGCTGCGCCAAGGATGGCGTGCGTCTCGATGTGGGTCATGGCGGCGCATCGTTCTCGTTTCGCGTTGCCGAGATCGCGATTCAGCGCGGGCTTCTGCCGTTCTCGATCTCGACGGATTTGCACAACCGATCCCTCGACAATCCGGTCTGGGACATGGGCACGACCATGTCGAAGCTTTTGTCGGTCGGAATGCCGTTTGAGGATGTCATCGAAGCGTCCACGCGTGCGCCGATGTCGGTGGTTGGATTGCCGACCGAAAATCTCCTGAAGACCGGAACGCGGGCCGAGTTCACCCTGTTCGATGTCAAGGACAGCGATCTCAAGATCCGTGATTCCATGGGGCACGAAGCGCATCTGAAAAAGATGATCACGCCGCGCTTCACGGTGCTCGGTTCGGAGGCGATCAAGGCGAGCCGCTACGAGTCGAAATACAAGGCCACGCTCGAGAGTTCGGCGTGCCCGCATTGCGGTTGGGCGGGAGCGCGATGAGCGAGCTTCCCGCCGATATCGTCCTGCGCGTCGACGACCTGCGCACCCATTTCGAGGCCGGTGATCGTGTCGCGAAATCGGTCGATGGGGTCAGTTTCGATGTGAGGCGAGGGGAGACCGTTGCGGTCGTGGGTGAATCCGGCTCGGGCAAGTCGGTGACGAGCCTGTCGATCATGCGGCTTCTTTCTGCCCCCGGACGCATCGTCGGCGGTGATATTCTCTATCGCGCAAGCGATGACCGCGTGCTCGATCTGGCGAAGCTGCCGGAAAAGGCGATGCGCGGCATCCGTGGCCGGGAGATCGCCATGATCTTCCAGGAGCCGATGACGAGCCTCAATCCGCTCTACACCATCGGCGACCAGATCATGGAGATGGTACAGCTCCATGAGCCGGTCTCCCGCGCGGAAGCGCGCCGTCGCGCCAAGCGGATGCTGGAGCTTGTCGAGATTCCCGCTGCCGACAGGCGGCTCGACGAATATCCGCACCAGATGTCGGGCGGCATGCGCCAGCGCGCCATGATCGCGCTGGCGCTCGCCTGCAACCCCAAGCTCCTCATCGCGGACGAGCCGACGACGGCGCTCGACGTGACGATTCAGGCCCAAATTCTCGATCTCCTGCGCCGCCTGCAGGCCGAGATTGGCATGAGCATTCTCTTCATCACGCACAATCTCGGTGTGGTGGCGGAGATCGCGCATGATGTGGTGGTGATGTATGCGGGCCGCGTCGTCGAGAAAGCGTCGGTCGATGCGCTCTTCGACAACCAGAAACATCCCTATACGCGCGGTCTCCTCGCCTGCATTCCGAATGCCACCCGCGACCGTGCACCGACCGGCGAGCGCATGCGCCTCAACCCGATTCCCGGCAGCGTGCCGAGCATTCTGGCTTTGCCTGCCGGATGCAGCTTCGCGCCGCGTTGTTCGCTCGTGACGTCCGAATGCGAGAGCAACCCGTCGCTTCTCGTCGCAGGCCCCGATCATCTGAGCCGCTGCTGGAGGCACGAGACCCTATGAGCAGCAACGATATTCTTCTCCAGGTCGAGGGCCTGACGAAGCACTTTCCAACGAACAACGGCGTCGTGAAGGCGGTTGATGGCGTGAGCTTCGACGTCAAGCGCGGAACCATTGTTGGCCTCGTCGGCGAGTCCGGCTCCGGCAAGACGACGGCCGGACGCTGCACGCTGCGTCTGATCGAACCGAGCGCCGGGCGTCTCATGTTCGATGGCGTCGATCTGCGCACGCTCTCCGAGCGGGAGATGCGCGTCTACCGGCGCCGTCTCCAGATCGTTTTTCAAGACCCGTATTCGAGTCTCAATCCGCGCCTGCGCGTCGAGGACATCATCGGCGAGGCCATCGACACGCATGGGCTCGCGAAGGGCACTGCGCGGCGGGATCGTATCGCGGAGCTTCTTTCCCGCGTCGGCCTCAATCCGGATCATGCCCGGCGGTTTCCGCACGAATTTTCCGGCGGTCAAAGGCAGCGCATCGGCATTGCGCGCGCTCTTGCGGTGGAGCCGGAATTCATTGTCGCGGATGAGCCCGTTTCGGCGCTCGACGTGTCGGTTCAGGCGCAGGTGCTCAACCTCATTCAGGACCTGCAACAGAGCTTTGGGCTGACCATGCTCTTCATCGCCCACGACCTGTCGGTGGTGGAATATCTCTGCGATGAAGTTGTGGTGATGTATCTCGGCCGCGTCATGGAAAAGGGGCCGAGCCGCAGCATCTATGCCAAGCCGCGACATCCCTACACGCAGGCGCTTCTGTCCGCCGCGCCCATCCCCGACCCGAAGGCAAGCCGGCAGCGGGTGGTTCTGAAGGGGGACATTCCAAGTCCGATGAATCCGCCATCCGGCTGCGTGTTCCGAACGCGCTGCCCCTTCGCCATTGCCGAATGCGCGCAGGTCGTTCCCGCCTTCGACACTGTCGGCCCGGAACACCAAGTCGCCTGTATCCGTCATGGCGATCCCGAAGTCATTTCCCAAGGACAACAATTGTGAACGACGTTCGATCTTTGTCAGTCACCGGCCCTCAAGCTCGCTTGAAAGAGCTTGGCATCGCCCTGCCTGAGCCGCCGACGCCCATTGCGAATTTCGTGACTTATGTGCGGGAAGGAAACCTGCTTTTTCTCTCGGGGCAGGGGCCGCAAGAGGCCGATGGCTTTTTGCACACCGGCAAGGTCGGCGGGGATGTGCCAGCCGAGAAAGCATATGAACACGCCAAGCTCACGGGCATCAACCTGATCGCGGTGATGCAGGATGCGCTCGGTGATCTCTCCCGCGTCAAGCGCGTGGTGAAACTGCTCGGCATGGTCAATGCGGCCCCGGACTTCACCGAGCACCCGAAGGTGATCAACGGCTGCTCCGACCTGATGATGGCGGTGTTCGGAGAAGCGGGTATTCATGCTCGGTCGGCGGTCGGCTTCGGCTCCTTGCCGAACAACATCACCGTCGAGATCGAGGCGATTGTCGCCATCGACGATTGAGAACGGTGATGTCAGGTTCAGCGCCAGCCCAATGTCGTTTCGATCCGCTCCGCAGCGAGGCGGACGGCATTGGTATAGCGCTCCCGGTCCTGCACCACACGATGTTCCGCCAACACGATCGAGATCGTGGCGACGCACGCGCCGGCCGGATCGCAGATCGGCGAGGCGATGCAGGCGACGGAAAAATCCGACTCGTTGATCTGAATCGACAGACGGTCCTTCAGCGCCGTCGCAGCAGCACCGGACAACGCCTCGGCATCAGTGTTCGCGCGGCCGGTCGGCGACACCTTCGAGGCATGGCGGAAAATCTCCTGCCGCTCGGCGTCGGGCAGGTGGCCGACCAGCAGACGCCCCGAGGCGGTCCAGTTCAATGGAACGCGCGAGCCGATTTTCGACGTGACGCGAAAATGGCCGGGACCGTCCGACATGGCCATGACGACCATGTGGTCGCCGTCCCGTCCGCAGATCTGAATGGTCTCCTCCACCTCCCGGCAAAGGTCCTGCATTTCATGCGAGGCCACGTCGAGAAAATCGAGGGATTGAGCGTAGGCGAGACCGTAGTGATAGAGGCGGGGGCCGAGCCAGATCATGCCGTCGTTGCGGCGCTGCAAGAGCCGTTTCTCAACGAGATCGTCGATGACGACATAGACGGTGGAAAGCGGCGCACCGATGGCCTTTGCCACCGCATAGGCTCCGGCGGGTTTCATCTCCTCCTGCAGATAATCCAGGATCTGCAAGGCGCGATCGATGCCGCTCACACGCGCGCCGCGGCCCTTTTTCTCTGTAGGTGCGGTCTCCGTGATTTTCGGCGTCTTGGCGTCCAACGGAGCGCTCCCTGCTTAATGCAAATCCCGAGATGGGAATTGCAGAATAATACAATGAATTCCTCAACAATGGAACATCGCTCGCATTAGCGGCGCAGAATGAAAGAGACTCACATGGACCAGCAAGACATCCGCAGCGAACTGGGTCTGCGCCCCATCGTCAACGTCTCGGGCACCATGACGTCGCTCGGGGCGTCGATCGTCGTGCCTGAGGCGGTTGCCGCCATATCCGCGATACTGCCGCAATTCGTCGAGATCAACGACCTGCAGAAAAAGTCCAGCCGCGTGATCGCCCGTCTCTGCGGGACCGAGGCGGGCTTCGTCACCGCGTCTTGCTCCGCCGGCATCACGCTCGCGGTCGCGGGCGCGATGACGGGCTCGAACCTTGCGGCCATCGAGCGCCTTCCCGATACGACGGGCCTGAAGAACGAAGTGCTGATCATGACCGGTCATATGGTCAGCTATGGCGCGCCGGTGGAGCAGGGCATCCGCTTGGCGGGCGCGAAAGTCGTTCCCGTCGGACAGGCGACGGGCGCGCGCGCCTATCAGCTCGATGGCGCGATCACGGACAAGACGGCGGCTGCCGTTTATGTCGTCTCCCATCACACGGTTCAGTACGGTCTGCTTCCGCTCGAGGAGTTCGTCGCCATCTGTCACGCGCGCGGCGTTCCGGTCATCGTGGATGCGGCGTCGGAATACGACCTGAAGGGCTTTCTCGCCACGGGCGCGGACATGGCGCTCTATTCCTCGCATAAGTTTCTCGGCGGCCCCACGGGGGGCATCGTCGCTGGTCGCACCGATCTGGTCCGCGCGGCGTTTTTGCAGAATATGGGCATCGGCCGTGGCATGAAGGTCGGCAAGGAGAGCATCGTCGGCACGATTGCCGCGCTCGAAGCTTGGGAGAAGCGAGACCATGCGGCGGTTCGCGCCCGTGAAACCCGCAATCTCGAACTCTGGGAACAGACGCTTTCGGCAAAGCCAGGCGTCACGGCGACGCGCGAGGCGGATCCGACGAACAACCCTCTTGATCGCCTGAAGGTGGCTGTCGAGCCGAAGGAGGCGCACATCACCGCCTGGGATCTCGCCGATGCGCTTGCCTCGGGCCAGAGGCCAATCATCGTGCGCGATCACGAAGTCGAGCACGGCTTTTTCTATCTCGACCCGTGCAATCTTCACCCCGGGCAGGAGGTGATCGTTGCTGAGCGGCTCGTCGAAGAGCTGGAAAAGGCGCGGCGCTCGAATGAAATCATCGCCACGCCGCTGGAACACCGGCGCAATCGCGGGGCTGAAGCCCTCAGGCGCTGGCCGGAGTGAGGCCGAACCTCGCTTGAGGCGCTTCCTCGCTTTGTCTCGGTCGCCCAGTTGGAAACTGAGCCATGAGCCGCTATTGGGGCGGCTCATGCTCGCTACCAGAAGGTTTAACCCATGACCGACACGCCTCCAGATCGCCTTTCCACGAACCCGAAGAGCCCTTATTTCGACGCGGCCGTGCTCGAGCGGAACGTCGGTGTCCGCTTCAAGGGCGTCGAAAAGACCAATGTGGAAGAATATTGCGTCAGCGAGGGCTGGGTCCGCCTGTCGGTTGGAACGGCTAAAGACCGCGCCGGCAACCCCATGACGATCAAGCTGCAGGGCCCGGTCGAGCCCTATTTTCGAGAGGAATAGCTTCGCCTTGCAGGCCGAGCGGCTTCTCCGCCTGCCATAAAAATGAGCCAGTCTGGTCTACAGTCTCTCCCAAATCGTCTGACATCAAGGTCGCCCAAAGGCGGCTTTTGGTGCGTTGACGTGATGGTATCGTGCGGACCCGGTTGCCGCCTCTCGAAGACGGGCACGGGAATGACGCCGGCTTGTATGCAGATTGAAAGAGACATGACCTCATGCGGATCACCCGACGCGGTCTCCTGGCCGGAACGGCTTCCTTCGCCATCGCCCGCCGGGCGCTTGCCAATGATGTCGATGTTCTGATTGTCGGAGCCGGGGCGGCGGGCCTCGCGGCGGCCAAGACGCTGCGCGAGGCCGGACGAAGCGTGACGGTTCTCGAAGCGCGTCCGCGTATCGGCGGGCGGGCCTATACGGATCGCTCCCTCGGGGCATCCTTCGATGCCGGTGCTCACTACGTGCATTGGAGCGACCGCAACCCCTGGCGGAAGATCGCGGCCGAGCTTGGCGTTCGCCTCAGCGAGGAAGCGAGAGGGGGAGGGTTCCGCGTCTATCGCGATGGAGCCCCTTTGTCTGACGCGGAGCGGCGTCGAAGACGAAACGCCTATGGCCGGATCGAGAAACTGGTCGAGGCGACAGGGTCGATGGACCATTCCTTTGCCGACGCGGTGCGCGGCAAGCCTTCCGAGATGGCCGATGCCGCGGGCGGCATCACGCTCTTCGCTCTTGGCGAAGATCCTGAGCGCGTCTCGCTTCACGACTATGATCAACTCTGGAGTGGGGACGATTACATCCCGGCGGGCGGCTATGGCGCCCTGGTCGAGCGTTATGGGGCGGACGTTCCGGTTCAGCTCGACACGCCGGTGACGCTTCTGCGTTGGGGCCATGGGCGCGTCGAGGCGGAGACCTCGCGGGGACTTGTGACCGCTCGCGCCGCCATCGTGACGGTGCCGGTCGGCGTGCTCCAGGCAGGCGGGCTCCGTTTCGCGCCGGATCTGCCGCATGAAACCCAACAGGTCCTCGATGGGCTCCACATGGGAGCGCTGACCAAGATCGCGCTTCGGGTTGACCGCGAGCGCTTCGGCGCCGTTGAGGCGACCGATCTCATGGATATGCAACCGGGCGGCGGCGTCACCAGTTTCGAGTTCTGGCCGGACGGCCAGGATTTGGTGCTGGCCCATCTCGGCGGCGACCATGCACGGGACTTGTGCCGGGCGGGCGAGCGCGCCGCCACGGATTTCGCCCTCGAACGCCTGGTCTCGATGGTCGGCGGACGCATTCGCGAGACCGTGGCCGGCGGGCGTCTGGCCGGGTGGTGGAGCGATCCGTATGCCATGGGCTCTTATTCCATCGTGAAGCCGGGACATATTTCGGCGCGCGAAGGATTGCGGGCTCCCATTGGTGACCGCATCTGGTTGGCGGGAGAAGCGAGCGCGGGCGGCGGCGCTATGACGGTCGGCGGTGCGACACTCGAAGGAGAGCGGGCGGCGCGGGAGCTTGCGGACCGGCTGCGGGCTTGAGCGCTGTCTCAGACGGCGCGTCAGATCAGCTTGAGGAACGCAGCGGTTGTCGGGTCAACGGGAATTCCCAGCATTTCTCGTTCCTCCATCGTCGCCCACTCACGGTCGCCAGGGGCGAGCATTGGTGTATCGGGCGCCGACCCCGGCGATGCGCGTAAGCCCGCGAGATATTGCGTAATGAGTGCGTCGTAGCCTTCCCGTCCGATGAAGCGCTCCGGATCGATTGCGAGGCAGAAATGGCCGATGTCATGGCGCGTCGCGTTGCCATCCTCCGGGTTCATCGGGACGACCAGATGATCGGGCGTTGAACCGGTTAAAACCGCCGACAGAATGGTGACAAGGCCTGCAAGACCGGCCCCCTTGAAGCCGAAGTCCCGGCCGCCGAGCGGCGTCAGGATTTCGGCGAGGTGAGGATCCCGGGTCGGTGCCCCGCTGATGTCCGCCGTTACATCCGGCGGCAATTCGCGTTGCAGCGAGCGGAAGAGAAGGATCCGGTTGTAGGGAATGGCCGAGGTCGCCATGTCCAAAAGCCATGGCTTTTGGCCAGGGACGGGCGCGGCCGCGGCGATCGGGTTGGTGCCATGGAACCGGGCCGTCCCGTCATGAAGAGCAACCAACGAGTCGGCATTCGTGGTCGAGAGAGAGATGAAACCCGCTTCCGCGCCCGCGAGCGCGTAAGCGCCTGCCGCTCCATAATGGGTCGAATGGGTGATGCCGACGGCGCCGATGCCACTGTCCTTCGCGATCTCGCACGCCAGTTCCATTCCCGCATAAGCGGCAGCGTGGCCGAGCCCGTGATCGGCGTCGAGCATCGCACTCGCCGCCGCCGTTCGATGGGGCTTGAAGACGGGATTGGCGTTGACTTGCCCGGTCCTCAACGAGTCCGCGTAGAAGCTCGTCAGCCGAATGCCGTGACTATCAACCCCTAACCGCGAGGCGTGCAGCATCGCTCGCGTCGTTGCCGTCGCTGATTTCTCGTCGGCGCCGGCCTCACGCAGTGCGGTCAGCGCTCGCGCCTCCAGAATCGATGCGGAAAACCTCAGCTCCTCGGCATGCTTCTTCGATCGTTCAGACAAGACGGACGCTCCAGCGCGGACAAGGGGCTCCGTTTAATCGCGATATGATTGGCGAAAGCAAGACACCATTGGCCGGCAAATGAAGCGCGGAGCCGCGCGGCATTCGCGAACGCGCGACGTGAATGAGGTCCGGTCGAAGATGACCGAGAGACTTGATTGATCGGAACGCGTTCAACCTGCGCCTTGCTTCACCGTCTCTGGCGGTGGAAGCATCAAGGGATCTCGCAAGGTGACAATGTGTTTAGTGCCATCCACTCCGATGATCTCGAAGTTCGCCAGGCCAGCCACGCTTTCGTCTACGTAGAATTCCTGCGGTTTCTGGATGATGTGATCGAGGCCGTCGAGCGCAATCTCGATGGATTCTTCTTTCGGATCGTAGACGAGGCCCAGCAATGGCAGCCACTTCGCCTCGATCTGGCTGCCGATCGCGGGCGATGCGATTTGAACCTCAGCCAGTTTTCCCGCGAGGCCTTTCGAAACACGGTCGCAGAACGCCCGCCACTCACCTTGATGAAGTTTGTGGATGCTCATGGACGCCTCCATTTCCCTGCAAAATAGCGATCAAAAGCGGCTATCGCATGACGTCCATTGTCGGCTTGGGCGTCACGAACGGGCTCTAAAGGATCGGTCCGTGCGCCTCATGTCGGCGTCAGATGGTGCTCGATCTCCTTAACCGTGCAATGCGTGAGGTCTTTATCGATCTCGGATCTGACAAGCTTCTTGAGGGGCTCGGGAATCTCCTGTCGCAGATAGGATAGGGTCCGTGGCGACGCGACGAGGATCAGCCCATGCAAAGGGTCCTGATGATGAAGGGCATCAATTGCGGCGGCGATCTCCCGGGCGAATTGCTGCTCGGCGAGTTCGTGCCAATCCGTTTGCTCCATGGCGCTGCGCATCGTGCCCACGCTCTGATAGGAGCGCCCCGGCTTGTCCGTGCCTTGATCGTGTGTTGGAGGATTGTCCGATGCTTGCAAGCTTTGCGTGAGATGCAACTGAGGCCGCAGCGCTGTTCCGGTATCGTCCAGGAAAAGCGCCTTCCGCCCATCGGCGACAACGACCAGAACGCGAGTTTGAATGTGAGGCATGGCAAAGGGTTCCTCTTGTGGATCAGCTGCCCCCTTCGGTGCTCACGACATGGTTCGCGCCGGTTCAACACTCATCTAGCGCGGTGATCGATTTACAAAAGCGGATCGCTATGTGGCCCTCAACTGAGCGCCTTCGCCAGAAGCGGCAGGCTGATATCCATGCGATAATCCACCGAGAAGTGATTGTCGTGGAACTCCTCATAGGTGTGGAGCACTCCCGCGGTCTCGAGCTTCCGGTGCAGGATGCGGGAGCCGTAGACCATATTGTATTGGTCGATGTCGCCGCAGTCGATGAACAGCAGCTTCAGCTTCCGCAATGTGTCGAGATGCTCCGCTGCATCGGCCATGCGCAGCGGATCCCAGCTCAGCCAGTTGGCCCAGCGCTCAGCAATGAGTTCGCCGGTGTGAAGATCGACCGGCAGCCGAATGCCGCAGAACTGGCTCGGGTCAGGATCGAAGGTTGCGCATTGCGCGAGGATCATCAGAGCATGCCAATCCGCATCCTTGGCTTTCGGGCCCGCCTCGAATTTACGGATGAAGGTCTCGATCGACAGGCCATGATCGACGAGATGTCGAAGCGTGCCCGCGAACTCGCCCAGGTGATAGAGGTATTCGAAGCCGACGTCGCCCGAATGGGACGCTGCTGCCGACCAAACGGAACCGCCGTGGCGCAAGGCATGGACGAGCGCGCCGTATCCGCCCGAGCTCTTGCCGAACACGCCGCGATGCCCGTCTCCGCCGCAGCCGAAGCGCTCCTCGACGAAGGGCAACATCTCGCGGATGAGGAAGGTTTCCCAAGGACCCATCGCCGCGCTATCGATGTATTGGTTGCCGCCGAGACGCGTGAAGCAATCGGGAAAGGCCACGACGACCGGCGGCATCGCGCCGGTGCCGATCAGGCGGTCGAGCCGCTCAGGAACGTTCTCGCCGTAATTCTTCCAGTTGGTATGAGCCGGTCCGCCCGCCGTGTAACCGGCGAGATCGACGAGGAGGGGGAGCCCACGCCCGTCATGCCCCGCCGGGATATAGACATCGATGCGTCGCCGGGACGGGTCGCCGAGCAAATTGCCTGCGAGATGGTCGCTTTCGATCCAAAGCCGGTGCACGACGCCTTCCGGCACGCTGTTATCCTTACGCATCGTCATCCTCGCTAGGGCAGGGTGTAGCGGTGTGGCCGCGGGGGCGGCATTTGTCCAGGAATGTGGCAATCGCACCGGTTAATAAGTTGTTAGCCGGCCTAGCCATTTGGAGGGGCTCGGCGCTACGGTGCGCGCAATTTTGGTTTTGCTCTGGGGGAGTATTCATGACCAACGGTTTCTTGCCTCGATGGACCCTGAAAACGGAAGGGACCATCATGCCGGATGAAAGGTTGCCCTACGGGCAGACGATCGTCGTCGGCCTTCAACATGTCGTGGCCATGTTCGGCTCGACGGTTCTGGCGCCGATCCTGATGGGCTTTGACCCGAATGTGTCGATCCTGTTTTCCGGCATCGCGACGCTTCTCTTCTTCGTTGTGGTCGGCGGGCGCGTGCCGAGCTATCTCGGGTCGAGCTTCGCTTTCATCGGGCCCGTTCTCGTGGCGACTGGCGCGACGGTGGGAAGCCCCAACCCCAACATTCCCCTCGCTCTCGGCGGCATCATCGCAGCGGGCGTGTTCTATTTCCTTATCGGCGTCGTCGTTCAGATGGCCGGCCACCGTTGGGTGGAACGGGTCATTCCGCCGGTCGTCACGGGCGCTATCGTCGCCGCCATCGGCCTTGTGTTGGCACCCATTGCCATTTCGAGCGCTTCCGGGGTGAGCCCGGACAACCAGGCCGGAACGGCTTTTGCACGCTGGATCGCGATTACCACCGTCGTCGCGGTCGGCCTTGTCGCGGTTTATGCGCCTGGCATGTGGCGGCGTCTGCCGGTTCTTGCCGGCGGCGCGATCGGCTATCTGGCCTATTATATCTGCGCGAACATCCTCGGCCTCGGTCAGGCCATCGATTTCTCGAAGGTGGGGCAGGCGGCCTGGTTCGGTCTTCCGACCTTTCAAAGCCCGGTCTTCGATGCGCGCGCGATCAGCCTCATTGCACCGGTGGCGATTATTCTGGTCGCCGAAAACCTCGGTCACATCAAGGCAATCGGTGCGATGACGGGTCGCAACCTCGACCCTTATCTCGGCCGTGCGTTCATGGGCGATGGTCTGGCCACCATGCTGTCCGGCAGCGCAGGCGGCACGGGCATGACTACCTACGCGGAAAACATGGGGGTGATGTCGGTGACCCGCATTTATTCGACGTTGATCTTCGTCGTCGCGGCGGTGATCGCGCTCATCCTCGGCCTGTCGCCGAAGTTCGGCGCGTTCATCGGCACCATTCCGGGGCCGGTGCTCGGCGGCCTGTCGATTGTGGTCTTCGGCCTCATCGCGGCGGCCGCGGGCCGGATCTGGGTCGAAAACCGGGTCGATTTCGCCAATCCGCGCAATCTTATCACCGTGGCAGTGGCCCTCGTTCTCGGCGCAGGCAACTTCAAGCTCACGGTCGGCGGCTTCACCCTTGATGGCATCGGCACGGCGACCTTCGGCGCCATCATTCTCTACCACGTCCTGAATGTGGGACGGGCGGCAACGGCGGTGGAACGGCCCCAGGCCGCTGAATAGAGCCCGCTGCCGGCAACGACGCTCTCTTGAGCCCGCGTTGAGCCTTCAGCGCGGGCTTTCTCTTTTGATCCCGCAATGAAAGGGCGGCTCCAGAGGCCGCCCCAGGCTGAATCGAAACAGAAAAGCTCGTCAGCGCCGTTGGTGGATCCGAGCGGGAGCGGGGTCGTGAGAGGGGGTCGCTACTGCGATCAGGAGCATCAGCGCCGAAAGGGAGCCGCTAATGAGCGCAAGGACTTTCGCAATCTCGACATGGGATGCGACGTTGGTGACAGCGGCGAGTGCCGTAAGGATTGAAAATATAAAAAACGCTCTATACGCGACGGAACGGTTCATTGACTCTGTCTCCCAACGAATTCGGGAAACGTACTGAAGGGTAGTCGGTTCCATACCTAAGCTTATCATCTCCAATACTTCCTAATCTCCAGGACCAACAAGGTACCAAGCCCTTGACGGAACCGTACAGTCGCGCTTGGCGTTGGTTCTACATTATCGGATCGTTCCGTTCAGACGCCTTTCATGAGGTGATGTCATGCTTGGTTGGGCAATCACATTTCTCGTTATCGCGCTCGTCGCGGCCGTTTTCGGCTTCGGCGGCATCGCAGGTACGGCTGTCGAGATGGCGAAGCTTATTTTCTTCGTGGCTATCGTCCTCTTCGCCATCTCCGCGGTGATCGGCCTCCTACGGGGACGAAATCCCCTTTGAGGACGTGACAGGCAGCAAATCGATACCGCCGCCGAGTCTTGATCGAACGGTTCAGATAGAGTTCTGAAGCGCGGCGCGGGTCATGCTGTCGGGGCCGAGATCGTCCACATCGTCGACGTTCAGCAGGGAGGCGAGGCGGAAACGGGCGCGGTTCACGCGGCTCTTGATCGTTCCGACGGCGCAGCCGCAGATATGCGCGGCTTCCTCATAGGAAAAGCCCGACGCGCCGACGAGCAGCAGGGCCTCTCGCTGATCGGGGGGGAGCTTCGCCAAAGCGCTGCGGAAATCCTCAAAATCCAGCCTCGATCCCTGTTCCGGCTGGACCTTGAGGCGTCCGGCATAGGAGCCGTCCGGATCTTCAACCTCACGCCGGCGCTTGCGATACTCGGAATGGAAGAGATTACGCAGGATGGTGAAAAGCCACGCGTTCAGGTTGGTGCCCCGCTCGAACCGATGAAGATTGGAAAGGGCGCGCAGCAACGTATCCTGAACCAGATCGTCGGCCCGATCGACTTGGCCCGACAGGGAGATGGCAAAAGCGCGGAGGCTTGGAACAGCAGCAAGAAGAGCGTCTCGGAGATCCGGCTCCGGAGTCATCGCGGCTTCTCCTGCTCTTTCTTGTCGAGTTGGTCGAGGAGATCCTTGAAGCGATCGGGGACCGGTTGCTGCATCAATTCGTCATACATGGCGCGCAATTGGTCGCCGATGCGTTTTTGACTGGTGCTGTCGAGCTTTGGCTCATCTGCGAGTTTGTTATTCAAGGATTCCTCCGGAATCACCCGAGCCAGCTTGTTCCCCTTCTCGCTTGTCATCTACAATCCCCTTGCTGTCCCGCTGTTCTATCTGCAGGGACGGCGAACCTTGGCAGTAACTGCACAGTGATTTTCGAGCAATAACGCTCATCCTTGCCTTCGGTTCCAAAGAATGGAACTTTCTCATCCGTGTCGAGTTGAATTGTCCGTATCGGTACGAACGAGTCAAAAAGCATATAAGGGGATGCGAATGTCGACAGCTCAGCTTGTCGTCCAACACTTGCCGTATCTTCGTCGCTATGCCCGCGCCCTCACGGGCAGCCAGATAGCCGGCGATGCCTACGTGGCGGCGACACTCGAAACTCTCGTCAGCGAGCCTGAGACGATCGGTCCTTCTGGTAACGTCAAGGTCGAGCTTTTCCAGGTCTTCACGCGAATTTGGAATTCCCTCTCGGTTAATGGTCGGAGCGAGCAGATCCAGCGGGACCTGCCGGCCGAAGTCCGTCTCGGACAGATCACGCCGCTTCCGCGCCAGGCTTTTCTTCTCTCCTGCCTCGAAGGTTTCAGCGAAGATGAGGTCAGCCAGATCCTGAGCACCGACGCGGCGACCGTTCGCGACCTCGTCGATGAGGCGGGGCGCGAATTGGCCGCCGACATGGCGACCGACATCCTCATCATCGAGGACGAACCCCTCATCGCCATGGATCTCGAGGCCCTTGTCGAGGGCTTGGGCCACAACGTGACGGGTGTGGCGCGGACGAGGACGGAAGCGGTCAAATTGGCTGCGACCAAGCGTCCGGGGCTGATCCTGGCCGACATTCAGCTCGCGGACGGCAGTTCCGGGCTTGATGCCGTGAACGATCTCTTGAAGGCCTTCGAGGTCCCGGTCATCTTCATCACCGCTTATCCCGAACGGTTCCTGACAGGCGAGCGGCCGGAGCCCGCCTTCCTGATCGCCAAACCATTCCAACCCGCCAACGTCTCAGCCGTGATCAGCCAAGCGCTGTTCTTCCAGCAAAGCGCCCGCCGCAGGGAAGTTCGCGCGAGCGCTTGATCGGGGGGCGGCATCGAAAACAGGGTGCGACAAGTAATCGCCCGGCGTCAGAGCCGGGCTTTTTCTTTTAATGCCAAGCTTAAATATGCAAAACATGGATAGGGATAAATAAAAAAGACGGGCCAATGGGGCCCGTCTTAAGGTGCCGGCCAATGCACAAGGGGAATGCGGGGAGGACCAGGAGGCCGGTATTCCATGAACGCGGATATGAGAACAAAGGTTCCCCTTATTTCGTTACGGAACTACCGGTTCTTTGCAGGCGCGCCGCCTCAGGAACATCATGGATACGGTCGCGTTGTTTTTCCAAACAGTAAAGGTGGAAAGACAGGAGGCGCGAATGGCGCGTGCACCCATTCTATTGATTGGACTGGCCGGCGCCGCCTTCCTGGCAGGCGGTTTGGTTCCGGGTGATTTGACGATCGAGACACCGGCGCAAGCCCGAGGGGCGACACAGCGGGCTGCCGAACCTCAATCCGGTGACATTGTCAAGAGTAACCGCATTTCCGGGCCAAGTCCCGCACGAGATCGCACGAGTGTTTCGACCGTCGAGCTCGTTGGGCTGTCCAAGGTCACCGTGATCCTGCGTGATGAGACCGGCACGATCCTATATTCCTCGGATCCTCGGACGGGCACCACGGTCCTCGCCAAAGATACCGAGCTTCCGGTCATCACCCTTAAAGAAGAAATGCGTGGCCCCCCGGTGCAGCTTCCCGTCACCCGGCGCGAGGGAAGTGACACGCCGAGCCAGGGGCCGGTCAACAAGCCGCGTTATCCGGTCGGATGCGTCACCGATGTCAGCTCTCTTGTTCGCGCCAGTGCGGACAGGGCGCCGAGCTTGTGTCTTGCCTATCTCGATCAGTCGCTCCTGTGATGTGGCGGTCTGTCCATGTCAGGCTCGTGGAGGCGGAGAAAGAGTAGGTGAACGATACAGGCGCGCCATTCGAACGCCGTCGGCTTTTCGCCCGGTTCTGGCGTACGGCCTCCGGATTTTGGACGGGGCAATCGAAACGCGAGGCCTGGTTTCTCACGCTTACCCTGCTGGCGATCATCCTCGGCCAGCTTTTCATCCAGTATCGCCTGAATATCTGGAACCGCGACATTTTCGACGCTCTCGAGAAGCGTGATTTGGCGCTTGTGGCCTGGGTTTCCCTTCTCTTCGCGCCGCTGGCTCTTGCATCCGTGATCTTCAACGTGGCGTCCGTTTGGGGTCGTCTAACAACGCAGCGCGCCTGGCGCGCTTGGTTGACCGATCATCAGGTCGACACATGGCTGAAGAACGGCCGCTATTATCAGCTGAACTTCGTGAAAGGCGAGCACCAGAACCCGGAATTCAGGATCGCAGACGACACGCGCATCGCAACGGAATCCCCCGTCGATTTTGCCTTTGGCGTCACAACAGCGGTGCTGACCGCGATGACCTTCATCAGCGTTCTCTGGGCAGTCGGCGGCACGCTCGATGTCGAGTGGAGTGGGCATCGGGTCGAGATCCCCGGCTACCTCGTCCTGGTGGCGGTGCTCTATTCGCTGGTCACCACGACGGCGATGCTGTTCATCGGCCGTCGGTTCGTCGAGGTGGCGGAGAGGAAGAACCAGGCGGAGGCAGAGTTTCGCTATGCCGCGACACGGTTGCGTGAAAACGGCGAAAGCATTGCCCTGCTCGGCGGTGAGCCTGAAGAGCGCAGCGGCCTCAGTGTCGCGCTCGGTCACGTCATCATGCAATGGCGGGCGCTGTGCGGCCAATATCTCCGCACCACGGTGGTGTCATACGGGAATTTCGTTCTCGCGCCCGTGATCCCACTCCTCCTTTGCGCGCCCAAATACCTGGCCGGCACGATGTCGCTCGGGGAAGTCATGCAGGCCTCGACCGCCTTCGTGACCGTGCAGCAATCGTTCAACTGGTTGGTGGAAAACTATCCCAATCTCGCCAACTGGACGGCCTCGGCCAACCGGGTGGCAGGTCTCCTGGTTTCGCTCGAAAGGCTGCAACTGGCCGAGCAGCCGGGCGTCGGCCATATTCTGCGATCCGAGAAGGAGGAGTTCGCGGCTCTCGAGCTGCACCGCCTATCGGTCAATCTCGACGATGGAACCGCCGTCGTCCGTGAGACCCAGGTCGAGATCAATCCGGGTGAAAAGGTCCTCGTGGTCGGAGAATCCGGCGCGGGCAAGAGCACACTGATCCGTGCGATCGCAGGACTTTGGCCCTGGGGCAATGGGGAGATCACAATCCGTCGCGGTTCGAAGCTCTTCTTCATGCCGCAGCGTCCCTACGTACCCATCGGCACGCTCAAACACGCGGTAGCCTATCCTAACCCGACCGATAGCCTTGACGACGATGAGGTCACTCAGGCGTTGACCGATGCGGGGCTTGGTCATCTCGTCGACCGGATCCACGACAGGGGCGTGCCATGGGACCGCACTCTATCGGGCGGGGAGCAACAGCGGCTGACCTTCGCGCAGCTCTTCATTCAGAAGCCGGACATCATCGTCATGGATGAGGCCACTTCCGCCCTCGATCCGGAAACACAGGCGCGTCTGCTGCGGCGGATGACGGAGCGGCTTCCGGAGGCCGCCATGATTAGCGTCGGACACCGGCCTGAACTTGAAGCCTTCCACAACCGTCGCCTCGTGCTTGCGCGCCGCAAGGACGGGGCCAGACTGGTTGCTGACGAGGCCTTGTCTCCCACCGGCTTCGCCCTGCGCCGGGCGCTCGCTCTCCTGTTCCGGCGACAGGCACCTCCCGAGGCGCCCAATGACGGTAATGTGTGACGCTAACGTCGCTCTTGCAGCGCGAGCTGCGACGTTGAATCGAGGTTAATTCTTCCGCTCGACAGATTTTACTGGAACATCTTGGCCAAAATTTCGGAACTAGGCCATATCGCCGATGATGATTGCGTAATGTGTATGTAATAACTTTGATTTTAGTCAGTTCGGCGCGCCAGCGGAAGCGTAGCACTTGAAACTCAAGCGTAAAGTATGTGGAACGGGCGGTTGATGGCTGCGTTAGGCAACCGCGTATATTGGCGCATCATGCGATTACATGACATTTGTGAAGGAGATTATCCGATGCTGACGAAGCATATCGCAGCGTGTCTCGTCGTGACGGCTTTGGGGGCCGCGCCCGCCTTCGCACAGACCTCGACCGCGCCCTCGCCCTCCGGTTCATCCGCCATGTCGGGCCCGTTCATGACGCAGATGGGGCCGAACCACTATCTTGCGTCCAAGCTCATCGGCACAAAAGTCATCAGTGCCAACAACGAGTCGATTGGCGATGTCAACGACGTGATTGTGGAACGTGACGGACGGCCCGTCGCGGCGGTCATCGGCGTCGGCGGATTTCTGGGAATTGGCGAGAAATACGTGGCTATTCCCTTTAGTGCGCTTCAATTCGCTACGCGCGAGCAGGTCAACGCGATGACCAACGGCAACGTCCCATCCACCGGTTCGACCGCGACCGTTCCAGCGCCCTCGGGGCGTCTCTCTGCGCCGGAACTCATTATCCTGCGGATGACGAAGGTCGATCTTCAGGCTGCTCCGAGTTTCAACCCGGATCGCAACACCGCGCCCGGAGCGACGACAACGCCAGCTCCCAAGCCGTAAGGCCTGGCTGTTGCAGCGCGGGGACCTCCCGCGCTGCATTTTTCGCGGCGCCCGTGCCCAATAAAAAGGCGCGGCCGCGGGGGCGGCCACGCCTCAGAGTTGCCGGCGCGAGGGGGCATTCGAACCGGTTGTCAGATCAACGCCCCGACGGAGGGATTGTTCCGAAGGAAGAAAGCCTGCTTTGGGAATTCTCTCGCAAACCGACCTCGGGACCGCGTTGGACGCATTGCCGCACGAGGAACCCTGACAATCTCGACACGTTGCCCCTAGCAAACGTTAAGCGGAGGAAGCGATGACAGCGACAAACGAGCTTGATGCCATTCTTAGCCAGGAAGAACTCCCTGATGAATTCTGCCGCTTGGCATCGAGCGCGGCATCTCGCGACAAGCCGTCCGTCGCTTCGATGTTGAGCGGAATCGTTCCCACGAGCGAGCAGGATGAAGTGATGTGCCCGCTGCTTCTGCGTCGACATCTCATCATTCCGGCCTGGCGTCACAGTTTTGCCGCGGGAAGAGCCGATCGCATGTAGCCGATTCAGATAATATCCCAGGTCTTCCCGTTGCCAGGTCTCCCCATTCCATGATTGAGGGTCCCCGTTCTCAGTCCAGGTCGATTTGCATCCTGTTCCACCCGAGCATCGTTCCTATCCTCGATGTATTCCGTTCCTTGCGACGGCTCGAGGATCGTTACGACCTGACCCTTCTCAACGGCCCCGAAGAGGCATTGACGCGTTTGACGGGAGCCGAGGCGGCCAGGACCATCGTGTCGGATGCTCTGCTGCTTGCGTTCTGCCTCGCCCGGCAGCAACGGCGTTCGCCGCTGTCCCATCAGCCGCCAGGGTCACGCCGGGGGACAATCGACGAGTATTGTCTCGTGACCCTGCTCGGGGCCTCGCGTTATGGGGATTCGGAGCTCGCACGTGAGGCTGCGCGCGCGCTTGGACTGTCCTCCATCGAGGTCGCAGCATCGCTGGTCGTGGACCTCGTGCGGCAGATCGAGCGGACGTACCTTCCACTCGATGTTCCAACGCTCTCCGAATTCCGGATCATCGTGGCCGATCGATCGATCCGCGAGGAGGCCGTACCGCCTTCCTTGAGCCCGGCAGGCTTCAACTTTAGCCTATAGGCATTTAATCCTGTTACCCCCGTCGAGTTTCGCAAAAATAAAGGGGCCGTCATGCGGCCCCTTTTTCAATTTGGACTTTCTGGTTCAGTCCTGAGGGTTTCTGCTGCCTCCCGAAGCCTGGCCGCCTTTGCGCCCAGCTTCCGATGCAAGCTCCCGATCCTGAGAGAATGACCGCTTCTCTGCCGGAACGCTCTTTCCACCCTTGCTTGCGATCTCGCGCTGCCGATCTCCATCCATCGACGCGAAGCCGCGCTTCGAAGTCGAACTTCCTGTTGCCATCACGCGCCTCCTAAGCGGTTGATCTTCTGACTTGAAAACCGCGTGCAGTTTGGATGGTTCCGGTCGGATCTGGCCCTTTACCGGTGAGATGACGTCGCGCCTCCGGAAACGAGGTCTCGCGGTTGCGAGCATTGTCGCGGCCTCGTTCGATAGGGCGCACTTTTATTCCTCAGCGGGCGCTTTGTTCTCGGTGCTGGTCTCCTCCCTTTGATGGATATCGAGACTGCACAGGCGACAGACGCCGCGCTTCCGATTGGGGCTTTTTGCGCGTCCCCAGCCTCATTTGACCTGCAATATCCCTTGAGGCATCGCGGCTGCCGATGAAGTTCAGGTTGGGACCGCCCTTTGGAACAGGGCTGTCTCGTTCTGACATTGATACGCTGGCCTGCGCGGCGGCATGTCGCGTGCGGGCGCGGCTTGAGACAGACTGCCACCACCGGGGTGCGGCGTCGCGCGGGCCTTCGTTGGGGATGGGATCTGTTGGGCGTGTGCTACATGCCCCGGCGCGGGGCGCACCTAGACAGGACAGATTCGATCTTTTATTGCCTCGGGGTTGCGCAAAGCCGGCCGAACTCTCGATTCCTAAGCGGTGCCTCAATATTTATCATGAACGATAGTGAATCTTCGCAAATTCTCGGTCGGACCTCGCGTCTGGAAAAGCCGGCCATTGGCGTCGTGGCGCTTTCGCAAATCGCGGATGATCCTCGCGTTCGGCGACAGGGCGATGCTTTTTCGGGCGCTGGCTGGGATGTGTTCGGTGTGGGATTACCGGATGCTCGATCCCTGGCGCCGACCTGGTCCATTCTAGATGATGTGGATCGCAAGACCCCCGTGGAGCAGTCGCCGGTCATCGCCGGACAGCCTCGAGACCTCGTCGATACAGCGAGTTTGACGATCGGGCAGCGTCTCGCCAGGGTCGCGACCTCTCCGGATGAGCTCTACTTTGCCCTGCGGCGCAGGGCCTGCGCGGTCGGCGCACGAATGGGGTTGCGTGCGCCGGAACTCACCAGGTTCAGCCGCGCCGCCGCGAAATACTCGGGGCTATCCTGGGCGGTCGGGCAAGGGACCCGCCGGCTTCGGCAGGTCCGCTATGTCGCGCGCATGCAGGCTCCGCGCGTCTGGCCGCGGTACGCAGATCGTGTCTATTGGAGCCTCAATAGCCGCTTTGACGATCTCTACCGTCTCGGCGCGAGTCGGCGGCCCGATCTCTGGCTCGCGAACGACTGGACTGCCCTCCCAATCGCCCGCCGCCTCGCGCGGGAGCAGGGTTCGATTTTCGTCTACGATACCCATGAGCTTGCCGCGGACGAATATACGGAGCGCCTCCGCTGGCGGCTTCTACATCGTCCCGTGACCGTGGCCATCGAACGCGAATGCCTCAAGGAAGCCGCGCTGGTGACCTGCGTCTCCGACGGCATCGCGGATCGGCTCCAGGAGCTCTACGACCTGAAAGAGCGCCCGCTGGTCATCCGCAACACGCCAACCTATCAGGAAATGCCGTTCCGACCCACGGGCGAACGGATCGAGGTCCTCTATCACGGCATCGTCGCTCCCGGGCGCGGCCTGGAGGAGTGCATCCGCAGCGTTGCCCTCTGGCGGCCGGAATTCGCCTTGACCATTCGCGGGCCCGCGTCGGACGAGTATCGGGCCCAACTCGCAAGCGCCATCGTAAGCGCCGGAGTCCAGGGACGGGTGCAGTTGGCGCCTCCCGTTCCGATGGTCGATCTGGTCCGCGCGGCAAATGCCTTTGATGTCGGCCTTTTCGCCCTGCCGGACCATTCCCGGCACAACCGCTTCGCCTTGCCCAACAAGTTCTTCGAATACACAATGGCGGGCCTGGCTCTGTGCGTCTCCGATCTTCCGGAGATGGCCCGCCTGGTCAAGGAGCACGACCTTGGCCTCCTGTTCTCGGGGATGGAGCCGGCATCCATTGCAGCGGCCATCAATTCCCTCGACCGGGCGTCCATCGACCGGTACAAGCGCCTGTCCCTGGCGGCGGCCCGGCAACTGAACTGGCAGAAGGAAAGCGAGACACTGGTCTCCCTTTGCGCGCGGCTCGTTGCCGATAGAAGAAAGTCATAATCGATGTGCGGACTCTACGGATCTATTGGCTTTCAGCCCGAGCGCGAGCGGATCGACATCATCTCCCATCGCGGTCCTGACGGGACTGGTTGGCAGGAATTTGCTTCATCGGCCGGTCCCGTGGCGCTCGGTCACCGCCGCCTTGCGATCATCGACGTCAGCGATGCCGGCCTGCAGCCGATGTCGGATGAATCCGGACGGTTCAACCTCGTATTCAACGGCGAAATCTACAATTACCTCGAGCTGCGCGACGAGCTGCGGGCGAAGGGGCACTATTTCAAGTCCGATAGCGACAGCGAAGTGCTTCTTGCTTCCTATAGGGAATGGGGTGAGGCCTGCCTCGACCGGTTCATGGGGATGTTCGCATTCCTCATTTGGGATAGCCGCGAGAAGCGCCTGTTCGCGGCGCGCGACCGGTTCGGGATCAAGCCACTCTATATCGCGGCCAACCACCATGGCATCGCATTCGCTTCCGAGATCAAGCAGCTTCTTGGCCTTCGCGGCATCGAGAGCCGCATGAATCTGGCGCGGGTGAGGGACTTCCTCGCCTCCGGCATCAGCGACCACACCTCGGAGACCATGTTCGAAGGCGTCTTGCAGCTTCAGGCCGGGTCCTGCGTGACGATCGACGTGTCTCGCCCTTGGACCGGTCAATATGAGCCCCGCCGCTGGTATCGTATCCCCACGCATTCGACGCTCCAGATTTCAGAGGCGGAAGCCGCGGAACGTTTCCGGGAGCTTCTGACCGACTCCGTCCGCATGCATTTGCGGTCGGACGTTCCGGTCGGGTCCTGCCTTTCCGGCGGCCTCGATTCCTCGGCGATCGTATGCTTGATGTCCGACATGTTCGGGCAGGAAGGTAACGGCGCTCGCGTCAACACGGTGTCCGCTTGCTACGCGGAAAAGAGTGTCGACGAGAAGCCCTTCATGGAGGCGGTCGTCAGCAAGACGGGCGCCAATCCGCACTACATCTTCCCGCGCGCGGAAGAGGTGTTCAAGCGGGCAGGGGACATCACCTGGCATCAGGACGAGCCCTTCGGCTCAACCTCGATCTTCGCCCAGTGGTGCGTGTTCGAGGAGGCCAAGAAGGCCGGCATCAAGGTCATGCTGGATGGCCAGGGCGCGGACGAGCAATTGGCTGGCTATCATTCGTCTTACGTCTACTACATGTCGGATCTGATCCGGCGGCGGGACTATGTGACCCTGCTGCGGACGATGGTTGAACGCGACCGTATTCACGGTGTCTCTTTCATGGAGCAGGCCAAGCGCTTCATCGGGCCGGTGCTGCCGCCGAGCCTGCGGGGCTTCCTGCTCCGTCAGCGTCAGGTGCTCGTGAATCACGACTGGATGGGGTCCGAAGCCCTCCGGCCGCTGCAATCCGCTCCCTCGGCGCTCGAGATCGCGAGCCAGGTCAATGGCTTGCCGCCCATTACCGATATCGCATCGCTGTGCGTGGTCCTGACATTCGCCTCGAACCTCCAGATGCTCCTGCACTGGGAGGACCGCAACTCCATGGCGCATTCGATCGAGGCGCGCGTGCCTTTCCTCGATCATCGGCTCGTGGAGTTCAACCTCGCCTTGGGGAATACGCATAAGATCGTGCGGTCCGACACCAAGCGGGTGCTGCGCAAGGCCATGAGCCACACCCTTCCGGAGAGCGTGCGCGAGCGCCGCGACAAGCTCGGGTTCTCCACGCCCGAGGAAGTCTGGTTCCGCGGACCTCTCAAAGGTATGATCCTCGATGGCGTGGAAGCGACTCTCAAGCGCTACCCCGACCTGCTCGAACCTAAGGGCACCCGTGCTCTCGTCTCGGACATGCTGGAGGGGCGCCGGAATGTCGATTTCACCCTTTGGCGCATCGTCAACATGGGCATTTGGGGAGAGCGCTTCGGTGTCAGCCTATGACCCGAACCATCGCCGAGTGATTTTTCCATCCCCTCATAGTCTTTCAACTACAGGGGCGGCTCGGCTGTTTACGGCTCGGGCTGCAGCTTATAAGTTGCTTGAACTTCGTTTGGCGCGCGCCGGGGGGGCTTCTTGGTGCTAAAAGGCGAAAACGTCGTCCTTACCGAAATACGTCCCGATGACAGCGAGACGCTCTATCGGTGGATTAACGATGCTGAAGCGGTTCGATTGAATGCGCCTTATGGTCCGGTCGCATATCCTAGGCACGTGGCTTGGCTCGAAGCTCTTGGGAGGGATGACTCCCGCGTCGCTTTTGCAATCCGAGAGACCGCTGACGGTCCGCTCGTAGGAACGATCCAGCTGATCGATATCCATCGCATACATAGAACGGCCGAGCTCACCATTAGGATCGGCAGCCCTGAGAAACAGGGTAGGGGGCTCGGTACGGAAGCTCTGAAGCTTGCGACTCGATTTGCATTCGATGATCTGAACCTGCAGCGGCTTTGGCTCCGCGTGTTTCAGACGAATACCCGCGCAATTAGAGCCTATGAAAAGACTGGCCTTGAAGTGGAGGGCGTCATGCGCAGGGCGGCCTTCGTGGAAGGGCGCTGGCTTGATGTCATTGTCATGGCTGTGTTGCGCGAGAGGCCTTGAGCAACAGCGTAAGGACGCTGAGGTGCCCTAGTCGATAGGCAGCCCTCTCGATGCGGAAAAGCTGGGATTTGGCTGCAAGACCGGCCCACCACAAAAACGGCTCGCCTACGCAATCGCGGCACAGGCCGTCACTCTTCACACCGGCTTCCTGCTCTCGCAAAATTCCGATGATCGAGTCTTCCATAAGCCGTGGACGCATTATGGTCCGACCTTGAAACAGGTCGGACTCAATCAATCAGGATTTCCCAAGGGCAGACTTGTTTGATCAAGCCAAAGCCGAAAAATTAGGCTTCATACGATCTGACATCAGGTAGAAAATGAACATGCTGCAGCATGCATCGCATGATCGTCTCCCGATGCGCCTTTGTCCACTCTACCGTGCGACGCAGACCCTCTTCGTGTGATACTAGCGCTGTGAAGCCGAGCTTTTCGCGCGCCTTGCTAGGGTCGCCGAAGCGCTGGCCCGAACGATCCCAGTCGCGTGCCGGAGTCAGCGCAATGGGTGTCGGATTTCCGGTTAGCTTGTTTACTCGCTCCGCGAGTTCACGAATGGTAGTCTCGACGCCCGATCCAAGATTGTAGATCTCGCCGGGCTCGCCCCGCAGAGCGCAGGCCATCAGTCCTCGCGCCATGTCCTCAACAAAGATGAAGTCGCGGCTTGCGATGCCGCCGTTCTCAACCGGCAGCGCCTCGCCATGGAGGGACTTCCAGACGAAGGTCGGGGTCACATTGCGCCAGACGGTCGCCGGAGTGCCGCGCCACCGTCCCGCGCCGAGAATTTCACCGGGACCAAAGACGTTCTGAAAACGGGCTTTGACGAATGGCATGCCATGACGAGTGAAGTAGTAATTGCCGTACATCTCGCCGACGAGTTTAGAAATCGAGTACGGACTGTCATGGAACAACGAAACCGGCGCATCTTCCTTCGTCGCCTGAGCCCCATCGAAGGTCTTCGCGGCCACGGCGCAGCCAGCTGCCGCATAGACGACCTTCTTGAGACTCTTGATGTCCTTCAGTCGCTCGAACAGCTTAAGACTGGTGATGTTGTTGTTCTCATGATCCGCCAGCGGATCATGAATGGATGACTGGTTCCCGTGATAGCAGGCCAAATGGTAAGCGTAGTCGAGGTCGTTATCCAGTTCCCGCAAGATCCGCTCGTTTGTGATCGAGCCGGTGACGAGCCTCACCGCCGGATCGTTGGGAATATTGATGGGGTCAGCTGACAGGAAATTATCGACGATCGTCAGCTTGCGCGGACGCTCCTTCAGGATGAGGCGAACCAGGTTCGATCCGACGAATCCTGCGCCGCCCACGACGAGCACATTGGTGCCCTCAAAACTCTCGGCCATGGTGATCAATCCGTTCTAAAATTACTGCGCGGGAGACGGCGCCTTGAGATGACTGTAGATAGCAGTCACACCATGCTGGTCGTACCATTTCAGCATACGGCGTACCGTTTGTTCGAAGGAGTATTGGGGCTTCCAGTTAAATCCGCGGATCGTTTCTGAGGGATCAAGCACGACCGCTGGCACATCGTCCGCACCCGGTTCAACCACCGGAACAGGCTCGGACAGGGAAATTCCCAGGTGATCGACGACGATGTCGAAGATCTCCTTGATCGTGTGGCCTGTACCGGTCGACACGTTGAACACGCCCGTCGAAGCACCCTCCTCCATGACCAAATCCATCACGGAGAAAAAATCCTCCATATCGATGAAATCACGAACCGTCTTCGAACAGAAACAGCCCTTGCCGGCCTTCAGACGGGTATAGAAGGTCGGAATCGGCCCGATCGCGAGACGGGGGCCTGTAACATTGGCAAGCCGCAGCGACACATAGGGAATGCCCGAAACGGCCAGATAGTTCTCACCGGCCTGCTTCGAGATACCGTAGCTCGTGAACGGGCGGGCGGGCGCCGAGACCGGGATTGGCAGGGTGTCCGGACGACCGTAACCAAGAGCGGTATGAAAATTGATGAAACGTTTGACGCCAGCTAGGCGGGCCGCCTCTACCACGTGGATAGTACCTTCCACGTTGGTTCGCGTATCTTCAATCCAATTGTCAGGATCCTTATAGGCGGCGGCCGAATGGATGACGTGCGTCGGCGCGAAATCGGCGAAAACCCGGTCGACGAGGGCACGATCATATATCGAGCCCTCTACGACAGTCATTCTTGGATGCGCCTCAGGCAAGGATCCGCGCTGTCCTGTCGCGAAATTATCGAGGATGCAGACAGCGTGGCCGGCCTCCAAATACCGCTCAGTAAGATTGGAACCGAGACAGCCGGCACCACCCGTGATCAAGATCCGCATGATTGCCCCGCTCAACCCCGAATCTCGGCGCGGGCTTCTTTGAGGTGGGTGTAACCACCCACCACACCCTCGTTCTGCCACCGTTCCACCGACAGTCGGGCAATCTCGTCAAGCGAGGTGAACGCGATATTGCCGAAATCAGCAAAGGTCCGGGATGGATCGAGCAGGATCGAAGGCGCATCGTCCGGGCCGAGCGGCTTCACTTCGGGCTCTGGATAGTCGTTGAGCTTCATGGCTTTCACGACAGCGTCGTAGAGTTCCTTGATCGCCACATCCTTGCCCGACGAGAAATGGTAGGTGCCGCCGCCCTTACCTTGCGCGGCTTCCACCACTACCTTGGCCAGATCGCCCGCATAACAGAAGTCGCGGTGTGCCGGCGTAATAAAGCACTTCTGCCCCTTTGATAGGCGGCTGTAGAAGATCGGCAGAGGACCCGAGACGTTGCGCGGGCCGATCACATTGGCGAGACGGAACGTCACCCAGTCGACGCCCGAGAACTGCACATAGTGCTCACCGGCCGTCTTGGAAATGGCATAGCTGGAATTCACGGGGTCAATCGGATGATCGAGACGGATCGGCTGGTGGAGCGGCTTGGTGCCGTAGCAAAGCGCCGTCTGGAAGTAGATCAGGCGATCAACCTTGTGGGCTTTGCAGGCCTTGGCAATGTTTGCGGTACCAACGGCGTTCACCAGAGCGTCCGTCCCCCAATCCTCGGGGTCCTTGTAGGAAGCCGCCGTATGCACGACCACCTGAGGCTTGAACTCTCCGAACAGGCGATCGATCAGCTTGCCGTCAACGATCGTATCTTCCACGAGGGTCAGCTTCGGATGAGCGGACAGGTTGTCCCGTCGGCCCGTCGCGAAATTGTCGATAGCCATGACTTCGTCGCCCCGAGCAAGGAGCATGTCCACGACCGTCGAGCCAACCTGACCTGAGCCGCCCGTTACAAAAACTTTCATTTCTCGCCCCTGAACTCTGAAATTACTGTGCCGCAACCATGTGCGGAGGTGTTTCGTCAACCATGCGCCTATAATCAGACGCGCGGTCATGGAAGATCTGATGCCACAACTCAAGGCTCAGCAATCCCCATGTCTTGCGGGAAAAGCGCTCGGCCTTGTCAAAGTTGCCGAGAATCACGTCCGTATCGAAATACGGCCGCGATCGGCTTTTCTGAGTGCTGAAGATATCCATTGTGAAGTCGCGCAGTTCACCCGAGAACCACTCCTTTAGCGGCACTGGGAAGCCCATCTTATCGCGACGGTGCATCAGTTCCTGAGGGAGTTTCTGACCAAAGGTCGACTTGACGAAGTGTTTCATCTGTCCGCCCTTGAACTTGATATCGGCCGGGATCGTTGCCGCGAATTCAACAACGGAATGGTCGAGCAAGGGTACACGCGATTCAAGGCCATGAGCCATCGACATCCGATCTTCCACTTGAAGGAGAGCGGGCAGGAGGCACTTGAAGTCGAAGTGCGTCATGGAGTCGAACAACGCCTCCTTGCGAACATTGCGCTCGGAATTGAATATCGATTGGAAGCGGCCAAAGACTGCTTTCCTGTCGATCATCGACCAGTCGACCTCGCTCTCCATATCGGTGGACCGGTCAACCAAGCGGAAGTACCGCTCATCCAGGGGCCCGAAGAGCCCCTTGGAAAAGAGTTGCCGGATGAGCGGTTTGTATTCCTGAAGAACGGTTAGATGCGGAATGATCGATTCAGGAGTTACGACGAAATTGCCGCCTCGATGCGTGCCATCGATCGCGGAACTGAGTGCCTGTTCGAAATAGGCAATCAGGTAGCGGGCATACCCGCCAAAGATCTCGTCGCCTCCTTGCCCGCCAAGCACCACTTTCACATGCTCCGCTGCAAGCTTTGAGACCATGTATTGCGGGAATGAACCCGGGCCGGCCACCGGCTGATCGAGATGGTAGATGACCTTCTCGATCGAATCTCGGAAGTCACCTGCAGTGATGTCGATCTGGTGGAGTTCGAGCCCGGCCTGCTTCGATGCGGCCTCGGCATAGGAGCTTTCGTCGTATCCGGGAAATTCCGTAAACTTCCCGTGGAATCCAACTTTACCGGAGGATTCCTCTCGCGCAGCCAGGATTGCTATCAAACTCGAGTCGATGCCGCCTGAGACATAAGCGCCGACGGGCACGTCCGACCGCAGATGCACGGAGATCGACTCCTGCAGGATCTCCTCCATCCGCTCCGCGAACCACTTCGGCGTGTGGTCGAAGTCAACGTTGTAGTGAACATCCCAGTAGCGGCGGATGCGAACCTCGCCCTTCTCGATAACGATCGCATGTCCCGGCAAAAGCACATGGACATGCTTGAAAAGGCTCTTGTCACCGATCGTGTATTGGAAGGTGAGATACTCGCCTAGAGCATCGGGGTCGGTCGCGATTTCCGGAAGAACGGGTAGAAGTGCTTTTATCTCCGAGGCGAAATAGAAGACTCCATCGACAACCGCGTAATAGAATGGCTTGATCCCGAAACGGTCACGCGCGGCAAATAGGCGATCGCCGTCCCAGATTGCAAAGGAGAACATGCCCCGCAGGTGGTCCAAGCAATCAGTTCCCCAACGATCATAGGCAGCAAGGATCGCCTCCGAATCAGATCGAGAGCGGAAATCCCATGAGCCCTTCAGTTCGTCCATGAGTTCGAGGTAATTGTAGATTTCGCCATTGAAAGTCAGTACGGCGCCGCTCGGTGCAACCATGGGCTGACGCCCTGTTTCCGAGAGGTCAATGATCGAGAGACGGCGGTGGGCCAACCCGCATTCGTCATTAGACGCCTGCCAAAAGCCCTGCCCATCGGGACCGCGATGGGCGATCAACCGACTCATCGCTCCTAAAACGGAAGGTAACCCGCGGATAGGTGTGCGATCCAAAGAGACCGCTCCAGCAATTCCACACATCTTGATCCAGGTCCTTCCTACTTCATAACATGCAAGGCACGTTTCGGGCTTGAACGGGTTCTATTGGAATCCGAATTTCATGTCACCCCAAGCCCTGTCGATTGTCCTATTATCTGGAGCCGCGCTTCGCAAATGCCCGAAGGACATGGAAATGGCCGGGAAAGGCCTGGAGTATTGTTCCCATACTCCGCTTCCGAGGCTTCCGTTTGGCCCCAGGGAAGCAGATCCTAGGCTTTCTTCACGCAACCCCATGACTCAATCTGACGTATTATAACCATCGAGCGGCGCTTAGCCTTGATTCGTGTCTACCACAGGAATGGCCTCAAAGGGCAGGTCCCTTGGATCCGCGCAGGCCAATCGTTGATGTTAGCGCACTCATGCGATAGAGCGGCACAAGGACCATCCTATAACGTGATTAAGTAACCTTAGTGACCAGCCTCCTCTTGCCGCCGCAGATGAAATATGTCAACTCAACAAAAAATCATAAGCCAAGAATAGGATGGCTCCGAGTAGGATTGATAGCCATTCGGCGCCACCAAGAAAGCGTTAAGTGCAGGATCCGGCAACAGCTGAGTGTACGTTGTCTTTGTTTGAGGCGTTTCCCAAAAGAAATGCTGCTGTCGCCAAATAGGAGTTCGTTTAATTTGATGAATTCCGCCACGAAAGTTATTCGATGTCTCAAGCTGCCCAACTGATAACGAATGGAAACGTATCCGAATACTGGAGCGACCACAACGTTACGCTGCATAAGCGGTTTTCCTCCCCGGAGGAATCGCTAGCGTATCTTGCGTGGCGAAATGATCAGTATCCGGGCTATATCGATCTGATGCCGGTCGCCGGACACGATGGCAAGCGGATCCTCGACTACGGATGCGGCCCGGGGCACGACCTCGTCGGGTTTTGCCATCACTCGCGGGAAGCCAAAGTCGTCGGGATCGATGTGTCTTTCCCCTCCTTGGAGGAAGCAGCATCGCGCTTGAATTTGCATAGCCATTTCGCCGAACTTGTTCATATCGGCACTGACACAAAAGAATTGCCTTTCGCCTCAAAGAGCTTCGACCTCGTGCACTCGTCAGGTGTTTTGCACCACACCCCTGACCCCGTGCTTATCATGCGCGAACTCCATCGTGTTCTCGCGGATGACGGCGAAGCTCAGATTATGGTGTACAATTACGAAAGCCTTTGGCTCCATCTCTACGTTGCCTTCATCAAGATGGCGACAGAGGGCCGGTATAAGGAACTCGACATCCGCGAGGCCTTCGCGAGGACCACGGATGGCGAGGATTGTCCGATCGCGCGCCCCTATCGACCAAGCGAATTTGCCGCCATGTGCGAGCAGGTAGGTTTCGAGGTGGTCTCGATAGGCTGTGCCGCGTCAGCATGGGAGCTTCATCTGTTCGCTCGCCGCTTTGAGGCGATAATGAACCCTGAATTGCGACCAGAAAGCCGTCAATTTTTGCTAAATCTGACAATCGATGAACGAGGCATCCCCCACCACGATGGCTTGGTCGCGGGTGTGGATCTCTGTCTGCGTCTGAAGAAAAAATGAAGATCTCAGATTTGTAAGCTTTCTGATGAGAGACGCTCGAGCAATCTGACCAGCCCATTCCCTGGAAGCTTAGACAGCAATGACTATGAAAAATTCTGGCAAACAACATCTGCTGATGGTCTGTTTTTTTGATCCAATTGGGATCTCGACCATTCGTGAGAATATTGCCCAGTGGAAAAACTACTCACGCCACAAGATTTCAGTCTTGAATCTCTGGCCTGGTGATGGGCGCAGTCTCCATATCCCTTCCAGTGTTGATTTAAACGATTACGCTGGCGTGATTGTTCACGCGACGGCTTGTTATAATCCGAAAAACCTTTGGTCCCTCGACGAGGATCTCAAAACAAAATTTGAGGATTATCGCGGCTGCAAAATCCTCATGAAACAGGATGAGCAATATCAAACCAATGAGTTCGTAAACTTCATAGAAGTTAAGAACGTCAATGTGGTACTGACTTGCGTTCCTGAAACTGAGATTCCTTCTGTCTATGGCCGCGTGCAATCAAGCGGGCGCATCTTCCTCTCGTGCCTGACCGGCTATGTATCAAACTTCCTC
Source organism: Microvirga alba (assembly GCF_015694465.1). Classification (GTDB taxonomy): domain Bacteria; phylum Pseudomonadota; class Alphaproteobacteria; order Rhizobiales; family Beijerinckiaceae; genus Microvirga; species Microvirga alba. The sequence continues at coordinate 233,618 of NZ_JADQDO010000001.1, forward strand.
CGAGACCAGGCTCATGCCTTCGGAGGGGATCGCGCTATTGACGTTGGATACCGCGGCTCGACTCAACCGTTATCTTTTGGCCAACTCGGCTACGAGAAGCGCAAGATCGGTGCCGACTTCGAGCGGATCTGCAGGGCCAATGGCCTTTCCTATGACATCTCTAGTCGCTGGGCAGATCGATTTTCTGGAAACGACTGGTTCCGCTTTCTTGGTTCGGTTAAGGCAACACTGGGCGCTGAATCCGGTTCGAACCTCTTTGACTTCGACGGTCAGGTCGAGCGCCTGTGCAGGACGTTTGAGGAGAAGAACGCGGATCTCGGCCCCCTCTCTGACGAATACTTCCAGCGGGCTTATGACGAGTTCCTCCACCGCTTTGAAGACAACGTGATGTACGCGCAAGTGTCCCCTCGTCATTTTGAGGCGGCTGCGGTGAAAACGCTTCAAGTGATGTACGAAGGGACATATTCCGGTATCTTTAAACCATGGAAGCATTTCGTTCCGCTCAAGAAGGATTTGTCTAACGAGGCGGAGGTTGTCGCTGCAATTCGTGATGCCGGCTTGGTCAATGAGATTACTGAGCGGTGCCACGAGGAAATTATCTGCAACCCGGAATACCACTACCGGACTTTCGTCGAGCGTGTAGACAACGCTATTGAGGCGACAACCCCGGTGCTTTCGGCTGCAGCGGTATCAGCGTCAGGAGACCTTCCAATTCCGCCGCGCGTGCCGCCGCGTCCCAAGGCTTTTGTGATGATGGCACATGAGCCCCGTATCGATCCGCGAATTGAGTGGGTGGCCAAAGCGCTGGAGGAGCGCGGTTTTGAAGTCTGCGAAATCGGAACCTACCTCTGGAACAGGACCGGGGAGGGGCCCTCAATCGAGCAGGTTAACAAGCAGCGTCGGCGCGTCCGGGTAGAGCGTACGAAATTCGACGTGATGCCCGGAAGTCTGGTTGACCGCCTGGACCTCAATACAGGCGAGGAGGGCTTACTCTATTTGGATCTTCTCCGGCAGCAAAAACCTAGCGACGCATTACGCCTTGCGGAAGGCTACTCGGACCCTGAAAAAATCGAGAGCTTTCAGGAACTTTGCAGATATTTCCACAATACCAACATGGCATTGCTTCAAGCGGCGCGCTTGATTGGAGCGCCAGATGTAATTGTCGCGTGCGATCTCGAAGCTCTTCCTGCCGGGGTGATCGCCGGACGGGAGTTTGGCTGCCCCGTTGTGTATGACGCGCATGAGTTCTGGCCGTTTTCAGTGCCGGGCATGGCCGCTTGGGAGTGTCGTTTCTGGTCTGCAATCGAGAAATATTATGCAAGACTGGCGACGCATCGAGTGACTGTCTCAGATCACCTCGCCCAGCAAATGACCCAATACTACAACTTGCCCTTCGAAAGCGTTCCAAACGCAGTGCCGCTTTCGGAGGTCGAACCCCAAACCTCGAAGCCCAGTGTTAAGGTTCACGGCAATAAGGTTGTATTCCTGTTTCAGGGCAATTTCGCTGAACAGCGTGGCCTGGAACAACTGATTGCAGCTTGGCCGCATACGGATCCATCGTGCGTGCTATACCTTCGGGGGCCTGATAATCCGTTCAAGGAAAAGATCCTCCGTCTTGCGGAGATGAGTGGACTGCTCAATCAGCGTATCTTTTTTCCACGAGCCGTGGGCGAAAAGGAACTAGTGAATGCCGCTATGCAAGCAGATGTGGGGCTGATTCCCTATCAAGCGTTGTTGGCCGGGTATCGTTATTGCTGCCCCAATAAACTTTCGCAGTATATGGCTGCAGGTCTTCCGATCATTACAAATGAGCTCGATTTCGTGTCGGAAACAGTAAAGGCTGCGAAGTGCGGTCAGACTGTTTCGTTCGACGATAAGCTTAGTCTTGCTGAGGCTGTAAATGCTTATGCAGCCAGCGAGGAGCGACGCAAAGAACTCGGCCGAAACGCGAGAGCTTATTTCGAAAAGACATTCCATTGGGAGCGACAAAGCTCCGCCCTGATGGACAGGATTCAGCAGTTGGTCGGTCACTCCGAAATCAAAAGCGGAAATTTTGATTTCAGCTGGATCAATGATCAAGGTCCTATGCGTAAATTCAATACGCCAGCCTCACCGCCGCTCGTGCAGGAGAGCTTGCCGACTGTACCTGAAGTCAAGGATATTTCAGAGGATCTTCAATTGCGCTTGAGCGAACTGGAGGTAACGCTTGCAGATCGCGAAAAGGTTATAGCAAGTCTCAAAACCATTCGTGGAATCAGCAGATACGGTTACCGTTTCATCCGCAATAGGACGTTCAGACTGATTCAACGCAGCATTTCCCGATAGGGCGGGTGCACGTTACTCCGACTCATATCCTATGGACTGAATGTGATTGCGTCACTCATGGAGGAAGCCATTCTGTCGCGCCCGGGGGCATCTTGGCCCCAACAGCCACGTCGCCTTTCAATATGGCGGAATTGATCGGCTGATCGGGCGGCGCTCTGTGATGGCATCGTAGTGACTACGATGCCATTCCGGGGGGCTGGCTCCAGCGGTCAAGAAAGCCTGCCGAACAGGAGACATGAGAAGACAACCGCGCAGGAACTGGCGCAACAGTTCGATGTCCACCCGAACCAGATCGCGGAGCAGTTGGCATATTGGGGGGCCGAGCCAGGGGGGACTGCCCCGGCGGACGCGAGGACATTGCATGCCAAGATCGGGAAGGCGGTCCTTATCCAGGATGTTTTAAAGGCGCATGGCAAGGTCGGACTGTTGCCGAGCGTATACGGCGAGGATCGCCCGCAAGGCTTCGCCTGGCGCGACGGTGAGCGGGGTCTAGGCCTCGGCCGTGACTGCGTCACGTTCCTTCGACAACGCCTTCGCTAGTGCCCGACAGCATCGTAGCGTCCCCATATCCGAGTGCATGAAGGATTTCGTAACGGTATTGGCAACGCTCGAGCCTCTGGACCGGCATGTGGGTTCTGCCGGATTTTCGCGGAACTGGCGGGGGAGGGACCTGGGCCTGCGGATGAACCGATTGCAGTGTGATTCATTCGGACGATATTCCTGGAATCAGTCCTTCCATTCCATCCCGTTGCGGAGAGAACGAGCGATCCCGCTGGCCACTCTCCGGTGGTCCACGCGCGACCGCGGCAATCAGAAGTATCGGGGAAGCCATGCCATCTGCCGCTCGCTCCGAGGAAACTGGGCACTCATCGAGGTCTCCACCAATGGAGCCCGGACTACACCTCGGCACCAAATTATTACTCCCCAACCGAGGGGGGAGGGCGAGCCTACACGCTTTGCACCTGGGTTGTTTTCGAGAGGTGATCCTGTTAAGCCCAGCGCAACCCACAACATAGATTGTTCTATTGTATCATGAACCTACAAGGCTCTAAACTCGTCGTTATCGGTGGTGCCGGGCTCATCGGCTCCCATACAGTTGACCAACTGTTGAACGAAGATGTTCGTGAGATCATTGTCTACGACAATTTCGTCAGAGGCACTTCCCGGAATCTTTCGAATGCACTCAAGGATCCTCGTGTACGTATCTATGACGTAGGGGGCGATATCCTTCATTCGGACATCTTACGGTCGGCCCTGAATGAGGCTGACGGTGTCTTCCATTTTGCCGCTTTATGGCTTCTTCAGTGCCATGAATTTCCCCGAGCCGCTTTCGATGTCAATGTAAACGGGACATTTAACGTTCTTGAGGCTTGTGTTGCAGCGGGCGTAAAGCGCCTCGTCTACTCTTCTTCGGCGTCAGTTTACGGCGACGCCGTCTGCGAACCCATGACCGAAGACCATCCTTTTAATAATAAGAATTTTTATGGGGCGACGAAGATTGCCGGCGAGGCAATGGCTCGGGCTTATCATCACCGCTATGGGCTTAACTACGTAGGCCTTCGCTATATGAATGTTTATGGCCCACGCCAAGATTACAAAGGGGCTTACATTGCGGTCATCATGAAGATGCTTGACGCAATTGACCGCGGAGAAGGGCCGACGATTCTTGGCGACGGCTCAGAAGCCTTCGATTTTGTTGCAGTCGAAGACTGCGCCCGCGCCAATATCTGCGCAATAAAAGCAGAAGCCGTCGATGGCTTTTACAATGTGGGTACCGGGACACGTACTTCCCTCAAGGAGATAGCGGAGCGTCTTTGTCATCTCACGGGCTGCAATCTACCGATCCAGTACGCACCTAGAAGTCAGGCCACTCTTGTTCGCAATCGAATTGGCTCGACCGAACGGGCGAGGAAGGAAATTGGGTTTGATGCCCGCATTCCCCTCGATGAGGGACTGCGGCGCCTGATCGCGTGGCGTAAGTCTGAACTCAAGGCAGCGGTTAATTCTGATTGAATGTCATTGCGATACAAATGCGGCTCCTCTACGTGTTGCTCTAGTTCCGGCGGCCGTCGAATTTGATCGAAGGTGCCGAACCAAGCATCTGTCGACAGCTCTCTTCAAAAGGTCTTTGTCCAATGGAGCCGGTGATTGTTTTTGCAGCATTGACATCAGTTGCGTTTATCTCAGCGATTTTATTAGCTGTTTTTGTTTATTTTATTAGGAGGGGATTGCAGAATAAGTTGGGAAACCTGTTGCAATACCAAGAGAGTTTAAATCAAGACGCGGAAGGGTTGCATCGGGTAGTCGATGAATTTCGCGCGGAGATGCAAAATGCTTATGCGGAGATGCAAAGTACTTATGCGGAAATGCAAAATTCCTATGCGGAGATGCAAAATTTTTACGCGAAGATGCAAAAATCATACGAAGCTGAGAACGAATTGCATCACGAGATCCAGCAGTGTCTAGGCCGGCACTCACAGCGTTTAGACCAGCATTCCGCCCAAGTCAGTATTGATATCGAGAACAAGCACTCCACTTTCCGAAAAGAAGTAGCGGAAGAGATTCACAAGAGCTTCTCTGGCGAAGTGCGGGCCTTTTTTGCTCTCGCGGATAGGCACCGCGATGCCTGCATCGAAGAGCTGACAAGACATATTGATAGTATTTCTCAGTTGGAAAAAGCAATCTCGATTGAGAAGATGCCGATCTCAACTAGCTAAGCGATGATAATGAATAGTATGTCAATCATTGATATCGGGGTAGTGTTGTCTAGCGCACTAATTTTATGCGCAAATTTGTTTTATATAATTGTTTTCGGAGGCAAAGTTAGAAAAATACTTATTGAGTTTGATAAGAAGCAGGCGGCTCTCAATGACGCCGCATCTATGTTTCGTCAAGCCCAGGGCGGTGTGCTGGCTGGACTTCCCTTAGAGACGGCAAGTTTATCAGGTTTGGACATTGGGCCCTTGCGCAGCGGCCCGTCTTTTTCGAGCATCACAGGCGCCCAGGTGCTCCAAGGCCGCCTGGATGACGGATGTTCTCAGGTTGTTGCTAACGTGGATGATTTCCAGATCTCTGCGAGCAACGAGACCTACGCCGCCATGCGTCGTGAGATCGACGGTGATATTCAAGCATTTCGGATTTTCGTATCAGAGCGACTTCAGGCGCATGCATCCGCTCTTGAGGAACATGTCGCCAAACTGTGTCGCTATTACGCTCTTCGAAGAAACGTGAGGGAATCCGGGCACCGAAAGCTGAAGGCTTTGTTGTGCTGGACGGGCCAAGACCTCCCTACCTTGCTCGTGACTCAGCGCCGTGAAGATCTCATCTTAATCGCGATCCCCCGGGTTCCTGGGTTGTTTGACTACATCCACGGATTGAGTGCCCATGACGTAGACCGCCTTATTGACAATCGGGACGTTAAGCGCATCGTCTTATTTCAATATGGTTTGGGTCGAGCAGAAACTCCGCCTGTCGCATTCGACATTCCGGATAAAATTCCTCAAGCCATCTTTGGTGGCTTGAAGCGTCTAATACACTCTGGAAATGAAATAGGAAAAAAATCTGGAGAACTCACCCAGAGGGAATATTTCAGTATCTTGGCTTGGGCACGGAAGTACCCGGGCGTCATTGACTTTTTTGCTCCCTACATCTCGAAACGCCTGCGGACTGAAACGAGCATCTCTGACGCTCTTTCGTGTGTCATACCTTTTGATGCTCCGCAGAAACTTCCTTCGGCGTTGCCAGCTGAACCGCGTAAGAACTCGGCCTTATTCATTCATAATAGCTATTACCATTACAAATATCTTTCAGCTGCTTTACGCGATCGCGGTTGGGATGCGTTAAGTGTGGCCCTGGATTCTCCGGCCAGCACCGTAAACCAGTTCTTCCACGGCGAGGATCTCTCCCTATACGACCCAGACCCGGTCGCTATGAGAGAGAAAACCCGTACGTTCTTCCGCTCCATTCCCGAACGGTTCGGTGCGGTTCACTTTTACGGAAGGGGCATCTGCAGTCTGTTTCCGGAAAACTGGGAGAACTCCATCAATCCGCAAGCTATACCTTGGGATTTTCTTGAATTGCGTCGGCATAATGTTTTGATCGGATTCATGCCGGCCGGGTGCAATGAAGGGGCATCCCAGAGTTCGATACGAAAGCTGACGAACGGTATTTGCGGGCGTTGCGTATGGGAAAACCGTCCGGATGTTTGCAGCGACGCCATAAATCTGACTTGGGCCAGAAAACTCTCGTCGATCTGCGATGTGGTTACGCTGGAAGGAGATTTGGCTGTCGATGATCGCGTTGGGCCCATGTATGTCCGGCGCCCTATCGTAACGGCGTTGGATCCGGAGCTTTGGAAACCAGACCTGGCGATTCCAGAAGAACATCTGCTCTCACGGGAAAAAGATGAACTTGTCGTCTATCACGGGGTAGGGCTTTCCAAGCTTCGTCGAAACGGCGATCGCGATATCAAGGGCACCGGCGCGGTCATGGCGGCAATCGAGCGGCTTCGAAAGGAAGGAGCTGCTGTCCGCCTTTTTTTTGCAACGGATCTGCAGAGCAGGGATGTGAGATATTATCAGTTGCAGGCAGATCTGGTCGTCGATCAGCTTAACTATGGTCGGCTCGGCGCGAATGCCCGAGAAACCTTAATGTTGGGCCGTCCAATGGTCACTTGTTTGCGCCCTGAACAGGGCGAGCCTCTCTCCCCATTGCGTCCTATTGAGGAAGTGCCGGCCCTTCACGCGACTGAAGAAACGATCTATGAGGTCCTGAAGGAAATCCTGCTTGATCCGGAGCGTCGGGCCGCTCTTGGGAAGGCGGGTCGGGATTTCGCACTAAAATGGCATGCTGCCCCGGTTTGTGCTTTGCGGTATGAACGGATGATCAATCGTCTTCGTGCAGGCTTGGCGCCTGAAGCGGACGAAGTCTTTTCTTAAGCAGGAATCAGTTCACAATGCAGATTGCGCCCCTCCCGATTGCCAAGCCCGTCATGGGCGAAGACGAACTGGAAGCCGTCAAATCGGTTCTCGAGTCTGGGTGGCTGACGCAGGGGCCCTGGGTCCAGAAGTTCGAAACTGGCTTTGCCGAACGTCATGCGGTCGCTCATGCTTTTGCCGTAACGTCATGCACGACGGCGCTTCACCTCGCTCTCGTTGCGGCTGGCGTCGGACCGGGCGATGAGGTGATCGTCCCATCGTTCACCTGGGTTGCGACCGCCAATGTCGTTGTCCATTGCGGGGCAAAACCAGTCTTCGTGGATATCCGGGAAGATACCTACAACATCGATCCCGACGCCGTGGCTCGGGCGGTGACGCCACGCACCAAGGCGATCATTGTCGTCCATCTGTTCGGCCTTTGCGCGGATATGGATGCTTTGCAGACGGTGCTTCCTTCAAGCGTCATCGTGATCGAAGACGGCGCATGCGCCGCCGGCGGTGCGTACAAGGGGCGTCCTGCCGGTTCATTAGGGCATATCGGTTGCTTCTCTCTCCATCCGAGAAAATCGATCACCTGTGGTGAGGGCGGGGTCGTCACAACGAACGATCCGGATTTGGCTGCCGCCATTGACACATACCGCAACCACGGTGCCAGCATTTCAGAAGAGGTTCGGCACCGCGGACCCAAGCCTTATGAGTTGCCCGAATTCAAGGTCTTTGGCTTCAACTACCGTCTGACGGATATCCAGGCTGCCGTGGCCGCCACGCAGTTGACCAAGCTCGATCGTTTCATCGACGAGCGGGCTGCACTCGCGGATCTTTATGATTCCTATCTGCAGCGTTTCCCTTGGATCAGGGCTCCGATGCGCCCTGCGGATTACGGCCATGCGCTGCAGGCCTATGTCGTCATGGTGGATGAAGACCGGGCTCCTGCAAGCCGGAATGAAATTCTGGCGCACTTCCAATCGCTAGGCATAGCGGGTCGTCCTGGAACCCACTCCATTGTCGGCCTGGAAGCCTACCGGAAGGTTTATGGGACTAGCCCGGAAGATTGCCCCGTCGCCACGAAGGTCGAGGCGCAGAGCATAGCTCTGCCGCTGCACAATCATATGGGGCCGGGAGATGTCGAGCGGGTCATCCGCGCCCTTGAGACGGTGGCATGAGGCAACTTCAGCAGGCAGTTCTCTCTGAACGTGCTTCATAGGCAGTCAGTCCCGCGATGTGTGGTCTTGTCGGTATTCTCAATCGCGACGGTGCGCCGGCGCAAGAACGCATGGTTGTTGCCATGCGGGATTCCATCGCGCATCGGGGGCCCGATGGGAAAGGATCCTATGTCGACGGCCCGGTCGGCCTTGGGCATCGCCGTCTCTCGATCATCGACCTCTCGGATGCCGCTCGCCAGCCAATGATCTCGCCAGACGGGCGCATCGTGCTCGTTTACAATGGAGAGATCTATAACTTCAGGGAACTCCGGCGAGAACTGGAAACAGCGGGTTGGTCCTTCCGGACGCGATCCGACACGGAAGTGCTGATCGCCGGTTATGCCATCTGGGGTATTCGAGAGCTCGCTCGCCGGCTCGATGGCATGGCCGCTTTCGCTCTCTGGGACAAGGAACTGGGCAGGCTCCACCTGGTGCGCGACCGGTATGGCGTGAAGCCTCTCTATCTCTGGCGCACGCAACAATCGCTCGTCTTCGCGTCTGAAATCAAGGCATTCCTGGCCCACCCTGACTTTCAGGTGAAGGTCAACACGGCGGCTCTTCACGAGTACTTCACCTTCCAGAACCTGTTCCGGCCTCATACCCTTTTTGCCGGTGTCGAACAGCTTCCGGCCGCTACGATCCTCACATTGGATCGCGATGGAGAGCGAGTCGAAACCTACTGGGATTATGACTTCAGCCGCCGCATCGAGATCGGCGAGACAGAGGCTGTAGCAGAGCTCGAGCGCCTCATGGCCAAGGCCGTCGAGCGCCAACTCGTCGCTGACGTTCCCGTCGGGGCTTATCTTTCCGGAGGTATGGATTCAGGCACCTTGGTCGCCCTTGCCCAACCTCATCTCGGGCGCATGTCCACGTTCACGGCCGGCTTTGAGATGTCGAAGGTTGAGGGGATCGAGGCGACGTTCGACGAGCGCCGCGCAGCGGAACTGTTGGCCTATCACTGCCGAACGGAACACTACGAACAGGTCATCAATGCTGGCGATATACGGTGGGCTCTTCCCCGCGTAGTCTGGCATCTTGAGGATCTGCGGCTTGGGATGAGCTACCCGAACTACTACATTGCAAGACTGGCATCAAAATTCGTGAAGGTTTGTCTTTCAGGCGCAGGAGGTGACGAACTCTTCGGCGGGTACCCTTGGCGATACTATCGTGTGTTCCGTTCGCTCGATCAGGACGATTACCTCCGGAGCTACTATGGGTTCTGGCAGAGACTGACGACCGAGGCCGATCGCAAGTCCCTTTTCAACGCTTCTACCGACGACGAAGACGAAATGTTCAGCGTCTTCCGGTCCGTTTATGGGGACGCGAGCAACCTAAATTGCCAGGGTCCGGAAGATCATATCGCCAACTCGCTCTATTTCGAATCGAAGACGTTTCTCTCGGGCTTGCTTCTGGTCGGAGACAAGCTCGCCATGGCAAGCGGGCTCGAAGAGCGCTTCCCCTTCCTGGACAATGATCTCGTCGACTTCGCCATGCGTCTGCCGGTTCGTCACAAGCTCTCTGATCTCGAGCATATGCTGAGCGTTGACGAGGACGCGGTTCGTAAGAAGCTTCTGGCGCAAGACACCTTCTCGGGCGGCAAGAGCTGTCTGCGCCAGGCCATGATGCACGTGTTGCCGTCGGAGGTCATGGATCGCCGCAAACAGGGCTTCTCCTCGCCTGAAGGCAGTTGGTATAGGGGTGAAAACGCCGCCTACGTGAGAGAAATTCTCCTCGGCCGAGATCTTGCTTCGAGCGCGTATCTCGATCCGGCTTTCATTCGAAAGACCGTGGAGGAGCACATGAGCGGAGCGGCTAATCACCGCCTCCTTATCTGGTCGTTCCTGAGTTTCGAATGGTGGTGCCGAATTTTCCTGCGAGGAGAGCACTTAAATCTCCCACACCTAGCCAACTAGGTGCACCGTATGATTCCGCACTCCTCACCATGGATAACTGATGCTGAGGTCGACGCATGCTCGAGTGTCCTACGGTCCGGGCTGCTCTTGGGTGGGGCACTCGTAAACGACGCGAGCGCCAGCATCAGCGAGGCTTCAGGAGCAACTCGGAGCTTTACATTTCCAAGTGGCCGTTTCGCGGTTTATGCTGCGGTGGCATCGTTGAAGCTTCCGCGTGGAAGCAAAGTCATCGTCCAGACATATGTCTGCGATGCAGTTATCTGGGCGATCCAAACGGCTGGCCTTATCCCGGAATTTTGTGACATCGGCTCGGGCTGGTGCAGTACAGCCGAAACAGTGGAGGCTTGCTTTGATGAGAGGGTGTCGGCCATTCTGCTAGCCCCTCCATTCGGCATTTTTCAATCGGCCCAGCCTTATCGCCGTTTCGGTGTGCCGGTTATCCATGATCTATGCCAAGCTCATCCGCGTATCCTGGTAGACAGATGGGAAGAGGCGGGCGATATCGCCGTCCTGTCCTTTCACCCAACGAAGTACATTTGTGGAGGGGGGGGCGGAGCTGTGGCGGTCCGCGAGGAGCGCTTTGTGCTCTCGTTGGAGCATTTGGCACGTGAATGGCAGGACATTGCGGCTTTTGGCGAGCTTCAGGCTGCCTTGGCCATTACACAGCTGGGACGCTCGGAGGAATTCCGGAAGCGGCGTGCCGAGATCGCAGAGCGTTATCGCTCTGCGTTGCCGGGGGGGCTGACGACCATTCTCGACGATGCTGACGTGCCTTCAGCCGATCTGTTCCGCTTCGTATTGCGAGGCAAAATTGATTTCCAACTCATCCAAAGCGCTTTCGCTGCTGCCGGAGTTGCCGTTCGGCATGGCGTAGATCAATTGGCCCATCGCACTATGGGCATCAGCGACGACGGCTTCCCAAATGCTATCCGTGTCTTCAACGAGACTTTTTCTCTACCGTTTTATCCGAGACTCAGCGAGGAAAGTATTGAGAAAGTGATTGCAGCGGCTGGCAAAATTCTTGGAAATCATCATGCCCATTGAGATTTCAGTCGCTCCGCCTTCCATCGCGTATGCAGAGCTTGTTGCAAGGGTTCCCGGCCTCCTGATCCATGCATCGCCAGAATGGGCGGCTTTCACCCAGATGGCCTGCCCGCAGGCGCGGCCCGTGTACTTCCTGGCTTATAAAGACGGTCAAGCGGTAGGTGCACTGCCAGCGTTTGAAATGGACGGCCCGTGCGGAAAAGTCCTAAACTCACTCCCATACTATGGAAGCCACGGCGACCTCATTATTGATCCAACCGTTGAGCGTGGGCCCGTCGTGCAAGCGCTAATGCAGGCACTCGATGAGTACGTGCAGAAGCACAAAATCATGGCTTTTAATGCTGTAACCCATCCGTTCCGCAATGATAGTGCGGAGTTTTCCGCCTGCTCCAGAATGAAGCGTGTCGATGATAGGATCGGCCAGATCTCAACTCTTCCAGCGGGTACGGCTGGCTCTCTTGAAGAGCCGCTCTTGCAAATGTTCTCGCAGAAAACACGCAATCTCGCCCGTAAAGGACTTAAGTCAGGATTTACCGTTTTCCGTAGCGAAAAGGATGTTGATTTTCAGAATCTCCATGAACACCATGCGATTGGAATGGGTAAAATAAACGGAACTATTAAGTCAATAGATCAGCTTAAAACTTTAAAGCAATTGTTTGGCGACAATTGTCATCTTTACGTTGCCTATGCAGATGATATTTTTGCTGGCGGCCTGCTAACTTTAGTTTACCGAGATTGGGTTGAGTATTTTATGCCAGTTTCAGTCGAGGCGTATCGCAGCAAACAAGTCATTTCGGCTTTGATAGTTCATGCGATGATCGACTATGCATCGCGGGGGTATAGTTACTGGAATTGGGGTGGAACTTGGCGGAGCCAAGAAGGAGTGTATCACTTCAAAAAAGGCTGGGGCGCGAAGGATTATGTATACGGTTATTATGGTTATGCTTTAAAAGAAGCTTTCTCGGGCCTAACAAGAACCGAGCTTCTCGCCGCGTATCCAAATTTCTATCTCTTTCCTTTTTCCTCCGAAGAAACCTAGAATGCCACTAAATCTCGTTTATTTTTCGGGCGGACCTCGCGAGAGAGTTCTTCAGTCTATATTGAACGCTGGGCACCACGTTGAGCGTGTTTTTGTCAATAATCCGACGCGGTGGCCCAAAGTTCAGGCAACAATTGACCTGGCAACTGAGAAAAAAATACCTGTTCATGTCGTTGCAAATAAAGCTGATCTGAAAACTTTGATTCCGATTGTGGAAGGTAAAATTTGCTTCTCGGCGGGGTTTTCCTATCTGTTCGGGGTGGATTTTCTTTCTGCAGTCAAGGTGTGCATCAACGTTCATGGATCCTTGCTTCCCAAGTATCCGGGCGCGAGAACCCTTTCTTGGGCTATCGAGTACGGTGAGTCTGAGAGCGGTGTAACAGTGCATGTTGTCGACCAGGGGATGGACACGGGTCCAATTATCCTGCAAAGGTCTTTTCCATTATCCCAATTTGAAACGACGCGAAGCTTGGCCCGCAAAACGGCGGACTTCGAATCTAGCGTTGTTGTCGATGCGCTGCGGAAATTCGAATATGAAGGCATAGGTAGCGCTTCAGCTCAAGCCTCCTCGGAGGCGGTCGATCTTCCCAACCGTATTCCATCTCATTCCGAAATCGATCCAACTCAATCATTACTTGAGCTTTTCAATAAAATTCGGGCTGCTGATCCCGTTAATTATCCAGCTTATTTTTACCTGAACGGAGAAAAAGTCTGCATAAAGCTTTGGCGTCCTGATAAGCCTAGCGATGAATCAGACTTAATCTAAGAATTGAGCCATGTCCCGCGCTATCGCAATCACCTGTAGCGGCGTCAGCAAACGCTTTGCCCTCGTCGATCAGGGGAGCGCTTGGCGTCTTGCCTTCAGTGCGCATTCGGGTGTCCCTGTCTTCGAAGCCCTCAAGAATATCAACTTCGAGGTCCCTAAGGGCCAGTTCGTCGGCTTTCTTGGTCGCAACGGCGCTGGAAAATCGACCTTGCTCCGAACCATCGGCGGTGTCTATTCCGCTGATGGGGGACAAATCGCGATCAAAGGGAAACTGTCGGGACTCTATGAGCTTGGCCTTGTCGGCAATCCCCAATTGACCGGTCGGCAATACGCCGAGCGTCTCCTTACGATTCACGGCGAGGTTCGGCGCCGCCAGCAGGAGATGATTGCAGACATCCATGAATTTTCCGAACTGGGTGATCGCTTCGAGGACCCGGTTTTCACCTATTCGGCGGGGATGTCAGCGCGCCTGTTTTTCTCCACGGCCACAGCCGGGAGCTATGACGTTTATCTTCTAGATGAGGTCTTGGCCGTCGGAGATCAGCATTTCCAGGCCAAGTGTTGGAGGCGGCTGCGGGATCGCGTTTCACGCGGCGCGTCGGGTGTTCTCGTCACTCACGATTGGGCGGCGATCGTCAAGATGTGCGAGACGGCGCATGTCATAGATCGTGGCCAGATCATTTTCTCGGGACCCGCCGCCAACGCAAGTCGCTACCACCTCTATGGGGAAGACGCAAAGGAGACGTTCGAGCCTGGAATTGCTCGCTTCGTGGCGCGCCCTGAAGACCCCATGACAGCAAGGCCCGGTCAAGACCTGGTCATTCGCGCGGAAGCAGAAATCATGCAGCCCGCCAATGTTGGTGCGGTGGCGGTCATCGAGCGACTGCAGCCGGGATTTGGCTGGGAAACCGAGCTCATGTCCCGTGAGATAACGCCTGTTGGACAAAAGCCGGGACGATACATGGTCGAGGTTAGAGTCCCCCATCTTCCAATCGAGCGGGGCTCCTATCAGATCAGCCTCCATCTCGTGATGCCGGACCCGAAGCTACCAGGGCGGCGTGTGGCGCTCGACGGCTTCAGTTGGCTCAACGGTGATGGTTTGAGGCTAGAAGTAGAAGATCCGTTGAACCGGGAGGGTTTGACCCTTCCTGTCCGCTGGAAGGTCGCTTGCGCATGAGCGCATTCATTCGCATTTCCCATTTGTCCAAAGTGTTTGCCCTCGCCGAGCATGGCGGCGGGCCGGTATCGCTCATGGGTGCGCTCCGGTCCGGAAAGCGCGAAGTTGTCCAACGCGAGGTCCGTGCGCTCGATGACGTTTCCTTCGAAATCCGTGAAGGGGAACGGGTTGGCATCATTGGTCGTAATGGCGCGGGAAAAACGACTCTGCTTTCGATCCTGGCGGGTATTTCCGACCCAACCTCGGGGACGATCGAGGCAGAAGGTGACATCCATGCGATTCTGACGATCGGCACCGTTCTTCGGGAAGATGCCACAGGGCGGGAAAACATCTATATCGATGGCCTGTTCCATGGAAAGTCCAGAGCTGAAATTGATGATAGCGTTCAGGAAATTATCGACTTTACGGAGCTAGGCGAGTTTATCGACCGGCCTGTACGCACCTATTCCTCTGGCATGAAGGCCAAACTGGCATTTGCTTTGGGATCCGCCATCAAGCCGGACATCCTGATTATCGATGAGACTCTATCGGTCGGTGATGCGTTCTTCGCGGATAAAGCATCGCGGCGCATGCGGGAAATCGCGGATAGGGGCCGGATCGTTATCCTCGTATCGCATGGCTTGAGTTCCATCGTTGAGATGTGTGACCGATGCCTTTGGCTCGATCAGGGACGTCTCATCATGGATGGATCTCCCGCTGAGGTCACCCGTGCTTATCAAGCCAGCGTCCAGCAAGCGGATGAAGCGGAATTCAAACGCAAGTTCGAAGCTGGAGATCCGGTCGTGAGGAGGCCGGATCTTGGTCGCCTCGAACATCTAGGGCTGATTCAGAGGGCCGAAGAGATCAAGGCAACGGCATTGGCGTTCGAGCCACTTACCTTTCATTTGAAAGGACTTGTGACGGGCATGTCTCGCTCCCTCGACGCGCACTTACGCATCGTCAGGGTGGATGGCCGCACCCTCTGGGACGATCGCCTCTCAAGTCATGGCTTAGTTCTGCCCGCATGTGGATCTTTTGATATTGAGGTCGCTTTTGACCCCTTCATCCTAGGTGCGAACCTGTTTCGTATCGACGCCCAACTTCTGGATGAGGCCGGGCCGATTGACCAAATATCCCGGGCTTTCGAGGTCATCGACGAACATGGGCAGCATGGCGGTACACCGCTCCTATTTTATCCCCCTCTGATCAAAACTTGCTCTCTCAAGGATGTCTGAAATGGTGCTTGCCGGATTCGATCGCCGTGATCTAGGCATGATGGTGAGCCTAACCCGCATGTCGCTGACGGACCGCTATCTCGGATCGGCTCTTGGGCTCGCATGGGCGGTGCTGAGTCCGTTGGCGATGCTGGGGATATTTTGCTTTGTCTTTACCTATGTCTTCCCGGGACGACTTCCCGGACGCGAGGGGACCTTGCCGTTCCTTATCTGGCTGATTAGTGGCTACGGCCCTTGGCTCTCAATCAGCGAGGGACTGGGAACGGCGACAGGCTCCGTGGTGGGCAATGCCGGTATCGTCAAGAATATCGCTTTCAAATCTGAATTGCTGCCAATTGTCAGCGCGATAACCGGCCTCGTGCCTCTTGTCGTCGCCTTTGGTCTAATCGTGGTTCTTCAGGCATTTGGAGGGATTTGGCCCAGTCCTGCTCTCATCGCCCTACCGATCGCCATTATTCTCCAGATTGTCTTCGTGTCCGGTCTCGGCCTTTTTCTGGGAGCGCTCAACGTCTTTGTGCGAGACACGGCGCTCATTCTACCGAACGTGCTGACAATCATTCTTTTCGCATCACCTATCTTCTATCCGTTGTCAGCCTACCCGAAAGGCGCGCAGGCTGTCCTTGTCTACAACCCGTTCTATGTTCTAGCCGAGTGTTACCGACAGCCAATTCTGGAAGGTGCCCTGCCGCACTTATGGACGCTCGGTTACATGACGGTGATCTCTGTTGCCGTCTTCCTCGGCGGGCTATGGTGGTTTCGCCGGTTGAAGTCCTTTTTCGATACACGACTTTAACAAAAGGCCTGACGGAGTCGCCTTGCGCCATTGCGTCAGTCTGATGAAAATCTAAGTAAATTAGGATCGTGAAACGAGATCATGGGCCGCGTCGTCGCCATTCATCAGCCAAACTTTTTTCCCTGGCTTGGCTATTTTGATAAGATCAGGCAAGCGGACGTCTTTATCTTTCTCGATGCCGTGGACTATCCACGTTCTGGTAGCGGAGGCATGGGTTCTTGGGTCAATCGGGTTCGATTGAACATCCAAGGAAAAGAGCACTGGGTAGGCTGTCCCGTAAAACGTCTGCCCCTTGGCGCCCCGATCTCTGCCGCGGAGATCGATGATCAACAGCCTTGGCGTTTGAAGCTTCTGCGCAGCCTCCAGGCCAATTACGGACGCGCCGAGCATTTCAAACAGGTCATGGACCTCCTTGGGCCGCTCATCGACGCGCGAGAGTTCAACTTGGCGCGTTTTAACATCGCTGCTATCAGTTCCATTGCGTCCTACCTGGGTCTATCCGCAGAATTCGTGCTGCAATCGCAGCTCTCGGTGCCGGGCGAGAGCACCGAACGGTTGATCGCGCTGACAAAGGCGGTTGGTGGCGACACCTATCTGACGGGAGGCGGCGCAAGTGGTTATCAAATAGACAACCTATTTCCCGAAAATGGCCTGTCCCTTCGCGGTCAATCATTTACGCCGCGTCCCTATGGTCCTCCTGAAAAGTATATCGCTGGCCTCTCTATTATCGATTACCTGATGCATGACGGCCGCCCTTTTACGGAAAGCTTTGCGGAAACGGCAGCGCAATGAGTAAGCTTATTGGCGAGCAGCCTGGTGAGGCTCGGACAAACTGGGACGAATTCACGGAAACGGGATTTCGCGATCTGCTGAAGTCCTTGAAATCACGCTCCTATAATTTTGCGAGTTTCGCCCACCCTCCCGAGACGAAACATGTTCTGTGGCGACACGACGTGGACCAGTCGCTGCATCGGGCTGCACGGCTCGCCGAGATCGAGGCAGAAGAGGGGGCGCGCGCCGTATATTTTCTCAATCCGCGATCACAATTTTATAATCTTCTCGAACCGGTCTCAGCGGCGCTTACTCGCCGGGTTCGCGACGGAGGGCATGAGATCGGGCTCCACTTTGATGCTTCTGCGTTTGATGTTCGCATCTGGACGGCTTCGACACTCGCGCAAGCCGTTCATGCCGAGAGGGTTTTGCTGGAGTCAATTCTCGGCCAGCCCATTCGCACCATGAGCTGGCATAATCCGGATATGTCCAATCTTCTGGATTTCAAGGACCGTGAAATTGGCGGTCTCATCAACGCCTATGCTGATGCTTATAAGCGAGACTACAACTATGTTTCGGACTCCAATGGCTATTGGCGTTTTACTCCAATGGCAGAGGTGATTGCAGCGGGGCACCCCAAGCTTCACCTGTTAACCCACCCGGAATGGTGGACTCCTGAACCACTTTCGCCATCAGAGCGCGTCGACCGTTGCATTTTTGGAAGAGCACGTGCCATCAGGCATGAATACGATACCATTCTCGCAAAAGGCGGCAGGAAAAATCTAAAAAGTTAAACTTTTCCATCGCGCTTCCGTGGCCGTGGTCGACTTCCGAGAACGGTAGGGTCAGATGGTGCACGGATGGGCCTTGCCAGTCGGTTCCCATCCACCGACGCGAAATATATCCACCATTGGCCCAAAGCTTCTGCGCCTTGGCTGAGCCATTGCTGATAAACCCTCTCCAAGGAGCGGATGCAAATACTGGGATTGAAGGAAATTTTTGATGCCTGTCGGACGAGGAAGCTCCAATCCGGTACTAGGTCAACGGTTCGGTCGTAAGTCGAGCCTAAGGCTTCTCCTTGTCGGCTTCTTCGACCCGAATGGGCTTCTGACGATCCGAGAAAATATCGCGGCCCTCCAATGGATGAGCCGTCACACGATCGATGTTGCCAATATGTGGCCGGGCGGCTCTGAGTGGCTGGCCTTTCCATCGACGTTTGATCCTCGTGATTACCACGGAATCATCTTCCATCCGACGGTCAGCTATCATCCCAATAACATAGCGGGAATCGATCGAAAGATCGCACTGAAGCTCCGCGACTATCGCGGTCTGAAGATCTTGATGAAGCAGGATGAGCAATTCAGGAGCGGACGTTTCGCCGAAATCATCGACGATAAGAAGTTCGATCTTCTCGTGACCTGCCTCGCTCCTTCCGAGTGGGAGAAAGTCTATCCCCGGAGGATTATTGGAGACTGCCGCATCCTCCAGTCCCTGACGGGCTTCGTCTCGTCCGAGATGCGTTCGGATTTCTGGCGCGAGCCGGCAACGGGGCGCCCCATCGATGTGAGCTACCGAGGCTCTTTACAGCCATTGTCGTTCGGACATTTGGGGCTCGAGAAGCGAGAGATCGGAGAAAAGTTCCTCAAGCAGGTCGAACGTAGCGGCATAACGCTGAGATGCGACATCTCCTCCCGGTGGGAAGATCGCCATTTTGGGCAGGACTGGATCGGTTTTCTGCAGAACAGCCGGGCCACACTCGGGGTGGAGTCGGGTTCGAACCTCTTCGACTTCGACGGCCGGGTTGAACAGGAGTGTGCCCGATTTGCCGAGCAGAACCGGGACATGGATCCCTGGAGCGATGCTTACTACCAGAAAGCGCACGCTGAGTTCCTGCATAAATATGAAGGCAACGTATTCTACAACCAGCTCTCGCCACGCCATTTCGAGGCCGCCGCTACGGGGGCCGTGCAAATCCTGTACGAAGGCACCTACTCCGACGTCTTCGAGCCATGGCGGCACTTCATTCCACTGAAGAAAGATTTTTCTAACTTCGCCGAAGTGGTGGATACGGTCAGAGATGACGTTCGGCTACGTGAGCTCGCGACGAATGCCTATGAAGACATCATTCTCAACCCCAAGTATACGTATCAACAATTCGTCAGGGAAATCGATGCGATGATCGAGCAGATCGCTTCCGAGAAAAGCGTGGTACGGTCCAAGGCGGCCTCCGGCGGTCCTCTGCAAACGAGCGAGAAGCCCGTCCTCTTCATCCTCGCGAGCCACGATCCCGTGCTTGATCCGCGCATCGGATGGTGGGCCGAGAAGTTGGTCGAATTCGCCACGGTCGTCGAGGTTGGTTTCCATCGCCATGCAGGGAAGACAACCGGTTGCGAATTGGAAAACGTTGCCGACGGGCATCTGCGTCTTCGTATCGACCCTGAGCAACAAGGCGACAGTTGGCTACGGTTCGTCGATGATGAAGGCCGCGTGGAACAAAACGCAGGGCTAAGCGTCCTCAAAAACCTCATGCTCGCGGCGATGATCAAGGACGATCATCTTAACTCTCGCTTCGGTCTCTTGGGGGGAGCTGAAGATCGCTTTCGGTTTCGATCGCATCTCAATTATTACGTCTCAATAAACTCCAACTTGATCGAGGTCTGCCAGAAGCTGGGTTCGCCCTCGGCCATCATTGCATGTGATCTGGATACATTGCCTGCTGGCGTCGCGTTGGCGGGGGGCTGGGATATTCCGCTGATCTACGATGCCCATGAGTTCTGGCCCTTCTCCTTTCCCGGCGCTCTCGCCGGGGAGAGCAGCTTCTGGGAAGCGGTGGAGCGGACACTCATTCCGTCTACGGATTTGCGCATTTGCGTGTCTCCACAATTGTCGAATGTCATGGCTGAAGCCTATGGTCACCCCTTCGAAACTGTTCCGAACGCGGTTCCGACGCGGGATGCGAAGGAGGTCCGTTCCAATCCGAAGGTTCCGGTTCGTAAAGACCAGGTTGAATTCCTCTATCAGGGGATTTTCGCTCCGACCCGAGGCATCGATCTGCTGATCAAGGTTTGGAGGAAAACGTCGTCGCGATGCGTCCTCGTTTTGCGAGGCCCGGACGGCTCTTACAAAGATCAGATGCGGGATCTGGCGGCTCGGGAGGGCGTTCTGGGGGGGCGTGTCATCTTCGGCGAGCCGGTCGCCGAGGATCAATTGATTGCTGCCGCGAGCCGTTCTGATGTTGGCATCATCCCGTATGAGCCGGCCAACATTAACAATAAGTTTTGTTGTCCGAACAAGCTCTCGCAGTACATGGCGGCAGGCCTTCCCATTCTCGCGAACAGGACCGATTTCGTGCGGAATGTTCTCGATGAATCTGGCGGGGGAACCTGCGTCGACTTCACCAACGAGGAAGCCCTCATCGAAACCATCAACCGCCTTGCCGAGGATGATGGAGATCGGATGCGAATGGCAGACAAGGCTCACGCGTTCTTCGCTGAGAAATTCAACTGGGATGTGGTTTCTGCGGGTGCGGTCGCTTCCGTCAAAAGCCTTGTTGCGGATGCCTGCTCGACGACGCCTACTCTTGATTTATCTTGGATCGTGAGCACGCCGCCGGTCCAGCCGGACACGGCCCATGAGGCGTTGATTCCGGAGACGGTGGTCCTGCCGGAAATCATCACAAACTTCGTCCTGTCCCTGCTCAACGCAACGAATGGTCAGCCTGTTGATGCGGAGCGGCTTTCGAAGCTCTGGCCCGTCCTCGGCGAGCAATGGGCGCAACGAGTTAAGGATCTGGAGCAGGAACTCAAACGGGGACAGGGCGTCGAGGTCGCTTTGCAAGGCGAGATCCAACGGTTGCAGGAATGCGTCCGCGAGTTGGCTCAAATAGCAGAAGCCTACGACAACCTGAATATGAGACCTTCGCAACTGCTCTCCCGCCTGGGGGCAATTGCGCGGGAGGAAGTTCGAAAGAGAGTCAAGCCTGCGAAAGGCGACTGAGTTGGCAGGACCGCTTCCCATTAGCTCGCGTAAGACTACCTGAAAATGATCATCCGGATCCTTGATGACCTCTCCTCTGATCGAAAAGCAACCGCGCGTCTGCTTCATCTCGTTCTCGCCGATTGCCGATGATGCGCGTGTGCGACGCCATGGCGATGCGCTGCACGAGATCGGCTGGACGGTTTCTGCAGTCGGGTACCCCGCGAGATCGGCTCCCGTCCCCGATTGGACGATTGTCGATACGGTGCCGGATTTGCTGGAACAGGGGGACACCGACAGATCCCCAGACCGCGATGAGAGAAGAGAAGTCGAGGAGCAAATCGCGGCCGCCCGGAGAAGGGCGAGCCAAGCGAAAAAGGAGCTCATCTTAAGCCGTGCGAGCGACTTGCGGAGTGCTTGCGCGGCTGCCGGTGGGGCCGTTTCGCGGGGGAGGGCGACTATCTCCCATGGCGTCCCGCTGCTTGGCGTACTCATCCCCTATGCGGCAGCTTTCGCCTATTGGCGTGTGCGCGGCTTTGGAGGCGAAGTCAGAGGAGGGTTCGTATCCCTTCTGAAGCCGGTGACTCGTCGCTTATTTTCTCTGAGACGCCGTGCTGAACACGCCGTTCTTAAGTGCCTAGGCGTTCATCGGATTGCGCCCGAGGTAACGTCGTGGCAGGAGTTCAAGCCTTATCTCTCGCTGTTGCAAGCTCATGTGGACAGCAAGCGCGCACTGGAAATCTACTGGTCCTGGCCAACGGTGACGGAGATGTACGCGAAAGCGCGTACGATCGACACCGATCTCTGGGTCGCGAACGATTGGATCACGTTGCCGATCGTCGCAAAGCTCGTCGAGGAAAAGGGCGGTTCGTATATCTATGATAGCCATGAGTTCGGGACGCAGGAATATCCGAACGATCCGCGTTGGCGCGCTTTTACGCAGCCGATTGCCAGGGCTGTCGAGCGACGGTTCATTCGTGATGCAAAATTCCGCTTTTCCGTTTCTCCCGGCATATCAAAGGAGCTGACGGCTTTGTATCGGCTTGACGTACCCTGCGCCGTCATCCGGAACATGCCCCATCGGCAGGACCCCGTGTTCCGTCCGACGGGAGAGAAGGTTCGGGTGCTCTATCACGGTATTGTCGCCGAGGAGCGAGGCCTTGAGGCTGCGATTGAAAGCGTCGGTTCATGGAGGCCCGAGTTTAGCTTGACGATCCGCGGCCCCGGCCATCCTGACTATATCGCGCGGCTTGCGAGCTTGATCCGAAGCGCAGGGGTCTCCGATCGCGTTGAAATCGCGCCTCCGGTGCCGGTGACTGAACTCGTCCGCGCTGCGAAAGAGTTCGACATCGGTTTCTTCGCGCTACCGGACAACTCGTTGCATAATCAGTTCGCGCTTCCGAACAAGTTCTTTGAATATGTGAACTCCGGCCTGGCACTTTGCGTCACAAATTGTCCTGATATGGCGGAATTGACACGGCGCCACGATCTCGGGGTCCTTATAGACAGTATGCGCCCTGAAAGCATTGCGGCGGCGATCAACGGGCTCGATCGGGTATTGATTGATCGCTACAAACAGAATGCGATCAGGGCATCCGAGACGCTCTGCTGGCAGAGCGAGCGCTGGAAGCTGGTCGACGCCTGCAAAATAGGGATAGCGGCAGCCCACACACCGCTCGCGGCGCGAACCGATTGACGTCTACTTGCGACATATGAGCCTTGTTGAATAACTTATGATAGCCCCGGGAAGGGTGCTCCGGTTGGAGGGTCTGCAGATGTCTTACGATGAAGGCAATATTTTTGCTCGGATCCTGCGGGGGGAGTTACCCGCTCACAAAGTCTACGAAACCGGCTTCGTTCTGGCTTTCATGGATGTCATGCCGAGGAGCACAGGGCATGTCCTGGTGATTCCGAAAGCGAAGGCGCGCAACATCTTTGACATTGGCGAGAACGATCTTAGCCATGTCGCGAGCGCGGTCCGAGTGATTGCATGCGCCGCGAAAGAGGCCTTCGGCGCGGATGGCATGTCAATCATCCAGTCCAATGAGAGCGCTGGCGGGCAGGTCGTATTCCATATGCACGTTCACGTGATCCCACGATGGGAGGGGATCGAGCTGAAACCTCATACGGGCGGGATGGAGCGCAGCGAAATCCTGGCGGCCAACGCGTCGAAGATCAGGCAGGTGTTGTCGCAACTTTAAGACGTCGCAGTCTGGAGTTCTCGCCTGATACTTTGCAGAAGGTGCTATTTGAGCTCGGGCCGGCTAAGATTTCTTCTTCCATCTTATTAAGATGCCCCCGGATTTTCGGCCACGTGTCAACGGGGACGGGCCGCCGATTTCGCCGGCGAGCTGCGCAGGTCACGGGATTCGAGTCTACTTGTCTCGCATGCTGGATGCATCCCGCGGCACTCGCGCCTGGGTATGCACGCTGAGACCGCGCCAACGATCGTACGCAACATAAGTGTGTCGCCCATGGCAGACCGTGTGGCTCACGAGAGCTGGTCTTCCTTGGCGCGACACCGCTCCCCGCAGTGAGCGGCGAAGTTGCGATCACACGGAACTTTGGCCGGACGACGTGTTTGGGACGGTAATTCCTCTCGTACGAGAATATCGCATGGTCGCCGGATGCATCGGCCGTTCCGAGTTCCGCGAACTGGCAAGCCCTCCTCGAGCGATTCCCCGTGCGTGCGATCGCCTGAAGCGCGCTCACGTCAATTCATTCGGGTCATACCGCGTTACTCGCCGGTGGACGACACGTCCTTGTGAACGGCTGCGCAGGCGTCACCGTTTTCCTAACAGGGATTCGTTTCAAAATAGCTTTTGAAGACAAGACGTTGGGGCGGATCCTGCGTCTCCCGTTTCGGTGGACCTCAGCGATCCCGCCTCCTTCTCCGTGCTGCAATATACGGCCGAAGAAATATAACGTTGCAATATTTTCTGGACGATGAATTTGATACATTATAATGTGCCATTCCCTATCGTAAGTTTTACCGAAAATTTCAACCATGGCAAAAGACTACAAAGAACTCGCATCATTTATGCGCGCCCATAAATCTGACCCCCTCGCGTTGGCGAAGATCATGACATCTTGGGCCTGGGCGTCCCTACTGCCTGGCGGCGGTGCGGGCGCCGAGCCCGTAAACGCCAAAAACGTGGTTAAGGTCATGAGCGCCTCATGTGGCTGGCGTGATATTTTGATGGACTCGCTATTTGAAGGAATCGGCATTCAACATCGCCGAGTGAATTTTTATGATGTGCCATTCCAGACCAATCACACGGCTACAGAGTTGTTCATCAATGGAAAGTGGATGTTTTTTGATTCCACTTATGGAGTTTATTTGACCCGGAAAGGCAGTAGCGTTCCTCTATCTATGGAGGAGGCGCGCACTCTTTGGCCAGACGTTGTCATTCAGCAGAGTAATCTCAAGGGCTGGCAGGGTACGTTTGTCGACCCCAAACAAATAAATGCGAAATCGTACAGTCCAGCGCAGGATACGTTTGGATATGCTCCAAAGAGCTATTATCAAGCAGACGGCGTCATTACTGGTGAATTCTACAGTCTTTATTTTGGGAACCGGGCGACGTACATGGATGGCCATAACGAAACCGCCATTGGTGGTGGAGATCGTTCATGGAACATTGTGCGCGACACCAGCGGGACCAAATCTTGGTCGAAATCAACGACGTTCATCGATCTGCAGGGGCGCCTTGACGCTCAGCACGTGGTTATGGACGACAAGAGTCAAATATTTACGCACTGGGATTTGGACAACAACTACTCGTGGTCCGTAAAGAAGACAATAATAGCGGAAAATAGCCGCATTCAGTCGGCACATACTACGTATGATGATGGCTCAAAATTAGCTTTGTATTATGATGTTAAGCTTCTTGATGTATGGGATAGTGTTTTAGATCACTATAGTGTTAATGGAAAACAGGATTATAAAATCATAACATATGACGATGGAAAAAGACTAGAAATAGATTTTGATGCATCTCAATTGTATTCGTGGTCAAAATACGAGGATTGGTACGATTCAGCGGGGCAAGTCATAAGCACGACGATCACTTTTGATGATGGGCACGTGAAGTTTTTCGACTGGTCTGTCGCGAGGAAGATTGTCGTAACGGCGGGTTCCAACTCGGTGGTTGGGACCTCGGGAGACGACGCGCTCTTCGGTTCGAGCGGCGATGACTTCCTCGATGGCGGCGCCGGTATGGATCGCATGGAAGGCGGTGCGGGGAACGACACATACTATGTCGATGACACCAACGATATCGTGATCGAAAAGGAAAACGGCGGAAATGATACCGTCGTCGCTTCGACCGACTATGCTCTCCCCCGCAATGTGGAAAATCTCGTTCTCACAGGTGATGCAATCTACGGGACGGGCCAGGAACTGGACAACTGGGTCGTCGGCAATGCACGAAACAATGTGCTTTCGGGCGGAGCCGGCAATGATCGGCTTGTGGGCATGGACGGTGATGACCTCCTCTCGGGCGGGACGGGCCGAGATACGTTGGAAGGAGGGCTTGGAGCGGATACCCTTTACGGTGGTCCCGATGCCGACGTCTTTCTTTGGAGATCACTCGCTGAAATCGGCACGACGCTGAAGAGCTCGGACTTCGTGAAGGACTTTTCGCGGGAGCAGGGCGACGTATTGAACTTCAGGCTGATCGATGCGGATGAAACGCGGGCCGGGAACCAGAATTTCACCTTCATTGGAGACCAGGCATTCAGCGCACCCGGCCAAATTCGTTATGCCTTCAGCGGCAAGGATACGATCCTGTACTTCAATGTCGACAATGACCCGTCGGCGGAGGCTGTTCTACGGATCGCCGGCAAGCAGGTGCCCGATGCATCGTGGTTCGTGCTTTAGGCCTTCTGCCCTGAGCATCGTGAAATGCGGTTACGAGCCTCGCCGGTTGGTCCGGTGAGGCTCGTTTCTATTTGGATTTACTTCTTTGCCTCAACCAGGGACTGGGCGATCTTCGCGCTGCTCTTTCCGATGCCGTATTCGGAAATCTCCTGTCGGGGCTTGTAATCCGCGTCGGTCCACAGCCGGTTCCAACCTGCTTCGACGGTTTCGACCCACTCGGTCTCGTCGCGAAGCGTCACGCATGGCACGCGGTGGAAATAGGCTTCCTTCTGTAGGCCGCCTGAATCGGTGAAAACGCCCGAGGCATTGTGCGTCAGCCAAGCCATGTCGAGGTATCCCAGTGGCTCGATGAGCTGGACGCCGGCCGGGTTGAGGCCGCTCTTCTCCATGAGTTTACGGGTGCGCGGGTGAACCGGCATGATGATCGGAACGTCGCGCCCGCGATCCGACAACCATTGGATGACCCGCGCAAAGCGCTCCGGGTCGTCCGTGTTTTCGGCCCGGTGGATCGTGGCGACGGCGTAGGTCTTGGGCGTCAGGCCGTGCTTATTCAAAATCTCGGAGCGTCCCTTGGCTCGTTCAACGGCCGCCAGGGTGACGTCGTACATCACATCCCCGACGTGGTGGACGCCCTTGGTGATGCCCTCCGCCTTGAGGTTCACGACAGCGGTCTGGGTCGGACAATAGAGAAGGGTGCTGATGTGGTCGGCCATCACCCGGTTGATCTCTTCCGGCATCCTCCGATTGAAGGATCGAAGGCCAGCCTCGACGTGGGCGACGGGAATGTGGAGCTTGGCGGCGGCAAGCGCGCCGGCGACCGTGGAGTTCGTGTCGCCGTAGATGAGAACCCAATCGGGCTTCTCGGCGATCATGACCTCCTCGAGCTTCTCGAGCATGCGCCCGGTCATGGCGCCGTGGCCGAGGCTGTTCACCTCGAGGTTATGGGCCGGGGGCGGAATGTCGAGTTCTTCAAAGAACACGTCGGACATGGCCGCGTCGAAATGCTGCCCCGTATGCACGAGAATTTCGCGAATGCCGCCATGGGCGGCGAAGGCATGGCTGACAGGGGCGGCCTTGATGAACTGGGGCCGCGCGCCGACAACGGTCAAAACAGTCAGTGACATGGAATATCCTTCATCGAATAGCTTGGGCGATTACAGGCTGCGAGCCGCGGAGTCTATCCTGCCGTCTATCCCGCCCAGTCGAGCGAGCGGGCGACGGCCTTGGTCCACTCGGCGTTGAGCCGATCGCGCCGGGCTGCCTCCATGGAGGGTTTCCAGCGCTTGTCGACCGCCCAGTTCCGCTCCAGCTCGTCCGTACCGGTCCAGAAGCCGGTGGCGAGGCCCGCGGCGTAGGCTGCGCCCAGCGCCGTGGTCTCGATGACCTGCGGGCGAATGACCGGAACATTGAGCACGTCCGCCTGGAACTGCATCAAGAGCTCGTTGATGACCATGCCGCCATCGGTGCGAAGCTCCTTGACGGCAATCCCGGTGTCCTTTGCCATGGCGTCAAGAACCTCGCGGGTCTGGAAGGCTGTCGCCTCCAACGCGGCGCGGGCGATGTGGCCCTTGGTGACGAACCGGGTCAGGCCGCCGATCAGGCCGCGGGCATCCGCGTTCCAGTGTGGCGCAAACAGGCCGGAAAAGGCCGGGACGATGGTGACGCCGCCATTGTCCTCGACACTGCGTGCCAGGGGCTCGATGTCCGTGCTGGACCCGATGATTCCGAGATTGTCGCGCAGCCACTGCACGAGCGCGCCGGCAATGGCGATCGAGCCTTCGAGGGCGTAGACCGTCTTCGCCGTTCCGAAGCGATAGCCCACGGTCGTCAAAAGCCCGCAGGTGGAAGGGTAGGGCTTCTCGCCGGTGTTCATCAGCATGAAGCAGCCGGTGCCATAGGTGTTCTTGGCCTCACCAGGCTGGAAACAGGTCTGGCCGACGAGGGCCGCCTGCTGATCGCCGAGAATGCCCGCGATGGGCACGCCAGCGAGCACGCCGCTGGCGTCGCCATAAACCTCGCTCGATGAAAGGATCGTCGGGAGGCACGCTTTCGGGATCTCGAAGAGGTTCAAAATCTCCTCGTCCCAGGTGAGACTGTGCAGGTTCATGAGCTGTGTGCGGCTGGCATTGGTCACATCGGTGATGTGCCGGCCCCCAGCCGGGCCGCCGGTCAGGTTCCACACGAGCCAGGTATCGATATTGCCGAACAGCACATCGCCCGCTTCTGCTTTCGCCCGCGCCCCGGGCACGTTGTCGAGCAGCCAACGCAGCTTGAGACCTGAGAAATAGCTTGCGAGCGGCAAACCGGTCTTGCTCCGGAGACGGTCGGGACCGCCTTCCTTGGCGAGGTCCTGAACGATCGGGTCAACCCGGGTATCTTGCCAGACGAGAGCGTTGTGAAGCGGTGCGCCGGTGCGCTTGTCCCAGATGAGCGTCGTCTCGCGCTGGTTGGTGATGCCGATGGCGGCGAGATCCCGCGCCGTCAGGCCCTTCTTCTCCAGTGCCTTGTCGACGACTTCTTGCGTGTTGCGCCAGATTTCGAGCGGGTCATGCTCCACATAGCCAGGCTTCGGGTAGATCTGCGCATGCTCTTTTTGCGCGACCGAGACGATGTTGCCTGCCCGGTCGAACACGATGAAGCGTGAGCTGGTCGTACCCTGATCGATGGCGCCGACATAGTTAGCCATAACCTGCTCCCCGAAAGCCCGTTTCATGGGCCCTTCTTGCTATTGCGCGGCGACGGACGTTGCCTTCCGCTTGCTGAGATATGTGTCGATCTTCTGGGCTGCGTCCGCTGGGACGTGGAGACCGAGCTTGGAGCGCCGCCAGAGGATGTCCTCGGCACTGCGCGCCCATTCCCGGCGGACGAGATAATCGACCTCCGTCGCGGTCAGGCCGGCACCGAAATCCTCGCCCAGATCGGCCATGGATGCGGCAGAGCCCAGAAGCTCCTCAAGCCTCGTGCCGTAAGCGCGCGACAGGCGATAGGCAAGGGCATCCGGCAAGAACGACCAACGCGTTTTCACATTCGCGAAGAAGCGATCGAAATCAGCATCGGGCATGTCACCGCCCGGCAGTTTGGCCCTTTCCGTCCAGGACGGCTTCATGGCCGGGAAATAGGCCTTCAGTTCATCGAGCGCGTGCTCGGCGAGCTTGCGGAACGTGGTAATCTTGCCGCCGAAGATCGACAGCACCGGGGCCTGGCCCTGACCATCCTCGAGATCGAACACGTAGTCCCGGGTCACGGCCGAGGCGTTGGTCGAGCCGTCGTCGAAGAGAGGGCGGACACCGGAATAGGTCCACACCACATCGGCGGGCGTGACCTGATGCTTGAAATGGTGATTCACCACGTTGCAGAGATACTGGATCTCGGAATCGCTGATCGTGACCTTCTTGTCCGGCACCGACTCGACCGGAATATCAGTGGTGCCGACGAGCGTGAACTTGCCCTGATAGGGGATCGCGAACACGATCCGCTTGTCCGTGTTCTGCAGAATGAAGGCCTTGTCGCCGTCGAAGAGCTTGGGAACCACGATGTGGCTGCCCTTCACGAGGCGCACGCTCTTCTGGGTGTTGAGCCCGAGCTTGGTGTTCAGGACGTCCGCGACAAACGGGCCGCCCGCATTGACCATCACGCGGGCTCGGACCTCCGTCGGTTCGCCCGTCTCGACGTTTTGCAGGCTCGCCACCCAGAGGTCGCCCTCGCGACGGGCCGAGACGAGCTTGGTGCGCACGCGGATGTCGGCGCCCCGCTCGGAGGCATCCAGCGCGTTCAGCGCCACCATGCGGCTGTCCTCGACCCAGCAATCGGAATAGACGAAGGCTGTGTCGAAGCCGGGTTTCAGGGCTTGCCCCGCCGGATGACGGGTCAAGTGAATCGTCTCGGTGCCGGGCAGGCGCTTGCGCGGGGCGAGGTGATCGTAAAGGAACAGGCCGAGGCGGACGAACCAGGCCGGGCGGATGCCCTTTTCATGGGGCAGGATGAAGCGCAGCGGCCAGATGATGTGCGGCGCGGATTCCAGTAGGCGCTCGCGTTCGAACAGGGCTTCGCGCACCAGCCGGAACTCGTAATATTCCAGATAGCGCAAGCCGCCATGGATCAGCTTGGTGCTGGCGGACGAGGTGTAGCCAGCGAGATCGCCCTGCTCGCAGAGCACCACAGAGAGGCCTCGGCCCACCGCATCGCGCGCGATACCCGCGCCGTTGATGCCACCGCCAACAATCAGAAGATCGGTCACTGTCGTCACGAAACTTAGTCTTTCCTTCAAACCGGGCTCTTCCGGCACCCTGCACATGATTCCTTTAGCCGTCTAAGGCAAGTGAAATCTGAACAATGTTCACGGCTCCCGGGCCAGGGCGAGGTTTAGCACAAAAGCCCCGAGAGAGCAGAGGGCCATGACGAGGCAGGCGACCAGCACTGCCTCATAGCTGCCCCACCAGGCCCAGAGCGCCCCGAATGTGAATGGCGCGGTGGCCATGGACAGCCTGACGGGCGTGGCAATCATTCCCTGGATGGCGCCATAATTCTCCCGGCCGAACAACTCCGGCGGAAGGAGTGCCTTCACGATCGTCATCATGCCGTTGGACGCTCCGAAGATGCCGGCGAAAATTGCGATTAGCCATGATCCGGCCGGGATGAAGGGGAGAAGCGCGAAAGCGAGAACGCTGAGCAGCATGGTCAGGACGCCGAGAGCCCGCAGGCTGAGAACCCGCTCGCCGAACGCCATGGCGAGCCGCGCCACGACCTGAGCCGGTCCGATGATGGAAAAGGCGGCGACGGCGGCGTCGAGGGTAAAACCTCGTTCGATCAGGAGCGGGATCAGGTGGAGGGGGATTCCTGTAGAGATCATCCCCTGGGCGACCGAGGTCGCCACGAAGCACCAGAAGGAAGCGCGATAAAGGAGTTGGCGGGGATTTGAAGCCGGGCGGGCCGCGGAATGGGTACTGCCGGGATGCAGCGCCGACCTTTGAGAGGCTGGAATGCTGATGGCGTGGATTGTGGCGCAAATCCCGAGATTGAATGCGGCAAGGACGACGAGTGCCCCGCGCCATCCGCAAGACTCGATCAGCAGGTGGGTGAGGGGAATGAACACCGTACTGGCGAAGCCGCCGATGAGCGTCATCGTCGTGAGGCCGCGCCGCGCGAGAAACCCAAGCCGGCGCGCAAGAACCGCGAAGCCGGGGTCATAAAACACGGCGCTCATGGCGGCCCCCATTCCTACCCACACCAGGATGAAAAGCGGGTAGCTCTCGATTCTGGACCAGAGAGTGAGGAGAAGCGCCGCCAGAACGGAACCGCCGGTCATGATGGCGCGGCCATGGCCGAGATCGATGAGACGCCCGACCGGAATCGCGAAGAATGCGGAGGAGATCAGCGCCATGGAATAGGCGGCCGTCAGTGCGGATTTCGACCAGCCGAGTTCTTGCCCCATCGGTTCGATGAAGAGCGCGAAAGCATAGAAAATCGAACCGTACGAGACGAGCTGGGCCGTCGAGAGGGCAGAGACGAAGCCCCAGGGCATACGATCGGGAGAGGACATCGGTCAGCCTTTGCCTCGTCGCCTCGATCCCCTCATCCGGTTTGCGGGTTCAGGCGCAATCCGTGCCTTATGACAGGGCGCATGGTTGACGAATAGGGCCTGATGCCTCATATGCACAGCACGGCGTCAGCGCTCTTCGTGAGCCGCTTGAGTGGGCTGCGTGACGGATATTCGCTGAAATACGGCGGAGGCCCGGCCCACTTCTTCAATCGCTCGACCGTACGGCTGCCCCACACGCGGGTTGTCGCCTTGAGCCCGGCAGGGCCAGATTTCCTGGCAACAAACGCCTTGCGGCTCCCCGCATCTGTTTGAAAGAACAAACATTTTGACTCTCTTTTCCGATTTCGGATTGGCCCAGCCGATCCTGAAGGCGCTTGTGTCCGAGGGCTATGAAAAGCCCACGCCGATTCAGGCACAGGCGATCCCGCATGTGATGGCAGGCCGCGATATCTGCGGCATCGCGCAGACGGGAACCGGCAAGACCGCCGCCTTCGCGCTGCCGATCCTCCACCGCCTGAGCGAGAAATCGCGTCCGCTGGCTCGCAAGAGCTGCCGGGTGTTGGTTCTCAGCCCGACCCGTGAGCTTTCCGGCCAGATCGCAGACAGTTTCCGCACCTATGGACGCAACCTGCGCCTCTCCACCTCCGTGGTGTTCGGCGGGGTGACCATCGGCAAGCAGGAGCGCGAGCTGTCCGGCGGCGTCGATATCCTCGTCGCCACTCCCGGCCGCCTGCTCGATCTGATTGATCGCGGTTCGCTGACTCTTCGCGATGTCGAGATCCTTGTTCTCGACGAAGCCGACCAGATGCTCGACCTTGGCTTCATCCATGCGCTGAAGCGCGTCGTGAAGCTCTTGCCGAAGGATCGTCAGAGCCTGTTCTTCTCGGCGACCATGCCGAAGACCATCGCGTCGCTCGCCGATGACTTCCTGCGTGATCCTGCCAAAGTCGCCGTGACGCCTGTCGCGACGACGGCGGAGCGCGTGGAGCAGAGCGTCATTTTCGTGCAAACGAGCCAGAAATCGCCTCTGCTCGAGGCGGTTCTTCGTGATGAATCCATTGACCGCGTCCTGGTCTTCACGCGCACCAAGCACGGCGCGGACAAGGTCGTGCGCTATCTGGAGAAGGTCGGCATCGCCGCCGCCGCCATCCACGGCAACAAGTCCCAGCCGCAGCGTGAGCGGGCCTTGGCCGCGTTCCGCGCGGGGACCTGCCGAGTGCTGGTCGCAACCGACATCGCTGCGCGCGGCATCGACGTCGACGGCGTCAGCCACGTGGTGAACTACGATCTGCCCAACGTGCCGGAATCCTACGTCCACCGCATCGGCCGCACCGCACGCGCGGGCGCAACCGGTCTCGCGATCTCGTTCTGCAATGACGAGGAGCGGGCTTATCTCAAGGACATCGAGAAGCTGACCCGCCTGAAGGTGCCAGTCATGCCGCTCCCGGCCGATATGCCGGCCCCGGTTCCGGCCTCCGAGTTGCGCGAGCCGCGTCGCGAGCAGCCGCAGCGCGGTCGCCCGGCTCCCCATGCCCGTGGTCATCAAGGTCACGGTCAGTCGCGCAGTGCTGATCCGAGTGCCGATCGCGGCCCCAAGCGCAGAAGTCGTGGGCCCAAGCCCGCTGCGAACGCCGGGCAGCCGAATGGCGGTCAGAAGCAATCTCAGGCTAGGCCAGCCCAGCGGCCATCGCAGGGCCAGCCCGCGCAGAAGCGTTCCGACAACCGGGGCGACGGCGCGCAGGTGGCTTGGCTCGACAAGGGACCGCGTCGCCGCTGACGGCAACTGAATGAATGCGCAAGGCGCCGTCTTCGGACGGCGCCTTTCTCATGCGCGGATGACTACAAGCAGATACCCACGCAGAGGGGCCAGTAACCGCGCGAATAATAGTATCCGCGGGGATAATAATACCTGTAGGGCCGATAATACCTGTAGCGGTGATAGTACCTGTAAGGGTGATGGTACCTGTAGCGGTGATAGTAGCGCGGGCCTCTCCACCAGCAGCGATAAGGGCCGCAGACCCATCTGGCTTGCGTGACCAGATTGCCGGCTTCCTTGGCGATGCTCGGATCCGGACCGAACGGCGTCGCGCGAGCGGGTAGGACCGCACCGGCAAACGCCAAGCCTCCCACCATTACGATTGCAGCGAACGCAGACTTCATGGCGGCCTCCTGAAAAGGAACAGGACAGACCTGCGCGATGATAGGTGTTCGACTTGTCGCGGCGTTGATCTTTGTCAGCTTGAATGCGGTGCGGTGTGTGGAGGGCGGCGGTCAAGCTCCTCCTTCAGCCGATCAATGATATGGGTCTGCCGCGTCGCGTAATCCGTCGCCCATGAAGTTGAATGCGAGCACCACAATCACCACCGGCACGATGGGAAACAGCAGCCACGGGTGAAGCTGTACGGCAGCGAGGTTTTGCGCCTCGTTGAGCAACACGCCCCAGCTTGTGACAGGCGGACGCAAGCCCAGACCGAGGAACGACAAAGCCGTTTCGCCGAGGATCATCGACGGGATCGAGAGCGTCGCCGAGGCAATCAGGTGGCTCATGAAGTTCGGAATGAGGTGGCGCGCGATGATTCGTTTCTTGGACGCTCCCATCAGCTCCGCCGCTTTCACGAAGTCCTCTTCACGCAACGAGAGCAGCTTCGAGCGCACCGCGCGGGCGAGGCCTGGCCAGTCGAGCAGGCCGAGAATGATGGTGATGCCGAAGAAGACGAGGATCGGGCTCCAGTTCGGCGGGAGCGCCGCCGACAGGGCAAGCCACAACGGCAGTTCGGGCAATGACCGCAGGATCTCGATCATCCGCTGGATGATGTGATCGACCCATCCGCCGATATAGCCTGCGAGCCCGCCGAAGAAGAGGCCGAGCGCGAATGACACGGCGATGCCGACGATGCCGATGGTGAGCGAAATCCGCGCGCCATAGATGATGCGGGACAGAAGATCGCGCCCGAGCCGGTCGGTGCCGAGAATGAACATCGTGCTGTCTCTCGGCGGGCAGAACAGGTGCACGTTGCCCGGTACAAGTCCCCAGAACTCGTAAGCCTTGCCACGGCAGAGAAAGCGCATTGGTTGCGGCGTGGAATAATCCACCGTGTAGACGCGGCGGAAAGACTCCAGATCGAAGCTGAATTTGTAGGGATAAACGAAGGGGCCGATGAAGCGGCCTTCATGCATCAAATGAACCGGTTGAGGCGGCGCGTAGATGAAATCGCCGTGGCGCTGTGTCTGGCTATAGGGCGCGATCACCTCGACGAACGGCACCATGAAGTAAAAGGCGAGGAGGATGAAGGCGGCAGCGACCGCCACTTTGTGTCGGCGAAATTTCCACCATGTCAGCTGCCATGAGGAGGCGCGGTAGTAGCTTTCGTGCTCGGCGCCCACCGGTTCCATCGCGCCGGGATCGAAGGCCGCGGGATCGACATAATGCTGTCTCGGCGGCGGAACCCTGTTCATCGCCCGCCTCCCATGCGAATGCGTGGATCGAGCCAGGCGAGCAATAGATCGGAAATCAACATCCCGATCACCGTGAGCACGGCGACGAACATGAGAATGAACCCGGCCAGAAACTGGTCCTGGCTCTTCAATGCGCTGAGCAGGATCGGGCCGACCGTTGGCAGGCTCAACACCAGCGACACCAGCACCGATCCGGAAATCAGATGCGGCAAAAGGTTTCCGATATCGGCGATGAACGGGTTCAGAGACATGCGGAACGGATATTTCAGCAGGGCCGTGCGGGGCGCGAGGCCCTTCGCCTTGGCAGTCACGTAATATTGCTTGCCGAGTTCGTCGAGCAGGTTCGCGCGCATGCGCCGGATCATCGCCGCAGTTCCGCCAAGTCCGATCACGAGCGTGGGCACGACGAGATGCGACATGAGCGAACGGATTTTGGGCCAGGTCCAGGGTTGGTCCGCGAATTGCGCGTCATACAGACCGCCGATGGACACGCCGAACCAACGGTTCGCGTAATAGAGCAGGATTAGCGCAAGCAGAAAACTCGGCGTCGCAAGGCCGATATAACCAATGAAGGTGGCGACGTAGTCGCCGACCGAATATTGCCGCGTCGCCGAATAGATCGCGATGGGAATCGACACGAGGTGGATGAAGATCACGACGGCAAGATTGACGAGAAGCGTCAGCCATAGCGCGTCACCGACAACCTCGGTCACCGGCTTGTCGTACTCGAACGACCAGCCCCAATCGCCCTGAAGCAGGCCGGAAAAGCCGTTGGGGCCCGGCATCACGCCGATCCAGACGAGATATTGCTCCCAGGCCGGGCGGTCGAGTCCGTATTGCTTGATGAGAAATTCAGCCTTGGCGATAGAGGCGGTTTCGCCTTGCGCCCTGAGTTCAGCGATCTGGTTGGTGAGGAAATCCCCTGGCGGCAGCTTGATGATGAAGAACACAAGCGCCGAGATGATCAGAAGCGTTACGGCCATCGTGACGACGCGGCGCAACAGAAAGCGGATCATCGGCGCGCCTCTTTGGCAGCGGGCTTGCTCCAGAACATTTCATCGAGCCGATAGATGCCGATCATCGCGGTCGGTTCCCAACTATAGATGGCCCGGTCGGGCAGGCCTTCCAGTCCGTCGCGGACGACGATCGGCTGCAGGGCTCCCGCAATCGTGCCGATGGTCCATTGGTTCTCGACGTGGTTGCGCAGCATCTCGCGCCAGGCATCGGTTTGCACGAGGTCGTCCGCGGTATCCATCCAGACATTGTAGAGGTCGAGCAGACGCTTTGCTTCCGGCAGGTCCACCGCCTCACCGTTCTTGCCCTTTGTCTCGATGTATTGGCCCCATTTCGGCCAGGCGAGATTGTCCTGCCGCATGGGTGCGAATTCGGTCGGAGGCATGACGTCGGTCGGGATCGCGTTGTCGAACCCCTGGCCAGCCGTCATGATCGGCAGGCCTGCGAAAGCGCGGTTGCGCAGGACGGTCCGGTCCTGTGGCTTCACGAAGAGCCTTACGCCGATTTCGCGCCAGAACTCGCCGATCAAGGTCAACCCGTCCACGATCAGACTGCTTTCGCCATCCGTCTCGACGATGATCTCAAGCTCGCGGCCATCGGGCAAGAGGCGGATGCCCGCTCCGTTGCGCTTGGTCAGCCCGATATCATCGAGAAGCTTTGACGCGAGGATAGGATCATAGTGGGCATTGGTACTGCGCAGCTCTGGCGAGAAAAGCGGGCTCTCCGGCATGACCGTATTGTTGCCCTCGGTTCCCAAACCGAAGAGCAGCGCGTTGTTCAACGTCTTGCGGTCGATGCCGAAGGACAATGCCCTGCGGAAGCGCGCATCGCGATTGAGTTTGCGCCAGACCGGGTCGGTGGTGTTGAGGTTGGGATAGAGCGCCAGCTCGGTCCCGCGCGCGTAGGGCCAGAGCAGTGTCCTGTATCGATGCGCCTTCTCGCCCTCCTTCAGCACCGGCACATCGTTCATCGACAGGCCGCGGAACAGGAGATCGGCTTCGCCCGCATTGGCTTTTGCCGCAAACAATCCACCGGACGCGACATCCATGATGATGCGGTCTACATAGGGAAGCTGGTGCCCCTTGCTGTCGACGCGGTGGTAATAGGGATTGCGCTCGAAGATGAAGCGCGTCGCGGGCGACGCATTGATCACGCGCCAAGGCATGAGAGTCGGCAGATCGGGATTCGTCTGCTCCTTCATGTCGTCCATGCGGTTGTGCAGGGCCGCCCAGGATTTCAGTTTCTGTTTCTTCGCCAGTTCTTCGAGCTGCGCCTTGTCGGCATATTTCGCGTGGAAGCGCTTCAGATAGGCGGATGCGCGGTAGATGCCGGGATCGAGCGGCCCCGCGAGTTGGGGCAGGAAGCGCGGGTTGGGACGGTCCCAGGAGTATCGGATGGTGCGCGCATCGAGCACCTCGAAGCGC
This sequence comes from Microvirga alba, assembly GCF_015694465.1. Classification (GTDB taxonomy): domain Bacteria; phylum Pseudomonadota; class Alphaproteobacteria; order Rhizobiales; family Beijerinckiaceae; genus Microvirga; species Microvirga alba. The sequence continues at coordinate 271,089 of NZ_JADQDO010000001.1, forward strand.
GGCAACTTGCCGTCCACCATCATGAATTCGGGTGGGCCCGCGGGGGAGAGGTCCTTGTTGAGGGCCACATCCTCCCAATAGTAGCGGAAATCCTCCGCCGTGAAGGGAGATCCGTCCGACCAGCGATGGCCGGCGCGCAAGGTGAAGGTGATAACGCGGTCGCCGTCGCTCTCGACCTTCTCGACAAGATCCGGCTTGAGTTTCACGTCTCGGTCGTAGCCGACGAGCCGCGTGTAGGTGTAGGCGGAGATGTAGCGAATGTCGCGGGCGCGAGGCACGAGGGTGACGATGTCGCCGCCATAATGGCCGTCGCGGCCGCCCTCGGGATCGGAGAGAAGCGGCGTCTTCGGAATACGCTCCTCAAGCGGCGGCATCTTGCCCTGAAGCACCTTCTCCGCGAAGAACGGCGGCTCACTGAACCGTTCCGCGAAGGCCGGCAGCGACAGGAGAACGAAAACGGCGGCCAGACACACGGTCTTCGTGCTGATCCTCGTCAACATCACGCTGCCTCCTCTGCGGCCTGGCTTCCCAGACGCACCTTATGACCGGGCTCGATCTCTTTCATGACACCCGCCTCGCCCTGCAGCAGGCGGAAGGGGGCGGGCCATTGCGAAGGATTGGAGAAACGGTCCGCGCGCAACTTCTCGAAATCGAGCGGCCGGTCGATGTCAGGATCCGGCACGGCGGCGAGCAGTGCTTGCGTGTAAGGGTGAACCGGGTTCCGGAAGAGAGAAGTCTTTGGCGCTTCTTCGACGATGTAGCCCCGGCACATGACCGCAATCGTATCGGCGATGTAGTCCACCACCGCGAGATTGTGCGACACGAAGAGATACGACAGCCCGAGCGCCGATTGGAGATCCTTCAGCAGGTTCAGCACCTGCGCCTGCACCGACACATCAAGGGCGGATACCGGCTCGTCGCAGAGCAACACGCGCGGTTCGAGCGCGAGCGCCCGCGCGATGCCGAGACGCTGGCGCTGGCCGCCGGAGAAGGAATGCGGGTAGCGCCGCAAGGAACGCTTATCGAGCCCGACCATGTCGAGCAATTGCGTGGCCCGCGCGTAGCGTTCGTCCGGAGTGCCGATGTCGTGGATGCGCAAGGGCTCGGTTAGGATTTCGTAGACCGTCATGCGCGGATTGAGCGACGAGAACGGGTCCTGGAAGATGAACTGCACGGAGCGGCGATATTCGGTGAGCGCGGCACCCTCCAGCTCGAAGACATCGCGCGGACCCGTGCCATTATCGAACAGAACGCGCCCGGAATCCGGATGCATCGCCCGCATGATCATTTTGGAAACGGTCGTCTTGCCACAGCCTGACTCACCGACGAGGCCGAGCGTCGTGCCCGTCGGCAGGGAGAGGTTGACGTCGTTGACGGCCCGGATTGTCCTGATCTTGCCGGAGAACCAGCCCGAGCGGAGGGTATAGCTCTTCGTCAGATTCTCTACTTTCAGGATCGGGCCCTTGGGTTCGATCCGCTCGGGTGCGTGTGCGTTCGCGAGAGTGGCGCTTTTGATTTCCCGGATCGGAGTCAGGCGCTCGTCGACGGCCATGGCGAAGCGCGGCACGGCGCGCATGAGCGCCTGGAGATAGGGGTGTTGCGGGTTGCGGAAAATGTCTTCCCGCGAGCCCGCCTCCATGACCCGGCCGCGATACATGACCACGACCTCGTCGGCGACATTCGCCACCACCCCGAGATCGTGAGTGATGAGCAGCACCGACATGCCGGTTTCGGTTTGCAATTCCTTGATGAGATCGAGGATCTGGGCCTGCGTCGTCACGTCGAGTGCGGTCGTCGGTTCGTCCGCGATGAGAAGGGCAGGGCGGGTGATGAGCGCCATGGCGATCATGGCGCGTTGCCGCAACCCGCCGGAGAGCTCGAACGGGTACGTGCTCAAGGCACGTTTCGGGTCGGGAAAACCCACCCGGGCCAGCGCATCGATTGTCCGCTCGCGCGCCTCGGCGCGGCTGACACGGGCATGGATGACAAGCGCTTCGGAAATCTGATCGCCGATGGTGTGGAGCGGCGAGAGCGATGTCATCGGCTCCTGGAAGATCATGGCGATACGTCCGCCGCGCAGCGCATGCATGGCGTCGCTCTCGGCGCCAAGCGCGGCAATATCGAGCGTGGCGTTGCTGACCGCATCATTGAAGACGATGGAGCCGCCCGAGATGTGGGCCTTCTTCGACAGGATCTGGAGAATGGCTTGCGCCGTCACGGATTTACCGGAGCCGGATTCCCCCACGAGAGCCACGGTCTTGCCCCTCGGAATGTCTAAAGACAATCCGTTCACCACCCGGAAGTCTCCGGTCTCGGTCATAAAATCGACCGTCAGCTGACGGATCGACAGGAGCGGCGTATCCATGAGCTCCTCCAATGGCCTTGAGCATAACGCGTCAGGTCCCAACCGTGATCCTGTCTGGGTTACGAAACAACTCGTCTATCCGCAAGAAATGGATGCCGCTTGCGGCGAAATAGGCCATCAGCCGCTCGCAGAACGACCAGATCGCGTCGTCGTGGATGAGATGATGGGTCAGGACGCCGATCGGCTCGTTCCTGTCCGCCGTTCCCTCGACGCGTCGGTCAACCGCCTCCGCGAGTCTGGCGACGGTCCTTTCGGGCTCAACGAGGCTGCGCGAGCCATGCCAATCGATCGGGTCGATATGGGTGTTGATCTGAAGCAGATTTTTGGTCGGGTGCGGCGTGTCCCGATCCTTGAAGGTTGAAAGGGCCTGATAGCCTTTGCGAGGCAGGAAGGGCACCAACCCGGTTGAAATCCGGTTCCAGGGCGGCACGAAAACGGGTAGCAGCTTGTCGCCCAGGGCCGCCTTTGCGGTCTGCAATGCCTGTCCAGCCTCGTCGGCCATGGCCTCGACGGGACGATGATCGCCGAACTCGGCCTTCTTCTCGCCCTTCGGCGCGTAATTGGCGTGGCTCGCCCCGTGGACGAGCGCGAAGACATTGCCTTCAGTTTCCAGACGCTGGACGAGAGAGGGGTTCAGGGCTTGCGGGATCGCGGCGAGCGCCATTCCGGCGTCATACCGACGAGCGAGGCCGAGAAGGCGTTCCAGCGCGGGTGTATGCGCCACCGCGTCGTCATCTCGCCACCAGAAACCGATGGGGCAACCCCTATCCTTCGCGCGATTGATCGCCTGCGAAAGCTGCGACCAGTCGAAGGTCCGTTGTCGCGCTGGCGCAGCGAGGTCGATACCCTCGACGATGGCGACGCTTTGCCGCGCCCCGTCGAGGGACAGATCGGGAGCCTCCGACGAGACGCGCGCAAGCCCCCCGCGGACGGCTTCGGCGAGGCGCCCCGGCGACAGGATGTCTTCGGGGATGATTTCGGCAAGGCCGATGGCCTTGAGGCGCTCGGCGCGCAGACGTTGCTCCGTCTCGTGGCCCGCTTCGAATGGCACAAGCACCGGCCTCACACCGGCGCGGAGGATGTCGACGACCGTGTTGTAGCCCGCCTGACTGACCGAAAGCTTGGCTTTGGATAACAGAGCGCGAAAATCAGGCCGCGCTCGTTCCACGCTTGCGTGGGGGGGGGCTCCCGCCCGAAGCGATTGAACATCCGTCTCCGCGACACCCGGTCCGATCAGGATGCGCCAGGACCTGTCCGGGATGAGGCGCGCCGCCTCGATGCTCGCGCGATAGAGCGGAAGACTCGCGGCGCTCGAGCCTCCCGAGACGACGATGCCGTTTCGCGCATCGTCGGGGACAGGCGCGTCGTTCTCGTCCACATAGCCGGTATATCGCAGCAGGGGGCGGATCTCATCGTCCACGGGCCAGGACGCCTCCAGCGGAGCGAGCCTCGGGTCGCCATGGACAAGCACGGCATCGTAATCCCGAATAAGCCGCGCATGAATCTCGGCAACCCGTTCGGGCTTTGTCGGGGCGACGAGAATATCGCGGATCGAACACAAGACGAGCGGAGGGGGAGACTGGCGACGCGCTTCATCGACGAGCGCGCCGAATTCGTTCGCGAGCACGCGGCGGCCGAAGGGGAAAAGCTCGGTGATGAGAATGTCTGGTCGGGTGGCGTGAAAGGTCTTGAGCAGAAGATCGCGGCGTTCGGTCAGGCGCTTTTCATCGATTGGCGCGCCGCTTTCGTCCAATAGCGCCCTGAAGTCCGTGCCGACGGTTTTCACGGGCGGCAGCTGAACGAATGAGACGCCATCAAGTGCAATCAGCTGTATCCGGCTTCCGCCGGAGACGAGCGTGATCGCATGCCCCGCTTTCGCGAAGGCCCTCGCCAAGGCGGCGGCTCGGGTCAGATGGCCAGCCCCGAGAAGATGCGTGACGGCGATCAGGACGCGCATGCTCATGCTTCAATCTTCGACAGGATCGAGACGAGCGCCGTGCGCAGCCGCACAGAGGCCTGCTCCAGACTACGCTCCTCCACAACAAAGCGACGAGCGGCGGAGCCGAGGCGCCGTCTCCTGTCGTGGTCCAGGAGGAGCGTCCTCACCGCATCGGAAAAGGCGTTGGCGTCTCCAGGTGGCGTCGTCAGCAGCCCGGTCTCCCCATCCTCGACCACGCTCGCGACGCCGCCATAGGCTCCCGCCACAACCGGGCATCCGAAGAGTTGGGCTTCCAGCAGGACCATTCCGTAGGCTTCGTTGACAGCGGGCCAGACAAAGAGATCCGCTTGTTCGTAAAGCTCGCGCAACCGCGCCTTGCTCTCGACCTGTCCGTGAAAGCGTACACGCTGGCCGAATGGCGCAAACAACCGTGTGACTTCGCCTTGCGCCGCGCCGTCCCCGACGATGTCGAGCGTCCAGGGTTGGAGGCGCAGGTTTTCGAGTGAGGCCGCGAGGGTCCGGTACGAGGCAAGCTTGTCGCCCTCACGCATCATGGCGACGGCGAGGAGACGCGGCTCTGCATGATTGCGAGGAGGCTGCGTAGGCACTTGCGGCCACTCCCGCGCGTCGAGAAAAGGCGGCAGGTCGAAGAGGGCCTGATGGGACGGTCTCGCCGCGTCCAGCGCCTCGCGGTCGAGCGCCGTCATGACGAAGATCGCGTCGGCGCGGTCAAGGGCTGCTTCGGCCCCCTGATGAGCGAAAGACCAGGGGCCGTCAGCGCGCTTTGCTGCTCTTGATCCTTCCGCGATGACATAGGGAATGTGCAGGGCGTCGGCGACGCGAGGGCCGATCCAGTCCGGCGCTTTATAATAGACGTGGTAGGTGAACCAGAGGCGCGGCCGCCGATCCTTCGGGAGGTCGCGGTATCGCGTGATCAGGCCTGACGCGATCTCAAGCGATTGCTCTCTGATCCGCTCCTGGGCCGCCGGGTCTCCCGCCTTGTCGAGGGTGCGCAGGTCGCTGGAGAGGACGGGAGGAAAGCCCGCCTGATCCAGCGCCTTCATCAGCAGGCGCGCCATGGTGCGGTCGCCCGAAGGGGAGGGGGAGTCCGGGCTCTTCAAGGGTGCGTAGAACGCGACGGGCCTTGAGATGTTCACGCGGGCACCGGCTCTCTCACGCTGATTTCGATCGCGGCTCGGAGCCGCCTTTCGAGATCATCGATGCCTCCCTCCATGGAGAAGTCGTGCCGCAGACGCTCGAAGGCAGCTGTTCCGAGGGCTTGGCGCCGTTCAGGGTCGCGGGTCAGGAGGTTCAGCGTGTTCGAGAGCGCTTCCCAATCCCCCGGCGGAACGAGTTGTCCCTCAATGCCGTCGCGGATGAATTCGGGAATGCCGGCAAAATCCGTCGCGACCAGCGGAAGCTTTTGGCTTGCCGCCTCCATGAGGACGTTCGGCAACCCGTCCCGGTCGCCGGACGCGGCCTTCTTGGAAGGGAGGACGAACATATCGGCCTCGCGCAGCAGCGCGATGATGTCGGGTTGCGCTTTCGCGCCCAGAAACGCCACCTTGTCGGCGATGCCGGCGTGCTGTGCCTGCGCCTTCAACACGTTCATCAGCTCCCCGCCGCCCACATGGGCGAAGCGCCAATGCAGGCCCGGAGGAAGTGCGGCGAGCGCCTTGATCAGGTCGTCGAAGCCCTTCTTCGCCACGGCTCGCCCGACCGAGACGATGCGGACGGGATCGGCGGGGTTCGAGCCATCGCGCGCGGAGTGAGCCTCCGGCGGCGCGGGAAAGCGGGAAAGGTCGAGCCCGTGATAGACCAGAGAGACGTGATCGGGCGAGGGGCTCAATGCCTTGAGGTTCTCCGCGCCCTGCGCCGTGCAGGTCACACCCCAGCGGGCCTCCGCGAGCTTTTCGCGCTTTTCCCAATCCGGTGTGGTCCAGATGTCCTTGGCGTGGGCGGAGAAGGTCCATGGCCTGCCCGTCAGGAGAGCCGCGTAGCGGACGACGGAAGCGGGCGTGTGGAGATAATGCACATGCAGATGCCCGACCTCGGCCGGCATCTCGCGGGCCATGACGAAAGCCTGCCCCAAACGCCGGACCCGGTTAGCTGTGAAGTCACGCCGCAGGTCTCTCCAGAAAGCGCGCGTCAAGGCTCCGAAGCGGGGTTGCTTCAGGCTCCAGAACGCCCCGCGGAGCACGCGCAGGGGCTCCTCGTAGAGATACTCGGGCAGATAGGTGACGGGCGCCTTGATCTTCCGGTTCATGGGATGCACGGCCCGCTCCGTCGGATGACGGAGAGACCAGATCTCAAGCTCCAGGCCACGCTCTTCGAGCGCGAGAATTTCCTGGACGATGAACGTCTCGGATAGGCGCGGATATCCTTTTACAACGACGGCGATCCGTCGGGCTTCGCTCGAAGGGTGCATCCTGAATGTTACTCGGCCGCCTGATGAAAGGCGGGGACATGGGTGTGGTTCGGCTCAATCAAAGCCATAAGCCGCGCCTGCACCTGGTCAAGACCGTCGAGGAGGCCGGGGATCACCACTTCTGACGGCCGTGGCTGCGAGGACAGGCTCCGGAGTGCCGCCGCCATGCGCTCGGGCGTGCGCGGTTCGTTGTAGTCGCTCAGCATCCGGACGAGACCGAGCCGCTGCGCTTCTACGGCGCGGATATACTGCTCCAGCCGGGGGCGGGTGCGCGGCACGATCAGGGTGCGCTTGTCGAAAGACAGGGCTTCGCAAAACGTGTTGTAGCCGCCCATGGCCACGATGGCCTCCGCCTTCTGCATCAGCAGTTCGATCTTGTTGTCGAAGGACAGAGCGTCGAGTTTCGATTGCCGGTTTATGCGCTCCATGAAGGAGCGTCGCTTGTCCCGGTCAATGAAGGGACCGAACAGGATCAACGACGGCATGTCCAAGGCCTTGTCGGCCTCGTATGCCGAAATCACCCAATCGATCAGATCGTCCCCGTCACCACCGCCGCCGGTGGTCACGAGAATGAAGGGCTGCCTCGTGATCTTCGGATAGCGTGTCAGGGACGGGGTTGCGGGCATTTCCCGGCGCAGATACCCGGTGTAGGTGATGCGCCGCTCGACATGGGGCGGAAGGTCCAGGGCGGCGAGGGGCTGATAGACGTCCTTGAGGCCGTAGACCCAGATCTCGTCATAATAGCGAATCAAAGCTTCCTTGGCGTCCTTGCGCTCCCACTCCGGAACCAGGAGGGCGGGTTCGTCCATGACGTCGCGGATGCCCAGGACAAGGCGGCAATGGGAGCCATGGAGATAGTCGAGGGCGGGCAAAACCTCGCCGCGGAAGCCCGTCGGCTCCTTGTCGACGATGAAGACATCGGGCCGGAACGATTTGACGGCCTGCAGAATCAGGTCCTGGCGCAGGCCGACCGCTTCCTCCAGGTCCACATTGAGGTTCAGGCTGCGATAGTCGCCATCCGGCAGCTTCGTCACGCCGGGAATGCGAATGTAGTCGACCCCGCTGCCGAACTCGAAATTTCCGATGACCGGCGAGCCCGAGATGATCACGATGGAGGCATTCGAGCCGTCCTCGACGATCGCGTTCGCGATCGCCCGAGACCGGCGTAGATGCCCGAGCCCGAAGGTATCGTGACTGTAAATAAGGACTCTCGCGCCGTCGTAGCGCCCGGCCGCAGCCTTTCTGGGGGCGGCGTCGGTCTTGAAGTCCATGACCAGGTCTGCCATGCGGGCGTCCCTTAGCAGGTAGGAGGTATCTGTTGACGTTAGGTCAATTGACTTAGGGCACCGATCTCTACCGTTGCAATAGCCCCCGCCTTCAAATTAAGGCGGCCTTCCCAAACGGAAAGAGGTATCGTCCATGAGAGTGAAGATGGTATCGTCCCGCTGATGGAAAAAAGTCTTTTTCGGTACATCTGGACGCATTCGAAACGCGACCAAATGATCGTCTGCGCAGTGGTTCTTGCCTCGCAGCCGTTCTATTTCCTGTCGCTCGACCTGCCTCGCCAGATTGTGAACCAGGCGATCCAGGGTGAGGCTTTCAAGGACGGAAACGCCACCGCGCCATTCCTGAAGCTGACCTGGCATTGGCCGGACTGGCTCGGTGGGGGCTCGACCCCTCTCTTCGAAGGTTTTCAACTCAGTCGTGTCGGCCTGCTCCTCGGGCTGTCCTGCCTTTTCCTGCTTTTCGTCATCATCAATGGCGCGTTCAAATACTGGATCAACGTCGCCAAGGGCGTGCTGGGCGAGCGGATGCTGCGCCGCCTGCGCTTCGACCTCTTCACGATGGTGCTGCGTTTCACGCCGGACGCCCTGCGCACGGTGAAGTCGTCCGAGACCGCCACCATCATCAAGGATGAGGTGGAGCCGATCGGAGGGTTTATCGGGGATGCCTTCATCACCCCGGTCTTCCTCAGCATGCAGGCCTTGACCGCCCTGTTCTTCATCATGGTGCAGAATGTCTGGCTCGGACTGATGGCGCTCGCCGTGGTGGCGATTCAACTGATCATCATCCCTCGGCTGCGGCGTGAACTGCTTGTCCTCGGCAAGGAGCGCCAGCTGGCCTCCCGCGAGTTGGCGGGGCGCGTCGGCGAGGTTCTCGACGGCATCGAGGTTGTGCATGTGCACAACGCCTATGACTGGGAGCGGGCCGAGATCGGCAACCGGCTTTTCACGCTCTACGATCTGCGCGTCCGGATCTACAACCGCAAATTCGTCGTCAAATTCCTCAACAATTTCCTGTCCCAGCTGACTCCGTTCTTCTTCTACGCGGTCGGCGGCTATTTCGCGTTGCGCGGCACGCTCGATATCGGTCAGCTCGTGGCCGTCATCAGCGCATATCGCGAGTTGCCGCCGCCCTTGAAGGAGTTGATCGACTGGGATCAACAGCGTCTCGACGTGCAGGTGAAATACGACCAGGTCACCCAACACTTCGCCGACGAGCGGCTAGCCCCGCTGATCGAGGCGCGCCTTGCCGAAGTCCAGGACGAGCCGCTTACCGGGCTGCTTGTGGCGGAAGGCCTCCGGGTGACGGACCCTCATGGCGGCATGGTTCTGGATGGAGCCTCGTTCCGCCTGGAACTCCCTGTTCATGTCGCCATGATCGCCAACGGGGGCGCAGCCGCGAGCGTCATGGCGCGGATCATCGCTCGGCGCATGCCCGGCTTCGGCGGGCAGATCCGCATCGGCAATCGCGATCTGATGCAGCTTCCGACGTCCATCGCTGGCCGTCGGATCGCCTATGCGGGTCTCGACCCGATCCTCTTTCCCGGCAGTATCCGAGAGAATCTCATTTATGGCCTGCGCGCACGGCCGGTCCAGAATGCCGAGGACGCCAGGCGTAAAGCCGATCGCCGGATCGCCGAGGCCATCCGGACGGGAAATCCGCTCGACGACATCGCCGATCAATGGATCGATTACGATCAGATCGGCGTGAGGGACGAGGACCATCTGGATCACGTGCTGGTCGAATTGCTGAATCGCATCGGCATGGGCAACGAAATCTACCTGTTCGGCCTGGCGGGCTGGATCGACCCCGAGCGCTATCCGCACGTGGCGGAGCGGATCGTCGAGGCACGCCGGCGTTTGCGCGAAACGTTCCAGGCGAGCGGAATGGCGGATCTCGTCGTCCCCTTCGATCCGGACCGCTATAACGACCAGGCGACGATCGCCGAGAACCTTCTGTTCGGCGTGCCGGTCGCCGATGAATTCATGGGGCGCAGCCTTGCATCCAACAGTGATTTTAGCGGGGCGATCGATCGAGCCGGGCTGACGGACGATCTCGTCTCGATGGGTTTGCAGATCGCCGAGACCATGACCGAAATCTTCGAGGGTCTGCCGCCGGGCCACTCCCTTTTCGAGCAGTTCTCCTTCATCGGGGCGGACGAATTGCCCGACTTCGAGGCCATCCTGCGACGTCGCAGGAGAACGGAGGCCCTCGGCAGGGAAGACCGGACCAAGCTTCTCTCCCTGCCGTTGGATTATATCGAGGCGAGGCATCGTCTCGGGCTGCTCGACGACGAGCTGAAACTCCGCCTGGTACGGGCTCGCGCCCTCGTGCGGGAGACACTGGAAAACGCCGAGGTGAGGGGGGTGGAGTTCTATGATCAGGAGCGCGTCTGCGCCGCCGCGCCCGTGCGGGACAATCTTCTTTTCGGCCGCGTCAGCTACCGCGTCGCCAATGCCCGGCAGCGTGTCGCGGAGGCGATCTCAACCGTTGTCCGCGAACTCGGATTGCGGGAGGACATCGAGCGGATCGGCCTCGACCATCAGGTCGGTACCGCCGGACGCCTCCTGACGTCGCAGGAGCGCGCGAGCATCAATCTTGCCCGCTGTCTGGTCAAAAAGCCGGACATCCTCGTCATCGATGGTGCGCTCGCGCCCTTCGATGAGACGCGCTCCCAGCAGATGATTGACCTTTTGATCGATCTTTTTGAACAACAAAGCCTGTTCATGGTGCTTCCGAACGATCGACAGGCCGATAACTTCGATATTCTGATGCGATTTCGCGACGGACAGATTACGACAGAAGAACGAGGCGGTCCGGCTCCCGGGGTGAGAAACACCAAGCCGGAGGCCGCACCACGGATAGCAGGAGAGGTGGCATGACCCTTGAGGCCGAGGTTCAATCCTTGCGGCAGGTGCCGATGTTCCGGGATATCGATCCGGCCCGTCTGAAGCTTCTCGCCTTCACCAGTGAGCGGGTGCAGTTCGCCGACGGGCAGCGCTTCTTCTCGCAGGGCGATGCTTCCGACGCGGCTTACGTGATCCTCGACGGACGGGCGAATGTGCTGCTCAACACGCCCCACGGCGAGATCCAGGTGGCGGAACTTTCAGGCAACGCCCTTGTGGGCGAGATGGGCATTCTGTCCGATACGCCGCGCTCCGCCACCATCATGGCCGCCGAACCAACGACCGCCTTGCGCATCGACAAACGGGTTTTTCTCGAACTTTTGGCGCAATTTCCGCAGATGTCACTGGCTGTCATGCGGGAATTGGCGCAGCGCCTGGAGCAGACAAATGCTCAGCTTGTCGCACAATCGTCATCCTGAGTTTTGTTGAAAAATAAGGGTTTCTGAGGAAGCTAAGCGGTTCCCGAGGCTGGCTTCGCTTCCCCCTTACGGTCAAGCTGACCGATTCTCGACACATCTTCCCGCCAAGCCTTGTCCATAAAGACACAAGGGAACGATCCGACCGCCCGGTCTGATCGTGTGGGAAAAAATGATGCCGACCAATGCGAGCACGCTGCAAGGCGCGACGCTGCCGCAGCCTGTCCAGGTTGCGCGCACGAGCTATGGGCGACACCAAGTCTCTTCCGGCAAAGACGGCGCCGGGTTGCAGAAAGAAGGTGTATCGAACGAGGGAGCCGGGCCCGTTGGAAAATGGGCGCGCGGCCATACGTGCCGTCTCCTCGCAGCGGCGGGCCTGATGATCGGATTTCAGGGGATGACGGCGGCTCCCGCCGCGGTCGCGACCTTGCCCAGCGCGCTCATGGCGAGACCGTTGGCTCCGGCGTTGCCAGATGTCGACGTCCGCGTGGATGATACGCCCGCGCTCGCAAGCAATCCCGAGCTCTTCAGCGCGATCCTCGAAACCGCGTTTGTGCGCCCCGAGCAGCCTCAGGCGACGCCTGTCGCGCCATCCGTTGTCGCGGAATATCCGGTCGAAAACCCCGATGAGATCATCCCCTTCAGCGGGCGGAATGTGCCCCGGTGGCTGGTCCATTCCATACTTAAAGCAGCCCGCGTGACGGGGGTCGACCCGGTTTACATGATGACGCTCGCCGACGTGGAATCGAGCCTTTCGCCGGAGGCCAAGGCACCGACCTCGACCGCCGAAGGCCTGTTCCAGTTTATCGACAGCACTTGGCTCGAGACAGTGTTCAACCACGCCAGCGATTACGGTTTCTCGGCGGCGGCGGAAGCCATCCGCATGGTTGATGGAGACCCGGTCGTCGACAACAGAAAGAACCGCGAATGGATCATGAGCCTGCGCTGCGATCCATATTTCTCCGCGCTCATGGCGGGTGAACTCATCAAGGATGTGGAGCGCGCATTACAGGCGCAGGGCGAGAGGGAGCTGTCCGAGGCCGAACTCTACATTGCCCACTTCCTGGGAGCGGGGAGCGCCGTGCGGTTCCTGGAGGTCCTGGACAAGGACCCCAACATGAAGGCGTCGAAGCTCTTTCCCAAAGCGGCCAGGGCCAATACCGGCTTGTTCATGGAAGGTCGGGGCCGAAAGCGACGCGCTGTCAGCGTCGCCGAGTTCTACAACAAGATCGATTCAAAGATCGTCAGGCGGATGGACCGCTACGAAGATATAGGCCCTTACCTCGCGGAGGTGTCGCGCATGTCGGAGAGGACGCAACAGGCGAACGCTGTCGTGCGGTGATCCAGGCACTCTCAGCAGATGTAGGGACCAGGTCCGCGAGGTAGATGCCGTGTCCGATTCAATCGATCGGAAGGGCTCTAGAACGCCTTGAACGTGATGATCGTGCGAGTGTCGGCGATGTCGGAAATCGACTGCACATTCTCTGCGATGAAGTGCCCGATATCGACGCCGTCATCCACGTGAAACTTGGCCAGGATGTCGTAGTTGCCGGCCGTCGAGTAAATCTCGGACGCGATTTCACGGTCGGCGAGAATGTTCGCCACGTTATAGGTCTTGCCGAGTTTGCATTTGATCTCGACGAAGAAGGTCTGCATGGGCCGCTCCAAATCTCGCTGGTGTTAAATAATAGGGCGGGAGTTAAGGCCACGAGAGAGTTCGTGTGCCGATCGCTCCCGGTCAGAACTCACAACCGCCCGACGCTCATATAAGTAAAGCCGCGCCGCTGCATTTCGTCCGGGCGGTAGACGTTGCGCAGGTCCACGACCACGGGCTCGGCCAATGCCGCCTTCAGGCGGGTCAGATCGAGCGCGCGGAACAGGTCCCATTCGGTTACGATGACGAGCGCATCGGCGTTGCGCGCACAATCATAGGCATCCTTGGCGTAGTCCACATTCGTCAGCACGGCCTTGGCGGCTTCCATGCCTTCGGGATCATAGGCGCGGATATTCGCCCCCGCGTCCTGCAGGGTCGTGATCACGTCGATGGAGGGGGCGTCCCGCATATCGTCCGTGTTGGGTTTGAACGTCAGCCCGAGAACCGCGATCGTCTTGCCGCGCACCGAGCCGCCGCAGGCCGCCACGACCTTGCGGCCCATGGCGCGCTTACGTTGAGCGTTCACAGCGGCCACCGTCTCGACGATGCGGATCGGGGCCTCGTAGTCCTGAGCCGTCTTGATCAGGGCCAGCGTGTCTTTTGGAAAGCATGAGCCGCCATAGCCGGGACCTGCGTGAAGGAATTTCGACCCGATGCGGTTGTCGAGGCCGATGCCGCGCGCCACGTCCTGCACGTTCGCGCCGACCTGCTCGCACAGATCGGCGATCTCGTTGATGAAGGTGATCTTGGTGGCGAGAAAGGCGTTGGCGGCGTATTTCGTCAATTCCGCCGTGCGCCGCGACATGGCGAGCAGGGGCGACTGGTTGAGATAGAGCGGGCGATAAATTTCCGTCATGACACCCTTGGCACGCTCGTCCTCGGTGCCGATGACGATGCGGTCGGGGCGTTTGAAGTCCGTGATCGCCGCGCCTTCGCGCAGGAATTCCGGGTTCGAAACCACGGCGAAATCCGCGTCGGGACGGGTCTCACGGATGATCCGCTCCACCTCGTCGCCGGTGCCGACCGGCACGGTCGATTTGGTGACCACCACCGTATAGCCGTCCATGGCGGCGGCGATGTCTCGGGCTGCCTGATAGACGTAAGTCAGATCCGCATGCCCGTCGCCGCGTCGAGAGGGCGTGCCGACGGCGATGAACACCGCTTCCGCGCTCTTCACCGCATCCGAGAGGTCGCCAGCGAAGGTCAGGCGCCCCTCACGCACATTCTTGGCGACGAGTTCGGCCAGGCCCGGCTCGAAGATCGGAATTTCTCCCCGGTTCAGGGCATCGATCTTGGCTGGGTCCTTGTCGACGCAACAGACGTCGTGGCCGAAATCCGCGAAGCAGGCACCGGAGACGAGGCCCACATAGCCCGCTCCAATCATCGCAACACGCATCAAGATCTCTCCGATTTACTAGAAACAGGGTTTAAGGGGGCAAGGGCCAAGCTGCAACCCGGAGCCTGAGAGCCCGGATACACGGCATCTGCGACCTTTTTGAAACAATGATCCCTTTGACTTCCGGGCCGCCTGCGGACAAAACACCGCCCTTCAACGTGAGGTCGCCTATGGATAATCCTTTTCTCGTCGAGGTCACGCGCGGAAATCTGGTCGAATCGCGCCATCGCGGCAGCATTGCGGTCATCGATGCCGATGGCTCGACGGTGTTGTCCCTGGGGGATGTGGAGCGGCGGGTTTTCCCGCGTTCCGCCGTGAAGGCGCTCCAAGCCATGCCTCTGGTGGAGACCGGGATTGCGGACAAGTATGGCCTCACCGACGAAGAGATCGCGCTCGCCTGCGCCTCCCATTCGGGAGAGCCGGAGCATGCGGCGGTTGCCGAAGCCATGCTGGCGAAGGCCGGAAAAGAGGTAGCATGCCTCGAATGCGGCGTGCATTGGCCGATGGGCGAGGCTGCCAACCGGGCTCTGGCTGCGCAGGGCCAGCAACCGAGCGCGCTCCACAATAATTGTTCAGGCAAGCACGCGGGGTTCATCTGCCTCGCTTGCGGGATGGCTGAGGATCCGAAGGGCTATGTGACGGCCGGCCACCCGGTGCAACGCGCCGTGCGAGCGTCCCTTGAGGACCTTACGGGAGCCTCTCATACTGACGAAGTCGGCGGCATCGATGGCTGCTCGATCCCGACCTACGCGATTCCTCTGCCGGCGCTCGCTTTTGGGTTCGCGAAATTCGGCACGGGGGTCGGGATGTCGCGCGAGGGCCAGATCGCCGCGCAGCGCATCCGTCGCGCGGTGGCGCGCCATCCCTTCATGGTCGCCGGCACGGGCCGTTTCGACACGAAGCTAATGGAAATCCTGGGCGAACGCGCTTTCGTGAAGGTCGGGGCCGAGGGCGTCTATTGCGCGGCATTCCCGGAGCTGGGATACGGCGTCGCCTTGAAGGCGGATGATGGCGGCGTGAGAGCCGCCGAGGCCATGATGGCCGGTCTCGTTCTGCACTACCTGCCGCTCTCCGACAACGAACGCGCGACGGTCGAGGCGCTGGCGCAGCCGGTGCTCAAGAACTGGAACGGAATCGAGGTCGGTCGGATCCGGACAGCCCCCGATTTCCTGCAATAATTTCTCCTGAAAGAGCGGGTGAATATCCTTCCCGCTCTTTCAGGGTTCCCTTTGCCGACAGGCTAGATGACGAAGAAATCCTTCTCCGTCATCTTGAGCTTCTTGGCGAGTGTCGCGAACTGCACGGCCTTCGCCGCGCCGGTGCCGTCCGGATCATAGTAGAGCACGCCTTTCTTGGAATCGTAGATGATGCGGTCACTCGCGTCGTGCGCACTGGTGCCGATCCAGAAGGCGTCCTTGGCGAGAGCACCTTTTTTGGCGATCTTGGTGAAAACGCTCTTTGCCAGATGAATCGTGTCGTCCTTGACGTTGAAGTCCACGATCTTGTCGAGATTGGTCTTCGCATTCGGTTTGGTGTCGAAGACGAAAATGTCCTTCCCAAGGCCGCCGGTCAGCAGATCATTGCCGAGTTTGCCGGAGAGCTTGTTCGCTCCGTCATTGCCGACGATGGTGTTGTTGGCGTTGTTGCCCGTCAGCTCCAGCGCCGCCGAACCAACGGCGGTCAAATTCTCGAGGGGTGTTGTCAGTGTGAAGCTGACGCTTGCCATGACGGTGTCCAGTCCGCCGGCGTCGGTAATGACGTCTCCCGCATCGTCGACATAGTACGTGTCATTGCCGGCGCCACCGTTCATGACGTCCGCACCGGCTCCACCATCGATCACGTTCCCTGCATTGTTGCCGGTGATGACGTTGTTGAGCGCGTTGCCGGTGAGCGTCAGGGCCCCGGTGCCGGATGCCGTGAGATTCTCGATATCTGCACTGAGGACGTAGCTGACGGAGGTATGGACCGTGTCGGTGCCGCCGCCTGCAAATTCGACGATCACGTCGCCGGCATTGTCGACAAAATAGGTATCATCACCTGCGCCCCCATTCATCTGATCAGCGCCGGTTCCACCATCAAGGGTGTCGTTGCCCTCGCCGCCATCAAGGGTGTCGTTGCCTTCTCCGCCGGCCAGTGAATCGGAACCGGCACCCCCGTTCATTTGATCGGCACCGGTACCGCCATCAAGGGTGTCGTTGCCCTCTCCCCCGTCAAGGGTGTCGTTGCCCTCTCCGCCAGCCAGTACATCGGATCCGGCCCCGCCTTTCATCTGATCCGCGCCGGTTCCGCCATCAAGGGTGTCGTTACCCTCTCCGCCGTCAAGGGTGTCGTTGCCTTCGCCACCTGTCAGTACATCGGAACCGGCTCCGCCTTTCATCTGATCGGCACCGGTTCCGCCATCAAGGGTGTCGTTGCCTTCCCCACCGTCAAGGCTGTCGTCGCCTGCTCCGCCGGCCAGTAAGTCGGATCCGTCCTCGCCGTCGAGCCTGTCATTGCCGATGCCACCGTCAAGGGTGTCGTTTCCTCCCTTGCCAGTGAGATGGTCGTTGCCGATGCCGCCTCCCAGGTAATCGTCATATTCGGTTCCGACATATTGATCGTTTTCTGCGGAACCGGGGAGACTGATCCCCTCGAAGCGGGCATCCAGGACTTGTCCGCGGATGCCGTCGGCATCGTCGCTGCGGCCAGCGATGTTTTCACCCCAGGCGACGATCAGCCGACCATCGTTGAGTTCGATCAAGGTCGGAGCAACACGCTCCCCTTCGCCGAAAGACCTACTGACGACGGTGTCGTTTCCAATGTGGTTCTTATTCTTGTCGAAGACGGCAACGCGGACTTGCGGGACTTCAAACTCGCTATAATCCAGATAGGAGATAGCAAACCCGCCATTCGTCAGCGCGGTGACATGCGGCTCGGTTTGACCGCGTGCGGTGACCTTGTTGACCACGAAGGCTGAGCCGTCGGCCGTACCGTTAGACTTATAGATCTGGGCCCTCACGCCAAGGCCGTCGCCGTCGCCCGTTTCCGAGGTCCAGGTAACGATAAAACGCCCATCCGCCAACGCCGTCACAGAGGGCCGCGTGCCCGCTTTGATTGCTTCGGGCAGCTCAAATTGGCTGCCGGCGGTGACTGCCGTTCCATTGGTCGAAAAGATATGGCCGTACACCTTCTCCGTAGAGGCATCGGGGATGGAACCCATATCATTATAGAAGCTGATGAAGCGGCCGTCGCCCAATCCGATCAGGGAGGAGTTAGCCGGCGAGCCGTCGGTGACCACATTGACCGATTGCGTTCCGCCATACGGCTTCCCGTCCGCGCCATAGACCGCGGCCTTGACACTGGCATCGCCCGCCTCGTCCGTGTAAGTAATGACGAAGCCCTTCTTCGGAAGCGCTGCGATACGCGGCATCGTCAAGGGCGCGACATCGCTCGATGCAATTTCGAAATCGTTGTCGTCCTTCCCGTCGCCATCGCCGTCATAGGCCGAGCCGTTCGCATTGAAGATGCGGGCTCGGATCGAATAGTAGTCCAAACCGTCGACCTTGCTGTGGTGTTCCCATGCATAAACAAGGCGCCCGTCACTCAGTGCCGTAACGACGGGATTCGTGTTGGTGCCGGCGAGCGTCGTGTTGATGCGGATAGGATCGCCGTTAGGGACTGCACCGGAATAGAAATGCTGCGCATAGATCGCGCTGACATGACCGGTGTCCGAGTCGCTGGTGTCCTGCCAGACCGCCAGGAATCTCCCATTATCGAGCGCTTGCAGCTGAGCGGCTTTCTGGACGCCATTCGTTTTGGTGTTGACGAGAAATTCGCCCCAGAGAACAGGTGTCGCCATGGTGGTCCCCCAAATCGCGCCTGGAATGCCCAGGTCAAATGAAAGTTTATAACGTTCCGTAACGTTGTGCGATTGGGCTCTCACAAGCAAGATGGTGCAGGAAATTTTTTGTGTGTGGACCTCTCCGAAGGTGGGTCTAAGCCCCCTGAGGGGCCTCCCGGCCCAATGGGGACCTCAAAGCCCGAGCAGGTCCAGAATCTCGCTCGCGCCCGCGTCCGGAGACAGTGTACCCTTCGCGATGGCTGTCTCGATCTCGGGTACCCGTTTGCGTAGCGCGGAATCGTGCGCCAGGCGGTCATGCAGGCGCTCGTGCACGAGGGCCCACATCCATTTGGTGTCCTGTGCATGCCGTTTCGCCGCCAGTTCGCCGGTCGCTTCCAGGCGCTTGCGGTGGTCGAGCACCTTGCTCCAGAGTTCGTCGAGACCCTGACCGGTCAGGCCCGAGACGGTCATTACCGGTGGTGTCCAGGCCTCTGAGGCGGGGGTGAGGATGTGCAGGGCGGCTCTGTATTCGGCGGCGGCGGCCTTTGCCTTCAGGCCCGCATCGTCCGCCTTGTTGACCGCGATCATGTCGGCCAGTTCGAGAATACCCTTCTTGATTCCCTGCAGTTCGTCGCCCGCGCCGGGAAGCATGAGGACGAGGAAGAAATCGGTGAGATCGGCGACGGCGGTCTCGGATTGGCCGACCCCCACCGTCTCGACGAGGATGACGTCGAAACCGGCGGCCTCGCAGAGCAGCATCGCCTCCCGCGTTTTCGCGGCAACGCCGCCGAGGGTACCGGAGGACGGGGAGGGGCGGATGAAGGCGTTCGGGTCCGTTGCGAGCCGCGCCATGCGTGTCTTGTCGCCGAGAATCGCGCCGCCGCTGCGGGTGGAGGAGGGGTCGACCGCGAGCACCGCGACCTTGTGGCCCCTCTCCGTCAACATGGACCCCAGGCTGTCGATGGCGGTGGACTTGCCGACTCCGGGAACGCCTGTGATTCCCACGCGCACGGCCTTGCCCGTATGAGCCATCAATTCCTGCAACAGTTCTCGCGCCGCCGCCCGGTGGTCGGCCCGGCGCGATTCCATCAGGGTGATAGCGCGCGCAAGTGCCGCGCGGTCGCCCTTCCGGACGGCCTCGGCGGTTACTTTTGGCTTCGGGCTTGCAACCTTCGTCATGGTCCGAGGAGTAGCATTGTTCCCTGCGGCTGTAACCGATCGTTCACCACGAGGGGAGAGGAAATCGAGAAGGTTCTCCCTCCGCCTTGTGCTCGCCATCTTCGCGGGCAACACAGCGCTCTCCCCTTCATTGCTCTTACCTCCCTAGCTCCATGTTTTCCCCCATAACCCGTGTCTCCCGCCTTGCCGTCATCGGCCTTGCCTGCCTCGCATTGTCGGGGTGTCTGGGTGGGGAGCTGCCTGTCGTGGCTGGATCGAGCGCACCGCGCGCGCAGCGCGCTGGATTGCGGACCGATCCGACACTGCTCGTCGCGACGACGCGGCTGCCGGTGGCGGGGGCGCTGCAAAAGCCTTGGTTCACCAGCGAGCGTTCGCCCGATCTGGTTTTCGCCGAGGCGCGATTGACCCCGCCGGATCGTTCGCTGATCGGCCGTGTCACCTCGGGAGGGTGGAGCATCTCTGCCGTCGATTCCCTCGACAAGAAGAGCGCGGCGCAGGCCTTCGCGCAGGCGGCGCTCGGGCGCGATCTTCTGCTTTACATCCACGGTTACAAGGAAAGCTTCGAGACGGCCGCGACCTCGACGATAGAGCTCTCGGAAGGCATCAAGTTCCCCGGCGCGACCGGCCTTTTCACCTGGCCGTCCGCCGCCTCGACCTTCAGCTATGTGAGCGACCGCGAAAGCGCGATGTGGTCCCGCGATGCGCTGGAAGATTTGTTGACCGCCATCGCCAATTCGCAGAGCGGTGGGCGCATCAACATCGTCGCGCATAGCATGGGCACCTTGCTGACGCTCGAGACCCTGCGGATGGTACGCGCCGCCGGCGGCGAGAGCGCCATGTCACGCATCGGCGCGGTGGTTCTGGCTGCTCCCGACATCGATATCGACCTTTTCGCACGCGGGCTTGAGCGCCTCGGTCCCGATGCGAAGAAGATCACCGTCATCAGCTCCACCAATGACCGGGCGCTTGCCGTGTCGAGCCGTCTTGCCGGTGGCATCGTGCGCGCGGGCGCGGCGGATCGCGAGCGGCTGGAATCCCTTGGCGTGCGCGTTGCAGACGCCTCCGAATTCGGCAGCGGCATCATCAACCACGACCTCTTCCTGTCCAATAAGGACGTGCAGCAAGTGGTGAAGCGGGCGATCGAGCGAGAGCGGCTGTAAGCGCGGGCGCTCCCCGTCACCTCTGTTCCCGGATTTGCTCCGCGCCGCGCATCCAGGACGAGCGGTAACGAGGCCCGGAAGCCATCCCTGCCGAAACGGTGACCGCTGTTTCTTCTCCGGAACCGACCGCGGTTATGGGTTCCGGGCCCCGCTACGCGGCTCCGGAGTGACGGGAGTATCCCCCCTCGACACCGCGTCTTGTCTATGGCTCTATCATTACATTGATGAGGGTAGAGGCCATGACCATTGAAACCTGGCTCGCATTTGCCGCCGCCTCCGCCATTCTGCTCGTGATTCCGGGACCGACCATTCTGCTCGTGGTGTCCTATGCGCTCGGGCAAGGCTGGCGCACGGCGCTGCCGATGGCGATTGGCGTTGCGCTTGGCGATTTCACCGCCATGACGCTCTCCCTCCTCGGTCTCGGCGCGCTGCTCGCCGCCTCGGCGACGGTGTTCACGATCCTCAAATGGGTCGGCGCGGCCTATCTCGTCTGGCTTGGGCTCAAGCTCTGGCGGGCAGGCGGCACGCTCGATGCAAAACCGCGCACGGATGCGGCGTCCTCGCTAAAGATGCTGAGCCATGCCTGGCTTGTGACCGCGCTCAACCCGAAGGGCCTGACCTTCTTCGTGGCCTTCCTGCCGCAATTCATCGATCCGAGAGCCGACCTTTTCCCCCAGGTCGGCATCTTCGCCGCAACCTTCCTCGTGCTCGCTTTCGCTAACGCCTTCACCTACGCGCTCATCGCCTCACGGGCCCGTGGCGTCATGCGCAATCCGCGCGCGATCGGCGCGGTGAACAAGGTGGGTGGTAGTCTTCTGATCGGCGCAGGGATTGCGACTGTTGCGGTGAGGGCGGGACAATCCTGAGCGACCTCACCAATCGGAGCTCGGACAGGCGCAATACACTCTCTCTCCCACCGGGAGGGGGCAACGCGCGCGGACCGCACGTCGTCATCGCTGGGCTTGTCCCGGCCATCTCGACTGGAAAGACGCCTCACGTGGGCGAGATGCCGGTGATGACAAGGACGGGTTACTCCGCCGCCTGTTTCGGGCCGTAGCCGAGGCGCTTGTTCAAGTCTTCGATCAAGTCCGCAGCCGCATCCGCGATCACAGTGCCCGGCGGGAAGATGGCCGAGGCTCCGGCTTCGATCAGTGCGTCGAAATCCTGCGGTGGGATCACGCCGCCGACGACGATCATGATGTCCTCGCGGCCGTATTTGGCGAGCTCGGTTCTCAGCTCCGGCACGAGGGTCAGGTGGCCCGCGGCGAGCGAGGACACGCCGATGATGTGGACGTCGTTCTCGATCGCCTGACGCGCGGCTTCCGCGGGCGTCGCGAACAACGGGCCGATATCGACGTCGAAACCGAGATCGGCGAAGGCAGACGCGATCACCTTCTGGCCGCGGTCGTGCCCGTCCTGTCCCATCTTGGCGACGAGAATGCGCGGGCGGCGGCCGTCGTTGGTCTCGAAGTCCTCGACCAGATGCCGGATCCGCTCGACGGCTGGCGACGTCATGCCGACCTCCCGCTTGTAGACGCCTGAAATCGCCTTGATCTCGGCCCGATGGCGGCCCCAGACCTTTTCCAGCGCGTCGGAAATTTCGCCCACCGTCGCCTTCGCCCGCGCCGCTTTCACCGCGAGATCGAGCAGATTTCCCTCGCCGGACGCACCCTTCGAAAGAGCGGCCAGCGCCGCATCCACGTCGGCTTGAACGCGTTCGGCGCGAAGGCGCCTGAGCTTCTCGATCTGCTGGGTTCGGACGGAGGCGTTGTCGACCTTGAGGATGTCGATGGAGGCTTCGTCGGTCGGTTTGAATGCGTTGACGCCGATGATCTTCTGGTGGCCGGAATCGATGCGCGCCTGAGTGCGCGCGGCGGCTTCCTCGATCTTCAGTTTCGGAATGCCGGCCTCGATGGCCTTCGCCATGCCGCCAAGAGCCTCCACCTCCTGGATGTGGCTCCAGGCCTTTTCGGCGAGTTCCTGCGTCAGCCGCTCGACGTAATACGAGCCGCCCCACGGGTCGATGATGCGGTCCGTGCCGCTTTCCTGCTGCAGGAAGAGCTGCGTGTTGCGGGCGATGCGGGCGGAAAAGTCGGTCGGCAGCGCCAGTGCCTCGTCGAGGGCATTGGTGTGCAGCGATTGCGTGTGGCCTTGGGTCGCCGCCATCGCCTCGATGCAGGTGCGCGCCACGTTGTTGAACACATCCTGCGCGGTCAGCGACCAGCCGCTCGTCTGCGAATGCGTACGCAGCGGCAGCGACTTCTCGCTTTGCGGGTTGAACCCCTTCACGAGCTTTGCCCACAACAGGCGCGCGGCGCGCATCTTCGCCACTTCCATGAAGAAGTTCATTCCGATGGCCCAGAAGAACGACAGGCGCGGCGCGAACTGATCGATGGTCAGGCCCGCGGCCAATCCGGCGCGGATATATTCGACGCCGTCGGCGAGCGTGTAGGCGAGCTCCAGATCCTGCGTCGCACCGGCTTCCTGCATATGGTAGCCGGAGATCGATATCGAGTTGAACTTCGGCATATGTGTCGAGGTATAGGCGAAGATGTCGGAGATGATGCGCATCGATCCTTTCGGCGGATAGATGTAGGTGTTGCGCACCATGAACTCTTTGAGAATGTCGTTCTGGATCGTGCCCGAAAGTTTTTGCGCGGGAACGCCCTGCTCCTCCGCCGCGACGATGTAGAGCGCGAGCACCGGCAGCACCGCGCCGTTCATGGTCATGGACACGCTCATCTGATCGAGCGGGATGCCCTCGAACAGGGTGCGCATGTCATAGATCGAGTCGATCGCGACACCCGCCATGCCCACATCGCCCGCAACCCGCGGATGATCGCTGTCGTAGCCGCGATGGGTCGCCAGATCGAAGGCGACGGAGAGGCCCTTCTGGCCGGCGGCGAGATTGCGGCGATAGAAGGCGTTGGAATCCTCCGCCGTGGAGAAGCCGGCATATTGGCGCACGGTCCAGGGCTGGTTGACATACATGGTCGGATAGGGACCGCGAAGATAAGGAGCGATGCCCGGATAAGTGTCGAGGAAGTCGATGCCAGCCCGATCCTCGGGGCCATACCCTCCCTTCACCGCGATGCCCTCCGGCGTCAGCCAGGGATCGGAGGATGATTGAGGCGGGAGCGGTGAAACATCCGCCCAAGCGATGTTCGAAAAATCTGGGACGCGGGTCATGGCTTCAATCAACGCTCGTACCGAAAGTCGTTCGGCATTTTAGGCCCTTCGGGTCGGCCGGGCTATCACTTAAAACGGCCCGGCCGGGCGAGATATTCGACTATTGGTTCAACGCCTTGGCCTTTTGAAGCACAGCAGGCTTTGAATTCAACAAATATTATATCATGCTTGAATTCTCATGCTTTTTCGCCGCCTTTCTCCCCGTCCGGACAGCGCCGCTCACCTTTGGCCGCCGATTGAGCGGACATTCCGCAAAGAAAAGCCGCCACGCCTTGTGAAGGCGGGCGGCTTGTCCGCGTCTTGTCTTGTCAGCTTAGCTGGAAACGGTGGCGGAGCGTTTCTGCGCCGTCCATCGGCCAGAGCAGCCGAAGCTGCCGAGCGTCCAGGTTCCGGAGCCCGACTTGCCGTTGAGGCGGCCATTGGCATCGACCTTGGCGATGCTGCGGCGGATGTCGAGATTGACCGCGCCGTCCGGACCCACCTTGCCGTAAACCGTGGTCGGGGAATCGCCCTTTGCGAGAAGGTAGCGGACGCTGCCGCTTTCGATAGCGATGGAATAATTGTAGCTGGCGCTGCAGATGCCGGAATCCGTCACCATCTGGACGCTCCAGGTGCCGTCATTCCGGTTCGGTGTGGCTGCCATGGCGCTGCCAAGAAAAGTCAGGCCGAAGCCCAGGGCCAAAGCAGATCGTTTCGCAAAGTTCATCACTACGCCTTCTCCCGGTTCGAGACCGGGAGAAGGCCTCATGGCTGTGCGCAGGCCGCTTCGAGGGCCTCGCTCAAGACCTTGAGGGTATCGCACCCGGCAAAGATAAAAGTGGCGATGCCTGCGCGGGAGAGCTTTTCTTCGTTCTTACCCGGGCTGCCGGCGAGATAAATACGGGCCGATCCAGCCTCTCGCAAGGTCGTTGCTGTCGCAGTCGCCTGTTCTTCATAAATCTCATCTGTCGAACAAATGCAGGAAAGCTTTGCTTTACTGTCGATGTAAGCTTTCTTGAGACTCTCCTGAGCCGCAAACCCTTCGTTCGTGATGGCTTCTATTCCTGCCGCCTCGAAGAAATTTTTGGCGAAAGTGGCGCGGGCGGTAAACGCCGCGACGGGGCCGAGATTGGCCAGGAAGATCTTGGGCCGCGAGCCCGTGCGCGCGAGATAGGCGTCAGACGCATCGCGCAGGCGCTCGAACGGCTCCGCGATGCGGACGGAGGGTAGGGGGGGGATGCTGACGCCACCTTCGCTCGCCGCGAGAGCGGGGAGGCCCTCGTCGTGGGGGATCAGAACGGCCACATTCGCCTCGGCGATATTGGGAAATTCGCTGGTGCCGGTGATCGGCTCCTTGCGGGTGGCGACGGCCTTGTCGCGCTGCGTGCGGATGGCCGCGATGCGGCTTTGCAACACGCCGCGCGTCAGGCTTTCCACGATGCCGCCTTCGCGCTCGATCTCCTGGAACAGCGCCCATGCTTTCTCGCACAGAGCTTCCGTCAGCGCCTCGAACCCGCCCGCCCCGGCGGCGGGATCGGCCACGCGCCAGAGATTGGCTTCGTCCAGCAGGACCAACTGCGTGTTGCGCGCCACCCGGCGCGCGAAGGCATCCGGTAATCCCAGCGCGGCGGTGAAAGGCAGGACCGTGATCGCATCCGCCCCGCCGATCCCGGCGGAGAAGGTGGCCACCGTCGCCCGCAGCATGTTGACCCACGGATCGCGCCGGGTCGTCATCCGCCACGCGGTTTCCGCATGAAGGCGGATCGGCTTCGGCCTGAGGCCGGAAGCCTGTTCCAGGCGGGCCCAAAGCCGCCGCAGAGCGCGAAATTTCGCGACCGTCAGAAATTCATCCGCATCGGCGACGAGGAGAAAGGACAGCGCATCGCGGGCAGCCTCAGGCGAATGGCCCTGCGCTTCGAGCGCGCGCAAATACGCGACGCCGGTCGAAAGCGCGGCCGCAAGCTCCTGCGCCTCGCTCGCACCCGCCTCGTGATAGGGCCGCCCATCGGCGAGGAAGGCGCGCCCCGTGAAACCGCGAGCGGTCAAATCGGCAAGCATTAAGCCCATGCGGCGGGAGACCTCGTCCCACGCCACCGAGAGTTCACCGAGCGCGGCGAGGCCGCCGATCGGATCCATGCCGAGATCGAGGGACAGGTCGGAGAGCTTGTGGCCGCGTCGTTCGGCGACAGTAATCAGCCGTTCCGCCATCGGACGGCCCTTGCCCCCCGCATCGAGGCGCAGGTGGACGAGATCGAGCATCACGCCGGAGAGCGCGCGATCGAGATCCTCAACCGTCTCGGCGCGAACGCCGAAGCCCCGCGCCGCCGGGGCCTTCCCGGTGACGAGCGTCAGCGCATCCGCGCCGCCTTCCAGGTCGAGGACGGCGAGTTCGTTCGCCTTGGCCGGATCGGGATGGTCGATGCGCTGGGAGACCCGCCAACGACCGGGCTCGGCGCGCGCAATGCGTTGCGCCCTCTCGGCCTTGGGATAGAGCGGCTGGATGTCGAGGCCATCATAGGTTTTCCTGACGAGCTTCTTCTGAAAATCCGCGCCCTTCAGCACCCCTTCGACCAGCCTGAGCCATTGCTCACGGGTGGCGGCAGGAAAGTCGGCGGCAAGGGTCAGGTCGTCCATGGGCGGGGCCTCTATCCACGGCGGAGATGTTTGCACTCTGTGCCCGTTCCGCCAAGGGCCCCGATTACCCCACTCACCGGGAAGAGGAAATCAGACCAATTGCGACACACTACCTCCACCTTGTCATCACCGGACTTGTCCCGGTGATCCCGTCGTAGAGTGCCTTTCCCTAACGAGATGGCCGGCACGAGGCCGGCCATGACGGGGAATGACTCTATCGGGCTGGCGATCCCGGATCGCCTGCGGCGCTCGGGACGACCTAAGTCCGTTCAGACAAACTGCGACAGGCCGGGGACGGCGCCGACGATGGGGCCCATCACGTCCTCGCCCGCCTTCTCGCGGCCATAGGCGAAGAGCTCATGCCCGAGAGGCTGCATCTGGCCCATGGAAACGCCCGCGCCCATGAGCTGGCCGCCGAGCGCCATCACGCCGCCACCCATGGCGCTCATCATGCCCATGAGGCCACCGCCACCACCGCCGCCGCCCGCCTGGGCAATCGCCTCCTCCGCGCCCGGCAGGGCTGCGATGAGCTGGTTCACCTCGGTCGCTGGGCCTTCCTTGCGCAGAAACGCCAGGATCAGGCCGATGGCCTTGGTCGAGGTTGCGGCATCGAGGCCCGTCTTCTGCGTGACGCGGGCGATGAGTTCTTCCATGTGATTCTCCTGATGGTGTCTTTACGCGCGATAGTTCGGGCTGAGGCACTCTAAATCAAGTGAGCCGCATAGTGGAAACCGGGTCGGGAACTCCCTACACTGATAGAACATTCGAAAGAGGGACGCGATGCTCCAGGACGGCAAGATCTTCATCGGCAAAAGCACCAAGCCGGAATATCTGGATCTGGCGCTTGCCAACCGGCACGGCCTGATCACGGGCGCGACGGGCACGGGCAAGACGGTCTCCCTGCAGGTGCTGGCGGAGGGTTTCTCGCAAGCGGGCGTCCCGGTTTTCGCCGCCGACATCAAGGGCGATCTTTCAGGCATCGGAGCCCCCGGCACGCCGAAGGATGCGTTTCTGAAGCGCGCCAAGGACATCGGCATCGACTACAAGCCGGATCAATTTCCGGTCGTGTTCTGGGATCTGTTCGGCGAACAGGGCCATCGCGTGCGGGCGACCGTGTCGGAGATGGGGCCACTTCTTTTGTCCCGCTTGCTCGATTTGAACGATACGCAGGAAGGCGTGCTCAACATCGCGTTCCGCGTTGCCGACGAGCAGGGACTTCTGCTCATGGATTTGAAGGACCTGCGCGCCCTGCTGCAATTCGTGGCAGAGAACGCGCAGGATCTCACGACGACTTACGGCAACGTGTCGAAGGCGACGATCGGCACGATCCAGCGCCAGCTTCTCGTACTCGAAAACCAGAAGGGCGATGAGTTTCTGGGCGAGCCTGCCCTGAGCATCAAGGACCTGATGCGCACCGACCGCGATGGGCGTGGCGTCGTCAATATTCTGGCGGCGGACAAGCTGATGAACAATCCGCGCCTCTACGCCACGTTTCTGTTGTGGCTGATGTCGGAATTGTTCGAGGCGTTGCCGGAAGTGGGCGATCTCGATCAGCCCAAGCTCGTGTTCTTCTTCGACGAAGCTCATCTGCTTTTCAGCGATGCGCCGAAAGCCCTTACCGAGACGGTGGAGCGGGTCGTGCGGCTCATCCGCTCCAAAGGCGTCGGCGTTTATTTCATCACGCAAAATCCCATCGACGTTCCGGAGACGGTCCTCGCGCAACTCGGCAACCGGGTGCAGCACGCGCTGCGCGCCTACACACCGCGCGAGCAGAAGGCGGTTCGCGTCGCGGCGCAGACCTTCCGCCAGAACCCGGCCTTCGACACCGAGAAGGCGATCACCGAACTCGGCGTCGGCGAAGCATTGGTTTCCTCGCTTGAGGGCAAGGGCGCGCCCTCCATGGTGGAGCGCACATTGATTGCCCCGCCCATGGCGCAGGTCGGGCCTATCGATCAGGCTTTGCGCCAACAGATCATTGCCGCAAGTCCATTGCGCGGAAAATACGAACAGGCCATCGATTCCGAATCCGCCTATGAAATGCTCGCGCAGCGCGCTCAAAAGGCCGCCGCCGATGCGCAGGCGGCCCAAGGCGGGGGCGGCATTCTCGACATGCTCGGTAACCTGTTCGGTACGAATGGCCAGCGCAAGGGCACCATGACGACCGGTCAGCGCGTCACCCGCGAGGTCACCCGCACAATCGTCAACCAGACCGTCGGCAGCCTCGCGGCTGAACTCGGCAAATCCATCGGAGGTCGCCAGGGCGGCTCCATCGGCCGCGCCATCGTGCGCGGCACGCTGGGGGGGATTTTGAGGCGCTGACAATCTGCTCACCCTCGTCCTTCGAGACGACCTGACGGCCTCCTCAGGATGAGGCCTTGTGGTGCCCTGATAATCCAGCTTCGAGATCTCGCCCTCTTGCACCACGCCGCCTGTTGGATGCACGGTGTCGGCCGAATGCGCAGATTCTCATCAACCAGTCAGAGCATCATGTCCCACCTCGACCAAGTTCTCGCCAAAATCGATTCCGACCTCGACACCTCGCTGGAACGTCTGTTCCATTGGCTCAAGATCCCCTCGATCTCGACCGATCCCGCTTACAAGGACCATTGCCGCAAGGCGGGCGAGTGGCTGGTAGACGAGTTGAAGGGACTTGGCGTCGACGCGTCGTTGCGTGAGACGGGCGGCCATCCGGCAGTGGTCGGTCATGCGAAGGGCGAAACCAAGCCGCATGTGCTGTTCTACGGCCATTACGACGTGCAGCCGGTCGATCCGCTGGATCTGTGGGACACGCCGCCCTTCGAGCCGAAGATCGCGACGCTTCCCGATGGTCGCAAAGTCATCAGCGCGCGCGGATCGTCCGACGACAAGGGCCAGGTGCTGACCTTCGTGGAAGCCTGCCGCGCGTGGAAGGCGGTGACCGGCTCGCTGCCGATCAACATCACCTTCCTGGTTGAGGGCGCGGAAGAGGATGGATCGAAGTTCCTGCCCGAGTTCATCGAAGCCAATAAGGATGAGTTGAAGGCCGATGTGGCGCTCGTCTGCGACACGGGCATGTGGGACCAGAACACCCCCGCCATCACCTCCTCGCTGCGCGGCATGGTCTATGAGGAAGTGATTGTCCGCTGCGCCGATCGGGACCTGCATTCCGGCACGTTCGGCGGCGCTGCGCAAAATCCGATCCATGTGCTGTCCAAGATCATCGCGGCGATCCACGACGAGAACGGCCGCATCACTATCAAGGACTTTTACGAAGGCGTGCCTGAAACGCCGACGCAGATCCTGGAGCAATGGAAGAAGCTGAACCTGACGGAAGAGGAATTTCTCGGCGGGATCGGGCTGAAACATTCAGCTGGCGAGAAGGGCCGTATGCTGATCGAGCAGGTCCAGTCGCGCCCGACCTGCGACGTCAACGGCATCATCGGCGGCTATACGGGCGAGGGCACCAAGACCGTGATCGCGGCGGAAGCGCGCTGCAAGATCTCGTTCCGCCTCGTCGGCGATCAGGACCCGGCAAAGATTTCGGCGAATTTCAAGGCGTTCGTCGAAGCGCGCATTCCGTCGGATTGCTCCGTCGAGTTCATCCATCACAAGGGTTCGCGGGCGCTTGCGCTGCCGCATGACTTCCCGGCGCTCATCGCTGCGAAGGCGGCGCTCCATGACGAATGGAAGGCCGATCCCATCATCATCGGCATGGGTGGCTCGATTCCGGTCGGCGGCGATTTCAAGCGCACGCTCGGTCTCGATACCCTCTTCGTCGGCTTCGGGCTCGACGATGACCGTATCCACTCGCCGAACGAGAAGTACGACCTGAAGAGCTTCCACAAGGGCACACGCTCCTGGGCGCGGATTCTCGCGGCTTTGGCGAAGTAGGGCGAGCGCACGGGCCCCTCACCCGGACCTTCGATCCGACCTCTCCCCACCGGGGAGAGGTTGGGGCGGCGGTGCTCATCCATCACATTTCGTGACTTAACCGATCACCAATCGTTTTCATCCGGCCCCCGAATTTTCATTGACGACCTCATGAACTCGGCGTTCGATTAGGACAACAACACTGACCGACAGGGAGAGCCCGGTGGCTTGGTATTCGCAGACATGGAACTGGTTCAACGGCGCGTGGCATGAGGGCAATCCGCCGCTCATCGGGCCGCGCTCGCATGTCTCCTGGCTCGGCTCCTCGGTTTTCGACGGCGCGCGGGTCTTCGAGGGCGTTGCGCCGGATCTCGACCTGCATTGCGCCCGCGTGAACCGTTCGGCCAAGGTCATCGGGCTTGAGCCGACCATGGAATCGCAGGCCATCGTCGATCTCGTCCGCGAGGGCGTGAAGAAATTCGCACCCGGCACGGCGCTCTACGTAAAGCCCATGTATTGGGGCGAGGCCGAGGGTCTTGCGACCATCGCGCCGGATCCGGAATCGACCCAGTTCTGTCTGAGCCTGTTCGAGGCGCCGATGCCGGTTCCGGGCGGCCTGTCGGTGATGAAATCGAGCTTCCGCCGCCCGACCCTCGATTGCATGCCCACCGACTCCAAGGCCGGATGTCTCTACCCGAACAACGCCCGTGTCATCCGCGAGGCGAAGGCCATGGGTTTCGACAACGCGCTCGTCTGCGACGCGCTCGGCAATGTGGCCGAGACGGCTACGTCCAACGTGTTCATGGCGAAGGACGGCGTGGTCTATACCCCCGCTCCGAATGGCACCTTCCTCAATGGCATTACTCGTCAGCGGGTGATCCAGTTGCTCCGCGACAACGGCGCGTCGGTGGTCGAAGGCACGCTGCGCTACGAGGACTTCGCTGCGGCGGATGAAATTTTCATCTCGGGCAACTATTCCAAAGCCATGCCCGTGCTGCGGATCGATGCCCGCGAGCTTCAGCCAGGCCCGTTCTATCGCAAGGCGCGCGAGCTCTACTGGGCCTTCGCCCACGACAAGGCGATTTGAGGTCGCTTCCGCCTCTGCTGCCTTGCCCGGGCTCGTCCCGGGTATCCACGCCTTCTACACGCGCCGTTTCCCAGACGTGGATGGCCGGATCAAGTCCGGCCATGACGAAGGATGCGTTCTGAAACGGGCGCTTAGGTATGCAGACTCATCGGCGTGCCAGACGCACGCCGAAGGCCTTGAGGCCGCCGAGCAGGGTCAGTCCGTACAGGGTGGCCCCAGCGGCTCCGAGGATCGCGAGCAGGGTCTCGGCTTGCCACGCGGGCAGCGATGCCGTCCAGCGCGACAGGGGCTCGGGGGCGAACCACGCGAAGAGACCGAGCAGGGCGCTCGCGACCATGACGGCGGCGCAAGTCCGGCCCAAGGTGTGGCTCGGGTCCGTCCAGCCGCGCCGATAGGCCAGCGCCAAGAGCAGGATCAGGTTGACCCACACGCCGAGCGACGTGCCAAGTGCCAGGCCGACAACGCCGAAGGGGCCCATCAGCATGATTTTCAGGAGCACGTTCACCGCCACCGCCGTCAGCGAGGCGTAGAGCGGCGTCACCGTGTCGGCGCGCGAATAGAAGCTCGCGAGCGCTGAGCGGATCAGCACGGCGGCGGGAAGGCCGATGGAATAGGCCGCCAGCGCTGCACCCGCGCGCCGCGCCGCCTCCGCATCAAAAGCGCCGCGCTGGAACAGGGCGGTCATGATGAGGTCAGGCATGGTGACGAAGGCCACCAGGAAGGGCGCGGCGAGAGCGAGCGTCATGCCGACGGCACGGTTCTGGGCCGCGTGGGCCCCGGTGACATCGCCGCCTGCAATGCGGCGGCTCATTTCGGGTAAAAGTACCGTCCCTGCCGCAATGCCGATGACACCGAGCGGCAGTTGATAGATGCGGTCCGCGTAATACAGCGACGAGACTGCGCCGGTTGGCAGGAACGAGGCGATGATCGTGTCCGCGAAGATCGCGATCTGCACCCCGGCAGAGCCGATGATGGCGGGGCCGAGGGTCTTGAAGAAACCCTTCATGGCCGGATCGAGGCGCGGTGGTTCGAGCCCCGGCGCGACCTTGAGTCGTCGGGCCGCCGCCCACACGAGCAAAAGCTCCAGCACGCCCGCGACCGCGATGCCCCAGGCGGCGGCATGGCCCGCGCTTGGAAACAGGAAGGCCACGGCCAGAGCCGCGATCAGCGACAAATTCAGCAGAACCGGCGCGGCTGCTGCGGCAGCGAATCGCTCATGGGCGTTCAGGATCGCGGAGAGAATTGTGACGAGGGTGATGAAGAGAAGATACGGGAAGGTGATGCGGGTCAGCGTCACCGCCAGGTCGAATTTGGCCGGGTATTCGGCAAATCCCGGCGCGAGCAACTGCACGACGACCGGCATCGCCAGGAAGGCCAGGACGAGAAGGCCAATCTGCACCATCAGCATCAGGCTGGTGATGCGGCCCGCGAAAGTGCGGGCGGGCTTTTCACCCTGCGTTTCGAGAACGCGCGCATAGGTCGGCAGGAAGGCGTTGTTGAATGCGCCTTCGCTGAAGATCTGGCGGAAGTTGTTGGGAATGCGGAAGGCCACCACGAAGGCGTCGGCTATCGGCCCCGCGCCCATCACAGCGGCGATGACCACGTCGCGGACGAATCCTGTGAGGCGGGAGACGAGCGTCCAGCCGCCGACGGAAAGGATTTTCTTGAACATGGATCAGGTCCGGCGCAGTCGCGGATCGTCGGGAACGAGGCTCGAGCTGACTTCAGCTGCGCCGCCGACCCGCTCGGAGACCACATAAAGCGGCCGCCGTTTCACCTCGGCGAAGATGCGTCCGACATATTCCCCGACGATGCCGAGCGACATGAGCTGGATGCCGGAGAAGAACATGACGGACACGATCAGGCTCGGGAAGCCGGGCAGATCGGAGCCGAAAAGCAGCGTCCGGATCAGGAAGTAGATCGCAGTGGCGATGGAGAGGAACGAGATCAGGAAGCCGACATAGGTCCAGATCCGCAGGGGAACCGTCGAGAAGGCGGCGATGCCGTCGAAGGCAAAGCGGACGAGCTTCCTGAAACTCCATTTGGTGGCGCCGTGGAGGCGCTCCTCGACCACGAAGGGCACGCCTATGCCCTTGAAGCCGACCCAGGCATAGAGCCCCTTCGAGAACCGTGCCTTCTCGCCCAGCGTCCGCAGGGCCTCGACGCCCTTCCGGTCGATGAGCCTGAAATCGCCTGCGCCTTCGGGCAGGGGGATTTCTCCGAACCGGGCGAACAATTGATAGAACAGATGGGCGAAGCCCCGCTTGACCCGGGTCTCGTCCGAGCGGTCAGTGCGCTGGCCGTAGACCATCACGTAACCGTCCTTCCAGCGCTCGACGAACGTCTCGATCATCTCCGGCGGGTGCTGCAGATCGGCGTCCATGATGACGACCGCATCACCGCGCGCATGGTCGAGCCCGGCGGCGATGGCGATTTCCTTGCCGAAATTGCGGCTGAAAGAGACCGCCCCGATCCGGGGTTCCGTCATGCTGATGGTTTTGATGATTTCCAGCGTGTCGTCCCGGCTGCCGTCATCCACGAAAACCACGTCCCAGATGGAGGTGATCCGGTTGAGGACAGGCAGCAGACGCTCGCACAGGGGCGCGATATTGGCGCTCTCGTTGTGCACGGGGATGATGACGCTAAGTTTGGGTGACGCCACGCAAAAGTCCTTCTTCGTTGCGCGCATTGAGAGCCGAGTTTGCAGCTTTGCTCAAGGGGCATAGAGCATTTTTCGGCGAAGTGGATGCCGGTTCGCCGATCCGAAAATGCGACAAATCAACAATCTAGGAGCATGTTCCGATTCCAAGGACGCGGACCATGCTCTAGCGTGCGGCAAGGCTGATTTTGGGGATTTTCATGGTTTCGCGGCGTTCCATCGTGCTCTGCGCCGATGATTTCGGCCTCACCGATGGGGTGAGCCGAGGCATTCTGGAGCTGGCCGAGGAGGGCAGGATCTCGGCAACGGGGGCGATGGCCAACATGCCGGGCTGGCGTCGCAATGCCTCGGCCTTGAGGCCGTTGAAGGGCAGGATCGGCATCGGCCTGCACCTGAACCTCACCACCGGATCCCCGCTCGCCCCGATGCCCCATCTGGCTCCGGGTGGCGGGTTTCCGCGCTTGAAGGACCTGCTCGCGAAGGCTCTCACCGGTGGGCTGCCGGCCGTCGAAATTCGCAGCGAGATCGCACGGCAGGTCGATGCCTTCGTGGATGCCCATGGTGAGCCGCCATCATTCGTCGACGGCCACCAGCATGTCCATGTCCTGCCGGTGATCCGGCCTGCGCTCATCCGGGTCCTGGAGGAGAAGGGCTATGGCGGCCGGCTCTGGCTGCGCGATCCGTCCGACAGCGCCGCCTCGATTTTGCGCCGGCCCATCGGGAGGGCGAAGGCGCTCGTGGTGAAGGGTCTGGCCGCAGGTTTCGCGCAGCGTGCCCGCGCGGCCGGATTCTGGACCAATGAGGGCTTCTCCGGCTTCTCGCCGCTCGACCTGTCCGTTTCGGCCGCAAGCGTTTTCGAGAGCGCGCTGACCAGCCTGGGGCCGACGCCGGTGGTGATGTGCCATCCGGGCCATGTGGATGCGGAATTGCGCAGCCTCGATCCGGCCGTGGAGAGCCGCCCAGCGGAACTGGCTTATCTCAAGTCCGAGGATTTCGGTGCGCTGCTCGATGAAAGGGGGATCGGGCTTGTCCCCGGCCTGACCTGACAAAGAAAAAGGGCTTCCGAAGAAACCCTCCAACGTCACCTACAAACGGAATCCGGTTACCAGCTTTTGCATGAGAGGTCTCCCTCTTTACAGGTCAGGTGATAGTCTAAGAGCTTGATGTGCTCCCGTGTAAGCTTTGTCAAACACCCTGAGAACACCATGGAGCGAGCGGATCCGAGGCCTATCGCCTCGAACAGGCACATGTTGTCCCGATACGACTCCCAAGCCCTCCGTGCCTTGCGCAGGCTCGCGCGCCCTTCGGGTTCGAGCCGTGCCATGAGCTTTGAATAGCGAGCAGTCATTTCACGGTCGGCCATTTTGAACTTGTGCCCCTCGCACATGTTCATTTCGTACTGAGTACTGCCTTCGCAGCACATGTCGATTTCGTGCTGAGTTGTGCCTTGGCAGAAGTTCATATCGTCCTCAGCCCTTGCGGCAGCAGAGGCAAGGATCATCGCCAACAGGGCGACGGGCAGGCAGCGTAACATGCAAGTTCCCTTCCTTGTCGGAGGCGGAATGACGACGAATCGTTATAAAGATACATTGCCGCGAGATGCCCGTCCGGAAAAGGGTTTCGGCGCGCCTGTCGGCCAAGACCTTGGCAGGCCGAGGTCTGCCTAAGCCAGCCTCGTGGTCCCCAAAACAAAACGGGCCTCCGAAGAGGCCCGTCTGACATAGGGGTAAGTCCAGCTTATTTCGTCGCCGCTTCGTACATTTCTTCGACGTGTTCCCAGTTCACGAGGTTTTCCAGGAACGCCTTGAGGTAGTCGGGGCGGCGGTTGCGATAATCGATGTAGTAGGAATGCTCCCACACGTCGCAGCCCAGGATCGGCTGCGCGCCATGGACGAGCGGATTCTCGCCGTTCGGCGTCTTCATGACGGTGATCTTGCCGTCCTTGATTGCAAGCCACGCCCAGCCGGAGCCGAACTGGCCCGTTCCGGCGGCAATGAAGTCTTCCTTCATCTTCTCGACGGAGCCGAGATCGGCCACGATCTGCTTCTCGAGCTTGCCGGGCAACGCGCCGCCGCCATTGGGCTTCATCCAAAGCCAGAAGTGGATGTGGTTGTAGTGCTGGCCGGCATTGTTGAAGAGCGCCTGGTTCTTGCCATACGAGCCCTTCACGACCTCTTCGACGCTCTTGCCTTCGAACTCCGTGCCTTTCATGAGGTTGTTGCCGGTGTTGACATAGGCAGCGTGGTGCTTGTCGTGGTGAAACTCCAGCGTTTCCTTCGACATATAGGGCTGCAGGGCATCGTAGGCATAAGGCAGTTCTGGCAGGGTGAACGACATCGGCGTCTCCTTTGAGAGATTAAGCGACCTGGTGCTTAGTTAAAGCGCGGCGCCTCTGAGGGCAACGGCCAAGCTTCTGACTTTTTCGGGCTCAAGCTTTTCATGATGTTGCCTTTCGCCTATAGATACCTACGTTTGCGGTCATTCGCCCATGGTTTGCGTATCGGAGTTTGCATGATCATCGCTCTTTTTGCCCTTTCTGTTGCGATGATTGTGGGCGGTCTTCTGGCGGCTGTTCTCGGGTGGGACATCGTCCTCGTCGAGCGTGGCTGGACCATGGTGATCGCCGGTACCGTCACCGCGGCAAGCGGCGCGGTTCTCCTGGGCATCACTGCCGCCGTCTCGAAGCTCAAGAAAATCCAGTTGGAGCTCATGCGCCTGCACACGGGCCTGAGCGAGGCCGAACCTGCCGCATTGCCCTCGCCATCGGGCCTTTCGCTGGCGGCTCTCGCCGGAGGGCTCTTCGGTGCGGCCGGTGCGCTCGGCGCAAAGGAAGGGCAGGCGAAGAAGACGAAAGAGGAGCCGGAGTCGCAGCCGGTTCTTCCGCTGTTCGGCGACGTCGACAGGTTCGAAAGGGAGGGCGAAAGCGCACTTGCGTCTGAGGGTCTGGAAGAGACTCGGGCCGAGGTAGACAGATCCTCTGACGCATTCGGGACCCCGTTCGAGCCTCGGATCTCCGCTGTATCCGGGACACCGTTCGAGTCCGAAAAGCCGACGACCGAGGCCGATGTCCCGGCCGCGAAGGTGCCGGATTTCCTGTTCGCCAACCGCTATCGCGAGACGCTTTATACCGAGACGAGCATCTCTGAAACCGACGAAGGCCTCTACGTCTCTGAACAAACCGTCCAGGCCTTCGAGCCGGAGTTCGAGGAGGCCGAGCAGCCAGTCGATCAAGGCGGCGCGCCGGAGCCGGAAGCCGTGGCAGAACCCGAGCCGGTGGAACCGACGCCCCCGCTCGCTCCGCGTTCGACCGCCGCGGTCATCGGCACTTATAATTCCGGGGACAATAAATACGTGATGTTCGCCGACGGCTCGATCGAGGCGGAGACCCCGCAGGGGATGTTTACCTTCACGTCCCTGGACGAGCTGAAGGAATTCATCGCTTCAGGTGGCGAGAGCAATCAGAAGCCTGCTATCTGAGGAGAGGCGAGAGCGCGCGGAAATCCTCCGTCGCAGCCCGCTCCAGCCACTCGAAGACAACCATCTCCATCGTCACCCAGTGGCACCCCGCCTGCACAAGCCGCGCACGGGCTGCGCTGACGCTGTGTTCGGCCCTGCTTGAGGTTGCATCCCCAACGACAAACACGTGCAGGCCGTTGGTTTTGAAGCCCAGGGCGCTTTGCAGCACGCAGACATGGGCTTCGGCTCCGCACAGGACGACCTGATCCCGCCCCTGGGCACGGAGCCCTGCAATCCGCTCGGCTGTCGCCTGATCGCCGGCGGCGGAAAAGGTCGTCTTCGGCAGGATGATTGCGTCGAGCGGAAGGGCCTCGACGATGGCGGGCACGGTCGACCCGAGTCCCTTCGGATATTGCTCCGTCACCGTGA
The DNA here is from genome assembly GCF_015694465.1 of Microvirga alba. Taxonomy (GTDB): domain Bacteria; phylum Pseudomonadota; class Alphaproteobacteria; order Rhizobiales; family Beijerinckiaceae; genus Microvirga; species Microvirga alba. Next base: position 308,918 of record NZ_JADQDO010000001.1, read on the forward strand.
CGGGCACCCCGAGCCTTCCTGCGCCTTGAAGCAGGATTTCCGTGCGCTCGATGACCCGCTCGCTATCGAGGATCGCGGGCATGAGGCGGGCCTGAAGGTCGACGACAATAAGCTGAGAACGCGCCGCGTCGAGAAGCATGGTCATTGGTCCGGGTTGAAGGGCGGGGGCTCGCCGGGAATCGGCATCGTCATCTTGAAAAGCAGCCCATCCGCGCGGAAATCCATGGCCACGTCCGCTTGCAACTGCGTGGTCAGCACGCGCTGCAGAAGTCGCGAGCCGAAGCCTTGCTGCGAGGGCGCCGAGACGCGAGGCCCGCCCTGTTCGGTCCACGAGAAACTGAGGATCGGCCTGTCGCCTCCGGGCTTGATCTCCCACTTCACGTCGACCTGACCACCGAACGCGGACAGAGCACCGTGCTTCGCCGCGTTTGTCGTGAGTTCGTGAATCGCCATGCCAACCGGCACCGCCGCCTCTGACGGTAATTCGACGAAGGGGCCCTCGATAGTAATGCGATTCCTGGATTCGTCCTCGTAGGGGCCGAGTTCAGTGCGGATCAGATCCTCGAGCGCGGCCTTCTGCCAAAGATCCTCGGTGAGGAGATTGTGCGTGCGTGCGAGCGATACGATGCGCCCGACGAATCCCTGATAGAACTCGTCGATGCTGGAAGCGGTGCGCGCGGTCGAACCCACGATGGCTTGAACGGTCGCGAGCGTATTCTTGACGCGATGGTGCAACTCGCGAATGAGCAAGTGCTGTCGCTCCTCCGCCTGCTTGAAGCGCGTAATATCGAGGTTGGTGCCAACCAAGCGCAATGGATTGCCATCAGCGTCGTAGAAGAGCAGCGCGATGGTGTCGATGACACGAATAGTGCCGTCCGGTCGGCGCATGCGATACGAAAGATTCAACTCCCGATCATGGCGTGCGAACGCGTCATTGATCAGCTTGTACGTGCGTGCGAGGTCGTCAGGATGAACCTTTTCTTCCCAACCAAGGGTGTCCCCGCGAAATGTGCCCGGATCGAGGCCGAAGAGACGTTCTTGCTCCGGTGTCCATGTCACTTTTCCGGAAGGGATATCCCAATCGAAAACGCCGATGCCGGCCGCGCTCTGCGCCAGCGAGAGGCGCTCCTCGCTTATACGTAAAGCTTTTTCCGTTTCCTTCAGGTCGTGAATGTCAACGCTCGTGCCGACCCAGCCCTTGAATTCGCCCAGGGTGTCGTGGAGGGGAGCAGCCTGAATCATATGCCAGCGATATTCGCCGTCGGCCGACCGGTAGCGCGCTTCGGTGGTGTAGGTCGATTCATTGCGGCGAACCTCTTTCGAGTCTTCCATAATTCGCGCAATATCCTCGGGGTGAATCGCGCTCATCCAGCTATGGCCAAGCGCCTCTTGCGCCGGCAGGCCCGAATATCTGACCCAGCGCTCATTGGTGTACGTCAGCTCGAAATCCGGTGTGAGAATCCAGACGAGGGCGGGAAGCGACTCCGCGATGATGCGGAAGCGAGCCTCGGTTTCGCGAAGCCCTATTTCGGCCCGCGCCTTTTCAACGGCGGTCCAGGTGCGCTCCGCAACATCCTCTACCAGAGACATCTCGTCATTGGTCCAGACACGAGGTTCCGCCGAGTGCAGATAAAGCAGCGCCGTCAGTTTCTGGTTCTTGAGCAGCGGTACGGTAAGCGCCGTTCTGGCATTGAGGGTGCTGTAGGCTTCCTGCACCTTCGGGTCCCTCGTGCGCGGATCGCTCTTGACGTCCTCAACGAAGATCGGCTGGCCCTGCTTCAGTTCAGCAAGCATTGTCGGTAGAAATTCATAAAGCCGATAGGCGCGGCCTTCATTGCTGATCGCGCCCTTCGACCATTCCCGCTCGACCAGGATGACGCCCCGCGTCTCATCGACCTCCCCATAACCTGCGCAATCCACCTTCAGGAAATGTCCCAGGCTCCGGGCGGTCGCCTCCATGATCGCATTGGGATCGTCGAGGCTCCGCAACTGGTCGTTCAAGGTCAGGAGAAACTCCTGCCGGCGCTGGGCAAGGTTCATCTCCTCCCTAGCCTTTTCGCGTTCCGTGACATCCTGCGTCACGCCAACCAGGCGAACCGGCTTGTCATTCTCGTAGATCGCGGCGCCACGGACCAAAACCCGCCCGATGCGGCCATCGGGTCTGATGACTCGATGCTCGACATTGAAATCAGTCTTTGTCGCGAGGGCGAAAGCCATGGCTTGGTTGATCCGCTCCACATCGCCAGGGTGCAGTATCTGTTGCAACCGCGCATAAGTCAGCGGCTCGCCGGGCGGGAGGCCGAGCGTCGCCCTGCAGGTTGCACCGGCAATCATCTCATCGGTAGCGAGATCGCGTTCCCAGGAGCCGAGTTTGCCGACCTCGAGCGCCATGCGCAACTTGCTGCTGCTGTTACGGAGAGATTGCTCGGCCTCGCTGAGACGCTTTTCCAAATCCGCGACGCGCTGATTGTCGCTCTTTTTGTCAGCGACTGCGCCGTCCGCGGAGGGTCGCTTGCCCCGATTGGTCATGAACGCATGCTTTCGGATACCTCTACAGCTCCGCGCCGCCTCTCTCTATCGGCCCGGGCTGACCCCAGGATGGTAATTATAGGACATAGGGCTTAAGCCACCACTCTTAAAACCCTTCGATGCTTTTAATGGCAAAAGTATAAGCCAAGGCGACCTCTTCGAGCCGGTCGAAACGGCCAGCAGCGCCGCCGTGACCCGCCTCCATGTTGAGTTTGAGCAGAATGGGGCCGCCGCCCGTCATCGTCGCGCGAAGCCTGGCGACCCACTTCGCGGGCTCCCAGTAAGTCACGCGCGGGTCGGTGAGGCCGCCGAGCGCCAGGATCGCCGGGTAAGCCTGTGCCTTCACATTGTCGTAGGGCGAGTAGGACAGGATGGTGCGGAAAGCGGCTTCGTCCGCGCCTGGGTTGCCCCATTCCGGCCATTCGGGCGGGGTGAGGGGAAGCTCGCTGTCCAACATGGTGTTGAGCACATCGACGAAGGGCACCTCGGCGATGATGCCCGCAAAGAGATCCGGCGCAAGATTGGCCGCCGCGCCCATGAGCATGCCGCCCGCGCTGCCGCCATGGGCGACGATGCGGCCACGCGAAGTGTAACCGGCCTTGATGAGCGCTTCGCCACTGGCGATGAAGTCGGTAAACGTGTTCGTCTTCTTCTCGCGCTTGCCGTCGAGATACCAGCGCCAGCCCTTTTCCGTGCCGCCGCGAATATGGGCGATGGCGTAGACGAAGCCCCGGTCGACGAGGGAGAGGATGTTGGTGCGAAATCCCGCCGACATGGACATGCCATACGACCCATAGCCGTAGAGCAGGAGCGGGGCGGAACCGTCGAGGGCGACTTCGCGCCTGTGGATGATAGAGATCGGGACTTGCTCGCCATCGGGCGCGGTAGCGAAGAGCCGGTGGGTGACATAGTCGTCCGGGTTGTGGCCGCTCGGGACCTCTTGGCGCTTGCGCAGGGTCCGCGCGCCGGTGCGCAGGTCGTAATCGATGACCTCGCTCGGGGTCTTAGGAGAGGAATAGCGGTAGCGGATCACATCGGTGTCGAATTCGTAGCCCGGATCGACACCCAGCGAATACGTATCCTCGTCGAATGCGATCGTTTCCTCGCGGCCCGTCGCGATCTCGCGCAGCACGATCCGCGGCTTCGCATCCTCGCGCTCCAGCCTCACGAGATAGCGCGCCAGCGCGACCAGGAAGAGGATCATCACACCCGGTCGATAGGGCACGAGATCGCGCCAGTGCGCGCGTCCGGGCGAGGACACGGGCGCGGTCATGATCTTGAAATCCTCGGCCCCGTCCGCGTTGGTGAGGATGATGAGGCTGTCGCCGTGATGCTCCACGTCGTATTGCAGCTCGCGCGTGCGAGGTTCGATCAGGCGCGGCGTGCCCGCCGGGTCCGCGCGGTCGATCAGCCAGACTTCGGACGTCTCGTGATCGCTCGCCTCGATCAGGACGTAGGCATCCGATTGCGTGACGCCGAGCTTCACGAAAAAGCCGGGATCCCGCTCCTCGTAGATGGTCTCGTCTTGTGCGGCGGGCGTGCCAAGGTCGTGGCGTTTGACGCGCACGGGCCGATGGTTTTCGTCGAGTTCGACGTAATAGAAGCCCGACGAATCACCGAGCCAGACGACGCCGCCGGAGCTATGCGGAACCTCGTCGGCCAACTCGTCCCCGGTCTGAAGGTCCCTGACGCGAATCGTATAGTATTCGGAGCCCTTGATATCGGCCCCCCAGGCCATCAGGCGATGGTCGGGCGAATGGTCCGCGCCGCCGAGATCGAAGAAGGCATGGCTTCCAGCCTCCTTGTCGCCGTCGAGCATGATGGTCTCATGGTCACCATCCCGCGGCCGGCGGCACACCAGGGGATGCTGTCCGCCTTCACGATAGCGCGTGAAATAGGCGAAGGGGCCGTCAGGCTCCGGAACGGATGAGTCGTCCTCCTTGATGCGGGCGCGCATTTCCGCGACGAGCCGCTCCTGGAACGCTTCCGTCCCGGCCAGGGCCTCGGCGGCATAAGCGTTTTCCCGTTCCAGGCAGGTGCGGATGGCAGAACCGAGCGTCGCCGGATCCTTGAGAACATCTTTCCAGTTCTCCGCCTTCAGCCAGGCATAATCGTCCTGAATCTGAACCCCATGGACGTTGAAGGCATGTGGTTTTGCTGGAATCGACGGCGCCGGCGGCAGCGGATGGGAAGAAAGACGCTCAAGTTTCATGAAGGGCAATCCCGATCGGGTCGTCTTGACGGTTGAAAGAACGCGTAGGCGGCATTCATACATAACTCAGATTCGCCGGGACAGGTCCGTCAAGTGGCTCAGGCGCCCCGAAAAGCGGGCGTTTGATTCACTTTCTAGCTACTTCTTCTGAGCCAAGATCACGCAAATGGCCTGGTCGCGAGGTGACCTATGGTTATGGCGATGCCTGCAATTGTGGCGTTCTATTACAACTGGAAAGTTGATACACAGTTTTCGAAAGTTTTCCTTTCGAACATCTTGTCAGCCGAACGGATTTGACATACTTGGACGGGCAGGCACGATATTCTGTGCGATTACAGTGCGGTTCGATGATGATGCAAGCATTGCTTCTGATAAGAACGCACAAATAATAGGCTGGAAAGCTTATTTGTGGTTGTTCTAAAGGACCGGAAAGGAAGAAAATCAAAATGAGCGACAACATCGCTGCTGCAAACTATATTGAGCTGGCTGCTGATATCGTATCGGCTTATGTGAGCAACAACTCGGTTCCGTCGGGCGATCTTCCGACCCTGATCAGCGACGTCCATTCGGCTCTCCTGCGTGTCGGCGGCGGCACGGTTGAAGTGCCCGTCGAGGCGCCGAAGCCCGCCGTTCCGGTGAAGAAGTCGGTCACCCCGGACTACATCATCTGCTTGGAAGACGGCAAGAAGTTCAAGTCGCTGAAGCGCCACCTGCGCACGCAGTACAACATGACCCCCGAGCAGTATCGCGAAAAGTGGGCTCTGCCGGTCGACTATCCGATGGTCGCCCCGAACTACGCCAAGGCTCGCTCCGAGCTGGCGAAGGAAATGGGCCTCGGCCAGCAGCGCCGTAAGCGCCGCACCTCGCGCGGCTAAGCCGGACGCGACTCTGATGAAATCAGCCGCCCTCGGGGCGGCTTTTTTCATGGGCTTTCGATGCCGCCGATGGCGGGTGAAATGGGCGCCGTGACGGCTTCGCTACCCACCGCGCGCCGCGTTTCTCAGCATGTCGGGTTCCTGAGCGGAATGCGCCGTTCCTGTTATCCTCACAATTAACAAGCGCGCCTTATTGCCTTGACAGATAGGAATGATCGCCCACTATCGGGGGTAGAAAGGACTCGTCCTTTCGTTCTTTTATTTTAGGAACAAAACATGAACAAAAACGAAAATTATTGGTCTGCTACAACGGTTTCAAAGCGAAAGGCGAGGGCAGGTGCGCAGAGTGTAAAGGTCGGGAAACCCGAGGAAAAAGGGGGGCGCTCCCCGGAGCCGTCCAATCTGCGGCGGAACGATGCTCTGACCAAGGAAGCCAAACGTCTCCTGGCGGCGTTGGGGTTTCCGGAAGCACGGGCGCTGATCGACCCGACTGACGACAATGACGTGATTCTCCACAGGAAGCGCGCAGGCGTTTCGGTCGGGGCAGGCCGGTTTTCCCGCGCGGCGGCCGAGTCGCTCGATCGCAACGATCTGGCCCAGTGGCAAAAGGCTGAGACGGGCCATGCGACCCTTTGCCTGACCGAGGCCGGGCGCGCACATCTCCGCCGGGCCGAAGCGCCAGAGCCGGAGGCATCCTTCTTCCACCAACATCGCGAGACCGTGGTCGCCAGGGTTGAAACCGATTCTGGAACAAAACGTGTACGAATTGATGCGGAAGAAAGCCCTCTTGACTGGCTGCGCCGCCGCAAGGGCCGCGACGGTGAGCCGATGATCGACGCGGCCTCCTATCAGGCGGGCGAGCGGTTGCGGACGGATATCATGCTGGCGGGCCTGCTTCCCGGCGTGACTGCGCGGTGGGATGCGATGCCGAAGAGCGGCGGGCCGGTTTCTCCGGCCGACGCCACCGATCGCATGGTTGCCGCCCGCCAGCGTCTCCGCAGTGCCTTCGACGCGGTGGGCGCCGATTTCAGCGATCTGCTGGTGGACCTGTGCGGCTTCCTGAAAGGACTGGAGCTGATCGAGCGGGAGCGGCATTGGCCGGCGCGCTCGGCGAAGATCGTTGTCCGGCTCGCTCTGGCGCGGCTGGCGGAGCATTACGGCATCGAGACTGCCGCGCGCGGACCGTCCGCGTCGCGCGGCATCAGGACCTGGCAGGCGGTGGTGATCGAGGGTGGGCGCCCCTGATCAGGAGGCGGCCAGGGCCGCATGCGCGTCGTGACGGATGCGCTCGACCATGGATCTGACGCCGTTCGACCGCTGCGGCGTCAGATGCTCCACGAGGCCCAGGCCCTTGAAAAGCGCGAGGGCGTCTGTGGACAAAGCCTCCGAAGCGGTCTTGCCGTTGTAGAGGGCGATCAGGAGGGCGGTCAGGCCGCGCACGATATGGGCATCGCTGTCGCCCACCAAATGCAGCCTCGGCTCGCCTTTGGAATCATCGAGCGTCGTCACCAGCCAGACCTGGCTGGCGCAGCCCCGGACCTTGTTGGCGTCCCTGTGCTCTTCTTCCGGAAGCGGCTCCATCTGACGGCCGAGCTCGATGAGGTAGCGATAGCGCTCCTCCCAGTCATCCAGCAGTTCGAAGTTGGAGACGATTTCGTCGATGGTCGGCAGCATGGCATTCCCGCGTTATCCGCGGGTCATATAGTCATTCAGCGGCGTCTTGGCGATGGTCATGGGAATCGTCAGCTCCGCGGCTTGTTGGCATCGCCGCGCCAGCTCGGCTGGCGATCGGCCGCCTGTAGCGTGTCCGTCGGCTTGGATTCCAAAGCGTTCACGCCCGAGGCGGTGAGAATCTTGCCGATCACCGCCTGTTTCGCGCCCTCGGGGAGGGCCTGCCACATGCTCTCCAGCCGAGCCGAGGTCTCCGGAGTAGGCGTGGCGGCTTTGGCTTCCTGGGCACTCTTCGTCCAGCCGAGGAGGGCATCGAGGGAGGCGGCCCCGTCACCGCCCTGACGGACGGGTGAGAAATAGAAGATCGTGCCGACGATGAGAACGAAACGTATGATGGAGAACATCGGCCGCTGTCCTGTTGCCCCAAAAGGGAATGGTGACGTGATGCATCATAACGTCCCGACGGCGCGGCGCGTAGGATGCTGAGCGGCAACCTGCAAACAGGATGAACAAATGGTTGAGACGGCAACTGCGCACATTGCTCCCGCTAAGGCCCTGAAAAGGATAGGATAAAAGGGATGCCCCGAAGGGCGGCGGCGGGGTTCCCGGAGCCTGCTTGCCGTTGTTGCGTAAGCTGGCGCGGTTCGCCGCTGGCGGCCTTAGGGTTCGCTTAAGCGACCTCTGTCACGGTCCTCGCAGAACAGACGAGGAGTGACGGGTCACCGTCGCGAAGGCAGCTTGCGGACAGATCTCACAGGGCACTGGATCGATGAATGGCTTGCCGGGCTCGTTCATCGCTCGAGCTTGAACGAACCCGCTGAGCGGGCTCGACAGGAGCGCTTCGTCATCAGTCGCACGGTGACTTCGCTTGTCTCGCTCGTCGCGTTGCCCCTGTCCCTCCTCGGACAGGCGGCGTCCGAATTGTTCGTGTATTGGGGCGTCCTTACGCTCACCCCGCTCGTCGCCGTCTTCATTCTGTCCCGATGGGGGAGGATCGAGGCCGCACAGGCTCTGGTCTCGCTCGCGCTGACCCTGTCTGTCGCGCAGGCGATGGCCTCGAACGGCGGCTCCCTGGTCATGACGGGCTGCGCGGTCTTGGTTGTGCCTCTGGAGGCCACGATCTCGGGCTCAAGGCGTGGTTTTATCGGCGCGTGCGTGCTGGCGCTCGTGGGTCTTCCCATCGCGGTTCTTCTTCATGGGACCAGGCTCGCCGAACAGAGCCTGCCGCTGCCGGCGATCTTCGCCATCACTGGTGCCATCGCGCTCGGACACGCCATGTCGCGCGTCGTCATGGACCGCAAGCTCGACGCCGTTCTCGATGCCTCGCAAGCCGGTGCGGCGCGGGAGGGCGAGACTCTGCTCGCCATCGACGATCTGGTGACCTGGCATGATGCCAATGGCGTGGTTCTGCGCTCGAACGGGGCCTCCACGCGCCTTCTGGGTGCGCCGCCCGCAGCGGTTTACGGCAACGGCCTTTTCACGCGCATCCATGTGGCTGATCGCCCGCTTTTCCTGAAGGCCGTCAGCGATGTGGCGAATGGCGCAAATTCCGCCGTCATTCGGTTCCGCGTCCAGGCCGGAGACGTGACCGACGCGTCGTCCCTCATCTGGGTCGAGACACGCGTGCACCGTCTGACTTTGCGCGGCGACGATGCTTGCGCGGCGGTCGCGGTGACGCGCGACATCACCGAGCACAGACTACGCGCCGACGAATTGGACGCTATGCGTCGCGATGCGGTGAGCGCGAATGAGGGCCGTGCGCAACTCCTGGCGACGGTGAGCCACGAATTGCGCACGCCGCTGAACGCCATCATCGGCTATTCGGAAATCCTGATGGGTAGGGGCGGCCCGAGCCTGCTCGACCAGCGCGAAGGTTATGCCGAGATCATCCATCATTCCGGCCAGCACATGCTCGGCGTCGTCGACACGCTGCTGGATCTCTCGGCCATCGAGGCCGGTCGCTACGATCTTGCCTTCGAGGAGATCGATGTCGCTGATCTCATTCGGGAGTGCTGCGGTCTCGTGGCGCTGGCGGCACAGAGGGGTGGGATTGTTCTGACGCAGCAGATCGCTCCCGGTCTTCCCGAACTGGTGGCCGACCGTCGCGCTTGCCGGCAGATCCTGTTGAACCTCCTCTCCAACGCGGTGAAGTTCACGCCGCAGGGCGGGCAGGTGACGGTGGAAGCGCGCTGCGATGGCGACAACGTCGCTCTTGCGGTTCGCGATACCGGTATCGGCGTGCCGGAAGCCGATCTGCCGCGCCTCGGCATGCCCTTTTATCAAGGCACTGCAAGGAGCCGCGCGGAGAAGGGCAATGGACTCGGCCTCTCGGTGGTGCGCGGCCTCGTGGCCCTGCACCAGGGCCATCTTCGCATCGCGAGCGCTCCCGGCAACGGCACTTGCGTAAAGATCAACTTGCCGGCGGATGCCCGCCACGCGGCCGCCGTGAAGGGGCTTGTCCCCGCAGCGGCTCGAACCAATCATGATGTCATTGTTCTCAAGACGGGATAGAAGACGTGCGTGAAGCCCTTGCAGCCCGCCCCGACGGAGATTTCATCGTCTCCGCGCCCGTGCGGCGAAAATCATCGGCCAGAACCAAGGCAAAGAAGGTCGGCGTCGGCGCGCGACTCATGGCTTTCGTCTTCAGCCACCCGCGCGAGATGATAGCCGCCGCGTTCCTGGCAGGATGCGGTGGCGTGATCACATACAATGCGCTGGTCTTGCAGAGCGCCCGCCACCCCGCGCCGCTGTTTAACCAAAGGGATATCGGGCCCGCGCGGCAACCGCTCCCGCCCCTGCGACCGGGCGCTGGCGTTACAGAGCCTCAATCGCCCGCGCCGGCCCCGGCGCAGCCTGCAGCTCTCGTCCCGGCGGCGCCGGCAGCGACGCCTGCGCCCGCAGCTCCGTCGAAGCTTCCGTCGCGCGGCGCGATCGCGGACCTGATCCGCAATGGCGGTGAGGCCGCGCCGGCACCTCCGCAACCGGCCAAGGCCGCCGTCGTTCCGCCTCCTGCGCCGACGGCTGCGGCCGCCCCGGTCATGCGCGATCCCATCGGGGAGATCATCCGCATGGGCGGTCCCGTTCCAACGCCGCCCGCAAATGTCGGAAAGGCGGGATCAGGCGATCTCGTGATGTCCGGACAGCGGGCGCTGGCCAAGCTCGGCTACAGCGTGAAGGCCGATGGCATGATGGGGACCGGGACGCGCCAGGCCATCGAACGTTTCGAGCAGGAGCGGCGTTTGCCGGTGACGGGCGACTTCAGCCCGCGAACGGTCCGCGAATTGTCGGCGGCGTCCGGAATCGTGGTTCAATAGTGACCCGGCTTCGTTCCGATTTTTGGGTCTCGGCCTATCTTCGCCGTTGCGCCATCGAAGGCGTTGAGGCCGTGTTGCGAAGGCGCGGCGCGGCCGAAGCAGGCGCGATCTTCGTGAAGCTTGATCTGCTCGACGGAACGGCGAGCCTCTTTGGTCCTGCACCGCAGCTTTTTCTTGACGATACGGGCGATCGCCTGTTTTACGCCGTCCTTCAGGCTGGCACCCCACTCGATGTGGAGGAGAGGGTAAAGCGCGAACTCCGCTTCGACCCCGATCTGTGGCTGCTCGAGGTCGACGACCGCGCGGGCCGTCATTTCCTTGAGCTTGCGCCGGAAAGCTAGGGCGTTCGGACGCTAAGAATATCCTGCTCCAGATTGGGAACTGAAGCGCGGCTGTGCCTGTTATTTCGCTGAAGGCCCGCGGTTTCGATGAAATCTACGGCATCGGAAACGGTTCGTTAACCATACCGCTATTTTCTGACGCGGTGGCCGAAGCAGGTGTAGGGCTAGCTGAGGGGAGGTCTCAATGCATGAGATCTGGACAAGATCGTCGGGAGTTGTCGTCGCCTTTCCCGATGAGGCTTCACGGCCCCACCGCCCGCATCTCGCGGCGGACGAGCCGCGCGGCGAAATCCTGTTATTCACCGGCGTCCGCTACGAGCGCCCATCCCCCAATCCGGGTCCCTCCCGCCCTTTCGCTTCCCACGGCCCTCGACGTCGTAGACGCTCGTAAGGGCCGGGGCGCGCGCACGGTCGGACGTCAGCCGCCCGATGGATCGAGATCGCGCACCATCATCACAGCATCTGTCCCGTAGCTGAGAAGTTTGGCGTCAAGGCCGGGAACACGCGTGACCCGAAAGCCCAATCTCTCCCAGAATTCCTGCGACTTGTTGACGGCGACCAACGACATGTTGCTGAAGCCGGCCGCGCGCGCGTGACGGGCCAGAAGCTCGCCGGCCTGCACCGCATATCCCTTGCCACGTCCCTCCGGTAGAAGGGCGACATCATGGACGTAATAGGTCGTGGCGGGATTTGGCATGACGCCAAGACGGGAATTCAAGGGCGGTGGTTCGCCGTAACGCCACGGATGAGTCAACGCATAGCCGATGAGAGCGTTGCGCTCCGAGAGGACATAGCAGCCGTCGGGATAAATCCGTTGGCGCTCCGCGAGCACTTCCATGTCTTCCGGATGAGCCAGGTGAATCCGGTCCGCGAGCCCCTTCACTTGGTCCAGGTCCTGCGTTGTCATAAGGCGCCAGGGCATTATTCTTCTTCGTCTTGATCAATCGTGCAGGACACCGCCTTGGCGGCCTCCTCAGCTTGAGCGCGCAGGCTCGGGGTGGGAGCAACAACGCGGATCACCACGTATCCCTCTTCGTCGGGCGCGACAATCCTTACGTCGCGGGAGGGGGCATCTTCATCGTCTCCGGCGCGGGCTTCATCGAGTTGTCGCTCCGTCATGAGGACGATTGCGAGTTCGCCACGCACGGCGGCCTTGTCGGTGACCGCGAAGAAGACGCCACCGGTGCTTGTATGCATGGAAAATGAGAGAAGAAGTGGCCCGGTCTTCGCCGCAATGCGCTCCGGTCCATCTGAAAGGTCAAACGGGCAGGCCGCGACGGCGACCGCCGGGTCAGGCAGCGGCAGCCAGGTGTTTTCTCCCCCCGGAGGGCTCACGATCTGCGCCTTTTCTGCCAGTGGCATAACCTCAATCCTGGCGAAAGCGCTCTCCGTCGCGAAGCGCGGGCTGGCGAGGACGACGACGACATGAACGGCCGCCGCGAGCACGAGGCCGCTCAAGGTTGCGATCACAAAGCGGCCAAATAGCCTCATGACGCGCACCCCAGACGGTCGATGGTGGGGAATGCCCGCACATCGACGCTCGAGCTTGATCCGCCAGGTACATCGTAGAGGCGAAGTACGACGCTGAAATATCCGGCCGGGGGAAGCTGGAGCCAGTTTCCAGGCTGAAGATCCCGTGACAGGTTGATCGAAAAGGCGTTGTCCGGTGATCGAATGATCTCTGTCGAGGTGAAGCCATTGCGCCCGAGATCCGAGACGGGGAGGCGGCCGCCTTTGTCGTAGAGCGTCAATGTCCAGAACCGCGCGACTGGCATGACCGAGCCGATGCGGTAGGTGCAGGCGGCATCGAGTTTACGGCCTTCACTGTCCATCCGGGCCGACAAGGCCAAGCCTTCGCCGATGCCTAACGGAATTTCGCCGCGCCGCGCCACGATGGCGCGCATATAGGGATCAGCGGCGGTCGAACCGAGCTTCGGCCAGGCCCTCCAGGGGCCGATGCGCTGGGTGCCGAAAGGAGGGTCGCCCTTCAAGACCAGATAGGCCGACCCCAGGCCGAGCCCAAGGGCGAGCAGGAGCGCGTAGACGACAAGGATCGCCGTGGGGAAAGACCTGGGTCGCCCGGCGGATGACCGCTTGCGGACGATGCGCGTCGAGTGAAGCGCTGGGGTTTTCCTCAATATGGCGGAGCCCTCCATGCTAGGGCATCGCAACTTGGCGGGGTGACGAGGCTGCGGACGTCCGCGAGCCTTCGGATGAGGTAGGGCGCTCCGCCGACTTGAAGAGGGTACCGATGTCCCCGAGAACATCGAAGGCTCGACGGGACAGGATGCCCGCGAGGTAGGCCTGCGATTGCGCCTGTTGGTCCGGCGTCGTCTCCCCGGCCGACGCGACGCGGGCGGAGTTCTCAGGCTCGAGGCCGGGAATCGGGCGGAGTTCGAGGTTCTGGTGGGCGACGCCCATCACCTCATGCCACGTCATGGCGGGCAGGGTGCCGCCCGTCATGTTGTTCATCGGGCTGTGGTTGTCGTTGCCGAACCAGACGCTGGCCACGAGATTGCCGGTGTAACCTACGAACCACGCATCGCGATACTCGTTGGTGGTGCCGGTCTTGCCGGAGGCGCGAATACCATCGAGGCGAGCTCGCCCTCCGGTGCCTTCCTCGATGACCTTGTTGAGCATGAAGTTCATGTCCTGCACGACCCGTGGCTGCAGCACCTGCTCGGGCACGCCGTCGCGTTCGTGGCGGTAAATGACGTCACCCGACGAGTTGCGGACCTCCCACGCGGCGTAGGGGGCGGCCCGCTTGCCGCCATTCGCGAACACCGCATAGGACGCGGCCATGTCGATCGGCGTGACTTCGGCGGCCCCGATGGGAAGCGAGCTTGAATCGGTGAGCGGATGGGTCAGGCCCATTTTCTTCGCCATGGCGATGATCAGCGCACGCCCTGCCTTGGCGTTGCCTTTGCCCATTTCGACGGAAAGGTGAATGGGGATCGAGTTGATCGAGCGCGCCAGCGCCGAGACCAGCGGCACGCTACCTGAAAACGAGCGGCCATAATTCTGCGGGCACCAATTGCCGAGGCAGATGGGGCGGTCGACGACGATGGAGTTGGGGCGAAGCTTCGGGATGGTCGTCAAAGCCGTGGCATAGACGAAGGGTTTGAACGACGAGCCCGGCTGGCGCAGGGCATCCGTGGCGCGGTTGAATTGGCTCTGGCCATAATCCCGCCCGCCGACGATCGCGCGGACTGCGCCGTCGACGTCCATGACCACGATAGCGCCCTGTCCGGCCCGATATTCCCGTCCGTGCTGGCGCAGCATGTCCTCCAAGGTCCGCTCCGTGTGCCGTTGAAGCGCGGCGTCGAGCGGCGTCTTCACGATCAGCACCCGGTCGTTGCCGAGTTTCTTATCGGCGGCGAGCTGTTTTACCTGCTCGAAGGCCCAATCGAGATAGTAGTCGGGCGTCGTCTCGCGACTGCGGTTGACGGGGGTCGCGGGATTGCGGCGAGCCGTCTGGATCTGACCCTCGGTCAGAAAGCCCGCATCGACCATGTTGTGAAGAACGTCGTTCGCGCGTGCACGCGCCGCGGGCAGGTTGATGTGGGGGGCGAATTTCGTCGGTGCTTTGAACAGACCCGCCAGCATCGCCGCCTCGGCAAGGGTCACGTCCTTGGCCGACTTGCCGAAATAGTAATCCGCTGCCGCCACGACCCCGTGGGCGCCGCCGCCCATATAGGCGCGGTCGAGATAGAGCTTGAGGATCTCGTCCTTCGTCAGGTGGAACTCGAGCCAGACGGCAAGGAAGGCTTCCTTGATCTTGCGTTCCAGCGAGCGCTCGTTGGTGAGAAAGAGATTCTTGGCCAGTTGCTGCGTAATGGAGGACCCGCCCTGCACCACGCCGCCGCCCCGCGCATTGACGACCAAGGCGCGGGTCGTGCCGATGGGATCGATGCCCCAATGATCGTAGAAACGGCGATCTTCGGTCGCGATCGCCGCCTTGATAAGATAGTCGGGGAAGTCTTCGAGCTTGTAGGAATCATCGAGCCGGATGCCGCGCCGTCCGATTTCCTGACCGTGACGGTCGAGGAAGGTCACTGCGAGATCCTGGGTCCTGAGCCAGTCATTGTCGGTTTCGCGAAAGGCCGGAAGTGCGAGCGCCAGCATCGCGACGCCGCCGACCAACCCCAGGGTCATCGTCTCGCTCGCCAGGTCAAAAGCAATGCGCGGCGCGCCGTGAAAACGGAGGCTCTTCGATTTTTTCGAATAGGCATCCCAACCCGATTTGATGCCCTGAAAGCTTTGGAAAAAGAAGGTGTTGAGCCACGCGTCGAAGGCGAGGGCCGCACGCTTGATTCGCGTCAGGATCGGGGTGGGAGGAAGCGAGCGCACGACAGTCCTTCGGGTAGATCAGGCAACCTGATGACGTCTATTTCTATATGGTCTTCGGCTCCCCTTGCGGCAACGCTTGCGCAAGCTGGCGTCTCTCAATGACAACTCCCAATGGGGTTCGTCGGTTCGGATGGCTTGATCCGGTGTGGGAAAAGGAGCGCGGAGCCTGTAAAGCGGCATCGTCCCTGAAACCGCCGCAAACACGCATCAACGCTGCTCACATGGAGAATACGGTGACTGTTATTACGCCCGCCCCCGAGCCGAAGCCCTTCTGGCGCGAGAAAGGCCTCGAGGCGATGAGCAGCGAGGAATGGGAAAGCCTGTGCGACGGCTGTGCGCGCTGCTGCCTTGTCAAACTCGAGGACGAGGATTCCGGCGATATTCTCTATACGGATGTGGGCTGTACGCTGCTCGACGATCAGACCTGCCGGTGCCGCGACTATCCGAACCGCCAAGCGAAGGTGCCCGATTGCGTGCGCCTGACGCCCGATGCGGTGCGAAGCTTGTCCTGGCTGCCCGAAACCTGCGCCTATCGGCTCGTTTCCGAAGGCCGGGACCTCTACTGGTGGCATCCGCTCGTCTCAGGCGATCCCGAAACCGTCCACGCCGCCGGAATCTCGGTGCGCGACCGGGTTTCCGGGCCGGAAGAAAATTTCACAATTCAAGAATTGCTTGAGCGCATCACGGACTGGCCGGCTGAAAATGTTCAATCTTGACGCCATAGAAAATCAGGACCAAGTTTGACTGCAATTCAGAAGCGGGAGGTTAAGATAATGACGCCGCCGCAGAATAACGTGCAAGGTCTTCGTTTGGGCGGTCGTATTGACGCTCGGCGCTGACTTTATAGAGAAAAAAATCTGAATTTATACTTTTCAGCTTATGCTGAATGCTTTTAGTGAAGCGTGACATTGTGTCATGAGGGGATTTTGCGCTGTCGCGCAAAATCCCCTTTTGTTTGTGTTGGCGTCGGCTCCGAAGCTTGGTCGGTACGGCTAAGTAAATTGCTAAGTAAACAGCCAAGTAAATAGCCAAGTATGTGAATGAAATAGAAGAGATCATAAGCGGAACACTTCGTAATCAAGTCGGTTGGTCTGATGGGAGGATGCTCCTGTGACCTCGACCGTGATTTGTTTTCTTCTGGGGACGGTCTTTCCCCTTGCCATGGTGGGCTGGGTGATCGTCCATTGACACTTCTGTTACGGCAGAATGTCGCGGATATAAGAGCTATTCTTATATTCTTGATGGCTCTGCGCCTCAGAGGCTGTACCGGTTGGCTCCCCTCCGCGAGAGAACCACAGGAAAATCACAAGAGAACGCTCGCGTTTGAGCGCGCATCGGATCGGGGCTACCCGGCAACGCGTGTGAGCTTTTGCAGCATCTGGGCGCGTAAGGCCTGAGGCAGGTCGAGTCCGGTCAGGCGCCAGGTTCCACCGCTGAGGCGAAAAGTCAGGCGGAAGCGCTTGTCCTTGGGCTCTCCTGCCGGGATGGCCATGGAAATGCTTCTGAATCCTTGGGACTCCGACGCAACGAAAAGCTTCGCGACATGCCGTAGCGAACGGGCATCGAGCCGGAGCGGCAAGAGGATCGCCGAACCGCTTTCCGCGATATTCGCGAAGCGGCCTTCATTCAGAAAATCAACCAGGGCATGCGGGGTCACGAGATTCTCGATGAGGGGGTCGAGAGCGACCGATCCGACATTGGCTGCGGTCTGATTGTTCAGCAGGCTCAATTCCGGCTGCTCGTCGGACATCTTCAGATAGTCGTTGAGGATTTGCCGCGACAGGGATGTGCGAAGGGCTCGAAAATTCACACGCTCTTCGATCCGCGCGATGTCTCGCGCCTCCACGCTCTTGGCGAGATCGTAGAGCGCGACGAAGGGCGACATAATGAAGAGAGCCCAGGCAAGGAACAGCAAAAAAGAGACGCGCAATGTCCAGGCCATATCTTGCCCCCTTCTCGCGAAGCGGATCCCTCGTACGGGCACGCCGAAACGTCCCGTTAGCTGGGGAACCCATATGGGGCGGCGATAGGCGATTGACAGTCCGGCATCGCGATGAAGGCGCGCCGACAACAAAAAAGGGCGATCGTGAGATCGCCCTTTCGAGATCGGAAGCGTAGATCCTTAGCCGCGCGCGCGCTGACGGATCATGAACGTGTCGTAGGCGTATTCGGCCACTTGGAACCAGAGGTATTCCTCGTTGCGGAAGCCGCGGACGCTTTCATAGACCTTCTTGAAGTCTGGATTTTTGGCTGAGACTTCATCGTAGACCTCGTTCGCTGCCTTATAGGCCGCTTCGAGGATCTCCGGCGAGAACGGGCGAAGCTGCGTGCCGGCGCCGAGCAGGCGACGGAGAGCCGCCGGGTTGCGGGCGTCATACTTCGCCAGCATGTCGCCATTAGCGTAGGCGGCGGCGGTGGTCAGGATGGCCTGATAGGCCTTCGGCAGCTCTTTCCACTTCGTCTGGTTGATGAAGAGGTGGATGGCGGGGCCGCCTTCCCAGAAGCCGGGATAGTAGTAATACGGCGCGACCTTCGCGAAGCCGAGCTTCTCGTCATCGTAGGGGCCGACCCACTCGGCGGCGTCGATGGTGCCGCGCTCGAGCGCCGGATAGATGTCGCCGCCGGGGATCTGCTGCGGCACGGCGCCGAGCTTCGCCATGACCATACCGGCGAGACCGGCGATGCGCATCTTCAGGCCCTGAAGGTCCTGCGGAGTTTTGATCTCCTTACGGAACCAGCCACCCATCTGCACGCCGGTGTTACCCGCGGGCATGCCGTACATATTATGCTTGGCATAGAACTCGTTCAGGATGTCGTTGCCCGTGCCGTGATAGAGCCATGCGTTCATCTGGCGGGCGTTGAGGCCGAAGGGCAGGGCGGTGCCGATGGCGAACGTCGGATCCTTGCCGAAATAGTAGTACGAGCAGGTGTGGCCCATCTCGATGGTGCCGTTGCCGACCGCATCGGCCACCTGCGGCGTGCCGACGATTTCACCTGCCGCGAAGGGCTGGATCTGAAATTTCCCGTCGGTGGCTTCCGACACGAACTTCGCGATCACCTCGGCCGCGCCGTAGATGGTGTCGAGGGACTTCGGGAAGCCCGACTGCAAGCGCCACTTCAGCTCCGGCATCGATTGGGCGATGGCCGGCGCGGCTACCGCCGTCGAAGCGGCGCCGACGGTTGCGGCCTGTAAAAACTGACGACGTTTCATCGTTCTCATTCCTCCCTGGAATCGTGACTGGGTCACTTGCCCTCAATTGACAACAAAACCGTTCCTGCCCGCAAGAAGGTTTCAGGGCAACATCGACCAATGGTTTATGTCATCGACGGAGAACGGTCCCCGATTGCCCAGGAATGAGGCAGTTCGACAGTTGACGCTCTGGTCCTAGACCGATCGTGATGTAATTCACCGGCCCAATCGTGATCGACGAGGCGCGAGCCAAACCGGGATATGTGGGAGGCCCTGACCCGGAGCGCTCTTGCCGTCGAATGACGAGGCCGTCGCAAGCCGGGCTTGGATAAATTTTTCGAAGGCAACTTAATGATATTGCATTTTGTGGTCATAACGGGTTTAGTCTCGTCATAGCGAGCCCGCCAGTCGATTCGTTAGTTGAACGCTTCGGCGGCGCAGACTAACGCGAACAGAGCGATCACACCGAAAAGTTCGGCGACGCCGATCGCTATCGACGTTAGATCGCTGCTTATGAAAGCAACGGCGCTCGATACGAGCGCCACCAAGACAGCCCAAGTGATCATGGGCCTTCTCCCAGCAAAGTATTCTCTTGCGCGGCGGATGAACACGGAACCAGGAAAAAAGTTCCCGATCCCATGCGAAATTTTTCAGCAGGTCGCGATCATACCACACAAGGCTGGCAAAAGCCTATCGTGAAAGACGTTTCATATTGAGATTCAACCTTTGTTCGAGCCATGCGGTCCTTGATCACGACAGTTGTGCGGATGCTGCCCGCACCCGACGAAACGCTCCTGGCTCAAGCGCGCACCGCGACGCCTAGTCGCGAAGAGCACAGCCGCTTCATGGATCGCATCGCCGCGCTCGGGGCGGTCGAATGTCAGCCGCCGCAGCAGCCGCGCTCCTGGCCCGGCTATCTGAGGGTTGCTGCCTTCAACGCGGAGCGGCTGAAGGACCGTGCCGCCGCCCGCGCTTTGCTCGATCACGCCGGAGCGCATGTGGCGTTGCTGAGTGAGCTCGATGTGGGCATGGCGCGCTCCGGCAATGTTCACACGCTTCGGGAACTGATCGATGGCACCGGTGTCGGACATCTCTACGGGGTGGAGTTCGTGGAGCTCGGGCTTGGAGACGCGGCCGAGATGCGCGAGTTGGCAGGGGCGCGCAACGTGTGCGGCCTGCACGGCAATGCCATCGTCAGCGGTCTCGCCTTGGCGGAGCCATGCCTCATCCCGCTCGAAGAGAGCGGGTTCTGGTTTCCGGGGCGGGAGGGAGCGCAAAAGCGCGTCGGCGGACGCATGGCTCTGGCCGCCCGCGTCATCGACGCGCCGCATCCGTTGTGGGTGGTGAGCGTTCATCTGGAAAGCAAGACGGACGCTGCCGACCGCCAGGCGCAGATGCAAACACTGCTGCGCGCGCTCGATCAACTCGCGCCGAATGCTGCCTGCATTATCGGCGGAGATTTCAACACGAAGAGCCTCCCGACAGGTGAGAATGAGCGCGATCTGTTGCTCGAGGTCCCGGAACGCGACGAGCCTCTCTTCGCGGATCTGCGAAGCGCCGGGTTCAACTGGGCGCAGGCGAATGTCGCGGCTCCGACACAGCGCACCGGTCCCGGTAACAAGCCGATGCCGCCGTTCGGCAAGCTCGACTGGATCGTCGTGCGCGGAATGCGCGCCGAGAATCCGATCGTGCTTCCGGCGCTGGATGGGCAGGGCAAGCCGATCTCGGATCACGAGATGGTCGCGGTCGATCTGTTTTTCTAACGGGCTGTGAACACCGGAGGGAAATGGCCGCTTGCACTTCCACGAGCGAGGGCGGCGGCCATTTGAATCGGATTGAAACGGGATTGCGTTTGACGCTATAAAATTAAATAGCTATATGTTTATATAGTATCGATTGAGTTGTTATTGCACGGCAGTACTTGTTCTTCTTATATTTCTTCTTTGTTCAATATTTGATCGATTTTTATTGTAACAGTATCCGCAAGTCGTCCGGCCTCTCGAACATAAAATGAACGCCGCCGTGGCTCGTGCGTGGTGCTCCTCCAAGATCGGCCCGCCTCCGAGCGTTATGCGCCGCCAGGTCGGCGATCGGTCGCTTCGAGCGGCGCGATCCGATCGAAGCGGACCGGGACCTCGAAGCTCTGATTTCGCGCGCCGCACATTCGAGCTTGACAGCGTGACACTCTTGGAGTACAAAACAAGAACACTGACGAAGTGTGAGCGAAATGACCCCTTCGCCGCTTCTGTTCAGAGCATCACCGCTCCGGCCCCGCCTGAGCGGTTTTTTATTGGTTTTTTGAGATGTTTCAGGCCGTCGAGGTCACTGCTGACATGAAGCAGCGGGCCTATGATTATTACGTTCATCACCCCTCGGTTTCCCTTCGCGCCATCGCCGCCTTTCTGGGTGTGAGTTCGGCAACGTTCTTGCGAATGCGGAAGGCGTGGGGGTGGACCTCTCGCGATGACGCGATGGCGCAGGCAAAGCAGGTTTCGGAAGGCATGGCTCTTGCTGATCCGCCGGCGGAAGCCGCGATCGCGGGCGGTTCCTCCTTGCGGGATGCGGCTCTGTCTCTCGTGCAGGTGACTCGCAGCCGCATCGAGGCGCTCATGAAAGAGCAGCGTTCGGCGCGCGCCATGGACCACGACAAAGCCGCGCGGACGCTCGCCGCCTACGCCAAGACGCTAACCACGGCGCAGGCGCTGTTGGAACAAGAAAGCACCACGCTCGATGAAGCCGAGCCGACCGACGAACATCCCCGCTCTATCCACGAGCTCCGCGACGAGCTTGCTCGCCACCTTGAGCGGATTGTGGCGGAGGAGGAGGCTGCAGGACGCGACGGCCTGCTGGTCTGAGGCGGACCTTCTCAAAATCCTCCGTCATTGGTCGCTGCGTTGTCGTCCCGAGCAGCGCGTCCCTGGCCTCTGCCATCGCCGCGATGCCTGGACCATCTGGCTCATGCTGGGGGGACGAGGGGCGGGTAAGACACGCACCGGAGCCGAATGGGTGCGCGGCGTCGCGCTCGGCGAACCCGATTTCGCCGAACCGGCGCTGAGACGTATCGCGTTGATCGGCGAAACCTTTTCGGACGCGCGCAATGTGATGGTGGAGGGCCCGGCGGGCATTCTTTCCATCCATGCACGCCACGAACGCCCCACCTGGTCGCCGTCCTTGCGCAAGCTCGAATGGCCGAACGGTGCGGTGGCTCAAGTGTTTTCCGCCGAGGACCCGGATTCCTTGCGCGGTCCGCAATTCGAGGCAGCATGGGCGGACGAGCTCGCCAAATGGCGACATGTGGAGGAAACGTGGGACATGCTGCAATTCGGCCTGCGTCTTGGCGCGCATCCGCGCCAGATGGTGACGACGACTCCGCGTCCGATCCCGCTTCTGAAGCGGTTTCTCGAAGATCCCATGGTGGCGGTTTCACGCGCCAGGACATCCGACAATGCGGCGAACCTCGCGCCGGTCTTTCTCGACGCTGTGGTCGGCCGCTATGCGGGAACCCGGCTCGGGCGGCAGGAGCTCGACGGCGAAATGATCGAGGATCGTCCCGACGCACTCTGGACCCGCGACGTCATCGAGAGGAACCGTATTGAATCCGCGCCGCCGCTCATGCGGATCGTCGTCGCTGTGGATCCGCCAGCCTCGTCGTCGAAGCGTGCGGATGCTTGCGGCATCGTCGCGGCGGGCGTTGATGACGGCGGTACGGCTTATGTGCTCGAAGACGTCACCGCGTCCGGTTTGAAGCCACCGGAATGGGCAGCGAAAGCCGTCGCGCTCTATCGCCGGCTTCAGGCCGACGCGCTCATCGTCGAGACAAACCAGGGCGGGGAGATGGCGACCGGCGTTATCCGCGAGGTCGATCCATCCGTGCCCGTGGTGAGCGTGCGCGCCACGCGCGGCAAGTATCTGCGCGCAGAACCGGTCTCGGTTCTCTATGCGCAAGGCCGCGTGCGCCATGTGGGTGCTTTGCCGGCGCTCGAGGACGAGCTCTGTGATTTCGGCCCCGGCGGCTTGACCTCCGGCCGTTCTCCGGACCGCATGGACGCGCTCGTCTGGGCGCTGACGGATTTGATGCTGCGCGAGAAAAAGGAGCCGCGGGTGCGGGTGCTGTGAGAACCCGCGCCCGTTGGAGAAGGCTTAGGCGCGATCGACCGAATAACGGCCAGGGCCCACCGCCGCGAGGATCAGAAAAGCTCCGACCATCGCGATGTTCTTCAGGGCCTGAACCTGATTCAACATGCGGGCCTCGCCCGCCATGTTCCAGAAATCATGGAAGAACGGGATGGTGAGCAGGCTGAAGGCGGCGAGCGCGTAGGCGGCAAGCCGGGTCTGGAAGCCAATGGCAACCGCGAGGCCGAGGCCAAGTTCCGCAATCGCGACCAAGGGCGCGAGCACCGTGGGGAGAGGCAGCCCCTTCGAGCCGATGTAAGCCGCCGTGCCGGCAAGGTCGAAGACCTTGCCGAGGCCTGACAAGATGAAGATCGCGATCAGGAGAATACGTCCGATCAAGAGAAGCGTATCGCGCATGGATTTCGTCCCTTCATTTCTGCCGCGTTGCTTGAACTCGTGATTTTGTAGCGCCCGCAAAATCGCGGCGTCAATCGACGCCGCGCAAACCTTTGTTTGCCTCTGTGCCAGGGGCCGGAGTTTTTCATGTTGAATCGATTGACCCGCTGGTTTCAGGCACCGCCTGAAGCCAAGGCTTCGCGTGCCGAGGCCGCCGTTGCGCTTTACGTGTCTGGGCGCGCCGTGTGGACACCGCGTGACTACGCCGCCTTGGCTCGCGAGGGCTTTCAGAAGAACGCCATCGTGCACCGCGCCGTGCGGCTTGTCGGGGAGGCGGCGGCATCGTTGCCGCTGACCTTGATGCAGGGGGGAGGCGAGCTCTCCAACCATCCGCTGCTGTCGCTTCTCACCCGCCCCAACCCGCGCGAGGGCGGTCAGCGGTTTCTGGAAAGCGTGTACGGTCATCTTCTCGTGTCCGGCAACGCCTATGTGGAGGCCGTCAGTATCGATGGCGCGCCGTGCGAACTCTATGCTTTGCGCCCCGACCGGATGCGCGTCGTGCCCGGAGCCGACGGCTGGCCGGCGGCGTATGAATATTCGGTCGGCGCGGAGACGATCCGTTTCCCTTCAGCCCAGAGCGAGATGTTGCAGCCGATCCTGCATCTGACGCTGTTCCATCCGTCAGACGATCATTACGGCTTATCGCCGATGGAAGCCGCCGCGACCGCGCTTGACATCCACAATGCGGCGGGCGCCTGGAACAAGGCGCTGCTCGACAACGCGGCGCGCCCCTCCGGCGCGCTGGTGGTGGGCGGTGCCGCGCTGACCGACAGCCAGTTCGACCGTTTGAAAGGCGAGCTGGAAACCAACTATCAGGGCGCGGGTAATGCCGGCCGCCCATTGCTTCTTGAAGGCGGCCTCGATTGGAAGCCGTTGTCTTTGTCGCCGAAGGACATGGACTTCGTGCAAGCCAAGACCGCCGCCGCGCGGGAAATCGCGCTCGCCTTCGGCGTGCCGCCGCTGTTGCTCGGCCTGCCGGGCGACAGCACGCACGCAAACTACGCCGAAGCCAACCGCGCCTTTTATCGCCAGACTGTGATCCCTCTTGTGAAGCGTACCGCGGAAGCAATGGTGCAATGGCTGTCCCCGGCCTTCGGCGAAACGCTCCAACTCATCCCTGATCTCGACGCGATCGAGGCGCTTGCGATCGAGCGCGAAAGCCTCTGGCGTCGCGTCTCCGCCGCTTCGTTTCTCACCGACGACGAGAAGCGCGAGGCGGTGGGATACGGGCGGATCAGGGCCGTCTAGATATCGGATCGCGCGTTCTCTCCAACCGCTGTCAAGCACTCGGTCCAAGCGTCACCATTTCCACCGTTTGATGTGATGCTTTTAGGAACAAAAAGTGAACATGTTTGATCGGATCGCCGAGGCCATCATCAGCCGTGGCGATCTTGCTCATCTCGCCCTGTTCGTCTGGGCGAGCGGGGCCTCAGCGCTGCTTGCCATGACCCTTCGCGATCTCTTCGCGGCCAACCGCCGCTTCGATGAGTTCGTGCGCGAGCTGTCTCTCTTCAACCGTCGCCAATCGGGAGATTTCCCATGACCCGCCCATCGTCCCGTCCCGCACGCAAGCCGAAAGCCGCGCGAGAAGCGCAAAGCCGCGCGACAATCGTATTTCGCGACTTCGTGCGCCAACTCGAAAAGCTTGACGCACCGCCGCCGAAACCCGCTCGCGGAGCCGCGCGATGAAGGGCGCTGATATTCCGAGTGCGCGTGAAATCAAGCTCCTCGCCGAGCCCCTAGGGGCTGTCGACAACGATGGCGTCTTCGAGGGGTATGCCAGCCTCTTCGGCATCGCCGATCTCGGCAAGGATGTCGTCATGCCGGGCGCCTTCGGCGACAGTCTCAAGAAGCGCCGCGTGGGCGACATTCGTCTGCTCTGGCAGCACGATCCCTCGGAGCCGATCGGCCGCTGGCTTGCCATCGACGAGGACCGTCGCGGATTGCGGGTGCGCGGCAAACTCAACCTCGCCGTCAGCCGCGCCCGCGACATCCATGCGCTGATGCGCGACGGCGCGGTCGATGGCCTCTCTATCGGCTTCCGCGTCGAACGCGCGCGAGCCGAACGGCCTACAGGTCTAAGACGGCTCGAAAGGCTCGACCTGTGGGAAATCTCCGTCGTGACCTTCCCAATGCTCCCTGGAGCGCGGGTGGAGACGGTGAAACACGCGAAAGGGGATTTGGCGGGCAGGATCCGCACGACGGCGTTTAGACTATTTTCCTGATACCCCTCTGGCAGTAGGACAGGAGCCCTTCGTGAGGAAAATGGATTCGCTTCTCCGCACTTTGCGGCTTTGATAAAGGGGAGCATCTGATGATCCCGTGGCATCTGCTTTTGAGTTTGATGCTCTAGTCGGGTCGCCGATCTGACGGCGAGACCGCTCTTTTGATAGGCCCTCCATGAAGAAACTTATATTCAGCACTCTTTTTGTCCTCGCCGCAGCGGGCTGTACCACAACAGAGCAACGCGTCGGTGGCGCCGCCGTGGGGGCCGGTGTCGGTTTGATTGCGGGGCCCGTGGGCGCGGTCGCTGGTGGTGCCGTGGGTGCTGCAACCGGACCCGCCGTATCGCGTTCCGTGCGGCGTATGACGCGCTGATACTCCTCATCTCAGCTTGAACCCCAAGCCCGCCTTTGGCGGGCTTTTCTTTTTTCCAACCAAATGATTGACATGATCCCTGTTGTTGAAACCAAATCCACTTCCGATGATGTTGCCTCGGCCTTCGAGGATTTCGCGCGTGCGTTCGAGGCGTTCAAGGACGCCAACGATACGCGCCTCGGCGAGATCGAAACGCGGCTGACCGGCGATGTCGTGACGGACGAGAAACTCGTCCGCATCGACGCAGCGCTTGATGACGCCAAGCGTCGCCTCGACCGTATGACGCTCGAACGCTCGCGCCCGCCGCTTGGCGGTGGCGCGGATGCTTCTCGCGATCCGGTACAGGCCGAGCACAAGAGCGCGTTCCACACCTATGTGCGCAGCGGCGAGGCTTCGGGCCTGAAGCGGCTCGAGGAGAAGGCGCTGTCCGCCGGTTCCGGTCCGGATGGGGGCTATCTTGTGCCTGATACCGTGGAGCGCGAAGTGTTGCGTCGCCTTTCGGGAATCTCGCCGATCCGCGCCATTTCCTCCTCCCGCGTCATTTCCGGCGGCCAGTACAAGCGCGCCTTCTCGACGTCAGGCCCGGCGACCGGTTGGGTCGGCGAGGCGGCCGCGCGGCCGCAGACGACAGGTCCGACGCTCTCTGAGATGAGCTTCCCGGCCATGGAACTCTACGCCATGCCGGCGGCGACGCAGACGCTTCTCGACGATGCGGTGGTCGACATCGACCGCTGGATCGCGGAGGAGGTTGAGGCCGCTTTCGCCGAGCAGGAAAGCGCCGCCTTTATCAAGGGCGACGGCGTCAACAAACCGAAGGGCTTTCTGGCCTACGACACCATCGAGGACGAGATCTGGGAATGGGGCCGCCTCGGCACCGTTCAGGCCGGCGGCGCAAGCTTCCCGGCGTCCAATCCGTCCGACGTGCTGCTGGAACTGATCTATGCGCTCAAGGCAGGTTATCGCCAGAACGCGTCCTTCGTCATGAATCGCAAGACGCAGAGCGCGATCCGCAAATTCAAGGACGACAACGGCCAGTATCTCTGGACTCCGCCCGCGAGCCTTGGCCAGCCCGCGACCCTCATGGGCTTCCCTGTCGTGGAAGCGGAGGACATGCCCGACATCGCCGCGAATGCCTGCGCCATCGCCTTCGGCGATTTCAAACGCGGCTACCTGGTCGTCGACCGGGCCGGCATGCGGGTGCTGCGCGATCCTTATTCCGCCAAGCCGTACGTGCTGTTCTACACCACGAAGCGAGTCGGCGGCGGCGTGCAGGACTTCGCGGCGATCAAGCTGATGAAATTCGCAGCGTGAGATGCGGGGCGGGTGGACGGCGTCAGCGCTTAGTCCACTCGCCCTCGGCGCGATTGAGCTTCTGCGCGCCCTCGAGGATCCAGCCGATATGATCGGCTACCGGCGTCACGGCCGTCAGGCCGCCGCATGCGCTCTTGTCATTCGTGTGCAGCGCGCCACTCGACCAGCTGACGATTCCGAAAAGCTGGTAGTTGCCCTGTGCGCCCGTCAAAATCGGCCCACCTGAATCGCCGCGGCAAGCGCCCGCGCCCGTCGTGTCCGCGAGTTTGTCTCCGTCGGCGGCGATCAGGACCCGGTTGGCCAGCTCCACGGAGCCGACGGAGATAAGATCCGTTTGCCGGAGGACACGCGCGGTTTGCTTGAGCTTTTCGGCAAGAACGCCGAAGCCCGCCAGCGTGACTTTGTCCTCCTTGTCGACCTTGCCGGCGAGGCGCGGATCGAACGGTGCGAAGTCGGATCCGAGCGGACGTTCAAGCTTGAGAATGGCAAGGTCTACGCCCGGCTGCGTTCGCGGCGTGGTGCCGGGCACGAAGGCGGGATGAATGGTGGTTGCGACAACCTTCAAGGTTTGCCTCTTGAAGGATTGATTGACCGCCATGACGCGGTAGGAAGCCTTCTCCGTCATGCAATGGGCGGCGGTCAAAACCAGGTCAGGCGCGATCATGGCACCCGAGCAAAGTTCACCCGATGAGTTTTCGACCGAGACGACGGAGCGCCTGAGACCCTGCGGGTCACGGCTTTCGGAGCCCAGCAGAACCGCCTGCGCGGGACCTGCGAGTGCGATGGAAAGGCCGAGGGTGAAAAGCAAGACGGAGCGCATCGGGGCACTGTGAATGTTGAGGGGTATTTCCGCAAGGAAAGGTTTGTTGAGCGCAGATGGTTCCAGGCAATTAAGGGTCTACTCTTCGCTCCATCGGGCGGCCCGGTTCCAACCGCGCAAAACCTGATCGATCCAGGATCTTTGGGGGGCGATCAGCGCACCCTGTGTCAGGTCCCCGCAGCTGATCCCCTTGGCGGCGGAGGACCAGTTCGTGATCGCCACAATAGCGTTGCCCGAGGCCATCGGTCCGCCGGAATCGCCCTGGCATGCGCCCATGGCGCCGATGCCTCTCGCCCACAGCAGAATCTTGCTCGGTCCATAGGGCTCGACGACCTTTAGCGTGGCTGTTCGGAAGGTGCCCGTCGTCTTTGCGTCGCCCTCGCGGGCAAGGCCGTATCCGCCGACGGTGATGGCATCGTCCTTCCTGGGGGCGGATGTGGCCAGGATCGCTCGCTCAAATCGTTCGGGCAGCGTCTCCGGAATGCGGATGAGGGCGAGATCGATGGAGCGTTGCCGGGTCTCGATGGCCTTTGGGTTGTAGCCCGGATGCACTGCTTTCGCAGCGGGGGTGATCAACACCGGCTGTCCGGCCTCGTCGCGAAAATGCACCCGGTGTTCCGCCGCGCCCGTTACGCAATGGGCGGCGGTGAGCACGACGTCGCGTGCCAATACGACCGCGCTGCAGACGCCGCCATTGGAACTCAGAACCATCACGCTTTGACGGGCGAGGGGACCCTGGTCCTCCGCGCCGCCGACGATGGCGAGGGCGCTTGAGACTACGGATCTTATCAGAAGAAGGCTCAAGATTGCTCTGAGAACGATCAATGCAAATGGGAGAGGAAAGCGCTTCATATAATTTGCTCTGTTACTTCATCTTCTAATTCCGACATTGCTCATGGAGCGACAAGGGTTCGCCAATACGAGCATATTCATACACACTTCTTTTTCATCTGGAGATTTTACGATGCAGATCGACGTCTTTCGTGGTACGCCTCATCTTGGTACGACAAGCGATCCTTCTTGGATTGAGGTGCCTGTTTCGTCGAGAGCGCCATATACATATGTTGCGGCTTTCACCTGCCTGGTGCCCCAAATTCTCGCCGGCGATATCATTGAGGTGAGCGGACAGATCGCTGCGGATGTCCAGTCCAATTATCCTCCAATCGGGTTCGGTACAGCGGTTGTCCGCTCAGATAATCAGTTTGGAACATCCGGCGTGCCCGTCGTCGGTTATTCGATGAGAAATATCACGTCTGATATTCATCATGATTCAGTAACGGTGCACAATTTTGACAATCCGCCTGTCTCGTCGTGGCCCAACGGAGCCTGGTGGTACAATTTTCTGGTCTATGGGGCGAGCAGTGCCTCAATCCCTCCGCAGACTCTGAAGGCCTATCTCAACAACTCGCACTTCACGGTGACGCGCATTCGACCGTGATGAAGCGTGTCGCTTGTCACTGATTGCAATTGCGATTTTTTGAGGGCCAAACATGTTTTCGATACCTCTCGAAGGCCCTGCTGTCGAGCCTGTTTCGCTCGCTGATATGAAAGCTTACCTCCGCGTCGATGACGACGCGGAGGATGATCTCATCACAGGCCTAATCAAGGCCGCGCGGCTCATAGTCGAGGCGGTCTCCCGGCGCATTCTCATCGCGCAGAACTGGCGCGTGATGCTCGATCGCTGGCCGCAGGACCAAACGGTGCTGCTCCCGCTGTCGCCATTGCTTTCGGTCGAGAGCGTGAAGGTTTTCGACGCCTCGGGCGTTTCGACCGAGGTCACGATCGATTCAATCGAGAGCGATCTTTCGAGCGATCCGCCGCGTCTGATCGTGCGTTCCGCCCCCAATCCGGGGCGGGCACGCAACGGCATCGCCATCGATGTGCGGGTCGGATACGGCGACAGCCCTGATTCCGTGCCGGCGACTTTGCGGCTCGCGATCAAGATCGTCGTCGCCCACTGGTTCGAGAACCGGGGCGATGTGGCGGGCGATCAGGTTTTACCGGCCGAAGCGCTCGCGCTGATCGCGCCGTTTCAAAGAGCGCGGCTCTAAACGCGAGTTGTTTCATGAAAACCAAAGCATTGCCCATCGGCGCGCGCGCGCGCCGGTTCGTTCTCGAATTGCCGCTTGAGCGTCCCGACGGCTTCGGGGGCGTCATCCGCTCCTATGCGCCGGGGCCGCAACTCTGGGGCGCCATGGAGATGCTATCCGGCACCGAGCGCATTCGCGCCGATCGGCCCGAGCAGAGCCTGACCCACAAGATCACTTTGCGCTATCGCGAGGGGGTTACCGGCGCCATGCGTCTGACTTCGGGCTTGCGCCGTTTCGCCATCCGTGCCGCGTCCGATCCCGATGGCTCGCGGCGGGATCTCGTGTGCTTGGTCGAGGAGATCCGGGCATGACGAGTCCCGTCCTGGCCCTACGCCGCGCCGTGCTCGAGAGGGCGGAGGTCGATGCGGAGTTGAAGGCGCTCATGGGTGGGGCTGTGCGCCTCTATGATGAGCCGCCGCGTGCGTCGCCGCCGGTCTATGCTCTCTTCGGCGATGTCAAAGCCGAGGATTGGTCGACTGATTTCGACCGCGGCCATGAACAGAAACTCAGCCTCATCGTCTGGGCCGAACGGGGAAGTGCTCGAACTGCGCTCGCTGTTGCGGAACGCCTCGCGGCCGTTCTCGACGATGCGCCGCTGGTGCTCGATGCTCATCGCCTCATCAACCTGCGCGTCACGGAAGTTGCCTCCGAACGCGACAAGGACACGCAGTTCATCCGCGTTACGGTCCGCCTGCGCGCCGTGACGGAAGTGGCGTGAGTTCAGATCCCATAACATCATCAAAGGAAAGACTGTCATGCCTGCTCAAAAGGGCAAGGATCTGCTCATCAAGATCAGCGACGGTGGCACCGGCTTCGTCACCGTGGCGGGCTTGCGCACGCGCCAGATCGCGTTCAATGCCGAGACCGTCGATGTGACCAACGCGGAGTCGGCGGGGCGCTGGCGCGAACTGCTCGCGGGCGTCGGGGTGCGCCGCGCCGGGATCACGGGATCCGGCGTATTCAAGGACGAGGCGTCGGATTCCCGCATGCGCCAAGTCTTCTTCGACGGCGACATCCTCACTTATCAGATCATCGTGCCGGATTTCGGCCGCATCGAGGGTCTGTTCCAGATCACGAGCCTCGAATATCGCGGCGATCACGCGGGCGAGGTGACCTTCGAGATGGCGTTCGAATCCGCCGGCGCGCTGACCTTCGTGGCGCTTTAAGGAGCACCCATGGCCAATAGACGACGCGGCGAGGTAGCGCTTCAGCTGGGTTCTGAACGCTACACGCTTTGCCTGACGCTCGGGGCATTGGCGGAACTGGAGGACGCCTTCGGCGTGCAGGATCTCATGGCTCTTGCCGAGCGCTTCGGCACCGGCCGGTTGTCGAGCCGCGATCTGCTCGCGATCCTTGGCGTCGGCCTGCGCGGCGGCGGGCATGCGATCTCGGACGCGGAAGTTGCGGCATTGCCGTTGCACGAGGGGATCGAGCCAGTCGCTGCGGCCATCGCCGAACTGCTCACCGCCACATTCGGAGCACCGGCCCATTCGCCAAACCCTCCCGAACCGCAGGGCATTTGAGCGACGCACAGGCCTTCCCCTGGGAAGACGCCATGGTGCTGGGCTTGAACGTCCTGCGGTGGACGCCGTCCGAATTCTGGCGCGCCACGCCACGCGAATTGATGGCTGGTTGGGAGGGGCTTAACGGACGACCGATGACGCCTGCGGTCGGGAGCGATCTCAGGCGGTTGATGGAGGAGTTTCCGGACGGATGAGGAGCAGATCGTGGCGCCTCGCAAGTGAGGTGAACTGACCGCCAATACTCTCATCGGTCTCTCCGACAAAATCGCGCCGTTAAAATAGAACAAAATTCTATTCTTCTCTCAACTGAGGGAATTGGTCGGTTGTGCCGAGGTATTTGATACCTTTGAGTTCGAGGCAGGCAATATAAATTCGTTGCCATCTATAGTGAGCGATGTTCAGCGGAGCGGAGGCTGTAGCCTTTTTTGCTTCGAAGTCGCATTCATCTTGCATTCTAGCCCATTGCATCGCCGAAATGCCGCTTGTGTGAAACACGAGGGAAGGTGGTTTCGAAACGCATCCGGTCAGCCCGAGTATTGAAATGAAGAGGGCTTTTATTGGAGTTTTCAAGTTGGGTGACAAATCCACAGACACCAAGAATTCACAAGATTCTATCTTCAGGGATAGGGACCGCCAACTCGACACTCTCATCGGTCTCTCCGACAAATTCGGCGACTCTCTCGCCAATGCGTTTGCCAAGAATATCGCCGAGGGTAAGAAGTTCGATGATGTTCTGAAGTCGATGCGCCAATCTCTTGTGGAAACAGGGTTACGTATGGCGCTCGGACCCCTCCAGGTCGCGATGAGCCAAACGGCGAAGACCATGACGGCGGGGGCGGTCGAGCCATCTTTGCCGCTCGAAGGAGGAAATCTAATCACGACTCTTCTCAAGGGAGCGGGGTCGCTTCTCAGCTCCCTCTTCGGGCCAAGCGCGGGTTCTGGCGCTGCGGCTGCGCCATCTCCCTTTGCGATGGGCGGGGTGTTCTCACGCGGCATGGTGATGCCGTTCGCGCAGGGCGGGGTTGTCGGCGCGCCGTCTTACTTTCCGCTGGGGCGCGGGCTCGGCGTCATGGGGGAAAAGGGTGCGGAGGCAATCATGCCGCTGGCGCGCGGGCCGGATGGACGGCTGGGCGTGCGTACGGGCGGCGGTGGACGGCCCGTCGCGGTGACGGTCAACGTCTCGACGCCCGATGCCGACAGCTTCCGTCGCTCGGAAGCTCAGGTCTCCGCCGCGCTCGCCCGCGCGGTCGCGCGCGGCCAGCGCGGGATGTGAGAGATTTTTTAAGCGCTTTCTTTTGCCAGAATGGCGGCGAGCTCGTCTTTGACCTGCACGCGGCGGAGCTTCAGCGCTTCCTCCTCATCCTGCGCCTTCGGATCGAGGTGAGTATCAAGTGCATGAATGGCGTGGTTGAGCTCCCGGTATTTTTCCAAGAGCCGCGCGAAATGATTGTTCGACTTCTTCAACCGCTCAATGCGCTCGGCCTGATTTGGGAAATCGTCCTCAAGGTCGTCAGACGGCTTGCTCATCGCGAAACATCTTTCCTCTGTTGAGGGCGTTTCGATCTCAACGCTGCTCTGCGTATTTCCGTTTCATTGCAATCAAGGATGGACCATGGCGTCCGATTTTCACGAGGTCCGCTTTCCCCTCGATGTCAGCCTCGGCAGCCGGGGCGGCCCGGTGCGGCGCACCGACATCGTCACGCTCGCGTCCGGCCGCGAACATCGCAACAGCCGCTGGGCGCAATCCCGGCGCCGCTACGATGCGGGTCTCGGCGTGCGCAGCATCGATGCGCTTCACGCGGTGATCGCTTTCTTCGAGGAACGGCGCGGACGCCTGACCGGGTTCCGTTTCCGCGACCGGACGGATTGGCGTTCCGGCCAGCCCTCCAAGGAGCCGACGCCGCTCGACCAGCGCATCGGGACCGGAGACGGCGCGACGCGCAGTTTCCAGCTGACGAAGGCTTATGGGGCGTCTTACGCTCCATACCAGCGCACTATCGCCAAGCCCGTCGGCGGCACTGTGCGCGTGGCCCTGAACGGTGTGGAGCAGGCCGTCGGCTCCGCCTTCGCCTGCGACCCGACGACAGGTCTTCTCACATTCACGGCCGCGCCCTCCGCCGGTGCCGCGATCACGGCGGGTTATGCTTTCGACGTGCCCGTTCGTTTCGACACCGACGAACTCGACATCGACTTGTCCGCCTTCGATGCGGGCGAGATTCCGAAGGTCCCGCTCATCGAAATCATTCCTTAAATCCATCAGATCCCATGCGCACCATTCCCTCCGGCCTCGCCGCGCATCTCGCGGACGGGGTTACGACCGTTTGTCATTGCTGGAAACTCATTCGCCGCGACGGGATGACGTTCGGCTTCACCGATCATGATCGCGACCTCGCATTCGGCGGCACAACCTTCGCAGCACGGTCGGGTCTCGAGGCGGCGGAAGCCACCGCCGAGCTGGGCTTCGCCGTCGGGGGAGGCGAGGTCTCCGGCGCACTCGTTTCCGCCGGGTTGACCGAGGACGACATCTCCTCCGGCTTCTACGACGATGCGAGCGTCGAAACCTGGCTCGTCAACTGGGACAATGTCGGCGAGCGTTTGCTGCTCGACATCGGCTCCATCGGCGAAATCCGCCGGGCAGATGGCACTTTCATCGCGGAGGTGAGGGGGCTCATGCATCGCCTCGACGAGGAGCGCGGCCGCCTGTTTCGCGCGACCTGCTCGGCGGATCTGGGCGATGGAAAATGCGGCGTGAAGCTCTCTTCATCGATCTATACCGGAGCCGGCACCGTCACCCGAACGGATGGTGCTCTCGGCATCACAGCCTCCGGCATCGGTTTCGCGGATGGTTGGTGCACCGGCGGGCAATTAAGCTGGACGAGCGGCGCGAACGCAGGCGTCTCGGTCGAGGTCAAGGTCCATCGCGCGATTGGTGGAACGGACGAGTTCGACCTGTGGCAGCGCGCGCCGCAGGCGATTCTGGTCGGCGATACCTTCCGGGTGACCGCCGGTTGCGACAAGACCCACGCGACTTGTCGCGACAAGTTCAAGAACGCGGTGAATTTTCGCGGATTTCCACACATGCCGGGCAACGACTTCATCATTCGTATGCCGCGTCAGGGCGAGCCTGGCTTGGACGGCGGAAGTTTCTTCAAGTGACATCTCCTCGTTCTTCCTCGCGCGATCGCGTGCCGATAACCACGGCTGTCGTAGCCGAAGCGCGTTCCTGGATCGGGACGCCCTATCGCCATCAGGCATCGTTGAAGGGCATCGGCTGCGATTGCCTCGGCCTCCTGCGCGGCGTCTGGCGCGGCGTCATGGGCATCGAGCCCGAACTGCCGCCGCCTTACGCGCCTGACTGGGCGGAGGCGGGGGCCGATACACTCGTTGCGGCGGCGCGCCGGCATCTTCTCGAAGTCGATAGCGCGACCGTCATGGCAGGGGATGTCCTTCTCTTCCGCTGGCGCGCCGGTCTTCCCGCCAAGCACTGCGCCATCGCAACTTCCGACAGCACGATGGTTCACGCCCATGACGGCGCGGCGGTCACGGAAGTGGCGTTTCGCCCGTGGTGGCGACGACACCTCGCTTACGCTTTCCGCTTTCCCGGAGAACATTGATGGCCACACTCGTTCTTCAAACCGTAGGCTCCGTTGTCGGCGGCATGATCGGCGGCCCTGTCGGCGCGATGGCCGGCCGCGCTCTGGGCGGCCTTGCCGGCGCCGCGATCGACAACGCTCTGCTCAGTGGCGGTTCCGATGGCCCGAAAATTGTCGAGGGGCCGCGTCTCAAGGAAATCGACGGCCTCACCTCGACGGAGGGAACGCCGATCCCGCGGGTTTATGGTCGCGCGCGGATCGGCGGTCAGCTGATCTGGTCGACGCGGCTGCTGGAAGCAGCGAATACCAAGACCGAACGCTCCGGAAGCCAGGGCGGAAAGGGGGCAGGCGGCGGTGGCGGGCAGAAGACCGTCACCACGACGTATTCCTACTATGCCAATCTCGCGGTCGGTCTGTGCGAGGGGCCCATCGCCTTCATTCGCCGCGTCTGGGCGGACGGGCGCGAGATCGATGTCAACGCGATTACCATGCGGGTGCATCGCGGGTTTGAAACGCAACCCGCCGACCCGCTCATCGTCGCCAAGGAGGGGGCGGTGAATGCGCCGGCCTATCGCGGCCTCGCCTACGTGGTTTTCGAGCGGCTGCCTCTGTCCGATTTCGGGAACCGCGTGCCGCAATTCGCCTTCGAGATCGTGCGGCCTGTCGACGGCCTCAACAGGATGGTGCGCGCCGTCTGCCTCATCCCCGGCGCGAGCGAGTTCGGCTATCACACGCTCCCCGTCACGCAGGTTCTCGGCCTTGGCAAGACCATCCCTGAGAACCGCCATCAGCTGCAGCGCGCGACCGATGTCGCAGCCTCCCTCGATGCATTGCAGGCGGTGTGTCCGAACCTCAGGCGCGTGTCTCTCGTGGTGAGCTGGTTCGGGGACGATCTGAGGGCCGGGAACTGCCGCATCGAGCCGCGGGTGGACGTCAAGAAGAAGACGACGGATGGGGCCACCTGGTCCGTGGCGGGCATAACTCGCGACAAGGCCAAGGCTGTCTCCCTCGCCAACGGCTCGCCCGCCTATGGCGGCTCGCCGTCGGACGATTGTGTCATTCGCCTCATCAAGGATCTGAAGGCGCGGGGCCTGGAGGTTGTCCTCTATCCCTTCGTGATGATGGACGTGGCGTCCGGCAATTCGTTGCCGAATCCGTATGGTGGGACGGGACAGGCGCCTTATCCCTGGCGCGGGCGCATCACGTGCCACCCCGCGCCCGGACAATCCGGATCGCCAGATGGAACGGCCACGGCCGGGACCCAAGTCACGCAATGGTTCACCGGCACCTGGGGGCTCAAACGCCAGATCCTCCACTACGCGAATCTGGCAGTGGAGGCGGGGGGCGTCGATGCCATTCTGATCGGCAGCGAGCTTGTCGGCATCACGCGTGTGCGCTCGGCCTCGGGGACTTATCCGGCGACCGGTCAGCTCGTCCAACTTGCGGCCGACGTGCGGGCGATCGTCGGTAGCAAAACCAAGCTCGTCTATGCGGCCGACTGGACCGAATACGGCGCCCATGTGCGCGATGGAGGAAACGAGGTTCGCTTTCCCCTCGATGCTCTATTCGCGAATGCGGAGATCGATGCGGTCGGGATCGACTACTATCCGCCGATTTCTGATTGGCGCGACGGGCCGAACCACGCGGATCTCACGCTCGCGCGCAGCATTTATGATGTCGACTACCTTCGCGAGCGTCTGGGAGCCGGCGAAGCCTTCGATTGGTATTACGCCAACGCCTCCAACCGAGCCGCGCAAACGCGCACGGCGATTACCGATGGCGCGTATAACAAGCCGTGGGTTTTCCGAGCGAAGGACCTCGTCTCCTGGTGGTCGAGCGCCCATGTGGAGCGCGTCGGCGGGGTTGAAGTCCGCACGACTGCATGGAAGGCACAATCCAAGCCGATCTGGCTGACGGAGATCGGCGTGCCTGCCGTCGACAAAGGGCCGAATGGTCCGAACGTGTTTCCCGATCCGAAATCCTCGGAATCGGCCTATCCGCCATTTTCGCGCGCGCTACGCGACGATCTTATTCAGGCGCGGACGCTCGAAGCGATCTTGTCGCGGTTCGATCCGGCCCTGTCCGGGTTCTCTGCCGCCTACAATCCGGTCTCGTCTTCGTATGTGGGACGTATGGTCGATCCGGAGAACGTCTTCGTCTGGGCCTGGGACGCACGACCTTTTCCGGATTTTCCGGACTTCGACACGGTGTGGGCCGATGGAGCCAATTGGGAAACAGGCCACTGGATCACCGGGCGCATTGAAGGTGCATCGCTCGACCGGCTGATTGCCGCGATCCTCAAGGATTTCGGTCTCGACTCCTCAGGGCCGTTTCCGATCGATGGTTTCCTCGACGGCTACGTGATCGACCGTCCCATGTCGGCCCGCGGCGCGCTCGAATCGTTGATGCGTCTGTTCGGCATCGATGCGGTGGCGAGCGGCGGCAAAATCTCATGGCGCGGACGCGGCGGCCGGGCCGTCACGGCGCTCGCGAAGGAGGACCTGATCCTCGGCGAGAAGCAACCGTCCCTCAAGCTGGCCCGCGCGCAGGAAACCGAACTGCCGCAGCAAGTGGAGATCGGTTTCACGGATGGCGAGACGGAGTATCGTCGCGCCGCCGTCGCCTCCCGCCGCCTGGCTGGTGTCAGCCGCCGCGAGGCGCGCGCCGACTCCGCCATCATCACTCGCCGCGCGGAAGCACAGCGACTGGCCGATACCTGGTTGCAGGATCTTTGGGCCGGGCGGGACAGCGCGGAATTCGAGTTATCGCCGCGTCGCGTCGAACTCGAACCCGGCGATGTGATTTCCATTCCAACCGATGCCGGGCCGAAATTGCACCGGGTCATGCGCGTCGCTGATGGCCTGACGCGAAAGGTGACGGCCCGCGCCGTGGAGCCTGCTGTCTTCGAAGCGCCGGGCTCTTCCATCGCCAGAACCCCTCGGCGTCCGCCGCCTGTGCCGGGCAAGCCGGAGGTCGTGATCCTCGATCTGCCCGCCAGTTCCGGCGACCCCGCGGCCCTCCAATATATTGCCGTGGCGGCAGACCCGTGGCCGAGCGCGGTCACGGTTTGGCGCTCTGGCAATGGCGCAAGCTTCACGCCGCACCAGTATCTCGACCTGCCGGCACTCATAGGCCGGACGA
Source organism: Microvirga alba (assembly GCF_015694465.1). Lineage (GTDB taxonomy): Bacteria > Pseudomonadota > Alphaproteobacteria > Rhizobiales > Beijerinckiaceae > Microvirga > Microvirga alba. Next base: position 347,045 of record NZ_JADQDO010000001.1, read on the forward strand.
AGAGTGTCCTTTCGCCCGGGCCATTATGGCGGTGGGACCCACAGGCCACTCTCGACATCGAGATTTCCTCCGGCGCGCTCAGTTCCATTGATGATGAAGCGGCCTTGGCTGGGGACAATCTGTTTGCCGTTCAGGGAGGCGATGGACGGTGGGAAATCCTGTCCGCGGCGCGCGCTGAGATGACGGGCGAAAGCAACTACCGCCTTTCACGCATGATCAGGGGTCTGGCGGGCAGCGAAGCCGAGGCGGCCCGAACCGTTCAGGAGGGTGCGTTGATCGTCCGTCTCGATGAAGCGGTGGTGCCGCTGACGAACGACCTCAAGGATCTGGGGCAGACATGGCGATACAGGATAGGCCCCGCAGGGCGGGATCATGCCGATCCGGCCGTCGTCGAGATTGCTTCGACCGTGGGACGAGAGGCGTTGAAACCGTTGAGTCCGTTGAGTGTTGTCGCGCGGCGCGAGGCGAGCGGCATACGTCTCGCGTGGCTGCGCCGAACGCGCCGCGGCGGCGATGCCTGGGAGGCTGTCGATGTTCCGCTTGGCGAGGAGATCGAGCGCTATGAAATCGACATTCTCAAGGATGGGGCCGTGCGACGCTCTCTCGCCAGCACGCAATCTTCCCTTCTTTACACGACGGCCGAGGAGATCGCTGATTTTGGCGGCTCCCAAACAACTCTCATCCTCCGCATCGCGCAAATGAGCGCCGTGGTCGGACGCGGCTTCGAGCACACCGTCACGGTCACCGTTCTCTAGGTGAGGAAGGCGCGCCGTCGCCTTTCCGTCGCTGCAACGCGTCCAGCATCCATTCATGACAGGCAAGTCGATGTCTTCAACACCCAACCTGGCCCTGCCGCTGCTCGCTGCGGCGCAGGCGCAAAAGCATGTCACTCACAATGAAGCACTCGCGGCGCTGGACGCCCTCGTTCTTCTCGCGGTCAAGGAGCGCGGCCGCACGAGCGCGCCGGGCTCTCCCAATGAGGGAGAGCGCTATCTCGTCGGCTCCGGGGCGGCGGGGAGTTTCGCCGGCCATGAGGGCGAAGTCGCCCTCTTCGACCTCGGCGTCTGGCGCTTCTTTGCGCCACGGCCGGGATGGCGCGCCTATGTGGAGGCAGAGGACAGGATCATCGTGTTCGATGGCTCGGAATGGCGTGATCTCGGCCAATACAGCCGCGATCTCGGCCGCGTCGAACGGCTCGGCGTCGGCACCGCGCCGGATGAGCTGAACCGGTTGTCGGCCAAGCTGAATGCCGCCCTGTTCGCGGCCCTTACGACCTCCGAGGGAGGGACGGGGGATTTGCGTTTCGTCCTCAACAAGGGCGAAGCGGCGAACGTTTTGTCGCAACTTTATCAGCGTGGTTTCAGCGGTCGGGCCGAAACGGGTCTGATCGGCAGCGACGACTTCAGTCTTCGCGTGTCGCCGGACGGCAGTCAGTGGCGCGATGCGATGCGCGTCGATTGCAATACCGGCCTCGTGTCGTTTCCCAATGGTGCGACGGGCACGGGGGTCAACCTTCTCATCAACTCGGCTTTTCTGGTGAACCAACGTGTCTTCGCCGGCGGAGCCTTGTCTTCAGGCGTCTATGGGTTCGACCGGTGGAAGGCGGGGACGGGCGGATGCACGCTCACCCGGACCGCAGATGGAACCGTTACGCTGACCGGCGCGCTGGACCAGGTCGTCGACGCTGCCAATGCCGCAGCCATCGGTGGGTTCGCGAATTTCGCGAACCGGACGCTGACGCTCTCGGTCGAGGATCCTTCCGCAACACTCTCCGTGACGATCGGTACGAAGACGGCTTCGATCCCCGCCGGGTCCGGCCGCCGCTCCGCGACCGTGACCCTCGGTTCCTCGGAGACGGGACATGTGACCGTGCGATTGCAGGCGTCGACAGCCTGCTCCTTCAAATGCGTGAAACTCGAGATCGGACCGAACGCGACGCCTTGGGTGGGAGAGCCTCTGGAGATCGAGGATTTTCGATGCCGCCGCTACTTTCAGAAGTTACCCGCCGGCGGCGGACCGCCAGCTGTTTTGGGGGCGCTGGGGCAGCGCGTGGCGGGCAATTATATCGACTTGCCGTGTCCGCTGTCCGTCGCGATGCGCATTCCTCCGTCGGTTACGACCAGTGGCTTTTCCTGGGCGGGCGCCTCGCCGGTCGGTAATCAGGTTGGGTTCCTCGACAATGGGAGCGGGTCCTGGATCGCCATGACCGGGGCGATGACCGTGAGCGTGGCGACCACGAACGGAATCTCCTCCGTCGTCCTGAGGTTTACTGCGGGCACATCATTCACCGGCACCGCAGGCGCCGTCGGAAATCTCTATCTGGGCTATACGGCCTTCGTTGCTCTGCAGGCGGAGTTGTGACGCATGCATACGGGCGCAACTCTCTTCGATGAATGTCTTGCCTTGGTTCTGCTGCACGAGGGCGGCTTCGTGCAGCATGCTCTTGATCCCGGTGGGGCGACGAAGTTCGGAATTACGCGGGAGACCTTGGCCCGTTCGCGCGCGCGCCCCGTTGCCGTCGAGGACGTCCGCAATCTCACGAAGGCCGAGGCGGGGGCGATTTATCGCCGCCTGTATTGGGACACGGTCCAGGCTGGTGACCTCCCGCCGGGAATGGCGCTGGCTGTCTTCGACCTTGCCGTCAATTCCGGTCCGGCACGGGCTGCGCGCATGTTTCAGAGCGTCCTCGGGATTGAGGCGGACGGTGTGATCGGCCCGCTCACCTTGAGCGCGGCGCGCAAGTCCGATCAGGCGGACGTGGTCCGTCGTCTGACCCGGGCGCGCCTCGGCTTCCTTGCTCGCCTCGCGTCCTGGTCTGTTTTTGGAAGGGGATGGCGCGTCAGGGTTCTCGCGGTCGAGCGGGAGGCTCTCCGGCTCGCCCATTCCTCATCGTTTCTTGGAAAGAATGATTGATATGATCGATACGAAGACAATTCTCGCCAGCCGCACAGTTTGGGCGAACATCATCGGCCTCGTCGCGCTGCTCCTCAGCGTCCTCGGCTTCGACGCGACCGACCTGGGCACGAGCGCGCTCACGGAGGCCGTCGTCCAGCTGGTGGCGGCCGCGAGCTTCATCGCCTCCACGATTTTCCGGATCCTCGCCACGAAGCAGATCCTGAAGTAGAGTAACATTCAGGCTCCGTTCAGTGCGAGCGGGGCAAGGTCCCTTCATGCGACTGATTTGGTCAATCTTGGCTTTGTGGGGACTGATGGGCGCGGCGCACGCACAAAGTGCGACGTCGGCGCTCCAGAATTGCCTTCCGCCCCGTGAGATGCAGGAAGCCGTGGCTTCCAAGACCATCGTCGCGCCGGCGTCCGCCGTGATGACCGCGCGGCGGCAAGTGCCCAATGCGGACGTGGTGCGGGCCAGTCTCTGCCGGAGCAGCGATGTCCTTGTTTATGTCATCATGGCCTTGCAGAAGGACGGTCGGATCGTGCAAGTGATGATTGACGGTCCTTCCGGACGGGTGAAATCGGTCCATTAAGGGGAAATTCGAAGCGTGCGCCTTCTCGTCGTCGAGGATGACAAGATCCTCAACCAGCAGATCGTGACAGCCCTGGAACATGCGGGCTACGCGGTCGATTCCGCCGCTGACGGCGAAGAGGGGCAGTTCCTCGGGGAGACCGAGCCCTACGATGCCGTGATCCTCGATCTCGGCCTGCCGAAGGTGGACGGCGTGTCCGTTCTCAGCGCTTGGCGTCGCGAAGGCCGGAAGATGCCTGTGATCATCCTCACGGCCCGGGATCGTTGGAGCGACAAGGTGCAGGGCTTCGATGCGGGTGCCGACGATTACGTGACCAAACCCTTTCATATGGAAGAGCTTCTGGCCCGCGTCCGGGCCTTGCTCCGCCGTGCAACGGGGCATGCGACGAGCGAGATCAGTTGTGGGCCGGTGAAGCTTGATACCCGTTCCGGCCGCGTTGCGGTGGACGGCAATCCGATCAAGCTGACCTCTCACGAATACCGGCTGCTCTCCTATCTCATGCACCATACCGGGCGCATCGTGTCCCGGGGTGAGCTGACCGAGCATCTTTACGATCAGGATTTCGACCGCGACTCCAACACCATCGAGGTGTTCATCGGCCGTCTTCGCAAGAAGCTCGGCGTCGACATCATCCAGACCGTGCGCGGACTGGGCTATCTCCTCGACACGAGCCAGACCAAGACGTGAGCAGAATCCGTCCGATCCTCGATCGGTTTACGGGCCGCTCGATCGCGGTTCGGTTGGCGGTCTCGGCACTTTTTTGGAGTTTCGTGATCCTCCTGATCGCGGGGTTGATCCTCTCCACGCTCTACCGGGATAATACGGAGCGGGCGTTCGATCAGCGGCTCCTCGTCTACGCCAACACCCTTGCCTCGAACCTTGTCGCACCGGGCGATCCGGATCGGGATCTCGGTCCCATCGGCGATCCGCGTTTTGAGTTGCCCCTGTCAGGTTGGTATTGGCAGGTGGCGCGGCCTAATGCCAAGCCGTGGGAGATCCGGTCCTCGAAATCCCTTTTCGGCGGGCAGTTTCCGAGCCTCACCCCCTCGATCGACGACAAGTTCGGCCAGATCCGGCGCGGCTACGGCAAGGCGCCGGATGAGCGCGGCTTGCGCGTGATCGAGCGTGACATCGATCTTGGCGAGGACGGGCGTTTCGTCATTCGTGTCGGCGGCCCATCCGACGAGATCGACACGAATGTGCGCGAGTTTCTGGTCGCGCTGACGGTGACCTTCACGCTTCTTGGGATGGCGCTCGGCTTCACCACTCTCCTGCAGATCCGCTTTGGCCTCCAGCCTCTGGTCAAGCTCCGCAGCGCGCTCGGCGCCATCCGGAGAGGGGAGGCGGAGAGGATCGTCGGTGACTACCCCCGCGATATCAAGCCGCTCGCCAGCGAGCTTAACCAGCTTCTCGAAACGAACCGTGAAATCCTGGAGCGGGCGCGGACCCAGGTCGGCAATCTTGCCCATGCCCTCAAGACGCCACTCAGCATCATCGTCAACGAGGCCGAGGGCGCGCCGGAAGAGGTCGCCGCGAAGGTTCGTGAGCAGGCGGCGGTCATGCGCGATCAGGTAAACTACTATCTCGACCGCGCGCGCGCCGCGGCCCTCGCAGGGACTCTCGGGACCCTGACGGATGTGGAGCCCGTGATCGCAGGGCTCGCCCGTACTTTCGCGAAAATCTACCGCGACAAGGATCTTGAGGTCGACATCGTCGTACCGTCAGGCTTGCGCTTCCGGGGGGAGAGACAGGATCTTGAGGAAATAGCGGGCAACCTTATCGACAATGCCGCCAAATGGGCCTCTGGGCGGGTGGTGGTGACCGCGGAAATCATCCGCGACGAAGAAGAGCGATCCCATCTTCGCCTCCTGATCGATGATGATGGCCCCGGCCTGCCGGAAGCCGCGCGCGCCGACATGCTCAAACGTGGCCGCCGTCTCGACGAGACGAAGCCGGGCTCGGGCCTAGGGCTCTCCATCGTGACCGACCTCGCCGCGCTCTACCGCGGCTCCCTGAAGCTCGAGGCTTCGCCCGTCGGTGGTTTGAGGGCTGTACTCGAGCTGCCGGGGGATCGAGCGTGACCAAATTCCCATTAGTGCGTGACACCGTGCCGCCATCGTGCTTCACGAATGGCCGCGTTAAGTAGGCTCTTATGGTGATTTGGATAATACTCCTGGTGATGACGGCTGCGGCCGTGATGGCAGTTCTTTGGCCGCTGTCGCGCCACTATGCCGTTGCGGGACAGGTGGATCCCAATACGCAGTTCTATCGGGAACAAATCGCCGAGATCGAACGCGACCGGGCGCGGGGCGCGCTTCTGCCGAGCGAGGCCGAAGCAGCCAAGGCTGAAGCCGGTCGCCGACTTTTGCGTGCAAACGGCCTGCAGGACGCGGCTGTGGCAGCCGTGGGAGAGCCTGCATTGCGGCGGCGTCGCGCGGCCTCGGCGTTGGCTCTGTCTGTCGTGCCGGTCCTCGCGATCGCTATTTATGGAGCCTATGGCTCACCGCATCTTCTCAGTACTCCGTCGGTCCCTGTCAGCCAGGAGACGGCAAAACTCGACTTCGGCACGGCGGTGGCGCAGATCGAAGCGCATCTGGCACAGAACCCGCAGGATGGGCGAGGCTGGGAGGTTCTTGCCCCCGTCTACATGCGAATGGGCCGTGTAGAGGACGCGGTGAAGGCCTATGAGTCAGCCCTTCGCTATCTCGGCCCCGAGGCGAACCGGCTATCGAATTATGGCGAAGCCATGGTACTCGCCAAGGACGGGCTTGTCTCAGTCGAGGCTCAAGCGGCCTTCGAGCGGGCCGTTGCCCTCGACAGAACCGCTGTGAAAGCCCGATTCTATCTCGCCCGCGCCGCTGAGCAGGACGGGCAAATCGAGAAGGCGAAAGCGGAATACACCGAACTCCTCTCAGCCTCGCCGGCTGACGCCCCCTGGGTTGCCGTGGTGAGAGAGCAACTCTCTCGGCTCGGCGCGCCGCAACCCGGATCGGCCGAGAGCGGCGGTCCCCAGATCGGTTCGGAGGACATAGCCCGCATGGTGTCCGGCCTCGCGACCCGTCTTGAAACGCAAGGCGGCAGCGCCGAGGAATGGGCCCGCCTGATGCGATCCTATGCCGTTCTCGGGCAGCGTGATAAAGCAGCCGCCACGGCCAAGCAGGCCCGTCAGGCGCTTGCAAAGGACGAAGCAGGATTGAAAACCATCGAGACGATGGCACGCGAATTGAAACTGATCGACTCCGCACCATGACCAGAAAAAAACGCCGCCTAACCTTGATCGGTGTCGCCGGAGGCGTTCTCGCGCTTGCCCTTGGCCTGGTGCTTTACGCCATGAATGACACAATTGTGTTCTTCAACTCGCCGGCTGACATCCAAGCCAAGAACGTGCAGCCCGGCACACGTTTCCGCCTCGGCGGTCTCGTGAAACAGGGCTCCGTGCAGCGCACCGAGAGCCAGCAGGTTTCCTTTGAGGTGATGGACGGACAAAGCTCGATCCTCGTGCGCTATAAGGGGTTGCTGCCCGATCTGTTCCGCGAGGGGCAGGGCATCGTCGCCGAGGGGGTTCTGGAAAATCCCGATGTTTTCCGAGCCGACACGGTTCTCGCCAAGCACGACGAGAACTATATGCCTCGCGAAGTAGCCGACGCCCTGCGGCGTCAAGGCCACTGGCAGGGTGAAGGAAAAGCCTCACAACAGGCGCAGTAACTGAGGGGATGCCATCGTGTTGGTCGAGGCCGGACATTTCGCGCTCGCGCTCGCGCTTGGCTTGTCCCTGATACAGTTCGTCGTGCCGCTTTGGGGGGCACGGGCCAACGATCCGGTGCTGATGAGGGTCGCTCCGGCGACTGCTTTGGCAGTCCTGGCCTGCGTCGGCTTCGCCTTCGTGGCGCTGACGGCCGCCTACGTGACCTCCGATTTTTCCGTCCTGAACGTGGTCGAGAATTCCCACTCGACGAAGCCTCTGATCTATAAAATCTCTGGCGTTTGGGGGAACCACGAGGGCTCGATGCTCCTGTGGGTGCTGATCCTCGCTCTGTTCGGCGCAGTCGTGGCGGTTTCAAAAAATACCGTTCCGGCCCGTTTGCAGGCCAATACGCTCGCTGTCCAGGCTGCAATCACGTTCGCCTTCCTCCTCTTTATTCTGACCGCCTCGAATCCGTTCACCCGCGTCATGCCCGCACCGGGGGAGGGGCAAGACCTCAATCCGCTGCTTCAGGATCCGGGCCTCGCGATTCATCCGCCGCTCCTCTACGTCGGCTACGTCGGCTTCTCTATTTCATTCGCCTTTGCCTGCGCCGCCCTGATCGATGGGCGCATCGATGCAGTCTGGGCCCGGATCGTCCGCCCCTGGACCCTGACTGCCTGGGCTTTCCTCACACTCGGCATCGCCATGGGGTCCTACTGGGCCTATTACGAGCTCGGTTGGGGCGGCTGGTGGTTCTGGGACCCGGTTGAGAATGCCTCCCTCATGCCCTGGCTCGCCGGGACGGCCCTGGTGCATTCCACTGTCGTCATGGAAAAACGCGACGCGCTCAAAGTCTGGACGATCCTGCTCGCCATCCTGACCTTTTCGCTGTCGCTGCTGGGCACCTTCCTGGTCCGCTCCGGCGTGCTCACCTCTGTCCATTCCTTCGCGGTCGACCCGGCGCGCGGAAGCTTCATTCTCGGCATCCTGATCGTCTTCATCGGCGGCTCCTTCGCGCTCTTTGCCTGGCGCGCTCCCCTGCTGCGGCAGGGCGGACTGTTCGCGCCCGTATCGCGCGAGGGTGCGCTCGTCCTGAACAATCTTTTCCTGGCGACCGCTTGCGCCACGGTGTTCATCGGCACGCTCTATCCGTTGGCTCTCGAGGTCCTGACGGGCGAGAAAATTTCCGTCGGCGCGCCGTTCTTCAATTTCACCTTCCTGCCGCTCATCATCCCGCTGCTTCTGCTTCTGCCGTTCGGGCAGACCCTTGCCTGGAAGCGCGGCAACTTTCTCGGCACCGCGCAGCGGCTCTATGCGGCGTCGGGGCTCGCGATCCTTGTCACGCTCGCCGTTCTGGCCTTCACCGCCGGTGGGCCGGTTGCCGCCCCTCTGGGCGTCGGCCTTGGCGTTTTCTTGATCCTCGGTTCCCTCAACGAGATTGCCTCCCGCTCCTGGTCCAAGGGAAGCCCGTGGGCGGTGGTCTGGCGCAAGGCTGCTGGTCTGCCGCGCTCGACCTGGGGGACAGCCCTTGCCCATGCGGGCGTCGGCGTGACGGTGATCGGGATTGCCGCGACCGCCTGGGGTGTCGAGAGCCTCGGCACCATGAAGGTCGGCGATCGTCTCAAGGCTGGCTCCTATGAAATCCGGCTCGAACGCCTCCTTCCTCGCGTCGAGGCCAATTATCGCGAAGACGTCGCGATCCTCATGGTATCCCGCAACGGGCAGGAGCTCGGGAATCTGGAGACCATGAAGCGTCTCTACCTGACCCGCGGCATGCCGACGACGGAAGCGGGCATCATGACGGTCGGGCTGGGTCAGGTTTATGCCAGCCTCGGCGAAATCCAGCCGGACGGCTCGATCGGCATGCGGCTCTATTACAAGCCGCTGGTCCTGCTAATCTGGCTCGGGGCACTTGTGATGGCGGCGGGCGGAGCCATCTCGCTGACGGACCGGCGGTTGCGCATCGGCACGCCGGTACGGGCGAAGACCCTGTCAGCGGCCTCGGTGGCGGCGGAGTAGGGGATGCGCTTCGTCCTTGCCCTCATCGCAGCTCTTCTGGCGAGCGGTTCGGCCTATGCCGTCCAACCGGACGAGGTGTTGAAGGACCCGGTTCTGGAACATCGCGCCCGCGACATCTCGTCAGGCTTGCGTTGCCTGGTCTGCCAAAACCAATCCATCGACGATTCCGACGCCACCCTCGCGAAGGACCTGCGGCTCCTCGTCCGGGAGCGTCTGTCAGCCGGGGACACCGACGAACAGGTGCGTACCTTTCTTGTCCAGCGCTACGGCGAGTTCGTCCTGCTCAAGCCGACCTTCGGCGCGCATACATTCTTGCTATGGCTGACGCCCGCGCTTGTGCTCGTTCTTGGCGGGTTTGGCGCCTATGCCGCCTTGAGGCGGCGTCCCCGGACGGTGGCTGCGCTCGATAAGGCGGAGCAAGAGGCGCTGGATGCTTTGCTGAAGCGCGATCAGGACGCGCTCTAGGTTTTTGATAACGCATGATTTCGTCTGAAAAACCGCATCCCGCTTTTTCGAAACATGCTTCAAGACAACCTTACCAACATTTCATCTTGAGGTGAGAGTGCCGTAAGGCGGCAAGGCTCATCTTCTTCTCATGACGGCCCCAGGAGGGCCCAGCGAGGAGAAGACAAAATGTTGGACAAAGTTTCCACACCCGCCCGCAAGCGTATGACCAAATGGCTCGGCGCGGCGGCCGTTGCTGCGTTGATCGCAGGCGGCGCCGTCGAGAGTGGTCTCGTTGTTCCCAGTCCCGCCCACGCCGAACTGCGCTCCATGTCGCAGCCGGTGCAGGGCATGCCGTCCTTTGCCAATGTGATCGACCAGGTTAAGCCCACGGTCGTCTCGGTGAAGGTAAAGGTACTGAACGTTGCCGATCGCGGCGATGATGGCGATGGTCCGCAGTTCTCGATTCCCGATCTGCCGCCTGGCAGTCCGATGGAGCGCTTCTTCCGCCAGTTCCGTGAACAGCAGGGGCCGCGCGGCCAGCGGCAACAGCCGCGGCAGTTCGCACAGGCGCTCGGTTCCGGCTTCTTCATCTCGGCCGATGGCTATGTGGTGACGAACAACCACGTCGTCGAGAACGCGTCCGACGTCCAAGTGACCATGGATGACGGCAAGGTGCTCAGCGCGAAGGTGATCGGCACCGATCCGAAGACCGACATCGCCCTGCTCAAGGTCGATGGCGAGAAGGACCTTCCTTATGTCCGTCTCGCGCCCCAGAAGGCCCGGATCGGCGATTGGGTCTTGGCGGTCGGCAACCCCTTCGGTCTCGGCGGGACTGTCACGGCGGGTATCGTCTCGGCGCAGCATCGCGATATCGGCGCAGGCCCCTACGACGACTTCATCCAGATCGACGCACCCGTGAACAAGGGTAATTCCGGCGGCCCGACCTTCAATCTGGCCGGTGAGGTCGTGGGCGTGAACACGGCGATCTTCTCGCCGTCCGGCGGCAGCGTCGGCATCGCCTTCGCGATCCCCGCGAGCACGGTCGATCAGGTCGTCGCCTCATTGAAGGACAAGGGTTCGGTGACCCGCGGCTTCATCGGCGTGCAGATGCAGCCGGTGACCAAGGAAATCGCCGAGGCCATTGGTCTCAAGGAGCCGAAAGGCGCCCTGGTAGCCGAAGCGATCAAGGACGGCCCTGCCGCCAAAGCCGGTGTTCGGACGGGCGATACCATCGTCGCGGTCGATGGCGAGACGATCCGCGAGGCGAAGGATCTGTCGCGTAAGGTGGCTCAGGTCGCACCCGGCAAGACTCTGTCGCTCACTCTCTATCGTGATGGCAAGGAGCGCACGGTGACTCTCGAAGTCGCAAGTCAGCCGAAGGGGGCTTAATCCCCTTCGGACGAAGCCGGCACCAGGTTCAATTGTATCCCTGTCACTTGGTGTCCACCGCCCACGGCAGGCTGGCCTATCCCTCCTCCAAGGCCGGCCTGCCGTTGGGATTAAAATGCGCTACACTCATGTCCATGCGGATTCTCATTATCGAGGACGACCGAGAGGCGGCCTCTTATCTCGTCAAAGCTTTTCGGGAAGCGGGCTATGTGGCGGACCATGCCGCGGACGGCCTCGATGGCTATGCCATGGCAGAATCGGGGGATTACGACGTCCTCGTTGTTGACCGGATGCTCCCGAAACTCGACGGGCTGTCCCTGATCCGGTCCTTGCGCGAACAGACCATCGAAACGCCCGTCCTCATTCTCTCGGCCCTCGGGCAGGTTGACGACCGGGTGAAGGGCCTGCGCGCGGGCGGTGACGACTATCTCCCCAAACCCTATGCATTCTCCGAACTTCTTGCCCGCGTAGAGGTTCTTGCGCGGCGGCGAGCCTCCGTTCCCTCGGCGGAGCCGACGATCTATCGCATCGCCGATCTCGAACTCGACCGCCTGTCCCACCGGGTAACGCGGTCGGGGCAGGAGATCGTCCTCCAGCCGCGCGAGTTCAGGCTCCTCGAATACCTGATGCGGAATGCCAACAAGGTCGTGACCCGGACCATGCTTCTGGAGCACGTGTGGGACTATCATTTCGACCCCCAGACCAATGTCATCGACGTACACGTCTCCCGGCTGCGGGCCAAAATCGACAAAGGGTTCGACAAACCTCTCATTCACACCATTCGCGGGGCGGGCTACATGGTCCGTGTCGGCAGCGATGGAGATGAAGAATGAGAGTGTGTGATCGATGAACGCCCTCGGCAAGCTCGTCCGCACGACGGCGTTCAAACTCTCCTTTACCTATCTCGTCATCTTCACCATCTTCGCCTTCGTGACGCTGGGATATGTGGCCTGGAGCGCCCAGCGGCTGCTCAATGACCAGTTCGTCTCCACCATCGAAGCCGAGATCAACGGGCTGGCGGAGCAGTACCGCATGGGCGGTCTGCGCCGTCTCGTGAATGTGGTCGAGCGGCGCTCGCGAGCGCCGGGAGCCTCGCTTTATCTCGTCACGACCAATAATGGCGAGAAGATCGCGGGCAATATCGGCGCGCTGCCTCCGGGCGTGATCGATCAGCCCGGCCAGTTCGAAACGCCCTACAGCCGCACCGACGATGGAGAGGCCGCTCCAAGCAGAGCCCTCGTCCGAGTCTATCTGCTGCCCGGAGGTTTTCGCCTCATGGTCGGACGCGATCTGGAGGAGCGGGCGCGCCTGAACGCGGTCATCCAGCGCGCCTTCGGATATTCGCTCCTGTTCATCGGCGTTCTCGGCTGCGCGGGCGGCTGGTTCATTACGCGCCGCGTGCTCAAGCGCGTCGACGACATGACGGAGACAACCCGCGTCATCATGGCGGGGGATCTGAATGGACGCCTGAAGGTGGCCGGTACCGGCGATGAGCTCGACCGTCTCGCCCATAACCTCAACGACATGCTCGACCGCATCGGCGAATTGATGACGGGCATGCGCGAGGTCTCGGACAATATCGCCCACGACCTGAAGACCCCTCTGACCCGCCTGCGCAACAAGGCCGACGAGGCTCTGCGGACGGCAAGGACTCCGGATGAATTGAAGGTTGCGCTTGAGGCGACCATCGATGAAAGCGACAATCTGATCCGCATCTTCAACGCGCTTCTCATGATCGCGCGTCTCGAAGCCGGCAATGCCCGCGAGGAGTTGGCGGATTTCGACGCAGCCGAGGCGGTGCGCGATGTCGCGGAGCTCTATGAAGCCCTGGCGGAGGAGGCCGGCGTGTCTCTCGGCGTGACGATCGAGGACGACTTGCCTCTGCATGGCAGTCGCGAGCTCTTGGGGCAGGCAGTGGCAAACCTGCTCGACAATGCCTTGAAATATGGCTCCACAGGCTCAGGCCAGGCCGAGAAAGCGATCACCGTTACGGTGAGGCGCGCCAATGGGGAAGTGCTGATCGCGGTCGCGGATCGCGGCCCCGGCATCCCCGAGGCCGAGAGGGGACATGTGGTCGAGCGCTTCGTCAGATTGGAAACCGCGCGCTCGCGCCCCGGCTTCGGACTCGGCCTCAGCCTTGCGGCAGCCGTCGCCCGTCTCCATGGGGGAGCCCTTCGACTTGAGGATAATGAGCCCGGCCTGCGCGCCGTGCTCGTGCTGCCGCGCAAGGATACGCAAGCCACGCTACCGGCTGCCGCTTGAATCTGAAACACAAGAGCATAACGGCGATATTTCGATTGCCTCGGGCGGGAGGGCATGGACACTCAATCCATCGCAAGGATTCGTTGGATTGCCCGTGCCGGATCAGAACCGCTCCTTCCTCCACCGCCTGAAGCAGGCTCCTCCCGTCGCCGATCTCCGGCGGGCCAAGACCCAGCTGACCGACTTCCTCCGGCGGGTGCGGTACGAGCCGGGGGCCGCGTCCCTCCTGCCGCATCTTGAGGCGGGCCTTTTCCGCGATCTTCTTCTCGCTCTCGCGGACCATTCCTCCTTTCTGTGGCAACTCGTCGTCAGCGATCCAGTGCGGATGGCGAAACTCGCCGGTGAGTCGCCGGAGGAGGTGCATGGGGCGATTGTCGAGAACCAAGCCGACCTCTTCAGGGGGTTGCGCTCCGGCGCCCTGACGCGGGACGACGCGGTGCGCGCCTTTCGCCGCAACCGCAACACGCATGCTCTTCTCGTCGCACTTGCCGATATTGGCGGCCTCTGGGGTGTCGAGCAGGTGACGCAGGCTCTGTCCGATTTTGCCGACGCGTCGGTGAGCGGCGGCGTCAATCTCGTTCTGACGGAGGTTGCCGATCTCGGGCGCATCATTCTTCAGAACCCGGATTTTCCCGGCGAGGGCTCCGGCTTTACCGTGTTGGCTCTTGGCAAGCACGGCGCGGGTGAACTCAACTATTCGAGCGATATCGACCTCGTCATTTTCTTCGATCCGGAAAGCCCGGCGCTGCCCGAGGGCGCGGAAGCCGCGACCCTCTACACACGCATCGCGCAGCAACTCGCCCGCCTTCTGCAAGAGCGCACGCCAGACGGCTATGTGCACCGCGTCGATTATCGCCTTCGCCCGGACCCCGGCTCGACGCCGACAGCGGTCTCTCTCCCCTCCGCCTATACCTATTACGAAACCGTCGGCCAGAATTGGGAGCGCGCGGCGTTCATCAAGGCCCGGCCCGTTGCGGGTGATCTGACGCTCGGCGCGAATTTCATCGCTGAGCTGAGGCCTTTCATCTGGCGCAAATATTTCGACTTTGCCTCGATCCAGGATGTGCACGCCATGAAGCGGCAGATCCATGCGGTGCGCGGGCATGATGAGATCGCGGTCGCGGGCCATGACATCAAGCTCGGACGCGGCGGCATCCGCGAGATCGAGTTCTTCGTGCAGACGCAGCAACTCGTCTTCGGCGGACGGCGTCCCGGCCTTCGCGGCCGTCGCACCCTCGATATGCTGATTGCGCTCCACGATGAGGGTTGGATTACGGACAAGGCGCGGGATGAACTCTCCGACGCCTATCGCTTCCTGCGCACTATCGAGCATCGGTTGCAGATGGTGGCGGATGAGCAGACACAGCGCCTGCCCTCCGATGAGGAGGACCTCAAGCGCTTCGCGAAATTCTGCGGCTATCCCAATCTCAAAGCGTTCTCCAAGGCCCTGACACACCACGCAAGCATCGTGCAGGGTCACTATGCGCTTCTCTTCGAAGAGGGGCCGGAACTCGCGTCCGATGTCGGCAACCTCGTCTTCACCGGCACGAGTGACGATCCCGACACGCTCGCGACTCTCCAACGCCTCGGCTTCCACGAGCCCGAAAAAGCCGCTGAGACCGTGCGCGGATGGCATTTTGGCCGTCGCTCCGCCATCACGAGCCAGCGTGCGCGCGAAGTCCTGACGGAGTTGACGCCCGCGTTGTTGTCCGCGCTTGGCGGAACGGCGGACCCCGATGGCGCTCTTGCTGCCCTCGACCGCGCCTTTGGCCGCATGCCGGCAGCGGTCGAACTTCTCACCATCCTGCAATCGCATGACCGTTTGCGCCTTCGCTTCGCGGATCTTTTGGGCACGGCTCCGCGCCTTGCCGACACGGTGGCCCAATCGCCCCACGTGCTCGATGCCTTGATCGATCCGGCTTTCGGCGTTGCGTCCACGGACGAAGCGGCTATCGAAGAGCAGGTCCGCCAGATCATCGGATCGCCGCGTGACTTCGAGGATTTTCTCGACCGGTCCCGTGACGCCGCGCGGCAGATGCGCTTCATCACCGGCGCGCGGCTTCTCTCTGATGTCCTGTCGCCCGCGCAGGTCGGCGAGGTCTATGCTGCCATCGCACAGGCGATCATCCGCACGTCGTTCGAGCAAGTCCGACAGGCTTTCGAGGCAGAGCATGGAATTGTGTCCGGTGGACAGATCGCCATTCTCGGCCTTGGGAGGCTAGGCACGCGAGAACTGACGGCAGGGTCCGATCTCGATCTCGTCGTCATCTATGATTTCGACGAAGAGCGTCGCGAAAGTTCGGGACCAAGATCGCTCGATGCGGTGGTCTATTACACGCGCCTGACTCAGCGCCTCGTGGCCGCGCTGACAGTGCCGACGCGGCGCGGATTGCTGTACGAAGTCGATCTG
Source organism: Microvirga alba (assembly GCF_015694465.1). Taxonomy (GTDB): domain Bacteria; phylum Pseudomonadota; class Alphaproteobacteria; order Rhizobiales; family Beijerinckiaceae; genus Microvirga; species Microvirga alba. The sequence goes on from NZ_JADQDO010000001.1 coordinate 362,742, forward strand.
CGTCTTCGCCCGCAAGGAGGCAAAGGCCCAGTCGCTTCGCAGTTCTTAGGCTTCGTGAATTATCAGAAGAGCGAGGCCGATTTATGGGAGCACATGGCACTCACCCGCGCGCGTGTCCTGGCCGGTGACGAGGAATTCGCGAAGCGCGTTGAGAGTGCCGTGAGAGACATCGTCGGCACGCCGCGCGATCGCAAAAAGGTCTTCAAGGACGTTCGCGCGATGCGTGAGCTCATTGCCCAGGAAAAGGGCGACGACGATCCGTGGGATTTGAAGCTCGCACGCGGCGGCCTGACCGATCTGGATTTCATTGCGCAGGCCCTCGTCCTCGCGCACGCGCACTCCTATCCGTCCTTGCTCACATTGGTGCCTGAGGCCGTGTTCACGGAGGTCGCTCGACACGGTGTCCTCGACGACGCGGATGCGCAAACCTTGATCGAAGCACACCGTTTGTTCAGCGCCATCTTCCAATGGCAGCGACTGACCATAGAAGGGCGTTTTGATGCAGCTGCGGTCAGGCCAGCCATCCTGAAGCGCCTCGCGGGCGTAGCCGGATCGCCCGACGCGAAAGTCCTGCTGACTCAATTGGGCGAGGCGAGAGGCTTGGTGCGGGACGTGTTCGCGCGGGTTCTGCGTTGATGCAAATCACGATGGCGCTGCTGACGAGATATGCAACTTGAGGGTGAATTAATGTAAATATTTCAACGATTTACGCAACGATACGCTACATCATTATATAGTAGCAAGGCTGCCAGTCGTATGGAATCCATTGGCGCAACGTCCAGCTCAGTGCGGCGTCAAGCATAGCTGAAATAGCGAGGAACGGCATGGCCAACGAAAGTAACCCCTGGGAAATCCGCACCGACATGTACGGGGCTGTCATAAGCTTCCTAACCCAAAATGGGTGGTCGCTTGCGAGTGCTGCAAACGCATACTTCGATGGCTCCGGCGCCAAGCTAACCTATGGCGGCTCGCAGACTGGCAATGTGGTCAATGTGGCCACGGGAGGTGGACCAATCTGCACCGCGGACACGGGTGTCACGGGCTCGGTATCAGTTGTTGCCACGAAGAAAGTAACCCTCTCCGATGGATCAACACGGACGGTGAATTACTACGCGGACGGAGCGTACGGCTCCGTCGTCACCGATGCCAATGGGAACGTTACCGATTGGTCATACGTATCAACTGTTCGAAACCCGGATGGGTATTACTCCCGTCACTTTACCACTAAAAGTGGGCAGAACGAATTCTACAGCTATACTTTCCAGCCTCCGTCTTCCTCATTCAATATTGATTTGTTTGATAGCTTGTTCGGCGCAGGCACCCCCCAAGAGGCAAATGCAGACCGGTGGAATGCCGTCTATGGCACCGGGGGCTTCCTGGATACGCTCCAAAGGCAACTGGAATGGTCGATCTATGGCACGGAACGTTATCCCAACGGCCCCGGCGGCGGTATCTATATCGATAACAAAGGCATGCCTTCTGTAGCAGATCCGAATTGGCCCGGGTGGAAGGAGAATGGAGGCACAGTCAGTAAAAACTCCATCGACTTCGAGGTTAAAGTGAAGTCCGGCGATGACGTGCACGTCGTTCAATTCAAAACCGGGACGGCTGGCCATGATGTCCTTCAGGGGACGGCCGGGATCGACATATTGAGTGGCTTCGAAGGGAACGACACGATTTCAGGTGGCGCGGGTAATGATCAGCTCTGGGGCGGCGCCGGTGACGATGTGCTTTACGGCGGAGCGGGCGCGGATATCTTAGACGGCGGCGACGGCACCGATATCGCGTCTTATGACGATTCCACCGAAGGCCTGACGATCAATTTCGGCAACACCTATGCCAGCACCGGCATCGCCAAGGACGACGTATACAAGTCCATCGAAGTGCTGGTCGGCTCCAAATACGCGGACGTGATCCTCGGCACGGCGGGCAATGATTGCTTCTACGCCAATTCCGGCGACGACGTGGTGCGCGGCTACGAAGGCAATGACTTCCTGGACGGCCAGGGCGGCAACGACTCGCTCGACGGCGGCACCGGCGACGATCAACTCTTCGGCGGCGACGGCAACGACATGATCTGGGGCGGCGAGGGCAACGACACGCTCTATGGTGGTGCCGGCGCGGATACGCTCGATGGCGGCAACGGGACCGATATCGTTTCCTATGACGATTCCACTGAAGGCCTGACGATCAATTTCGGCAACACCTATGCGAGCACCGGCATCGCCAAGGACGACGTGTACAAGTCCATCGAAGTGCTGGTCGGCTCCAAATACGCTGACGTCATCCTCGGCACTGCGGGCAATGACTGGTTCTACGCCAATTACGGCGACGACGTCGTGCGCGGTTTCGAGGGCAACGACTTCCTGGACGGCCAGGGCGGCAACGACTCCCTCGACGGCGGCACCGGCAATGATCAGCTCTTCGGCGGCGACGGCAACGACATGATCTGGGGCGGTCTCGGCAACGATACGCTGACCGGTGGGGCCGGGCAGGACGTGTTCGCGTTCGACACGGCCCTGAACGGAAGCTCCAACGTCGATCAGATCGTGGATTTCAATGTCGCCGACGACAGGATCCAGTTGGACCGCAGCATCTTCAAGGGCTTGAACGCCAACACGTTGCTTGCGACCGGTCCCGGAGCGAATGCCTGGGCACCGCAGATCGTCTACAACAAGACGACGGGCGAGTTGTCCTACGATGCCGACGGGCTGGGCGCAGCCACCCAGATCAAGTTCGCGGTTCTCTCGGCCGGCGTGGCCCTGACCTCCGCCAACTTCATCCTCTGACGGTTCGTAAAACGACCTGATCGACACTCCTGAAACGACAAACGCCGGCGATACGCCGGCGTTTTTTGTTTGGGTGAGGCGTGGTCTCAACCCCTGTTACGGAACGCTGTCATCCACCAACGCGGAGGGGCCTCTTTTCGCGATCCGGCGTGAGAAGATACGTGCGGGCGTCCTGCCTGATCGACAGACCTTCAGGCCAATCCGGATGTACAGGCGTCATCGGGACATGCCACCCTGCTCAGGTGTTCTCGCCACGATGGCTGCGATCGGATGATCGGAGGGCGTCTCCATGCAGCAGTGGCAAGGCAGGCCATTGTGAGCGTCTTGCCGCCGTAGCGGGGTTCGCAACGCCTAAGCGCTATGGCGCAGTCTGCGCGAGATGTGTTCGAGCGCACATTGCGGGCGTGGTTGCAAACTCACCGGCGGCTTCCGAGGCACGGCGTAAGTTCACACGCAGATAACGCCAGCCCGGTGCTAAATCACACTGCGTCCTTTGATGCACAGGGCCCGTTTTCTCCCGGATTTTCGGGCTTTTGGAGTGCGGGCTCGCGATATTGGCGGCGGTCTCTCGGCGCATAGTCCTGCGATCGAAATGCCTATTGTTGCGGGTATTTTTTCCGCTGTCACAATCAAAAGGAAGGGGTTTGCAAATTCGCCAACTGGCTTTGCGCGCGATGCTATATAGTTGCATAATAGGTGCGTTGAATGTCCCGTGGAATCCATCGACGCAGCGTCCTGTGCCCAAGTGGGCCGGCCGTAGCTGAAACAGTGAGGAACCACATGGCCTACGAAAGCAACCCCTTCGAATACCGCACCGATATGTACGGCGCAACGATAAGCTTCCTGCATCAAAATGGGGCCTGGTCGCTTGCGAGCGCTGCAAACGCGTATTTCGATGGTTCCGGGGCTCCAGTGACCTATGGCGGCTCGCAGGCTGCCTGGGGGTTCGATCAAGTCGTGGGGGCTGGCGTTACATGGGGGAGCAGACCCGTAGATGGGACAGGCCAAGACGACACGGCCTCGAATGTGCGCATTCGTGATAGAATTAACCCGGACGGGACAATTACTAGATGCGACTACGACGCGGACGGAAATCTAGTTGGTTTTCGTATATTGAAGTCACTTATTTCAGAAGATGGTAAAAAAATAAGTGAATTTCATTTGGATCCAAGTGGAGAGTGGATTCTTGATGCTGTTTATTCTTTAGAAATTTGGGTTGATAAAAATATTCCGATGCTATGGAAGCAGGAGAATCCATTTTATGCAGCTAAGGACAGAATTGTAACAACAACTACTATATATACTGATTATGGGATGCTTATAAAAGGGTACAATTCTGACGGGCATCTCGTCGTTATGAAGGAATTAAAATCGGAAATAATGTCTGATGGTACGATTCTTTACGTTGTTTCGCGCCAGGACGGTCCTGATGGTTGGAGTGATCCTAGTTTCCGCGAAGGGTTCCTTGCCAGGCCTGTCAATGTCGCTGAGACTAAACAATACGCCCACGACGCGGCCAACGGCACCGGCGATGTAATGCGTAATATTGCGCTCGATCTCGAGTGGTTGATGTATGGCGAAGCTAGATTTCCCAACGGTCGCTACGGTGGTATCTATAGAGATAGCAATTATGTTGTCACAATTGCCGACCATGACTGGCCGGGGTGGATAGAAAATGGTGGCGACGTTTCGCGATCGCGTGATAAAAATTTACGTTCAAACAGCGTCGATACTCAGTTCATTATGGTAACTCCCGCCGGTGGGAGGGCTGTTAATCTGAAAATGATGCTGGGCACCAATGACTTTATTCAAGGCTCTTCGGAGCAAGGTCTATTCTATGGTGGGGGCGGAGACGATACAATTAAAGGCGGTAGCAACAACGATTTCATCTTTGGCGAAACCGGTAACGATCAACTGTATGGCGGTGCCGGCAATGACATCCTCGACGGCGGCGACGGTAACGACGTGCTCTACGGCGGCGCGGGCTCGGATACGCTCTATGGCGGCGGCGGGGTTGATATCGCGTCGTATGACGATTCCACGGAAGGCCTGACGATCAATTTCGGCAACACCTATGCCAGCACCGGCATCGCCAGGGACGACGTGTACAATTCCATCGAAGTGCTGGTCGGCTCGCGATATGCGGACGTGATCCTCGGCACCGCGGGCAACGATTGGTTCTACGCCAATTACGGCGACGACGTGGTGCGCGGGTACGAAGGCAACGACTTCCTGGACGGTCAGGGCGGCAACGACTCGCTCGACGGCGGCACCGGCAACGATCAGCTGTTTGGCGGTGACGGCAACGACATGCTCTGGGGCGGCGACGGCAACGACACGCTCTATGGCGGTGCCGACAACGATCTGATCGATGCGGGCGACGGCAACGATGTCGCCTATGGCGGAACCGGCAATGACACGCTCTACGGCTATGCCGGCAACGATCATCTGTTCGGCGAGGACGGCGACGACCTGATCTATGGTGGCACGGGTGCCGACTACATCGTCGGCGGCTTCGGCCACGACCGCCTTTACGGCGAAGACGGCAACGACACGCTCTATGGCGAATATGGCAACGACTCGCTTTATGGCGGCGCCGGCGACGATGTTCTCTACGGCAATGCCGACAACGACCTGATCGACGGCGGCGCCGGCAACGACACGCTCTACGGCGGGGCGGGCGCGGACACGCTCTATGGCGGCGAGGGGACCGATATCGCGTCGTATGACGATGCCACCGAAGGCCTGACGATCAACTTCGGCAACACCTATGCCAGCACCGGCATCGCCAAGGACGATGTGTACAATTCCATCGAGGTGCTGGTCGGCTCGCGCTACGCGGACGTGATCCTCGGCACCGCGGGCAACGACTGGTTCTACGCCAATTACGGCGACGACGTGGTGCGCGGTTACGAGGGCAACGACTTCCTGGACGGTCAGGGCGGCAACGACTCGCTCGATGGCGGCACCGGCAACGATCAGCTCTTCGGCGGCGACGGCAACGACATGATCTGGGGCGGCCTCGGCAATGACACGCTGACCGGCGGGGCCGGGCGGGACGTGTTCGCGTTCGACACGGCCCTGAACGGAACCTCCAACGTCGATCAGGTGACAGACTTCAATGTCGCCGAAGACCTGATCCAGCTGGATCGCAGCATCTTCAAGGGCTTGAACGCCAACACCTTCCTTGCGATCGGTCCCGGAGCGAATGCCTGGGCGCCGCAGATCGTTTACAACAAGGCCACGGGCGAGTTGTCCTACGATGCCGACGGGCTGGGGGCTGCCGCTCAGATCAAGTTCGCGGTTCTCTCGGCCAATCTGGCCTTGACCTCCGCCAACTTCATCCTGTGACGGTTCGCAAAAAGACCTGATCGACACTCCTGAAACGACAAACGCCAGCGTAACGATACGCTGGCGTTTTTTCTTCGTGCGAAGCGCAGGGCTCGTCGCCGCGCTTCCATCGCAGGTCGCTCGCTTACGCCGCCGCATCCGCCAGCGCGATGTCCGCGCTCGTGGCTTCCGTCAGCGGCAAGTGGACCAGCACGATGGTGCCCACGCCTTCCTGGCTCTTGATGCGAAGCGTGCCTCCGTGAAGTTCGGTGAGCGAGCGCGCGATGGCGAGGCCGAGGCCCGAGCCCTTGTAGCTCTTTGAGAACTCGGTCTCGACCTGCTCGAACGGGCGTCCGAGCTTCTGCAGGGCGTGAGCCGGAATGCCGATGCCGTTATCTTCGACATAGATGTTAATTGCGTCGCCCGCCTGACGGGTACGCACCGTGATGCAGCCGCCGTCGCTGGTGAATTTCGTCGCGTTCTGGAGCAGGTTGACGAGGATCTGGTGGATGGCCCGCTCGTCGGCCGGAACGACGATGTCCTCGGGGATGACGTCGACCGAGACGGACAGGTTCTTGGCCTTGATCTGCTCGCTGACGAGCTTGAGCGCCTTCTGGACGGACCCGTTCACCTCAATGGGCTGCTTCTTCAGGCTCGTGCGGCCCGCCTCGATGCGCGACATGTCGAGGATGTCGTTGATGACCGACAGGAGATATTCGCCGCTGGTGCGGATGTCGGTGCAGTATTCCTCGTACTTGTCCGAGCCGAGCGATCCGAAGATGCCGCTCTGCATGACTTCCGCGAAGCCGATGATGGCGTTGAGCGGCGTGCGCAGCTCATGGCTCATATTGGCCAGGAATTCGGATTTGGCGCGGTTGGCGCTCTCGGCCTGGGCTTTCTGGTCGAGATAGCGCTCAGCAAGATCGGCCAGCTGGTGGGTCTGCGCTTCGAGCTTCTGGCGCGATTGCTTGAGGTCGAGAACCGTCGCGATGAGTTCCTTCTCGGACTCGACCAGCCGATGCTCGTGGCGCTTCAGCGCGGTGATGTCGGTGCCGACGGAGACGTAGCCGCCGTCCTTGGTGCGTCGTTCGTTGATCTGCAGCCAGCGGCCATCCTGAAGCCGCGCCTCGAAGGTGCGTGCACCCACATCCTGGTTCTGCGCGCGGACGAATTGATGCTGCACTTCCGGCGGGCGGCCCTGCGCCATCACTTCGGCATAGGTCATGCCCTGAAGACTGGCGTCGGAGGGAAGTTCGTGCAGCTTCTGGAATTTGGAGTTGCACAGCACGAGGCGGTTATTGGCGTCCCACAGCACGAAGGCTTCGGAGATCGCCTCGATGGCATCGTGCAGGCGGGCGTCGGCCTTTTCGGTCTTCTCCTCGAGCCTGCGCTGCTCCGTCACGTCGACCGCGATGCCGACGAGGTGGCTCGCCGCGTCGTCGGGGTCGTTCATCAGTTCGGCGCGGGCGCGCAGCCACACCCAATCGCCGCTGGAGCTGCGGATGCGGAATTCGTAGTCGACGAGCGAGGTGCTGGCGGAGGCGAGCTGCTCGGCGAGCGTATAGAGGTCCTGATCCTCGGGATGGATCATGGTGTTGACTTCGCCAAACGAGAGGAACTCGTCCTGCCGCTCGTAGCCGAGAAGCTCATACATGGAGTCGGACCAATAGATGCGTCCGCGTCCGATGTCCCAATCCCACAAGCCGCAGCGTCCGCGGTTCAGAGCGGAGTCAATTCGGTCCCGTACCTTCTCGCACACCTCGTCGGCGGCCTGCGCGCGGTTCGCCTGCATGACATAGGCGATGCCGGCGCCGAGAAGCACAAGAATGGTCGCGCCGATCAGCGACACATGGCCGATGGTGCGCGACCACCATCCGTCGAGAATACGCGGGATTGGTTGCACGATGGCGATCTGACCCGACGAGGCCGGAAGCGAACGCACCGTCGCGATGCCGTCATCGCCGGTGGCGAGTTTGATCGTCATGACGCCAGCGCGATCGGCGAAGAGCGCGAGCGGCTGCGCATCGCCGAGCAACTCGGCGAGCGCGCGAGGAGGTGTCTCCGTCGCGGGGTAGGAGGCGATAATGACGCCGGCGCGATCGACGAGCATGAGCGTGCGGCTCTGCGTCAGCGCACTGGCCGGCATGGTCTTCGCAAGGTCGCTTAACCGCGACGCGGCCGCGCCGCGATCGGCGGGTGCAGGATGGTTGCCGAGCTTCGCTGCCGATAGCGATGCGATGATATCGATGTCGCCGATTGCGTTCTGCAGTGTGTCTTTGTGGTTTTGACGCACCTGCACCCAGGCCGTCGCCGCAAGCGTGACGAGAAAGAGTGCAAGGAAAGCTGGAACTGCGAGCCTCAGGAAGGGCTCATATTGCTCCAGTCGCCGATATGTCGGGCTCGCGTCAGACCGCGCCACCCCTAGAATCGTACCCGCGCGTGCGGGTACGCATGCGGTCACCGCCCCCGCCATGCGAAGTTCCCTCCAGAACCACTAACATCGTTGATCGGAGGACGTGCCGCATCTCTCCGAATCACCAACAATAGAATCACGGGCGAGTGATTTGTCTAGCTGCGCGAACGTCTAGGTTAACAAAAAATTTCTTTTTGTTTTCCGCGCACCGATTTTGTCGGGATAGTTCGGGAACCTTGTTGAATCGAAAGCGTTATTGCGTCTGCTTTTCTTCGAGCGAACGATTGACGATATCGCCGACATCGCGCGACAGGTTTGACCTTCCGGCGATGGATTGAAGCGCGCGCTTTGCGTGCCCGCGACGGGTCTCCTCCATCATTCGCCATGCACTGAAAGCAGTGAGGAGTCGCGCGGCGAGTTGCGGGTTCAGCTCGTCCACGTGCAGGACGGTCTCCGCCAGGAAGGCATAACCCGTCCCATCGACGCGATTGAACTGCATCTGGTTGGCCATCGCAAAACTGCCGACGAGTGAGCGTACACGGTTGGGGTTGCCGATCGCGAAAGCGGGATGACTCATCAGGCCCTTCACCCGTTCAAGCGTGCCGTCTTCGGGGATAGCGGCTTGCAACGCAAACCACTTGTCGAGCACGAGCGGCTCATCGCGGTAGCGTTCCCCGAACCGGGTGAGCGCTTCTTCGCGCGCATCGCCCGGCAGGGTCGTCAGCACACTCATGGATGCAAGGCGGTCCGTCATGTTGCTCGCTGTCTCGAACTGCTCCCGCGCAAGGTTCTCTCCAACGCCTCGATCCGCACCGGCAATGAGATCAAGAGCGACATTGCGCAGGGCGCGGCGGCCGGCGCTGGCGGCATCGGGGCTGTAGGGGCCTGCGTGAGCCAACGTGCGATGGAGTTCCCACAACTGCCCGAGGTTTGCGATGCCGACGCGCCGCCGCAGCTCCGTGCGTGCCCGGTGAATCGCGTCGGGGTCCACGTCGCTCGCGATCTCCTGCGCGATGTCCGCCTCGCTCGGAAGCGTAAGGACGAGCGCGGCAAAGGCCGGATCGCGCATGGCGTCGGCATCCATGAAGGTTTCCAGCGCGGAGGACAGGCCGGCCGAGTCAGCATCGGAGAGGGCTCTACCGGTTGAGAGAGCCACGAGGAGACGCATGGCAACCGTCTGCGCGGCCTGCCAGCGATTGAAGGCATCGCTGTCGTGCCGCAGAAGAACGAGCAGCTCCTCATTCGACAGATCGAGCGAGGTCTTTACCGGTGCCGAGAACCCTCGGAAAACCGACGGCACGGGGCGGGACGGCACGCCCGAGAATGTCAGGCTGTCAGCCGCCTTGTCGAGGACGAACACCCCTTGCGCGTTCACGCGGTCGGAAGATGCAGCGATTGGCCTGCCGTCCCGCGCGACAAGGCCAAGCGCGACGGGGATCGCCATCGGCTCCTTGTCGGTCTGTCCGGGTGTCGCGGGCGTCGCTTGGGTGAAATCAAGCCGGTAGGTCTGCGCCGTCTTGTCGTACGTCCCTTTCACCGCCACGCGCGGCGTGCCGCTTTGGGCGTACCAACGCGAGAAGTGGGACAGGTCGCTGCCCGTCACATCGGCGAAGGCTCGCAGGAAATCCTCCACGGTTGCGGCGGTGCCGTCGCAACGGTCGAAATAGAGATCCATGCCACGCCGGAAATCATGGTCGCCGACGATCGTTTTGAGCATCCGCACGATCTCCGCGCCCTTCTCATAGACGGTCGCCGTGTAGAAGTTGTTGATCTCGCGATATTGCGTCGGCCGAACCGGATGGGCGAGGGGGCTCGCGTCCTCCGAGAACTGGCGTGTCCGCAGGGTCTTCACCTCGGCGATGCGATGCACCGGGCGAGAGCGCTCGTCCGACGAAAACTCCTGATCGCGGAAGACGGTGAGGCCTTCCTTCAGGCATAGCTGGAACCAATCGCGGCAGGTTACGCGATTGCCGGACCAGTTGTGGAAGTACTCGTGCGCGATGATGGCTTCGATGTTCGCGTAATCCGCGTCCGTCGCGGTCTCGGGGCTCGCCAGAACGTATTTGTCGTTGAAGATGTTGAGGCCCTTGTTCTCCATTGCGCCCATGTTGAAATCGGACACGGCGACGATGTTGAACTCGTCGAGGTCGTACTCGCGACCGAATACGCGTTCGTCCCAGCGCATGGACCTTTCGAGTGCGTCGAGGGCATAGCCGGCGCGATCTTCCTTGCCGGGCTCGACATAGATGCCGAGCTCGACCTTCCGCCCGCTCATGGTCGTAAAGGCTTTGCCGATGCGGCCCAGGCGGCCACCGACGAGGGCAAAGAGGTAGGCCGGCTTCGGGTGGGGATCGTGCCAGACGGCATAGTGCCGGTTGGTCCCGGCGACAGCGCCGGCCTCGACCGGATTGCCGTTGCCGAGCAGCACAGGCGCTTCGTCGCGATCCGCCTCGATGCGGGTGGTGTAGACCGCCAGCACGTCGGGCCTGTCGAGAAAATAGGTGATACGGCGGAAGCCGTCCGCCTCGCACTGAGTGCAGTAATTGCCGCTCGAGCGATAGAGACCCATCAGCTTGGTGTTGGCGGTCGGGTCGATTTCCGTTTCGATGGTGAGGGTGAAGGGGCGGCGCGGCGGCTGGGCAATCGTCAAGCCCTGCGCCGAAGCTTCGAATTCCGCCGCCGGTATTGTCCGGCCGTCGAGCGCGAGGGCCTGCAGGTGCACTTCGTCGCCATCAAGAACCAGCGGTGCGTCGGCGCGGCCCTTCGGATTGGGTCGAAGCGCCAGCGTCGCGGTAACGCGCGTCGCGGTTGGATGCAGCCGCACATCGAGATCCACCCGATCGATCAGGAAGGGACTTTCCTGATAATCTTCAAGCCGGGTGACGGAGGCGGTCTCTGTGCGCATGGGGCTGCTCTCAAAAAAGGCGCTACTCTTTCGGACAGGGCTCTTCCTGGGAGCCGGACACGTCCTAAGTCTCCCCGCTGATATGGACCAACGGCCACCCAATTCATAGGGCGGCAGCCATAAGATCCACGGCAGGAGAAACGTGATGAATCCGGTGAACTGGTTCGAGATTCCGGTCAACGATCTCGACAAGGCGAAAGCCTTCTACGAGCATGTTCTCGGCGTGACCCTGTCGCCCATGGAAATGGGTCCGGCCAAGATGGCCTTCTTCCCCATGAGCGACGGAAAAGAGCCTGGAGCGGCCGGCAGCCTGATGAAGAGCGATAGCTACGTTCCATCTCACAATGGCACCGTTGTCTATTTCCATGTCCCGGATATCGAGGGAACCCTGAAAAAGGTCGGTGAGAAGGGTGGAAAAACCCTGGTGCCGAAGATGAGTATTGGCGAGTACGGCTTCATCGCCCATTTCGAGGATAGCGAGGGCAACCGGGTTGCGCTCCATTCAATGTCGTGAGGCGCGAGAGCACTCGCCTCGCAAAGCTGTAGTGCATGTCTCACTAAGCTGGAGATTGCCTTTAGAGGTGATCTCCGGCTAGGCGTGTTGTCGGTTCACAACGGAGACGTCCCTTGGAATATCTGCACACGATGGTTCGGGTCTCGAACCTTGAGCAATCGCTTGATTTTTTCTGCAACAAGTTTGGCCTCGTCGAAGTCCGTCGGACGGAGAACGAGAAGGGGCGCTTCACCCTTGTGTTCCTCGCTGCTGACGAGGACATCGAAAAGTCCAAGACCTCAAGGGCTCCTCTGCTCGAGCTGACCTATAACTGGGACGAGCATGAATATGCGGGCGGTCGCAATTTCGGCCATCTGGCCTATCGCGTGGATGACATCTACGCGACCTGCCAGAAGCTGATGGATGCGGGTGTGACCATCAACCGTCCGCCGCGCGACGGAAACATGGCCTTCATCCGGACGCCGGACAATATCTCCATTGAGTTGCTCCAGCGTGGCGAGCCGAAGCCGCCGCAGGAGCCTTGGGCCTCCATGCCCAACACCGGCACCTGGTAAGAGCTTAGCCCTTAACAGGATGCAGTTTGTGGTGGAGCGGCTCGCTCCGCCACGAAACATGCAGTTGGCGAAATCGTATTACTCCGTCATTCTACCCAGCCCGCCATAACGGAGCCGGGTTCAACCGGCGGAGGAATGAATTGGTACGAGAAGCGATCCGCTTTTGGCGGCATGGACAGGCAGTTGAAGTCTCAGGGTTTCACCCGCGTACGACGCTTCTGGACTATTTGAGGCTTCAGCAACGCCAGGTCGGCACCAAGGAAGGCTGCGCCGAGGGCGATTGTGGTGCCTGCACCGTGGCGCTCGGGCGTGTCCGCGACGGGCGCGTGCATTACGAACCGGTCAATGCCTGCATCCTGCTTCTCGGCCAAATCGACGGCGCGGAACTGGTGACGGTCGAGGATCTGGCGACGAACGGCGCCCTGCACCCGGTTCAGTCCGCGATGGTCGCGAGCCACGGTTCCCAATGCGGTTTCTGCACCCCCGGCATCGTGATGAGCCTGTTCACCCTCTATCAGGAGGGCGAGCGGCCCCTGAGTCGTGAGGCGGTCAATGATGCGCTCGCAGGCAATCTCTGCCGCTGCACCGGCTATCGCCCCATCGTCGAGGCGGCGCTCGAGGCCTGCGGCGAACAGCCGGACGATTCCTCCTCCATCGATCATCCGCGCAAGTTGCAAAGCCTGACCACGCTTGCTGACGGGCAGGATGTTTTCATCAGCAGCGAGACGGGCTTCTTTGCCGCCCCGGCAAATGAAGCTTCGCTGGCCGCGCTCTACGCCAAGCATCCGGACGCCACGCTTGTCGCTGGCTGCACCGATGTCGGGCTTTGGGTCACCAAGGGCATGGCCGAACTTGATAAGGTGATCTGGCTCGGCCGCGTGGCGGGGTTGAATCGGATTGACGATAGCGGCGATGCGCTAACCATCGGCGCGACGGCGACCCATGCCGGGGCCTATGCTGCGCTTGCTTCGATAGACCCCGATCTCGGCGAACTCATGCGCCGGTTCGGCTCAGCCCAGGTTCGCGCCTCCGGCACGGTCGGCGGCAACATCGCCAACGGCTCGCCCATCGGCGATCTCGCTCCGGCCTTGATCGCGCTCGGCACGGAATTGGAGCTGCGACAGGGCGAGCAAACCCGCACCATTCCGCTGGAAAGTTTCTTCATCGCCTATCGCAGGCAGGACCGCGCGCCGGGCGAATATGTGCGCCGCGTGACCGTTCCGAAGCTCAAGGCGAACGAGAGCTTTCGCGCCTACAAGGTCTCGAAAAGGTTCGACGAGGATATTTCCGCGGCGATGGGGGCGTTCAAGCTCACTCTCGACGGTCGCCGCATCGCTGCCGCCCGCATCGCCTTCGGCGGCATGGCGGGAACGCCGAAGCGCGCCAGCGAGACGGAAAAGGCGCTCATTGGCCTGTCTCTCGACGAGCCCGCCTCCTGGGGCGAGGCCCTTGCGGCCATCGGGCGCGACTACCAGCCCATGGACGATCACCGGGCCTCGGCGGCTTATCGCTCGACGGTGGCGCGCAACCTGCTCTTCAAGGCCCTGAGCGAAACCGCTTCCGGCCAGACCCGCGCGACGCGGATCGTCGGCCAGCGCGAAGCGCTTCAGGCGGCGGAGTAAGGTCATGAACGCACCGAGCAAACCCATCGACACGGAATCGTTTCGTCACGTCCGCCAGCCGCTGCCGCACGATTCCGGTTTCAAGCACGTCCAGGGCTCAGCGCAATATATAGACGACATCCGCGAGCCGGACGGGACGCTGCATATCGCGCTCGGCCAGACGCCGAAAGCGCGTGGCAGGCTTGTTTCCCTTGATCTCTCCGCCGTGCGCGCGACGCCCGGCGTCGTGGCAGTGCTGACCATCGCGGACATTCCCGGCAAGAACGACGTCTCGCCCGCTTTCGGGGACGATCCGCTCTTCGTCGAGAAGGAGATTGCCTTTCTCGGGCAGGCGGTCTTCGCCGTCGTCGCCACGAGCCGGGACATCGCCCGCCGGGCGGTGAAACTTGCGAAGATGGAAATCGAGGCGGAAGCACCCAGCATCACCGTCGAGGATGCGCTCGCGCGTGGCGAAACCGTCCTGCCGGATTACGCGTTTGGCCGCGGCGATGCGAAGGCCGCCATCGCCGGATCGCCGCGAGCGCTGGAGGGCCGGTTCCGCGTCGGCGGGCAGGAGCACTTCTATCTCGAAGGACAGGTGGCCCTCGCCATCCCGGGCGAAGACGGGGATGTGCACGTCTATTCCTCGACCCAGCATCCGACCGAAGTGCAGCATGTGGTGGCGCGGGTCCTCGCGATCCCTGATGCTTACGTGACCTGCGAAACCCGCCGCATGGGCGGCGGGTTTGGCGGCAAGGAGAGCCAGGCGACGCAATGGGCCGTCACCGCCGCGCTCGCCGCCCGCGTGACGGGTAGGCCATGCAAGCTCCGTCTGGATCGGGACGACGATTTCACGCTCACCGGCAAGCGGCACGATTTCCGCTGCGACTGGCATATCGGCTTTGACGAAGACGGGCGCATCCAGGGCTACGCGGTGGAGCATCTCGCCCGCTGCGGCTATTCGGCGGATTTGTCCGGCGGTGTCGTCGACCGCGCGATGTTCCATTCCGACAACGCCTATTGGATGCCCGCCGTCCATGTGGGCTCGAAGCGGCTGAAGACCAACACCGTGTCCAACACCGCCTTTCGCGGCTTCGGCGGCCCGCAAGGCATGCTCGCCATCGAGCATGTCATGGACCAGATCGCGTGGGCCACGGGCCGCGATCCGCTCGATGTGCGCTATGCGAATTTTTACACGCCCGGGAAAAATCTCACGCCCTTCGGCATGGAAGTGGAGGAGACCGATACGCTCCTCGGTCTGGTGCAGACGCTTGAGCGCACGTCCGATTATCGCGCCCGCCGGGCGGAGATCGCGGCGTTCAATGCCTCCTCGCCGATCATGAAGCGCGGATTGTCACTGACGCCGGTCAAGTTCGGCATCAGCTTCACGCTGACTCATCTCAACCAGGCCGGCGCTCTGGTGCATGTCTACCAGGACGGATCCGTCCATCTGAACCACGGCGGCACCGAGATGGGGCAGGGGCTCTACATCAAGGTAGCGCAGGTGGTCGCCGAGGAGTTCGGCATCGCGATGGAGCGCGTGCGTATCACTGCCACGACGACCGCGAAGGTCCCCAATACCTCCCCGACGGCGGCGTCGGCTGGCTCCGATCTCAACGGCATGGCGGCGCGCATCGCCGCAGGCGCGATCAAGCAACGCATGACCGCCTATGCCGCTGAAATCTATGGCGTGCCGGAGGATCAGGTCGAGTTTCGCGATGATCGGGTGTTCGTCGGCAATGACAGTCTGCCCTTCGCCGAACTCGCGAAGAAATGCGTGCTCGCTCGCGTGCAATTGTCGGAGGCCGGTTACTACAAGACGCCGAAGATCACTTGGGATCGGGCGTCTGCGACCGGGCGGCCCTTCCTGTATTTCGCCTATGGTGCGGCCTGTGCGGAGGTGATCGTCGATACGCTCACCGGCGAAAACCGTCTCGTGCGCGCCGATATTCTCCACGATGTGGGCAAATCCCTGAACCCGGCCATCGATATCGGCCAGATCGAGGGTGGGTTCGTGCAGGGCATGGGTTGGCTCACTACCGAGGAATTGGTGTTCGGCAAGGACGGCCGCCTCCTGACCCATGCGCCGTCGACCTACAAGATCCCCGTCGCCTCCGACGTGCCCGACGATTTCCGCGTGGCGCTCTATCCCAATTCCAATCGGGAGGAGACGATCTATCGCTCGAAGGCCGTGGGCGAGCCGCCGATCATGCTGGCGAACAGCGTCTTCTGCGCGCTGGCCGATGCGGTGCATTCGCTCGATCCCGCAAAGCCCGCACCGCTCGATGCACCCGCGACGCCGGAGGCGATTCTGCGGGCTTGCGAGGCTTTGCGTGGGAGGTCGCTGGGGTGAAGGTCTGGCGGCAACTCGCCGATCTCGTGGCCAAGCAAAATGCTGCGGCCCTCATCAGCGTGCACGATGTCAAAGGCTCCGCGCCGCGCGAGGTCGGCGCGCGCATGGTCGTGCGGCCGGATGGCGCTTATCACGGCACCATCGGTGGTGGGCAGCTCGAATTCCGTATGCTCGACATCGCCCGCGAGATGCTGGGGCAAGGTCGGCCATCGGCCCGGATCGTCGATCAAGCCCTCGGGCCGGATCTCGGCCAATGCTGCGGCGGGCGGGTGAAAATCCTCATCGAGACCTTCGACCGGCAAGATCTGCCGGATCTGAAGCCCCTCATCGCGGAGGAGGCCGAAGGCGGGCAGTTTCAGGTCGAGTGCCGCCTTGAACACGGCCGCGTCCGCCGCGAACTCTCCTCCGCCGTCGGGGACGATGCCTGGACGCAATGGCGCGAGGTTCACGGCGAGGCGCTGACGCCGGTCCTGCTCTTCGGCGCGGGGCATGTTGGCCGCGCGCTCGTTCTAGCGCTCGCGCCCCTGCCATTCTCGGTCCGCTGGCTCGACGACCGGGACGACGCTTTTCCGGCCCATGTTCCGGCCAACACCACGCCTGTCGCTTTACGGGACCCTGAGGCTGAGATCGCTGAAGCCGATCCCCGCTCGCTGATCTTGGTCATGACCCATGACCATCCCCTCGACATGGCGATCGCGGCGGCGGCCTTGAGGCGGGGCTTTCCTTATGTCGGCCTCATCGGCAGCGCCACCAAGCGCGCCCGGTTCGAGAAGCGGTTTCGGGAATTGGGACTGAGCGAGGAAAAGATCGACGCGCTCGCCTGCCCCATCGGCATTCCCGGCATTGCGGGGAAGGAACCCGCCATCGTTGCTGCCTCCGTGGTCGCCCAACTCCTGCAAATCCGCGAGCGAACGGCATCCGGCTTAAATCTCTCGCCTCTTTCCGCTTCAAACGATAAAAGCGCCCCATGACCGACCATAAGACCGACGATCAGCGCTATCTCGCGCGCGCTGTAGCTCTTTCGCGCGAACACATGAACGACGGCGCCGGAGGCCCCTTCGGCGCGGTGATCGTGCGCGATGGCAAGGTCCTGGCCGAGGGCTGGAACCGGGTAACCTCCGCCAACGATCCGACCGCGCATGCGGAGGTGACCGCCATTCGCCGCGCCTGCGAGGCGGTGGGCGATTTCGCGCTGCATGGGGCAACGCTCTATACGAGCTGCGAGCCATGCCCCATGTGCCTGGCTTCGGCCTATTGGGCCCGCGTCGGGCGCATCGTCTACGCCAATACCCGCGAGGACGCGGCCGTCATCGGCTTCGACGACAGTCTGATCTATGACGAAATCCCCAAGCCCGTCTCCGAGCGGATCATCCCCATGGACCACGTCCCGAGCCTGGAGGCCAAGGCCGTGTTCGATGCCTGGGCGGAGAAGCCGGATAAGGTCAGCTATTAGTCACAGTCCCGCTGGGTTGAGCTTTCCCTGCGAGACGTCCTATCTATGGCTCTCCAATCATCCACATCGAGATAGGCCCATGCCCCGCGCCGCTACCATCGTCCGTAAGCCCGCCGTGAAGGCCGACCGTGTTGTCGACACGGTGATCCTCGACCATGCCGCGCGCAATCGCCGTCACGCGACCCTGAAGGGGGAGGGCGGCACGGAGATCCTGCTCGATCTCGACATGGAAACCACGCTCAACGACGGCGACGCCCTGCGGCTCGAGGACGGGCAGCTTGTGCAGGTGAAGGCGGCGACTGAGCGTCTCCTGGAAGTGCGGGCCGAAAATCCCTTGCGCCTCATGCGGCTGGCCTGGCACCTCGGCAGCCAGCACGGCCTCGCCGAGATCACCGGCGATGCTTTCTACGTGGAAGATACGCCCGCTCTCGCCGAACTGGTGCGCGGGCAGGGTTGCGTCGCGACGCCGGTCTCTCGCTCGTTCCAACCCGAGCGCAGCCTTCATGTCTGCGACCACGATCACGGGCACCACGGTCATGATCACGGGCACCATGATCACGCCCACGAGCATCACGGCCATGAGCATCATGATCACAAACATGATCATGCGCACGACCATGACCATCATCATGAGCACGGTCACGGCTGTGGGTGCGGCCATCATCACGGGCACAAGCACGATCACTGACCGGATCACTGCCTTTCGGATCTGAGGACAATCATGTCCAAGACGACGCGGGCCACGCTCGCCCTGCAGCGGGCGGGCGTGTCCTTTACAGTTCACACCTACGATTACGACCCGCAGGCTGAGCGCATCGGCCTTCAGGCGGCGGAGGCCATCGGGGCGGATCCGAACACGGTCCTTAAGACGCTCATGGTGTTGGTCGATGGCAAGCCCGCTTGCGTGATCCTGCCCTCCGACCGGGAGGTGAACCTGAAGAAGCTCGCTACCGCACTTGCCGGCAAGACGGCTCAGATGATGAAGCCCGCCGATGCGGAGCGCCTGACCGGCTACCACGTGGGCGGCATCAGCCCCTTCGGCCAGAAGAAACGTGTCCCGACCCTGATCGAGGAAACGGCCTTCGCGCATGACAGCGTCTTCATTAACGGCGGCCAGCGCGGTCTCCAGGTGAGGCTCGATCCTCGCGATGCCGCCAAGGTTCTGGGTGCCAAGGTTGCTGCGCTGATCTGAGGCAAAAACCCCTGCGACAACCCGTCCTCCTGGAAGGGTTCGCAAAAGGCTGGGTGACATTGCCGCCCTATGGGAACATTCGCCGCGGCCTGGACTTGGCGGGTGAGGGGCAAGGGTCTTCGCGATACGTGCTGATCCTGCTTTCAAAGGGGATCGGAATGGAAACCGCGCCCGCTGCCAAAGACACCGCCAAAGACAATGAGGCCTTGAGAGGGGAGATCGAGCGTCTCGCGGAGCTGTTTCGGCAGGCACCGGGCTTCATCGCGGTCATGCGGGGGCCGGATCTGGTTTTCGAAATCGTCAACGCCGCTTTCGAACAGGTCGTCGGCTATCGCGACCTCATCGGTAGGCCGGTGCGCGAGGCCATGTCCGAGATCGAGGGTCAGGGCTTCTTCGAGTTGCTCGACGAAGTCTATCAGACGGGCCAGCCCTTCGTCGGACGCCAGATGCCCATGCGGCTTCAGAAACAACGGGAAGGCCCTATCGAGGAAGCCTATTTCGATTTCGTCTATCAGCCTATCCGTGACCGGAACGGAAAGGTCACGGGCATCTTCCTCGAAGGCAGCGACGTCACGGATCGCGTCTGGGCCGAGGAATATCAGCAGCTTCTCATCAACGAGCTGAATCACCGGGTGAAAAATACCCTGGCGACGGTTCAATCCATCGTCTCGCAGACCTTGAGACACGCAACCAGCCAGGTGGAAGCGCGCAACGCTATCGAGCAACGCTTGGCGGCATTGTCCCGCACCCACGACATGCTCATCCGCGAGAACTGGAAGGGGGCCGAGATCCGCGAACTGGTCGCCCAAACGCTCGAGCCGTTTCAAAGCGCGGCACACAAACGATTCAATGTCGCAGGACCGGAGCTCAAGCTGTCGTCCCGCATGGCGCTCGATCTGTCCCTCGCCTTGCATGAACTTGCGACGAATGCCGTCAAATACGGGGCGCTGTCCAACGATGCGGGCCGGATCGAGGTGGTCTGGTCGGTCGATGGCTCGACCGATCCGCCCCGCCTCCGGTTGCGTTGGACGGAGGAGGGCGGCCCCCCTGCCCATCCGCCAAACCGAAAGGGCTTCGGCTCCCGCCTCCTCGAACGCAGCCTGGCCCGGGACCTGGAGGGCGAAGTCGCCATCGAGTTCCGACCGCGCGGTGTCGTCTGCACGATTGAAACGCCGATCATCGCCTGAAAAAGGTCTCGTCTCGACCGCCGTCGTGGCAGAGTGCGTTACGGCGATGCGTTTTTTGGTGCAAAACTGGCGTTTTCGACGTACATCCGCGCCATAGCCAACCCGTATCAGAAATCACAATCCGGTCTGTCCCCAGACGGGAGAGGAAAAAATTGTTGTCGCCCAAAGACATAGCCTTGAGCGTTGCACCCATGATGGAATGGACTGATCGGTTCTGCCGGTCGTTTCATCGCACCATGTCGCGTCGGGCTCGGCTCTATACGGAGATGGTAACCACTGGCGCGGTGATTCATGGGCCGCGCGAGCGGCTTCTCGGCTTCGACGATGCCGAGCATCCGGTGGCGGTGCAGCTTGGCGGGTCCGATCCGGCGGAATTGGTCAAGGCGGCCCGCATCTGCGCCGATTTCGGCTATGACGAGATCAACCTCAATGTGGGCTGCCCGTCCGACCGGGTTCAGAATGGGCGCTTCGGAGCCTGTCTGATGCTGGAGCCTGCCCTGGTGGGCGAGTGCGTTGCCGCCATGAAGGGGGCGGTTTCCTTGCCCATCACGGTCAAGTGCCGCATCGGCGTCGATGAGCAGGATACGGAAGAGGCGCTGAACCGCCTCACCGAATGCGTGGTTGCGGCCGGTTGTGATGCGTTGACGGTCCATGCGCGCAAAGCCTGGCTCAAAGGCCTATCTCCGAAGGAGAACCGCGACATTCCGCCCCTCGATTACACCCGCGTCTATCGCCTGAAGCAGAACAACCCGAACCTCCCCATCGCCGTCAATGGCGGCATTCGCACCATGGCGGAGGTGCATGAGCACCTGAAGCATGTGGACGGCGTCATGCTCGGCCGCATCGCCTATCAGGAGCCGGAGATTCTCCTCGCGGTCGATCGCGAGCTTTATGGCGAGGACCCGCCTGTCGCGGACGCCTTCGAGGCTATCCAGGCCTACGAGCCCTATATCGCCGCGCGGTTGGAGGAGGGGCAGCGCCTCCACAATATGACCCGTCACATGCTCGGCCTGTTCACCGGGCGGCCGGGCGCGCGCGCCTATCGCCGCCATCTTGCCACCGAGGCGACCAAGCCCGATGCGGGGCTCGAAACGTTGCGCGAAGCGGTTGCGCAGGTTTCGCGGCTCGCCCGAGAGCCGATCGAAACCGCCGCGTAAGAGACGCCTGCATCCCGAGGTCGCTAAAGCGGAGCCCGGGCAATGGCTATCTCCGGGTCCCATTCGGAAAGCTCGGTGTCTATGGGTTCCGGGCCCGGCCCTTAGGGGCCGTCCCGGAATGACGTCTGGATGACACGGTGGTGTCAGGCCTCCGCGCCGTCCTTTCCTCCCCGAAAAGAAGCGATTTAACGGTCGTTATCCTTCCCCAAGTCGCTCCTCGCGGACCTTGCCCTTGCGGACATTCTCCGTCAGACATCGAAAACCCGCCGCTTCAGAGATTCCCAGCATGTTCGGAATATCCCTCCTCGACCTCTCCTGGCTTGTCGTCGCGCTGCTCGCGGCAGGCGCGATCACGGGACTCCTCGCTGGCGTGTTCGGGGTCGGCGGCGGCACGGTGGCCGTGCCGATCCTCTACGAATTGTTTCGCATCGTCGGGGTGCCGGAAGAGGTGAGGATGCCGCTTTGCGTGGGCACTTCGCTCGCCATCATCATTCCCACGTCGATCCGCTCCTTCATGACGCATCGCGCGAAAGGCGCAGTGGACATGTCGATCCTGCGGGTCTGGGCGGTTCCGGTCGTCGTCGGCGTGATCATGGGAAGCATTGTCGCGCGCTATGCGCCGGCTGACCTCTTCAAGGCGGTTTTTGTGATCGTCGCCGGCGCTTCGGCGGTCCGGCTGTTGTTCGGCAAGGACAGCTGGCGCTTCGGTCTCGATATGCCGGTGAAGCCGATCATGGTCGTTTACGGCTGGGTGATCGGCGTGCTCTCAGCTCTGATGGGCATCGGCGGCGGCCTGTTGTCGAACATGTTCATGACATTCTACAACCGCCCGATTCATCAGGCGATTGCCACTTCATCCGGTCTCGGCATTCTCATCTCGATTCCCGGCGCGCTCGGTTACATCTACGCAGGCTGGCCACGCGCGGCGGAGTATCCGACCGTCCTCGCACTCCAGCCGCCGCTCGCCATCGGCTACATCTCGCTTCTCGGCTTCCTGCTGTTCATCCCCACCAGCACCTGGATGGCTCCCATCGGCGCGCGGCTGGCGCATCGGCTTTCCAAGCGGCGTCTGGAAGTGGCGTTCGGCACCTTCCTGCTGCTTATCTGCGCCCGCTTCGCGATCAGCCTGATCGGCTAGTTCTTCGCCCGCAGGATCAGCCGGTTGCTGCGGACCTCGTAGGAGCCGAGCCGCTCCAGGAAGGTCATGCCGAGAAGATTCGCGTGCAGGCTTCCCGATTGCGTGATCAGAGCCTGCACATTGCGCTCGGTGATCGGGCCCACCGAGAGCGTGGGGATGATGACCGGGGCCGCAAGCGCCATGCCGTTGGCGGTCGAAACGGGGATGGAATAGTCCAGCGCTTCCGGCCTGAAGCCGAGGGCGGCGGCATGCTCCCCCCGGATCACGACCGTGCTGGCTCCCGTGTCGAAAATGAAGCGCGTTTCGCGTCCATTGACGCTGGCGGCTACGACGAAGCTCCCATCCATCTTGCGCGCGGCTACGACCTCGCCTTTGTCGGTAACGACGGTTCGCCCGAGTGACACATCACCGATGGCGCGGTCGAGCAAGGCCTGAAATTCGTCGCGGGAGGAATAGGCGATGATCAGCGCGGCGAGAATGCCGCCGCTGACAGCCAAAGCCTGAACGCCATAGGTCCAGTGGCGGCTGAATTTCTCGATGATCCCGGCGGCCAGAATAAGCGCCACGGCTCCGAAGCCCACGATCAACGCAGTCTCGCTGGCGGAGAGGCCGGCAATGGTTTCCTCGACGAGGGCGGCGATAAGAAACGCTGCGGCGAGGAGAAGAAATCCCGCTCCGCGCGCTCCCCGCATCAGGATGCCTTGTCTGGTTCGCTGACGAAGGCTTGCCGCATGCGCTCCGGCAGTTCCGCCATGATGCGCAGCCGCTCTTCCTCCGTCAGCCGGTACCATTCGCCGATTTCCTCGCGCGTGCGCCCGCAACCCTCGCACAGACCTGTTTCGGGATCGAGAGTGCAGACGCGGATGCAGGGGGTCGATGCGCTCATTGTCGTTTCATGTCGTTATGGTTCGGTGACCGTCAAGAGGCCAATCAGTGCAGCAATCTCCGCGATCTGCTGCGCCGCCCCTGCGATGTCCCCCGTCTGCCCCTGAATGTGCCTCGCTGCAAACCGCGTCAGCGCCAGGCCCGACAAGGCCGACAGGGAGAGCATGAGGGCGATACCGGAGGGCGCGAGGCCCGCGATCATTCCCAATATCACCGCGAGGCCGGCGGCCAGCGCCGCAGCGAACCAGAACGCCTCGCGCGTCGGCTGCCCGACCGCGTGAGAGGCCCCGTCGGGTCGGGCGGGAGGCAGAAGCACGAGCGGCATCAGGGCCGCCGTGCGGGAGAGGGAGGCAGCGATCAGAAGACTCGCGCAGGCCGCAAAGGGATCGAGCCGGGAGGCGAGCGTCGCGAGTGCTCCGATACGCAAGGCAAAGGAGAGGATGAGGGCCGACGCGCCGTAGGAGCCGATCAGGCTGTCCTTCATGATGGCGAGACGCCGCTCCCGGGTTGCTCCGCCGAAGCTGTCGGCGGTGTCGGCGAGTCCGTCTTCGTGAAACGCGCCAGTCGTCAGCGCCATGGTGGCGACCGAGAGCGTCGCGGCGAGCCACGGGCCGAGAGTGAGGAAGAGGGCGACGGCGAGCACGAGAGCTGGCAGGAGTCCGAGCGCGAGACCGGCAACCGGCAGAACCCGTGTCAGCCTCTGAAAGTCCGGTGGCGCATAGGGATCATGCTCCCAGGGCAAGCTTTGCACAGGCAGACGGGAATAAAAGCGTAGGCAACGGGCGACATCGGTCAGAAATTCCTGCCAGGCGCTCGTCGAGACGGATTGCGCCTTTTCCAATTGATCGGACATGCTTCACCCCGCGTGGATCGCCCGTTATAGGTCACGCCTGTCTTCATTCTTCAATGCCTCATAGGCTGGATCCCCCATGAACGATGTCGCGTCCTCGCCTTTCGACGATATCCGCCGCCTGATCACGACGATTCCGGGTCCGGATGAGGCGGCGGTGGAGGCCGTGCGCTTGCGCGACCGGCAGCTCACCAAGCCCGCCGGAAGCCTCGGCCGCCTCGAATGGTTGAACGAATGGCTTGCCGCCTGGCAGGGTAAGCCGAAGCCGACGGTGGACCGGCCGCTCGTCTGCGTCTTCGCCGGAAGCCACGGCGTGACCTCGCGCGGCGTTTCCGCTTTTCCCTCCGAGGTCAACCGGCAGATGCTGGAAAACTTTTCCGCCGGGGGCGCGGCTATCAACCAGATCTGCGCCAGCCTCGGTCTCGGCTTCAAGGTGTTCGATCTCGCCATCGACATGCCGACCAACGACATCGTCGCGGACGCGGCGATGGACGAGAAATCCTGCGTCGCGACTATGGCTTTCGGCATGGAGGCCGTCGCGGGCGGCACCGATCTTCTCGCGGTCGGCGAACTCGGCATTGGCAACACCACCATCGCCGCTGCCATCTATGCAGCTCTCTTTGGAGGCTCCGCGGCGCATTGGGTCGGGCGCGGCACCGGAGTCGATGACGAGGGATTGAAGCGCAAGATCGCCGCCGTCGAAGGCGCGCTCGATCGGCACCGCGATCATTTGAAGGACCCGCTCGAGGTGCTGCGTCGCCTGGGCGGGCGCGAGGTTGCCGCCATCGCAGGCGCAATTCTGGCCGCCCGCCTGCAGCGCATCCCAGTCGTTCTAGACGGCTATGTCACGACCGCCGCCGCTGCGCTGTTGCATGCCATCCACCCCTCGACCATCGATCATTGCATCGCCGGTCACGTCTCGGCGGAAGGCGCACATCAGGATGTGCTGGAGCGCCTCGGCAAGATCCCGCTTCTGGCGCTCGGCATGCGCCTTGGCGAAGGAACGGGTGCAGCGCTTGCCGCAGGCATCGTCAAGACCGCCGCGACCGTCCATCGCGACATGGCGACTTTCGGTCAGGCAGGGGTCGCCGAACGCTTGTCGTAGACATGTTCCAGCCTCGCTTCCCCCATCACCGGTTTCCTGCGCGCTCGTCCCATCGGGGATTGGCGTCGCTGGTCCTGGCCTTGGCCCTGGCGGTGGGAGCGAGCCTGTTCCTCAAGCCGAACGAGCGCATGCTCGATGGCCGAGCCTATGCCGTGGATGGAGATACGATCCGCCTTCGCGACACGCGCATCCGCCTCAAGGGCATCGATGCGCCGGAACTGGATCAGACCTGCCTCAAGGCCGGACAGTCCTATCCGTGCGGCGAGCAAGCCCGCAATGCTCTGATCGCGATCATCCTCAAGCAGCAGGTCGAATGCCGATTGTCCGGGCGCGACCGCTACAAGCGTCCGCTCGCCCACTGCGCAGTCGGTGGCAAGGATATCGGCGCGCGGATGGTCGAAGAAGGCTGGGCGGTCGCATATGGCGGCTATGCCGGAGAAGAAGCTCTGGCCCGGCGGCGTTCCGCCGGTCTGTGGGCCGGTACATTCGAATACCCACGTGACTGGCGTCGAAAGCACGTGCCCGCGAATTGAAATCGTCACGCTTCGCGGGCGACTGTCGCCGCTGATTGCCGAATAACCATCGTTGATATTATATTTCAATTCAGAAATAAATCGAACGTAATTGATATTACCTTGCGGTAAACAAAGTAAAATATATAGATATACTTAAACGTTTCGTTAAATTCCTACCGGGAGGATGGTCGACGAACTTTTCGGGATTCGGGGGACCGCCGCGAGGCGGACGAATAAAAGATGACTTTCTTCCAAAGGCTATCCATCAAGACCAAGTTGATCGCCGCGTTCTCCGCGCTCTTCGTCTTGACGCTGCTGGTGGGACTGGAAGGACTTTCTGAGGTCCGCAGTCTGAACCGTTTCTTGGCCGCAGCGAACACCGACTCGCTCCCCAGCGTGCGTTGGTCGAGCGCGATCAATGCGATCACGTCGGATCTGCGAGGCTCGGTTCTGCGCCATACGCTGGCCGTGGAGGAGGAGGTTATCCGCGAGGTGGAGGAACGTTTTACGGGCCATGAGAAGCGCTTGGCTGAGGCGCTGAAGAAATACGAACCAGTTATCAGCAGCCCCGAGGAACGAGCGCTCTACGACGAGTTCCGCCGCAATTGGAGCGTCTATTCTCGCGAGGCAGCGATGGTTCTCCAGTACTCGCAACAGGGTCAGACGGCAAAAGCCCGCGATCATTTCAACAGCCAGACGATTGAACCTTTCCGCAACGCGCAAGCGGCGCTTGAGAAGATCGTCGCGCTCAATGAGGCGAAGGCTGAGCAGGCTTATGTCCGTTCGCAGGCGGACTACCAGAACATGCTCGTATGGGTCGTCGGGCTCCTTGCCTTCGCGGCGGTGTTCGGCGCTGCTGTCAGCATCATCATCATTCGCTCGATTTCTCGCGGCATCGCCTCGGTGGTGGCGCCTATGCGGGCTTTGGCAGAGGGCGACCTCTCGACCGATGTTCCGCATCGGGGCGAGAAGAACGAGATCGGTACGATCGCGGATGCCGTGCAGGTCTTCAAGACCGCACTGATCGCCAAGAAGGAAGCCGATGAGGCAGCGGCGCTGGAGGCCGACGCCAAGATGCGCCGGGCTCAGCGGCTCGACGAACTGACGAAGCGCTTTGAAACGAATGTCTCGATGTTGACGCAACAGCTGACCGGAGCTGCGACCGAGATGGAGTCGACCGCCGAGTCCATGTCGGCGATCGCCGAACAGACCAACCGGCAATCGACAAGCGTTGCAACGGCCGCCGAGCAGACCTCCGCCAACGTGCAGACGGTCGCGGCCGCCACGGAGGAGATGTCGATTTCGATCCGTGAAATTGCGACGCAGATCAACCAGTCTTCGCAGATTGCAGATCGCGCGGTTCAAGGTGCCCAGCGAACGAATGTCACGGTGCAGACCCTTGCATCTACAGCGGAAAAAATCGGCGATGTAATCGCACTGATCAACAACATCGCTGGCCAGACCAATCTGCTTGCCCTCAATGCGACGATCGAAGCGGCGAGAGCAGGAGAGGCAGGCCGGGGCTTCGCGGTCGTCGCTTCCGAAGTCAAGGAGCTGGCCAGTCAGACCGCCAAGGCGACCGACGAGATCGGCAGCCAGATCGCGGGCGTCCAGCAGGCAACAAGCGAGGTCGTCTCGGCGATTCAGGATATCGCGCAGACGATTTCCGAGATGTCACAGATCTCCGTCACCATTGCCGCCGCCATGGAAGAGCAGGGCGCTGCGACGCAGGAGATCTCGCGCAACGTGCAGGAAGCCGCGCGCGGCACCGAGCACGTCACGGGGAATATCGCGGATGTGCGCCAGGGCGCCGGCGAAACCGGTGCCGTCGCATCCAAGGTTCTTAATGCCGCGCAGGGTCTCGCCCGCCATTCCGCAGATCTCGGCCGTGAAGTCTCGGACTTCCTCACCGGCGTGAAAGCGGCCTGAGTGACCTGAAATACCCCTCGCGAGGCCCGCTTGTGGCCTCGCGAGCGCCTTCCCATGCCATCATCGAGGGTGGCGATTTCTTCCGAAATGTCTCATTTCGTCTTTATATCGACCATTGCATCGGTGCTTTTGCCCGTGCGTCGAGGACGGCTCCGCATTATGCTCCAGCTCCACCTCGAGGAGCCCCGGGCATGAGCCAGACGACCCTGCGTTGCACCACGACCGGACCCATCGCCACCATCACGCTCGCGCGCGCGGACAAGCTGAACGCGCTCAATGCCGCGATGCATGCGGAATTGCGGGACGCGCTCGACCGCTATGAGCAGGACGACGCGGTGCGCGTGGTGGTCTTAACCGGCGAGGGGAGAGCCTTTTCTTCCGGCCAGGATTTGACCGAGGACCTGCCTCGCGACGCGAAGGGGCGCGTCGATCTCGGTCCATCGCTCGCGCGGGATTACAACCCACTGATCCTCAAGCTCGCGAATTACCAGAAGGTGACAATCGCGGCCCTGAACGGTCCAGCCGTTGGCGCATCCATGAACATCGCTCTGGCTTGCGATGTCGTGTTGGCCACGCGCTCTGCGTATCTGCAGGAGGCCTTCGCCAAGATCGCTCTGATCCCCGATGCGGGCGGAACCTGGATCTTGCCGCGTCTCGTGGGCCCCAAGCAGGCGCTTGCCCTCATGCTTGGCGCGGAGCCGATCCCGGCGGAGGAGGCTCAGCGCATGGGCCTGGTCTATAAGGTTTTCGATGATGCGACCTTCGCGGAGGATGTCGCTGCCTTTGCGGGTAAACTCGCGGAAGGCCCCGGACTTGCCTATCGTTTGACGAAGGAGGCGGTTGCGAAGAGCCTGACGAACGATCTTGAGGCGCAGCTCGCTCTGGAAGCCCGGTTCCAGAGCGAAGCGGGCTTCAGCCGCGATTTCATCGAGGGCATCACGGCCTTTCGCGAAAAGCGCCCGCCCCGGTTCGAGGGACGGTGAGGAGAAAGACCATGCGGTTCAATTATTTGATCATTGGCCTCATCACGCTCACGGCCGTAATCGGGCTTTTCATGACGCGCGACCCCGAACGAGCCGAGCGCCTCTCGCAGATGTATCGCGACGCCGCCTTTTCCGGGGAAACACGCCAGATCGTGCTATTCGCGCTCGCCATCGGGATCGGCGGGTTCATCGTCTATCTCACGATGACCCGCCGGTAGATTGCGCTCACATCAGCGATCGAGCCTAGCGAACAGGCTTGAGGTATCCCAGCGCCGGCCGCCCATCTTCTGGACGTCGGCATAGAACTGGTCGACGAGCGCCGTCACCGGCAGGCTCGCGCCGTTCTTGCGCGCTTCCGCGAGACAGATCGCAAGGTCCTTGCGCATCCAGTCAACAGCGAAGCCGAACTCGAACTTGCCCTCGTTCATGGTCTTGCCGCGGTTTTCCATCTGCCAGGACCCGGCTGCGCCCTTCGAGATGACATCGAGCACCGCCTCCATATCCAGCCCGGCCTTCTTGCCGAAATGAACGCCCTCGGAGAGCGCCTGCACCAGACCCGCGATGCAGATCTGATTGATCATCTTGGTGAGCTGGCCCGCGCCGGACGGGCCCAGCAGGCGACAAGCGCGCGCGAAGCTCATGATCACAGGCTCGGCCTTGCCGTAAACATCGGCATCGCCGCCACACATGACGGTCAGCACACCATTCTCCGCGCCGGCCTGGCCGCCGGAGACAGGAGCATCGATGAAGGCCGCGCCCTTATCTTTCGCCGCCGCGGAAAGCTCACGCGCGACCTCAGCCGACGCGGTCGTATGGTCGACAAAGATCGTGCCGGGTTTCAGCCCATGGAAGGCGCCATCAGGACCCAAGGTGACTTGACGCAGGTCGTCGTCGTTACCGACGCAAGCGAAAACGAAATCCTGGCCCTCTGCTGCCTCGCGCGGGGTGCGCGCTGCCCGGCCGCCATTTTCGGACACCCATTGATCGGCCTTTGCCGCGGTGCGGTTATAAACCGTCACCTCATGGCCCTTCGCCTTGAGATGCCGCGCCATGGGGTAGCCCATCACCCCGAGTCCCAGAAATGCGACCTTCGCCATCGTTTGCTCCATTCCGTCCCAGAGGTAGCTCATGTCTTTATGAACCATGATCTAACTCGGAGTCTTTTGACTTTGCATGAAACAGGCGGATAGCCGGGTTCCACTTGTCCTGATCATGCTCCGAGCGGTTTTATGGAGAGCCGCGGCGGCGGTCAAACAGCTCTATTTGATGTCGAAAGGAAAATACTTGGCGCGGATCGCATCATAGGTCCCGTCCGCCATGAGTTGAGCGATGGCGCCGTTGAATTGCGCGCGCAGGCTCTCGTCATCCTTTCGAAGGCCGATGCCGTAAGTCTGATGCTGATAGGCGGGTTCGACCGGGGCATTTCCGAGAAGACGGCAGCACGCGCCTTCACGGGATTCCAGGAATTGGGTAAGGGAGCGTTTGTCGCCGAAGACGGTGTCGATCCGTCCGACCAGAAGATCGAGATTGGCTTCCTCGATCTTCGAATAAAACCGGATGTCGGAGCCCTTGTAGAACTGGTCGAGATATTCCGCCCAATCGCTTCGATCCGTGACGCCGATCGTCTTGCCGGTCAGCGCTATCGGTGTCACCGCGCGTATCCCCGAGCCCTTGCGGGTCAAGAAGCTGGCCGGTATCCTGTAATACGGTACGGAAAATGCGATGCGTTTTTTTCGTCGATCCGTGATTTCGAGCGATGACATGATCGCATCGTAGTCGCGGTTCATCAGGCCGCGCAGGATGCCATCCCATTCATGAGGCACCGGCACGCACTCGGCTTTCATGACCTCGCACATGGCCTTCAGAAGATCGACCTCGAACCCTTGCAACTCGTTGTTCTGGTCAATGAAGTTGAACGGCGGATTGGCTCCCTCGATGGCGACGCGGATCGTTTGCTTGGGGAGGGCAGCAGGGGCTTCTTGAGCGGTCACGGGCGCGCCGGATGCGAGCCACGCGACGAGGCTCGCAAGTACCGCTAGTCTTCGCCCGAAACCCGACACGTTCACGATGGTACAGCCTGAATGGTCAAGGCTCGATATCCCTTGAAAACCTTGAATAGTCAATCAACCAGGCGGTGAGATACTTTGGCACAAAAGTAACATTAGGAACTTAGCCGCCGGTCATGCTCATATGCCGGCCGACCGCGGGGCGAGCGTGGCGTCTGTCGATGATGAAGTCGTGCCCCTTCGGCTTGCGGGCGATGGCGTCGTGAATCGCCTGTTTCAGGCCCTGGTCATCCTCCGATGCCCGGACAGGCGCGCGCAGGTCGGCGGCATCCTCCTGCCCCAAACACATGAAGAGCTGGCCGGTGCAGGTCAGGCGCACACGGTTGCAGCTTTCGCAGAAGTTGTGCGTCATCGGCGTGATGAAGCCAAGTTTCCCACCAGTTTCCCGAACGCGAGCGTAACGGGCCGGTCCGCCTGTCCGCTCCTCGATATCCTCCAGCGTGTAGCGCGCGCCAAGGCGCGCCCGCATAACGGAAAGCGGCATGAACTGGTCGATGCGCTGTCCGTCGATCTCACCGAGCGGCATCACCTCGATGAGCGTGAGATCCATCCCGCGTCCATGGGCCCAGGCTACGAGATCGTCGATTTCGTCCTCGTTGACGCCTTTCAGCGCTACGGTGTTGATCTTGATCTTGAGGCCCGCCTGTTGCGCCGCGTCGAGGCCGCCGAGCACCTTGGACAGATCGCCCCAACGGGTGATACGCCGGAACTTGTCGGCATCGAGCGTGTCGATGGAAACGTTGACACGCTTCACGCCGCAAGCCGCGAGTTCGGCTGCGTGCCGAGCGAGCTGCGAGCCGTTGGTCGTGACGGTCAGTTCGTCGAGCGCGCCGGATGAAAGATGACGCGAGAGGGAACGGAACAGGGACATGATGTCCCGCCGCACGAGCGGCTCCCCGCCCGTGATCCGCAGCTTGCGTACGCCCTGGCCGACGAAGACGGAGCAGATGCGGTCGAGTTCTTCCAGAGTCAGAAGATCGCGTTTCGGCAGGAAGGCCATATCCTCCGACATGCAATAGACACAGCGAAAATCGCACCGATCCGTGACCGAGACGCGCAGATAGGTAATCGCGCGACCAAACGGGTCCATGAGGGGCTGGCCGGAAACGATTTCATTCGACTGGGTCTCAGGTCCCCGCATGGTGGAGGAGGCCTCGCTGTTCATACGCTTGAAAACTTGCTTTGAAGGTAGTTGTCGCGCAGCTAGCGTCAAATCACAAACCACGGAAGGGGGAAACCAATGACATCCGAACGCTGGCCGACCGAGCTTCGCCTTGCCAAGGATAAGCGCACCTTGAGCATTGCTTTCAATGATGGCACGGCTTTCGACCTTCCGGCGGAATATTTGCGTGTGACGAGCCCCTCGGCGGAGGTCCAGGGCCACAGCCCTGCCGAGCGCAAGACGGTGCCCGGCAAGCGTAACGTCGAGATCATCGGCGTCGAGCCGGTCGGCAACTATGCGGTCAAGCTCGTCTTCGATGACATGCACGACACGGGAATCTTCAGCTGGGACTATCTCCACAAGCTCGGGATCGAGCACGAGGAGAAATGGCAGTCCTATCTGGACGATCTTGCCGCCAAGGGACTGTCGCGGGATCGCTAGCGTCCATGAAAAAGGCCGGCGCAAGGCCAGCCTTTGTTCAGACGGATGCTTGGAGCACCTTAACGCTGCACGATCACGCGGGCGCCCACCTTCGCGCGGTTATAGAGGTCCATCACGTCCTCGTTCGTCATGCGGATGCAGCCTGACGATACGGCCTCGCCGATGGTTTCCGGCTCGTTCGAGCCGTGGATGCGGTAGATGGTGCTGCCGATGTAGAGAGCGCGCGCACCGAGCGGGTTGTCCGGGCCGCCCTTCATGTAGCGGGGCAGGTCGGGACGGCGCTTCAGCATGGCTGCCGGCGGACGCCAATCCGGCCATTCGCGCTTCATGGTCACGGAGTGCGCGCCGCCCCATTCGAAACCCGGTCGACCGACTCCGACGCCGTAGCGGATCGCCTGGCCGTTGCCGATCACGTAGTACAGGTGACGCTCCCTCGTCGAGACGACGATGGTGCCGGGTGCATACCGGCCGTCATATGCAACGATCTCGCGCTGGATCGGCGCGGCCTGCGCCTTGAGCGCATCTTCCTCGGCATACAAGGGCTGACGGGTCAGCGGGTCGATGGCGGAGAAGGCCGCAGCCGGCGTCGCCAGAGCGACGAAGGCGCAAACAAGCCCGTACTGGGCGGCGCGGGAGCGTCCCATGATAGCCTCAAAATATTCAGGTTTGGTGCGGGTTTTGTCATTGCTAAACGCAATGGCCGCGTTTCGGATCCAGGCATTATCAGACGTACCTGGAGTAATCCTAGTGCCGCGCTGCCTTCATTTGGTCATGTCGTAATCAAGTGGTTAAAGCCACGGCGACACAATTCGGCGCCTGAAAAAATTTGTTCGTCGCCTTTCGGATTCTTTGGCTTGACGCCGGGGGTTTAAGGCCCTTAGAAGGCGCTGGTCAGGGCGCGTAGCTCAGCGGGAGAGCATTCGCTTCACACGCGAAGGGTCACAGGTTCAATCCCTGTCGCGCCCACCATTTTTCCTCTGACGAACCAACTTCACGTTTTCGTGGTTATGCTTATGCTTGCGGATAACCCGCAAGCTTGTCAGGCGGCCAGCGGCGTCATCAGATCCTGGACCGCGGCGAAGAGCTCGTCGAAATGGTCGATGACCATATCCGGCCCCAACTGATGAACCGGGATTTCCGTATAACCGAACGGCACCGCGATGACCGGGATGCGGGCGTTCTGCGCGGTCACGATATCGGTGCGCGAATCCCCGACCATGACGGCACGGCCCGGATGGCCTCCGGCACGCTCGATTGTGAGGGTCAGATGGCGGGCGTCCGGCTTGAAGTAGGGAAAGGTGTCGCGCCCGCAATTTGCTGCGAAGCGATGGCCGAGGCCCAGTTCGTCGAGCAGCTTGACCGAGTGCTCTTCGACCTTGTTGGTGCAGACGGCGAGGATGAAGCCCGCCGATTCCAGCCGGTCGAGCGCGCCCTTGACCCCAGGAAAGAGTTCCGTCCGGACGCAGATATTCTCGCTGTAATGGACCATGAATTGCTCGAAGAGCCGGTCGAGATGGCCCGCCGTCAGTTCCTTACCGGCGGCTTCAAATCCTCGCTCGATCAAAGCCTTGGCTCCGGCGCCGATCATGTCGCGCGCCTTTGCGAGCGGGAGGGGCGATAGTCCTTCCTGCGCGAGGATCACGTTGAGGGTTGCGACAAGGTCGGCGGCCGTGTCGGCCAGCGTTCCGTCGAGGTCGAAGACGGCGATGGGCGGGGTATGAATGGCCATTGAGGTGGGCTACCTGCTGGAGACACGGGAATCAAGCGAGACGATGATATGGTCTTATGGTTGATTCGTTCTTACCGAATGGAGTGATGAATGCGGCTCGTTGGTCCTGCGGCAGCTCTCTCGTTGGCTCTGGCGTTGGGGGGCTTGGCCGTTCCTGCCGTCGCGGCCACCTACGATTTCGTGCCCGCGCCGCAAACCGACCTCAACCGGATCTATCGCATCGACCGGATCACGGGTGAGGTCAGTTCCTGCCAATATGGCCTTCAGGAAGGCACCATCGGTGTCACGCTCTGCTTTTCCTCCGGAGAGGGCGCTGGCCCGCAGGCCCCCGGGGAGTTTGGCCTTGTCGCCTCGCGGCACGAGCGGGAAGGGGGCGTTTTCCGGGTCAACTACCGGACCGGCGACATGAGCATCTGCTACGTCTTCGACGAGAAGGTCGTGTGCACCCCACAGACGAGCCCTTCCCCCGCCGTCACGACGGCCGCGCCATCGCCTGCCGCGACGCCGAGTGTTCGCCCGGGCACAGGCGCATCGCCGCAACGCCCCTAGATTTCCCCTGGAAGGCTGGCCCAGGCTGTCACCAGGGCATGAAACGTTCTTTCTTCCCACGGTTTTCACGTGCTAAAGGCGACGACAAAAGCCTTCGCCTTGAGGACGCAATGGTCAGAGGTCATCAGTGAGCGACAATCTCAAACGCGCAGCCGCCGAACGGGCGGCAGCCCTCGTTTCCGACGGCATGAGGCTCGGTCTCGGCACCGGCTCGACGGCGGCTTACTTCGTTTCCGCTATCGGTGAGCGCGTGCGCGGGGGACTGAAGGTGGTCGGCGTGCCGACCTCGGAGGCGACACGCGAGCAGGCGCAACGCGAAGGAATCCCGCTCACGACCCTCGATGAGACTCCGGAACTCGATCTGACCGTCGATGGGGCCGATGAGCTTGATGACGGCCTTCGCCTCATCAAGGGCGGTGGCGGGGCGCACCTGCGGGAGAAGATCGTCGCTGCGGCAAGCCGGCGCATGATCGTCATTGCCGACAGCTCGAAGCGGGTGGCGACGCTCGGTCGCTTTCCGTTGCCGATCGAGGTTGTGCCTTTTGGGTTGAAGGCGACCGAAATCGCCATCGCCAAGCTTTTGAAGGGGCTCGGATTGAGCACCGACCTGCGCCTTCGAAACGGCAAGGACGGGACCCCCTTCGTCACTGACAGCGGAAATTTCATCCTCGACGCCCATCTCGGCCGCATCGAAAAGCCGGATGTGCTTGCCGCCGGGCTCAACGCCATTCCCGGCGTCGTCGAACACGGTCTTTTTCTCGGCCTTGCCACCGGCGCGATCCTCGCGACCGGTGAAGGGCTTGTCGAACTCGGTCAGGTCTGACCATAAGTCTTCAAAGATTGGAGCCTATTCAATGATCCGTTCCACCTCCCGCCTGGCTGTGACCACGGTCGCGCTGTTCATGCTCGCGAGCCCTGTTTTCGCGCAAACCCAACCGACAGCGAGCCATCTCGCCGTCGCGCGTGACGTGGCCATCAGCTCCGGCATGACCCGCTCGTTCGATGTGATGACCGAGCCATTGCTTGCCCAATTGCAGCAGATGAACGTCACCCGGCCGGAAGTGAAGGAGGACCTCGAGCAGGTCGTCGTCATGCTGCGGCCTGAGGTCGAGCTGCAGAAGCAGAAAATGATCGATGCTGCCGCCAAGGCCTTCGCAAGCCGCCTGAGCGAGGCCGAGCTCAAGGATATTGCCGCCTTCTACAAGTCCCCGGCGGGCGTGAAATACGTTCAGACCCAGCCCGGTATTCTCGACGAGATCGTCCGGGAACTCGCCACCTGGACGCAGAACGTGTCGGAATACGTCATGATCCGCGCCCGTGCGGAGATGGGCAAGCGTGGTCATCAGCTGAACTGAGGTTCAGGCGAGCCAGTGACAAAAAAAGGCCCGGTTTCCCGGGCCTTTTTTCGTTTCACCGTTAGAGCCTTCTAATCCTCGGCCGCCTTGAAGCGGCTCATGCCTTTCAGGACGAACGGGAGGATGAGGGCGATCAGAGCGACACCGAGCAGCGTCGCCGAGATTGGGCTCTGCAGAAGCACCATGGGATCACCGAGGCTGATCGACAGGGCGCGGCGCAACTGAGCCTCGGCGATAGGGCCGAGGATCAGGCCCACCACCACGGGGGCGATCGGATAGTCGAAACGCCGCATCAGGAAGCCGAGGCCGCCGAATGCTCCGAGCATCGCCAATTCGACGATGGAGGGCTTCGCGGCAATCGTACCCATGGTCGCGAAGACGAGAATGCCCGCGTAGAGCCACGGTTGCGGGATAGCGAGGAGTTTCACCCACAAGCCGACGAGGGGCAGGTTGAGGATCAGCAGCATCGTGTTGGCGATGAACAGGCTCGCAATCAGACCCCAGACCAGCTCGGGACGTTCGGCGAACAGCAGCGGGCCGGGATTGAGGCCGTATTGCTGGAAGCCGGCCAACATCATCGCTGCTGTCGCCGAGGTCGGAAGCCCCAAGGCCAGGAGAGGCACCAGGGTGCCGGCCGCCGAGGCATTGTTAGCCGCCTCCGGACCCGCCACGCCCTCGATCGCCCCATGCCCGAACTCTTTCGGATACTTCGTGAGGCGCTTTTCGGTGGAGTAGGAGAGGAATGTCGGGATTTCCGCGCCGCCCGCCGGCAGAGCGCCGATGGGGAAGCCAAAGAGGGTTCCGCGCAGCCACGGCTTCCAGGACCGCTTCCAATCCTCCTTGGTCATCCAGAGCGAACCGCGCACCGGCTCCAGCACCTCTTCCTCGATGTGCCGCCGCGAGGCGACATACAGCGCTTCGCCGACGGCAAACAGTCCGACCGCAAGCGTGGTTACTTCGACGCCGTCGAGGAGCTCCGGCACCCCAAAAGTGAGGCGGGCCTGTCCGGTCAGCTTGTCGATGCCGACAAGGCCGAGGGCGAGGCCGATGAAAAGGCTCGTCAGACCACGCACGGGAGAGTCGCCGAAGGTCGCCGAAACCGTGATGAACGCGACGCACATCAGCGCGAAGTAATCCTCCGGCCCGAACTTCACCGCGAGTTCCACAAGGGTCGGCGCCAGGAAAGCGAGGCCCAGTGTCGCGATGGTGCCGGCGACGAAGGAGCCGATGGCGGAGGTGGCGAGCGCGGGGCCGCCGCGTCCGGCCTTGGCCATCTTGTTGCCTTCGAGCGCGGTGGCCATCGAGGCGCTTTCGCCCGGTGTGTTGATGAGGATTGCGGTGGTCGATCCGCCATACATGCCGCCGTAGTAGATGCCGGCGAACATGATGATCGATCCGCCGGGATCGAGCTTGAAGGTAATCGGCAGAAGAAGCGCGACCGTGAGGGCAGGGCCGATGCCGGGAAGCACGCCGACAGCCGTTCCGAGCAGCACGCCGACGAGCGCGAACAGCAGGTTCATCGGCTGGAGGGCGACGGTCAGGCCGTTGGCGAGTGCGATAAAAGCATCCATGGCCAACCTCAGATCAACCGCTCGAGCGGACCCATCGGCAATGACAGGGTCAGGAGCTTCGAGAAGAGCAGGAAAATCACCGTTCCGGCCACGAAGCCGATGAGGAGATCGGTGATGAAGGCGCGTCGCCCGAAGGCGGCGGAGGTCGCGGCGAACAGAATGGCCGTTGCCGGGATGAAACCGACATCGAACTTGATGCACGCGATCAGCGCCACAAGGCCGCCGAGGATCAGGACGATCGGCTTCCAATCCAGCCGCTCACGCTTAGGGAGTCCGCCCTGCAAGGCGATGACGGCATTGCCGACGGCCAGAATGGCGAGGCCGATCGATACCACCATGGGCATAGCCTTCGGCCCGAGACCGTAGACGGAGGAGAGTTGGAGGCCGCTCAAGTCCTGCCAGATCAGGCCTGCGAGAACGAGCAGGAAAAGGGCGATGACAAGGCCTGCCTTGTCGACGCGCCCGGGCGTTCGTGTGCTCATGGCAATTCCTTAAAAGGAAGCGCCGCATAGGCGGCGCTTCCAAAATGTCTTTTTGAATGATTTTTCTTAGGGCTTCACAAGGCCGACGGAGGTCAGGACCTCCTTCGTACGAGTGTTTTCCTCAACCAGGAATTTGGCGAAAGCGTCGCCCGACAGATAGGCGTCGTCCCAACCCTTCTGCTTCAGGATCTCGCCCCATTCCTTCGACTTCGCCAGTTTGTCGACGGTCTCGGACAGAGTCTTCTTCTGGTCGGCGGAGAGGCCGGGAGCTGCCACGACCGCGCGCCAGTTGGCAATTTCGAGGTCGACACCCTGTTCCTTCAGGGACGGCATCTCGGGCGTGCCCTTGGGCGTGGTCAGGCCGATGAGGCGCAGCTTGCCGGCCTTGATCTGGCTTTCGAACTCGCCGTAGCCGGCGATGCCCGCCGTGACCTTGCCGCCGAGGATGGCTGCAAGCGATTCACCGCCGCCCGAGAACGGGATGTAGTTGATCTTGGTGGGATCGGCGCCGACCGCCTTTGCGAACAGAGCTGCGGCGATGTGGTCCACGCCGCCGGCCGAACCGCCGGCCCAGGTGACCTTCGCCGGGTCGGCCTTCACAGCGGCCGCCAGATCCTTGGCGGTCTTGATCGGCGAACCCGCCGGGACCACGATGGCCTCATATTCGCCGGTCAGGCGGGCGATGGGGGTCGTCTGGTCGAGGGTGACGGGCGACTTGTTGGTCAGAAGCGCGCCGACCATCACATAGCCCATGACCATGAGCTGGCTGCCGTCACCCTTCGCGCCGTTGACGAACTGAGCAATGCCGATGGAGCCGCCCGCGCCAGGAACGTTCGTGACCTGGACGCTCTTGACGATGCCGGACTGGGTCAGAGCCTGCTGCATGGAGCGGGCGGTCTGGTCCCAGCCGCCGCCCGGAGCTGCGGGAGCCATGATCTTGAGCTCGGACTGCGCCATGGCCGACGTGACGAAACCCGCCACCGCGGCGGCAGCAAACGCCCCGCGCCAGAAGTTCTTGCGGTATTGGCTCATAAAAAATTCCCTCCTTGAAACTGGCGACGCTTGCCAATGCGTTAGCGTGCGTCCTGTGACAAACGGTAAAGGTCGAAAACCTGTGCCGCAAGCGCTTGGTTCTTTATTGAAGTTCAACCTTCGCGTAAGAGCCTCCCCATGAGCACGCTCGAAATGGCATCATCCGGCCGTCCCCTTTCTGGCCCCCGTTCGCGACTTGCCGAAACATTGTGGCGCATCGCTGCAGGGGCCCTCATCGCGATGCCGGTCGGCATGGCGATCGCGCATCGTTCAAGCCCTGTCTTCCTGGTGTTGAGCGCCCTGTGCTCCCTGGCGGCGCTCGCCGCCGAGGGAAATTTGCACCCATTCGTTCGGCGGGTTGTCGCGGCCTTACGCTCTCCTTTGGGAGTGACGGCTCTCGTCTTCGCGGGGTGGTCGCTCCTTTCGGTCGGATGGAGCGAGTTCAGGGGCCTGTCTCTTGCCGCCCTTGGCGAATTCTGGCTTCCCATCGCTTGCGCGTTCGTCGTCGCCCTCGCCCTTCCTCGCCATCTGATGCGGCCAGCCTTCGGCCTGCTGGCGGGCGCGATTGTCGCAGCGTGCTTCATGATGATCATTGAGCTAAGGACTGGCCTGGCATTTCGACAAATGATCGGGAGGCGCTGGAACAGCTTCATCTTTAATCGCTCGTTGCTGACCCTCCTCGTTCTGATGCCGCCGCTGGCGATCTGGCTTGCCGTGAATTTGCGTCGCGGCTGGATTTACGCCCTTGCTCTGGTCGCTTTCGTTGCAGCCGCGATGGCCCATGGCGAGAGCGGCGCCTCGGCTCTCGGCCTCACCGTCGCCTGCTCGGTTTTTGTCCTGGCCTGGTTCGCGCCTCGCGCAGTGGCCGGGCTGGCGATGGGGGCCTTCATCGCGGCGATGGTGGCGGGACCTTTCATCGGACCGATCAGCGATCGTTTGATTCCCTCATTCGTGCATGAGCGGCTGGCCAAGGATCATTCCCGCGAGCGTGTCGACATATGGATCAGCTTCGGCGCGGCCATCCGGGAGCAGCCCATTCTCGGAACCGGGTTCGGCGTCAGTCCCCGCATGCGGGATACGACGGTAGCCGAGAAAGTGCCCGAGGCCGATCGAACGCTTCTCGCTGTCGGGCATCCCCACAACGTCGCAATTCAGATCTGGACCGAGCTTGGCGTGGTCGGCGCCGCGCTCGCCCTGGCGATCATTCTTCTGGTTGTGCGCGCCGTTCGCCGCCAACCTCGCCCCATCATGAGCGCATCCTTTGCCTTGATGGCCGCGGCAACGGCGGTGGGCCTGGTTGGCCATGGGGCCTGGCAGGGGTGGTGGGCAGCTTCCCTCGGGGCTGCGATCACCTGGATGCTTGCCGCCCGGAAAGCCTTTTTGGAGAGGACCCCATGAGTGATTTCGACGTTGATCTTTTCGTCATCGGCGCCGGATCCGGCGGGGTGCGCGCCGCGCGCATCGCCGCAGGCTATGGCGCCAAGGTCATGGTCGCGGAGGAATACCGCGTCGGGGGCACCTGCGTCATTCGCGGCTGCGTGCCGAAGAAGCTGATGGTCTACGCCAGCCGCTTCTCCGACGATTTCCACGATGCGGCGGGCTTCGGCTGGAGCGTTGGCCCCTCTCAGTTCAACTGGCCAACCCTGATCCGCAACAAGGATCTGGAAATCGACCGGCTTGAGGGCATCTACCGGACCAATCTCGAAAAGGCGGGCGTCGAAATCATCGACAGCCGCGCGGTGATAGAGGATGCGCATACGGTCCATCTCCTCAAGACCGGCGCGCGCGTTCGAGCGCGCTACATCCTCGTCGCCGTCGGCGCGCATCCGACCTTGGAGCCCGCCATTCCCGGCGGTGAACTCGCCATTACCTCGAACGAGGTTTTTCATCTTGAAGCCCAGCCGAAGCGCATCCTTGTGATTGGCGCGGGCTATATCGCGGTCGAGTTCGCCGGCATTTTCGCCGGGCTCGGCAGCGAGGTCACGCTGCTGCACCGGGGCGACAAGCTCCTGCGCGGCTTCGACGAGGATGTCCGGGATGCGTTGGGCGAGGCCTATGCCAAGCGTGGAATCAAGCTGGCGCTCAACAGAACCGTGACCCGCCTCGACAAGACAGCGGACGGCATCGCCGCCACCTTGTCGGATGGGAATGTCCTCACGTTTGATCAGGTTCTCGTCGCCACAGGACGGCGTCCGAGTACAATCAGCCTCGGGTTGGAGAAGGTCGGGATTACCCTAGACAAGGCGGGCGCGATCCCGGTGGACGCCTATTCGCAGACCGTGATCCCCTCGATCTACGCAGTCGGCGACGTGACGAACCGGGCCAACCTGACGCCGATCGCCATCCGCGAGGGGCACGCCTTCGCGGATACGGTGTTCGGCGACAAACCAACCATGGTCGATCACGACCTGATTCCGACAGCGGTCTTCTCGACCCCGGAAATTGGTGTCGTCGGCTGTGGCGAGGCGGCGGCGCAGGAGCGCTATGGCGAGATTGACGTCTATAAGGCCGTCTTCCGCCCCATGCGAGCCACCTTGTCCGGCGCTCCCGAGCGCGTGCTGATGAAGCTGATCGTCGACAAGGCCACCGACAAGGTAGTCGGCGTCCATATCGTCGGGCACGACGCGGGCGAAATGATCCAATTGGCAGGTATCGCCGTTACCATGGGTGCCACCAAGGCCGATTTCGACCGCACCATCGCCGTCCACCCGACGGCGGCGGAGGAGTTGGTGACCATGCGGACCCCGATGGTGGTCAAGAAGCCCGTTGCGGTGGGGTGAGCGAAACGTCGTTTCGCATCGCACTCGCCTTTTCTGTTATGTCGTGTATAGGTGCCCTTTCGTGCCGCTTGTTGCGGTGAACGACGAGGAAGAGAGAGACAAGAGAGAGTGTCATGACTGAGCGGTGGACGCCCGATAGCTGGAGGAACAAGCCTATCCAGCAGGTTCCGGCCTTTCCGGACCTTGAGGCGCTTGAGAGCGTCGAGCAGCAGCTCGCTGGCTTTCCCCCGCTTGTTTTTGCGGGCGAGGCACGCAAGCTGAAGCGCACCCTGGCCAAGGTGGCCAAAGGCGAGGCCTTCCTGCTTC
Organism: Microvirga alba; assembly: GCF_015694465.1. Lineage (GTDB taxonomy): Bacteria > Pseudomonadota > Alphaproteobacteria > Rhizobiales > Beijerinckiaceae > Microvirga > Microvirga alba. The sequence continues at coordinate 405,068 of NZ_JADQDO010000001.1, forward strand.
AGGGCGGCGATTGCGCCGAGAGCTTCGCCGAGCATTCGGCTGACAATATCCGCGATTTCTTCCGCCTGTTCCTGCAAATGGCGGTGGTTCTGACCTTCGCGGGCGGCTCGCCCGTGGTGAAGATCGGCCGCTCCGCCGGCCAGTTCGCCAAGCCCCGCTCGTCGGGCACGGAAACGGTCGATGGAGTGGAACTGCCGAGCTATCGCGGCGACATTATCAACGACATCGCCTTCACGCCGGAATCGCGCATCCCGGATCCGCGCCGCCAGCTCATGGCGTATCGCCAATCCGCGGCGACGCTGAACCTGATCCGCGCCTTCGCGACGGGCGGCTACGCCAATCTCGAGAACGCGCATCGCTGGATGCTCGGCTTCGTCAAGGACACGCCGCAATCGTCCCGCTACCGGGAGGTGGCCGAGCGTATCACCGAGAGCCTCGACTTCATGCGGGCCATCGGCATCGATCCTGAGACGCACCCCGAGATGCGCACGACGGATTTCTACACCAGCCACGAGGCGTTGCTGCTGGGCTATGAAGAGGCCCTGACACGCGTCGATTCCACGACCGGCGATTGGTACGCCACGTCCGGGCACATGCTCTGGATCGGCGACCGCACCCGCCAGGGTGATCACGCCCACGTGGAATACATGCGCGGCATCAAGAACCCGATCGGCCTGAAATGCGGCCCGTCGCTGACGCCGGATGGGCTCCTCAAGCTCATCGACCAGCTCAACCCCGAGGACGAGGCTGGTCGTCTCACCCTGATCTGCCGCTTCGGCGCGGATAAGGTGGGCGATCACTTGCCGGCCCTGATCCGGGCGGTGCAGCGGGAAGGGCGCACGGTCGTGTGGTCCTGCGATCCCATGCACGGCAACACCATCAAGGCGGCCTCCGGCTACAAGACCCGGCCCTTCGAGATGGTCATGGGTGAGGTTCGCGACTTCTTCGCCGTGCACCAGGCGGAAGGCACCCATGCGGGCGGCATCCACCTGGAGATGACCGGCAAGAACGTCACGGAATGCACCGGCGGCGCTCGTGCGCTGACCGACGCGGACCTGAGCGACCGCTACCACACCTATTGCGATCCGCGCCTCAACGCGGACCAGGCGCTGGAAATCGCGTTCCTGACCTCGGAGCTCATCAAGCGCGAGCGCCAATCGCGCGAGCGGCCGGCGGCCTTGGCGGCGGAATAAGAGACGACCAAAGGGGCGCTTCGAGCGCCCCTTTTTCGTTGTTATGGCCGGGTTGGTCCCGGCCATTCTATTTGAAGCGCTACACCGATCCATATTCCACTGTCATTCCGGGGTGAGCGAAGGCGAACGCCGACGATGCCGGGGCGCGCTGCGGAAATCCGCCCAACTCATCCTTGACAGCGGTTATGGGGGTTCCGGGCTCCGCTGCGGGGCTCCGGAATGACGACGGAGCAACTTCCCCGCATTGCTGCCGTTGCCGCAACGCGCTAAATCGGCAGGGCCATGGCTCAGAACAGACTCAAAATCGCTCTTGCGCAGTTCAACCCCATCGTCGGCGATGTGGCCGGCAACGAGCAAAAGGCTCGCGCCGCCCGCGCGGAGGCGGCCCGGCTCGGCGCTGACATCGTCATGTTCACGGAGCTTTTCCTCGCCGGGTATCCCGCTGAGGATCTCGTGCTGAAGCCTGCCTTTCAGGATGCCTGCCGCGCGGCCTGCGAACGTCTCGCCCGCGAGACGGCGGATGGCGGACCGGCCTTGCTGATCGGTCTGCCGTGGCGGGAAGGCGAGGCCCTCTACAACGCCTATGCTCTTCTCGATAACGGCGCGATCACCGTGCGCTTCAAGGTCGATCTGCCGAATTACGGTGTCTTCGACGAGAAGCGCAACTTCGAGCACGGCCCGATGCCGGGTCCGGTCAATTTTCGCGGCGTCCGGCTCGGCCTGCCGATCTGCGAAGACATCTGGACCCCGGATGTCGTGGAATGCCTCGCCGAAACCGGGGCCGAAATGCTCCTCGTTCCCAACGGCTCGCCCTATTGGCGCGGCAAGACCGAGGAACGCTTCAACATCGCCGCCGCGCGGATCACCGAAAGTGGCTTGCCGCTCATCTATCTCAACGAGATCGGCGGGCAGGACGAGTTGGTCTTCGACGGTGCGTCCTTCGTGCTCAATGCGAATTGCTCGCTCGCTTGCCAGTTGCCCGCTAATCAGGAAACGGTCGCGCTGACGGTGTGGGAAAAGGGCAGCGAGGGTTGGGCCTGTGTCGAGGCTCCCATGGTGACGGTGGAGGAGGGCGACGAGGCCGACTACGCGGCCTGCGTCCTCGGGCTTCGGGACTATGTGGAGAAGAACCGCTTTCCCGGCGTGGTGCTCGGCCTGTCCGGCGGCATCGATTCCGCGATCTGCGCCGCCATGGCGGTCGACGCGCTCGGGGCCGCGCGCGTCCATTGCGTGATGCTGCCCTATCGCTATACCTCGGGCGAGTCGTTGAAGGACGCGGAGGATTGCGCGAAGGCGCTCGGCGTCCGCTACGACACGCTGCCCATCGCGCCTGCCGTCGATGGCTTCGAGGCGCTGCTGCAGCCGCTCTTTGCGGGCAAGCCGCGAGACATCACGGAGGAAAACCTCCAGAGCCGGGCGCGCGGCACGATCCTCATGTCGATCTCGAACAAGTTCGGCGCGATGGTGGTGACGACGGGAAACAAGTCGGAAATGTCTGTCGGCTACGCCACCATCTATGGCGACATGAATGGCGGCTTCAACCCGATCAAGGACCTTTACAAGATGGAGGTCTATCGCCTGTCCGCGCTTCGCAACCGCTGGAAGCCGGAGGGCGCGCTTGGGCCGGACGGCATCGTGATCCCTGAGAATATCCTGTCCAAGGCTCCCACCGCCGAATTGCGGGAGAACCAGAAGGATCAGGATTCGCTTCCGCCCTACGACGTTCTCGACGACATCCTCCGTGGTCTCGTAGAGGACGAGATGCGCGTGTCCGACATCGTTGCCAAGGGGCACGATCTCGAGACCGTGAAGAAGGTGGAGCGGCTGCTCTATCTCGCCGAATACAAGCGCCGACAATCGGCGCCCGGTGTGAAGGTCACGCGCAAGAACTTTGGGCGCGACCGCCGCTATCCGATCGTCAACCGTTTCCGCGACCAGGGCGAGGCAACCTTCCGCCCCGATGAGGCCCTGGAGCGCGTCACGGCCAAACCGAAATTGAGTTCGCTGGATGTTTAGCGCGTTCGCGTCTTTCTCGCCTTGCGCCATCCAACTCCCGTCTCCATAGGGTTCCTATGTCCAAGCCAATCGTTCGCTTCGCTCCGTCCCCGACCGGGCGCATCCATATCGGAAACGCCCGTCAGGCCCTCATGAACGCCCTCTTCGCCAGGCGCGAGAAGGGCGTCTTCGTCCTCCGTTTCGACGACACCGATCTCGAACGGTCCAAGCGCGAATATGCCGATTCCATCGAGGTCGATCTCGCCTGGCTCGGGATTCCGCCGGATGTGGTGGTGCGCCAGTCGGAACGCGTCGAGTTCTACGACGAAGCGGCCGACCGGCTTCGCGCGGTGGGTCGTCTCTATCCGTGCTATGAAACCTCGGAAGAACTCGAGTTCCGGCGCAAGCGGCAACTCGCGCGCGGCCTGCCTCCGGTCTATGACCGCGCCGCGCTCAAACTCACCGAGGAGGAGCGTGCGAAGCTCGAAGCCGAGGGGCGTCGCCCCCATTGGCGTTTCCGTCTCGATCATCGCACCGTCGCCTGGACCGATCTGGTGCGCGGCGATTGCCATGTGGATTGCGGGTCGCTCTCGGACCCGGTGCTGGTGCGCGAGGACGGCACCTATCTCTACACGCTGCCCTCCATCGTGGACGACGTGGACCTGAAGATCAGCCACGTGATCCGTGGCGAGGATCACGTCACCAACACGGCGGTGCAGATCCAGATCTTCGAGGCGTTGGGCGCGCATCTCCCGCTCTTCGGGCATATCAACCTTCTGACGACCGCGAGCGGGGAGGGGCTGTCCAAGCGCCTCGGGCATCTGTCCCTCACGAGCCTGCGCGAGGCGGGCCTCGAGCCGCAGGCGGTAGCGTCCTTGGCGGTTCTGGTCGGCACGGCCGAATCGGTGCGGCCGGTGGCCGATCTCGACGAGTTGGCGAGCCTGATCGACTTTGCCCATATCTCCCGCGCGCCCGCCAAGTTCGACGAGCACGAGCTGGATCAGCTCAACGCGCGCCTCATCCACGAAATGCCCTATGAGGCAGCCCGCAGTCGTCTCGCCGCCCTCGATTCGGATGGCGGTGAGGCCTTTTGGCTCGCGGTGCGCGGCAACCTGACCAGGGTCGCCGATGCGGTGCATTGGTGGGCCGTGGTGCGCGGGCCGGTGACGCCTGTCATCGAGGACAAGGCTTTCATCGAGGCCGCAGCGAAGGTGTTGCCAGACGCGCCGTGGGATTCGGCGACCTGGAAAACCTGGACCGAGGCGGTGAAGGCTGCGACCGGCGTGAAGGGTAAGGCGCTTTTCATGCCCCTGCGCCTGGCTCTCACCGGGCTCGACCACGGACCGGAACTCGCGGCGCTGCTGCCGCTGATCGGGCCTGATCGCGTCAAGGCCCGGCTGTCCGGGCAAGCAGCGTAATCTAGCGACAATCGGGACGTCTCACATGTATGAGCTCTTCATCGCCAACAAGAACTATTCCTCCTGGTCCTTGCGGCCTTGGGTGCTCATGAAGGAACTGGCGATCCCGTTCGAGGAGCGGATGGTCCCCTTCGCCGCGCTTTCGAACTGGGATCGGTTCCGCGACTTTTCGCCGACCGGCAAGGTCCCGTGTCTGACGGATGCCGGCACGGTGGTGTGGGATTCCCTCGCCATTGCCGAATATCTCGCCGAACGGCATCCGGGCGTATGGCCGGCGGAGGCTCAAGCCCGAGCCTGGGCGCGCTGCGCGGCCGCCGAAATGCATTCCGGATTCGGCGTGCTCCGCGAGCGCTGCACGATGAATTGCGGCATCCGCGTGCGGATCGACGAGATGACCCCGGCGCTGGAGCAGGACATCGCTCGGCTCAACGAATTGTGGAACGAGGGACTTCGTCGCTTCGGAGGGCCGTTCCTTGCGGGCAACGCCTTCAGCGCGGTCGATGCCTTCTTCGCGCCGGTGGCGTTCCGGGCCCAGACTTACGGCCTGAAGCTCGACGAGGCGGCCGCGGCGTATGTGAAGCGGCTGCTCGCCCTTCCAGCGATGCAAAGCTGGCAGGAGGCCGCCCTGGCTGAAACCTGGCGCGAGCCCGGTCACGAGGACGAGGCCAGGCGGGCGGGTACATGGCTCGAGGATCGACGCGCGACCGCCTGAGGGTTCGCGCATTTCAGCGTTTGATCATGACTCGGCGAAACATGATCAGACTCTGATGAAAAACGCCTTACGGTGTCGTGGCGTTCGGCACCGGAATCACGTTGGGGGCCACCACGCGAATGGTCCGCTTGGTGCCGTCTCCCGCCACGATCTCACGCTTCGGGCCTTCACCCTGGTTCACGATGCGCGTGTTTTCGATCGATTGCGGTCCGATGCCGGACGATTCCTTGCTCGCTGTCGGAGCGGCGGCGGCAATTTCGGCCGCGGCCTGCGCTTCATCGGTCGCCTTTTTATCGGCGGCCTTGCGGGCCTGAACCACCTTGGGGCGTGACAGCTCCTCCGACTTCTCGGCGGTCACGATCACGTCGCCCTTGCGCTGCTCCAACATGCCCTCCGCACGGCGCAGAACGACGGCCCAGCTCTCATCGGCCTTCTTGCAGGCGCAGCTTTCGTCGAAGGTCTTGCGGAACTTGAAGGCGTTCGCGAGGGTGGTGTAGGGACGGCTGCCGGAGACCGAGATCGCGCGGTTGAGCGCGTCGTCGCCGCCCGAGGTGGCGAAGGCCAAGGTTTCCGTGCCGGGGCAGAGCGACTGGCACATCTCGTCTGCGCCCTCTCGGCCGCCGGGAGCGTTAGCCAAGGGGAAATACGAGCCGTCGCAGGTCTTCACGCAGACGAGCCGGCGTCCGCCGAGGGGCTGGTCCTCGGAGATGATGGGCTGGCCTTCCGGCATAATCTCCATCTGCTGCGGCTGCTGGCTGCGCGGGCCACCGAACAGGGTTTCGAAGAATCCGCGCGGCTGGTCGGTGCTGCAAGTCTGCTGGACCGCAGCCTGAAGCTGCCGGCGGCGGAACTCGAAATCGCCGGTTTCGGCGGCCTGCTGCGCCATCCGGTTGTATCCGGCTTCCAATTGGCGAACCTGTTGCAAGATCGGGCCGCATTCGGCCGGCGCGGGACCCGTCAGGAACCCGAGGGGGCCGCGCTCGCAGCCGATGGAGCGATAATAGCCCAACAGCCGGTTCAACTCGTTGCGCTGAGTCGCCATGGCCTCCGACTGGACGCTTCCGCCGCCCCGCTCCAAATTCGCCAGTTCAGCGCGAAAACGCTGACATTCCGCGGATTGGGCAAACGCAGCGTCGCCCGCGGCGAGAAAGGCCGTCGCGGCGATCAGGGAGCGGATGAAAGAGATCTTTTTCATAAATCTTGTCGCGAAACCGGATTCTTCAGGTCGTCAATGGCCCAGGTCGATGGTCATTTGACGTCGTGAAATTGACCCTAATGTGATTAACGCCTTGCACGCTCCGAGGGAAGCCAAGTAGCGTCCGCGGCAAGCGGCACAAGCCGCACCAGAGGATTTGAGGAAGAGCATGTACTCCCATACGACCGTCGGAGCAAATGACGTTCCCCGCGCCAAGGCGTTCTATGATGCGGTTCTCGGGCCGCTAGGCATCGAGGCGAAGCTCGTTTTCGATACGGCCATCGGCTACGGGCTGGCGGGCGGTCCCTCGCAATTCTGGGTCACGCAGCCCTTCGACGGGCGGGATCCTTCGGTCGGAAACGGCACCATGATCGCCTTCGCGGCCTCCGAAAGAGCTGCCGTCGACGCCTGTTACGCCGCCGCGATGGCGAAGGGCGGGAAGGATGAAGGCGCGCCGGGCCTGCGGCCGCACTATCACAAGGATTATTACGGCGCTTACTTTCGCGACCTCGACGGCAACAAGATCTGCGTCTGCAGCCAGCACGCAGAGTAGCCCTCGAAATTGTGAAGAACCTCCCCCACATAGCGCTCTCAAGGTGGGAGAATGCCGAATGCTCGCTCGAATCGTTCTGGCTCTGGCCCTTGCAGCCGGTGCTATCTCAGGCGCGCAGGCGCAAGAGCCGGACCTGATTTTCAAGAAATCGACCGTCTGGCGGGCACTGACTCCCAACGATAAGCTGGCGGTCTATGGCGTCGATGACCCCCTCGTGGAGGGCGTGGCCTGCCATTACACGACGCCGGAGCGCGGCGGCCTTTCGGGGACGTTCGGCGTCGCTGAGGAGGTATCCGACGTCTCGCTCTCCTGCCGTCAGGTCGGGCCGGTCCGCTTCAAGGGCAAGTTCGAGCAGGGTGACGTGGTGTTCAGCGAGCGCCGCTCGCTGATCTTCAAGAAGATGCAGATCGTCCGTGGCTGCGATGCCAAGCGCAACACCTTGGTCTACATGGTTTATTCCGACCGCCCGATCGAAGGTTCGCCCAAGAACTCGACATCCACGGTGCCGCTGATGCCCTGGGGCACGGACGTTCCGCCGAAATGCGGGGAATGGGTGAAATAGAAGAAGCGTCCTTGATGCTTCAGTTCACGCAGGTAATCGAAATCGGCAGCGGGGTGGGCGCGGCCGCGACTTTCTCGACCGATCCGGTGACATCCTCGGGATCTGCCTGCCGGAAGGAGACGGCCCGGACGTAACCTTGCGCTTCGCACCAGGTATCCGCCACAGCCTTGCCGCAGGTATGGCCCGAGACGAGGCACTCGGCGACGCCGTATCCGTCGGCGGCGGGCACCAGGAAGGTGGCTTCTGTCGCGGAGGCTTCGCTGCTTCGGGGCATCAGGGTCAACGACCCGGCGGCGGCAAGCACAACCGCACCCAATCCGAGCATGGCATATGCGCGGCGCATGGAAGACCTCACTGAAATTGAACTCGTGCTCCATTGTCACGATGGGGCGTGAATAAACCGCTAACGCGGTCACTGACAACGGACAGTCACGCTTGGGCCCTCTGGCAAAAAAATCATGGCTCGGGGTGGAGAACCTTGACGTGCTAAGGCCGACAGGGCATTGATGGGGCTATGAAAACGGCAACGATCCTCATTTCCGGGATTATTTGCAGCTAGCGCACCCGCTGGCTGGAGCCGTCTCGTTCTCATTTTACAGATCGAAACCATTCTCCGGCCTGCGGCCTGAAGGGACATGGTTTCATGACGCTTACACTGAGGCTTCACAACACGCTGACCCGGTCGAAGGACGCTTTCGTCCCGATCGACGACAAAAACGTGCGCCTCTATGTCTGCGGCCCGACCGTCTACGACTATGCTCATATCGGCAATGCGCGCCCGATTATCGTCTTTGACCTCCTGTTCCGTCTGCTGAGACATGTTTACGGAGCGGAAGCGGTTACGTATGTGCGCAACATCACGGATGTGGACGACAAGATCAACGCGCGCGCCGTACGCGATTACCCGGATCTGCCGCACAACGACGCGATCCGCGTGGTGACGCAGAAGACGGAAAAGCAGTTCCACGACGATATTCGTGCGCTGGGCGTGCTGATGCCCGAGCATGTGAACGAACTAGGCTCGCCGCCGCGCTTCGTCGAGCCCCGCGCGACCGAGCATATCGATGAGATGAAAATGATCATCGAGCGCCTGATCGCGCGCGGCGCAGCCTATGTGGCCGAGGATCACGTGTTGTTCAGCGTCTCGGGCATGCAGAAACTGCCGAACGTTCCGAAATATGGAGCGTTCTCGAAACGCTCGTTGGATGAGCTTCTTTCCGGCGCGCGCGTCGATGTTGCGCCCTACAAGCGCGACGCGATGGATTTCGTGCTGTGGAAGCCGTCCGGCCCTCAGGACCCGGCTTGGCCCTCGCCCGCCGGCATCGCAAAACCGGGCCGTCCGGGCTGGCATATCGAGTGCTCGGCCATGGCGTGGAAGCATCTGGTCCAGGCGTTCGAGACGCGGCTTTCCTGCAACGATCCCGCCGAGCGCGAGACCTTCGATATTCATGGCGGCGGCATCGATCTCGTCTTCCCGCATCACGAGAACGAGATCGCACAATCCTGCTGCGCTTTCGACGTTTCGCGCATGGCCAATGTCTGGATGCATAACGGCTTCCTGCAGGTGGAAAGCGAGAAGATGTCGAAATCGCTCGGCAACTTCTTCACCATCCATGACCTGCTCAAGGATTGGCCAGGCGAGGTCCTGCGCTTCAACATGCTCCGCACCCATTACCGCCAGCCGATCGACTGGACGGTGAAGGGGCTCGAGGAAAGCCAGAAGACTCTCGACCGTTGGTACGGCTTTGCGGGTGACGGCACGTCCGCCGCTCTCTCGAGCCAGGTCGTCGAGGCGCTGGCGGATGATCTCAACACGCCGAAGATGTTGGCGGAGCTTCATGCTCTCGATGGGCAGGGCGCGCATGACGAACTCGGCGCGAACCTTCGCGCGCTTGGCTTCCTTCTTGAAGGAGCCACTGCGTGGGAGGCGCGCAAGAAGGCGTCGCTCAGCGTCGACCCGACAATCGTTGAGGCGCTCATCGTCGCCCGCAAGGAGGCTCGCGCCTCCAAGAACTGGCCTGAATCCGACCGCATCCGCGACGAGCTCGCCGCCTTGAGCGTGGTGGTGAAGGACAACAAGGACGGCACCACCACCTGGGAGGTCGCGCGATGATGAGGCATTTCCATCAACGACGGCTCGTTTTGCTCTGTCCTCATCCTGAGGAGGCGCGCAGCGCCGTCTCGAAGGAGGCTCCAGAGCGCACTGGAAGCTCCTTCGAGACGCAGACTTCGCCTGCTCCTCGGGATGAGGGAAGCAGCAAGTGGAACTGTAAGGACGGGAGGCGCTGATGGGACAGTCTTTGCCAAAGCCCGGTCTTCGCCCGTTTCTTCCTGCAGACGTGTCGATGCTCGCCGAAATCTTTCAGGCGAGCGTCGAGGAACTGACGGGAGAGGATTACAGCGAAGGGCAGCAGGAGGCCTGGGCCGCGACGGCCGAGGACGAAACTTTCGCCCAGCGTCTTGCCGAAGGTTTGACGCTGATCGCGACGGTCGAGGGCTCGCCGGTGGGCTTCATCGCGCTGAGGAACAACGAGTTGATCGACCTGTTCTATGTGCATCCGGCGGTGGCGGGGCAGGGCGTCGGGTCGATGCTCTATGACGCTATCGAGAAGCTGGCCGGCGCGCGCGGGGCGGAGAAGCTCATCGCCGATGTGAGCGACAACGCACGCCCCTTCTTCGACAAGCGCGGCTTCCAGCCACAGCGCCGCAACACGATCCCGCTCGGCGACGAATGGCTCGGCAACACCACCATGGAAAAGCGCCTCGCATCGCAGGCGGAAGACAGGAAGCTTTCGTCATGACCCGCGAACGCATCTATCTCTACGACACGACCCTACGCGACGGCGCGCAGACCACGGGCGTCGACTTTTCTCTCGACGACAAGCGCGCCATCGCGAGCCTGCTCGACCGGCTCGGAATCGATTACGTGGAAGGCGGGTATCCTGGCGCGAACCCGCTCGACACGACGTTCTTTTCCGAAAAGCGCACCAGGAACGCCAAGTTCACCGCGTTCGGCATGACGAAACGCCCTGGCCGTTCGGTTTCGAACGATCCCGGCGTCGCGGCGCTGCTGGAGGCGCAGGCCGACGCGATCTGTTTCGTCACCAAGTCGTGGGACTACCATGTCCACGTTGCGCTTGAGACAACGTTGGAAGAGAACCTCGCCGGCATCCGCGACAGCGTCGCGGCCGCGCGCGAGAAAGGCCGCGAAGTCATCGTCGATTGCGAACATTTCTTCGACGGCTACAAGGCCAATCCCGAATACGCTTTGTCCTGTGCCAAGACGGCCTATGAGGCGGGCGCGCGCTGGGTCGTTCTCTGCGATACCAATGGCGGCACGCTGCCTCACGAAGTCACGGCCATCGTGACCGCCGTGACGAAGGCCGTGCCGGGCGTCAATCTCGGTGTCCACACCCATGACGATTGCGGCTGCGCGGTCGCCAATTCGCTCGCGGCGGTGGAGGCGGGCGCACGACATATTCAGGGCACCCTTAACGGTCTTGGCGAGCGCTGCGGCAACGCCAATCTGGTGACGCTGATCGGCGCGCTGAAATTGAAGAATGGTTATGCCGAGCGCTTCGATCTCGGCGTGTCGGACGAGACCTTGGGCGAGCTCACGCATGTCTCGCGGCAAGTGGACGAGATCCTCAACCGCCAGCCGAACCGTCACGCGCCCTTCGTCGGCGCAAGCGCCTTCGCGACCAAGGCGGGCATTCATGCGTCAGCCGTTTTAAAGGATCCACGCACCTACGAGCACGTCGAGCCGGAAGTCGTCGGCAATGTGCGCAAGGTTCTGGTGTCGGATCAGGGTGGCCAATCGAACGTGCTGGCCGAGTTGAAGCGCCTCGGCTTCGCACTCGAAAAAGGCGATCCGCGCGTGGGGCGCGTGCTCGACGAAGTGAAGCGCAAGGAAGCGGAAGGTTTTGCGTTCGAGGGCGCGGACGCGTCGTTCTTCGTGCTGGTCAAGCGCATGCTTGGTGAAGTGCCTGCCTTCTTCGACGTCGAGCGTTTCTCGGTCAATGTGGAGCGCCGCTACAACGCGCTCGGCGAACTCGTGATGGCCTCCGAGGCCATCGTGAAGGTGCGTGTCGGCGATGAGGTCCTGATCTCAGCGGCCGAGGGCAACGGCCCGGTCAACGCACTCGACGTGGCTTTGCGCAAGGATCTCGGCAAGTATCAGGAGTTGATCCGGGATCTGGAGCTGATCGACTATAAGGTTCGCATTTACCAGGGCGGGTCGGACGCGGTGACGCGCGTGCTGATAGAGTTCACGGATGACTCCGGAGATCGTTGGACGACCATCGGCGTGTCGCCCAACATTATCGACGCCTCGTTCCAGGCGCTGACGGATTCGATCGTCTACAAACTCTTGAAAGGCGGAGCCGCGCTTTAGGGCGAGGCCGGATCTTATCGAAACTTGCCGGGCCCGTTCATGACCATTTCAACCCTGCTTCCCCTCCTGGGCATCATCCTCGGCGGCGTGTTTCTCTCCTCGCAGGCGCCGATCAATGCGGCGCTCGCGCGAGCGATGGGGGATCCGGTGCTTGCGGCCTGCATATCATTCGGAATCGGGTTTTCCGTTCTGGCTATCATCAGCACCCTCCGGGGCGCGTGGCCAACGGGTAGCGCCGTGGCCTCCGCGCCCTGGTGGTCGTGGCTTGGAGGGTTCCTGGGAGCCTTCTATGTGGCCATCGTGATCTGGGGCGTGCCGCAGCTCGGTGTGGTCAGCACCGTGGCCGCGCTGGTGTTCGGCCAGCTTGCGGCGGCCTTGGTCATGGATGCCGTGGGAGCGTTTGGACTCCCCGTTCAGGAGATCACCTGGCAGCGGCTCGTGGCGGCGGCTCTCATCCTGAGCGGGCTCGTTCTGTCCCGCGCCGGATGATTGTCAGAACTTCGTCTCGATGAGATCGGCATTCTCGACGAGCCTGACCCGCCGCGCAGAGGCCTCAAGCATCGGAATCACGTCCTCGACCTGCTCGGCCACGAGATAGTTCAGTTCGAGTCCGGGGCGGATGAAACCCTGCTCGCGCATATGGGCGAAGAGGTTCAGAAGCGGCTTCCAGAAGCCATTAGTGCTCAACATCAGAATCGGCTTGGTGTGCCGTCCGAGCTGGGCCCAGGTCATTTGTTCCACAAGTTCTTCGAGGGTGCCGATGCCACCGGGCAGGGCGACAAAGGCGTCCGCTTTCTCGAACATGAGACGCTTGCGGGTGTGCATGTCGGGAACGACGATGGTTTCCTGCACCGCATCGAGCAATTTCTCGCGGGATTTTAGAAAGTCGGGTATGATTCCCGTAACATAGCCGCCGTGGTCGAGAACGGCCTGCGCCACTGTGCCCATGAGGCCGACATTGCCGCCGCCATAGACCAAACTGATTCCTTCCTCGGCCATGGATCGGCCTAATGCCGCCGCATTTTCCGCGAAAACGGGCTCGTCACCGAATCCGGAGCCGCAATAGACGCAGATGGATTTGATTGCTGACATGGGCTTTTCGGGGAAGCGGGGTGCCTCCCGCGTTGAGTCGTAAAACATTGTTATTCTTCCTTATGGCCGTAGCCTTTTCAAACATAAACGGCTTAAATGCAGGAAAGTGCCGCGGTTGAGAAAAAGCAGTATGGCGAACGAGAAACAGGTCCGGGGGACGATCGCGATCCTCGGCGCGGCAGCCGTTGCTGTCGTCGCAGTTCTGCTGGGCGTATTGTATTGGGAAACAGTGGAAATCCCGGTGGTTTCGAAGAGCGAGCCGCCCGTTGCCTCGTCCCCGCCGCAATCATCTCAAGCTCCTTCCTCGCATGTTGCGGTGGCGCCTCAAGCAGCCCCCGCTGAAACCAAGCCCGTTCCCGCGGAAGCACCGAAAGCCCCGGCTCCCATCGTTCCGTCCTTTGATGTGGTGCGTGTCGAGCCCGATGGCGAGAGCGTCATCGCCGGCCGCGCGGCCCCGGGGGCGACCATCGAATTGTTGCGCGGCGATCAGGTGCACGCCCGTGCCGCTGCCGACGCATCGGGCCTGTTCGCCCTTGTGCCGCCACCTCTGCCGCCCGGTTCCCATCAGATCATTCTGCAATCCATTGCTCCGGACGGCACCCGCCAGCGCTCTCGCGAGAGCGTGACAGTGGTCATCAGCCCGGCCAAGACCCGGCCGCTCGTGGCCCTGACGGCGCCCGACAAGCCGACGGTCCTCCTGTCCAATCCGGAACCTCCGGAAGCCAAGCCAGCTCAGGAAACGAAGACTGCGGAGACTCCGGCTCCCGCCGCCGCCGCAACGCAGCAGAAGACTACCACCGCACCGGAAACTGCTCCGCCGGCGGTCACGCCTCGTCCCGAGATCAAGATCGTGAGCGTCGAATCGGAATCGGGGCGGCTTTTTGTCTCCGGCCAGACCGCATCGGGGGCCACGGTTCGCCTCTATTTGAACGACAGCTTCATCGCTCCCGGCGGGGCAGGGGGGGACGGCAAGGTCTCCTTCTCCATCGGTAGCGGGGTCCGCCCCGGCGACTATCGGGTCCGGCTCGACGATGTGGATCCCGTCTCGGGCCAGGTGAAATCGCGCGCCGAGGTGGCCTTCAACGTACCCGTCCAGGTGGTGGCGGCAGAGCCTCCGGCCCCAGCCGCTCCCGCGCAGGCTGCTTCGCCGTCGACTGCGTCACCGCCTCCCGCCGCGCCGCAGGCCAACAGCGCGATCGCGTCCTCCGGGGCCCAGCCGACAGACCCCGGAACGGTGATCATCCCGAATATCAACACGGCTCTTGTGTCGCGAGGCGACAACCTTTGGCGCATCAGCCGGCGGACCTACGGCGAAGGGTATCGCTATACGGTGATCTACGGGGCCAACCAGGACCAGATCCGCAATCCGAACCTGATCTATCCCGGACAGGTTTTTGTTCTCCCCGCCGACCAGGGACAGAGAACAAACTGATCATTGGAACGGGTGGCGGGGTGAATTCGTCCTGCCGATCGTCTATATCGAGATCCAACATTTGATTGGATCTCAGCGAATGCCTCCCTCCAGCGCCGTTCCGTCGGCCAGCTCAGCCAAGCCGAAGCCTCCCGGTTTGGTCGCGACCATCTCCAAATTGTGGCCTTATCTCTGGCCGCATGGCCGCGTGGACCTTCAACGCCGCGTCTTCCTGGCATTCGGCCTGCTTCTGGTCGCGAAAGCCGTGACCATGGTCACGCCCTTTGCCTTCAAGTGGGCGACAGACGCGCTTGTCGCCGTGACCACCGGGGCGGGAGGGGGTGTGGAGGCCGCCGCGACCTCCGGTTCCTGGCTCTGGCGCGCACCCCTTATCCTGACGATCATCTACGGTGTGACCCGTGTTCTCATGGCCCTGCTGACGCAGGTCCGAGACGGGCTTTTCGCCAAGGTCGCCATGCATGCGGTGCGCAAGCTCGCGCTTCAGACTTTCGAACACATGCACCGTCTGTCCTTGCGATTTCATCTGGAACGCAAGACCGGTGGCCTGACCCGCGTTCTCGAGCGCGGCCGCGAGGGCATCGAGGAATTGTCGCGCCTCGTGGTGCTGACCCTGATCCCGACCATCGTCGAGTTCGTGCTCGTGCTCGGCATCCTCGCCTGGGAATTCGACTGGCTCTATTCGGCCGTCGTGCTGGTGATGGTGGTGGTCTATCTCGCCTATACCTACCAGGCCACCGAATGGCGGATCTCGATTCGCCGGCGCATGAACGAATCCGACACGGACGCGAACACCAAGGCGGTCGATTCGCTGTTGAACTATGAGACCGTGAAGTACTTCGGCGCGGAGGCCCGGGAGGCGATCCGTTACGACCACTCCATGGAGCGCTACGAGAAGGCCTCGACGCAGACCTATACCTCGCTCGCCGTGCTCAACGCCGGTCAGGCTGTGATCTTCTCCATCGGCATGACCCTGGTCATGATCCTCGCCGCGCGGGACATCATGGCTGGCCGCGCTTCCATCGGCAGCTTCGTGCTCGTCAACGCCATGCTCGTGCAGCTTTATATTCCCCTGAATTTCATGGGGATGCTCTACCGCGAGATCAAACAGGCGCTCATCGACATCGACGACATGTTCAGGATCATCGATCGCAACCCGGAAATCCAGGACAAGCCGAACGCCAAGCCGCTCCACGTCGCCGAGGGCGTGGTACGTTTCGAGGACGTGCATTTCTCCTACATTCCGGAGCGTCCGATCCTGAAAGGCGTCTCCTTCGAGGTGCCCGCCGGCCACACGGTGGCGATCGTCGGCCCGTCCGGCGCCGGGAAATCCACGATCTCCCGCCTGCTCTTCCGGTTCTACGAGCCCGCGAGCGGTCGCATCCTCATCGACGGCCAGAACATTGCCGATGTGCAGCAATCGACCCTGCGCAAGGTCATCGGCATGGTTCCGCAGGACACGGTGCTGTTCAACGACACCATCGGCTACAACGTTCAGTACGGCCGCTGGGACGCCGCTGCCGAAGAGGTGAGGGAGGCCGCGCGCCTCGCGCAGATCGACCGTTTCATCAGCCACCTTCCCGAGGGCTACGATACGCCGGTCGGCGAACGCGGCCTGAAGCTGTCGGGCGGCGAGAAGCAACGCGTGGCGATTGCCCGGACCATCCTCAAGGGGCCGCCGATCCTCGTTCTCGACGAGGCGACCTCGGCACTGGATTCCTTCACTGAAAAGGAAATCCAGGACGCCCTCGATAGGGTCAGCCAGGGGCGCACGACACTTGTCATCGCGCACCGGCTGTCCACCATTATCGGTGCGGATGAGATCATCGTCCTCGACCATGGGCGCATCGCCGAGCGTGGCACGCATACGGGCCTGCTGGCATCCGGTGGCCTCTACGCTGCCATGTGGAACCGCCAGCGCGAGGCCGACGAGGCTCGCGAGGCCCTGAAACGCGTGGAAGAGGAAGAGAGCAGCAAGGAGAGCGTGGCGGGTTGACGGAACCCGCTGCCCCTGCCATCCCCTCTTCCAAATCATTGAGGTTTCACAAGAATGACCGACATTCTGGATTCGATGCGCCGCATCTTCGTTCCGATCCACAAGGAAGGGTATCCCTTCATCCTCATCGCGCTCATCGCGACGATCCTGTTGGGAAGTCTTTGGTCACCCTTGGCCTGGATCGGCGCGATTCTCACGGTGTGGGTCTGCTACTTCTTCCGCGATCCGCAGCGCGTGACGCCGATCCGTGATGGCCTCGTCGTATCGCCGGCCGATGGCAAGGTCAGCCTCATCACCACCGCCGTGCCGCCGGCGGAGCTTGATCTGCCCAACGAGCCCATGACCCGCATTTCGGTGTTCATGAACGTGTTCGACTGTCACGTGAACCGTTCGCCGGTCGCGGGCCGCATCACGCAGATCCTCTATACGCCGGGCCTTTTCCTCAACGCCGAGCTCGACAAGGCGAGCGAGGACAACGAGCGCAACGCCCTCGTCATCGAAACGGGCGGGACCAAGATCGGCGTCGTGCAGATCGCGGGCCTCGTGGCACGTCGCATCGTGTCCTTCGTCAAGGAGGGCGACAGCTTGAGCCCCGGCGAGCGCTTCGGCCTGATCCGCTTCGGTTCCCGGCTCGACATTTATGTGCCGCTCTCGACGCAGGTCCTCGTCGGCCTCGGCCAGACCGCGGTCGCGGGCGAGACGGTTCTGGCCGACCTCTCGGCGAATGAGCCGGCGCGTCAGCACCGGGTCGGCTAGCGTCGCTTGCCGCTTAGGCGGCCAGCACCTAGAATCATCACATGAGTGAACTTTTCCCGCCCTTCGCACCAGACCCGAACGAGCCGCGCAAGCGCCTCTTCAAGCCGGTGCCGTTTCGCGTCATCGCGCCGAACATCATTACCCTGATCGCTCTCTGCCTCGGCCTGACGGCGATCCGGCTGGCCTATGAAGGGCGCATGGAACCGGCCGTTATCGCTATCGTTGCGGCGGCCTTTCTGGATGGGGTCGACGGGCGGGTCGCGCGGTTGTTGAAGGGGACGTCCCGGTTCGGGGCAGAGCTGGATTCCCTTGCCGATTTCGTCAATTTCGGCGTCACTCCGGCGCTCGTTCTCTACAGCTTCATCCTCCACGAACTCAAAGCGATCGGCTGGATCGCGGTCCTGGTTTTCGCCATCGCCATGGCCCTGCGTCTTGCGCGCTTCAACGTGATGCTCGACGATCCCGACCGCCCGGAATGGCAGAAGAACTTCTTCACCGGCATGCCCGCGCCCGCAGGCGCGCTGACCTCGATGCTGCCGCTCTATCTGTCCTTCCTCGGTGTTCCGATGGGCGTGGCGGTCGCGCCGATTGTGCTGGTCTATCTGCTGGGCCTCGCCTTCCTGATGGTATCAACGATCCCGGTCTATTCAGGCAAGAGCATCGGCAAATACGTTCCGCGCCATTGGGTGCTGCCGATCTTCGTCCTGTCGGTGGCGGCCTTCGGCCTGCTGGTCAGTTTCCCGTTCGAAGTGCTGACCGCGATCACGCTTCTCTTCCTCGCGACCATTCCGATCAGCGCGGCCCGCTATCGCAAGCTGGATCAGGCGCATGCCGCCGGCGTGGCCGAGGCAAAGGGCGAGCAGCGGCCGCCGCTTGAATCAACAGGGCCCGGTTCCATCTGACCGGGCGCGGGTGGCGCTCGTTTCACGCGCCGGTTCGCAAAAAGAGAGCCTTCTCGGGCTTTAACCGCGTGGAGATCATTGTGGCGTCATCCTCCGAACCAGCGACTCCCAGTTGGCGTCCGAAGCTGGTGCTGGCCTCCGCATCTCCCCGGCGGCTCGCCCTGCTGCAACAGGCCGGGATCGAGCCCGACGCGCTTCTGCCAGCCGACGTGGATGAGACGCCCCTCAAAGGTGAGGGACCTAAAGACCTCGCAAAACGCCTGTCACGCTCGAAGGCGGAGATCGCCTTGAGAACAGCGCGCAATCGCGAGGACTTGAAGGATTCGTTCATTCTCTCCGCCGACACGGTGGTCGTCGCGGGAGGACGCATTCTCCCGAAGGCCGAAGTGGTAGACGAGGCGGCGGCCTGCCTGCGCCTGCTCTCGGGCCGCGCGCACAGGGTCTACACCTCGGTGTGCCTCGTGACGCCCAAGGACACGATTCGCGAGCGCCTCGTGGAGACCCGCGTCCGATTCAAGCGCCTGTCGCGGGAAGAGTTCGAGCACTACCTCGCCTCGGGCGAATGGCGCGGCAAGGCGGGAGGCTACGCGATCCAAGGGCTCGCGGGCACCTTCGTGATCAAACTCGTAGGGTCATACACGAACGTCGTCGGCCTGCCGCTTTATGAGACCGTCGCGCTTCTCGACGGGGAGAGCTTCCCGGTCCGATTCACCTGGCTCAACGCGGCCTGAACGGCGAGGAGGGGACAATGACGCCCGCCAATGAAAACAAGCCGCAGGCCTCCGCCGGCAAGTGCCCCGTCTGCGGCAAGCCCATGCAGGTCGAATACCGGCCTTTCTGCTCCAAGCGCTGCGCCGATGTCGACCTCAATCGCTGGCTTACGGGAGGCTATGCCATCCCCGCGGTCGAGGATGACGAAGACCGCGACGAAGGCGACCGCGAAGCCTAATCGAATTTTCCTCAAACTTGTCGCTCAAGACCGCTAGACATGTGCCGCAGGTCTGACTATACAACCGGCCACTGACGCACACGGCCGCACGGCCAGCGCCAGATGCCCAGGTAGCTCAGTTGGTAGAGCATGCGACTGAAAATCGCAGTGTCGGTGGTTCGATTCCGCCCCTGGGCACCATTTATTTTCCAAGGCTTTCGGCCCAGTACGTCGCCCAAAATATGAAGGCGTGTTACCGGGCTCTGTTCGCGGGTGTTCACTCAGATTTTTCCGGCTTCCTCCGCCGCGCGTTTCTGATATCCGCGACCTTCCCCGTCTGAACGATCGAGCCGCGGTTATAACCCATCGTTGTCGAGAGCTCCGTGTGGGTCGCGGCCTTCATCAAGTCCGCCGAATCCGCGCCAGCCTCGAATGCTTCCGACACTGCGCCGGATCGGCTGTCCATGTTCCAGAGGTCATCAGGCCATTCGGCCTTCTTCGCGATCTTGCGGAACTTCCGGGAGAAGGTCGCTCGGCGCCACGGCTTGCCGGATGATTCGTCTAGGATGATTGGACCGATATGCTTGGTCTCCAGCACTGCCATCAGCATGGCGAGCAAATCTGGGTTTTTCCGTAGATCGTGCTCTGCGACCTCTGTGCCATTTGATTCTGATGTCTGCTTCTTCAGCACCCAATTCTTATCGATCCGCTCAGACTTGGCGGCCATTCATCTGAAGGGTGTGCAGAAACCCGATCCTCATGGACATCTCGACGAACACGCCGTCGAAGGCTGATGGGTCGGATGGCGCTACGCCGACCGAGATGGGCGCGCAACGATATCAACATCGACGGCGCCGTAGCCGGTTATTACATCGATGGCACGGCGAACTATGTCTTCGGTCGCGTCTGCAACCGCCTTAACAGCGGCGGCGGGTGAACGAACGCTCTTCGACGGCTACAGGCCTCACCATCACCAACAACTAGCGACAGTGGGTGCGTTGCCGGTGTGACCCGCTAATTGATGCTCGCCCCAAGTTCAAAGGGGCGGGCATGGCGCGGCGGGTCAATCAGGAAGGCCTTGAGAAAATCCAGGGGTTTGAAGGGCGGCTGAATGTTTACCTCGACGGCGGCGGCGTCCCGACGATTGGTTAAGGTAATACGCGCGCCGTCCCCATGGGGATGACCTGCACTGAGGAACAGGCCGAGGCTTGGCTTCTTGAGGATCCGGCCCAAGCCGAGCTTGCAGTTGAGCGTGGCGTAAAGGTGCCCTTGACGGGCAGCCAATATGCAACTTTGGTCTCGTTCACCCTCAATATTGGGACAGGCGACCCGAGCGACCCTAAGGCTTCGGTCGGCTTCCTGACTTCGACCCTCCTGAGGAAGCTGAATAAGGGCGACTATGATGCGTCCCCGGCGAGCTTACGAGAAGTGGGTCAATGATAACGGCAAGCGTCCAAGGCCTTGTGAACCGCCGCGCTGCTGAGGCTGGCCTGTGGGCTAAGGGCTCGTTCGTGGTTTCGAATGCGGTCCCGGCTGCTCCGAAGGTGCCACCCGTCATCACCAAAGAGAATGTGACCTAGGCGGTTGGCATCCTTACCGCTCTCGCAAATTCGTTCTCCTCCGGACCGATGCAGTATGTCTTTGCTGGCACCATCGCGGTGGCGTTCGGCCTCGGGCTCTACTGGCCGGTCCAGGGCCATAAGGAAGCTGCGGCATGACCGCTGGTCCAGGGGCAACGGTTGGCGGATGGGGGCTATGACAGTGACGAACAAGATCACAAAGGCGAGGCTATAGCCTCGCCTTTGTGACTCCCTTCTCTCCAATGAGGTGTCTCATACGTGCGCGATCACCGCCCCGATCCTCGGTGTCACGTGGCTACTGTTTCAGTTCGCGCTCAAGATCCGAGACAAGCTGAAGCGCCGGTAAATTACTCCGACGGCAGGATGGCTGAGATCAGGGAAAGTTCGTATAGGGAGGCTTGATCTGGCTTTGCCAGGATCGCTGCTCCAACCCGCGCCAACTGAGATGTATCGGCCTCGCACGATTGAGCCGCCGCATACGCCTCCCAGAATGCCTTGCCTCCGGCAGAGGCGAAGATTGCTGACATGTCGAACGGTTCCATCTTGATAGCGGTGAACACCGACTTGAACGAGTCGGCCATTGCCGACGCCGGAACAAAGCCGTTGCCGCATCGGCTGCCGTTAACCTGAGCAACCCATTCGTCTGTTATCCGGCGCATAGCTGGCAGGTCGTAGCCTTCAGCCTCAGCGCAGGCGATGTTGCCCCAGTCTGCCCAGCAATTCTTGATCATCCGATTGCGTCCGAGATGGGCCGGGAAGTTCAAGGCATACAGCCGAGACCCTTGGCGGCGGATTATGTTCGGGCCGTTGTAGGCATAAGGAGAGAAAAGATACTCATACGGGCCATCTTTCACGTATTGTAGCTGTTTGTATTGCACGTAGCCGGTCGGGCCCATCGTGCTGCCGACAAGCACTGCCGTAGACTTAGTGGTGTCAACTAGCGCTGAATTATAGATAATGTATGAGCGGTTGAAGAGTGGTATCCGCGGCCCCGCAGAATAGAGATAATCGCCTTGATCAGCTTTGAGAGGCGGGACGCTTGGCTCCCAACCCGACCAATCTTTTGTGTCTCTGACATATGAACCAGCGACGCAAAGGCTCGGATAGTCAATCGAGACGAACCGCTCGTCCTTGGTGGATATGATCGTCAGCTTCCCATTCGCGACGGTGGCCGCATAAGGCTGCGAGAACATTCCTCGCCCTGGACCGGCACCGCCGATCGTAGCGGTGATTTTCTTAGTCTCGGGATCGAGGATGGTGACATACCCGGTTTCGGCATCTGCAACGACGAGCTTGCCGGTCCCATCCGGTGCGACAGTGGTGGGCCAAAGGAATTCAAGTTTGTTGGGATCCCAGCCACGGGAGCCGAAGACGTCCAGCTGCGTCCCCGTCTCCTGATCGAACACATAGATTTTGCGGTCAACGAGGCCAGAGGCATACACGCGACCGTTCATTGTCGTGATGCCGTGAGCTTGCCCGACATTGCGCTCCCAAAGCAGCTTTGCTTCGCGCTTGTCAATATCGACCTTCCAGCCGAGGACCCGGCTCCCGTCATACTCGGCCACGGACAGAATCGACGTTGCGCTGTCGAAGGTTACGCCCTCGGGTGAGATCATGCCCCCGATGTCAAAGAGAAACTCGAGAGATGCACCGTCATAACGGAAGACAGATACTTTATTCAGAAGGTAATCGGCAGAGAAAAGGAGCTGACGGGACGGCGAGTAGGTGAGGCCGGCCGGTTGCACCTTGGGCTTTTCACCTTTGATCGGAACGGCTCCGATCTCCTTTGTCTCCGTATCCAATAGCAGGATCTCAAGGAAATTCCCGACGAAGACCTGCGTGGCAGAGATAGGTGCCAGAGCCGCGATGTTCAGGAATCGGATGGGGGCGTCCTTGTCCGTGAACTGTACATAGGGGGCCGAACCCAGGCCTTCTTGAGTTGTGGCCGGGTAGCATTGCTCTGCGGCGATGGAGGGCTGAGCCGCGATGCCAAGAAGGGCCGCGATGGCAAGGAACTTGAACATGTCTGTATTCTACCTATTCCGGGCTGCATCCCCATTCGCGCGGAGAGCAGGCCGTCGTTAACGTTTGCGTAGAGCAGGGCCGAAGGGGCTAATGAGCAGCGACCCACCGATTACCATTGGGTTCGCGTGACAAGTGTTGATTCAGGACGCTGTGCGGGGACGTTCTGCCAAACCGACTGTCCGGATTGAAGATAGAGTTTGGCTCGCAAGGGGCGCGGCTGAGATTGCCGCGAAAATTCCCTGCCTCATCATAGAGCTTCAGGACGTCAGCCCTGACTGGGAGACATTCTTTGGCCGCCACTGGCTGAGTAAATACGCCGGCGAACGCCAAGCTATGATAAACCTGAACATCAGATTGATATCCCCTTTGATACATAGGTACTATGTCTTAAATGGAATTAAAAGGTGGTCAATCGCGGTCTTCCGGCCCACCTCCATTCCTGCTCATTCCTTCCTCTCCGCATCGGAAGTTTCGCGGTAACATGTCTCAACGATTCCAATAGGTTCAGGCCGACTGAAAATCGCAGTGCCGGGGGTTCGATTCCGCCCCTGGGAACCATTTTCCCAATTTAAAATCAAAGACTTAAGTGCAACGCGGCGAATCGTTCTATGCCTTTGCGTTTTCAATACAAATTGCATTCGAGAATGCGATTGCTAACCATTCGCTCCAGCAAGATCGTTCCGATCAGCAACCGCGCTTCACGTAGAGTGGAACCGCTGCGCAGGTAGCGCTATGCTCTTGGCGACACCGCTGAGAGCGATCGAAGTCTGTCAGATTAGGCTCCGAGGCGTGACAAAGCACCGCCGTATCATAGCTTTAGATACAGGCGACCGGTTGTATAGTTGATAAATGCTAAGCTCTGCTCTCAGCCCGATGCGCCCGAAGTTGAGATGTTCGCTGATCTCAAGGCGATCTGCACGTCGCTTGGCTGCATCCACGCGGTTGCCTACTTCTGTTGGCGCGACAACCTGATTCGGTACAGCGGTCCCCACGTGGCTGCGAAGGATCTAGAATACCAGCATTCTTTACGACAAACTTCTCCGGACCGAGATTGCGATTTTGATCGGCCTGATGGTTCAAGAACCTATCAACACATCGCTGCCCGATCCAAAGATCATGCAGGGCTACATTGAGCGTACGGAGGCGCTTCTCCACGAACTCCATCAAACATTGATTAAGCCTTGGTTCGAGAGTTGGGACTTAAAAGAGAGGCTAGATGCCGGAGCGCAACCCGTTCGGGTACGCGGCGGCAATGCGCGAGCCGATTTTCTATGCAGGCGGGTCAGCCTGCAGCTTCTAATACGGTGATCTGGCCCGTGAAAGTTCCGCGCGGACGACCGGTGGCTTGAGGCAAACAAGGCGTTTCGGATTGATGCAGCTCATCAAATCGCTGAACCGCTTGGGAGATTGCTGTCGCAGCGCCAACTCAAGTGTGTCGACGGCGGAGCAATTCCAGTCCAGTGGGGCGGCGTAAAAGCAGGCCACGGCGGGAGAAGGCGCGACACAGCAAAGGGTGCTATTCCGCGCTCAATATCCCAGACGGGCTGAGGTTCGATGAGGACAGTGAGGCAACGCGTTAGTCCGGCTCAGGTTTCGAAGGAAAGATACGGCGGCGGGCCACCCACTCAATGATTTGTCCTCGCATCCGACAGATCTATACGTGGAGCTAGGTTTCTACGCAGGACTTCAGACGCTGGGGTTGGATATCGTCTGACGAGTCGCTCTGGGTCGCCGTGCCAGAGCGGCTCGATCTCGCTCGAGAAGGCGACGTACTCTTCCATCGAGTGGAAATAGTAGAGAATATCAGAGGGGTTATAGAGTCCTTCTTCCAGAGCCAGAACGACAGACCGCCCAAGCCAGGTTGCGAGGCCGTCGCGGTGCTGATCGAAGATTGCAATCTTCGATGACGATACTTTTCCCCCTTGAAGCATCTCGTTGAAGTTCGTCTTCGCGACCAGCCCTATGGTCGGATCAACCAACATCTGGTCTTCACCAATCTGAGCGAATAGCTGAGCATGGTTGCCGACGGCGCCACCGTCGAAGCCGACGAATATAAGCTTATGCGGCACTGTCAGAAGAATCGTCGCGAAGTAGCCCGTCAACGCTGCATAGTTATCGCAGGACAGGGTCTTGTCCCGGAGGAGGTCTTTGAGCTTGAGAGACGTGCTCGTGCCATAGGGAGCCATGGCATTGGCGGCAACCGAGGCAAAAGCGGCTCTGGTTTGTTGTTCGCCCAATTCAAGATTGGCTAACTGCCGCTTCAGTTCTCCTTCGCATGCTGAGTAAGCAACGGGCAGGGTCCTATAGGGATCCTGGCGTATCGCTTCGATCTGCACGGCGGTCAGGCACTCGAGCCGAGGTGTCGCCTGGAAGCGCTTCTCTCTATCACTGACACGCTTTTGTGCTGACGCTTCTTCATTTGCTAATCGGATCTGCAGCGAAATCTCTTCGAGCTTTGCCTTTTCTTTCCATGCCGCTGCAAGTTGATCAGAAGCGGCCTGAAGGTCATCCCTCCGGCTCCTGAGGGTTTCTTCCGTGGAGGCAAGTTCCTCCTTACGCTGCCGGGACCTCTCTTCTGTCTCTTGAACCTGAGTCGTCAGGCTCGCGAGGCGGCTCGCTTCGGATTCAGCTTGTGTGGTGATCTGAGACGCCTGTTGCTCCGCGGCCTGAGCCCTCGCTTGGAGATGGAGAAGGGTGCCCGTGGCGTTCTGTTGTTGTATAAGCTGGTTAGCCGTCTCTGCCTGCATCATTTGCAGCATTCGGACTTGCCTACGAAGGTCTCTCCGATGCTCTGCCTGAGCCCAGAAAAGCCCTCCCACTAACGCAGTGCAGACGGTAGCAGCGAAAATGACGGCTAGGCTGTAGCGCCTTGGGATTGATTGTGTCTTCATCAAGGTATGCGGTAGTTAATAGAAGACTCGCGGTCAACTGTAGATACTTTAGGATCTGATATATCGACCCATATCTAGGCCGTTTCCTCCTCGTTTTTAGCACCAAACTTAGTAACATACCATTTAAGTTTCCGTACGCTGCAGGGCTTTGAAGCCAAGAAGTTTCCCATTGGACCTGGGCGGGAATCCAATGTGGGAAACTCTTGTGATTTCTCTGTTCTCCACACCTGCCTACACGCGTCTACGATCGGGCGGCTTTGTGGCAGCGATCCGGGACCGAGACAGATTAGGCTCCACGAGAAAAACCTAAGTTTTTGATTTATTGCACAATTGTGCCTCTCCCCGGGCGCGCCGTTAGCACTTCGATGCCGCGCATATCAGCTCTCAGGACCTTGCCGCTGGCGGATTCGGTCTTAGGAACCGCCTCGACCGCGTTCGTATTGAAATGCAGGCTCTCCTGGAGGGCTTTGGGGCGGTCAATGGAGGGGAATATGCCGCAGAATCGGTTCAGCGTGGGGGACCATGTGACGTGGAATTCCGAGGCCGGGCATGTCAGCGGCCGGATTGTCAAAGTTCACACCCAGAACGTGAATTACAAGGGCTACATTCATCACGCGAGCGCGGATGATCCTCAGTACGAAATCAAAAGCGACAAGACGGACCATGTCGCTATGCACAAAGGCCGTGCGCTGCAAAAGGTGAAATAGCCTTTCTCGCCGGACGCAGCTGCCAAGTTGGCGGCGCGGCGCTCGCATGGCATGCGGCCGCGATGAGCCTTCGAGAATGATTGTTTTGCGGCGGTGCATCGGCAGAGTACGCTTGGCAATACGATGCAGCCAAAGCGAAACGGAGGGGAGGGCGATGAGAAGTCTCTCAGTCTTGCTCATGCTCCTCGCGATGTTGACGCCGGTGGGAGCCCTTCCGATGATTTCAAACGACCTGAGCCTCATTGAGGCCGCCGGGCGCGGCGATGTCGCTTCGGTCCGTGACCTGCTCGCCAAAGGCGCCGGCGTCAATGCGCGCGATTCGCAGAAGCGCACGGCGCTTCTCGCAGCGACGCAGGGCGACCACGTCGCGGCGGCGCGCATGTTGATCGAAGCCGGGGCGGACGTGAACGCTCAGGATTATCAGCGCGACAGCGCCTATCTGCTCGCGGGTGCGCGAGGTTATCTCGACATTCTACGCCTGACGCTCGCGAATGGCGCGGACCTGAAGAGCACGAACCGCTATGGCGGCACGGCTCTCATTCCCGCTTGCGAGCGGGGGCATGTGGAGACGGTGAGGGAACTTCTCAAAACCGACATCGATGTGAACCACGTCAACAATCTCGGCTGGACCGGCCTGATGGAGGCGATCGTCCTCAGCGATGGTGGCCCGCGCCATGCGGAGATCGTCAAGATGCTGATCGAGAGCGGACGCGCGGACGTCAACATTCCTGACAGGGACGGGATCACGCCTTTGCAGCATGCGAAGAAGCGCGGTTTTCGCGAGATCGCCGCGCTTCTGGTGAATGCTGGGGGACGCTGAGAGCTGCGGTCAACGCCGTCAGTAGGACGACACGCGAACGATCGGGTCCGGTTGAATCACGCTCGGGCCATTCAGAACCACAACGGGCGCTCCGACAGGGACCCGGTTGTAGAGATCGATGATGTCCTGATTGAACAGCCGGATGCAGCCGCTCGACACGTTCTCGCCGATGGACCAGGGCTCCGAGGTGCCGTGGATGCGATACATGGTGTCCCGGCCATCGTCATAGAGATAGAGCGCGCGCGCGCCGAGCGGGTTTTCGAGACCCGGATCCATGCCGCCGGCCCAACGCGCATTGCGTTCTGGCTCGCGCTTGATCATCGCTTGCGTCGGTGTCCAACGGGGCCAGGGCGCCTTGCGCCCAACGGAGGCTCGCCCACTCCATGCAAGTCCTTCCTTGCCGACGCCGATGCCGTAGCGGATCGCGCGGCCATTCTCGCGCACGAGGTAGAGATAGCGGGCCGCCGTGTCGACGACGATGGTGCCCGGCTGCTCTCGGCCGCCATAGGCGACTTCGCGGCGGAGGAATTGCGGATCGACTTCGGAGATGTCCGTTTGCGGGATCGGATGCACCTCGTCCGGCTGCGGGCCATACATTGCGACGTAGGCCGGATTGGGAAGTCGGGCGAGTTCTTGCTGCGACGGCCCGGTGGAGACGCAGCCAGCCATTGCAAGCGGAAAAATAAGAGCGCCGAGGCGCAGCGCGGTTTGCAAGGAGGAGGTGCTCGGGACCGTAGCGACGGCAGACATCGGATTCACGACTCGCGGATTTGTGGCTGGGGAATGTGGGAGCGCGATGCGGCCCACGACGACTGAATACTTTCGTTTGATAAGCTCGGCCATGACCGGAAAGTGGATCGGCTGCGGCGAAAATGTGGCGACGGGCTCTCTGTGGTTTCAAGGCCACAGTTTCCTGGTCCGGACAGGCCGACGGAGTTTGGGGTCTGGCGGGCCAAACGCCATTGCCTCCGCAGATCATTACAGGTTACGAGGCGGAGAGACCGTTTATGCGCGCGAATCTGCTCTACAACACAAGGGTTTGTTCTCGATGAAGCCTTCCGCGATTTCACTCCTCACCGTCTGTGGGATTTCAGAGTTGCCTGAGCAAAGGGCGCGGTCCGTCTCGCATGTCCTGTCGATCCTCGATCCCGAACATCCGGATCCGGAAGCGTTCGAGGCTTATGATCCGCATCACCGGACGATTCTGCGCTTCAACGACATCATCGATCCCCGGCCGAACATGCTCATGCCGGAGCCCGCGCATGTGGAGGCGGTGCTGCGGTTCGGAGACGACCTGGCGCAAAGCAGCGTCACGCGTGTCGAAGGGCATCTGCTCGTTCACTGCCACATGGGCATCTCACGCTCCACAGCGGCCATGGTGACGTTGATGGCGCAGGCCAATCCCGGCGAGAGCGAGGACAGCCTGCTCGAACGCCTCGCGGAAATCCGGCCGCAGGCGTGGCCGAACTCAGTGATGATCCAATTCGCCGACGATCTGCTGTCGCGCGGCGGTCGCCTCACGGCGGCCCTGCGCCGTCACTATGGCAGACAGGTGCGTCGCGATCCCAAGACTGCCCAATGGATGCGTGAGCTCGGTCGCGGCCGCGAAGTCGACATGGCGGCGTGAGAATCCTTCGACGCTCTCCGGTTTCGCGGAGAGCGTCGGTCTTGATGTTCGCGCATCAACCGACCGCGCGAATAAGGGCGTGACGCTTGCGCCCTGCGGTGAGCCTCAACATTCCGTCATTGAGGTCCGCAAGTCCCGCCTCGGCATTCACGTCCGTTACGACGGTTCCGTTGAGTCTTGCGCCATCGCCGGCGATCAAGCGACGAGCGTCGCTCTTCGAAGTTGACAGGCCAGCCTGGACGAAAAGCTGGGCAATCGCGACGCCGTTCGTCAATTCGGCTCTCGCGATCTCGAATGTGGGAAGACCGGCGGCGTTCTCACCTTCCTCGAACGCGCGCTGCGCGGTTTCTTCGGCTTCCCGCGCCGCTTCGTCGCCATGAGCGAGGCGCGTGACCTCGTTGGCGAGAATCTGCTTCGCCACGTTGATCTCCGAGCCTTGGAGCTTGGCAAGGCGATGCACCTCGTCGAGCGGGAGTTCCGTGAAGAGACGCAGGAAACGCGGCACGTCGAGATCATCGGTGTTGCGCCAATGCTGCCAGAATTCGTAAGGGCTCAAACGATCCGCGTTGAGCCAGACCGCCCCATTCGCGGTCTTGCCCATCTTCGTTCCCGCCGACGTGGTCAGCAGCGGCGTAGTCAATCCGAAGAGCTGACGCTGATCGACACGGCGACCGAGCTCGATGCCGTTGACGATGTTGCCCCATTGATCCGACCCGCCCATCTGCAACACGCAATCGTGGCGACGCGACAATTCCAGAAAATCGAACGCCTGCAGAACCATGTAGTTGAATTCGAGCAACGACAGCGGCTGCTCGCGCTCAAGCCGTGAGCGCACGCTGTCGAACGTCAGCATGCGATTGACCGTGAAATGCGTTCCGAACTCGCGCAGGAATGCCACGAAGTGGAGCGGGTCGAGCCAGGCCGCGTTGTTGACGAGGATGGCATCCGTCGCGCCCTCACCGAAATTCAGGTAGTGTGAAAACACCTTCTGCAGACCGGCGAGATTGTGGTCGATCTGCGCATCGTCCAGCAGAGGGCGACTGGCATCCCGGAAGCTTGGATCGCCAAGGCGCGTGGTTCCCCCGCCGACGAGCACGATGGGCTTGTGGCCAGTACGCTGAAGCCAGCGCAAAGCCATGATCTGGACGAGAGAACCGATATGCAGGCTGTCCGCCGTGGCGTCGAAGCCGATATAGGCGCTGATCGGTTCGGCCGAGAGGCGCTGGTCCAATGCGGACAGATCGGTGCATTGGTGGAGAAAGCCGCGTTCCGTCAAAACGTTCAGGAACTCGGATTGGTGGGTGGGCATGGAAAGTCTCCATTAAGGCTTGCGGGGGTGCCGCTGCCCGGAGACTCGATCACCAAATGAAGATGCCGCCGGGAGCGGCGGCATCGAACGTCTGGTCGCAACCGAACGCAGCCGCCCTATGGGGACGGCGTAAAATAGCTGACGAAGGTGTGGCGACCGGTGATCATGGGGGCGAACCTAGAGAAGGCCTCGATAAGCGTCAACCCATCCTTCCCGCATTGGTTCCTCACACGCGGGTCGGAGCCTTGCCGAGCGAACCGAACCTCGTGCCTGCTGCCGAGTGACATTGGGGAGCCTCGTTGCTGGCCAATTCCTCTATAATCGGACATCCCGGGCGGGCGTCACCGTGGCAGGTCTTGGCCAGGTGGTTGAGGGTTTCCGCCATTTGCTGGAGCTCCACGATCTTGCGTTCGAGCACGGTCACATGTTCCAGCGCGATGCGCTTCACGTCCTTGCTCGCCCGCTCGCGATCCCGCCAAAGAGAGACGAGATCGGAGATCTGCTCGACGGAAAACCCCAGGTCCCTGGCGCGGCGGATGAAGCGCAACGTATGGACGTCGCTGTCCGAATACACCCGGTACCCTGCTTCCGTCCGAACGGTCTTCGGGATCAGTCCGATCGACTCGTAGTAGCGGATCATTTTGGCCGATACGCCCGATGCTTCAGCAGCTTGTCCGATATTCATGACCGCAAGTCCTCCGGCAAAAAACAAACCCCTCAGGCGGCGGGAGCCAGCTCGGGTGTGAAGAAAATATCGGCATGCAGGTCGCCAACGCCAAGCCCACGCTCGGCAAGCGCTGTACCTGCTGCCTCGACCATGACGGGTGGCCCCGCCACATAGGCCTTCCACCCGTCGCAATCCGCGAGATCCTGCGCCAGCGCATCCGACACGTTCCCGACCCTTCTTTCCGTAGGCTCAGACGGAGCAGACAGGACGGGAATGAACGTGAGGTTGGGGTGGCCGACCTCCAGGGCAGCGAAACGATCCAAAAGGTAGAGGTCGTTTTCACTGCGAGCGCCGAAATAGACCCGGATCGGCTGTTTGAGCCCTGCGGCGAGCGCCGTCTCCACGATCGATTTGATCGGCGCCAGTCCCGATCCACCCGCCACGCAGACGATAGGCCCCTTATGCCGCTCGCGCAGATAGGAGCTTCCGAAGGGCCCTTCGACCCGTACCCTATCGCCGACCTTCGCGGAGGAGGCGACATGCCCGCTCGTCACGCCCGACGGCACGCGGCGGATATGGAATTCGAGGATCGCTTCCTCGGGACGGTTTGCCATCGAGTAGTCGCGCGTGGGCACTCCCGGAAACGTCAGCCGCGCGTATTGCCCGGCCGAGAACCGGAAAGCCTGCCCGTTCTCGATCGAAAGGCGGACGCGCTTGATGTCGTGCGTTGCGTCCGAGATCTCGACGATGCGGGCCTGGATATCCCGCCTCGGATGGTCGACCGCGTCCGCATCCCCATGTAGCCACAGGACCTCGCCGGATGATTTCGGCATCGCCCTGCAGGCAAGGATAAGACCTTCCTGGCGCTCCTTCTCGGTCAGGGAGAAAGGCGTATGAGGCAGCAGATCGACTTCGCCTTTGACGAGGCGCGACTTGCAGGAGCCGCACCGGCCCGAGCGACAGCCATGCGGGTAGGCGATGCCGGCGTCGAGGGCGGCGGTAAGGATCGTCTCGCCCTCATTGACAGCGATGGTCCGGCCCGTCGAGCGGACGTGAATATGGTGTGTCATATCCCGCGTTCCTTGTGATGACGTGCTGGGTCAGTGAGCGCTCTTTACCGAGGCCAGGGGCATCTCCGGGGCTGCCTCCCTGCGCGCCTCGATCGGGGCCTTGAAGCGCCGCAGGCGCAGCGCATTGCCGACCACGAAGACGCTGGAGAGCGCCATTGCGCCTGCCGCCACCATAGGCGAGAGCAGTGTGCCGTCCACCGGGTAGAGAGCGCCGGCTGCGACCGGGATGAGCACGACGTTGTACGCGAAGGCCCAGAACAGGTTCTGACGGATGTTGCGGATCGTCGCCTTGGAAAGCGCGATCGCGTTGACGACGCCGCGCAAGTCGCCGGACATCAGAACCACGTCCGCGCTTTCGATTGCGATGTCGGTGCCCGTGCCGATGGCAAGCCCGATATCGGCCTCGGCCAACGCGGGCGCATCGTTGATGCCATCACCCACGAAGGCGATCTTGCCGAACTTTTCACGCAGGCGCTTGACGGTCTCGACCTTGCCGTCGGGCAGAACTTCCGCGACGACCTCGTCGATGCCGATTTGCCGCGCGATGGCCTCTGCCGTCTTGCGATTATCGCCGGTGATCATGGCCACCTTGAGCCCCAGCGCGTGCAGCGCCTTGATAGCCTCTGGCGTCGAGGGCTTGATGGGATCGGCGACGGCGATGATCGCGGCCAGCCGGCCGTCAATCGCGGCGTAAAGCGGGCTCTTGCCTTCCTGGCCGAGACGATCCGCCGTCGAAACGAATTCGGTGATCGGGAGGCCGAGCTTCGTCATGAAGCGGTCCGCGCCCACATCCACCTTGCGGCCTCCGACGGTCGCCGACACGCCGAAGCCCGGCACGGCATCGAAGCTATCCGTGGAGGCCAGTGGGATGCCTTGGCGTTTCGCTGCGTCGACGATGGCTTCCGCAATCGGATGCTCGGAGCGGCTTTCCACGGCGGCAACCAGCTTAAGGACCTCCGTCTCGGAGAAGCCGGGGGCGGCCACGAAGTCGGTCAGATCGGGACGGCCCTTGGTCAGCGTTCCCGTCTTGTCGAGGGCGACGACGCCGATTTCTTTCAGGCTCTGCAGGGCCTCGCCTTGGCGGAAGAGAACTCCGAGTTCCGCCGCGCGTCCCGTGCCGACCATGATCGACGTCGGCGTCGCCAATCCCATGGCGCAAGGGCAGGCGATGATGAGCACGGCGACCGCGTTGATGAGGGCAAAAGTCAGGGCCGGATCGGGCCCAAAGACCATCCAGATCAGGAAGGTGAGGGCGGCGGCGGCCATGACAGCCGGGACGAACCATGCGGTCACCTTGTCGACCATGGCCTGGATCGGCAGCTTCGAACCTTGCGCCTGCTCGACCATGCGAATGATCTGGGACAGCACGGTGTCCGCGCCGATGCGCGTAGCTCGGAACGTGAAGCTGCCGGTCTTGTTGATCGTGCCGCCGACGACTTCCGCACCCTTGGCTTTCTGGACCGGTATCGGCTCGCCCGTGATCATGGATTCATCCACGAAGGACGATCCCTCGATCACGTCACCATCGACCGGGACCTTTTCGCCGGGACGGACCTGGACCATGTCGCCTGCCAGAACCTCTTCGAGCGGGACTTCCAGCGACGCGCCGTCACGGACGACGCGGGCGGTCTTGGCCTGGAGGTTCAGGAGATGCTTGATGGCGTCGGAAGTGCGACCCTTGGCCCGCGCCTCGAGATAGCGCCCGAGCAGGATCAACGTCACGATAACGGCGGCGGCCTCGTAGTACACATTGGCTGTGCCGAGCGGCAAAGCATCCGGCAGGAAAGTCGCCACCAGCGAATAGCCATAGGCTGCGCTCGTGCCGAGGACGACGAGGGAATTCATCTCAGGTGCCCAGCGCAGGAGCGCGGGCACACCCTTCTTGAAGAAGCGCAGCCCCGGACCGAACAGGACGACCGTCGTCAACACGAACTGGAGATACCAGCTTTGGCGGTGACCGATGGTCTCCATGACCCAGTCGTGCATGCCGGGGACGAAGTGGGAGCCCATCTCCAGCACGAAGACGGGGAGGGTGAGAACAGCGGCGACGGTGAGTGCGCGCCGGAGGCCGGCAATCTCGGCTTCGCTTGCAGGCCGCGCGTGATCACTATGATCTCCATGCGCCCTATGCGGGTGGAGTTCCCTGGCTTCGTAGCCTGCTTCAGCGACAGCAGCCTTGAGGCGTCCGACCGAATCCGCACCACTCAGCGTCCGGATCGAGGCGCGCTCGGTGGCGAGATTGACGGTGGCGTCGAGCACGCCCGGAACGCGCTTTAAAGCCTTCTCGACCCGTCCCACGCAGGATGCGCAGGTCATGCCGTCGATCTTCAACTCGACCTTGCTTGCTGCCGGCTCATATCCGGCCTTGCGAATGGCATCTGCGACGGCCTGCGGATCGGCGGGGGAGGGGGCGAGCGAAACCGTCGCACGGCCGGTCGCGAGATTGACATTCGCCGAGGCGACGCCGTTGACGGACTTGATTGCCTTCTCGACTCGCCCGACGCAGGACGCGCAGGTCATACCCTCGACAGGGATGTCGAGAGTGACGGGCGGGTTGGAAAGCTTGCTCTCAGCCATGGCGAATCTCCAGATTCAACTCTTATGGCTGATGTAGTGACCCCTCCAACCATGGGAAGGTCAAGGGCGTTTTATCGAGCTTGATCGTTCTGTCGCAGAACGTCTCGGGAGGGGCCAGATTCGTTTCATCGATGAGTGAAGGCGACGCGCTGCGGTACCGCTTACGAAGGCGGACGTCGCCGCGGATGAGACGCGCGGCGAAGGAGCTGCGCGGTCAGAACGACGCATCTCACGGGCCGATCGCTGCCGACGATCGCTGCCGATTAGATCGCGCGGATCGTGAAGGTCGTGATGAAGACGATGATGCCGAGGCCGAAAGTCAATCCGAGCCAATCCAGCACTCGCGCGATGGTGTCGTCCGCAGGGCGTCTTCTTGAGTTAATCATGGCGATGCTCGTCTCGTCTGTTGCTGCGGCATTGAACTCAAATGATAATGTATAGTTAAAAAATACAGTTAGGGAACAGAGAGCATAATCACATATCGAAACGATATAGCATGATATTATTCTCACTGTTTCAATGGCCCGTCAGCGAAGCGTCGCATTCGGAACTGAGGTGAGTTTGGCCTTCGAGCCTTGTGGGAAGCTTGGCTGCTTTAAGGTCATCGATCCGACATCTTCTCGCCTTAGGCGAAAGGTGAAGAAAGACTCGCTTGTGCCGATTCAAGCGGCCACTTACCTGTCAACTCTTCTCAAGCCGGTGCCGATCTTTGAAGCATGTCGACAAACAGGGGCGGATCGTTCGTATCCTGACCTATAACGTTCACCGCTGGCTTGGGACGGATCGAAAAATCGTACCCGCGCGGATCGCGGAGGTCATTGCGTCCTGCAAGCCGGATATTGTCGCTCTCCAGGAGGTGCGCGCCGGACGTGTCCATGCGGGCGAAGCCGATCAGGCAGCGTCTGTTGCGTCTGATTTGGGGATGGAACTGCATTTCCAGCCGACCATCCGCATCCTGGGCGAGCAATACGGCATCGCAATTCTCACGAGACACCCATCTCGCCTCGTGAGGTCGGAACGTCTGCCGAGCCAGTCCCCGGGGCCTGCCTTTGAAAAGCGCAGCGCCCTTTGGGTATCAGTCGAGATCGACGGGCACGCGATGCAGGTGGTCAACGCGCATCTGTCACTCCGCTCCGGCGAGAGGCGGGCGCAGGCAGCCGCTTTGATGGGTTCTGATTGGATGGGACACCCGGATTGCGCCGACCCCGCCGTTCT
Source organism: Microvirga alba (assembly GCF_015694465.1). GTDB lineage: Bacteria > Pseudomonadota > Alphaproteobacteria > Rhizobiales > Beijerinckiaceae > Microvirga > Microvirga alba. The sequence goes on from NZ_JADQDO010000001.1 coordinate 440,680, forward strand.
ACTCGGCGATTTCAACGCCCCGCCTTACTCCCGGTCATATCGCCTCTTTGCAGATCGCTTGCGGGATGCGCAATTGGCGAACCCTTCCGGAGAGCCGCAACCCACTTTTCACACGCGTGCGCCCGTGCTGCGGCTCGATCATGTTTTTGTCACGAAATCGGTGGAAGTCGTTGCAGCCGCACCGGTTCGGACCGCATTGACGCGCGTGGCCTCCGATCATTTTCCCTTGCTGGCGGAACTGCGCGTGCGCACCCGGGCCCGCAAGACAGGGGCGAAGTACGCCCCTCGGACGGAAGGTGAGCTTCTCTGAGCCTTGCATGATTGCAAAGTTTTCGGCGATCGCTGCATAGAAGTGAATATTGCCGTTGGGGAAGTGCCATATTAGGTTGTTACAACTTTATAACATTCAAATTTGGCGGGCGCTGAGGGAACTCCATGAAGCTGTACTTCTCGCCCGGAGCCTGTTCGCTTGCTCCACGCATTGTCGCCTGTGAGGCGGGTCTCGAAATCGATTACGACAAGGTCAATCTGAAGACGCAAACCACGGCATCGGGGCGGGATTTCACCCGCATCAACCCCAAGGGCTATGTCCCGGCACTGGCCTTGGACAATGGTGAGATGCTGACGGAAGGCGTGGCGATCGTGCAATTCCTGGCGGATCAGGCTCCCGAAAAGGAATTGATGCCGCCGCACGGCTCGATGGATCGCTACCGTGTGCAGGAATGGCTCGGATTCATCAGCACTGAGGTGCACAAGAATTTTTGGCCGCTGTGGAAGCCGACTGCCCCCGATACGGCACGACAGATGGCGGTCGAGAGTCTCCACCGACGGTTCGCCTATATCGATCGTCGCCTCGAAGGTCGCTCCTACCTCATGGGCGACCGCTTTACGGTGGCGGACGCCTATTGTTTTCCGGTCCTGAACTGGTCGCATTTCCACAAGATCGATCTCGCGGCCTATCCCCATATTGTGGCCTTCATGAACCGCGTCGGGGCACGTTCAGGAGTCCGGGAGGCGTTTCAGGCCGAGGGGCTTTTGAAGGCGGCTTGAGCTGTCGGGTTGAAGGCGGATTGTCTGCTCCATCGCCCCTTGCGGCGCTGAAGCCCTTGCCATGGGCCGCTTGGGCGGGTAGGCAGCCTGTGATACGGCACCATTGTTATGCTCCCAATTTCTGTCTTCATCATCGCCAAGAACGAAGCCGACCGGATCGGCGAGACGATCCGCGCGGTCCGCGACCTCACGGACGACCTGATCGTGGTCGATTCCGGCTCGACTGATGGCACGCAGGCCGTGGCGGAAGAGCTTGGTGCCCGGGTCATCTTCAACGCCTGGCCGGGCTATGGTCCGCAAAAGCGCTTTGCGGAAGAGCAGTGCCGTCACACCTGGATGCTCAATCTCGATGCCGACGAGGTCGTGCCGGCCAAGCTTGCAGCGGAGATCCGCGCGCTCTTTGCCCAAGGCGAGCCGCCCTGTCAGGCCTACAAGATCCGCATTGCCGAAATTTTCCCCGGCGAAAGCGCGCCGCATCCTTTCGCTTATGCGCTCGCTCCTGTTCGGCTCTACCGGAAGGACTGGGGCCGTTATTCCCCCTCCCTCGTTCATGATCGCGTCGATCTGAATCAGGGAACGAAAGTCGGCAAGCTGAAGGGGACCGTGCATCACTGGTCCGTGCGGTCACTGGGCGACCAGCTGGCGAAGCTCAACCGCTATTCCGACCAGCAGGCCGTGGATCTGGAGATCCGGGGCGTGTCGATCCCCACCTGGCGCGTGTTTTTTGAGCTGCCGGCGAATTTCATCAAGGCCTATATCGGCCGTCGCCATGCCCTGCGCGGCACCTATGGCTTCCTGACCGCGATGAACTACGCCGTTTCGCGCCACCTTCGCCTGGCGAAGCACTATGAGAAGCGACGCCTCAACGCCTTGAAGGACACGGCCTCCAAGCCCGAGTAAAGCGATCCCTGTCACGGGCTTGAAGGTCGCTCGCTCGCCTCGCTCCTAACGCTGTCCGACCATCGTCGCGATAATCGTTCCCGTGATCATAACCAGGGCGGCAGCCGGGGCGGCCCAATTCAAAACGCGCGCCAGGCGGTCATTCGCAGGGTTGTTCTGGGGCACTTCGAGGCGAATGACGTGCTCATCGACAGGCTGTTCGACGAGGCGTGTTTCAAGGCGCATGACGCTCTCCTGTTGCGGGTGTCCGGACCCATGCCAGAGCTCCGCTGCAGGGTCATTGATCCGGATCAAGAGCGCTTGAGGGCGGCGTCTCAGCCGACACGATCCATCCGCGCCGATTCAGAAATCATGCAGCGGTTTCGGCCCATCTGCTTTGCTCGATAAAGCGCATGATCCGCAGCTTTTATCAGGTACGAAAAGTCCGGATGGCCGTCGAAGGTCGCGATGCCGACCGAAACGGTGACGGGCAGGCGCGTATTGTCCGGCGAGATGAAATCCCGGGCCTCGATAGCCCCCCGGATTCGTTCCGCAATCTGAAACGCGGCATCGCTGTCCATTTCAACGAGGGCGACGAGAAACTCCTCTCCGCCATAGCGAAAGACGAAGTCGCTCAGCCGACAGGTTTCGAGAACCACATCCGCGATTTGACGCAACACCGCGTCCCCGGCTGGGTGCCCCCACTGATCGTTGATCTGTTTGAAGTGATCCACGTCGATCATGAGAACAGAGAATTGCGTGTCGTTCTTCGTCGCGATGGCGATTTCACGGCTGAGGATCGAAGGCAGGAAACGGCGGTTGAGCGTTTGCGTCAGCGGATCCCTGCCATTCTCGATGGCGGCCACGGATTGAAACATGTCCGCGAGCAGGAATTTCATTTCAGCGATCGCTGCCTGTAGCTTTTCGAGAAGTCCGGGAAGCTCCGACCGGCTTCCGCTGCGCGCCGCGGCGATCTGCGGCAACAAATCGGAATCGATGCTGCGCATGGACCGCTCAATATGTTCGAGGGTGGCGGAGCCTTGGAACATCACACCGGCACGATGGTGAAGCCAGAGGCCGAATTCGGACGCTGAAATCGAGGCAAGTTTGGCCTCCTGCTCTGTCCCGTAGAGGCTGAACAGAACGCTTTGGCTCCACTCCATCAAGGCGGCCCGTTGGCTCTCCCGCTCGAGGGTAATATCCTGGCCGAGCGAGAACAGGCGATAGGCTTCATCGGTCTGAACACGGCTCGCCGTGCTGCGCACGAACGCCTGACTCATGATCTCGATTGCGAGATCGATCAGACCGCCCGCATAGACGAGCGCGGCCCACAAATCGTCGCGCTGGAGCGGGGTTGTCTCCAGGCGCTGGAAGAGAGCGACCTTGAGAAGGTTGGCACCCTGCATGACGAGGTGGATCGGAATTCGGATGCGCGCATGGACGTCGCCGATGGTCTTCTGCCGATCGCTGAAAAGCGTCACATCATCCGCGATCTGCGCGACGAACAGATCCGTCAGCCAGCGCCGCAGCGAATGATGAAGCCGTTCATTGACGATCGAATGCGACAAGAAGCGCGCAGCCTCCTCGTCTTGCAGCAACGTCGAATAGAAAATTGCGACCAGCTCGTCCGCCGCGTCCTCAACGACGAGCGCCACGGTGCGGCGGGTCCCAAGGCTGGCGGAGCCGAGAATGTCGTCGACCCTCGTTGCAATTGGCGGATGCGTCTTTTCCAACGGGGATGTCTTTCGTCACAAGGCCGCGATGACCTGAATTTCAAGTGCGTATTGAGGGTCGGCAAGCCTGGATTGCACGCAGACCCGCGCCGGCGAATGCCCGGGCATGACCCAGGCATCCCAAACGGCGTTCATCTCTTCGTAGGAGTCGATATCCGCCAGCCAAATCGTCGCGTGCAGGAGCCTGGACTTGTCGCTACCGATCTCCGCCAGGGATTGCTCGATCTGCGCGAGGATGTCCTTCGTCTGATCCGAAATCGAATGCCCGAGCGTCGTTTCCGGGACGTAACCAGAAAAATAGGCCGTATCGCCCAGGATCACGAGGTCACTGTAGCGGGCGGCAACGCCGATCCGATTGATTTCTGTCACGCTGCTGACTCCGTTCGACGGTCTCGGGGTGGCCTCCGTATCACAGGTTCCGTCGTGCCGTAACGGTAGGCGCGCTCCCGGGTCGTCCTACTGAGCGTCTTCCACCGATACGACCAGAAGCCGATGTATTTCGCCCGATCTCGTCGGCCAGGTAATCGATTGCCCTTCGGAGAGGCCGATGAGCGCGGCTCCGATCGGCGTCATGACGGAAATCCGCTTTTCGGCGATGTTTGCCTCTTCCGGGAAAACGAGCGTGACGCGCTCGGTTCGGCCGGTCTGCTCATCGCGAAAGGTGAGGGTGGTGCCCATGGTCACGAGCTTGGCCGGAATTCGCGCCGAAGGGACGATTTTCGCGCGGTCGAGTTCAGCCGCCAGATAATCGGCGACCTCCGGCATCCGGTCCGCGGCGGCGTCGGCCAGCCGTGAGAGACGAGCATAATCGGCTTCGGTCAGGACGATCTTCGGCTTCCGGGCGGTAGCAGATTTCGAAATGGATTCGGTCATAGGGTGCTCAAGGAAAAACATGCGCCCGCCCGCGAGCGTCGAGGGCAGGGACAATGGATATGGGAATGTTTGTGAAGCATGACCCGAGCAGGGGTGCGCAAAACCGCACCGCTCACCCGGGCTAGGAATGTGCGATGAGTTGTCCTGCGGAGCGCAGGCCTCGGCTATAGGGCGCGAAATGACTCATGCCGCCATGCTAGCTCCGGTCTCCATATTGTCAATTCCGTAGAGCGGACCCGCGTCTCTTGTGCGCTCCTCGGGCCAGACGGGACTGGCGCTCCAACGCGTATCCGTCTCTTGCGATGGAATCGGTCCCAGGCCCATCCGGCGTGGCGTAAGGATCGGGCGTCCTGCACTTCCAATGCCCGGGATTCGTTCCCACCACCCGGTCTCGTCTGACACTTGGTGACCAATATGAGCGGGGCAATTGCATTACGCCTTCGCGATTTGCGCCCGCGCAGCAGGCTTTGTTCACGCCATCGGCGGAAACGGGATTGACGCCCAAATTCCGAAACCGTAAGAACTCGACCACCGGAGACGTGGCCGAGAGGCTGAAGGCACTCGTTTGCTAAATGAGCATACCCCAAAAGGGTATCGAGGGTTCGAATCCCTCCGTCTCCGCCACCTTGCCCCACAAGTATCTAGTAAATATGGTTTTTGAAGCCGTCGTGGCTTCTGGCGCTGCCTTTGTTCCGAAGGAATGCCACGAAACCAGGAGGACGATGGTGGGCCGCCGATCCGACCTTGTTCGATTTCAAGACTCCGAGTTCGCTGAATAAGAGTAACGCCAGGACCGGGTTTTCGCTCAACCTCGACACTGCCGATCTCGTTGAGGCGAAGGGGCGGGCGTGATCCCTCGAAGTCGAGGCGGCCCGGATCTTCGAACGGGCGGGCCCGAATCCGTTCTGGTCCGCCTCTTCGTTCCGCCGACGATGGGACCGCCGAGCGGCTCGTGACGCGCGAGCTCGTGGCCGGTGGGGCCAAGCGTCGGGAGGCCGAGATCGCACAGCTGGAAGCGGAGCGTCGCGACGCCAATAGCTGACTGTGGGGACTGCGCAGTCATCCACTTCGATCACGCCCCATCCAGGTGGTGATCCTGAACCCAGAATGCCACCTCGCATGGTCCTGGAATCGGGAGCCGGCAGCTTTCGCGATCAGGCCGTCAGCGACGCCATGTCGATCACGAAGCGATAGCGGACATCGGCGCGTTCCATGCGTTCGAAGGCCTCGTTGATCTGGTCCATCCGGATCGTCTCGCATTCGGGCAGGATGTTCTGGCGCGCACAGAAATCGAGCAGTTCCTGGGTCTGAGCGATGCCGCCGATGGGAGAGCCGGCGACGCGCCGCCGTCCGAGCATGAGCGGCACAGTGGACGGCTCGCTCAAGTTGCCGAGCTGGCCCACGATCACCAATGTGCCGTCCACGTCCAGTAGCGGCATGTAAGGATTGATGTCGTGCTTGGTGGGGACGGTGTCGATGATGAGGTCGAAGCTGTTGGCCGCCTGCGCCATGGCGTCCGGGTCGGTGGAGACGAGAAGCCGGTCTGCGCCGAGTGCCAGCGCATCGGCCTCCTTGTCGGGTGTCCGGCTCATGACGGTCACATGAGCGCCGAGGCCGGAGGCGAGTTTCACGGCCATGTGGCCGAGCCCGCCCAAACCGATCACGCCGACGCGGCTGCCCGGACCGACGCCCCAGGTGCGTAGCGGCGAATAGGTCGTGATGCCCGCGCACAGAAGCGGGGCCGCGCGCGCGAGGTCGAGTCCCTCCGGAACGCGCAGGACGAATTCCTGCCGGACGACGACATGCTTCGAGTAACCGCCCTGGGTCATCTCCTGCGTGATGCGGTCGGGGGAGCCATAGGTCAGCGTGTTGCCTTCACGGCAGAGCTGCTCCTCGCCCTTACGGCACTGGTCGCAATGCTGGCAGCTATCCACCATGCAACCGACCGCCACATGATCGTCTGCCTTGAAGCGCGTGACCTCGCTGCCGACTTCTATCACGCGGCCGATGATCTCGTGGCCGGGGACGACCGGATAGGCAGACCAGCCCCAATCGTTGCGCGCCCAGTGAAGGTCCGAGTGGCAAACGCCGCAATAGAGGATCTCCATCGCGACATCGTTCGGGCGCAGGGCTCGCCGCTCGAACGAGAATGGCGTGAGGCGGGCACCGACTGATTGGGCTGCGTAGCCGAAGGTTTTGTAGCGAAAGGTTGCCATGGTGTTGGTTGCACTCATCGGGTTGGTTCGTTGAAAGACAAATAGGCCGTCCGCACCGGGCGGTTGATCTTGGACGCAACGCCTGCCGGTCAGCGGCCGACCCTTGCCTGAAGATGCGGGGGATACCGATCTCCTTGCACGTTGATGTTGGATAGGGCGGCATTGATGTCGCGCAAATCGTCGGGCGTCAGCTCGACGGCGGCTGCTTCGATATTCTCCTCGAGACGATGCAGCTTCGTCGTGCCGGGAATCGGCACGATCCAAGGCTTCTGCGCCAGCAGCCAGGCGAGCGCGATCTGGGCAGAGGTCGCCTGTTTCCGGGCTGCGATCTGCCCAAGCAGATCGACCAGAGCCTGGTTCGCCTTTCGAGCCTCCGGCGTGAAGCGGGGAACGATGTTGCGGAAATCGGTGCTGTCGAACGTCGTGTTCTCGCTGATCGCGCCCGTGAGGAAGCCCTTGCCCAGAGGGCTGAAAGGGACGAAGCCGATCCCGAGTTCCTCCAGCGTTGGCAGGATCTCCCGCTCGGGCTCTCGCCACCACAGCGAATATTCGCTCTGGAGAGCGGTGACCGGCAGAACCGCGTGAGCGCGGCGGATCGTCTGCGGGCTGGCTTCCGAGAGCCCAAAGTGCTTCACCTTTCCTTCCCGGATCAGATCCTTCACCGCACCCGCTACATCTTCAATCGGCACGCTTGGGTCGACACGGTGCTGGTAGAAAAGATCGATGGCATCGACCTTGAGGCGCCTGAGCGAGGCCTCGGCGACTTCCCGGATATGTTCGGGACGGCTGTTCATGCCGCTCTGTCCGCCGTTGGAGTCGAATTCGAAGCCGAACTTGGTCGCAATCACCACCTGCTTGCGAATGGGCGCAAGGGCTTCGCCTAAGAGTTCTTCGTTCTTGTAAGGGCCGTAGGCCTCGGCAGTGTCAAAGAAAGTGACGCCGCGCTCGAAGGCCGAACGGATCAGTGTGATCGCCTCCTGCTTTTCGGTAGCGGGGCCGTAGCCATAGCTCAATCCCATGCAGCCGAGGCCGAGGGCAGAGACTTCCAGGTTGCTGTTTCCAAGGATGCGCTTTTGCATGTTTCTTCTCTTTGTACGTACGATCAGGAGAGCTGGTATTGCGCGTCGGTGACATGCTCCATCCAGTCGACGGCCTTGCCGTCGAGGGCCTCCTGAATCGCGATGTGAGTCATCGCCGTGGTCGGCGCTGCGCCGTGCCAATGCTTCTCGCCCGGTGCGAACCAGACCACGTCACCCGGTCGAATTTCCTCGACGGGGCCGCCCTCGCGCTGAACCCGGCCGCAGCCTGCCGTAACGATCAGGATTTGACCGAGAGGATGGGTATGCCATGCGGTGCGAGCGCCCGGTTCGAACGTGACCGCGTTGCCGGCGGCGCGCGCCGGAGCGTTCGCCTGGAACAGCGGGTCGATGCGCACGGTGCCGGTAAACCACTCGGTCGGTCCCTTGCCGGATGGCTGCGATCCGCTTCGCTTGATCTCCATCGTCCTTCTCCTTCGAAAATTGCGACCTCGAACCGTCCCGCGACAGCCGATCAGGTGGACAGGTAATGATTTAGCCGGTGCGCCCGCAGGCGATTAGATGCCAAAATGCGCATGGACTTATATCTGAGGTTCATGAATGCAGCGGGGCCTGAAAGTTCCGCGCCGTCGTGGAAAAGCTTGTCGTGCGCCGTCGCCCGTTGTCCCGGCCGCGTGATGGATGACGTTGCCGCCCCACGTGCGAGGACCAGTCATGTAGCGGGGCCGGAAGCGCGCACCAGTAGGATGGCGCTCACAAACGAGCCGACACCGCCGAGCCCGACGATCCAGCCCATGGCCCAGGGTGTGCCGTCGGCGAACCAGCCGATCATGGCGGCGCTGAGCACGCCAGTGCCATAGTGCATCGCGCCGACAAGGGCCGAGGCGGCGCCGGCCTTGCTCGGGAAGGCCGCCAGCGCACCGGCGACCGAGTTGGCCACGACGAAGCCGGCCATGGATACGTAGAGGAATAGCGGCACCACGAGCCCGGCCAGGCCGCCCCAACCGAACCGACTATTCAGAGCCAAGGTGACCCCGGCAAAAGCCGCAATCATGGTCCCGACGCGAAAGATCCGGTCACTGCCCAGCCGTATCACCAGCCGTGTGTTCAGCAGGTTGGCCACCATCATGCCGATGATGTTCAGGCCGAACAGCAGCCCATAAGCCTGGGTCGGCACGTGATAGTAGTTGATGTAGGCGAATGGCGTTCCAGCGAGGTAGGCGTAAATGCCGCCGTAGAAGAAGCCGCCGGACACGGCGTAGCCGATCAGCCTCGGGCTGCGTAGGAGGCGGAGGTAGCCGCCCAGCGCCTGCGTGAGCCGCTGCGGGTTGCGTCGGTGCCGCGGCAGGGTCTCCGGCAGGGCCAACAATCCGACCAGCACCAGCAGGCCGAAGCCGGCCAGGGTCCAGAAGATGGCCTGCCAGGACCGGACCGCGAGGATCTGAGCGCCCAGGATCGGGCCTAGCAACGGAGCGACGCTCATAACCAGCATCAACGTCGAGAGCATCTGGGCCGAGCGCTCGCGAGCATAGAGATCCCTCACCATGGCTCGGGCCAGCACAGGTCCGGCACAGGCGCCGACGGCCTGCACGACGCGCCAACCAGTCATCTGCCAAGCTGATCCGGACAGGGCGCAGCCAGCGGAACCGACCATGAATAGCACCAGACCGATCGCGATTGGAATTCGGCGTCCGTAGCGGTCACCGATTGGGCCCCAGAACAGTTGGCCCAGGCTGAAGCCGACCAGAAAACCTGAGAGCGTCATCTGCACCTGACCAGGGTCGGTGTGAAAGGCGGTTGCGAGCGCTGGAAAGGCGGGCAGGTAGATGTCCGTCGAGATGGATGCGAAAGCCATCAGGGCGCTGAGGACCAGCAGGATTCGCAAGCCGCTGGCGCGACTGGGGTTCTCGAGGGAGACGTGATTGACGTCGGACGTCATGATGATGATCGCGTCCTCTGCTGAAGTGCGTGATGAGCTGTTCACGTGGACAGGCGAAGATTTAACCCGTGCGATTGCCGGCGATTAGATGCTAAAATGCGCATGGACTTATACGCGGGTTTCATGAATGCAGCGCGACGAGCTTGGCGACCTGATGGCATTCCTCGCCGTCGCGGAGGAGCGGAGCTTCACGCGGGCGGCTGCGAAGCTCGGCACCTCACAGTCGGCGCTCAGCTACACGATCCGCCGGCTCGAGGCGCGGCTCGGGGTCCGGCTGTTGACCCGCACCACCCGCAGCGTTGCGCCGACCGAGGCCGGCGAGCGCCTGCTCCGCACCCTCGGCCCGGCCTTCGATGAGATCGACGCGGAGCTTGCCGCGCTGAGCGAGTTTCGTGAAAAACCCGCAGGCACCATCCGCATCACGACAGGCGAACACGCGGCCGTCTCGATCCTCTGGCCGACCCTGCAGAAACTGCTGCCCGAATACCCGGACATCAAGGTGGAGATCGTCGCCGATCCCAGCCTGACCGACATCGTCGCCGAGCGTTACGACGCCGGCATTCGCCTCGGCGAACAGGTGGCGAAGGACATGATCGCGGTTCGCATCGGGCCGGACATGCGCATGATCGTCGTCGGCGCGCCCTCCTACTTCGCAAAGCGGCCACGACCGGAGAGGCCGCAGGACCTCGTCAACCATGACTGCATCAACCTGCGCCTGCCGACCCTAGGCGGCTTTTATGCGTGGGAATTCGAGAAGGATGGGCGTGAGTTGAAGGTGCGCGTCGAAGGACAGCTCGCGTTCAACGACCTCGGTCTGATCCTCAACGCGGCACTGGCTGGCTTCGGCATGGCATACCTGCCCGAGGATCAGCTGCAGCCGTACATCGCCGACGGCCGTCTCATCCCCGTGCTCGGCGATTGGTGTCCGCCCTTTCCAGGCTACCACCTCTACTACCCGAGCCGCCGGCAGCCCACGCCGGCCTTCGCCCTTCTGGTCGACGCGCTGCGCTATCGAGGTTGAAACCGAGGCTCCGTCATGGGCTGGAGCCGGTGGGCAACGGGTGGCCGGTTCTCCGAAGGTTTGTACGGTGGAACCGCCATAGGAGGCACTGGTCCGGTCAATGAAGCCTGGGAAGCTGACAGTCCGGCTGATGTCGGTGTTGTGTGTCGCTCAGGCGCAGCCGCGCGCAGGTTCAGCCTGCCCCATTTGGCCGAGCCGTAGAGAGCGCCGAACACGCTCTCGTTTCGATCCCCAGGACAGGCGTCCCTCGACATTGAAGGTCGTGCGGGGGAACCCACCGGCGAGGCCAAGCCGCAAGGTCTGGTCCATCACTGGCGCAGGTTCCACTCAGCGTGATGCTTTTGCATGCGAAGAATTTCGTGTATGTTGGTGGCTTCGACCTAAAGGGCAACGCTCACAATTGTAATCGGTGTGCACACGTTGCGTTATGTCCTTGTTCGCAGGTTTTTGGCGACGGCCTAGGTCACGTTTTGTAGATAATGCTCTAGGTGCAAGTTGAATGCTGTGCGCCTGAGTTTGTTCGTGGCCAATATTTCTTCGATCCGCGGAGAATGCACATGGCACAACCGAACGCGGCCGCTCAATCAAGCATCGGGTCACCAAGCAAGATTTCGGTTGAGTTGATCATAAATGGTGTTGAAACCAAGCTTGATGTCGCACCGTGGACAACTTTGCTTGACGCTCTGCGAGAGCACCTTGATCTCACCGGCACAAAAAAGGGGTGCGATCACGGTCAATGTGGTGCCTGCACCGTGCTGGTGGACGGACGACGGATCAATTCCTGCCTGACGCTTGCCGTCATGAAGGATGGTGCCAGAGTCACGATGATCGAGGGTCTTGCGACGGACGGCGTGCTGCACCCGATGCAACAGGCGTTCATCGACCATGACGCGTTCCAGTGTGGCTACTGCACGCCGGGCCAGATCTGCTCGGCGGTAGGCCTGATCGCAGAGGGAAAGGCAAAAACCGCGGAGGAAATCCGTGAGATGATGAGCGGCAACATCTGTCGCTGTGCCGCATATCCGAACATCGTTTCGGCCATCCAGCAGGTGATGGGGGCGTCATGATCAATTTCGAGTACGCGCGAGCCAACGACGTGGCCGACGCGGTCCGACAGATCGCGGCCGATCCCACATCGAAATTCATTGCAGGCGGCACTAATCTCCTTGACCTCATGAAAGAGGATGTGGAACGTCCTGCCCGACTGATCGACATTACGCGATTGCCACTTTCAGACGTTGAGGAAACTCCGGACGGCGGCGTCCGGATCGGCGCGCTGGTGCCCAATTCCGACCTCGCGTGGCACCCGCTGATTGCGCAACGCTACCCGATGCTCGCAAGTGCAATTCTCGCGGGCGCTTCGGCGCAGTTGCGTAATATGGCGTCCACCGGCGGCAATCTCATGCAACGCACGCGCTGCTTCTACTTCTATGACACTGTGACACCGTGCAACAAGCGCCAGCCCGGCAGCGGATGCTCGGCGATAGCGGGGATCAACCGCATCAACGCAATCCTGGGGACGAGCGATACATGCATTGCGACCCATCCCTCCGACATGTGCGTGGCACTTGCCGTCCTCGAAGCCAAAGTTCATGTCGCCGGGCCTGGAGGGGAGCGGGTCATCCCCTTTGCCGACTTCCATCGCCTGCCCGGGGACGCGCCGCAACGCGACACCAACCTGGATGCAAACGAGCTCATCACCGCGGTCGAGCTTCCAGCCGATGGTTTCGCCAAGAATTACACCTATCTCAAGATTCGCGATCGCCTGTCCTACGCCTTCGCGCTGGTGTCCGTCGCGGTTGGGCTGGAAATGGACGGCAATACCATCCGCCGGGCTCGGTTCGCACTCGGCGGTGTCGCGCACAAACCTTGGCGAGATGAAGCGGCCGAAGCGGGGTTGAACGGAAAGGTCGCAAACCCGGAGATTTTCGAACGCGCCGCGGGCCTGGTGCTACGAGATGCAAAGGGATTCGAACACAACGCTTTCAAGATCGAACTCGCCCGCCGCACCATCGTTCGCGCACTGATACAGGCCGCACATGGCACGCCGCAGTCTCAAAACAATAAGAAAATCGCGTGAGGGGAACGATGCCACGTGATCGCTCGACACCTTCACACCGAGGCGACATCAGCCGCCGAACTGTCCTGCAAGGTGCTGTCGCTGTCGGCGTGCTCACACATGGACAAGCTGTTTCCTCCGCAACGGTTGCCGCTGAACAAGGCGAAGCAAGCAAGCCAATGGCTCCTTATATCGGTAGTGCTACCTCACGTGTCGACGGGCGTGACAAAGTCACGGGAGGGGCGAAGTATGCCGGCGAATTCAATGCACCGGGCCTCGTTCATGCCAGTGTCATTGGCTCAGCGATTGCAAAGGGACGCATCGCAAGGATTGATGTCAGCGAAGCTATAAGCGTCGGCGGCGTTGTCGCCGTATTAACGCATGAGAACCGGCCACCGATGGCCGACGATGATAAGGCTTATAAGGATGCGGTAGCGCCTGACCAGGGCTCGCCGTTCCGTCCGCTATATGACGACAGGATCAGGTTCAGCGGACAGCCGATTGCATTGGTATTGGCTGAAAATTCCGAAACGGCGCGCTTCGCCGCCTCGCTTGTGCACGTAGAATATGAGCCGGAGAAGCACGTCACCGACTTGTACAGCAAGCTGAACGACGTCGTTTCCCTGAAGGCTCCCGCAAAACCGCGAGGCGATACGGCGAGCGCCCTGGCATCGTCCCCCGTGCGGCACCATGGCGAATATTACGTTCCAATCGAACATCACAATCCCATGGAGCCCTATGCTTCGACTGTGATCTGGGAGGGCGGCGGAAAGATCACGATCTACGACAAGACCCAAGGTGTACAGAACGTGCACGGATACGTGTGCAACGTTTTCAATCTGAAGCCGGAGGATGTGCGCGTCATGTCGCCGTTTGTCGGCGGCGCGTTCGGATCCGGGTTGAGGCCGCAATATCAGGTCGTTTTGGCCGTCTTGGCGGCGCGTGCGCTGGAGCGCTCGGTCCGTGTCGTACTCACGCGCCAGCAGATGTACTCGCTTGGCTACAGGCCTGCCATGATCCAACGCATCGATCTGGGTGCCGAAACTGACGGAACGCTTAACGCGATCTCGCACGACGCGACCACGGTGACGTCGCAGTACGAAAACTTTCACCGGAATGAAACCACCTGGTCCGGCCTGCTCTACAAGAGTGCCAACGCGAAATACGCGCATAATCTGGTGCGGCTCGATCTCTCCACGTCGTGCGACATGCGAGCGCCGAGCGCAACGACAGGAGTCTATGCGCTCGAAGCCGCGATGGATGAGCTTGCCGTCGCGCTCAAGCTCGATCCGTTGGAGTTTCGCCTGAAGTGCTACTCTGAGCGTGACCAGAGTAGCGGCCTTCCCTTCAGCAGCAAGAACCTGCGCGAATGCTACCGGCAGGGCGCGGAGGCGTTCGGTTGGGACAAGCGCAGCCCGGAACCTCGCGCGATGCGCGACGGTCGCGAATTGGTCGGCTGGGGCATGGCAACGGGCATCTGGGAGGCGTTGCAGGTACCGATCGCCGTTCGGATCGCACTCACGGCGAACGGACACGCGGAGGTTTCGTGCGCGACATCCGACATCGGCACTGGAACCTATACGATCATGGCGCAGGTTGCTGCCGATATGCTTGGACTTCCGTTAGACGGCGTCGACATCAGGCTGGGCGATTCAACGCTGCCACAGTCGCCGGTGGAGGGCGGGTCCTGGATAGCGGCCTCGGTGTCGAATGGAATCGTGACGACATCCCGCGCAGTTCTCAAAGAGTTGCTGCGCCTGGCGAAGGAAATGCCGAACTCGCCTCTCGCAACCGCCGCTCCGGAAGAGGTTGTCCTCTCCGGCGGCATGATCGTCAGCAGGCGGGATGCGGCCCGAGCGGTATCGATCGCGGATGCAATGCAGCACGACGGCGTGGACCGCATCGTACGGGAAGAGACCACCCGCTTCGCGAGGGACAGCTCACATGCCCATAACACGCATTCTGCGATCTTCGCGGAGGTGAAGGTGGATGAGCAGCTCAACGTCGTCCGCGTCACGCGCGTCGTCAGCGCCGTTGCTGCCGGGCGAATCCTGAACGCCAAGACGGCGCACAGCCAGGTCATGGGTAGCGTCGTGTGGGGTATCGGAATGGCCCTGCACGAGGAAACGCTGATCGATCACGCGTTCGGCCGCATCATGAATGCGAACATCGCGGAATACCATGTTCCGGTGAACGCCGACGTGCAGGACATCAAGGTGATCTTCGTCGATGAAAAGGATGAGATCGTTAATCCACTCGGGGTGAAAGGATTGGGCGAGATCGGCATCGTGGGTGTCGCGGCGGCGATTGCCAATGCGATCTACCACGCCACCGGAAAGCGGGTGCGCGCGCTGCCGATCACGCTCGACAAGTTGTATTGACGGGGCCTTGCAGTCGAACTGCCGGGGGAGAGGAGAGTAGCCGATGCGCGTATTCGCTTCGCTCGTTATGCTGGCCGCCCTCTGCACCGCGAGCCCGGCCTTGCCGCAGGTGGTGCAGGCGCCGTTCGGTGAGGTCGCCCATCACGTGGTCCGGGTAGATGGGATCCGCTTTCACTATGTCATCGCATAGGCCTTCTGGCGCGAGACGCCCTGACACCTTGAACGTCTGAGTTCCGCTGCCGTGTGGTCCATCCGAGTCTAGCCTCGATGAAGCCTATTCACCGCGCTCAAGTTCGCTTGTCGAGAAAGGAGAAAGGCGATGCTCTTTCTTACCAATTCAGCCGTCGTATTTCTTGCCACATCAGCTGCGGCGATCGCTGTGAGTCTGATCCCCACGCAGCTAGCCGCGGCGCCCCCGACACCGAGTACAGTAACCGAGGACACCGCAATCCGCTCCTTCCGCGTCAACGTTCCGGAAGAGGCGCTCGTCGACCTCCGGCGCCGCATCGCCGAGACAAAGTGGCCAAAGCGGGAAACGGTAACGGATGAATCGCAAGGCGTGCAGTTCGCGACGATGCGCGAACTCGCGCGCTATTGGCAGACAGATTACGACTGGCGCAAGGTCGAAGCGAGGCTGAATGCCTTGCCGCAATACACGACAAACATCGACGGGCTGGACATTCATTTCATCCACGTTCGTTCGAAGCATGAGAATGCGCTGCCGGTCATCATCACGCATGGGTGGCCCGGCTCGATCATCGAGCAGTTGAAGGTCATCGAACCGCTGACGAACCCAACGGCTTATGGCGGAAACGCATCGGACGCCTTCGACGTCGTGATTCCGTCGCTGCCGGGCCACGGGTTTTCAGGGCAGCCGACCACAACCGGCTGGGACCCCGTTCGCATAGCACGCGCCTGGATCGACCTCATGAAGCGCCTCGGATACACACGATTTGTGGCGCAAGGCGGCGATTGGGGTGATGCGGTCTCGGAGCAGATGGCCTTGCAGGCTCCTCCGGAATTGCTCGGCATTCACACCAACATGCCCGCCACTGTCCCGGACGACGTCGCAAAGGCACTCCAACTCGGCGACCCAGCGCCGTCCGGTCTCTCAGCCGACGAGAGGCATGCATACGATCAGCTCGATTTTTTCTACAAGCACGGCGCGGCCTACGCCCAAGAGATGGGGAACCGCCCTCAAACGCTGTACGGGATCGAGGATTCACCTGTCGGCCTCGCTGCTTGGATGCTCGACCACGACGCGCGTAGTTATGCGCTCATCGCGCGCGTCTTTGACGGCCAGCCTGAGGGGCTTACCCGAGACGACATTCTCGACAACGTCACGCTCTATTGGTTGACGAATACGGCGGTCTCCTCGGCTCGTCTCTATTGGGAAAACAAGCTCGCCTTTTTCGCCCCGAAACACGTCGCCATCCCGGTTGCCGTGAGCGTCTTTCCGGATGAAATCTATGCAGCCCCACGGAGTTGGGCAGAGAAAGCGTTTCCCAAACTGATTTATTACAATCGGCTCGACAAAGGCGGGCACTTCGCCGCCTGGGAGCAACCGGAACTCTTCACCAAGGAGGTTCGAGCGGCGTTCAGATCGCTGCGGTGATGGGAAGGAGGTGGGCGGTGTGCACGTCATTCCCACCTTTTTCCTCTCGCAAACGGGAGAGATGTCAATGTCCGAATACGTCAATCATGATCGCCGCCGATTCTTGAGCACTGCCGCCATGACCGTTGCTGCTGCCGAACTCGCCATGATTGGTTCGGCGGAGGCACAAACCAGCAGAGGGGCATCCCCGGCGATCAAGCCGGGGACGAACACGTCGTTCGGTTCGCTCAAGCAGATCGATGCTGGCGCCCTGAACGTTGGATACGCTGAAGCCGGCCCTGCGACTGGCCCTGTGGTCATTCTTCTACACGGCTGGCCCTACGACATTCACAGCTATGTCGACGTCGCTCCGTTGCTGGCGTCGGTAGGCTACAGGGTGATCCTCCCGTATCTGCGCGGCTATGGCTCGACCCGCTTTCTTTCAAGTGAAGCGTTCCGGAATGGCCAGCAATCGGTGGTCGCCGTCGATATCATCGCCTTGATGGATGCTCTCAAAATCGAGAAGGCGATCCTCGGTGGTTTTGATTGGGGGGCGCGGACGGCCGATATTATCGCAGCGATCTGGCCGGCGCGCTGCAAGGCGCTCGTCTCCGTGAGCGGCTATCTGATCGGCAGCCAGGAAGCCGGCAAGATGCCGTTGCCGCCCAAGGCTGAGCTCCAATGGTGGTACCAGTTTTATTTTGCCACCGACCGCGGCCGAGCTGGCTACGATCAATACCGGCACGACTTTGCCAAGCTCATTTGGCAGATCGCTTCGCCGAAGTGGGATTTCGACGACGCTACATTCGACCGCACTGCGGCGTCTTTCGATAACCCGGATCACGTCAGCATCGTCATCCATAATTACCGCTGGCGTCTTGGCTTGGCGGCCGGCGATCCGAGGTATGACGATCTGGAAAAGCGGCTCGCCGAAGGCCCGATCATCACCGTGCCCACCATTACAATGGAAGGCGATGCCAATGGTGCGCCACACGCGGACGCCAGCTCCTACGCGACGAAATTCTCAGGCAAATATGCTCACCGGGTCGTCACGGGCGGCATAGGGCACAATCTGCCGCAAGAAGCACCGCAGGCTTTCGCCGAAACCGTGGTCGACGTCGATCGCTATTGATCGACGTCAAGATGGAAAGTCCCTTGGCGGCTGCGTACGCAATCGCCTCGCCGCGAGCGGGACCTCGTCCATGAGCCGACATGACACCTGAACCTGAATGGTCGGTTCTGGCACGAAGCGAAGTGCCACTTTCTGGTCCGCTCGTCGGGGGGCTAGGCAGAGGTTTGCGAGGGACAGGGGAATTTCAGAGTCTGACCCAATTCAAGACATTCCGAAGTTCCGACACGAAAATTTCGGGATGGCGCCGATAGGAGACGAAGCGCACATAGCACTATCATCCTAGGTGTGTGCCTGCGGGGCATGAGGGCCCCCTTGTTTGGTCGCAATCCAAATCGTGTGTCTTGCGCCACCACGTCGTCCGTTGGCGCGCGCACCTACCTCATCCACGCGAAATCCTGCCTTGCGAAGTCGGTGGGTGAAGTTTCGATTCGGTGCCGAGGACCACACAGCTAAGACGCCACCAGGCGACAGCGCCGTCCGGGCGGCGCTTAGCCCTGCCAAGTCGTAGAGGCTATCATTAGCCTCGCGGGTCAGTCCCTCGGGGCCATTGTCGACGTCTAGCAGGATCGCATCGTAGGCTGACCGGCCGCACCTTATCAGACGGCCGACATCGTCTTCGCAGATGCTGACGCGCGGATCCGCAAGGCTATCGCCAAATACTTCGGCCATCGGACCTCGTGCCCATGCCACGACAGCGGGTACCAGTTCAGCCACGGTGACCTGAGCATCAGAGCCGAGTTCAGCAAGCGCAGCGCGGAGCGTAAAGCCCATGCCCAACCCACCAATAAGAATCTTCGCCCGCTGGCGGCCCCGTATTCTCAGGCAGGACAGTCTGGCGAGCGCCTCCTCGGAACCACTGAGACGGCTATTCATCAGTTCGTTGTTACCCAACATGATTGAGAACTCGGCCCCGCGCTTCTTAAGGCGCAGCTCGCCGCCTTCACCAGGAATCGCTGCTGTATCGAGTAAGGCCCAGGGGATCATGAATAGCTCTTTAGACGGCGTTATCTATTTCGCACGAGACCATGCACAGAAGAGTGCACTTGTCACGGAAGATCGATTGATTGGAGCACTGCGCTACAGCATTGCGCAAAAAAATCGGGATCGGAGCGTGAGGCCTGTTTCATTCTTGTCGCAACGCTTTTTGCGAAAAGCTGGGACCCATCTTTTCGCGCGTTGCTTTAGATCCTATCTGACCGCCGACACGAGCAGCATAAAGGATTTCACGCTCGTCGAAGCAGCGCGACAGGATCGTAGACCTGCGGCGCGTCACCTCGTAGATGCCACTGGAAGTTGCACGCTTATCCGAGAAGCTTGGGCGGGTGAGGCGGACCTAACCTTTCTCGATTGCGGTAGATACACGCGAGCGAAGCCGCGCAAAAGCACAGCCTTAATTCGCTCTGTGATCTAATGGTAGGAAAGCCTGAACGTAATCCTTTGTAAAGTCAAAAGATAAACGCCACGATCGTTCGGCCAAAATACGATAAAATTCATATAATTCTTATCCTACAACAACAAATGCTGTCTGTTGTTCTTTTAGGATAGACAGAAATTAACGTCCCTCGAAGTGATGGAGGGGGCAGAACTATGCTTAACATAAGCCGGGACGTGTTTCGGCTTCATGAGGATAATCCGCGGCCCATGCCGTCTACACCGAAGCGGCACGACAACGCGGGCCCGTTCGGATCCGTGAACTGCCCGTCCTTCATGTGGCTTCCAAGAATAAAAGTCACAGATGAGGAATGAAAGTTTCGCACAAAGCGCCACCGACTGACCAAACGCAATTTGCCGATGTGAATTTCTTGTCATTCTGAGACTCCGAGGCGAAGGCAAGTCATCACAGGAAGGTCGTCGAGACGCTGCGGCGTCCCGAGCGGGAGACATCGACATTGCCGACGGTGGGGGCTTGCTGTTGGGAGATCTCCAAATGGATACAGACCTTTCCGCTGCAGATTGGCCGATGAAGGATTCAGCGGTTCTGCACCCGAAGGCCAACGAACATCTCGCAGTCGACCATCCTCGCCGAATCCCAGTCAAAGCCGGCTTCATTCATCTGGGCGTGATCAAGGAGTTGATCCCCGTTTTGCAGGATTTCGGGACCGATCCCGAAAGCGTCATCCGGGAGGCTGGTCTCGATCCTCGCCTGTTTGAGGAGGCAAGTAATGTGATTGCCTTCTCAAGCCTCAACAAGCTGCTGACTCTAGCCGCCACGCGCACCCGATGCCCCCATCTCGGTTTGCTGGTCGGCCGGAAAGCGACGATCTCTTCCATGGGGATCGTCGGCTGCCTTATGCAACACTCCAAGACCGTTGGGGGCGCCCTGGAGAGTCTCGTCAGGCACCTCCATCTCCAAAACCGTGTCGCTGTTCCCAAGCTCGTCGTGAGCGGCGGCGAGGCAATGCTGAGCCTGCGTGTCTATGCGCCTGTCGGCGAGAGTGCGGATCAAATAGCCGATGCATCGCTTGCCACGGCTTTCCAGTCGCTGGCGGCGATATGCGGCCCACGATGGGTCGCGGCGGAGGTTCTTCTGCCGAGGAAGCAGCCCGCGGATCCGCAGCCCTATCGTGATTTTTTCCGGGCGCCTCTGCGGTTTAACGAAGAGGCGGCCACTCTTGTCTTCTCGGCAAGCTGGCTCGCCTCTCCCATCGCTGGAGCGGATGCGGTTTTTCGCCAGATTTTCGAGGAACGGATTGCCGAGCTGGAAGCCGTTCCCAACAGGGACTTTCGGGATGAGGTGCGTCGTGCGCTGCGGTCGCGGCTTCTGAAGAATAAATGCTCTGCCGGCGAGGTTGCGAGCTACTTCGCAATACACCGCCGTACCCTGCACCGACGCCTGGTTGCCGAGGGGACCGACTTCAGCGCGATTGTCGATGAAATGCGGTTCGAGATTGCACGCCAATTGCTCGCCGCCACCAACATAACCCTTGGCCAGGTCGCGGCCGCGCTCAGTTATTCGGAGGCCGGCGCCTTCACAAGGGCCTTCCGGCGCTGGTCGGGCCAGACCCCGAAATCGTGGCGCGCCGAGCATCGCCGACGATAAGCCTACCGATCTGGATGGTTTCATCCCAAATTCCGACGGCGAAATCGAGGAGGCCAGAGCGGCTTGTAAACGCCTATGCGGCGAGCCCCTCGGATTGCTCAGCGAGTGACGGTTGGGAATTGCAGGCGCATTTCACCTGTCCTGTCCCGCTCAAGATCACTCGTGCACTGTCAACGGGTCGGAACCCGCGTGTCGGACGATCACAGGTTTGAGCGGACGGCTGCGGACACATGACATGGTCGGCCAGTCCTGCGCTTGCGGCCCAGCGCCCATCGGTGACACCGCGACCCGCATGCCGAGCCCGGTCCGGGCTCATTGCGGTTCCTCTTTTCAGATAGTCATCATCGCAACGAGAACCGGCCCCCAGGCTGTTAGAAGAATATTTCCGATGGCATAGGGAACCGTATAACCTAGGGCCGGAATGCTGCTTTGCGCCTCGTCCTGTAACGCACGAAGGGCAGCGGTAATCGTGCCGGCCCCAGCACAGGCACCCAGGACAATAAGGGGATTCATCTTCAGGACGTAGCGGCCGAAGAGGATCCCCAGCGTATGAGGAAGCAGGGCTGACACCAAGCCGACGACGACCAGGCTCAGGCCGGCTGTCTGCAAACCCGAGATAAAACTCGGCCCGGCGCTCAGGCCGACAATACCGATGAATATACAAAGCCCAACGGTATCGAATATCCAAATCGCTGGTTCCGGAATGCGGCCGAAAAAAGGATAGACTGACCTGAGCCATCCAAAGACCAAACCCATGACCAGCGCGCCGCCGCTCGCGGTAAGGGTAAGCGGCACGCTCCAGACCACTACGGAAAGGAGGCCGACCAAGCCGCCGAGAAAGATACCGATCCCGACGAAAACCATGTCTGTCGCCGCTGTGTGTCGATCGGGATAGCCCAGCTCCTGAACCGCGCGCTCGACTTCGGGTAAGGTTCCAATAACGCGCATCACGTCCCCCCGATCGACGCGGGTTTCCGGCGAGATTGGCATTTCAAGCCCAGCTCGCGTGAGCTTGGACAGAAACACGCCCCGGGCAAAATGAAGACGCGCTAAGTCCGCCAGCGACTTGCCTTGTATGGATCGGTTCGTGATTACGACATCCAAGGCCTCCAGTGGAATGTCGAGGAGGACGGGGTCGCTGACTTCGGGACCGATTGTGCTCCCGCGCGTTGCATGGATTCCCTGTCGCGCGATCACCGCAATGACGTCGCCCTCCCGGATGACCAGATCTGGTGCTGACTCCATGACCTGGTCTCCGCTACGAACACGCACAATAAACACGCGGGTGGGCTGAGGGAGGCTCTCAAGCTCGGCTATCGTCTTATTGATCAGCGTCGGACAGGTGACACGATAAGCTCGCACGTCGAATGAACGAGCGGCAGACATGACGCCTTCCGCAGTTTCATCAGACTTCATAGTATCCGCATGGAATCGAATAGCCTCTTCCCGAAGATTGATTCCCATGAGTTTGGGACCGATCGTGGGCAGAAACCAAACCAGCGTGGCCGTTCCGACGAGGTAGGTTACTGCATAGGCAACGGGGATATTGTTGACCAGCGTGGTCCTCTCCGTCTCGGGAATGGCCAAACGTTGGATTGCCTCCCCAGCAGTGCCAATCACAGTCGACTCCGAGAAAGCACCTGCAAGAAGGCCGGCCGCCGTTCCGACGTCATATCCCAACAGCTTTGAAAAGCCGAACGCCGTGAGCAGGCAAACGACGCACACAAGAACGGTTAGAGCCATTTGAGGGATTGCGTCGCTTTTCAGCCCGCGGAAGAATTGCGGCCCAACCTTATATCCCGTGGTGAAGAGAAAGAGGTCGAAGAAGACCGTTTTGACCAAAGGCGAAATCTTGATGTCGAGTTGGCCGATCAGCACCCCGGCCAAAAGGCAGCCAACGACAATCCCGAGGCTGAAGCTTCGAAACCTGATGCGGCCGATGAGGAAGCCGATCGCTATCGTCAGGAAGATAGCAAGCTCCGGATTGTGCCGCATGGCCGATACGAAGAAATCCATGTTGCACCCTCCGCACGCCTGTCTAGTCAAGCTGACGCGCACGCAACCTGCCGCTCACGGTCAGAAACCAGAATCCCAGTGCCGTCGCGGCACTCCTGACTCCAAGTGTTCGAGCACCCCTTTTCACGCCTAGGCGATCCGCGCCTTCTTGGATGCCATGGTGTAAGCCTCGAAGGCTTGGCGATAACCGCGGGCCACCGCCCGGGTGGCGCGGCCGATCTGGCTGTAGACTTCATCGTCAAGGTTGGCGAATGAGACGCGTACGGACCAGTCCGGCGCGGAAAAACCGCCTCCGTTCAGCAGCACAATTCCGTAATCTTCAGCCAAGCGGAACACGATATCCAGCGGGTGGATATGCTCCTTCATGTACGCTACGACCTCCGGGCCGACATATTTGTTCGCCCAGAACTCGAAATCGACCAGCCCATAGTATCTGTCATGGAGAGGGTTGTCGGGCACTTCGATGCCAAGCCCTTCAACCATCCGGTCCAAGCGGGCCTGCACGATCTCCATGCAGGCCCTCTGATAGGTCTTGGCCTCGTCCATCATCTCGGCGAGTGAGAACAGGCTCATCATCACCTGCTGCGGCAAGGAGAGCCCGGCCGTATGATTGAGCGCAACGTCGCGGCTGTCTGCGACGATGCGGTCGATCAACTTGATCTCCCGTGGCTTCAGGGTCAATGCGCCGTAGCGTGCGTCCAATGCGGCCTGAACACTTTCAGGGTGTTCGGCGATGGCTTTGTCGAAGACGTTGTCTTGATGGATCGCGATGACGCCCAGCCGCCAGCCTGTACAGCCAAAATACTTGGAATAGGAATAAACCCCGATTGTGTTGCGAGGAAGGGCGCCCAGCAATCCGCGGAACCCCTTAACAAATGTTCCGTAGACATCGTCGGTCAGCAACATCAGATCTGGCCGCTTCGTCTCCACCAAGGTCACGATCTTGTCGATGGTCTCCTTGCTCATGGCGACCGCATAGGGATTGCCTGGGTTCACCACGAAGAACGCCTTGACCTTCGGATCCTCGAGCTTTTTGAGCTCGGCGTCGGTGAACTGGAACCGGTTCTCTTGGTGCGCCGCGACATGGATTACGTTCAGGCCATAATCCTCGAGATGAGGCATTTCGAGGTACGGCGTAAAAATCGGCGTGCCAAGCGCTATCGTATCGCCAGGATTGAGCAGCCGGTTCGCTTTTAGCGACTTGAAGATATAGCACATGGCGGCCGTGCCGCCCTCAACTGCGTAAAGGTCATACTGGCCAGCCGGGCGGGGTTGGCCGCACATCGCCCACATGAGGTATTCATGCACGATCCTCTCGTTGTGGACGAGCATCCGGTCTGGGACCGGGTAGTTGTCGCCAATGATCGAGTCGACGAGTTCGTGGACGAAGGCATCCGGCTTGAAGTTGAACTTCTCGACGGCGAACGCAACCATCGCGGTCAGAAAGGCGGCGCCGGGCGATGACTTGCGCTCCGCAAGCCAGACGTCAAGACGATGAGCGATACCGTCGGCTTTAGGCATTCCGCCAATTCCCGCAGCCTTGCTCATCACCCGCCGGCTTTCGGTGATGGCGAACTGACCAAGCAGGAAGAAGCCCTCGCGCGGTGTGGTGGCGACCCAGTTCGGGTTCCCGCGACCGGCATTCAGAAACGCCAGTGCCGAGGTCTGCGCCGTCTGTTTTGCTATCTCGATAAGTTCATCCTTGATCTCGAACGGGCTCAACTTCTCGAAGCTGCGCAATCTCACGAGGTCCATGGTTCTCTCTCCAAATTCGCGAATGCTAGGTCATCAACATGACGATGATCATCCCCCAGATGGTGAGTAGCGTGTTGCCGACGGCATAGGTGACGGTATAGCCGAGCGCCGGTACTTGGCTCTTGGCGGTTTCACAGATCATGCCGAGCGCGGCCGTCGTCGTGCGCGCCCCAGCGCAGCATCCAAGCAAAATCGCAGGATCGAAGCGGAAGACGTATTTGCCCACAAACATCGCGAGAATCAGCGGCACCGATGTCGCGCAGATGCCCCAGATGAAGAGACCGATGCCTTGGGTTTGAAGCCCTTTGACGAAACCGGGACCTGCCGATATGCCGACCACGGCGATGAACATGGAGAGGCCGACTGAGTTCATGAACCAGACGGTTGACGACGGAATCCGGCCGAACATGGGTCTCACTGCTCGCAGCCAGCCGAAAACAAGTCCTGCGATCAAAGCGCCCCCAGCCGTCGACAGCGTGAGTGGCAATCCGCCTACCTTGAAGACAAGGGCGCCGATGAGGGCGCCGAGCGTGATGGCTCCCCCGATGAACGCGACATCTGCGACATCGCTCGGCCGGTCGGGATAGCCGAGAAGTTTGGCGAGCGCCGCCGTATCCTGTGAGCGACCCACGATCGTCAGAATATCACCGCGATTGATCACTGTGTTCGGAAGAATGGGAATGCGTGTGGCGAGTGCACCGCGTAAGATGCGACGAAGAAAAACCCCGCGAGCCTGCGGGAGTTGGGCAAGTTCAGAAAGCGTCTTTCCATCCACATCCTTGTTGGTGACATAGACGTCGAAGCCCTCTGCCTTAACGTCGAGGAGTTCTGGGTCCTCGACCTCGTCGGCTGCTCGCCCGATGAGGTTCACCAGCGTTTCGCGGGGACCGGCCACCGCTACGATATCGCCTTCCTGCAGCACGGTATCAGCCGTCGCATCCTCGATTTTTCCGTTGCGGCGAATGCGCTCGATGAAGACGCGGGCGTCGGGTACGAGCTCCTCCGCCTCAACCGCCTTCATTCCGGCGGCGCGAGCACCCGACCGCAGGCGAAAAGCGCGCAGCTCCCAGCGGTGCCAAACGGAGCCTTCTCCCCCAAGTTCTTTCCCGCCTCCCAGACGGGCTTCGTAATCCTTGCAAGCTTGGACGAGATCGACGCCGAGCAGCTTCGGGCCGAGCAGAGCGAGAATGACGGCTGAGCCCACTGTTCCGAATATGTACGTGACGGCATAAGCAACCGGCATGGCATCGAGAAGGGCCTTGGTCTGATCCGATGGAAGGCCTAAGCGATTGATGGCATCCGTAGCGAGCCCCATCGACGCCGAGATGGTCTGCGAGCCGGCATACAAACCCGCAGTGTATCCGATGTCGTACCCAGCGACGCGCGCAGCCACAATGGAAGCGGCAAGACAAAGCACGGCAACGACGACTGCAAACAACGCCTGTGGAGTTCCGTCTTTGGCAATGCCGCGGACGAATTGCGGACCAACGCCGTAACCTACGGCGAATAAGAACATCAGGAAGAAGGTCGCTTTGACGTTCGGGGAAATCGTGATCCCGATTTGTCCGATAATGACGGCCGCGATGAGGGTCGAGGTGACCGCGCCGAGGCTGAAACCGCGGTAGGAAAAACTCCCCACGTAGTACCCGATGCCCAGAGAGAGAAAAAGAGCGATTTCAGGATAGGTACGAAGCGTATTGGCGAACCATGCAAACATGTCCCTTCCCTTTCATTCGAGTGCAAACCCCGCGCGAGACTTAGTGCATCCTTTATGCTGCCTGTGACCGTCTGCGGGCGCTCGAGGTTGCGCGAGCATCGTTCTTGCTCATGATCGCGTCTGGCCTGAGCAGCTTGAGCCCTTTCGCTTTCTCGTAGCCGTGGATCTCTTTCACATCGAGTTGACGCATGAAATTGATGGCGGCCTGGGTGATTACCTGACCCGGCACCATGATCGGAAACCCTGGCGGGTAGGGAATCACGAAGTTGGCCGAAACCATCTCCGGTCCTTCGCGGAGACGTTTGTCGCACTCTGGGCTGTCCAGTCGAACGTATTCGCAATCCTCCGGCGCATAGGCGGCGAAGAATGCACCGCGAATATCACCTTCAGGCGTTGTTGCCCCGGCGTCATAGCGGAACGCTTCATGAAATCGGCTGAAGTCCGGCAGATCAGGTACGTCTTTCATCAGGCTGTGCACCCGGGCCGCGAACGCCTGTCGCTCGCCTTCACCGCCCTGCATGAGGCGGGTCTCGATGCTGTTGCAGATCCTCAGGAGGATGCTGATCAGCTGAGCCACGTCGCTGCGCGTGTTATTGATGTTCGATTGCAGCAAGACGGAGTTTCGGGACGTTTTGTTGACCTGGATATTGTACTCGGATGCAAGCAATCCCTTAAAGGATGTCCCGTCGAAGCCCGCAGTACCGCAGACCAATGTCATACGCGTCGGGTCGAGGCAGAACTCGTCCTCCCGCATACTGCGTAACTGATCGTCCCATCGAGTACCGGGAGCCAGAAAATCGATGAAGCCGCTGGTGCGGTATTCTTCAGGAATCATTCCATCCGCTCCGACGATGCGGAAGTATTTCGCTATCAGCGGATGAGCGTTGACCTCGCGACGGATATCCAGCGCAACCTCCATCGCATTCATCACGAGGCCGTAACCTTCGAGTTCCATCTGCCGCCGCGCGACATCAAGGCTCGCGATGATTTGCTGATTGGGGCTGGTCGAGGCATGCGTAAAGATGGCCTCGTGAAACTGCGCTTCTACTGTGGGGAAGTCGACATCTTTGACCAGAACCATCGACCCCTGGCGGATGGCTGACATCGACTTGTGGGTCGAATTTGTCTGGTAAACCCGCAACCGAATGGCGCGGGGATCTGGCACTAAATGGGTGTCCAGCAGGGTCTCCCGCGATGGGCTTTCGCCGATTTCGGCGCGGTGACGTTCATACTTGGCGAGAGCGTCAGCGCTTCTCATCCAGGCTTCAATGTCGGCTGCGGCCCCCATGGCGGTTCGCGGCCGGAGGAACGGCGACCACCGCGCAAAACCAAACCACGCCTCGTCCCAGAGGAAGATGAGGTCCGGCTTGATCGCGAGACATTCTTCCATCACGCGACGGACATTGTAGATATGGCCGTCGAAGGTACAGTTGGTCAGGTCGACCATTTTGACGCGGTCGAGCCGATCCTCCGCCTTCAGATCCAGCAGTGCCTTCTTGATCGTGCGCAGTGGCACCGCTCCGTACATCGAGAATTCCGGCATCGGAAATGCCTCGACGTAGAGAGGCTGGGCGCCGCACAGCACTAGCCCATAGTGGTGCGACTTGTGGCAATTGCGGTCAAGGATAACGATGTCGCCCGGGGCCACGAGCGCCTGAAGCACCATCTTGTTGGACGTGC
Organism: Microvirga alba; assembly: GCF_015694465.1. GTDB lineage: Bacteria > Pseudomonadota > Alphaproteobacteria > Rhizobiales > Beijerinckiaceae > Microvirga > Microvirga alba. Next base: position 468,802 of record NZ_JADQDO010000001.1, read on the forward strand.
TGGTTCCATTGGTTACAAAGAATACACGGTCGGCGCCGAACGCGCGCGCAGCCATTTCCTGCGCTCGTTTGATGTTGCCGGTCGGCTCAAGCAGACTATCAAGGCCGCCCGTGGTCGCACTGCTTTCCGCCAGGAATAGGTTGATCCCGTAGAACTGGCCCATGTCGCGGATCCACGGTGATCGGAAGACAGACTTGCCCCTAGCAATCGGGAGGGCGTGAAACGTGCTGATCGGACGTTGAGCGTAGTGCTTGAGATTATCGAAGAACGGTGTCTCGTATCGCGCCTCGATGCCCTCTAGAATGGACAGGTGAAGTTCCAACGGTTCTTCGATCTGATACATGACGCGGCGAAAGATCGTGGCGCGCGGATCGCCGGCAAGCCTTTCCACCCGCCTGTCGGACAACAAGTAGATATCGAGCTCCGGCCGGATTGCCTTTAGTCTGTCCGCAAGAAGAAGCGCCAGATCGGCTTCACCGGCCTTCTCCAATGCTGCTTTTTGAGCTGCAATGACCCGGCGGAGAACCGGGGCATCGTAGCGCGACTTCAAGGCGAAGCCTTCATAGAGGGCCACCGCCGCTATGTCAGGATTAAGCACGATGGCACAGATCGCATCTTCGAGGCTGGCCACGGGAACGACCTCGTAGACGAATGCGTCTTCCGGCCGACGCAATCGGCGAAACTCAGCGATGATGTGCGGCCATCGCGGAGCGGGGGCGGGCGTTACGAGCAAGAGCTCGAAGTAGGGGCGGGTCTGCGGCTGTGCCCCGATCGCGGGTGGGAGAAGATCGGCAGGTTTCGCGAAGATGTCGTCCGCCGTTTCCCATTCTTTGGGATCGTGCTTGTAGTTCCCAGTGATAATGGCAAGCGATATCCGTTTGGAAAGTGATAAGAAGCCGGTTGGGTCTTCGTCTTGAAGCTGCTCACGCAGCGCCGCCATCAGCTCCGGGCCAGGGAATGCGTAATACTCCTCGATGACCCCAACCTCGTCGAGCGCTGCCTCGACGGCATGCCGCTCAACCTCGCGATTGACCCAAGCTCTGGCAGCCGCATGAACATCGCGCCAGCGATCAAGTCGGGCAGACGGCGCGGAGAAAAAGTGGTCGACTGAGTATGCGTCCGGGCTCGAATCCGCTGTCATGGACTCCTCCTTCGAGAACGACCGCTGTCAGGCCTGAAGCCTACACCTCTGCACACAAGCCAACCGAGCGCCCGCAACCTGATCAGGGCTCAGAGAATATACGCATAGGTGCCTCCATGGTTCAGTTTACACGAGGAGGGGTTTCCCAGCTTGACACATGGGGACAGGTTCTTGGCATTTAGTGACATAGCTCAAATTCAAACGAGTTCAGGCGGAGACCCAGTCCTATCCGCACCATAGTCTGAAATGCCGGACTCCCGCGCAGAGGGGCCTCATTCAACGTCCGGACATGGCACGAAGCCGAAGCAAGGCTTTGGTTCGTCGGCCTAACCAGATCTTCGTGAAGGGCAGGGGGAGTCGAAGTGTCTGCCTCAAAAACAGTCCTTCACATGGTCCCAAGGAGAAGCGGCGCTTACGCGCGCTCCTCCCAGAGTTTGGCGAGCTCGACAATAGTCTTCGCTGCTTTTTCCATGTCCTGGCTGCTGACGAATTCCAGTGGGGAATGGAAGGCATGGCCGCCAGCGAAGATATTGGCGCAAGGAAGCCCCATGAACGAGAGGCGCGAACCGTCCGTGCCGCCGCGAATAGAACCGCGCACCGGCGTCATTCCAGCGCGGCGGATCGCTTCAACCGCGTAGTCGACGATCTCCGGATGCCGGTCGAGCACGACCTTCATGTTGCGGTACTGTTCCTTGACGGTGAAGGTGTAGCTGGAACCCGGATAACCCTCCATCACCTCCTTGGTGATCTTTTCCAGCAGGGCCTCCTTGCTCTTGAGGCCATCCTCCGTGAAGTCGCGGATGATGAAGCTGAGTGTCGCCTTTTCCATCACTCCGGAAACGCCGGTCGGATGGATGAAACCATCACGGCCCTTCGTCGTCTCGGGCGCCATGTCCTTCGGCAGACGCGCGATGACGGCCCCGGCTATCCTGATGGCGTTTTCCATCTTGCCGTAGGCGAACCCCGGATGGATCGCCACGCCCTTGATGGTAATCTCCACCGCATCGGCGGAGAAGGTCTCGTCCTCAATGGTGCCAGCCGTCTCGCCGTCCATCGTGTAGCCGAAGTCGGCACCGAGCTTTTTGAGGTCGACCTTGTTAACCCCGCGGCCGATCTCCTCGTCGGTGGTGAAGAGGATGCGGATCGTGCCGTGCTTGATGTCCGGGTTGTTGATCAGGAATTCGGTCGCCGCCACGATTTCGGCAATCCCGGCCTTGTCGTCGGCGCCCAAGAGCGTCGTGCCGTCCGACGTGATGATGTCGTTGCCGATCAGGTCCTTCAACACTTGATTTTCAACGACCCGGATGATTTGGCTCGGATCGCCCGGTAGGGGGATGTCAGCGCCCTGGTAGTTCCTGACGACCTGCGGCTTGACGTTGGTGCCACTGAAGTCAGGAGCCGTGTCCATGTGGGCGCAGAAGCAGATGACAGGAACGTTGTTTTTGGCCGTATTCGACGGAATGGTCGCATAGACATACCCGTGCTCGTCGAGATGAGCGTCGGAGATACCGATCTCGAGGAGCTCCTCGACCACCAGACGGCCAAGGTTCTTCTGCTTCTCGGTCGATGGCTGTGTCGAGGACTTGGCGTCGGATTGAGTGTCGATGACGACGTAACGGAGAAAACGATCTGTAACGCTGGTGGCCATGGGGACGATCCGAATGGGTAAGGATGACAACCGATTTGTAGCGGGGCGAAGCTGTCTCGTGAATGGGTTGTCGGAAAATCCTTGTTTTGGAGCGCCCTTATCGGTCGCCCCGGCCACTGATGCCAGGGATCAGTCATCCGGGGGACCTCCAGTTGCCCGGACCGCAACTTCGGCGCTATGTGGGCATATGTTCACGCTGGAACGAGCCACATCTCTCGAGCAGATTATCAAGAAGAGCCGGTTTGTTGCTTTCGCCGGACCGGTTGCGAGCGAGCAGGCAGCAAAAGCCTTGATCGCCGCCCATTCCCATCCTGCCGCCAACCATAACTGCTGGGCGTGGCGGGTAGGCCAGACCTGTCGGTCCAGCGATGATGGCGAGCCCAGCGGCACGGCCGGCAAGCCGATCCTGCAAGCCATCGATCGCCTTCAGCTCGATACCGTTGCGGTCGTGGTGACCCGTTGGTTCGGAGGCATCCTTCTTGGGAGCGGCGGTCTCATCCGCGCCTATGGCGGGGTTGCGGCGGCCTGCCTGCGCGCATCACCTCTGGTAGAGATCCTTGCCGTTCAGGAAACAACCATCATCGCGACGTTCTCCGACCTTGCACTGGTACGCGCGCGGCTTGCAAGTGTCGGAGGTGTTCAAGTCCTGGGCGAAAGTTTCACAGAGACAGGTGCGGTTATCAAAGCGGCTCTTCCTGAGGCAGCTGCCCAGCAGATCGTTCAAATGATCACTGACGTCACGAGTGGACGTGCTCGCATCTCACGACCCGTCACGCTGGCAGGAACCGCGGATTAACGTCACCCGACACGCCCAAGCGTGCATCCCCCGGCGAGCGGAAGGCGGTTACGCAGGACAGATCGGTCACAAGGACCGGTTCGGCTTCGCAATCCGCCTCGGCGGGACGAGCAGGGGCATCGGCTCACATGCGCGGTGGAGTTCCGTGGTGAGGGGATGGTTGCCTCCACTCTTCGTAGAGTGGCAGCGACGGTGCCGCATTTGTGTGCGCGGCACCGCCGGCAGGGACATGATGTGTCACGATGGGCGCCTGTATGGGCGCAAAGCCTTGCGCCCATTGGAGACGGGGCCCCCAGTGACGTCACCGTCGCCGCTTCGTTGCTAGCGTGGGGCTGGGCGCGTTGGTTCTCCGAGTGAGAGCATCAATCTGTTCGCCCAGTTGAAGAACGCGGAGCCATTGATGACGTCCACGATCTCGATGTCATCAAGTCCGGCAGCGCGCAGACGCTCGATATGCTGAGCCTCAAACTCGCCGGGTGTCGCAGTCAACGCGATCGAGGCCGCGATGATGGCGCTCCAGCGCGTGTCGATTTCCACGCCGATACCTTCATCCAGAAGGCGTTGAACATCGTCCTTGCGCTTGGAGAACTGGGTGGCGAAGCGCGAATGAACGGACGCGCAGAAGATACAGCCGTTATATCGCGATGTCGCGGTGGCCGAGAGCTCGCGTTCCGCGCGTGGCAGGCCGGAACTCGTGTTGTAGAAAATGTCCTTATCCGTCTTGGTTCTGGCCTGAAGAATGTCCGGATCGCGTGCCAGCAGGAGAAAGTAAGGGGACTTGGCGCGAGACGCGTCGACAAGCCCCGCCCAGTGTCGCTCCGTCAGTTCGTCCGCGGGAAAAGGCTCCAGCCATGGCAGCCAGCCAAGTTCCTCCTGGGTGAAGGAAACGGGCTCAAGGTTGTCGGCATAGGTGATGGTTGACTTGGTCATGAGAGCTTTCTCCCGCCTAGATGTGCCCGGACGCCAAGGCGCCGGTGAAAAGCGTCTTGGAACCGACATCGGCAAGTTTCCGATCAGGCGCCGCCGCGAGTGTCCGCAGTCCCGCGATCACGCGGATTTGGAATGCAAGGAACGACACCAGCTGCGACAGGGTGACGATATCGGTCGTCGACCAACCCGCGTCCAACAGCCTTTGCAGCGCTTCCGGGCTCGCATCGCGCGGGCGGAAAACCAGCAGATGGGCGTGCTCGAATGCGGCCGCGAGCCTGTGGCCAAGGAGCGCTCGGGCGTCATCCGATACGCGATAGACCAAGCCATCTTTGTTCTCGATGGTCAGGGGGCCTTTCGGGTAGCTGCCATAGGGGCCTCGCGTCGCGCCGCGTGCGGCCTCCGCATCGACCGCGTCGGCGATGCCGGATCGGTCCGCCCTGCGTAAAGCCGACGCATAGAAGTCGGTCACGGTTGGTTGGCGATGAAGGCCTGCGACGAAGGTTGCAACGGCATAGCGCTCGAGCGCCGTGACATTTCCCGGAAACTCCGGCTCGAACAGAGCTTGATAGCTTTTCTGCGCATTCTCCCGCGCCTGCGGGCGTTGGTCTCGAATGCCTTGAAGATACGAATCCGGCTCGATGCCGGAAAGGAGGTCGATGACGTCGGTCGTCGATGCACTCATTGCTTTCTCACTTTCTCTCTCAAATTGGTCGGCTTTCGGAACCTCAAGCCCGGCGCCCGCCGATGCGCTCGGGGTCTCATCTCAACAGAGCGACGCGCCGTTCCAGCTTCTCGCTCGGTTTCCGCCAGCCGAAAGCAGGTGCGACCTCGTTCGCGATCAGTTCGATGGAACGCAAAATGTATGGATGCGGCGGGTCGACCGAATGCACCTGGAAGACCACATCCGTGACGCGCGAAAGGGTGGTGTCCGCGGTGAGTGAGGCGATCACGTCTTCCGGCGTGCCGACATGGGTGTCGAAAGCGGCAATGAGGTCGGGCAGGGAATTCCCCGGCAGGACGTGCCCCTTTTCCTGGAAATGGTCTGCGATGCGCCGCAATCCCTTTTCCGCGAAACGCAGCGCCTCTTCCCGGTCATCCGCGACGAAGAGTGTACGTGAGCCGAGAATGCGCGGTTCCCGGCCAGGAGGCAGCTTTTCGAGATAGGCGTCGATGATGGGGTGCTGGAGGTCCGCAAGCGAGGCATGCGGCGCGTCCTTGGATCGTGGCTGCGTGCGTGACAGCATCAGACCGTCTCCAGCCTCGCCGGCTCGTGCACCGCCCGCGACCGAGAACGTCGCCTGCCAGATCCGGTCGCTCAATTGAGACGCGGCCGGATAAAGCGTGTCGCCGCCTTCGAACGGCTGGCCGTTCCACGCGTCGCGGACATTTTTGAGGTATCGCCCGAAAATCTCGCCGCGGTTCGCGCTGTCCAGGCCGAAGGCGGTGAAAGAGGAGGGCGTTCCGCCTGAGCCGACACCAACCTCGAGGCGTCCGCCGGAGAGGAGATCGAGCACGGCGGTGTCCTCGGCAACCCGGATCGGGTTTTCAAGCGGCAGTGTGATGATGCCCGTTCCAAGGCGGATTCTGGATGTTTGCGCCGCCACCTGGGCGAGAAAGACCAACGGAGCGGGAAGTCCTCCCTCCGCTTCATGGAAATGGTGCTGGGCGACCCATGCGGAGTCGAACCCGAACCGTTCGGCCTGGAGGATCTGTTCGGTCGCAAACCGATAGCGTTCCGCGGCGCTCCCTTCATCGAGAAGGCGAGTGAAGAAACCGAGCCGCTTTGTTGTTGCAGTTATCGTCATTCGTAAGCTCCGAGAAACAGGTTTGAATTGTCATGCATGGGAAAGGGTCTTCGTGCCCGGGATCGCCTCGATGAGCTCACGCGTGTATTCGCTGCCTGGGCGCAGAAACACGTCTTCGACCGTCCCGCTGTCGACCAGCCGTCCATTGCGCAGAACCGAGACCGTGTCCGAGATCTGGCGGACCACCGCGAGATCGTGCGAAATGAACAGGTAGGTCAGTCCCAGCACCTGCTGGAGTTCGTCCAGAAGGTTCAAGATTTGGGCTTGAACCGTCACGTCGAGCGCGGAAACCGCCTCGTCCAACACGAGCACTTGTGGGTCGAGGACGAGCGCGCGGGCAATGGCGACGCGCTGTCTCTGACCTCCGGAGAGGGCGCGGGGTTTCCGGGTCAGCACCGATTGGGGAAGGCCGACGCGCCCGAGGATATCGTGAACCTTCCTGGCGCGATCCTTCCTCGCGATCTGGCCGAAATTGAGCAGAGGCTCCTCGATGATTTGAAAAACGCTTTGCAACGGATCCAGGGAGCCGAAGGGGTTCTGATAGACGAGCTGGATTTTCTTGCGGAACTGGCGGAGGGATTCGCCGTGGAGAGTCGTGACGTCGATTCCATCGACGAGAATGCGCCCCGAGGTCGGCTTCTGAAACGCAACCACGCTGCGAGCTGTGGTCGTCTTGCCCGAGCCGGATTCCCCCACGATTGCGTGAGTGGATCCCTTGCGCACTTTGAACGAGACGCCATCGACGGCTCTGAACTTTTCGCGCCCGCTTCCAAGTGAAAAATCCTGGACGAGGTCCTCGACGACGATGGAATATTCGTCGCTCGCGGCCGATGTCGATTTCCCCTTCGATGGGCGCTGCGCCTTGGTGAGCGAGGGCGCGTCCGTCAGCAGCTTGCGGGTGTAGGGGCTGCGTGGCGCGGCAAGGACCTGAGCCGTGGGTCCCTGTTCCTGAATACGCCCGCCTTGCAAGACCACCAGATGGTTGGACCGGTCGGCGGCGACACCCAAATCGTGGGTCACAAGTAAAACGGCGGTTCCGAATTCGCGGCGAAGGTCGTCGATGAGATCGAGAATGCGCTTTTGCACCGTCACGTCGAGCGCGCTGGTTGGCTCGTCGGCAATAATCAGCGCCGGTTCGAGTGCGATAGCGATGGCGATCAAAACGCGCTGACGCATGCCGCCGGACAATTCGTGCGGATATTGCCTGGCGCGCAATTCCGGGCGAGACAGGCCGACCCGGGCCAATAGCTCGATGACGCGCGCCTCAATCGCTTTCTTATCGCCGCGGCCGTGAATCTTCAGGATCTCGCCAACCTGGTCGCCGATGGTCTTGACCGGATTGAGCGAGCTCGTCGGATCCTGCGGGATCAGGCTGATCTTGCTGCCGCGTATCGCGTCGAGCTGCCTTCGCGACCACGTTGAAATGTCGGTGCCGTTGAGGCGGATCGCGCCGGATTCCAGGCGGCCGTTCTCGGCCAGAAGCCCGATGACGGCTTGCGCCGTAGTGGTTTTGCCGGAGCCGGACTCGCCCACCAGCGCAACGACCTCACCCGGCCGCACTTGAAAGGAGACGCCGTGGACGACCGGGTGAAACGCTTCGTCATCCTTGTAGGCGAGGACCAGATTGTCGATTTCGAGCACCGGTGTGTCCAGCGCTCTTGCTGGTGGGGCTGCAAGGTCGGGGGCGAGAGTCATGTCCTGACCTTTCCAAAGGATTGGCTGATGCGGTTTGCGGACAGCACGACAAGGATCACGACGAAGCCGGGGACGGCGGTGAGCCACCAGGCCCTTGCGATGTAATTGCGTCCTTCCGCGATGAGCAGGCCCCATTCCGGCGTCGGCGGCGGCGCGCCATACCCCAGAAAGCCCAGCGTCGAGATGGCCAGGATAGCGGACCCGAACTGCAACGCCGCGAGCGCGATCACGGACGTCAGGGAGTTGGGCAATATGTGGCGCAACAGAACGCGGCCGAATGTGCCACCACTGCCGAAGGCCGCTTCGACATAATCACTGTTACGTACGCGGACGACCTCGGACCGGGCGAGCCGGGCGAAACTGGCGACGGAGGTGATGCCGACCGCGATTGCGGCGTTGATCGTCCCGAAACCCAGCAGAATGATGATGGTAAGAGACAGGAGGAGGTTCGGGATGGAGAGAAGCACGTCGACGATCCGCATGATGACATCGCCGATCATGCCTCTGACCGAGCCCGCAATCAGGCCGAGCGCGGTTCCGAACAGCAAGCCGACAGTCACCGAGACGAACGCGCCGGACAGCGAGTTCACGGCCCCATAGATGATACGTGCGAACACATCGCGACCGAGCGCATCGGTGCCAAGCCAATGCGCGGCGCTGGGGGCACGGAGTTGGGTGCCGGCCACGCCGACGGTGCCGCTATGGCTTGTAAACAATTCAGGAAAGACAGCCCAAAGGATTGCAATGGCAATCATGAACCAAGCCAGCACCAAGCCGATCTGGGCCCCTTTGAGACGATGGGACCAGCTTTTAGCCTCCGCTTGGCGACGGAAAGGAAGGGCCGCAGAGACTTTTCCGAGAAAGCCTCCTTCGGGTTGCAGGAGAGTTCGCTCTGTCGTGTCGAAGGTCGTCATGCTGATGCCTCTCTTTTGCTCCTGAGGCGTGGATCGAACACGGGGTAGAGCAGATCCACGACAAGGTTGATGATGACGAAGGCGGTGGCGGAGAAAACGACGATGGCCTGAAGGACGGCTATGTCCTGATTGCCCACCGCCTGCTGTGTGACGCTGCCGATCCCGTTGAGTCCGAAGACCGCTTCGGTGACGACGGCACCGGCCAGAAGTTCCCCGAACAGGATGCCCGCGATCGTTAGCGTCGGCAGCAGCGCGTTTCGCGTGACGTGCCGCCATAGAACCCAGCTTCGCGTCGCGCCTTTGGCTCGCGCCACCGCCACGAAGGGCTCTGTCAGGACGTGATCGATGTTGCGCATCAGCACCTGCGCCAACGGCGCCGAGATCGGGAGCGCCAGCGCTGCCACCGGAAGAATGAGCGCCTCCCATTCACCAGGATTGATGACCGGGATGAGTTTCAGCTGAAACGAAAAAATCTGGATCAGCATGATCCCGAGCCAGAACACCGGGACCGAGATGAACAGCGCCGGCAGGGATTGAATGACCGCGCGGATCCACGAAAATCCGATCAATGTCGACAGGAAGGAGATCGCGACGGCGAGGAGAGCCGCAATCAGAAACCCGAATGTCGCGAGGCGCAGCGTCGAGGGCAGGTTGGCCAGAAGAACGTGGCTGACCGGAACGCCGGCGTGCACGGAATATCCGAAATTCCCGGTGAGGAAATTGCCGAGGGAGTGCGCATATTGCGTCCAGATCGGAGTATCGACCGCGTAGGATGCGCGGATGTCGGCAATCTGCTCGGGCCCCAAGCCCAGTTCGGGGTTCAGGAACTTGATGAGGATGGCGTCGCCGGGCAAGGCCTGCAGCAGAATGAACGAGACCGTGAAGGCTGCCCAAAGCACGATCACCGCCTGCCCGATCCGACCAATCAGATATCTCGACATGAAAGGCTCCATTCCGGAAGAAGCAGATCCGTGAAGGTTGCCCGGACCTCGGCGTTCAGCGAGATCCGGGCGAGTTCGTGCGACGGTCAGCGAGGTGCCAGCCAAACGTTGTAGAAGCTCGGACGTCCGACAGCCTCGAAGGCCACCCCTTTGACATAAGGGGCCACGGCGAAGGCTTGTGGTTCTTCGAAGATCGGAATGACGTAAGCCTGATCCAGCACGTAGCTCTGAACATCACCGACGATGGCGAGACGCTTGGCCCTGTCCGGCTCGGATGCAAGGTTGTCCAAGAGCGTGTTCAGCTTGTCGTCGAGGAATGTCTTGACCTTGTCGCTGTTGCCGCCCTTCTGCAGCAGCACGTTGCGATTGGTGGGGTAGTACTGACTCTTGATCACGTCAGGGTCCGCACGCCCGACCATTCCTGGCGCAACCGCTGTCTTGAGCGGGTCCAGACTGTCCACGGTCTTGCTGCCGGCGTCTCCGGCGAGGACGTTCAGTTTCACACCCACCTTGCCCCATTGCTGGGCAACGAGTTGGAGCGTCTCCTTGTTCTGCGGTTGCGGCGGGGATTCATACGCCGCCAGCACGAGTTGCTGCCCGTCCTTCTGGCGGATGCCGTTGGTGCCCACACGCCAACCGGCCTCGTCGAGCAAAGTCTTGGCTTTTGCGACGTCGTAAGTCAGCTTCGAGGACAAATCGACATAGCCCTGGGCCGTCTTGGCGATGATCGAAGTCGCCTTCGGATAATTGGACGAGAAGAGCGTCGTGACGATCTCATCGGCATTCGTTGCGTTCAGCAGCGCACGGCGGACGCGGACATCCGAGACGAGCGGATTGTCCGGGCGGAAAACGACGCTATTGTTCACGCCGCGGGTCGAGGGCGCATAGATCTGATAGGCTTGCGCCTCGACTTGTTTCTCGTCGTAGGCCTGGATCTGGCGGATGTAGTCCGCCTGGCCGGCGAGGAGCGCGCCGATGCGCACGCTGTCCTCCGGCGTGACGATGATCTTGATGGCGTCCAGATAGGCACGGCCTTGGTGAGCCAGCTTTGCGGGTCCCCAGTTGTAGTCCTTGCGCGCAGCAAGCGTGAGTTCACGACCGAGCTTTTCTCCAGTGACCACAAACGGACCGGACCCGATGATCTTCGTCGCATCGCCGAGTTCTTCGTAAGACAGCGATAGCGTGGCCAGCGAAACGAGGCCGGACCCGATCACAGAAGTTCCTTGAAGGAACCCGGGCGATGGTTTCTTGAAGTAGAATTTCACCGTGCGAGCACCGATCACCTCGCTGCGGTCGTAGTTGTTGATTACTTCCGAGACCGGAAGCTTCAGGGCTTTGTTGCCGAGGCCGAAGATGTCGTAATTCTTGGCGACGGCGTTCGCATCCAGCGGCGTGCCGTCGGAGAATGTCACACCCGGGCGGATCTTGAATGTGTACTCGGTCGCGTCAGCGTTGACGGTCCAGGATTCGGCGATCCAGGGTTCGATTTCCAGCGTCTCGGGGTTCTGATGGGTCAGCTTGTCCGTGATCTGGTTGAGGACCCCGCCATTCGGATAGAAGCCCCCGGCAGGCGGATAAAGGTTCGTGTGGGCTTGCTGGTCGAGATAGACCAGTGTGCCGCCGATGACCGGTTTGTCGGGTTGGCTGGCAGCCAGCACTGTTGTCGCTGCGCCCGCGAACCCTGCAAGAAGCGAGGCCGTCGCCAGGGCGGTGAGACCGGATTTCGTTCTGAAGCGTAGATTGAGAGACAAGATCGTTCCTTCCCTGCCAGGCCGGCTCGGATAACCGTTTGATGGGGATGATTATCCGGGGAATGGTCCGAAACGGCAACGAGAATGTTCTTTTTTTAGAACGACGCTGGCGAATGACACCTTCTAAAAATGATTGATCTGAAAGAAAAATCTTCACAAATCGGCTAAAATCGACAGAATTCAACCGGAGTTTGTGGCGAATCTTAAAGCGGACGGTGGAAATCGTTCTGTATATAGAACGAGACAATCCGGAGTGATAAACGCTTTTGCGGACGCTTCCGCTTCAACGGGCCCCGACAAGAGCCCATTTGACTCCTTTCGAAATTAGAACATAATAGGAACATTGGTTGAGAAATAAGGTTTTGGGCAAGGTGCATGCGTACCGGGCGACAGAGGATGCTTGCCGATTTACGGCACCGGATCGAGCGCCTGGAACATGGGCGTCGTAGCCGCGCGGTTTTGCCGTTCGGCCTCGCGCCCATCGACCGTCGATTGCCCGGTGAAGGCCTTGCTCTCGGGGCCTTGCACGAGTTGATCGAGGCCGGACCTGGCTCCGAGTTCGCCGGGGCGGCGACGCTTTTCGTGGCGGGGGTCGTGGCGCGCCTCAAAGGCCCGGTGCTGTGGTGCCTCAACCGCCGCGACCTGTTCGCGCCAGGATTTATGAATGCCGGGCTTCACCCGGACAGGGTGATCTATGCAGAGACGTTTCGTGAGCGCGACGTCTTGGCCGTGATGGAGGAGGGGCTGCGAGAGAAGGGACTTGCCGCCGTTGTCGGGGAGGTGACGCGGCTCGGGTTGACGGCTTCGCGGCGGCTTCAACTTGCCGCCGAGGCTTCGAACGTACCGGCTTTCGTGCTGCGGCGATGGTGGACGGTGGCCGAAAAGGAACTTGCCAGCTTGCCGAGCGCCGCCGTGACGCGCTGGCGCATTTCACCTCATCCGTCGCTCGCCTTGCCGACACCGGGCTTAGGCCGTGTCTGCTGGCATGTCGAACTTCTGCGTTGCCGAGGCGGTGAACCTCATTCCTGGATTCTGGAGGCCTGCAATGAGAAGGGTCGTCTCGCTCTACCTTCCGACCTGGCCGACCGACCGGATCAGACGCCGGTTCGGCGCGCCGCCACCAGATGAGCCGCTTGTCACCGTGATCACTGAGGGCTCCCGCCGTCTCATCGGTGCGGTCGATCGGGCAGCCCGCGCGCTCGGACTGCGCGCGGGGCAAACCATCGCGCATGCGCAAGCTCTTGTGCCGAACCTGCATATCGTCGATGCGACACCGGAAGAAGATAGAGCCTCTCTCAACGAATTGGCGCGCTGGTGCATCGGTTATTCCCCCATCGTCGCGCCGAACCCGCCGGATGGAATCTGGATCGATATTGCAGGAGCCGCGCACCTCTTCGGCGGAGAAGAAAAGCTCGTTGCCCATCTGGTGAGGCGGCTGACCACGCAAGGCATTCAGGCCATGGCGAGTGTCGCCGATGCACCGGGTACTGCCTGGGCCGTGGCCCGCTACGGCCATCAGGCACTTGTTTCGCCGGGGCGGGCTATCGATGCCATTGCGGGTCTTCCCGTTGCAGCTTTGCGGCTGTCGGCTGAGACAGTCGACGGACTGCATCGTCTTGGCGTCGAACGCATCGGGCAACTCGCCGCCATGCCGCGTGCGCCGATGGTACGCCGGTTCGGCAAGGATGTGGCGTTGAGGCTTGACCAGGCCTTCGGGCAGGTCTTTGAACCGCTCAATCCGCTCTTGCCAAAAGAGACGCCCCTGCGGCGCGTGGGCTTCACTGAGCCGATCGGACGGCTTGAGGATCTGGCCGCCGTCGTGCAGCGCCTCGCGCAATTGCTGTGTCACGATCTCACGCGCTCTGCGCTCGGCATTCGCCGTCTCGATCTGATCTTCGAGCGCGTGGACCGCCGCAGCGTCGCGCTTCGGGTCGGAACCGCGAAGGCGACGCGGGATGCAAAACATCTCGCCAAACTCTTCGATGAGCGACTGCAAACGGTCGATCCCGGCTTCGGTATCGAGGCGGCAATCCTGATCGCCAGCAAGGTCGAGCCTTTGAGCGATAAACAGGTGGAGGCGGCCGAACTCGGGAGCGACGGCGCCTCCGGTGTCGATCTCAGCCGCCTCGTTGACAGGCTCGGGGCGCGGCTTGGCCCAAAACACGTCTATCGCCTTGCGCCGGTCGAGAGCCGTTTGCCGGAACGCTCCATGCAACGTATTCCCGCGCTTGCGCCGATGACGGGGCTGACATGGCCGGATGGCCTGCCGCGTCCAACGCGCCTGCTCGATCCACCGGAATCCGTCACCGCGACGGCGCTCTTGCCGGATCATCCGCCTGCCTTCTTCATCTGGCGGCGCGTGCGTCACCGTGTGGTGAGGGCCGATGGGCCGGAGCGCATCACCGGGGAATGGTGGCTCTCCGATAAAGAGCGCTCGTCCTTGCGCGACTACTACCGGGTTGAGAACGAACAGGGCGCGCGCTTCTGGCTCTTTCGCGATGCACCGGCGGATCAGGGCGGCCGCTGGTGGCTGCATGGGGTGTTCGCATGAGTTATGCCGAACTCCAGATCACAACGCATTTCTCGTTCCTGCGGGGTGCCTCGAGCCCACGCGAATTGTTCGAGCAGGCGAAGCGTCTCGGCCTGTCGGCCCTCGGTATCGTTGACCGGAATTCATTGGCCGGGATCGTGCGCGCCTATGAGGCGTCGAAGGAAACCGGCATTCGTCTCGTGGTCGGATGTCGGCTCGATCTTACCGATGGAACATCGCTTCTCGTGTACCCGACCGACAAGGCCGCCTATTCGCGCCTGTGTCGCCTGCTCAGTCTCGGCAAGGGCCGGGCAGGGAAGGGCAAATGCGCGCTCACGTGGGACGACGTGGAAGTCTGGAGCGAAGGTCTTCTCGCGGTTCTTTTGGGCGATCATGCGGATGAAGCTCTTTCGTCCAATCTAAAGCGTTTGAAACGCACTTTCGGCAACCGCGCCTATATGGCGCTGATCCGCCGCTTCGCGCCGAACGAATATTTGCGCCTCTGGCAGGTGGAGCAGGCCGCTCAAGGCGAGGGCGTGCCGAGTGTCGCGATGGGCGATATTCTCTATCACCATCCCGCGCGCCGCATGTTGCAGGATGTGGTGGCCTGCATCCGCCAGGGCTGCACCATCGATCGGGCGGGGTTCCATCTGGAACGGCACGCGGATCGCTTTCTGAAAGATCCGACCGAGATGAAACGCCTGTTCGAGCGGCACGCGGAAGCGGTCGCGCGGACGGGCGAGATCGTGCGGCGCTGCCGCTTCTCGCTCGATGAATTGCGCTATCAATATCCAAGCGAAACCGAACCTGGCGAGACGGCGCAGGAAAAGCTGGAGCGCCTGACCTGGGATGGTGCAAAACGCCGCTATCCCGAAGGTTTGTCCGACAAGGTGGCCGCGCAATTGCGGCATGAATTGAACCTGATTGAGAGCCTCAACTACGCCCCTTACTTTCTCACCGTCCATTCCATCGTGAACTTTGCGCGCTCGCGGGAAATTCTGTGCCAGGGGCGTGGCTCGGCGGCGAATTCCGCCGTCTGCTATGTGCTCGGCATCACTTCCATCGATCCGATGCGTTCCGAACTTTTGTTCGAGCGCTTCATCTCGCAAGAGCGCAACGAGCCGCCGGATATCGATGTCGACTTCGAGCACGAGCGGCGGGAAGAGGTCATTCAATGGATCTACGACACCTACGGTCGCAATCGCGCCGCGTTGACCGCCGTGGTGAGTTGCTATCGCGCGCGCGGGGCCGTGCGGGAAGTCGGCAAGGTTCTGGGCGTGCCAGAGGATGTGACGGGAGGCTTGTCCGGTCTCGTCTGGGGGTGGAGCGCGGAAGGGGTGGGCGAGCGCGAGGCGAAGGATCTCAACCTCAACCTGGACGATCCGCGTTTGCGTCTCACGCTCGAACTCGCCCGCGACCTGATCGGCGCGCCGCGCCATCTTTCCCAGCACCCGGGTGGCTTCGTGCTGACGCAGGATCGCCTCGACGATCTCGTGCCCATTGAGCCCGCCGCCATGGAAAACCGGCAGGTTATCGAATGGGACAAGAACGACATCGAGATTCTGCGCTTCATGAAGGTCGATGTGCTCGGCCTCGGCATGCTCGGCTGCATGCGCCGCGCCTTCGATCTTATGCGTGAGCAGAAAGGCATCTCGCACACTCTGGCCTCGATCCCGCCGGAGGACCCGAAAACCTATGCCATGATCAGGCAGGCCGACACGCTCGGCGTGTTCCAGATCGAGAGTAGGGCGCAGATGGCCATGCTGCCCCGCATGAAGCCCAAGACCTTCTATGATCTTGTTATCGAAGTCGCCATCGTCCGTCCCGGTCCGATCCAGGGCGATATGGTGCATCCCTATATCCGCCGTCGCGAGGGGCGGGAGGAGGTCTCCTACCCGACACCGGAGCTGGAGCGGGTGCTTGGCAAGACCCTCGGCGTGCCACTGTTCCAGGAGCAGGCGATGCGGGTCGCCATTGAGTGCGCTGGCTTCACGCCCTCCGAGGCCGATCAACTCCGTCGCTCCATGGCGACCTTCAAGTTCAAGGGCGATGTGTCAAAATTCCAGGAGAAGCTGACGAACGGCATGTTGGATCGGGGCTACACCCAGGAATTCGCCGAACGTATCTTCAAGCAGCTTGAAGGCTTCGGCTCCTATGGCTTCCCCGAGAGCCACGCGGCTTCCTTCGCGTTGATCGCCTATGCCTCGTCCTGGATGAAGTGTCATCACCCGGACGTGTTCTGTTGTGCGCTTCTGAACGCCCAGCCGATGGGTTTCTACGCCCCGGCGCAGATCGTGCGCGATGCCCGCCAGCATGGCATCGAGGTTCGTCCAGTCGATGTGAACCATTCCCGATGGGATTGCACGCTCGAGCGGACGAATGACAAGAGCCGTTTCGCCGTGCGCCTCGGCCTGCGCTTGGCGAAGGGCCTTTCCAATGCCGACGGCGCTTCCATCGTGCTTGCGCGCGGCGACATGCCGTTCTCATCCGTCGAAGAATTGTGGCTTCGCGCGAGGGTGCCGGTCTCAGCGTTTGAACGCTTGGCCGAGGCGGATGCTTTCGGCTCTCTCGACAGCAACCGCCGCGATGCGCTCTGGACAATCAAGGGTCTGAGCGATGCGCCTCTGCCGCTCTTCGCTGCGGCGGACGAACGCGATGCGCAATTACGTGCGGAGGTCATCGAACCGGTGGTCTCCCTGACGTCCATGACGCTGGGCCGGGAGGTCGTTGAAGATTATCGCTCGAAGGGCCTGACCCTGCGCTCACATCCGCTCGCGTTCTTGCGCGATGATCTGGAGCAAAGACGCATGATCCGTTGTTCCGACCTCAAATCCACCCGCGACGGACTCCGCGTAACGGTTCCTGGGCTCGTTCTCGTGCGTCAGAAACCGGGCTCCGCCAAAGGCGTCTTGTTCATGACCATCGAGGATGAGACGGACGTCGCGAATCTCATTATCTGGCCGTCCCTGTTCGAAAAACAACGATATCTCATTCTATCTGCGGGCATGGTTGCCTGTCGGGGGCGCGTGCAGCGGGAAGGGGAGGTGATCCATGTGGTTGCCGAACACCTTATCGATCTCTCCGACCTTTTGCGAAGCGTCGGCGAACGGGACGAGCCTTTCCCGCTCCCTCATGGACGTGGCGATGAAGCCAAAACCGGCGGCCCCGATCCGCGCGACCGGGAGGGACTCGGCCGAAAGCCCCGCGACATCTACATTCCCGACCTCCGGCCCGGTAGCGGGATCAAGGTGAAGACGAGGGATTTTCGCTGATGGTGCAGCGCCGGGCCGAAGAGACATGCCTTAACGCGTGAAGAATCTGCGCGTCACGCGGGATTTTCACGCTCGCGCGTAGCGCATTTTTTTCGCTAGCCTCATACTATGTCGCGGACAAATTTGCGAAATTTGCGTCAAATGGAACCTGGCATGTTTTTTGCCATGCCTTATTCCATCCGCGCGCATAACATCTAGGGAACGCTGGTCGCGGCAAGGAGGGGAAGAATGCTTCGCAAGACTCTCGCTATCACGGCGCTCGCAATGACTGTGGCGATCCCCGCTCACGTCATGGCAAGTGAGCTCCGGGTCGGCTTCACGCTTGATGCGTTGACGCTGGATCCCGCCAATCATCGCAAACGCGAAACGGAAACCATCATCCGGAATATCTATGACGGCCTCCTGACCCGCGACGCCAAAATGAAGGTTGTTTCGGAATTGGCTGAGTCATGGACGCAGGTCGATCCGCTCACCTATGACTTCAAGATCAGGAAGGGGGTCACCTTCCACGACGGTTCGGCGATGACGGCCGACGACATCGTCTTCACCTTCGAGCGCCTGACCAAGGACGGCGCAATGGGAGGACAGACCAGCCCGCGCAAGGATCTCGTGGGGCCGGTCAAGGCAATCTCGAAGGTGGACGACCAGACCGTGCGCTTCACCTTGAGCGAGCCCTGGCCGATCCTGCCCGCCATGCTGCCGGTCCAAGAGGTGGTCAGCAAGGCCTTCACGGAGAAGGTCGGCTCGCAAGGGCTGGCGACCCAGACCAACGGTACGGGTCCGTTCAAGCTCGTCGAATGGCGCAAGGGCGATTCCATCATTCTCCAGCGCTATGACGGATATTACGGCGGTGCGACCGACATTCCTCCGGTTGGAAAGGCTTGTGTCGATCGCGCCATCTTCAAGATCATCCCGGAAAACGCGTCGCGCGTCGCGGCTCTGCTCGCCGGAGAGGTCGACATCATCAACGAGCTGCCGCCCTACGACATGAAGAAGGTGGAGGCGAGCGCGAACACGAAGGTGATGAAGGTCAACGGCACGCGCACTTTCTTTGTCGCTTTGAACAACACGAAGAAGCCGTTCGATGACGTGCGCGTCCGCAAGGCCGCGAACATGGCGGTCAACAAGGCCCTCATCATCGAAAAGGTTCTGTTGGGGACAGCCGAGCCGCTGAACGGCGTCATGAGCCCGGACGCGTTCGGCTACAATCCCAACCTCCCGGCCTATCCCTTCGATCCCGAAGGAGCCAAGAAGCTCCTTACCGAGGCGGGTTACCCGAATGGCGTCGATGTGACGCTCGACACGGAAGGGGCGTTCAAGGAGATGGTGGAAGCCGTCGCCGCCATGCTGACCAAGGCCAACATCCGGGCCAAGGTGAATGTGGTCGAAGGCTCGACGCTGCGCGCGAAATGGTTGCCGACCAGCGAGAAGACCGGCGACATGTACTTCACATCCTGGGGCAACGGCTCGCTCGATCCGGCGGACATCTTCGTTCCGACCCTTCGGACCGGGGATCGCGGCAACAGCGCCTTCTACTCCAACAAGGAAGTCGATGCCCTGCTCGACGCCGCCAATGTCGAGTTGGACCAGACCAAGCGCGCGGATCTCTACAAGAAGGCTCAGGTGATCGTGAACAAGGACGCCCCCTGGATGTTCCTGTGGCTGCCGCAGGACATCTACGGCGTGTCGAAGCGTGTCAGCGGGTGGGAGCCGAGCGCCGACAGCCGCATCAACCTTCACGACGCCTGCGTGAAGTAATGAACCATCGCGGCATCTGCTCAGTGGAGAGAGCCTCATGAAGCCATTGGCGCTCGTGGGGCGTATCGCCCAACTCGTGCCGGTTCTTCTTGGCGTCAGCGTCATCGTCTTCGTGATGATGGCGCTGACGCCCGGAGATCCCGTCGAGATCATGCTTGCCGATCAGCAGGCAACGCCTCAGCAGGTGCAGGCGATGCGCCACGATATGGGGCTCGATCGCCCCGCATTGGAGCGGTTCGGCGTGTTTCTCGGAAATGCGCTGACCGGCAATTTCGGCCTGAGCTTCTTTCACCGCCGTCCGGTTGCGGAGGTGATCGCGGAGCGTCTGCCGGCAACGGTCGAACTGACGCTTGCGGCTTTGCTCCTCGCTATTGCCATTTCCGTCCCGCTCGGCGTCGTCGCGGCGGTGAAGAAGAACAAGCTCGTCGACAGGCTGGCCGCGTTGGGGTCGCTGTTCGGCATTTCCTTGCCCGGCTTCTGGTTCGGGATCATCCTGATCATTCTCTTCGCCGTCCATTTGAAACTCCTGCCCGTTTCAGGGCGGATGGAGTTCGCGTGCGAAGTGCCCGCCATCACCACCCTGGTGACCATCGACAGTCTCCTCCGCGGACGGCCGGATTGTTTCGCGAACGCGCTGTCGCATCTGATCTTGCCGGCTCTCACCCTGGCACTCCCCATGGCTGCCGTTCTGACCCGCGTTCAACGGGCGGCCATGCTCGAAGTTCTGCGGTCGGATTATATCGTGTTCGCGCAGGCCAAAGGCATCTCCCGTCGGCGGGTGCTCTGGCGTCACGCCCTCAAGAACGCACTTGTGCCGACCGTCACGGTCGCTGCGATCGAAACCGGTTCGCTGCTCGGGGGTAACATGGTGGTTGAAACGGTGTTCGGCTGGCCGGGCCTCGGCCGCCTCGTCGTTGAGAGCATTTTCGTGCGCAACTATCCTCTCGTGCAGGCCGCCGTGCTGTTCTACGCCGTGACTTACGTGCTGCTGAACTTCATCGCCGACGTGCTCTACACGATGCTTAACCCGAGGGTGCGCCTATGAGTATCGCAGTGCGCGTGCCCGTGATGACCGCCGAGCGGATCGAGACGCCGACATGGCAAAGCCTGCGCCGGTTCGCGGCGGACCGTTTCTCGATGGTCGCAGCGATCGTGGTCCTTGCCTTCGTGCTCATGGCTGTGCTGGCGCCCTGGCTCGCCCCGCACGATCCTTACGAGACCGACCTTCTGCGCCGACTTCAGGCTCCGGCCTGGATGGAAGGCGGAGAGTGGAGCTATCTTCTCGGCTGCGATGCGCTCGGCCGCGATATTCTCTCGCGGATCATCTACGGCTCTCAGGTATCGATCACCATCGGATTGGCGGTCGTCCTAATCGCCACCGTGATCGGAACGGTCCTCGGCCTCGCCGCCGGCTACATGCGCGGCTGGGTCGATATCGGGATCTCGCGGCTCGTCGATATTCTGCTCGGCTTCCCCTATCTCATCTTTGCCATCGCCTTGATGGCGATGATGGGCCCCGGCCTGCAGAACATCATTCTGGCGCTGGTCTACAAGGAATGGGTTGTGCCTGCCCGTGTCGTGCGTGGTGAGGTGCTTGCGGCGCGCGAGATGGAATATGTGGAAGCCGCCCGCGCGGTCGGTGCGCCGCGCCTCCACATCATGTTTCGGGAAATTTTGCCCAACATCCTGTCGCCGGTGATTGTCGTGTCGACGATCCGGATGGCGCACGTGATCATCCTGGAGGCGAGTTTGTCGTTCCTCGGCATCGGCGTGCAACCGCCCACAGCCTCCTGGGGCTCGATGGTGGCCGATGGCCGCGCCTTCATTCTCGATGCGTGGTGGGTCTGCACCTTCCCCGGCATCGCCATTCTATTCCTCGTCCTCTCGATCAATGTCGCCAGTCAGGGCCTTCGCGATGCATTCGACCCGAAGTTCAGTGACTGAGATGTCAACGCCTCTTCTCTCCATACGTGGTCTCAAGACCTGCTTTCCCACACGCGCCGGTCTGGTGACGGCCGTCGACGGGGTCGATCTTGATGTTTATCCCGGCGAATGCCTCGGCATTGTCGGTGAGAGCGGGTCGGGCAAGAGCGTGACCTTTGCCAGCGTGATCGGTCTGGTGCGCTCACCGGGCTATGTGGCCGACGGCTCGATGCAGTTCGACGGCATCGATCTTCGAGGCTTGAACGCGGACGGCTGGCGGACTTTGCGCGGACGCGACATCGCCATGACCATGCAGGACGCGCTCACCGCGCTCAATCCTGCGCTCACGGTGGCGGAACAGATCGAGGAAGTGCTGCTCGCGCATGCCACCGACCTGCCTCGCCGAGGCCGCCGGGACGCGGCGCGCGCGCGGGCCATCGAGATGCTGCGGCTCGTGGGGATTCCCGCCCCCGACAAACGGATTGACGATTATCCGCACCAGTTCTCGGGCGGAATGCGCCAGCGCATCATGATCGCCATTGCCTTGTCCTGCCGCCCGAAGCTCCTGATCGCGGATGAGCCGACGACCGCCCTTGATGTGACCATCCAGGCCCAGGTGCTCGATCTCATCAGCGATCTGCGGCGCGAATTGGGAATGAGCGTGGTGCTCATCACGCACGATCTCGGCATCGTGGCCGAGCACACGGACCGGGTGGCGGTCATGTATGCCGGGCAGATCGTCGAGGCCGGTGTGACACGGGAGCTCATCGACCGGCCGCGCCACCCCTATACGCGCGGGCTCATCGGCCTGATCCCACGTCTCTCGGATCTCGATGCGCCGATCAAGCCGATCGAGGGGCAGGTGCCCGAACTCATCGGCCTCGGTGGAACTTGCCGCTTCTACGATCGCTGCGATTTCAGGGCCTCCCGATGCCGAACCGACATTCCGATGGAAGCGGCGGGACTAGATCATCAAGTGCGGTGTGTTCGCGTGGAGGAGAGCCTGCAATGAATGAGACGCAGTCTCCTCTCCTCGACGTCAGGAATCTCGAAAAGGTCTATCATCTCAACAGCGGCTTGCTGCAGCGGATCGCCCGTCAGCCGGCGCTGAACCTGCGCGCCGTGGACAAGGTGAGCTTCTCCGTCAACGCCGGCGAGACGCTCGGCCTCATCGGCGAATCCGGGTGCGGCAAGTCCACCCTCGCCCGGACGGTTTTGCGCCTGCACGAACCGACCTCCGGCAGCATCACCTTCGATGGCCGCGACATCACGAAACTGCCCCATCGCGAAATGACGGCCCTGCGCCGCCGCATGCAGATCATCTTTCAGGACCCGTATGCCTCGCTCAATCCGCGCAAATCGGTGGAGGAGATTGTGGGGCTGCCGCTGTCACTCCATCGCATCGCGCAGCGCAGTGAGATCCGCGACCGGGTGGTCGCGATGCTCGAAAGCGTCGGTCTGAAAAGCTCGCATCTCGGCCGGTTTCCGCACCAGTTCTCCGGCGGCCAACGCCAACGCATCGGAATCGCGAGGGCGCTGATCCTCAACCCGAGCTTCGTCGTCTGCGACGAGCCGGTCTCCGCGCTCGACGTATCGGTCCAGGCGCAGATCATTGCGCTTCTGGGGTCCCTCAAGCGCGAGCTGGGGCTGACTTATCTGTTCATCTCGCACGACATCGGCGTGATCGGTCACGTGAGCGACCGGATTGCCGTGATGTATCTAGGCGATATCGTGGAGATCGGGCCTGCCCGCGAGCTTTTGCGCGCACCGCAGCATCCTTACACCAGGGCTCTGCTGTCGGCGGTGCCGCAAATCGATGCCGGGCCCAAGCGCGAGCGGGTGAAACTCTCGGGCGATCTGCCTTCACCGCTTGCGCCACCGCCGGGCTGCAAGTTTCACACGCGCTGCCCCTTCGCTGTCGAACGATGCCGTCAGGAAACGCCTGCTCTTCGCAAGGTGGCAGGCCAGGGGATGGTCGCCTGCCATCTGGAGCAGGCGTGATGCACATCGATCCAGCCGACCCGATCCTGCTTGTCGGCGACGCCTACGCGCGGGGGCGGGCGCAGGCTCTGTGTGGAGAACCGCTGATCGCGGCGGTGCAAAGCGCCATCGATACGCGTCTCGCGCGGGCAGCGCCATTACTGGAAAAGCCGTCTGTCCGTGCTTTTCTCCTTGAGCAGTCACGACTTCTTGAGACCCTCGATCCTGAATCGGCCGCGGAGGTCGCGGGGCTGGCCGATGGCTTCGAGCGCCCTTTCGACACCATCCTCGCCTATCTCCACTTGGGAATTCTCGCTGATTTCGCGACGGATGGCTGTTCTGCCTGGAGCTGGACCGCATCGGCCTCGGCCGGCCCGATCCTCGTCAAGAACCGTGATTATCGCGGGGAGCACGCCGCGCTGCAGCGGGTCTTTCTCCACCGCGACCCTGACCGGCCCGGCAAGGCGGTTCTCTGCGTGGGAAGCCTCGGAAGCCCCGGCGCGTTTTCCAGCGGGATGAACGCGCGAGGCTTCGCTCTCGTCGATACTCACGTCGCGACGCGCGATCATGGCCCTGGGCTGTTGCGATACTTCCTCATGACACGCCTTCTATGGAATTGCCGCACCGTGGAAGAGGCCTTGCGGGTCATAGCGGACACGCCGCATGCGGGAGGGGGCGCGATCGTCATGGCCGACGCGTCGGGCTCTTGTGCGGCAGTCGAGCTGGGACACCGGACCCAATCTGCCCAGATAAGCACCCCTTATGTGGTGCGAACGAACCATTTTCTATGCCCCGAGCGGGCGCCGGAAGGGCCTTCGACAGAAGACGGCCCGATGGGGAGAAGCACCAAGGGGCGTTACAAGCGTCTTCGAATGTGGCTGGAGGCGAGGGCCGGCGGTCCGACCCTTGCCGAGGTTGCCGCGCTCATGGGGGGGCATCATGACGACGGCGAGGAAGCCCTGTGCCGCCACGGCGAGGATGGGGATTCGCGGACGATCTCGTGCGCCATATTTGCGCCTGCCGAACTTCGCCTCTACTTTTCATCCCGCGAACCTTGTGCCGGCGAGTGGAATTCCTACGAGTGCCGGCCCTAAGCGGGATTGAAGAGTGTGGCGTATGAAGCGGGCCTGATCGGCGAACACAGCTCAGTCGTCGAGGTGAGACGGCTGATCGAGCGCGTTGCGAAGAGCGCGGCCCGCGCCGTCCTCATCTATGGTGAAACCGGAACCGGAAAGGGCCTGATCGCACGCCTCGTGCACCAGCAATCCGTCCGGGCCTCCCAGCAATTCATCGATGTGAACTGCGCAGCCATTCCAGATCAGCTGCTCGAGTCCGAGTTGTTCGGGCATGAGAAGGGGGCGTTCACGGGGGCGGTCGCGCGCAAACCAGGCTTGATCGAATCCGCCAATGGAGGTTCGATCTTTCTCGACGAGATCCGGGATATGAATCTTGTCATGCAGGCGAAAATGCTGACGCTGCTCGATACGCAGCGCCTGCGGCGGGTCGGAGCCGTCACCCCTGTCGAAGTCGATGTTCGTTTCATCGCCGCGACGAACCGCATCCTGCTGTCGGAGGTCAATGCGGGACGGTTTCGCGAGGACCTTTACTATCGCCTGCAGATCGTCGCCATTAACGCGCCGCCTCTGCGGGAGCGGGGCGATGACATTTTCGTCCTCACCGATCATTTCCTCCGACGCCTGAGCAGCCGGTACGGCCGCGTCATCCGAGGGCTCGATCCCGAGGTCGTCGATGTCTTTCGGCGCTATCGCTGGCCGGGAAATGTTCGTGAACTCGAGAACCTTCTGGAACGCATTTTCATTCTCGAAGATGAAAACACGATCCTGCTCCGGCATCTGCCCGCCCGCATCCTGCGTGATGTGAAGGAGGCCGAAAAGGCGGCGCAACCCAGCGAGAACGCCGATGCGGTCGACAAGGGGCCTCTCGACTACTACGAGGCGACCGCATCGTTTCAGATCAAGCTCATCCGCCATGCGCTCACTGTGACGAACGGCAATCTCACCGAGGCGGCGGCGCGGCTGGGGCTGTCCCGCCACGCCCTGCGCCACCAGATGCTGAAGCTCGACATCGCCTGAAGCGAGCGCGATCTCATGGGGATCGGACGTCGCTCGCGAAACCGTCCTGTCGCGATGCCTCGACGGGCGAACCGGTATTTCATCCGCGGAAGGACGTCGTCATGCGCGTATCCCGCGCGTCCATGCGTGGAACGCGCCTACGCCCGAAAGACGCGGCGGTTATTTGCTTTCCACGTCCCGTAATTTTGATTTTATTACAGTAACTTATGGGTTCGTTTGGCCATTGGCATGGAATTTGCTCAGACCGGGTCGCCACTTCATGACGCCTACCGGGGAAATGCCTTCCATGTCGTCCATCAAAATCATCTGCCCAAACGGTCATTTGGGTTTTGCTCCGCTCAAACCAGACAGCTTCCTGCGCGGCGTCGAGGCGGGACCGGATTTCATCGCGGCCGATTCCGGAAGTGACGATATCGGTCCAGTCCCCTTGGGGTCGGACACCTCGACATCGCCCGAGGCATGGCAGCGGCAGGATCTCGAGGCCATGCTTCTGGCCTCGCGCCGGATCGGCGTGCCCATGATCATTGGATCATCCGGCGACACGGGCACGAACAGCCGCGTCGACCGCTATGTGGAGATCATCCGCGAGGTTGCAAAGAAGCATGGCCTTGCGCCCTTTAAACTCGGTTATTTCTATTCCGAGGTGGACAAGGAGCGTGTGCGGAAGGCCATCGGAAGCGACGAGCCGGTGCTCGGGCTCGATGGCCGCGACGCGCTCGATGAGGCCGAACTCGACGCCACGGACCGGATCGTCGCCATGGCCGGGGTTCACCCCTTCCGCAAGCTTCTGGAAGAGAACTGCGACGTCATCATCGGCGGCCGCTCAAGCGATTGCGCGATCTTCGCGGCCGCCGCGCTCCATCGTGGGGCAAGCGAGGCGGACGCCTATTATCTCGGAAAGGTGCTCGAATGCGCCTCGTTCTGCGCTGAGCCTTACGGCGCCAAGGAGACTGTGCTCGGCGCCGTGAATGGGTCTGGCGTGACGGTGACGGCCATGCATCCCGATCAGCGCTGCACGATCGCCTCGGTGGCCGGCCACGCCATGTATGAGCGGTCCAATCCCTATGACGAGTTCGTCGCGGGCGGCCGTCTCGACATGCGCGACTGCCATTACGAGCAGATCGATCCGCGCACGACTCGCGTGACGGGACAGCGCTTCGAGCCCGCCGAGCGCGTTCGCGTCAAGCTCGAAGGCGCGGGTAAGGTCGGCGAGCGCTTCGTCGGCATCGCCTCGGTGCGCGATCCTTACACGATCGCCAATATCGACAAGGTCATCGACTGGGCCAAGGAGCAGGTGGTCGAGCGCTTCGGCGCATCCGGCTACGAGCTGTACTACAACGTTTTCGGCAAGAACGGCGTGATGGGCGATCTGGAAACGGTGAAGGCTCCCGGCCACGAACTCTGTGTCGTCGTGCAAGGCGTCGCCGGGACGACGGAGATGGCGGAGGAGGTCTGCATGACCGGAACGCGCCAGATGTTCTACGCGCGCCTGCCCGAAGTGAAGGGCACGGCTGGCGGCGTGGCCTTTGTCCTCGACGAGGTTCTGAAGGCCTCACCGGCCTATCGCTGGACCGTCAACCACACGCTTGCGGTCGACGACCCGCTCGAACTCTTCCCCACCCACACCGTCACCATCGGCGCCTGAGGACATCATCATGAAAAAGCTGTCGGACCTCGCAAAGACCATTCGCAGCAAGAACGCTGGTGTCGACAAGATCACCTTCGACATCATCTTCACGGATCGAGACGTTTACGATCAGGTCCGAAGGAGCAAGGCGATCACGCCAGAGACGGTCGCCACGCTCTACGGGATCGAGCAAAGCCGCATCGCCGACTTTGTCGAGTACGATCCGGCCTGCGCCATCAAGTTCACGCTGTATCGTCTTCGGCCGAGCGGCAGCGCGGGTGACTCTGACATCTTCGGCGCGCAACAATACGCGCCTCTTCTGGATATTAGGATCGACATCTAGCCTAGGTGCGGTCCTAGTGGGGGCGGTGCGGCGGAAGACCGGAAAATGGCGCCGCCGCACCAGCGCCGCCGAGCCGGAGACGGTCAATAGCGGATGGTCGTTCTGAGGCCGAAGATGGCGGCGTCCTTGATCCGGGCGCCGGTCGGATCGCGCGGGTTCGACGCATTGCCGCCTGGACGAAAGACATATTGGAAATCGGGCTGTATCGTCCAGCCGGGAACGATCTGGGCTTGATAGGTCACTTCGATCACGGCTTCGCTGGTACGGACCGACCGGGCGCTATCGGTGAAGAAATTGATGTCCTGATCGAACCCGCGCGCCCCGTTGGAGATGCGGGAATAGGCGAAGCTCAGGCCGAAGGTGTCATCCTCGCGGCCGGGGATCATTCCTTTCCACGTCAATCCGCCATCTGCGTAAAAGCTGATCAGGTTGCGGTCGGACGGCGATGCCGAGATGCGGGCAAAGGCGCCGATCCCCTGATCGGTTCCAGAGGTGCGATAGACCATTTGATCGATAACGGCATAAAGGCCGTCATTGCCCCGCAGCTGGTTTGGAAGGCCGGAGCTCCTCGGGTCCGCCAGGGGCAACCCGCCGATGTCATATCGCTGGTCGGCGAAGCTTCCGAAATGGTGCCAACCGCCAAACTTGATCGTACCGGGCAATCCAGGGGCGTCCTTGCCCTGATTATACGCATATTGGATTTCGCCTATCAGGAAGGCCGGATCCGAGGTCCGAAACGCAAGTCCGGTATGGTTTCGGCGCTGCGGGTCGCCGGGTCCGGGTCCGGCAGGGTTGCCGTCGAACACGGCAGCGAGAATTGTCAGATTATCTGTCGGAGTGATCTTGAACCGAACGCCCGGCGTCGCGAGCGGATAGGATGGCCCACCGCTCGGCAGATCGATCATCGCAATAGCGGGCCACCCGAAGGTGGCGTTCAAAAACAGAGTCCCATACTGGCTCACCAGAAACTCGGTATCGGCGCCGAGTTGCCCTGCGCGAAGCGCGACCTTATCCCCGGCGAATTTCTGTTCGAGCCATAGTTCGTAAAGCCGGGTCGATGGCAGAGCTTCGATCCCGCTTACCGGCATGAGGTTGCCGATATAGAAGCGCGATAACCCACGGCCATGAATCTGATAGAAGGTGGCGTGGAGGCTCGCACCGGACCAGCCTAAGAGCTTATCGAGATCGGCATCGAGGACGCCCTGAAGATTGCCTTCGTAGATGGTGCCTTTGCGCAGGCCCCCGGTTACTGCGCCCAGACCTTCGCCGATATAGGTGAAGCTATAGGTGATCCCGGCCCGTTCAAGAGCGCTGCGAGTGTCTCCACGGCCTCCGAGCGAGCTCGCGATCGAGGGAGGCGAGGGGGGAGCGGGCGGATTTTCCGACGTCTCTTGCGCCTGCTGGTCGCCTTTGCCGCCGCTTTCATTCCCAGCCGCAAAGGCCGGAGCGCCGATACTGACCGCTCCGAGCAGAAGCCAGATGACGCTTACGGACGATGCTCTCATCGCCTTGCCTCGAGCTGCTTTCATTGAGGAGAGGATAGATGGCATGGTCAAGCTAGTGTTCTTCGGATCGGTTTCCAGCCTTTCGAAGAAAATATGCCGCTAATTTGCAATGCGTAAGGACTGTTTGAATGAGGCCATCCGCTCCCTGATGATCTCGCAACGTGTCTTCTCGAGCGTGAAAACTTCGGCCCCTTCATCACAAGTGAATTACTCGGCTTATCGGGGCCGCCGGTTGATGAACGTCATCACAGCCAAGCCAAGCGCGCACTCTTGAAGCAAGAGGGGTGAGTTTTATTTGTATCGTCATTGTCAGCCCACTCATTTGAGTGCGTTGGCATCTCGGTATCGGCAAAGCGATATTTGCCCGCGTCTTGGTTGTTAAGTCTCGCTTGTCCGTTCGAAGGGAGAGACATGGACAATCAGGTACCAGATGATCTCCGAGAGACACTTCACGAGCGTTCAAGCGCGACGCTGGAGAAGCGCAAAGCAAATTGGCTTTTGCGGATTGTCCTCATCGCAATGGTCGGTGCCGCTCTCGCATGGTGGTTGCAAACTCGCCTGACAACGACCCCGACCCCGGTCAGGAGTGCTGGCGGGGGGCCAGTATCCGTTGTTGCCGCGACGGCTCAGACGGGCAACATCGACGTCACTTTAGGCGCTCTCGGCACTGTCACATCATTGGCTACCGTTACGATCAGGACACAGATCAGCGGCCAACTGGTGCGGATTGCCTTCAAGGAAGGACAGGTCGTCAATCGAGGCGATCTTCTGGCTGAGATCGATTCCCGCCCATATGAATTGGCATTGCAACAGGCGCAGGGCGCGCTCGTGCGCGATCAGGCGCTGCTCCAGGACGCACAGCTTGACCTAGCCCGTTATCAGAAACTTGCCACCGCGAATGCGATCCCGCGGCAACAGCTCGATACCCAGCAGGCATTGGTGCACCAGTATGAGGGGACAGTGGCCGCTGACCTGGCCCAGATCAACACGGCAAAGCTCAACATCACCTATTGCCATATCGTCGCACCTGTCAGCGGTCGCGTCGGGCTTCGCCAGGTGGACGAAGGGAACTACGTGACACCGGGAGATTCCAACGGGATCGTCGTGATCACCCAATTGCAGCCCATTACGGTCATCTTCACATTGCCTGAAGACAATTTGCCGGATGTGGTCAAACGGCTGCGTTCCGGCGCGACGCTCGCCGTAACCGCGTTTAGCCGCAACGGTCTGACGCAGCTTGCAACGGGCGCGTTGATGACGGTCGACAACCAGATCGACACCACCACGGGCACGGTGAAGTTACGAGCGCAGTTCGCCAATACGGACGAAACGCTGTTCCCCAACCAGTTCGTCAATGTGCGCCTTCTGGTCGACGTTTTGAAAGACGTGATCGTGGTGCCGAGTGCGGCGATCCAGCGTGGTGTGCCGGGGACCTACGTTTACCTCATCGGGTCCGACGATACAGTCTCGGTTCGCCCGGTCGACATTGGCCCCAGCGACAGCGGCCACATCGCTGTACGACGCGGCCTTGCTGCGGGTGATCAGGTCGTTATCGATGGCGCCGATAAGCTTCGCCCAGGCGCCAAGGTCAGTTTGCGAAGTCAACAAACGGTACCTGCTCCGGCACAGTCGTCCGTTCCAGTACCCGCGCAGACAACCGCTCCGGCCCCGGCACCGGGTCCCGTGCCGACACCTGCCCCGGCACGGAGCAGCAAGAGATGAGCCCATTCCGCCTCTTCATCCTGCGTCCAGTCGCCACCACGCTCCTGATGCTCGCGATCATGCTTTCCGGCATCGTCGCCTTTCAGTTCCTGCCCTTGGCGGCTTTGCCGGAAGTCGATTATCCGACCATCCAGGTTCAGACGTTCTACCCCGGAGCCAGCCCGGATGTGATGGCTTCCTCGGTGACCGCGCCGCTTGAGGTCCAACTCGGCCAGATGCCGAGCCTCAATCAGATGAGTTCCGTCAGCTCGGCAGGCGCTTCCGTCATTTCCCTGCAGTTCGGTCTCGACATTAGCCTCGACATTGCCGAGCAGGAGGTGCAGGCGGCCATTAATGCCGCTGGGAATTTGCTTCCGTCCGACCTCCCGGCACCGCCGATTTACGCGAAGGTCAATCCAGCGGATGCGCCGATCCTGACTCTCGCGCTGACGTCGAAGACGTTGCCCTTGCCACAGGTTCAGGATTTCGCGGAAACGCGCCTGGCGCAGAAGATATCGCAGCTTCCCGGCGTCGGCCTAGTGAGCATCAGCGGAGGGCAGCGTCCTGCGGTTCGGGTTCAGGCCGATATTCGAAAGTTGGCGGCTTACGGTCTCAATATCGATGACCTGCGCACGACACTCGCGAACGCCAATGTAAACCTGCCCAAAGGCGGCTTCGATGGGCCGATGCGCGCCTACACGATCAACGCCAACGATCAACTGGAAAACGCCGACGATTACAAAAATCTCGTCATCGCCTACCGCAACGGTTCGCCGGTCCGGCTTGTCGATGTCGCCGATGTGATCGACGGCGTGCAGAACAACAAGCTTGGCGCGTGGATGAACACCACTCCCGCCATTATCCTCAACATTCAGCGCCAGCCCGGGGCGAACGTCATCGAAGTCGCCGATCGCATCAAAGCGCTGTTGCCCCGCTTGCAGGAGGCCCTCCCTCCGGCAATCGATGTCGCGGTTCTCACCGATCGTACCGTTACCATCCGCGCGTCGGTTCGCGATGTGGAGTTCGAACTCACGCTGTCCGTTCTGCTCGTCGTCCTCGTGATCTTCGTCTTTCTGCGGAGTGCGCGGGCGACGATCATTCCCAGCCTGTCGGTGCCGCTCTCCCTCGTCGGCACTTTCGGCGCCATGTACCTTTTGGGTTTCAGCCTCAATAACCTCTCGTTGATGGCGCTCACCATTGCGACCGGCTTCGTCGTGGACGACGCCATCGTCGTGATCGAGAATATCGCCCGCTATATCGAGAAGGGACTCTCGCCTCTCGAGGCAGCCTTGCGCGGCACGGAGCAGGTCGGCTTCACCATCATTTCGCTAACGCTTTCTCTCATCGCGGTGCTGATCCCGCTCCTTTTCATGGGTGATGTCGTCGGCAGGCTCTTTCGTGAGTTTGCAGTCACGCTCGCGGTGACGATTCTGATCTCGGCCGTTGTGTCCCTGACACTTGTGCCCATGGCGTGCGCCAGATTGCTCAAGCCGCGTTCGGAGGTCCATGAAAACGCCCTCCAGCGCGTGAGCCGGGAATCCTTCGATCGACTGGTCGCCGCGTACGGGCGGGCGCTCAACTGGGTGCTGAATCGCCAGGTCGCCACCCTGTTCGTGGCCGTGGGGACCTTGGTGCTCACCGTCGTGCTCTATGTCGAGATTCCGAAGGGCTTTTTCCCCTTGCAGGACACGGGAGTGATCCAGGGCATTTCGGAGGCGCCGCCGTCCACGTCCTACGCGGCGATGGCCGAGCGGCAGCAGGCCCTTGCGGTGGCGATTCTGACCGATCCTGACGTGGAAAGCTTGTCCTCCTTCATCGGCGTCGATGGCACGAATATGACCCTGACGAGCGGCCGGCTGCTGATCAACCTCAAGCCGCACGATCAGCGCGCGGACACCGTCAGCACGATCATCGACCGCCTGAAGAATGTCACTGCGACTGTCTCCGGCATCACGCTTTACCTGCAACCCGTGCAGGATCTGACGATCGATACGATTGTCAGCCGCGGGCAATACCAATTCGCAGTGGAAGACGCCAACCCCGACGAACTTGCCGAGTGGACGCCCCGATTGCTGGAAAAGCTCAGGAGCTTGCCCCAGTTGGCTGACGTGACAAGTGACATCGGCAGCGATGGGTTGTCGGCATTCGTCGACATCGACAGGGATACCGCGAGCCGCTTCGGCATTACGCCCGCAACCGTGGACAATGCTCTCTACGATGCGTTCGGACAGCGCATCGTCTCGACGATTTTCACCAGCTCGAACCAGTACCGCGTGATCCTGGAGGCGGACCCGGAGTTTCAGTCGTCTCTGCAAACCTTCTCATCGATCTATTTGCCGTCCTCCACCGGCAACGGCCAGGTGCCTCTGTCGGTCATCGCTCACGTCAGGGAAGAAACAGCTCCGTTGCGGATCGATCATCTTGGTCAATTTCCGGCGGCTATCATCTCGTTCAATGTGGCCCCAGGCGCA
Organism: Microvirga alba; assembly: GCF_015694465.1. Taxonomy (GTDB): domain Bacteria; phylum Pseudomonadota; class Alphaproteobacteria; order Rhizobiales; family Beijerinckiaceae; genus Microvirga; species Microvirga alba. The sequence continues at coordinate 501,626 of NZ_JADQDO010000001.1, forward strand.
TCGCTCGGTGAGGCGGTGACCGCGATCAAACAAGCGCAGGCGGAGATCAATCTGCCACAAAGCATGATTCCCCGCTTCCAAGGCGCGGCACTGGCTTTCCAATCGGCTCTTTCCAACGAGCTTCTGCTGATTCTCGCGGCGATCGTCACGGTTTATATCGTTCTGGGTGTGCTTTATGAGAGTTTCGTTCATCCCATCACCATCCTCTCGACGCTTCCCTCGGCGGGGATCGGTGCGCTGCTTGCTTTGATCGCGGTCGGTCAGGATCTGACGGTTATCGCCATCATCGGCATCATTCTGTTGATCGGCATCGTGAAAAAGAATGCCATCATGATGATCGACTTCGCGCTCGACGCCCAGCGGAACGAAGGCAAAAATCCGCGTGAGGCGATCTTTCAGGCCTGCCTGCTGCGATTCCGCCCCATTTTGATGACGACCATGGCGGCGATCCTCGGAGCCTTGCCGCTGATGCTCGGCACTGGGGCCGGTTCGGAGTTGCGCCACCCGCTCGGCATTTCGATCGTCGGCGGCCTGTTGGTGAGCCAGGTGCTCACGCTGTTCACGACGCCTGTGATCTATCTGTGGTTCGAGCGCGTGGCTGCGCGGTTTGCGCCCGCCAGCGAGCGCAACCTCGATGCGGGGAGCGCCGCGCCATGAGCCTCTCGACGCCCTTTATCCGGCGCCCCGTTGCGACAATCTTGTTGACCTTCGGAGTCGCAGCGGCGGGCGCTGTCGCTTTTTTCCAGTTGCCTGTTTCCCCGCTGCCGCAGGTCGATTTTCCGACCATTTCCGTGCAAGCGCTTTTGCCGGGCGCGAGTCCGGAAATCGTTGCCGCGACCGTCGCGACACCGCTCGAATCCCATCTCGGCAAGATCGCCGACGTGACCGAGATGACTTCCTCGTCGACCGTTGGCTCAACCCGCATCACGCTCCAGTTCGGCCTCAATCGCGACATCAACGGGGCGGCCCGGGATGTGCAAGCCGCCATCAACGCCGCGCGGGCGGACCTGCCGACAGAACTGCGGAGCAATCCAACATACCGCAAAGTGAATCCGGCCGAAGCGCCGATCCTCATTCTCGCATTGACATCCGACACGATGCGGACCGGCAATCTCTATGATGCCGCGAGCACCATCCTGTCGCAGAAATTGTCGCAGGTCAGCGGCATCGGCGAGGTGGCCGTGGGGGGAGGCTCGCTCCCTGCGGTCCGGGTCGAACTCAATCCAACAGCGCTCTTCAAATACCAGATCGGCCTGGAGGACGTGCGCGCGGCGCTGGCCTCGGCCAATGCCCACAGTCCAAAGGGCGCCATCGAGGTTGGCGACCGGCGTTACCAGATTTACAGTAATGACCAGGCCCGCATCGCCGACCAATATCGGTCCCTCGTCATTGCCTATCGCAATGGAGCGCCGGTTCGCCTGTCCGACGTTGGTGAGGTGGTCGATTCTGTAGAAAACATTCGCAACGCCGGGCTATTCAACGGCAAGCCGTCCGTTGTCGTCATCCTTTATCGGCAACCGGGGGCGAACATCATCGACACCGTCGACAGGGTCAAGGCGCTGTTGCCCGAACTGCGCGCGTCGATCTCGCCAGCCATCGACATCGGCCTGGCAGTCGACCGATCGACGACCATTCGCGGTTCCTTGCGAGACGTCGAGCGAACGCTCGTGCTCTCGACCGTTCTGGTCATCATCGTGGTTTTCGCGTTCCTACGTAACGTACGCGCGGCACTGGTACCGACGGTGGCGGTTCCGGTCTCGCTGGTTGGTACCTTCGCCGTGATGTACCTCCTCGGCTACAGCCTCGACAACCTGTCGCTGATGGCGCTGACGGTTGCTACAGGTTTCGTCGTCGATGATGCGATCGTCGTTCTCGAGAACATCTCGCGCCATGTCGAGGCCGGCATGTCGCGCATGCAGGCCGCAATCGTCGGCGCGGGGGAGGTCGGCTTCACGGTATTGTCCATGAGCGTGTCGCTCGTCGCCGTGTTCATCCCCATCCTCCTTATGGGAGGAATCGTAGGCAGGCTCTTTCGCGAATTCGCAGTCACGCTTTCGGTGGCCGTGCTCCTGTCGCTTGCGGTCTCGCTGGCGACGACGCCGATGATGTGCTCGCTGCTGCTGAAGCGCTCGCAAGGCGAACGGCACGGGCGTCTCTATCGGATCAGCGAGGGATTTTTCAACGCCATGCTGAATGGCTATGGCCGAAGCCTGGCCTGGTCGCTCCGTCATCAGCCGCTGCTGGCACTGGTGCTCCTCGCCGTCATCTGCCTGAACGGGTACTTGTTCGTCGCCATCCCCAAAGGCTTCTTTCCACAGCAGGATACCGGCCGCGTGATCGGAGGAATCCAGGCGGACCAGAGTATTTCCTTTCAGCTCATGCGGCAGAAATTCGAGCAGTTCAGCGCGATTGTGCGCAAGGATCCGGCCGTTGAAAGCGTGGCCGGGTTCACCGGCGGCGGACAAACGAATTCCGGCTTTCTTTTCATCTCGCTGAAGCCACGCTCCGAGCGCGACGTCTCCGCGGATCAGGTCGTAGCGCGCCTGCGGGGACAGGCATCGCAGGTGCCGGGAGCATCCCTGTTTCTGCAGGCGGTCCAGGATATTCGCGTCGGTGGCCGTCAGACCAATGCGCAATACCAATACACGCTTCAGTCCGATGACCTGTCTGTCCTCAACGCTTGGGCGCCGCGCGCGTTGAGGGCCATGCAGGGCCTGCCGCAATTGAGCGACGTCAACACCGACCAACAGGACAAAGGACTGGAGACCGCACTCGTCATCGACCGAGCGACCGCTGCCCGGTTCGGGATCAATACGAATCAAATCGACAATACCCTCTACAACGCCTTCGGGCAGCGACAGGTGGCGACGATCTACAACCCCCTCAATCAGTACCATGTGGTGATGGAGGTCGCGCCCGAATTTTGGCAGAGCCCGGAGACACTCAAGAATATCTACGTCAGCACCTCCGGAGGATCGGTCGGCGGTGTGCAGGGCACGAATGCCGTGGCGGGGACGGTCCAGGGAAAAGGAAAGCCAACCGGCGCTGCAGCCGTCGCCTCGGACGCGGCGCGCAACCAGGCCACGAACGAGCTCGCCAACACGGGCCGTGGTTTCGCATCGACCGGTTCCGCCGTGAGCACGAGCCCGGAGACCATGGTGCCGTTGAGCGCGTTCACCCATTTCGGGCCGGGACATACGCCGTTGGCGGTCAACCACCAGGGGCTCTTCGTGGCAACGACGATCTCGTTCAACCTGGCGCCGGGCGTGTCGCTCAGCAATGCGACGGCCGCCATTGGCGCGGCCATGTCCCGCATCGGCGTGCCCGCGTCCATCCACGGCAGTTTTCAGGGCACCGCCAGGGTCTTCGAGGAATCCGTCGCCAACGAGCCCTATCTGATCCTGGCGGCGATTATCGCCGTCTATATCGTCCTTGGCATCCTGTACGAGAGCTACATCCACCCGATCACGATTCTCTCGACCTTGCCCTCAGCAGGGTTGGGGGCGGTCCTGGCCCTGCTGGTCTTCCGCATGGAGTTCAACATCATGGCCCTGATCGGGGTGATTCTCCTGATCGGCATCGTCAAGAAGAATGCGATCATGATGATCGATTTCGCCCTCGACGCTCAGCGCCAGCGGGCCTTGTCGGCCCAGGACGCCATCTACGAAGCCTGCCGGCTCCGTTTCAGGCCCATCATGATGACCACGATGGCGGCCATGCTCGGCGCTTTGCCCCTCGCACTGGGGCTCGGAGAGGGTGGGGAACTGCGGCAGCCCCTCGGAATCGCCATTGTCGGGGGATTGATCGTCAGCCAGATGCTGACGCTCTACACGACCCCCGTGATTTATGTTTATCTTGACCGTCTGGGGGCGTGGTATATCTCGGTCTGGCGGCGCCTAACGGGGGCGTACGCCTGAGTCTTCGACTAATGCCTCCACGCGGAGGGCGGGGGAGGCCTGTGAGTGCATAGTCTGGTTCGTGCCATTGTGGGCTCTGGCCTGACACTCATGCTGTCCGGCTGCCTCGTCGGGTCCGAACATCCAGATCCCGCTCTTGATGTCCCTGCCAAGTATAGCGCTGCGCGCGGCGATCCGGAGGCCGCGCTTCCGGTCTTCGGCTGGTGGCGCGGTTTCCGATCGTCCGAACTCTCCGCCCTGATGGAGGAGGCGCAGAACGCCAATCTCGACATCGCGGTGGCGGTTGCCCAGATTCTGCAGGCCGATGCGCAAGTTCGAATTGCGGGCGCTCCGCTCTTTCCGAGCATCGGCTTTGCCGGGGATGCCGAGGAAATGCGGCAATCCGTAGCCGTCAGAGGTTCCAGAACGGTCGGTTCAACCATCTCGCCGGTATCATCGGTCTACAACGTCGCGATCAATGCCAGCTATACGCTCGACTTCTGGGGTAAGAACCAGTCGGCGACGCTGGCCGCGACGGAAACCGCCGTCGCCAGCCGATACAACAGGGACGTGGTTGCCCTGACCACCGCGAGCACTGTCGCCAACACTTATTTTCAAGTTCTCGCCGCCCAGGACAGCCTGCGCATCGCGCGTCAAAACGTGGCCTCAGCCGAGCGCATTCTCGATCTGGTCAAACAGCAATTCAACGCCGGAACCACGTCGCAGCTCGAGGTATCCCAGCAGGAGAGCCTTGTCGGAATCCAGCGCGCGACGATCCCTCCGCTGGAGATCACGCTGCGCCAGAACACGGTGGCTCTGGGAGTTCTCCTCGGACTTCCACCAGAGCGGTTCAAACTCAAGGGCGGGAGCCTGTCAGGTCTCGCGATCCCGCGCGTGACGCCAGGCCTGCCCTCGGAATTGCTGGTGCGGCGTCCTGACGTCCGGCAGGCCGAGGTGCAACTGGCTTCCTCGAATTTCAGCGTCGAGAGCGCCCGCGCCGCGTTCTTTCCAACGATTCAGCTCACCGGCCTCGGCGGGTTCCAGAGCAGCGCCCTGAAGACGCTTTTTACACCGGGGGCTTGGTACTACACGCTCGCCGCCAACCTGACTCAGCCGATCTTCGACGGCTTTCTCCTGCAAGGACAACTCGATCAAGCGCGGGGCGTGCAACTCCAATTTCTGCAGAGCTATCGCAAAGCTGTGATCTCGGCTTTTTCAGATGTCGAGAAAGCGCTTATCGCCATCGAGCAGACCTCCATACAGGAGCGCCTGCAGCAGGAGGTTGTCAGAGCTTCGCGTCAGGCCTTCGCGCTGTCGGAAGCGCAGCTTCGTGCCGGCACGGTCAATCTCATCACGACGCTGCAGACACAGCAGACGCTCTTCACCGCGGAGAGCACCCTCGTTCAAGTAAAGCTGGCGCGCCTGCAGGCGATCATCAGCCTCTATCAGGCGCTCGGCGGCGGTTGGCCGGAGCGTGCAGGCCCAAATTTGAGAAGCTGATCCGCGACACGATCAAGAGGCTTTTCCCCAACCTATCGGTCACATTGATAGGTCCAGTAATAGCCGTAGTAATACGGTGTAACCGCGTAGCATTGGTCGCCCGGCTCGGCATTTTGCAGAAACTCCCCACGGAAATGGGATACCCGGTCATGGCGCTCTCCACCGGAGAATTCCCCGTGTTCGGGACCGCCGCGTCCAAAGCCGCCGCCTGAATGGGAGCCCCCGCCGCCACCGCCTGAATGGGAACCCCCACCCCCACCCCCGCCTGAATGGCCGCCGCCGCCTCCACCACCGCCCCCGCCACCGCCCCCGCCACCGTGAGCGAGTGCGATTCCTGATAAAACGCTCAAGCCGATCATGACGAAACCGATCCGCAACAGGCTCAGTTTCATGGCCAGTCTCCGTTCACAAAACCCTCTCTTGCCATAACGTGAGGTGTGAAAACGGCGCCGCAAGCACCGGTATAGCGGCACAAGGACGCCCCGAGCATGGTCAAAGGGAAAGACAGGAGGACTGCCCGCAGGCACGCTTGGTAAAGCGAGGTCTGATCGCGATGCGGTGATTGTCGACGTTTCCGGGTTGAAGAACGCCAACCGTCGCGCTATGACTGACAGCACATCAAGAGTTGGGCCTTTGGTCCAACGCCAACCTGCTTACCGAGCAAGGTGGTGCTTCCGCGAGGGAGGATGTGGCCGAACCGGCAACCAAACGGTATCCTGCCACTGCGCCAGTCTGCTCATCTTGAAGGAGTCGACTGATGCCGGAAGGCAGCGAGCCCTATCTGCCGCTGATCGTGGGATCCGACAACCAAGTTCTCTTTGTTGGCAACTGCGCCTGGAAGAGCCGCTTCGGTCGAGCCGAGCCATCCTCACTCTATGTCGTCGTCCATCGTGGACGCCCGCCTCGCCCAGGGCTTTCGCCGGAACCCTGGACGCACATTTACCGGGTCGCCCAAGATCCGTCCTCCCGTCGCGCTCTTGTGTATCTCGAAGCGACGCTCGAGGGGGCATGTGTGGATAAGGGCCGGGACAAGGCCCTACGGATGCTCGACGACCAAATGCGACATCAACGAGGCGATGGGCTCTCCAGCGTTGCGCAGGTCCTCAGCAGGACGGCGGCGTAAACGTCAGAATCGGGGAGGACTGCCTCTCCCGGGGGGGCATGACGGGCGTGAAGGCCGCTCAGGCCGCCAGCCAGCATTCGCAGCGGCGCGGTCTAATGAGCGAATGAGACCAGCTCCGCCCGAAAGTACTCTCGCACCACCGCCAGCGGGATGCCTCGTCCGCTGATGACGACAGCCCGGTGCTCCAGGATCGTTTCAGGACTCCATGGCTCATCGCCGTGCGCCGCGAGAGATGTTTCACCGCGTCGACCGTCACCCGGAGCGCGGAAGCGAATAGAACAGGTGCGGCGAGAGGGGTTGAGCGGCGCGATAACCACCCCGAAAGGAAGATCGGTCGTCTCCAGGATGCCTCTCATTTCGGGCGGCAGGCGGCTGGGCATGAACCAGTTGTCCGCCTCGACGAGAGGCAGGCCACCACGGACGAGTTGAACGCGCCGATGGCAGATAGACTCGTCAGGCAGAGCGCCGAGTTCCGGGAGCTGTTCGTCGCCGATGGTTGACGTTCGGTCCTCGTGAAGGCGCTTGGCTGTGATCGGTCCCTGCGAGAGACCGTGTTCCTCACACCAGACCTGAAGCGTCGCGGTTGCTGTTCTGGCGTGGGCGATGCGGGCGCTCAGTTCGCGGATCAAGGCTTCGACATCGGGAGGTGTCGTTATCCTCAGTGATGAAATTTCGGAGCCGCCCGATTCCATGGGCCTCTTCCTGTTAAGAGGGGTCATCGTCACCTGACAGCCTATCCGTCCATGCGCCACGCAAGATGGCGCGGTCGATCCATATCCTTACGCCGACGGATGCGGCAGAGTTCTTGCGTCCTTTAGACCCGGTGAACGGCGATCATCAAGTCTAAGAGGCGCTCGTGCAGGTGCTTCAGCTCGGTCGCGCCAAGCCGCCTCAGGGAGGATGCCCCCAAAGGAGAGGTTGGGTGGGCCCCCGATTTGTGCATCATTTGTTCAAGCAATGAGGACGACGGCGAGGAAATTGCCATGGGTTTGTCCCTCGGAGACGGTCACGCCGCGCGCATCGCGCAAGTGCTGGAACGGTCCATGCCGGCGCGCTCGGTCGTTGCCGCTTCCTCGCAGCGGTCTCTCACGCGGTACGGGCTCGCCCCCCCCTCGAATCCCGTCCACCTCGGACCTTGAGCGGCCGGGCGCTGGTTCGCGCCAGGGGCAATGTGTCCGAGGCGGCTGCGGCGCTCCATGTCAGCCGCGCCACGCTGCACCGCAAAATGAAGCGCCTGGGCATTCGGCGCAAGTAAGTGTCACAGATCTGAGACACTTTCTCGAAGTTCCCACATGGGCAGGCGATGACAAGTGCCGATGCCGCGCCAATTCTGCTCCTGAGACGCCGCTTGACGGCGCGATCAGGAGGAAACGATGAACAAGCCGGAATTTACGCGGGTCGTGCAGCCGAAATTCAAGGCCAAGTACGGCAACTATATCGGCGGGCAATGGGTCGAACCCGCCAGCGGCCGGTATTTTGAGAACACTTCCCCCGTCAATGGTCAGGTTCTTTGCGAGATCGCTCGTTCCGAAGCCGCTGACGTGGAGCGCGCCCTCGATGCGGCGCACGCCGCCAAGGATGCCTGGGGGCGCACCAGCCCGGCCGAGCGCGGCGTGATCCTGAACGCCATCGCGCAGCGCATGGAAGACAATCTCGCGATGCTTGCCGAGGCCGAGACCTGGGACAATGGCAAGCCGATCCGCGAGACGACCGCCGCCGACGTGCCGCTCGCCATCGACCATTTCCGCTATTTCGCAGGCTGCATCCGCGCACAGGAAGGTGGAATTTCGGAGATCGACCACGACACCATCGCTTACCATTTCCATGAACCGCTCGGGGTCGTGGGTCAGATCATCCCCTGGAACTTCCCGCTGCTGATGGCCTGTTGGAAGCTCGCTCCCGCGTTGGCCGCCGGCAATTGCGTCGTGATCAAGCCGGCCGAGCAGACACCCGCCTCGATCCTCGTCTGGGCAGAGTTGATCGGTGATCTTCTGCCGCCGGGCGTTCTCAACATCGTCAACGGTTTCGGTCTCGAGGCAGGCAAGCCTCTGGCATCGAGCCCGCGCATCGCGAAGATCGCGTTCACGGGCGAGACCACGACTGGCCGCCTGATCATGCAATATGCCAGCCAGAACCTGATCCCCGTCACTCTTGAACTCGGTGGCAAATCGCCGAACATCTTCTTCAAGGACGTGGCCAACGAGGATGACGACTATTTCGACAAGGCTATCGAAGGCTTCGTCATGTTCGCGCTCAATCAGGGTGAGGTCTGCACGTGTCCCAGCCGCGCGCTGATTCATGAGAGCATCTACGACCGCTTCATGGAGCGGGCGCTCAAGCGTGTCGACGCAATCGTCCAAGGCGATCCGCTCAACCCCGCTACCATGATCGGTGCGCAGGCATCTTCCGAGCAGCTCGAAAAGATCCTGAGCTATTTCGATATCGGCCGTCAGGAAGGTGCGGAAGTGCTCACCGGTGGCGAGCGTAATAATCTGCCGGGCGATCTCGCCGGAGGGTACTATGTGAAGCCGACCGTCCTGCGTGGGCACAACAAGATGCGCGTGTTCCAGGAGGAGATCTTCGGCCCCGTGGTCTCGGTCACGACCTTCAAGGATGATGACGAGGCGTTGCACATCGCCAACGACACGCTCTACGGCCTCGGCGCCGGCGTGTGGAGCCGCGAGGCGAACCGGTGCTATCGCTTTGGCCGTGCGATCAAGGCGGGGCGCGTCTGGACCAATTGCTACCACGCCTATCCCGCGCATGCGGCGTTCGGCGGCTACAAGCAATCAGGAATCGGCCGTGAGAACCATCGCATGATGCTCGACCATTACCAGCAGACCAAGAACATGCTGGTCAGCTACAGCCCGAAGAAACTCGGCTTCTTCTAATGATTTACGGCGCGGGCTCCGGCCCGCGCCTTAAACCGGAGCAGCACCATGACGGAACCTGTGCGGGTCGAGGCGACACCGGCGGCATTGGCGTTGATCGAGGAGATCAAGGCCGATCACGGCCCGATCCTGTTCCACCAATCGGGAGGATGCTGCGACGGCTCCTCTCCGATGTGCTACCCACAAGGTGACTTCATCGTCGGCGACCGGGACGTGCTGCTTGGCACGATCTCCGATGTCCCGGTCTATATCAGCGAGTCCCAGTTCGAGGCTTGGCGACATACCCAGTTGATCCTGGACGTCGTGCCAGGACGCGGCGGCATGTTTTCCCTCGACAATGGCCGCGAACGGCGTTTCCTCACGAGATCCCGCCTCATGCCGAAGACCTGATGCGCGGCAGCTTTCGCCGCGCGTCGAAGGACCTGCTCGCCGCTCTCCTCCTCCTCCATTGCCACCGCAGAGTTGTTGCCGCAAACAGCGCTCGCTCCAGATAGTCCACTGTCAACGAGCGGCTGTGGCCTCGAACGTGGCGAAGCCGTTCGACAGCCGCAGGAGCGCGCGCCGTAACGGCGATCTCGGATGAGCCTCCCGCGATTCCATTCGTCAGGGCCCCGAGGAGCGCGCGACATGCCGAACATCAAGACGAAGGATGGGACGAAGATCTATTATAAGGATTGGGGCACGGGGCAGCCCGTCGTCTTCAGCCACGGCTGGCCGTTGAGCGCGGATGCCTGGGAAGACCAGATGCTGTTTCTCGGCGCGCGCGGATACCGTTGCATCGCGCATGATCGCCGTGGCCATGGCCGCTCGGGCCAGCCCTGGAACGGCAATGACATGGACACCTATGCGGACGACCTCGCGGCGCTCGTCGAGGCGCTCGACCTGAAGAACGCGATCCATGTGGGGCATTCCACCGGTGGCGGTGAAGTGGCGCGCTATATCGGCCGTCACGGCGCGAAGCGCGTCGCAAAGGCGGTTCTGATTAGCGCCGTGCCGCCGGTCATGCTGAAATCGGCGACCAATCCTGACGGCGTGCCGATGGAAGTGTTCGACGATATTCGCGCTAATGTTCTGGCCGACCGCTCCCAGTTCTTCAAGGACCTCAGCGCGCCCTTCTATGGCGCGAACAGGCCGGGCGCCAAGGTGTCGCAGGGCTTGCGGGATTCATTCTGGCTTCAAGGCATGGTGGCAGGGTTCAATGCCGTGTTCGATTGCATCAAGGCCTTTTCCGAGACGGACTTCACCGAGGACCTGAAGAAATTCGACGTGCCGACGCTCATTCTCCATGGCGATGACGATCAGATTGTCCCTATCGGGACGGCGGCCATGCTCTCCTCCAAGCTGATCAAGAACGCACAGTTGAAGGTCTATAAGGGAGCGCCGCACGGCATGTGTTCCACACTCAAGGACCAGGTGAACGCGGAGCTCCTGTCTTTCATAAAGGCATGACACGCCTGCGGCGAACGCCTGGGCAAGACGCGCCATTATGCCTTACATAGGCGAAAGCCAATGGAGGACAGGACATGAAGGCGCGCGTAAAACTGATCGATGGAATGGCGTTTCTTGGAGAATCCGGCAGCGGGCACGCGGTGGTGATGGACGGTGCGCCTGAATACGGCGGCCGCAATATCGGCATTCGCCCGATGGAAATGCTTCTCATCGGCCTCGGCGGATGCACCGCCTTCGACGTGGTGCAGATTCTCCGTCGCGGACGCGAGGACGTGACCGATTGCGACATTCAGGTCAGCGCCGAACGGGCCGAGACCGATCCCAAGGTCTTCACCGCGATCCATCTTGAATATCGCGTCAGCGGCCGCAACCTCGCGCCAGCGAAGGTCGAGCGCGCCATCGAGCTGTCGAAGGAGAAATACTGTTCGGCGTCGATCATGCTCGGCGCGGTTGCCAAGATCACCCATTCCTGGACCGTGATCGACGCAATCACCGATGCCGAGGCAGCCGCGTGATCGGGCCGCTGATCGCGCCCGATGCTCTTGAAACTCGCCTGGGCGCTTCGGATCTCTTCGTTCTTGACATTCGCTCGACGAGCGAAGGCGGTCGGCAGGCATTCGAGGCAGGGCATATTCCTGGCAGCGGTCACAGCGATTACGAGACCGGCGGTTGGCGTGTCGCGGCCGATGGCGCGGCGGGGTTGCTGCCCCCGGCCGATCGCCTGTCGGATCTCTTTGGGCGCTTGGGCTTGAGGCCGGATGATGCGATTGTCATTGTCTCGGCCGGTCGCGGCGCATCGGATCTCGCGGCGGCGGCGCGGGTTTATTGGACCTTGAAGGCTGCGCGTCACCCTCGCGTCGCAGTTCTCGACGGCGGCTACAGGACATGGGCCGCCGATCCGTCCCGCGCGGTCGAAACCGGGCCTGGAATCGTGAAGGCGGCGACGTCTTATCCGGTGTCGTATGACGACGGCGTGCGGAGCGACCTCGAACAGACGCTCTCATCATGGCGCGGAAAATCCGCCACCTTCATCGATGCGCGCTCTGCCAGTTACTTCGAAGGGCGCGAAAAGGCGCCGAGCGCCAAGGTCGCGGGGCATATTCCCGGCGCATCGGCCTATGACTACACCCGCGTTGTCGATCCCGAGACCTTGCGCCTGTTCCCGAAAGAGAAGCTCGCGGAGCAATTCGCGCGGATCGGGGAGGGGCCTGTGATCAACTATTGCAACACGGGCCACACGGCGGCGCTCAATTGGTTCGTTCTGTCCGAAATTCTCGGACGCGACGATGTCCGCCTCTTCGATGGCTCCATGACTCAATGGACGCAGGACCCATCGCGCCCGGTTGCGACGGGTCCGAAAAGCTAGATCATGCCGCCATCGGCCGCGAGGTCGGAGGACAGGCCCTGACGCAGGGCCTTCGCTGTCGCCGATAGGGATACATCCTGCCGGCGACGCGGCCTCGCGTTGCCGATGCGATGCTCGGCAACGATGCGGCCGGGCGAGCCGGAGAGCACGACGACCCGGTCGGCAAGATAAGTCGCCTCGTCGATATCGTGCGTCACGAAAAGAACCGTCTTGCCCGTCGCCTGCCAGATGCGGACGAGTTCGTCTTGCAGTCCCTCGCGGGTGATGGCGTCGAGCGCGGAGAAGGGCTCGTCCATCAACAGAACCTCCGGCTCCACAGCGAGCGCCCGCGCGAGCGACACGCGCTGGCGTTGACCGCCTGAAAGCTGGTGAGGCCAGCGTTCGGCAAGATGTCCGAGGCCCACGAGATCAAGAGCCCGTTGCGCCTTCTCTCTGCGTTCGCGCCGTGACAGGCTGCTGTTCTCGAGGCCGAAGGCGACGTTGGAGATCACTCGCCGCCAGGGGAGAAGGCGGGAGTCCTGGAACACCAGCGCCACCGCGCGCCGACCCGGATTGGCGGCCCGGATGCGCGCTGTCCCGGAGCTTGGCTTGGCGAGCCCGGCCAAGACGCGCAGCAGGGTCGATTTGCCGACGCCCGACGGGCCGACGATGGCGAGAAATTCGCCACGCGCCACGTCGAGGCTCAAACGGTCGAGAACCGTCGTGCGTTCGCCGTCGCGCGCGAAGGTGAGGGAAAGGTCCCCGATCTCGATTACGCTTTCCATCGCAAAAGCCATCCTTGCAGGGCCACGAAAGCCGTATCGAGAAGTCCATAGAGGGCAGCCATGGTCAGCATGTAGACCACCACCACATCGGTCGCGAGCAGGCTGGATGCCTGCATCATCCGTTGCCCCAAACCGGACACGCCGAAAATCTCCGCGGCGACGACCGCCATCCAGGCCTGGCCCAAAGCCGTGCGCAGGCCGACGAGAATGCCGGGTGTCGCGGCAGGCAAAAGGATCTTGGCGAGCCTCTGCAGGCCGGAATGGAATCCGAACGCGTCCGCGACTTCAATCAGATCGCGGTCGACGGCGCGCACCGCGCCGTGCGCCGCGAAATAGACGATCCAGAACACGCCGATGGCGATGATGAACACGGCCGCGGATGAATCAACGCCGAACCACAGGATTGCGAACGGCACCCAGGCAAGTCCCGGTACGGGACGCAGCACGCGCACGACCCAGGCGGTGAAGGATTCCGCCCCGCGATACATGCCCGTGAGGATTCCCAGGGCGACGCCCAACCCGGCGCCGACGGCAAGACCGATCAGGTAGTGGCTGAGGCTGCTCGAGACCGCCTGCAGCCACGCGCCGCTCGCGACCTCCTTGATGAAGGCTTTGGGGATGACACTCGGCGCGGGCAGCAGCGCCGCATTCACGAGGCCGAGCCGTGGCACGACCTCCCATAGCCCGAGGAACGCGAGGAGCCCGGCGAGACTGAGAAGAACGGCACGCATGAGCGGACGATCAACCGCCCTGCGAGGCGCGTTCGAAGAAGCGCGGTTCGAACAGGCCGTCGAACGGCAGCTCCTTGTCGAGCGAGCCGAGCTTCACCTGATAGGCCTGCATGGCACGAGCCGGTTCGATGATGGCGCGGGGATCGATGAGGAACTTCGTCGCCGGTGACGACAGCGCCTTGCGGATCGTCGCGCTTTCGACGATGCCCTTGCCGAGCGCCGCTTCGATGGCGGGCACGGTCCGATCCGGTGTTTTGACAAGAAGATCGGCGGCGCGCACGAGGCCGCTGACGACGGCTTGCACCGCATCGGGATTTTTCGTCACGAACGCGCCCGAGACGGCGATCACCGTGCCCGGTTGGCCGGGAAACATCTCGTCGCCGAGCGCGATCAGCTTGATCTCAGGGTTGCGTCCTTGAACGATGGTCACGGCCGGTTCACGGATCGAGGCGCCTTCGACTGCGCCCGCAAGCACCGCCTGCTGTGTCGCGTCGATGCCCATGGTCACGATCTCGACATCCGCCTTGTCGGCCTTCGCGACTTCCCAGAGCCAATATTGCAAGGTCGTGTTGGGAACGGAGCCGGCAGGCTGGGTGGCAAGCCGCGCGGGCTTTCCTTCCTTGGCCCGGTATGCCTTGAGGGCGGCGGCGGGGGGCGTTCCCGGCGTAAAATACCTCGCGAGTTTCGGCGTCGCGACGAAGACATTTTCCTCGGTCGCCGTCGCCGCCACGACGCGCACGTCGATCCCCTTGGACCGCGCCACGGCAAGCGGCGCGACGCCCGCGACGTAGATGTCGATGGTGCCCGAGGCGAGCGCTTGAATCATGTTCGGGCCGGATTCGAAGGTCGTGAACGACAGCTCGACACCGCGTTCCCTCAGGAAACCTTCCTTGTCCGCGACGAAGATCGGCGCCGCGCCGATAACCGGAATCACGCCGACGCGAGCCTGAACCGCCCCCTGCGCATAAGAGCGAGAGCCAAACGCAGTGGCCACCGCGAGAGCTCCGGTCTGTGCGAGAAAGTGCCGCCGATTCATGTTCCGTCTCCGAATGATTGCCTGAGCGAAAGGCATCACATGCCTCTTGACGCAGTTAGAAAATAAAATTCTATGTTGTGGCAAGTTATTTTGCGGCCAAGAAAAAAAATTCTACTGTTTCGCTGTATAATAGAAAATTATGCCAAAAATACGAGGAATAAGATAAATGGATGCTATCGACTATAGAATCCTCGGGTCGTTGCAGGCTGACGCGAGCATCTCGATCGCTGAACTCGCCGAGCGTGTCGGTTTGTCCCAGACTCCGTGCTGGAAGCGCATCCAACGCCTCGAGGCGAGCGGCGTCATCGAAAAGCGGGTTGCAATCGTCAATCCGGAGAAAATCGGGTTGGGCCTGACAGTGTTCGTGTCCATCGAGACGTCCGATCACTCGGGAGCGTGGCTCTCTCGCTTCGCGGAATTTGTCGCCGCCATGCCGGAGGTGATGGAGTTCTACCGCATGGCCGGGGATGTGGATTATATGCTGCGCGTCGTCGTCGCGGACATGGGGGCCTACGATCTGTTTTATAAGCGGCTGATCGACGAGATCCCTTTGAAGAATGTGACCTCGCGCTTCGCGATGCAGCGCATCAAGTCAACGACGGCCTATGCCTTGCCGGGCGCTCGATGACAGGTGCGCCTGTCCTACTCGCGGTACGCGCCGTCCCAATAGAGCAGGGGTTTGATGCTGTCGGCCCAGAGTCTGGTCTCAAGGACCTGACCGAAGAAGACCGTGTGAGTCCCGGCATCGGCGGTCTCCGATATACGGCAGTCGAAGCTGGCGAGGCAGTCGACGAGAGCGGGGGCTCCCGTCCTCAGAGAGGACCAGCGGCTACTCTGGAAGCGGGTCGCATGGTTGTTGGGCCGGCTGAAGAGATAGGCAACCTCACGGTCTGCTTGTCCCAGTACGTTGATGCAGAAATGGCCGGATTGCTTGATCGCCTCATGGCTTGTGCCGAAACGGTTCACGCAAACGAGGATGGCGGGAGGATGGACCGAGACCGATGCGACAGAGGTCGCGACAAGTCCGGACAGGCCATCCTCGGCCGCCGCTGTGACAATGGTGACGCCCGAGGCAAGCCGGCGCATCCCTATTCGAAAAGCATCGGGGCCGTGCGTCTCGACCTGATCGCTCTGCAGAGAGATGGATTGGAACCCGGCATTCGAGTTCGCCGACTCCCTTGCAAAAGTCCCGTCCTGGCCCTCGTGCGGAACCAAGCGATGCTGCGCAGTCATCCGCGTTCGTCTTTCATTGAAAGGAGGACTTACGATCATGCCGTTCCGGCGTCTTCGCATGGGAAAACGTCGCTTGGCGGCCATGGCTAGACTGCGCGGGAGATTTCTCGACGTCAACGAGAATGTTCTTTTTAAAGAACAGAAAAAGGAAGATGAATATCCCTTGAGTAGGCCGTGTCGCGGAATGGATGTTCGTTTCTGCGAAATTCCCTAGCCCAGCGCCTCCCTCGCTTACGTGGCTTGTTCTTCAGAACGTACACGCCGAGTGCGCGGAGGAGGGCGATTTCGCTGTCGCCTGGCCAAAAAAGAATGCGGCGCAGCGAGTGAAATGTACCGCGCGCTTTTTGCAGCTTTGTCCCGCAAAACCAACACTATAACAGCTTTACCCTCCCGCACCGATTTTCTAATGAATATTATCTTACGTAAGGGAATGGTGGGGCGAATTGAGTTTGTCGAACAGTGCTGCGCGGCTTGACAAGCGCGAAATCCTCAAACGGCCCAATGAGGGCTCTCTCACATCGAAAACGCTCGCGACTGCCGGCAGGTATGGCCTGGCGGTGACGACGGCCATCGCGGCTTTGGCGGCTGCGCCCGAGGTCCGGGCGATCAATCTCAACGATTCCGCTGTGATGGATGCCGGCGGCATCGGCAATTACTGGGATTCCGCCAATACCATGAACAACGTCGTTTCGATCTTCGATCGAAGCAAGGGTAATTGGTGCACCGGTACGCTTATCAACTCGCGCACGATCCTCACGGCATCGCACTGCCTGATCGATGAGAATACAGGACAGATATACACAACCCCGGCCTTTGGCGGCATGCGAATTCAATTCGATCCAAATGCGAGGCTGTCGAGCGTTCACGACAGGGGCCTGAGCGGCGCGCTCGCGCATGCGGCCTACAACTCGGACGAACTGGGCATCAACGACATCGCGCTTCTGTCTCTTGATCGCCCCGTGGCCGGAATCAAGCCTGTCACGTTGATCAAGGCGGGCGATCCGCTCCCGGGCGCCGGCACGCTCGTGGTGATGTCGGGCTATGGCGCGTCAGGAACCGGCTCGCAGCCGAACGCGAATGATGATGCGTTGCGGCGCATCGGGCGGACCCATATCGGCGGCTACAGACCGGCCAGCACGGACGCGCCCGATTCCATCGCTGCGCAGTTTCGCGATCCTTTATCGCCGTCGAGCCCCGACGAGTTCGACTTGAGCCAAAACGGCATCGCCGTGCCCTATCTGCAGGCGCAGCCCGGACCGGGAGACAGCGGCGGCCCACTCTTCATCGCAACGCCCAATGGCTTGGTGCAGATCGGAACGGTCATCGGCGGCGGCAATGGATATGGCGCTGTCGATTTCTGGACTCCCGTGCTGGATTATCTCGGCTGGATCGATGCCAATAATCCGCTGCGCTGGTCCTCCGCGCAGGTCGGCACCTTCAAGTGGAGCCAGGCCAGCGCCTGGCGGGATACGCTCGGGCGGAGCGAGATTCCCCATAATGTCGACGGCAATTTCAACGGTTTCGGCACGCTCGGGCGCTACTACAACGTCGCCTTTGCCGCGCCGTCCGCCGTGTCTCTCGACATGAATCCGACGGTGGACAACCTCGTCATCAATCACGCCGCCGCGCGTCTGGACATCCCGACGCCGCGCACGCTGACAACGCTCGTCGACACACAAATCGGCGCGGGAACGCTGAATGTCGATGGACGCCTGAGCGCGTTCTCGGTCGATGTGGTTGGCGGCACGCTTTCCGGCACGGGCGTCGTGTCCGCGACGCAGGGCGTTGTGAACAGGGGCGGCCTCGTGGCGCCTGGCTCCACGACTTCCCTTGGCACTCTCACCATCGACGGCGATTACAGGCAGGCGGCCAACGCCGCGCTGGCGGTGCGGATCATCGGCAGCGAGTCGGATAAGTTGGCCGTGACGGGCAGGGCGCAGCTCGGAGGCACGCTCGCCGTCGGCGTGCCGACCAATTCATACGATCCCAATCGCCACTACCGGGTGCTGACAGCAGGCGCCGGCGTGTCGGGCCGCTTCGACACGGTTCTGACATCGACCTCGCTCCTGTTCCTCGAAACGACGCTCGCCTATCAGTCCAACGCGGTCGATGTTTCGCTCACGCGGAATGAGAAGTCCTTCACAAGCGTGGCGACCACCGAAAACGGCTCTGACGTGGCGCAAAGCCTTGATAGTCTCCCTTGGCAGAGCCCGCTCTACCAGGCCGTCGTCACGGAGACGAAAACGTCAGGCGCGAGCCTCGGGGCGTCCCTGGACACCCTGTCCGGCGAGGCGCATGCGAGCGCGGTTTCCGCAGCCTATCAAAGCGCGACCCTGGTGCAGGATGCGGTGATGAACCGCCTGCGTACGCCGGTCGGTCAAGCGACCCTGCAAACCGTGTCCGCTGCCTTTGCTGCCGACAAGCCCGGAGCGGCGGCTGCGGTGGCGATTCCGTATCGGCCGCTCGATCCGCGTGCCTTCGGCCTCTGGGGCGAAGGCTTCGGAGGGTGGGGACGAACCGGCGGCGACGGCGCATACGCGATGAAGCGTTCGGTCGGCGGCTTCGTCATCGGCGCGGACGCCACTTTCGACGAACGCTTCCGCCTTGGCTTCGCCGGCGGTTTGTCGCGCAGTTCGTTCGATGTGGATGCTCTCAATTCCTCGGGTTCGAACGAGAGCATTTTCGGCGCGATCTACGGCAGCGCGAATTTCGGGGCCGTTCGGACCAGATTGGGAGCGTCTTACGCCCACAACTCCATCGACACGCAGCGCGTTATCAGCATCCCCGGCTTCAGCGATCATGCGCGAGCGGACTACGACGGATCGACGCTGCAGGCTTTCGGCGAGATGGGTTACCGTGTTGCTTTCAACCGGCTCGCGCTCGAACCCTTTGTCGGGGCGGCGGCGATCCGCGTTCACACGAACAGCTTTGCCGAAGTGGGTGGCGCTGCGGCGTTGACCAGCTTCGCGCGCAGCCAGGACATCGCGACCACGACCCTTGGTCTACGGGCCGAAGGCCGCATCAGCGAGGATCTCCCGCTGATCGCGCGCGGCATGCTCGGTTGGCGTCACGCTTACGGCGCGGTTTCGCCCGAAGCGCTTCTGGCGTTCAGCGGCTCCGCGCCCTTCCTCGTGGAGGGAGCGCCCATCGACCGCAATGCGTTGGTGGCGGAAGCGACTCTCGACTGGCAGGCGAGCGATGCCATCACTTTTAGCGTCGGCTACCAGGGACAGCTCGGCAATCGCGCTCAGGATCATGGCCTGAAAGGCAATTTCGTCTGGCGCTTTTGATTGAGACATGTACGGCCGCGTGGCGAAAGGTGCCACGCGGGTGTGTGCCCATGATGCAACTCTCCTAGTTCGCTGAAAGCCGTTTACGCCGCCGAGGCGATGGCGCAGCATGGCTGTCGAGAGAATCTTCGCAGGCAGGGAGAGCTCAAGGTGAGCGCGCAATCTTCTTCGTACCGCAGCAACCAGGGCGTGGCTTCCGATCTCGCCGATTGGAGCGGGTCTGACTTGCTCGAGGGCTACGCCCGCAAGAAGACCTCGCCGGTGGAAGTCACGAAGGCCGTGATCGCGCGGATCGAGGCCTGTGAGTCGCAACTCCAGGCGCTTTATGCCTTCGATCCGGAGGCCGCGCTGAAAGCCGCGAAAGCCTCCGAACAGCGTTGGATGCGGGGCGAGATGCTCCCGCTTGACGGTATCCCCGCGACGATCAAGGAGAACATCGCGACGAAGGGAACCCCCGTGCCGCTGGGCACGGCGGCGCGGCCTCTCATCCCGGCGACGGAAGATGCGCCGCCCGCCGCGCGCCTGCGCGAAGACGGCGTCGTCATTCTCGCCAAAACCACGATGCCCGATTACGGCATGCTCTCGTCCGGCCTTTCGAGCTTCCATCCGCTCTCGCGCAATCCGTGGGACGTATCGAAGAACCCTGGCGGCAGCTCGGCCGGGGCCGGGGCTGCTGCGGCGGCGGGCTACGGCCCGTTCCATATCGGCACGGATATCGGCGGCTCGATCCGCCTGCCGGCGGGTTGGTGCGGCGTGTTCGGCTTGAAGCCGAGCTTCGGGCGCATTCCCATCGATCCGGCTTATTACGGACGCGTGGCAGGGCCGATGACGCGCACGGTGCGCGATGCGGCGCTGATGATGCGCAGCCTAACACGGCCCGATATGCGTGACGCCATGAGCCTGCCTTTTCAGGACCTGCCCTGGCTCGATCTCGACATCGACATCAAGAGGCTGAAGGTCGGCGTGATGATGGAGGCCGGAATCGGTATCGCCCTCGATCCGGAAGTGCGCGCCTGCATCGAGGCGACGGTGAAGGCATTTGCCGAGGCAGGAGCCATCATCGAAGAAGTGCCCGCTTTCGTCACCCGCGAGATGCTCGACGGCCTCGACGATTTCTGGCGGCAGCGGGCATGGATGGATATCGGCGCGCTGAACGAGGAAAATCGTGCCCTCGTCCTGCCTTACATCCGCGAATGGGCCGAAGGCGGCATGTCGCTGACCGGCGCGGAGGTCTATGCGGGCATGAACCAGATGATGGTGATGCGCAATGCCGCAATCGCCGCGACGAAGGACTTCGATTTCGTGCTCTCGCCAGTCTCGCCCGTCGTCGCCTACGAGGCCGAACTCGCATCCCCCATCCACGACCCCGATGAGCCCTTCGAGCACATCGGCTACACTGTCGCCTTCAACATGTCGGACCAGCCTGCAGCGTCGGTGAACGCAGGCTTCACGAAGGCGGGCTTGCCGATCGGCTTGCAGATCATCGGACGGCGCTACGATGATGTGGGCGTGATGCGGATGAGCGCCGCGTGGGAGGCGATGCGCGGTGAGCAGAAGGCTTGGCCGAAATTTTGAGCCTCCCTTCTGGCGGAAGGTAGCGTCCTCACGATCGAGGGCGCGCGGAGGCCTGCTCCCGATCCTGTAATATGAAACGGCGATATCAGTTCTGCTTAGCAGGCGAAGAATTGTTTGAGGCGCTGTTTGCCCCCGCCGTTGTCGATCCTGTTGCGTCCTGAGGGGAGGCCTCACGAAGCTGATTGACGAATTCGGTTAAACTGCCCGAGCTACCCTGCTCGAAGGCGAGCTTCGCTAGCATATTGCTATCGAACGGCTCCTCCTGAACCGCGCCGTCCGTCATGATGGTCGTCTTGATCCCGGATGTGACGTCGAAAGAAACCGATTTCACAATGGGCTTCTGCTTATTCGACGTGGCGGCTTCGTCAGCCGTCTCCAAACTTGTCGAGTTGGCAGGCTGTTGCTCCGGCGCAGCGGCCTGGCTCTTCGCGTCGGGAGCGTCCGGTTGGCGTGCCTGTTTCCCAGCCTGCTTCCTGCGCTGCCCGCCTTTAGCCGACGACCATTCCTGTTTTCGTGCGGCATCAGCTTCGCCTTGCTCTGCCATAACCTGTTCCAGTTGCTCTTGAGCTTGCGCCGCCTCACTTTGCGCGTGGGATCCGAAAATGCCGACAAGCGGAGTGGCTGCCCGCTCCGTATCGGCCTTCGTTCTGGTGGCATAGGCTGCATTGGCGGCGTCGATCCGCTTGCGGGCTGACTCGGCCTGTTGCGGGTCATTTGACTCGTAAGAAAAGCGCTCGCCGTTGATATCGTAGAATACCTTTTTGGCTTCGGCGCTTTCGCTTGCTACACCCAGCGCAATCGCTGTTGCTCCACATAAAATGAGTATCTTGTTCATCGTCGCTTTCGCATTTTTGATGCGTAAAGTTCAATGACTGATTATGGCCAGCGTATGACGCAACTTAATCGTGCAATGTGATTATTGTAGTCTAAATATAACGATGTTCTATAGAGGAATAATTGTGTATGCTCGCTTAATTATCTGACAATGCTTTAAAAAAAATATTTCTATGGTGATCAGTGAATGCATTGCTGACACTGCGATCCGGCTTATGTTCGCGGTAAGAGATCTGTACCCGGGAGAGCAATTCATGCTCCATCGGGCATCGAAGCACCAAATCGGATCGTCAAGGTGGCGTCACAGGTTCTGAACGCGTTCGTGGGGTATGGCGTCGAGATCGAGTATTGCATTGTCGGCAAGGACGATCTGTCGTGTCTTCCCATCGCCGACAAGATCCTGATCGCAGAGGCGGGCAGGGCCGGGAATGAGATCAAGCGTCGTCGGCTCGGCTGGTCGAACGAGTTCGCCATGCACGTTCTGGAAATCAAGAACCTGCGCCCAGCGGCGATGCTTGATGATCTCCCCGATGCCTTCCTGAAGGAAGTGCGGGCCGTGAATGCGATATTACACGCTCATGATGCTCGCCTGATGCCAAGCGCGATGCATCCATGGATGGACCCGAAGCAGGAGATGCGCCTCTGGCCGCATGATCCTGAGCGCATCTATCAAACCTTTCAGCGGATTTTCGACACGAAAACGCATGGCTGGGCCAATCTCCAGAGCATGCATGTGAATCTGCCCTTCGCCAATGACGATGAATTCGCTCGCCTGCACGCGGCGATCCGCCTCGTTCTGCCGATCATCCCGGCGCTCGCCGCCAGTTCGTCGATTACGGAGGGCCGCAGAACCGGCTTCGCGGATTTCCGTATGGAAGCGTATAGGAGAAACTCGGAACCTTACTCGGCAATTGTCGGCAAGGTCATTCCCGAACCCGTGTCGAGTCGCGCGGAATATCAAGAGATCATTCTCGCGCCGATGTACCGCGCCATCGCGCAGGCGGATCGGGACGGCGTGCTGCAGCACGAATGGCTGAACGCGCGCGGTGCCATCGCACGCTTCGACCGCAATTCGATCGAGATCCGCGTCATTGACACACAGGAATGCCCGCAGGCGGATCTGGCGGTTGCTGCAGCTATCATCGCGACGGTTCACGCACTTTATCATGCGGATCCGACATCAATTGCGGCGCAGCGGACAATGGAGACCGACAGACTGGCGCACCTGCTCGTCTCGTGCATCCGTGACGCCGACAATGCGATCATCACGGATGCGGAGTATCTCAATCTGCTCGGGTTTCCGGGGAAGCGATGCCAGGCTCGGGACTTGTGGCGGCATCTCGTAGCAAAGATGGAAGCCTGCGAAGTGGTTCGCGCGGATCGCTGGATGCCGCAACTGACCGTGATGCTCGAACATGGCCCGCTCGCGCGGCGCATCGAGCGCGCGCTCGATAGCGACTATTCGCGAATTCGATTGGAGGCAGTCTATCGCGAACTGTGCGATTGCCTGGAACAAGGAGTGCAGTTCGTTCCGGTATAGAGTGCCAACCGCGCTGTACCTCTCTTACGGCTTTAAGGAGATGAGAGCCCGTCGACCTCATGGCAAGGTCCTAGGCCTCGGCACCCCGCCCCCGCAACGTTGGATCGAGCGCATCCCGCAGCCCATCCCCCAACAGGTTCAGCCCCAGCACCGACAACGCAATCGCCACGCCCGGCGCGATGGCGAGGTGGGGGGCTTGGGTGAGGTAGGTTTGGGCGTCGCTCAGCATGCGGCCCCAGCTCGGATTGGGGGGGCGCACGCCGAGGCCGAGATAGCTGAGGCCCGCTTCCGTGAGGATGGCCAGCGCCAGCTGGATCGTCACCTGTACGATGAGCGCGCCGGCGATGTTCGGCAGCACATCTTCGAGCGTGATCTTGAGCGGGTGCTTGCCGATGGCGCGGGCGGCGGCGATGTAGTCAAGCGTCCAGACTTGCAGCGCGACGCCGCGCGTGACGCGGGCGAAGACCGGGATGTTGAAGACCGCGATGGCGAGCACCGCCGCGAGCGGGCCGGAGCCGACGAGCGCGCCGATCATGATGGCGGAGAGCACGGCGGGAAAGGCGAAGATCACGTCGGAGGCGCGCATGGCGATCTCGTCGGCGATGCCTTTCCACGCGGCGGCGGCGCAACCGATGGCGATGCCGATGGCCGCACCCAACAGCACGGCGGGCCATGCGATGGAAAGCGAGTTCCACGCACCGACCATCAGCAGCGAGGTGACATCGCGCCCGAAATGATCCGTGCCGAGAAGACCCGCTTCAAGGGGAGCCTTCAGCCGCATGGCGATGCGCACGCGGGTCGGGACTTCCGGCGTCCAGACGAGCGAGGTGAGGGCCGTGACGATGAGCAGGGATGTCAGAATGCCGCCGACGATAAGGGCGGTGTTCCAGCGCAGCCGGAGGATGCGCTTCATGCCCGGCTCCTGAGGCGCGGATCGAGGACCGTGTAACCGATATCGACCAGAAAGTTCACGACGATCACGATTCCGGAAAAGATCAGCACGATGTCCTTGATCACGACGAGGTCGCGCTGATTGAGCGCCTGATAGGCCAGGCGGCCGAGACCGGGAAGGTTGAACACGTTTTCCACCAGGATCGCGCCGCCGAAGAAGAACGAAAGCTGCAATCCGAGGATCGTGGTGACGGGAATGAGCGCATTCGGCACCACGTGCCGCCGCAACGTCGCGCCCTTGTTCACGCCCTTCGCCCGCGCGGTCCGCACGAAATCCGCGCCGATCACCTCCAAGGTCGCCGAGCGGGTCACGCGGGTGAGAACGGCGGCCTGCGGCAAAGCGAGCGCCACGGCTGGCAGCAGCAGCGCTTGGAACGCGGGCCACAACCCCGCCGACCAGCCAGGGAACCCGCCCGCCGGAAACCAGCCGAGCCGGGTCGAGAAGAGCAAGATGAACAGAAGGCCGATCCAGAAATTCGGGACAGCGACACCGAGTTGGCTGAACACCAGCACCGCGCGGTCGACCGGGCCGTCGCGCCGCGCCGCGGCTGCCACGCCCAGCGGCAAGGCGAGGAGCGTCGAAATCAGAATAGCGAGCAGGCTCAGCGGCAGCGTGACGCTCATGCGTTCGCCGACAAGCGTCGAGACCGGCATCTTGTAGGTGATCGACGTGCCGAGATCGCCGTGCAGAATCCCGCCGATCCATTGCAGGTAGCGCACGAGCGCCGGTTGATTGAGGCCGAGTTCCTGTCTCAGCGCCGCGAGCGTATCCTCCCGCGCGGCGGTGCCGAGCATGATCGCCGCCGGATCGCCGGGCAGAACCTCCAGGATCAGGAAGATCGCCAGCGACACGACGATCAGCGTCGCGATGAGCGAGGCGAGGCGGGTGAGGACAAGGCGCAGCATGAGTTTAGATGGTTTCTGGTGTGCGCTGATCGTTATGCTGGCCATTCGTGTTGCGCCACCGTGCTCTCTTCCCCCTTGTGGGGAGGAGTTGGAGGCGGGGGTGTCGGCGCTTCGCTGGTTCCAGGCCAGAGCTTGCACCTCCACCCTAACCCTCCCCACAAAGGGGAGGGGACAAGAGGCCGTCTCAATCCGCCCAGGACGCGTCCGTCACGTCGTTCGAAGGGATCGGGGAGTTATCCCACAGGCCCTTGAGCTTCGCGTTCCACACACCGAGCTTTGGCAACTGGAACAGGAAGAGGGCGGGCACGTCCTCGGCGAGGATCTTTTGCGCTTCCCCGTATTTAGCGAAGCGCGCCTTCTCGTCCGTGGTCTTGGAGATGTCGGCGATCAGGGCTTTGAACTTATCGTTCTTGTAATTGAAGTAGTAGTTGTCGCGGGCGAAGATGTCGATGTCGAGCGGCTCCGCATGGGCGACGATGGTGACGTCGTAATCCTTGGCCTTGAAGACCTCTTCGATCCACTTCGCGGGGAATTCGGTGGGGATGATCTTCATCTCCACGCCGACCTCCGCGAGCATGGCGGAGAGAAGCTCCGCCGAGCGGCTCGCATAGGCCATTTGCGGGGCCTTGATGGTGATCGACAACCCCTTGCCATAGCCCGCTTCCGCGAGAAGCGCCTTGGCTTTCGCCGGGTCGTAAGGGATGACGCCCGTCATATCCACGAAGGCCGGATGGTTCGGCGAGAAGAAGCTGCCGATGGGCTGGCCGTAGCCGGAATAGGCTCCCTCGACCAGTGCCTTGCGGTCGATCGCGTGCATCAGCGCGCGGCGCACGCGGATGTCGTCGAAGGGCTTCTTGGC
Source organism: Microvirga alba (assembly GCF_015694465.1). GTDB lineage: Bacteria > Pseudomonadota > Alphaproteobacteria > Rhizobiales > Beijerinckiaceae > Microvirga > Microvirga alba. The sequence goes on from NZ_JADQDO010000001.1 coordinate 527,570, forward strand.
GTTGTTCATGCCGGCGACGATCTCGCCCTCGGTGTTGCCGGCCACGGCGGTAAAGCGGGCATCCTTCTTGAACTCGCTGAAAAGCTCAGGCGCGCCGAGATTCGGGAAGGCGTCCACATCACCCGCCTTCAGCGCCGCGACCTGCGCCTGCGGATCGCTGATGAAGCGGAAGGTGACGCTCTCGAGCTTGGTCTTGTCCTTCTGCCAGTAATCCGCGTTGCGGGTCAGCTCGACCCGGTCGCCGCGGGTCCAGGACTTGAACTTGAATGGCCCGGTGCCGACCGGGGTCGCCTTGTTGTTGTCCGCCGTTTCCGGCGCGACGATCACCGCGTCGCCCCAGCCGAGATAGGTGAGGAAATTGCCGGACGGTTCCTTGAGCTTGATGATGACCGTCAGCGGATCGGGCGTCTCGATGGTGTCGATGGGCGCGAAGATCTGCTTCTGCGCATTGGTGGAGGTTGGCGCGCGGGCGCGGTCGAAGGCGAATTTCACGTCCGCCGAGTCGAAAGCCGAGCCGTCATGGAACTTTACGCCGGGCTGCAGGCGGAAGGTGTAGGTCAGGCCGTCGGGGGCTATGTCCCAGCTCTTGGCGAGAAGTGGCTGCACGCGGCCGTCGCGGTCGATCCGCACGAGGCCCTCATACAGATTGACCCAGGTGACTTCGCGGATCGCCACCGGCGCGGCGACGGTCGGGTCGAGACCCGGCGGCTCGATCGCCATGCCGACGACGAGGGACGTCTTGGCGGCATAGGCCGGGACAAGGCTGACGGAGAAAAGAAGGGCGGCCAGGAAACGCTTCGACATAAAACGGTGTTCCATCCGGTTTCGGTGCGGGCAGGCTCGATGGAGCCAGCTTAGACGCAGTCGAATGTCGGATGGAAGGGGCTTTGTCTGGTGGATCAGCGATTTAGAGGTGCATAGGGCGTCATCCCGGGTTCCGCCAGCGCGGCCCCGGGATGACCGTTTTGATTGGCGCTGGCTCAGATGCAACGCCCGCCATCAACCTCCAGCACGACGCCGGTGATCATGCTGGCTTCGTCGGAGGCAAGAAACAGCGCGGCATTCGCGATGTCCTCGGGCTTGGACAGGCGTCCGAGCGGGATGGAACCGATGAATTGCTCACGCTTCTGGGGCGTGTCCTCGCCCATGAAGGTGGCAAGCAGCGGGGTATCCCCTGCCACCGGCGCAAGGGCGCAGACGCGGATTTGATGGGGCGCCAGCTCCACGGCCATTGACTTTGTAATGGTGTGCACCGCGCCCTTCGTACCATTGTACCAGGTCAGGCCCGGACGGGGTCGCAGGCCCGCCGTCGAGCCCACATTGATGAAGATGCCACCGCCCTGATCGCGCATGGCGGGCACGGCAGCCTGGGCCAAGAGATAGATCGACTTCACGTTGACCGCGAAGACACGGTCGAACTCGGCCTCGTCGACTTCGAGCATCGGCTTGTTGCGATGGCTGATCCCGGCGTTGTTCACGACGATGTCGAGCCGGCCGAAAGTCTCGATGGTCTTCTTCACCGCCGCGTTCACGTCGGCGGCTTTGGACACGTCGGTGGCGAGGCCGATCGCGGACGATCCGATGGCCTTCGCAACCGCCTGGGCCGCGCCTTCGTTGATGTCGATAATGGCGACCTTCGCGCCTTCGCGTGCGAACTTTTCCGCGATTCCCAAGCCGAATCCGGAGCCCGCGCCCGTGACGAGCGCAACCTTGCCTTCAAGGCGTTTCATGATTGAAGTCCCCCTAATGAATGCTGGGTTTGTTACCCGTGCGCGATGACGAGGGTTCGGGTCGTGGTGAACTCGACCAGTCCCTCAAACCCCTTTTCGCGGCCATGGCCCGAGCGTCCGAAGCCGCCGAACGGCAGTTCGACGCCGCCGCCCGCGCCGTAGCAATTGACGAAGACCTGACCCACACGCATGGCGCGTGCAACGCGCGTCGAGCGCATGGCGTCCCGCGTCCAGACGCCCGCCGCGAGGCCGTAAGCGGTGCCGTTGGCCAGCCGGACCGCCTCCGCCTCATCCTCGAAAGGCGTGGCGACGAGGACCGGGCCGAAGACCTCCTCCTGCGACAGGACGCTCTCGTGCGCGACCGGCGCGAAGAAGGTCGGCGCAACGTAGTATCCGCCCGCCGGTGCATCGGATGCGATCCCGCCCGCTGCGGCGACGGTCAGGCCCTCGTTTTTCGCGCGTTCCAGATAAGCCTGAACGCGGCGCTGCTGCGCCTGATTGATCATCGGCCCGAGATCCGGCTCGCGGTCGGGGCGTCCGGCGCGCAAGGCGCGGAAGCGCTCGGCGACCGCATCGACCACATCCTTGAAGATGCCGCGCTGGATCAGGAGGCGGCTGCCCGCCGAGCAGGTCTGGCCGCCGTTCTGGATGATGGCGTTGACGAGAGCGGGCAGGGCTCGTTCGAGATCCGCGTCGTCGAAGACCACTTGCGCGGATTTTCCGCCGAGTTCGAGGGTCACGCCGACATGGTTCTTTGCCGCCGCCGTCTGCACCATGGTGCCGGTTTCAGGGCTTCCGGTGAACGAAAGGAAGTCGATGCCGGGATGGGCGGCAAGCGCCGCGCCCGCAATGCGGCCGAGGCCGGTGACGATATTGAGCGCACCCTCAGGGAAGCCGACTTCGCGGGCGAGCGCTGCCACACGTAGAATGGTGAGGGAGGCATCTTCCGCGGGCTTCACAACCGTGGCGTTACCCGCGGCAAGCGCCGCACCGACCGAGCGGCCGAAAATCTGCATCGGGTAATTCCAGGGAATAATATGCCCCGTTACTCCGTGCGGCACCCGCTCGACGCCGATGAAATGCGTGTTGAGATAGGGAATGACCTCGCCGTGGAGCTTGTCGGCTGCGCTGCCGTAATATTCGAAATAGCGCGCGAGCGCCGTCACATCGGCGCGCGACTGGCGTAAGGGCTTGCCGTTGTCCCGGCTCTCCAGCGCGGCGAGGGTCTCGGCATCGCCTTCGACAGCGGCGGCGAGCTTGATGAGCAGGCGTCCGCGCTCGGTCGCGGTCAGCCTCGACCATGCGCCCTCATAGGCGGCGCGCGCGGCCTTGACGGCGGCATCGACATCCTCGGCGGTGCCGGAGGCGATGCGGGCGAAAAGCAAGCCGTCAATGGGGGAAAGAACATCCAGCAGGGCACCGTCGGACGCCGCCGTATCACGCCCGTCGATGAGGTTCCTATGTAATGCCACAGCCGAGCTAGCCTGATCGTTCACGGGATCGTCCTCCTTTACATCATTCTATTTGTGCCCGGCACGGCGGCCAGGAGCTGGCGCGTATAGGCGTCCTGCGGAGTGGCGAAAAGCTGCGCGGTTTCAGCCAGTTCCACAATCCGCCCGTTTTGCATGACAGCGACGCGATCGCAGATCTGCGCGGCCACCCGCAGGTCATGGGTGATGAACAGAATTGCGAGGCCGAACTCGGCTTGCAAGTCCCGGATCAGCTTCAGGATTTCCGCCTGAACGGAGACGTCGAGCGCCGAGACGGCCTCGTCCGCGACGAGCACATCCGGTTTCATGGCAAGCGCACGGGCGATGCCGATGCGTTGGCGCTGGCCGCCGGAAAATTCATGCGGATAGCGGTCGATAGCGCGGGCCGGAAGGCCGACCCGTTCCAGCAAGCTCCGCGCTTCGGCGAGCGCCTTCGCCGGGGCCTCGCCTTGCGTGATCGGACCCTCAGAAATGATGTGCCCGACGGTTCGCCTTGGGTTGAGGGAGGCGAACGGGTCCTGAAACACCATTTGGATCTTGCGTCGATGCGCCCGCAATTCGCGCTGCGACAAGTCCCCGAAGGGGAGGTCGCCGATATCGATCTTGCCGCCGTCGGGCTCGATGAGACGCAGCACGCAGCGCCCGACGGTCGATTTGCCAGAGCCCGACTCGCCGACGAGACCGAGCGTCTCCCCACGCCGGATCTCGAAGCTGACCGCATCGGCCGCCTGGACCTGGCGGCTTTTCCTGAAGAAACCTTGCCCGCCATAGGATTTGGAAAGCGCCCCGACCTTCAGGCGGATCGGTTCACCTTGAAGCGGCTTCGGCGGTGGAGGAGTGAGCGAGGGCACCGCCGCGAGCAGCCGTTTTGTATAAGGATGCTGCGGCCGGTTCAGCACCTCGTCCGCTGGCCCCTGTTCCACCAAAATCCCGTGCTGCAACACGGCGACCCAGTCGGCGATCTCCGCCACGACGCCGAAATCGTGCGTGATGAAGAGAACGGCGGTGCCCTTCTTGCGCCGCAGGTTGTCGATGAGCTTGAGAACCTGAGCCTGCGTCGTCACGTCGAGCGCGGTGGTCGGTTCGTCGGCGATGAGGAGCTTGGGTTCCAGCGCCAGCGCCATGGCGATCATCACGCGCTGGCGCTGTCCGCCGGACAATTCATGCGGATAGGCGCGCGCGATCAGTTCCGGGTTCGGCAGGTTGACTTCCGTCAGTAGCTCGATGGTCCGCTGCTGCCGCTCGGCTTGCGAGAGAAGGCCGTGCGCGCGGAAGGCTTCCGCGATCTGATCCGCGACCCGCATCACCGGGTTGAGCGAGGTCATCGGCTCCTGGAAGACGGTGCCGACATCGCGACCTCTCACCTCACACCATTGCTCCTCGGTCAGCGACAGAAGATCGACGCCCCCGAGCTTGATCGAGCCAGAGAGCACATCCACGCCGCGCGGCAGAAGCCCAATGGTCGCCATCGCCGTCATGGACTTGCCCGAGCCGGATTCGCCGACAACGCAAAGCGTTTCGCCAGGGTTTACGGAGAGCGACAAATCCTCGATGGCGTGCTGCCTGTCCGCGAGCTTCGGGAGCCCCAGGGACAGATGCTCGATCGACAGCACGGGGGAGGAATCGGCCATCCTCATTCTCCTAGCGCCTGCGTATTAGAAAAGCAGGGCGCAAGCATCCTCGTCATCTGTGCCGCTCCGTCAATGCGCCTTCGAGGTCGAGGGCTCGAATGGGGGCACGTTCGGCGGGGTGCTCAACCTTGGGCCTTTCGGTGTCAAGGCAGGGGAACGGCGAAGTCATACGAGACGCCGGTGGCATCGAATTGGATGGAGACCTGGCCTGAGAGTTCGCCTTCTATGCTGCGGCGAATGAGTCGTGACCCAAAACCCTGGTGCTTGGGAGACGTGACAACAGGGCCACGTGTTTCGCGCCAATGAAACTGAAGCTGTGGTTTCCAGTCCGGGCCCCGCGCCACGCTCCATCGCAATTCGACATGTCCGGCCGGCGTCGAGAGCGCGCCGTATTTCGCGGCGTTCGTCACCAATTCGTGCAGGACGAGACCGAAATTGATCGCGTAAGGCGCGGGAAGATCGACCGCCGGGCCTTGGATGACCACACGCTCGTCATGCGTCTTGCGATAGGGGGCAAGCTCCTGCTTCGCGATATCGCGCAGATCGGCGTCGCGCCAGGAGTTCCGTGTCAGGAGATCATGCGTTTTCGACAGGGCCATCAGGCGGCCCTCGAAGGCCTCCTTAAAGGTCTGAGGCTCAGGGCTTGAGCGTAGGGTTTGGCTGGCGATGGATTGCACGGTGGCCAGCGTATTCTTGACCCGGTGGTTCAATTCGTCGAGCAGAAAGCGCTGTTGCTCATCAGCCTTCCTGCGCGCCGTGACGTCCTGAAAAACCCCAACGAAATAGATCGGCCTTCTAACGGAGTTGAAGAAGACCCGTCCCTTGGAATTGATCCAGCGGACCTCTCCACTCGGATGTTGAACGCGATACTCATCCTCGTAATCGCCGTCGCCCGACACGGCTTGGCGGAGTTTCCCGAGTGCCTGATCGAGATCGTCGGGATGCACCATCGCGCTCCATTCCGGGACGCTCACCGCCGTCTGGGTGGCCGGACGGCCGAGGAGCACGGCGGCCTGGCTCGACCAGCCACTCGTCCCTTTCAAATAGTCGAACCACCATGTTCCCATATGGCCGGCTTCCAGGGCGAGCCGGCCACGCTCCTCGCTTGCCTGAAGGGCGCGCTGCCGCTCGGCGACATCATCCATCAGGTCGTTGAAGGCCTGAGCGAGGAGGCCCAGCTCTCCGGGGCTGCCGGGAAGATTGATGCGCGCATGATAGTTGCCGCTTCGCCAGGCGCGCACCGCATTGGTCATGGTGTCGAAGGGTTGGGTGATGAAGATACGACCCGCAAGCCAGGATAAGGAGAGCGCCGCGAGGAGCGCCGCCGCGATCAGCAGGAATCCCTGTCTCGCCGCCCGATTGATTCCACTGAACGCTGCCTCCGTTGATAGCCCAGCTGTCAGGTAGATGTCCTTTGGAGGCACCTTCAGAGGCGAATATCCCAAAATGCGCCTGATCCCATCGATGCTATCGGTCTCGAAGGTCCCGAACGTCTCTTTTTTCAGATACTTCATCGAATTTTCGGGAAGCTTCGTTCCTACGAATTTTTCCGGAAAAGGCTCCCGCGCGACGATCACGCCGTCGCGGTCGGCGATGGTCACCGATCCATCCGCCGGCAAAGCGCGCTCCTTCACATTCTGGTCCAACCATTTCAGATCGAGTGCCGCGACGATGGCGCCAACGACATGGCCATCATTGTCCCATAGCGGCAGGGCGAGCGGCATGACGGGATGAAAGCCGAGATTGCCTTCGGAAAAATGCGGCGTGTATTCGCCGACGACGAGATCTTTTGTCAGAAGGATATCCTGAAAATACGGACGATCACGGTAGTTTCCGCCTACTTCGGTCGGCTCGGATTGGCTGCAGCGCACACGCCCCTCGATGTCCAAGGCGACGAAAGCGATCAGGTAAGGCACCCGTTCCTGGATCGCTTTCAGATAAGCGCCGCAGGCCGGGGCATCGAAAGCGCGCACGGAGCGCGTCTCGCCCATAGCGATCAGGAGGCTGTGAATTCCTTCAAAGATACGCTCAAGCTCGGAGCCGGCAAGCTTCACCTGACGAATGACGAGGTCGTTTACTTCCGCTTCGCGCGCATGGCGCAGCGAAACCTCCGTATAGGTCCAAATGACAATCGCCGGAAGGACCGAGATCAGCGCCAGGAGGAGCAAACGCTTCGTCAGTGTCATGCAAGGACCTGTCCGTTGCTGTTAGGTGAACACAAAGATCGCCGAGCGTCCACTCCCACATCCACCCTGACCTTCCCCCTGCGGCGGCAATGCGGTCTTGCGTCCGACGCGCGGAGGTGTCACGGAGCGGGAATGGCTCTTCCTCCTCTTCTCCACCTTCAAGGCATCGCGCTCACATTTGGCGGCACGCCTTTGATCGAGAACGCCGAATTGTCGGTTTCCCCCGGCGAGCGGGCGTGCCTTGTCGGGCGCAATGGTTCGGGCAAATCGACCCTGCTGAAAATCGCTGCGGGTCTCATCGAGGCGGACCGGGGCAAACGCTTCGTGCAGCCGGGAGCGACGGTTCGTTACCTTGCTCAAGAGCCCGACCTGAGCGCCTTTGCGACCACGATGGCCTTTGTGGAGGCCGGATTGGGCCCGGGCGACGATCCCTACCGGGCGCGATACCTTCTCGAGCAATTGGGCCTCACGGGCGAAGAGAACCCAAGCCAGCTTTCGGGCGGCGAAGCCCGCCGGGCCGCGCTGGCGCAGGCTCTGGCTCCCGCGCCCGACATTCTGCTTCTGGACGAGCCGACGAACCATCTCGACCTGCCTGCCATCGAATGGCTTGAGAGCGAATTGAAGAGCCTGCGCTCGGCCATGGTGCTCATCAGCCACGACCGTCGTTTCCTAGAGAGCCTGTCCCAGGCCACGATATGGTTGGACCGGGGCATCACCCGCCGCATGGAGCGGGGCTTTGCTCATTTCGAGGCATGGCGGGACGAGGTCCTGGAGCAGGAAGAACTGGAGCGGCACAAGCTCGACCGCAAGCTCGTCGCCGAGGCGGATTGGCTGCGTTATGGCGTCACAGCACGGCGAAAGCGCAATGTGCGGCGCCTGGCCAATCTCCATGCGATGCGCCAGGAGGCGCGGGACCATAAGCGCTCCATCGGGACCGTCTCGATGAGCCTCACCGAGGCCGAGCAATCCGGCACCCTGGTCGTCGAGGCGGAGAAGATTTCGAAAACCTACGATGGCCGCCCTATCGTGGCGGATCTGTCTCTGCGCATCCTGCGCGGCGACCGGCTCGGCATCATCGGCCCGAACGGAGCAGGCAAGACAACGCTGATCAATCTTCTGACGGGCGTCATTCAGCCGGATCAGGGCCGGGTCCGACTCGGCTCCAATCTGCAGATGGTCACTTTGGACCAGCGCCGCATGAGCCTCGATCCCAACGCCACCGTCGCCGAAACCCTCACCGGGGGGCGCGGCGACACCGTGATCATCGGCGGGCAGGCAAAACACGTCATCGGTTATATGAAGGACTTCCTGTTCTCGCCGGAGCAAGCCCGTACGCCGGTCGGCGTGCTTTCGGGCGGCGAGCGCAACCGGCTGATGCTGGCCCGCGCCCTGGCGCAGCCCTCGAACCTGCTCGTCCTCGACGAGCCGACCAACGATCTCGATCTCGAGACCCTCGACCTCTTGCAAGAGATGATCACGGACTACGCAGGCACCGTCATCCTCGTCAGCCACGATCGTGACTTTCTGGACCGCACTGTGAGTTCCGTCCTGGTCTCTGAGGGCGAGGGGCGCTGGCTCGAATATGCGGGCGGCTACACCGACATGGTGGCCCAGCGCGGGCAGGGCGTTCAGGCGCGAACCGTCGAGAAGGAAGCAAAGCCGAAGAGCGGGGAAAAGACTACCCCGGCGCAAGCGACCCCAGCCGCGAAGCGCAAGCTCAATTTCAATGAGCAGCACGATCTCAAGACGTTGCCCAAGCGAATGAGCGAGATCGAGGCAAAAATCGCCAAGCTCCAGGATGTTCTCGCCGACCCGAATCTGTATTCCCGCGACCCGGGCCTGTTCGAGAAGGCCTCGGCGGCTTTGTCCGCCCAGCAGGATGAACTTGCGGCGGCGGAAGATCGTTGGCTCGAACTGGAAATGCTCAAGGAAGAGTTGGGCGTCTAAATCTTGAAAGCCCGCGCTTCTGCAGCGAACCGCGGGCTCTGAGGCAAGGGTTCAGGCGGCCATTTTCCGCGCCGCGTTCACCTGCGTGTCGAGGTGAGCCACGAGATCGGCCGGCAGGCCCATGAGCGCGATCAGGCTTTCCAGATAGTCCTTTTCCTCCGGCGTATTGACGTCGCCAATCGCCATGCGCGAGGCGACATAAAGACCCGCGGCCTGCTCTTTCGTCTGCGGCAAGGCGGCGATCGCACCCGGATCGGAGGGCTTCGACATCATGTCGAGCAAAAAGCCCTTCGCCTCGTTTCCAAGGCCAAGCTGCTGAATCTGATTTTGAATGCGGCCGATCTCGGCATCGTCGATATGTCCGTCCGACTTCGCGGCGGATATCATCGCCTGGACAAGCGCGACACGCATGTCGCTGCCCGTGCCGACCTTCTCCTCGTCGAGATGGAACCCGCTCCCTGCCGGGGGCGGGGCAGGGAGGCTGGCCTGCCTGCCGGCATCCGGCATCTGCTTTGCTTGCCAGTCCTGATAGGCCTTGAAAGCAACACTCGTCAGAACCGCGAGCCCACCGGCCTTGAGCAAGGAGCCGCCGGCCGATCGACCGGCCTTCGATCCCAGAATGAGGGACAAGAGGCCGCCGCCCGCCAAGGCTCCCATTCCTCCCGGAATTTTGGATGCGAGGTCTCCGAGCTGCGCCTGCAAATCACTGGTGTCCCCCTGAGGTGGCTGCGCGCCGCCCGTCTGCTTTTGATCACCCTGTTGGCCCTGACTCGCGAGAATATTCTCCAGAATGGTGCCGAGGCTCATGTCGTTTCTCCCTGTCGTGCTCGGAACGGCACCTTCTAAAGACAGGGCGTACGAAAGAGTTCCGCTCTGAAAGCCTCCTTTTACGGGCTGCGCCGGTCCCTCCGCCTAACCCGTGCGAAGGCACAAAAGGGCCGCCCGAATAGCCGGGCAGCCTCGTGTTAAATGGTCGTTTCGCTTAACGCGCCTTCAGGAACTCACCGACCTCGAGGAGAACGAATTCGTTGTCGTCCTGCTTGTTCGGCTCGCGGCTCGTGGAGAAGGGCAGGTTGTTGTCGTTGCCGACGATGATATGGCGCTCGTCGACGACATCGACGTTTTCAATCGTGAAGAACGGGAAGGTCAGCACACCCTCGTTCAGAGGCTTGCGCGCCTTTTTGTTCGGATCGGCGATCTGCATCAGGTCGATGTAGCCGATCTTGCGGACCGGGCCATTCACGTTCTGCTCCGAGAGCTCGACCTTGTAGACGCGCTTGAACTTGGCGATGTCACTGAAGCAATCCGGACGCTTCTGACCCTGCGGGCAGGCCTTATCGGCGGTGCCTTCGCCGTTGTCGCGCTCGATGATGAGGCCAGTCGTGGCGTCGATCATATTGAAATCGCCGATGGCGAGCCCGTTCTGCTCAAGAGCATATTTCCAATGACGGCCGGTCCACTTTTCAGCCTTCACATCGAATTCGAGGATCCGCAGATATTCCTTGCCGTCGGCGGTCTTCTCCCAATCCTTCTTTTCGGCGTCCCAAACGGGGCCTTCGAGAAGGGCATAAAGGAATTGGCCGTTCGGCGAAGAGGCCATGCCTTCGAAGCCCTTCGAACGACGGATGTTGAATGTGGACGATCCGGTCGGGATCGCGGGCGTCGTCACCGCGTAGTGGTCAGGGGAACGGACGACTTTGCCGTCGACCATGGTCTCGATCACGGCTTCTACCTTGCCGGACTTGTCGGTGCGGATGAGATAGGGGCCGAACTCCTCGCCGAACCAAATCTTGTCGCCGATGATCTGGAAGCTTTCGAGGTCGAAGTCTGAGCCGGTGAGGTAACGCTTTTCCGTGCCTTCATTGGCGATGCGGAACGGGACCTTCTTGTCCTGATCGCTGAGGAAAACGGTTTCCAGGCGCTCGACGCCGCCCTTGTCCCAATCCAGACGGTAGCGGTTCATGTAGAGCATCGAATCCGGCGAATTCGCCTTGGAGCCGAACCCATTGTCGGTCAGAACCCAGAACGTGCCGTCGGGCATCTTCTTGATTCCGGAATGGCCTTGGAGAGGCTGTCCTTTGAACGGCAGTTTCACGCCGGTCGGACGGTCAGCGGACGCTCCCTCGATGGTGCCGACTGCGTCGACGCGCTTGCCGGTGGTGAATTTACCAGAGATCTTGAGATCGGCTGGCGCATCGGCCGGAGCTTCGATGAAACTCTGAGCAGGCAGAACCGCATGGCCGGCAAGATTTGCAGGGTATTGCTGAGCGAGTGCGGGTGAAGCGAGCGCCACCACCAACGGAAGTGCCAAAGTCAGTCGGGTCGTCATGTCCTGATCTCCTGCTCAAGATTGAGCGGAGATTTTCTGGACGGGATCAATGTCACTCAGGCGACTGTCGCGTGACGCGCCGATGAATTCGAGCCGGTTGCCGAAGGGGTCTGCTGCATAGAATCGCCGGACGCCCGGAATGGCCTCGTCCCAGATCGGTTCGTAGCCGGAGAGGTGCAGCTTGCTCGCCAAGCCATCGAGATCCGCCACGAGGATAGCCGGATGCGCCTTGGAGGCCGGACGGAAATCCGCCTCGACCCCTAGGTGAAGTTGGACCTGTCCGCTCTTGAACCAGACGCCGCCACGCGCGGCGAGGGCGGGAGGTTTCGGCACCTCCTCCATCCCTAAGACCCCGATATAGAAGCGGCGGCCCTCGTCTTCGGAACCGGGTGGGATAGCGAGCTGGACATGATCGATACCGAGCATCAGGCATCCTTCCGATTGGCCACGACCTCCTGCTCGATGGCCCCGAAAATCGAATGACCTGCCGCGTCTCGCATCTCTATACGGATCGTGTCGCCGAACCGCATGAAGGGCGTTTTGGCCTCTCCATGCGCGATCGTCTCGATAGTGCGTTGCTCCGCGATGCAGGAATAGCCGAGGCCGCCCCCCGCGATGGGCTTACCCGGGGCCCCGTCGCGATCCTTGTTGGACACCGTGCCCGAGCCGATGATGGTGCCCGCGCAGAGAGGCCGGGTCTTGGCCGCGTGGGCGATCAGCGTCGGGAAATCGAAGGTCATGTCCACCCCGGCATTCGGTTTGCCGAAGGGATGGCCGTTGAGGTTCGAGAGCAGCGGCAGATGCAGCTTGCCGCCCTCCCAGGCATCACCCAATTCCTCCGGCGTGACCGCGACCGGTGAAAACGCCGAGGACGGCTTCGACTGGAAAAAGCCGAACCCCTTCGCGAGTTCGGCGGGGATCAGATTTCTCAACGAAACATCGTTCACAAGAAGGACAAGCCGGATCGCCTCGGCAGCTTCCTCCCGCGAGGCGGCCATTGGCACATCGCCTGTGATCACCGCGATCTCGGCTTCGAAGTCGATACCGTGGGCCTCATCGATGGCCAGGATCGGGTCGCGCGGGCTGAGGAAGGAATCCGAGCCGCCCTGGTACATCAGCGGGTCCGTCCAGAAAGAGGCCGGCATCTCAGCCCCGCGGGCCTTACGCACCAGTTCCACATGGTTCACATAAGCCGAGCCGTCAGCCCATTGATAGGCGCGGGGCAGGGGTGACGCGCAGTCATGCTCATGGAAGCGGAACGAAGGAACCGAGCCATGTTCGAGCTGTTCGGCCAGATCCCGGAGCCGGGGCGCGACTAATTCCCAATTGTCCAAGGCTTGCTGCAAGGTCGGAACGATGAAAAAAGCATCCGTTGCGCGAGTCAGATCCCTTGAGACGACGACGAGACGGCCGTCACGACCTTGCTTGAGGGAAGAAAGCTTCATGGCCACCGTCCTGGGTTGTTATGATGCACTCAGCTTGCAACGGAAAGCTTAGCGGGGAAATGCCTATGACGACATCGATGTTGAAAAGAAGAAGCTTCCTTAAAGGGGCGGGCCTTGCGGCTGCTGCCGGAACCGTTGCTGCGCCTGCGATTGCGCAGTCTGCGCCGGAAATTCGTTGGCGTCTGACCTCGAGCTTCCCGAAATCGCTCGATACGATCTTCGGCACGGCCCAGATTTTCGCGAAGTACATGGCGGAGGCCACCGACAACAAGTTTCAGATCCAGGTTTTCGCCCCCGGCGAGATCGTCGGCGGTCTGCAAGCGCTCGATGCCGTGCAGAACGGCACGGTGGAATGCGCTCATACCCCGACCTATTACTACCTCGGCAAGGAGCCGGCGCTGGCGATCGGGACGGGGCTTCCGTTCGGCCTCAATGCGCGCCAGCAACATGCCTGGTGGCATTTCGCGGGTGGCAAGGAGCTCATCAACGAATCGCTTGCGAAGTTCAACGTCACTTCTCTGGTCTGCGGCAACTCCGGCGCTCAAATGGGTGGATTCTTCCGCAAGGAGATCAACTCCGTCGACGACCTGAAGGGGCTCAAATTCCGCATCGGCGGCCTGGGCGGCATGGTGCTCGCGAAACTCGGCGTGGTGCCGCAGCAGCTAGCGCCCGGCGACGTCTATCCGGCGCTTGAGCGCGGTACTCTCGATGCGGCCGAGTTCGTCGGTCCTTATGATGACGAGAAGCTCGGATTCCTGAAGGTCGCCAAATACTATTACGCGCCCGGCTGGTGGGAGGGCGGCGCGATGCTGCATCTCATCATCAACCAGCAGAAATGGGACGAACTGCCCAAGCAATACCAGGCCATCATGTCCCAGGCGTCCGAGGCCGCGAATAACTGGATGTTAGCGAAATACGACGCCGTGAACGGACAGGCCCTGCGGCGCATGATCGGCGGCGGGGCGGAACTCCGCACTTTCTCACCCGCGATCATGGAGGCCTCGCTCAAGGCGGCGAACGAGCTTTACGCGGAACTCTCCGCCAAGAGCCCGGACTTCAAGAAGGCCTACGATTCGATGGTGGCCTACCGGGCCGACGTGCTGCCCTGGTGGCAGCTCAACGAATACGCGTTCGACACCTTCATGATCCGCACGCGCGGGCGCAGCTGAAGCATGCCAAGACAGGCCGGTGCCCTGGCGCGCCGGCCTTTTTTATCGCGGACAGGCCGCAACCTTCACGACGGCTCGCGTTGGTCGGGATTGAAGTGCTTCTTCAGATCCCGCCAGCAATCGATGTAGTCCTTCTGCAGAGTCGGCAGTTCGGCGGCGTATTTGGTCACGCGCTGCGGAAAACGCGTTTCGAACATGAACGCCATGGTGCCGGTGAGCTTCACGGGCTTCAATTCGACATTGCTTGCATGATCGAAGGCCGAGGCATCCGGCCCATGCGGCAGCATCTGATTGTGCAGGGACATGCCGCCCGGCACGAAGCCTTCGGGCTTTGCGTCGTAGACGCCGTAAACCAGCCCCATGAATTCCGACATCAGGTTGCGGTGATACCAGGGCGGGCGGAATGTGTTTTCAGCCACCGACCATCGTTCCGGAAAGATCACGAAATCCACGTTCGCTGTACCGGGCGTCTCGGAGGGCGCGGTCAGCACCGTGAAGATCGATGGATCAGGATGGTCGAACAGGATCGCCCCGACCGGGGAGAAATGGCGCAGGTCGTATTTGTAGGGCGCGTAATTGCCGTGCCACGCCACCACATCGAGCGGCGATTGGTCGATCTCGGTGCGATAGAGTTCGCCGCCCCATTTCACATACAGGAGCGAGGGCTCCTCCTTATCCTCAAAGGCCGCAACGGGGGTGAGGAAGTCGCGCGGGTTGGCGAGGCAGTTCGCCCCGATCGGACCACGATCCGGCAGGGTGAACGCCCCGCCATAATTCTCGCATATGTAGGCCCGTGCCGGTCCGTCGATCAACTCGACCTTGAAGATCACCCCACGCGGAATAATGCAGATCTCGCCGGGCTCGATCTCAATGATGCCGAACTCGGTACGAAAGCGTAAGGAGTTCTCTTGCGCGACAATGAGATATTCCCCATCGGCGTTGAAGAAATACTCGTTCTCCATGGAGCTGGTAACGAGGAGGACGTGGGCCGCCATGCCGACCTGGGTGTCGGAATCGCCAGCCGTCGTGATCGTGTGCAGGCCCGTGACGAAGGTCACGTCATGGCCAGGAAACGGCGTCGGGTCCCAGCGCAATTGGCCCAGCGGCAGGTCGCTTTCCTCGCGCGCGGCCGGGGCGGTGCGCATCAACCCCTTGTCTATTTTCACATAACGGCCCGAATGCTTGACCGTCGGGCGGATGCGATAGAGCCAGGAGCGCTGATTGGTGGCCTGTGGAGCCGTAAAGGGGGAACCGGAAAGCTGCTCGGCATAGAGGCCGTAGTTCAGCTTCTGGGGCGAGTTGCGCCCGAGGGGCAGCGCGCCCTCCAGGGCTTCCGTCTCGAACGAGTTGCCGAAGCCCGACATATAGCCGGGCGCGATGGCGCTTTTGCGTTGCTCAGAGGATCGAAGACCCGAGACGTTCTGCACGTTCATCATCATCTCCCTCGAAAAACCGATTGCTTGGGCCCGAAAGGACCTGCCATCTCGGCTCACAAATGTGGTTGCTTGCGCAACGGAATTGACTTATTGGTTGCATGAGCAACGGTTTCTGTCAACGATGGCATCACGTTCCACAGCGAAGAAGGAAGCCCTCAAAACCCTTTTGGTTCTTGAGCGTTTCCTGCCTTATCGGCTCAATGTCCTGGCGAGTTTGACCTCGAACGCGCTGGCGCAAATCTATGCGGAGCGCTTCGGTCTCTCGATCCCGGCCTGGCGGGTCATCGCCACGCTCGGCCAATATGATGTCCGCACCGCAAGGGACATCGCGACCCACGGGGTCATGCACAAATCGACGGTCTCGCGCGCTGTGTCGTCCCTCGAACAGCGGGGCCTGATCGTTCGTCGCCCGAATGAGGATGACCGGCGCGAAGAGTTGCTGGCCCTCACGCCCGAGGGAAGCGCCATCTACGAATCCCTGGCCCCACAGGCCTTGGCCTTTGAGGAACATCTCGTTTCCGTTCTCAAGCCGCAGGAGCAGGAGTTGCTGGTGTCCCTCATCGACAAACTCAGCCGCCACGCCCGGTCGTTGACGCGCGAAGGGGAGGGCGAGGCGTGAAGCTCTATACCTATTTTCGTTCTTCCGCGGCCTTCCGGGTCAGGATCGCTCTCAATCTCAAGGGCCTCGCTTACGATTCCGTGCCGGTGAACCTCCTCAAGGGCGAGCAGCAGGACGAGGCTTATGGTGCGGTCAATCCGCAACGGCGGATCCCTTCGCTCGAGGTCGGCGGCGAGGTGCTGATCCAGTCGCCCGCTATTCTCGAATATCTCGACGAGACCCATCCCGAGCCGCCTCTCCTTCCGGTTGGCGCGGCGAACCGCGCCAAGGTTCGGGCGGTGGCGAGCATCATCGGCTGCGACATTCATCCGCTCAACAATTCCGGCACGCTCTCCTATCTCAAGCACAAGCTCGGGCACGACCAAGCAGCCATCGACGAATGGTATGCCCATTGGGTGCGCCAGGGCTTCGACGCCATCGAGACCCTGATTGAGCCGGGCCCGTTCGCCTTCGGCTCCCGCGTGACGCTCGCCGATATCTATCTGGTGCCGCAGGTCTTCAATGCCCGGCGCTTCAACATCCCGCTCGATGCCTACCCGAAGATCGTCGCGGTGGAAGCGGCCTGCGCCGCACAAAAAGCCTTTCAAGACGCGGCCCCGGCTCTCCAGCCCGACGCCGCCTGACAAAATCGCGCATCCGCCGGCCCGGCGGTGCGTTGTTTCGACAAGCTGGCTCGTTGAGCCGCAGGCATACCAGGAGGAAAGCCATGGGACCGTTCCCGCACGATGCGCCGCCGCCCGCCATTTCCGAAGAGAACCCGATGGGGACGGACGGTTTCGAGTTCGTCGAATTCTGCCACCCCGATCCGCAGCAGCTTGATCGCCTGTTCAAGACGATGGGCTTCAGCCTCGTGGCGAAGCACCGCTCGAAGAACGTCCTGCTCTACCGGCAGGGCGACATCAATTTCATCGTGAACGCGCAGCCGGGTTCGTTTGCCGAGAAATTCGCCAGCCAGCATGGACCGTCCGCGCCGGCCATGGCGTTCCGGGTCGTCGATGCGAAACATGCCTATGACAGAGCTTTGTCCCTGGGAGCGAAACCGGTCCAGACACATGCTGGCCCCAATGAGCTCGAAATCCCTGCCATCGAGGGCATCGGCGGCCTGCAGATCTACCTGGTCGACCGCTATGGCGCGAAAGGCTCCATTTATGACGTCGATTTCGAATGGATCGGCGAGCCCGACCCCAAGCCGCAGGGCGTCGGCCTTCACTACATCGACCACCTGACCCACAACGTCTATCGCGGGCGGTTGACCGAATGGGCGGGCTTCTATGAGCGGCTCTTCAATTTCCGCCAGATTCGGTACTTCGACATCGAAGGAAAACTCACGGGCCTTCATTCCCGCGCCATGACGAGCCCTGACGGCAAAATCCGCATCCCGATCAACGAAGATGCCGGCGAGACAGGGCAGATCGAGGAATATCTGCAGGAGTATAAGGGCGAGGGTATCCAACACATCGCTCTCGGCGCACTCGATCTCTATGACTCGATCGAAAAGCTCATTGGCGTCGGTCTCGAATTCATGCCGGCGCCGAACGAGATCTACTATTCCAGGGTCGACAAGCGCCTGCCGAGCCACGGCGAGCCCATCGAGCGGCTTCGCAAGAACGGCATCCTCATCGACGGTGAGGGCGTGGTCGAGGGCGGTTTCACCAAGGTCCTGCTCCAGCGCTTCGGCAAGACCGCGATCGGGCCGATCTTCTTCGAGTTCATCCAGCGCAAGGGCGACGAGGGATTCGGCGAAGGCAACTTCAAGGCACTCTTCGAGTCGATCGAGGAGGATCAAATTCGCCGGGGTGTGCTGAAGCCGAAGGTCGCCTGAAGCGATTCCAAATCACGATTCGATGAGGCCGGGCTTGTCCCGGCCTCATCATTTTGGAGGGCTGGGGCGAGATCTTAACCGCAGGACGCCTCTGGTTATTCACAGTGCGGCATGGTTCGTCAGGGCCAATTTTCGCGGATGAAACACGAAGGACGGAACGAAAAAGCCCTTTATTATTAACGGCTTGTTAGGCCATTGTCCCAAGCCTTGCCGAAAGGTAAATTTCGGACGTCGAAACGTGACCTTTGTGCAACATTCTCTCGAAAAGCCCCCCATGTCGCCCCTTTTGCGCCTTCATTCGGTTGCTTGCGGGATCGTGCTGGCTAATGTGGCTCCAGCGACGGGGGCACCCCAGTCGTCATTTGGTGGGTTCAGTTATTCGGACTGGGCCGCCAGGTCACTAGGGGAAATGGGACGTGTTTTACGCTTCGTAGAAGCTGTCGAGGCACAAAACCCGGCCCCCCAGGGTCTCAAAACTTTGGAGGTCAACCATGAAGCTCGTTAAGAGCCTTCTTCTCGGAACGGTCGCGGGTCTCGCCGCCGTTGCCGGAGCTCAAGCTGCCGATCTTCCCGCGAAGAAGGCTGCTCCTGTTGAGTACGTTCGCGTCTGCTCCACCTACGGCGCAGGCTTCTTCTACATCCCGGGCACGGAAACCTGCCTCCGCGTCGGTGGCCGCGTTCGCGCTGACTACCTGTACGGTGAGCCGCTCGACCGCGCCAACGATGCCATCGGCTTCCGTGCTCGCGGCCGTATCCAGGCAGACGCTCGTACGGCGACGGCTTATGGCCTTCTCCGCACGTTCGTTCGCTTCGAGATCACCCGTTCGTCCGGCACGCCGTTCGGCAACACCGGCGGCATCGGCACCAGCCCGCAGGTTGCTGAAGCTTTCGTCCAGTTCGGTGGCCTGACCGCCGGTCGCGTGACGACCTTCTTCGACAACGGCGATCTCCCGACCGGCCACATGGGCACGCTCCGCTTCTCGGACTCGCCCGACGTTGACCTGTTGGCCTACACCTTCACGTTCGGCAACGGCTTCTCGGCCAGCATCTCGCTGGAAGACGGCCTCGAGCGTCGTGACAACGGCTTCGTCGCCGGTGGCCCGGCTGCTACCGCTCTCGTGTACGCTGGTCAGCGCGTTCCGGACGTCGTCGCTAACGTGAAGTACACCGGCACCTGGGGTACGGCTCAGCTCTCCGGCGCTGGTCACCAGCTCCGCGCTGCCAACCTGGTCACGATTGCTGGCTTCACTGACACCCCGGACACCGAGTACGGCTTTGCCGTTCAGGGTAACGTCGGCATCAACCTGCCGATGCTTGCTCCGGGTGACGCCCTGTGGCTGAACGCGGTCTACGCGAACGGCGCTCTCGGCTACATCACCGGTGGTTCGACCAACTCGATCACCGATGGTAGCCTCAGCGGCAACTTCGTCGACGGTTATGTCAACCCGATCACGGGTAACATCGTCCGTGGCCGTGGCTGGTCGGTTGCTGGTGGTCTGCGTCACTACTGGACCCCGCAAATCCGTCAGAACGTGTTCGGTTCGTACGCTCGCGTCGAGTACGGCGCTGGCGCTTCGGCGATCACGCCTGCTGGCTTCGTCACCGGTCTGAACGACTTCAACGAATGGCGCGTCGGCACGAACGTGTTCTGGCAGCCGGTTTCCGGTCTCGATATCGGCGTCGAAGTTCTCTACGCTCGCATCGACCCCCGCGGCCGCGTCGCTCTTCCGGGCAACGTCTCCGCTGGTTCGGACAGCGCCTGGGAAGGCCGTCTCCGCGTTCAGCGCGACTTCTAATCGGTTCAACCCGATTGGTTAGGGAAACCCCGGTGGCAACACCGGGGTTTTTCTTTTGTCCTGCGGGCATGCTGCAACGACTGGGTGACGCTCGAACGGACCTCGTTGCCATCAAAATCGGGAGCCGATAGACCGAACCGGGGTTCGATCCGCGCTGAACAGAATTGCTTGTGGCGCCGAGTGTTCTCCGGAGCTTGCTCGATCCGACAGCTCGCAGAGGGTTTCAGAACCTCATTTTGTCACATTTGTCTCGCGCAGAGCCGGTTCTCACGTCCGTGGAAAATGCCCTAAGGCTGGATTTCCGCTTGGTCGATCCAATGCTTGATCGTGCCGAGCAAGGCGCCCTCGATGATGGGGGCGTGACCCTGGTCCGGCACCGTGACGGCCGTCAGGCGCGGATGGCTTTCTTGCATGCCGCGCAGGGTTTCAGAGGTCAGCAAGTCCGAGTTGCCGCCTCGGATGGCAAGCACTGGATATGGCGACAGGCCCCCGAAAAGAGGCCACAGAACGGGAAGCGGCACTTCGAGATCGAGTGTCTCGAGCGTCTTCATAAGTTTCGGGTCATACATCAGCACCAGACGACCGCTCTCTTCGCGCCAGGTTCCGCGTGCCATCTTTTCCCATTGCGCATCCGTGAAGTTCGGAAACTGCGCGTCTGACATCTGCTTGAGAACCTGTCCGGCTTCGCTCATGGTCCCTGGCACGGGAAGCTTACCCACATAGCTCCTGATGCGGATCAAGCCTTGGCCTTCAAGAACCGGCCCGACATCGTTGAGGACTGCTCCGCCTAGCAGCGTCGGGCGCACCGCGCTGAGCGCCATGGTGATCAACCCGCCGCGTGAGGTGCCGACGAACACCGCCTTCTCGATTCCGGCGACGGTCAGGACCTGCAGCGTATCGTCGAGCTCGATGCGGACGTCATAGTTGCGCCAGTCCTTGTCCCATTCCGAACGCCCCCGGCCACGGTAATCCAGGGCGAGGACGCGACGCGGGCGAGCCGAGTCGTTGCTCAGCGCCTCGGCGAGGTCATGAAAGTCCTCGGATGTCCGTGCGAGGCCGGGCAAGCACACGACCGGCAATGCTCCGCCGAGTTCCGGCCCGTAATCGCGCGCATAGAGCTGCAAGCCATCGGCTGCCGATACGAAGAGATCGCGAAAGCGGGCATTCATCTCGAATCCTGACATTGTTTCAAGGGGCCATCCTGCCTCAATCCGCAGGCCGTGTCGCTTCCGTCACCGTCGGGGTCTCCGGCGCCCTAACTTATTGGAAACGATCGGCTAACGGCTTTGGAGCAATTCGAGCCAAAGCCATTGTGAGTCAGGGTATCTTCCACAGACGCGGGAGCCGGTTCTGCGCGAGGCAACGTTTTTAGAGCCCTTTGCGATTCAATTGGATCGGACGGCTCCTAGCGTGGCCCGTTGCGGCGCCTCGACCCCTCGCAGCCGCTGTCGATAAACCTGAAGGTTTTCCATGACCCTTTGAACGTAATTACGGGTTTCGGAGAAGGGAATGCGCTCTACCCAATCGATCAGGTCGACCTGAGGTTGGCGTGGGTCGCCATAGGTCTCGATCCACTTTTTTACGTTACCGCCGCCTGCGTTGTACGCGGCGAAGGCAAGCACCTGGGAACCATTCCAGGCTCCCATCAGCTCTCCAAGATGCGCCGATCCGAGCCTTGCATTGTAGGAGGGGTCCTCAATGAGCTGAGTGACGTCGAAACCGAGGCCATAGCGCTGGGCTGTTTGTTTCGCTGTCGCCGGCATGAGCTGCATCAGCCCGCGCGCACCGGCGGTGGAGATGGCCCGCGGATTGAAGGCGCTCTCTTGCCGGGCAATGGCATAGACCATCGCAGGTTCCACCGCCTCGCCGACCGGTTCGAAATCCGGGATGCCAGCGAGGGGGTAAGCGTGAAGGTCGAGAGGAAAGCCCCGTTGCACTGCAATTTTGCCGACGGCGAGCACCGCGCGCGGGTTCTGCTGGGATGCGGCGAGCGCGGCCAAGGCGTCGAGTGAGCCCGGAGTGTCGAGCGTTTGCGCCAGATCGATGGAGAGAAGAAGGGCGAGCTCGTTTTCTCCGATCTGCTGCAACAGCCTGAAGGCTTGAACGGGAATGAGAGCGTCGAAAGCCTTGCGCTCGTCCACGTTCAGCGGGTCGACCGTCCTCAAGGAAACCGTCTGGCCGAGTTTTTTCTTGGCGAGTTGGCCGTAATAGGTCGTCGGCATGTCGGCCGCGCGGGCGAAGAACAGGTTGGCGTCCGCCTCTGCCCCGGCCGCCTCCGCCGCGCGGGCCTGCCAATAGGCGACGCGAGAGACGGAAATCGGAGTCGATGCGGATTTCGCCGCTGTCGCGAAATGCCGCGCGGCGGTCGCCGGGTCCTTTAGGAACCGCAAGGCGATCCACCCTGCGTGGAATTCAGCCTCGATCTGCTGTGACGGACTCTCGGCGGCGTGGTGGCTTGCCACGTTGTAGGCTGTCTGCGGGTCGCCCTTGTCCAGAAGCGCGCGAGCGATCAGGCGCTGTTGCGTCCACCATTCATCCCCATCGACGCGAAGGTCAGGATCGCGCGGGGCCTGCATGACGACCTTCGCCGCCTCCGCCAGCTGATTGCTGCGACGGAGGAAAAGCGCGCGCGAGAACAGATAGGACGCATCGCTCCGCAAGGCCGTGGGGACTGCGGCGAAGGCCTTCTCGGCTTTGCGCTTGCCCTGATACAGTCCGATCCGGGCCTTCACGAGGGTGGCGTAATCGCCTCCGGCGTAGCCTGCCGCGCGCGAGGCTGCGCCCCAGTTTTCCTTCAAGAGAAGGCGCTCCATGCGGAAGCGGTGATCAGCCGTTGTCAGCACGCCGGGAAACCGGTCGAGGATACGGCTTTCGATGTCGTTGCCGAACGTGTCCTCCCGCCAGGCATATTTGACGGCCGCTGCCGCTTTCCCGTCAAGGCCGTCGGTCTTGAGGGCGAAAGCGAGGGCGATGCGACCCGCACTCGTCGCCGGTGGCTGCCGGGCAAAGAACGCGCGGACCTGGGATGACGGTCGGCGCTCCGCCAGCAAGGCTTCCTCGGCCCGACGCCGGATCAGAGGCGTCGTGGGCCAGCTCCCGTAATCCCGCTGGAACGCCATGATGCGGTCGAAGCCGACAGGGATTCCGCTGCGAATGGCGAACCAATCGGACAGTGCCATCGCCGCCGGTTGGGACAATTTCGATTTCAGGATGTGGGCCTCAGCCAGATCGTCACCGCGATAGGCCTTGAAGATCAGCGGCAGATAATCGGCGTCGCTCAAGGCTTGGGTCGGAGGCACATCGCCATCGAGGGAACCCGTGACCGCCGCATCCGGAACGGTTTCGACCGGGTTGAGAGGCGGAAAGGCGAGGGCGGGGCCGACCGTCGCGACGAAGGCCGAAACCTGAACCAGGGCCGCGGACACCATAAGGCGCAGGACAAGGCGCGTTTTGAGGCTCATGGAATCCCGCGAATGTCTCGATCAAGTGACGTTCCCCTTGAGGAAACACCAAGCGCCGGGCTAGGACAACAGCCTAAAGGGCGGTTTGCGCCGATGCGCCGCAGCTCTTATGTGTTAAGTCCCCCAGGGGTTAAGACCCGCTGCTTCTTTCTTGAGGATGATCCATGACCCAATTCAAAGGCTCCATCACGGCTCTGGTGACCCCCTTCAAAGACGGAGCCGTGGATGAGGCGGCCTTCCGGGCCTTCATCGATTGGCAGATCGAGAACGGCACGCACGGGCTGGTTCCCGTCGGCACCACCGGCGAGAGCCCGACGCTCAGCCACAAGGAGCATGACCGGGTCATCGAGATCTGCGTCGAGCATGCGAAGGGCAGGGTGCCCGTCATCGCCGGCGCCGGCTCCAACAGCACGGCGGAGGCGATCGGCTTCTCCAAGCACGCGGAAAAGGTCGGCGCCGATGCTGTGCTGATCGTGACGCCCTACTACAACAAGCCGACGCAAGAGGGCCTCTACCAGCATTTCAAGGCCATCAACGACGCTATCGGTATTCCGATCTTCATCTACAACATCCCCGCGCGCTCGATCGTCGACATGTCGGTCGAGACCATGGCGCGGCTCTTCGAGCTGAAGAACATCGTCGGCGTGAAGGATGCGACCGCCAACATGGCGCGCGCCAGCCAGCAGCGGCAGGCCATGGGGCCGGATTTCATCCAGCTCTCCGGCGAGGACGCGACGGCTCTGGGCTTTAATGCCCATGGCGGCCACGGCTGCATCTCGGTCACCGCGAATGTCGCGCCGCGGCTTTGCGCCGACATGCAGGAAGCCAGCCTGAAGGGCGATTACGCGACGGCCCTGAAGATCCAGGATCGCTTGATGCCCTTGCACAACGCCTTGTTTATCGAGACCAATCCATCGCCCGTGAAATACGCGGCTTCCGTCCTCGGCCTCATGGATGACACCGTGCGCCTGCCCATGCTGACCGTCTCGGACAGCACGAAACAGGCTGTGCGCTCGGCAATGGTCCATGCGGGCCTGATCAATACCTGACGGCTATGAAGAACGATCCCAAAACTGGTCATCGCGTTGTCGCCGACAATCGCAAGGCGAGGTTCAACTACGAGATCATCGATACCTATGAGGCCGGCATTGCGCTGACAGGGACGGAGGTGAAATCCCTCCGTCAGGGCAAGTCGACCATCGGCGAAGCTTATGCCGGCCCCTCCGGAGAGGAGTTCTTCCTCTTCAACGCCTATATTCCGGAATACCTTCAGGCGAACCGCTTCAACCACGAGCCGAAGCGGCCCCGGCGGCTGCTTTTGCACAAGCGTCAGATCGACAAGCTGATCGGCGCGACCCAGCGCGAGGGTTTTACGGTGATCCCGCTCAAGATCTATTTCAACGATCGCGGGCGGGCAAAGGTGGAGCTCGGTCTCGGGCGCGGCAAGAAATTGCACGACAAGCGTGAGACGGAGAAGGAACGCACCTGGAACCGGGAAAAAGCGCGCCTGATGCGCGACAAGGGCTGACATCAGGCCGGCGCTTGCGCGGCGGCCTTCAGATCGAGCGACATTTTTGGGGAGCGCGCCTTGGTTTCAGCAGAACCTGGGCGCGCTCTTAGCTTTTGTAAGGGGCGCGTATTCGGCGAAACGGCTGCGCTTCGCCGAAGGGCTCTCAGACCTCGAATTCGTCGTCCTGGCCTTGGCGGATGCCGTAGCGGCGCTCCAGGCCCGCGCTGGGCACTTGCGCTTGGGGCGGGCGCGGCCGCTCGGGGCGGTCGCCATTCTCGCCGGGGGCGCGCTGAGGACGCTCTGACGGATCTCGTCCGATGCGCGAGGCCAATTGCGACAGATCGAGGAACTCATCCGCCTGACGGCGCAACTCATCTGCCACCATGGGCGGCTGCGTGGTCACGGTCGAGACGACGGAAACCCGGACGCCCCGGCGCTGCAGGGCTTCCACCAGCGACCGGAAATCACCGTCGCCGGAGAAGAGCACCATGTGATCGATGTAAGGAGCAAGTTCGAGCGCGTCGATGGCGAGCTCGATATCCATATTGCCCTTCACCTTGCGGCGACCCGCGGAGTCCACGAACTCCTTCGTGGGCTTCGTCACGACCCGGTAGCCGTTGTAATCGAGCCAGTCGATCAGCGGGCGGATGGAGGAGTATTCTTGGTCTTCCACCAGAGCGGTATAGTAAAAAGCGCGGACCAAAGTGCCGCGACTTTGAAATTCTTTAAGCAAACGCTTGTAGTCTATGTCGAAACCAAGAGTCTTTGTCGTAGCGTAAAGGTTGGCTCCATCGATGAAGAGCGCGATCCGTTGCTGACCTGACATAAACGTTCTCTTTGTGGATCGGCCAAGGTGCTGACAACAGCCATGTTTAACAAAGCGACATCAAAATTATTCGCGCCTGAAATATAATTGCGCGACTGATTTGCGACGTGCCTGTTAACAGGCTGCTATAAACCCATCAGACGAGTAAAAATGATAACGCCGGTAGTAAAGCGGTCCAGGTTCTAGGTGTCAAGTTCATGACACCTGAAATATCAATCACTTGGCGGAAGGATAAACATCTTTCTAGGCTTTCAGATTGCGGCTTCCCGGCTTCACGGCGGGCAGGGCCGCCAGTTCCGGGGGAAGCTGATCCGGCGCGTAGGCCGGGATGTCGAGCTGCACCAGGGACACGAGGGGTGCGCCGAGATCCGCCTTGCCGCCGGAGCGGTCGATGAGGCACGCCGCTCCCAGGATCGTGCCCGGATGCTCGCGCAGGGCCGCGAGGCATTCGCGGGAGGAAAGACCCGTGGTCACGATGTCCTCCACCATGACGACCCTCGCGCCTTCGGGAATCGCAAAGCCGCGGCGGAGCACGAAGACACCGTTCTCGCGCTCGACGAAGATTGCCTTGCAGCCTAGATGCCGCGCAGTCTCATAACCCGGTACGATGCCGCCGACGGCAGGCGAGACCACGTAATCGACCTCGCCGTAGGCTTCCCTAATCTTCCCCGCGAGCGCCCGGCAGACCCGCTCCGTGCGGGCGGGGTCCTGGAACACGAACATCTTCTGCAGGAAAACCGGGCTGTGCAGGCCCGACGAGAGAACGAAATGTCCTTCCAGCAACGCACCGGCGGAACGGAATTCATCAAGGACTTCGGTGGGGGTCATGGCCTGTCTCTCCTGCACGAGCGCTGTTTGGCAGGTGCCTTTGCGAGAGGCAAGGGCAAACGAATCTCCAATTCGGCGGAATAAAATCTGGAGACGACCGTCGCTCAGCGGAGGATGCTTGACCCAGCGCCGATGGAGAGACCGCAGACAACGATTGCGACGAGAGCGAAGATCAGGTCGCCGCGCCCAAAGCGCGGTGCGTTCAGGACCGTACGAGGCGCGTCCGGTGAGAGGCCGCGCGCTTCCATGGCAATCGCGGTGCGGCCAGCGCGGCGGATCGCAAAGGCAAGGAGCGGGATCACGAGGCTGAAGAGCTCGACGGGTCCGGGAAACCGTCGAGGCGGACGGCCGGATTTCATGGCGCGGGCGAGGCGCATCTGCTGCGCTTCCGAGGCGAGATCGGGCACGAGCTGCATCGCAGCGAACAGCGAATAACCGATCCGCGCCGGCAACCTGCAATAGACCATGAAGGCCCGAACCGCCGCGCCCGGATCAGTCGTGAGTGCGAAGAAGACGGAGATCGTGCCGCAGGCGATGGCGCGCAGGAACAGCGTGATGCCGGCTGAAAAGGCGGGCGTGGCGAACAGGGATTCCCCCGCCATGCGCAAGGCGAAGTCGCTCTCCTGGCGAAAGAGCAGCGAGGTCGTGAGGAAGCCTAGCCCGAACAGCGCGAACGGCACCATCAGGGCGAGAAGAAGTAGCGGTGAGGTGCGGTTGAAAACGATCAATGCGAGCGCCGGGATGACGATGCACGCGACCTGGAAACGCGCATCGAAAACCAGGACGGCCGCCGTGAGCCAGATGATGCAAACGAACAGCTTGGTGATCGGATTGAGCGCTTTCAGCATGCCGCCACCTGCTGCAACCATCGCCGTGCCGGCGCGCAGGATGGTTCCGCCAATCCGGCTCGCTTGAGGAGTTGCGGATCGCTGAGGAGAGTTTCCGTTGGCCCGTCGGCCAGAAGGCGTCCCTCGCCGACGATGATGCAGCGGGTGCACAGCTTCAGTGCGAGGTCCATATCGTGCGAGATGATGGCGATGGCACGGCCCTTCTCGCGGAGAGCCAGGATCTCCGCCGTCAGGGTTGATGCTCCGTGAGCGTCAAGGCCCGCCATCGGTTCGTCCAGAACCAGCAGCGGCCAGTTTTCGCCAATGGTGAGCGCCGCAAGGGCCAAGCGCCGTTTCTGCCCCTGCGAGAGTTCGAACGGGTGGTGACCCTCAAAGTCTGTCAGCCCCCATCTCGCGAAGGCATCCGCCACGCGGCGACGCTTTTCGTCCTCAGCCATCCGCTTCGGCAGCGCGGTCAACATTTCCTCGCGCACCGTGTCTGCGACGAACTGGTTTTCGGAGCGCTGGAAGGCGAGGCCGCCGGGCGCGCCGCTCCTTGTGCCGCCTTTCAGAGCCAGAACACCGGACAGGCAGGCTCCGAGCGTCGACTTGCCCGCGCCGTTCGCACCCAGGATGCCGAGGATTTCCCCCTCGTGAATGGCGAGGTTGATGTTGCGCAGGATTGTGGGCCCCAGGAATGGCGCGCAATCGGCGCCCGTAAGACGCGCCATTAAGCTTGGATTGGTCGTAGTCACGACAGGTCGGGCCGACCGCTCCGCGACGAATGTCTCTACGGCGGGGCGAGCCCTTTCGATCCTATCCAAGGATGTCGAGGCGGGGTCGAGATGCGCCAGCGCCTCCTCAACGGAGAGAGGCGCGATGGGCGGAGCAATGCCCGCTTGCGCCAGCGCGGCGTCGAGCGCGGTCGAAGCGGGACACCATATGCCGAGCGACATCAGCAATTCGCGCTTCTCGCGAAAGATCGCGCGCGGATACCCCTCGGCGATGAGCGTGCCGTCCTTGCCCAAAACAACCATGCGGTCGATCGCCTGGATCAGCCCGTCGAGCCGGTGGTCCACGATCAGGATGCTGTGGTCGGGCTCGGCCTTTGTCAGCAGCGCATGAAGGCGGCCTGCCGCTTCCGGCGCGAGATGCGCCGTCGGTTCGTCGGCCACGAACAGGGGCGCATTCTGTACGAGCGTCGCCGCAAGGGCCGCCAACTGACGTTCCCCGCCCGAGAGGGTCGATGAACGCCGTTTGCGCCAGTCTTCCGGCAGACCAACGCGCTCCATCGCGCTCGCCACGGCTTCCTCGATGAGTGCCGGCTGCATCGCGCGGTTTTCGAGGGCGAAGGCAATTTCGTCCTCGACGCGCATGCCGCAGAGGGTTTGGTCGGCATCCTGGAAGTATTGCGCGACATCAGCGGCCCAGGCCCAGGGCTTGCGCGCATGCGCATCGCTCCCGAAGAGGCGGACGGAACCATCGACCTCGGCGGGGATGCTCTGCGGGATCAGCCCGGTCAGGGTCAGCAGAAGCGTCGACTTGCCGGAGCCCGAGGGCCCGAGAAGCAGAACCCGTTCTCCGCGTCGGATCTCAAGAGCGACCGGCCCCACCGCATCGCGCTTGGCGAAGGGATAGCGAACCCGGACGCCTCGCCATTCCGCCGCGGGCGGGTTTTCAGGCAATCGCGGCTCGCTTGTCATGGTCGATGACCAAGCCCCCAAGCGCCCCGGTTTTGTAGAGTGCTTCAACGATCACATGGCCGAGCCAACCGCCCAGTAGCGCGCCGCTCAAGCAACGAAGCACGAACATGGCGATCAGCACGGTCGGTTGCAGCGCGCCGTAATCGAAGCGGATCCAGGTATAGGCGAACGAGAAGATCGCCGCGCCGACGCCTGCTGCCATCAGGACCGGGAGCGAATAGTTCCGCCACCGGGTGGCCGCGAAGACAAGTTCCGCGCCTGCCCCCTGGACCGCGCCTGTCACCAGGAGCAACAGTCCGGCAGGGCTGCCGAGCAGGATCTGCACGGCTGCTGCCAGAAGCTCCGCGGTGAGGGCGACACCCGGCTTGCGGATGATGGCGGCGGCAACGATGGAGGCGACGAACCAGAAGCCCATCACCACGTCCATGGTCAACGAGCCGAAGATGGCTTGCGCGATCAGCCAAACCTGCACCCAAGCCAGATACAGCACGGCGAACACCGCTCCGAGCACGGTGACGATAAGGGTTTCCTTCAGAGTCCAGCCTCGACGAGCAGACATGCGGTTCCTCCAAATTTTAAAAGGCGGATGACGAGTACGCTTACGCGGCGGTCGGGCTGTTGGCCGAGACCTTGATGTCGAGCGCAACATGGCCTTCCGGCGCGCCAAAGCGCAGAAAGGCTTCGCTCAGAGTCGCAAAGACCTGGCCCGCATCCCCACGCAGCTTGGTGCAGAAGTTCTTCGACCGATCGAAGACCCCGGACTGCTTCAGGAAATCGATGCAGCCATAGATCTCGTCCATGTGGTGGCCGCTGCCGAGCGGATAGAGCGAGAATTGAGCAGCCACGATCTGGCCGGTCATGGGGGCCGCCGCGGCATGCGCGATAGCCGAAGCGATCCGGTCCTCGAGAGGAAGGTCGTGCTCGCTCCGCCCGATAGGCGTGCAGATCGGATCGTCGGGCTCACCTGGACAGCCACGCGAGACGGTGGCGGCGAGGACGCAATGCGTGCCGCTGCCCGCCGCCGCGACGAAGAGATCGCGCATGGCGGGAAAGAGCTGGTCCGGCGGCCCGACGAGCAGGGTGGAAATATCGTCGGTCTCGATCCGGAATGCGGGCCGATATGGTTCCAACGCGCCGATGGCGTCGAGGATGACGCGGACGAAATCGTCCGTCATCGGATAAAGGGAAATCTGTGCGCCGGAAAACATGGTCGCCTCGCTCCGCTGGTATTACCCAGATCAGCTTGAGGGTCCGACGGCTTCGCGCCACCATCTCAGCCCCGGCGATACGGAGCACCCCTGTCGAATTGAGGAACGCTTATCATCTTTCGCTACGGAAGCGCAATCGCGATCGACGCGCCTTTGTTCCTTGAAAGCCCCTGATCTTTAGCGGCGCTCACCCGCCGCCTGCACGAAAGCGTCAAACAGCTTGTTGCCCGGATGCTCGGTGAGCGTGAAAGCTTCCTGGTGCCATTGGAGGCCGATGGCGAAGCGGTGGGACGGAATTTCGATGGCTTCGATCACGCCGTCATCCGCTTGGGCGGCCACAACCGCCCGGTCGGAGACCTCGACGACCGCTTCTTGATGGCGGCTGTTCACCTCCATGCGCGCGGCGCCGACGATGCGCGAGAGCATCGTGCCGGGCATGATGGAGACGGCATGGGAGGCAGTGCGGTTGTCGTGGTCGAGAATATGCGCACCGGTTTCACGCACCTTATGCACCATCCGGCCGCCGTGGAGACACGCCAGCATCTGCATGCCGTTGCAGATCCCGAGGACCGGCTTGTCGCGATCAAGGAACCCGCGCATGAGCGCCTGCTCGACGGCGAGGCGTTCTGACGCCGGATAGCGCGACTCGTCCCCCACATACCATTCGCGCGGGAACTGGATGCGCCCGCCCACGCTGATGAACCCGTCAAACTCCGCGACGACCGTTTCGACCATCTCGGCGAGATA
Organism: Microvirga alba; assembly: GCF_015694465.1. Lineage (GTDB taxonomy): Bacteria > Pseudomonadota > Alphaproteobacteria > Rhizobiales > Beijerinckiaceae > Microvirga > Microvirga alba. Next base: position 558,280 of record NZ_JADQDO010000001.1, read on the forward strand.
GGGAATGCCGAAGGGCATGCCGCCCGCGCGATGAACCGCGGTGAAATAGGTCTTGGGCATCTCATATCCGGTGCCGCCGACGCTGGTGTTCTCGTCCATGATGACGGCAATGCGAGGCTTCGCGCTCATAGCTTTTCTTATCCGTTGACCCGGTCGACGCGGCTGACCACGCGCTTGGCGCGCAGTTCCGCGATGATGGCGTTGAGGTGTTTCAGGTCCCAGACGGCCAGATCGATGGTCAGGTCCGTGAAGTCCTGCGTGCGGCGTTTCATCGACACATTGTCGATATTGCCGTCATGGTCGGCAATGACCTGGGTGATCTGCGCGAGCGAGCCCGGTTCGTTGATCGATTGCAGCTTGATGCGCGCCGGGAAGCGCTGGCGGTCATGGACCTCGAAGTCCCAACGCACGTCGATCCAGCGATCCGGCTCGTTGTCGAAGGCGGCAAGCGACGCGGACTGGATCGGGTAGATCGTCACGCCTTCGCCCGGCGTCAAAATCCCCACGATGCGGTCGCCCGGCACCGCGCCGCCCTCCGGTGCGAAGCGGATCGGCATGTCGGAATTGAGCCCGCGAATCGGAATGCCGCGTTGCATCTGCTCGGGGCTCTTGCCGTCGGCCTGACCGGCGGCCTCGGCTGAGATTGCGCGCCGCTCGTCCTTGTAATCGGGATAGACGGCGCGAACCACGTCGCCGGAGAACATCTCACCCCGACCCACCGCCGCGAGCACGTCCTCGATGGAGGCCCGGGCCAAACGGGGGAGGGACCCTTTCAGCTTCTCGTCGGAGAAGAGGCGGCCCGCGCGCTCGAAGGCGCGTTCGAGGATCTGATGGCCGAGGCCGGTATATTGTCGTCGCACCGCGGCGCGGGTGGCGCGCCGGATCGAAGCGCGTGCCTTGCCGGTGACGACCAGGGATTCCCACGCGGCCGGAGGCGTCTGGCCCTCGGAGCGGACGATTTCGACCTCGTCGCCGTTCTGCAATTCCGTCAGAAGGGGTGACATCCGCCCATTGATCTTGCAGCCGACGGCGGTGTTGCCGACGTCCGTGTGGACCGCGTAGGCGAAATCGATGGGGGTTGCGCCGCGCGGCAGCGCGATGAGGCGCCCCTTCGGTGTGAAGCAGAAAACCTGATCGTGGAAGAGTTCGAGCTTCGTATGCTCCAGAAATTCTTCCGGATTGTCGCCCTCGGCCAGGAGGTCGATGGTGCGCCGCAGCCATTGATAGGCGCGGCTCTCCTTGGCGAGGCGGGAATTGTCGTTGACGCCTTCTTTATACAGCGCGTGCGCGGCGATGCCGTATTCCGCGATCTCATCCATGTCGCGGGTGCGGATTTGCAGCTCCACGCGCTGACGGCCGGGGCCTATCACGGTGGTGTGGATCGAGCGGTAATCGTTCTGCTTCGGGGTCGAGATGTAGTCCTTGTAGCGCCCCGGCACCATGGGCCAGGTGGTGTGGACCACGCCGAGCGCGCGATAACATTCGTCGATGGTGCCGACGATCACGCGGAAGCCGAAAATGTCGGAGAGCTGCTCGAAGGAGACCGATTTGCGCTCCATCTTGCGCCAGATCGAATAGGGCCGCTTCTGGCGGCCCGTCACCTCGGCCTCGATCCCTTGCGCCTTCAGCTTGGCCGTCAGGTCGTGCTCGATTTCCTCTACCAGCTTCTCGGCTTTGGCGGTGACCTCGCGAAGGTGACGGCTGATCGCCTCATAAGCCTCCGGGTCGAGATTCTGGAAGGCAAGATCCTCCAGTTCCTCGCGCATCTCTTGTATACCCATGCGCCCGGCGAGCGGCGCGTAGATGTCGAGGGTCTCCTCGGCGATGCGCTTGCGTTTCTCCGGCGGCATGAATCCGAGCGTGCGCATGTTGTGCAGACGGTCGGCGAGCTTGACCAGAAGCACCCGCACATCGTCAGCGACGGCCAGAAGCAGTTTCCGGAAGTTCTCGCCTTGCGCGGCCCGTTTGGACACGAGGTCGAGTCGCTTGATCTTCGTCAGGCCGTCGACCAGTGCCCCGATCTGGGGGCCGAAGGACTTGGTGATCTCTTCCAGCGTCGCCTGGGTGTCCTCGACCGTATCGTGGAGAACGGCCGCCGCGATGGTGGCATCGTCGAGCTTGAGGTCCGTCAGAATGGCAGCGACTTCAAGCGGATGGCCGAAAAACAGGTCGCCCGAGGCCCGCTTCTGGTTGCCATGCGCCATCATGGCGTACACGTAGGCCCGGTTGAGAAGCGCCTCGTCGGTCGAGGGGTTGTAGCGCTTCACCCGCTCGACAAGTTCGTACTGGCGCATCATCCGGCGGCCATCTCCTTTTCAGTTCCGTGTAGTCGACTGAAGTTAAAAGGATATTGTGGGACGGGGCAGATCCGCAAGATTTCTGATTGCCTCATGGTCGCCGGACAACAAAAAAAGCCCGGCGCAGGGCCGGGCTTTTAAGAAAAGGTTCTTCCGCGAGGCTTATTCGCGCTCGTCGTCGTCCGCGCTGCTGCTCGGGGGCACGAGGCCCTCGAGGCCGCGGAGCAGGTCATCTTCGCTCATACGGTCGAACTGAACATCGGCATCATTGTCGCTGCCGGCAGATGCAGCCGCTGCGGTGTTGCCGAGCAGAGGAACAGTTTCCGCCTCCGGCTCGTCCACCTCGACATATTTCTGCATCGAGTGGATGAGCTGCTCCTTCAGATCGTCGGGAGCAATGGTCTCGTCCGCGATTTCGCGCAGAGCCACGACGGGGTTTTTGTCGCGGTCGCGATCGATGGTCAGCGGCGAGCCCGAGGAAATCAGGCGAGCGCGATGGCTGGCCAGCAGCACGAGCTCAAACCGGTTGTCGACCTTGTCGATGCAATCTTCGACGGTCACACGAGCCATGAAGAGGCTCCTTCTAGCTGTACGAAAATATCGGAAGACGGGCTAAGTACACCCGGCGGCGCAAGAAAACAAGGGGAAGCGACGACGCTCTTCCCCCGCACGTTATCCAGGTGCCGAGCTTGACTAAACTCCGCGACGATGCGAGTCCCGCGCGACTTTTCAACGCAAAAGGGCGGCTCAACATGACGCGCGCATTCATTTTCCCGGGTCAGGGAAGCCAGTCGGTCGGAATGGGTAAGGCCCTCGCCGATGCCTTTCCACAGGCCAAGGCCGTGTTCGACGAGGTAGATGACGCCCTCTCGCAGAAGCTTTCCACCATCATGTGGGAAGGCCCGGCGGAGGACCTGACGCTGACCGCCAACACCCAGCCGGCGCTGATGGCTGTGAGCCTGGCCGCGATCCGGGTTCTGGAGGCCGAGGCCGGTCTCGACCTGAAAAAGCACGCGGCTTACGTCGCCGGTCATTCGCTCGGTGAATATTCGGCCCTCGCCGCCGCTGGCAGCCTTTCGATCGGCGACACAGCCCGCCTGCTGCGTATTCGCGGCAATGCCATGCAGAGCGCCGTGCCGGTGGGGCAGGGCGCGATGGCGGCCCTGCTCGGGCTCGAATTCGACGCGGCCCTCGAGGTCGCCCGGGAGGCGGCTCAGGGCGAGGTCTGCGATGCGGCCAACGACAATGGCGGCGCGCAAGTCGTGGTGTCGGGTCATAAGTCGGCGGTCGAGCGGGCTGTTGTCATCGCTCAGGAGAAGGGCGCGAAGCGCGCCGTGATGCTCTCCGTGTCCGCCCCCTTCCATTGCGCCCTCATGGCCCCGGCGGCCGATGCAATGCGCGAGGCTCTGGCCAAGGTGACCGTGAACGCGCCTGTCGTGCCAGTTGTCGCGAATGTGGAAGCCGCCGCCATCACCGATCCGGCAGCGATCCGCGATGCGCTCGTGCGCCAGGTTACCGGCACCGTGCGCTGGCGCGAGTGTGTCGCTTACATGGCGTCTCAAGGCGTTGATTCATTTTATGAGGTCGGGTCCGGCAAGGTCCTGACCGGACTCGTGAAACGCATCGCAGCGGGGGCGTCGTCCGCCGCTATCGGCACACCCGAGGATGTCGCCGCCTTCAAAGCATCCCTGCAAGGGTAAGGAGAGCCTCTCATGTTCGATCTCAACGGCCGCAAGGCTCTCGTCACCGGCGCGACCGGCGGCATCGGCGGGGCCATCGCCCGCGCTCTCCACGAGCAGGGGGCTATCGTCACCCTGTCCGGAACCCGTCGCAGCGCTCTCGAGGAGCTTGCGGCGTCGCTGGGCGAGCGGGTTCATATCGTCGAGGCCAATCTGTCCGACAAGGATTCCGTCGAAGCTCTTGTTCCGGCAGCGGAAACCGCGATGGAAGGGCTCGATATTCTGGTCAACAACGCGGGCGTGACGCGGGACAACCTGTTCATGCGCATGAAGGACGAGGAGTGGGACACGGTCATCGCCGTCAACCTCACCGCCGCCTTCCGCCTGTCCCGCGCCGCCGTGAAAGGCATGATGCGCCGCCGCTATGGCCGCATCATCAATATCGGCTCGATCGTCGGTTCCACAGGCAATCCGGGGCAGGGCAATTACGCCGCCTCGAAAGCCGGCCTGATCGGTATGACCAAGGCCCTTGCCGCGGAGGTCGCGAGCCGCAATATCACAGTCAACTGCGTGGCTCCTGGCTTCATCGAGTCGCCCATGACGGACGTGCTCAACGAGAAGCAGCGCGAGGGAATTCTGGGTACGATCCCCATGGGGCGGCTCGGTCAGGGTGGTGAAATTGCATCGTCCGTGGTTTATCTTGCGTCCACAGAAGCTGCATACGTGACAGGTCACACCCTGCACGTAAACGGCGGAATGGCCATGTTCTAGAAGGGCTTAGCGCCTCTGATGGAATCTGTTCGCGAATGCCGGACACCTCTCGCCAGAGGCGATAAGCTTGTGTTAAGCATTTGCTCGATTCAGGTCGGAGGGGTTGACCGGCGCGGAAAAATGCGGCTTTGCACGGCGCAAGGTAGCGGTTCCAGCGTTGTCTGCCGAGCAGCTGATCTAATTTCAATTCTTGATCCGCCCAATTCCTGAGGCGGCAGCCACTGAGGAAAATACGATGAGTGACGTCGCTGATCGCGTGAAGAAGATCGTTGTCGAGCACCTGGGCGTCGACGCCGAGAAGGTGGTCGACAATGCCAACTTCATCGACGACCTGGGCGCCGACAGCCTTGATACCGTCGAGCTCGTCATGGCGTTCGAGGAAGAGTTCAACGTCGAGATCCCGGACGACGCGGCCGAGACGATCGTCACGGTCGGCGACGCGGTCAAGTTCCTCGAGAAGAACGCGGCCTAAAAAGCCATGGGGCGTCGGATCAAGTCATCCGACGCCCAATTTTTATTAATAAGACAGGATATAACATGCGTCGTGTTGTCGTCACGGGTCTAGGCATGGTCACCCCCCTCGCTTGCGGGGTGGAGGAGACATGGTCGCAAATCCTCGATAGCAAGAGCGGCGCCAACAAGGTCGAAGGTTTCGAGACCGACGATCTGGCCTGTCGGATTGCTGCGCAGATCCCGCTCGGCGACGGTTCCAACGGCACCTTCAATGCCGATCAATGGATGGAGCCGAAAGAGCAGCGCAAGGTCGATCCCTTCATCGTCTATGCCATGTCGGCGGCGACCCAAGCCCTCAACGACGCAGGATGGAAGCCGACGACTTACGAGGACCAATGCGCCTCCGGCGTGCTGATCGGCTCCGGCATCGGCGGCATCGGCGGCATCTACGATGCCTCGTTGACCCTGATCGAGCGTGGCCCGCGCCGCATTTCCCCGTTCTTCATTCCTGGCCGCCTCATCAATCTGGCGAGTGGCTATGTTTCGATCGAGCACGGCCTCAAGGGGCCCAATCACTCGGTCGTGACCGCTTGCTCCACCGGCTCGCACGCCATCGGCGACGCGGCCCGTCTGATCGCGCTCGGCGATGCGGACGTGATGGTGGCGGGCGGCACGGAATCGCCGATCAACCGGCTTTCCCTTGCTGGCTTTGCGGCCTGCCGCGCTCTGTCCACGAATTTTAACGACGATCCGACCAGGGGATCTCGCCCTTACGACAAGGACCGTGACGGTTTCGTCATGGGCGAGGGCGCGGGCGTGGTGGTTCTCGAAGAATACGAACACGCCAAGGCGCGCGGCGCCAAGATTTATGCCGAGGTCATCGGCTACGGCCTGTCGGGCGACGCCTACCACATTACCTCGCCCTCCGAGGACGGCGACGGGGCCTATCGCTGCATGGCCGCCGCCATCAAGCGCGCGGGCATCTCTGCCTCCGAGATCGACTACATTAACGCCCACGGCACCTCGACACCGCTCGGAGACGAGCTTGAGTTGAAAGCCGTCGAGCGCATCGTCGGCAACGCGGCGGGCAAGCTTTCCATGTCCTCGACCAAGTCGGCCATCGGCCACTTGCTGGGTGCTGCCGGCGCTGTCGAAGCGATCTTCTCGATTTTGGCCATGCGCGACGGAATCGTTCCGCCGACCCTCAATCTCGACAATCCGTCCGTCGAGACCGCGATCGACCTCGTGCCCCACAAGGCGAAGCGCAAGGAAGTCAATGTGGCGCTTTCGAACTCCTTCGGGTTCGGCGGCACCAACGCTTCCCTCGTTTTCCGTCGCGTCTCCTGAGGATAAACCCACTACGTTACGGCTTTTCGCCATAATCCCCAGTAGGGTGTCGAACGAACGGCAAGGCCGCCGATCGGCCCCAGAAAAGCATCGTGATGTTCGGCAGAAAAAAACAAACCCTGATGTCTTCCAACGAGATGCCGCATCAGGACGAGCAACAGCCGCGCCTCGCGCCCAAATCGCCAAGCGAGGCCATCAAGCCGATGGCGGCTCCCCCGCCTCCGCCGCGCATGCGCCGTGAACGAGGCGGGCTTTTGTCCGTTGTCAGCGGGCTCCTCACTCTCCTGATCGCGCTCGCGATCGGCCTCGTCTTCGGGTTTAGTGTCCTCGAGCGGGAGGTTACGGCCAAGGGGCCCCTCCAGAGCGACAAGGTCGTTCTCATTCCGCGCAATACCGGCACGAGCGAGATCGCCGAAATCCTGAAGCAGGAAGGCGTGATCAATCAGCCTTTGCTGTTCGAGGCCTATGCCCTCGTCAACCGGCAACGGGGTCAACTCAAGGCCGGCGAATTCCAGTTCAAGGCCGGGGCTAGCATCCAGGACGCCATTGAAACGCTCGCGCAGGGCAAGGCCATCCTGCATTCGATCACGATCCCCGAAGGGCTGACCAGCGATCAGATCGTGGCCCGGCTTTACGAGAACGAAATTCTGTCTGGCGATATTGTCGAGACCCCGCGTGAGGGAATGCTGCTCCCCGATACCTACAAGTTCGAGCGCGGCACCACCCGCCAGCAGATCGTCAACAGCATGCAGATGGCGCAGCGGCAGGCCCTGGCCCAGATCTGGCAGCGCCGCTCGCCGGAGCTTCCCGTTAAAACCGCTCAGGAACTCGTTATCCTTGCCTCCATCGTGGAGAAGGAGACGGCCCGCGCCGACGAGCGCACGCGCGTCGCTGCCGTGTTCATCAACCGCCTCATGCGCCGCATGAAGCTCCAGTCAGACCCGACCATCGTCTACGGCCTCGTAGGCGGCAAGGGGACGCTCGGCCGGGGCATCATGAAGAACGAGATCGAAGCGGCGACGCCCTACAACACCTATGTGATCGAAGGCTTGCCGCCGGGGCCCATCGCCAATCCCGGCCGGGCGGCGCTGGAGGCTGTGGCCAATCCCTCGCGGACCAAGGATCTCTACTTCGTCGCCGATGGATCGGGCGGTCACGCTTTCTCCGAGAGCTACGAGCAGCATCAGCGCAATGTGACGCGCTGGCGGCAGGTCGAGAAGACCCGCGCCGCGACCGATGCTGCCAACAGCGTCGACAGGGCCGACCCGGATGGGGGAGCGACTGGCGACCTGACCCAGGACCCGCGTGGGCTTGCCGATCCCACCGCCCCGGCGGGGGCGAAGACCCCTCTGAAGCCGGGGATGAAGGCGCGTGGGTTCGATGCCAGCGAGGGGACCGACAAAGATCCCCTCAAGAACAAGACCTACGATCTGAACAGTCCCAAGAACGTCCCCGTTCTGAAACAGCCCTAAGGCCGGCGGCCCTTGCAGCCTGACTGCTTGTGACGCGAGGCGGCGCGCATTATGGTCGCGCCGACTTTTCACTCACGCCCGAGGTTCAACGCATGTCCATTGCGAGCATGACCGGCTTTGCCCGCGAAGCCGGCAGCACAGGCCCCTATCAATGGGCCTGGGAGATCAAAACCGTGAATGGACGCGGGCTCGAAGTCCGCGTGCGGGCGCCCTCAGGCCTCGACGCGGTCGGCGAGGAGGCGCGTAGCCAGATCCTCAAAGCCTTCACCCGCGGGCAGGGGCAGTTGAACCTCTCGATCACCAAGGCTTCTTCCACGCCGAAGCTGCGGGTGAACCAGGACGTGCTGCAATCGCTCCTGTCGGTGATCGGTGATCTGAAACTTCCCGAAACGGTCAAGCCCGCATCCCTCGACGGCTTGCTTTCCGTACGCGGCGTTGTCGAACTGGACGAAGATGCGACCGAGCCCGGGCAGGATGAAGCCCTCGCACAAGCACTCAAGGCGGCTATCGTAGTGCTGATCGACGCTCTCAAGGCCGCGCGTTTGCGGGAGGGCAAGGCACTGGCTTCCGTTCTGCGGCAGCATCTCGATCTCATCTCCGGTCTTGTCGACGAGGCGGATTCCTCGCCCGCCCGCCGCCCGGAGGCCGTCCGGGTTCGGCTGGAGGCGCTGATCGACCAGTTGCTCGAAGGCAAGGCCGCGCTCGATCCGGCGCGGTTACACCAGGAAGCCGTGCTGATCGCCGCCCGGGCCGATATCCGCGAGGAACTCGACCGCTTGCGCGCCCATGTGGATGCCGCGCGTGGCCTGCTCGACGAAGGTGGGTCCGTCGGACGACGGCTCGATTTTCTGGCGCAGGAATTCGGCCGCGAGGCCAATACCCTGTGCGCGAAGGCAAATGATGTATCCCTTTCGCGGATCGGGCTTGAATTGAAGGCCGTTATCGAGCAATTCCGCGAGCAGGTTCAAAACGTCGAGTAAGGGGCGGGAAGTGATTGAATTGAAGCGGCGTGGCCTTCTCCTGATCCTGTCCTCGCCCTCGGGTGCTGGCAAATCGACCCTGACGCGTAACCTCGTGCGCGAGGATCGCGGGATTCGCCTGTCGATCTCGGTCACCACCCGCCACAAGCGCCCGTCTGAGATCAACGGCGTGCATTACAACTTCATGGAAAACGTCGCCGATTTCGAGGAGATGCGGGATCGCGGCGAGTTGCTCGAATGGGCGCATGTCCACGAGAACTATTACGGAACGCCGCGCAAGCCCGTGGAGCATGCCCTCACTCGCGGCGAGGACATGATGTTCGACATCGACTGGCAGGGCACGAAGCAGATCGTCGAGAAGATGCGTTCCGATGTGGTGAGCGTTTTCATCCTGCCGCCTTCGATGGAAGAGCTGAAGGCACGGCTCGAACGCCGCGCCGAGGACACGCCGGAAGTCATCGCCCGTCGCCTGCGCAATGCCCGCGAGGAGATCGCCCAATGGGCGTCTTACGACTACGTGCTCATCAATGACGATCTTGATCGTACCTATGGCGACCTGAAAGCCATCCTCGCTGCCGAGCGTCTGCGCCGCGAGCGTCAGGTTGAGCTTGGAGGCTTTATCGACGGCCTGCTGGCCGCGTCGGTGAAATAGGTCGGCTTAGTCCGATCGCCGTTTCGTTCGATCGAACGCGTTGGCCAGGGCAACGTAGCCTGAAACGGGCACGTTCTCGGCGCGGGCCGTTTCCTCAAGCCCCGCTTCCGCGATCAGGGCCGAAGGATCGGGCGTCATGGATTTCAGGCTCTGACGCAGCATCTTGCGGCGTTGTCCGAAAGCGGCGCGGGTCACCGCCTCCAGCGCTCCGACGCGGCAGGGCAGGGGCTCCTGGCGCGGCGTCAGATGCACGATGCTCGACGTAATCTTGGGCGGTGGCACGAAGGCGGAAGGCGGCACGTCGAAGAGAATGCGCGCCTCTGTGCGCCAGCCGCAGAGCACGCCAAGCCGGCCGTAATCCTTCGGGTCGTCCTCGTTCGCCACGATGCGCTCGGCCACCTCGCGCTGGAACATCAGCGTCAGGGAGGACCACCAGGGCGGCCATGCCTCACCGGTGAGCCAGCCGGTCAACAGGGCCGTGCCCACGTTGTAAGGCAGATTGGCGATGATGCGGACAGGACCCTCCCCGATCAGCGGACGAGGATCGAAAGCAAGAGCATCGGCCTCGATCACCTCCAGACGACCCGGATAGTGCGCGGCGATTTCGGCGAGAGCGGGCAGACACCGGGAGTCGCGCTCGATGGCGATCACCTTCTTCGCGCCAGCAGCGAGAATAGCCCGGGTGAGCCCGCCGGGACCGGGGCCGACCTCGACCACGGTGCTGTCCTCAAGGGGACCCGCCGACCGCGCGATCCGGCTCGTCAGATTGAGGTCGAACAGGAAGTTCTGGCCGAGCGACTTCTTGGCCATCAGCCCATGAATCCGCACCACCTCGCGAAGCGGCGGCAGATCGTCGATCTGGCTCATGGGGCTTCGGACCTGTTGCCGAGGCGGGCGGCGAGCCGGATCGCCGCCATCAGGCTGTCGGGCCGGGCGATGCCCTGGCCCGCGATGTCAAACGCGGTGCCGTGATCCGGCGATGTCCGAACGAAGGGAAGACCGAGCGTCACGTTGACGGCCTCATCGAAGGCGATGGTCTTGATCGGGATCAACGCCTGATCGTGATACATGGCGAGTGCCGCATCGTAACGCTGACGCGCGCGGGCGTGGAACATGGTGTCGGCGGGAAGCGGTCCCGCGACCTCGATGCCGTCAGTCCGCAAGATAGCGACGGCTGGAGCGATAATGTCTTGATCTTCCGCCCCCATCGCGCCGTTCTCACCCGCATGCGGATTGAGACCGGCGAGCGCGAGGCGCGGGTGCGGGAGGCCGAACCGCTCTCTCAACTCCCGCGCCACGATCCGCCCTGTCAGCACGATCAGATCGGTCGTCAGCGCCGACGGAACAGAGGAGAGGGGGATGTGCACGGTGACCGGCACGACCGCCAACTGCTCGCTCCAGAGCATCATCACCGGGTGATAGGCTTTGCCCTCCCTGCCCGATGCGAGCGCCGCCAGGAACTCCGTATGCCCCGGATGCCGGAAACCGGCGTCGTAAAGCACATGCTTTGCGATGGGGTTGGTAACGAGAGCAGCGGCGCTGCCACCTTGAACCAGCCGCACGGCCGTCTCGATGGATTCGGTGACCGAAGGGGCATTGGCTGCATCGGGCTTGCCCGCATGGGCGACGACTGACCGCGTCAGCGGAATTACCGGCAGGGCCTGCGGGAAAACAGATTCGATGTCCGCAGGCTCGGCAGGAGCGATGGGGACATCCCAGCCGAATGAACGGGCAGCTTGTTCAAGGTGAGCCGGATCAGCGATCACGGCGAAGGGCGGAAGGGAGGCCTCCGTCCGCTGGAGCCAGGCCTTGAGCGTCAGTTCAGGCCCGATTCCGGCTGGGTCACCTTGCGTCAGAAGAAGGGGGCGTCGATGGCCCGTCACTTAGCCGCGACACCGTCTTGGGATGAGGCCGCCCCATTGATGTTCTGGCTGAACGAGACTTCGCCGAGGGTGCGCAGCTCAAGCCGGAACATCACCGTGTGGCTGCGATCTTTCTCACCGGAAGTGACGGCGAGATTTCGCGGAGCCATGGAGTAATTCAGAGTGAAGGTCGTGCACTCGTCCATATAACCGACGCCAAGCGACATGGAGCCCACATAGGCGGCATTCAGGCGATTGTAGACGGCTGTCGACGGGTTGGCGATGAAGTTGGCGGCAAACGTGTCACGCGCCAACAGATAGCGATCGAGATCGAGCAACAGCGACCCCGTGACATACCATTTCGGCGTCACGTTCCACGTGGCCGAGGCGAGAAGACCCTCGCGGCGCTGGTCGAAGCCGATCGCCGGTTGCGCTGCATAGCGGGCATAGGTCAGTGAAGTCGAGAATGGCAGATAGGGGCTGAAGCTTGCCGTCACGCCGGCTTCGAGCCGATTAAGCCCGAAATCGTTTTGGTCGAATCGGCCGCGCGTCACGAACGAGATGTTCTTGTTCGGGGAGAGCTGGAAACGGCCAACATAGTCCGACGCGGCGGAATCCAGTCCGGATTCAAGACCTGTATTCACCAGATCGAGGGTTTTAAACGAATTGCGCCCGGCGAGTTGATAGGATTGACCAAACAACACGTTTGCGTAGAAGCCATCCGCGCCGGTGACGGAATATTGCAGGCCGACATTGGCGCGCACGCCGCCTTCCGCCCGGTCATAGCCGGTGAACTTGTCCCAATTGAAGAGGGACGTGTCGTCAAAGATCAGGCTCTGCGCATCTTCGTTTGGAAGGCGGCCGATCCTGGTTTCACTGGGGCGAGCGACGATCTGAGCGATCGGTTCGAGCGTTTGAGTGCCCGACGTTCCGAGGCTGGCAACGAACGGGAAGCGGTATTCAAGGCCGATTCCCGGCATGCCGCGGAAGGCATATTCGTCATTGCCGCTGATGAAGTTCGAAAGTTCGAAGTTCTGGAAGCCGCTGAAGTCCGGTGCGGTCCAGAAATTGTCTGCCCGAACATAGGCGAACGGGGTCCAAACCTGGCCAACCGGGTCAATGAACTCGCGCCGCCAGGACGCTGAGACCGAGGCGCGCGAATCCGAGCCGCTGATGCCGCGAACCAGGCAGACGCCGCGCTGGAAAACGGCACAGGTCTGATAGAGCCCGAAGAGAAGTGCCGGCTTGCCGGCTTGCTCGAACTGGGCGGCCTCTCGCGACAGGCTGGTCACGTTGACGTCAAGCGAGAACTCACCGCCGATGCCGGCGGGTGTAATGCGCTTGTTGTAATCGAGGACCGGCGCGACGACAGGCTGCTGCTTCTGCCAGTCCGTGCTCGACAGACCCTGGAAATAATAGCCCCGCAGATCGAAGAAGGACCGGTCACCCTGGCCTTGCAGGTACAAGGTCGAGATCGATTCCTTCAGATAGAGCGCGCTCAGGCTCTCGCTGCGGATCCGGTAGTTCTGCAGGAACCATTTGTCCGACAACAGGGCGACGTCCCAGCCCCACTTCCAGCGATCGTTGAGGTAGAACTGGCCGGTCGATTCGAGCGATCCGCGGTTGTCGCGGTCGCCCGGCCCAAAGGGGCTGACGAGAAACGCGGTCGGATCTTGTTGGCTGATGCCGGCTGCGCGGATGGTGTAGGAGCCCGTATCGAGACGATGACGCCACTCGGCCTGACCGAGCAGGCCCTGCCGGCTCAGGTAGGTCGGCGTGACTGTCAAATCGTAGTTCGGCGCGATAGCCCAGAAAAACGGAACCGACAGGCCGACACCGAGCGAGCTGGAATAGACATAGCGCGGTGACAGGAAGCCGGTCTTGCGTTTGACCGTCGGATCCGGCGTCCAGAAATAGGGCATATACGCGACGGGAAGGCCGAGGATCTCGAGGGTCGCGTCCTCATAGTAGATCGTCTGTTCGCTGTTGTTGTGGATGATCTTGGCCGCCCTGACCTGCCACAGCGGCGGCTTTTCCGGATTATCCTTACAAGGCTCGCAAGCGGTGTAGGTGCCGCGCTCGAAAACGGTCGTCTCGCCTTCAGCGCGCTCGGCGCGGGGCGCCGAGAATCGCGTCGTGAGGGGCCTGCCGTTTTCGGTGGTGCTCTGCACGACCCGCAGCGAATTGATGAAGCCGTTCTTGAAATCGTCGGTCAGTTCGAACCGGTCGCCGGTCACAACGGCGCCGCTCGCATCCGTGAGTTTCGCGTTGCCTTCGGCGTAAACCCGGCCCGTATTCCGATCATAGGTGACGCGATCGGCTTGAAGCGTCTTTCCCTGGTAGTTCATCTGCACGTCGCCTGCGGCGGCGATCGTGTTCTTGTCGTTGTTGTAGACGATTTCCTTAGCGTCAACGAACAGCCGGTCCGTACCCGAGCCGGATTGAAGCTTGGACCCGAGGGTGTCGTTAAGGGATTTCTGGGCGAGCGCAGGAACAGACCCGACGGCACAAAGAAGCACCATCGCGACCGCAGACGTTGCGATCGTTGCCTTGAACCGTTCCATTCCCACTCCTTACCGAGCCTCTACTTCCGAGAACGGCTAACCGTCCTCTTGGTACAACAAGGCGAGAGTCCCTAAGAGACTGCCGACGACAGCGGGAAACCAAGCGGCGACGACCGAGCTGATGATGCCGGCGGCGCCGAGTTCCGCCATGAGTTCCGTCGCGACATAAAGCATGAAGCCAGCCGCGACGCCACCCAGAACCATCATCGCTACACCACCAAATCGAAAGAATCTTAACGACACAGATGCCGCTACGAAAACCATGGCGATGAACAGAAGCGGGCGGGCCAAAAGGATGTCGTAATGGAGGCGGTAGGTGGTCGTGTTCAGCTCTGCTTTTTCAAGGCGTTCGATGGTCTCTTTGAGCTTCCAGAAAGGCACGGAGTCGGGGGCGATGAAGCTCTGGCGAACCTGGGACGGCTGCAGGCTGGAGGCGATAACGTAACGGTCGTATGATTGCGGTTCTTCTACCGCAGTTAGAACTCGTGTTTCGCTCAACTCCCAGAAACCTTCGTGGAGGGTCGCCTCCTTGGCTTCGATTCGCTGGCTGAAAGCCCCGGAGTTGTCGAAAGTGTAGACCGTGACGCCTGTCAGGGTCGCCTCATCGGCCAGAGACCCGCTGGCCCGAAAAATGGCCTGCCCATCGATGCTCTTCTGACGCAGCCAGATCGCCTTGCCGTTCAGCACGTAGCGCGAGAAAATTTTGGTCTCAAGGGCCGAGGCATGCTGCTTCAGGGAGGCCGAGATCGGGTTGTAGATCGTGACCGAAACGATGCCGATCGTCAGCGCGACGAACAGGCCGGGCTGAAGGAACTGCCAGGCGGAGATGCCGGCAGCGCGGGCGATGACGAGCTCGAGCTTGCGGCTGAGTTGCAGCAGGGCCGCCATGCTGCCGAACAAGACGGCGAAGGGCATCACCTGCTCGGCGATGGCGGGGGTCCGGAAGAGGGCGAGCCGCGCCATCATTCCCGCCGTTGCGCCCTCGGCATCGCCGGCGCGGCGCATCAGCTCCACGAGATCGAGCGTGTAGACGAGGGTAAAGACGGTGGCGAAGACCAAGAAGATGGTCTTCAGGAATTGCCACGAGAAATAACGCCCGAGCGTTGCACCGATCAGCATGCTCAAGCCTTTTGAGTTTGGGAGTTTCGAGAGGGGATCAGCGCCCGTCCCAACACTCTGGCCTTGGCGCGAATCGTTCGAATCGACGAACCCTGCAAGATCAGCATCAGGGAGATCGTAACCGCCAAAATCGGAACCCCATAGACGCCGATCACGGCCACGGGTGTCCGAACAACAGCGCTTGATGCGGCAAAGCCCGCGATCCGCAGCACGACAACGCCCAGAACGGCAGATGCGATGGCGAGTCCGCGCCCCTGACGGGTGGTGCGCGCATCGCCCAGCGCGGCGAATGCAATGACCATCATGGCCAACGGGTAGAGCCAGGAAGAGAGCCTGTCGTGCAGCTCGGCGCGGAAGCGCCCTTCCTGGTATTGATACAGAAGCTCGGTCTTGTCCGGGAACAGCAACTGGATCGTGCCGCGCTCGCGCGGTTTGTAGATGATGTCGCCGCCGTCCTGGTTGAAGGCGGCAAGATCGACCGCGTAACGCTCGAAAGCGACGATGGACGAGTCGCGGCTGTTCGGTTCCTTCCGCTGAACGCTGCCTTTTTCGAGGACGAGATAGGCCTGCCCATTGGCTTCGACCGTTTGGCCGCGCTCCGCGAGATAGACGACGACCTTGTCCTTCACCCGCTGGTCTTCCATGAAAATGCCGAGCAGCGCCTCGCCGGAGCGTTCGCGGTAATGGAAGGTGATGCCGTTCTCGAGGGTGATGAACTGGCCCTCTTTCGCCATGGTAGCCACGAAATCCGCGCGAATTTTCGTGAAAAGGTTGCGCAGCTCCTGGAAGCTCGCAGGCATGATGTAGATCGTGATCATCCCCACGATGAAGCAGACGAAAGCGGCCAGGACGAGGAAGGGCCGCAGCAGCTTCAGGGGGCGCATGCCGGCTGCGCTCATGACGATCAGCTCGGAGTCGCCATTGAGCTTATTGAGCGCGTAGATCGTTGCCAGAAACAGAGCGACCGGCGAAATGACGCTGATGAGGGCGGGCAGGGACAGGCCCGTAACAGTCAAGAAGATGAAGAGCGTCTGACCCTTGCCGGTCAGGAGGTCGAGCTCGCGCAAGGCCTGGGTGATCCAAATGACCCCGGTGAGGGCGATGAGGCATGCGGCGAAGGCCGTAAACGCGATTTTCAGGATATAACGTTCAAGTAGTGTCATGAAGCCCTTCGCCGGTCGGCGTCCAGGCCTTGGGTACCTTGTCACATGCCCCTAGGCAAGGCCGCGCGTTTTCAACAGCTTGAGATTGCGTCGCTTTCGCGGCAAAGCCCGCGTGATCCGAGTCGCGAATTGATGTATGTCACCAAAAGCCGCAGCTGGCCTCTCTCTCTGGCCGGCCCTTCACAACTGGATGCGAGGATTTCATGGCCGACAGCTTCAAGATTGATTTTCAAGCTCACGGTTCGATAGGGACCGGCGATCTCATCGTTTTCGTCGGAGAGAACCTCAAGCCGACACCTGCGGTTGCGAAGCTGATCGGCCCCAAGGCCGTCGAGTTGATTGCGAGAGCCGCTGCGGCCGAGAATTTCAAGGGTAAGGCCAAGTCGGCCATGGTCATCGTCGCGCCGTCAGCGGTCGCTGTCGACCGGCTCGTCGTGATCGGCGCCGGGGGAGAAAAAGACCGGGCGAATGTCGACTGGGCCCAACTGGGCGGCCTCGTCGCGAGCAAGGTGAACGGCAAGAGCGCTGTCGCCGTGCTGGACCTGCCGGGCGTTGAGATCACGCCGGATGACGCCGCCGATGTAGCGCTTGGCGCTCAGCTGCGCCGCTACAGCTTCGACCGCTACAAGACCAAGAAGGACGAGGCCAAAACAAACGGCGCCGGCGGAAAACTGTCGTTGAGCGTCGCCGATCCGACCGCGGTGAAGAAGGCTTACAAGGCGCGCGAAGGCGTTGCCGGCGGAATCACCATCGCCCGCGATCTCGTCAACGAACCGCCGAACGTTCTCGGTCCCCGTGAGTTCGCGGCCAAGGCGGAAGCCCTGAGCAAGCTCGGCGTCGAGGTCGAGATTCTCGACGAGAAGGCCATGCAGAAGCTCGGCATGCGTGCGCTGTTGGGCGTTGGCCAGGGCTCCACGCGCGGCAGCCGCGTCGCCATCATGCGCTGGAACGGCGGAAAGGCGACGCAGAAGCCCATCGCCTTCATCGGCAAGGGCGTCGTTTTCGATTCGGGCGGCATTTCGCTCAAGCCCGGCCAGGGCATGGAGGACATGAAGGGCGACATGGCGGGCGCGGCCTGCGTCGTCGGTCTCATGCATGCGCTCGCCAGCCGCAAGGCGAAGGCGAATGTGGTCGGCGCGATCGGCCTCGTCGAGAACATGCCGGACGGCAGCGCCCAGCGCCCCGGTGATATCGTCACCACCATGTCGGGCCAGACCATCGAGATCATCAACACCGACGCCGAAGGCCGCCTCGTTCTGGCCGATGTGCTCTGGTACGTGCAGGATCGGTTCAAGCCGAAATTCATGATCGACCTCGCCACCCTGACTGGCGCGATCCTCGTGGCGTTGGCGCAGGAATATGCGGGCCTGTTCTCGAACAACGACGAATTGGCTCAGCGCATCACGGCGGCCGGTCAGGAGACCGGCGAGCGCGTGTGGCGCATGCCGCTCGGGCCGGAATTCGACAAGATGATCGATTCGAAGTTCGCCGACATGAAGAACTCCTCGGGCCGTCACGGCGGATCGAGCACGGCCGCGGCGCTGCTTCAGCGCTTCGTCAACGACGTGCCCTGGGCCCATCTCGACATCGCAGGCACCGCCATGGGGTCGCCGCAGAACGAGATCAACAAGGGCTGGAGTTCCGGCTGGGGCGTGCGTCTGCTCGATCGCCTCGTGCGCGATCACTACGAGGGTTGAGGATGACATCCAAAAAAGGGCTTGCCATCGTCGCCTGCGCCGACGGTTTGTGAGCGCCGATGGCCGAGGTCCTTTTCTATCATCTTCAACGACAGCCTCTCGAGGCCGTGTTGCCCACGCTCCTGCAGAAAACGCTGGAGCGTGGTTGGCGCGCGGTGGTTCAGGTGACGACCGAGGAGCGCATGGCCGCCCTCGACGATCACTTATGGACCTATGCCGATGAAAGCTTTCTGCCGCACGGCACCGACCGCGAGGCCCAGGCGGCGAGCCAGCCGATCCTGATCACGCTGGCCGATAGCAACCCCAACGGAGCCTCGATCCGCTTTCTGGCCGAGGGGGCCGATTTGCCGGGGGATATTCCGGCCTATCAGCGGATCGCGATCCTGTTCGACGGTAACGACGATCAGGCTCTAGCCCGCGCGCGCGACCAATGGCGTGCGGTCAAGGAGGGCGGCCACGACGCGACCTATTGGCAGCAGGACGACCGCGGACGCTGGGAGCGGAAGGTCTGACGATTCTTGACGTCCCGTTGCCAGCCCTCATGGCCGGGCGCCGTCATCTCGATGAGGTGAAGAGCCTTTCGCATCGGGATCACCGGGACAAGTCCGGTGATGGCAGAGAGAGGTAGGCCGTCAGCATACTGGAACGGAATGGCCGCGCTTCCGTTTCAAGCAAGCCAAGAGGATGCCCGCCATGAACCGAATCTCGCGCCCGTCGCTCCTTGCCGTCCTGTGCCTCTTGTTGGTTGCGCCAGTCGTCGCGCAGGCTCAGGAGGCCCCCAACCGGCAGCCGCAGCCCGTGAGGGGGGAGGCACGTCCGCAAAGCGCGGACACGACCCGTCTGCCGCCGAATTCCGTAACCCGCCATACGATCACGCTGCCGGGACGCACGTTGAGCCTGACCGCGACGGCGGGAAGCCTGACTTTGATCGACACGAATGGCGCTCCGCAGGCCGAGATCGGATTTACGGCCTACACCAAGGATGATGCCGACCTCGCGACGCGCCCGGTGACGTTCGCGGTGAATGGGGGGCCAGGGGCTTCCTCGGCATATCTGAACCTCCTCGCCATCGGTCCATGGCGGCTGTCTCTCGATGGAGCTGGCATCAGCCCCTCGGCCTCGCCGAGCCTGATGCCGAATGCCGAAACCTGGCTCGATTTCACCGATCTCGTCTTCATCGACCCGCCGGGAACCGGCTATAGCCGAGTGATCGGTGGTGATCAGGTCCGGGAGCGGTTCTATTCCCTACGGGGCGACATCGATGGGCTCGCCGCCGCAATCATGCGCTGGCTGAAGGAGAAAAACCGGCTTCTCTCGCCGAAATTCTTCGTCGGCGAGAGTTACGGCGGGTTTCGCGGCCCGCTGCTGGCTGAAAAGCTGCAAAGCGATCAGGGCATCGGCCTCAGCGGTCTGGTTCTCGTCTCGCCGGTGTTGGATTTCGCGTGGCTCGATCACGCGTCCTCTGCGCCCTGGACCGATGCTGCCCGCCTGCCGTCCATGGCCGCCGCCGCGCTCGCCCGCAAGGGGCCCGTCTCGCGCGAGGCGTTGCAGGATGCGGAGCGCTATGCGTCGGGCGAGTACCTCGTCGATCTGATGCGCGGTGTGCAGGATCGGGAGGCGGTCGAACGCATCAGCGGGAGAGTCGCCGCGCTGACGGGCCTCGACCTCGATCTCGTCCGCCGCCTTGCCGGGCGCGTCGATGCTCGTGCGGTGCAGCGGGAGACGTTGCGCCGGAGCGCCGATGTACTCAGTGCCTATGACGCCGATGTTTTCGGCGCGGATCCCAATCCGGCAGCCTATGTCTCGCGGTTCGAGGACCCGGTCCTGACGGCGATGACCGCACCGCTCACGAGCGCGATAATCGACCATCTGACGAACACGCTCAACTACAAGCCCGAGGGACGCTATAACCTGCTCAACAACGCGGTGACCCGGGCCTGGCGATGGGATGGCGGCCGCAATGCGCCGGAAAATCTCGAAGAGCTCCGTCAAGCCCTGGCGCTCGACGGGAAATTGCGCGTGCTGGTTGTGCACGGGTTCACCGATCTGGTGACGCCTTACTACGCATCGCAGCTTCTCATCAATCAGATCCCGGACCTCGGTCCGGAAAAGCGTTTGACGCTAAAGGTTTACGAAGGCGGTCACATGTTCTATTCGCGCCAGGGATCGCGCCAGGCTTTCCGGGCCGATGCTCAGCGCCTGTTCGAGGATGCGATGCGGGTGCAAGCGAATGGAAGCAAGAAGGATTGATGGGAATGCGTGGTAGAGCTTTTTCCGAAAAAGCGGCAAAGGGAAGATCTTCGATTCTTGCCTCGATGGCGCTTTTGGCCGTCGGATTGTCAGCTTGCAACAGCACGTCCTCCGCGCCCCCGGCCGTGTCTGCCCCTATCGCTCAGGCGTCGATCGCCGCGACGCCTGACTACGGCGCGGTGATCGGGCCGGACGGCCGCTGCACGGGCGCGCCCTCAATGACGGCGTCCGCCATCGCACCCGGCATCGGCGAGTGCGATCTCCTCGCCCTCAAGGGCAAGATTCCGACGGATGTGCTCGTGGGCGAGAGCGGCAAGGGCCAACGCGAGGTGCAGGTGCTCTATTCCGAGCCCGGTGGTCGCGAGCTCTATTTCTTCGTCAACAACAAGCTCGATCGGATCGTGAAGTAGGATCAGGCTCCAGCCATTTCGATCTCGCTGCTGACGCCGAGCCATTCCTCCTCGACGGAGGCAAGCGTCCCGGCAGCCTCGGCGCGCATCCTGGACAGCTCTGTCGCTTTCGCGGGATCCTTCTGGAAGGCGGTGCCGTCGGCAAGCGCCGCGTCCACCTTCGCGATCACCTCGGTCAGCTTGGACATCCGCGCTTCCAGCGTTTCGAGCTTTTTGCGCAGAGGCGCGAGCGCCACCCGACGCTCCGCCGCCGCGCGGCGCTCATCGATGCGAGAGGATGCGGCGGCTTGCGGCTTGTCGGAACGGTTCTGCGGTTCGAGTTCGCCTGACAGAACGAGCTTGCGATAATCGTCCATGTCTCCGTCAAAGGGCTTTACGCTGCCATTGCCGACGATCCAGAGGCGGTCGGCGCAGGCCTCGATCAGGAAACGGTCGTGGCTGACCAGAATGACCGCGCCCGTATAATCGTTGATCGCCTCCATCAGCGCCTGACGGCTGTCGATGTCGAGATGGTTCGTCGGCTCATCGAGGATGAGCAGGTTCGGGCCGTTGAACGCGGCCAACCCCATCAGAAGACGAGCCTTTTCGCCGCCTGACAGGGACGAGACCGGGGTGTCCGCTTTCGCCCCGGGGAAACCGAAACGGGCAGCGCGCGCGCGGATCTTCGCGACCGGTGTATCGGGCATCCGGGCGGCCACGTGGTCATAGGCGGTGGCGCTCGGATTCAGCTCATCCACCTGATGTTGGGCGAAATAGGCCACCTCCATCTTCGTCGGCCAACGGACCTCGCCTTTAAGCGGATCGAGCCGCCCGCCGATGAGCTTGCAGAAGGTCGATTTGCCGTTCCCGTTCGCGCCCAGAAGCGCAATGCGGTCGTCCGGCTGGATCGTCAGGTTCAGGCGGTCGAGAATGGTCCGGTCGCCATAGCCCGCCGCCGCGCCCTCGACTGCGATCAGGGGCGGAGCGAGGGCGCGCTCCGGCCCCGGCAGGTCGAACGCCAGAACCTCGTTTTCAACAAGGGCGGCGATCGGTTCCAATTTGGCCAGCCGCTTGACGCGGGACTGGGCCTGACGGGCTTTGGAGGCTTTCGCCTTGAACCGGTCCACGAAGGCCTGGAGATGCTTGCGCTCGGCGTCCTGCTTGGCCTTCATCTTCGCGGTCAGTTCGCGCTTCTCCGCCAATTGCTTGGCGAAGGAACTGTAACCGCCGCGATAGATCGTCAGCTTGCCCTGGTCGAGATGCAGGATGTGATCGACGGAGGTGTCGAGCAGCTCGCGGTCGTGGCTGATGACCAGGACCGTGTGAGGGTAGCGATCCAGATATTCATAGAGCCAGAGCGTCCCCTCGAGGTCGAGATAGTTCGTCGGCTCGTCGAGGAGCAGCAGGTCGGGTTCCGAGAACAGCACGGCGGCAAGGGCCACCCTCATGCGCCATCCGCCGGAGAAGGACGAGCAGGGCCGGTTCTGTGCCTCGGCGTCGAAGCCCAGGCCATGCAGGATCGAGGCGGCGCGCGCCGGAGCGGAGTAAGCGCCAATGTCGGTCAGTCGGGTTTCGATCTCCGCGCGGCGAAAGCCGTCGGCGGTGTCGGCTTCGGCGAGAAGGGCAGTGCGCTCCTTGTCCGCCGCCAGCACGACCTCGATCAGCGACTCAGGCCCACCCGGTGCCTCCTGGGCCACGCCCCCGACTCGGACGCCGCGGGGAAGGGCGATCTCCCCGCTCTCAAGCGAAGCCTCGCCCTGAACGATGCGGAAGAGGGTCGTCTTGCCCGCGCCATTCCGGCCCACCAGGCCGACTTTGCTGCCGGTCGGGAGGGCGAAGGAGGCGTGATCCAGGATCGTTCGGCCGGCAATTCGGTAGGTCAGGTCATTCGCGTGAAGCATGTCGCCTTGTGGCCTGCGAAGGCGGCCCTGACAAGGCAGAACCTCGATTTTGCCCCTGTGTCGCGGCTGCAGCAGGACTGCTCTTGCACAATTTCGGTGATGCCTTTCTCTTGACTTTGCAAAGTAATCACACCACAGAAGCCCGCGAAATAACGATGCTGCCACACCCGTTTCCGCGCAACGCGGAGTGTCCTGCTTAACGGGGTTATGGCCGCAATGGGGTTAGTCAGGAGCCTGATGATGCATGGAAATCGCGCGGTAAAGACCGATGCGACGGTCGCGGACGTTGCTGAGCTGCTTGCGAAGTTCAAAGAACGTAGCGCCACACTCGGCATCGTCGGCCTCGGTTATGTGGGCATCCCCCTTGCACTCACCGCCGCGAAGGCGGGATTCAAGGTTGTCGGGTTCGACATCGACGCACCTCGCGTTGACCAGATCAACCGGGGCGAGAGCTTCATCAAGCACATTTCCTCGGCGCTGATTTCGGAGGCGGTGAAGGGCGGAAAGTTCGAGGCGACTGCCGATTTTGCCCGTCTGGGCGAGCCGGACGCCATTCTGATCTGCGTGCCGACGCCTCTCACCAAGCACCGCGAGCCGGATCTCTCCTATGTGGAGAACACCGCCCGCGCCATCGCGCCTCGCCTGCGCAAGGGCCAGGTCGTCGTTCTGGAATCCACCACCTATCCCGGCACCACGGACGAAGTCATCCGCCCGATCTTCGAGGCGACCGGCCTCAAGAGCGGCCAGGATTTCTTCCTGGCCTTCTCTCCGGAGCGCGAGGATCCCGGCAATCCGGATTTCGGCACCTCGACGATTCCGAAGGTTGTCGGCGGCGACGGCGAAGCGGCTCTTGCCCTCGCCGACATGCTCTACAGCCAGCTGATCGTGAAGACGGTTCCGGTGTCCTCCGCCGCGACGGCCGAAGCCGTGAAGCTGACCGAGAACATCTTCCGTGCGGTGAACATCGCCCTCGTGAACGAACTCAAGGTCGTCTATGCGGCCATGGGCATTGACGTTTGGGAAGTCATCGACGCGGCCAAGACCAAGCCCTTCGGATTCATGCCGTTCTATCCGGGCCCGGGTCTCGGCGGTCACTGCATTCCGATCGACCCCTTCTACCTCACCTGGAAGGCGCGCGAATACGACATCGCGACCCGCTTCATCGAGCTGGCCGGCCAGATCAACACCCGCATGCCGTACTATGTGGTCAACAAGCTTGCGGAAGCCGTTGATAAGAGCGGCAAGGCCTTCACGGGTTCGAAGGTCCTGATGCTCGGCATCGCCTATAAGAAGAACGTCGACGACATGCGCGAGAGCCCCTCACTGAAGCTCATCGAGCTGATCGAAGGGCGCGGCGCCGAAGTCGATTATTTCGACCCCTACATCCCGGTTATCCCGATGACCCGGGAGCATGCGGAACTGGCGGGCCGGAAGTCGGTCGCGCTCGACGCGAAGACATTGGCTGGCTACGACGCGGTTCTCATTGCAACGGATCACGACAACGTCGATTACAAGCTCGTAGTCGACAACGCGAAGGTGGTTGTCGATACCCGCAATGCCTGCGCGCGGGCTGGCATCCCTGAAGGCCGCGTCATCAAGGCCTGATCGAGCATTTTTTAAAGAAGACAACGGAACGGATAGGGGCAGAAGACCATGACGAGCGACATTCGGGTAGCAGTTGTCGGCTGCGGATATTGGGGCAAGAACCTGGTCCGCAACTTCGCTGAACTCGGGGCGCTGGAAGCTCTGGTCGATGCTCATCAGCCGACCGTTGAAGCACTGATCGCCAAGCATGGCGGACGCTCGCTTACCTTCGAAGGCGCTTTGGCGGATCCGAAGGTGAACGGCGTCGCCATCGCGGCTCCGGCGGCCTTGCACTACACGCTCGCAAAGCAGGCACTGGAAGCCGGTAAGCACGTGTTCGTCGAGAAGCCGCTGGCTCTCGAAGTGAGCCAGGCAAAGGAACTCTGCGCGCTGGCCGAGCGGCTCGATCGCCGTCTGATGGTCGGACACCTGCTGCAGTATCACCCGATCTTCCTCGAGCTGAAGAAGCTCGTGCGCGAGGGCAAGCTCGGACGCCTGCAATACGTCTATTCGAACCGCCTGAATCTCGGAAAGATTCGCCGCGAGGAGGACATCCTCTGGTCCTTCGCGCCGCACGATCTTTCCATGATCCTCTCCCTTATCGGCAGCGAGCCGGAGAAGGTCGAAGCGGTCGGCGGTTACTATCTCCATGACGCCATTGCGGACGTGACCACGACGCATCTTGCTTTCCCCGGCGGCGAGCGGGCGCACGTGTTCGTGTCCTGGCTCCATCCCTTCAAGGAGCAGAAGCTCGTGGTCGTCGGTTCCGACGCCATGGCCGTGTTCGACGATGGCGAGGCCTGGGACCGCAAGCTCCTTCTCTACCCGCACAAGGTGGAGTGGAAGGACAACATGCCGGTGCCGGTGAAGGCCGACGCCATTCCGGTCACCGTCCCGCAGGACGAGCCCTTGAAGCAGGAATGCCTGCATTTCATCGATTGCATCCGTACCGGCGCGACGCCGCGCACCGATGGCCGCGAAGGCTTGCGGGTTCTCTCCGTTCTCGCGCGCGCCGCCGACTCGCTGCTCCAGGCACGCCTTGGTCAGCAGGCTGCTGCTCCGGCGATCGAGGTCGCGAAGCCCCGCGTGGCAAAGGATTATCCCGGCGTCACGATCCATGAATCGGCCTATGTCGATGCAGGCGTCGAGATCGGCGAGGGCTCGAAGGTCTGGCACTTCAGCCACGTCCTCGGCAATGTGACCCTCGGCCGGAACGTCAATATCGGCCAGAACGTGGTGATCGGCCCGAAGGTGATTGTCGGCAACAACGTCAAGATCCAGAACAACGTCTCCGTCTACGAAGGCGTGACGCTGGAAGATGGCGTGTTCTGCGGTCCGTCCTGCGTGTTCACCAACGTGAACAACCCGCGCTCTGAAATCGCGCGCAAGTCCGAGTATCGGCCGACCCTGGTGAAGCGCGGCGCCTCGATCGGCGCGAACGCGACCATCGTCTGCGGCCACACCCTGGGCGAATATTCTTTCATCGCCGCTGGCGCGGTTGTCGCGAAGGACGTTCCGGCCTTCGCGCTGATGGCGGGCGTGCCCGCCAAGCGCATCGGCTGGATGAGCCACGCGGGTGCCAAGCTCGGCCCCGATCTTGTCTGCCCTGAATCCGGTCGTCGTTATCGCGAGGCCGGCCCGAACAAACTTGAGGAGATTGCGTGATGTCGGACCCGATTGCGTTCATCGATCTGGCGGCCCAGCGCCAACGTCTCGGCTCCGCCGTCGACCAGGCCGTGCTGCGGGTCATCGATCACGGCGGCTACATCATGGGCCCCGAGGTCAAGGCTTTCGAGGCCGATCTCTCCGCGTTCTGCGGCGCGAAGCACGTCATCTCCTGCGCCAACGGCACGGATGCGCTCCTCATGGTGCTGATGGCCAAGGGCGTGAAGGAAGGCGATGCGGTTCTCTGCCCGAGCTTCACCTTCGCCGCGACGGCGGAAGTGGTGGCGCAGGTCAACGCGACGCCGATCTTCGTCGACGTCCTCGAAGACACGTTCAATCTCGACATCGTCAGCCTCGAAGCGGGCCTGAAGACCGCCAAGAAGCTCGGTCTCAACCCGGTCGGCGTGATCCCGGTCGATCTCTTCGGCCTGCCGGCCGACTACGAGCCGATCGAGGCGTTCTGCAAGCGCGAGGGCCTGTGGCTCATGTGCGACGCGGCGCAGAGCTTCGGCGCGAGCTACAAGGGCCGTAAAGTGGGCGTGATCGGCGATTGCACCACCACCAGCTTCTTCCCGGCAAAGCCGCTTGGCTGCTACGGCGACGGCGGCGCGATCTTCACCAATGACGACGAACTCGCAACCGTGCTGCGCTCGATCCGCGTTCACGGCCAGGGCACCGAGAAATACGACAACGTCCGCATCGGCATGAACGGCCGTCTCGACACGATGCAGGCAGCGATCCTCATCGAGAAGCTCAAGATCTTCCCGAGCGAGATCGAAGCGCGCGACCGCGTCGCCAAGTACTACAACGACAACCTGCGCGATGTCGCCGTGGTGCCGGAAGTGCCGGAGGGTTACACCTCCGTGTGGGCGCAGTACACTCTGCGCATGGACGGCTTCGACCGCGCCCAGTTCCAGGCGGACCTGAAGGCCGCCGGTGTCCCGACGGCGGTTTACTATCCCAAGCCGCTGAACCAGCAGACCGCTTATAAGCACTATCCGGTCGCCGGAAACGGCGTGCCGGTTTCCGATCGTCTTGCTGCGGAAGTTATCAGCCTTCCCATGCACCCCTACCTCACGGAAGAAGTGCAGGACCGGATTATCGCCGCTGTGAAGGACGCTTTGGCCAATCAGCGCAAGGCTGCTGCCGAGTAAAGGACCGACCATTATCGGTTGAGAGAGCCGCGTCACCGCTGACGCGGCTCTTTTTTTGTATGCGGCCGCCCTATATGATCGAAGCTTGACTTTGGTTGTCCTGTTGGTCGGTGAGGGCACCGAAAGGGGATCGTGTATGACACGGCTTGCCGGCGTTTTGCTCTTCAAGGGCTTGGACATCGACCTCGCTCCCTATGAAGCGCGGGCGAATTGGCGGCGTTTCGACCCGGAAGAAATTCTTGTCGATTTCGACGATCTCTCGACCGACGTCTATTTCCTGCTCGCGGGCGACGTGCGCGTGCTCATGCGCACGGCTGCGGGCAAGGAGGTCATTCTCGACGAGATGCGCCCCGGCGAATTGTTCGGCGAGTTGGCGGCTATGGACGGCATCAAACGCTCCGCCAATGTCACTGCTCTCACGCGGGGCGAGGCCTGCGTGATGCCGGCCTCGGTCTTTCGCGAGATCGTGTTCTCCAACAATGCGGTCGCGGAACGGCTCTTCTGCCTTATGTCCTCGCGCATCCGCGAGTTGAACGCCCGCTTCGTCGAGCAGACCGTGCTCGATCTCCGGCACCGGCTCTATTCGGAGCTGCTGCGCCTGTCCATTCCGCGCGGCGAAAGGGTAGGGGAGCGAGTGATCACGCCGCCGCCCTTCCACCACATCATGGCCGCCCGCATCGGCTGCCGCCGCGAACAGGTGACGCGCGAGTTCACCATGATGTCCCAGGAGGGCCTGATCGAGCGCACCCGCGGCGCATTGATCCTCCGGCGCCCCGAAGTGCTCCAGGCCCGCGTCGCCGAGGCGCTGCGCGAAGACGCGTAAGGTTTCTTCAGGGCGTGAGCCCCGCCACCATCTCCGCCATGTTTTCGGGAAAGACAATCTCGGTCGTTGCCCGCAATTCCTGAAGCGTCCACCAGCGGTGATCGGCCATCACCTCGACTTCGTCGGCGGTCCAGCTCTCCGTGGAGAGAGTGCTCTCGGTCGTTCGCACGACGAAGAAGCGCTCCTCGGCGACGACATGTTCGCCGTCGGAGAGCTGGAGGATGAATTCGCGCTCCGCCACGTGCGGCTCCATGATGTCGGCCTGAAAGCCCGTCTCCTCGGCCAGCTCGCGCCGCGCGGCGTCGATGAAGCTCTCGCCGGGGTCGACGCCGCCTCCCGGCGTCGCCCAATAGTCCCGACCCGCCAGCGCGCCGGTCTTGTGCACAAAACGGAAGAGAAGGACGCGGTTCGCTGCATCCAACACGATCAGCCGGGCCGAGGGACGTCTCCGCATGGGATTCCTTTGGGGTTGGAGATGCGGTTGTATTGTTATCGTATCACGATGATGCTGCAGATGGGACCACGCCGTCGCAGGCGCGATCCATTTCGACAGTCATTGAGCCCCGAGCGCCTTGACCAATGCGGGAAGCGTCGCGGCGGACGCGCCGGACGGCGAATGACAGCGGACAGGGGGCTGCCCGGAGCGTAAGGGGCGCTACTGCCCGATGCCCAAATCCTCCCGTCGCTGCGCATCGAGAATGGCGGATGCCATGGCGAAGGCGTCTCGGGCGCGAACGCAGCCGATCAGGTTCAGGTGATCCGCCGGATCGATGACGGCGATGGTGGGACGATCGTCGTTTTGGAAGATGTCGATGAGTTCAGCCAAGGTGGTCTTCGGCGTGACAGCGGGGCTCGTCTCATAGACCAGGTCGGCCGCGACGATCGGGAGCGGCGTCCTCTCCCCGGCGGCGACCTCCACGAGACTGGGATCGACCAGCCCTGCAAAATCACCATCGAGCGTGTAAACGGCCGTGCCTCTCGCTCCCGCCGTCGAAACGGCTCGCAGAACATCCTGAAGGTCTGCATTGGCCGCGAGCGAACGCTTCGGCGGCCTGACGAGGTTCGTGATCGGCGATGTCGCCAGCCGCGAAACGTCGTGGCCTCCCTCAATGGCGAGGCCACGTTGCTGGAAGCGCCACGTCGCGAAGGAATACCCAAACAGACGGTCCGTCAGGAATGAAGCGGTCACCGCGCCGATCGCGACGACGATGGCCGCATCGAAGTCGCCTGTTGTTTCAAGCACCAGGAAGATCATCGCGAGCGGGCAGCCGATCACGCTGGCGCCCATGGCGGCCATGCCGATCACGGCGCAGAGCGCCGGATTCAACGGCGGGCCGCCGGGCACCAGAGCACCGATCCAGGCGATGACCTGGCCGAGGAGAGCGCCCATCAGCAGCGAGGCGCTGAAGAGCCCTCCTCTGAAGCCGCCGCCGAGACTTGCGGGCGATGCAAGCGCTTTCGCGCCAAGCAATCCCAAGGCTTGGGGCCCGACGATGTCGCCGTTGACGGCATGGTCGATGGCGGCGTGGCCGCTGCCCAGGACGGCGGGGAAGCGGATCGAAAGAAGCGTAAGCACCAGGGCGGCTGCGAGACGACGCAATGTTTCGTGCCTGAAAAGGCGCTTGAGAAGACGCTCGACGGCGGTGACGAGAAGCATCACCCCGATGCCCATGAACGCGCAGATGCCTCCCATCAGGACCGCGATCGGATAATCGGACCATGAAACCGCCGTCCCCAGGATCAGATCGAACGGCTTCGCCTGCCCGGTCAGCAGCCAGATGGTGATGACGGCGGCGATGGCGGCAAGACCGATGGGGGCGAGGGTCCGCTTGGAATAGGTTCCAAGCACGAGTTCGAACGCATACAGCATCCCCGCGATGGGTGCGCGGTAGGCTGCGGCGATGGCTGCTGCCGACCCCGCGCCGACCAGCACCCGCAGATCGGAGCGCGGACGCCCCAGCCTTTTGCCGAGACGGCTGGCGAGGACGGCGCCGAGCTGCGTGACGGCGGCTTCGATCCCCACGGAGGCTCCGAAAGCGACCGACGCCAGGATCGGGAGAACGACGGCCACTGCATCGTACCACCCCATGCTGCCGCCGCTGAGCGCGTTAGCCTCAACCGGGTCGATCGGCTGTCGCGTTCTCAAACGGGATGCCGCGCGCGACAGGATGGTGACGAGAATGGCACCGCCGGTCAGCGCGACGGCAATCCTGAGGAAGGACGCCTGATCGGGCAGGGCGATCCGCCTCTCCGCCGCGAAGCCGAGAGTGGCGCGCTGGGCAAAAATGACGAAGTTCTGGACGGCGGCGACGATAAGGCCCGTCACCACGCCAAGTCCGGTCGCCAACGCGACAAGCCGAAAGGAGCCCGTAGGCTTTCGCACCGCCGGTACGGGAGAAAGCCGCCGCTCGGGACTCATGGCGCAGGACCGCCGAAGCTGGTTCTGCGGATCGCTTTGAGATTCCGGTGGTTAATCACGACCAGGGCCTCAGGGCGGTGGTAGACAACGGATCCGGCAGGAAATTGTTCGGCTCCCTGAAACGCCCCGTCTTTCGCAGGCGTCAGGCCGGGTTTTCGAGACTGAAGACGCCCGTCGCCTCGTCATAGGCCAGCAACTCGGCGTAACGCGCCCAGGCGATCACCGTTCGGAGCGTCTTTTCCGCATAGCCCTCGGACATGGTGTCTTCCAGCTCGCCAAGAAACCGGCGCGCGGGGGCGCGGTGCGTGGCGCGTTCGTCGAGGATGCGCTTGATGTGCGCGACAAGGGGAACATAGCCAAGCAAGTGTTGCGCGAACAATCGTTTACGCTCCTCGATATCGGCGGTGGCGAATTGCCGTCCTGCCGGGGTCAGCACGACATCGCCGCCCTCGACTTCGGCGAAGCGCAGAAGCTGCAAGGTTTCGGCAATGGGAAACAAGTCGTCGATTTCGAGATGCAGCTCGCTCGCCAGTTCGGGCATGTCGGCTTTTCCATCGTAGGGCTGTCCGTTCACCAGTTCGACGAGGCCGGCGAGCCGGTTGGTCGAAACGGCCGGCAGGATCATGTTGATCCCGACGCCGGGGAAGGCTCCCTCCCGCGTCAGGCTCGGGGTCTTCAACGTCATGCGCGCATAGATATCTTCCACGATGTCGCGGAAGGCGGGGTCCTGACGGTCGCGGGGCTGGGGCAGATCGACTTTGATCTCGGCGACGATGTGGCCGGGATTCGATGCGAAGACCAGGATGCGGTCGCACATCAGGACAGCCTCCTCGATATTGTGCGTCACCATCAGGATCGACTGGATCGGCAACCTGCCTTCGAACCAGATGTCGAGCAGGTCGGTGCGCAGCGTCTCGGCGGTGAGGACGTCGAGCGCCGAAAACGGCTCGTCCATCAGCAGGACTTTTGGATGGACCACCAGCGCCCTGGCCAGGCCCACGCGCTGGCGCATGCCGCCCGACAGCTCTTTCGGATAGGCGCTCTCGAAGCCGTCGAGACCGATCAGGTCGATGGCGGCGAGAGCGCGGGCGCGGCGCTCGTCGGACGCCATGCCGATGGCCTCGAGGCCGATCTCCACGTTTTCCAGCACCGACAGCCATGGAAAGAGCGCGAAAGACTGGAACACCATCGCGACTTCGCTCGCAGGACCGGAAACCGGCTTACCGTCGATCTCGACGTTGCCGCCGCTCGGCGGCAGAAGCCCGGAGATGATGCGCAGCAGGGTCGATTTTCCGGAGCCGGACCTCCCGAGAAGGGCGACGATCTCGTTCTCCTTCAGGCAGAGGTTCACGTCGTCGAGCACGAGCAGGTCGCTCACGCTGCCCTTGTGATAAAGGTGCCGGAGATGCTCGACCCGGACGAGAGGGCGATCGGACATCATGGAAGCATCCATGGCCTTTTTCCCTTAATCGAGACGCAGGCGTCGCTCGGCAAAGCGGTAGAGCGGACGCCAGAGAACCTGATTCAAGATGACGACAAAAGCCGACATCACCGCGACTCCCAGCACAACGCGGGGAAAATCGCCCGCATCGGTCGCCTTGGCGATGTAGGCGCCAAGGCCCGCCGCCTGAAGCTTGACGTCGCCCCAACTCGCCACTTCCGCCACGATGCTGGCGTTCCACGATCCGCCCGATGCGGTAAGCGCTCCCGTGACGAAATAGGGGAAGATCCCCGGCAGCATGACCCTTCGCCACCAATGCCAGCGCCGGAGGTGGAAGATGGTGGAAACCTCCCGCAGATCAGTCGGAAACGCGCTTGCGCCGGCAATGACGTTGAAGAGGATGTACCATTGGGTCCCCAGGATCATCAGGGGAGAGAGCCAGATGTTCGGGTCAAGCCGGAACGCCACGATGGTGACCACTACGAACGGGAACAGCACGTTGGCCGGGAAGGCAGCCAGGAACTGTGCCACGGGCTGGACCCGCTCGGCGACGACCGGACGGAGCCCGATCCAAACACCGATCGGAACCCAGATCAGGCTCGCGAGCGCGATCAGGATCGCCACCCGCAGAAGCGTGAGGGCGCCGAGCGTCACGGCCTGCCTCAGATCATCCCAGGACAGCGTGGCGCCGACGTAGTCGGCAATCAGCCAGAGCATATAGGCGGTCCCGGACATGATGAGAACGATCCAGAGGACATCGATCACGCGTCCGACAGTGGGGGCGGGCTTCAATTGAACGGGCGGACGATCGGGCAATCTGATCCGGCCGATCAGGCCGCCAATGCTCGCAAACAGCAATGAGATCGGGAGCATCAAACGGCGCATGAGGTGGGTTCGGCGCACCAGGTCGTAGACCCATGAACGCGGCCTCTGCTGGGCGGCGGTCTGCTCGGAGCGGAATTTATCCGCCCAGGCCACAATAGGACGAAACACGAGCTGATCGTAAAGCAGGATGACGATGGCGATAGCGACGACGGCAAGGGCGATCGCGCGGAGGTCCTTGTGTTCGATCGCGACGGCGAGCCATGCGCCGATGCCCGGAAGAAGGATCTTTGTGTCGCCGACCGAGATCGCCTCCGAGGCGACGACGAAGAACCAGCTTCCCGACATGGACATCATGGCATTCCAGACCAGTCCCGGCGCGGCGAAGGGCGCTTCAAGACGCCAGAAACGCAGCCAGGGCGAGAGCCGGAAATGACGGGCGACTTCATCCAAATCGCGGGGCACAGTCCTGAGGGATTGGTAGAATGAAAAGGCCATGTTCCAGGCTTGCGCGGTGAAAATAGCGAAGATCGCGGCAAGTTCTGCGCCTAGCTGGCTGCCAGGAAAGAGACCGAGGAAGAAAACGACAGTGAAGGTCAGGAAGCCCAGGACAGGGACAGATTGCAGAATATCGAGCGCCGGGATGATGACCAGCTCGGCCTTGCGGCTCTTGGCGGCGAGCGTCGCAACCGTGAAGGTGAAAAGAAGCGACGCGCCCATGGCGGCAAACATGCGCAGCGTCGTGCGCAGCGCGTAGTCCGGGAGGAGCGACGGATCGAGCGACACCGGAGAAATATCGAGCTGAGTCAACGGCGCTCGCATTTCCCGCGCGCCGTGGACCATCGCGACGCCGATGCCAACGATGATCGCGAAGGCAACCAGATCGTAGAAATTCGGGCGAAGGTTGGAGGTGTCTATGCCGAGAGGTTTGCGGGCTGCTGCGTCCAGGATAGGGCGGGTGTGCATATCTCCCCTCCTGTCGATCGGTATCGGCGACAACGTTGAGCCGGCAGAGCCCGCCGGCTGGATCATCGCCCGAGCATGTCACCCGGCATTGCATCGGTCCGTTGCATAGTCCGCCGTCAGGGACCGGCGGTCGGCGCTGTCACAGCTGAAGTGTTCTTCGCCGTGGCTGCGTCAAGGGAAGTGCCTGCACTCGCGGCTTACCTCGCTCCGTAGGCCGCGAAGAACACGCGCAGGGCGTTCTCGACGTTGCGGGCGATTTCCTCCTCGGTCGGCGGGCCTCCCGCCGCGAAGAGGAGGCGGCGCATCATGCCAGATTGGCAGAGATCGAGGAAATGCTGGGCAGCAATGCTGGTATCCTCGATGCTGAGCCGCCCGGCTTTGACCTGCTTGTCGAAATACGCGCCAAGCCGCGCTGCCCCCTGGCAAGGGCCTGCCTCGAAGAAGATCTGGCCGATACGGGGGAATTTTTCCGCCGCGCCGATCACCATGCGCACGGAGGAGATGTGCTCCGGCTTACCCATGAGGCTGAGGTAGCTATGGCCCAGGCGATACAAAACGCCGCGGACGTCGGGATCGTCGGCGTCGAGCGTGAACAGGACTTCCGCCAGACCGCGCTTCTCTTCCGCCGTCAGGGCCTCGAACAGCATCTCCTTGCTGTCGAAGTAGACATAGAGGGTGCCCTTGGAGACGCCCGCCGCCTTGGCAATCTCGCCCATGCTGGCTCCGTCGAAGCCCTGTGCGAGAAAGACATGCCGCGCACCATCCAGAATCTGGCGTCGCTTGGAGCTCTCCAGCCCGCCTTCCGCTGTCGTGATCTCGACCTGCGAATGGAAATCCTGCGTTTCAGACATGTGCGTTTTATCACATCAAAGCTATTGACCGAACCGTTCAGTCAAATCATATAGTCGCTTCATTCAGTTTGTGCTAGGCCTCACGTATGGTGACCGAACGGTTCGGTCAAGAGACGGTTTTGCGGCCACGGGGATTTTGGAATGGCTTACCGGGAAGAATTCGCGAAAGCGGACGGGGCGGGGTCCGCCATGGAAGGCAAGGCCCCCGATCTCCCGCCCGGGAACGCAGTCGGAAATGCCGAGGCTCCCGTCGTCTCTCATCCGCCTAAAGCGGCCAAGCGCAAGCTCGGCAAGAAGCCGGTGATCTTCGCCGTTCTCGGCGCGGCGCTCGCTTTCGGTGCATATGAGGGCGTCCACTGGTTCACGACCGGCCGGTTTCTGGTTTCGACGGACGACGCCTATGTCCAGGCTGACATCACGATCCTGTCGGCCAAGGTGTCCGGTTATGTCGCCTCGCTTGCGGTGAGCAACAACCAGAGCGTCAAGGCGGGCGATCTGATCGCCAAGATCGATGACGGCGACTACCGCCTGGCCTTGCAATCGGCCAAGGACAAGCTCGCGACGCAGGCCAGCACCATCGTCCGCATCGGTCGCCAGATCGAGGCGGCCAAAGCGACGGTCGCCCAGACCCAGGCACAGATCGCGGCCGCGCAAGCGGATGCGGAACGTGCCGAGGCGGATTATTCGCGCCAACTCCAGCTCTCGCAGGCGAACTATGCCAGCAAGGCGACTCTCGACGCGGCCAAAGCGGCCCGCGACCGTTCCGATGCGAACGTGAAGAGCGCCGAGGCCGCCTCCGCGGCCGCGCAGGCGAATGTGGCGGTTCTCTCAGCACAGCAGATCGAAGGGCAACGTCTCGCGGCTGAATTGCAGACTGCCGTCGACAAGGCCGAGCGCGATCTCTCGTTCACGGAAATCCGTGCGCCGGCCGATGGTGTCGTCGGCAACAAGGCTGCCGAGGTTGGCACGTTCGTGCAGCCTGGCGCGCGTCTGGCCGCGCTCGTGCCGCTTGCCAATGTCCACGTGGACGCCAATTTCAAGGAAACGCAGCTTGCGCGCGTGAAACCCGGCCAGAAGGTCCACCTTGAGGTCGATGCCTTCCCGAACGCCGACATTGTCGGAACGGTCGAGAGCGTGTCTCCTGCCGCCGGCGCGGTCTTCAGCTTGCTGCCGCCGGAAAACGCGACCGGCAACTTCACCAAGATCGTCCAGCGCGTGCCGGTTCGCGTGAGGGTCAGCCCGGATGTCGCGCAGCAGGGTTTGCTGCGCCCTGGCATGTCGGTCGTCGTCAGTGTGGACACGCGCAGCGACGCGCAATCCGCGAAGACCGCGAGCCTCAAAGAGTAAGATCCCATGGCCGCATCCGCCGCCATCGCCGGCAAGCCGTCAGGCCCTGTGCCGATCGCGAAGTCCGCGCCGCTCGACCGGCGTCGCACGTTCGCGTTCTTCTGCATGGTCTTCGGCATGTTCATGGCGATCCTGGACATCCAGATCGTTTCGGCCTCGCTGGCGGAGATCCAGGCGGGTCTGTCCGCCTCGTCGGATGAAATCTCCTGGGTGCAGACGAGCTACCTGATCGCGGAAGTGATCATGATTCCGTTGTCCGGCACCCTGTCGCGGGTGCTCTCGACACGGTGGATGTTCGTCATCGCATCGGGTGGCTTCACGCTCATGAGCTTCATGTGCGCGACCTCGACTTCCATCGAGCAGATGATCGTCTGGCGCGCCCTTCAAGGCTTCATCGGCGGCGGCATGATCCCGACCGTCTTCGCATCGGCCTTCACCATCTTCCCGCCGGAGAAGCGGCCCGTCATCTCGCCGATCATCGGTCTCGTCGCGACGTTGGCGCCGACCATCGGCCCGACCATCGGCGGCTATCTCACCGATCTGTTTTCCTGGCACTGGCTGTTTCTGGTCAACATCGTGCCCGGCATCTTCGTCACGGTTTCGACCTATCTGCTGGTCGACTTCGACGAGCCGAACTTCGACCTGTTCAAGACCTTCGACTGGGCGGGCTTGGCCTTCATGGCGCTCTTTCTCGGCAGCCTCGAATACGTGCTGGAGGAGGGGCCTATCAACGACTGGTTCCAGGATGAGGTGGTGCTCGTTCTGACGGTTCTGTGCGTTGCCTCGGCGCTTGCGTTCTTCTACCGGGCGTTCAGTGCGAAACATCCGATCGTGGACCTGCGCGCCTTCACCGACCGCAACTTCATGGCCGGTTCCGGGTTCAGTTTCGTCATGGGCATCGGCCTCTACGGGCTGACCTATCTCTACCCTGTCTATCTCGGTCGGGTGAGGGGATATTCATCGCTGCAGATCGGCGAGACCATGTTCGTCTCGGGCGCGTGCATGTTCCTCATGGCCCCCATCGCCGGCATGCTGTCGCGCAAGCTCGATCCGCGCGTCATGATGGGCATCGGCTTTGCCTCCTTCGCGTTCGGCACATGGATGATGTCCGGCCTGACCAAGGATTGGGACTTCTGGGAGCTTTTCCTGCCCCAGATCTTCCGTGGCGTCGGTCTGATGATCTGCATGGTGCCGATCAACAACATTGCGCTGGGCACATTGCCGCCCGACCGGATCAAGAACGCATCGGGCCTTTACAACCTGACCCGTAATCTCGGCGGCGCGGTGGGGCTCGCGCTCATCAACACGCTCATCAACAACCGCTGGGATCTGCATCTCCTGCGCTTGCGTGAGAACGTGAATTGGGGGAGCTCGACTGCGGTCGAGACCCTCAACAACATGACCATGAAGTTTCAGAGCCTCGGCTCAGACGCCAATCTGGCAGCGATCAAGACCATGTCGAGGATGGTTCGGAAGGAAGCCCTGGTGATGGCTTTTGCGGATGTCTTCCTGTTGCTGACCTTGCTTTTCCTCGCGCTGATCCTGGCGCTCCCCTTCATCAAGAAGCCCCGCGCAGCGCCGGCTGGAGGAGGGGGCGGACATTAACACTGGATCCGTTATGGATTTCGGTGCTGCCTCCTCACCAAAGCCGGGGAACCAGCCGCGACGTGCGGCTGCAATAGGTATCGTATTCGCCGCCGAACTGCGCCCGCAGCAGCGCCTCCTCGGCCCGTATGCGGGCGACGAGTGGCGGGAGAAGGAGAATGGTGAGCAACACGCCGACCCCTGAGCGAAAAGCGAGGGCCCATCCAAGCGAATTGATGAGCAGCCCTAAATAGCTGGGATGGCGAATGACGCCGTAGATACCGGTCGTGACCAACTTATGCCCGGGCTGGATGGCGACCAATCCACTGAACCTTCGGCCGAGCACGAAGACGGGCCAGAGCCGCAGCGCACCGCCGACGGCGAAAAGTAACACGCCAAGCCAACGAATGGTCTCCCTATCGAGAGTCCAGAATTCCTTTCGATCCGTGTAGGCGGGCAGATAGGCGGATAAGAGCCCGATGAGGCCGAAGACCGCGATGACCCAGCGATTGGCACGGTCCTCGCGCTCGCCAGGGCTGAGGTTTCCGCTCGTGAAGAGAGCCGCGACCGATAGCGTGAAGAGGATGATCGTAAGGGCAATCAGGGCGGGGTGGGAGAAGAACGCCGAAAATCCACCCCAGCCAAGGACGGCGAGCCCGAGATAGGCGAGGCTTGCCGTCAGCGTCAGGAACGCCATACCCGGCGTTACATTCACCGCTCAGTCCCTTCCTCTCGCGAGCGCGTGCTGGATGATCTTCTGGTCCTCTTCCGTCAGTTGCAGTGGGCCCAGCTTGTAGGTGAGCTTGCCGATCTTGCCATTGAAGCGGAACGGGATCTGGTAGTCGTTGTCGTCCACCGGGGTGCGGGTATCCATCCCGACATCGAAGGTTTCTCCCAAGGTCATGAGGAAGGGGATCGTGTGCTCCACCTTCTTGTTGGCGACCTCCTGGCCATCGACCTTCAGAATGCCGGTGCCGCCCTTGCCGGGGCCGGGACCGTTATAGGTGAAGTCGAACACGATGGAGTGCTTGCCCGGCGATAGCGCCGCTGGACCCTCCCAGCGCTGGCGTTCCAGGCTGAGCAGGTTGTAGAGGAAGACCGGTTTTCCCTTGAGCAGATACAGGCCGTATCCGCCGAAGCGCCCGCCCATGGTGGCGATCATGCCTTCGGCGCCGCCCTGGGGGACATCCACATCGGCGGTGATGGTGTAGGACTTGTTCAGAATGTCCGGCGCACCGCTGGGATCGAGGCCCGACATCGTCCCCGTGTAGGTGAAGACGTTGCGTCCGGCGGTGTTGTTCGGCCGCGGGACAAGCAGGCGCTGAACGATCGAGTTGTCCATCGGAAACACGTTGTACTTCGAGGCCTCGACCAGGAAGAGTTCCTGCATTTCGCGCAGCTTATCCGGCATTTTGCTCGCGAGGTCGTTGGCCTGCGAATAATCCTCAGCGATGTTGTAGAGCTCCCATTGATAGCCGTTGATCACGTCCGGCAGTTTCGTCAGGCCCAGCAGCCACGGCGGGGCCGGCGGCGTCGTGGAGGCGATCCAGCCGTTGTTGTAGATCGCGCGGTTGCCGAACATCTCGAAATATTGCGTCGTGCGCGCGGAGGGTGCGTTGGTGTTGGCCTTGTCCCAGGTATAGGCCATGCTGACGCCTTCGATGGGCCTCTGCGCGATGCCGTTGACCATGACCGGCGCTCTGATCCCCGTCGCTTCCAGGATGGTCGGCACGATGTCGATCATGTGGTGAAACTGGGTGCGTAAGCCGCCCGCATCCTTGATGCGGTTAGGCCACGCCATCGCCATGCCCTGCCGGGTGCCCCCGAAATGCGAGGCGATCTGCTTCGTCCATTTGAACGGCGTGTCGAACGCCCACGACCACGCCACCGACATGTGTGGCTCCGTCTTGGAGGAGCCCCAGACATCATAGAACTTCAACTGCTCCTCGACAGGAACATTGATGCCTTGAAGGGCGGCCATGTCGAACGGCGTGCCGACGGTGGAGCCCTCCGCGCTCGTGCCGTTATCGCCCTCGATATAGATCACGAGCGTGTTGTCGAGTTTGCCCAGATCGTCCACCGCCTGAACCACGCGGCCGATCTCGTTGTCGGTATAGGCTACGTAGGCTGCAAACACCTCCGCCTGGCGGGCGAAGAGCCTCTTTTCATCGGCCGAAAGTGTGTCCCATTTGGGCAGATCGTCCGGCCAAGGGGTCAGCGCCGTATTCGCAGGGATTACGCCGAGGCGCTTCTGATTGGCGAAGATCTGGTCGCGCAAGGCGTTCCAGCCCATGTCGAACTTGCCCTTGAACTTGTCGATCCACTCGGGCTTCGGCTGGTGTGGCGCGTGGCTGGCGCCGGGGACGTAATAGACGAAGAACGGCTTGTCGGGCGCGGCCGCGTTCAGATTCCTGATGTGATCGATGGCCTCGTCCGCCATGTCGGTGATGAGATTGTAGTCGGGCTTTCCGAGCCAGGGAAAAATCTGCGTCTGGTTGCGGAAGAGATAGGGCGTCCATTGGTCGGTCTCGCCGCCCATGAAGCCGTAGAAATAGTCGAAGCCCATCCCCACGGGCCATTGGTCGTAGGGACCCGCGACCGTGTATTGATAACTCGGCGTGTTGTGCTCCTTGCCGAACCAGGACGTGGCGTAGCCGTTCTGCTTCAGGATCTCCCCGACCGTGGCGTTCTCGGGGCCGATGATGGAATCGTAGCCCGGAAAGCCGGTGGATTGCTCGGTGACCACGCCGAACCCCACCGAGTGATGGTTGCGGCCGGTGATGAGCGCGGCCCTCGTCGGTGAGCAGAGGGCGGTGGAGTGGAACTGGGTGTAGCGCAAACCTGCGTTGGCGATTCGGTCGAGCGCGGGCGTCGGAATGACGCCGCCGAAGGTGCCCGAAATGCCGTAGCCGGCGTCATCGGTCATGATCAGGAGCACGTTGGGCGCTCCCTTGGGCGGCACCACCTTGGGCGGCCAATAGGGCTTCGACTGTTCCGCGCTCAGATTGATCTCGCCGCCGAATGGCGGCGGCGACGGCGGCAGGTAGTTCCCATCGATCGTCGTGGTGGCACCGGGAGTGCCCGGAACACCGGTGGTCTGAGCCATCGAGATGTCGGCACCGGAAACCAGGACAGCGGTGGAGGCAAAAATCGTCAGGAGCCATTTGCTCGATGTGCAGGACATGCCTTACTCCTTGCGAAGGAAAGGGTACACAAACCTGCGTCCGGGGTACTTCGGCTTTGCTCTTTTCAGCCTGGTGAACTCGACGTGCCGGGCGCCGACGTCGAATTTCCGCCAAGCTCTGATTGCCGCGATCTGTCCCTGCGCCAAATACCTGCCAGGAAAGGATTGGGGCCTAAGAGAATGTTCGTCGATTGAGACTATTTTGCGAGCTTGAGCATTGGCGGCAGGCTCAGTCGCTAAACCAAGAGTTGAAACTTGATTTTCATTTCTCTTTGAACGTGTCTGCTTGCCGGACTAACTTTTCGCTGTCACACATATCCCAAGAGTCACGCTGTGGCGCGCCCCGGGGACCTCATCACGAGGCTCCGCAGCGGTGTCGCCGGAAGTGACCATGAGGATTGGCTTTGGGGCTTGCAATCTTTGTCTCGGGGAAGGAATGGCGGAGCCTTTAGTCACCAGGCGTCTGGTCTACCACTTGGGCGGCTATGATCCGGTAGCGCCCCAAGCCGCTTATCAGCGATTCGTGCGGGAGTTGCGCCGGTTCACGGCGACATGGTCCGTGATGGCCACGGCCTCCGCGCCGATCATCGAAGCTGACGTTGCATCCTGGCATGTGGCTGCATCGGGCCCGAACTGGCGTGCCGAGATCGAATATCGCCTGATGCGTTGGGATGATGTGATCGAGGCGGCAGGGCGGCAGCCCATGTGGCGGCGGGTTCCGTCGGCGCTGTTCGCCTTTCTGGATTTCGTGGCCGCCGGCGCGCTCTGGGGCTATTTCCGCACCAATTGGCGCTACGCGGGGTTCTTTCTCTATCCCTTTGTTCTCTTCGGCTTGCTCGCCGCCCTTGCCGGGGGGGCGGGCACTCTCGTCACGAGGACCACCGAGTCTCCGATCATCGGGCTCTGCGCGGGTCTTGCGGCGCTCGTGCTGCTCATGCGCTGGCCCGCGGAACGGCTCTTCCTTCCGCTGCTGTTCGACGATTGGATTTTCTCGCGGGACTACATTCGACGGCGCGATGCGGTGCTGGATCCCCGGCTCGATCGGATCGCCCGCGCGCTTGCCGCGAGTGTGAGAGATGGCGAAGCGGACGAGATCGTCGTGATCGGCCACAGCCTCGGCGCTGTCCTTGCCGTCGATTGTCTCGCTCGGGCTCTGCGGCTCGATCCGGGTCTCGGCAAGACCGGTCCCCGCGTCTCTCTCCTGTCCGTCGGCTCATCCCTTCTGAAGATCGGATTGCACCGGCGTGCGACGCGTTTCCGTAACGCGGTGGAGCACGTGGCGTCCGCCCCCCAGATCTTCTGGGCCGAGTATCAGGCGCTCACGGACGTGATGAATTTCTACAAATCGAATCCGGTTGCCGATATGGGGCTTCGGGTGCCCGGTCGTCCCGTGGTTCGCGTCGAGCGCATCAGAAGGATGGTCGATCCGGCGAGATACCGGCGGATACGGCGGAACTTTTTCAAAATCCACTGCCAGTTCGTCAACGGCAACGATCGCCGGGCGGCCTACGATTACTTCATGCTTCTTTGTGGGCCGCTTTCCGTCGAACGTCAGGTCAGGTATGCGGATGGGGCGGTCTCGGCCATTGGCGCCGACGGAGCTCTTCGTGAGAGCGCCGCCGATGTCCCGCACGTTCTTGGAAACCCGGTGGAGATGAGCCGTTGATGACGCCGATGATCGCCAAGACCGCATTCGTATTGCTTGCGG
This sequence comes from Microvirga alba, assembly GCF_015694465.1. Taxonomy (GTDB): domain Bacteria; phylum Pseudomonadota; class Alphaproteobacteria; order Rhizobiales; family Beijerinckiaceae; genus Microvirga; species Microvirga alba. The sequence goes on from NZ_JADQDO010000001.1 coordinate 600,424, forward strand.
TCGGCTGGTACGTGATCCGCCTGCCGCATGCTCGGCGATCGCGGCGGACACCCGTGGCCCGCAGCGCGCGTGGGCCGCGTGAGATCACGCTCCTCCTCATTTCCCTCACCGGCCTCGGCATCGTGCCATTCTTCTATATCGCGACAGGGTTTCCGAGGCTCGCGGCTTACCCGTTCCGCCCCGTCCAGGCGTCCGTTGGGATCGTCGTGGCGCTCGCCGCGCTGGCGATGTTTCACCTCACACATCGAGCGCTGGGGCGCAGTTGGTCGGTGACCCTGGAGGTTCGCGAAAACCATAAGCTCGTGACCGCCGGCATCTATCGATATGTCCGCCACCCGATGTACACGGCGTTCTGGCTCTGGGCCGTCGCTCAGGCCCTTCTCTTGCCCAACCTTGTGGCGGGGCTTTCAGGTCTCGTGGGCTTCGGAACGCTCTATCTGTTTCGGGTCGCAGAGGAGGAACGCCTCATGGTCGAAGCGTTTGGCGAGCCCTATCGCACTTACATGGCCCGGACGTCACGCTTGATCCCGTGGATCCTCTAGAAATTTCTAGAAGCGTCCTATCTAATAAGAAAGAGTAGAATTCATAGTGACATGGCAAAGTGATGCCAGAGTTTTTGTTTATTTTTTATTCCTATACGAAAGAGTAGCAAAGCTAATCAGAATAACCTCTTTTTTGATAGTAGTGACAGCTTAGCGTTTGTGATAGACTTCACAAGTCAAAGGAGAGGTGTCGCGATGCAGAAAGTCGTTATGGTTACTTTTGCAACTCTGATTGTTCTATCGTCGGCTGCCTGTGCGGGTATAGGTAAAGGTAAAGCCCCGCCTCCGGTGGTCGCGCCCGTCGTCACTAAGGGGTAATCCAAACTTGAAGGGTCGGCGAAAGCCGACCCTCTTGCTCTGAAAAGAGCTGTGTCTACTTCAGTATGCTTCTCCTGTTATTGTGCGCTAAGGAACGCGGCTCGCGATTCAATGCGCACGTTTCAATAGCGTGGGAGCGAACCGTGCAGTACTTCACCAAAAATCCGACCGGTCTGCGCCTTTTCTCGAACCTGTCGGTCCTTATGCTCTCCATTGCGTCGATAGTCTGGACAGCGAGCGCGCAGGCCTCCACCACGACGAAAGCCGGTCGCCTTGAATTGGCGGCCGCGCAGGGCGCCAATTCGCGCAAAACTGTCCGTGCGGTCACGGCGCCGGCGCCGTATTTCATCGAATTCCGCGCGCGGTACGCGCTCAGTTATGGCCACACCTTCGCGATGTTCGGTCGGCTGAATGCGCGGGGCGAAATCATACAACGCGAGGTCGCCGGCCTTCATCCCGCGGGGAATAGCCCGGTCCCATGGATGATCGGCCATGTCGTCCCCGTCGCGTCGGAGACGGGGCCCAGCGACGGCGACCTTGAGGAAAAATACGTCTCCGCGCGCTATCGGCTCGTGCTCAAAGAGGCGGAATACACAAAGCTCACCGCGTTCATCAAGAAATTGCAGGCGAGTTCGCCCCTCTGGAGCGCGGTCGCCTATAATTGCAACGCGTTCGTCGCGGATATCGCGAAATTCATGGGGCTGGAAACGCCGTCCTCGACGTTGCTCTACCCGGCGGATTTCATCAACAAATTGCGGGATCTGAACGTCGGGCGGGAGCGCGCCGCGAGCACGGAAGCGCCACCGGTCCAGTGACATGGCAATCGGAGGATCGCCGCGCGTGATGCGGCGATCCTCCTCGATTCTAGCTTCTCACCGGCTGCGCATATGAAGCGCTCGTGACCGCAAGGCACGCGGCTGCGGCCTCGCGGCCCTTCACGTCGAAGTGGCTGGTGAAGAATTCGCGATGCGTGTCGTGCTCGTGAAAATGCTGAGGCGTCAGCACGGCGGAGAGGACGGGGACATCCGTCTCGAGCTGGATCTGCATGAGGCCGGAAATCACTGCGTCGGCGACGAATTCATGGCGATAGATGCCGCCATCCACGACAAGACCCGACGCCACGATGGCGTCATAGCGGCCGCTTTTGGCGAGCCGCTTCGCGAGCAGGGGGATCTCGAAGGCTCCCGGCACCTCATAAAGATCGATCGATTGGCGATCGACCCCGCCGTCCGTCATCGCTGCGACAAAGGCGTCGCGACAGCGGTCGACAATGTCCTTGTGCCAGCCGGATTGGACGAAGGCGATCCGGGTTTGGTGGGATTTTCCCGCTGCGGAGCGGGTTTGCTGCTGTTCGGTAAACTGATCCACGTTGGCTTCCTTTTGCTGCCTGAACATGAATCAGGGCATGCGGAAGCCGCGATAGGCCGCAAAATGGATTGCGGCATCGCAACGACCGATCTCTTTCATCCGGACTCTGACCGTCGGCTTCGGATTCGCACCGAATCTGCTGACCTCCCCGTCCAAGACGGGAAGCGCTCGCGGGCTTATGGCCTATTCGCCCATTCACCGCCGGTGGGGACTTCCACCCCGCCCTGAGATCATCACTCACCCGGGTGGGTGAGCGGATCCAATAAAGACCTCGAGGGAGGATTTTGCAACGTCCAAAATGCCCTCTTGCTATCATGGCCGGACCCGTCCGGCCCTCCCGATGGGGAAGGGGGGCTCGACCTGGGATGACGCAGGGACGCCATTTCGAGGGCGGTGAGCGCTCCCTTTGCCCGTCTTGCATCCTAGCAGGGGATCGCGGTTTCAGGGCTGTTGTTCTCGCGCTCCGTTCATCCTAGTTTGCGACCACGTTTTCTGCTCAGGTTGAAGTACCGCCACCTTGCATCCTCCTCCCCGACAATCCGCCTCCGTGGGCGCCGTGCGCCGGGCCTTTGCGCCCTGGTCCGATCCGAACGCCAAGCCGCTGATCAGCTTCGAGAACATCACGAAGCGGTTCGGCGATGCTGTCGCTGTCGACAACCTGTCGCTGAACATCTTCGAGGGTGAGTTCTTCTGCCTGCTCGGCCCGTCGGGCTGTGGCAAGACCACCCTCATGCGGATGCTCGCCGGCTTCGAGCAGCCGACGGCGGGTCGCATCACGCTCGCAGGGCAGGATCTGGCCGGGGTGCCGCCTTACCGCCGGCCCGTGAACATGATGTTCCAGTCCTATGCGCTCTTTCCGCATATGAGCGTGGAGAAGAACATTGCCTTCGGCTTGAAGCAGGATGGCCTGCCGAAGGCGGAAATCACTTCCCGTGTCGAGGAAATGCTCCGCCTCGTGCAGTTGGAGCGGCTCGCCAAGCGCTATCCGAGCCAGTTGTCGGGCGGCCAGCGTCAGCGTGTGGCGCTCGCCCGCGCGCTCGCCAAGCGGCCGAAGCTGCTCCTTCTCGATGAGCCCCTCGGCGCGCTCGACAAAAAGCTGCGCGAGGCGACCCAGTTCGAGCTGATGGACATTCAGCATGAGCTCGGCATGACGTTCGTGGTCGTCACGCACGATCAGGAAGAGGCCATGACCATGGCCGACCGCATCGCGGTCATGGATCAGGGGCACCTCGCTCAGGTCGCGACGCCGGGCGAGATCTACGAGCAGCCGAAGACCCGCTTCATCGCGGAATTCGTCGGCGATGTGAATATTCTGGAAGGCAATGTCATGGGCCAGGAGAACGGCCTCTGGCGCGTGCAAACCCCTTCCGCGGACGCTCCTCTCACGATCGACGATCCCGACGAGGTGTTGCATTCCGGTCAGGCCGTCGCCATTGCGGTGCGGCCGGAAAAGATGGTGATCCAGCGCGATCCTCCCGGACCTAATGCGCGCAACGTGCTCACCGGCGAAGTCTGGGACATCGGCTATCTCGGCGATTGGACCGTCTATCGGGTCAAGCTCGCCTCGGGCGCGATCCTGCGCGTCACCCGCGCCAATGCCTCGCGCTTCGTCGAGAACCCCATCGATTGGGACGAGCAGGTCTATGTCACCTTCGCGCCGAATGCGGCGGTGATCCTGGCGGAATAGGAAATGGCCGAGCGCTCCCTCACGCGAAAGCTGACCGCTTCCCTGGTGCCTGCCTTGCCTTATCTCTGGCTCGGCGTGTTCTTCCTCGTGCCGTTCCTGATCGTCCTGAAGATCAGCCTGTCGGACCCGGCCGTCGCCCAGCCGCCCTACAAGCCGGTTTTCGATTGGAGCGACATTGCGGGCTTCTTCTCGCAGCTCGATCTGGATAATTTCGAGACGCTCGTCGGGGACGACCTCTATCTGAGTGCGACTCTGTCCTCCATCCGGATCGCGACGATCTCGACTATATTGCTGCTGCTCGTCGGCTTTCCCGTCGCCTATGCCATGGCGCGTGCGCCGGAGCGGCATCGTCCCCTGCTCGTGGCCCTCGTCATTCTACCGTTCTGGACGAGTTTCCTGATCCGCATCTATGCTTGGATCGCCATTCTGAAACCCGAAGGGCTGCTCAATCAGGGCCTGATGGCGCTAGGTGCCATCTCCGAGCCGCTCACCATCCTGAATACGGAGTGGGCGGTCTATATCGGCATCGTCTACGCCTACCTGCCATTCATGGTGCTGCCGCTCTATGCGGCTCTTGAGAAAATGGACGACACCTTGCTCGAAGCGGCGCTCGATCTCGGCTCGCCGCCGTGGCGGTCGTTCTGGACCATCACGGTGCCGCTCGCCATGCCCGGCATCATCGCGGGCTCGCTTCTCTGCTTCATTCCGGCGGTGGGCGAGTTCGTCATCCCGGATCTGCTCGGTGGGTCGGAAACCCTGATGATCGGCCGTCAGCTCTGGAGCGAGTTCTTCTCAAACCGCGATTGGCCGCTGGCATCTGCCGTCGCCATCCTGCTTCTCATCATTCTGGTCGTGCCCATCGTGATCTATCGCGACGTCGAGGCGCGGCGGCTGGAGACGGAGTCATGACGCGCCGCTTGAGCCTCTTCAATCTCACGTCGCTGATTTTCGGCTTCGCGTTCCTCTACCTGCCGATCCTGCTGCTGGTCGTCTATTCGTTCAACGCTTCGCGGCTCGTGACCGTGTGGGGCGGCTTCTCGACCCAGTGGTACGGCGCGCTGTTCCGCAACGAGGCGCTCATGGAAGCCGCCTGGGTGACGCTGCGCATAGCGTTGCTCTCGGCTACCCTCGCGACGGTTCTCGGCACGCTCGCCGCCCTGGCGCTGACCCGTTACGGCCGGTTCTTCGGGCGTACGTTGTTTACCGGCATGGTCTATGCGCCGATGGTCATGCCGGAGGTCATCACCGGCCTGTCGCTGCTGTTGTTCTTCGTCGCCATCGGCCTTGATCGCGGCTTCTGGACCATCGCGCTCGCGCACACCACGCTCACCATGTGCTTCGTCACGGTGGTGGTGCAATCGCGTCTGATGACCTTCGATCGCTCGCTCGAAGAGGCGGCCATGGATCTGGGTGCGCCGCCGTTGCGCACGTTCTTTGCCGTGACGTTGCCGCTGATCGCGCCGTCCATCGTGGCCGGGTTCCTGCTCGCCTTTACCTTGTCTCTCGATGACCTCGTGATCGCGAGTTTCAATACGGGGCCGGGAGCGACGACCCTGCCGATCAAGATCTACAGCCAGGTGCGGTTGGGGCTGTCGCCGGAGGTCAACGCCGCGTCAGCGATTCTGATCGGGATCGTTACCCTGGGCGTGGTCGTCGCCACATTGCTGACCAAGCGTTCCGCCGCGCGCGCGCGCCGGGACGGTCACTGAGCGATCGCGAGCGGAAGCGGAGCGCTTTGAGGCAGGCCCTCGGGGCCGAAAAGGGGCTTGGCGGCTCCCGATCGTTGGATGAGCGAACGGGCATCGGGCGTCACGATAACGTTGTCCCAGCCTCCGCCGACCTCGAACACGATGGCCGGGGCAGGGGCCGGAACCGTCGTGACCGGGGATACATCCGCCTTGAGTTTCAAGCTCCGGTCCACCAGCGAAATCTGGCCACTCAGGTTGGTCACGAGCGTCGGTGATTGGATGCGGCTTTCCGCTACTTCGCCGATACCGTCCTTCAGATTGAGCAGCATCTGCGCCTGATCGAACGGCGTGCGGCCGCCCTTCCAGTTCAGGGAGGCGAGAAGCGGACGCTTTTCGACCCGGCGAAGCGCATCATTGAGGGCAAGGCCGACCAATTCGCCCTCCTTGACGGTGACGGACGTGCGGCCATGCGCCTGACGGATCACTTCGACCGGGCTGTCACCCGCGCCCTCGAACAGGAACTGCCCTTGCGCGCGCCCGGTCAGCCAGCGCGGTTCGCCCATCGCCGCAAGGAAGGTTGCCACATCGACCGCGTCGAAAGTGCCCTGGCTCTTGAACTCGGTCGCGCCGTTGGCGGAGGCGAGGGACAGGCGGCCTTTCAGCATACCATCGTGAAAGCTTGCCCGCCCAATCGAGGCCTCGATCCGGCCAGGCCTGACGAGGACGCTTGCCGCCATGTCGTCGAGGCGCATGAGGCCAAGCTGGGCGGTTGTGGCTGAGAGGCGCAGGTCGAGGTCGTTTCCGGTCGTATGCGAGAGGTCGATGGCCTCCTCGCTCCAGGTGCCGGACGCGGTTCGAGTCTGCGTCAGGGGCCGGAAAAAGTCCGAAAGATTCAGGCTGCCGGCCGCTAGTGTCCCACTGATGACCGGGCGCTCGGCATCGAAGCGCACCGCCAGGGTTCCTTCGAGTTTGTCTGTTCCGAGGGTGAGCGCCACCGAGGGCCAGGACAGGCGGCGGCGGTTCAACGACGCGTCGCCTTCGATGGTCAAAGCCTGCATGAGCGAGCCGAAAGGCAGTTCCACCCGGCTCCAGCGCGCGAAATCTCGAACCGAGGTCGCCTCGATCAGGCTCTCACCCGTGATGCGGGGATCCTCGCCCAATTGCGCCTCGCCGGTGACGGTCAGGCGGCCTGAGGGAGCCGATATCGTGAGTGAGATCGGGCTGATCTGGTCCGAAGCCAGCAGGGCGGGGTGGAGCGAAGCCTCAGCGACCGTGACGAGCTCGTTGCGCCAAAAAGCGGAGCCCGTGGCGTAGAGAGGCTTGTCGGAGCCCGCCCAATTGACGAGGACATTGAGCTTGTCGAGACTGGCCTCTTTCAAGTCCGTCCAGCGGAGGGAGGAGGACATCACGATCAGACGGCGGGCCTGACGGCCATGCGGACGATCCTCCAACAGGTCCGCCCAATCGAGCGAGCGCAGTGCTTGGTAGGACGCCGTGATCGCCGTGTCGCTGAGGGCGATTTCCGAGATCTCAACGCGCCCGAAAATCAGAGGAAGAATGCGCAGCTCTCCCCGCAGCGTACCGCCCTCGACCAAGACGGCCTGATTGGGGGCCGCGAGCTTCACGTCCTCGAATTTGACGCGGGGGGTCGGCAAAACCGCGAAGGTGCTCCGGCCCGCGACATGGAAATCGAACCCGTATCGAACCCGCAGATGTTCGCCTACCGCGCTCGAAAGCCCCGCTCCCGACAGCGTCCAGGGGGCGGCGGCCGCACCGAGGATGGCGAGCGAGATCAACGCGATGAGAAGAACGGCGCGGCGAGACATGAGCTGATATTGTAACCTTGTGTCCCGCAGCGCGCGCGGTGGTGGAGGGGGCTGCCCGGACGATGCTTGGGCGGAGAACAAGCCTCCTCTTATATCCATACGAAGGGATTGTCTAAATTGAGGCTAAGCTGCAGGGTGCCGGGCGGCCGCACCATGCAACTCTGTAAATGGTGCGATGGTCGATTGAACTGGCCGAGAGAGGGGTTGAATGGACAAGGTTTTTAGCGATGCGCGCTCGGCTTTAGCCGGGCTCGTGAAGGATGGCATGACCATCATGGCCGGCGGATTCGGCCTGTGCGGCATTCCGGAGACCCTGATCGAGGCGATCCGTGATTCGGGGGCGAAGGACCTGACCTTCATTTCCAACAATGCCGGTGTGGACGGTGTCGGCCTCGGCCGCCTGTTGGAGACCCGCCAGATCCGCAAGATGATTTCGTCCTATGTGGGCGAGAACAAGCTTTTTGCGCAGCAATACCTTTCCGGCGAATTGGAGCTGGAATTCAATCCGCAAGGCACGCTGGCCGAGCGCATCCGGGCCGGCGGTGCAGGCATTCCGGCCTTCTTCACCAAGACGGGCGTCGGCACTCTCATCGCCGAAGGCAAGGAAGTGCGCGAGTTCGACGGCGAGAAATACGTCATGGAGCGGGGCCTCTTCGCCGACATCTCCGTGGTGCACGCCTACAAGGGCGATACCGAGGGCAACCTCGTCTACCGCAAGACCGCCCGCAACTTTAACCCGATGATGGCCACCGCCGCGAAGATCACCATCGCCGAGATCGAGCATCTGGTTCCGGCGGGTGACATCGACCCGGATCAAATCCACACGCCGGGCATTTTCGTGAAGCGCCTCGTGCATGTGGCGAACCCGATCAAGCGCATCGAGCAACGCACGACCCGCAAGCGCGAAACCGTGGCGTCCGCTGGCGCAGGCGAGGAGATCTGAGATGGCTTGGACCCGTGAACAAATGGCCGCGCGCGCTGCCAAGGAGTTGCGCGACGGCTTTTATGTGAATCTCGGCATCGGAATTCCGACGCTCGTCTCGAACTTCATCCCGGCCGGTATGCGCGTACAGCTCCAGTCGGAGAACGGCATGCTCGGCATGGGACCGTTCCCGTTCGAGGGCGAGGAGGACCCCGACCTCATCAATGCCGGCAAGCAGACGATCACCGAGCTGCCGACGACGAGCTATTTCTCCAGTGCGGATTCCTTCGGCATGATCCGCGGCGGCCATATCGATCTGTCGATCCTGGGGGCCATGCAGGTGGCCCAGAACGGCGATCTCGCCAACTGGATGATCCCCGGCAAGATGGTGAAGGGCATGGGCGGCGCCATGGACCTGGTGGCCGGCGTCAAGCGCGTCGTCGTGGTCATGGAGCACACCGCGAAGGACGACCCGAAGCTTCTGAAGGCGTGCAATCTGCCGCTGACGGGCCAGGGCGTGGTCGACCTGGTGATTACCGATCTCGGCGTCTTCACCATCGACAAGAAGGGCGGCACCGGCATGACCCTGATTGAACTGGCGGACGGCGTCACGGCCGAGGAGATCAAGGCCAAGACGGACGCCGATTTCAAGGTTGCTTTGGGCTCAAAGCAGTCCAACGCCGCGTAGCCGATGGCGGACACGCCTTCTCTTAGTCATGGCCGGGCTTGTCCCGGCCATTTCGATTTGTGAGGCATCGCGTTTCGGATCGGGTCTCCGGGCAAACCCAATGGTCAGGCGGCGGCTGACTCAGCCTTTTCCGCCTTCGGGCGCGCCTCGGCGCTTCGTACCAGCTGGATCACCGGCAACAGCCCGACCAGCACGATGACGAGGGCGGCGAGCGAGCCATCCTCGAAGGCGCCGCGCGAGGCGTGGCCATAGACGAGCGTCGCGAGCGTCTCCGTATTGAGCGGGCGCAGCAGCAGCGTCGCCGACAATTCCTTGATGCAATCCACGAAGACCAGGAGCGCCGCGCTGGCGAGCGCCGGGCGCAAAAGCGGGATCTGGATTTTCAGGACCAGTTCGCGGGGGCGCGCGCCGAGAATGCGGCCCGCGTCCTCCAGCCCTGGGGATACCCGGTCGAGACCAGCGGAAAGAGACCCCGTCGCGATCGGCAGGAAGCGGATCACATAGGCGATGACGATGCCTGCCGCCGAACCCATCAGGATCAGCCCGAGACGTTCTCCGGTAAGCGCCCGCCACACCGAGCCAAGGCCGTTATCGACGGCGACGAGCGGGGTGAGCAATCCGATGGCGAGCACGGTGCCGGGGACCGCATAACCGATGCCGGAGACGGCGAGCGCCGTGCGGGTGAGGCGCGTCCGGGCGAGGCGGGAGGCCGTGACCACGACGATGCCGAGCGCCAGAGCGGCGAGGGTCGCCATGCTGGACAGGCCGATGGTGGTCATCAGGTGAGTCAGGAAGGCCGCGTCGAGTTGCTCCAACAGGCCGCCGCGCGCGACCTCGCGGATCAGGAAACCGGTGGGCAGGATAAAGCCCATGAAGACCGGCAGGGCGCACAATGCGGCGGCGAGCCAGCCGCTTGCGGTCGAGAGCCGCACGGGCTGGGTGGTGCGTGGCCGCCGGGTCGAGAGGGTGTAACGCCGATCGCGCCTTCCGCGCCGCTCGACCATGATGAGCAGGATGACGATGGCCAGCATGACGCAGGCGATCTGCGCCGCGCCCGCGAGGCTGCCGCGATTGAGCCAGGTGTTGAAGACGGAAACGGTGAGGGTGCGCACGCCGAGATATTCGCTCGCGCCGATGTCGTTCATGGCCTCGAGAAGCGCGAGCGACAGGCCGACGGCGAGCGCCGGTCGGGCGAGCGGAATGGCGATGACCCGAAACAGCTTGAAGCGGCTCGCGCCCAGCGTCCGGGCGACCTCGATCATGCTGGCGCTCTGGGTCAGGAACATCGCCCGCGAGGCGATGTAGACATAAGGGTAGAGCACCGCCGACATCACGAAGATGCAGCCGTAGACCGAGCGGATTTCGGGAAACCAGTAATCGGCGCGGGAGCTCCAGCCCATGAGCCCGCGCAAGCCCATCTGAACCGGCCCCGCCGCATCGAAGATTTCGACGTAGATGTAGGCCGTGATGTAGGTCGGAACCGCGAGCGGAAGGGGCAGGAGCCACGCTAGAATATCGCGCCCCGGAAAGCGGTGCGCGGTGACGAGCCAGGCTGCGCCGATGCCGATGGATCCGGCGAGGATCGCGACCCCGGCGAGCAGCATGCCCGTGTCGAGAAGCGCCGCCGGCAGCACGTCGACGATGAGTTGCGCCCAAAGGGTCGCTTCACCTTGGGCGGCGATGTGCAACAGGCTGACGAGCGGCGCGAGCACGAGAGCCGCGACCCCGATCACCACCGCGACAGACCAAAGCGGCGCGCCGTTGAAGGCACGCCGCAGAGCCGTTGCGGAGAAGCGGTGTGATAGCGCGATGCTGCTCATAAAAGACCGGCGAGAGCCAAAAATGATGCGCTCCCGGGCCGGGGCGGCCGGGAGCGCAGAAGGCCTTAGCGGTCGAAGCCGACCTTGTCGACCAGGGCGCTGGCCTTGGCCCGGTTCTTGGCCACGTCCGAGAGGCTCATCGGATCGGCCTTGAGGTCGCCGAAGGACTTCACGAGCGGGTTGATCTCGATGCCGGCGCGGATCGGATATTCATAGTTGACGTCGGCGAAGACATGCTGCGCCTTCGGCGTGGCCATGAATTCCATGAGCTTGAGGGCGTTTTCGCGGTTCGGCGCGTTCTTGGTCATCACGATGCCCGACACGTTGATATGCGTGCCGCCGTTCTGGAAGGTCGGCAGGATCACGTGGATCGCCTCGGCCCACTTCTTCTGCTCCGGGTTGGTGCCCTCGGTCATGAGGCCGACATAGTAGGTGTTGCCGAGGCCGATGTCGCAGACTCCGGCCAGGATGTCCTTGGCCACGTCGCGGTCGCCGCCGGAGGGCTTCTTCGCGAGATTGGCCTTCACGCCCCTCAGCCACTCTTCCGTCTTGGCCTCGCCGTGCTTGACGATCATCGCAGAGGTGAGGGCCAGATTGTACTGGTGCTGGAACGAGCGGGTGCAGATCTTGCCCTTCCACTTGGGGTCGGCCAGGCCCTCATAGGTGAGGGCATTGTCCTTCACCCGGTCCTTCGAGGCGTAGATGGCGCGGGCGCGCATGGACAGGCCGAACCAGCGGCCCTCCGGGTCGCGAGCGGAGGCGGGAATGGCGGAAACGAGGGCCTCCGAGCGGACGGGCTGCGTGATGCCGAGATCAAGCGCCTCCTGAAGCTTGCCGATATCGACGGTGATGAGCACGTCGGCGGGGCTGTTCTCGCCCTCGGCCTTGATGCGCTCGGCCAAGCCCTGCTCGGAGAAGATGGCGTTGACCTTGATGCCGGTCGCCTTGGTGAACTCGTCGAGAGTTGCGGAATAGAGGCCGGGTTCGCGGTTCGTGTAGACGTTCACCACGCCCTGCGCGGAAGCGGAGACAGCCGAACCGGCGAGCGTTCCCAGGGCCGCGGCGCCAAAGAGCAATCCGCGTGCAAACTTGGCGTTCAACATGATGAAATCCTCCGCACCATCAAAGCAGGCGCGACGTGGCGCCCCGATCTGGTTCGCAAGAACCATGTGCGAGGTCGACGGTCAACAAAAAAGTGAATTATTTCAAAGGTTTATAAGAATTCTAAACTGCGTGTTCCTTGTAGAAATTCTAAGCTGAGACTGTCTCCTCGACAGGACGCTCCACGGGAGCAGCAGCCCGCAACCGGGTGATCTCCGCTTCCATCCGCTCCATGTTGTGAAACAGGCGTTCGCTCGCTAGGCGCAGGAAATAGAAGCCGAATTCCGGGTTCTGGAAGTAGAGCTGACGCACCTGGTCATAGGTGATGCTCAGGACTTCACCGCTTTCCAGGCATTCCAGGGTCTGGGTGCGTGTGTTGTCCGGGGACATGAAGCCCATCTCGCCGACGACTCGGCCCCCGGGCAGCTCGATGCCGAGTTCGTTCAGGCGGTAGCGCCCGGACAGGGTATAGAACATGCAATTAGCGCTATCGCCTTTGGCGAACAGCACTTCACCCGCCGCGATCTTGCGCCGTGCCATGAAGGGTTTGAGCCATTCCATGGACAGGTCGCCCTTGGAGGCCAGCTTCACCTTCCGGATCAGACCGAGCATCTCATAGAGCCGCATGCCGTTAAGCGGCAGCAGGATCATGTTCACGACCATGCTCGGATAGAGCCCCATATAGGAGGCGTAGGTCAGCGACACGATATTCGTCGCGATCCCGATGCAACGCAGCGGGATGATCGTCTTCATCGCGCTGCCGGTGATGGCCAGCGCAGCGCCCAGCCAACCAATCGCTTCAACCCAAGTCATGTGCCCCATCTGTGTTGTGACATGCCGTTACGGCATATACATCAGTTGTGCGGACTTCGGCAGATATGCTCTAGCGCACGCTCACGACAAGGTTAGCGCCACCCGGTTTCATGGCCGGTTTCACGGCGGAATTCATGGCATGTCGAGGTGGGCGAGGACATGGCCCGGCTTGGCCGCCTGAAGGCCGAACCAGGTCGAGAGAAGCAGGACGACGGTAAACAGAAGCGCCGGACCGGTCGGACCGCGATAGGTGTCCCGCAGCAGGCTGACGGCGAGGGGGCCGAGCGATGCCCCCAGATAACCGATGCTTTGGGACATGCCGGACAGCATGGCCGCCGCCTCCGGCGAGGCCGAGCGCAGCGAGATGAACAACAGCGCCAGCCCGAAAACGCCGCCCTGGCCCAGGCCCAGGATCAGGCCCCACAGGAGCCGCGTGTCGAGGGGCGCATAGAGCAGGCCGAGAAAGCCCACGACGGTCGCGAGCATGACCAGCAGGATCAGCAGGCGAGGCGGTAGCCGCTTCGTCGCGAGAGAGGGTACGAGAAGCGCCGTCGCGGTCTGGGCGATGATGGAGACCGAGGTGACGAAACCGGCATCGACCACCGTCAAACCGCGATCCCGCAGAAGCGTCGGCAGCCAGCCGAGCACAATGAAGGCCAGCGCGGCCTGAAGCCCCATGAAGGCCGTGACGGACCAGGCAACGCGATCGCGGAACAGGACCGAAAACGGCGGCATCCGCGCTGTGCGGGCAGCACTGGTTCCGGTGAGCGATAGCCCGGCCCACAGGCCGGCCGCCACGAGAGCGGGAAGGCTCCAGGCGGCGAGCGCCGAGGTCCAGGCTCCCGTGGCGTGCTCCAGAACAGGCGTCAGCCCGGCGGCGCTGGCACCGCCGACGCTCAAAACCATGGTGTAGAGGCCCGTCATCAGGCCGAGCCGATGGGAGAAATCCCGACGGATGACGACAGGCAGGAGAACGCCGGCCATGCCGATGGCGGCGCCGGCGGCAAGGGTGCTGGCCATCAGCGCAGCATGAGAGGGGAAGATCCGCAGGCCGAGGCTTGCCGCCAAGAGCACAAAGAGCAGAAACGTCGCCCGCTCCAGGCCCAGGCGGGCGGAGAGGAGAGGGGCGAGCGGGCCAAACAGGCCGAAGCAGAGAACCGGCGTCGTGGTCAGGATGCCAGTCCAGAAGCTGCTGATCTCAAGACCCTGCCGGATTTCGGCAAGGATGGTCGCAAGGCTCGTCAGCGCCGGCCGAAGGTTGAACGCCGCGACAAGCAGGCACAACGCTATGAGGCCCCCATAACGCCATGGCGACGCGGCACGTTTCATATCGGCCACGGAGACTCGGTCGGCATCGAGGGTGCGCAAGGAATGCAAAGTCGTATCCTCTCGGCTGCGTGGCAGCCGATGACGTCGCAAAGCAGCGTGCTGCTTCGCGTTCTAGTGGGTTGATATGAGGGGCGCCCCGGCGTTGCCGCCAGCGCGCCCGATCTTCTCGGGGTCAGTGCTCGATCTGATCTGTGGCGCGAACGTGATTCCAGAACATGGTGGGCGTTTCCAGCATGTGGTGGAAGCCGGTGCGGTCGAGCATCGCCTCCGTCTCGCGCTGCGCGTCGTCGAGGATCTCGTCCTCGTCTACGAAGGTCGCCTTGCGGCCCTGATACGCGATGCGTCCATCGACGATGACGGTGTCCACGTCGTTGCCGTTGGCGAAATAGATCAGGCGGAAGACCGGCATGTTGAGCGGGTAGAGATGCGGACGGCGCAGGTCGAGCAACACCACGTCCGCCTTCTTGCCGGTCTCGAGCGAGCCGATGTCCTTGTCCATGCCGAGCGCCTTGGCGGCGTCGATGGTGCACATTTCCAGCACGCGTCCCGGCGGCAGCCAGGTGGGGTCTTTGAAATAGGTGCGGTGGTAGTGCATGCATTGCTGCATGTGGCGGAACATGTCGCCGGAGCGGTCGGGCGCGGTGGCGTCTGAGCCCAGACACACATTCGCGCCTGCTTCCAGAAGCTCCGGCACCGGGCAGCGCCCGAGAATCGACGCGATGGCGCTGGGGTTGTGCGCGATATGCGTGCCCGTATCGGCGACGATGCGGATTTCCTCCGCCGTCAGATCGGTCGAGTGCGAGAGGAGCGCGTTCGGGCCGAGGATGCCCAGTTCCTTCGCATAGACGACGCTGCCCTTGTTGTGCCCGTCCTGCGTAAAGACGAGTCCCGCCTCGCGGGCGAGGTCGGCGGTCAACACGGCCTGACGACGAGCCTCTGCGAGATCGGCTTCGCCAAGTTGCTCCTGATGTTCCGGCCGCAGGGTCGGGGTGATGAGGGCGATGTTGAGGCGGCCGCCATGGGCGCCGTGCCAGGTCTTGATGAGCTGCTGGCAGGTGTCGAATTGCTCCTCGAAGGTCACGGGCCGTTCCACCGCCTTGCCATCAACGAAGCGGGCATAGGTGCGCGGATGCGGCGGCCGCGTCGGGCCGACAGCGACCACGGAGCGGGTGCCAACCTCGCGCACGCCTTCGCAATGGGCATCGCCATAGATCGGCTCGTCCGTGCGCAGGATCGTGTCGCCACCGCCGAGCAGGGAGACACCGGTGGTGACGCCGAATCGCAGACGCTCCAAAGCGGCGAGGCGAGCTTCCGCGCGCCAGAATTCAGGCGTGGAGGCGACCGTGTAGGCCTGTCCGCAGGCATCATACCAGGCGTCGCTGTCGCCGCCGCCCATGGTCTTGATGAGGCCGTGCCCCGCATGGGCGTGCCCGTCGATGAGACCGGGCATGATGATCTTGTTCTTGGCGTCGATGACGGTCGCCGCCTGATGTGCGGCGGTCACCTCGGCGGTGGTGCCGACGGCGATGATGCGGTCGTCTTGAATGGCGACCGCGCCGTCTTCAATGACCCGGCGCTGCGGGTCCATCGTCACGACGATGCCGTTGGTGATGAGAATATCAGCCATATGCAGAACTCCAGTCGGTCAGGCGGCTTCGGATTCGCCGCGAATACGGTCGAGGGTCGGAACGAGGGACAGCAATTCCTTGGTGTAGGGATGCTGCGGGGCCTCGAAGAGGGTCTCAGACTCGGCTTCTTCCACGAGCTTGCCGCTGCGCATCACGGCGACGCGGTCGCACATCTGGCGCACCACGGCGAGGTCATGGCTGATCAGAAGCAGGGTCAGGCCGGTAGCATCGCGCAGGTCCTTCAACAGGTTGAGGATCTGGGCCTGCACCGACACGTCGAGGGAGGATGTCGGCTCGTCGCAGACGATGAGCTTGGGCCTTGCACCGAGCGCGCGGGAGATCGACAGGCGCTGCCGCTGCCCGCCTGAGAAGGCGTGCGGGAAACGTTCCGCCGCTTCTGCCTCGAGCCCCACCGCCTCGATCAGGCGCGCCACGTCATCCTTTGCCTCCGCCGCCGTCGCGGCGAGGCGGTAGAAGAGGATCGGCTCGGCAAGGATCGAGCCGATGCGCATGCGGCTGTTGAGCGACGAATAGGGATCCTGGAAAATCATCTGGATCGCTTGGCGCAAAGGCCCCACGCGACGCACCGCGCCTTCACCGGCCACATTCTGCCCGCGATAGACCACGCGGCCTGCCGTTGGGCGCACGAGGCCCGAGACCACATTGGCGATGGTGGTCTTGCCGCAGCCGGACTCCCCGACAAGGCCGAAAACTTCGCCGCTATGGACCGAGAAGCTGACGCCATCGACCGCGCGGAACGTGTGTCCCTTCGAGCCGGGAAGCAAGCCGCTGGTGACGTATTCCACGCACAGGTTCTCGACCGAGAGGATCGGCGTTCCGTCCGCAATCGCGTCCGCGCGCTCGGCCTTGCCGCGAAGTGCCGCGCGGGCCTCCGCTGCCCGGCCCTTGCCTTCCTCTCCGATGACGGGGAAGCGATCGAGCTTTGCATCGATGCGTGGCACCGCGCCGATCAGAGCCTTGGCGTAAGGCGCCTTCGGACGGCGCAGCACTTCCGCTGTCGGTCCCGTCTCCACCACCTTGCCGCGATGCATGATCGTGACCCGGTCGGCGATCTGCGCCACCACGCCCATATTGTGCGTGACGAGCAGGATGCCGATGCCGCGTTGATCCGCGAGATCGCGCAGCAGTTTGAGGATTTGCGCCTGTACCGATACGTCGAGCGCGGTGGTTGGTTCGTCGGCCACCACGAGCTTCGGATCGCAGGAGAGAGCCGCCGCGATGACCACGCGCTGACGCTGGCCGCCTGAGAGCTGATGCGGATAGGCTTTCAACCTGCGCTCGGGCTCGGGGATGCCGACGGCCTCCAGCAGAGACAAGGCGCGGGCTCGCGCTGCCGCCTTATCGAGTTTCAAATGCGTCCGCATGGTCTCGGTAAGCTGACTTTCGACCGTGAAGAGCGGGTTCAGGCTCGTCATCGGATCCTGAAACACCGCGCCCACATCGCGCCCCAGCACGACGCCCTCGGCCGAGCCCTTGCTCGGATCAAGCGGCTTGCCGCCGATATGGATGGAGCCCGCGGCGATGTGGCCGGGCTTTTCGAGAAGCCCCATCACCGCGTTGCCGATGGTGGTCTTACCTGCGCCCGATTCACCGACGAGCGCGTGGATCTCGCCGGGCTGGATTACCAGCGAGGCGCTCTCCACGGCCGTGAACACGGCGCCGTTGGCAAGCGGATACTCGACGCGCAGGTTCTCGATCGCGAGGACAGGCGGTTTTACAGCGCTCATCGTTTCACCCGCAGTTTGGGATTGAAGCGGTCGCGGAGCCAATCGCCCACGATGTTGACGGCCAGAACGAGGATCACGAGAGCCAGCGCCGGGAACAAGGCGATCCACCAGATGCCCGAGAACACGAACTCGTTGCCAATGCGGATCAGCGTGCCGAGGGAGGGATAGGTCGGCGGCATGCCGACGCCGAGGAAGGAGAGGGTCGCTTCCGTCAGTACGGCGGCGGCGAGGTTGATGGTGGAAATCACCAGAACCGGGCTCATCACGTTCGGCAGGATGTGCCGGAGCATGATGCGGCGGGAGGGCAGGCCGATCACTTTGGCCGCGCGGACGTAGTCCTTGGCGGTTTCCACCATCGTCGCGGCGCGCACCGTGCGGGCGTATTGCACCCATTCATTGGTGGCGATGGCGCAGATCAGGATGATCGGAGCCCATTCCGCCGTCGCCGCCCCCGGAAAAACCGCGCGGGCGACGCCGCTCACGAGAAGCGCGAGCAGGATGGTGGGAAAGCTGAGGATCACATCGCCGATGCGCATGATGAGCGCATCGACCTTGCCGCCGAAATAGCCGGCGAGCAGGCCGAGCATGACGCCCAGCGTCGCCGCGACCAGAACCGCGCCGCCGCCGATCATGATGGAGACGCGGGCCCCGTAGAGCATGGTCGAAAGCAGGTCGCGCCCCTGGTTGTCGGTGCCGAGAAGGAAGTGCGCGTCGCCGTCGGCAGTGAAAGCCGGCGGAAGTTCCGCGTTCATCAAGTCGAAACTCGCGAGATTGGTGGGATCGTAGGGCGCGATCCACGAAGCGAGCAGGGCGCAGGCGACGATGATGAGGGCCAAAGCCGCTGCCGCCAGGACGGAGATCGGAGCTCCGATGCGGGTGATGAGGCCGGGAGAAGCGAGCGTTTTCATGCGGACCTCGCGCGCAGGCGGGGATCGACGACCGCGTAGAGGATGTCGACCACGGTGTTGATGATGACGAAGAGCAGGCCGACGAAGAGCAGGTAGGCGGCCATGACGGGAATATCGACGAAGCTCACCGCCTGGATGAACAGGAGCCCCATGCCCGGCCATTGGAAGACCGTCTCGGTGATGATGGCGAAGGCGATGAGGGAACCGATCTGCAAGCCGGTGACGGTAATCACCGGCATCAGCGCGTTGCGCAGCGCCAGCCGGAAGTGGATGTAGCGGGTCGGCAATCCGCGCGCCTTGGCGAAGCGGATATAGTCGCTCGACAGCACGTCGATCATCTCTGCGCGCACGAGGCGCATGATGAGGGTGAGCTGATAGAGCGCGAGCGTGATGCCGGGCAGGAGCAGGGATTTCAGGCCGCTCCAGGTCAAAAACCCGGTGGACCACCAGCCTAGTTCCACCACCTGTCCGCGCCCGAAGGAGGGCAGCCAGCCCAATGTGACGGCGAAGACCAGGATCAGCACGATGCCGGTGACGAACGTTGGAGTCGAGATGCCGATGAGCGACAGCGCCTGAACCAGCCGCGCCGCCACGCCGTTCGGTTTGAGGGCGCACAACACGCCAAGCGGGATGCCGAGTGAGAGCGAGAGGATCGTCGCAATGATGACGAGTTCGAGGGTGGCGGGCAGCCGCTCTGCGATCAGTTGCGTCACGGGCCGCTGGTTGCGGAAGCTGATGCCGAGATCACCGCTCAAGGTGCGGGCGAGAAAACGCCCATATTGCACGACGACTGGTTGATCGATGCCGAGCGTGCGGCGCAATTCCGCCTTCTCTTCGACCGAGGCGTTCTCGCGCGCCATGCTGGCGACGGGATCGCCCACATAGCGGAACATCACGAAGGACACCGCCGAGACGACGAGCATCACGAGAGCCGCTTGGCCGAGGCGGGACAAAAGGACTTTCAACATTGGGGTCACTGGCGGCCCGCCCCAAGTGAAGGACGGGCCGCTTGTCCTTGCTAAAGGGGCCTACTTCACGTTGGCGAACCAGAGGCGGACATATTCGTCCGCAAACTGGGGCACATCCACGCCGTCACGCACGGCCCAGGCGAGGGGCTGCTGATGGATCGGGATGTAGGCGACCGAATCGCGGGCGATTTTCAGCGTTTCCACCAGCATCGCGCGGCGCTTGGTCTCATCCATCTCGACCGCCGCCTTGCGAGTCAGCGCGTCGATCTGCGGGTTGGCGAGGCCACCGGAATTGGAGCCGCCATAGCCTTCCTTCTGTTCGGCGAGGAGCGAAGCGAGGACGCTGAAGCCGTCCATGGGCGGAAGCGTCGCCCAACCGACCATGGAAACGTCGAACTCGAAGCGATCCTGACGCGGGAAGTAGGTCGCGCGGGATTCCGTCTGCAGATCGGTCTGGATGCCGACCTTGGTCCACATGGACGCGATGGCGACGCAGGTCTGCTCGTCGTTGATGTAGCGGTCGTTCGGGCAATTGAGCTTGGTCTTGAAGCCGTTCGGATAACCGGCCTCGGCCAGAAGCTTCTTCGCCTTCTCCGGGTCGTATCCGAAGGGTTGATCGTTGTCCTTCGAATAGCCCGGCACCGGCGGGGCGACGAGGGTGCCCGTGTTGCGGGACTTGTCGCGCATCACGCGCTTCTTGATCGCCTCGAAGTCGATGGCGTGCCACATCGCCTGGCGCACCTTGAGGTCGAGCATCGGGTTCTTCTGCCCGGGCATCGCCTTCAATTCAGGGCGAAATGGCACGGTCAGCATGATCAGGCGAAGCGAGGGCTCCTCGACAACCTTGAAGCCGGGAGCCGCGCTGATCCGCTGCAGGTCCTGCAGGGGGGCAGGCGCGATCAGATCGAGTTCGCCGGAGAGAAGCGCCGCGACGCGGGTGGCGTCCGATTTCACCGGCTTGAATTCGATGCGCGTGAGGTTGTGTTGCGGCTTATCCCACCAATCCGTGTTGACGACGAAGTTGGTGCCGGCATCGGGCTTGTAGGACTCGATCTTGAAGGGACCGGTGCCGACGGCGGTGGTCGAGGCGGCGGTGGTGACGCCGGTCGCGATGTTGCCGGGCTTCAAGGCGTTGTTCGCCTGCATCCACTTTTTGTCCATGATGTAGACGCCGGCGAGATCGTTGAGCAGCAGCGGGTAGGGGCCCTGCGTCATGATGTCGACCGTATAATCGTCCACCTTCACGGCCTTCACGATGGTGGCGACGTTGCCGCGAGCGCGGGACGTCGGGTCCAGAAGGCGGTCGAACGAGGCGACCACGTCATCGGCAGTGAAGGCATCTCCGTTGTGGAACTTCACACCCTTGCGCAGCTCGAAACGCCAGGTATCCGGCGCAACATTCTTCCAGCTCACCGCCAGCGCCGGCTCTAGTTCGAGGTTGCGGTTACGGCGCACCAGCGGGTCGAAGACGTGGTGCAGCATGCTGGTCGTGAAGCTCTCCGTGTGGGCGTACGGATCGAGCGTGGTGATGTCGGTCGGCGAGGACCACCGCAGGGTCTTGGCCTCCGCGGACACGCCCATCAGGGCACCCACGGCGACGGATAGGCAGGCGACGAGCTTTGTCTTCATGATGAGCCTCCGCTGAACCTTCTGGATTGGTTCTTATTGCATACAATGCACTTTGAGTTTGCATACAATATTTTTGACGTCAACGCCGCTTGCGTCGAACGGAGGCTAAAATTTTGGCAACAAGATTTTCGCCGCGCGAAAACGCACACTGAGTGGGTTCAAGTTAGCTCTATGAGGGATTAGTCAAGAAGAGCGCTTCTGCTTTCCGCGCGACGACATCGTGTCGCGGTCAAAGCAGAGCCTGGAAGACGTCCGATGCTGGAGAGGGCAGGCTCTTACGTTGCGTAGCGATCGAGGATTGACCTGATGTCGCGATGCTTTTCCGAGGTCGACGACAACAGGGCGCGTTCCGTCACCGCTTCGAGGTGGTGATCCATGAGCTTGATCGCCCGGTTGGCGTCCCGCGCGCGCAGGGCATCGATGATGAGCTGGTGCTCATTGATGGAGCAATCGGACGAGTGGGGGCGGCTATAAAGGGCCAGAATTAGCGAGCAGCGGGACACGATCTCATCCACGTACCGCGCGAGAACGCTATTCCCGGACAGTTCGGCCAGCAGGATGTGGAACTCGCCCGCGAGGCGGATAGAGGCGGGCCCATCACTCGGATTAGCCTTATTTTCGAGGGCAATATGCTGCTCGAGAATGTCGATGTCCTTGTCGGTGATCTTCTGCGCCAGGCGGGTCAGGACCTGGCGTTCGATGCACATGCGCGCCTCAAAGATGTCGTGCGCTTCTGACAGGCTCGGCTGGGCGATGGTTGCGCCCTTGTTGGGCTGAACATCGACCAATCCCTCGGCGTTGAGCCGCGCCAGGGCGGCGCGGACAATCGTCCTGCTGACGCCGAAACGTTCGCCGATCACATCCTCCGTCAGCTTGTCGCCCGGCATCAGCGCCTGCTCGATGATGGCGCGACGCAGCCCTGCATAAACGGACTCGCCGCGCGAGCCAGCGGCTGATTTCGGCTTGCGATGAGGCATGGGTACCTGGACGGAGGAGGGAAGGTGGGGTCGCCACCATTTTGTATCCATTTCACTCTCGCGGGAAGACCTGTTGCGTTTGAAAAAACTCAGCCGTATTGTATACAATAAATAGCATTCGGCAATGCGCCAATTGGGTTTCCCCAACGTTCAAAAAATGAGGATCAGGCTATGAGGCAGGTGGCAACGACCGGCGACCTTCACATCGGCAATGTGCGGCCCATGGGCGGGGCCGCGACCAGCGTGACCGTCCGGGGAGGGCTCGTCGCGGCCTTCGGTGGAGCCGCGCCCGAGGGCCTGGAGACTGTCGATGGCGGTGGGGCCATCCTAATCCCCGGTCTGGTCGAGGCCCATACCCATCTCGATAAGACGTTGATCGGCATGGATTGGTATCGTAACGAAGTCGGGCCGCGCCTCATCGACAAGATCGAGAACGAGCGCGCGCAGAAGCGCCTTCTCGGCATCGAGCCGGCTCGCCAATCCGCCCGTCAGGCACTTCTCTCGGTTGCGCTCGGCTCGACACACATCCGCTCTCATGTGGACGTGGATACCGAGATCGGCCTCGCCGGAATCGAGGGTGTGCTGGAGACGCGGGAGCGCTATCGCGGCATCGTCGACATCGAAATCGTCGCCTTCCCCCAGAGCGGTATGCTGATCCGGCAGGGAACTGTCGAGTTGATGGAACAAGCACTCAAGCTCGGGGCGCAAGTGGTCGGCGGTCTCGACCCGTCCGCCATCGATCGCGACCCCAAGGGCCACCTCGACGTCGTGTTCGGCTTGGCTGAGCGCTACGGCCGTCCGGTGGACATTCATCTCCATGAAACCGCGGAGCTCGGCGCGTTCTCCATGGAACTCATCATCGAGCGCACAAAGGCGCTCGGCATGCAAGGCAAGGTCACTGTCAGCCACGCCTTCTGTCTCGGCATGACCGACCAGGATTATGTGGCGAGCCTCATCGACCAGCTTGCCGAGGCGCGGGTGCATATCCTCACCACTGCGCCGGCCTTCAAGTCGGCTCCGCCCGTGAAGCGACTCGTCGATGCAGGCGTCGTGGTCGGCGCGGGCTCGGACGGCGTGCGCGATACCTGGGGTCCCTATGGCAACGCCGATATGCTGGAGCGGGCTGTCTTCGTGGGCTTGCGCAACAACTTCCGCCGGGACGACGAGGTGGCGCTTGCGCTCGATGTCTGCACCCATGGCGGTGCGCGCATGATGGAGCTGGAAGGCTATGGTCTCGAGCCCGGATGCAAGGCCGATCTCGTTCTGCTCGAAGGCGAAACCCTGGCCGAGGCGATCGTCAGCCGGCGCAAGCGCAAGTTCGTGGTCAAGACGGGCCGGATTGTGGCGCGTGACGGCGAAGCGCTCCTCAAGGCTCCCTGACGCGAAACGAGGCGGCCTTCGCGCCGCCTCCCTCTGATCGGGTCAGTTCTTCGCGACAGGGCCCGCTTGCGGCTGAGCGATCTGGAGCGGCTTCAATCCCCAGTCGAAGAATGGGATATCAGTCACCGCGATGGTGCGGTTCATCGTGTCGACGATGGTTTGGACCTCGGCGCTCAGGGCTTTGTCGTGGGCGTCGCGCTCGGCGACGAGGGCGGCCATAGCCTTGTCGACATTGCCGCCGCCGCCAAAGGAGATCGCGTTGATGCGCCGTTTGATGTCGGCGCAGATCACGCCGAATTTTCCATTCAACACCTTGATTTGCTCGGCGGCAGTACGGGCCGCTTGATTGACCGCCTCCTTGCTGTCCGGCGGCGAGCCCGCGGGATGGACGACCTTGTAATACTTGCCGCTATCCATCAGCGCCTGCCGCGCCTCGCGGACAGCCGCCATGCCGTCCTGCAGGGATTTCATCTTCATGAAATATCCTGTGTTGCTGACATCGTTCTTCACCCCGGACAGGCGGCAGCCCTTCTCAGCCTGAAAGATCTCCCGCGTGACGGCGGCGCCGATATCGGCTCGCACCAGCCCGCGCTTGATCGCCAACTCGTTGAATGCGTCGAAGGGCTTCTGAATTTGCTTTTCAAGATCCTCGCGCGCGGCGGCGGCCTTGTCGGGGGCGTTGCTTTCCGCGTCATCGTCGCCATCCGCGCCGGATGGGGCTGTCCCCGATCCGGCATTTGCACGCGCCTGAGCGGTTGCCGCTACGATGGCCTTCGCCTCCGCCTCGGAGGCTTTCTCCATGATGCCCTCGTACTGCCCCTTCACCAGCGGCCACATGCCGCCGAAGGCAGCCTCGAGCTGCGTCAGGGCTTCTTTCTGGTAGGGCTTGAGTTCGGCTGCAATGCCAGCCCCGCTCACAGCAACCGCCAACGCGAGGCCGAAGGCTGCCAATCTCAGAAAAGATGTCTCGGGCATCCAGAAGCTCCCCTAACGTTAAGGCAGTTATAACAGGACATCTTAATTTGCAACAATACATCGAAGCATCAACCTCGGCGGCGCGAAGGGGCTTCGAAAGGCCGCGCCATTGCACGCTTGAAACGAGCGTTTGTTCGCCTGCTGCAAAGCAATCGTTAGATGCGATATAATGTCCAGTTGTTCGCGAAAGCACGGGGGCATTTTCGTGGATTAATGTTGGCTCACGTCCTAAGGTGAGGCGCGCGGAAAACCGTCGAACAATATTTCGATATTCTGTATCGGCCGCGTTGTTCGTCTTTCTAGCTCAGGAGCCGGGCTCTAAGCCTGGAAGATATTCCTCGAATGAACCTTCGTTTTGTGGAAACCTTTATTTGGGTTGCGCGCCTGGGGAGCTTCAGTGCCGCAGCGGAAAAGCTCAATACGACGCAGGCTGCCATCTCCAACCGCATCGCGACGCTGGAACGCGATCTCGGTATCAGGCTTTTTGAACGCGATGTGCGCTGCGTGCGCCTGACCGTCGTCGGTCAACAGGCGGTCGCGAAGGCGGAGGAATTGGTCCGTGTGGCGAACGAGTTTCGCGAGGCGGTCAGCGATCCAGGTAGTCTGCGCGGTTCGATCCGCATCGGCACCATCGACTCCATCGTTCATGCCTGGCTGCCGCAATTCATCGAGCGGTTCCGGGTGCGTTATCCGAGCGTCGCCATTGACCTCAACACCGATACCAGCCTCAACATCGCCCGCGATGTCTCGGACAGGAAAATCGACCTTGCGCTCATCATGGGGCCGGTGATCGCGCCGGATCTCATCAATCTCGATCTTTGCACCTTTCAATGCGCCTGGCTGGCAAGCCCGAAGCTCGGCTTTCCCGACCGGCCGCTGGCGCTGGCCGAGATCGCGGATCAGCCGATTCTCGCCTATTCCAAGGACAGTCAGCCTCATCATCGCGTGCAGCGGTTGCTCGCCGAGTCAGGGATCGAAGATCCCACGATCTACAATTCCAACTCTCTCGCCACCATCATGCGACTCGCGCAGGATGGGATTGGGATTACGCCGCTGCCCAAGGTCATCGTGCGTGATCGGCTCGCCTCTGGCGCCCTGATCGAGCTTGATGTCACACCCGCTTTTCCGCCGCTCACCTTCCAGGCGGTCTATTACGACCACCCCGACAACCTGATCTCGGCGGTCGCTGCGCAGATGGCGCAGGATGTCGCGCGCACTTTCTCCCTCGCCCAAACGGACGGAGCGTCGTGGTAGGGAGCAGAAAAATCCTTGAAAACGCTCGTTGTGCAGTGCCGAACAAACAAAACTTGCCCTCTAGGAAAAGTATTTCGCGTTTGTGCTGACTTGCCCCGCTCGCCCAACCTGTCGGCCTTAGTTCCAACGGAGGCCGGGACGTGAAAGTCAGTCTAATCCAAATGAATTCCGGGGATGACAAGGCGGCAAACCTTAAAACTGCCGCTGCCCTGATCGAGAAAGCCGTGAGCGAGGAATCCCCCGATCTCATCGTTCTGCCGGAATATTATGCATACCTCGGGGAAGGCCGTGACAACGTCCACGGCAGTGGCGAGGAATTTCCCAATGGCGACGCCTATCGCCTGATGTCGGAACTGGCCGCCAAGCATGGCGTGACGATCCATGCGGGCAGCGTCGTCGAGCGCGCCGGCAACAGCCACTACAACACGACGCTGGTTTTCGACCCGAAGGGCAAGGAAATCGCGAAGTACCGCAAGATCCACCTGTTCGACGTCGACACCCCCGGCGGCGTCAGCTACCGCGAATCCGACACGATCAGCCGTGGCGAGGACGTCGTGACCTATAAGGTCGGCGATGTGACGGTCGGTTGCGCCATCTGCTACGACATCCGCTTCCCGGAACTGTTCCGCAAACTGCGTGACGCCGGTGCCGATGTGATCGTACTGCCCGCGGCTTTCACCCTGATGACGGGTAAGGATCACTGGGAAGTGCTGGCTCGCGCCCGCGCCATCGAGACGCAGACCTATTTCCTGGCCGTCGGTCAGGTCGGCGCCCATGCTGCAGGCAAGAAGTGGTGCTGGGGCCATTCCATGGTCATCGATCCGTGGGGCCACATCGTTGCGCAATGCTCCGACCGTGTGTCCAACACCACCGCCCGTCTTGACCTCGACTACAACGGCGTCGTGCGCGGCAACGTGCCGGTCGCCAAGCACCACGTTCTGTCCTGAGGAGTTCTTCGATGTTTACCGTCAACCCCATGCCGAAGCAGATCTCTCAGGAGCTTGTCGCGCTTCTCGAGCAGGTCGAGACCGCGACCGTCGGCCACTTCCTCCATTCCGGCTTCCTCGACCGCGAACTGCGCGCGGTGCTGCCTGAGAAGCGGATCGCCGGAACCGCCGTCACCGTGCGCCTGCCGCATGCGGACAGCACGATCCTGCATTATCTGACCAAGCTCGTCCGTCCGGGCGACATCGTGGTGGTGGATCGCTGCGGCGACGACAAGCATGCCTGCTGGGGCGGCGTTGTCACGCACGCCATGAAGATCGCGGGCGTGAAGGCCGGCATCATCGACGGCCCCGCGACCGACTTCTCGGAAATTCGCAAGGTCGAGATGGGCATGTGGTGCCGTGGCCCCGCGCCGATCACCACCAAGATCCTCGGCCTTGAAGGTGCGATCAACGTGCCCGTCACGGTCGGCGGACAGGTGATCGAGCCGGGCGACGCGATCCTCGCCGACGAGAGCGGCGTGATCGTCCTCAACCCTGCCGACGCCAAGGCAGTGGCAGAGCGCGCCATCGGCATGCAGCAAGCCGAGATCAAGACGCTGGAGCGTCTGCGCAACGGCGAGAAGCTGCCGGACCTGTCGGGCGCCACCCGCATCGTGGAAGAGAAACTCCGCCGCGTCGCCTGACGCGGTGGCCTCGAAGAAATCGCAGCACAATTCAGAGGGAATAAGACAATGACGAAACTGCAAACTCTTCTTGGCGTGTCGGCGCTGGCTTTCGCCGCGTCGACACCCGCTTTCGCCGAAACGGTCACGCTCGCGGCCTATAGCGGCATCTTCCAGGATCACTACGTGAAGGCGGTCGTTGAGCCCTTTATGAAGGCTCATCCGAACATCAAGGTCGAGTTCTACGGCATGCCGAACTCCGCCCAGATGCTCGGTACGCTCCGCGCCCAGAAGACCGCGCCGCAGATCGACGTCGTTATCATGGACGTGTCGGTGTCCAAGGCCGGCACGGACGAGGGCTTGTTCGACAAGATCGACGAGAGCGTCTCGAAGAATGTCGCCGACCTTTATCCGGCAGCCCGCGCCGAGGGCGTCAACGGCGTCGCGGTAACCTTCGACAACCTCGTTCTGCTCTACAACAAGGATCAGGTGAAAGCCGCTCCGACCTCCTGGAATGCTCTCTGGGACAAGCAATATGCCGGCAAGGTGGCCATTCCCGCCGTTCCCGACATTCAGGGCACGACGCTGACCATCATCACCAACAAGATGGCGGGCGGCGACGATTACAAAAAGAGCGTCGAAGCCGGCATCAAGAAACTCGGCGAACTTGCGCCGAACGTGCAGACCTGGGACCCGAAGCCCGACGTTTACGCCCCGATTTCCAACGGCCAGGCGTCTCTCGGCATCGGCTGGAATGCCCGCGCGCAGGTCTATGCCAATAGCTCGGGTGGCAAGCTCGGCGTGGTGTTGCCGCAGGAAGGCAGTGGCTTCCAGATCAACACCATCAACCTGGTGAAGAACGCGCCCAGCAGCAGCGCGGCGAAGACCTTCATCGATTACGCGCTGAAGCCCGAGACGCAAGCGGCGTTCACGGAGGCGATGTTCTATGCGCCGACTAATTCCAAGGCGAAGATCTCGGACGCGGCACTCGCACGCACGGCGGCAGGGGCCATGGACAAGATGATCGCCATCGACTGGATCGCCGTCGCGGGTATTCGCGATGGCATCACGGAACAGTGGCGCCGCCGCATCATTCCGCTCAGCCGCTAACGCGACATTGCGCTGGCCGCCTGTCAGCGCAATCGCCTTTTCCGTTTGTTATTTGCGCATGATCTGGAAACCGTTCCCGCTTTCCCGATCATGCTTTCGCCGAAGGCTCGCACGGAGCACACCATGATGCATCAAAAGATCCTCTCCGGGACCCCGACCGCCTCAACCGACAGCGACGTGCATCTGCGCCTCGATGGGCTCACGAAGCGCTACGGCGACTCCGTCGCCGTGGCCGCTCTGGACCTCGCGGTGCCGAAGGGAGAGCTTGTCGCTCTCCTTGGGCCTTCTGGTTGTGGCAAAACCACGACCCTGCGTATGGTCGCGGGGCTCATTACCCCCAGCGATGGCCGTATCATCGTTGGCGGGAGCGACATCACCACCACGCCGACCTACAAGCGCGACATGGGGCTCGTGTTCCAGAGCTACGCGCTGTTTCCCCACATGACGGTGGCGAAGAACGTGGCGTTCGGCCTCGAAATGCGATCCGTGCCGAAGCACGAGATCGAGAAGCGCGTGAAGGAAGCGCTCGCGATGGTGCGGCTCGAAGCACTGTCCGAACGCAAGCCGCGCGAACTCTCCGGCGGCCAGCAGCAGCGTGTGGCGCTGGCGCGGGCGCTGGTGATCCGGCCGTCGATCCTGCTGCTCGACGAGCCGCTCTCGAACCTCGACGCCAAGCTACGCGACGAGATGCGCACGGAAATCCGCGACATTCAGCAAAGCCTCGGTATCACTGCCGTCTTCGTCACGCACGATCAGGTCGAGGCGCTCAGCATGTGCGACAAGGTCGTGGTCATGAAGGGCGGCAAGCTCGAACAGATCGGCTCTCCGATCGATGTTTACGAGGCCCCGGCAACGCCGTTCGTCGCCTCCTTCGTCGGTCGCACGAACCGTCTTGAAGGCAGCGCGAACGGCGATGGCACCGTCATTATCGGCACGGCGGTCTTGCGCGTTCCCGGCCGCCCCGGCGGCAAGGTCGAGATCCTTGTTCGCCCGCATCGCATCAAGCTCGTCGATGCGAATGCCAGCCCGGAAGGCTCGGCCGAGCGGTTCAACCGGCTTGCGGGAACCCTCACGCGGGTCACTTTCGTCGGCGATCTGCTGCAATATCACGTCGATGTGGCGGGGACGGAGGTCATCGTCGAAGCGGCTTCCGACCATGGTCGCGGGTTCTGGAAAGCAGGCGCGCCCGTCGCGCTCAGCTGGCGTGTCGAGGACACCATGGTGTTCGGGAGGGGCGCATGAGCGCGGTCGCTACCGCCCATCCGGCTCCCGCGATGCCTCGCCTGGCGCTTGGCCGGACGGGGACGGCCGTCGCGCTGCTTCTGCCCATCGCGCTCATCAACGCCATCGGCTTTGTGTTGCCTGTCCTCAACCTGCTGCGGATGTCCTTCAATGAGGCGCTCGCGGGCGGCGGCGTACGCGAGGCGTTCATTCTCTCCAACTGGACCGGCCTGTTCGGGGATTCGTTCTATCTCGAACTCATCGTGAACTCGGTTTCGGTGAGCCTCGGCATTACCTTCCTGACGCTTGTCGTGTCCTATCCGATCGCGCTCTATCTGCACCGCAGTTCGGGGCGCTGGCGGACATTTCTCACCGTTCTCGTGATCTCGCCGCTTCTGACTTCGGCTGTGGTGCGCACCTATGGCTGGATCGCGCTGCTCGCGGACCAGGGGCCGATCGTCAGCGCCATCGCCGCCCTCGGCATTACGCCGCCCCGGCTGATGTTCAACACCACCGGCGTGGTGATTGGTCTCACCGAGATCTTGATGCCTTACATGATCCTGTCGCTGCTCGCAGGTTTCGGGCGTCTCGACCCACGCGTGGAAGAGGCCGCGATGACGCTCGGCGCTCCGCCGGCCAAGACCTTCTGGCGGGTCATTCTGCCCCTGACGCTTCCGGGCATCGCGCTCGGCTGCCTGCTCTGCTTCGTGCTGGCGGTGTCGTCCTTCATTACGCCGAAGCTGCTGGGGGGAGGACGCGTGTTCCTGCTCGCCACGGAAATCTACGATCAGGCCATCGTCACGCTGAATTGGCCGCTCGCCGCGACGCTGTCGATCCTCGTGCTTGTGATCTTCGGCGCGGCGCTCGCCGTCTATGCCCGCGTGTTGCGCGTCATCGAGTAGGAGCAGGTCCATGGAAACCAACACTACATCCCTGCCCATGAAGGTTCTCGTCGCGGTCCTGTTCCTGTTCTTGCTCGCGCCGGTGATCCTCGTCGTGCCGATTTCGTTCAGTGGCGAGCAGGTCCTCTCGTTCCCGCCCGCGAGCTGGTCGTTCCGGTGGTACACGGCGCTCCTGAACAACTCAGCCATGATCTCGGCCTTCTGGACGAGCCTGCTGCTCGGTGCGATCGTCACCGTGATCTCGCTCGCCGCCGCGATCCCGGCGGCTTACGTGATCGTGCGTATGCGGACAGCGGGCTCCGGCTTCCTCTACAATTTCTTTACGGCGCCGCTGCTTCTGCCAACCATCGTTCTGGGTCTCGCGATCCTCATCGTCTTCGCGTCGATTGGATTTCTCGGCACGTTCTCGGGGCTGGTCATCGGGCATCTCGTCATCACGATGCCCTATGCGCTTCGCGTCCTTGCGACCACGCTCGGCAATCTTCCGCTCGCGTGCGAGGAGGCGGCTTCGACCCTTGGCGGACGGCCGATCACCGTGTTCCGGCGCGTGACCTTGCCGATGATGGCGCCCGGCATCGTCGCGGCGACGGCCTTGTGCTTCCTCGTCTCTTTCGACGAGGTGGTGATCACGCTGTTCCTCACCGGACCGCGCCTGAGCACCTTGCCGGTTCAGCTCTTCCACCATGTGGAAAGCCGCGCCGATCCGCTGGTCGCGAGCGTATCCGTGCTCCTGATCTTCCTCACCCTCGCGGTGGTGATGATCGTCGATCGCACAGTCGGCCTGTCCAAGACTTTCGTGAAGTAGGGCAGGCTTCCGAAGCAGAGAATCTCCCCGGAATCCTCCACGGGGAGGTTTTCTCTTGGAGCGTGATACAGAAAAGCGGAATCCGTTTTCTGACAATCAGAACCGGAAACCGGCTCCGATTCCGCGACCAGTCATGACCGGTTCAAAGGCTGTCGATGAGGGGCGCGGGGTCACGATCCGATCCGGCACGCTGATTGTGCGGCGTTGGGGTGTCGCCGAGGTTTGCGGTGCCGTTGCTCTCTGCGCGCGGCCGGTCAACGAGGGCGGCGGCGGAACGCCATCCCGGGGCAGAACGCCTTGTGGCGCACCGGTACTGCAGCCGCCTAGAATGGTTCCGACAAGGAGGAGGGCCGGCATCGCCGCTGAAATTCGCATGGTAGGGTCCCGTATTGACGAAAGGGAACCTAGACCATGGACAAGGGAAGTCGAGTCTTTGCCGGAACTCGTTCCTAGTGACGGCAGAGTCTTTACTTGCTCAGGCTGCGGACAAAGGCCTTGAAGTCGTAGATCTGCGGCACGGTCAACGTGATCTCGGGCATGTCCGGGTGGTTGATCACCAGACCCTCGCCCAGCGCCTCGTCGAGATTGTCGATAGGGTAGCGTGTGTGCAGATCCCGAAACGGAATCGTGCCGTCCTTGGGGCTGGCGCCGGTCTTGCCGATGGCATGACACATGGAGCAGTATTCCTTCGCGATGGCCCGGCCGCGGCGAACATTGCCTTGTGCCGCTTCCGCGGCGATTGGGGCGAAAAGAGCCAGTGTCATACTCAGGGCGATAGTTCTTTTCATTCTCTGCTCACAGAACCAATCCGTGCGCTACCCTTAGGGGATCGCTGCTTAACGACAGCTTGAGAAAGGCGGCCTTTTAAGAAAATTGGCCTAGTCAGCCCGGCCGAATGAAAGATCCGTGCGCCATATTCGGTCCTGGCGTAGTCTGAATTCCAGTTCGCGAGAGGACAATGTGGAGCGTATGGAATGAGGGGTTCGACGAGAGCATGCATCGCCGCGAAGTTCGTCCCATACGTCGGGGCCGCTTTGCTCCTGTGGGCGTTCGCGGGGGGGGCCGAGGCAGCGTGCCAGGACGCTCCAAATCCCGGCGTCGATTGGTCGAATTGCTCGAAGGCCCGCCTGCTGTTGACCGATGACGACCTGACCGGCGCCATCTTCAGCAGATCCCTTTTGACCTTCAGCGACCTGTCGGCGTCGAAACTGGTCAACGCCAAACTCGATGAAACCGAGATCAGCCGCACACGCTTCGAGGGGGGCGATCTCGCCCGCGCCGATTTCACCAAGGCCATCGGCTGGCGCAGCAATTTCAGCCGGGCCAATCTCGCGGGCACAAATTTCGGGTCGGCGGATTTGAACCGCTCGAATTTCGCCCAGGCAAAGGCTGTCGGCGCGAACTTTGCCAAATCCGAATTGAACCGGTCAGATTTCACTGGCGCCGATTTGACGGGTGCCGACATGTCGAGGGCTGAGTTGGCGCGCGTGGTGTTTCAGAGCGCGAAGCTCGACGGTGTCAATTTCAGCTACTCGAACCTTTCCCGCGCCAAGTTGGATGGAACCGATCTCCAAGGCGTCAACCTGACCCGGTCCTACCTTTATCTGACCCAGTTGGGCGGAACGAACCTGATTGGGACGATCGGGTTGATTCAAGCTCAGCTCGATATGGCTTGCGGCACCGCCGAAACCAAGATTCCTGCTGGTCTGACGCGACCGCAAAGCTGGCCCTGCGCGGAAGATACCGACTGAGGTTTCGAGGTCCGGCCCAAGCTGACGCAACTTCGATGAGGCCGCCCAATTGCGTCGGCGCGATCAGGCCCCAAATATGGCTCGTAGTGACTCTGCCTCTGGATCGTTCATTCCGAATCGAACAGGGAGGAAAATCATGGGACGCAAGTTCATTGATTGCCGTGAAGTTCCGAGCGAGACGCATTGTTCGCTGGCCCTCATGGCGGATACCGAGAGCGAACTCGTGGACGCTGCCGTGCAACATGCCGTGGCTGTGCACAAGCATCAGGACACGCCAGAGTTACGGGCCCATATCAAACAGGCCATCAAGGACGGCATGCCGCCTGCATAGGTGCGGTGCCTATACACGGGTGCCAAATTACTCTTGCTATCAGTAAGCGCGCGGCTTTCGCGGCGCGGCTGCCCGCTCGTCTCGCGACGCCAACTCCGACCTTCTCTTGCTTTTCCGGGCCGCTCGTGAGGTAAACACCTCATGTACGAAATCTACCACATCGAATCCCTCGGCCCGGAAGCGGATGGCGGCCGCATTATCCGCCGGATTCTTGTTCGCACCGATGCCGTCGAGGTCGCGAAAGAGCGCGCCATGAAGGTGATGCAAAAGGCGCGCCTCCCTCAGGCCACCGGACCGG
Organism: Microvirga alba; assembly: GCF_015694465.1. GTDB lineage: Bacteria > Pseudomonadota > Alphaproteobacteria > Rhizobiales > Beijerinckiaceae > Microvirga > Microvirga alba. Next base: position 634,020 of record NZ_JADQDO010000001.1, read on the forward strand.
AGGTCGAGGTCGTGCGCGTGCGAAACGGCGCAGGTCACGAGGTCTTTTCGGTGAGCGTAAGGGATTGAAGCGCGTGCGGAAGATCCGCACGCGCGAAACGTACAGGACCCCCAGGTGCTAGGGGAGCTGCTCCCAAATGAAGAGCCAGATGGGGACCACGATAACCGCGGACAGCAAGAGAACCAAGATCAGGTCACGCAGCCGAAGGGGCTGGTCGGATGGCATTTCGACGCCTTTCAACGGATAGGTCGGTGCGATTTTCAGCATTGCGAGCCGGTATCCGAGATCAGCGAACGCTTGAGTGATCAGAAGTCAGGAAGGGTGAGGAGCCGATCCGCCAACGTTCGGGAGCGACGAACACCCGGCGCCGCTTTTGGGCCTCGAACGCCAGCGGCGGTTTCGAGTTGTCGATAAAGCGGCCAATCTGTTGATGGAAATCATCGCCATGGCGCCAAAATCCCACGTTCACGAAGGTGGTCCAGCGCCGGTCAAGGTTCCAAACCATCCAGGGAAACTGCTTCCGATCCTCGACTCGGCTCAGAAACTCGCCGATGAGGCCGGAGCGGTCGGCAACAGTCGCACGCTTCGACCAGTATTCCAGGAACTCGTCCTCGTGTCCCTTCTTGATCCGCCATTCCACCAGGACGATTCGAGCGGATGTCGCTTCCGGCGCGGCCGTCGTTTGCCCCGATGTCGCGCTAGGGGGGCTGAGGGCCTGCTGCGCAAAGGATGCTGCCGGCGTGAGCGTGAGGCCAAGAACCAGAGCCATCAAGCGCAGAGAAGACTTCATCAGGTGCTCCTGAGAGATTGCCTATGAGTTGTTAGGCCAATGATCTGAAACTGCCGGTTTCTATGCACGCAACTAGTTAAGATAAAGCTTAGTTAACCGGGCTGACGCGAGGCTGTATCCGTGCGTCCGGGGATAAGTTGGCTGAATTTTTTGGGTATGAAAGTAATCGACTTGATTGGAATTAAGGTGCCTCTGCGTCACAGGAAAAAGGCATCATTCCGCGCTATTGACGCCGATTATTGCTCAGGGTGATCCGACGGCATGGCGACGTGTGTCCGCCGATCTTTGAGCGGCTTGAAAAGGAGCTTGTCGATCTTCAGCGTAGGAACGCCGTTCGCGATCAGGTCTGCGAGTCTTTTGCAGGCAGAAGCAAGGGCGGCATGACGGTTTCTTCATCGCGTTTCTTGATGAGGGCGATTAGGCGGTCGATTTCCGCTTGCTTCGCGGCCGCCCCCTCGCGGGCTTCAACAAGAGTGACTTTCAGGTCCGGCTGTCGTGGGATCGGCAACTTTTAGCTTGATGTCTGCTGCGGCCATTTCTTTGTCGATCGCTTGGAGATCCTGAGCGAGTTTGAGAGCATTGCTCGCGGCGCCGAAAGCGAGGGCCCAATCGAGTGGCATTTTAGGTTCCCCGTTTATCCCGATGCGATTTCCACTCCTGCATAGCTTGCTCTGCCTGAGGCCGCCCGCTTGAACGTTACGTATTCACACGGCGGTCCTATCCCCAGCAGTCGCGCCCGGGTCGGGATTGAGGATCGGCCACGGCCTGATGTCTGTCGATGCTCCAAGCTTGGCTCGTGACGCGTTACGAATCTCTCAAACCGATCCCGCCGCAATGGTGATTGAGTGCCAACACGGCGCATCTGATTGCGCATCCAGAAATTGTCGAAATCGAAACTTTACAACATTAACGTGAATGCCTATGGTCTGCGCCTTCGAACCCCATCCGGCTGCAACCCTTTGTTTTTGTTGACCTAACGCCATGTCGAGTGCGCTGCCCCGAAAGCTGATCTCTCCGTTCTCCGATCTGGCAACGGCCGGTGGTGATGTCTTCAGAGTCAATCCCGCCGGGCTTGCGGACAGCGTCTTCGAAGGTGGTCTGGGGAGCGATACCCTTCAACTGCTAGACGGCGGCCAGTTCGATCTGCGCCTGCCGCGCGTCCTGTCCAGCGTCGAGACCATTCGCGGGTCCGATCAGCACGACACAATCATCCTGAGCCAGGATCGATTTTCGGGCATCACGACCTTCGACGGCGGCGACGCCCCGAAAACGCATTGGGATGAGTTGGTTCTCTACGGAGAGACGTTCGACTTCACTCGTAAGACATTGATCGGGATCGACAGACTTTCCCTAAAAACTGACAATGCCGTCATCATCGCTTCCACCAGGGATGTGGCGCTGCTCGCCTGGGGGCTCGATAGTCAAAGTGACCGGCTTGAGGCGATATCCGTCACATTCACTCCGGCTGAGGTGAAGGCCCTGCATCGACAGGGAATCGATACTGTCTTGGATGCTCTTGGAGAGCACATCAATCATGCGCCTGTGATCGGGAAGTTGCACGGAGACCGCATCGAAGCGGGCGTCGGCCAAACAGTGTTCGTCGATGCCGGGAGTAATGCGACGATCTCCGACGAAGACGGCACTTACACACTGCTCAATGCGATGGCTCTTCGAGGCTACGATGCGCCGGGTCGTCTGGGCATCGACACAAAAGGCGCGGTGACGCTCGATAGCGGTTACAACGCCGGCAGCATCGTGAAGGTCGATGGCGTCGAAGTCGGCATGTTGTGGGAGGCGGGCGACGCAAGCCTCAGCATCGCCTTCAACAGCGCGCAGACAAGTTCCGAGCGGGTTGAAAAGATCGTTCGCGCGATCACGTTCACAACGGCCGACAAGGCTCCTCAAGTCAGTGGCCAGCAGCAGGTGGTGATCACCCTGGGTGATGAGGGCGGGCGCAAGGCGACAGCCTCCGTCACCATCGAGCAGAACGTCACCGTCGAGCCACCGAAAATCCTGCTCAGTTCCTCCCATGTCTCGGAGCTGTCTGCCTCCGGCTCATTCGTCGGTATCCTGACGGCGAAAGTTCTGGGCGGAGGAGACAACTTCTCCTTCTCGCTCCTCGACGATGCTGACAAGCGCTTCGCGATTCAGGGAGATCGTCTCCTCGTCGCCAATGGCGGCTCGCGGCTCGATTATGAGACGGACCGTTCCTACAAGGTCGTCGTGCGGGCGACGGGGGCAGACGGTTTCACGCTCGACGAGGCCTTCACCATCACGCTCGACGACGTGCAGGACGAAACGATCGTCGTCGGCTCCAAAGGCAGCGGCCTTGAATGGGTGCATGGCACTGACGGCAACGATACGCTCATCGGCGGCCGTGGTCGGGACAAGCTGTCCGGCGGGGTCGGAAACGACATGCTCTTCGGCAAGCAGGGCAACGATACGCTGCAGGGCGGTGCGGGCAAAGACCTCTTCGTCTTCGACACCACGCCGCACAAGAAAATCAACATCGACAGGATCATCGACTTCCAGGCGAAAGACGACGCGATCTATCTCGACAATGCCGTCTTCAAGGCCTTGGGCAAGAAAGGCTCATTGGCGAAGCCGCAGAAGCTGAGTGCAAAGATGTTCTGGAAAGGTAGCGAAGCGCACGATGCAGATGATCGCGTGATCTATGACCCGGGGAGTGGGGCTTTGTACTATGATGCGGATGGGAATGGGGCGGCTGAGGCGATAAAAATGGCGCTTTTATCGAAAAAATTGAAGATGATGATGAATAAAAATTTCTTTGTTGTCTAGCTTAAAGAGCACAAGGATGAATTTTCGGCTGAGAATAGCGCTCTCAAAGAACAAGGATTAAATGTATTCAATGAAAGCGAATATCTTTCAGCATGTTATGATGAGCAATATGGAGTTATTCGTATTTATAGCTGCCCTTTCAATCTATGTTGTTTTAACTTTGGCCTCAAAATGGAGTATTTATAGTAAAACTATATTATCTTTATATGGTTCATATTTTATTTTGACATCGTCAATTTATTTATTCCATTTTTTGGAAGGGGCGTCGTCCATAATGGACGGAATCTTCGTTTACTGTATTATATTTCCAGAGTCGTTTGTTTTTCTTCTGTTGTTGTATAGAATATTAATATTCAAAAACGTTGATATTAGCAAAAGATTATTCGTTTTTCTTTCTATATTCTTTGTTATGTTATTTTTTTGGTCAAAAAATGCTTTGCTTGCAATAGAATCTTAAAACAGGGGGGTGGAATGACTGACGTGAAGTTTAACATTTTCACACTTAACTATCTTCGGAATCAGGCTCAATTCATAAAGCAGGTGGCTCAGAAGTTGGGGGAATCTCCGTCCGCTATCGCGGGAGCCATGAACAAGCAGTGCCCCAGCATCCGGCGCGGCATCGCAGCGGGCATAGCGTTGGGTTCTATATTCATCTTCAGCTCTTCCGGATCTTTTGCCGCAGCTAACAAAAAGGAGAAGTCTACCAAGGCAATTGCGACCAAGGAAACTGATGCAACCTTAGGTTCAGCTCTGCCGTTTAGATTCGACGGTTATACTGTCGGAAGCCCGGCTGAGAAGAGCGACTATACTGGAGTGGAGAGTGGTGTTGATAACCCGGACGAAAGGGATAAAGCCCCACTTAAAAATCAATATTACATAACATGCTTAGCAAAATTCGAAGGCTTTGTTCCAATTTACAAGAAATGGAACAAGGGGCCCCGGAAAAAAGAAATTCGTGGGCTTGGAAATGCAGATAATATGAATGTAATTTACTTCATATCTGATCGTAATACACAGTACATCTATGGAATGATTTTGGACGGACGGGGTCTAACCAACGGAGTTCCCATAATTATAGAAAGTAAATATTGGGATTGCAAACTATATAAATGAGGTTTCTTTGATCAAATTTAAATATAGCATAAGGTAAATTACGATGTTGGGCGAATACAAAGCTATCGATGAGCTTGTTGAAGTTATTAAAAATTATGAGATTTTGTATTTTCGGGGTTGGCACAGGAGCAAGGAGTCTCGCAAGCTCAGCTCTGCTCCGGAACTTAAACAGCGGCGACTATGATTCGATCAAAACTGAGACGGCGCATATACAAATAACCGTATGGCAACGTATAAAGAACTAGGGCTGTGACTCTCTAATGAAATCTAATCGTAAAACCTCGGTATTATTGGTTTCATGGCTTATTTTTCCTTTTATGCAATCTATCGCATCAAGGGCGAATGATGAAATTTATTCCCGCTCCCAATGGAAAGAGATGGATAACGGTTCTTTTTATGCCGGTGAGAATAGATCGGAAGAAATTTTTATAGATAAATATTACAGAAATAATTTCAATAATCATTCGTACTATTTGTACATGTTTTATTTTAAGCTTAACGATGAAAAACATATAATATCTTTTGAGAATAAAAATGGGCCTTACGATGACTTCCTGATAAAATCAGGTTTTGAGTGCCTTTCAAATGAGTTTATTTTAAATGTTACAAACGCTTTTCCGAAGTTGATTCGCATAAAAAATAGTCTTGGGGAAAGTAATACAACTATTGACATGCTCGAGTTGGAATACAACGATCAAAGCATACCGGGCCAGACGCGGTTAAGTTTTGGCCTAAAATCGTCTCGCAAGATCCCAAAGATCTGCAAAATTGAAGAAATTCTTAAATAAAAGCCGGTCTAACTTAGGGGGCTCGATGAGCTACACATTTGCTTCGCATGGTCAGGGCCTGTCTCGCGTATACATAAGTGCAAATGGTCAGGTTGATATATTTACCGGGGGCTCTCGGGCGGGGCGTAACTTCAATCCTGGAAATCTTGTCGATGGAGATTTTGCGCGTAAGCACGGCGCTATTGGGCGCGACAAGGATGGATTTGCTATTTTTGCCAATTATGAAGTTGGTAGAAATGCAATGGAAGCCCTATTGCAGACGCAGAAATATCAGGCGAGAACTATTGACGAGGTGATAGCAGCGTATGCTCCCAGTCATGAAAATAATACGGCACTATATCAGAAGATCGTTAGAGACGCCTTGGGAGTTTCCGGCTCTGAGAAGCTTAGTAATTTGTCAAATGATCAGTTGGAGGTATTAGCAGATACGATTCAGAAAGTTGAAGGCTATAAAGAAGGTATTCGAGAAACTGTACTCTCAACGCCATTTTGGGGTAATAAATTTTTTGTATATGAATTTCTTGGTGATTCAAGTTCGCCGAGCTTTAGCGGAGATATTGGTCCGTTTGATTATCAAGAATCATCCGGAAGTGGATCGAAAATAAATACTCTCGTTGATTACGAGACAGGCAAAAGCGTAAAACACTGCTTCCCAGCCGGCACGAAGGTTGATATGGCTGACGGGTCGCAAAAATCGATAGAACAAATTTGTCCAGGAGATTATGTTCTCGCGTTTGCTGCGAAGGGAGCCCAATCCTTTAATTTAAAAGCCTGTAAGGTTGTTCGTCTTTTCTCGGGCATAACTGAAAAGTGGTTAGTTCTCCGTTTTGATGCTCCTCGTCAGAGTAGTGCGGATGCTACGTCTGAGGAGCTTGTCACGACGCCTGGTCATCGTTTCTTGACTACCAATGGTGATTTCAAGCGGATTGACGAAATCCTAGCTAGTGACGCGCAGGTCGTTCTTCGTGATGGCTCAGTTGTAGCCGTTTCGGCGAAGCAAATCGTTTACTCCGAAAAGACAGCTCATCTTTTTGAAGAGGCAAAACATGACTGTCAAATATCTCACGGCAATATAACGCTGGATCCTCAAGTTGAGGCTGGATGGAAAACATATAACTTTGAAGTAGAGGATCTGCATACTTACGTGGCAAACGGTGTGCGAGTGCATAACGATTCTGTCACCCAATATTTGCCAAAGGGGGCAAAACTTATCGCAGCACTTCCTGATGCTGACGGCTATGCGCGCGACATGATCTACGTTCGCAAGGATGGAATTCTAGTCGCGGTTCGCGGCGAGAATGACGGTCACGGCAACACAATAAGAACAAAAGAAACGCTCGTTTACGGGCCGGATACTCCCGGCGGTGATGGTGCAACCGTCCGGCAAAACGTCACTTATACCAACGGAAAGGAGACGAGCCGTGAGGTCGATTATATAGAATTCAAAGATAAGACCTTCGAAAACGCGGCGAATTCGCTCGGTTCGGCAATCGGGAACATCGTCGCCGGCGATGATTTCTTTGCGAAGGTTGCGGCATCGACAGTCATCGGCACAATTACGAAGAACCTCGCACAATTTATCCAGAACAGCTTTCACCTGTCTGGATCCGTCATCATGGGCGGGAAGTCATTTAGTGATACTCTGTCCGAGGCTGGGAAGGCCGCATTCAACGATATTCACCAAGACACTGCGTTGAACTTTCAAAGCGCACTCGAGGGCGGCATTGCTTCGCTCTTGATCGGTGAGTTGAGCGAACAACTCGGTCTGGACGGTTTCGAGGGAGGCTTGTTCAACACGGTTGGCCAGACGATCACGGTTCAACTCATCAAGAACATCGAAACCATCGCCTTCGACGCTGCCAAGCCGGGTGGGGCGGCCGATCCGTCGAAGCTCTTCAATGGGTTTGATGCAAAGCAGCTGTTCGGCAATGTCTCGACGGCAGTGGGCGGTTATTTGGGGAGCTATCTGGGCGCGAAGGTTCTCCCGCCGGACAACACGCAGGCATCGTGGGGAACCAGCATCGGCGGCTCGGTTGGATCCACCATTGGCGTCTCCGTCGCATCGGCCCAGGTCACGACTGCAATGTCGACGATCCTCGGCACGATTCTGCCCGGCATCGGCGCCTTTATTGGCGCCTTCCTCGGTACTGTTTTGGGGACAGCGCTCGGTAACGCCTTTGGTGTTGACGAGAAGTCGTGGGGCAGTGTCTGGATCGATGCCTATCAAGGCCGAGCGCTCGCTGGAAATTACGGGTCAGACAACGAAGGCAATTCGAGGACGTTCGAGAACATCACCACCTCCCAGGCGAATCTCGTCAACAGCATTGTCGATCTTATGGGAGCCAAAATAAGCGGGCTGGAATACCCGACAACTGCTAGCGTCGGGTATTGGCAGAAGGGAAAGACCTATACGGTCTACATGCCTGATAAGTCCGCCTATGACTTTCTCAGCAGGATCACCCCTGATCCAGATAAGGCGTGGGCGGACGTCGCAGATAAGGGCGTCTTGCAACTCCTTTCGGACGTGAAGCTCTCCGGCGGCAATGCCTTCAAACGCCTTGCCTTTGAGCGCTCGAAAGCTCCTAGCGTTTCGGGGCTTCTAGCGGATATCTCCATTGCCGCGGAATATGAGAAGTACATCCGCAACGCGGAAGTCATCAATTTTCTCATTGCGAAGGAGCCGGGATCGGCGTTCGCCAATGCGTGGACAGCAACTCTCATGGAGGCGAAGAAACTCGGCCTCGGTGAAATGCGCGAACTCAAGACCTATGGAGATGGTCGCGACAACGTGCTCAAGGGCACGACACTCATCGACAACATGTGGGGGCGCGGCGGAAACGACAAGCTCACGGGCGAGGATGGCGACGACATTCTCCGTGGCGGCGATGGGAATGACACCCTCAAAGGCGGCGATGGGAACGACACCTTGAACGGAGATGCCGATCAGGACGTTCTGCGCGGGGAGGCCGGGAACGATACGCTCAATGGCGGTGACGGGGCGGACAAGCTTTATGGAGGCGCCGGGAACGACGTCTTGCTCGGCGGCAACGAAGACGACGTTTTGAAGGGCGGTGACGGGAACGACAAGCTCGACGGCGAAGGCTGGGACGACGAGCTCTACGGCGAGGCAGGCGATGATTCGCTGATCGGCGGCGAGGGTTATGACACGCTTCAGGGGGGGGATGGCAACGATTCCCTCGATGGCGGCGGCAAAAGCGACCTTCTCGAAGGCGGCAATGGCAACGACACCCTGAAAGGCGGTAGCGATTTCGACGAGCTTTACGGCGGTAGCGGGAATGACGTCCTCGATGGGGGAACGGGCGATGACATCCTCTTCGGCGATGCAGGCTCTGACGAACTCAACGGCGGCGCCGGCTCCGACGAACTCAACGGCGGCGATGGTAACGACACGCTGACCGGTGGGGCCGGACGCGACTGGATGTCCGGAGGCACAGGCAACGATGTTCTAACGGGTGGCGATGATACCGACATGCTGCTAGGCGGCGACGGCGACGATGTCCTCAAGGGTGACGACGCCGATGACACCCTCCTGGGCGGCAACGGTGCCGATGATCTTCTTGGCGGTGCGGGCAACGATCGCCTGCGCGGCGACGACGGTAACGACACGCTCTCGGGCAACGACGGTGCCGACGATCTCGACGGCGGGGACGGTGCCGATCTCCTTTATGGATGCGCGGGAAGCGATGCGCTCCTCGGCGGCAATGGTAACGATACCCTGAAGGGCGGTGACGGTAACGACGCGCTCAGCGGCCAGGATGGAGACGACATCCTCTACGGCGAGAGCGACGATGACATCCTGAAGGGCGGAGCAGGCGCGGATATCCTCTGGGGCGGTCTCGGTAGCGACAATCTCTTCGGCGGCACAGGAAACGATATCCTGCACGGCGAAAGCGGGGCTGACGATCTCTACGGCGATGACGGCGATGACACCCTCAACGGGGGCGCGGGCTGGGACAGGATGTGGGGCGGCGCCGGCGCGGATATCCTCGATGGTGGCGACGGGGATGACGTTCTCACGGGGGATGCCGGCGACGATACTCTGCGCGGAGGCCTTGGCGACGACAAGCTTATGGGTGGCGAGGGCAACGACAGCCTCGATGGAGGTGGAGGCAGTGATCAAATTTTCGGCGGAGGAGGTAATGATATATTGGTTGGAGGACCGAACGTCGATTTCATCGACGGTGGCGAGGGCATCGATACCCTTCTCCTCAGCGGCAATCGCGAGAACTATCTGATCCGCTTCAATACGGCCATCGGCAAATTCTCCATCGTGGATCTACGGGCAGGAGCGCCTGACGGCACTGACCTCGCCGATATCGAACTATTCCAGTTCAATGATGGGTTGTTGACTCGGGCCGAGCTGGACTACGTCATCAACACCGAAGCGGCGACCGCGTGGGATGTCGCGGAAAGCGACGGCTCCAAGAGCACGCTCGGCTGGCGGCCTTGGGCGGTCGATCCCACCAAGCTCGAAACCTTCATTCAGCGCCGCAATTCCGCCGGCCAGCTGATGAGCGAGACCGTCTTCTATCCCGATGGCTCGCGCACGTCCTACGCGAAGGACTATGGTGACGAGAGGTGGGATTCCTATGTCCAGACGTTCGATGCGACCGGTGAGCCCGTCGAGCAGCAATACGAGAATGACGATGAGAGCCGGACGATCTACGAATGGGATCCCCACGACAAGCACGACTGGAATGTCCGCAAGACGGAGTATCGTACGGGAACATACCTGCCATATTGGCAGCTCGACACGATGGACGAAGATTATTCGCCATTTGTGGACTATATCGAGCGTGCGTGGGACACGGCAGGAACAGCTTGGGACAACACTGTCCGCGAATATGACGTCTACAGCGAAGGGCATTGGCTGATCGAAATCGTCACCAATGACGACGGGTCATATATTCGTAGAGGCAAGGACTATAACGAAGCCGACGGCGTCAACTATGGCAGCGTTCGCGATCAGCAGTGGCTGAATTTCGAGGAGCGCGTTAACTCGTCCGGGCAGAAGTATTGGGAATCGTACACGTACTACCCATCAACCGCGTCATATACAATCATCAAACAGTGGGACTACAGCGGTCAAGACTGGAGTGACATCACGCTTTATCTCCAAGGGACAAAGAGGGTCTGGCAAGAGATCAACTACGACACCCATGCCACCCTTTCATTCGGAAGATGGGAATGGCAGTACAAAGCTGGCGACTGGTCCGAGCACGTGCTCTTCAAAGACAAAGCGTCTCGCTTGAGCTGGGAGAGCTTCACCTGGGTTGATGAAAGCGGCATTGTCGTTAAGGGAATCAGCAAGCAATGGGACTACACATCCTCCATTAAGTGGAAGACCTACAAAATTTTTTATGACTACAATAAAGCAACGAACGAAAACGATGTTACTCAGGAAAATATCCTGTACGATGATGGAAAGTATGCCGTCGTCGACCACGATATTTACAAACAATATACGGACTACAGCAAGAGAACGACACTCTACACGAATGAATCCCAGACTAAGATTTTAAAGATGACAACGCTGCTTGATAAAGCAGCTAAGGATGGCGCGATTCTTGTTATTGATAATCACGACCATCTCAAAGAACACTCCGATTGGGATGAGCTATTTACGCGCTACAAAGCAAACCCAGACCGTTCGTCTCCCGATAAATACCTGCCTCTGTCGCAGGAGCTTTACTTAAAGTTTGGTTCAAAGGAGCGCTTTGAACGCGCCTGGGATTATACGTCGCTTGTTTGGAAATATAAGTCAGAGGCTTATAATTCAAAGAACGAGATGTATTTTAAGAGGGTAATATATGACGACGGCTCCTATGAGACCTTCGACCAAGATTTTGGAACTGAGGTGTGGGACAAGGTCGTACAGACCTTTGTCGATGAAAAAGCCGACAGGATAATCTCTAAGAAGATTACATTCGACAACAAGCGTATCGTTGAGGAATATTGGGATCCTCTCGCTAAAGATGAGACAATTTCTGGCTACACTTATGCGGGTGGTTGGCAGTATGTTTACAAGGAGCTGGACGCTGCTGGAAAGCTTGTGCGGCACTGGTACAAGAACAATCTTGGCATATCGTTCTATCTCGACACGACCGATTCCAGTGATGACGATGTGACGACGTCCCCACCAAGCGAAGGCGAACCGGGAGATAGCGGATGGGATGATGCCGGCGGATGGGGCGAGTCGGATGTGCCTGGGTTGAAAGGCCTAGCCCTTCCTCGCTGGTACTATGACGACTTCCGCCATCTTTAGCCGGACGGCGCCTGCTGGGGCGGTGGAAATACGGTCACGCCGCACCAGACTTCAAGCCTATCACGTTCAATGGGCGCTCGTTGCATCAGGAGGAATCTCGATTGAGAGCCATCACGATGTTCGCCATTTGGACATCACTTTCGACGTTGAGCGGGTGTTCAAATCTGCCTAAGGAAAACGCGGAATGCGTTAATCGTAAGTTCGACACATCCGTTCAGCGTGCGATTTGTCTGAACGGAGCGGAGCCGCTTTCGGTATCACTCGCATTCCGTGGTGAACTTGAACGTGCACGGCTTGCATTGGCAGAAGAAGTCGATGCGAAGCAGATAACCCAAGCTGAAGCAGACAGCGAGTTTGCGAACTATCGAAAATCTATCGAAGAAAGGGATCGTCTCAACGATCTCCAGTGGTCTGCCGCTAGGGCGGCGATGATCGGAGCGAGGATCCGATAATCGCATTGAACCATTCCCGGTCTTGTCGGGCTGCAGAATTCTCCATGACTTCGGCATGGGCCCGCCCCCTCGGGCCGCCCATCCACGGGATAGCAGGCAACCTCACGATTGTCAGTTGACCATCGTTGCATGAAGGCTTGCTGTGGCTAGCCTTCACGAGGTGATCCGCTTTGATTGTTAATGCATGATCGGTTGTGAAGCGCTTGGGGTTGGTGGTCCAGGTCCAGCGTGAGCTTCCGGCTTAGCCTGCCCGATCGGGGCAGGCCAAGTTTCTGATCCGGCAACGTGACAATATCAAGTTGTCAGGCGGTGGCGAAAAAGGGGAGATTCGAACGCTACGGGCTTTCCCCGGGTGAAAGCTCGTGGGCGGGGTGCAGAGACGACGAAGTTCGAAACCGTTCATCAAAGTGACGCAGGCGTGACACGCCGCCGACAGCCAGTGACACGATTGTGGTGTGTATTTGAATTTTAACGCTTTCAACTGGCTGGGGGACCTGGATTCGAACCAAGACTAACGGAGTCAGAGTCCGCTGTTCTACCATTAAACTATCCCCCACCGTAAGTTCTTGAAGGCGCTCGCTTTTCCGAAGTCATTCTCATTCGGGGCGAGGCGGCGAACTTTCGTGAGTGGCGGTCAGATAGGCCGGTTTTCCGGGGCCGTCAACCCCCTCGGAGCCGATTGCTTAGCCATACGTGGCGTGGGGGAGGGGCCATCTACTGGACTTGCCGTTCCGACTGCGGGACAACGGCTCGGTTTCCTTAACGAAATGCATCGTTTCAGCATGACCGGACCTTTAACCTCCCTCGGTTCGCGCACTCTCATCATGGGTGTCCTGAACGTCACGCCGGACTCGTTTTCCGATGGCGGCTTGTTTGCCGATCGCGAGGCCGCGCTCTCGCATGCGCAGGACATGGAGCGGGAAGGGGCCGATGCTATCGATGTCGGGGGCGAATCCACCCGGCCCGGTCACGTCCCGGTCGGGGCCGAGGAGGAGCAGCGACGGGTTCTCCCAGTTGTTCGCAGTCTGGCCCCGGTACTCAAGATACCCATTTCCATCGACACCTATCGGGCGGTCACCGCGCGAATGGCGCTTGCGGCGGGTGCGCGGATCGTCAACGACATTTGGGGGCTTCAGCGCGATCCCGACATGGCGGCGGTGGTTGCGGAGCATCGGGCGCTCGTGGTGGTGATGCACAATCGCGCCGAGGCCAATGCCGGCCTTGATGTCGTGGCGGATATGCTGCGATTCTTCGAACACTCCCTTGATCTGGCCCGACGGGCTGGCGTTCCAGACAGCCACGTCATTCTCGATCCGGGTATTGGCTTCGGCAAAACGGCGGATCAGAATCTCGAGGCCTTGAGGCGTTTGCCGGAGTTGAAGGCTTTAGGCTTTCCTGTGCTCGTCGGGGCATCGCGCAAGTCCGTCCTGAGCCGTTTCTACGCTCCCGATGTGCTGCCGCGGGACCGGTTGTTCGGCACGCTTGGCGCGCATGTCGCTGCGATCAGCCGTGGCGCCGACATCATCCGCGCGCACGATGTGCGGGCCCATGTGGAGGCCTGCCGCGTCGCGGACATTCTGCTGAGAGGCCAGCCTTGACCGACACCATCATACTCACGCGCCTTGCGCTCTACGCTCATCACGGGGTTTTTGCTGAAGAGGCGCGTCTCGGCCAGCGCTTCTATGTCAGCCTGACCTGTTCGCTCGACCTGAAAAACGCGGGGCAGGCGGACGACTATCACCAGTCGGTCTGTTATGCGAAATTGGCCAAGCTGGTTCATGATCTCGGCACCACCCGCCGCTTTCATACGATCGAGGGATTGGCTGAGGCGATTGCCGGGGGCGTTCTCGAAGGCTTCGAGCGCGTTCAGTCCGTCATCGTTCGGGTCGAAAAGCCCGAGGCTCCGGTGCCATTCATTCTCGACAGCGTCGCGGTCGAGATCAGGCGCTCGCGCGATGGCTAGGGTCGCCCTCAGCCTCGGCAGCAACATGGGCGACAAGCGCGGCAACATCGCAAAGGCGCTGTCGGCTCTCGACGAGGGCGGCGCGCGAATCGTTGCCCGCTCCGCGGATTATCGAACGGCGCCGTGGGGCCCCGTCGCTCAGGACTGGTTCGTGAATGCCTGCGTCGTGGCCGAGACGGATCTTCCTCCAACGGATCTGCTCGCCCTGTGCCGCCGCGTTGAACAGCAGCTCGGACGCATCCGCGAGGTGCGTTGGGGGCCGCGCATCATCGATATCGATATTCTCACCTATGACGGTGCGACGGTTGACGATTCTGGTCTGACGATTCCGCATCCGCATCTGCAGGAACGCGCTTTCGTGCTCGTGCCGCTGGCAGAGATCGCACCCGATCTGACGGTACGGGGGCGGCGGATCACCGACATGCTCCAAGAACTCGATGCCAGCGACATTCTGAAGCTCTCCTGACCTCACGCGGGAGTTCAAGCTTGTCAGTTCATACCTTGTTCAACTAAGCCGTATCATTATGACACCATAGCGCGGCGAACAGGCTGTGGCCGGGCAGGAGATGACGTTGATGACTTTTGGTAGGTGGGTTCTCGGTGCGGTGGTCGGCGGCTTGGCCCTCGGCGCCGTCAGCGCACAGGCTGCGCCTTTACCGCTCGTGGCGGTCGACGCCCCGGCATCGGCCCAGACGGTCCAGTTCTTCTACTACGACGATCCGCCGCCGGTGGTTTATTACGAGCCAGCGCCGCCGCCGCGCGCCTATTATGGCCGGCCGCGTTACTACCCGGTTCCGCCGCCGCCTGCGGCTCCGGGTTATGGCCATCGCGCGCCAGGCTATGGTTTCTATGACAAGGAAGCCGCGAAGGAATACATGAAGGACTATCGCAAGGCGGAAAAGGACATCCACAAGGAGCGCGTGCGCGCCTGGAACCGGGCCAACGGTTATTGATCGGACCTGACGGATTTACGCATTGTGCACGCCGCCTTCGGGCGGCGTGTTTATTCATTCGGCTTAGCCGACGTCTCTGTTCCGGACGCATAGCTTTGGCGATGCGTGATCATGCAAATTTTTACTATTTTTAGCCTTGATCAGAACGTATTTTAATAAAAACATAATATCTATTTGCCGTACGTTCGCGGCTTATCGTGATTTGGCTATTTCTGGCCTTATGAGCTGAGTTTTACGGCTCTTATGTCTATATTTGTTTCATAAAAGACGATGGGCGGCCGCCGCCGGCAAGAAAAATACCGTTTAGGTACCTCCAACAGATCGCCGCTCTACACAAGATGCGCTTTTGGCGGGGCGTTTTCTGCTGCTAG
Organism: Microvirga alba; assembly: GCF_015694465.1. Classification (GTDB taxonomy): domain Bacteria; phylum Pseudomonadota; class Alphaproteobacteria; order Rhizobiales; family Beijerinckiaceae; genus Microvirga; species Microvirga alba. The sequence goes on from NZ_JADQDO010000001.1 coordinate 649,535, forward strand.
AATTCGGCCGTAGTCGCCCGAAAATTCATATTTCCGGAGAGGGGAGGGTCATCGCCTGTTACGGAAGATATTGAACATTCTAATTCGTTGGAAGATTGCATGCGCACTTGGCACAAGACCTTTGTCGCTGCGACCGCTCTGATTGATTGCTTGCGCACAATGCAGCGGTCGGAATTCTGTTCAAGATTCGCTCTCGCCCTCTGCCCGGTCCTGGTTGGTGCTTTGCTTCTTTGGTTCGGACTGGCGCGCTTTACGCCAGTGGTGGTTACCGTCACGCCGCCCGACGCGGCCGACGGGGTTTATCCGGACGCAAGCCTCGCAGTCTCCTTCTCCCAACCGATGTCGGCGGAGACGGTCAACGGTCGCACCCTGACGCTCCGCGACAGCGATGGCACCTTCATTCCCGCGGATATTTCCTACGATGCGAAACACCGGATCGCTCGAGTGGCGCCAAAATCTCCTCTGCGGGCGGGCGTTTCTTACGAACTGATGGTTGGTGAGGATCCTGAACTTCGCCCCGTCAGCGCGCTGCGACTGCCGCTTGCGGAGGCTAGGAAGGCTCGATTCAAAATCGCACAGGCACCCGAGTCGACGGAGGGCGTTCGTGCACCCATTCTCATCGTCACGGACGAGAGCACCCCTCAGGGAGCCTATTACGGAGAGATCCTGCGCGCGGAGGGCTTCAACCTGTTTTCGGTTGTCGACCTCAACCGGCTCACGCCCGAGCAGCTCGTCTTAGCAGATATTGTCATCCTTGCAGTGGTCTCCGTAAGCGGCGGGATGGCCGCTCGATTGGAGGAATGGGTTCGCGCAGGCGGAAACCTCATTACGATGGCGCCAACGGGCGAATTGCTGCCCCTCTTGGGGCTGGCCGATGCGGGGCCGCCTGTCCCGAACGGCTATTTGCTTGCCGATGCGGAGTCGAAATCGAGCCGGGGGATCACGCGCGAGACGCTTCAGATTCATGTTCCGGCGAGCCGATTTATTCTCCGGGATGGCATCTCGGTCGCTCATCTTTTCGAGACGGCGACGCGACCGCTTGCGAGCCCTGCGATCTCCCTGCGCAAGCTCGGCCGGGGGCATGCGGCCGCTTTCGCATACGATCTCGCGCGGTCGATCATTCGGACGCGCCAAGGGAATCCGGAATGGATCAACCAGGAGCGCGATGGTCTCCCGCCCCGACGGACCAACGACCTCTTCTACCCGGACCACCTCGACATGACGAAAGTCGGCATCCCCCAGGCGGATGAGCAACAACGCCTTCTTGCTAATCTGATCCTCGTGATGAATGGCGAGCGGCGGCCGCTGCCGCGCTTCTGGTACCTGCCGAGCGGGCGACGGGCGGCGATCATCATGGCCGGCGACGACCATGCGACGAAGCGCGGGACAATCACCGCCTTCGAAAAGCTAAAGGCCGAGAGTCCGCCGGGCTGCCGGCTCGATGCCTGGGAATGTTACCGGGCAACCTCCTATGTCGACGTCGGCACGCGGGTGACACCGGCGCGGGTCAAGCAATTCACGACGGCTGGATTCGAAGTCGGCATTCACACCGAGACAGGCTGCAAAGATCAGGACAATACCTGGGTGGGGCTTGCCCTTTCTCAGCAGGTTAATGACTACGGGACGCGTCGGCTTGGAATCGAGAAGCAGCAAACTCACCGGATGCACTGCGTCATCTGGAACGGATGGGTCGATACCGCGAAGAGCGAGAGAGCCCACGGCATCAGGCTGAGCCTCAACTACTATTACTGGCCGGGCTCTTGGGTGCTGGGAAGGCCGGGATTCATGACCGGATCGGGCTTTCCCATGCGCTTCGCCGATACCGACGGAACGGCGTTGGATATCTATCACGCGACCACGCATATGGTGAACGAAAACGGCATCAATCACGCTTCCGGTGTCCGTTTTCTGATCGACAGGGCGCTTGGCCCCGAGCAGTTCTTCGGCGCCTTTGGGACACACTACGACTACACGGACCGCTTTTTCGATACGCTTCTCTCAGTCGCGAAGGAGACGGGTGTCGCGCTGGTGTCAGCCGAGCAAATGCTTCGCTGGCTCGAAGGACGGGACAGCTCCCGGTTCGACCAAATCGCATGGAGCGACCACACCCTGACCTTCAGGGTGGAGGTGGCCGCCGGAGCGGAATCGATCGTTGCCATGCTTCCCCGCTCGACATCCGGCATGGGGATGGCCAGCATCGAGTGCGACGACAAACCGGTGTCCTATCGGCTCGAGACAATCAAGGGGCTGGAATACGCACTCTTTCCCGTCCGATCCGGCAATTGCCGCGCGATCTATCAGGACGGAGTGCCTCCGCATGACGGAGTGTCGGGCGTCCAGCCAACGACGCGGGTCCAGTGAGCCCCGTCAGCGGAACTATTCGTCCAACGCGCCGCCTTCGGGCGGCGTATCCAGGTCGACGCCGGCTCTGAATTGGGCTTCGTCTTCCGCCGCCTCTGCATCGGCGGCGATTCGTTCATATCGGTCGAGCGCGCCCTGCAGGATGTAGGCCGCCGCCATCTTGTCCACCGCGTCGGCGCGCTTGGCGCGCGAGGCATCCGCATCGAGCAGGGTGCGGGTCACGGCGACGGTCGAAAGGCGCTCGTCCCAGAACAGCACCGGCAGCGCGATCAGGGGTTTCAGATTGCGCACGAAGGCGCGCGTCGCCTGCGAGCGTGGGCCCTCGGAGCCATCCATGTTGAGCGGCAGGCCGAAGACGAAGCCGCCGACATCGTATTGCGCAACCAGTTCCTTGATGCGCCCGACATCGGGGGTGAACTTCACGCGCTTGATGGTCTCAAGCGGAGTCGCGATTCGCTTCTCCACATCGGAGAGGGCAAGGCCGATGGTCTTCGTGCCGAGGTCGACCCCCATCAGGCGCGCACGCGGGGGCAGGCCATCGATCAGGCCGATCAGCTCTTTGTCGCTTGCGTTCACTCTGGGCATCCCATTCCGTTCGCTTCCTTATAGCCAATATGCGCGCCATGCCCTAGCTGATGGGTGTCATCGCAGAAAGACCGCACATGAAGATCACCTGGTTCGGCCATTCCGCCTTCCGGCTCGATTTCGCCGACAAGGTCGTGCTCATAGATCCGTTCTTTACCGGCAATCCGGCATTCGAAGGCAGTCCGGACAAGGCCGCCGAGGGCGCGACGCACATTCTCATCACCCACGGCCATGGGGATCATGTGGGCGATACGCTCCGGATCGCAAAGACCACGGGGGCGAAGGTCGTCACCAATTTCGACCTATGCATGTATCTGGTGTCCGAGGGGCTTGAGAATTTCGACCCCATGAACACCGGCGGCACGACGGATCAGGGCGGATTTTCCGTGACTCTCGTGCACGCCGACCATTCGGCGGGCCTCGTCGAGATGGGCGTCAACTTCCCGCTTGGAAGCGCCAACGGCGTCATCGTGAAGGCTGAAGGCGAGCCGACGATCTATCACATGGGCGATACGGACATCTTTGGCGATATGGGACTGATCGCCGAAATCCATAAGCCGGATGTAGCCATGGTTCCCATCGGCGACCGCTTCACCATGGGGTCCGAGGTCGCGGCCTTGGCCGTCGAGCGCTATTTCAAGCTGAAGGCTGCTATTCCCTGCCACTATGGCAGCTTCCCCATCATCGAACCCAACGCGGACAAGTTCGTCGCAGCCATGGACGGCAAGGGGACACAGGTTGTGGTGCCGCATAAGACGGTGGGGGTGAGGATCTGACGCCGACGTCCTCAGCAAAGCACCCCGTCAGCCTCATCCTGAGGAGGCCGTCAGGCCGTCTCGAAGGACGAGGCGTCCCCAGTGCGCACTCGATCCTCCTTCGAGACGCGGCCTTCGGCCGCTCCTCAGGATGAGGCGGGAGGATAGGAGACACCGGCCCCCGCTCCAGGAACGCCTGAGCCACATCCGACATTGCCCCCTTGGGCGGGCGGGTGTTATAGCCCGCCCAACAGCATCAAAGGGTTTGGCCATCCATGTCGGTCGATCAGAAGACGGTTCGGCGCATTGCGCATCTGGCGCGTATTGCCGTGACGGAAGAGGAGGTGCCGCACCTCCAGGGCGAGCTTAACGCCATTCTTTCCTTCGTCGAGCAACTCAACGAGGTGAATGTGGACGGCGTGGAGCCCATGACCTCCGTGACTCCCATGACCATGAAGAAGCGCCAGGACGGCGTGACCGATGGCGGCTATGCGGACAAGGTCGTCCGCAACGCCCCGGCGACGGAAGACAACTTCTTCCTTGTGCCGAAGGTGATCGAGTAACGCTGCCATCCCGGCCCGGCGATATGCTGAGCCGGAACCGTGCCGCCCACGAACTCTTAGAATGACGATCCCGGATCGCCTCGTGGTGTCCGGGATGACCAGGATCAAGTCCCGTGACCGACCTAACTCATCTCACGATTGCCGAAGCCCGCGACGGATTGAAGGCCAAGAGCTTCTCCGCCACCGAATTGGCGAAGGCCCATATCGCCGCCATCGAGAAGGCGAGGGCGCTCAACGCCTATGTGCTCGAGACGCCGGACAAGGCGCTCGCCATGGCGAAGGCTTCGGATGAGAAGATCGCCAAGGGCGAGGCCGGGGCGCTGGAAGGCATTCCGCTCGGCATCAAGGACCTGTTCTGCACCGAGGGCGTGGTCTCCACGGCGGCCTCGAAGATCCTCGGCAATTTCAATCCGCCTTACGAATCCACCGTCACCCGGAACCTCTGGAACGACGGCGCCGTGATGCTCGGCAAGCTCAACATGGACGAGTTCGCCATGGGCTCGTCCAACGAGACCAGCGCCTTCGGCCCCGTGGTGTCGCCCTGGCGGCGCGAGGGTTCCAATGTGAGCGCGGGCGCGTCCGGCGCAATCGAAGGCACGCATCTCGTTCCCGGCGGCTCGTCGGGCGGTTCGGCGGCGGCGGTCGCAGCCCATCTCTGCCTCGGCGCAACGGCGACCGATACCGGCGGCTCGATCCGCCAGCCTGCCGCCTTCACCGGGACCGTTGGCATCAAGCCGACCTATGGCCGCGTTTCGCGCTGGGGCACAGTGGCCTTCGCCTCGTCGCTCGATCAGGCCGGGCCGATTGCCCGCACCGTGCGTGACGCGGCGATCATGCTGCGGTCCATGTCGGGACCGGATGCCAAGGATACGACCTGCGTCGATCTGCCGGTGCCCGATTTCGAGGCCGCCGTTTCGCGCGGCGTGAAGGGCCTCAAGATCGGCATTCCGAAGGAATACCGGATCGACGGCATGTCGCCGGAAATCGACGCGCTTTGGGCGCAAGGCGTCGAATGGCTGCGTCAGGCGGGAGCCGAGATTGTCGAGGTCTCGCTGCCGCACACCAAATACGCGCTGCCGGCCTATTACATCGTCGCGCCTGCCGAGGCCTCCTCGAATCTCGCTCGCTATGACGGCGTGCGCTATGGCCTGCGCGTTCCGGGCAAGGACATCGTCGAGCTTTACGAGAAGACCCGCGCCGCCGGTTTCGGCCGCGAGGTCAAGCGCCGCATCATGATCGGCACCTATGTGCTCTCCGCGGGCTATTACGATGCCTATTACGTCCGCGCGCAGAAGATCCGCACGCTGATCAAGCAGGATTTCGAGAAGGTCTACGCCTCCGGCATCCACGCGATCCTGACGCCCGCGACCCCGTCGGCCGCCTTCGGCATCGGCGAGAAGGGCTCGGCGGACCCGGTCGAGATGTATCTCAACGACATCTTCACGGTGACGGTGAACATGGCGGGCCTGCCCGGCATTGCGGTTCCGGCCGGTCTCGATGCGCAAGGGCTGCCGCTCGGCCTCCAGCTCATCGGCCGCGCCTTCGATGAGGAAACCCTCTTCGCCGCCGGTCAGGTCATCGAGAACGCCGCCGGTCGCATCAAGCTGCCGCAGCCCTGGTGGTAGGCGTGAACTTCCAGTCAGCATCGGACTGGCTTGCGTGGGGAGGAGTAGTTCTCCCCTTGATTGCGTTGGCTGGGTCCGTGACCGCTTTCGTCGTCAATTGGACAATACAGCTGCGGCACAAAGAGTACTCTAGGCTGTTCGAGGTTATGGCATTTCTGGATGACACCACCAGCCCTTTGGCAAAGAAAATGGCTGCCGCCTATCAGCTACGGCAATTTAAGCGACATGCTGAATTTGTTATTCGCTTTTGCGAGGGCGTGAATTTTACGGGTCCGGCTTCGCCTGTAATCTCTAGCGAGTTGAAAAGAACGGCGGAGTTCTTGAGGTCCGAAAAATGACCCCCCCAGTCATTCCGCTTTCGGTCTGGCTCCTCGGAGCCTTCGATCCGATTTTGGTCGTGGTCGCGGTCCTGCTCGGCTGGAAGGCGGATCAGATCGGCAAGGTGTTCATCGCGGCCATCGCTGCGCTCGGCATCTCGGTTCTCGTCTCCTGGGGCATCACCGGTCTCGGCCTGCCCTGGATCGCCCCCATCAGCCACGACACGCCGACCCTGTACCCGGTCCGCGCCATAGCCGCGCTGGTCTGGGCCGGGGGAGCCTATGCCGCGCGGCGGGTCTGGCGGCGTTAAAATTCTCTCAGGCTCCCATCCCGGGCTTATCCCGGTGATCTCGATGCGAAGGCCTTTTCAGATCGAGATGGCCGGGACAGGCCCGGCCACATGACGGAAACGGAAATACGTTTTCAACCGGGCTCAAACCGTCGCCTGGCTCGGGACGCCGAGGGCGCTGGCGATCTCATTCAGTGTGGCCTTTTCGGCATTGCTCACGGCAACGCGGCCAAAGTTAACAAAGCCGCCTTCCGAGCTGGCTTCGGCGGTCTTTTGCGCCACGTTGAGCAGCCAAGCCTTGAATGCGGGAGCATCCTCGGGCGCTTTGGCGTCGACGAGAGCGGAGACCGCGCGCAGTTCGTCGATCGCCTTGCGTTTGACATCCGCGAACTGGCTTCCCTTGAACTGGGTTTGAAAGGAATTGCGCACGGCGTCCCGCGTGGCAGCATTCGTGATGTCGTCGGCCAGCGCCTTCACCAAGGCGTCGGTTTGCGGGTCCTGCTTCGCCTGCAGAAGCGCCCAGCTGCTCGCCATGGATTCCTTCATCAGACCCCATAGGCCGCTTGGGTCCGCCGCTGTGATCGCCATGCTCGCCACCATGGGGCTTGCGACGATGCGCGCCCATTCCTCGGGCGTAAAGCTTGCTTTGCCGGCCATCTCAAAGCTCCTCGTTTTCGGGTGAAGGAGGCGCAACGCCCCTTCGCCTAATCACCGAGATTTGCGCTTTGTTCCTCGATGCCGAAGGTCTGCTTCAAGCCGCTCTTTCCAGCCGCCGTCACGGCGAGCGCGCGGCTGTCCTTGATGCGCTCGACCCAGCCCAGCTCGAACATCCGCGTACAGAGCGCGGCTCCAAGCCTTCCGGCGAGGTGAGGGCGTCGCTCGCTCCAGTCGAGGCAGGTGCGGCAGAGGGCACGGTTGTGTCGTCCGCGTCCCGCCTCCAGGTCGATTCCGAAATCGCACAGGAAGCGGCGACCCTCGTCGGTCAGCGCCCCCGCGCTCTCGGACAGGACGATGTGATTGCGCGCGGTCAGGGTATCCGCGAGCGCAATGCCGAGGCGTCCAGCGAGGTGATCGTAGCAGGTGCGGGCATTGCGCAGCGCCTCGTCCTTCGGCCCGACCGGGCGATGGCGCCTGGGACCGAAGGAGGCGACCGACATCAGGGCCTCGATGGCTTGGGCGACTTCAGGCGTCGCCAGCTTGTAATAGCGGTGGCGGCCCTGGGGAGACATGGTGATCAGGTTCGCCTCGCTGAGCTTGGCGAGATGCCCGCTCGTGGTCTGCGGGCTGACCCCACTATGCCAGGCGAGTTCGCTCGCCGTGAGCGCGCGTCCGTCCATGAGGGCGGAGAGAATATTGGCGCGGGCCACATCGCCGATCAGGGCGGCGATTTCCGCGAGCGTGTTGCCTGAAACCATGGATGTCATGATCGGATCATAGACCAGCCGGTTGGGCGGGTCAGCAGGGAACGCTTCGGCCGCGACCGAAGCGTTGTGGCAGGACGGGCGCCCCCCGCCATGACAATGTCCCGGCCATCAACCCGGAACGAACGGAGCCGCCCATGGCTACGAATTCTTTGAAAACGACCAACTACGCAGTCGAACTTTCGCTGCTCGCGGTGCTCGCCACCCTATGGGGTGCGTCCTACACCTTCATCAAACTCGGCATCGAGACCATTCCGCCGGTCACTCTCATTGCCGCCAGGACGATCATAGCGGGGGCGGTGCTGCTCGTCATCCTGCGCCTGCGCGGCATCAGGCTGCCGCGCGATGCCGCGACCTGGCGAAACTTCGCGATCCAGGCCTGTCTCAACAGCGTCATTCCCTTCACCCTCATTGCGTGGGCGGAAAAGTCGGTCGATGCGGGGCTTGCCGTGATCCTGAATTCGATGACGCCGGTCTTCACCTTCCTCATCACCTTGCTCTGGTCGCGCCATGAGCCCACCACGTTCCGCAAGATGGCCGGCGTGATGATCGGTCTCGTAGGCACCTGCGTCATCGTCGGCACGCAGGCCCTCACCCATGTGGGGCAGGAACTTGTTGCCCAACTCGCCGTGGTGCTGGCGACGGTTTGCTACGCGGGGGCTGCGATCTTCGGGCGTAACTTCAACGATCTCGATCCCATGGCGCCCGCCGCCGGATCGCTGGTGTCGGGCGCTGCCATCTTGATCCCTGTTAGCCTGGTCGTCGACCAGCCGTGGACGCTTGAGCCGTCCTCGTCATCGATGCTCGGGCTCGTCGGTCTGGCGGTCTTCTCGACCTCCTTCACCTTCGTCATCTATTTCCGGCTCATTCATACGCTGGGATCGGTCGGCGCGACGGCTCAAGCCTATCTCAGGGCCCCCATCGGCGTTGCGATCGGGGCATATTTCCTCGGCGAACGCTTGAGTTCTTCCGCCTGGATCGGTCTGCTCTGCATTCTGATCGGCGTTACGTTGATGACGGTTCCGCAGAAAAGCCGGAAGCCTGTACTCAAGACGACCTGAAGCACAAGAGAATGGGCCTGACCCGGAGGTCAGGCCCATGGTTCATGGTCCGGGCGATCCCTGCTTTATTGCTGCGGGGTCGTCGGATTGCCTGGCGCCGGTGACATCGGGGTTACGGGCGCGGGGGTCATTGGGGTGGTCAGCGGGCTGGTTCCCGGTGACGAGGGGACTGCGTGGGGCTCCGTCGTGATGGTCGTGCTGCCGGTCGTCGTCACTTCACGCTTGCCTCCGTCATAGAAAAGAAAGGCCAGCAATCCGAGTGCGACAACAAGACCGCCGATCAAATAAGCAAGAGTGTTGGAACCTCGCGTTTCCGTTTCATAGAGATTCGCATCGCGATCGTAGAGGTTGGGTTCGCGATCCATAGGATCCATAGCCATTGTCGACTCCTTGATCATTTTACAGGTGGGTCAACGCTCAATGTGGGATGCAGTTTCATCTCAGCTTGGCTATAAATCTAAATTAATCACGAAAATTTCATCACTGATCTTAACAATGGTCATTGTTATTCTGAATGGATGTTCAGGTTGAAAGGGGTTGACCCGGATGGGTCGAGGCTCTTACTCCGGGCATGAAAACGTTGAGAGATGAAGGCGCGAGGCTCATGAACGCTCCGGTCAACCCGAAGAAGCTCATCAAAGGTGCGACAGGCGATTGGGAAATCATCGTCGGCTTGGAAATTCATGCTCAGGTGACGAGCCAGGCGAAGCTCTTCTCCGGCGCTTCGACGGCCTTCGGCGGCGATCCGAACAGCCACGTCTCTCTGGTCGACGCGGCCATGCCCGGCATGCTGCCCGTGATCAACGAGGAATGCGTGCGTCAGGCCATCCGCACAGGCCTTGGGCTCAAGGCCGAGATTAACCTCCGAAGCACCTTCGACCGGAAGAACTACTTCTATCCGGATCTGCCGCAGGGCTACCAGATCAGCCAGTACAAGAGCCCGATCGTGGGCGAGGGCGAGGTCATCGTCGACGTGCCGGAGACTGGCGAGACAATCATCGTGCGCATCGAGCGCCTGCACCTGGAGCAGGATGCAGGTAAGTCGATCCACGACCTGCACCCGACCATGAGCTTCGTCGATCTCAACCGCTCCGGCGTGGCGCTGATGGAAATCGTCTCGAAGCCGGATATCCGCTCATCCGACGAAGCGCGCGCCTATGTGACGAAGCTGCGCACGATTCTGCGCTATCTCGGCACCTGCGACGGTGACATGGACAAGGGCAACCTGCGCGCCGACGTGAACGTGTCGGTGCGCCGCCCCGGCGAGCCGCTCGGCACCCGTTGCGAGATCAAGAACGTCAACTCGATCCGCTTCATCGGCCAGGCCATCGAAGTCGAAGCGCGCCGTCAGATCGGCATCATCGAGGATGGCGGCACCATCGACCAGGAGACGCGTCTCTTCGATCCGGGCAAGGGCGAGACCCGCTCCATGCGCTCGAAGGAAGAGGCGCACGATTACCGCTACTTCCCCGACCCGGACCTGCTGCCGCTGGAATTCGACCAGGCTTATGTGGACGACCTGGCCCAGTACCTGCCGGAACTCCCCGACGCCAAGAAAGCCCGTTTCATGGCGGATTACGGCCTCTCGGCCTATGACGCGAGCGTGCTGGTCGCCGAGCGCGCTTCCGCCGATTACTTCGAGGAAGCCGCCAAGGGCCGCGACGGCAAGGCCGCGGCGAACTGGATCATCAACGAGCTGTTCGGCCGCCTGAACAAGGAAGGCAAGGACATCTCCTCCTCGCCGGTTTCCGCCGCGCAGATCGGCGCGATCATCGACCTGATCGGCGAGAACGTGATCTCCGGCAAGATCGCGAAGGATCTGTTCGAAATCGTCTTCACCGAAGGCGGCGACCCGCGTCAGATCGTTGAAGCTCGCGGCATGAAGCAGGTGACCGATACCGGCGCGATCGAGAAGGCCATCGACGAAGTCATTGCCGCGAACCCCGATAAGGTCGAGCAGGCGAAGGCGAAGCCGACGCTGCTCGGCTGGTTCGTCGGTCAGGTCATGAAGCAGACCGGCGGCAAGGCGAACCCGCAGGCGGTGAACGAGCTGTTGAAGTCGAAGCTCGGGATCGAGTAGGAGACGACGCTCTTTTCAACCGGCAGGTTTAGATCAATGAAGACGCTTGGCCTGATCGGCGGAATGAGCTGGGAAAGCACAGCGATCTATTACCGCCATATCAACGAAATCACGCGGCAGCGTCTGGGCGGGCTCCATTCCGCTCGGCTGCTCCTCTGGTCGTTCGATTTCGCTAAAGTGGCCGAGCGTCAACATGTCGGGGATTGGCAGGGCGCTGCCGATCTCATGATCGAGGCCGCCAGAAAACTCGAGGATGGTGGCGCTGAAGGCCTCGTGATCTGCACGAACACCATGCACCGCATGGCCAACGAGGTGCAGGCCGCGATTTCAATTCCTTTGCTTCATATCGCCGATGCGACGGCGAAGGCTATCGTCAGCGCGGGCGTCAAGCGTCCCGCTCTTCTGGCGACCCGGTTCACGATGGAGCAGGACTTCTACAAAGAGCGGCTGCGTGCCGGATATGGGATCGATGCCGTCGTGCCCGATGAGCGCGGACGCGCCATCATCCATCGCGTCATCTACGAGGAGCTTTGCTTGGGCATCGTCAGCGAGAGTTCCAAGGCGGCCTACCTGTCCGAGATAGAGCGGCTTCGGCGTGAGAATGGAGCTGACGGCGTGATCATGGGATGTACGGAAATCACGATGCTGATCGGACAAGGAGACGTCGACATCCCCGTCTTCGATACCACGCTTCTTCATGCCGGTTCGGCGGTGGATTTTGCTCTCGCTTAAGGTCGAGTAACGTCATCCCGTGACCGCTCAACCCAATCCCTTCGCGCCCCATTGGCTGATCCGCGACATCGTTATCGGATCGCATATTCCCGCGGCGGGGCCGGGCAATCTGCTCTTCATCGGCGATTCCATCGTCGAGGGATTCTACTGGAACCGGATCGGTTCGCTTCCCGTCATCAATGCCGGTTATTCCGGCATCTGGACCGAGGCGCTGGAGCCCAAGGTGCCGCGCCTCGTTGAGGTCGCGCGCCCACGCCTCGTCGCGCTTCTCGTCGGCACGAACGACGCCAAGAAGGGCCGCACCGAGAGCGACCTCGATGCGGTCGCGACGCTGTTCGAGCGCATCGTTGAGCATGCGGAAAAAGCGGGCGTGCCCTTCATCGTCATGACGCCTCCACCGGTGGAAAAAGACAAGCGTCTGACGAGTTTCTACTCGGTCGACGCCATGGGCTCCTTGAGCCGCCGCATCATACGGATCGCCGAGCGCCACGGCGCAGGCATGGTCGACATGCATGGCGCGTTCGCGGACGAGAACGGGGAGGCGAAGGCCGGCGTGACCACGGATGGCATTCACTTGTCGTCGCAGGCCTATCGCGCGATGCACGACATGCTCGAACGCGAAGTCATCAACAGGGCGGAAGCCGGCTCGGCAGAGTTCCAGGGTCTCTGAAGCGCCAGCGAAAGCCGGTCTGGCGAAAACACCAAACGTGTTGTAATGTAATCCGGCTGGCTGGTTCATCAGCCAGTCTTGTCATCAACCGCAGCCGAAGGAGGCGTCACATGTCCTTGCATTTTGCTCCATGCGCACACGCCGCATCCCTTCACCCCATTCAAGCTGCAGGTTTCGATGAAGCAGATCACGCTTTCCCTTATCTGGTTGACTATTCGGATTGACATTATCCCGGCCGCTTTCGAGCGCGCGACCAAGCCAAAGTCTACGAAGACCCTTTCTCCGTCTGAGTTGAATGCAGCGTTTCGAACAACGCTCAGCCCTCATTTGCTCAAGGACATCGGAGGGGATGGCAGCCAGAGCGACTGACGATCGCCTTATCGCCAGAACAGATCGGCCTTCAGGGAATTTCATAGACGGAGAGTTCGTCATGAATTCCCCGTAAGGCCGTCTTCTGCGCGACCGGATGCAAGCCTTGCATCTCGATGAGTTTCGAGGCTTTCGGGTCCTCAATCACAGTGCCCGTCGCGAAGATGGAACGCGACGCGGCAAGGTGCTGGACTCGTGAGGCGACGTTCACCGTCTGGCCGAAATAATCCTGCCGGTCGTTGAGCATCACCGCGAGGCAAGGACCTTCGTGAATGCCGATCTTGAGCAACAGGTCCTCCTTGCCGCGCTGCGCGTTCAGGTCGCGCATGGCCTCCCGCATCCGCAAGGCGGCGGAGAGCGCGTGATCGGGCGTCGGAAACGTCGCCATCACCGCGTCTCCGATGGTCTTCACCACCGCTCCGGCCTCCGACGCCACGATCTCATTCAGGACCTTGAAATGCGCGCGCACGAGATCGTACGCGACGAGATCGCCGACACGCTCATAGAGTTCGGTCGAGCCTTTCAGATCGGTGAAGAGGAAGGTGAGGCTCGTGATCTTCAGGCGCTGGTCGATGTCGAGCGTCTCGGTGCGATAGATATCGCGAAAGGTCTGGTTGGTGAGCAGTCGGTTGGCCGTCAGAAACGGCCTGCGCCGCCCGAGGAGACGGTGCAGTTTGTCGTTGGCGATCCAGACAGCGGGCAGCACCCGCTTCGTTGTTCGGTTCTCCAACGAGAGGCGCAACGGCCCGGGGCGCAGCTCGATCGCATCATGCGGCGCGTTGGCCTCGTTGAAGACGACGGAGAGGTTCTGTCGCTCGCGCGTGGGTTCGCCCTTGACGTCGATGAACTGCGCCAGATGCGTGACCGGATCGAACACGATGACGAATTCGGCCGGGAGCTGAAGCGACAACAACGCCCGCTCGCCCGGCGGCAGCTCGACGGAATCGAGAACGATCTCCTCAAGCTCGTGTTCGAGGTCGTCGGGCAGATCGACGCCGGAGCACCAGAAGAGCTGCCGGTCGTAATCCCACATGGACAGCTTGTCGGGATCGTGCGCCGCAATTCTCCGGATCCTCGGGCTGATCGTGAAGGTCACCTCGACCATTTCGTCGAGGGTCGGTTCGTACCCGGCGGCGCAGAGCGTGCAATTGTAATGCGCCTGCCTGACCGATTTGAGGCTCGTGCCCGCATCGAGCACCCCGCCGCAAGCGGGGCACAGGACGTTCCACGACAGCTCAAAGATCCCCAGCTGCGCCGCATGGAGGAAGGCCGCAATGGTTCCCTCCTCATCGAGCCCATGCAGGGCCGCCAATGCGAGGACATTGATGCGGTTCAATGCGACATCCGGTGCATCCCGGATCAGGGTCTCGATCGTAGCCACGACCTTGGGGTCGGCCGAGCCTCGCAAGACCGCTAGAAGCTTGTCATCTCCACTCATGATGCGGCCTCCTTGGCTCTGCGAGACCGGCGAAGAGGGCCATGCGCCACTGTCGTCCGGATAGGGAGGAACGCTATCGACGGCACCTAAATACCGGAGAATGGTGGAGATTTTGTGGTCCGGCTCGCGCTAAGCGACGCCCAACGCGTTCGCATAGCGGTTGGCGACCCGCATCTGCCAGAAGCACAGAACCGGCGTGACCACGAGTTCCAGCGCAAGCCCGCCGATCATGAAGAGTGACGGAACGCCGGTGAAGGCGAGTCCGGTCAGCCGACCCAGCCCTCCGATCACCACCAGGAGGGTCAGGATCCGAAAACGATTGGTCTTCAATTCGATGCCCGGTACCGTGCTCCAGAAACACAGGCCGATACCGAGCAGGAGGCCTGAAAGAAAGCGGAAGTGGCTGTCTGCCGAGATGCTGACCGTGTCGCCGGTCAGCGCCTGCCCGAACAAGACACCGTAGAGCCCCACCGCCACCGGAAGGATCGCCAAAACGGCGACCGTCTGCTGCAAGACTTTGCGTTCCCGCTCCATGTGCGCCATCGAATCGCTCCTCACTTGAGATTCTGGTCCTTCCGATGCGTGAATCAATCGGTTAGGTTTCCGTCACCCTCATTAGGCATAGGTTGATTCATGTCGGCACGTTTCGAACTTCACGGCACTTTTCTGTCCGGCCCGACCTACAAGGTCGGCCTCATGCTGTCTTTGGCGGGCGAGCCGTTCGACTACGTGCACGTGAACCTGCGCGAAGGCGAGCATAAGCAGCCGGATTATGTCTCGAAGCAGCGTTATGGGCAGGTGCCGCTCCTGATCGACAAGTCGAACGGACGCCAGCTCTGCCAATCGGCAGCGATCCTCGAATATCTGGCGGACAAGATCGGGAAATTCGGCGGCGCGACGCTCGATGAGCGCCTCGAGGTGCGCGAGTGGCTCTATTGGGATTTCGACCGCCTCGCGCCGCCGATCTATCGCACGCGCGCCATCAAGGCCGGATACCGCAAGGGCGGTCCGGAAATCCTCGAAATGTGCGCCGCCGAAGGCGCGCTCGCGCTCGCAACGCTCGACCGGCACCTGGCCGGCAAGAACTGGATCGTCGGGGAGGGCGTTACCATCGCCGATATCGACATCTACGGCGTGCTCGCTTATGCGGCTGAAGGCGGGTTCGATCTGAGCGGCTACGTCAATGTCACCGCCTGGATGAAGCGCATGGAAGCACAGGCAGGTTTTGGCGCGCAGCCGGGGCTTCTGCCTTCGGCTTCTCGCGAGGCCGCATGAGCGAACTTTCGTTTCGCGAAGCGACGTCCGCAGACCTCGAGGCGATCATTCGCCTCCACGAAGAGGACGAGCTGGGCTCGCATGGCGATGCCTGGACGCCCGCGAACCGGCCCGCCTACGAGGCGGCTTTCGCGGCGATTGCGGCGAGCGAGGCGAACAAGCTTTTCGTCGCTGTCTTGGATGGTGAGATCGTCGGAACGTTCCAGCTCACCTTCATCCCCAACCTGACGGGTCGGGGCGCTGTGCGGGTGAAGGTGGAGAGCGTGAAGGTCAGGGCGGCGAAGCGCTCGCTCGGCATCGGCGCGCAGATGATGGCTTTCGCGGAGGAGGAGGCCCGTCGGGGCGGAGCCGCCATGCTCGAACTCTCCTCCAACAAGACCCGCAAGGACGCGCACCGGTTCTACGAGCGGATCGGGTTCTCACGCAGCCACGAGGGCTTCAAGAAGAAGGTTTAGGCCGCGATGGATCGCGCCTCGACCTCTCCACCCATCATCCCGGGGCCGCGTCAGCGGAACCCGGGATCGGCTGCCGAAAGTGGCGCCATTCTCGTCCTGCAATCCCGGATCGCCTTGACGGCGTCCGGAATGACAAGAGGTGAGCTGGGGTGAATGGATGGCGGCCCTACGCCTTTCCGGCCTTCAATCGCGTGTTGCACTCGCTCCAGAATTGCGGCCACTTGGCATCCTTGGCGACCTTGCCGCTGGACTTCGCTTCCTTCCACTCGACGCTGCATTTGTGCATGCGCTCGCGGGCGGCGAGTTGGCCTGCAGTCGGCTCCTTCTTCGGCGCGGTCTCGGCGAGGGCCTGAATCGGCCATGCGAGCGACAGCGCGGCCGTGGCGGCAAGAGCGGTGCGGAGGATACGATTGGTCATGGAAACTCCCTTACGCCTTCAGGTCGAGGCTCGTGCATATCTCATTATGAAACATTGAAACATGCAAGGGTAGCGTAGGAGCCATGCGGCCTATCCACTGCCTTCCTCGCTGGAGTAGTGATCCGATCCATCATATGTCTTAGCTTCGGCATCCGACCCGATGTCATGAACCTTGAAGAGGCGTTTTATGGCGGCTTCCGCTCAACAGCCCATTGATCTCTACTATTGGCCGACCCCGAACGGATGGAAGGTCACCATCATGCTCGAGGAGACGGGGCTGCCCTATACGGTTCACCCGGTGAATATCGGCAAGGGCGATCAGTTCAAGCCGGAATTCCTGGCGATCTCGCCCAACAACAAGATGCCCGCCATCGTCGATCCCAACGGGCCCGACGGCAAACCGATCTCCGTGTTCGAATCCGGCGCGATCCTGCAATATCTCGGCCGCAAGACCGGCAAGTTCTATCCTCGGGACGAGCGCAAGCGCGCCGAGGTCGATCAGTGGCTGTTCTGGCAGATGGGCGGCTTCGGCCCCATGCTCGGACAGACCCACCATTTCCGCATCTATGCGCCTGAAAAGATCCCCTACGCCATCGACCGCTATACCAACGAGGCGAACCGGCTCTACGGCGTGCTCAACAAGCAGCTGGCGAGCCATGAATTCGTCGCGGGCGAATATTCCATCGCCGACATGGCGATCGTGCCTTGGGCGAAGCTCTGGGAACGCCAGGGCCAGAATATCGGGGACTTCCCGCATGTGAAGCGCTGGCTCGACACCGTGCTCGCTCGCCCGGCGGTCCAGCGGGGCGTTGCTGTCAGCGCGGAGGATCGCGGCCAGACCGATCTGACGGACCCGAAGGTCCAGGCCGTGCTGTTCGGCCAGCGGGCGCGATAAGGCTTCACACGCGGGTATCCCGGACGCCGTAAGGCGGTCCGGGGTTCCGCTGCGCGACCCGGTATCAGGGGACACAAGGAGGAACCCAGCGCAGCCTCATCCTGAGGAGCCGCCTAGCGGCGTCTCGAAGGACGAGGCGTTTCCAGTGGTCTCTGGATCCTCCTTCGAGACGGGCCTATGGCCCTCCTCAGGATGAGGGGCGTGAGAGTGAAGACCAGTCCCCTCGTAAGCCCCTTAATTCACCTTCGACCAGGTCTGCGTCTTGCAGATCAGGCCGCCGAACACGCAGCCTGAGAGTTTCATGGCGTGGCCCTGAAAGCTCATCTTGCCGGTATAGGTCTTGCCGTCCTTGTAGTTGTAGAGCTGGCCCGAAAAGCCTTCGCCGGAGGGTTGGATATCGGTGATCATGTGGACACCGACGAGGCTGCGGTTCTTCAGGGATGCGTCCGGGTTGTTCACATCCTTGGGTTCGCCCTGAACGCTGATGATGGTGCCGCAATAGGCTGGACCGCATTTGGCGATCTTCACGCGGGTCTCGCCGCTTTCGCTCAGGTAGGTGCCGCTTGGGTCTGAGGATTGAGCCTGGGCCGTGCCGGTGACAAGCAGAAGGCCGAGAGCGGCGAGGGTGGCAGATTTCATGGTTCACTCCCGAAAAGTCGGTCTTCATCCGGACCGATCATAGGAACATTAGAGCATTTTCCTGAGAAGGGGATACTGGCGGCCTTTAAGAGGCGCGCTGGCCCCCTAACTTCCTGAGGATGATGCTTTCTCCTTAGGGCAGGCCTTCGCAAGCGCGAAAAGGCGCTTGAGGGCTACGGGGAGCGCGGCTATAAGCGCGGCACTTCCAACATTTTTCCCTCAAGAGTGAATAGTCATGGCCATCGAGCGCACCTTCTCCATCCTCAAGCCCGACGCGACCGCGCGGAACCTGACCGGCGCCATCAATGCCGTCATCGAGAAGTCGGGCCTGCGCATCGTGGCGCAGAAGCGCATCCACATGAGCCGCCGCGAGGCCGAGACCTTCTACGCCGTCCACAAGGAGCGCCCCTTCTTCGGTGAGCTCGTGGACTTCATGATCTCCGGCCCGGTCGTCGTGCAGGTTCTCGAGGGCGAGGGCGCTGTGCTCCGCTACCGCGAAATCATGGGCGCCACCAACCCGGAAAGCGCCGCTGACGGCACGATCCGCAAGCTCTACGCCAAGTCCATCGGCGAGAATTCGGTCCACGGCTCCGACAGCCAGGACAACGCCAAGATCGAAATCGCCCAGTTCTTCTCGGGCAACGAGATCGTCGGCTAACGCCGACCCTTGTCATCTCCGGTGGTCCATAGGGCCGGGAAAGGGGATCCACGTCCACGCTCGGCGCTGGTGGATTCCCTTCCCTTCCGCTGCGCTCCGGCCGGGAATGACACGCTCAACCGTCATTCCGGGCCGCGGAGCGGAGCCCGGAACCCATAGACGTCAACGGGTACGAGTAAGACGCAACGGAGGACGCTGCTTCTTATCCTGGTCCGCTCGTGTTTATGGGTTCCGGGCTCTCGCTTCGCTCGCCCCGGAATGACATCGGATGATTGGGCCGCCTTCGGGCGGCCTTTTCGTTTTACGCATCATCCGCCATCATGCGCGCGCCATGAATCAAGCCCCCCGCATCGAACACCGTCCTTCCGTCTGTCCGCACGACTGCCCGTCATCGTGTTCGCTCGATGTGGAGGTGCTCGACGGGCGCAGCATCGGGCGGGTGCATGGGGCGAAGAGCAACAGCTACACGGCCGGCGTTATCTGCGCGAAGGTGGCGCGCTACGCGGAGCGCATCCATCACCCTGACCGGTTGCTCCATCCCCTGAAACGCACGGGCCCGAAGGGATCAGGGGAGTTCGAGCGCATTTCGTGGGACGAGGCGCTCGAACTGGTCGCACAAAAGTTTCTCGAGGCTGAGCGGGATTTCGGCTCGCAATCCGTGTGGCCTTACTACTACGCGGGCACCATGGGCTTCGTGATGCGCGACGGCATCAACCGCCTGCGTCACGTGAAGAAATATTCGGGCCAGTATTCCACCATCTGCACCACCATGGCCTGGACTGGCTATATCGCCGGCACGGGCAAGCTCGCGGGGCCCGATCCGCGCGAGATGGCGTCGTCCGATTGCGTGGTGATCTGGGGCACGAACCCGGTGCACACCCAGGTCAATGTGATGACTCACGCGGCTCGCGCCCGGAAAGAACGCGGCGCGAAGATCGTCGCCATCGACATTTACATGAACGCCACGATGAAGCAGGCCGACATGGCGCTTCTCGTGAAGCCAGGTACCGATGGGGCGCTTGCCTGCGCGGTCATGCATGTGCTGTTCCGCGATGCTTACGCGGATTGGGATTATCTGGAGCGCTACACCGATCACCCGCGCGAGCTGGAAGAGCATCTGCGAAGCCGCGATCCGGCTTGGGCCGCCGCTATCACCGGCCTGTCAGTGGAAGAGATCGAGGCTTTCGCCAAACTCGTCGGTGAGACAAAGCGCACGTATTTCCGCCTCGGCTACGGCTTCGGCCGCCAGCGCAACGGGGTCGTCAACATGCACGCGGCGTCCTGCATCGCGGCGGTGACGGGCGCCTGGAAATATGAAGGCGGCGGGGCCTTTCACAACAATGGCGCAATCTATCATTGGAACAAGGCGCTGATCGAAGGGCACGATTCCATCGATCCGGCGATCCGCAGGCTCGATCAATCGCAAGTAGGCCGCGTACTGACGGGGGACGCGAAAGCGCTGTTCGATGGGCCGCCCGTGAAGGCTATGCTGATCCAGAACACTAATCCGGTCTCCGTCGCGCCGGAGCAGGAATTGGTGAAGGCCGGTTTCGCTCGCGAGGATCTTTTCGTCTGCGTGCATGAGCAGTTCATGACCGAGACGGCCTTGATGGCCGACGTGGTGCTGCCCGCGACCATGTTCATGGAGCACGACGACTTCTACCAGGGCGGCGGGCACCAGTATTTCCAGCTCGGGCTGAAGCTGATCGAGCCGCCGGGGGAATGCCGCTCGAACCACGAGGTCATCCGCGATCTCGCGAAGCGCATCGGGGCTGAGCATCGTGGGTTCGGCATGGAACCGCGCGAGATCATCGACTGGACATTGCAGAATTCGGGCTGGGGCACGCTCCAGAACCTGGAAGAACAGGTGCATATCGATGCGCAGCCGTCCTTCGAGGAGGCGCATTACATCAACGGCTTCGGCTACAACGACGGCAAGTTCCGCTTTAAGCCGGACTGGACCAAGGTTCCCTCCAACAACAACGGCCCCATGGGGCCATGGGCGGACATGCCCTCGTTGCCGGATCACTGGCCGGTGATCGAGGAGGCGACGGAGGCGCATCCGTTCCGCCTCGCCACGAGCCCGGCGCGGCAGTTCCTCAACTCGACCTTCACCGAAACCCCAACCTCACAGGCCAAGGAGGGGCGGCCGGAGGTGATGATCCATCCACGCGATGCCGAGCCGCACGGCATCGCCGAGGGCGATTGGGTGAAGTTGAGGAACCAGCGCGGCGAGGTTTTCCTCCGCGCCCGCCTGTTCGACGGGGTGCGGCGCGGCGTACTGATCGCCGAAGGCGTCTGGCCCAACGCTGCCCATCCGCATGGCCGTGGCATCAACACGCTCACCGGGGCCGATCAGGTCGCGCCCTATGGCGGGGCCGCCTTCCACGACAACCGCGTGGCGTTGGAAAGGGCGGAACCCTAAGGCATGGGTTCCACATAACCGGCATTCGCGAAGTCTTAAGCCTATTCTCCTCTGCCCCTTGACCCTGTGGGACCAAGCCTATCCTTAACCTTGATAGGTTCCTTTTTCCCTCGGGAGTTCCCATGATATTCGCCCTTCGCACGACGCTGGCCGCCGCCGCTATCGCCGCCTCCGTGACCGCCGCCTTTGCCTCCGCCTCCAACACCCCGACGATGTATCAGCCCGATCCGGCGCTGAAGACCGAAAGCCTGGGCGAGTTGCAGGCGCGGGTGCGCGAGGCCTGCTCTGTGACGCAGGCGAAGATGCAGAACGTCACCGAAGTCTCGCTCTCGCGCAAATGCGACTGCTATGCCGGCCGCACCATGCGGGCTCTGAGCCAGGATGAGGTGCAGGCCTATCGCGACACGGGAGTCTTCAATGACGGCGCGCGCGGAAAGGCGCTTGGCGCCATCGATGCCTGCAAGCTGCAACGCCCGACGTTGTAGCGTCGTTTCCACCGTCATTCCGGGCCGAGCGCAGAGAGAGCCCGGAATGACGAGGTGCCCCGCCTCTATCTCGGTGAGCGCAGCGAGTCCTCGGCGCTCCAGACGTCAGCGAAAACCACCTTGCCGCCATCGAGCCGTGCGCGACCCTCGCAGATCAGGCGAAGGGCCTGCGGATAGAGCGTGTGTTCCTGCGCCAGAACCCGCGTGGCCAGCGTGTCTTCCGTATCGCCGGGAACGACGGGCACGACGGCCTGGGCCACGATGGGGCCGGCATCGAGTTCGGGCACCACGAAATGCACCGTGCAGCCATGAACCAGCACGCCTTCCTCCAAGGCCCGCTGATGGGTGTGCGTGCCCCGGAACAGGGGCAGGAGGGAAGGGTGGATATTGACCATCCGGCCCGCCCAGCGCTCCACGAACCACGGCGTCAGCACGCGCATGAAGCCAGCAAGGCAGATGAAGTCGATGCCGCGTTCGCTCAAGGCGGCGTCCAGCGCCTCTTCGAAGCTCTCGCGGGTTGAATAGGCTTTGTGGTCGATGGAGAGCGCTTCGATCCCCGCTTGCCTCGCCCGTTCCAACCCGCCCGCATCGGGACGGTTGGAGAGAACGAGGGCGATATCGGCCGGGAAATCCGCGGCGCTGGCGGCCTCGATGAGCGAGACCATGTTCGATCCGCGCCCCGAGATCAGAATGGCGATGCGGCGACGGGTCATTCAGAGCGCCAGATGGCCGGAGGTCTTCACGGGCTCGCCCTCGTCATGGACGATGGTTTCGCCGATGCGGATGGGGTTCTCGCCCGCGTCGCGCAAAGCCGCCGTGACGGCCTCGGCCTGATCCGGGCTTGCGACCACAATCATGCCGATGCCGCAATTGAAGGTGCGCAGCATTTCCGCCTCGACGACGCCGCCAGTCTTGGCGAGCCAGCCGAAAACGGGTGGAACGGGAATGGCGTTGAGATCCAGCCGCACGCCGACGCCTTCCGGCAGGACGCGGGGAATATTGTCGGGGAAGCCGCCGCCCGTGATGTGGCAGAGCGCCTTGATGCCGTCCGTGGCCTTCAGGGTCGCGAGAAGCGACTTCACATAGATGCGCGTCGGCGTAAGGAGTGCCTCGGCGAGGCTGTTGTCCTTCGCGAAGGGGGCCGGATCGGTCCAGGCGAGGCCGGACAGGTCCACGATACGATGGACCAGCGAAAAGCCGTTCGAGTGTACGCCGGAGGAGGGCAGGCCGATCAGGACGTCCCCGACACCGACCGCTTTCGGCAGAAGGGTGCCCCGTTCCGCCGCGCCGACCGCGAAGCCCGCGAGGTCGTAATCGCCCTTGGCATAGAGCACCGGCATTTCCGCCGTCTCGCCGCCGATCAGGGCGCAGCCCGATTGAAGGCAGCCCTCCGCAATGCTTTTCACGACCTTGACCGCGACTTCCGGCGAGAGCTTGCCGGTGGCGAAATAATCAAGGAAGAACAGAGGCTCCGCGCCCTGCACGACAATGTCGTTCACGCACATGGCGACGAGGTCGATGCCGATGGTGTCGTGAAGGCCGGTGTCGATGGCGATCTTGACCTTCGTCCCCACGCCGTCATTGGCGGCGACGAGGATCGGGTCCTTGAAACCCGCCGCTTTCAGGTCGAACAAGCCGCCGAACCCGCCGATCTCGGCATCCGCGCCGGGACGACGCGTGGCGCGCACGAGGGGCTTGATCTGGTCGACCATGGCATTGCCCGCGTCGATATCGACGCCCGCTTGCGCATAGGTCAGGCCGTTCTGCTGTTTCTCGGTCATCGGCATACCCTGTTTGGAGGGGCAGTAAGGCGAGAGGGGGCTTGAGGCAAGGGGCATTGCGCCGCTGGCGACGTTATCTTGCGGTATGGGGGCGTTGGGAAGTCGTCCGACACGGGAATGACGGGTTAAGTCTCGGACGGCATGGCGCGCCGGCCCCGTTATCCCCAGCGCTCCCCTCCCCGACGTTGAATTCGCGCCTTCGAGACGCCATCATTCCTATCGATGACCATTCCGAACCTCATCACCATAGCGCGTCTCATCCTCGTCCCGATCGTCATCGTGATGATCATGCAGCAGAGGTGGGCGGCTGCCTTCATTCTGTTCGTCGTGGCGGGAATTTCCGACGCCGTCGACGGGTTCATCGCCCGCCATTTCAACATGCAGAGCGAGTTCGGGGCCTATATCGACCCCCTCGCGGACAAGGCGCTGCTGGTCTCGATCTATATATCGCTGGCTGTGGTCGGGGCGATCCCGAGCTGGCTTGCCATCGTCGTCGTGTCGCGGGACGCCATGATCGTCGCGGCGGTGCTGCTCTCCTGGGTCATGGATCGCCCCGTGACGATCAAGCCGCTTCTTGTCAGCAAGCTGAACACCTTGGCGCAATTGGCCTTTGCCGCTTTCGCGCTCGCCGGCAACGCCTATGGCATCGAGCTTGGCGGGTTGGAAGACATAGCCATGCTGGTTGTCGCCGCCTTGACCGTCGCCTCTGCCGGTGCCTATCTCGGAGGCTGGCTGCGGCATATGTCGAGTTGAAGCCGCAACACGGAGTACGGGCAGACAATGACGATCCAACGGCAGATCGCATTCTGGATACTGGCGCTTGTGGTGCTCGGCCTCATGCTGTTCACCTTACGCACCATTCTCTTGCCTTTCGTGGCCGGCTTTGCCTTGGCCTATCTCCTCGATCCGCTGGCCGACCGGATGCAGCGCATCGGCATCGGGCGGTTGGGCGCAAGCCTCGTCATCCTCGTCCTGTTCGTGCTGATCTTCATCATCACCCTCGTGATTCTGGTGCCGCTCGGGGCGCAGCAGGTGACGGCTTTCGTCGAAAAGCTCCCAAGCTACGTCACGCGCCTCCAGCAACTGGCCGCCGAGCAGGGAGGGCCGCTGCTGGAACGACTAGGCGGGTCGAAGGCGCTGCAGGAGATGCAGACTTCGGTCGGCAACCTGATCTCGCAGGGCATCGCCTGGTTCGGCTCCTTCCTGCAATCGCTGTGGTCCGGGGGGCAAGCGCTGCTGGGCATCTTCTCGCTCCTCGTGGTGACGCCGGTCGTGGCTTTCTACATGCTGGTCGATTGGGATCGCATGGTCTCGACCATCGATTCCTGGATGCCGGTGAAGCAGCGCGATACGGTTCGCTCCATCGCCCGCGACATTGACCGGGCGATTGCCGGATTCGTTCGTGGACAGGCGATGGTCTGCGTCATCCTTGGCACCTTTTACGCGGTCGGCCTGTCCATCATCGGGCTCAATTTCGGCGCCATGATCGGCATGACCGCGGGCATTTTGAGCTTCATCCCCTATGTCGGCTCGCTCACCGGCCTGATCCTGTCGATGGGTGTCGCCATTGTGCAGTTCTGGCCCGATTGGACCATGATTCTGGCGACGCTCGGCGTCTTCGTCTTCGGACAGTTCGTCGAGGGCAACATCCTCTCGCCGAAGCTCGTCGGTGAATCCGTCGGCCTGCACCCGGTCTGGCTGATGTTCGCGCTCTTGGCCTTCGGCGCTCTCTTCGGCTTCGTCGGACTGATCCTCGCCGTTCCGCTCGCGGCGGCGCTCGGCGTCATCGCGCGCTTCGCGTTGAAGCAATATCTCGCAAGCCCCCTCTATCGCGGGGGGGACGCGGCCGGATTGAAGCACCAGGTCGACGCCGATGCGTGAGGCTCCCAAGCAACTGACCTTCGATCTGCCGCTCGATCCCCGTTACGGGCGGGAGGATTTTCTTGTCAGCCCGTCCAACGAGCAGGCCTATGCGCTGATCGAAAGTTGGCCGAACTGGCCGGACAATATCCTGCTGCTGACGGGCCCGCGCGGCAGCGGCAAGAGCCATCTCGCCGCCATCTGGGCGGAAAGCGCGCACGCCTGGATCATCGATGCCTTCGAGGTCACGCAGGACAAAGTTCCGCACCTGATTTCCAACGGCGCGCTCGCCATCGAGGACATGGACCGCGCTGAGCGGGACGAGGCAGCTCTGTTCCACCTGCTCAATCTGGCGCGGGAGCGCAAAGCCTTCCTGATCCTGACCTCGGAGACGCCACCGGACCGGTGGAACCTCAGGACGCCCGATCTCCTCTCCCGCTTGCGCCTCGCGCCGAGCGTGTCTTTGGGCGCGCCGGACGATGCCTTGTTGAAAGCGGTGCTGGTGAAGCTATTTGTTGACCGGCAACTCGTCGTCGATACCAGTGTGGTCGACTACATCGCGCTGCGGATCGAACGGTCGCTGGCGAAGGCGGCGGAGCTGGTGACCCTCCTCGACAGGGAGGCGCTCAGCCGGGGGCGGCGCGTCTCCCGCGCCATCGCGGCGGAAATATTGGATGCGGCGCAGGAAGCGGATGAAGTCGAGTGAAGCTGGAGCCAGAATCCTTGTCGCCCAAGCGTCGTGAAACCGTCACGAAGTCCAAAGCAAAACGGACCTCGAAAAAGAAGACGGCGGAGGGCGACGTGCACAGTGCCTTGGCGTTGAAAGAGACGGAGATCATCGTCAGCGAAGCGCCTTTGCCGAAGGCCCCGCCGGACATTGAACTCGACGGCGCAGTGCTGAGGCAATTCCCGCAGCGCTTCATCAATCGCGAATTGTCCTGGCTTCAGTTCAACCGGCGTGTGCTGGAGGAAGCTTCCAACCGCAATCATCCGCTGTTGGAAGAGCTGCGCTTCCTTTCGATTTCGGCCGACAATCTCGACGAGTTCTTCATGGTCCGCGTCGCGGGCCTGCGCGGACAGCTGCGCTCCGGCGTGGCAACGCCGTCGCAGGACGGCCTCGCCCCGCAGGAGCAACTCGCGAAGATCGCGGTCGAGGTCGCCAATCTCGCCTCCGATCAGCAGCGGCGCTGGCGTGAGCTAAAGAATGCCTTGCAGGAAGAGGGCATCGTTCTCGTCGAGGGGACAGGTCTGACCAAGCCGGAAGCGACGTGGCTGGAGGATTACTTCCTCAACCATATCTTCCCGGTCTTGACCCCGCTCGCCATCGATCCGGCGCATCCCTTCCCGTTCATCCCCAATCTTGGCGCGTCGATCGCGCTGAAGCTCGTGCGCAAGAGCGATGGCAAGGTGCTGAACGCGCTGATCCGTCTGCCATCACGCGCCGAGCGCTTCATCCGCCTGCCGGATTTCGCCGAGACGGGTTCGACCCGTTTCATGGCGCTGGAGCAGGTGATCGTGCTCTACACGGGCCGCCTGTTCCCCGGCTACGAGGTGCAGGGGCAGGGCGCTTTCCGGGTGATCCGCGATTCCGATCTCGAAGTCGAGGAAGAGGCCGAGGATCTCGTGCGCCTGTTCGAGACAGCGCTCAAGCAGCGCCGGCGCGGCAGCGTGATCCGCCTCGAGGTCGAGGCCGCCATGCCGGAAGACCTGCGCATGTTCGTGGCCGAGGAATCTGAAATCTCCGGCGACGAAATGTTCGTCGTCGAGGGCATGATGGGCTTGAGCGACCTGTCCCAGCTCGTCGCGCTCGACCGGCCGGACCTGAAGTTCAAGCCATATAATCCGCGCTTTCCCGAGCGCATCCGCGAGCATAGCGGGGATTGTTTCGCAGCCATCCGGCAGAAGGACATCATCGTCCATCACCCATATGAGTCCTTCGACGCGGTGGTGCAGTTCCTGCGTCAGGCGGCGCGCGATCCGAATGTGGTGGCGATCAAGCAGACGCTTTATCGCACGTCCTCGGATTCCCCCATCGTCGCGGCCCTGGCCGAGGCGGCTGAGGCAGGCAAGTCCGTCACCGCGCTCGTGGAGCTGAAGGCCCGTTTCGACGAAGAGGCCAATATCCGTTGGGCCCGCGATCTTGAGCGCGCCGGTGCCCAAGTGGTGTTCGGCTTCATCGAGCTGAAGACCCATGCGAAATTGTCCATGATCGTGCGGCGCGAAGGCGGGCAGCTCATCACCTACTGCCACGTGGGCACGGGCAATTATCACCCGATCACGGCGCGCATCTACACCGACCTGTCCTTCTTCACCGCCGATCCGGTGATCGGGCGCGACATCTCCCGCATCTTCAACTACGTCACCGGCTATGCGGAACCGGCGGAGCTGGAGCGCATGGCGGTTTCGCCGCTGACGCTGAAGAAGCGCCTGCTCCAGCATATCGAGGAGGAGGTTGCGCACGCCAAAGCCGGACGTCCCGGCACGATCTGGGGCAAGTGCAACTCGCTCGTCGATCCGGTCATCATCGATGCGCTCTATGACGCGAGCGCGGCGGGCGTGCAGATCGATCTCATCGTGCGCGGCATCTGCTGCCTGCGGCCCGGCATCAAGGGCCTGTCGGAAAACATCCGGGTCAAGTCCATCGTCGGGCGCTTTCTGGAGCACACGCGCATCTATGCTTTCGGCAATGGCCAGGGGCTGCCGAACCCGAAAGCGCATGTCTATATCTCGTCAGCCGACCTCATGCCCCGCAATCTCGATCGGCGCGTGGAGGCGCTGCTGCCGATCCTTAATCCCACCGTGCACCAGCAGGTGCTCGATCAGATCATGCTGGCGAACCTGCTCGACAACGAGCAGAGCTGGACGGTATTACCCGACGGCACGAGCCGCAGGATCAGCCCCGCGAAGGGTGAGGAACCTTTCAATGCCCACAAGTATTTCATGACGAATCCAAGTCTGTCGGGCCGTGGAAAATCCCTCAAGACCTCAAGCCCCAAGGCGCTTGCAAAGCGCGGGCAGCGCTGACATGGCTGTCGGGCTCGAGGCTCAGGGACGGCTCAAGATCGGCCGTCCCGTCGCCATCATCGATATCGGCTCCAACTCGGTGCGCCTCGTGGTCTATGAGGGCATGGCGCGCGCGCTGACCCCGATTTACAACGAGAAGGTGCTTTGCGGCCTCGGGCGCCATGTGGCGACGACGGGCCGTCTCGACGACGACGCCGTGGAGCGGGCCCTCCGGGCGCTCGCCCGGTTCAAGGTGTTGTGCGAGACCATGCACGTCTCGGAGGTCTATGTGCTGGCGACCGCCGCCGCGCGTGACGCCTCGAACGGCCCGGCCTTTCTCGAGGCCGCCACCTTGGCCTGCGGTCGCGAGATCAATCTGCTGTCAGGGGCAAAGGAGGCGCAGCTTTCCGCGCTCGGCGTCGTCTCGGGCTTTCATGCGCCGGACGGCATCGTCGGCGATATGGGCGGCGGCAGCCTGGAACTGGTCGACGTCAATGGCTTCAGCGTCGGGGAGGGCGTCACCATGCCCCTCGGCGGCCTCGCCCTGCAGGATCTCAGCGGCGGTTCGCTGAAGAAGGCACAGAAGATCGTCCGCGCTGCCCTGGCGCGTGCACCGGAATATCTCGAAAAGCTGCAAGGCCGCACCTTCTACGCCGTCGGCGGCACCTGGCGCGCCGTGGCCCGGTTGCACCAAGCGGCGCGGGACTATCCGCTCCATGTGATGCATGGCTATGTCATCAATCCGGATGACGGGCTCGACTTCCTGCACCTCGTGGAGGAGGTCGACACCAAAGCCCTCAAGGACATTGAAAGCATCGCTGAGGCGCGCCGTCCGCTGCTCGTCTATGGCGCGATCCTGCTGGAGGAAATCATCCGTCTCGGCCGCCCGAAGGAGGTCGCTATCTCCGCACACGGCGTGCGCGAGGGGCTGCTGTTCGACAAGCTCGACGAACAGACGCGTCGGCGCGATCCGTTGCTGTCGGCCGCGGGCGCGCTCAATCTTCTGCGCTCCCGGTCGCCCCGCCATGGCGAGGAGCTTTGCGGCTGGACCGATGCGTTCATCGAAAGCCTGGGTCTGCCGGAGACCGAGACTGAATACCGCCTGCGTCACGCGGCGTGCCTTCTCGCCGATATCGGCTGGCGCGCCCATCCCGATTATCGGGGCGAGCAGAGCCTCAACCTCATCGCCTATGGCGCTTTCGTCGGGCTCGACCATCCGGGCCGGGCCTATCTCGCGTTGTCGATCTTCTTCCGCCACGAAGGCCTTTCCCCCGACAAGGTCGGTTCGCGGATCAAAGTCCTGGCTGGATCACGGCTGATGGAGCGCGCGCGTTTGCTCGCCGCCATGATGCGGATCGCCTACCCCGTGTCCGTGGCGATGGGCGGCATTCTTCCGCAAGCGCCGCTCGTCGCCCGCAACGGCCAGGTCGTCCTGCGACTTCCTTCCGCGATGGAGGCCCTGGCCAACGAGCGCCTCTCGGGGCGCGTTCGGGCCCTGGGCAAGATTCTCAATCTGGAACCGTCGATCGAGATCCTTCGCTGAAGCCCCAAGTCGCGAGGTGTGGCGGTGGCGCGCCCGTGAGTTGCAGGCTGCCTTTGATAAGACCCGGCAAATTTTCTTGTTTGTTTCGGGCTTATTTCGACCAAAGTTTGTTCAGAGATAGCCGTTTGACCTTTATGGTCGCGGATGCAATTTTACAGCCGCGTCAGCAGCGTAAAGCTGACGTTGCAACCTGAGCAATATGGGCTGGGTGGGAGAATATGATGAGTCTGATTAATCTTGCTTCCGTTCGAGACGCGGAAGTGTCGCGCGATCCCTACGATTTCGTTCTGGCTTCGGACTTTCTGAACAAGGCCGCCATCGACGAGATCCGCAGCGACTTCCCCGATATCACGAAGCCGGGATATCTGACCGTCGACGAAGTCCAGCTGCAGGGCAAGTTCAAGCAGCTTATCGATGAACTCGAAGGGCCTGAACTCACGGAAGCGCTGTCCCGTAAGTTCGGGCAGGACCTCCATCAATATCCGCGCCTGACCACCATCATGAAGCGCTCGCAGCCCAAATACGGCGCGATCCACACAGACGGCCCGTCAAAGGTCATGACCATGCTCGTTTACATGAACGAGGAGTGGCAGAAGGATGACGGCGGCCGTCTGCGTGTTCTCTATGACGAGAAGGATTACGAGCGCTACAAGCTCGAAGTGCCGCCGACCATGGGCACCATGTTCGCCTTCCTGCGCTCCGACAAATCATGGCACGGCCATCTTCCCTTCTCGGGCGAGCGTCGCGTCATCCAGATCGCCTGGGTCAAGAGCCAGGCCGACGTGGACCGCAAGAAGAAGAACAACAAGATGGCCCAATTCTTCAAGGGTATCTTCGGGCGCTAAGACGCCCTCAATGCTAGCCAAACCCTTGCCGTGTCCCAGCGGGCGGCGGAATTTGGATCTCCGAATTCCCGCCGCTTGAGGATGCGATAGTGCCCGCCATCAAAACCACTGCGACCCGCATCGTCTACGAAAACCGTTGGATGCGGGTCCGCGAGGATTCCATCGCTCTGCGGGATGGGTCGCAGGGCATCTACGGCGTGGTCGAGAAATCCGACTTCGCCGTGATCGTGCCCGTCGAGAACGGCGTCATCCACCTCGTCGAGCAATATCGCTACCCTGTTCAAGGCCGTTATTGGGAACTCCCTCAAGGCTCATGGGAGCACGCCCCGGATACCGACCCGCTGGACCTCGCCCGCGCCGAATTGCACGAGGAAACGGGGCTGACCGCTAGGACCATGCTCCATATCGGCCATCTGTTCGAATGCTACGGCTACTCGACCCAAGGCTACCACATCTATCTCGCTCAGGGGCTCGAGGCGGGTGACGCCGCCCGCGAGCGCGAAGAGCAGGACATGATCTCCCGCGCTTTCCCGATCGCCGAGGTGGACGCAATGATCCTCGAAGGCGCGATCAAGGATGCCGCGACGGTCGCGGCGCTCGGGCTGCTGCGGTTGAAGGGGCTTCTTCCCTGAAGGCCGGGGCAGATCGCCGGGCTGCCCCCGGTGACGGACATAGGCTGGGAAACGCCGCAAATCCCCCTCTCCTAGGGTGAGGAGGTGCAGGCCTCCCCGGAGAGCGCGACCTTCACCCTCGCTCCACTCGACCTCTCGCCCGCGCGGGAGAGGTGAAGGGATGGCGGATCAAGCAAACACCTTCCGTCAGCTTGCCTCTACCACGTTGATATGCCGAAGCTTGACGCGTCCGCGTTCCAAGGCCAGCCCGAGTTCACCGTTCTTCAGCGCGAGAGCTTTTTCGCCGAACAGCGCGCGCCGCCAACCGTGCAGGGAGGGGACTTCCGCCGTGTCGCTCTCAGCGATGGCCTCTAGTTCCTCGACGGTGGCGATGATCTTCGGCGCGACGCCCTCCTGTTCGGCGATGGCTTTCAGGAGCACCTTCAGCAGTTCGACGACCGAGCCGCTGCCGCCGCGCCCGCGGGAGCGTTCCGGCATCGGCACGGTGGCTGAGTCGCGGGCAAGGCCGCGCTCGACCGCCTCCAGGATTTCACCGCCCGTGCGCGAACGCTCGAAGCCGTTCGGGATGGAGCGCAGGCGGCCCAACGCCTCGACGCTGCGCGGAGCCGAAGTGGCGAGGTCGATGAGGGCGTCGTCCTTGAGAATGCGCCCGCGCGGCACGTCGCGGTTCTGCGCCTCGCGCTCGCGCCACGCCGCTATTTCCATGAGCACCGCGACTTCCTTCGCCTTGCGCAGGCGGCCGGAGAGCCGCCGCCAGGCGTTTTCCGGGTCGGCCTGATAGGTCTCGGGCGAGGTGAGGATCGCCATTTCCTCGCTGAGCCATTCGAGGCGGCCGTTCTTCTCAAGCTGCGCCATCAGCGCCTCATAGACATTCACCAGGTGGGTGACGTCCGAGAGGGCATAGGTGAGTTGCGCCTCGGTGAGGGGGCGGCGCGACCAGTCGGTGAAGCGAGAGGACTTGTCCACGCGCGCCTTGGCGAGATCATTGACGAGCTGCTCGTAGGAGACCGAGTCGCCATAACCGCAGACCATGGCTGCGATCTGCGTGTCGAAGAGGGGGGCCGGCACGAGGTTGCCGAGGTTCCAGACGATTTCCAGGTCCTGCCGGGCGGAATGGAAAACCTTGATCACGCTCTGGTCGGCCATGAGCGCCATGAACGGGTCCAGGCTGATTCCCTCGGCCAAGGGGTCGATGAGGCAGGCATCCGCCGGATCGGGTCCCGCCATCTGGATCAGGCAGAGCTTGGGATAATAGGTCGTCTCACGCAAAAATTCCGTGTCGACGGTGACGAACGGATGGGTCGCGAGGCGGGCGCAGATTGCGGCGAGGGCGTCGGTCGAGGTGATCAATTCCATGAGAATGTCTCTTAGCCCAAGTGCGGCGATGAGGCCACTCCGCAGTGGAATTAGGCGGTGAGCCCATAAAAATTTGACCGGCCGGTCAGGGGGCGAAGCGATTCTCGACAGCAGCGAAGTGCGCTGCATTCATCCTATTGTCGAAGTCGTAGATACACGGGGCGACGGGGCAACCTAATTCCAAATTTTATGTTTTGACGACATGCTCAACGCCGCGAAAATATCAAAAAGTAAGTTTATTTTCTGTTCCTGAAAGCAGCCTTTTTATATTTTCCCTATGCTTAAAAATAACGATGAACGCCATCAGGAACGCAAAGATATGAAAATAAAAAGTATTTCCAAAAACAGGTATAAATGAAATAGCCACAAAAAATATTGTGGCACATATCGTGCCTAAAGAAACATAACGGGTTAATCTTACTATTATCAGGAAAATGCCAAGGCATATAAGGGCCATAACCCAGTTAAGCATAAACATTACAGCCGCCGCTGTAAGTGCTCCCTTGCCCCCTTTAAAGCCAAAATACACCGGCCAGTTATGCCCGATAACCGCTCCCGCGCCCGCTGCTAAAAGGCTTGCGCAAACTATAGTCTCTCCCGAATGAACATAGACGCCGATGCGCAATCCTATAATACAGGCAATTATCCCCTTCAAAATATCTCCCGCAAGAACAAACGCCGCAGCAGTCTTCCCAAGTACTCTCAGGGTATTGGTAAGTCCGGCGCTTTTGCTTCCGTGGCTGCTTAAGTCCTTGCCGTATATTTTCCCTGCAATCACTCCTGTATTAAGGCTGCCTAAAAGGTAACCCAAAGCAAATGCCGAAAATATCTTTAATATATCAATCATCAAGCTTCTCCCCCTGGGATTACTGCAATGCGACTGTGGCTTCGAGCTTATGAGTCTACAACCTAGATAGCTTCCAACGCCTCCGCCTTGCGAGGAAATTTGTCCTCCCGAGGGAGAGACCCGATTTCCCTCAGCTCGAAAACCGCCTTGTCTCGAAGCTCGACGATTCGGTCCGCTGCCCGAATCGTATCCGGGCGGTGGGCGATGACGATGCGGGTGATGTTGAGCTGGGAAAGAGCGCCATTGACCTCCCGCTCCTTGTTGATGTCGAGGCTCGACGTGCCCTCGTCCATGAACAGGATGCGGGGACGGCGATACAGCGCCCGCGCCAGGAGCACGCGCTGGCGCTGCCCCCCGGACAGGGCGATGCCCATGTCGCCGATCAACGTGTTGTAGTTCATGGGCATGGCCATGATCTCGTCGTCGATCCGCGCCATGCTCGCGCAGCGGCGCAGCCATTCCATGTCGAGATGCGCATCGAAGAAGCAGATATTCTCGGCAATCGTCCCTGAGAGCAGTTGGTCGTCCTGCATCACCACGCCGATCTTCGAGCGGAAGGCCTGGACGCCCATGTGATGCAGTGGAACGCCATCGATCAACACGCTCCCCGTCTTCGGCGCGAACAATCCGAGCATGACCTTGAGAAGGGTCGTCTTGCCGCCACCGGACGGGCCGGTGATGGCCACGAACTCGCCGGGCTCCACCTTGAAGTTCACCCCCGAAAGCACCTCGGGCTCAGTCTCAGAATAATTGTAGGAAATGTCCTCCAGCTCGATCGCGCCCTCGATCTGCGGCTCGATGAGTGCGCTCTGCTGATCGTACCCCGGCTCCTGCTTCGTCAGCGCGATATCGGATAAACGGGTCACGTACAGGTCCAGCATCCGGTATTCGATCGCCATCTCGATCAAGCCGGTCGCTTTGCTGAGGAACTGTTCCTTGTAGGACATGAAGGCGTAGAGCATGCCGACGGACAGATCGCCTGCGACGACGGCCCGGGCACCGAGATAGACGACAAGGACATTTTCCAAGCCGTAGAGCAGCTGGTTCGCCGTACTGAAGCCCAGAGACATACGGGCCTGCTTGATGCCTTTGTTGACAGTTGCTGCCCGCCGGTTCTGCCAGAGCGCTTCCCGGTCGGCCTCGCGTCCGAAAATCTTGATGCTTTGGATGGCGCGCGCCGTTTCGATGAAGGTCGTGCTTTCTTTGGCTCCGGCTTCGATGACCTCCTCCTGCGTCCGTCGGAACAGGTGATAGGAAGCGATCCTGAGCAGCGCATAGAGCGCGAGGGCCGCGAACACGACGAGTGACAGAATGGGGCTGTAAATGAGGATCATGGCCAGCGTCGCCACGGCCATGACACCATCGACGATGGCGCCGATCAGACCCTGCGTGATCAGACTTTGGATCGGTCCTGTTGCGCCGAAGCGCGACACGACATCGCCGATGTGTCGCTTCTCGAACCATTCCAGGGGCAGGCGCAGCAGGTGATGAAACAGATTGGCACTCATCTGGAAGCTGAGGGCGTTGCCCAAGAACATCAACACCTGCGAGCGCAGCCAGCTCGTGCCGACGTTGATGAGGAGCAACAAGGTAAAACCAATGGCGAGCGCGGTCAGAAGGCTGCGATCGCCTTTCATGACGGCATCGTCGACAACGAGCTGCATGTAGAAGGGGCTCGCCAGCGCGACGATCTGCAACACCGCCGAGAGCAGGAGAGCTTGGCCTAAGGCGCGCTTGATGCCCGTCAAGCGGCCCCATAGGGATGAGAGTGCGAGCTTCGAGACGTCCTTCTTCTTTTCGAAACTCGTCGTCGGCGTCAGCTCCAGGGCTATTCCCGTAAAGTGGTGTCCGACCTCGTCGAGGGTGTAAGTTCGCACGCCGGTGGCCGGATCGTGGATCGTGACGCGCCGCCCTTTCACTGTCTTGAGCACCACGAAATGGTTCATGTCCCAATGCAGGATGCAGGGCGTGGCGATGTCTTTGAGTTGCTCCGGTTCCAGGCGCAGCCCGCGTCCGGTCATCCCGAGGCGTCTCGCCATGGCGAGCACGTCCTTGAGAGTGGCGCCCCTGACCGAGGTCGAGAACTTGCGCCGGATGCTGATGAGATCAACTTCGCAGCCGTGATAGGTCGCAATCATCGCAAGGCAGGCGAGGCCGCATTCCGCGGCTTCGGATTGCAAGATCGTCGGCAGTCTGGGCGCGCCGAAAAAGTCGATTTTGTTCAACACGTTCACAGTCGCCCCCGGACACTGAGAAGAGGTTCGAAAAGCCATGCGACGAGTGATCGTGCTTGCAGCACGATGTCTGCCTGCACCGTCATGTCGGGCTGGAGCGCAACTTGGCGTCCAAAGGCGTCGATGGTCTGCCGGTCGAGGCGAACGATGACCCGGTAGGTCGGCTCCTTGAGCGGAACGCGTCCGAAAACCTCGCTGGGCGCAAGGATCGCTTGCGAGACCGCGTCGACCGTGCCGCTGTATGCTCCGAAGCGCTGGTAGGGAAAGGCGTCGATCATCAGCCGCACGCGCTGCCCGGGTTCAACGAAACCGATGGCGCGGCTGGGGACGAACAACTCCGCCTGCAATTCGTGCCCGTCCGGAATGACCGTCAGGAGAGGGCGATTGGCATCGACGATCTGACCGTCGCCGATTTGCAATGCCGTCACCCGCCCCCCGATGGGCGCGCGGACGACCTGAGCCCGCTGAGCCTCCACTTCGACGCGTTGACGCTCCCTGTCCGCCAGACCTAGACGCAGCTGCGATAGGCGCTCGCTTTGTTGCACGGGGAGCTGTTCTTTCTGCAGCTGTGCCTGTTCGAGATCCCGCTCGACGGAGGCCATTTGGCGATCCAGTTCGGCGACGCTTTGACGGTGTGCGAGAAGGATCCCCTCCTGGTCTTGCAGGGCAACCTTGGTTCCGCTCCCCTTTTGATAGAGCTGAAGCAAGGTCTGCCTGCGCTCCTCGGCTCCGTCGACACGTTCCGCCTGGAGACGCCGCTGAGCCGCGATTGCCTCTCGCTGAGCCCTTACGCTTTGGATTGCCGCTGCAAGACGAACGGTCTCATTGGCGACCCTGGCGGGATCGACAGCGATTTGTTCCTTGATGAGCTGAATCTGTGCATCGATGCTTTGAATGAGATTCGCGTGGAGCGAGCCGCCTCCTTCCAGTCCGTTCCGGACGCCGATCGTGAAAAGGGGCTGGCCGGCGGCGACTTGATCGCCCTCCTTCACCCGAAGACCGGTGACGACGCCTTCGCGTCCTGCAGAAACACGCACCACGCCATCGGTTGTGATGAGGGAGCCGGCCGCAGTCTCTTTGCGCGCGTATTCAGCGCTACTGATGAAGATGACAAGGGCCGTCGTCACCGCAACGAGAAAGCTTCCCAGCAGATGCCAGGAAATCGGCGCTATCGGAACGGATGCGGCCGAAACCTCAGCGGCGGTCGCTTCGGCAACCTGCGGACGAAAAAAGGGAAAATTCAAGCGCCCCAACTTCTGTTTATGTTTCGATATGTCGTTTCATAAAACCCGGCCCCTTGCAATTGAGATGCGCTCGAAGTGTGCGCGCTCACACACCGTCGGGTTGGTTAACATAACAATATTGCATTGCTTGGCGAAAATGTACGCCTGGCTGGTTTCCAAAATGGGGAAAAATAATGATTCAAGAGCTTCGTGACGAAGACCTGCACATCGTCTCAGGTGGGAAGGGGAAAGAGGACGCCGGAACCAAGGGCTCGCAAACCGGGCTGGATATGACTTGGGCCAATGCACCCGGCTACAGCTGTACGGGCCCGTTTCTTCCTTGTGGCTCTTCCGTTGAGGCCTGGATGGACTGGATGAAGACCTTCTGCCCTGGCGCAAGCGAGTGGAGCCAGGCGGACCTGCGAAAAGAAGCGATCGAAACGAAGAGAGACGTCGATAAGGTTCGGACCTGTCCCGTTCCGGTCTGCTAAGGAACTTCTCTTTTTTTAGAAAGCTTTGTGCTCATCAATTCACGCCCGGTATTCCATACCGGGCGTTCGGCGTTCCAGCTGTGGCGTCTCCGGGTTGGAAAAGCTGCTCCGAATGCGGCACGTGCCGCATGTCCTCGACCAAAGAATACCGCTAATTGCGCGTTGCCTCTCCGATTCAATCAGAGGGGCAATTGACGATCTCTCGAAAAAGCAATGCAATATCATTGCCATGATGGGCCGGAGCATCTGGTGTTCGCGGGCGGCCTTAAAGGAAGGTTGTCCCGGTCTTCGGCGACCTGTTCAGGAGGCAAGGTACAATGAGCACGAAAAGCGAGATGAAAATTGTCGAGCTTGAAGACACCGATCTGGCGTTTGCGGTTGGCGGCGCGAAGCCACAGGCGCAGATAGACGACGGCAGCCCTTGGCCTATGGATTATGGCTTTACGGGCGTTTGCACTTACGATCCCTGGCTTATGTGGTACTCCCACGGCGGCAATTCAGGCAACAGCAGCTACGACGCTACCAGGCCATAGCTTTTGCTTCAAAGTAAATGATGAGCTTAGCTTAGCTGTTTACTTGTTTTATCGGCGAGTTGGCATGGCAATTAAAGTGCCAACTTGCTTATGTTTGCCTTGGTTTATAATGAGCAAAGCTAGAAGTGCTTTTGTTGGGGGGCTGTCGGACCGGAATGCTTTTTGGTTGGCCGATAGGCGCCTCAATCTCGATTCCAGGCGAAGCACCATTTATTTCTGCTCAAGCCAAGTTAGCGCTTCCAGCTCTTGGCAACCCGACTAACGCATAGCCCTCGCTTTGACCCTCCAGCCATCCGGGACCAGCCCCAATTTCCGCCCTATGCGGGTGCGAGGGCGCGCTCGATCCTGCCTTGTGCCTTGACATCCCCCGGCTGCCATGAATGTTGCGCCAAACACTTAAACCCGAGCAGGCTCGTAGAATTATGTCCGCCCCCATGCACCGTTACCGCTCCCACACCTGCGGCGCGCTCCGCGAATCCGATGTCGGCCAGGTCACCCGCCTTTCCGGCTGGTGCCATCGCATCCGCGACCACGGCGGCGTGCTGTTCATTGACCTGCGCGACCATTACGGCATGACGCAATGCGTGATCGATCCGGATTCCCCGGCTTTCAAGCTGGCCGAGACCGTCCGCTCCGAATGGGTCGTGCGCGTGGACGGCAAGGTGCGCAAGCGTCCGGCGGGCACCGAGAACCCGGAACTGCCGACCGGGATGGTCGAAGTCTACATCACCGAGATGGAAGTGCTGGGCCCGGCGGCCGAGCTGCCGATGCCGGTGTTCGGCGACCAGGAATACCCGGAGGAGACCCGTCTCACCTACCGCTTCCTCGATCTGCGCCGCGAGAAGCTGCACAACAACATCATGAAGCGCGGCGCGATCATCGACGGCTTGCGCCGCCGCATGAAGGAAAGCGCGTTCTTCGAGTTCACGACGCCGATTCTGACGGCCTCGTCGCCGGAAGGCGCGCGCGACTTCCTGGTGCCGTCGCGCCTGCATGCGGGCAAGTTCTACGCGCTGCCGCAGGCTCCGCAGCAGTTCAAGCAGCTCATCATGATTTCGGGTTTCGATCGCTATTTCCAGATCGCGCCCTGCTTCCGCGACGAGGATCCGCGCGCCGACCGTCTGCCGGGCGAGTTCTACCAACTCGACGTGGAAATGAGCTTCGTCACGCAGGAAGACGTTTTCCGCACCATGGAGCCGGTGATCCGCGATACCTTCAAGGAATTCGCGGACGGCAAGCCGGTGACGGAAGTCTTCCCGCGCATTCCCTATTTCGAGGCGATGCTGAAATACGGCTCCGACAAGCCTGACCTGCGTAACCCGCTCGTCATCGTCGACGTGTCGGATGAGTTCGCGCGCGACGACGTGAGCTTCAACGCGTTCAAGAACGTCATCAAGGGCGGCGGTGTCGTGCGCGCCATTCCCGCGACCGGCGCTGCCTCGCAGCCGCGTTCGTTCTTCGATAAGCTCAACGACTGGGCCCGCACGGAAGGTGCGCCGGGCCTCGGTTATGTGGTGTTCGAGGAAGAGGGCGGCCAGATCATCGGCAAGGGCCCCATCGCCAAGTTCATCCCGGACGAGGTGCAGAAGCTCATTCGCGACAAGGCCGGCCTGAAGGCGGGCGACGCGGTGTTCTTCTCCGCCGGCAATGAGGACAAGGCCGCATCGCTCGCCGGCAAGGCGCGTGTCCGCATCGGCGACGAGCTAGGTCTTGGCGACAAGAACCAGTTCGCCCTCTGCTGGATCACCGACTTTCCGCAATACGAGTGGAACGAGGACGAGAAGAAGATCGACTTCTCGCACAACCCCTTCTCGATGGCCAACATGGACCACGACGCCTTCATGGCGCTGGACCTGTCGGACAAGGACAAGATCCTCAAGATCACCGCTCTGCAGTATGATATGGTCTGCAACGGCTACGAGCTGGCGTCGGGCTCGATCCGCAACCATCGTCCTGACCGGATGGTGAAGGCATTCGAAATCGCCGGCTATGGCGAGACGGAAGTCATGGAGCGGTTCGGCGGCATGTATCGCGCGTTCCAGTATGGCGCACCACCGCACGGCGGCATGGCGGCGGGCATCGACCGCATCGTGATGCTGCTCTGCGGCGCGATCAACCTGCGCGAGATCACGCTGTTCCCGATGAACCAGCGGGCCGAAGACCTGCTCCTCGGGGCCCCTTCCGACGTGACGCCCAAGCAGCTCCGTGAGCTGCATATCCGCCTGAACGTGCAGGAGAAGTGAGCTTAAAGCCATGCACTCGGTCACCGCCATCGTCGTCGCCTTCGACAGCGCGGAAGCGCTGCCGGAGTGCCTCGGCGCTTTGAGGGCGGAAGAGGTCGCGGTGATCGTCGTCGACAATGCGTCGGGCGACGACAGCGCGGCCGTTGCCGAGCGCCTCGGCGCACGCGTCATCCGCAATGCGCTGAATGAGGGCTACGGCCGGGCCAACAACATCGGTGCATGGGCGGCGGACAGCGAGTTCGTGCTCATCGTCAATCCGGATGTGGTGGTTCAACCCGGAACGGTGGCCGCCTTACTCGACGCGGCCGACCGCTATCCCGACGCCGCGCTGTTCGCGCCCAAGGTCGTCGAGCCGAACGGCCGCGTCTTCTATCAACCGCGCTCGCTATTGGCGGGTTATCTCGAAAATCCGACCGGCAAACTCGCCGTCCCTGCCGGTGAGGCCTGCGCGCCGTTCTTCTCCGGTGCGTGCTTCCTCGTCCGCCGAGAAGTCTTCCTGAAGCTCGGCGGGTTCGATGAAAGCATCTTCCTGTTCTATGAGGACGATGATCTCTGCCGCCGCATCACGGACAGCCAGGCGGCGCTCGTCTATGTACCTCAGGCGACAGTGCTTCATGGGCGCGGGCGCTCCAGCGCGCCCAAGCCCGGGCTGGTCTTCAAGTCGCGTTGGCATCAGGCGTGGTCGCGGGCCTATGTCAGCCACAAATACGGCCTCTATAGCCCGGCCGCCGGCATGTTCATCGTCAATGGATTGAAGACGCTGGGCGTCGCGCTTACCGGCCGGCGCGCGCTCATCGAGCGCTATGGCGGCTCGGCCGCCGGAGCCTTGGCATATATGCGCGGCAAGACGGCGCTCAAGCAGGAAGGGCTTTCATGAAAGCTCTGGCCTTCCTCACGCGCGCTCCGACCGTCTCCGCGGCCATGGGGCACAACCGCAACAACTTCGCCGTGCTTCGTCTGGCTCTCGCGGTCGCCGTCGTGCT
Organism: Microvirga alba; assembly: GCF_015694465.1. Taxonomy (GTDB): domain Bacteria; phylum Pseudomonadota; class Alphaproteobacteria; order Rhizobiales; family Beijerinckiaceae; genus Microvirga; species Microvirga alba. The sequence continues at coordinate 690,626 of NZ_JADQDO010000001.1, forward strand.
CTCTCATGCCTTCAGCGTCACCACCGGCACGGTGACCGATGAGCCGCTCGCGACCTCGACCGGGTTTACGCTCGGCGAGCACGCGGTGAATGGCTTCTTCGCCATTTCCGGCTTCCTCGTCACCATGAGCTTCGACCGGCGCGGCTGGCGCGATTACGTGATCGCCCGGACATTGCGCATCGCGCCCGGTCTGATCGTCGCGACCCTCGCGGTGGCGCTCATCCTCGGCGGTGCGATGACGCATCTGCCGCTGCTCGACTACCTGCAAAGCCCAGACCTGCGCCGCTTCATCGGCGCGACGCTGACGAGCTTCAAGAGCAACATCGCCCTGCCGGGTGTGTTCGAGAACAACCCTTTCACTTTCCCGATGGGGACCGTCTGGACCCTCAAATATGAGGTCCTGTGCTATGTCGGCGTGCTGGCTCTCGGCCTCGTCGGCCTGTTGCGCTCCCGAGCCGCTGCGCTCGCGCTGGTGGTAGGCCTCGCCGTTGCGCTCATCGCGTTAAGCCTGTTTTGGCCCGATATGCCCAAGGGCGTCGAGACCACGCTTCGCCTGCCGTTGATCTTCGCCTTCGGCGGCGCGCTCTATGTGTGGCGCGACCGCGCCCGCTTGTCGGGGCCGCTCCTCGTGGCTCTCCTCGTGGCCACATGGCTCGCCGATGGGACATTCCTCTACAAGACGCTGCTTTTCGTCATGTCGGCCTATGGGGTGCTTTGGCTCGCACTCGCACCCTTGGTCACGCGCTGGTCGTACGAGCCCAAGGCGGATTTGTCCTACGGCACTTATCTCTATGGCTGGCCGATCCAGCAGAGTCTGCACGCGCTCCTGCCGGCGGCAGCACCCTTGGTTCTGCTCGCGCCCGCGCTGGTCATCACGCTTGCTGTCGCCGCAATCTCATGGGCGGCAATCGAGAAACCGGCCCTCGCCCTTAAGGCGAAGGCCCTGGGGCGGCGGACGCTCAGGACGATTGAGCCCGCAGCACCCTGACCGCCGCGATAAGCTCCCTGATCCGGTCGCTCTGCAAGAGCGGGATCAGCGTTGCGATCTTTTCACGCGGTAAGTCCCACCACTTGGCTTCGAGCAGGGCCTCGACGGTCGCCTCGTCGAAGCGCTTGCGGATGACTTTCGCCGGGTTGCCGCCGACGATGGCGTAGGGCGGCACGTTCTTCGTCACGACCGCATGGGCGGCGACGACGGCCCCGTGGCCGATGGTGATTCCGGAAAGGATGATCGCCCCCGACCCCAGCCACACGTCGTGCCCGATGGTCACGTCCCCACGCGAGGAATGGTAATCGTCGGTCTTGGGAGCCGAGGGCCACAGGTCGGGGAGGGCGGAGAAGGGATAGGTCGTGCCCCAATCCATTCGGTGATTGCCACCGAGCAGGATCTCGACCTTGTCGGCAAACGAGCAATAGCGCCCGATGGTGAGTTTCGTTCCTGACTCGGGGAAGCGCACCTTGGGCCGGCCGTAAGAGAATTCGCCAATGTCATAGCCGTAGCGCTCCGCCAATCGGGCGAGATGCAGCCGGGTCTGGTTGTGCGGGTTCTTCCAATTCTTCAGGCGGTGGCGCAGCCTCATGAGTCATTCTCCATCGCGGCACAAGAGCGTTGACGTAAGGGGGTAAGGCGCGCACAAGGACCGCAGACGAAAGAACAACGGCGATTGGTGCAAGGAGCGTTAGGGATGGGTGACAACATCTCGCAGGATCTGAAATCGGGAGCGATCTTCTACCACCGCTACCCACGCCCCGGAAAGCTCGAGATCCAGCCCACGAAGCCCCTTGGTAACCAGCGCGACCTGGCGCTGGCTTATTCGCCGGGTGTGGCCGCCCCATGCGAGGCGATTGCCGCCGATCCGTCGGAAGCGGCGAACCTCACCTCCCGCCAGAACCTCGTGGCCGTCATTTCCAACGGCACGGCGGTTTTGGGCCTTGGCGATATCGGTCCGCTCGCCTCCAAGCCCGTGATGGAGGGCAAGGCGGTCCTGTTCAAAAAATTCTCCGGCATCGACGTCTTCGACATCGAAGTGGCGGAAAAGAACGTCGATAAACTCGTCGAGGTCATCGCCGCTCTTGAGCCGACCTTCGGCGGCATCAATCTCGAAGACATCAAGGCTCCCGAATGCTTCGAGGTCGAGGAGCGCCTGAAGGCCCGCATGGGCATTCCGGTCTTCCACGACGATCAGCACGGCACCGCGATCATCGTGGGCGCAGCCGTCACCAATGCCCTTGAGCTCGCCGGCAAGAAGATCGGCGATGTGAAGATCGTCACCTCCGGCGCGGGCGCTGCAGCACTCGCCTGCCTCAACCTGCTGGTGTCGCTCGGCGCGAAGCGCGAGAACATCTGGGTCACGGATATCGAAGGCGTCGTCTATGAGGGCCGCGAGGCGCTGATGGACCGGTGGAAATTGATCTATGCGCAAAAGACCGATGCCCGGACGCTGGCTGACATCATCACCGATGCGGATGTCTTCCTCGGCGTTTCCGCCGGCGGCGTCCTGAAGCCCGAATTGCTGGCCAAAATGGCTCCGCGCCCACTCATCATGGCGCTGGCGAACCCCTATCCGGAAATCATGCCGGAAGAGGCGGAGGCCGCGCGGCCCGACGCGATGATCTGCACGGGACGCTCGGATTACCCGAACCAGGTCAACAACGTCCTGTGCTTCCCCTACATCTTCCGCGGCGCGCTCGATGTGGCGGCGACGACCATCAACGAGGCGATGAAGGCAGCCGCCGTGAAGGCCATCGCCGGCCTGGCGCGGGAAGCTCCGTCCGAGGTCGTGGCGCGCGCCTATGGCGGCGAGGCTCACCCCTTTGGTCGCAAGTCCCTGATTCCGAGCCCGTTCGACCCACGCCTGATTCTGCGCATCGCTCCGGCTGTCGCGAAGGCAGCGATGGATTCCGGCGTGGCGACGAGGCCGCTGGAGGATCTGGAGGCCTATACGGATTCGCTCGCGCGCTTCGTCTTCCGCTCCGGCTTCATCATGAAGCCGCTCTTCTCCAAGGCGAAGGCCGATCCGAAACGGGTCATTTACGCCGAGGGTGAGGATGAGCGCGTGCTGCGCGCCGTGCAAGTGATCGTCGAGGAAGGCATCGCCAAGCCGATCCTGATCGGACGTCCGAACGTGGTCGAGGCGCGCATCAAGCGCTTCGGCCTGTCCATGGAAATCGGGCGGCATTTCGAGCTGGTAAACCCGGAAGACGATCCGCGCTACCGCGACTACGTTGCCTCTTATGTGGAAGCGGCCGGTCGCAAGGGCATTACGCCGGATGCGGCGAAAACCCTTGTCCGCACCAACACCACTGTCATCGGTGCGTTGGCGCTCAAGCGCGGGGATGCGGATGCGCTGGTCTGCGGCCTGGAAGGACGCTTCCAGTCCCGCCTCAAGCACATCAAGGACATCATCGGCTTCGCACCAGGCGTTCATGAGCTGGCGGCCCTGTCCCTCGTCATCACGTCGAAGGGGGCGTATTTCTTGGCGGACACCCATGTCCAGCCAGATCCGGACTCGCAGGCCATCGCCGATATGACTATCGCCTGCGCCAGCCACGTCCGGCGTTTCGGCATCGAGCCGAAGATCGCACTGCTCTCGCATGCGGATTTCGGCGCGGCGGATACCCGCTCCGCTATCAAGATGCGCGACGCCCTGGCGCTCATCCGTGAGCGCGCACCCGAGCTCGAGGTCGACGGCGAAATGCAGGCGGATGCGGCGCTGTCGGAAATGATCCGCGAGCGGGTCTATCCGGCCTCGCGCCTCAAGGGCGAGGCGAACGTGCTGATCATGCCGAACCTGGACGCGGCCAACATCGCCTTCCAGTTCACGAAGATCCTCGCGGATTCGTTGCCCGTCGGTCCCATCCTCATCGGTCCGGCGAAGCCCGCGCACATCCTCACCCCGTCCGTGACGGCCCGCGGCATCGTCAACATCACCGCGATCGCGGTGGTCGAGGCGCAGGCAGTGGAGCAGGAGCAGTGCACAGTCTAAGTTTACCCGCTCAGAGGCGTCATTCCGGGCTCGCTTCGCGCCCCGGAATGACGCGCCTGCGGTGCCGGGGCAGCCTTGGCTTTACTCCGCCTTCGCGATGACATTCACCTGCTCGAAGGCGTCCGCTGGTTCGGGCATCGCGATAATGTCGGCCAAGCCGAGACCGCTGGGGTCCTTTGATGTCGCATGGATCGTCAACCGTCCGGGCTTGGCGACGAAGCGGGCAATCGCCCGGGTGACGACTTTAGCCTGATCCGAGCTCCCGATGATGGAGGGAAGGGCGAGCGCTGCGGCTGTGCCATAGGTGGCGCGCAGTGCGTCTGGCTTGGTCTTCTGCTCCTTGGCGGCTTTCGCCAGATAGCGCTCGAACAGCCCCTTGTTCTCGATTGTAATATCGAGCGATTTTGCTTTCGCCCCGATGAGTGCGACCGAGGCGATGGCAATGTCTGAATCAAAGATATCCTTCGTCATCCCGCCGAATACGCCGGTCAGGGAAACGCTGCCCATGTCCTGCCCCCGCAACGAATATTCGCGGATGCTCAGCTCTTCGGTCGCGCCATTCCAGAGCGCCGAGAGAAGGAAGGATAGGTCCAGGTTCTTGTAGCCGAGGGCGATGAGATCGCTGATACCCTCTTCCTTGCTGCTCGATGGCAGGGCCATGGTGAGGTTCTGCAGTCCGAGCTTGATGTTGGTCGGGACGCCATTGAACGGCTTGTCGGCGGTCAGCTCGAAATCCTTGAACCCGAGTTTCACCCGTTCGGATTTCTTGCCCTTTTCCGCGGGGACATCGATATCCACGCCCGAAATGTGCATCGTGCCCCAGGTCGGGATCATGGCGCGTATTGTCGTGGCATCCGGGTCTTTGAGCGCCTTCACGTCGAACTTCTTGAGGGTCTCGAACATCGCGGCGAAGGAGAAGCCGGTCAGGCTGATCGTCTCGATCTTGACGCTTCCATCCTTGTCGGCGAACTCACTCCCTTCAAGGCGCGCATCCGCCGGCTGAGAGCTGGTGGCGCTTGTATAGGCCACCCGATTGAAGCGGGCAGTCAAATCGGCGTCTTTCGCCTTTGATCCGCCTTTCACCACGATGCCGGTCGCCTCCGCTTGACCGAAATCGAACGCGCTCAACAGGTCGGCGACGGTTCTGATCAGCCGCACTTGATCTTCGGAAGGAAGGTCGTCCTTGTCGCCCAGTTGGGTGATGAGAGCGATGTTGTCGGCCCAGGAATCCTTGGTCGGCCGTGCCATGAAGTCCCGGCCGCTGATGCGGGCGACCCGGACATTCGTGCCTTCGCCGTCGATCAGGTCGATGTTTTCAGCGGCGAAAGCACCGTGAATTTTGTTCAGCGGGCCGGATGCCGCCTCCGCCCTGGTTTCGAAGAGCTTCGCGTAAGCGGGCATGTCGAGGTCGCTGATCGACAATCGGCCATAGCTGATGACGAGTTTCGTCTTCGCGCTGGTCGATTCCACCCCCGTCGTGTCCGCCGTTGCCGTTGCAATTCGGCCGCCCACGACATCCTTGAGGACCACGTTCTTATAGGTCGCGACCTGGGATTCCGCGCCTAACTTCTGTTTCATCCGCAACTCGGGAAGCGTGATCTGCTTGGCGCCGATGCGGCTCAGGCGGCTCGAGACGGGTTCGGTGGAGGTTGACGAAAAGAGGGCTTCAACATCCGTACGCGAAGAGGTGACGCCCGACAGATCGATGCGCTTGGCCTCGTAGGTGGCAGCCCCGATGGCGAAGCTGACGTTTTCCAGGCTGACCGTGTCCGTGGCCTGGGCCCAGGCCGCGCTCCACAAGGGAACCCTGACGGCTCCGACCGCGATGCGCTGGCTGCCGCTTTCGAAGGCAAGATCCCGCATGACAGCGGGCTCGAACTGCAGCGCGGCAGAGCCCGCAATCAACGCCAATGCGCAGATGCCAGAACGATGAAGAAGCCGCATTACATTCCCCCGAAGCCGGCACAAAGGCCTGATGCCTCATATCCTGACGCAAAGGAAATCGGGAGAGGGACCGAGAATAAAAACCGAAACTAAAGCGAAAACGACGTGCCGCAGCCGCAGGAGGCGATGGCGTGGGGGTTCTCGATCTTGAAAGACTGCCCGATCAGGTCATCCACGAAATCGATCACGGAGCCGTCCATATACTGGATCGAGACTTGATCCACGAGGACTGCCGCGCCGTCCCGCTCGATGACGAGATCGTCGTCCTGCCGCGCCCGGTCCACGTCGAAGGCGTATTGGAAGCCCGAACAGCCGCCTCCATTGACGCTGATTCTGAGCATCGAGCCCGTCGGCTCCGAGGCCATGATCTCGTTGATGCGGCGGGCGGCACGTTCAGTCAGGGTGATTTCGGACATTCCTGTATCCACTCGACGACAAGACGTTATCTTGGACAAGCTCTTAAGAGCAAGGTAAGTGCCCGCTGACAAGCCTTCAACCCGAGGATAACCCGTGCGGCCTTTTGGCGAACGATGGCGAGCCCCCTATGCCTGCGATCCAGGCTCAAGCCGGGGACGGCTTTATCCCGAGGCGATCTCCCCGACCCGGAGCGAATTTCAGCGCGACCGGGACCGGATCATCCATTCCTCGGCCTTCCGGCGGCTCAAGCACAAGACTCAGGTTTTCGTCTATCACGAGGGCGATCATTTCCGCACACGGCTGACCCATACCATCGAAGTCAGCCAGATCGCCCGCGCTCTCGCCCGCTCGCTGGGTCTCGACGAAGATCTGGCGGAGGCGCTGGCCCTGTCACACGATCTGGGCCACACGCCCTTTGGCCACACCGGCGAGGACACCCTCGACGAATGCATGCGGGCGTTTGGCGGGTTCGACCACAACGCCCAGGCGCTTCGGGTCGTCACCCGCCTGGAGCGGCGCTACGCGGATTATGATGGGCTCAACCTGACCTGGGAAACCCTGGAGGGTCTGGTCAAGCATAACGGCCCGCTTCTCGACGCCGAGGGCAGGCCGATGCCGCGCTATGCCGAGCGAGGTGTTCCGTTGGCAATTCTGGAATACAACACCCTGCAGGATCTCGAACTGGCGACCTATGCCAGCGCCGAGGCCCAAGCGGCGGCGATTGCGGACGATATTGCTTACGACGCTCACGACATCGATGACGGCCTCCGGGCCGGGCTGTTCCGGATCGAGGACCTGCGCGAGGTTCCGTTCCTTGAGGCGCTGCTGCGAGAAATCGACGAGCGCTACCCGGGGCTTGACCTGTCTCGGCGCATCCACGAACTGACCCGCCGGGTCATCACCCGCTTCGTGGAGGATGTGGTGGCGGAAAGCGACCGCAGGCTCGCGGCCCTCGCGCCCGCTTCCGCCGCCGATATCCGTCATGCGAGGGAGACGACGATCTGTTTTTCACCGGCGACGCGGGAGGCGGAGGCGGCGCTCAAGCGGTTCCTCTATGTCCACATGTATCGCCACCCCAAGGTGATGGAGGTTCGGCGGCAGGCGGACGACGTGCTGCGCGACCTTTTCCGGCGGTTCAAGGCCGATCCTCTGGCAATGCCGGAAGAGTGGCGGGCGGACCTCCCAACGGACGACGAAACCCGTCTCGCGCGCCGCGTGGCGGACTATATCGCCGGCATGACGGACCGTTACGCGATCCTTGAACACCGACGGCTGTTTGACGTAACCCCCGACTTGCGTTAGGCGCGCCAAAGATTTTAAGGGCTAGTTGCCCCATCGAGATAAAGTACCATGAACATTTTCGCGTTGTTTGAGAAGCGGGTGGCGGATGCGCTTGGCCGTCTGGCCGAGGCAGGCAAGATACCATCGGGGCTCGATGCGAGCCGCGTGGTCGTCGAGCCGCCGCGCGATCCGTCCCATGGCGATCTCGCCACGAACGCCGCCATGGTGCTGGCCAAGGAAGCGCGCATGAACCCGCGTGCTCTGGCTGATCTTCTCGTCGCCGATCTCCAGAACGACCCGCGCGTCATCAAGGTGGATGTGGCCGGACCCGGCTTCATCAACCTTCGGCTCGCGCCTGAAGTTCTGCATGAGGTGCTGCGCGCCGCCGTCATCGACAGCGAAGGCTTTGGCCGGAGCGGGCAGGGGGCGGGCACGCCCGTCAACGTGGAGTTCGTCTCCGCCAATCCGACCGGGCCGATGCATGTGGGCCATGGCCGTGGCGCTGTGTTTGGCGATGCGCTCTCCGCATTGCTCGCCTTCGCGGGCTACAAGGTAGCGCGCGAATACTACATCAACGATGCGGGCGCGCAGGTCGATGTTCTCGCCCGTTCCGCCTTCCTCCGCTACAAGGAGGCCCTGGGCCAGGAAATCGGAGCGATTCCGGAGGGGCTCTATCCGGGCGATTACCTCAAGCCGGTCGGCGAGCGTCTCGCGCGCGATCACGGCCCGAGCCTTCTCGACAAGCCGGAAGCCGAATGGCTGCCATTCGTCCGCGATCTCTCTATCGACATGATGATGGACATGATCCGCACGGATCTCGCGGCGCTGAACATCCACCACGACGTGTTCTTCTCGGAGCGTTCCCTGCAGGAAGGGGATGGCGGTGAGGTCGCGAAGACCATCGCCGAGATGAAAGCGCGCGACCTTGTCTATATGGGCCGTCTGCCGCCCCCCAAGGGCCAGAAGGACGATGATTGGGAGGATCGTGAGCAACTCCTCTTCCGCGCCACCGCCTTCGGTGACGAAGTCGATCGTCCGCTCCTGAAGTCGGATGGTTCCTTCACCTATTTCGCCTCCGACATCGCCTATCACCGCTCCAAGTTCGAGCGCGGCTTCGCCACCATGATCGACGTCTGGGGCGCGGATCACGGCGGCTACGTGAAGCGGATGCAGGCGGCGGTGAAGGCTGTCACCGGCAACAAGGGCGATCTCGATGTAAAGCTCTGCCAGCTTGTCAAACTTCTGCGCGGCGGAGAGCCGGTGAAGATGTCCAAGCGAGCCGGCGACTTTGTGACGCTGAGGGATGTTGTGGATGAAGTGGGCCGGGATGCGGTCCGATTCATGATGATTTTCCGGAAAAATGACGCCACCCTGGACTTCGATCTGGCCAAGGTCGTGGAGCAGTCCAAGGACAATCCGGTCTTCTATGTGCAGTATGCCCATGCCCGTTGCGCATCGGTTTTCCGGCAGGCAGGAGAGGCTTTCCCTGACGCGAAGTTCTCGCCGGAAGAACTTGAAAAGGCGGATCTTTCCGTTCTCAGCGACGAGGCCGAAACTGACCTGATTCATCGGATCGCACAGTTCCCGCGTATGGTGGAATCCGCCGCCGAGGCCCATGAGCCGCACCGGGTCGCGTTCTACCTCTACGACCTCGCGAGCGCGTTCCATTCTCTGTGGAACAAGGGCAAAGACTTGCCGCAATTACGTTTTGTTAATCAAACTAATAAAGATTCAACTCAAGCGAGGCTCGCTCTCGTGCATGCCCTTAAGGGCGTGCTCGCTTCTGGCCTCACAATTCTGGGCGTCACAGCACCCGACGAAATGCGCTAGCGTTTTGAAGCGGATCAACCGCTTCCAAGCGTCTGTGCCGGGGTGCTGTAACGTCGTACCGACGGGGCGATGGTCGCTCGCGTCGGGGTTACCGGAGGTCCGGCGCAATGAGCGAATCAGTGAAGCCCCGTTTTGCCGTCGATCTCACCGAGATCGAGCGGCAACTCGCCCAGGCGCAAGGCGCCCCCTCTCAATCGGCCTCCGCCGGGCGGAGCGATCCGCTGGCGGAGCTTGCCCGAATCGTCGGGCAGGACGATCCCTTCCAGTCTCTTCTGGCGACTGACGCCGCCGGCCGTCCGCGGAGCCAGGCCGGTTCCGGCCTGGACGATCTTTTCGCCACCCGCGAGGAGGTTCGGTCCGCGCCTCGGTCCGCTCAGCCTCAGGCGCGGCAGGCTGGACACGGTGCTTCCGCATTTGATCTCGATCAGTATCAACAGGTCGAATCCCGTGCGAGCGAGCCGGCTTACGCCTATCAGGCTGCCGCGCCGTCGCAGGGGCACGAGGCCTATGCCGACCCGGCCTACGACCAGGGTTATTACGACGACAATGCGCAGCACCATCCCGCCGCTGCCGGCTATGAGCAGGCCGAGTCGATGGACTATGAGCCCGTGGAAAAGCGCCGCTCCCGCAAAGGCTTCATCGCCATTGGCGCCGTGATCGGGGCCGCCGTCATTGGAATTGGTGGCGCCTATGTCCTGAACGGCAAGTCCGGCGCCGTCACGGGTGGTCAGCCCCCCCTGATCAAGGCGACGAATGAGCCGATCAAGGTGCAGCCGCAAAATCCGGGCGGCGTCGAAATCCCGAACCAGAACAAACAGATTTACGAGCGCGCCAACCCGAACGCGGAGACCAAGGTCGTCAGCCGTGACGAACAGCCGGTCGATGTGAAACAGGTCGCGCGGATGAATGGGGCGTCTGCAGAGGCCACCGGCGCCACAGCCCCTGCCGCAAATAGTCTGAACCTCGGCGAGCCGCGCAAGGTTCGCACGGTTTCGATCCGTCCCGATGGCTCGACGGTCCGCCCTGACGGCTCGACGGTTCGTCCTGATGCTGCCGCGACTCGTCCGGCGAGCGCCCCTGTCGCGCCGCCGGCGATGGCACTGCCCGCCGCTGCTCAGGCGGCTCCCGCGATGCCGATGGTACCTGTTGCGACGCCCGCGGCTCAGCCGAAGCCTGCCGCCGGCACCCCGGTTGCCGCCCCTGCGACGCCTGCCCAGAAGCCCGCTGCCGCAGCAGCGACCCCGGCCACTGCTCAGGCTCTCCAGAAGGTCGCGTCCGCTCAGCCGATGGTCCCCGCACCGTCCGCCGCTTCGGAGGTGACCGGAACGGGTGGTTATTCGGTTCAGCTTGCTGTCCGCGGTTCGGAAGGCGAAGCGCAGACGGCTTTCCAGCAACTGCAGAAGAAGTTCGACGACCTGGACGGCGCGCCGCCGATGATCCGCAAGGCCGAGGTCAATGGCAACACTGTCTATCGCGTCCGCGTGGGTCCCATGTCGCGGGACGAGGCCTCCTCCCTCTGCACGAAGCTGCAGGGGCAGGGCGGCCAGTGCTTCGTTGCCAAGAACTAGCGTTAGCGAGAGCATGGTCAGGACAAGTGAAAACCGGTTGTCCGTCCGGCTCATGCGAAACTCAAGGAATCAGGACTTCTTGACCCTGCTTCGCAGGGAACGTAAGGCGCGGGAATGATCACCCGCGCCTTTATTGCTGGCTGCTCCAGCCACGAGCTCACCCCTGACGAGGTCGCCTTCTTCAAGGACGCCGCGCCCTGGGGCTTCATTCTGTTCCGGCGCAACATCGACAACCCGGCTCAGGTGAAGGCCCTCTGCCACGCTTTGCGCGAGACCGTGGGCCGGGCGGATGCTCCCATTCTCATCGACCAGGAAGGGGGGCGGGTCCAGCGCATGGGGCCGCCTCATTGGCCGAAATACCCTTCAGGGCGCTTTTACGGACAGGTTCATGCCAACGATCCTCTCGTCCAGCGCGAGATCGCGCGGCTCGGGGCACGGCTGATCGCGCACGATCTGCGCTCCGTCGGCATTACGGTGGATTGCCTGCCCGTGTTGGATGTGCCGTCGCCCGGCGCGCACGACGTCATCGGTGACCGGGCCTATGGCCGCACACCCGAGCGCGTCGCGGTGCTGGGACGGGCGGCGGCCGAGGGACTTCTTGCCGGCGGCGTCCTGCCGGTGATCAAGCACATGCCGGGCCACGGCCGGGCGGGAGCGGACAGCCATTTGTCGCTTCCCGTTGTCGAAGCCACCCGTAAGGAGTTGGAAACCCACGATTTCGCGCCGTTCCGGATGATGACCGACATGCCCCTCGCGATGACGGCCCATGTGGTCTACACGGCGCTCGATCCGGACAGGCCTGCAACGACCTCGCCGACCATCATGAAAGACATCATCCGAGGCCATATTGGTTATGACGGCCTCGTCATGACGGATGATCTGTCCATGCAGGCGCTTTCAGGCACCCTCCGGGAGCGGGCGGAAGCGGCTTTCGCTGCCGGCTGCGACATGGCCCTCCATTGCAACGGCAAGATGGAGGAAATGACCGCGGTCGCGGAAGCGACCCCCCTCCTGGAGGGCGACGCCTTGCGCCGGGCCGATGCGGCCCTTTCGCGCATTCGCCATGAGCCGGAGCCGCTGGATCCTGTGGATGCCCGCGCAAGACTTGACGCTGCGCTCGCGATGGTGGCGTAAGCTGCTCTCCGATTGAGTTTGAGTAGCAGCATGGCGAAGACCTTACCCTTTGAGGACGTCGCGCCCACCGAGCGGGGCGACGACGAGCCTGCGCTTCTGGTCGATGTGGACGGCTTCGAGGGGCCGCTCGACCTGCTGCTCGAGCTCGCCCGTCGTCAGAAGGTCGATCTGCACCGCATCTCGATCCTGGCTCTGGCCGAGCAATATCTCGTGTTCATCGAAGCGGCGCGCCGCATGCGCCTGGAGCTTGCGGCGGACTATCTGGTCATGGCGGCCTGGCTCGCCTATCTCAAGTCGCGCCTCCTGCTGCCCGAGCCGCCGAAGGGTGAGGAACCGAGTGCCGAGGAACTGGCGACCGCGCTCGCCCTGCGCCTGCGCCGCCTCGAAGCCATCCGGGAAGTCGCCAAGAAACTTGGCGAGCGCAATTTGCTGGGCCGCGACGTCTTTGCGCGCGGCGCGCCGGAACCGGTCGTCATCCACAGGGATTCGCACTATGAGGCGACCCTGTACGATCTGCTTGCGGCTTACGCCCGCCAGCGCCAAATTCAGTTCAACGCGAGGGTTTCCCTGCACAAGCGGACCGTCTGGTCGCTGGTCGATGCGCGGGAAGCCCTGGAGCGCCTTGTGGGCCACCTCAGCGACTGGGTGACCCTTGATACCTATCTTGTCGAGTTCATGGTCGAGCCCGCGATGCGGCCGACCGTGCTGGCCTCGGCCTTGTCCGCGACCCTCGAGATGGTGCGAGAGGGGAAACTCTCCGTCCGGCAGGATGAAGCTTTCGCGCCGGTCTGGGTGAAACCCGTCGCGGATCCAGCCGAGGCAGGAGCCTGATATGGAAGAAGCAATTGAAGCGATGGACGTGGAGACCTCGGAGGTCGTCCATGTCCCCGATCACGGCGAGGCCCTGCGCATCGCCGAGGCTCTCCTGTTCGCCTCAGCCGAACCCTTGAGCGTCGAGGAACTGACCGGGCGTCTTCCGGAAGGGGCCGATGTCGAAAGAATTCTTGAGGATCTCTCCTCCATCTACGCAAGCCGAGGCGTCAACCTTGTCCGTGTCGCGGGGCGCTGGGCGTTCCGGACTGCCAGCGACCTGTCCTTCGTGCTCGCCCGCGATGTGGTGGAGCAGCGCAAGTTGTCCCGCGCCGCCATGGAGACCCTGGCCATCATCGCCTACCACCAGCCCGTGACGCGGGCCGAGATCGAGGAAATCCGTGGCGTGGCCACCTCGAAGGGCACACTCGATACCTTGCTTGAAACGGGCTGGATCCGGCTGCGAGGCCGCCGCCGCGCGCCGGGACGGCCGGTGACTTACGGCACGACGCCGGGATTCCTGAACCATTTCGGCCTCGACGCCATCGATGATCTGCCGGGCCTCGAGGAACTGAAGGGCGCGGGCTTCCTGGAAGGGCGCGTGCCGTCCGACCTGTCCGTGCCGGTGCCCTCTGACGACAATGCGCTTCGCCCGGACGAAGACCCGCTTGATCAGGACGACCTGTTCATTCCCCTGGACATGGACGAAAGCGAAGCGGGCGAGGAATGACCGCAAATCCGGCACCAGCACGAGATCGGTTTCGGCTGCCACGGTGGGGGCAGCGTGGGACGGCGGGGGCCTCGATCCCGGCGCAGCTTTCGTTCGAGAATATCGTTCAGGTTTATGGCGACCAGCGCGTGCTGGACGGGGTTTCGCTGACTGTCGAGCCCGGAGAGCTCGTCTGCCTTCTCGGCCATTCGGGTTGCGGCAAGACCACGCTGCTGCGGATCGCGGCGGGGGTCGAGGCGCCGACCTCCGGCCGGGTTTTGATGGATCGCCTGGAGGTCAGCGGGCCGAACGCCTTCTTGGAGCCGGAGCGGCGCGGCATCGGCCTGATGTTTCAGGATTACGCACTCTTTCCGCACCTGACGATTCTCCAGAACGTGAAGTTCGGCCTCAAGGATCTGTCAGCCGCCGAGGCGGATATTGCGGCTCGACGCGCCTTGTCCCGCGTGGGGCTGGAAAATTTCGCCAACGAGTTTCCGCATACGCTCTCCGGCGGTGAGCAGCAGCGGGTCGCCTTGGCGCGATCCATCGCGCCGCGACCGGGCGTGCTGTTGATGGACGAACCGTTCTCCAATCTCGACAAGCGTATGCGCGATGCGATCCGTGACGAGACCGTGGCCATCCTGCGTGAAACCGGAGCCACGACCATCGTCGTGACCCACGATCCGGAAGAGGCGATGCGGATTGCCGACCGCATCGTCCTGATGCGCGCGGGCCGGATCATTCAGCAGGGACGGTCGGAGGATATTTACCGGAATCCTGCGAATCTATTCGCAGCGCGGTTCTTCTGCGATTTCAATGAAATCAAGGGAACCGTGCGCAACGGGCAGGTCAGTTGTCCCGTCGGAATCTTTGCTGCTCCGCATCTGAAAGATGGTCCGGCGGTCGTCTGCATTCGCCCGCAAGGCTTGAGATTGAAGCCTTCGGGTTTCTGTCTGCCCGGGCGTGTGGTATCTCGCCGCTTTCTCGGAGAGGTCGAACTGGTCCATATTGGCGTTCAAGGCGTGGATCGGCCGCTTCAGGCGCGGGTTCACGATCCCGTGGGAGTCAAGGAAGGACAGGACGTCGGGATTGAGATCGACCCGAAGGATGTTCTTGTTTTCGCAGCGTCCGATGCCTAGGTTGGCCGCACATTCGAGTTTAGTAGCCGCGCCGGACACGGCGCAGGAGGATTGCCATGGGTGGCGCTAGCATTTGGCATTGGATCGTCGTGGGTCTGCTCATCGTCCTGATGTTCGGACGTGGCAAGATTTCCGACATGATGGGCGATGTCGCGAAGGGCATCAAAGCCTTCAAGAAGGGCATGTCCGAAGAGGATACAGCCGCGGCGGCGACCCCGGCTCAGCCGTCCGAGCCCGTCCGCTCTCTGGACAACCAGTCCACGGCGACGACAACGACCTCGACGACGTCGGATCACAAAGTCGGCTGATCGGCAGCAAACCGCTCGGTGCGGCTTTCACGAAGGTAGGGTCGGGGCCACGCCATGTTTGACATGAGCTGGGGTGAGGTCTTGGTGATCGGCGGTGTTGCGCTGATCGTCATTGGCCCGAAGGACTTGCCGCGCGCCCTGCGCACGGTGGGCCAAGTCACGGGCAAAATTCGCCGCATGGCGGCTGAGTTCCAAGGCCAGTTTCAGGAAGCCATGCGCGAGGCCGAGCTTGACGACGTCAAGCAGCAGCTTCAGGGCATGAACGACTCCGTCTCGTCGATGAACAAGGGGTTCAACCCGATCCAGACCATTCGCGACGAGTTGAAGACGGCGGTCGAAGCTCCGGTCACCGCGACTGACAAGGCGCCTTCGGACGCGGTCGCGGAGACCACTGCCGCAGGCGCACCCGCGCCAGAAGAGCCTATCGCCGAGCTGCCCGTCCCGTCGCTGCCGCCTCTCGAAGACCCGGCCGAGCTGATCGCCGAATCCTTGCGGCGGGAAGCCGAAGCTGCCAAGCAAGCCGCTGCCCCTGCGCCCTCTCAAGAAAAACCGGACGCGATAACCTGATGACCAATGTCGAAGAGGATGAGGTCGAGGCATCGCGTGCGCCTCTGATCGAGCATCTGACCGAATTGCGCGCCCGCCTGATCCGGGCGCTGATCGCGTTTGTGGTGATGTTCTTCATCTGCTTCGCGGGGGCGAAGTATATCTACAACGCGCTCGTATGGCCTTACGTCCTGGCGGTCGGCTCGCCCGAGAAGGCCCATCTCGTCTATACCCACGGCCTCGAATACCTGTTCACCCAAATCCAGGTGGCGGTTTTTGGCGCGGGTTTCCTCGCCTTTCCGATCATCGCGATGCAGATCTACAAGTTCGTCGCGCCGGGGCTCTACAAGAACGAGCGCCGGGCCTTCGTGCCTTATCTGATTGCGACGCCGGTCTTGTTCGCGATCGGGGCGGCCTGCGTGTATTTCGTCGCGATGCCTCTGCTCATGCGCTTTTCGGTTGGCATGCAGCAGCTTGCGACCGACACCTCTCCCAGCATCGAGTTCCTGCCCAAGGTCAGCGAATATCTCTCGCTCATCATGACCCTGATCTTCGCCTTCGGCATCTGCTTCCAGCTTCCGGTCGTTCTGACCCTGCTGGCGCGGGCCGGGATCATCGATTCGCAGTTCCTCAAGGACAAGCGCCGCTACGCGATTGTCATCGTGTTCATTCTCGCGGCGGTGCTGACCCCGCCCGACGTGATCAGCCAGTTCGCCCTTGCGATCCCCACCTTGCTTCTTTACGAGGCGTCCATCTTCTCCGTCCGCATGGTCGAGAAGAAGCGTGCGGAAGCCGAGGCCGCGCGCGCGGCAGCCGGTTAGGCAAAGAAGCCTTCGCCACTGACCGCAAACCTTGGCATAATGATAAGGGCGGTCGTGTTTCTTGAGGACAGGACCGCGTCTGGAAGCACGGTCCTTTCCCATGCATGACATTCGTTCCATCCGCGAGAATCCCGCGGCTTTCGATCAAGGCCTCCGTAACCGGGGCATGGAGCCCCTGTCTGCGCAGCTGATCGCGCTCGACGACCGCCGCAAGAGCGCCGTCTCCGCGCTCCAGGCCGCCCTTGAGCGCCGCAACAGCTTCTCCAAGGAGATCGGCCAGGCCAAGGCGCAGAAGGACGAGGCCCGGGCGCAGGAGCTGATGGCCGAGGTCGCTCGCCTGAAAGAGAGCATCCCCCAGCTCGAGCAGGAAGAGCGCGAGGTCGGAGGGGAGCTGGAAACGCGTCTCGCCGCCATCCCGAACATCCCGAAGGCGGATGTGCCGGTCGGCAGCGACGAACACGGCAACGTGGAGCGTCACCGCTTCGGCAATCCGAAGAACCTCGCCGCCGCCAAGCAGCATTTCGAGATCGGCGAGGCGATGGGGCTCATGGATTTCGAGACCGCCGCAAAGCTCTCGGGCTCGCGTTTCGTCGTCCTGAAGGGCGGACTTGCGCGCCTGGAACGCGCTCTCGGCCAGTTCATGATCGATCTGCATACCAATGAGCATGGCTATACCGAGGTCAATCCGCCGCTGCTGGTGCGCGACGAAGCCATGTTCGGCACGGCGCAATTGCCGAAATTCGAGGACGATCAGTTCTGGGCTTTCCCGGGCTCGGCGCTGGAGCAGTTCGTGGCGTCGGCACTTGACGGACAGGCTACCCGCGAGACGCTGCAGAAGGCGATCCACGAGGCGCGTTATGGCCTGATCCCGACCGCCGAGGTGACGCTCACCAATCTCGTACGCGAGCTGATCCTCTCGGAAGAGGAGCTTCCGCTCCGCTTCACGGCTCTGACGCCGAGCTTCCGCGCCGAGGCGGGCTCCGCCGGTCGCGACACGCGCGGCATGATCCGCCAGCATCAATTCGTGAAATGCGAACTGGTCTCGATTGCGACGCCGGAGACCTCGGCGCAAGAGCATGAGCGCATGCTCACCAGCGCGGAGAACGTGCTGAAGAAGCTCGATCTGCCGTTCCGCACCATGACGCTCTGCACAGGCGACATGGGCTTTGCCTCGACCAAGACCTACGACATCGAAGTCTGGCTGCCGGGGCAGGGGATGTATCGCGAGATTTCGAGCTGCTCGGTCTGCTCGGATTTCCAGGCCCGCCGCATGAATGCCCGCTACCGTCCCGCCGACGGCAAGGGCCCGCGTTTCGTGCATACCCTCAACGGCTCCGGCCTCGCAGTCGGCCGGACCCTGGTCGCGGTGCTGGAGAACTATCAGAACGAGGATGGCAGCGTGACCGTCCCGACGGTCCTGCAGCCCTATATGGGCGGCATGACCCGCATCGAGCGGCAAGCCTGACATGCGCATTCTCTGCACCAACGACGACGGCATCCACGCACCGGGTCTGCAAACCCTGGAGGCCATCGCGCGGGCGCTCTCCGATGATGTGTGGGTCGTTGCGCCGGAGACGGATCAGAGCGGCGTGTCGCACTCGCTCTCGCTCAACGATCCGCTGCGCTTGCGCGAAATTTCCGACCGCCATTTCGCGGTGAAAGGCACGCCGACCGATTGCGTCATCATGGGCATCCGCCAGCTCATGCGCGAGCATAAGCCTGATCTGGTGCTCTCTGGGGTGAACCGGGGGCAGAACGTTGCCGAGGATGTGAGCTATTCCGGCACGGTCGCCGGAGCCATCGAGGGGACGCTTCTCGGCGTTCCTTCCATCGCGCTCTCTCAGGCCTATGGCGCGGGCAATCGCAATTCGCTCAAGTGGCATTGTGCCGAGGAGCACGGCCCGAAAGTCGTGCGTAGGATCCTCGAGGCCGGCATCGAGAAAGGCGTGCTCGTCAATGTGAACTTCCCGGACGCCGAGCCGGAGGAGGTTGAAGGGGTGGCTATCGTCAATCAGGGCCAGCGCACGCAGGAGCTTCTGCGCCTCGACAAGCGCGAGGATGGGCGCGGCAATCCCTATTACTGGATCGCCTTTGAGCGCCGTCCCTTCACCCCGAGCAACGGCACCGATCTCTGGGCTATCGCGAACCGGCGGATCGCCGTGACGCCGCTTCGGATCGACATGACCGACGAGCCGACCCTGACGCGTTACGCACAGGCCTTCGAATGAGGACGAAGCAGGAGCAATGACCGGAGCCCCGCCGCGACCAGGACAGATCGATCTGCCACTCTTTCCCGGCGCGGATCACTGGGAAGAGGAGGCCATCGGTGTTGCCTCCTTCATCCTGTCCTTGCGGGCGCGGGGTATTCGCGACACGGCGGTGCTGCGGGCGATGGAGCTGGTGCCGCGCGAGGTTTTCGCGCCGCGTCGCTTCACCGATCTGTCCCGCACCGACGTGGCCTTGCCGCTCCCCTGCGGGCAGACCATGACCTCGCCCGGCACGGTCGCCGCGATGCTTGTCGCGCTCGGCGTGGGCCAAGGACAACGTGTTCTCGAAGTCGGGACCGGTAGCGGCTACGTGACGGCCGTTCTCGCCAAGCTCGGCGCGGAGGTTCATTCCGTCGAGCGTTTCAACACCCTGGCCGAGAGCGCCGCGCAGCATCTCAGGATCGTGGAAGCGGGCAAGGTGCGGATCGAAATCGGCGACGGCCTGGCGACCCGTCCGCGTGAGCGCTTCGACCGTATTCTCCTGAATGGCGCGGGAGCTGAAATCCCGAGCGCGGTCACGTCGCTTCTCGGTCCGGGCGGCCGTCTGGTCGGGGCGCTTACCGTCGACGGCCTGCCGCGCCTTGTCCGCGTCGACCGGCTCGAAGACGGTGAGCTTCGTCAGGAGCTCGGGGCAACCTTGCGCCTGTCACCTCTCGTCTCGGGCATTGCGTCCACCTTGTGACCTTGGCGAAAAAATTTGACATCAAGGTTACGACAAAATTCAGGGCAGCAACGGTTGCTTAACCTGAATAGGTTTTTAATGACCCCATCGAGTTGCGTTCGGTTGGGGTTGTGTCATGCGTCTGGGTGTGGGTTCTGGGCATTGGATTGCTGTATCGCGGATCGCTCTTATGAGCTTGATCGGCGGCGCGGTGGCGGCTTGTAGTTCCGACACGATCCGGTTTGCAGAGACGCCGTTCTCCAATCCTTTCGCTTCCAGTGACAGGGTGGCCGCGAGCGCACCTGCTGCTCCTGTCCAATCGCAGCCGGTCGTTGCCTCCGTGCCGACGGCTCCCATTCAATCTCAGGCGCTTCCCCCGGTGCAGGCTCAGCCTCTGTCCCAGCCTGGTCGGGTTGCGGCGGCTCCGGCGGCATCGAGCGGCTGGTCGGCCGCCGGCGGTACGCAGATCACGGTCGGCAACAACGACAATCTCAACATGATTTCTCAGCGCTACGGCGTGCCCGCGAGCGCCATTCTGGCGGCAAGTGGGCTGTCGAGCGCGAACCAGGTGGTTCGCGGCCAACGCCTCGTGATCCCAGTTTACAACGCCGGCGGCTCTCAGGTCGCGGCTGCTCCTATGCAGATCCGGTCCGGGACGGCTGCCCCCGCTGCCCAACCTACTCCCGCCGGGCAAGGCAAGCTGCGTTTCGTCGACAGCTCCAAGACGCCCGCGACGGCGACGCCCGAGCCGGTTGATCCTGGCAAGCGCATTCGTCCAGGCATGGCGTCGACCGCGCCAACGGCTCCCATGGCCCCGGCCGCCATGGCTGCGGCTCCCGCCCAGCCGCTCGTCTCCGCGCCGAAGCCCGTGGAAACACCGAAGGTGGCGGCCGTCGTCGAGCCTCAACCCGTGAAGCCTGCCGCCATTGCTCCGCAGCCGGAAGTCGCCAAGGCTTCGGCCCAGGACCCCGATCAGACCGCCAGCGTGTCCGGTGATTTCCGCTGGCCCGCCCGTGGCCGCGTCATCGCCGGTTTCGGCGCGAATGGCGGCAACGAGGGCATCAACATCGCCGTTCCGGAAGGAACGCCGGTCAAGGCCGCAGAGGCCGGAACGGTCACCTATGCCGGCAGCGAAGTGAAGGGCTACGGCAACCTCGTCCTCATCCGCCACGAGAACGGCTTCGTCTCGGCCTATGCCCATAACGGTTCGCTCAACGTGAAGCGCGGCGAGCAGGTGAAGCGCGGGCAGGTGATCGCCACCTCCGGCCAGACCGGCAACGTGACCTCGCCACAGATCCACTTCGAGATCCGCAAGGGCTCGACCCCGGTCGATCCGATCAAGCATCTCGGCGGCTAAAACCAATTTGTTTCCGATCGGCCTTCGAGACCCGAAGCTGATCATAAGAAGGGGACGGCAGAGCTCAGCTGCCGTCCCTTTTTCTTTTTCGGGCATGTCACTGTCATTTCCGGGCCCTCGCTGACGCGCCCCCGGAGTGACGGGGAGAGTACGTTCTAGATAGCCTGGCCCAGCCGTCCGGCGAGATCCTGGATGAACTGCCAGGCGGTGCGGCCGGAGCGCGCGCCGCGTGTGGTCGCCCATTCCAGCGCCTCGGCGCGGATGGCCTCCCGCTCGCCCTTGAGGCCAAGATGGCCGACATAGGCGAAGACCATGTCGAGATATTCGTCCTGGCTGCATTTGTGAAAACCGAGCCAGAGGCCGAAGCGGTCGGACAGGGAAACTTTCTCCTCAACCGCCTCACCGGGATTGATCGCCGTCGAACGCTCGTTATCCATCATGTCGCGCGGCAGCAGGTGGCGGCGATTGGACGTAGCATAGAAGATCACGTTGTCGGGACGCCCTTCGATGCCGCCTTCGAGCACGGCCTTCAGGGATTTGTAGGACGTATCGTCGGCGTCGAAGGAGAGGTCGTCGCAGAAGATGATGAAACGATGCGGATCAGAGCGCAGGAGCCCCATGAGATCGGGCAGGGTCTCGATGTCCTCGCGGTGGATCTCGATCAGCTTGAGCGCCCGCGAATCGGAGGAACGCGTCTGGTTGATCTCCGCGTGGACCGCCTTCACCAGCGAGGACTTGCCCATGCCCCGCGCGCCCCAGAGAAGGGCGTTGTTGGCAGGCAGCCCAGTCGCGAAACGGTGGGTGTTCTCGGCCAAGGTATCCCGTACCCGGTCGATTCCGCGCAACAGACTCATCTCTACCCGGTTCACCTTGGGCACCGGCGAGAGCCGCCGCGCGGCCGCCTGCCAGACGAAAGCGTCCGCCGCCAGGAAATCGGCCTGGGTCGTTGCAGGGGGCGCAAGACGCTCCAAAGCGTCAGCGATGCGCTTCAGAAATGCCTGGGATTCGGGGGATGTGAGGGCCGTAATAGGGTCGGACGGAGTGTGGGACATGACGCTCTCAAAGCCGGGAATGAGGTTGATTACCGTGGAAGCTTGGCAGCGTCCATCGACGCGGCCTTTGGAAATCCCCGTAACTTCATTGATTTCGTGGAGTCGATGGGTATAGTCCGCCCGCTTCTAGTCCCGTTTGGCGCGGGTGGGCGCTCCCTGCCTGCCTCGCGCCTTTATCCATGGAGAGCCGCTTGTTCATTTCGCCAGCCTTCGCGCAAGGGGCCCCCGCCGGGGGCGGAACGGATATGATCCTTCAATTCGTTCCGTTCATCCTCATCTTCGTCATCATGTGGTTCCTTATCATCCGTCCGCAGCAGCGCCGGGTGAAGACCCATCAGGAGATGATCAAGAACGTTCGCCGCGGTGACACGATCGTGACCTCCGGTGGCATCATCGGCAAGGTAACAAAGGTCCTCGAGGATTCCGCCGACATCGAGGTCGAAATCGCCGACAACGTGAAGGTCAAGGTCGCCCGCGCCATGATCTCCGAGGTGCGTACCAAGACCGAGCCGGTCAAGGCTTAAAAAAGCTGGCTGGTTCCTGAAAGCGCGACCCGGTCGCGCTTGAACGACTAAGACAGGGCGGGGCGCGGCGACGGTCAGTCGGCGCGTTTCCGCTCTAGAGCATGATTCAGAAAAATGGAATCCGGTTTTCTGATAAAATCATGCGGTATCAATGGCTTAGATTCTGACCGTGCGTCGAGAAACCGCGATCAGGTTCTAGAAAGGTTGAGCTGACGATGCTGCGCTATTCGAGGTCGAAGGTAATCGCCACCATGGCGGTTATCGTCATCGGTCTGCTTCTCGCTGTTCCGAGCATGATGAGCCGCGAACAACGCGAGGCGTTCCAGAACTCGCTGCCGAGCTGGGTGCCTTCCTGGCTCGTTCCGTCACGCGCCATCGTGCTCGGCCTCGACCTTCAGGGCGGTTCGCACGTCCTGCTCGAAGTGGACGTGCCGGACCTCCTGCGCACCCAGACCACGCAGTTGCGCGACGACGTCCGTCGCGTGCTGCGTGAGACCCGCGTTTCGCCGCAGGGCGGCATTCAGTTGCTGCCGCGCGGCGTGCAGATCCGCGTGCCGGACGCCGCGGAACGCGAGAAGCTTCTGCCGAAGCTGCGTGAGCTGGCCCAGCCCATCGGCAACGCCGTGATCGGCCAGGGCGGCACCCGCGACATCGAGGTGACGAGCACGCCCGACGGCCTGATCACCATGATCTACACGGATGCCGGCGTGAACGAGAAGGTGCGCCGCGCCACCGAGCAGGCTATCGAAGTCATCCGCCGCCGTATCGACGTGACCGGCACCACGGAGCCGAGCATCCAGCGCCAGGGCGCCGACCGCATCCTTGTCCAGGTTCCCGGACTGCAGGACCCGCAGCGCCTGAAGGAGCTGCTCGGCAAGACCGCGAAGCTCGAGTTCCGCCTTCTCGCCCAGCAGGGTGCCACCGACGTCGACATGCTTCCCATGAAGGATGCGGGCGGGCAGAAGGTTCCGGTGGAGCGCCGCGTGATCGCGGAAGGCGGGGATCTGATCGATGCCCAGCCGTCCTTCGACAGCCGCACCAACGAGCCGATCGTCAATTTCCGCTTCAACATTCGCGGCGCGCAGCGCTTCGGCCAGGCGACGACGGAAAACATCGGCCGCTCGCTGGCGATCGTTCTCGATAACGAGGTTGTCTCCGCGCCGACGATTCAATCCGCCATCACAGGCGGTTCCGGCATGATCTCGGGCCGCTTCACGGTGCAGCAGGTCAACGATCTCTCCGTTCTTCTCCGTGCCGGCGCGCTGCCCGCCAAGCTGACGGTAGTCGAAGAGCGCACGGTCGGGCCGGGCCTGGGACAGGATTCGATCCAGGCCGGTAAAATGGCCACCTATGTGGCGACCGTCCTCGTCGTCGTGTTCATGTTCATGACCTATGGCCTCTTCGGCCTGTTCGCGAACATCGCGCTTCTCGTCCATGTCGGCCTGATCTTCGGCCTGATGTCGGTGCTCGAGGCGACACTGACGCTGCCGGGCATCGCCGGCATCGTGCTCACCATCGGCACGGCGGTCGACTCGAACGTGCTGATCTATGAGCGCATCCGCGAGGAAGTGCATTCCGGGCGATCCATCGTCTCCGGCATCCAGGCGGGCTTCGAGCGCGCCTTCGCGACCATCGTCGATTCCAACAGCACCATGGCCATTGCGGCGGTGATCCTGTTCTTCCTGGGATCGGGCCCGGTTCGCGGCTTCGCCGTCGTGTTCATTCTTGGCATCCTCACCACCGTCATCACCGCCGTCACCCTGACGCGCATGATGATTGCGGTCTGGTATCATTGGGCTCGTCCCAAAGCCCTTCCGTTCTAAGGAGTTTCCGTCATGCGTCTTCTTCGGATCTGGCCGGAACACTCCCATTTCGACTTCATGCGCCTGCGGCGCTATTCCTTCCCGCTGTCGGCTTTCATGTCGGTGCTGACAGTGGTGCTGCTGATGACCATCGGCCTCAATTTCGGCATCGACTTCAGGGGCGGCACGCTCATGGAGTTGCAGGCGAAGTCAGGGCATGCCGACGTCGCAAAGATCCGCAAGTCGTCCGAATCCTTCGGCTTCGGCGACGTTGAGGTGCAGGAGTTCGGCACGGCGGGCGGTGTGTCGCTACGCTTCGCCATCCAGCCAGGCGGCGAGGCGGCGCAGAGCGCGGTCGTGCAGAAAGCTCGCGATACGTTCAGC
Source organism: Microvirga alba (assembly GCF_015694465.1). Lineage (GTDB taxonomy): Bacteria > Pseudomonadota > Alphaproteobacteria > Rhizobiales > Beijerinckiaceae > Microvirga > Microvirga alba. Next base: position 715,166 of record NZ_JADQDO010000001.1, read on the forward strand.
AACGAGTATGAGTTCCGTCGGGTTGAGACCGTCGGGCCGCGTGTCTCGGGCGAGCTTGTTCAGTCGGGCACCATCGGCATCATCCTCGCGGTGATCGCGGTCCTGTTCTATCTCTGGTTCCGTTTCGAGCGGGAACTGGCGCTGGGCGCGATCATAGGCACGTTGCACGACATCGTTCTGACGATCGGCTTCTTCGTGGTCACGCAGCACGAGTTCAACATGACCTCGATTGCGGCGATCCTGACCATCGTCGGCTATTCGCTGAACGAGACGGTCGTGGTGTTCGACCGGACGCGTGAATTGATGCGCCGCTACAAAACCATGCCGACGAAGGAATTGTTGAATCTTTCGATCAACACCACGATGTCGCGCACGGTGATGACCTCTGCGACCACGGCGCTGTCTCTTCTGGCGCTCGTGATCTTCGGGGGACGGGCGATCGAAAGCTTCGCGCAGGTGATGCTGTCGGGCGTCGCCATCTGTACCTACTCGGCCATCTTCATCTCGTCTCCGATGCTGATCTATATCGGCCTGCGGAGTTCCGAGCCTGCGAAGGCGCTGGAGGGAAAGGTCGCTCCGGCGGAGTAAGACGATGAGCGAAGGCCGCCGCCTCCATGATGGGTTTGTGCCGGGGCGTTATCCCATCGACGCTTATGGCAATGGCGGCTTTCGCTTCGCGGACATGTCCCATCGTGGCTCGATCCTCGTCCTGCCGTCAGGGGTGCGCGCGTGGCCAGTCGTCTCCTTCGAGGATGTGAACGATGAGACCCTCGCTCCCATCTTCGGCGAGGGCGACGCCCTCGAATTGCTGCTCCTGGGGACGGGGCTCGATGTTGCCGCGTTTCCGGAGAGGCTGCGGGCTCGCTTCCGCGAGGCGCGGATCGGTCTTGACGTGATGCAGACCGGGGCCGCCGCGCGGACGTACAACATCTTGCTCGCCGAAAACCGCAAGGTTGGCGCGGCTCTTATCGCCGTGCCGTGACATGGTCTATAACTATCCCGATTTCGCCTATGCGCATTGCGAAGGTCTGGTCCGCGACGGTGACCCGGATCGCTATTGGGCGACCGTGTTCGCACCAGCCGACAAGCGCGGACATCTGCATGCGCTCTATGCGTTCAGCCTCGAGATCGCGCGCGTGCGAGAAGCGGTGCGCGAGGCGCTCGTTGGCGAGATTCGTCTGCAATGGTGGCGGGATGCGCTCCAGGGTGAGGTGCGCGGGGACGTGCGCGCCAACCCGGTCGCAGCCGCGCTCGACGATACCATCGTCAAGTTCCGCCTGCCGCGTCAGACGCTCGTCGATCTGATCGACGCTCGCATCTTCGACCTTTACGACGATCCGATGCCGAGCCTGAATGACTTGGAAGGCTATTGCGGCGAGACATCGTCGAGCCTCATCCAGCTCGCCAGCATCATCCTCGCGGACGGTTCCGATCCCGGATCGGCGGACGCCGCTGGGCATGCGGGAGTTGCCTACGCGATCACCGGGCTGCTCCGCGCCTTTCCCTGGCATGCGCGGCAGGGGCAAATCTATATCCCGGCGGATATTCTCGCACGCCACGGCGTCGTGCGGGACGACATCGTGACGGGTCGCGGCGGCCCGGGCTTGAAGAATGCTTTGGCCGACCTGCGAGCCGTCGCCCGCCGGCACGTTCAGCAGGCGCGCGCGCTGCGCTCGACCATTTCACCGCAAGTCGCGCCTGCATTCCAGGGGCTCGCGCTCGTCGAGCCTTATCTTCGCGCCATGGAACGACGGAGCTACGATCCGTTCAACACGCAGGTTGAATTGGCCCAATGGCGAAAAATCTGGGCCTTTTGGCGCGGGCCGATTTAGCCCGCTACTCCGCCGCCGCCGGCAACGCACTCGCGGCCATCCACTCCGCCAGATCAGACCTTGCCCGATCCGTCAGGGCGCGCTTCTTGGCCGCCGCCTTGGCAGGGCCGCGCAGGCGCTTGCCGTCTTCCGATTTCGGCGTGATGTCGAGCGGGGGGAACAGGCCGAAATTGACGTTCATCGGCTGGAAGGAGCGCGGCCCTTCATCGATGGTCTCGATGTGGCCGCCCGTGATGTGGTTGATGAGCGCGCCGAGCGCAGTGGTCGAGGGAAGCGTCGCGACGACGCTGCCAAGCCGCTCGGCGGCGGCGAAGCGGCCTGTCATGAGTCCGATGGCAGCGCTTTCCACATAGCCTTCGCAGCCGGTGATCTGGCCAGCGAAGCGCAGGCGCGGCATCGCTTTCAGCCGCAGCGTGTTATCGAGCAGCTTTGGCGAGTTGAGGTAGGTGTTGCGATGAAGGCCGCCGAGGCGCGCGAATTCCGCGTTCTCAAGGCCAGGGATCATACGCAGGATACGGGTCTGATCGCCGTATTTGAGCTTGGTCTGGAAACCGACCATGTTGAAGAGGGTGCCGAGCGCGTTGTCCTGGCGCAATTGCACGATGGCGTAAGGTTTTTTGTCGGGGTTGTTGGGATCTGTCAGCCCAACCGGCTTCATGGGGCCGTGACGCAGAGTCTCGCGGCCGCGCTCTGCCATCACCTCGATGGGCAGGCAGCCGTCGAAATAGGGAGTGTTCGCCTCCCATTCCTTGAAGTCGGTCTTGTCGCCCGCGATCAGTGCATCGATGAAGGCGTCATACTGCTCCCTGGTCATCGGGCAGTTGATGTAGTCCTTGCCCGTTCCCCCCGGCCCGATCTTGTCGTAGCGCGATTGGAACCAGGCCACGTCCATGTTGATGGAATCGCGGTAGGCGATGGGCGCGATGGCGTCAAAGAAGGCGAGTTCCTTCTCGCCCGTCAGCCCAAGGATTGCTTCCGCCAGAGCGGGCGAGGTGAGGGGACCGGTGGCGACGATGACGGAGGACCAATCCTCCGGCGGAAGGCCAGCCACTTCGCCGCGTTCGATGGTGATGAGGGGATGCGCCTCCAGCGCGGCCGTGACGGCGTTCGAGAACCCGTCGCGGTCGACGGCGAGCGCGCCACCTGCGGGAACCTGATGCGCATCGCCTTTAGCCATGATGAGCGACCCGAGGCTGCGCATCTCCTGATGAAGCAGGCCGACCGCATTGGCCTCGGCGTCGTCGGAGCGGAAGGAGTTGGAGCAGACGAGTTCGGCAAGCCCATCGGTCTTGTGGGCGTCGGTGCCGCGCACGGGGCGCATCTCGTGCAGGATCACAGGAACGCCCGCCTGCGCGATCTGCCAGGCGGCCTCCGAACCGGCGAGACCGCCGCCGACGACGTGGATGGGTTGCAAGCTGCTCATCTTATCCCTCTCGAACGGGGCCTTGTTGACCCTCAAGACGGCGCGGGTCAAGCTGAGCCTTCCCTTTTCAAGCATAGGCTCACGATTCATGCCCCTAAAGCGACCTGTTGTGCTTATTACAGGAGGCAGCCGCGGAATAGGCGCCGCAGTGGCGCAGCTTGCCGCCGCGCGTGGCTATGACGTCGCCATCAACTTCAAATCCGACCGAGAGGCGGCTGAGCGCGTGTTGGAGGTTTGCCGTGCTTCAGGCGCGGCGGCAATTGCCGCGCAGGGCGACATGGCCCTTGAGGAGGACGTGGCGCGCATGTTCGACGAAGCCGAGGCCGCTCTCGGCCGTGTGTCCCACGTGGTCAACAATGCCGGCATCACGGGCCGATCAGGTCGCCTCGATGCAGCGGCCACGGAGACGATCCGCTCCTGCGTCGATATCAATGTTCTGGGTGCGTTGTGGGTGGCGCGTGAAGCGGCTCGTCGACTCTCGACCCGCAATGGGGGCGCGGGTGGTTCGATCGTCAATATCTCGTCGGCAGCGGCGCGGCTTGGCAGCGCCAACGAGTATGTCTGGTACGCGGCCTCAAAGGGAGCGATCGATTCCCTGACGATTGGCCTGTCTCAGGAATTGGCGGGAGACGGCGTCCGGGTCAACGCCGTTTCACCGGGGATCACCCGAACCGATATTCACGAGCGGAGCACGGGAGATGCCGGGCGTATGGAGCGCTTTCGGTCGAAAATCCCGCTGAACCGGATCGGCGAGCCGGAGGAAATCGCCGAGGCGGTGCTGTTCCTGATGTCAGACGCGGCCTCCTACATCACGGGAGCCAACATCCCCGTATCAGGTGGCCGTTGAAAACGAGGGCCTAGAAAAGCAAACGCCCGCCGGGAGGCGGGCGAGGGCCTATGCTGCAGTGCAGCGAGTTTTTACGCGACAGCGTGTTCGCGAGCGATGTTCTCGATCTGGAAGCGAGAGATGCCGAGATCGTCGAGCTCGCGGTCGGAGAGCTGCGACAGCTCACGGACCGTGTCGCGGTAACGCATGTAAGAGCGAACTTTCGAGAGGATGTAAGACACGAACATTGGGATCTCCTATCAGTTTGCCGGCCCGGATGACCGGCGGCCTTTGTTCTTGCGTGTGCAATGCAGCATATAAAGAGGTGCACCGCGAAAAGGGAGCGGTAATAATGTAGACCTGTTATGCTTTAGTAGCATAGCACCTTAAGGCCGAGTTAATTGGGCCTGCGCTGAGGGTATGGCCGTTAACTTATAGTCCGGATGACTGAGCTGAAATTCCCTAGGGCGTTGTTTTTGAAGAGTTATTTCCTTCGTGCCGGACGCGCGGCGTCCGTGCCGATGGCCGCCGGCCCTGTTGACGCGACTCGATATCGCGGGGTTCGATGCCGCACTGCTCTATGAATGGCACCTGTACGGAAGGGGAGAAGCGCGCAACTCCCTCGTCGTCAGTGCCAAGCACCCATGCTGTGCATGGCTTGCTGGCAGGCCTGCTCGCATCGGCGACAGGCTTCGGCGCAGACATTGCAATGCTCATGCTGGGCGGCATGCCGCTCGCACTCGTCGCCGCAAAGGCGGCACGCCGCGATGCAGGCTTCGAGCATTCGCCGGACGACCTCGTCGTTGGAGCCCGTCCTGCGGGTAGCGACTGAGCCCATCGCGGCGCAGATGTCAGCGCAGTCCAGGTTCAACCGAATGCAAAGGGTAAGCTGTTGGACCATCGGCTCGCCCAAACAGGCGTCGGCGCAGGACGTGCAGATCTGCGCGCAGTCATAGCATTCCTCAATACAATGGATGAGCGCTTCGTCGGTCTTTCCCTTCATCAGAGGATGCGTGCTGATCATCTCCTGGGTGTGCATGTGAACCCTCCAGCGTAGTGGGCCGCGCAAGCATATCGGGCTCGCTGGCCAACAGATGGCAACCGGATCCGCATCATGCCGACCTTACGCCTATGGGAACGCCGTTTTGTGCGGCGTCCCCAAGGTTATGCAAGGGCTGCTCGTCAGCGGACCCGATGAACGACAGCGCCCCGATGAACCACGCGATGAACGGAGCCGGTGTGATAGACTGGGTGGTAGCGGTACGCGACGCGCGTCCGATAGAAGCCCCGGTGATACGCGTAAATGGGCCGGCGATAGTATGCGTAGACCGGCCGCCGCCGATAATACCCGCCGTAATAGCTCGCGACCGGATAGGCGTAGCCGGGATAATAACCCGAGTAGGGATAGCCGTAATAGGAATAGTCCCACGGAGCGGCCGCAGCGGTCGCTATCCCACCGAGAAGCGCGCCGCCGAGTAATCCGGCTGCAACGGCTCCGCCGTCCCAGCCCCACCCCCAGCCGTTACCATACCATCCCGGATAGTACGCTCCGCGCCAGCCAGCGCCGCGCCACCCGCCGCCGCGCCAACCAACGCCGCGCCAGCCTCCGAAGCCACCGCGGAACCCGCCACCGTGGAAGCCACCGCCGTGGAAACCACCGAAACCACCACCATGAAAGCCGCCGCCATGGAACCGCATTTGAGCTTGAGCATCATCCGCACTACAAATGGCGAAGGCTAGAACTGCGGTACCCGCGAGAAGAGTAGATCTAAACATCACTCATCTCCCTGACTCATACATAACAGCCGAAGAATGCTTTTGACGCTACGGGCGATAACCTCCGTCGTGTTTGATTAAAGTCAGATTCCTTGATCGTGCGACAAACCCGACTGGGAAGCCCACGAGCCGGAGCATCGGTCAGCGCAGCCGTCTTGAAAATTTTGCCGCCGACCGCAGCTGTTGCGACCATTGATATTTCGCAACATCACGATGGGCGATGTCCCTACCGTCGTTCAGGAAAAGAAGGCGTTCCTCATGACTTTCTTTGTTGCGGAAACGCGCCGTGCCGGAGGGATGAGCCATGATGCCGGTCTTCGCGGTGATCAACGCCGGATCGTCGAGTCTCAAATTTCAAATCTTCGAGATCTCAAATCTGGCCGAACCGCGCGTCGTCTACCGGGGGTTCTTCGAGGGGCTCGGTGAACAGGCGCATCTTATCGTCAAGGATCATTGCGGCCTCCTCGCGGCGAAGCAGACGTGGAATCCCGATGAGAGGTTCGGGCACGGGGAAGCTCTCGTTCACCTCGTCTCATGGACCCGGCAGCATCGGGCCGGATACAAGCTCGTCGGGCTCGGGCATCACGTCGTGCACGGCGGCCTTGAATTCCCAGGTCCGGTTCTCGTGGACGATCATGTGATAAGAACGCTTGAGGCACTGGTGCCGCTCGCGCCTCTGCATCAGCCGCACAATCTCGAAGCCATCCGCATCATCCACAACCGCTTGCCGGATCTGCCGCAGGTCGCCTGTTTCGACACATCGTTCCACTGCCATCAGCCAAGGCTCTCGCAGCTTTTCGCGATCCCGAAGGAGATGACGGAGCGAGGCGTTCGGCGGTATGGGTTCCACGGGCTGTCATACGAATATATCGCTTCAGTGCTCGGCCATCATGACCGCAGCCTGGCCACGGGGCGGGTCATCGTTGCGCATCTTGGAAACAGCGCAAGCCTTTGCGCGCTCGATGGTGGCGTCAGTATTGCGACAACCATGGGTTTCTCGGCCCTCGACGGGTTGCCGATGAGCACGCGTTGCGGGGCGTTGGATCCCGGAGTGGTCTTCTACATGCTGCGGGAGATGAAGCTCGATGCCGATGAGGCCGAGCGGATTCTCTATACCAAGTCTGGGTTGCTCGGCGTGTCAGGGATCTCCAACGACATGCGGACGTTGCGGGAGCTCGCTCCGACGAATGCCGACGCCCGGCTGGCGATCGATCTCTTCGTTTATCGCATCGTGCGCGAGGCAGGTTCGCTCATCGCGGCGCTGGGCGGTATCGACGGCTTCGTCTTCACCGCCGGGATCGGCGAGAACGACGCCGCCACCCGCGCCGAGGTGCTTTCCGCTCTCAATTGGGTCGGTTTCAACATCCACGAGAAGTCCAATTGGGGCGGCGCGCGGCGCATCACGCGCGGACCCGGACCATCGGCCTGGGTCATTCCGACCAATGAGGAGTTGGCAATCGCACGGCACACGAGCTCCGTGCTTCACGCCGCGCGGCAGAGGCTGGCGTCCTGACGGACCAGGAACGCGACGATCGCGGCCCAGAGGGGCCAGACTCAGTTTATGCAGTGTCTGCCCCTTTTGGGTGGGACAAAATGGAAGCTTGAGCGTTGTCTGGTTGACCGAACCGGAGACCGAGATGCCGCAGTCCGCTGCAGACGATCCACCAAACCTCCTCAACCCCGCCCGGATGCGCCGGGGGCCGTGGCCCATGAGCCTCGCATTGCATCAGGCCTCCATGACGCGGATGCGGGATTTGCCACGCGGGAGAGCGGAAGCCGTCCTTTACAGCTACCTCCCGGACTCTGCCTGGAGCCGCGAGGCGGCGCACGAGTTGGTCGAGTATCACATGCTGGTGGCGCTCGAACTCGGCCTCATCGAGCGGGCGAGCGAACTCGGAGCGGCTTTGGGCCTGATGCGCCAGGATCATCGCGACCCGCGGGGCGTCCCGACGAACCCGAGCTTTGAGGACGGGGAGGTTGGAATTCATGATCTCCTTGACCACGCCACGCCTGTACCTGACCCCGCCCCCTGGCGTCGCACGACCTGACGGCGGGCCCCGGTTGAGGGCCGTTTAGCGGTGGCGAACATGGTGCTTGAGCTTTTGTCCCCCGAGCGGGTCATCTTTTCCGGCGAGATTGAGGCTGTGACGTTGCCGGGCACGAGCGGCGACATGACGGTCATGCCGGGGCATGCGCCACTTGTCGCGCTCTTGCAGGCGGGGCTCGTGGTCGCGACGGATGTACAGGGGCATGGACATCGCGCGTTCGTCGGGGGCGGGTTCGCGGAGGTCACCGGAACCGGGGTAACCGTCTTCGCCGAGCGCGCCCTGCCTGCGGAGGAATTGACCCGGGAGCGGCTGGAACAGGAAATCCTGCTTTTGGAGACCATCCGAGACGCGGCCCGAAGCGAGGACACGCGCAGGGAAAGGGATTTATCGATCAGTCGCCTGAGACAGGTTCAAGCAACTCTCGCGATTTGAACGAATCGCACCGCTCCGTGGTCGCAGCGCAGGGGGCTTCATTGGGAAGGGGCAGACACTGGCGAGCGGCGCGATTACGGCGCCTCGGAACGGACCTGCGCCAGAGCCGTCCCGAGCAACTCGGCCATCTTTTCCCGAATCTGATCATCCGAGCGGGCGATGCCATTGGCCTCGAAATCGGTGCGGATTTTCTGGACGATCGCCTCATCCGCATGGGAAGACACGGCGCTTTGGCGCATCCCATCCGCATAGGCCGAAGCTTGCTCCCCGGTTAACCCCAACTGCGCGGCGGCCCACAAACCGATAAGCCGGTCACGCCTCGCAAGCGCCCTGAACCGCGTTTCTTCCTCATGGGCGAACATCTGCTCGAAGCCGCGCTCGCGATTTTCGAAAATCGTCATGAATGACTCTCCGGTAACGAGCCGAAAAGCTTCGTGCAGAACCGGCAGGAGGGAATTGAGGAACGTCAATGAAGGGCGTCTGTCATATGGTAGCGATAACCAATGCCTCCCTTTCTCGCATGCGATGAGGTGACGTCGTTATGACGCGTGAGCGCGGAATGAAAGCTCCAAAGGGCCAAAAGGCTCCTGAGGTTGAAAAGGCGAGCGGTCGCGAGACGCGCCTCGATGAGGCTTTGGAGGGGACCTTTCCTGCGAGCGATCCGGTTGCGCTCGGTCATTCCGATCATGTCGGCGGTCCTCCAAACCACAAGGCGGCGCGTCGCAAGCATCCCTCCTGATGAATCCTGACAGTGTTCCCGGCCGTCAGGCGAGCGCGATTTCCGCAGGCGTATAGGGCAGGCCCTGCGCTTCCGCCACGGGTCGGCATGTGACCTTTCCGGCGTGGATATTGAGCCCCTGCCGCAGAAAGTCGTCCTGCCGCAGCGCATCGCGCCAGCCCTTGTTGGCAAGGGCGAGCACGAACGGCAAAGTGACGTTGTTCAGCGCAAAGGTCGACGTTCTCGCGACGGCTCCGGGCATGTTCGTGACGCAATAATGCACGACGCCGTCCACCACATAGGTCGGCTCGGAATGCGTGGTCGGGCGAGAGGTCTCCGAGCAGCCGCCCTGATCGATTGCGATATCGACCAGCACGGAGCCCCCCTTCATGGACGCCACCATCTTGCGTGTCACGAGTTTCGGAGCCGCCGCTCCGGGCACCAGAACGGCTCCGATCAGAAGGTCGGCGCGGGCGACCACTTGCCTCAGCGCATCGCGAGTCGAAAAAAGCGTCCGCACTTGCGAGCCGAATTGGACCGCGATCCGGCGCAAGACCTCGGCCGAGCGATCGACGACGGTAACGGTTGCTCCCATGCCAAGCGCAATCGTCGCCGCATGGGTTCCCGAGACGCCGCCGCCCAGGACGATGACCTCGGCCGGGGGGACGCCTGGAACGCCGCCGAGCAGGATGCCGCGTCCGCCTTGCGCCTTTTCGAGATAATGGGCTCCGACCTGAGGAGCGAGGCGACCAGCTACCTCCGACATAGGCGTCAGCAGCGGAAGCGCCCCCGACGGCGAGGTCACGGTTTCATAGGCGATGCAGGTCGCCCCGCTGGCGATGAGATCGCGGGTCTGCACCGGGTCCGGCGCAAGATGGAGATAGGTGAAAAGGACCTGGCCGGGTTTCAGCCTCTTGCGCTCCTGCGGCAGCGGCTCCTTCACCTTCACGATGAGTTCCGCATCGTCGAAAATGGCGTCTGGCCCATCGACCATCTTCGCGCCTGCCGCCGCATAGGCATCGTCCGACAAGCCGGCTCCGACACCCGCCCCGTTCTCGATCATCACCTCATGACCCTGTGCGGTCAGTTCCGTGACAGACGAAGGGACCAGTCCGACGCGGTATTCGTGGTCCTTGATTTCCTTGGGCACGCCGATGCGCATCGCCAGCTCCTCGCGGATTGTCTTCCAGCTTGGCGATATAGAGCTGGCCTAGCGTTGCGGCGAGGCCATGGGATTTGCATTTGAACGCGCGACCGCTCGCTCACGCCGCCTTGGTGGCGACGGGCTTGCCGGTCTGCCGGAGGGCAGGAAACTCATCAGCCGTAAGCGTTTCCTGCCGCAGAAGTCGCGCCGTGCCTTCATCGAGATCGCTCATGCGTGACCGAAGGATGTCGCAGGCCCTCTCGAAGGCCTGTCCGACGATATTTCGACTCTCGATGTCGATCTCTCGCATCGTTTCCTCGGACGCGTTCGGACGGTCGATCGCATTGATGCCGAGGAAGGATTGCGGCGGCGGGGCATAGGTGCGCTGTCCGGTGGTTTTCACCATGCCGTGCCGCATCACCATCTCAAGGGCGATTTCCGTCGCCCGTTGCAGATCGTCGGCGGCTCCGGTCGATACGTCTCCCGCGAAGATGATCGATTCCGCCGCGCGCCCTCCCATGAGAACCGCGATCCGGTTCTTCAGGTCGCTCTGCGCCAAAAGAAACCGGTCCTCGGTCGGGCGCTGGATGGTATAGCCAAGCGCCCCGACGCCGCGCGGGATGATCGACACCTTGAGCACCGGATCGACGCCCGGCAGGCTCGCTGCGACGAGGGCGTGGCCCATCTCGTGATAAGCAACCCGCCGCCGCTCGGCGTCATTGAGAACGCGGCTCTTCTTCTCGATGCCCGCTACGATCCGTTCGATGGCGACAGTAAAATCATCCAGGCTGACCTCATCCGCCTTGCGCCGCGTCGCGACGATGGCAGCCTCGTTGACGAGGTTGGCAAGGTCCGCGCCCGTGAAGCCCGTGGTCAAGCCGGCGACATCATCGAGCGAGACATTGGTGGCGAGCCGGATCTTGCGGACATGAACTTGCAGGATCTCCGTGCGGCCCTTCCTGTCGGGACGGTCCATGAGAACCTGGCGGTCGAAACGGCCCGGCCTGAGGAGTGCCGGATCGAGCACCTCCGGGCGGTTGGTGGCGGCAAGCAGGATGACGCCGCTGCTTGGGTCGAAGCCGTCCAGCTCCGCGAGGAGCTGGTTCAAGGTTTGCTCTTTCTCGTCATACCCGCCCATGAGGTTGCCCGCGGCGCGGCTGCGGCCGAGGGCGTCAAGCTCGTCGATGAAGATGATGCAGGGGGCGGATTTTCGCGCCTGCTCGAAGAGGTCTCTCACCCGCGCAGCCCCCACGCCGACGAACATCTCCACGAATTCGGAGCCCGAAATCGAAAAGAATGCGACGCCCGCTTCTCCGGCGACGGCGCGAGCCATCAAGGTCTTTCCCGTGCCGGGCGGCCCCACGAGCAAGATGCCCTTGGGCGCGCGTGCGCCTAAACGGCCGAAGGATTTCGGATCTTTGAGAAAGTTGACGACCTCCTGAAGCTCGAACTTGGCCTCGGTCGCGCCCGCGACATCGGCGAAGGTGACCTTCGTATCGGTCTCCACATAGACCTTGGCTTTCGATTTCCCGATGGCCATCAAGCCGCCAAGGCCCTGCTTTTCGGCAAGGCGGCTGAAGAGAAAAGTCCACAGCAGGTAGAAGCCGAGAAGCGGCAAAACCCAGGAGAGGATCGTCGCCAGAAAGCCGCCTGACGGAGCGCCCGTCACGACGACGCCCTTGGCGGAAAGCTTGTCCGCGAGGGCAGGATCGACCCGGGCGGCGGCGAATTGGCGGCGCCCATCCGGCAAGGCTTCTTTCAAGGTGCCCGTGATGGTGTCCTGGCCGATCGTCACCCCGGTGACTTTCCCGTCGGAGACCAATTGCTCGAACTGGCTGTAGGGGATCGTTTCGACCTGCTGGTAGGTCGTCCAGAATTGCTGGATCAGGACAACGCCCATGAACGTGGCGAAGATGTACCACAGAGTCCATTGCTGCCGAGAGCTTTGATCCATTCCGCATTCCCCCGACGGTTCAAATGTCGCTGCAACGATAACGGCTCTGGTCCGCATGGGGTTGCGACAGATCAAATGGCCCGCCGGGTCATTTCGTTCCGACAGCTCGCTGCACCAAGTCGAACTTGGCCTGGTTCACCCGTAAATCTCGATACCAATTGACGAGATCGCCCCACGGGTCATTCACCTTCGCAAGGCCGGAGATGAACGCAACGACGGTTCCGATCTCCGTCTGGCCCTTCACGACGAAATAGCCGCCAAGCGCGAGAATCGTCGTGATCCCGAGCTGCGTCAGGAAATTCATGATGAAGTTCATCGAGAATTTCAGCTTGTAGACGCTGAAATTGAGCGTGAAGACGTCATCGATCCTTTGATATTGCCGGCGTTCCTCGCCCTTGCTTTCGATCATCGCGCCGCTGACTTCGCGTAACGTCGCTATCCTGGCTCGAACCCGCTTGTTGATGATGTTCTGAATGACGGGGATGACGATGATCTGGGGGAAAAGCACGGCGATGGTCACCACAGCCATGAGAGGCTGCAGATAAACCAGATAGGCCATGACGCTGACGAGAATTCCGCCCTGGAGGACAGGCTCGGAAACGCTCAAGCCGACAAAGCTGCCGACAGGGTCCGCCTCTGCCAGGACGATGGAAATCTCAACACCCTTGGCTTGCGCTCCGCGCGAGGGGGAGCCTCGGCTCACGATGCCAAAGATCGTCGCCCGCAACCATCGCACCGCATTCTCGCTGACCCAGCCACGATAGATGTTCAGGCCAAGTTTCAGGAGCCCTTCGGTCAGGGCAAGGCAGAGATACGCGGCGCTGAGGAGCGCAATCGGGCCAAAACGCCCGCCTGTGAAGGCGTCGTTGACGATGCGGCGCTGCAATTCGAGCGGAGCGGTACTGACCAGAAATACGACAATCGACAGGAGCACGAGCCAGATCTGGTCGCGTCTGCTGACCCGGTCGATGAGCCTTCCGAGCGTTCGTGGAAAGGGAGCTCGTTGAGCCGGAGGTACTGTGTCGTGCTCATGCCGCACAGAAGGTTACTCCCGACCTCGACCTCGCCTGCGATCGCTGCGCCGGCGGTTCATGCCGAGGGTGCGATGTCTGTGCTGGCCTGGCAGCGGATCTTTCCATTCCGAGGGTATCCCGTCGAATGTCGGATCGAGTTCAGTCCACTCAAGCCCTGGATTCGGCCTGAGGCGTTGATGAGAGTCAATCGCCGAGAACTCTCGTGCTCGCCGCCTCTCAAGACAACGCGCCGGGAACTTTGCGTGCGAGATGTCTCAGGAACCAATTCGATGCGGCGATGACGACTTGTTCCAACGTCCCTGGCTCCTCGAAGAGATGGGTCGCCCTGGGCACGACGATCAGGCTCGTTTCGCCGACCATCTGGCTTTGCGCGGCGCGGTTCAGCTCCAGCACGTCGTAATCCTCCCCGCCGACGATCAGAAGCGTTGGAGCCTGGACGCGCTCCAAGGCAGGGCCCGCGAGATCCGGTCGCCCGCCGCGCGAGACGACGGCCGCGACCAGATCCGGCGCATCGGCCGCGGCGACAAGCGCCGCCGCGGCCCCGGTGCTCGCTCCGAAAAGTCCGATCGGAAGAGCTTTCAGATCAGCCTGTCTTTCCGTCCAGCGCAGGACCTGGAGAACGCGGCCTCCCAGCAGCGGGATGTCGAAGACATTCCGGCGATCCAGCGACTCCATATCTGTGAGGAGGTCAAAGAGCAGCGTCGCAAGGCCGTGATCGTTCAATTGCCTCGCGACAAGGGTGTTGCGCGGGCTCAAGCGGCTCGATCCGCTCCCATGTGCGAACACGATGAGACCGATCGCTTCTCGCGGCAAGATCAGCGTACCCGGCAAGTCCAGGTCGCCGACGAGTACCTCTCTGACAAAATGCGAACGAGCCATGGTGAACACTATCTCCATGGCCTGTATGGGTTTTGATATTCCTCAACGGGAGAGCCATTCGGCGGCTCGGCTTTGTTGCTGCTCAGCCCCCATGGCGACCGTATCGGCCGATCAGTTCAGCCGAGGCGATGACATAGGGCTTCGCCATCGCGAGGATCTGAGGGCCCCTTGTCCTGGCTGGAACGTCGTTGAGAAGGCGATCCAAGGCGCTGAGTCTGAAACGATAGGCGTGCGGCCCGTCTCCGCGAGGAGGGCAGGGACCACCATAACCCATTCGCCCGAAATCGTTGGCAGCCTGCTGAAACCTGCCTCCCTGGCGGAATCCGATGCCTTCGGTCAGGCCGTGGAGATCCGGCGGGATGTTGAACGCGACCCAATGACAGAAGACCCCATGGGGAGCGTCGGGATCGTCACACGACAGGAGCAGTGACACGGTGCCAGGAGGAACGCCCGTCCAATCCAAGGGCGGCGATAGATCGTCGCCGTCGCAGGTATATGTCTGCGGGATCGGACCGTTTTCGAGGAACGCCGAGCTCGTCAGCTTCATTCCCATGGCCGCGCCCCTCCCTGAATGGGAAAGAATTAGCATTCGGGTCGGACCGCCGGCTGATAATTGTCAACGTGATCTTCCAGCAAGAAGCAACGCGCGAACCGGAAGCCTATGCTAGCTGTGGTGTCGCGTTTGAGGAGACAGTGCTTGGCATTACGTCAGATCGTTCGTTATCCCGATCCCCGGTTGCGCCAGCGCGCGGAAGCCATCAGCGTCTTCGATGATGCGCTTCGGGCGCTTACGACGGACCTGTTGGATACGATGCTGGCAGCGCCCGGTGTCGGCATCACCGCTCCGCATGTGGGAGTTCTTGCGCGGCTTGTCGTGATCCAGATCGAGCCCGGGACAGAGCCGCGCATCTATGCAAACCCACAGGTGGTTTGGTCATCTCCGGAGATCATTCGGCATGTTGAGGGGAGCGTCTCAATGCCCGGTGTCACCGAGGAACTTGAGCGGCCTGCGCGTGTGCGGGTGAGCTATCGCGACCTCGACGGAATTGAACATGAGGAGGAGGCCGAGGGCTTCCTGGCTGTGTGCCTGCAGCACGAGATTGATCAGCTCGATGGGATCTTCTGGATCGACCGGCTCTCGCGGCTCAAGCGCGACCGCGTCATCAAGCGTTTCGAGAAGCTTCAGCGGAGGTAGCGGCCTGCTGGACTTCGATAGGAGCGCGCCCTGCTGCAGGATGGAAAATGGCCGGGACGAACCCGGCCATGAGGCGATGCCACGGATAGCGCGACATCGGTTCCTGTCGCGCAAGCCGGGGCGCTCAGTGTGTCCCCGGCTTGCGCATGTTGGAGCCCGAGGATGAGCCTCAGTTCAAGCGCGTAATGCGATCCAGCTTCACGGGTTCGATAGGGCTGTTGCCGGCGAAATAGGCAGCGAACGCATCGATGTCGAAGAGACCGTAGAGCGGGTTCTTGCCTTCCTTGAGCACGGAGAAACCGTCGCCGCCGTCGGCCAGGAAGTTGTTGATCGTCACCCGGTAGCTCGCCTCCATCGAGAGCGGCTTGCCGTTCAGCTTCACGCTATCCGCGAGGACACGGTCGCCGACAGGGCGAGCATTGTCCCAGCTGTAGGTGAAGCCCTTCGACACATGCAGAATGCGGGGCTTCGGCTGGTTGATCCACTGCTGTTCCAGCATGGTCTTGATCTGCGCGCCGGTGAGATCGACGGTGACCAGGGAGTTGGCGAAGGGTTGGACCGCGAACAGCCCGGCATAGGTGACCTTGCCCTCGTCCTTCATGGGAAGGTCCGTCCGGACGCCGCCGGGATTCATGAAGGCGATCAGCGCTTGGCCATCCCTCTCCGTGGCCGTCGCAGCCAGCTGCGAATCCGCGATCAGATTGCCCAGGGTGGTCTCGCCCGACGGGCTTTCGTCCTTGGTCAAGGCAGCGGACATGCGTCCGACCACGCGGTTCGCGAGGGGAGCCGCAACCTTCTGGTATTCCTCGATCAGCTTGGTCTGCTCGGGATCCTTGGCATAGACGGCGGTATCCACGATCACGTTGTCGGCCTTGGCCTGAACGAGGTCGCGGGTTTTGCGGTCGATCTTCAGGTCGATATTGGTGACGACCGAGCCGAACTTGTCGCCGCTCGTGACGAGACGCCCGTCGATCTGGCAGTTATAGGCCTTGTGTGTGTGGCCGCTGATGACGAGATCGACGGCTTTGTCGAGCTTCTTGACGATACCGACGATGGGGCCGGAAATGCCCGGGCACTCGTTGTAATCACCGGTCGGGAAGCCGCCTTCGTGGATCAGCACGACGATGGTTTCAATCCCCTGGGCGCGGATCTGCGGTACCAGGGCGTTCACGGTTTCCGCCTCGTCCTGGAATTTCAGCCCGGCCACGCCCGACGGCATGACGATGCCGGGGGTGTCCTTCAGGGTCAGGCCGATGAAGGCCACCGGAACACCCTCGAATTCCTTGACGTAGTAGGGCGGAAGGACCGTCTTTCCTGTGGCGGTATCGAAAGTGCTGGCCGCCAGGTACTTGTATTTCGCGCCACCGAACGGGCGCGGACCGGCGCAGCCGTCCTTCGGGTGGCAGCCGCCGTTCTGCATCCGGAGCAATTCGTCCTTGCCCTCGTCGAACTCGTGGTTGCCGACGGCCGAAGCCTCGAGCCCCATGAGCGACAGGGATTCCACGGTCGGCTCGTCGTGGAAGAGGGCCGACAGAAGTGGACTTGCGCCGATCAGGTCGCCCGCGGCGACGAAAATCGAATTCTTGTTGCCGCTCTTGAGCTGCTTGACGAGGGTCGCCATGGCCTCGGAGCCGCCCGCAGGCACGGTGATCTGCTTGGACGGATCCTTCGGGTCGCGGATCTTGATGCCGCCGGCCGGAAGGAGGTTGCCGTGAAAGTCATTGATCGCAAGAATTCGCACATCAATGGGACCGGCCGCATCCTGCGCATGGGCCGCGCCCGCGACGCCGAACAATGCAAGCTGGGCCGTCATGGCCAGCATGGATAGACGTTTCATGGAAGTCTGCCCCTTCGGAAGGTTTGTTCGTTAGAGAACGCTATAATAGCACAAATACCTTAGGCTATTTGCCCGCGTCGTGAGAAGGGGCCTTCAAAACCGTAGGTCCGCTGTTTTGTCCAGCGCGGGAAGGCGTGTGGCGCAGGGAAGAACGTGCGGTAATGCAGCAGGCGCGCTGCGTCCGCCGTGGCGGCAACTCCGTCCACCGCACCGGAAGCACAGTTCCATGCCCTTACGGAAATAGTTGAGGGCGCACTTGCTGGCGGGTGATTGCGGGTATTCTCAAAAGGAACCAGCGAACAAAACCTTTGTTGATCCCCGGTGAACCACCTTCCTGGGGGCGTGAGCCTCGAAGGATAGCGCCATGGCACCTCGTTCCTTCTGGAAAGGCTATCTGAAGCTGTCTCTCGTGACCTGTCCGGTTGCGATGGTCCCGGCGATTACAGAGGGCGAGAAGGTTCGGTTCCACACATTGAACCGTGCGACGGGCCATCGCGTCGAGACCGCCTATGTCGATCCGGGTACAGGCGAGCGCGTCGAAAAGGACGACGAGGTCAAGGGGTATCAGAGCGGAGAGGGCGAGTACGTCCTTCTGGAAGACGAAGAACTTGAGTCCGTCGCTCTCGAGAGCGCACGGACTATCGACATCGACATGTTCGTTCCGAAGGATTCGATCGGATCGATTTGGTATGATCGACCTCACTATCTCGTGCCGGACGATCCTGTCGGAGAGGAGGCTTTCTCCGTCATTCGCGACGCGATGGAAGCGACGGAGATGGTGGGCATCTCGCGACTGGTTCTCTATCGCCGGGAACGGGCCGTCATGCTTGAGCCGCGCGATCGCGGCATCGTGCTCTGGACCTTGCGCTACGGTGACGAGGTTCGCGATCCCGAGCCCTATTTCGGGCATATTGGGGCCGAGAAAGTCGATCCCCAATTGATGTCTCTGGTTTCAGCGCTGATCGACGAACGGAGGCGAGCCTGGAGCGCCGACATGGTGAGCGACCCCGTCCAGGAGAGCCTGCTCGCGCTCATTGCATCAAAGAAAAGGGGCAAACGTCCGCAAAAGGCGAAGGGCGCGCCGGAGCGCCCGAGCAATGTCATCAACATCATGGATGCCCTGCGAAGGAGCCTCGCGTCCGAGGAGAAGCGGCCCAAGGGCCGGAACTAGCCGCTGCTACGCGGCTCTTTTGCGTCGCGCGGGCTGCCTCGGAAGCGGGACAGCCGCGTGCCAAAAGTCGGCCCATGGATCGGCTGCGAGATGGGAAAGGCGGATGGCCGCGTTGTTCACGGTGAAATAAGCAGGCCCCAATCCGCCACCAAGCTCATTCCATGCGAGCGGCATCGATACCGGCGCTCCGGGACGGGCACGGGTGGAATAAGGCGCAACAGCGGTGGCACCGCGCCCATTACGAAGATAGTCGACGAGAATCCGTCCCTTTCGTTTCAATTTGGTTGTCTTGGCGACGAAACGTTCGGGGCTGTCGGACGCCATCGCGTCGGCAATACTTTTCGTGAAAGCCTTCACCTCGTCCCATTGCGCACCCTGCTTGAGGGGGGCAACCACGTGCAATCCTTTGCCGCCGGAGGTCTTGACGAAGCTCGTCAATCCGCAAGCCGCGAGCCGGTTGCGCACTTCGGTCGCGGCACTGATGACGCTGTCCCACGGCACGCTTTCGTCGGGATCGAGATCCATGATGATCATGTCGGGTTGTTCGAGGGCTGCCATCGTCGAGCCCCACGGGTGAATTTCAAGAACGCCGGCCTGAACAAGGCTGATCAACCCGTCCAGGTCGTCGATCGTGATGATCGGCTCCTTGCTCGTGTCCTTTGGATCGTGGGCGAGTTTGATGTGGCGGCTTAGCCCTTTCCACGCGTGCTTCTGAAAGAAACATAGTCCCGCAATTCCGTCCGGACAGCGCACGAGAGCGAGCGGGCGCCCCACGACAAAGGGGGCCATCCGTTGCCAGACATCGGCATAGTAATCCGCAAGCCCTTCCTTGGTCACACCTGCGTCCGGCCAGTAGAGACGATCCTGATGAGTGAGTTTGACCGGTGATTTCAACTTGGTGCTCGCGACGTTTCGGGCGGTTTCACGAACAATTTCACGCGCCGGCTTATCCTCCCGCAGACCTCTAAAGGACGCATGTCGAAGGTTGCCGTCTGCCGTCCAGCCGCGGACCTCGATCTCTGCAACCACCTCTGGCTTGACGTAGCGCACGTGGCGCGCCGCCTCCGCGTCGAGGCGGCGTATGAAAGGGCTCTCAGGGGTTCGGATACGTTCCAGCCGTTCGTAGAGATCCTGCGCGACGGCCGCGGTGTAACCAGTGCCGACGCGACCGACAGGGACAAGCTCATCGCCCTCATAATATCCCAGGACCAGCGAACCGATGGCCTTGCGCGAGGTTGTGGATGGAACGAACCCGCACACCACGAATTCCTGGCTTTCCGAACATTTGGATTTGACCCAGCTCTTGTTTCGGCCGGAACGATAGGGCGCGTCACGCAGCTTTGAAACGACGCCTTCCAGACTGAGACGGCAAGCGTGCTGCAAGACCACGTCGCCGTCCTGCTCGAAATGCGCGCTATAGCGAAGGGGCCCGCCGCCATCAGCGAGGAGTTGGCTCAAACCGTCCTTGCGCGAAATCAGCGGCACCGCGCGAAGATCGTAACCGTCGAGATACAGAAGATCGAAAGCGTAGAAGACGAACCGGTCGGTCCGGCCCTCGCTCAGGTCCGATTGGAGGGATGAAAAGTCAGACGCGCCGTTTTCATTCTCGACGACGAGCTCCCCGTCGATCAGGGCCGTGTCGAGCGGAAGAGCCTTGAAGGCGGAGGCAAGGCGCTCGCCGAATTTGGCGCTCCAGTCCAGCCCGCTCCGCGTGAGGAGTTTTACGCGCCTGCCATCGATGCGGACTTGTAGCCGGTAACCATCGAATTTGATCTCATGGATCCAGCGAGCCCCGTCGGGAGGCTTGCCGGTCAACGTGGCCAAGCTAGGTTCAACGAAACCGGGAATAGCTGCTTTGCGCGCTCCCTTCAGCTTCGACGGCTCAGGCTTCGCGGGCCCGGCACTCTCCTGAATGATCTTTCCCGATTTCGAGGACCAGCCAGGTGGTTCCCCCGCGACATCCTCGATGAGGCGTCCGGTTTTGGCGGATTCCGGCCGCTCGACAAGAATATCAGGCGCATTCTCGGGCCGGGCTTCATCATCGTCACCTTTGATCAGGAGCCAGTTCTCCCGCTTTTCGCGCGGCTTTCCGCGAATTCGCACCAGATGCCACCGGCCTTTGAGCTTTTCACCGTTCAACTCAAAGTCCAGGTGGCCCTTGGCGTATCCTTTATGCGCATCTCCAATGGGATTCCATTGCCCGCGGTCCCACACGATCACAGTTCCGCCGCCATATTCACCCTTCGGGATCGTGCCTTCAAAGTCTCCATATTCCAGGGGGTGATCCTCGACGTGGACAGCGAGGCGTTTCTCCCCAGGAAACAGACTCGGCCCTCGCGTCACGGCCCAGCTCTTGAGGACGCCGTCCATTTCCAGCCGCAGATCGTAGTGTAGGCGACGGGCGGCGTGTTTCTGGATGACGAAGCTGTGTCCGGGCGAGGGGGCTTTCGACGCACCGGGCGGCTCAGAGGTCCGTTTGAAGTCCCGCTTCTCGCGATAGGTCTCGAGCACCATGGGTCAGCCCGCCTTTCGGCGGTGCGATGCGGCACTTGATGCCCTCTTCCTGGCTGTGGACTTCGCCTTGCCGGCAGGCCCTTTATCGCGGCTTGAGCTGGATCCGCTGCTCCGTTTGCCTGCGCTTCTTCGTGTCGGCGTTCCAACGCCAGCGCTTTGCCTCAGCGCTTCCATCAGATCGATGGCCTTTTTGGCAGGAGCGGCCTTGCGGGCCTGAATGGGCTTACCCTCAAGTTTTGCGCGGACCAGTTCGGTCAGGGCGGCTTCGTAGCGATCCTTGAATTCCTTGGGATCAAACGTCCCGCGTTTGGTGTCGATGATGTGCTTCGCGAGATCGAGCATCTCGCCCTTCGTCTTGATCTCGGGGATCCCGTCAAACGCATCCTTCGCCGAGCGAACCTGGTAGTTGAAGTTAAGAGTGGTCGCGATCAGGCCTGCGCCGTACGATCTGATCAGAACCGTCCGCACGCGGCGAAAGAGAACAGCCCGCGCAATGGCCGCAACGTCCTTCGCGCGCATGCCTTCGCGAACCAGGGCAAATGCCTGCTCGGCAAGATCGGTTGTCGGCGCGAGGTAATAGGGTCGATCGAAATAGACATCATCGATGTCACGGCATGCCACGAATGCCTCGACGGCGAGGGTCTTGTCGCTCTCCGGTATGACCGCAGCGATTTCATCGGGTTCGACGATCACGTACTCGCCGTTGCCAATCTCATATCCCTTGACCTGGTCCTCTGGAGCGACTGCCTTTCCTGTCTCCGCGTCGACGAACTGACGTTGAACCCGGTGGCCGGTTTCACGATTGAGGACATGAAATGCCATGCGTTCAGACGTGGACGCGGCCGTGTAAAGCGCGACCGGGCACGCAAGCTCGGCAATTTTGAGAAAACCCTTCCAGTTAGCCCGAGGCACCACGGCAGGAACTCCCCCTGATGCGAGATCAACTCAACCTGACAGTCTGCGTTCCATGAGGGACGAGTTGCGGCGACTTCCGTGAATGGGTGGCGACTGCAATAGCTTTAGGGCCTCTCCGGTGGGGGACGGATCCCAGACATCGCGGATGGTGACAGTCGGAACCGACGTCGGCCTCGCGCATTCACCGTTCTCTGTGAGGAGGAAAAAATGCGCCGTTTCCTGATCGCGTTTGCTGCTACGTCGATGTTCGCCGGTGCCGCTGCCGCCCAAACTGCGGTGACAATCACGCCCGAGATCTTTGCAAAAGCTCAGCCGACCGATGTGCTAAGCCACAACCTCATCGGGCTCAACATCGTCAACGACGGGAACCAGACGATTGGCGAGATCAAGGACCTGATCCTTTCACAGGGACAACTCGGCGGCTACATCGTGTCCGTGGGAGGCTTTTTGGGGCTAGGCGAGCACTATGTCATCGTCCGGCCGAGCGCGGTGAAGGTCCTCTACGTCGAGAACGACAACAAATGGAAAGCCGTCATGAACGCGACGAAAGATCAGCTCAAGGCGGCGCCGGAGTTCAAGTACGAAGGACGCTGGAAGCGGTGACGCCATTAAATTCGGCCGGCGACGCTTTTCGTCCCCGACGGCATCAGTCTCGATCGTGCAGGAGTGCTGAGCCTTGGGTTCAGTCAGCGTGACTTAGGCGCTCAATCATCGCCATGGCCGCAGCCGGATTGCGCGCCTTGAAGCCGCTGATGACGTAGATAAACACATCGCGCTGGATGGCTGGCCCCGCCGGATGGGGTAGGACTTCGTCGAGCCCCTCGGGTGTGCCGCCCGATGCCCAGATGCGGGCCCGTTTCACCCAGGCGTCCGTCGCATTGTTCGAATAGCCTGCGTCCTCCGCCTCGGTGCTCCCCATGATGCGCGCATATACGAAAGGGGCCGTGAGGTCGGCGATCTGCGGATAGTCGCTGTCGGCGGCAATGACGATGGCGACGCCGTGCTCGCGGACAAGCGCGATGAATTCCGGTGACCGGAAGCTGTCATGCCGAACCTCGACCGCGTGACGGATCGTGCGTCCTTCAACGCTCTTGGGCAGAAGCTTCAGGAAGCCTTCGAAATCATTCGGGTCGAACTTCTTGGTCGGCATGAATTGCCAGTTGATCGGGCCAAGCTTGTCCTTCAACTCCATCACGCCGCTGGAGAAGAAGCGCGCGATGGACTCTCCCGCCTCGGAGAGAACCCGCCGATTGGTGGTGAATCGCGGCCCTTTCAGTGCGAACACGAAATCGTCGGGCGTCTCCGCATGCCATTTCGCGAAGCTTTCCGGCTTCTGCGATCCGTAATAGGTGCCATTGATCTCGATGGAGGTGAGCTTCCGGCTCGCGTATTCCAGCTCTCGTTTCTGGGCGAGACCTTCAGGATAGAAGGTGCCTCTCCACGGCTCGTAGGTCCATCCGCCGATCCCGACACGGATGCGCGGCTTTGCGTCATGCGGCACGTTCGAATTCCCCTCAGACCTGATCGGTTGCGTTGACCCGCATTTAGAGCGCCTTGCCGGTAAGGCACGGCGTCTCCTTTCAATTCAGCGGCTCAAGCTATCATAAAAAGCAGTCTTAGCGCTCTCACGGAAAATCTCTGCTTCCTTGGCGTTGGGTGTCGCCGCCCCATATCCACCCGGTGCCAAGAGGCTCCAGGAGGCGCGCTGCCCTCCCGATACCGGAGGAGGTGAGAGATGCTTCGGTTTGTACTCGGCACTATCGGTGCCCTTGGGTTGACGCTGCCCGTCGCAGCGCAAGTCCAGCCGTTCCCGGCGGGCTTCCGCACGCAGGAAATACCGACGAACGGCACCACTCTCCATGTCCGTGTCGGCGGCCAGGGGCCGGCGGTCGTGCTCCTTCATGGCTATGGCGAGACGGGCGACATGTGGGCGCCGCTGGCGGCGGAGCTTTCGCGCGATCATACCGTCGTCACCCCCGACTTGCGCGGGATGGGGCTCTCGTCCCGTCCAGAGGGTGGCTACGACAAGAAAACGCAAGGCCGGGACATCGCGGGGCTGCTCGATGCGCTGAAGATCGAGAAGGCGGACCTCGTCACGCACGATATAGGCAACATGGTCGGCTATGCCTTCGCGGCGCAATATCCGGCGCGGGTCACGCGTTTCGTCATCATGGACGCGCCCCTGCCGGGCATCGGCCCGTGGGACGACATCGTGCGCAGCCGGGCGTTGTGGCATTTCTCTTTCCAGGGACCCGACGCCGAGCGGCTGGTCGCCGGTCGCGAGCGGATCTATCTCGACCGCTTCTGGAACGAGTTCTCTGCCGATCCGAAGAATTTCGGCGAAGCCGCCCGCGAACACTACGCCAAGCTCTATGCGCAGCCGGGAGCCATGCATGCTGGCTTCAACCAGTTCGCCGCCTTCGATCAGGATGCAGTCGATAACAAGGCGTTCGTGGCAAACGCCAAACTGACGATGCCGGTTCTCGCCATCGGCGGCGAAAAGTCCTTCGGGCCGACCATGGCGGTGGTCATGCGGGCTGCCGCGACCGACGTCACGGAAAAGGTGATCCCCAATGCTGGGCACTGGCTGATGGAAGAACAACCCGCAGCCACAATTGCCGCTATCCGGGCTTTTCTTGATCAGGGCCGGTGATGCCGGAACGCTCCCCGCACCCTCACTTATCGGCTCCCGTCCCGCCAGCCTCGGCTGAGAGGCTGAGCGCGAGCTTGCGCAGGAGCCCGGCAAGTTGCCGCCGCTCGACGTCGCTAAGCGCTCCGATGAGCTTGCGTTCGAGGGCCATATCCTCCCGCAACGCAGCCTCCGCGCGTTCTCGCCCGAGCTCGGTCAGCTCGACAAGCAGGCTGCGCCTGTCGGTTTCGGCCGGGCGGCGGCGCACGAGCCCCGCGGCCTCGAGCCGGGAGAGCCGGTCGGTCAGGCCGCCGGAGGAAATCATCAGCGTGCGGTAGAGCTCAGTCGGTGTCAGGCGGAAAGGCGGACCAGATCGGCGTAGCGTCGAGAGCACGTCGAATTCACCGGCGTCGAGGCCGTGGCGTGCGAATACGGCCTCAATCGCAGGCCGCAGATGCAGCGTGATCCGGCGCGCCCGGCCAATGATCGTCATGCCCTCCGTATCCACGTCGGGTAGTTCCTTCGCCCATTGAGCCGTGAGTCGGTCGATATGGTCCGATGGCAGGTCCTCCGCCTCGATTTTCATGTCGGTGTCTCCTTGATTTTTGCATCATGCAATTATCTTGACGTCGAGACAATGCGAACTATTATCTTGATGTCGAGGTAAATGAGGTTCCCATGACCCAGACATCATTGCCGCCTTTCGCGCTGACCGGGCTGGACCATGTCGTGTTTCGCTCCGCCGCCAGCGAGCGCCTTGTTGCCTTCTATCGGGACGTGCTCGGCTGCGCCCTTGAGCGGGAGCAGCCTCAACTCGGCCTGATCCAGCTCAGGGCCGGGCGCTCGCTGATCGATATAGTCTCCGTTGATGGCCCCCTGGGTCGCGCCGGCGGGAGAGCGCCCGGCACGGAGGGCCGGAACGTCGATCACATCTGTCTCGGTGTGCGTCCGTTCGACGAGGCCGCGTTGCGGGCGCACTTTGCGCACCATGGCATTTCGATTGACAGCGCGGGTCCTCGTTATGGCGCGGAAGGTGAGGGGCAATCGCTCTACATCCGCGATCCCGATGGCAATACAGTCGAGATCAAGGGATCCGCCACGTGAGCTAAACCGCGCCGATCGCATACAGCCTGGAATATCAAACCCGGAGAAGTCGAATGCCCGCATCAGCCGAAGCTGCTCCAACCACGGATCGCGAGTTGGTGTTGACCCGCATCATCGATGCGCCGCGCGAGAAGGTGTTCAGGGTGTGGACCGATCCCGAGCTCCTCAAGCAATGGTTTGCCCCGCGCCCCTACACCACGCCTGTCGCGGAGATGGATGTTCGGTCAGGAGGCGCGAGCCTGATCGTGATGCGTGACCCCGACGGCAACGATATGACGAACCGCGGCGTCTATCTCGACGTCGTCGAGAACGAGCGCATCGTCTTTACCGATGCCTACACCAAGGCCTGGGAGCCGTCGGAAAAGCCGTTCATGACAGTGATCGCGACTTTCGAGGATGTCGGCGGCGACAAGACGAGATACACCGCCCGCGTCCACCACTGGACTGTCGCCGACCGCGAGATGCACGAGAAGATGGGCTTCCACGAAGGCTGGGGCCAATGCGCCGATCAAATGGCCGAAGTCGTCGGCAAGCTCAACGCCGATGCGTGAGCGCGTGAAGGGGAGGGCGAGAGCATGCACATGAACATCGCAGTGAAAGAGAGCTCCACATCGCAAATCGCCCTGTGGAGCGGACGTGCCTTGAGCGGCCTCGTCGTGATATTCCTCGCGTTCGACGCGGGTATGAAGATCATTTCCCTGCCGATCGTCGCAGAAACGTCCGTGCAATTGGGGTGGCCCGCGCATTTGGGCGTGACCCTCGGCATTCTTCTGCTGGGCTGCACGCTCCTCTACGCGTTTCCGCGCACCGCAATTCTCGGCGCGGTCCTGTTGACGGCCTATCTCGGCGGCGCGGTCGCAACCCATGTCCGCATCGAGAACCCGCTCTTCACGCACGTTCTGTTTGGCGTCTATGTCGGGGCGGCCTTGTGGGGCGGGCTCTATCTACGCGATGAAAAACTGCGGTCGCTCATTCCCTGGCGGCGCTGAGCGCCGCCAGGTCGGAGACCGAAATCGTCATTGCAACTGAGGAGCCCGGATGAACCCGACCATCGCGCGAGACACCCCAATCGCATATCAGTTGCTTGGGCTGAGTTCGCTCAGATCACGCGGAAATCATCGGCGGAGAGCGCAAGTTTTACTTTGAGGGTCGCAATCTTGATCTGCGCAGTCTTGCCTGTCCCATCCGCGTCATAATAGAGGGCGCCAGTCGCCTCATTGTAAATGATGCGATCAGTGGCGTCATGCGCCGCCGTGCCTTTGAAAAACATGCCCTTGGCAAACTTCCCTGGCATCGGAAGTGAGCCCTTGCCAACTTTGAAGTACTTGTTTTCAAGCCAGATCGTGTCGTCTTTCACATTGAAGTCGGTGATTTTGTCCACATTGCTTTTGACGTGAGGCTTCATGTCGAACACAAACACGTCCTTACCTGCGTTGCCGGTGAGCACATCATTGCCGCTTCCGCCGACGAGCAGGTCATCGCCTTCGCCGGCTATCAGGGTATCATTGCCCGCATCGCCATAGATCTGATTGGAGAAAGCATCGCCTGTCAGAAGGTCCTTGCCCGCCCCGCCATTCAGCGTGTCTTTAAGCACAGTGTCGCGGCTCATCTGGCTTGCGGCGAGATTGATCGTGTAGGGTACAGTCCAGGTTTGAGCCCCCTCGGTGAGCGTCACCGTCGCCGCCTTTGTTCCCGCCGCAGCATAGACGTGGCTGAAGCTCACGCTGCTGAGAGCGGGTAGTGCGGTGTTGATGTCGCCATCGCCCCAAGCGACCGCGACCTGCGACGCTGCGCCGACCCCGAGCTTCAGTTCGATGCTGCGTCCATCGAGGATAGCTTGCCGTTTCGAGGTATCTGTAGGAGCCAGATAGATGTCATTCTCGAAATTATCGTCTCCGGCCGAGAGTTGCCCGTCGCCATTGAAGACGACATAGCGCCCGTCAGCACTGATGTGGGGATTGACGCTCGTGCCAAACCCCTGCGAACCGTCGGACTTGGTCGAAAAGCGGGTGAGGGTCTTGGTCTGCAAGTCCCTCAGGTAAATGTCGGTTCTAACGTCTGTGTCAGCCGGCACCAACGCAGCGCCGCTTTCAAATACCACGTAGCGCCCGTCGGCACTGATGTGAGGATTGAAGCTGTGGTTGTCTGCCTGTGAGCCGTCGGCTTTGGTCGAGATGCGCGTAAGGGCTTTGGTCTGCAGATCCTGAAGGTAAATGTCACGAATGAGATCGGTGTCCGTCGCCACCAATCGATTGGTCGTCTCGAATACCATGTAGCGCCCGTTCGGGGTGATCTGCGCTTTCGCGCCGTCTCCGAGGCGGCCCTGGGTGTTGGACAGCAGGTCTTTCGAGTAAATGCTCGCGCCGGTATCGAAAACCACATAGCGCCCGTCCGGGCTGATCTGCGCGTTTTTGCTATCTAAGCCGGTGGAGACCTGGGTGAGGGTATTCGTCCGCAAGTCCTTCAGATAGATGCTAGAGAGGCTATCGGTGTCTGTCGCTGCGAGCCGGGCGGTGGTCTCGAACACCACGTACCGTCCGTCTGCACTGATGCTGGCATTGGTGCCGGTCTTGCTGCCGCTGCTGCCGTTGTGCTGGGAGCCGTCGGACTTGGTCGAAATACGGGTGATGGCGTTGGTCAGCAGGTCCTTCAGATAGATGTCGGTGGAGGTGTCGGTATCCCCCGCCACGAGTTGGGCGCTGGACTCGAACACCGCGTAGCGCCCATCAGGAGTGATCTGAGGGTGGAAGCTCATGCCGGAGCCGAAGCCGACCTGAGAGCCATCAGCCATTGTTGAGACGAGGGTGAGGGTATTGGCTTGCCGGTCCCGGAGGTAGATGTCGGATACGGCGTTATTATCCCCGGTCACGAGTCCGGCCTTGCTCTCGAATATCACGTAGCGGCCGTCCGGGCTGATCTTAGCGTTGATGCTGCCGGCTTCGGCGGACGAGCCGTCCGCCCTGTTCGAAACGCGGGCGAGGATTTCGGACCGGCGGAACGATTGCAGGGTAAGGGCGAAGGGCATCTCAAGCTCGGCGTTAATTGAATGATACAACGTATGATATATCGTTAACTAACAATGTGAAATCCTGCTTTAGTCAGTGTTCCCGAGTTTCCAATGAGGAATCGGAAGCAGACAACGCAATCAGCTTGGAGAGAATGAAATTCTCGTGCTGTTCATTTTCCAGGTGGAAAAAAGTTGAGCCATTCCGCAGGAAGGCATGTTGCTCATAGAAGCGCAACGCGTTCGTATTCTCATGATTGACTGCGAGCCAGACGGACGTGATCCCAAGCTTGTCGCAATAAGCCAATGCGTATTTTAGCAGGGCGCTTCCTATGCCGCGCCCAACAAAGTGCTCTTGGACATAAAGCTTGGCGATCTCTACACGAGATTCCGGATCGCTTGGGATGGGCGAGTTCAGGATCAGCCGCAGGTATCCGAGAAGATGCGCATTTTCCTCGTACACAACGAAAACCTGGTTCTCATCGTTCACGCTTGCTGCAATCTTCTCGGGGGTGAATTCTGCCAGAACGTAGTCGGAGAGTGCGTTCCTCAGTCCACTTTTCGCGTAAGTATGGAGCCAAACCTGGATCGATAGGGCCGCCAAATTACTGGCATCGGAGGTCGTGGCTATGCGTATCATCGACTTTCTTCCCGCCGTGCAAGGCAACAGCCGCCTTGTGACGGGGAGCAATCTACACGCTGAAGTTCTGGCTTTCATTCGCCGGCAATCGAATGGCTGGGTACGGCGCGGGGAAGTTGTGGAATACCGGGTTGTGAGCGGATTTATGTGATCCGGAGCAGGGCTCCTTGTGTCGGCGAAAGACCCAAGGTCGCCCGATGGGCGGCCTTGCTGTTGTAGGCTCTACGAGATGAGCGCTCCGCGTGAGGCGGATTGATGCGGGCGCCAGTCCCGGCGCAACGCCTTTCGGTCCGCTCCGCAGAGTCTTGCTTCAGTACTGAAGTTTCTTGCTGCGTTTCCAAAGGTTGAACGCATCGAGGGAGTTTGCGACGGACGACTGAAGCGCCCTGACGCCCTTGCGCTCACGGTAAGGCTGCGCGAGTTCCGCATAAAGAGCCTCATCCGAGAAGCTGGCTCCTTGCACGGCGGCGTCGTAGCGCGTCGCCGCGAAAACGAGTTTAGGGATGCGAGCCCAATAGATGGCTGCGTAGCACATCGGACAGGGCTCTGCGGACGAGTAGATGACGCAGTGCGACGTCGCGCCTTTCTGAGGAAGCTTCGCCTCCTCCTTCTTGATGCCGTCGAGGCTGAACACCCCGAGCTCACGGCAGGCGGCGCGGATGGCCGTGACCTCCGCATGGGCCGTGGGATCCCGCCATTCGGGCACGTGGTTATGATTGCGCCAGTAACGGATGACCTCGCCGGTCTCATCGTCGATCTGGAGGATGACCGCCCCGAAAGGGCCGCCGCCGCTCTCGACCGAGATGCGGGCTTCATCCGATGCCATCCGCATCCATTGATTGCCCGCGACTTCGATGCCGTCATAAACGCCCGCGGCCTTGATGTTGTGAGCGTGCGACGGAACATTCCGGCAGAGCGCTTCGGGCTCGATCGTGCATTTGGGGTCGTAGCCGTTCCACTCCTGGACGTAGCCGAACAGGGGACGATCCTTCAGCGGAGCCGGCTCGCCCTCATAGGGCTTCCCCCATGGAATGGCCGACATGTTCGTCGTTGCCGGATTGTAGGGATAGCAGAAGTTCCCGTCGGCCGGCGTCGCGGCAAAGGTCGGGCGTGTGCTCGTGGCCCCAGCCGCCAGACCGCCGATCGCGGCAGCAAGGCCGCGCAGCAATCCCTTGCGGGTCAGTCCGTGATGATGGCTAGGATCGTTGCAAGTCATGAGGTCCCCCAAAGCGCCCGGGCGGCGCGGCGTGCTCAAGCTAAGCTATAATAGATCAAGCTTACAGAGGGTCTTCTCATGTATATTCTTCATGAACCCTACGTCAGAGCGATTTATATGTTTGAAGTTGAGGCAGCGCGCGATGGCGCTTGTTCCAAGGCCGGGTCGGGCCCGCGCCTGCGTTTGCGTGTTACGCGGGTTGTGCTCTATTGGCGCCATCAGGACATGTCAGGGGACAACGATGACCTTGCAGCTTTTTGCCCATCCTTTCTCCTCCTACTGCCAGAAGGTGCTCGTTGCGCTGTACGAAAATGGCACCCGTTTCGAATTTCGCACGCTGGGTCCCGACGATGCGCAGAATGCGGCCGAGTGGATGGCTCTGTGGCCGCTGAAGCGCTTTCCTGTGCTTCTGGACGAGGGCTGCACGGTGGCGGAGGCGAGCATCATCATCGAGCATCTCGGGCTTCATCATCCCGGCCCGGTGCAACTCGTTCCGGAAGACCCGCGCGCCGCGCTTTCCGTGCGAATGATGGATCGCTTTTTCGACAACTACATCATGACGCCGATGCAAAAGATCGTGCTCGACAGCATCCGGCTGGAAGAGGCACGTGACCCCCACGGCGTGACGGAGGTGCGCAACCTGCTCGACGTCGCCTATCACTGGCTCGACGGTGTCATGGCGGCCCGCGAATGGGCGGCGGGTGATGCCTTCAGCCTTGCCGATTGCGCGGCTGCGCCGGCCCTTTTTTACGCGGATTGGGCGCATCCGATCAGCGACGCGTTTTCTCACGTGCATGCTTACCGACGCCGCTTGCTCGCGCGCCCGTCCTTCGCGCGCGCCGTCGACGAAGCGCGGCCCTATCGCTCACTCTTCCCGCTCGGGGCGCCCGATCGCGACTGAAACCTGGCAACTGAGAGCGCTCGGTTCACGAAGCTGTCTGTTCGGGGCCCGGATTTATCAGACGAACATTTGGCGGCGGATCGAATTAGCGAGCCGTCGCACGACCTTGCTTGCAGTCCGCCTCTGACACCCTTTCCGGAGATTCAAAATCCATTTCCAGGGCCCGATGGTGGAATTTCGAAGGAACTCGCGGTCCTGATCCGCCTACCGATCTCGATCGCCAATGATGGATGCGGTGCATGAATCATTGATGAAACGTCCAAAGCAGATTTTCGCTCAGCTCCTTGAGGGCTTCAACGGCATCGGGACGTTCGCGCGCGACGGCTGTGATCAGTGCGTCGGCGAGTGCGAAGGTCGCTGATGGAGAGTTCGGCAGCAGCCGGTTGCGTGCCGGAGCAAACAACGTCATGTCTGCCATTCGCGCGAGCGGCGATGTTGGTGCGTCAGTGAGGGCCAGCACGACCGCGCCGCGCTCTTTGGCAAGGCCCGTCAAGTCGAGTGTGGCGCGCGAGTAGCGGGGCATCGAGACCGCGAGCACGAGATCGTTTGGCCCGGCCGACATCATATGCCGGATGGCCCGTTCCGGGCCGCCCCGCGAAGCCGCGAAGATCACGTTTGCGTCGAGATAAAGCGCCAGCCCGTCCTCCAGGTAAGCCGCAACGTGGTGGCTCGCGCCGGATCCGACGATGAAGATGCGGCGAGACTGGAGCAAAGCCGCGATGGCACGCGTCGAGACGTCCTCCTCCAATGTGGAGATCGCCTCCTCGAGATTCGCCGACTGATCCTTCAGGGCAGTGACGAGCGTCGCGAATGTCGACCCTGCGATCGCGCGGGCACCGGCGAGGCTGTCGACTGGCGCGAGCGCGAGTTTCAGGGCCGACGACAGGGCGGTCCGAAATTCGCCATAGCCACTGTAGCCAAGGGTCCGCACGAAACGCGTCACCGTCGCCGTCGATGTGCCGCTTCTCTCGGCGAGACCCTCGATTGTCATCGTCGCCGTGTCGAGTGGGTTTTGCAGCACGAAGTCCGCCGCGTTGCGATGTGCGTTGCTAAGCGATGGATAGACAAGCGCGATCCGGTTGGCGAGGTCAGTCGTCGGCTTCAAAGCAGGTGACATCGCGGCTCCAGACAGATTGACGTCATAAAATTTTCATGATTTCTAATCTGAGAAAATAAAACTGTCAAAATGACGTAACAAGGGAACGGAGAAATATCGATGCGCAGCCGTATTATGTTTGCATGCGTTGCTAGCACCTGCCTGCTCGCTGCCCCCGCCTGGGCGCAGTCGTTGCGGGTCGCGCTCAGTTCAGAGCCGACCGCGATCGACCCACACTATCATGATCTGTCGCCTAACAATGCCCTTGCTCTCCACATTTTCGAGGGCCTGACCAAACAGGACGAGAAGCAGAAGCTCCATCCGGGACTGGCGACATCCTGGGAGAACGACGGCAAGAACAAGTGGACATTCAAGTTGCGCCAGGGCGTGACGTTCTCGAACGGCAAGCCCTTCTCGGCCGACGACGTGGTATTCACTTTCTGCCGCACGTTGAAGAATGAGACCGCAATCGCTGGCTCCTTCGCGGACATCACAGGCGCCTTCGCCTCGGTCGAGGCGCCCGATCCGCAGACCATCGTCATCACCACGAAGAGCCCTGATCCGCTGCTTCCGAACTTTCTCGCCAGTGTCGGCATCTTGAGCTCATCGATCATTCCGCATGACAAGTTGAGCTTCGATGTCGCCAAGAACTGCGGCGTAACGGGCGCATGGCCTGTTGTCGGAGACTTTAACGACGGTAAGCTCGCCATCGGCACCGGGCCCTACAAGTTCAAGAGCTATACGCGCGGTTCTAGCATCGAGCTGGAGCGCAATGCGAGCTACTGGGGGCAGGCCGAGCCTTGGGAGAGCGTGCGTTTCCTGCCGGTACCCAATGCCGGCCCGCGCCTCGCCGGTCTGCTTGCCGGCGATTATGATGTAATCGAAAATCCGGCTGCGCGCGATCTTGGTCGTCTCAAGGACGACAAGCGCTTCGGCTATGTGGTCACGCCGTCGACACGGGTGATCTACTTCCAGCTCGATGTCGCGCGCGAACCGAGCCCCTTCGTCAAGGCGGAGAACGGCAAGAACCCGCTCAAGGATGAGCGCGTGCGCAAGGCGCTGTCTCTGGCCATCGATCGCGACGCCATCGTCAAGCGCATTATGGACGGTGCAGCCGAACCAGCCTACCAGTTCCTGCCGACGGGCATGTTCGGCACACTGCCTAACCCGCCCGCGCTGCGTTACGATCCGGCGGCGGCCAAAAAGCTCCTCAGCGAGGCCGGTTATCCGAATGGCTTCCAGCTCACGCTCGCGACGACTAATGATCGCTACATCAACGACAGCCAGATCACGCAGGCCGTCGCTCAATACCTGACGCAAGTCGGTATTCGCGCCGAGGTCGATGCCATGACCCGCGCGGTCTACTTCCCGCGGCGCTCGAAGAAGGAGTTCAGCGTGGCGCTCGGCGGATGGGGCTCGACGAGCGGGGAGGCTTCTTCCTTCCTGCGCCAATGGCCTGCCACGCCGGACGAAGCCCAGACGATCGGTGGCTCGAATTACGGGGGTTATTTGGATCCGGATTACGACAAGCTGATCCGCGCCGCCATTTCGACGCTCGATGATGCCAAGCGCTCGGAGCTTCTTCAGCAGGCCGGTGCAAAGGTTCTCGAAAGCAATGCCTTCATCCCGCTTCACTTCGAAAGCACGGTCTGGGCTTACAAAGCCAATCTGAACTATGTCGGACGCTCCGATCAGTTCACCATGGCCATGTCCGTCAAACCGGCGAAATGAGCGATGGGTGAGAGCATCAGTACTCTGATCCGCGCGTCATGACGGCCTATGTTCTGCAGCGACTGATTCAGAGTGTTCTGGTTCTGCTCGCAGTCTCGGTCGTGGTCTTCTTTGCCGTCTACGGCATTGGAGACCCGATCGAACTTTTGGTGCCGCCGCAGGTAAGTGCCGCCGAGCGGGCGGCACTGGTCCGCCGACTTGGGCTCGATCTCCCTGTCTGGCAGCAGTACTTCACCTTCATGGGCAACGCCCTGAAGGGCGATCTCGGGCGCTCGTTCGTGCACGGCGTGCCCGCGATCGAACTCATTCTGGCCAGACTGCCGGCCACCTTCGAACTCGTTCTTCTGGCGATGAGCCTGGCGGCGGCAGTTGGCGTGCCTCTCGGCCTCCTGGCCGGGCTCGATCCTGAAAGCCGCCCGGCTCGCTTGATCATGGGCGGAACGGTTCTCGGCTATTCGCTGCCGAGTTTCTGGAAAGGCATGATGTTGATCTTGCTCTTCGGCGTCGCGCTTGGCTGGCTGCCGACCGCGGGGCGCGGTGAGATGGTCTCGGTTTTGGGCTTTCAGACAAGCCTGTTGACCGTCGACGGGCTTCGGCATCTCCTTCTGCCGGCGCTCAACCTCGCCATTCCCAACATGGCGTTGATGATCCGGCTGGTCGCGGCCGGCACCACCGAGGCCATGACACAGGACTACGTCAAATATGCCCGTGCCAAAGGCGTGCGTCGCAAGCGCATCGTCGGTCGGCATGTGCTGCGCAACATCCTGATTCCTGTCGTCACCGTGGTGGGCATCGAATTCGGCAGCCTCGTCGCCTTTTCGACGATCACTGAAACCGTTTTCGCCTGGCCGGGCATGGGCAAGCTTTTGATCGACAGCATTTACCATCTCGATCGTCCGGTGGTTGTTGCCTATGTGCTGTTGGCGACTCTGCTGTTCGTTCTGGTGAATTTCCTTGTCGACATCCTCTACGCGGCGCTCGATCCGCGCGTGAAGCTGACCGGAGAGATGGCATGAGCCCGTCAGGATCGAGCACGCAGGGTATCCCGGCTTACGCCGATACCCCCTTGCGGCAAAAGGTGCTTCGCCGCATCCGAAGCCGCCCGACAACGCGCGGGGCCGCAATCCTTCTCGGCGGATTCGTGCTTCTCGCGCTGCTCGCCCCCTTCATCGCGCCTCAGAACCCACACGATCTTGCCTCGCTGAGCGTGATGGACAATCGCCTTGCGCCAGGCACGGGCGGTATGACCGGCATGGTCTACTGGCTCGGGACCGACGCCCAGGGCCGCGACATGTTGAGCGCCATCCTCTACGGCCTTCGGACCAGCCTTCTGGTCGGGTTGTCGTCGACTGCTGGAGCCCTTGCCATCGGCGTTGCCGCAGGTCTTGTCGCCGCACAGCTGGGAGGAGCCGTCGATGCCGCAATCATGCGCGTCGTCGACTTCATGCTCGGCTTCCCTTCGATCCTTGTTGCGCTCGTTCTTCTCGCGTCGATAGGCCGAGGGGTGGACAAGGTGATCATCGCGATCATCCTGGTGCAATGGGCGCAATATGCCCGATTGATGCGGGCATCCGCGCTTGTCGAGCGGCGCAAGGAATATATCGAGGCCGCCATCAATTTCGGTTTGCCGACGCGCCACATTATGCTGGCACATCTTCTGCCGAATTCGATCGGATCGGTGCTTGTCGTTTCGACGATCAGCATCGCGGGTGCGAT
Organism: Microvirga alba; assembly: GCF_015694465.1. Lineage (GTDB taxonomy): Bacteria > Pseudomonadota > Alphaproteobacteria > Rhizobiales > Beijerinckiaceae > Microvirga > Microvirga alba. Next base: position 750,901 of record NZ_JADQDO010000001.1, read on the forward strand.
CACGCTCGAAGCGACCCTGTCGTTCCTCGGCGTCGGTGTACCGGTGACGCAACCTTCGCTCGGTCTTCTGATCGCCAACGGTTTCGAGTTCCTGCTCTCCGGCGAATACTGGATCGCGGTCTTCCCCGGCATCGCTCTCGTGCTGTTGATCATGTCACTCAACGTCGTAGGCGACCGTCTGCGTCGCAGCTTCAACGTGAGGGCCTGATGACAGCGCCACTGCTCGAAGTTCGTGGTCTCAAGACCGTGTTCCATGCGCTCGATGGCGCATGGCCGGCGGTTGATGGCGTCGATCTCGTCGTGCGGCGGGGCGAAGTGCTTGGCCTCGTCGGAGAATCGGGATCCGGCAAGTCCGTGACCGGCTTCTCGTTAGTCCAGCTCATCGATGCGCCGGGCGAGGTTATCGCCGGTGATGTGCTCTTCAATGGGGAGGATTTGCGTCTTGCCTCTGGCGAGCGATTGCGCAGCCTGCGGGGAGATCGCATCGCGATGATCTTCCAGGATCCGTTGATGACGCTGAATCCCGTGCTCAGCATCGGCGAGCAGATGTGCGAGGCGATCCTGGAACATCGCGACTGCAGCAGACAGGATGCTTTGAACGCGGCCGCGAAGGCCCTGTCGCGTGTCGGCATCTCATCTCCCGAGACCCGGCTGAAGCAGTTTCCGCACGAATTCTCCGGCGGCATGCGCCAGCGCGTCGCGATTGCGACGGCGCTCCTGAACGAACCGGACCTCATCATCGCCGATGAGCCGACAACCGCCCTCGATGTCACGATCCAGAGCCAGATCCTGTATGAGGTCCAGAAGCTCAGCCGCGAATCCGGCACCGCGATTCTGTGGATCACGCACGATCTCGCCGTGGTCGCCGAACTCGCCGATCGGGTAGCCGTGATGTATGCTGGGCGGATCGTCGAGACGGGTCCGGTGGACGATATCCTCGATCATCCGCTTCATCCCTATACGCTCGGCCTGCTCAACTCGTCAGCGGCGACGATCAACCCCGGAGAGCGGCTGAAACAGATCGATGGCGCGGCCCCGCGTATCGACTCTCGTCCGAGCGGTTGTCCGTTTCGCCCACGTTGTGAGCGGGTTCTGCCATCCTGCGCGGAAGAGGACCCGATGCCGCAAATCAGAGGCGAGCGCATCTTCCGCTGCCACAATCCCGTTCCCCACGGCGAAGCGTCATGACCGAGCCCTTCTTTGAACTGCGCGGCGTGAAGAAGCACTACCGCGGCAAGTCGACGTTCGCCGAACGAATCCTCGCAGCTGCTGGGCGGGGAGCACCACCCCGCACTCTGCGCGCGGTCGACGGCGTCGATCTCACTGTCACGCGCGGCGAGGTGCTCGGGCTCGTCGGCGAGTCCGGATGTGGCAAGTCGACGTTGGCACGCATCGCGACGGGCATTCTCAAGCCGAGTTCCGGCGAGGTCGTCTACGACAGGCAGCCGGTCGCAGCGCTCAAGGGCAAGGAGCGGCTGGATTTCCTGCTGAAAGTCCAGATGATTTTCCAGGACCCTTATGCGTCGCTCAATCCACGCATGCGCGTGAGCCGGATCGTGGGCGAGGCGCTCAGCGTCCATCGTCTTTTGCCGAAGAACGAGATCGACGCTGCGGTCGACAAGGCGTTGACGGAGGTCGGGCTCGATCTCGCTTATCGCGACCGCTACCCGCATCAGTTTTCCGGCGGCCAGCGTCAACGCATCGGCATCGCCCGCGCACTGGTGGTGAAGCCTGATTTCCTTGTCTGCGACGAGCCGGTTTCGGCGCTCGATGTCTCGATCCAGGCGCAGGTCATCAACCTGTTCATGGATGTGCGCGAGCGGTATGGGCTGACCTACCTCTTTGTCAGCCACGACCTCGGCATCGTCCGGCATATCAGCGACCGGGTCGCGATCATGTATCTCGGACGCATCGTCGAGATCGGCTCCGCCGCCGCTATCTTCGCTGAGCCCGCCCACCCCTATAGCGCTGCGCTGATCAAGGCGAGTCCGTCCGCGACGCGCCGCAAGCACCAGTTTCAGCCGCTCACGGGCGAACTGCCTTCACCGCTCGCGCCACCGAGCGGTTGCCCGTTCCATCCGCGCTGTGACCGCGCCATGTCTGTTTGCCGCGAGGTTCGCCCCGTTCTCACAGAAATCGCGCCGGGCCGCAGCGCTGCCTGCCATTTGCATACGTCTCCGGAGTCCGCATGACGACCGCCTCACTCAGCCCTGAAATCGGCCGCAGCACGCTGCCTTTCATCGATCAGTTCCACCCCGACCGGCCGCTCGAAGTGAACTTCTATCGCCCGGCCGCGCATGGGCCGGACGATCCGGTGGTGATCGTTCAGCACGGTATGCTCCGCAACGGCGACGACTATCGCGATTTCTGGATTCCGGCCGCGGACAAGCATCGCATTCTGATCGCCGCGCCGACCTTCTCCAATGACCATTTCCCGCAGGCCGAGAGCTACAACAATGGTCTCGTGATCGATGGCGATGGTACCGTGCGGGCACATGAAAACTGGCTTTACAGCATACCGAGCCGTGTCTTCGCCGCGCTAAGACAAAGCGGTGTGACCCGGCGCTCCCAAGCGCGGCTCTTTGGCCATTCAGCTGGCGGCCAATTTGCGCATCGTCTGCTCGCGACGCAGGATCATGCTTCCTTTGACGCTGTCATTGCAGCCAATCCCGGTTGGTATACCTTGCCGACGCTGCAACGCTCCTTCCCCGAGGGGCTTGGAGGGATCGGGCTCGACGAGGCCACCTTGGAGCGTTGGTTCGCCTATCCGATGAAGATTTTCGCAGGCGATCAGGATATCGCCACGGACGATCCAAACTTGCCGGCTCAGGCGGAAGCTTTGGCGCAGGGGCCGTCACGTTACGCCCGCGCTCACTTCGTCTACGACTTCGCCAAGCGTGAAGCGGAACGACTCGGCTTGCCCTTTGGCTGGCAGTTGATCACCGTTGAAGGTATTGGTCACGACGGCGCCGCAATGTCGCGCGCTGCGGCAGCCTACTGGTTTGAAGGCCGCATTCCGTCAGCCGAGGAGCTGGCGCCAGAGGCCACCCTAGCGCTGTGATACCTGTCCCTCGGGACGACCATAGACATCGGCCGTTTCACAAGCGGTCGATGTTGTGTTGCGCTTTGCGTGCAAAAGCTATCCGAAGCTGACGACACTCAAGATCATTGCGTCACCGGCGAACAGATCCGCAATCGGGTCCGTCCGCCGGTGGCTCGCGAAACGATCAGGTGCGCGACATGTCGAGCGGCGGCTCGACGCCATCCTTGAGCGGGCTGACATAAGGCGTTGCGCGGGTCTGCGCGGCGAGATCGGCCTTGGCCGCTTGCAGCAGGGAAGCGTCCGTGATCGCGGCCATGCCGGTTGCAGCCATGGCCTTTGCCACATGGACCATGGCCTTATGCGCTGCTGGCGCCTTGCCCTGAGCAACGATCTGCCACGTGTGGAACGGGGTGCCGATGGCCACCGTTGGCGCATGGGCCTGAACCGTCGGCACGACCCAGCTGACGTCGCCGATATCGGTTGAGCCGATCATCGGCTTGCGCGGTGAATCGAGCGGCACAAGGAAATCGGCGAGCGGTGCATCGGTCTGCGGTTGACCGATCGCGCGGTAAACCGATGCGAGCTCCTGCGCCGACAGAGTCGAGCGGATTTGGCGGGCGAACTCCCGATCCTCTTCGTCAAAAGGCGGCGGCCCGAGCTCGTCCATGGCATTGTACATGGCCCGCTCCAGGGCGTTGTTGCCGAGGGTGTTCGACACGGCGCTGACGATGCGCATTTCGACGCTCGTCTCAGTCATCAAAGCCGCGCCCTGCGCGATCTTGTGCACGCGCTCGACCAGTTCGAGCATGCCGGGAAGGTCCATCGCGCGGATGGAATAACGCACACGGGCATGAGCCTGCACCACATTCGGCGCGATACCGCCCGTATCAAGGAGGGCATAATGCACGCGCGCATCGGACGGCATGTGCTCGCGCATGTAGTTCACGCCGACATTCATCAGCTCCACGGCATCGAGCGCACTGCGCCCGAGGTGAGGTGAGGCGGCGGCGTGGGCTGCGCGTCCGGTGAAGGTGAAATCGGCACGCGTGTTGGCCAGAGACAAGGCCGGGGCCACTTCCCAGAAACTATAGGGATGCCATGAGATCGCGATATCGGCGTCGTCGAATGCGCCTGCGCGTACCATGAAGGCCTTGGCGGCGCCGCCCTCCTCGGCAGGGCAGCCGTAGTAGCGCACGCGCCCGGGAATCTTGTTTTCGGCGAGCCAGTTCTTCAGGGCAACGGCAGCGAGGAGGGAGGCCGATCCGAGCAGGTTATGGCCGCAGCCGTGCCCGTGCCCACCGGCCTCAATGGGACGATGCTCTGCGACGCCGGCTTCCTGGCTGAGGCCCGGCAGCGCGTCGTACTCGCCGAGGAATGCGATGACCGGTCCGCCTTCACCCGCCTCGCCAATGACTGCGGTGGGAATGCCGGCGACGTTCTCGGTGACGCGAAATCCCTGGTGCCGCAATTCCGCGGTGTGTTCGGCTACGGAGCGGACTTCGGTGTAGCAGACCTCCGGCATTCCCCAGACCCGGTCACTCAGAGCGATGAGCCTGTCCTTGGCCGCATCGACCTGCTGCCATATCTCATTCCGATTGTTCATTTCCGACTCCAAAATCCATCGCGCGAATAGCGCATATGAACGATGCAGAGGAAGCGAGTCTACCCATAACGAAGGGATCAGCGGCAACTTCTATGGAAGCTTCAGCATTGCCATCCATTCGGCGATCATTCGAGTGCTGTCTGTGGCAAATGCCTCATCGAGCACTTCAGTTTTCTGGATGCGATCGACACGGAAATGCCGGTAGGTCCCTTGAAGCTCGCACCGGGGGGATTGTGTCTTGTCTGCGATGTCGCGATATCGCGATAAATGGCGCGCGTCGTCACTTCCAATTGCTTGGCCAGGTACCGCCACTGTCGTTGGCTGCGATTTCCCCCGAAGCCAGCATGGACCCCCCTTGCTCCCCTGTGGGTCTGGTCGGCATTCGGCGCGGCCATCGCTAGTTCCATTGGGCCCATCAACTGAGAAGACATACGAAACTGCAATGCTTCAACCTCCGGTGCTCGCGCACTGCAAGCATTGACCGATGAGGTTGCGGCCAGAGCACACGCATCAGGCATTCCTGCAGACTGCGTCGCGTTGACCCGCCTCCTAACTTTCATCCGACGGCAATGAGAGGCTCAGCGATGGATGCGCGTGTGAGGAGAAAGGAGCCGGCGCGCGAAGGCCTCCAACCGTCCCCCCGCGAAATCCTTGTTACGCAATCATGCGCGATGATCATTCCGCAGCTTGACCAGGGGGCTCGGATTCCGATGGTGCGGCGGCGGTCGACGGCTCTTGCCCCTTCATGCCGATGGTTCGCTTGATCCTTTCCCGAAGGCCCTGGAACAGCACGTAGAGTGGCGGGATGACGAAGATCCCGAGGAATGAGGCAAGGATCATGCCGCCAAACACCGGGGTGCCGACGTTGCGTCGAGCCAGTTCGGAAGCACCTGTTGCGACGACGAGCGGATAAAGACCGAGGATAAAGGCCAGCGATGTCATCATCACGGGCCGGAAGCGCAATCGCGCTCCTTCCGTGGCCGCCACCAACAAGGGAACGCCTTTCTCCCTCTGTTCCTTTGCGAATTCCACGATCAGAATGCCGTTCTTCGCGGCGAGCCCGATCAGGACGATCATCCCGATTTGTCCGTAGAGGTCGAGTGTGAGGCGGCCCACAAGGATGCCTGCGAAGGCTCCCAGCACACCGACGGTCACCGACAGCAGCACCGGAACTGGAATCGTCCAGCTTTCATAGAGGGCCACGAGGAACAGGAATGCGAAGAGCACTGCGAAGCCGAGGATGATTCCCGTCTTTCCCTCCGCGCGCTTTTCCTGAAACGCGGTGTCGGTCCACTCGCCTGCAAAGCCTGACGGCAGCGTGCGCGCTGCGACCTCTTCCATTGCCGCGAGCGCCTGCCCGGACGACACACCCTCAGCCGGACTGCCCTGAACCGTAACGGCGCGACGGTTGTTGTAGCGGATCAGGGAAGGGGGACCGACAATCACCCGTGCCTCAAGAAGGCTTCGCAAGGGGACCATCTGCCCCTCGGCATTGCGGACATTGATGCGGTAGATGTCATCGACCTTCGTCCGGTCGACAGCCTCGGCCTGGACCTGGACCTGCCACGTGCGGCCGAACAGGTTCATGTCATTGACGTAATATCCCCCGAGCGCGGCCTGCAACGCCTGGAAGACGCTGTTCAACGGGACGCCGAGGATTTGGACCTTGTTGCGGTCGATGTCGAGGAAAATGGAAGGGCTCGTGGCCGAGAACGTCGTGAACACGCGGGCCAATCGCGGCTCCTGGTTCGCCGCCACCGTCAATCCGCGCAGCACCTGGGCAAGTGCCTTCGGGTCGCCTCCGCGCAGATCCTTCAGGACATAGGTAAAGCCGCCGCCTGTGCCGAGGCCGATGATCGGCGGCGGCGCCAGAGGCACCACCGCGCCACCTGGGATCTGTCGGAACTTTGGGCCGAGACGCGCAATCACCTCGGTCGCGCCGAGAGAGCGATCATGACGCTCCTCGAACGGCTTCAACGTGACCACGATGAACGCCGCATTCGCCTGGGAGTAGTTGTCGATGAAATTCAGTCCGATCACGGACGTGAAATCGGCAACGGCTTCTTCTTCTCGCAGGACGGCCTCGGCACGGCGGATCACATCCGTCGTCCGTGCGACGGAAGCTCCGTCCGGCAATTGCACGACCACGAAGAAGGCACCTTGATCGTCCTCCGGCAAGAATCCGGTGGGTGTGATTTTCGAGAGCCCGAATACTCCGAGGGCTGCAACCAGGGCCAAGACCAACCCAATGATCGAGAAGCGGACAATCCGGGCCACGGCAGCGCCGTAGGCATCACGCACCCGGTCAATGGAGCGCATTATGAAACCGATCACGCCTCGGCGCGGCCCATGATGAGGTCGCAGCAGCACGCCGCAGAGGGCCGGCGACAGCGTCAAAGCATTAATCGCCGAGAGGAACATGGCAACCGCAACGGTCACCGCGAATTGGCGGAACAACTCGCCCGAGATGCCGGGAATAAAGGCCACGGGCACGAAGACCGAGAGCAGCACCAGCGTGATGGCGATAATCGGCGCGGTGATCTCCTGCATTGCCTTCTTGGTCGCTTGCTTGGGCGATAACTCGGGATGTTCCTCCATGACCCGCTCGACATTTTCGACCACGACGATGGCGTCGTCCACGACGATGCCGATGGAGAGCACGAGGGCGAGAAGTGAGACCGAATTGGCGGAGTAACCAACCGCCTTCAGCGCGATGAAAGTGCCGACGAGGCTCACGGGCACCGCGAGGGTCGGGATCAACGTCGCCCGGATGCTGCCGAGAAACAGAAAAACCACGAGCACGACGAGGATGAAGGCCTCGATCAAGGTCTTTTGGACCTCATGGATGGTATCGGTGACGAAGACGGTCGGATCGTATGTGACCTTCCATTCCAGGTCTTCCGGGAAATCCTTGGAAAGTTCCGCGACCTGCTTCTTGACCGCGTCCAATGCTGCGATCGCATTGGCGCCGGGTGATTGGTAGATCGCCGTCACCGCCGCCGGCCCACCATTGAACAGCGTCTCGCGGTCGAGATTGGCTGCGCCCAACTCCAGGCGCGCGACATCGCCGAGTTGGAGGACGGATCCGTCGGGATTGGTGCGCAGGACAATCTTTTCGAAGTCCTCGACCGAGCTGAGACGCCCCTTCGTTTGAATATTGAGCTGAAGCTGCTGATCGTTGGAAATGGGGCGTGCGCCGATGCGCCCGACGGCCGCTTGAACGTTCTGAGCCTGGATTGCGCTGATGACGTCGCCAGTCGTCAGTCCGAGGCCCGTCAGCCGGTCGATCCGCACCCATGCGCGCATGGCGTAGTCCTGCGGACCCCACAGAGTGGCGTCGCCGACACCGGGCGTGCTCTTGATCTGATCGAGGATATTGATCGTGACGTAGTTCGAGATGAACAGGGGATCGTGCGTGTGCTTGGGCGAATAGAAGGCGACGACGCCGAGCAGGGCCGATGATTTCTTCTTGACCGTCACACCCTGGCGCTGAACGTCCTGGGGCAATTTGGAGAGCGCGACCTGCACCCGGTTGTTGACGTTGACGGAGTTGATGTCCGGGTCCGTGCCGAGTTCGAACGAGGCAGTCAGCGTATAGCTGCCATCGCTGCCGCTCACGCTTTTCATGTAGATCATCTTGTCTACGCCGACGACCTGCGACTCGATAGGCTGGGCGACCGTCGCATCCACGATTTCAGCCGAAGCGCCGGGATAGTTTGTTGTGACGGAGACCTGGGGCGGGACGATGTCGGGATATTGTGCGATCGGAATTGCCAGGAGCGCCAGCAGACCGGCGATTGTCGTGACGATCGCGATGACGATGGCTAGCCGAGGTCGGTCTACGAAGATTGAGGACAGCATTGGCTTAGATCCCGCCCGGTGTCGGGGATATTGGGCTCGCGCGCACGGGTATCCCTGCACGCACGCTCTGGAGCCCTTCGACAATGACCTGATCGCCTGCCGACAGGCCCTCCTCGATGATCGTTCCAGCACCGATTTCGCCGCCGAGCTTGACCCGTCGCATGGCGGCTTTGCCATCCTCGACGACGAAGACGTAGATACCGGCTTGATCGGCGATCAGCGCCGCTTGCGGGATCACGACTTTCTCCTCCGGGGCTCCTGTTTCGAGAAGGACACGCACGAGCTCACCGTCGGTGAGGACACCGTTCGGGTTTGGAATGCTGGCGCGGGCGATCACGGTGTCGGTGGTGCGATCAACCGTCACGTCGAGGAAGTTGAGCCTCCCAACCTGGTCGTAGGTCGTTCCGTTGGAGAAGCGTATCCGAACATCGATTCCCTTTGGGTCGGTCTGGCGCCCGGGTTCGGTCCGTCCCAGGAATTCGCGCTGGCTCACGGGGAATGTGACATACATCGGGTCCTGGCTGACGATCATCGCCAGAACGCCGCTATCGGGCCCAACGACATTGCCCGCCGTCACGTTGGAACGACCGATCCGTCCGGTGATCGGCGCCGTGATGCTCGTGTAACCGAGATTGATTTGTGCGGTGCGCAGGTTGGCTTCGTCGGAAGTAACAGCTCCCTGCGCTTGGTCTTCGAGAGCCCGCGCCTGGTCGCGAGCCACAGCGGTTCCGGCGCTCTTCGCCAACAACTCTTCGGCACGTTGCAACTGTATCACGGCAAGGGTGTGTGCTGCCTTGCTGCGTTCGAGGGCACCCTTCGCCTGCTGGACGTCAGCCTGAAACAGTCCCTGCTCTATTTGATAAAGCGGAGCACCCACTCGAACAACGTCGCCTTCCGTGAAAAGCACGTCCTCGAGATAGCCTTTCACGCGGGCCCTGATTTCAACGCGGTTAGGCGCTTCGACGCGGCCAACGAATTCCGCGTTCTTCGAAATGGGCTTCCGCTCGGCATTGATCGTGCCGACAGGAATGGCGGAAGCGGGGGCCTGCTGCGCCGCCGCGGGAAGAGCGAACCCGCACAATGCCAAGGCGCAGGTGGCGACCCACCTGACGGCTACAATCATATGGCGGCCCATCCGGGCTCGTCTATCGCGTTCATCGATCGGAAGGTCCCGGCGAGCAGCCATGTTCCATTCCTCCGCAGAGTTTGGCCCCTCGTTTAACGTCTGTTCGGATTGCCATCCCTGGCCTGGGCTCCCGAACGAAGCCTTTTCCTAAAACGAGAGAGTGACCCGCATCTGTTCCAGTCGGCTCAGAGCGAAATCCATCTCATGCCGTGCGGCATCGTCTCGCGTCGCCTCGCGAAGGGTTTCCACGCGGATGATCTCCTCAGCGAGGCGCTCGCGGGTGAGCTCCTCTGGCGGAAGAACCCGATCGGCCAATACGGTCACGCTCTCGCCGGTAATTTCGACAAAGCCCCATCGGACGAAAGCGCGATGGCCATGGCCCTGGACATCCGTGACCGTAATGAACCCCGGCTGGAGCGTCGCCACGGTCGCCTCGTGGCCGGGCATGACCGTCATGTCGCCGGCGGATCCGGGCAGCATGACCGCCCGCACATCGCCGGAGAAGATGAGACGCTCGGGGGATATCAACTCAAACCGGATGCTCGCCATGCCGATAACTCCTTGCGCGTGGTGTTCGACGGCCCTCAGTAGAGTTGCGGCACGACGTGGTTCGCCGGCAGGCCTTCCGCGATGCCTTTGGGCTTGGCCTGGGGTTTGGGGACCTTCGGCAAATCCAATTTGATCTTTTTGTAGGGGATCATGCTGAGCATATGGGCGATCAGGTTCAGTCGCGCGCGCCGCTTGTTGTCCGCCGGCACGATGTACCATGGGCATTCCGGTGTGTCGGTGTCGCGCAGCATCTCCTGATAGGCGGCCGTGTAATCCCACCAGCGGCGCACCGACTCAGTGTCCATCGGGCTCAGCTTCCAATGCTTGATCGGATCGTCGATGCGGTCGGCGAAACGCCGTTGCTGTTCTTCCTGGCTCACATCGAGAAAATACTTCAAAAGGATGATCCCGTTACGCACGAGCTCCCGCTCCACAGACGGTGCGAGGCGTATGAACCGCTGGTACTCGTCCTCACCGCAGAAACCCATGACCCGTTCCACGCCGGCCCGGTTGTACCAGGACCGGTCGAACAGCACGATCTCGCCGGCGGCAGGAAAATGGGCGACATATCGCTGGATATAGAGCTGACTTTTCTCGCGCTCCGTTGGAGCCGGCAACGCCACGTGCCGGAAGATCCGGGGGCTGACCCGTTGCGTGATCCTGCTGATGACGCCGCCCTTGCCGGCGGTGTCCCTGCCTTCGAAGACCACGATGACCCTCGCTCCCGTCTCCTTGACCCATGTTTGCAGGCGCACGAGTTCTAGCTGGAGCTTCCTCAACTCGCTCTCGAACTCCTTACGTTTCATCTTTTGGCGCTCGGGGGCCTCGTCACTGCCACCTTTTTGTTCTGAGGAACGTTGCTGGCTCACCTGTTGCTCCTCCGGTTCGCGGCCTTTGCGGAAAAGTGAGGCTTGTTCTCTGAATGTGGCGCAGCTGGCGACAATAGGAAGTGGTCGCCCGCTTCAGTGTTTTACCAACGCTGCTTTCGCGACGCGGCGTCATGCCATGATGCTGAGGCCGCCATCCACGTAGACCGTCATGCCTGTGAGCCGCCGCGCATAAGGTGTCGCCAAATAGGCGGCGGTGAGCCCGACATCCTCGATGTCCACAAGCTCGCCGATGGGGGCCCGTTCGCTCGCCTCGGCCAGAAGGAGATCGAAATCCTTCAATCCCGACGCCGCGCGTGTCTTGAGCGGTCCCGGAGAAACCGCGTGGACCGTGATATGCTTGCCGCCCAGCTCGTAGGCCAGATAGCGGACGGCACTCTCCAATGCTGCTTTGACCGGACCCATGAGGTTGTAATTCGGCACCACCTTGTTGGCGCCGTGATAGCTCATGGCGAGCAGGGTGCCCCCCTTGCCCATCAGGGGCTCGGCCAATCGGGCCATGCGGATGAAGGAATGGCAGGAGATGTCCATTGCGACCTTGAACCCCTCGGCGGAGCTATCCACGAGCCGGCCTTGCAAATCGTCCTTCGGCGCGAAGGCAATCGAGTGAAGGGCGATGTCGAGGTTTCCCCATTCGCCCTGCATGCGCTGGAATACGGCTTCGAGTTCGCCTTCCTGGCCGACATCGCAGGGAGCAAAGATCGATGCGCCGAGTTCCTTGGCGAGCGGCTCCACATGGGAGCGGGCCTTCTCGTTGAGATAAGTGACGGCGAGTTCCGCGCCGAGCCTGCGAAAGACCTTCGCGCAGCCATAGGCGATGGAATGTTCATTCGCGATACCAAGGACCAGCGCGCGCTGCCCTTGCAGGATCTTTGTTTCCTTGGGCAGAAGATCGGTTGGCCCCCCGTTGTCATTCATTGGCGCGCCCTCGCGCGCTTGGCTGCGCGAGCGCGATGGGAGCTCTCCCGCTTTGGCGTCCGCATGGGATGGGCCATTGCGGTTCTTGCCTGAACCGTGCCTTCGCCGCCAAGAAGATGCCGGAATTCGCCAAACAAGGCGATCTGGCCAGGGGTGGCTTCAATCCTGGTTGCGAGGCGCTCGAAAATGGAGAGCGCGCTTTCGCGATCTTCAGGTGTGTGAAGTAGCTTCGGCAGTGCCTCCAGCGCCTGTTGGGGCTGATAATCGACGATGTGGGATTGCTCGCGAATGATCTCGCGCGCCAGGTCTTCGGGCATGTCCAAAAGTCCGACATCCTCTCCTACAATCTCGCGCATCTGCTTCATCGTGGAAAGCCGACGCTGGCCGAAGCCAATTTTTCGCAGAAGGAGAGCCATACGCACGATGGCCTTCGTGCGGCCGCCTTCGTCGATGTGGGCCAGCGCTTCGCGAACGGCTTGGCTCTGTGGGAGTTCGCCCGCTGCGGCAGATGCGGCGGCGTCTTCGCTTCGCGTGACCAGGCTCGCGGGAGCATAGGTCTTGAAGAACGTATTTTCCACCGAGGCGTCGCGCAGCTCCCTGAATAAATCCCAGGAGGCAGATGTCATGGTCGCCAGCCAATGTTCCACACCGGCGGCGGGCCCGTTTGCCCCGTGCGGCGTTCTGTTGGCCTGGACGAATTCCGCCCACGTCTTGAGGGGCAGCATGAACGGATTGAGATCCGAGATCGCCCAGCGCTGAACCCGCTGCGGATGAAGGCTCCGCGCGATCTTGGCCGCTGCCGGCGTAACCAGGGGGGAAATCGCGGGATGAGCGAATTGCTCATAGAGAGACGCGTTCACCCGCGAGGCCTCAGCCACTGCTTCGAAGGGAACCTCATCCTTGCGATGGTACTTCTGCAAGGCTTGAAGGTCTTCGACCCGCCGCTCCTTCAAGAGGACGTCATATTGGACATGGCCGTCGACCTGCCGCTCCTCGACCTGCATTCCGTAGAGGCCCGGCGGCAGATGCTCAATGTATTCGATCAGATCGACAATCTGCGCGTGCTCGCGCTTTGCGACCTGACCGGACACAAAGATCCCCAGATGCCCGACGCTGCGATGCATCAACCCGACAATCACTTGCCCATTGGCCTTGAGCGCTTCCGTCGTCGGATAGAGGTCGGCGACCCAGTTGAACGCCTGTTGCGGCGGCGTGATGTTGTCGCCGAGAGAGGCGAAAAGAATGATCGGCGACTTGATGTCCCTCAAGTCGTAGGCGCGACCTTCCGACCATTCCGCCTTTCCCGTTGCTAGCTTGTTGCCGACGAACAGGTTCTCGACGATCCACGTGATTTCGTCCCGCCCCATCAGGAAAAAGCCACCCCACCAGCGCTCGAATTCCAGAAAGCGCTGAGGCTCCGTATCGATCTTCGAAAAGAGATTGTAATATTTGTCGAAGAACGTGTTTGCCGGATTCAGGTACTCGAAATTGTCGACGAGGTAGGCTCCGTCGAAGATGCCGCCGCCGAGATCGCTCGCGAGGAGAGCAGGCCACGTGCCGCCGAGAATTCCTCCCGCATAGCGCATCGGATTTTCGCCGTCGTTGCCGGCCCAGTAAGACATCGGCGCGCCGTTGATGACGATGGGGCCCGGAAGCTCCGGGTCGAGCGCGCCGATGAGCATGGCGGCCCAGCCGCCTTGGCAGTTGCCGACGATTACGGGTTTGCGCGTCTCGGGGTGACGCTTCCTCACGATCCGGAGGAACTCGGCCTCCGCGCGCGAGACGTCGGCCAGCGTCTGTCCCGGCATGGGCTCGGGAAAGAAGATGACGAAATAGACCGGATGACCGGCCGCGAGCGCGACGCCGACCTCGGAATCCTGCTTGAAGCCGCCAATACCGGGGCCGTGCCCGGCGCGTGGGTCGATGATCACGAAGGGACGCCGATCGGGAGCGGTCACAACGCCCGGCGGCGGAATGATCCGCACAAGCGCATAATTGACCGGCTGTTCGAAGGTGCGCGCATCGGCCACCATCTCCCAATCGAAGTGGAGGAGGGGAGGTTTTCCGGCCTTCTCATGCTCGATCCAGTTGTTGCCGCGTTGGCGAAGCGTGTCCCAGAACAGAACCGAGCGTTGACCGAAATCGAGCCAATAGGAGCCCACGTCTTGCCAGAACTCGAGCGGGGTCATTGAGGACGTCATCGCCTCCGACCAGGTTTGGCTTGCAGTGGTCGCCGCATCTCCATAGCGTTGAAACGCCGCCTGCCACCGGTCTTGAAAGACCTCTGCGATCTTGTCCTGCACCTGGGGGAGACCAAGGTGGGACGAGGAGGTTTTCAATTGCGATTTTGCCATATCCGGTCTCCGTCGCGGGTCGCCGATCTCTCTCAAAATTTCTTCTTTTCACCCCAGCTTAGGAAAAAACCGACATCGCCGGGCATTCCGCCGGGCCATTCGATGATCATGGCCTTGAGCTGGTAGCCTGCCGGTTTGAGCTGATCCCGCCATAGTTCGAAGGCCTGGCGGGGACGGCCGGTCAGCGTATCCGGCCACTCGGGATCGGCGTTGTTGATCGCCCGGCCGTGATCGGAACAAAGATCAACCGGGAAGCGCATGACCATCAGCTCCGTCTCGCTGCGTTGAGCCGCGGAGCGCAGCTTGTGCAACAAGTTCTGGCCGATTTCCTTCAGACGCTCAGGCGTGAGGTCGACGGGCTGGGTCAAGGTCTTGGTCAAATCCTGGCGTGCCTTCGAGGCACGATCCATAGAGTCGACCGCCTTGGATGCGCGCGCCATTTGCATCTCGGTCATGTAGTTGCGCAGATCCGTGGCGGACATGAACGTTTCGTCACCAAGAGCCTGTTCAGCGTGCGGCTTGTCGCTCTGCGTCTTCAGCGTTTCCATGTCGAAACCTCCTTGTTCAAGATGCCAGCCGATGCCGCGTCGCACTCAGCACCTGTCTCATCTGCCTTGCGACGACGAGTTCCTCGTTGGTGGGGATGATCCATGCGGTTGGAGCGGACCCTGTTGTGATCAGCGACGCGTTCGAGCGATTGGCGGCGTCATCCATTCCGAGCCCGGCCCAAGTGAGGCCCGCTAGCACGGCGGCGCGGGTCTCCGCGTCGTTCTCGCCAATGCCGGCCGTGAAAACGAGCCCGTCGATTCCGCCAAGCGCCGCGATCAAGGAGCCGATCTCGCGCGTAATCCGATAGACGAACAGGTCGATGGCCCGTTTCGCGTCCCGATTGGCCGGGGCGAGAGAGCGCAAGGTGCGCATGTCGTTGGAGATGCCGGAAACCCCGAGAAGGCCCGACTTGGTGTAGAGGATTCTCTCCGCGTCGTTGGCGCTCAGCTTCATCTCGCGCAACATGTAGAACACAATTCCGGCGTCGATCGCGCCGCATCTCGTGCCCATCGGCAAACCATCAAGGGCGGAGAAGCCCATGGTGGTGGCAATGCTCTTGCCATTCTTCAGCGCGCACAGGCTTGCGCCGTTGCCCAAATGGGCCACGATGACCCGACCGGCTTGAAGTCCGGGATCATAATCCGCCAACACGGACGCGATATAGTCGTATGAGAGGCCATGAAAGCCGTAGCGCAGCACGCCGTTCTCCGTCATCTCATGAGGAATGGCGAAGAGTTGCGCGATCTCTGGCTGAGAGCGATGAAAGGCCGTATCGAAACACGCGATCTGCGGAATGTCAGGCGTGCGGCGGAGAAGAATGCGGATCGGCTTCAGGTTGTGTGGCTGATGAAGCGGTGCGAGCGGATTGAGCTTTTCGAGCTCCTCCAGGATCGCCTCAGTCGCGAGAACGGGGCCGTCGAAGGACTTTCCGCCGTGCACGACCCGATGTCCGACCGCTCCCAGCTTGTACCCGGCGCGATGCGCCTGCATCCACGCGACAAGCTCGATGAGCGCCTCCTCATGCCCAAAGGTCTCGCCGCCCTTCCAGGTCTTGTCCGCCACGACGGTTCCGCCGCAATCCTTCACGAGGAAATGCGGTGATGCGCCGATACCCTCGACCATTCCGCGATAGATGACCTTTGGGTCGGGAGAACTCGAGGGATCGAAGATCTGGAACTTGAGGCTCGATGAACCCGCATTGAGGACGACAAACACGGAGGACATCGGTCAAACCTCCGGAAGCGTGAGCTTGGCGCGTTGCGTATCCGCGATGAGCGAAGCGACGGCACAGGAGGCGAGGCGGGTGATCTTCGAGTCCGCACGGCTGGTGAGGATGATGGGAACACGAGCGCCGAGAACGATCCCGGCGGCATCGGCATCGGCGAGAAATGTCAGGCTCTTGGCGAGCATATTCCCGGCTTCGAGGTCCGGCACGACGAGGACGTTGGCCTGGCCAGCAACCGGAGAATTGATGTTCTTGATACGGGCGGCGCCAAGATCGATCGCGTTGTCGAGGGCAAGCGGCCCGTCGAGAATCCCCCCGGTGATCTGGCCGCGATCGGCCATCTTGCAAAGGGCCGCCGCCTCAACAGTCGAGGGTATTTTGGGGTTGACGGTCTCCATTGCCGACAGGATCGCGACACGAACCTGCTCGATCCGCAACGCGTGGCCGAGGTCTATGGCGTTTTGGACGATATCGATTTTCTCTTCGAGAGTCGGCGCGATGTTGATTGCCGCGTCGGTGATGATCAGCGGGTCGTTATGGCCCGGAACATCCATCACGAAACAATGGCTGATCCTGCGCGCGGTCCTTAATCCTCCCTCACGTCGAACGACGGCGGCCATGAGCTCATCCGTGTGGAGGCTGCCCTTCATGAGGGTTTCGGCCTTGCCCGCACGAACGAGGTCGACCGCCTTCTCGGCCGCAGCATGACTGTGCGGTGCGTCGATGATCGTCAGTTCGGAGATGTCCCTTTTCAACTCCTTGGCGACAGCCAAAATCCTGTCTCGCGGTCCGACAAGGGTGGGCTCGATCAGACCCAACTCGAACGCCTCGATGACCGCATCAAGCGACGAGGCGTCGCAAGGATGTGCCACGGCAACCTTGAGCCTCTGCAACGAGCGCGCAACGCCGACCAATCGCTCATATTTCTCGTGGCGGCGCGTCGGCACTGCTGCCTCTTTGGCGGAGGCATGAAGGGGCATGGTCCATTCTCCCGGATTCCTGCCCCGGTTAACACTTGACGCGGCGCTTTGTTTCAGGCCCGGATCCCGCCGGGTGGGCTTATCTGGGGGCCGCCTCGGGGCGCGGCGGTGTCCTATCTGTCCATGGACGCCCGCAGATCAAGGAGCGGCTGTTGGTTTTCGAGGATCAGGCCTTGCCTGGGTTCGTGGAGATCAAGCGTCAGGATGATGACCGCTACGATCAAGGCGGCAATGACCGTCGTTGCGCCAAGGGCGCGATAACCCGCGACGCCGCAGCTATACCCGATCAAGGCCATTGCCACGAGGGCCAGAAGCCCCAGCACAATGAAAACCTGTCTCGGAATGCGGTTGGCGAGGGCTGCCTGCCGCTCTCCATAGGTGTCGATGAGCGTGTTGATCGACGCGGCAAATAAAGCCATGCTTGGCGAGCGGTCCTGAGCGGCGCCTTCGATGACGGCGTCCCATAGCTTCTTCATGAGAAGCTCGGTTTCTCGCGTTACATCGCTCCCGTTCGTCTGCCCGCCCAGAACACGCAACTCTGTGTACCGGCGCAGATTGGCCTGCACGCCGGCCCTTAGGCTTTCGGGCAGGAGACGCGCGCGGAGAAAGGCCGTCCCGATTGCGTTGCTCTCCTTTACGACGAGTTCGCGGCGCGCCTCGTATCGCGTCATGGAGGCGGAATAGGTGAAGCCGAGAAAGAGCGCCAGCAACCCAAGCACTGACGCCTGGAGCGATCCGATCTCAAGCTTGGCGGGATCGCGCGATGCGCGCTCAAGGCTCCGCCCACGCCTAAAGCCAAGCTCAAGCGCAATCAGCAACGGCGCCAGCATGAGCCCAGACAGCAGCCATATTGGAAGACCGAACAGCCAATTGATGCTCATGGGGGCCTCGGCATCCGACTTGCTTCGTCCTGCTTAAGTTGCCTTAGGTTCCCTTACCCGTACAGAGCTTATGTCGGTTGACCGCCTTTTGTGCTTTGTTGAGACAAAATTCCAGGACTCACACTTCATCGAAGTGACGGAGCATGCGTGCGGCGTCCGGCTCCAGCCCGGTGAAGTGTCGGAACGCGCCGGCTGCCTAGAAGACAGCCATGCCGAGAATTCGTGAGTTGATCGCGACCGCGTGACGATGGCAGGGTCAAGGAACCGTTCGGACGGAGGCGTGTCCGGTACCCGCATCCATCCCGACACTAGGTGATCCCGGTTAACGGGCAGGCGCCTGTATCAGGCGCAGCGAGGCCGCTGGGAGGCCGAACATCCGGCGGAAGGTCCGGCTGAAGTGCGCGGAATCCGCGAACCCTGCCTCGTGCGCCGCGGTCGTGAGGGATGACCCGGCAGCGGTCCACTCTACCGCGAGCATGAGCCGCCGCCAGAGCACGTACGTTCGGAAGGGCAGGCCGATCTCGGCGGAAAAGAGATGGCTGAAGCGGCTTTCCGAGAGACAGGCAATTGCCGCCGCTTCGGCAAGCTCGACCCGGTCACGGAGGCGCGGGACGAGCCAAACAAGCATTCGGGCGATCCGCGGGTCGAGCGGGCTCGGCGGCAGGGCTTCGCCGACGGCGTTCTCCAGGATCTTCCTACCGATCGCCTCGATCGCCCCGTTGTCCGGCTGCGGGTTCGTCCAGATGCCCATGAGTCCGGCCAGCGCGTCCTCTAGGCGCGCAATGTCAGGGCAAGTCACCGGGGCCCCATTCATCTGTTGCATCAGCGCGGCGCCGGCACGGCTCTCCGGTTCCACGAAGACAAGCGCGATCTTGCCCTCGGGCTCGAACTCGTGCGGCACGTCCGGTGCGACGAACACGGCAGGACCTTCCGTGCGCCCGTCCTTCGTCCGGATTGCAAAGCGACCACCTGCCGAGAGGGTGAGCTGGATGGCGTGATGGGCGTGTAACCCACTCGTCGGCCCTTCACCCCGGCTCGGGGGGACGTCAAAGGTCCAAAGGCTGGCGCCCTCCCATAGCACGATCCTGCCCACGATGCTCATGCGTTTCCCCGGCAATTCTTTGCGTGTGCGAGCCACGACGATAGGCGGCGCTTCGGACGAAGTCAGCAGCTTTGTTCAAGCGCCGCGCCTGCCCGGCGCATAGGTTGCGCCCCTTTCACGGCCCCCGCCGTACAAAGGAACCGATATGCTGACCTACACCACACGCCGCGCGCTCCTGCTCGGTATCCCTGTTCTCCTTCTAGCCAGCGGCGTCACCGCCGGCGTGATGATGCGCTCCGTTCCCGAGAATCTCGATCTCGCGCTCGACAAGGCGACGGCAGCAGGTCTCTACAGGGCCACCATCGCTCCGGATGCCGCGCCCATTGTCGTTGGGGCGATGCAGGCCTGGACCGTGACGGTGAGGACTCCCGCCGGCGCTCCGGTGAAGGCCGCCAAAATCGGGATCAATGGCGGCATGCCGCAGCATGGCCATGGCCTGCCGACGTCACCCCAGATGACTGCGGACCTGGGCGGCGGCCGCTACCGGATCGAGGGCATGAAGTTCAACATGCGCGGCTGGTGGACGCTCGATCTCGCCATCGACGGCCCTAAAGGGACTGACACCGTCACGTTCAATCTTATGCTCTGAGGCGGGCGCGATGCGAAGAAGGGCATACCTTATCCCATTCATCTTGCTCGGGGCCGGAATCCTCGCAGCCGGACTCCATGCCGCGTCCGGTCCGGCCGTGCGTTGGACGGAGGAGGAGCGCGCCACGATCCGGTCACTCGCGCTGGACGACTTGCCGCCCCTGCCGGCGGAGCCTTCGAACAGGTTGGCCAACGATCCCCGGGCGGCGGAGTTCGGCCGCGCGCTCTTCTTCGACACCCGGCTCAGCGCCGATGGCAGGGTCGCCTGCGCCACCTGCCATAACCCTGAGCGCCAGTTCCAGGATGGGACGCCGCTCGCGCGGGGCGTCGGCGTCACCAACCGGCGCACGATGCCGATTGCGGGAACGGCCTATAGTCCGTTTCTGTTCTGGGACGGACGCAAGGACAGCCTGTGGTCGCAGGCGCTGGGCCCGCTGGAAAGCCCGGTCGAGCATGGCGGAGACCGAACGCAGTATGGCCACATCGTCGCTGAGCATTACCGCACGTCTTACGAGGCGGTGTTCGGGCCGTTGCCGAACATGGGCCATCTGCCGCCCCATGCCGGTCCCGTTGCCGATCCGGATGCGACCGCGGCATGGAAAGCCATGCCGGAAGCGGACCGAGAGGCGGTGAGCCGGGTCTTCGCCAATATCGGCAAGGCCATTGCCGCTTACGAGCGCACGATCCGTCCGCCCGTGACGCGGTTCGATACCTACGCATCCGCTCTCGGCTCCGGCAGCGACGTTGGGATCCTGAGCGCGGATGAAATCGCCGGGCTCCGTCTGTTCATCGGCAAGGGGGCTTGCGTGACCTGCCACAATGGCCCGCTCCTGACCGACAATCACTTCCACAACACAGGTATACCTGCTGTTCCCGGACTGCCGGAGGACCGCGGTCGCGAAGCCGGCGCCAAATTGGTTCGGGAGGATGCGTTCAACTGCCTGGGCAAATACAGCGATGCGGGCGAGGGCGACTGCTCGGAGCTGCGCTTCATGACAGCGCAAGGGCCTGAGCTCCTGCGCGCCTTCAAGACCCCGTCGATGCGCGGTGTAGCAAGCCGGCCGCCTTACATGCATGCCGGCCAGATCGGCACGCTGGCGGAGGTGGTGGCACACTACAGCACCGCCCCGGCGGCTCCGGCCGGGGACAGCGAGATTCGTCCGCTGAACCTGAGCGAGACTGAACTGCGGCAATTGATAGCCTTCCTGGCGACCTTGGAGCCAAGGGAAACGGAAGGCGAGGGCCCCAAGGGTTCCGAAAACCTCCCGCACCCCTAACCCGACAGACAGGGACGGGCCGCGAGACATGCGGTCTCGCCGGATAAGCTGCTTTGCCCATGATCAGTCGCGGGCCCTCCTGACCCAGGTGGCGGCCGCTGTCGCTCTCGCGCCGACCGCGTCCCTGGCCGCGCCGCCCGATCCGCGCGCGATGGCGATGACGCTAACACACCTGGATGTCACTGGTGGAGGCCTGTAGCTCGACGTCGATTGCCCGGTCCGCCACAGAGAGGATTTCCTTGCGCCCGGAGGGGCCGGTTCGGCGACGAGCTATGCGTGTTCCGTATCCGCGATGCGCGGCAGGGTGTTGAACTGGTGGAATGGAGGCGGTGAGGACAGGGTCCATTCGAGCGTCGTTGCGCCTTCGCCCCAAGGATTGGCTCCAGCCTGCTCCTTGCGGATGAAGGCATAGATCACACCGAAGATGAAGACGAGAAGACCGAAGGCGAAGATATAGGAGCCGATCGAGGAGACCCTATTCCAGCCAGCGAAGGCATCCGGGTAGTCAGCGATGCGGCGCGGCATGCCGGACAGGCCGAGAAAATGCTGCGGAAAGAACAGCAGGTTGGAGCCGATGAAGGCGATCCAGAAGTGCAGCTTGCCGATCCATTCCGGGATGATGTAGCCGGTCATTTTGGGGAACCAATAATACATGCCGGCGAAAATCATAAAGACCGCGCCGAGCGACAGCACGTAGTGGAAGTGCGCCACCACGTAGTAGGTGTCGTGCATGTACCGGTCGACGCCTGCATTCGCGACCACGATGCCGGTAACGCCGCCGATCGTAAAGACGAAGATAAAGCCGACGGCCCAGTGCATGGCAGCGGTGAACCGGATCGAGCCACCCCACATGGTCGCGATCCACGAGAAGATCTTCACGCCTGTCGGCACCGCGATCACCATGCTCGCGAACACGAAATAGGCCTGCGTCTGGAGCGAAAGGCCGACCGTGAACATGTGATGTGCCCATACGACGAAACCGACGATGCCGATTGCGACCATGGCGTAGGCCATGCCGAGATACCCGAAGATCGGCTTCTTGGAGAAGGTGGAGATGATGTGGCTGACGATGCCGAAGGCCGGGACGATCATGATGTACACTTCGGGGTGGCCGAAGAACCAGAACAGGTGCTGGTACAGGATCGGATCGCCACCGCCCGAGGGGTCGAAGAAGGTGGTGCCGAAGTTGCGGTCCGTCAGCAGCATGGTGACTGCGCCCGCGAGAACCGGCAGCGAGAGCAGCAGTAGGAACGCGGTGACGAGCATCGCCCAGGCGAAGAGCGGCATCTTGTGCAGCGTCATGCCGGGAGCCCGCATGTTGAGGATCGTGGTGATGAAGTTGATCGCCCCCAGGATCGAGGCCGCACCGGCGAGGTGGATTCCCAGGAGCCCGAAGTCCACGGCTGGCCCCGGGTGACCGGCTGTCGAGAGCAACGGGTAGAGTGTCCAACCGGTCCCGGCGCCCAGCGAACCTGGCGCTCCCTCGACGAAGAACGAGCAGATCAGCATCGCGAAGGCCGAAACCGTGAGCCAGAATGAAATGTTGTTCATGCGCGGAAAGGCCATGTCCGGTGCGCCGATCATCAGCGGCACGAACCAGTTACCGAAACCGCTGATGAGAGCCGGCATGACGACAAAAAATATCATGATGAGGCCGTGGCCTGTCACGACGACGTTGAAAGCCTGCGGATTGGCGAAGAACTGCAATCCGGGCTCCTGGAGTTCCAGGCGGATGAGGATCGAGAAAGTGGCGCCGACCAGGCCCGCGATGAAGGCAAAGATGAAGTAGAGGGTGCCGATGTCCTTGTGGTTCGTGGAATAGAACCACCGCCGCCAGAAGGTCGGATAGGAACTGGTGTCGACAGAATCGGCAGGCGTCGCTTGGGCCATGACGGCGCTCCTGACAACGTCCCCCGGTCAGAATTCTGGAATTCCGTTGGTCACGTCACCAATTGTTCCATGTGCTATTCATCACCGTTAAGTCTCTATAATTCTATGTTCAGCACTCGGGAAGGCAATACGCGCCACAAAGATCCTCCGTGAGCGGTGCACCGGCGCGATGCGACCCCGAAAGAGCCCCCCGCGTTTGCGACCTGATGCCGAGGGCAGCTTGGCTCGACCAGTTTCAGGCTGAATTCTCAAATTTCATGATGTTGCCTCAATCACGGGAAACCATTTTAGGTGCGCGAGAGGGAGGTAACTATGGTGACTTCTTCATGGACTTTTGAGGCTGTTCAATCGCTCGTAGCCCTCGCCAAAGAGGGTGTTCCAGCCTCGGTCATTAGCCTGAAATTGAAACGTTCTGTCGTTGAGGTCCGGGCGAAGCTCAATGACCTGGGTATCGTTCCTCCAACAGAGGCGTAGCCGGGGCGGTTGCCTGTCTTGATCATATAAGGATGACCTTCGCGGGGGCATGGCGGACAGGCTTGCGCCAGCAAGCCTGGGATGCGTGGGAACGTCGCTTAAAGTCAGTGCGAAGAGGATCAACCCCCGCCGCAGAGAGCGTTGTCAGGGCGGCGTGGGTGGTTGGCGGGGCTCAATACGGTGTCCCCACGCCGAGCAGCGCCTCGCCGCTATTCACTGAAAGGCTTGTGAGCCGATACAGAATAATCCCCGCCTTCTCGGAGCGAATTGTTGCCAGCACCTTTCCGAAGGGATCTTTGATCTCGCCAAGGACATCGCCAATGGCGACGGCTTCGGAGATTTCTTTCGCGGAGTACCACAATCCGTCGACAGGTGCGGGCGGAACCCACATCGTGACGAAAAGGGGAGACTCCGGGGGTGATGGCTTCGCCGGCTCAGGGATCATGCCAAGATAGTGCATGACGCGTTCGATCCCCGCCGTCATTTCCGCGACGGTGTCCTCGCCCCAAAGGCCGTTCCCGCTTACCTCCGGCAAGATGCTCGGAACGCCAACTTTATAAGCCGCATTGATGGTATATCCTTCGCCGCCGGCGGCAATCGCGATCGGAAGGCCAAAGACCGTTGCGAGTGCCTTGGATTTCTCGCAGTTGCTTGGAAACAGTGTGAAAGGTGTGAGAGATTCATCGAGATCTCCACCATGAAGATCGAGATATGCGTCGGCGTTGGGATAAACGCTCGACACGAGCCAGTTTGCCAGACGCTCGCTGGTGGTTCCATCGGGCCTGCCCGGGAACATGCGATTTAGATTTTTCCCATCCTCCGGCATCACATAGATGCTTCGTTTGCGGAAACCCTGCACGTTGAGAATGGGGAGAACGACGAGTGTTCCCTTGATCTGCTCGGGTTTCATTTGGAGCAGTCGGATGGCTGTTTCGATAGAGCAGAATTCCGAGCCATGGACGCCGGCCGTCACCAGAAGGCAGGGGCCGGGCTCCGATCCTTCAATAATGCCGAAGGGGATCTCCACATCGGAAATCGGTTGAAGATAGCCATGCTCCACGCGGGCCTGCCCCGTGCGAAAGGGCGGAAGTGTCTTCATGGTTGTTGATCCATTCAAGAGAGAGGTTGAGGCCCCATGCACAAGGAGCGGGCAGGTCGAGCAGGAGACGAATTTGTATGCCGTTGCCGTGCTGCATGTCGATATCGACGATCGCGACCTGACGCTATCGGACGTTCCCGTCTCGAGTCTTTCTGGTCGTCATCGTTTGTTCCGCCAATAGGCGTGACAGAGTCGCGGCGTCTTCCTCAAATCTGCTCAGATCATCGTGAGCTACGAATTCCAGGAACGCGTAGCGCGGCCCTGGAAAGCAGCTCGGAGGCATCGCTTGAAGAAGCTCGCACCAGTAGTCCTCTTGGTCGGCCAGTGGAAAGCGGACCCGGCTCTCATCCCACGCGAAGACATGAATATGGGAGATGCTGGTGCCGAGGCGGCCGATTTCGACTAAGGCATCTCGAAGAGGAAGGCCGGGCCGGGGCTGCCAGCAAAGATACACGTTGCGGTGCGCGATTTCATCCATCAACCGCGCCGCGCTGTCGGTATCATCCGTGAGAGAATTGGGGTGATGCTCCAGGGAAATCGATACGCCGTGACGGGCCGCTTCTTGTGCCATGGCATTGATCGAGGCGGCGGTCCGCGACCGCTCCTGAACCGAATATTCCGAGGAAGGACGTCCTCGTGTTCCGGGCCAAATCCGAATGTTGATGGCGCCCAGTGCGGTCGCTGTTCCAAGCGCACTTTCAAAATTGGCCATGTCCGAAGAGGGAGGATCTACGTATGAGCCGTAAGACGCCGGCAAGAGTCCTGCCGCCCGGGTCCACGCACCCACGGATCGCGCCGTCTCCACCTGTCTCGGCGGTACATGGATGTCGCCGCCCCACTCGATGGCCGTCAGATGCGCTTTGCGAGCGGCGCCAATGATGGAGGCGGCTTTAAGATGTCGAAAGGTGACCGAGCAAAGCCCTGGGGAGAAGCTCGTCACGAAATGCTCTTACGCGGGTTGCGTCCGCGGAGGACCGACGGTCGCGCGCTCGATCAACGGTACGGCCATCGCAACGCGGCGAGGGCTGGTGTTGGGATTGGCAATCTGTTCCATCAGCATCGCAATTCCCTGACGCCCCAACTCAACACGATCGATCCTCATCGTGGTTAGCGGCGGACGGCTGTGCAGCGCGATCGTCATATCGTCGAAGCCGATGACGGAGTAGTCGGATGGAACCGACAGGCCGCGCGCCTCGAGCGATTGCAGGACGCCTAGCGCAATGATGTCGGTGCTGCAAAGAAAAGCCGTCGTTTCTTTGAGGCGACCACTTTTGAAAGCGCGATCGATCGCTATGCGGGTTTCGAAATCCGCAACCTTTTCCTTGTCGAGGTCGATGACATGACGATCGGGGTCAAAGGTTATTCCGACGCTCTCCATCGCATCCCGGAAGCCGTCGAGGCGCCGACGCAGCGACAACCTGAGTGGAAGAGTGATGTAGACAATCTCGCGATGGCCAACCTCGAGGAGACGCTGCGTTGCCAACCAGCCTGCGAAACGGTTGTCCGGCGAAATGCTGCTTAGGCGCATGGTCGGATCAAGCCCGTTGATGATGACAGCTGGAACACCGCTCGCCACGACCTGTTCCACGATGGCGGGTTGGTCGAGGCCCAAAAGCAGGATCGATCCGGGTAACCCATTGCGAAAAATGTCGGAAACGTCGACTTCCGCTCCAGGCCCGTCGGAGGGGAGAAGTCGCACATCCGTGTCGAGCGAACGCGCGTCGGCTTCTTCCATGATCCCCTGAAAGATCTCTTCGTAGAATTGGCTGTCCGAGAAATAGCGCGAAAGCGTGACGATCGTGACGCTGTTGACCGCTGAACGAGAGGCGCGGCCAGCGCGGCCGAGATAGCCGAGTTCTCCGGCGATATCGAGGACACGACGCCGGCTTTCCTCGCTGACGCCGGGGCGATTATTCAGAACCTTCGAGACCGACGCAACGGAAACGCCTGCCGCTCGAGCGATATCGTGAAGGGTCGGCATCGCGGGCTTATGATCCATCGCTTCAGTCTATCGTTATGGCTGCGGCGTAACAATTGCGGCGTCCGATTGGACTTTCTGAATCCGCCCTCTACCAGAAAAACTGCGTGTGGCCCAAGGAGCGCATCAGGGCCTCCATGAAATAATAGTCGCCGTAAGGCAGCATTGTGTCGGCAAATCCCGCTTTCACATGGGCTGCCCCATGGTTAAGCAGGCCGTGGGCCGCGGGATTGGTTGTGAGATCGCAGGTCGCCAGCAGACCATCCAGCAACCTATCGCCGAAGGCGATCCAGCGCGCGGCCTCGTCGCCCGAAGTCAGGCTGGCGATGATGTAGACGCCCGCCGCCATGATGGCGCCGGCCGAGCTGTCGCGAAAAGCCGGAGTGCCTTCGGTGATGCCGTAATCCCAGACAGGTACTGAATCCGCGCCCATGAGGACCTCTGCCCGGGCTGCGAGCCTGCGGGCGATGTCGAGAGTGTCCTTGTCGCCAGTGGTCAATGCGCTTTGAGCAAAGCCATGGATCATCCAGGCGTGCCCGCGCGACCAGCAGGACTCGTCGGCAAACCCCTGATGGGTTTCGCCGCGCAGCGGAGCCCCCGAAACGGCATCGAAGACGAAGGTATGATAAGTCGTATCGTCCTCACGGATCAGATGTCTGGCGACCGTTGCGGCGTGCGCCATTGCCACATCGCGAAAATCGGCATGCCCGGTTTCGCGATGGGCCCAGTGCAGCAGGGCGAGATTCTGCATGGTGTCGGCAATTACCCGTCCAGCCACGAACTCTGCACGGGAACCACCCTGGGAAGGGCGGGGATTCCAAGCCTGAAGATATTGGCCTTCGTGGCGGAACCGGGCCAACAACGCCTCCGCCGCCCGCAATCCGAGCTCCCGCGCCTCAGATGAACTCGTCATCAGCCAATCTGCCACGCAGCTCAATGAAAACTGGAACCCTAGATCGTGATCCCGCGCATGGCGGTTTTGAAGGATCTGGCGAAAGACAGGGCGACGCGCCCGGGCCGCATTGAGAAATACGGGATCGCCTGTGAGCTGAAGCGCCAGCCACAATTGGCCGGATTGAAAGCTGACAACCCAGTCGAAGGGCCCGCAATAGTTCCAGGTCAAGTCCGGGCGGCCGATCTTGGGATTTCTCAACCCGACAATCGGCATCACCTCCCGAAGACGGTCGAGGCAGCGCTCCAGCGCTTGTTGGTATCGATCGGTCGAACGGGTCGCCCCGGTCCCGGTGAGACCACCAAAGTAGGAATCCAGCTGAGCTCTCATGGGTCCATCCGAAATTTTCGATATTTTTCCAATCAAACGAAAGTTTCGTCAATATATAAATTTTCGGTTGACATTTTTTCGTGCCATCAGCAGGCTATACGGCAATAAAAAAGAAAATCGGAATGGGCCTTGCGTAGGGAGGGTTCATGGAGGCGCGATATCTTCGCGAGGATGCGGGTCGCATCGCGACTGCGGCCGATCGCCTGGCGGCGAACCGTCATGAACGCGGTTCCTTCCTGCGCTATCAGTTCGCGTCCTACAGTTTTCTTCTCCCCTGGCTCATCGGCTTCCTCGCGCTGACACTCGGCCCGGCGCTGAGTTCGCTCTATCTGTCGTTCACAGACTACGATCTCGTGGACACGCCGTACTGGGTCGGCATCGCGAACTATTCTCGTATCGCAAGTGACGATCCGCGCTTTTGGAAGGCGATGCAGGTCACCTTCACCTTTGTGGTGCTCTCGGTTCCATTGAAGCTCGCTTTCGCCCTGGCCGTTGCCGTTGCTCTCAACAAGGGATTGCGGGGTCTCACATTCTTCCGGGCCGTTTTCTATTTGCCTTCCCTGATCGGTGCGAGCGTCGCGATTGCCGTGCTCTGGCGCCAGATTTTTGCCGGCGACGGATTGCTCAACCGACTGCTGGCTAGCGTCTTCGGTTACGAGGGGCCAAGCTGGATCTCGACGCCGGGAACGGCCCTCTACACGCTCGTTCTCTTGGCCGTTTGGCAGTTCGGCTCGCCGATGATCATCTTTCTCGCGGGTCTGCGCCAGATTCCTCAGGATATGTACGAAGCTGCGAGCATCGATGGGGCAGGGGCGCGGCGTCAGTTCCTCAAAATCACGCTGCCTCTGCTCACACCGGTCATTTTCTTCAACGCCGTCATTCAAACGATCGATGCCTTCAAGGCGTTCACGTCGGCCTTCGTCATCAGCAACGGCAGCGGCGGCCCTATCGACAGCACGTTGTTCTACACGCTCTACCTTTACCAGGAAGCCTTCGTGAATTTCCGCATCGGCTATGCGTCGGCGCTGGCCTGGGTGCTTGTGGTGATCATCGGTATTTTCACGGCGCTGTCTTTCTTGTCGGCACGCTTCTGGGTGCACTACGATGACTGACGCCGTGACGCCATCGATCTCAAGGGAGCGTTCCCACGCAACGCGCGCATTCCTCTATGCGGGTCTGATCGCAATCACTTTCGCGATGCTTTACCCGCTGCTGTGGATGGTTTCGAGTTCATTCAAACCCGACAACGAGATCTTTTCGTCCTCGTCTCTGATCCCTGAAGTCTTTAGCCTCGATGCTTACAGCAGAGGCTGGAATGGGCTGAGCGTCAGCTTCGGCCGCTTCTTTCTCAATTCGCTCTTCATCGCGGTGCTTTCGGTCGTTGGCAATCTTGCATCGTGCTCGCTTGCTGCTTTCGCCTTCACGCGCCTGCACTTCTTCGGGCGAAACTTTTGGTTCGCCCTTATGCTCGGGACGTTGATGATGCCCCAGCACGCCGTCCTGATTCCGCAATATGTGCTGTTTCTCAATCTCGGATGGGTAAACACGATCTTGCCCTTGGTCGTGCCGAAGTTCCTCGCCATGGACGCATTCTTCATCTTTCTCATGGTGCAGTTCTTCCGTGGCATTCCGCGCGAGCTTGACGAGGCGGCGACGATGGATGGCTGCGGTCCCTGGCGGATCTACTTCAAGATCATCCTGCCGTTGTCGATACCCGTCCTCGCGACGGCGGCTATCTTCTCCTTCATCTGGACGTGGGACGACTTCTTCGCTCCGCTGATCTACCTGAACGATGCCGACAGCTACACGGTGCAGCTCGGTCTGCGCACCTTCGTGGACTCGAGCGGCCAATCGGACTGGAGCGCGCTCTTCGCCATGTCGACGCTGGTCGTGCTGCCGGTCTTCGTCCTCTTCCTTTTCTTCCAACGCCTTCTCATCGAAGGCATTGCGACCACGGGGATGAAGCGTTGATGACAGATCCATTTCACCCGCTGAACACTCGAGATAAGACCGATGACTAGTCTCGTTCTCGATAAGATCGTCAAACGCTTCGGGTCGGTTGACGTCATCCATGGTGTCGACCTCGACATCAGAAGTGGCGAGTTCGTCGTCTTCGTCGGGCCGTCGGGCTGCGGAAAGTCGACGCTTCTGCGAATGATCGCGGGGTTGGAGTCGATCTCGGAAGGTCGGCTGACCATCGGAGGGCAGCGCATGAACGAGCGCGCCGCTGCCGATCGCGGTATCGCCATGGTGTTCCAGTCCTATGCGCTCTACCCCCACATGAGCGTTTACAAGAACATGGCGTTCGGTCTTGAGACCATCAGGATGCCCAAAGCCGATATCGAAGTCCGGGTGCGCAAGGCTGCCGAGATTCTGCGGCTTACGGAGTTGCTCGACCGCAAGCCGAGACAGCTCTCCGGCGGCCAGCGTCAGCGCGTAGCCATCGGCCGGGCCATTGTGCGCGAGCCCGACATTTTCCTGTTCGATGAGCCGCTTTCCAATCTCGATGCGGAACTGCGTGTTCAGACACGGGTCGAAATCGCCAAGTTGCACGCTGATCTCGGCGCTACGATGATCTATGTCACACACGACCAGGTCGAGGCCATGACCCTCGCCGACCGGATCGTCGTTTTGCGCGCCGGTCGTGTTGAGCAATTCGGGCGTCCACTCGACATCTACAACAAGCCCGCCAACCGGTTCGTCGCAGGTTTCATCGGCTCGCCGAAGATGAACTTTCTCGGCGTGAAATCACTTGGGATGCGCCCGCATGGCGTCGCCGTCGATTTGGCCGGGCGGGAGCTTATGACGCACGTGGCGGCTGACAGAGCCGTCCCCACCGCCGTCAATGAACCTCTTACACTCGGGGTGCGGCCCGAGCACATCGTCATCGGCTCCGGTGACGGATTGCAGCTGGGTCAAGTCCGCGCCGAGCATGTGGAACATCTTGGCAGCCAGACCCTCATCTACGGCAAGCTGACCGATGGTCAGAATATGACCATCGTTTGCGACGGACAGAAGCGCACGCATGTCGGCGACGTCGTGGAGGTGAGTGTCGCTCCGTCGCTTTGTCATCTGTTCGATACGAACGGGAGAACGCTCACACTCTGACTGCACCGATTCATGAAACGCCGCTGACAAAAACGGGAGGAAACCATGATCAGCAGACGTCACCTGATGCAACAAGCCATGGCACTCGGCGCCGGTGCCTTGGCCTCGCAGATTCCTTTCATGTCGGCACAAGCCGCCGATGCGGCCCTCCGCCTGTATTGGTGGGGCTCTCCGGATCGCTCGAAGCGCACCCTGGATGTCGCCAAGCTCTTCGAGCAATCGCACCCCGGCGTCACGGCCACGGGCGAGGCCGTGGGTGGTGACTATTGGACGAAACTCGCGACCATGCTCGTCGGCCGCAACCTGCCCGATGTCATCCAGTTCGAGCCGACCACGCTGCCGGATTACTACCGTCGCGGCGCCATGTTGCCGCTCGACAGCTACCTTGGAAGCGCAATCAAGACCGACAAGTTCGGCCCCGGCGTTCTTGATCTGGCACGTGTCGACGGCAAAGTTGCCGGCATTGCACTCGGCATCAATTCATTCTCCATGTTCTATGACACAGAGGCCTTTTCGAAAGCGGGCCTCGCGCCTCCATCCGCAAAGACCACGTGGAAGGAATTTGCCGATCTTTCGGTCGAGCTGACAAAAGCGATGGGCAAGGATCGCGTCTGGGCTTCGCCGAATGCCTCGCGCTACAACTACGTCTTCGATGTCTGGCTGCATCAGCGCGGAAAGAGCCTGTTTACGGAAGACGGCCAGCTTGGTTTCACCGTCGATGATGCCAAGGAGTGGTATGACTATTGGGAAACGCTGCGGCAGCGCGGCGGCTGCGTGGCCCCGGACGTTCAGTCGCTCGACCAGAGTCTTATCGACTCGAACCCCTTGGCCCGCGGCAACAGCGCGATGTCCTTCGCATATTCGAACCAGCTCATCGGCTATCAATCCGTGCTCAAGCCGAAACTCGGGATCACAAGCTATCCGGTCACAAAGGCTGATGGACCCTCAGGGCTCTATTATCGGCCCGCGCTGATCTGGTGCATCGGCAAGACCAGTAAGAACCCCGACGCCGCCGCGGCCTTCATCGATTTCTTCGTGAACGACCCGGAAGCTGGGAAGATCCTCGGGGTCGAGCGCGGCGTCCCCGTGAATCTCGACATCCGTGGGGCGGTGGTGCCGCTCGTCGACGAGGTGCCGCGCATGACGATCGAATACGTCAATGCGATTGCCAACCGTGTCGTCCCTTATCCGGCGCCGGTGCCAAAGGGAGCCACGGAATTCGACCAGATGGTGATGCGGCCGGTCGCCGACCAACTCGCCTTCGGGCAGCTCTCCGTGGTGCAGGCGGCCGAGCGTCTCATCTCGGAAGGTAAGCGCGTCATCCGCTCCTAAGCTCGGTATCCGGCGCGGCATTCGTGCCGCGCCGCCCTCTCGCGTTCACGCCGACGCTGCATTGGCACGGCGAAGGAATGTGCCATGTCCGTCTTTACCCCGCCCGCCGGCCTCTTCAATCCTCTCGCGGATAATCCTTGCCGGACCAGAGAAGATGTCGAGAAAGCCTTACAGGCGCTCGTGCGGCCTCTGGATCCCTTCCGCTCCCCCGGCGGAGCTCGTGTTCGGCTCGGGGCGAGTGCCGCCCATTTCGACCTGACGGCGGCTGATTTCGAAGGCTTCGCCCGGCCGCTCTGGGGGCTTGCACCCGCCGCGGCGGGTGGTGCGACATGGATAGATTGGGAGCCGGTCGCGCGTGGTCTTGCTGCGGGCACTGACCCCGAACACCCCGAGTATTGGGGCCCGGTCGGGGACAAGGATCAACGCCTCGTCGAACTCGCCGCCATCGGGCTGACTCTCCGGCTGGCCGGCGAGCACGTCTGGCAGCCGCTTTCCGACAAGCAAAAGCGCAACGTGGCAGATTACCTTCTGGCTGCGCGCCCGAAGGAATATGCCGACAACAATTGGAAGTTCTTCCGCCTGATGGTCGATTTGGGCCTGAAGGTGGTCGGTGTTCCGTTCGATCCAGAACCCTCGAATCGTTTCCGGGAGGAGATCGACGCCCTCTATCTCGGTGACGGCTGGTATCGCGATGGCTCGCCGCGCCATGTTGATCACTACATTCCGTTCGCATTCCATTTCTACGGTCTGATCCTCGCGACGCTTGATGACGATCCGCGCAACGAGCGTTTCCGTGAGCGTGCAAGGGCTTTTGCAGCCGACATCTCCCGCTGGTACGCGGATGACGGAGCCGCTCTCGTTTTCGGGCGCTCGATGACCTACCGGTTCGCAACAGGCGGCATTTGGGGCGCAATGGCCTTCGCGAGCGAGGAAGCGCTGCCCTGGGGTGTCATCAAGGGTTATTATCTGCGCCTGCTGCGCTGGTGGACGCGTCGGCCGATTGCAGATCGCGATGGCGTCCTGTCTATCGGCTACACCTACCCGAACCTTCTGATGTCGGAGAACTATAATTCGGCCGGCTCTCCCTATTGGGCGCTCAAGGCCTTCCTGCCTCTCGCGCTGTCGGCGGATCATCCGTTCTGGAGTGCCGAGGAACTTCCATGTCCAACCCGGTCGACGCCGAGGGCTCTGCGCCATCCTGGTATGGTCGTCTCCAATCCGCCGGGCGATTCCATTGCGTTGTCCTCGGGCCAGCAGAACCTGACAATGCGCTTTGGCGCGGAGAAATACGCGAAGTTCGCCTACTCGGCCCGGTACGGATTCAGCGTCGAGAGCGACGAACGCCGCTTCTTCGATGCCGTTTTCGATGGCGCCATCGGCTTCAGTGATGACGGCAGGCATGGGCGGACGCGCGAGACCAACGAGATCGCGCTCATTGCAGACGATACGCTCTACGCCCTCTGGCATCCGTTTCCCGATGTCGAGGTCGAAAGCTGGGTGTACTGGGCCGAGCCCTTCCATGTCCGCGTGCATCGGGTTCGCACGCCGCGCCCCTTGCACACGATCGAAGGCGGCTTTGCGGTGGCGCGGGAGGACGGCATCGTGCCAATCCTGGACCAGGAATCGGGACGGGCTCTCGCCGAGACGAGAACCGATCTGTCGGCCATCGTCGATTTGGGATCGACTGTGAAAAGGACCGGGCGCGCTCACCGGGCTCCGCCCAACACCAACCTGATCGCCGCGAAGACAATCGTGCCGCAATTGCTGGGCCAGATACCGGCGGGCGAAAGTCTGCTGGTCTGCGCGGTCATTGCGCAGGGCAATCCGACGACCGTGCGAGATGCGCTGCGGAACCTGCCGCCTAACCCCGATGTGGCGGCGCTCAAGCACTTGATGGCGGAGAGCGGTGTCTCCGTTACAGCGATGACCGGTGCCGCC
Organism: Microvirga alba; assembly: GCF_015694465.1. Classification (GTDB taxonomy): domain Bacteria; phylum Pseudomonadota; class Alphaproteobacteria; order Rhizobiales; family Beijerinckiaceae; genus Microvirga; species Microvirga alba. The sequence goes on from NZ_JADQDO010000001.1 coordinate 784,945, forward strand.
GATTGCTGATGCGTCCGGCGGCAAAACCATTTCACTTTTGATGCAGTCAGAACGGAGCAACTATGGAAGTGCGCCAAGCCATTCATCACGAGCAGGCGGAAACGCTCGATACGGAGGGGTTGCGTCGACATTTCCTCATCGAGGAAGTGTTCGCGCCCGGGGAAATCCGTGCAACGTACACGCATTACGATCGCCTGGTCATTCTCGGAATTTCACCGCTCAAAACACCGCTGACCTTCGGGCCTGAGTTGGCACAGATTGCCGGTGTATCCGATTTCATGGAGCGCCGGGAACTGGCTCTGATCAACATCAGCGCGGGGGCTGCCCGCGTCTCTGTCGACGGGCAGAGCTTCATCGTCGAGAACGAGGAAGCGCTCTACATCGGAAGGGGCGCGGCCGATGTTTCCTTCACCTCCGTGGATCCCGCCCGTCCGGCGAAACTCTATGCGGTGTCGGCGCCCGCACATGCCCGTCACCCTCATCGCAAGGTCACGAAGAAGGAGGCTTCGCCGCAGCCGGTTGGCACGGCGGAGGCTGCCAACAAGCGCACCATCAACAAGTACATCCACGCCGACCTGCTGCCGACCTGTCAGCTCATGATGGGCCTGACCCGTTTCGAGCCCGGCAGCGTGTGGAACACGATGCCTGCCCATACCCATGATCGCCGCACGGAGGCGTATCTCTATTTCGATATGCCCTCAGATCGTCTCGTCATTCACTTGATGGGCCGCCCGTGTGCCACGCGCCATCTGATCGTGCGCAATGAGCAGGCAGTGCTATCGCCGCCCTGGTCGATCCACAGCGGCAGCGGCACCGGTTCCTATGCTTTCATCTGGGCCATGGCGGGAGATAATCAGTCGTTCACCGACATGGACTTCGTCCCGATGGAAGCACTGAAGTGATCCGCACGCAATCGTAGACGCGGCGAGGTTCATCGGAGGGCGATCTGGTTCAAATGAGCGTCAGCGCCCCTCCGACCGGGAAGGGCGGCGCCGTTTTCAACGTCCCTTCGATCAGAGCATGAAACAACCCGGATGCCGGTTCGCGATCCGCGTTACCGGCCCCCTGTGGAGTTTCCGAAAGTGTCTGTGAGGAAACGGCAGAAGCGGGCGGCGGGAACCAGCGCGGCGACGGACGCGAGAAGGATCAGAACCAGAATTTGGACGGCGTCCAGATCGCCATAGCTCAGCGGCTTGGTCAGGTCCGCCTGCAGGGAGGCCGATCGCTGGCCGAGAGTGTCCATTGCGCCCTGTTCGCCGACAAAGATCGCGGCCACGATCATCAGGACAGTCGCCGGGATGATGAGCGCCGTCAAAGGATTATCCCCGGCGAATGACAACACTCGCCGCACAAGACGGGATGTGACTTGCTTCACTGAACTGCCCCAACGAGATCAATATTATTTGTCTCATCGTCCCTAAGCCTGGCCGCACACCCCTGGCAACCCGCCGGGGGGAGGACATATTGACCGGCCCGCCTCGGTGCGTTCGCGCATTGTGAGTTTTCAAACAGCAAGCGCCTTTGGGCTTGGGGCAGAAAAAGCCCCAAGCCTTGAAAGCAATCGAGGGTGGCGCGACGTGCGGTCCGGCTCGATGATGGCAATGAGATGTGAGAGCCGGCTGGCACCTCGCGTACGGTTCTTTTAGGCGGACAGGCGGCGTTGGCTCCAACAGCTGCCCGTGGCGGACACCGTCTGCGAGAGACGGGCGGCCCCGGACCAACCTGAGCCCTCGGCACAGCCTGGGCCTCCCGCCGAATGGGGTTGCGTACCCCCACTCGCGGGACCGTGCCCGACCCCACAATCACGACGCCTCGCGAGCGCGCCCCTCGGTGGGTCGGGACAGGGAGGAAGATGGCTGATATTGGGAATATTGTCAAGAACAAAATAAGAACATTCTGTTCTTGCGCTCTCCAACCGCACCCGCCGCCGTCATTCCGGGACGCCACAGGCGAACCCGGAACCCATACCCGCTAACAATCCCGAAAGGGACGCGGCACTTGTTGCGGGCATCCAAGCTTCGATTTCCGCGGGGGGGCGTGCCTTGACCATTTTCCTAATCGAAGTTTCGTTGCACCGTTTAAGTGCAAGAATCATTTTTTCCCGCGCTGATTGAATAAAGCTAGTCAGTGCGGAAAGTTCCTGCCGACAGTGCATGGCTTCGACGAGTTTTTCGGCTACCTCTACCACCTCGACGCGATGTCGGACCCGTACTGGTATTCGTTCCCGAACGATCAGGCGTATCGCGACAAGGTCGGCCCCCGCAATCTCGTGCACTCCTGGGCGACCGACACGGATGATACGATGGTGATGCCGCGCTGGGCAAAAAGAGGATCGTGGACGAAGGCCCGCTGGCGCCGTTCCCGGATATGTCCAACGTTCAGAACATGTACGAGATTACGCCGAAGGCCAAATACCACATGACGACCTTCGACGACGTTCTGGTGAAGGCCTCCAGCGACTTCATGGACAAGGCGAAGGCTGACGGAAAACCGTTCTTCATCTGGCACAACACGACGCGCATGCGCGTCTGGACGTTCCTGTCGTCGAAGGTCCATCTTCATTCCGACGACTTCTGGCATTTCATCAAGAATGGAGCGATCCAGCCCTATCTCCCGGAATGTCATGACCAGAACAGCGTTGTTGTAGATGTGCTAGCACAGGCCGCCGACGGCTATGCCAAGGGCGGCTATTTTGTCATCGTGGACGGTATCGTCGGACCGTGGTTCCTCGCTCTGTTCAAGAATATCTCCGTACCTGTTCACTATGTGGTTCTCCGCCCACTACTCGATGTGGTCATTCGGCGATGCCAGGAGCGTGGCGGGGATACGTTGACTGATCCCGGTCCAATCACGGAACTCCACAAGCAACTCTCATCGCTAGGTCAGCTTGCACGGCATGTCCTGCCGATAGATGCGGATACTCGGGAGGACACTCTTGCTGCGGTCATTAAGGCGGTACAAAGCGGAACGTTTCGCCTGACGGTATGAGATAGAAGAGGCGGCCTTGCTTGGAGAGGGAAAGCGGACGAACACTCCATCAACGGAAATAGAAAAGGCCGCCCGTTCGGGCGGCCTCTTTTTTCGATCAGTTGCGGAAGCTTCCGGACAATTGCGCAAGAACTTCGCGTCACGTTTCAAACGTCATGTGATGTGATGCGAAGTTCCCCGCAGGTGGATCCCTTAAGCTATTGCGATCACTCATCCGTTGATAGGCGCATCCGGACGGAGTTGCCGCAATACGAGGCAAAGTTTTTCCGCGGGCAGGCTTGGCATTCATCTAACGATCGGCCGGCTTGTCCCCGTCCTGGGCGCATTCTGCCGAACAAAATCCGTCCGTGCGACTTTCTAGTAAGCTGAAGAGCAACAGCCGGAAGGCGCACGGATGCGTTCGCGCACGCGGTGCTTCCGAGAGACGCCGGCATTGCAAGCTTCCGCGTACCAAACTCGGAGGATACGGATCATGTGTATCGGGAGAAGTACCGCGTTCGGGGTACTCGCAGTGTCACTTGCCATGATGGTGGCAAGCCCGCAAGCGACCGCGCAGCAACCGAAAAAGCCCAACATTCTTGTGATCATGGGCGACGATGTCGGCTGGTTTAACATCGGCGCCTATCACCAAGGTATCATGGCAGGGAAGACACCGAACCTCGACAAGCTGGCGTCCGACGGCATGCGGTTCACTGACTATTACGCGGAAGCAAGTTGCACCGCGGGCCGCGCCAACTTCATCACCGGCGAGCTGCCGATACGCACTGGATTGACCACCGTGGGGCAGGCAGGCGCCGATGTCGGCATCCCGGACCAGGCTGTCACGATAGCAACCGCCTTGAAGCAACAAGGCTATGCCACCGGGCAGTTCGGCAAGAACCACCTTGGCGACCTGAACAAGTATCTCCCGACCTTACACGGTTTCGACGAGTTCTTCGGATATCTGTACCACCTCGACGCCATGTCCGATCCCTACTGGTTCTCGTTTCCAGTCGATCAGGACTACTACAACAAATACGGGCCGCGCAGCCTGATCCATAGCTACGCGACAGACAAGGATGACGCCACCGAGATGCCGCGCTGGGGCAAGATCGGCAAGCAGAGGATCGTCGACGAAGGCCCTCTGCCGCCGTTCCCGGACATGTCGAACGTGCCGAACATGCACGACTTGCCGTTCCTGAAGGCGAAGTACGACATGACGACCTTCGACGAGGTATTGGTCAAAGCCTCCAACGACTTCATGGACAAGGCCAAGAACGACAACAAGCCGTTCTTCATTTGGCACAACACGACGCGCATGCACGTCTGGACGTTCCTGTCGAAGAAGTACGGGTCGCAGCAGAACAGCCAGACGGGCTACGGCCTTGAGGAAGCCGGCATGGCGCAGCTGGATGACAACGTCGGCGCGCTGCTCAAGCATCTCGATGACATCGGCGAAGCCAACAACACCATCGTCATCTTCACCACGGACAACGGCGCGGAGGTATTCACGTGGCCGGACGGTGGCATGACGCCGTTCAAGAACACCAAGGGCACCGTCGGCGAGGGCGGTTTCCGGGTGCCTAGCATCATCCGCTGGCCAGGCCAGATCAAGCCGGGCACCGTCGAGAACGGTATATTCTCCGGCCTCGATTGGTTCCCCACGCTGCTGGCGGCGGCGGGCGATCCCAGCATTACCGACAAACTGCTGAAGGGCGTGAAACTCGGCGACCGGACCTACAAGAACCATCTCGATGGTTACAACCAGATGGACCTGCTCACCGGCAAGGGCTCATCCAAGCGCCACGAGTTGTTCTACTTCGGAGGACCGAACCTCGGTGCGGTTCGTCTCGATGACATGAAGTTCACATTCTTCGAGCAGCCTTGGGGATGGATGGGGGAAAAGACCACCACCGACATGCCCACGTTGGTCAATCTTCGCTGGGACCCTTTCGAGCGCACGCCGCAACTTCGCGGTCAGTCGGCTAACACCGGCGCTCTCGCCTACACGAACGACTTCTTCGCTCGCGAGTTCTGGCGCTTCGTCATGGTACAGCAATACGTCGAGCAGCTGGCGCTGACGGCAGTCGACTATCCGCCGATGCAGAAACCCGCTTCGTTCAATCTCGACGCGGTGAAGGAGAAGATCAAAGAGATGCTCCAGAACCGCGAAGGTCAGTAATGGAAATCCCGCACCGGGGCGCGTGGCGCGGGCGCGCTCCCGGTACTTTCGTTGGCAACCCGGCGAGTGACCGGCATCGGCACATTCCGGACCCAAGTGAGGTGCCGGAATGCGGCTGAAAGCCGACGGTGGATATCAGTCGCCCAAAAAGAAAGGCCGCCCGATGGGCGGCCTCTTGTTAGGACGTTGCGGCAACAGTTGGTCAATTGCGGCAGAACTTTGGGTCACACTTCATTCACGTCACGGGAAGTGCTCCTCTTACGAACACCCCGTCGTGCTTCCGCACGTATCACACTTCAAACACGTCCCGTTCCGAACCAGCGTGAAGTTCGCGCATTCCGGGCAGGCTTCGCCGACATAGCCCTTCATCTTCGCTTCCGCGCGCTTGTCGGCGAGGGAGGCTGACGTAGACGGAGCGGTGAAGCCGAGTTTGGCGATTTCGGCTTCGCCGACCTTTTCTTCGTGCTCGACGAATTCACCCTTGAGCGCGGTCGCGCCCATGGTGAGGCCCGTCGTGCCGGTGCGCTGACCCGCGCCGCCGGGGATGAGCATCAGGCGGTCGGAGTTGCCGCGCACGAAGCCGCGGGAGACGACGGCAGTAGCCGGAGCAGGCTCCGGTGCCTTCGACTGGCTTTCGCCCTGGCCGATGGTGGTGGGACCGGCTTCCGACGGATCGACATGGGCGAGATCGTTGCGGCCGAGATAGGACACCGCCAACTCGCGGAACACGTAGTCGAGGATCGACGTCGCGCTCTTGATGCGCTCGTTGCCCTGAACGAAGCCCGCGGGCTCGAAGCGCGTGAAGGTGAAGGCCTCCACGTACTCCTCCAGCGGCACGCCGTATTGCAGGCCGAGCGAGATCGCGATGGCGAAGTTGTTCATCATCGCGCGGAAGGCAGCACCTTCCTTGTGCATGTCGATGAAGATCTCGCCGAGGCGTCCATCGTCATATTCGCCCGTGCGGACATAGACCTTGTGGCCGCCGACGACGGCCTTCTGGGTGTAGCCCTTGCGGCGGTCGGGCATCTTCTCCCGGTCGCGGATCGCCACGACGCGCTCGATCACCTTCTCGACGATCTTCTCAGAGAGATGAGCTGCCTTGGCGGCGGCGGGAAGCGCAGTCAGAGCCTCGACGGCATCCTCCGCGTCCTCCTCCTCATCCGCGATGAGCGCGGAGTTGAGCGGCTGCGAGAGCTTGGAGCCGTCGCGATAGAGGGCATTCGCCTTCAGCGCCAGCTTCCAGGACAGCATGTAGGCGTTTTTGCAATCCTCGACCGTGGCGTCGTTGGGCATATTGATGGTCTTGGAGATCGCGCCTGAGATGAAAGGCTGCGCCGCCGCCATCATGCGGATGTGGCTCTCCACCGACAGATAACGCTTGCCGATGCGGCCGCACGGATTGGCGCAGTCGAATACGGCATAGTGCTCTTCCTTGAGGAAGGGCGCGCCTTCCAGCGTCATCGCGCCGCAAACGTGGATGTTCGCAGCCTCCAGATCGGCCTTCGAGAAGCCGAGATGGGTGAGCAGGTCGAAGGACGGATCGTTGAGCTTCTCGGCCGGGACTTTCAGCGTGCCGGTGAGGAAGTCTTCGCCCAGCGTCCACTTGTTGAAGACGAACTTGATGTCGAAGGCGCTCTTCAGGCCCTTCTCGATCGCCTCGATCTTCTCATCCGTGAAGCCCTTGGCGGCAAGCGTCGCGCCGTTGATGGCTGGCGCCTGGCGCATGGAGCCGTGGCCGACCGCGTAAGCCTCGATCTCGGCGATTTCGGATTCGCGGTAACCCAACGCACGAAGCGCATCCGGCACGGCGCGGTTGATGATCTTGAAGTAACCGCCGCCCGCGAGCTTCTTGAACTTCACGAGAGCGAAGTCGGGCTCGATGCCGGTGGTGTCGCAATCCATCACGAGGCCGATCGTGCCGGTTGGCGCGATGACGGTGGCTTGCGCATTGCGATAGCCGTGCTGCTCGCCGAGTTCGAGCGCCTTGTCCCAGGCGCTTTTGGCGTGCGCGACGAGGCTCTGATCCGGGCACGAGGCGTGATCCAGCGGAACCGGGTTGACGCTCAGACCTTCGTAGCCGTCCGTCACGCCATGTGCGGCGCGGCGGTGGTTGCGAATGACGCGCAGCATCGACTTCGCATTGGCCTTGTAGTTCGGGAACGGTCCAAGCTCGCCCGCGATCTCGGCGGAGGTCGCATAGGACACGCCGGTCATGATGGCGGTGAGCGCGCCGCCGAGCGCACGGCCCGCGTCCGAGTCGTAGGGCAGGCCCATGGTCATGAGCAGGCCGCCGATATTGGCGTAGCCGAGGCCGAGCGTGCGGTACTCGTAGGACAGTTGCGCGATTTCCTTCGACGGGAACTGCGCCATCATCACCGAGATTTCGAGCACCACCGTCCAGAGGCGGCAGGCATGCTCGAAGGCTTCCGCCTCGAACGCCTTGGTCTCGTGATTGAAGAACTGCAGCAGATTGGCGGACGCCAGATTGCAGGCGGTGTCGTCCAGGAACATGTATTCCGAGCACGGATTCGACGCCCGGATGCGGCCACCGGCGGGGCTGGTGTGCCAGTCGTTCATGGTGGTGTTGAAGTGCAGGCCGGGATCAGCCGAGGCCCAGGCGGCGTGGCCGATCTGCTCCCACAGGTCGCGGGCCTTGAGCGTCTTCAGAACCTTGCCGTCCTTGCGGGCCTTGAGGTGCCAATCGGCATCCTTCTCCACCGCGCGCAAAAAGTCGTCGGTCAGCGAGACCGAGTTGTTGGAGTTCTGGCCCGAAACGGTGAGGTAGGCCTCCGAATCCCAATCGGTGTCGTAGATCGGGAAGTCGATGTCCGTGTAGCCCTGACGCGCGAACTGGATCACGCGCTTGATGTAGTTGTCCGGAATCATGACCCGGCGCGCCATTTTGATCTCGCGCTTCAGGGCCGGGTTCTTCTCCGGGTCGAAGCAGGCATCGCCCGGCGCTTCGCAGTTCACGCAGGCCTTCATGATGGCCTTGAGGTGCTTGGCCCCGAGCTTGGAGCCGGTGACCAGCGCCGCGACCTTCTGTTCTTCCTTCACCTTCCAGTCGATATAGGCCTCGATATCCGGGTGATCGACGTCGACCACCACCATCTTGGCCGCGCGGCGCGTGGTGCCGCCGGACTTGATCGCGCCCGCAGCCCGGTCGCCGATCTTGAGGAAGGACATGAGGCCGGACGAGCGGCCGCCGCCGGAGAGCTTTTCGCCCTCGCCGCGCAGGTTGGAGAAGTTCGAGCCCGTGCCCGAGCCGTATTTGAACAGACGCGCCTCGCGGACCCACAGGTCCATGATGCCGCCTTCGTTCACCAGATCGTCCTCGACGCCCTGGATGAAGCAGGCATGCGGCTGGGGATGCTCGTAGGACGACTTCGACTTCGTCAGCTTGCCGGTCTTGTAGTCCACATAATAGTGGCCCTGGCCTGGGCCATCGATGCCGTAAGCCCAGTGCAGGCCGGTGTTGAACCATTGCGGCGAGTTCGGCGCGACCATCTGGTTGGCGAGCATGAAGCGCAGCTCGTCATAGAAGGCTTGGGCATCTTCCTCGGACGAGAAATAGCCGCCCTTCCAGCCCCAATAGGTCCAGCAGCCGGCAAGGCGGTCGAAGACCTGCTTGGAGGAAATCTCGGAACCGTAGCGCTGATCCTCGGACACCGAGGCGAGGGCGTCCTCGTCCGGCACCGACCGCCAGAGCCAGGAGGGAACGTCGTTTTCTTCGACCTTCTTGAGGCGCGCGGGAACGCCAGCCTTGCGGAAATACTTTTGCGCCAGAACGTCGGACGCGACCTGGCTCCAGGTCTCCGGAACCTCGATATTCTCAAGCTTGAAGACGATGGAGCCATCCGGGTTGCGGATCTCGCTCGTGGCGAGCCGGAAGGCGAGGGAGGAGTAGGGCGAGAGCCCCGATTTCGTATAACGCCGCTCAATCCGCATCGGTCAATTCCTTCAATTGGAGACAATAAGTCTCCGCGCCGCGAATTTCTCGCGACTCCCCAGCCCACACTTTGTTCGACACGCCTTGCGATCCGTTTTTTGTGATCGCGAAACACGCCGTCCGAGTTTCGACGGACCCCACGGACGCCACGAAGCCCCACGGCGCAATTTGCCGCGTGGCTCGAACGCTAGTCCTTCGGGGATGTACCACCGGCCCTCTTCAGGCCGGTTGCCGGTCTCGGATCGGCATGGTTGCAAGCTAGTCGCGTCGAGTGCCCTGCGTCAAGAACTTGTGTCGGGGGGAAGGGTTCCAAACTAGATATAGTGTTGGGCTGTGAAAAATGTGGATAGCTGGCGGACGCTCCGCTAACCCTCGGATTCTCTTTTCAAAATCGAAGTCGACCCGTCGCCGACGCGGCCCTTCGGTGGCTAAATTTACCATAGGGAAACTCTCCGAAAGGAGAGGAAGATTTTTTAGGTTCGGGTGCGGTCGGGGAGCCGGCTCCAAGATTCCGGCCTGGAGCCGGCTTGGGCCAAAAAGGCCGTAAAAATGGGAAAACGCGCCTTCCCTGTCTCCGGGCCATAGGTCGGGAGAATCAGATGCATTTCATCCCTCATCGCGAGGCTGGACTTCCCGAGAGGGTGGAGCCATATTCCGCGCGAATTCACGAACCCCTCTGGCGGCAGCGATGAAACAATTTTGGCTTCAGTTCTTCACCTGGTGGAACGGGCAGACCCTCGGCACGCGCTATTACACCTGGCGCAAGGGCCAGTTCGTCGGCGAGGACGAGTTCGGCAACAAATACTACCGCGCGCAGGGGCCGCTCATCGACCGCTCGGTCGGGACGGAGCGCCGTTGGGTGATCTATAACGGCGAGGCCGACGCCTCGAAGGTGCCTCCCGGCTGGCGCGCCTGGATGTGCCACAACGCAGCTCTTCCGCCGAGCGAAGACGCTTATCAGCCTCATTCGTGGGAAAAGGCCTACGCCCCCAACATGACGGGAACGCCGCAGGCCTATCGCCCGTCGGGCTCGCAGCTTTCGACCGGACGACGCCCCTCGGCGACTGGCGATTATGTGCCGTGGTCGCCGGGCCAGTGATGCTCTGCACCCTGCGGGCGTGACATGCTGAACCGAATCCAGCCTCGGGCTTGCGTCGAGTGCGGCCTGCCTTACGGCCACACCGACTTCGGTTATCAGGGCGGCCAGGTCGAGAACGGCCCGGCCTATTGGTCCGACCACGGCCTTCTATGCTCGCATGCCTGCTCCGGCGCGCATTTCGTGAGGCGGGAGAAGGAGGGCAATCCCATGCGCGAGCCCGCTCCCGATCCATTCGAGAGCGATCTTTCGTAAGGCCGCTCTCTGGCGGCGGCGAAAGCCTCAGGTCGGCGTCTTGGGGTGGAAATGGGACTGGCGTCTCAAGACGCCTTCGGAAAACCGGCCGAATGCTTGAATGACGAGCCCCCGTGGCACCTCGACATTCCGCGCCACGCCGGACCCTTTCAACACGCCGCCACGCAAATCCGGGTCGGGCTCGCGATGGCTGCCGCCACTTGCGAGTGTGCAGTTCTGGCAGCGGATCGGTCCGAGGATCTGCGCGCCGTCTCCGATCTTGTTGGACTGGGTCAGCGAACCGCCGCCAAGCAGGCGGGCTCCGTTCCCGATATCGATGCGGGCCCCGTTCTCCGCCTTGACGGTGAAGCCACCTTCCTCGCCGATTTCGGCCCCCGCACCGATCATAACCGCCCCGCCATCGGCGACGATTCGGGTGCCGGGAAAGAGAACCGTTCCAGCGCCGATGGCCAGCGTGCCGGCTGCCACGCTTTGCAGGATCACCTGGGGCCAAAGAATCGCCCCCGCTTCCACCTGCACGCCGCTCGAAATCAGCACGGAGGCCGGGTCCGGCATCAGCACGCCGCGCTCGCCGAGCGAAAGAACCTCCGACAGGCTCAGGAAATTCATGGACCGACGTGCGGAATCGAGCGTCAGGCGAGTGTCGTTCAAAGACCGGCTCCTTGCTTCACGGAAGAAAAGTCTAATTTATCGGGAGCGAAAGGTCATGCTTCACGGACTTGCCCTTTTTCCAACATGGTTCGCGTGTTATCGCGTTGCCCGAATGCAAACGCGGCCAGATACCACTTGGCCCGACAGAATTTGGCTTGGACGAGCACCATGAATTTCGGATGGACGCGGGCCGCTGTGATGCTCGCACTGGTAATCGGCGGCGCGGGAACGGCTCAGGCTGACAGGATCAAGAATCCCACGGCCGTCTTCTCGGGCCTCGATAAGATCACCGGGCGAATTGTCTCCTTCGAAGTGGCGGTCAATGAAACCGTGCAGTTCGGCGCGCTTCAGATGACGGCGCGGGTCTGCTTCACCAAGCCGCCGACGGAAAACCCCGAGACGACCTCTTTCGTCGAGGTCGAAGAGGCGGGCCCGGATGGGAAGAATCGGAAAGTCTTTTCCGGATGGATGTTTGCTTCCAGCCCCGGTTTGCACGGCATCGAGCACCCCGTTTACGATATTTGGCTCGTGGATTGTAAAGGGGGCACCGAGGTGATCGCGGAGCCCAAGGAGGCAAGCGAAGAGTTGCCGCCGATCCAGCCGGACGTGATCCGCCGTCCGGCAGCGACCTCGCGGCCGGGCGACATCATGAGCCCACCCACCGGTGGGGGCGCTCCGACCCAGATCCAACCGATCGCCCCTCCGCCGCCTGTCGAGACCGCGCCGCTGCAACAGGTGCCGCGTCGGGCGCCCCCGCGCGCGCCTAGTCTCAACAATACGCGGACGAATGATCGTTAAAGCACGCTTGCGGTCGCGAGCGCGGCGAGGACTTCCTCGCCGCTGACGATGGTTCCTCGCGGCCATGAATCCCAGTTGGCCTCGTGTTCCATGGCGGCCTGCAGCATCTGCTTGTAGCGGCGGCGCGGAACTTCGATCGCCCCAAACTGCGCCAGATGTGGCGTTACGAACTGGGTGTCGAGAAGGGTGAAGCCACCACGGCGAAGACGCGCCACGAGGTGTACGAGAGCGACCTTGGAAGCGTCACGCTCCGTATGGAACATGCTTTCCCCGAAAAAGGCGCTTCTGAGACGCACGCCGTAGAGGCCGCCGACGAGACGATTCTCCCGATAAACCTCGACCGTATGGCAATAGCCGGTGTCGAAAAGCTCGCCGTAAAGCTCGCGGATGCGACGGCTGATCCAGGTCCTTTCCCGGTCGAATCCGGGTGCGGCGCAGCCCGCGATGACCGCGTCGAAATCCTCATCAACCCTGACCTCGAAATGATCTGAGCGGATTGTGCGGGCGAGGCGTTTGCCGAGGTGAAAACTGTCGAGAGGGATGATCCCCCTCTCGCGCGGCTCGACCCAGAACAAGGATGGGTCATCGGCATCTTCCGCCATGGGGAAAATGCCAGCCGCATAGGCCTTGAGCAGGATCTCAGGCGTGATGTCGATCTGATCGGCCCTCATCACGCGGAAGGTAGCACGCCTTTAGCGTTTGACCATGTCTGCTCAAACTGAAGGCTTCTCAATTTCGCACGAGTTGGGGGCAATGGTCTCCGCACCGATCCTACCCGTCATTCGGGGGCCGCGTAGCGGAGCCCGGAACCCATACCCACGGACGGTACAGAATAAGATAGTCCATACCCGGCGCGTCCTCTCCGAAACCCTCGTGTTTGTGGGTTCCGGGTTCTCGCTGCGCTCGGGCCCCGAATGACGACCGTAGCGCGATGCGGGTCAGGATCGCTGCGACAAACCGATAACGGTAAAGGCGCAGCGATCGCGATTGTCTCAGGCTTCCTCGAGGCCGCCCGTCTTCAGGAAATTCTCAAGCCAGTGAATATCATACTGGCCGTTCTGAATGTCCGGATTGCGCACCAGAGTGCGGAAGAGGGGCAGCGTCGTGTCGATGCCGTCCACCACGAACTCGTCGAGAGCGCGGCGCAGCCGCATGAGGCACTCGTTGCGGGTGCGGCCATGGACGATGAGCTTGGCTACGAGCGAGTCGTAGTGCGGCGGAATGCGGTAGCCCTGATAGGCCGCCGAATCGACGCGTACGCCCAGACCACCCGGCGGGTGGAAATAGCTGATCGTGCCGGGCGAGGGGCGGAACGTCGCCGGATGCTCGGCATTCACGCGGCACTCGATCGCATGGCCCTCGATCTTGACGTCGCTCTGCTTCATCGAGAGCGGCGCACCTGCCGCGATCCGGATCTGCTCGTTCACCAGATCGATGCCGGTGATCATCTCGGTGACCGGATGCTCCACCTGGATGCGGGTGTTCATTTCGATGAAATAGAACTCGCCGTCCTCGTAGAGGAACTCGATGGTGCCCGCGCCGAGATATTTCAGCTCCTGCATCGCCTTGGCGACCACGCCGCCGATGCGCTCGCGCATCTCGACGTTGAGGGCAGGCGAGGGGCCTTCCTCCCAGACCTTCTGGTGGCGGCGCTGGAGCGAGCAGTCGCGCTCGCCGAGATGGATCGCGTTGCCCTTGCCGTCGCCGAGAACCTGGATCTCGATGTGGCGCGGCTTTTCGAGATACTTCTCGATATAGACCGCATCGTCGCCGAAAGCCGCCTTGGCTTCGGTCTTCGCTGCGCCGAGAGCGTAGACGAGATCCTCTTCCGTGCGCGCCACCTTCATGCCGCGCCCGCCGCCGCCGGCAGCGGCCTTGATGATCACCGGGTAGCCGATGTCCTTGGCGACACGCTTGGCCTCGGCCTCATCCGTGATGCCGCCTTCCGAACCGGGCACGCAAGGGATACCGAGGCGCTTTGCGGTGCGCTTGGCCTCGATCTTGTCGCCCATGATGCGGATATGCTCGGCCTTCGGGCCGATGAAGGCGATGCGGTGATGCTCCAGCACCTCGGCGAAGCGGGCGTTCTCGGAAAGAAAGCCGTAGCCGGGGTGGATGGCGTCAGCGCCGGTGATCTCGCAGGCGGCGATCAGGGCCGGGATGTTGAGATAGCTGTCGCGGGCGGCCGGGGGGCCGATGCAGACGCTCTCATCGGCGAGGCGCACGTGCATTGCATCCGCGTCGGCGGTGGAATGCACCGCGACGGTCGCGATGCCGAGCTCCTTCGCCGCGCGCAGGATGCGCAGGGCGATCTCGCCGCGATTGGCAATGAGGATCTTATCGAACATCGCCGTCACTCGATGACGACCAGCGGCTCGCCGTATTCAACCGGCGTTCCGTCTTCGACGAAGATGGCCGTGACTGTACCGGCGCGGGGCGCCGTGATCTCGTTGAAGGTCTTCATGGCCTCGACGAGCAGAAGCTTGTCGCCGGCCTGAACCTTGGAACCGACCTCGATGAAAGACTTCGCATCGGGCGACGGCTTGCGGTAGGCGGTGCCGACCATGGGCGAAAGCACCGCGCCCGGATGGGCCGCGGCGGATTTCGCGGAGGGCGCAGCCTCGGCCACGGAGGGCGGGGGAGCGACGACCGCAGCAGGAGCCGCCGCCATAGCGGGGGCAGCGACAGGCACCGTCACGGTCGCGGTGATCGTGCGCGCGACGCGGATGCGCAGGTCGCCCTTCTCCACTTCGATCTCGGTGAGATCGGTGTCGGCGATCAAGGTCGCCAGCTCGCGCACGAGATCGGGATCGAAAGGGTTGTCCTTGGCCATGAGGCTCACCTCTTATTCTTGAGGAACTAATGTTTGGAAGGCTTGGGGGCTTGCGCGCGCTCGACCATCACACGGTGAACAGCGTCCAGGCCGAGCAGGTAGCTCATGGGCCCGAAGCCGCAGATCACGCCCACCGAGACGGGTGCAATGAGCGAGCGATGGCGAAAGCCCTCGCGAGCATGAACATTCGAGAGATGGATCTCGACCGTCGGAGCGCCACTTGCAGCAATGGCGTCCCTCAGGGCGATCGAGGTATGGGTATAGGCTCCGGCATTGATGACGATGCCGGCCCCTTGCGCTCCCGCTTCCTGAATCCAATCGACCAGATGTCCTTCATGGTTCGATTGGCGGAATGCGATGGAAACGCCGAGCTTCCCCGCCTTCTCGCGCACGAGCTGCTCGATTTCCGCCAGCGTGACGCTGCCGTAAATCTGCGGCTCTCGGCGACCGAGCATATTGAGGTTCGGCCCGTTAAGGACGTGGACGGTGATCATCGCGAAAGGAGCGTTCCAAGGCCCCGAGAGGTGGGGCTGAAAGGTCGTCTTAGCCAAAAGGCAACCACGGGGGAAGGGGAAAACCAAGGCTTTCCCAAGCTTGGCGGCGTTTCCCTAGGGAGAGAGGCATCGTAACGCGCTGGGTCCACTCACGCTACCGTCATTCCGGGGCCGCACGGCGGAGCCCGGAACCCATAACAGCAAACGTTGCACGATGAAACGCCACCGCAGCGGCGAGATCCCGCGTTCCAAACCCTTGGCGGCTATGGGTTCCCGGCTCGCGCCCATGGCGCGCGCCGGAATGACAGCGAGTATCCGCTTTTCCTGCTGCGATCAGCAATTGGATTTGCCGCACTGGCGGACATTGGCGACGACCTGCTTCAGAGGATCCAGGCCGACCGCGCCGGGGATAATTTCGTCCCCGATGATGAACGCCGGAGTGCCGGTCAGGCCGAGCTTGTCGCCGAGCCCCATATTTTCCTGAAGGGCGGCGCGCACGTCGGCGCTTTCCATATCCTTTTGCAGGCGGGCCACGTCGAGACCCATCTCCTTGGCGACCGCCAGGGCGCGCTCCGCGCCGACCCGGCCTTTGCTGTCCATGACCTTCACGTGGTAGTCGAAGAGCTTGTCGCCCGAAAGCTGGTTACGCGCCGCAAGCGCCACCCGGCTGGCCTCGACGGAATCAGGGCCGAGGACGGGGAAGTCCTTCAACACCACGCGCAGCTTGGGGTCGCCCTTCACAAGCGTCTTCACATCGGCCAGCGCCCGCTTGCAGTAGCCGCAATTGTAATCGAAGAATTCGACCAGGGTGACGTCGCCGGAAGGGTTGCCGACGATGAAGGAATGGGGCGCGTTCAACAGCGTCTGCCGCGTTTCCTTCAACGCCCCGGCCTGAACGACCCGCTGGGCCTCGGCCTGGCGCTTCTCCAGCTCGCCGATGACCTCCTGAAGAACTTCAGGGTTCTTCATAAGGTAGTCCTTCACGATCTCGCCGATGGCCTGACGCTGCTGGTCGGAAAAAACCGCATTCTGCGCCATCGCCGACGGGCCGAAGGCCAGCGCGCCGAGGAGGGCGACGGCCTGGCAGGATTTGAGAAACGAGAAGCGCATGGTCCAACCTTTGCGGAAATTTCGAAAATCTGGCCAGGAGGACAATTTCCAAGCCTGTGAGGGTATTCCGTTTTGCGTGTGTTAGCTGCCTCGGAAGCGCAGCGTCAAATCACGGATTCGTTGCAGAATACCTTATTTTGAAGCGACATAATGACCAGCACGCTGGGTTGCCCAGGAATAACCGGGGTTACAGGGCTTTCGCCGGTGCCTTGTGGAGGCCGTCGGAGCGTCCTGTTGCCACCGGCATCAAGAGCTGCCTTGAGGCTTGGCGCGCGAGCCGTTACGAGCCTATCCATGACAAAATCACCCGCCGATCTCCGTTTGCCCCACATCGCGCGTCGCATGGACCGCGTTTCGTCGTTCCTGGCCATGGATGTCTTGAGCGCCGCCGCGGCAAAAGAAAGGCGAGGGGACAGCGTCATTCATATGGAGGTCGGCCAGCCCTCCGCTCCCGCGCCCCGCGCCGCCCGCGAGGCGGCCAAGGCCGCTCTGGAGACGGGACGCATCGGCTATACCGAAGCGCTTGGAATTGCCCCTTTGCGCGAGCGGATCGCACGGCATTATCGGGACAGCTATGGGGTGAGCCTTGCGCCCGAGCGGGTTGTCGTGACCACAGGCTCCTCGGCAGGCTTCGTGCTGGCGTTCCTGAGCCTCTTCGATCCCGGCCAGCGCGTCGCCATCACCGCGCCGGGCTATCCGGCTTATCGCAACATTCTCGAAGCGCTCGGCATCGAGCCGGTGATCATTCCCCTGACCAAGGCGGATGGCTGGATCATGACCGCCAAGGCCATCGAGAAGGCCCACGCGGAAAAGCCCCTGCACGGCATCCTGGCCATGAGCCCGGCGAACCCATCGGGCACCATGATTGGCCAGCGCGCTCTGGCCGAGCTTGGCGCGACCTGCCGTCGATTGGGGCTGTGGTTCGTGTCGGACGAGATCTATCACGGCCTGACCTACAACGAACCGGCTACGACGGCGCTCTCGTCGGATGACGACGCCATCGTCATCAACTCGTTTTCCAAATATTATTGCATGACCGGCTGGCGCATCGGCTGGATCGTGGTGCCGGAACGCCTCGTGCGACCGATCGAGCGCCTGGCGCAGAACCTCTATATTTCGCCGCCCTACCTCTCACAGGTCGCGGCGCTTGCTGCTTTCGAGGCCATGGACGAGCTGGAGGCGGTGAAAGCAGGCTACGCCCGCAACCGAGCCTATTTGCTGGAGGAATTGCCTCGGATCGGGATCGCCGACATGCATCCGGTCGACGGCGCTTTCTACATCTATGCGGACATCGCCCGCTTCACGAACGATTCGATCGGCTTTTCCAAGCGCATGCTGGAAGAGGCTGGCGTTGCCGCAACCCCGGGGCTCGACTTCGATCCGATCGAAGGCTCTCATTATCTGCGCCTGTCCTTCGCAGGGTCCGAAAATGACTGTCGCGAGACGATTGCCCGCCTCTCGACTTGGTTGAAGTGACGGGGCTAAGCGATTGATCCTACTGGATTTCACTTAGCGGTCGAAAACAATTCCGGCGGCACATGGCCGCCGGAATACTGTGTCTCGATATTGTGCAAGCTAGGCTCTACGACCCGCCAAGGACCGACTTTGCCTTCGACCACCAGCCGGCGCGCTTCGGGCGGTCCGGGTCCGGGGGCGTCAGAACGACCGCGACGGGCTCGGGCTCCGGAGCCGCAGGCTCTGAAGCAACGACGGCGACCATCTCTTCAACCGGCGGAACTGACGGAGCAGCGGCGACGACCGGCTCTTCCGCTCGCACGGGCTCCGGCTCGGCAATCGCTTCGGCAAGCGCTGCCTCGACGGCCTCTACGCTGGGGCCGACGAAGCCTTCCTCTACGGCGAACTCGATCGCTTCCTCGCGGCCACGGCCACGGCCGCCCCGGCGCCCGCGGCGACGGCGGCGGGCGCTGCCATCGCCTTCACCTTCGGCCTCGGCTGATTCAGCCGTCTCGGCGGATGCAACAGCGGCCTCGCCCTCAACGGGGGCCTCTTCCTCGGTCTCGGATTCCGCACCCTCTTCGCCCTGAGCGCCTGTGACGGCCTCCCGGTCGCGGCCGCGACGACGGCGACGGCGGCGACGGCGACGGCCGCCTTCACCTTCCTCGCCCCGCTCCTCCTCGGCGCGCGCCTCCTCGGCGGTTTCCTCTTCCGCCTCGATCTCGATCTCAGCTTCAACCTCGGCGGCTTCCTCGGCCGGAAGGATCGCGTCGATCTGAATGCCGGTTGCTGCAGCCTTGTGCTCCAGGCGCAAAGCCGGCTCGCCGCGGTCGATGGCGAAGGTTGTCGTTCCATTCAGGCTGTCGTCGGGGACAATCGAGATTGCCACTCCGAACCGGGTCTCAAGGTCGCGCAGGTGAATGCGCTTCTGGTTCAGAATGTAGAAGGCAGCCTCCATCCGGGTCCGGACGATGAGGTTGTAGCCGGCATTCTTGATCAGGGTTTCCTCGATCGAGCGCAGCACGTGCAGGGCAACGGACGGCGTCGAGCGGACAGTGCCGATGCCGGCGCAATGCGCGCAGGGGACCGAGGAGGATTCGAGCACGCCCGTACGGATACGCTGGCGCGACATTTCCAGAAGCCCGAAGGGCGAGATGCGGCCAACCTGGATGCGGGCGCGGTCGTTCTTCAGGCACTCGTTCAGCTTCTTCTCGACAGCGCGGTTGTTGCGCTTCTCTTCCATGTCGATGAAGTCGATGACCACCAGGCCGGCAAGATCGCGCAGACGAAGCTGACGAGCGATTTCCTCGGCGGCTTCGAGGTTCGTGCGGAGCGCCGTGTCCTCGATATTGTGCTCGCGGGTCGAACGGCCCGAGTTCACGTCGATGGAGACGAGAGCTTCCGTCGGGTTGATGACGAGATAGCCGCCCGACTTCAGGGTGACGTGGTTCGAGAACATGGCGTCGAGCTGGGCCTCGATACCGTGCTTCGCGAACAGGGGCTGCTGGTCACGGTAAGGCTGGACGATCTTCGCATGGCTCGGCATGAGCATGCGCATGAAGTCCTTGGCCTCGCGATAGCCGTCATCCCCGGAGACGAGAACGTCGTCGATGTCCTTGTTGTAGAGGTCGCGGATGGCGCGCTTGATCAGCGAGCCTTCCTCATAAACCAGGGCCGGAGCCGCGGAATTGAGGGTTAGCTCGCGCACGCTCTCCCACAGGCGCATCAGGTATTCATAGTCGCGCTTGATCTCGGGCTTGGTGCGCGAGGCGCCAGCGGTGCGCAGGATGATGCCCATGCCGTCCGGAACCTCGAGGTCCTGGGCGATCTCCTTCAGGCGCTTGCGGTCGGCCGCGTTGGTGATCTTGCGGGAAATGCCGCCGCCCCGACCCGTATTGGGCATGAGCACCGAATAGCGTCCGGCAAGCGACAGATAGGTGGTCAGGGCCGCGCCCTTGTTGCCGCGCTCTTCCTTGACGACCTGGACCAGCAGCACCTGACGGCGCTTGATGACTTCCTGGATCTTGTATTGCTTGCGCGGCAGGCGGGGGCGCTGGGGAATGTCGTCGGCCGCGTCGCCGCCGCCGAGTTGCTCGACGATCTCTTCTTCGCCGTGATCGTCCTCGCCGTGGTCGTCTTCACCATGGTCATCACCATGGTCGTCCTCTTCGTGCTCCTCCGCCGGCGCACGTTCACCGTCGGACACCTCTTCGCCCTGGACCAGCTCGAGGGTTTCTCCCGAAAGCACGATCTCGGTGGTCTCGCCGGCCTCCTCGCTCTCGGTGAGAGCGGACGCGGCCTCTTCGGTGCCTGCCTCGGCCTCCGAGGAGGCGACCGTCTCGTCGGCCTGCGCCCGCTTTGAAGCGGGGCGGCGGCGACGGCTGCGGCGCCGTTCTTCCTCGCGTTCTTCCTCGCGTTGAGCCTCGGCGTCAGCCTCGAGGAGAGCCTGACGATCCGCGACCGGAATCTGGTAATAATCAGGATGGATTTCGCTAAAAGCGAGGAAACCGTGGCGGTTTCCGCCATACTCGACGAAAGCGGCCTGCAGGGACGGCTCTACCCGAGTCACCTTCGCGAGGTAGATGTTGCCTCGCAACTGCTTCCGGCTAGCGGATTCGAAGTCGAATTCTTCGACCTTCTGACCACGTACCACCACAACCCGGGTTTCTTCCGGGTGGGAGGCATCGATTAGCATCTTGTTTGCCATGTTGAACTCTCGACATGGCGATCGAGGGCAGGATCTGAGGCAGGAGCCGCATTAAGCGCGGGCGACCACGCCGCGAAAGCAGGCGGCGGGCTGAAATTGCGTTCGGATTGCTGTCGATCGCCATCGTGCGCCGCATTGGGGCGCATTCTGGGTTAAGCGGGGCCGACGTCATGCCGGGTTGAGCGGAGCATGAGCGAGCGCGAAGTTGATCGCGCAAATCGAACGGCGCTGGGACGATAGTCAGAGCTGACTTCGCTTGCGCAACCATTCAACGACGGCCCTTTCGAAAGCGATGAGCCGGATTGATCCGGCCACCGGTATTTGTCGCGATGAAGCATCGCTATTTATGCCTGTCCGCGAGCCTGTCGAGGGTGACGGGTGTCCAGAGGATCGGTCAACACAACCGTCTCCTCGGACCCGCCGTCAGATTCGGCCATGCCGGACGGGACCTCATCATTACAGATTGATCGGGGTATTTGGCAAGATGCTGAGACACTGTGCCTTGAACGCAACAGTGTCCAGGTAAACAGTTCATCTCGCGTGGGCTTCATTAACCAAAGGTCGCCTATGGGATAGGAGGGGCACTTGAAATCAACCGGCGACCATAATGCTCACTACGCCGTTCATACGCCTTATGCGGCTTTGTCTTCTGGCGGCGCTCGTGGTGCCGGCGGGGGCTGGCGCATGGGCGGCCGGCCCTGAGGCCGAGGCAACGGCCGTCGCTGCCGCTGTTGTGATCGATGCCGATGGGGCAAAGACCCGGCTCAAGATCACACTGTCGAAAGCCGTCACCGCGCAAGCTTATCTGATGGAACGCCCCGATCGCGTCATCGTCGATTTGCCTGAGGTCACATTCCATCTGCCCAGTGGTGTCGGGCGCAAGCGGGAAGGGCTGATCGCGTCCTACCGCTATGGCCTGTTCGCGCCGGGCCGGTCGCGGGTCGTAATGGACCTGTCCCAGCCCGCCATCGTCTCCGCGATCCAGGTCGATCCGAGCGCTCCCGGTGGCGGGGCTCTGCTGACCATTGAATTGTCGAAGGTCGACCGGGAGGAATTCCGGCGCGTTGCCGCCGAGAACGCCGCCGCGACAGCCAAGGTCGGCCTCGATTCCACGGCCTCGAAGAACGTCAAGGATACGCGGCCTGTCATCGTGATCGATCCGGGCCATGGCGGAATCGATCCCGGTGCGGCAGCCTTGACCGGCATGGTCGAGAAGGATCTCGTTCTCGCTTTCGGCCAGCAATTGAAGAAGAAGCTGGAAGCTCAGGGCCATTATCGCGTGCTGATGACCCGCGATCAGGATGCCTTCATCTCCCTGGGCGACCGGGTGCGCGCCGCGCGGTCGGCCAAGGCCGATCTCTTCATCTCGATCCACGCGGACTCGATCTCCGGCGGTCAGGACGTCCGCGGGCTGACGGTCTATACCGGCGCCGAACGGGCCTCCGACGCCGATTCCGCAAGGCTGGCGGATCGGGAAAACAAGGCGGATTCCATCGCCGGCGTGGAAGCGGGTGACGGGGCGGACGACGTCATGGACATCCTGCAGGAACTCACCTTGCGGGAAACCCGGAATTTCTCCCACAGCTTCGCGACCCGCCTCGTGGGGGAATTCGATTCCGTGGCCCGTCTCAACAAGAATCCGCGACGTGAGGCCGGTTTCCGGGTTCTGCGCGCCCACGATGTGCCGTCGGTCCTGGTTGAACTGGGCTATTTGTCGAGCAAGCAGGACCTGGATCTCCTCATGTCGGATGAATGGCGAAGTAAGATGGTCTCGGCGATGTCGGTTGCCGTGGACCGTTTTTTCGCCACGAGGCTCGCTCGTCAGGGACCTGCCGCAGTTTTACCATAGATACAGTGTGGATAGCCGTAGCGGGGGCGTGATTCCTCAGCTAACAGGGCAGTAAAGGCTGATGCTTTGACTGCCTGAAACACAGATCGGCGTTCACAGATCAGCATAACCGTGCGCCGCCGGCGCCGATAACGGAATACCTTCGGATGCGCTTCGTCCTACGATTCTTCGGCTTCCTGTTCAGCATCGGGGCGATCTTTTTCCTGATCGGCGCCGTTGGTCTGGCCTGTGGCTATTGGATGTTCTCGAAGGACCTGCCGGACCACGCGCAGCTCGCCAATTACGAGCCGCCGGTGATGACCCGCGTCCACGCGGCCGATGGCAGCCTGATTGCGGAATATGCCCGCGAGCGCCGCCTCTACGTGCCGATCCAGGCCATTCCGAAGCTGGTCGTCGAAGCGTTCCTCTCGGCCGAGGACAAGAATTTCTACAAGCACGCGGGCATCGATCCGGAAGGGATTGTGCGCGCGGTGGTGGCGAATTTCCGTTCCGGCGGTAAGCAGGGCGCTTCAACGATCACCCAGCAGGTGGCCAAGAACTTCCTCGTCGGCAACGAGCGCAGCTACGAGCGCAAGATCCGCGAGGCGCTGATCGCCCTGAGAATCGAGAAGACCTTCTCGAAGGACAAGATTCTTGAGCTCTATCTGAACGAGATCTTCCTCGGCACCCTGACGCCCGGCCGCAACCTGCACGGCATCGCCGCCGCGGCGCTCGACTATTTCGGCAAGTCCGTTCACGAGTTGACCCTGGCCGAGGTCGCATACATCGCCGCTTTGCCCAAGGGGCCCAACAACTACCACCCGTTCCGTCAGCGGCAGGCGGCCATCGACCGCCGCAACTGGGTCGTCGACCGCATGGTCGACAACGGCTACGTGTCCCGCGAGGAAGGCGAGGCGGCCAAGAAGGAGCCCCTTAAGGTCACGCCGCGCAATGTCTCGCCCCACAACATCGCGTCCGGCTACTTCGCCGAGGGCG
Source organism: Microvirga alba (assembly GCF_015694465.1). Classification (GTDB taxonomy): domain Bacteria; phylum Pseudomonadota; class Alphaproteobacteria; order Rhizobiales; family Beijerinckiaceae; genus Microvirga; species Microvirga alba. Next base: position 808,266 of record NZ_JADQDO010000001.1, read on the forward strand.
TTCGCCGCGACATCGCGGAGCGCTACGGCGAAGAGAAGCTATATGAAGGCGGCCTGCTGATCCGCTCGACGCTCGACCCGAAGATGCAGGCCATGGCGCGCAAGGCGCTGGTGGACGGCCTCGTGCGTTTCGACGAGGCGCGGGGATGGCGCGGCTCCCATCACAAGCTCGACCTGGCTGGCCGCGAGTGGGGTCTGGCCCTGGCCGAAATGCCGACCCTGAACGACGTGCAGCCCTGGCGCATGGCCGTGGTGCTGGAAGTCTCGGGCGGCCGCGCCCGCGTGGGCCTTCAGCCGAAGAAAGAGGCCTCCGGACAGATCTCCCGCGATCGCGAATTCGGGTTCATCACCGCCGATGGGGTGAAATGGACGCGCCGTCCCGTCGAGAAGGCGCTGTCCGTCGGTGATGTCGTCTATGTCGACTCGCTCGACAGCAGGACTGGTCTGTTCCGCCTTCGCCAGATCCCCGAGATTTCGGGCGCGATCGTTGCCATGGACCCCTATACGGGTCGCGTGCACGCCATGGTCGGCGGCTTCTCCTTCGACCAGAGCGAGTTCAATCGCTCGACGCAGGCCATGAGGCAGCCCGGATCGTCGTTCAAGCCCATCGTCTACGCGACCGCGCTCGATAACGGTTACACGCCGTCGACCCAGATCATGGACGCGCCTTTCGTGCTCGACATGGGCCCGGGGCAGGCCGCCTGGGCACCGTCGAACTATGACGGCAAATCGGCGGGCCTGCGCACCCTGCGCTATGGCATCGAGCATTCCAAGAACCTCATGACGGTTCGCCTGGCGAACGACATCGGCATGCCGTCCATCGTCGAATATGCGCGCCGTTTCGGCGTCTATGACGACATGCTGCCGCTTCTCTCCATGTCGCTCGGCGCGGGGGAGACGACGGTCATGCGCATGACCGCGGCCTATTCCATGTTCGTGAATGGCGGACGGCGCATCAAGCCGAGCCTGATCGACAACATCCAGGACCGAAACGGCAAGACCATTTACCGTCACGACGACCGTAAGTGCGTCAATTGCGACGCGGAGAAATGGGATGGCGGCGCTGCGCCCAAGCTTGCGGACAACCGCGAGCAGGTGCTCGATCCCCTGACGGCCTACCAGATGACTTCGATTCTCGAGGGCGTCGTGCAGCGCGGCACGGCGCAGAGCGTCAAGGCGGTCGGCAAGCCGCTCGCCGGAAAGACCGGCACGACCAACGACGCGAAGGACGTGTGGTTCGTCGGCTTCTCGCCCGATCTCGCCGTGGGCGTCTTCATCGGCTACGACAAGCCGCAATCCCTTGGCAATGCGGCAACCGCCGGACAATACGCGGCTCCCGTGTTCCGCGATTTCATGCAGATGGCGCTCAAGGATAAGCCCGCGACGCCCTTCCGCGTGCCGGCGGGAATCAAGCTGATCCGCGTCAATGCTTCGACCGGTACGCGCGCCGGAGCGGGCGAGGGTGGCGGTGTCATTGTCGAGGCCTTCAAGCCGGGCACCGCACCGCCTGACAATTATGCGCCGATCGACGGCGACCCGCAGGCAGGCATTCCCCCCGGACCGCAGGCGGTCGGGGCGGGAACCGGCGGATTGTATTGAGACATTCCGCTTTCCATATAAGCGGAGCCCTCAAGAATCTCGGAGATGGACGCTGAATGCGGCTGTTTTGCCGGCTGCGGCGATGTCTCCGTCATCGAGGACTCCTTTACACCGCGCGGTGCTCCCCTTAAGACGCCGCCATCACAAGGCACGGACCTAAAAGCAGATATGCGCGCCGAAATCGAACATCTCGTAGATGAGACCAAGCAGTCAGTCGGGCTGCTGAGGAGGCATCTTTGACTGGGATAATGCCCAGCGACGCCTCGCGGAACTGAACTCCTTCACTGAAGATCCCAACTTCTGGAACGATGCGGACGCCGCGCAGAAGGTCATGCGCGAACGCACGTCGCTGGAGGATCAGATCACGGCGATCAAGCGCCTCGAGCAAGAGCTTGATGATGCGATCACGCTGATCGAGCTTGGTGAAGTTGAGGGCGATGCCGACATCGTCAAGGAGGGCGAGGAATCGATCCGGGCCCTTCAGGACGAGGCCGCGCGCCGCCAGGTCGAGACGCTGCTCTCCGGCGAGGCCGACACCAACGATACGTATCTGGAAGTGCATTCCGGCGCGGGCGGAACCGAGAGCCAGGATTGGGCCTCCATGCTGCAGCGCATGTATGCGCGCTGGGGCGAGCGGCGGAAGTACAAGGTCGAGCTTCTCGAAATTACCGATGGCGACGAAGCCGGTATCAAGAGCGCCACGCTTCTGATCAAGGGCCTCAATGCTTATGGCTGGCTCAAGACCGAGTCGGGCGTGCACCGGCTCGTGCGAATTTCGCCTTACGATTCGAACGCCCGCCGCCATACGAGCTTCGCCTCGGTCTGGGTCTATCCGGTCGTCGATGATCGCATCGACATCGAGGTCAAGGAATCGGATTGCCGGATCGATACGTTCCGGTCGTCGGGTGCGGGCGGCCAGCACGTCAACACGACGGACTCGGCCGTGCGCATCACCCATATCCCGAGCGGCATCGTCGTGGCCTGTCAGCAGGAGCGCTCCCAGCACAAGAACCGGGCGACCGCCTGGAACATGCTGCGCGCGCGTCTCTACGAAGCCGAGCTGAAGAAGCGCGAAGAGAAGGCCAATGCGGAGGCCGCCGCCAAGACCGACATCGGCTGGGGCCACCAGATCCGCTCCTACGTGCTGCAGCCCTATCAGCTGGTGAAGGATCTGCGCACCGGGGCTCAGTCCACCAGCCCGCAAGACGTGCTCGATGGCGATCTCGACCCCTTCATCGAGGCCTCGCTCGCCCAGCGCGTCAATGGCGGGAGTGAGGCAGTCGAGGACATCGATTAGGCATTTTATCCCGGTGAGCGTAGCTTATGAGAGAAAGTAGCGCTCACCGGATCCGGCGATGAAACAAAGCACCCTCGCGATCAATGGCTATCGCGATCTCTCTCTGCCCAATGGTCTGACACGCCAGGACGGTCCAAGTCGGGGCCTGGCGATCCTCTTTCCGGGCTTCGGCTATCGCAACACGATGCCCGCGCTCTACTACTGCCGCCAGCTCCTGCTGGCGCGCGGTCACGACGTTCTCACCGTTGATTACACCTACGATCTGATGCCCGACTTTCTCGCCGCGCCGCAGGAAGAGAGGCTCGGCTGGATCAAAGCGGATGCGCAAGCGGCCTTGGGGGCGGCGCTTGCGCTCGGCGGCTACGAGCATTTCACGGTTATCGGCAAGTCGGCGGGAACGGCGGCGATGGCCTACACGATTCCCGACGAGCCCCGATTGGCCAAGGCCGAGCTCGTCTGGTTGACGCCCGGATTCAAAACACCCGGCGTTCCGGAGGGCATGGCACGTTGTCCTCAGCGGTCGATCCTCGTGATCGGAACCGCCGATTATCTGTATGATGAAGGGCATCTGCAGGCGGCTCGCGACAGAGGCGTCGAGGTTGTTCTCGTGCCGGATCTGGATCACGGGCTCGAGATACCGGGCCGTGTCACCGCATCGGTCGCGGCCATGGGGACCATCACCGAGCGCCTGTCGATCTGGCTCGGCGGCGAGGCTCAGCTTACACGGGGCGTTTAATTTCCGTCATTCCGGGCCGCGCTTACGCTCGGCCCGGAATGACGACGCAATCTTAAAGCTCCCGCGCTTAAAGCTCTCGCGCCGCTGCCAGCACCTCTTCCGCATGGCCGGGAACTTGCACCTTCGGCCAGACCTGCGCGATCTTGCCGTCGCGGTCGATGAGCACGGTGGTCCGCTCGACGCCCATGTATTTGCGGCCGTACATGCTCTTCTCGACCCACACGCCATAGGCTTCGAGCATAGTCTTGTCCTCATCCGAGGCGAGGGCGAAATCGAGGCCGTATTTGGAGCGGAACTTGTCGTGGCTCTTGAGGCTGTCGGGCGACACGCCGATGATTTCCGTGCCCGCCTTCGAGAATTCGGACCGCAGGGACTGGAAGTCCTGGGCCTCTCTGGTGCAGCCGCTGGTATCGTCCTTAGGATAGAAATAAAGTACCACTTTCTGGCCCTTGAGGCTGTCCAGCGTGATCTCTTTCCCATCCGTGGCCGGCAGGGTGAAAGGGGGAGCGTTGGTCCCGGTCGCTAATATCATCGTTCGCCTTCCTTTCGTCTGAATATGGTGTTTGGAGACCCTCATCAGAGATGGCAGCAAGGGCCGAGACAAGGTTAAGGTCCCGCCATCTGATTCCCTGATCACCAGCATAACCCAAGGAGCGGGTCGCCCGACGCCTTAAGAATGAAGCCACTTCTACGTACCACGTCATCCCGGCGCAGCCCGGTGAAGCGAAGCGCTTTGGGGCGCGTGCTTCGTGGTGCTCTCTATCTGAAGCTCGGCATTGTTCTTGTTCTCGGCATTGCGCTCGCTCTCTTGTACCTGCGCCTGTCCGCGGGACCGTTGAGCTTCGGGCGGCTTCCGGAGCGGGTGGCCGATGCGATCGCGGCCCGCATCGGGCCGGGTTGGACCGTGACCTTGCGTAATACGGCCATCGAACTTCATGCCGGATCTCCGGCTCTACGGGCGAATGGTCTGGATATCCGGGCGCCTGGAGGCGACCTCGTTCTGCGCGCTCCCTATGCCGTCGTCAGTGTTGACGGCCTGTCGCTTCTGACGGCGAACCTGCAGCCCAAATCAATCGAGTTCCAGGATCCTCAGCTCCGCATTCTGGTCAATCGGGATGGCTCGCTGACCTTCTCCCCCGTGCAGGGGGAAGGCGGCGACGCGCCGGTCGCGCTCCCCGCGCCGGACAAACCCTCCCAGGATCCGGCGTCCTCCCCGCCGCGCAACGTGCGAGGAGCCTCCCAGGTCTCCGGCGCCGTAGGGTCATTGTTCGAATTCATCGTCGGCCCGAAGAGCATTCTGCATTCGCTCGGAAGGGCGCAACTGACCAATGCCAGCCTCGTCTTCATCGACGCCGACCAGAAGGAGCGCGGCCGATTCAAGCGATTGGACGCGACATTCGATTGGGCAGAGACAGGCGGCCGTCACTTCGACGCCACCCTCGACGGCCCACAGGGCATCTGGCAACTCAATGGCGATGCGGAGGCGGACGGCAAGGGCGGATACCGCGCAACCGTCATTGCCGATGGCGCGCCGATTCAGGACATCCTTCTTCTTACGGGCCTGTCGGCTCTTCCGGCGACAACCGATCTGAAATTCTCAGGCCGCGTCGATGCCGCCAATTCCGAAGGCCGGGTGACGGAGCTCAAGGCCCAATTGAGCAGCAACGCCGGCGTGTTTCAGATCGATGACAGGGATACGTCGCCTCTGCGGGTCGATCAATCCAACATTGAGGTTGCGTGGGACGAGAGCACCAAGTCCCTTGACCTACAGAGACTGGAGCTGAAGGGCGGTGACACGCGTGTCCGGCTCCAAGGCCGCCTTGTCACCCCTTCGGATACCGACAGCTGGCGTTTGTCTCTCGGCGGCAAGGACGCGGTGATTTCGGGTGCTACCGCCGGTGACAAGCCAGTCCGGATCAGCGAAATCGCGGCGGATCTTGCGGGGCCTGACGGCGTAACGATCAGGAATTTTAGCCTTCGGGGACCGGATCTTTCAGTCGATGTCAGCGGAAACCTCGGCGGCGCGACTGATCCACACAACCTGAAACTCGATGTGCGCAGCGCGAAAACCGACATACGCTCTGCCTTGCGCATCTGGCCGGAGGCGGTCGCCCCGCCGGTCCGCAAGTTCCTCGTCTCCAATCTCAAAGCGGGCATGCTCGAATCCATCGCGCTCAAGGTTGCGATGACGGGTCCTGAGATGGCGAAGGCCGTCTCCGGCGGCCCGCTTCCGGACAATGCGCTGAACATCCAGTTCTTGATCTCCCAGGGAGTTCTGCGGGTTTCAGATGGCTTGCCGCCCCTGTCCCGCATGGATGTCACCGGAATCGTCACGGGAACGACAGTGTCCCTGCGCTCCCCCGGCGCACGCGTCGAGATGGCCAACGACCGGAGCCTAAGCGCGTCAGAAGGCACATTTGTCCTCGACGACTACTGGAAGAATGATGCTCTCGCGCGGATCGACTTCCGCCTGTTTGGGGGCGCGGAGGGGCTTGGCGCCTTGTTGCAGACGCCGGTCATTCGCGAGATAGCCGGATTCGATCTCGATCCGGCGAGCATGAAAGGCAAGACCGATCTTCGTGTCGGAATTGGGCTTGCTGTCAACGACATTCCCGCCTTCGCCGACCTGCCTCTTTCCGTGAACGGAACGGTCAGCGAGTTCAGCGTCGACAAGATTTTCGGCAAGGATCGTCTCGACGGCGCCAATCTGACGCTCGCCTATGACAAGGGCAACCTTGCGATCAAGGGCGACGGCAAGATCGGGGGGAGCGCGGCCACCATCGACGTTCAACAGACGCGGCAGGGCGGCGAGGCCAACGTCTCCTTCTCGCTCGACGAGGCTGCGAGGGCCAAGCGTGGTTTGTCCTTCGGTTCACAATTGAGCGGGCCGATTGCCCTGCGCGCGACCTTGCCGCTCGGAAAATCGGCGAAGCCCGGAATCCGCGTCGAGGCTGATTTGGCCAAGGCGGCCGTGGATCAACTGATTCCCGGATGGGTGAAGCCGGCAGGCCGACCGGGACGACTGGCGTTCATTCTGATCGACGGGACGCAGGATGAGATCCGGGATTTGCAGGTTGACAGCGGCCCCGTGCAAATCCGCGGCAGCGCATTCCTGTCGAGCGAGGGTGGGCTGGAAAAGGCCGATCTCTCCACCTTCAAATTGTCGGCCGGCGATGACATGCGGGTCCAGCTCGAGCGCGTTGCCGGGGTCTACAAGGTCACTGTTCGCGGCAATGTCGGCGATGCTCGTCCGTTCACGAAACTCAGCGGGTCATCATCCTCCGCCGCGCCGGCAGGCCGCAACGCGGCGCCGCAGCGTGACAGCAAGGACGTCGATCTTGATCTTACGCTGAATATTCTCACCGGGTTCAGTGACGAGGCGATCACCAACGCCTCGATCAAAGGTTCCATCCGCAAGGAGAATTTGCGCCAGCTTGAGATGAAGGGACGCCTCGGAGCGACGAATGTGGTCGCGCGGACCGTTCCGCAGCCCGGGAGCAACCCGGTGATCATTCTGCAGGCCGAGGATGGTGGTGCGCTTCTGCGCTTTCTCGACATCTACCGACGAATGTCCGGCGGCGATCTCGTTCTGCAGATGGCCACGGGCGATGGTCCGCAAGCCGGGACGCTGAACATCCGCGATTTCACGGTCAACAATGAGCCGGCCCTGCGCCGGATCATTCCGACCCAGACGCAGTTCGTCGCCGGGCAGGATCGCGCCGGGAATCCGCAAGCGGTGCGGGTTGACGTCAACGAAGTCACCTTCACCAAGGCCCATGTCGATTTCACGCGCGCGGCGGGCCGCCTCGAATTCAAGGATGCCGCGATTTTCGGAACCCAGGTGGGATTCACCCTGGGCGGGTTCATCGACTACGCTCGCGACAAAATGGATATTTCGGGGACGTTCGTTCCGGCCTACGGCCTGAACAACGCCATCGCCCAGGTGCCGCTTTTCGGCCCGCTCCTGAGCGGAGGGCAATATGAGGGATTGTTCGCGGTCAATTTCCGCGCTGTCGGGCCGATGGCCTCACCCGCGTTGACCGTCAATCCGCTCTCGGCTGTCGCTCCAGGGTTCCTGCGCAAGCTCTTCGGAGTCGGCGGCGGCGAGCCTCAGACAGGCACCCTGCCTGCGCCTGCTGCCCCCGAACGCTGAGCGATTCTGATCGGCCGAAAGCGATCGACGCGAAGCCGGATTTCGCGGTTACGGGCTAGCCTCTAGAAACCGTCGCCGGTGCAATTGATAGGCACCGGCGAGCTCTTGTGCCGAGCTTATTGCTTCGAAAGATCCAGGTCCGGCGTGTAATCGACGCCCTCGACTTCTTTCACGATGGCCTGACCACAAATGACTCGCTTGGTTTCGGCGTCATAAGTCAGGGTCGGTCCCCCATGGAGCTCCCAGCCGGCGTTCAGCGCAGCAGTGACGCGATGGCAGAAGCTCGCGTCATCCGGGCCGGTGAGGTAGCGGTAGAGCCTCATTCCAATTGCTCTATACCGCGCGCAGAAGAACGTGCCGCTTCTTGCCGAAGGACAGCTTGATCACGCCTTCGGGCGTGAGATCCACCGGCTTCAGCACGCCGCGATCGTCGGTCACGGTCTGGTCGTTGACCTTGAGGCCACCGCTCTTGACCTGACGCCGCGCTTCGCTCGTCGAGGGCACGAGCTTGGCATATTCGGGGCCGAAGGCGGTCAACACGCCGAGCCCGGCCTCGAGCAGTTCGGAGGTGATTTCAACCGTCGGCAGGCTCTCCGCCAAAGCACCTTGCTCGAAGGTCTTGCGCGCCGTCTCGGCCGCAAGCTCAGCCGCCTCGCGTCCGTGGACCAGGGCGGTCGCTTCGGTTGCCAGGACCTTCTTCGCTTCGTTGATGTCTGCTCCCTGAAGGGCCTCGAGCTTGGCAACTTCGTCCATCGGGAGCACGGTGAACAGCTTCAGGAAGCGGGCGACATCCGCATCCTCGGTGTTGCGCCAGAACTGCCAGTAATCGTAGGGGCTCAGCATGTCGGCGTTAAGCCAGACCGCGCCGGAGGCGGTCTTGCCCATCTTGGCGCCGGAGGCGGTCGTCAGAAGGGGGCAGGTGACGGCGTAAAGCTGCGCCGTGCCCAAGCGACGACCGAGATCAATGCCGTTAACGATGTTGCCCCACTGGTCCGAGCCGCCCATCTGCAGGACGCAGCCGTAACGCTTGTGAAGCTCCACGAAGTCGTAGGCCTGGAGGATCATGTAGTTGAATTCCAGGAACGACAGCTCGTGCTCGCGCTCCAGGCGCAGCTTGACGCTGTCGAAGGAGAGCATGCGGTTGACCGAGAAATGCCGCCCGACATCGCGCAGGAACTCGATGTAGTTGAGGGTCGTCAGCCACTCCGCATTGTCGACCATCTCAGCGTCGATCTTGCCGTCGCCGAAGGTGATGAATTGAGAGAAGACGCCCTTGATGCTGGTCTTGTTCGCTTCGATCTGCTCGACGGTTAAAAGCTTGCGGCTCTCGTCCTTGCCCGACGGGTCGCCGACCCGGGTGGTGCCGCCGCCCATGAGCGCGATCGGCTTGCCCGCGCCGGTCTTCTGCAGCCAATGCAGCATCATGATCGAAAGCAGATGGCCCACATGCAGCGAAGGGCCGGTGCAATCATAGCCCACATAGGTCGTCAGCCGCCCTTCGAGAGCAGCCGTATCGATGCCGTCAAAGTCGGACGTCTGGTGAATGAAGCCCCGCTCGGTGAGCACCTTCAGGAATTCGGAACGTGGCGCGTTCATCGCGTTTCTCGTCGGTTGGATGAGTTTCTGTTCAAAAAAGGCGTGTAGCAGCTTCGCCGGGGGATTTCACCCTGCGGATTACGGCTTCGGGGGCACTAAGGTTGTTTCCCGAACGTTTCTGCTGCGCTGGAAAATATTGACAAGCGGCGCTATCGGTGGATGATGTAACGGTATTTCAATACTTCCGGAGTAGAATCGATGTGCTACGCCTGTCACGCGAACGGCCAAGGTAGCTCCTGGGCAAGCTTCGACCACAGTCTGTCGCAACGGCCGCTCAGCAGTGACTGGATCCCGCAGGAACCTGACCGCCGGGAGGGCTGGAACGATAAGGGCTTTTCGGCCGGCGATTCCGAGATCTGGGCGACGAGCATGGCGCGGGGCTCTGCTGGCCTCAGCATTTCGTCCATACCGGCATGGGTGTTTTCTACAGGTTTCTATCCCGCTCCGGACGGCACCAAGATATACATGCCTACCAATATCGACAGGGATACCTTGGCACTGTTCTCCGGCTCGCAATGGAGCGGCGGGACAGTCACCTACAGTCTGCCGGATTCCCGTTCCGACTATCAATTGATCAACCCGAGTGCGGATGGCTTCAAATCGCTCTCCTTCGAGGCAGAGCAGGCGGTTCGCCACGCGCTCGAGGGCTACAGCCCTTATTCTGGCGGCCCGAGGATGGGGCTGAATTCGGTCGAGAGCCTGACCAATCTGTCGCTCGACTACGCGGGGCGCAACGGCGCCAACATGCAGGTCGCCGGCTTCACCCAGAGCGGCATCATCAATGCAAGTCATGGCTACTATCCGAGCATTCCCGCCTATGGCGGCGACGTCTGGTTGCAGTACGGCAGTTCGGCGACGGCTGTCGGCTCCCACCCGTACTATGTGCTTCTGCACGAGTTGGGTCACGCGCTCGGGCTGAAGCACTCCTTCGAGGCGGCAGGCAAGCTTCCGGCCATCAGTGCAGGACATGACTCGGTCGAATATACGGTCATGACCTACAACGATTATTCCAACGAGCCGCAGACCTACATGATGTACGACATCGCTGCTTTGCAGGAGATGTACGGCGCGGATTTCAGCACCAACAGCGGCAACACGGTCTATAAGTGGAATCCGACGACCGGTGAGACGTTCGTTAACGGCGTAGGCCAGGGCGCTCCCGGTACCAACACGATCTTCCTGACCACCTGGGACGGCGGCGGCATCGATACCTACGATTTCTCAAGCTACACGAGTTACACCGCCATCGATCTCGCCCCAGGCGGGTTTTCCATGTTTTCGCGGCCGCAATTGGCCCAGAAGACTTATGGCAGCACGGACTACGCTGGCGGCAACGTCTACAATTCCCTTCTCTACCACGGCGACAACCGCTCGCTGATCGAGAACGCGATCGGCGGGTCGGGCGCGGATCACATGCGCGGCAACCAGGGCAACAACATGTTGACCGGCAATGCCGGCAATGATTCTCTCTACGGGTTGGACGGCAACGATACGCTCTACGGCGGCGCTGGGGATGACGTATTGGATGATGCCAGCCCCTGGGCCACGAACTACTACGTCTATGGCAACGACCTCATGGACGGCGGCGCCGGCAACGACCGCATCTATGGGCGTTTCGGCAACGACACGCTCTATGGCGGTGACGGCAATGACACCTTGGACGCAGGCGAGGACAACGATATCGTCTACGGCGGTTCGGGGAACGACCACATCCTGGGCTATACGGGTAACGACTATCTGTTCGGCGAGGCCGGAAACGACACGATCTATGGTGGCGCCGGGAACGACTACCTTTATGGCGGGACCGGAACCGACTATGTGTCTGGCGACGATGGCAACGACACGTTGGTGGGCGATGGTTATGGCACCCGTCTGACCGGCGGGGCAGGCAATGACACCTTCCTCATCATGCCTAAGGTGGCATACTGCTACATCAGCGATTTCGTCGCCGGCCCAGGTATCGTCGATCAGATCAAGCTCCATTCCAGCGATTTTGCGAACTACGCCGCTGTTCGAGCTGTGGCCTATCAAACGGGCACGGACGTCGTGATTGCGAAATACGATTTCAGCCTGATTTTGAACAACACGAAGCTCAGCTCGCTTGTCGCGGACGACTTCGCCTTCATCTAGAATATCCAGGCGCGCAAACGAAAAAGGCAGGTCTGAGACCTGCCTTTTTTTATTCTGCGGTTCTGGACGTGATCGATCAGGCCGCCTCTTCGGTCTCGCCCAGGCGCTTGTCCAGGTATTCGTCAACGGCCAGCATCAGCTCATCGACCTTGCCGTCGAAGAAGTGGTTCGCACCCTCGACCACGGCGTGTTCGAGCTTCACGCCCTTCTGGGTCTTCACCTTCTCGATGACGCTGACCACGTCCTTCACCGGGGCAACCCGGTCTTCGGAGCCGTGCACGAACAGGCCGGAGGAAGGGCAGGGGGCCAGGAACGAGAAGTCGTAGCGGTTGGCCATGGCGGCGATCGAGATGAAGCCCTCGACCTCCGGACGGCGCATGAGAAGCTGCATGCCGATCCAGGCGCCGAAGGACACGCCGGCAATCCAGCAGGCGCGGGCATCGGGATTCACGGCCTGAGCCCAATCCAGGGCCGCGGCCGCATCCGACAACTCACCCTGACCATGGTCGAACGCGCCCTGGCTGCGGCCGACGCCGCGGAAGTTGAAGCGCAGAACCGAAAAGCCACGGTTCACGAAGTCATAGTAAAGGTTATAGACAATCTGGTTGTTCATCGTGCCGCCGAACTGGGGGTGCGGATGCAGGATGATGGCGATGGGGGCTCCCTTTTGCTTGGCGGGCTGATAGCGCCCCTCAATGCGACCGGCGGGACCCGTGAAGACGACCTCAGGCATGAATGCGAACCTCTTTTCGACCTCTCTTCTGAAGAGAGGGAAATCCAAACGGCCTTGACTTTCGGCCTCAGATTTCTTTAAAAAGTCTTTAGAATTATTCTAAAGTTGCTTTCTCTCAGGCGCGCCAGGCCGGCATCGGCCGTTCGGTCGCGCACTGATATGATGTGGTTGATGTGCTTTAACACGGCAACCCGGGGCAATTGCAAGGATTTCGTGAGGCTTCAGCGGAAGTGATGGCGACAGGCCAGCGGACATATCTCGACCACAACGCGACTTCGCCCTTGCGGCCCGAGGTTGCGCATGTCATGGCGCGCGTGCTCCAGCTTCCCGGCAACGCTTCGTCCGTCCACGCCGAAGGGCGTGCGGCAAGGGCCGAAATCGAGGCCGCCCGGGAAAAGGTGGCGCGGCTTGTCGGCGCGAAGACCAAGAATGTGATTTTCACGAGCGGCGGCACCGAGGCCAGCAATATGGTCTTGAGTCCGTCGTTCCGACGCCTCGGGCAGCCCGGCGCGGTAAAGCTCCTGATTGGCGCGACCGAGCATCCTTGCGGACTCAATGGTCACCGCTTCGCGGTCGAGGCGGCGGAGACGATCCCGGTCGATGCGAGCGGGATCCTCGATCTGGTGTGGCTGAAAGCCCGTCTCGAGCGCGCGGGTAACGAGCGGGTTCTGGTGTCCGTGCAGCTTGCCAATAACGAGACGGGTGTCCTGCACCCTGTCGCCGAGGCGGCCAGCCTCGTTCACGCCCATGGCGGGTTGATCCATACGGACGCGGTTCAGGCCGCGGGGAAGGTCCCGCTCGACATTACCGCGCTCGGCGTCGATGTGCTGACCCTCTCGGGGCACAAGCTCGGCGGGCCGAAAGGCGTAGGCGCGGTTGTCCTGGCGTCCGACCAATTCGAGATCGCCGAACGGCTGATCCGGGGCGGCGGGCAGGAGAAGGGGCATCGGGCTGGCACGGAGAACGTGGCGGCCATTGCCGGATTTGGGGCTGCGGCCGAAATCGCCCAAGCGACTTTGGCGGAAGAAGCGCTCCGCCTCGGGGCGCTGCGGGACGAGGCCGAGGCTCAAGTGCGGCGGATCGCGTCCGATGCGATTGTGATCGCGGCCGGCGCGGAACGGTTGCCTAATACCTTCGCCTTTGCCATACCCGGCCTCAAGGCTGAAACGGCGCTGATCGCCTTCGATCTGGAGGGGATTGCCCTTTCTTCCGGCTCGGCTTGCTCGTCGGGCAAGGTCAAGCGGTCGCATGTGCTCGATGCCATGGGTGTCGAGCCTGCTCTTGGCGAGGGCGTATTGCGTGTGAGTTTGGGGTGGACGACCACCAAAGAGGACGTGGTCCGCTTTGCGGAAGCGTGCGAAAAGGTGGTCGCTACCCTATATAAGCGGAAGGCGAGCGCGGCTTAAACGGCCACGTTTTAAGTTCCATGTCATCAACCCGCGGCCCTTGAAGCCGTGAGCGGTGGGAGAGACAGATGCCTGCAGTGCAGGAGACGATCGACCAAGTCCGGTCGATCGACGTCGATCAATATAAGTACGGCTTCGAAACCGAAGTCGAAATGGAGAAGGCCCCCAAGGGTCTCTCCGAGGACGTGATCCGCTTTATTTCGGCCAAGAAGGGCGAGCCCGAGTGGATGCTCGCCTGGCGGCTCGACGCCTATAAGCGCTGGCTCACCATGACGGAGCCGAACTGGGCGCGCGTGTCGTACGACAAGATCGATTACAACGACATTTATTACTACGCCGCGCCGAAGAACAACCCGGCGCCGAAATCCCTCGACGAGGTCGACCCTGAGATTCTCAAGACCTACGAGAAACTCGGCATCCCCTTGCGCGAGCAGGAGATTTTGGCCGGCGTCGAACCGTCGCGTCGGGTCGCCGTGGATGCGGTGTTCGATAGCGTATCGGTTGCCACCACCTTCAAGGAAGAGCTGGCGAAGGCAGGCGTGATCTTCATGCCGATTTCCGAGGCGATCCGCGAATATCCGGATCTCGTGCGCCAGTATCTCGGCTCGGTTGTGCCGGTCACGGACAACTTCTTCGCGACCCTGAACACGGCGGTCTTCACCGACGGCTCGTTCGTCTACATCCCGCCCGGCGTGCGCTGCCCGATGGAGCTGTCGACCTACTTCCGCATCAACGAGAAGAACACGGGCCAGTTCGAACGCACCCTCATTATCGCGGACAAGGGCTCCTACGTCTCGTATCTGGAGGGCTGCACAGCCCCCAAGCGCGACGAGAACCAGCTCCACGCGGCCGTGGTCGAGCTGATCGCCCTCGACGACGCCGAGATCAAGTATTCCACCGTCCAGAACTGGTATCCCGGCGATGCCGAGGGCCGGGGCGGTATCTACAACTTCGTGACCAAGCGCGGCGATTGCCGGGGCAAGAATTCGGTCATCACCTGGACCCAGGTCGAGACCGGTTCGGCGATCACCTGGAAGTACCCGTCCTGCATCCTGCGTGGCGACAATTCGCGCGGCGAGTTCTACTCGATCGCGGTGTCCAACGGCATGCAGCAGGTCGATTCCGGCACCAAGATGATCCACCTGGGCAAAAACACCACCAGCCGGATCATTTCGAAGGGCATCGCGGCGGGCAAGTCCGAGAACACCTATCGCGGTCTCGTCTCGGCGCACCGCAAGGCGACCGGCGCGCGCAACTTCACGAACTGCGACTCGCTCCTCATCGGCAACCAGTGCGGCGCGCATACCGTGCCCTACATCGAGTCGAAGAACGCTTCCGCCGTGTTCGAACACGAGGCGACGACATCCAAGATCTCCGAAGATCAGATGTTCTATTGCCAGCAGCGGGGCTTGTCCGAGGAAGAGGCGACGGCCCTCATCGTCAACGGCTTCGTGAAGGATGTGCTGCAGCAATTGCCCATGGAATTCGCGGTCGAGGCGCAGAAGCTCATCTCGATCTCGCTCGAAGGCAGCGTCGGCTAAGCGTTGTCCCGGCCAAGCGAAGCGCGGGCCGGGAACGCAAAAACCAGTTCAACTCGAATAACGATCCCGGATCGGCTGAAGCCGTCCGGGATGACGTGAATGGAAGTTCATCATGCTCGAAATCAAGAACCTCGTGGTCCAGATCGAGGACAAGCGCATTCTCAACGGGCTCAACCTCACCGTGAACAAGGGTGAGATTGCTGCCATCATGGGCCCGAACGGCTCGGGCAAGTCGACGCTCTCCTACGTGATCGCCGGCAAGGAGGACTATGAAGTCCTCGATGGCGAGATCATCCTCGACGGACAGAACCTGCTCGAGATGGAGCCGGATCAGCGCGCGGCGGCGGGCGTGTTCCTCGCTTTCCAGTATCCGCTGGAGATCCCCGGCGTTGCCTCGATGACCTTCCTGAAGGCGGCCATGAACGCCCAGCGCAAGGCGCGCGGGCAGGACGAGCTGACCACGCCCGATTTCATCAAGCGCGTGAACGCCGCGGCCGCCAAGCTCGAAATTCCTAAGGACATGCTGAAGCGTGCTCTCAATGTCGGTTTCTCGGGTGGTGAGAAGAAGCGCATGGAGATCCTGCAGATGGCGCTGCTTGAGCCGACCTTCTGCATTCTCGACGAGACGGATTCCGGCCTCGACATCGACGCGCTGCGCATCGTGTCGGAGGGTGTGAACGCGCTTCGCTCTCCCGACCGCGCCTTCCTCGTCATCACGCACTATCAGCGCCTTTTGAACCACATCGTGCCCGATACAGTGCACGTCATGTCGGCGGGCCGCATCGTGAAGACGGGCGGCAAGGAGTTGGCGCTCGAACTCGAGGCCAACGGCTACGCCGACTATCGCGAAACCGAGGCGGCCTGACATGGCCGGGGTCACACTCATGAAGACGCCGGCCGAAACCGGGCTGGCGCAAGCGTTCGAGACGGTGAAGACCACGCTTCCGGGCGACGTTGAATCGCGCGCGCAAGCTTTCGAGCTGTTCGCGCGCAACGGCCTGCCGCATCGCCGCGTCGAGGAGTTCAAATACACTGACTTGCGTGCTCTTATGCGCGAGGCGGCACCCTTCGCGGCCACGCCCTCCGGCGATGAGGCGAAGGCGGCTTTGGGGAGCGCGAAGGCTCTGGCAGATATCAAGGCGCTTCAGGTGCCTTTCGTGAACGGTCATTTCGTCCGCGACTCGGTTGATTCCAAAGCTTTGCCGGAAGGCGTGGAGATCGTACCGCTGGCGGAAGCCTTGGCTAACGGTCACGACTGGCTCGCCCGCCTGAGCCCGGTGGCCTGGGCGCGTCAGAACCCGGTCTATCAGCTCAACTCGTCCTTCATGGCGGATGGGGTGATGCTTCGGATCGTCGGCCAGGTGACGACGCCAATTCATCTGCGCTTCGTCACCGCGAGCAAGTCCGCGGTCGCCACGGCGACCCGCGTGCTCGTGCTTGTGG
This sequence comes from Microvirga alba, assembly GCF_015694465.1. Lineage (GTDB taxonomy): Bacteria > Pseudomonadota > Alphaproteobacteria > Rhizobiales > Beijerinckiaceae > Microvirga > Microvirga alba. Next base: position 824,899 of record NZ_JADQDO010000001.1, read on the forward strand.
AGGACGGGGCCTCGGTCAAGCTGATCGAGACCCATGAGAGCACGGACGGCGCAAACCATCAGCCGAACGATGTTGTCGAGCTGATCGCGGGCGACCGTACGACTGTCCATCACGTTCGTCTGAATGCCGAAGGCAATCAGTCTCTTGCTCTCTCGACGCTCGCGATGAAGCTCGGGGCCGAGGCTTCCTTCAACAGCATCAACGTCGTGGCGGGTTCCGCGACGTCGCGCCATCAGGTCTTCGCGGTTCTCAACGGTGAGAACACGAAGGCGCAGATCAACGGCGCGACGATGCTCAAAGGCCGTCAGCACGGGGATTCGACCCTCGTCGTCGAGCACGCGGCGCCAAATTGCGAGAGCCGTGAGCTGTTCAAGACCGTGGTCGACGGTGAAGCGACGGGCGTGTTCCAGGGCAAGATCATCGTTCCGCACCATGCGCAGAAGACCGACGGCCGCATGATGTCGGCGGCGCTTCTCCTCTCGGAGGGCGCGGCGATGAACAACAAGCCCGAGCTCGAGATCTTCGCCGACGACGTGCAGTGCGGCCACGGCGCGACCTGCGGCCAGCTCGATGAGGACCTCTTGTTCTATCTCATGGCTCGCGGACTTCCGAAGAAGGAGGCCGAAAGCCTTCTGATTCAGGCGTTCCTGGGCGAGGCGATAGAGTTCGTCGACAATGAAGAGGTGCGCGAGGCGCTCGTCGAGATCGTCGAGGGATGGCTGAAGGCGCGAGGATAACACTCATACGTCATGGCCGGGCTTGTCCCGGCCATCCACGTTTGAAAAAAGCACTGTCCTCATCCTGAGGAGGGCCGCAGGCCCGTCTCGAAGGAGGCTCCAGTGCTCTCTGGAACCTCCTTCGAGACGCAGACTTTGTCTGCTCCTCAGGATGAGGGCGGTGGGGAGCGAAGGTCAGGCGATGAACATGCAAGTAAAGCCCTACGACGTCGAAGCCGTCCGCAAGGAGTTTCCGCTCCTGGCGCAACAGGTCTACGGCAAGCCGCTCGTCTATCTCGACAACGCCGCTTCGGCGCAGAAACCCCGCGCGGTGATCGACGCCATGGTGAACACCATGGAGACGGGCTACGCGAATGTTCATCGCGGCCTGCACTTCATGGCGAACGCGGCGACCGAGTCATTCGAACAGGCGCGCGAGACCACGCGTGCTTTCTTGAATGCCGAGTCGGTGGACGAGATCATCTTCACGAAATCCGCTACCGAGGCCTACAACCTCGTCGCGGATTCGTTCGGGCGTATGGCGATCGGGGAGGGGGACGAGATCATCCTCTCGATCATGGAGCACCACTCCAACATCGTGCCCTGGCATTTCCTGCGCGAGCGCAAAGGGGCGGTGATCAAGTGGGCACCGGTGGACGATGAGGGCAATTTCCTGATCGAGGAGTTCGAAAAGCTCTTCACACCGCGCACCAAGATCGTCGCCATGACGCACATGTCCAACGTGCTCGGCACGGTGACGCCGATGAAGGACATCATCCGCATCGCTCACGCTCACGGGGTTCCCGTTCTGGTGGACGGGGCGCAGGGCGCGGTCCATCTGGACATCGACGTGCGCGATCTCGATGCCGATTTCTATGTGCTCACCGGCCACAAGGTTTACGGCCCGACCGGGATCGGAGTGCTTTACGGCAAGCGCGAATGGCTTCAGAAAATGCCGCCCTATCAGGGTGGCGGCGAGATGATCCGCGAGGTGACCGTCGACACGGTGACCTATAACGACCCTCCGCATCGCTTCGAGGCCGGCACCCCCGCCATCATCGAGGCGGTTGGTCTCGGCGCGGCTCTGCGCTTCATGATGGAGCTGGGTCGCGAGAATATCCGGGCCCATGAGGCGGCGCTGTCGGACTACGCCCATCAGCGGCTCGGTGCCATGAACTCCCTTCGCATTTTCGGCCGCGCCAAGGGCAAGGGCGCCATCATCGCATTCGAGATGAAGAACGCGCACGCCCACGACGTCGCGACCATCATCGACAGGCAGGGCGTCGCCGTGCGGGCCGGGACCCATTGCGCCATGCCGCTCCTGACACGCTTCGGCGTGACCTCGACCTGCCGCGCGTCATTCGGGCTCTACAACACCATGGAAGAAGTAGATAAACTGGTTGACGCCTTGCAGAAGGCCGAGGCCCTGTTTGCTTGAGGATGAACCTGTGAACGCCGCCAATCCTATCAATGAAGCGCCCAACGCGCCGCAGGTTTCGCCCAGCTCCGCGATCCCGCCGGATGAGCTCGACCGGATGACGGATGACATCATTGCGGCCCTCAAGACCGTTTATGATCCGGAAATTCCGTCCGACATCTACGAGCTCGGCCTGATCTATCGCGTCGATATCGACGACGACCGCAATGTCGCTATCGACATGACCCTGACGGCTCCCGGCTGCCCGGTGGCCGGTGAAATGCCGGGCTGGGTCGAGAACGCTGTCGCGGCGGTGCAGGGGGTCCAGAGCGTCAAGGTCAGCATGGTCTTCGACCCGCCGTGGGATCAAAGCCGGATGTCCGACGAGGCCAGAGTCGCGCTGGATATGTGGTAAGCGAAAAGAGCCGCGCTTCCGGCGCGGCCCTTTGATTTCACGCGATCGCTCTTACGACGCAGCCACGCTCGCGTCCGGATCCTCAAGATCGGGATTGACCACGGGCTTCTGGGGCGCTTCCGGAATGCCGGCGACCATGCCGCGCGCGATTTCCTGCTCCCCCATGATGACGGTCGATGCGCCGTATTTGCTGAGATGCTCCCGCTCAGCATTGGAGTGAGCCCGCCCGATGATGAGCAGCGTCGGGTTGATGGTGCGGGCCTGCTCGACAACCTGTCCGCTCTCGAAAGCTTCCGGAATGGCGACCAGCAGACAGCGGGCGAGCCCGATATTGGCCGCCGCGGCGACCTCGGGGCTGGCGGCATTGTCGATAATGACCTCCACGCCCAGTTTCTGAAGTTCCGCGACCTTATCCTTGTTGCTGTCGATAACGAGGAAGGGCGTTTTCGAGGCCAACAGCTTTGCGCTGATGAACTTGCCGACCCGGCCATGACCCACCAGCACGATGTGGTCGGTCAACGATGTCGACGGCAGTGGTTCTCTCGTGGGTGCAACGGGCTCGGCCTCGACGGCCGCAGGCTCGGCCTTTCCGATTTCCTTCTTGGCGAACCACCTGTCCAATAGCGTGAACAGGAATGGATTGACCAAGATCGAGAGAATAGCACCCGCGAGAATGAGATCGCGCCCCCGCTCCGGCAGGATGTGAAGCTCGACGCCGAGCCCCGCGAGGATGAAGGAAAATTCGCCGATCTGCGCCAAGCTCGCCGCAATGGTCAGCGCGGTCGATTTCGGGTGCCCGAAGAAACGAACAATGGCCAAGGCCGCCAACGATTTGCCGACGACGATGATGAGGAAAGTCGCCAGGACCGGCCCGAAATCCCGAATGAGGATCGTCGGGTCGAACAGCATGCCGACCGAGATGAAGAAGAGAACCGCGAACGCATCGCGAAGCGGCAGGGTTTCCGACGCGGCGCGGTGGCTCAGCTCCGACTCGCTCAGCACCATGCCGGCGAAAAACGCCCCCAGCGCGAACGAAACACCGAACAGCACCGCAGCCCCGTACGCGACACCGAGGGCGATCGCGAGAACCGCGAGGCGGAACAACTCACGCGAACCCGTGTGGGCGACGAAATGGAGCACCCAAGGGATCACGCGCCGGCCCACCATGAGCATGATCACGACGAAGGCGACGACTTTTCCGAGCGTCAAGGCAAGGGACGTCCAGATCGACGCGGCATCGGCGGTCTCATTCGTCAAGGCGTTGGCGATGGCCGGGAGCAGGACCAGCGTCAGCACCATTGCCAGATCTTCAACGATGAGCCACCCGACAGCGATATGGCCACGCTCCGTCTCGACCAGGCGGCGCTCCTGGAGCGCGCGCAGCAGCACGACAGTACTGGCGACCGAGAGGGCCAGCCCGAACACGACCCCCGCACCGATGGTCCATCCCATCAGCCAGGCGAGCCCCATACCGAGTAACGTGGCGCTGGCGATCTGCACGACCGCGCCGGGAATCGCGATGGCCCGGACGGAGAGAAGGTCCTTTAACGAGAAGTGAAGCCCGACACCGAACATCAGCAGAATCACGCCGATTTCGGCAAGCTGGTTGGCGAGCCCCTGATCGCCCACATAACCGGGCGTGAAAGGGCCGCAGAGAACGCCGGCAATCAGATAGCCGACAAGGGGGGAGATACGAAGGCGGTGCGCCAGGGCGCCGAGGCCGAATGCCAGAACCAGGCCGACAACGATGGTTGATATCAGCGGCGTATAATGCGGCATCGGTTCTCCTTCGTGCTTGGTGATCGTTTTCCTTTAGATTGGAAAACCGCCTAGCCCGTCAACCGAGGTTGCACTCATCGGCCGATAAATCTCGACGTTTGGTCGCCTGTATCCTATCTTGAGGACAACGCACTCGTTCTGCCCGGGCCTTGAACCCGGCCGTCAGGAGAGGAAACTTATGGCTCTACCCGGATTCAAGGTCGTCACCTTGACCGACGCGGCAGCAAGCCGCGTCAAGAACATCATCGAAAAGGCGGAGCGCCCCATCGTGGGCGTGCGCGTCGGCGTCAAGAATGGCGGCTGCGCGGGCATGTCCTACACGATGGAATATGCGGAAAGCATCTCGCCGCTCGATGAAGTGATCGAGGACAAGGGCGTGACGGTTCTGATCGATCCCAAGGCTGTGCTGTTCCTGCTCGGCACGCAGATGGACTTTCAGACCACCAAGATGTCGTCCCAGTTCGTCTTCAACAATCCGAACCAGACCTCGGCTTGTGGCTGCGGCGAATCCGTCGCGATCACGCCTGCGACGCCGGGCGATCTTCAATCGGTCTGATCGAAAATGGATTCCGAGACCATACAGGACGTCTTCCGTGCCGTTGGTCTCGTCCGTATCCGAAAGATGTTCGGAGGCCACGGCGTCTATCACGGCGAAGTCATGTTCGCGCTGGAGTCGGAGGGTGAATTGTATCTCAAGGTCGATGGCGAGACGGTGGACCGTTTCCGCCACCTTGGATCGCGCCCCTTCGCCTATACTGGACGCGACGGCCGAACCATGACGATGAGCTATTGGCTCATGCCCGAATCCGCGCTCGACGATCCCGACGAGGCCGCCGTCCTGGCGAGGTTCGCCCTCGAAGCAGCTTGGCGCGCCAAGGCGGCAGGCACGAAAAAGGCGGCGGCCACGAAAAAGCGCGGCAAAAGCTCGCCGCGCCAAAAGGCTGAGCAATCGGGCTAGTGTAAAAAACGATAGGTAGCACTCGCGATCTTAGCGGCGGCGTGTGCTTCCAGTCGTCGCGCGGTTAGAGCCGGGGTGGCTATAATACCGGTAGTTTGGGTTGGAGGTTCTCGTCGAAGGCTTGCACACTCCACCGATCCTCTGCTCGCCACGCATACAGGGTCTTGTGGCAGAAGTCGTTTGCGCAAACGCTGTCCCGGTTAACGCCACCACGAACAACCCAGCAAGCATTGCACCCGCAATTGTTTTCATCAGAATCTCCTCGTTCGGCAGCCCACTGATAACAACCTGATTGGACATGTTTGGTTCAGGACAGGCCCTTCGCGAGACCTGTGCGCGGGTTGCAAAATCGCGGTCCCAGTCGAGCGTGAGAGACGCCATCAGAGGGCTGCGTTAGGGGCCACCGCCTTGCCTGAGGGCACACTACTCGCGGCCGGTCTTTGCTTCAGGCGTGCAACGCCGTCCGCTATCCTGTCTGCCTTCGCCGTGGCATCCAGCGGCGTAACTCCGTGGCCATCGGCCAGGGTGAAAACGACCATACGGAAAATCGAAAGGGCCGGAATTCCGGCCCTTTGGTTCAGCGGTGGGTGGGTGAGGCAGTCTTCGACCCGAAATGACGCTCACTATGGGGCAAATCGGCCAAACCTTGTAAGCGTCGACAGCTGGTCCCGCTTTCCTACTTGGTCTTCTTCACCGGAACCGGCCGCAGCAGGAAGGCCGGAACGTGATCGCCTAGGCCTATGACCGGCGTATCGGGTTCATGATCATGCCGCGCCCGATCCCGTGGCGGTCTGGCCTGCGGCTTTTCACGCTCCGCGTGGGGCCTTTCACGTTCTGCGTGGGGCTTTTCACGCTCGGCGCGGGGCTTGCGAGGCGCATGCTCCTCACGCGGGGCGTGATGCACTTCCTCCCGGGACTCCTCGGCGTGCGGGCGACTTACACTGCGACGACTTCCGCGCGGGCGCTCTTCCGGGCGTCCGCGCCGGCGAGCCGGGCGCGATTCGGACGCGGGCCGCTCCGCGAGGCTGGGGCCTTCCCACTCGATCGGCTGGCCGATGAGCTTCTCGATGGCGGCGAGGGACTTCTCGTCCCCAGGCCCGATCAGCGTGAAGGAATAGCCGACCCGCCCCGCGCGGCCCGTGCGGCCGATGCGATGGACGTAATCTTCCGCGTGGTGCGGAATGTCATAGTTGAACACGTGGCTGACGGCAGGGATATCCAGACCGCGCGCGGCGACGTCGCTTGCCACCAGCAGAGGTGTCTCGCCGCTGCGGAAGCTGTCGAGCGCTGCCATGCGGGCATGCTGATCCATGTCGCCATGGAGCGCCACCACGTTGAAGCCGTGCTTTTGCAAGGAGCGATGGAGAACCGCGACGTCGCGCTTGCGATTGCAGAAGACGATCGCGTTGTTCAGATCCGTCGCGTTGCGGATCAGCTCGCGCAAGGTCTCGCGCTGCTCGTAATCTTCCCGTCCCGTCGCGACGAGACGCTGGGTGATCGTGGCGGCGGTCGAGGCGGGCCGGGAGACCTCAATCTTGATCGGGTTGTGGAGGAAGGCGTCGGCCAGCCGTTGAATTTCCGGCGGCATGGTCGCAGAGAAAAACAGGGTCTGGCGCGTAAACGGCACCAGCTTCACGATCCGCTCGATGTCCGGGATAAAGCCCATGTCGAGCATCCGGTCAGCTTCGTCGATCACGAGCAACTCGACGCCGGTCAGCAGCAATTTGCCGCGCTCGAAATGATCGAGCAGGCGCCCGGGCGTGGCGATCAAAACATCGACGCCGCGCGTGATCTTGGCGTCCTGATCACCGAAAGACACGCCGCCGATCAGCAACGCAACCGACAGCTTGTGGTTGATCCCGTACTTGTCGAAGTTGTCCTCTACCTGCGCCGCCAGCTCGCGGGTCGGTTCGAGGATCAGGGTGCGCGGCATGCGCGCCCGGGCCCGGCCGCTCTCAAGGAGCGTCAACATCGGGAGGGTAAAGGCCGCGGTCTTGCCCGTGCCGGTCTGCGCGACGCCGAGGACATCGCGGCGCGCGAGCACATGGGGAATAGCCTGCGCCTGAATGGGCGTAGGGTCCGTATAGCCGGCTGCGGCGACGGCCTGTTGAACTTTATCGCTAAGTCCGAGTTCGGCGAACGACATGAATGGTATGACCGTTGGGGGCTGGGCGCGCTCTTCGGTGCCGGCCGCTCTCTACGGCAACAAACAGGCGCAAAACTGGTTTCACTTGAGACGTTCGCCCAAGTTTAAGGTGCGGCGGGACCATAGGACAAGCTATGAGCTTGTCAATCCAAGGAAAAGCTTCGCCAAGGAAAAGCCTCGCCAAGGAAAAAGGCTCATCAAGGAAAAGGCTCAATGTCTGAGACGCTCATCTTGGTCCCGGGACTTGGCAATACACCTCGGCTCTACGAACCGCAAATCGCGGTGCTGTCGAGCGGCCGCAAGATCATCGTCGCCGACCATATGCGGGATGATTCGATTGCCGCGATCGCTGCCCGGCTCTTGAAGGATGCGCCCGAGCGCTTCGCGTTGGCCGGCCTCTCGATGGGTGGTTACGTGGCGATGGAGGTCATGCGCCAGGCGCCGGAGCGCGTCGAGCGCCTGGCTCTGCTCGATACGAGCGCCCGCCCGGACACGCCGGAGAGCCGCCAAGACCGGGAGCGGCTGATCGCGCTCGCGGAGGCCGGGCGTTTCGACAGCATCATTCCGACCGTGTGGCCGCGCCTCGTTCATCCCGACCGCCAATCGGATCAAGATTTGAAGGCCGTGGTTGCCGGCATGATGCGCGACGTCGGCGCTGAGGCCTACATTCGCCAGCAGCGCGCCATCATGGGGCGTCCCGATTCCAGGCCGTTCCTTCCCGGCATCGAGATCCCGACCCTTGTCCTGGTCGGGGAGGCCGATGTCATTACGCCGCCCGATATTGCGCGGGAGATGGCGGACATGATCGAGTGGGCCTCTCTGGCGGTCATTCCCGGGGCTGGCCACCTCTCGAATCTCGAGCAACCTGATCGCGTGACGCACCTCTTGCAGGTGTGGCTTGAGCGCCCTCAAGCATGAGGATTCGGGCTGTCTCGAATGATGGTCAATGATCCGTTACCGGCGGCCAAGTGCGTTAAAGGTCGCGCAATAAGGTGCATAGCGCATTGATTTTGAATGTATTTCTAGACTTTTCTTCTCAAGATCGCCTTGGGATATGACGTAAGAAGACGCCCTAGAGGTGCGTCTGCCATAATTCCCATGGTTATGGTTGTGCTTGAGCCACTCACTGTTGCGCGAAAGTGACAGACCTGACGTTGCGGCTAGGCTAAGACGCTCGCCGTTCCCAACGTAATGAATGGACCATCCATTATGAAAAAAGTTCTTCTTTCCTCCGTTGCTCTTCTCAGCCTGACCGCTGGCGCCATGGCTGCCGACCTTCCGTCGCGCCGCGCTGCTCCGGTTCCGGTTGTTGCTGTTGTCCCGGCTTTCTCCTGGACCGGCTTCTACCTCGGCGCGAACGCTGGCTACGGCTGGAACACGAGCAACGATAAGGTGTTCGTCAATGGCCTCGGCCTCGTTGGCGGCAACAACCGCGGTGGTTTCGTCGGCGGCGGTCAGATCGGCTACAACTACCAGATGGGCATGTTTGTCGTCGGCGTCGAAACCGACCTGCAGTATGCTGACCTCGGTGGCCGTGATAACTCCGTTCTGTTCCTGAACCCGGCTCTCGTCGGCTTCCGCAAAAACAGCAGCGACAACTACTTCGGCACCGTCCGCGCTCGCGCTGGTGTGGCCTTCGATCGCGCGCTCGTTTACGCCACCGGCGGCTTCGCTTACGGCGATGTCGGCGGCAACAGCTTCGGTGGTTCCTCGAACGGCGGTTGGACGCTGGGCGGCGGCGTCGAGTACGCCTTCACCAACAACCTGACCGCGAAGGTCGAAGGTCTCTACGTGAACCTCGATCGCAAGAGCAACAACGCTGTCATCCTCGGCCTCAACAACCTGGGCGCCGTGAACAACAAGAACAACGAGTTCGGCGTCGTCCGCGTCGGCGTGAACTACAAGTTCAACAGCTACTAAGATCGTCCGCTTCGGCGAACATGAAAAGGCCCGGGGAAACCCGGGCCTTTTTGTTTTGTGCGTCTGCGCTTCTCAGGAAGCGTATGACGCTCCTACTCGATGATCGTCACCACCTTGCGGGTTTCCGGATCGACAAGGACAATCTCGTTACCGTACCTGAAAAACCGATAAGTCTTCACGACCGGCACGTCGGTCACGACGGTGTCGGGGAAGGGCAGAAGTTCGACGGTCTGGGGCACCGTCCAGCCGACGGCAACCTTCTCGTTCAGTGTCACCGGCTTCGCCGTCCTGAGCTGTTCGTGAATGATGGTACGCTTCTCGGGGGCAATCGTGACCGATCCCGTCGTCGGGACCTGCATCGTCTCAGAAGGATGCATCGGTTGCGCAGGGCGCGTCGTCTCCGAAGGATGCATCGGTGTGGAAGGTTGAGCGCTTGCCGCAAGACCGGCAAGCAAACAAACCGTGGTGGTTGCTGCTAGTAGCGTGGATCTCATCGCCAAGCTCCTCCGAGTATGTTCGAAGCCAACCCAATCACGTCTAGAGAATCAACGTATAGCTTTGAGGTCCGTTTCAGCTGGGCTGATCTTTCAATAACGAGAAGCGGTGTTAGCTTTGCTTCCACAAGCTTTGTTGTTGCTGTTTTCCATTCAAAAATATCATCGCAAAACTGTCAGGATAGCGATGGTAATGAAGAGGAGGCCTGCCGAGCGCCCGATCAGCATGGTGGCGCGAGGGCTGGACACCAGGAACGCACGGCTCGAACCGGCGGCAAAGGCGAGACCGCCATAGATGCCGAGTTGCATCAGCACGGTCAGGACGCCCATCACCAGAGCCTGAGTCCAGATTGCACCATATTGAGGCAGCAAAAACTGCGGATAGACGGCGAGTATGAAAAGATAGGCTTTGGGATTGAGAAGACAGGTCACGGCTCCCTGTCGGAAGGCGATCCATAAGGAATGGGTCTCCGCCGCGCCGATCGCTCCGACGGTAATTGAGCTGCGCAGGAGCGTGATTCCGATCCAGACCATATAGGCGGCGCCGGCAAAGAGCAGGGCCGTGAAGACCGAGGGAGCCAATCTCGACAGCAGGCCGACGCTGATGGCGCCGAAGGCCGTATGGAATGCGCCGCCGACCATGATGCCGCCTGTCGCTGCCAGTCCTGCCCGGCGTCCGCCGGTCAACGAGTTGGCGAGGACGAACAACATGTCCATACCCGGCACGATGATGATGCCGAAAAGAAGAATTACGAAGAGCCAGAGATTTTCAGTATAAGTCATGTCAGTTGCCTAATGCCTTTCGGGTCATGGATCGCCTTTTGGTCCTGATTTTTCAACGGGATACTGAGACGGCAGCACATTGCCAACTGACAGCGTTGTGTCAGTTGTGACCGGGAGCGCGCCATGCGCAAGGCGTCACGCCTGTTCGAGATCATCCAGACGCTCCGTCTTGCGGAAGCACCTGTGACGGCCGCGCAGATGGCGGCGAGCCTGAAGGTCACGCCGCGCTCCATCTATCGCGACATTGCCGCGCTCCAGGCCATGCAGGTTCCGATTCAGGGTGGGCGGGGGATCGGCTATTTGCTGCGGTCGGGGTTTGATCTGCCGCCGCTCATGTTCTCGATCGAGGAAACGGAGGCCATGGTCCTTGCGCTTGCCCTTCTTGAGCGCACCGGCGACGTCGCCCTCAAGCAGGCGGCGAGGCGGGCCCATCAGAAAATCGCCGCCGCGATGCCGCCGCCGCTGCGCCAGACGCTCGGGACAAAGACTCTTTACGCATGGGGCGCGGTCGCTCCCTCGTCGGACGGGATTGATCTCGCGATGGTGCGGGGCGCTATTCGCGACGAGCAGAAGATCGAACTCGCTTATCGCGATGAGCAGGGTCACGCGTCGCGCCGGACGATCCGTCCGGTCGCCATCATCTATTATTCCGAGACCGCCAATATTGTGGCCTGGTGCGAGCTGCGTCAGGCATTCCGCAACTTCCGTGTCGATCGCGTGGAAGCGAGCGCGCTGATCGATTCGTTTTTCAAAGGCGAGGGCGATGATCTGAGAAGCCGCTGGATCGCGGGCTGGAAGTCGAATCAGAACTGAGCCGGGCGCCCAACAAAAAAAGCCGGAGCCCTTTTGGGGCTCCGGCGAGGCAGCTGCGTTTCCGCAGCCGGGAGGAAACTCTCCGTCCTGCTTAGCAGGAATAGTACATCTGGAACTCGACCGGGTGGGGCGTCATTTCGAAGCGCATCACCTCGGTCATCTTCAGCTCGATGTAGCTGTCGATGAAGTCGTCGTTGAACACGCCGCCGGCCTTCAGGAACGCGCGATCCTTGTCGAGGCTGGCGAGCGCTTCGCGAAGCGAACCGCAAACCGTCGGGATCTTCTTCAGCTCCTTCGGGGGCAGGTCATAGAGGTCCTTGTCCATGGCCGGGCCGGGATCGATCTTGTTCAGGATGCCGTCGAGGCCGGCCATCATGATCGCCGCGAAGGCGAGATAAGGGTTGGCGGTCGGGTCGGGGAAGCGAATCTCGACGCGCTTGGCCTTCGGCGAAGTCGTCCACGGAATACGGCAGGATGCGGAGCGGTTACGGGCCGAGTAGGCCAGCAGCACCGGAGCCTCGTAGCCCGGGACGAGACGCTTGTAGGAGTTCGTCGACGGGTTGGTGAAGGCGTTCAGTGCCTTGGCGTGCTTGATGATGCCGCCGATGTACCACAGGCATTCCTGGCTGAGGTCGGCATACTTGTTGCCGGCGAAGATGGGCTTGCCGCCCTTCCAGAGCGACTGGTGCACGTGCATGCCCGAGCCGTTGTCGCCGAAAACCGGCTTCGGCATGAAGGTCGCCGTCTTGCCGTAGGACTGCGCGACGTTGTGGATGCAGTACTTGTAGATCTGCATCTCGTCGGCGGTCTTCACGAGGGTGTTGAACTTCGTGCCGAGTTCGTGCTGGGCGGACGCCACCTCGTGGTGGTGCTTTTCGACCGTCACGCCCATCGAGGCCATGGCGGCGAGCATTTCGCTGCGCATGTCCTGGGCCGAATCGAGCGGCGGGACCGGGAAGTAGCCGCCCTTGATCGGAATGCGGTGACCGAGGTTGCCGCCCTCATAATCGCGATCGCCGTTGATCGGCAGCTCGGACGAGTCGAGCTTGAAGCCGGTGTTGTACGGGTCGGCCATGAACTTCACATCGTCGAACACGAAGAACTCGGCCTCGGGGCCGACATAAACCGTGTCGCCGATGCCCGTGGACTTCAGGTAGGCCTCGGCCTTCTTGGCGATGCCGCGCGGATCGCGCTCGTAGGGCTCGCCTGTCGCCGGCTCGAGAATGTCGCAGACGATGGACAGGGTCGACGCCGAGAAGAAGGGGTCGATCTGGGCGCTCGACGGATCAGGCATGAGGGTCATGTCGGATTCATTGATCGCCTTCCAACCGGCGATGGACGAACCGTCGAACATGATGCCGTCGGCAAACAGGTCTTCGTCAACCATGGTGACGTCGAACGTGACGTGTTGCCACTTGCCGCGCGGATCCGTGAAACGGAAGTCGACATACTTGATGTCGTTGTCCTTGATCGCCTTCAGCACATCCTTGGCGGTCTGCATGATCGTCTGGTCCTCTTCTGCCCTTTAGAAATGTCCTCGGCCTTAGGGCCGTGACTTGGTATGACAAGCTCAGATCGCGTCGGATCCGGTCTCGCCCGTTCTGATGCGGACGGCTTCTTCCACCGTCGATACGAAAATCTTGCCGTCGCCGATGCGGCCCGTCTGAGCCGCCTTGCGAATGGCCTCGATCGCGCTCTCCACCATGTCGTCGGAAAGAACGATTTCGAGCTTCACCTTCGGCAGGAAGTCGACGACGTATTCCGCGCCGCGGTAAAGCTCGGTATGGCCCTTTTGGCGGCCGAACCCCTTGGCCTCGATGACGGTGATGCCCTGGAGGCCGACCTCCTGGAGGGCTTCTTTGACTTCATCGAGCTTGAAAGGCTTGATGATGGCTTCGATCTTCTTCATCCGCTGAACCGCTTCAATTCGAGGTTTGCCGCTTTTAGCACCACAAATAGGGTGCGTTCCATGGCCTCATGTTTCCAAGACCGGCAGTTCTGCCGACCCAGGAGGCACATTCTGATTAAAGTTTGTGCAGTTGCAACTTTCCTGGTCGCCGCCCTCCAATCGCAAGCTAAATCTTCACCATGATCCGCCCCGAATTCGTTCTCACCCCGCTAGAAATGAAGCAGGCCGACGCGGCGACGATAGCGGCCGGGACGCCCGGGATCGATCTGATGAGCCGCGCCGGGCGCGCCGTTGCCGACGTGGCCGAGCGCGTGACGGCGAGGGGGGGCCGGATCCTTGTCGTCGCGGGGCCGGGAAATAACGGCGGAGACGGGTTCGTCGCGGCGTGGCTCCTCGCGGAACGCGGCTATGGGGTTTCTCTCGGACTTCTCGGAAACCGCGACCGGCTCACGGGGGATGCCGCCAAGGCTTCACGGCATTGGACAGGCGATATCGGCGCTGCGGAGGACCTGCCCTTCCATGAGGCGGATCTCATCATCGACGCGCTGTTCGGCACGGGGCTGACCCGAAACCTCGAAGGCGCCGCCCGCCTTGCCGTCGAACGCATGAACATGTCCGGCCAGCCGATCCTGGCCGTCGATCTGCCATCAGGGATCGACGGGGAGACGGGCTCGGTCTGGGGCGTTGCGGTCAGGGCGGCACGCACCGTTACCTTCGCAGCGCGCAAGCCTTGCCACCTGTTGATGCCGGGGCGGGCTCATTGCGGGCCGGTCGAGGTGGCGGATATCGGGATCAGTCCCGAGACGCTTGCCGCGACGGGCGCGGATCTCTGGGCCAATCAGCCGGCGCTCTGGCTCGGCGCGCTGCCGCGACCCGGACTGGCGTCCCACAAATATAACCGTGGTCATACGCTCGTCGCGTCCGGTGGGGCGACCCGGACCGGGGCGGCTCGGCTTGCCGCCCGGGCGGCGCTGAGAATCGGCTCCGGTCTCGTGACCGTCGCCTCTCCGCCTGAAGCGCTCGGGGTCAACGCCGCGCATCTCACAGCGGTCATGCTGCGCGGATGCGACGGTCCCGAGGGTCTTCATACGGTCCTTAAAGATGAGCGCTTCAACGCCTTGGTGTTGGGGCCGGCGCTTGGCGTGCATGCAAATACCCGCGCCATGGTGGCGGTCGCCGTGCAGGCGCGGCGAAGCCTCGTGCTCGATGCCGATGCGCTCACCTCGTTCGAGGGGCTGGCCTCCGAGTTGCATCAGGCATTCCGGCACTCACCGACGGTGCTGACGCCCCATAGCGGAGAGTTCAACCGTTTGTTCAGCGGACATTCCGATATTCTTGATCCTCCATCAAAAATCGAGCGTGTGAGACGGGCTGCGTTCTACACAGGCGCGGTCGTCGTCTTGAAAGGGGCAGATACCGTCATCGCGTCGCCGGACGGTCGGGCGGCAATCAATGAAAACGGCACTCCCTACCTGGCCACGGCAGGCTCGGGGGATACTTTGAGTGGCGTTATCGCGGGGCTGATGGCTCAGGGCGTCCATGCATTTGAGGCGGCGAGTGCGGGGGTGTGGATCCATGCGGCCGCCGGATCGAGCTTCGGGCCCGGTCTCATCGCGGAGGATCTCGCCGATCTTCTTCCCGGAACCCTCCGGGAACTGCTCAAATAACCTCGATCCAGGTCCAGAGCCCGGCATCGAACCGCTCCATCACCGTGGATGCGAGAAGCCATTTGCCAGGGTTGTCCGCGACAAAGGCGATCCGGATTGTGCGGTTCTCCGGCACCTGGACGGTATCGAGGAAATAAGGCTCCCAGCCATCATCGAGGGGGTGCAGCAAGCGGAAGACGTGGCCGTGCAGATGCATCGGCTGGGCGACGGGGCTCTGGTTGGTCAACGCCAGCACGACCGGGCTGCCACGCTTCACCTTGATCAGAGGTGCGCCAGCGGCGTCGCCCGAAGCGCCGTTCACCGTCCAGCCCGGCTGGGAGCTCTTGATCAGCACATCCTTGCGCGTGGCGCTCTGCAGCTTGATCGCGTCCGGCAGCTTCTTGTTCGGCGGCGGCGGCGCGATGGCGGGGAGGGCGGAGCGGGTTTCGCCGGTCGTGACAAACTCCACCAAGGCAATGCCGTCGCCGATGACGGCGGTGAGGGCCCCTCTGGCTCCCGCCTCGGACGGTAGATCGACGAGGACGTCGTAGCGCGTGCCGGGAGCGAAGGGCAGGGAGCCCTTGAGAGGTTCGAACGTGTCGGTCGGCTGCCCGTCGATGGCGATGACGTAGGGCCTTAATTGATCGAAACGCAGACGCATCGAGCGGGCGTTGCAAGCGTTCGCGAGGCGAAGGCGCAGACGCGTGCCCTGAGGCGCTTCGATGCGGTGCGGCGTGGCTTTGCCGTTGATGCTCAGCCAGTTGCCGAGCCGTCCTGCGGGATTTTCCTGCGAGGCCTGGTCGAAGGGAGCCAACGACCCGTCCTCATTCAAACTCCAGTCATCGACCAACAGAGCCAGGTCCTGATCCACTTGGGGCGGAGCCTGCTCCTCGATCACGAGAAGGCCGGAAAGGCCGCGCTCAAGGGGCTCGGCGCTGCCGCCGAGAACGCAGGGCCGGATCAGGAAAGTGCCGGCGTCGGGGGGCGTGAACCGATATTCGAAGCGGCCTCCTGGCGGCACGGGAGGCTGGGTCAGGCCGCCGACCCCGTCCATGGCGTTCGGCCCTCGGACCCCATGAAAATGCAGCGAGAGTGGCTTCGGCGTCTCGTTCTGAAGCGTTATGCCAAGCTCCGTTCCGTGCCTGGCGCGTACGACCGGGCTCAGGTCTCCGTTGAAGGCCCACAGGTCGCTCTCCTTGGCGGCATCGGGGCGCAGCCGTCGCTGGGACGGCCTCGCGGCGAGCGTCACGGTCGTCTGTGACGGTTGTGCAACCCCGCGCCGGGACAGGCTGACGAGGGCCGTGGCGAGGCCTGCGGTCGCGGCGCGGCGGGTGATCATCTTCAAATGGACTCGATGCTGTGGGACTGAAGGCGCGGTGTCCCCGGTTACAGGCTTGAACGTCAATGGCAAAGTTTGGTTGCTTCTCCCCAGAAAGCGCGAACTTTTTTGATGCGCCGGTCGTGGACCGTGCTATAGAGCCGCGTCCGGACGAGGGGCGCGTGCACCGCGCCGCCTCACGCGCGGGCGTGGCGGAATTGGTAGACGCACTGGATTTAGGTTCCAGCGGCGAAAGTCGTGGGGGTTCGAGTCCCTCCGCCCGCACCAATCTCGCTGGGGTTGGTTTCCGGAGGGCTCCAACCGGCTCAGATGACGGCTTGCTGCCGCATCGGTCGGGGCCTGGGACGAAGATTTTTCTCGAGTGAACGAAGGCGAATAAACCATGCAGGTGACGGAAACACTGTCCCAAGGCTTGAAGCGAGAATTCAAGGTCGTGCTCCCGGCCACTGAGCTGGAGCAGCGCCTGAACGACGAACTGGCGACCCTCAAGGACCGCGTGAACATCAACGGCTTCCGTCCGGGCAAAGTGCCGGTCGGACATCTTCGCCGGGTCTATGGCCGCTCCGTCATGGCTGACGTCGTCCAGAACGCCGTCAACGAGGCGAACCGCAAGATCGTCGAGGACAACAGCCTGAAGCTGGCTTTCGAGCCGCAGGTTCAGTTTCCCGAGAACAAGGAAGAGGTCGAGAAGGTCATGAACGCCAAGGGCGATCTGGCCTTCACCGTCGCCCTCGAGGTTCTGCCCACCTTCGATCTGGTCGATCTGTCGGACGTGACCATCAAGAAGCCGACGGCTGAGGTTTCTGACGCCGAGATCACCGAATCGCTTGAGCGCATGGCCAAGCAGAACCGTTCCTTCGAGCCCAAGAAGGGCAAGGCTGCCGACGGCGACCGGGTCGTGGTCGCTTTCGTGGGCCGCATCGACGGCGCCGAATTCGAAGGCGGCAAGGGTGAGGACGTCCGCGTCGAGCTCGGCTCCAACACCTTCATCCCCGGTTTCGAGGAGCAGCTCGTCGGCCTCAAGGCTGGCGACACGAAGCTCGTGAAGGTCACCTTCCCGACCAACTATCTGGCTCCGCATCTGGCCGGCAAGGACGCCGAGTTCGATGTGACCGTGAATGAGGTCGAGGCTCCGGGCGAGCTGAAGATCGATGACGAGCTCGCCAAGGGCTTCGGCATGGAATCGCTCGACAAGCTGAAGGACGCCGTCCGCAGCGCCATTCAGCGCGATTTCGATGCTCAGTCCCGCCGCAAGGTGAAGAAAGAGCTGCTCGATTCTCTCGATTCCAAGTACAGCTTCGAGCTGCCCCCGAGCCTCGTGGAGCAGGAATTCGCGGCTGTTTGGTCTCAGGTCGAGAGCGACATGAAGTCGAACAACCGCTCGTTCGCCGATGAAGAGACGACGGAAGAGGAAGCTCGCGCCGATTACCGTAAGATCGCGGAGCGTCGCGTGCGCCTCGGCTTGGTGCTTGCGCAGATCGGTGAGAAGTCCGATATCAAGATTTCCGACGATGAGGTCACTCAAGCTCTCATCGAGCGGGTCCGTCAGTATCCCGGCCAGGAAAAGCAGGTTTGGGACTTCTACCGGAAGAACCCGCAGGCCCTGGCTGAAATTCGGGCGCCGTTGTTCGAGGAGAAGGTTGTCGACCAGATCCTGTCTCAGGTGAAGGTGGTCGACGAGACCGTCTCGAAGGACGCGCTTTTCGGGGACGACGACGGTGAGGAAGCCTCTTCCGAGCCGAAGGCGAAGACCTCGAAGGCCAAGGGCGCAAAGAAAGCCAGCAAGAGCGAGTAACGCCTTCTTAAGCGTCTCGCTGTTTGCATCATTCTGACGGCCGCGCGCTCGCGCGGCCGTATTTTGGAGCAGTGAGACGATGAGAGATCCGGTCGCCCTCTATAACAACACGCTCGTCCCGATGGTGGTCGAGCAGTCGAATCGCGGCGAGCGCGCCTTCGACATCTATTCGCGCCTCTTGCGCGAGCGGATTATCTTCCTCACGGGTCCCGTCGAAGACTATTCGGCCTCGCTGATCGTGGCGCAGCTTCTGTTCCTCGAAGCCGAGAACCCGAAGAAGGAGATTTCCTTCTACATCAATTCGCCCGGTGGCGTCGTGACCTCCGGTCTGTCGATCTACGACACCATGCAGTTCATCCGTTGCCCCGTTTCGACGCTCTGCGTCGGCCAGGCGGCTTCGATGGGTTCGCTGCTTCTGGCCGCCGGCGAGGCGGGTCAGCGTTTCGCTCTCCCGAATGCTCGAATCATGGTCCACCAGCCCTCCGGCGGCTATCAGGGTCAGGTGACCGACATCATGATTCACGCCCGCGAGAGCGAGGCCCTGAAGCGCCGACTCAATGAAATCTACGTGAACCATACGGGTCGGGATCTGGTCTCGGTCGAGCAGGCTCTGGAGCGCGACAACTTCATGACGGCCGATGCCGCCAAGGAATTCGGCATCATCGATCAGGTCATCACGAAGCGCCCTGAACCGGCGGCGACCCCTGCCTAATCCTTAAAACCTGGGGACAAATTCCGTCCTGGTGCGTCTTTTTAGCCTGTCGCCCCGTTCCTATTGATCGCGCGTCATTGGCGTGTTTGCATGGGAATTCGGGGAGGCAAGATAATTTGACGGCTCAAATTTTTAGCGTCGGAACCTTTCATTAGTTCCGACGCACATAAACTTAAGGGGTGCAGGGTCGGCACAGGCCGTCCCCGCACTGATTGGAGATGTGAGAATGACCAAGGCTGGCGGCAACGACTCTAAGAGCACGCTGTACTGCTCCTTTTGCGGCAAGAGCCAGCATGAGGTTCGTAAGCTGATCGCTGGCCCGACGGTTTTCATCTGCGATGAATGCGTCGAGCTGTGCATGGACATCATCCGCGAGGAGTCGAAGTCGTCGCTCGTGAAGTCGCGCGACGGGGTGCCGACCCCGAAGGAAATCAGTCGCGTCCTCGACGACTACGTGATCGGGCAGGAGCACGCCAAGAAGGTGCTCTCCGTCGCGGTCCATAACCATTACAAGCGCCTCGCCCACGCGACGAAACACAATGACGTCGAGTTGGCGAAGTCCAATATCCTCCTGATCGGCCCCACCGGCTCGGGCAAGACCCTGCTTGCGCAGACGCTCGCCCGCATCCTCGATGTGCCGTTCACCATGGCTGACGCCACGACCCTGACTGAGGCGGGCTATGTCGGCGAGGATGTCGAGAACATCATCCTCAAGCTGCTCCAGGCCTCCGACTACAATGTCGAGCGGGCGCAGCGCGGCATCGTCTATATCGACGAAATCGACAAGATCTCGCGCAAGTCCGACAACCCGTCGATCACCCGCGATGTATCGGGCGAGGGCGTGCAGCAGGCGCTTCTGAAGATCATGGAAGGCACCGTCGCTTCCGTGCCGCCTCAAGGGGGCCGCAAGCACCCGCAGCAGGAGTTCCTGCAGGTCGATACCACGAACATCCTGTTCATCTGCGGCGGTGCGTTCGCGGGCCTGGAGCGGATCATTTCGAGCCGCGGCAAGGGCACCTCGATCGGCTTCGGCGCTTCCGTCAGCTCGCCGGATGACCGCCGGACGGGCGAAATCTTCCGCGAGGTCGAGCCCGAAGATCTGCTGAAATTCGGCCTCATTCCGGAATTCGTCGGCCGTTTGCCTGTGATCGCTACTCTTGAAGACCTGGATGAGGAAGCCCTCAAGCGCATCCTTCAGGAGCCCAAGAACGCCCTGGTGAAGCAGTATCAGCGTCTCTTCGAGATGGAGAACGTGAACCTGACCTTCCAGGAGGAGGCGTTGTCCATGATCGCGCGCAAGGCGATCGAGCGCCGGACCGGTGCTCGAGGCCTGCGCTCCATCATGGAGGGCATCCTGCTCGAGACCATGTACGACCTGCCGGGGCTCGATTCCGTCGAGCAGGTGGTTATCGGCCCCGAGGTGGTGGAGGGCAAAGCCAAGCCGCTCTTCATCCACGGCGATCGCGGTGAGCAGACCGCCAGCGCCAGCGCTTAAGGGACGGTAATTTTGTAACGAAGTGTCGCGGGCCTAGTTCTTGAAACCTCAGGTCCGCGACGCCAAATCATCTCTTGCGTGAACGTCGTCAGCTCATCGTTCGAGGGATGCCGCCACGTACCGGACGCAGCCAATAATAATAGCTTGAGCGTTCCGGTTTCCCGTCCGCGATCCCGCTCATTAGAGGGGTTTTTCGGACGCAGTCGAAAGGATGCGTCTCATGACACAATCGAAGCCACGTCAGCCTGTCGTCCCAGGCTCGACCGGAACCTATGCGGTTCTGCCTCTGCGCGATATTGTCGTCTTTCCGCACATGATCGTGCCGCTCTTCGTCGGCCGCGAAAAGTCGATCCGTGCGCTTGAGGAAGTGGTCAAGGGGGACCGTCACATCCTCCTGGCAACGCAGATCGACGCCACGGACGATGATCCGGCCACGGATGCAATTTACAAGGTCGGCACCCTGGCAAGTGTGCTGCAGTTGCTGAAGCTGCCCGACGGCACCGTGAAGGTGCTGGTCGAGGGCGCCAGCCGCGCCCAGGTGAAGAACTACACCCGGACCGACGAATATTATGAAGCGGAAGCCGAGGCTCTGTCCGACTCGCTTGGCGATCAGATCGAGGCCGAAGCGCTTGCTCGCTCTGTCGTGTCCGAGTTTGAGAATTATGTGAAGCTGAACAAGAAGGTTTCGCCGGAGGTCGTCTCCGCCGTGACCCAGATCGACGATCCGGCGAAGCTCGCCGATACGATCGCTTCGCATCTCGCCATCAAGATCGCCGACAAGCAGGCCATCCTTGAGATCCCGACCGTCGCCCAGCGGCTCGAGAAGGTTCTCGGCCTCATGGAGAGTGAAATCTCCGTGCTTCAGGTCGAGAAGCGCATTCGCACACGCGTGAAGCGTCAGATGGAGAAGACGCAGCGCGAGTACTACCTCAACGAGCAGATGAAGGCGATCCAGAAGGAGCTCGGCGACGACGAAGGTCGCGACGAGTTGGCCGAGCTCGAAGAGAAGATCGAAAAGACCAAGTTTACGAAGGAAGCCCGTGAAAAGGCGCTAGGCGAGCTGAAGAAGCTCCGCCAGATGTCGCCCATGTCCGCGGAAGCGACCGTCGTGCGCAACTATCTCGACTGGCTGCTCGGCATTCCGTGGGCCCGCCGCTCGAAGATGAAGAAGGATCTGAAGGCGGCTCAGGACCTGCTCGATTCCGATCACTACGGTCTCGACAAGGTCAAGGAACGTATCGTCGAATACCTCGCGGTTCAGCAGCGCGCCAACAAGCTCACAGGCCCGATCCTGTGTCTCGTCGGGCCTCCGGGCGTCGGCAAGACCTCGCTCGGCAAGTCCATCGCCAAGGCGACGGGGCGTGAGTTCGTGCGCATGTCGCTGGGCGGCGTGAGGGACGAGTCGGAGATCCGCGGTCACCGCCGGACCTATATCGGTTCGATGCCCGGCAAGATCATCCAGTCGATGCGCAAGGCCAAGACGTCCAACCCGCTGATCCTGCTCGACGAGATCGACAAGATGGGGATGGACTTCCGCGGCGATCCGTCGGCGGCTTTGCTCGAGGTTCTCGACCCTGAGCAGAACAACACGTTCAACGACCATTACCTCGAAGTCGATTACGACCTGTCGAACGTCATGTTCGTGACGACCGCCAACACGATGAACATCCCGGCGCCGCTTCTCGACCGTATGGAAGTCATCCGCATCGCGGGTTACACCGAGGAAGAGAAGGCCGAGATCGCTCGCACGCACCTGATTCCGTCGGCCATGAAGAAGCATGGTCTGGTGGAGAAAGAGTGGACGATCGACGACGAGGCGCTGCTCATGCTCATCCGGCGCTACACCCGCGAAGCGGGCGTGCGTAATCTGGAGCGTGAACTGGCGAACCTCATACGCAAGGCCGTGAAGGAGATCCTTCTCTCCAAGGTCGCAAAGGTTGAGGTGACGACCGCCAATCTGCCTGATTTCCTCGGGCCCCCGCGCTATCGCTACGGCGAAGTCGAGGCCGAGGACATGGTGGGCGTGGTCACCGGTCTCGCCTGGACCGAGGTCGGTGGTGAGTTGCTCACCATCGAAGGCATCATGATGCCGGGCAAGGGTAAGATGACCGTCACGGGTAACTTGCGTGACGTCATGAAGGAATCGATCTCGGCAGCGGCGTCCTATGTCCGCTCCCGTGCCGTCGATTTCGGCGTCGAGCCGCCCACGTTCGACCGCAAGGACATTCACGTGCACGTGCCGGAAGGCGCGACGCCCAAGGATGGTCCCTCGGCCGGCATCGCGATGGCGACCGCAATCGTTTCCGTCTTCACGGGTATCCCGGTTCGCCGCGATATCGCCATGACGGGTGAGGTGACGCTGCGGGGCAGGGTGCTTCCGATCGGCGGATTGAAGGAAAAGCTCCTCGCTGCGCTTCGGGGTGGAATTAAGAAGGTTCTGATTCCCGAAGAGAACGCGAAGGATCTGGTCGATCTGCCGGTGAGCGTAAAGAATGGCCTCGAAATTGTCCCGGTTTCGATGATGGATCAGGTGCTGCAACATGCCCTCGTGCGCATGCCTGAGCCGATCGAATGGGACGAAGCCTCGATGCTGAACGCGCCCAAAGCCGCGGCCTCCGACGATGATTCGGTCGGTGTGATCGCCCACTAAACCTGACGCAACGTCATCTTTATCAAGGCCCTCGGATGATGAATCCGGGGGCTTATTTTTTGATGTGGAATGTCGAAAAATGGCTCATTTCAGCCAGTTCAGGGGTTGCGCACGGACCAGCTTTGCGCCACACGAGTGGTCCCTGAAACGGCGGCACGACACGTCTTGATGCCGCCGTGATCATTGGAGGATATGAAGATGAACAAAGGCGAGCTCGTTGCGGCTGTCGCCGACAAGGTGGGCCTGACCCGTGGCCAGGCTGGTGAGGCGATCGACGCCGCCATCGAGGCCATCACGGGCGCTCTGAAGAAGGGCGACGAAGTCAAGATCGTCGGCTTCGGCACGTTCGTTGTCACGAACCGCGCCGCCGGCGAAGCGCGCAACCCGCGCACCGGTGAGAAGGTAAAGGTTCCGGCCTCGAAGACCCCGAAGTTCCGCGCTGGCGCGGGCCTGAAGGACGCCGTGAACAACAAGTAATCGTTTTTTCGGCGATATTGCTTCTTCCGCATGATCCGGCAAAATGGGAACCGGTTTTCCAGCAAGATCATGCGTTGACGGGAAGTTGGAGTGAACGCGGGACGTTGGTCATCGCGATTTTACTCCAAAGAAGGCCGACAGCGCTTGCGTTGTCGGCCGTCTCTTTTTATGTGAGGCGTATCAGGGCGGTTAGCTCAGTTGGTAGAGCATCTCGTTTACACCGAGAGGGTCGGCGGTTCGAGCCCGTCACCGCCCACCATATTTTCTGATTGTATCTCAACAGCCTTACGGTCGGTCATCTCGTTCACGACCCTTTGCTCCGACGGTTCTTGCGACGGAAACCGCTCGGAAACGGCATTTACGACCCCTCTCAGATGCTTCGGGGTGTACTTGGCCATAGACGTTCTCGACGTCCTTTCTGTCGTCCTCAGAGCCTGAGCAACGTCGCCGAATGGCTGGCCGCCCAAGTGGCAGGGGGCGCGTAGGAGGCGCAAAGCCACTTTTCACCGAACCCCTGTTGATTCGGGCCGTCTTCTTCGACCGCTTGCCCCTCGGGGGCTCGCGCACGGGTATGTGTGCCGGATTGCTCCCAACGGCGCGCATGAGCCAAGAGGCGGTCAGAGATGCGAAATGGGTGGCTGCTGTATGTCTTGCAGCTCATGTGACGGTGCTGAACCGAGCGATGAGCTTTACACGGCATTTATCCCAACAGCATAGCGACTTTAGAAATAAGTTCTTTGGGTACGAATACAGCTAACAAGAGTAAAATTAGTAGTGTCTTTACTACACTCTGCATGTTGTTGAGCATTGTTAGGGCAAAAACAGTGCAAGCAAACAGAATGAAACTAAAATCATAGTGCGCCTGAAGCCTCAATAGAGCGTAGGCGGTTAGCGATATGACCACAGCACGAGTGGCTCTCGGTATGGCGCTGAAGAAAAGCTTATCAAAATCGTGTTCGGTCAATTCAAGATTACCTGCGAGTTGACTTGTTTTTCAACATTTAGCGTAACTTTTAGGAAAAATTGCACAACAAATAAAAGATGATCCGTTCAATTTCATTCAATTCCGTTGCGTAAGTGCAACACCGCTTTGATTGTGGGCTGGCGAGCAGCTGCTCCTTCCGGGATGTCCTTACGAATGCGCACATAGAGCCCTCTTATTGTCTGACTCCAATCGAGGAAGAAGAGGTCGCGCTTCACGATGCAGCGCCCCCACCGCGAAGGTCGGCGGTTAACCTGTCGCCGCTTCATCATGCTCCTCGGAATGTCGCTTCAACCGTGCTCGCCCGTGCAGCGCTGGCGGGAAGGGGCGTTGATAGAGCGCTTGCCATCTAACGCGCTTCGATTTGGTCGTATGCCGATATGCGTGGGGCTTCGTATCGTCAGAGACAAGGCACGCGAAAGCCAAGCGAATAATTGTGGTTCCGCCGGCTCTCACCGATGGCGCAGCGCTTGCGAGGAACGAGCGAGCGTCAGCGCGGTGGAAAGCGGGGAAAGGGCGGATCGGGTGCGCGTCGTTAAGCCTTCGTTGAGCGCTCCGGAGCACGCTGGTCGCTATCGATGATGGGAGGCTTTCGTGGTTACATTGCTCGTCTGTTTGGTAATTGGTTCGTTCGTCTGCCTCGTGGCCCCTCCGATGTTTCGCGTGTTCAAGTTCAGGGGCGAGATTAAGGCCTTGTCGAAAACCGCGACCGTTTTGGGGTGACACGACGAATCCATGCACGGGGCGCAGGCCAGCATTCGAAATGCGGGGATGGCACTCGTCGACGGCGACACATAACTATTTCCCAGACGTCGCAGTGACTGGCGGCGTATCTCCTCCAAGGTTTTCCCTGAATTAGGGCCGCTGCAACAGGCGGCCCTTTTTTTTGTCGTCGCGCCGTTCGCGCTCTGTCGCTCGAGGCCGTATCGCAATCGCGCCGCCTGAGCAGTGTCATCCGTGAATCAGACAGCCGCTCAATAAACACAGCGACCAGCCGGTCATGAGTCGATTTTGATTCTTCGTGTCGATGCGAAAGCAGCCTCGATTCGAGTGACGCTTCGACGGAAGGCGGTATCTTCGATAGGCTGATTTAATTCGTTTGTTACTCGTTTGGGCTTCGCGCCACGGTAAAGCTTAAGCTGCGCCGGCTCGACGTTGTTCGAAAGGCCTGGATTCCGGCCGGACGTGGTTGGCGAAATCGATGTTTCGATCAGCTATTTTTAGAAGGAGCGCACGGAGCGCTTGACAGGGGTCTAAGGCCCCCTTAAACCGCCCCCACACCGCTTCGGCGGTTGCCCAAAACCGCCTCGGCGGAACAATGCGCGGGCGTAGCTCAGTTGGTTAGAGTGCCGGCCTGTCACGCCGGAGGTCGCGGGTTCGAGCCCCGTCGCCCGCGCCACTTACCTCCGTTAAATGTTTGACGAAACAGTGACGATGCCTTCGGGCATCGACTGCTGTTCTGCGACTGGCCCGATGGCGCTTGACGCCCCGTGATGCCTCCGCATGGCCCCCCGTCTGCCGGATCGCCTCCGCGCCGCCCAGGTTCCAATATTCTCGCGACGACATGAGACGGAATCGCTGACCTGTCCGATTCTTCGACAATTCGAATGCAGGGCCGCTTGTGCTCCGCTTGGGGATACTGAGCTCGCCGCAGATCGCTTGATCGCTTGCGGCGGGCTTGGCCGATTCTTACGGAATTCACCGCTCAAGGTCCCTGAAATCGGAATGTCGCCGTGTTCTGGGCGGTCAGGAAGCGAACCCGGGGCCGGGTTAGGCGAAAATCGGTTCGAAGCAGGCTCCAAACCGTCAAGGGACAACTTTGCCGGGTGAGCAATATCCTAGTTTGGAAAGGTTCTTTTGCGACCCCGCAAACACTTGTCAGGGCAGGGGAACTCCGCTAAGCCTCCCGCACAATTCTTGGATTGCCGCAGGGCCTTTCAGCGGGTCGTCTGCGGCTTAAATGCGTGGGTTGTTGCCGGCGTTTTAGCCGTGCTCCGTTCCTTTAGGTGTCGCATGACGAATCTCCTCGCCGACTACCTGCCTCTCGTCATCTTTATCGGCGTATCGCTCGTGATCGGGCTGGCGCTGCTCGTGGCGCCGTTCATCGTCGCCTATAGCCGTCCGGATACCGAAAAGCTGTCGGCCTACGAGTGCGGGTTCAATGCCTTCGATGACGCCCGCATGAAGTTCGATGTGCGCTTCTACCTGGTTGCCATCCTCTTCATCATCTTCGACCTCGAAGTGGCGTTCCTGTTCCCCTGGGCCATCACCTTCGGGAAGCTGGGCTGGTTCGGCTTCACCTCCATGATGATCTTCCTTGGGGTTCTGACGGTCGGGTTCGTTTACGAGTGGAAGAAGGGGGCCCTGGAATGGGATTGATCACAGACACCCGCGCGACCCTCGTCGCCCCGAGCCCCGTCGGCGCTCTCGATCCTGCCACCGGGCAGCCGATCGGTGCGAGCGACCCGTATTTTCTCTCGATCAAGGATGAGCTGGCCGATAAGGGCTTTCTCATCACCTCGACCGAGGATCTCATCAACTGGGCCCGTACCGGCTCGCTGATGTGGATGACTTTCGGCCTCGCCTGCTGCGCGGTCGAGATGATGCAGATGTCGATGCCTCGCTACGACGTGGAGCGCTTCGGTTTCGCGCCGCGGGCAAGCCCGCGTCAGTCCGACGTGATGATCGTGGCCGGCACCTTGACCAACAAGATGGCTCCCGCGCTCCGCAAGGTCTACGACCAGATGCCGGAGCCGCGTTACGTGATCTCCATGGGCTCCTGCGCCAATGGCGGCGGTTACTACCATTATTCCTATTCGGTGGTGCGCGGTTGCGACCGCATCGTGCCCGTCGACATTTATGTGCCTGGCTGTCCTCCGACCGCAGAAGCGCTGCTATACGGCGTGCTGCTGCTGCAGAAGAAAATCCGCCGTACCGGCACGATCGAGCGCTGAGCAAGGATCATTCTCATGAGTGCTGAGCTCCAAGCTTTGAGCGACCATATCGCCGCGTCTCTTGGCGCGGCGGTGGCGGCGCGGGATATCGCGTATGGCGAGCTGACCATCACCGTTCGCGGTGAGGACATCCTGCGCACGGTGACGTTCCTGCGGGACGATTCCCAGTGCCGGTTCATCTGCTTCATCGACATCTGCGGCGTGGATTATCCGTCGCGCGAGAAGCGTTTCGACGTGGTCTATCACTTCCTCGCCCCCCACCATAACCGCCGCATCCGCGTGAAGGTGGAGACGGACGAGGTGACTCCGGTGCCGTCGCTGATCGGCCTCTTCCCGGCGGCGAACTGGTTCGAGCGTGAGGCTTATGACCTCTACGGCATCTTGTTCTCCGGCCACCCGGACCTTCGCCGTATTCTGACCGATTACGGCTTCGAAGGCTTCCCCTTGCGCAAGGACTTCCCGCTCACCGGCTTCGTCGAGGTTCGCTACGACGATGCACAGGGGCGCGTGGTCTATGAGCCGGTGAAGCTCAATCAGGAATTCCGCAATTTCGACTTTCTCTCGCCTTGGGAGGGCACGGAATACGTGCTGCCCGGCGATGAGAAGGCCAAGGCATAAGGCGGAGAGGGCGGCCCATGGGCGAGCATAATATCCGCAACTTCTCGATCAATTTCGGCCCGCAGCATCCGGCGGCGCACGGCGTGCTGCGCCTCGTGCTGGAGCTGGACGGCGAAATCGTCGAGCGTGTCGATCCGCATATCGGCCTGCTGCATCGCGGCACCGAGAAGCTGATCGAGTACAAGACCTATACCCAGGCGACTCCTTATTTCGACCGGCTCGATTACGTCGCGCCGATGAATCAGGAGCATGCTTTCTGCCTGGCGGTGGAGAAGCTTCTCGGCATCGAGGTGCCGCGCCGCGCGCAGCTGATCCGCGTGCTGTACTCCGAAATCGGCCGCTTGCTGTCGCATCTTCTCAACGTGACCACGCAGGCCATGGACGTCGGCGCGCTCACGCCCCCGCTGTGGGGCTTCGAGGAGCGCGAGAAGCTGATGGTGTTCTATGAGCGGGCCTCCGGCGCGCGCATGCATGCCAATTACATCCGGCCCGGCGGCGTCAACATGGACCTGCCGCCTGAGCTGATCGACGATATCGAGGCTTTCTGCGATCCGTTCCTGAAGGTTCTGGACGATCTCGATACGCTCGTGATCGGCAACCGGATCTTCAAGCAGCGCAACGTCGATATCGGCGTGGTGTCGCTGGAGGATTGCTGGAAATGGGGCTTCTCGGGCGTCATGGTGCGCGGCTCAGGCGCTGCGTGGGACCTGCGCAAGGCGCAGCCCTACGAGTGCTACGAGGAGATGGAATTCGACATCCCCGTCGGCAAGAACTGCGATAACTATGACCGTCAGGTCATCCGCATGGAAGAGATGCGCCAGAGCGTGCGCATCATGCGCCAATGCGTGACCAAGCTTCGCGAGCCTGCGGGCAAGGGGCCGGTGAACACGCTCGACGGCAAGGTCGTTCCTCCGTCGCGCAAGGATATGAAGCGTTCGATGGAAGCGCTGATCCATCACTTCAAGCTCTATACCGAGGGCTTCCACGTGCCGGCGGGCGAAGTCTACGCCGCCGTTGAGGCACCGAAGGGCGAGTTCGGCGTCTATCTCGTGGCGGATGGTGGCAACAAGCCCTATCGCTGCAAGATCCGCGCCCCCGGTTTCGCGCATCTTCAGGCCATGGATTTCCTGTGCCGCGGCCACATGCTGGCCGACGTCGCTGGCATTCTGGGCTCCATCGACATCGTGTTCGGCGAGGTCGATCGTTAAAAGTTCTGGCTGGACCCGGTTGTGGGTCCGGCAACCGCGCTCCTGGAGCGTGATGAAAGGTTCAAGTCGTGGATGGCCGGGCCAAACCCGGCCATGACGATGAGGAGAAGAGTGAATGGCCGTTCGTAAGCTCGCGCCTGAAGAGATCCAGCCCAAGAGCTTCGCGTTCTCGCCCGAGAACGAAGTTTTTGCGGATCAGCAGATCGCCAAATACCCGCCGGGCCGTCAGGCTTCGGCGGTGATCCCGTTGTTGTGGCGGGCGCAGGAGCAGGCCGGTGGCTGGCTTCCGCAGAAGGCTATCGAGGCCGTCGCGGCCAAGCTCGACATGCCCGACATCCGCGTGATGGAAGTGGCGACCTTCTACACGATGTTCAACCTCGAGCCGGTTGGAAAATATTTCATCCAGTTCTGCGGCACGACGCCATGCCAGCTGCGCGGCGCGGGCGACATCAAGAAGGTTCTGGAGCGTCGCATTGGCGAGCAGAACCACGTTTCCGCCGACGGTAACTTCTCCTGGCTCGAAGTCGAGTGCCTGGGCGCGTGCTGCAACGCGCCGATGGTGCAGATCAACGACGATTACTACGAAGACCTGACGACGGAGAATTTCGAGAAGCTTCTCGACGATCTCGCCGCCGGACGGCCCGTGAAGAAGGGCCCGCAGAACGGACGTCGCGCCTCCGAGCCGCAAGATGCGATCAAGACGCTGACCGACCCGTCGCTCTATGACGGCTCGATGATCGGCACCTGGCGCAAGCGCTTCGAGGAAGAGGCGGTGAAAACCGCCGAGCCCGCTGGCCAAGACAAGAAGTCCTGAGGAGGAACGACAGATGCTTCAGGACAAGGACCGCATTTTCACCAACCTCTACGGCTTGCACTCGCCGGACCTGAAGGCCGCGAAGATGCGCGGCGCGTGGGACGGCACGAAGTTCCTGCTCGAAAAGGGCCGCGACTGGATCATCGACGAGATGAAGAAGTCCGGCTTGCGCGGCCGCGGCGGCGCGGGCTTCCCGACCGGCATGAAGTGGTCCTTCATGCCCAAGCAGTCGGATGGCCGCCCGAGCTATCTCGTGGTCAACGCGGACGAGTCGGAGCCCGGCACCTGTAAGGATCGCGAGATCATGCGGCACGATCCGCATCTTCTCATCGAGGGCTGCCTGATCGCGTCCTTCGCCATGAACGCGAACGCCGCCTATATCTACATCCGCGGCGAGTACATCACCGAGAAGCATGCGCTGCAGAAGGCCATCGACGAGGCCTATGAGGCGAAGCTCATCGGCAAGGACAACATCCACGGCTATCCCTTCGACCTCTATCTCCATCACGGCGCGGGCGCTTACATCTGCGGCGAGGAGACGGCTCTGCTTGAGAGCCTCGAGGGCAAGAAGGGCATGCCGCGCCTGAAGCCCCCGTTCCCGGCGAATATGGGTCTCTATGGCTGCCCGACGACGGTGAACAACGTCGAGTCGATCGCGGTGGCGGGCGAGATCCTGCGCCGTGGTGCGTCGTGGTTCTCCAGCATCGGCCGTCCGAACAATGTCGGCACCAAGCTGTTCTGCGTGTCGGGGCATGTGAACAAGCCCTGCAACGTGGAAGAGGCCATGGGCATCACCTTCCGCGAGCTGATCGACACCCATTGCGGCGGCATTCGCGGCGGCTGGGACAACCTGCTCGCAGTGATCCCCGGCGGCTCCTCGGTGCCGTGCGTTCCCGCCGACCAGATCATCGACGCGTACATGGATTTCGACACCCTGCGCAATCTTCGCTCCGGCCTCGGCACGGCGGCGGTGATCGTCATGGACAAGTCGACCGATATCGTGCGCGCCATCGCCCGCATCTCGTATTTCTACAAGCACGAGAGCTGCGGCCAGTGCACGCCGTGTCGCGAGGGCACGGGCTGGATGTGGCGCGTGTTGAACCGCATGGCGGAAGGCCGCGCCCAGAAGCGCGAAATTGACATGCTGCTTGAGGTTTCGACCCAGATCGAAGGCCACACCATCTGCGCGCTCGGCGACGCGGCGGCGTGGCCGGTTCAAGGTCTCATCCGCCACTTCCGGCACGAGATCGAGAAGCGCATCGATGACTACGCGGCGAACCCGCATTCTGAATCCGTGATGATGGCGGCGGAGTGAGAGATTAAAGATGGCCAAGATCATCGTAGATGGCGTTGAGGTAGACGTTCCGCCGGAATACACGCTGCTCCAGGCGGCTGAAGCGGCGGGCGCGGAAATTCCGCGTTTCTGCTTCCATGAGCGTCTTTCCATCGCCGGCAATTGCCGCATGTGCCTCGTCGAGGTGAAGGGCGCGCCGAAGCCGGTCGCGTCCTGCGCCTGGGGTGTTCGCGATTGCCGCCCGGGCCCGAACGGCGAGCCACCGGAAGTGTCGACCAAGTCGGCGACGGTGAAGAAGGCGCGCGAAGGGGTGATGGAGTTCCTCCTCATCAACCATCCGCTTGATTGCCCGATCTGCGACCAGGGCGGCCAGTGCGACCTGCAGGACCAGGCAATGGCCTACGGCGTCGACACCAGCCGCTATCACGAAAACAAGCGCGCGGTGCCGGACAAGGATCTCGGCCCGCTCGTGAAGACCTCCATGAACCGGTGCATTCACTGCACCCGCTGCATCCGCTTCACCACCGAGGTGGCGGGCGTGTCGGATCTCGGCGCGATCTGGCGCGGCGAGGACATGGAGATCACCAGCTATCTCGAGAAGGCTCTGGGCTCCGAGCTGCAATCGAACGTGGCTGATCTCTGCCCCGTCGGTGCGCTGACCCATAAGCCGGAAGCTTTCCACTACCGTCCCTGGGAATTGTCCAAGACCGATTCCGTGGACGTGACGGACGCTGTCGGCTCCGCGATCCGCGTCGATTCCCGTGGCCGCGAGGTCATGCGCATTCTGCCGCGCGTGAACGAGGCGGTGAACGAGGAATGGATCACCGACAAGGCGCGCCACATTGTCGACGGTCTGCGCCTGCAGCGTCTCGACCGTCCCTTCGTGCGCGAGAACGGCCGCCTGCGTCCGGCCTCGTGGCAGGAAGCGTTCGGCGTCATCGCCAACCGCGTGAAGGGCGCTGATCCGAAGCGCATCGGCGCGATTGCGGGTGATCTCGCGGCGGTCGAAGAGATGTATGCCCTGAAGGCTCTCATGCAGAGCCTCGGCGTCAAGAACATCGACGCTCGCCAGGACGGAACGGTGCTGTCGCCGGCTTATGGCCGCGCGTCGTACCTGTTCAACTCCACCATCCCCGGCATCGAAGATGCGGACGCGATCCTCATCGTCGGGTCGAACCCGCGCATCGAAGGGTCGCTCGTCAATGTGCGCATCCGCAAGCGTTGGCGCTTCGCGCCGATGCCGATTGGCGTGATCGGCGAGAAGGCGGATCTGACTTACGATTACGATTATCTCGGCGCTGGCCCTGAGACGCTGGCCGAGATCCTCGCAGGCCGCCACAGCTTCGCCGAGAAGCTGAAGGGCGCAAAGCACCCGCTCATCATCGTGGGGCAGGGGGCTCTCTCACGTCCCGACGGTCTCGCGGTTCTGTCGCTTGCAGCGCAGGTGGCTAAAGAGGTGGGCGCGGTCAAGGACGGTTGGAACGGTTTCTCGATCCTCCACACCGCTGCCTCGCGCGTCGGCGCGCTCGATCTCGGCTTCGTGCCGGGTGAGGGTGGGTTGACCGCCCGCCAGATGGCGGCAGGCGGCGTTGACGTGCTGTTCAACCTCGGCGCTGACGAGATCGACGTCGCTCCGGGCACCTTCGTGATCTACCAGGGCACCCATGGTGATCGCGGCGCTCATCGCGCCGACGTGATCCTTCCGGGCGCGACCTACACGGAAAAGTCCGGCACTTACGTCAACACCGAAGGCCGGGTGCAGATGGGCGGCCGAGCGGCGTTCCCGCCGGGCGAGGCCCGCGAAGATTGGGCGATCCTGCGCGCTCTGTCGGATGGACTCGGTCATCGCCTGCCGTTCGACTCGCTCAGCGCACTGCGCCAGAAGCTCTATGCTGAGCATCCGCACCTGGGCGCTGTCGATGTCGTCTCGGCGGCCGATGCGGCTTCCGCGGTTCAGGTGCTCGCCGGTCTTGGCGGAACACCGGGCCGTGAGGGTTTCACCAGCCCGGTCATGGACTTCTATCTCACGAACCCGATCGCTCGCGCGTCCGGCGTCATGGCTGAGTGCTCTGCGCTCGCTCGTGGCCTGCGGCTCGAAGCGGCCGAGTAAGAGGAAGCGATATGGAACTCGGAGATATTCTCCTCTCGGTCGCGATCATGCTGGGCAAGAGCTTGCTCATGCTTGTCGCGCTGCTCATCTTCATCGCCTATGCGCTGCTCGCCGACCGCAAGGTCTGGGCGGCGGTGCAGCTGCGCCGTGGTCCGAACGTGGTTGGCCCCTGGGGATTGTTTCAATCCTTCGCGGACCTCCTGAAGTTCGTGTTCAAGGAGCCGGTCATTCCGGCCCCTGCGAACAAGGGCATGTTCCTTCTGGCTCCGCTTTTGACCTGCACGCTCGCGCTCGCGTCCTGGGCGGTCATCCCGCTGAATGCGGGCTGGGCCATCGCCAACATCAATGTGGGCATTCTCTATATCTTCGCGATCTCGTCGCTTGGTGTTTACGGCATCATCATGGGCGGCTGGGCGTCGAACTCGAAATACCCCTTCCTCGGCGCGCTCCGTTCGGCTGCGCAGATGGTGTCCTACGAAGTCTCCATCGGCTTCGTCATCGTGACGGTGCTCATGTGCGCCGGTACGCTGAACTTGTCGAAGATCGTGGAGGCTCAGGATTCCAGCCTCGGTATTCTCGGCTGGTACTGGCTGCCGCTGTTCCCGATGTTCGTGGTGTTCTTCATTTCGGCCATGGCCGAGACGAACCGCCCGCCTTTCGATCTGCCCGAGGCGGAGTCGGAACTGGTGGCCGGCTACATGGTTGAATATTCCTCGACCCCGTACCTGTTGTTCATGCTCGGCGAATACGTGGCCATCATGACCATGTGCGCGCTCGGCACGGTCATGTTCCTAGGGGGCTGGCTGTCGCCGATCCCGTTCGCGCCCTTCACCTGGGTGCCTGGCGTGATCTGGTTCGTGGTGAAGGCGAGCTTCCTGTTCTTCCTCATGGCCATGGCGAAGGCCATGGTGCCCCGCTACCGCTATGACCAGCTGATGCGTCTTGGCTGGAAGGTGTTCCTGCCGCTCTCGCTCGCCATGGTGATCATCGTGGCGGCAGTCCTGATGGCGACCGGCCGCGCGCCGGGCATGCACTAACGGAGATCGACTCATGAGCCTCGATCAAGCCGCAAAATCCCTCCTCTTGAAGGAATTCGTGTCGGGATTCATCCTGACCATGAAGTACTTCTTCAAGCCGAAGGCGACGATCAACTATCCGTTCGAGCTGAGCCATCGCGGCCCGCGCTTCCGGGGCGAGCACGCGCTCAGGCGCTACCCGAACGGCGAAGAGCGCTGCATCGCCTGCAAGCTCTGCGAGGCGATCTGCCCGGCTCAGGCCATCACCATCGAGGCCGGCCCGCGCCGCAACGACGGCACGCGGCGCACGACCCGTTACGACATCGACATGGTGAAGTGCATCTATTGCGGCCTCTGCCAGGAAGCTTGCCCGGTCGATGCGATCGTGGAAGGCCCGAACCTGGAATTCTCGGTGGAGACCCGCGAGGAGCTTTACTACGACAAGGCGAAGCTGCTCGCGAACGGCGACCGATGGGAGCAGGAGATCGCGAGGAACATCGCGAAGAACGCACCGTACCGGTGATCATTTCCCTGCCCCGTGGGGGCAGGGGGCAAACATGTCCGGCGGGTTGTTCCTGCCGGATTCGGAAACTATAGACAGGCCGCCGGATTCTCCGGTGCCACGTCGGAAGGGGCCGCTTCTCGCGGCTTGAGCTTGAGCATGACGGTTACTGCCGCCTTCTTTTATCTCTTCGCGACCATCACCATTGCCTCCGGCTTCATGGTGATCGCGTCGCGCAATCCCGTGCAGTCGGTGCTCTTCCTCATCCTGGCCTTCGTCAACGCGGCGGGCCTGTTCCTGATGATGGGAGCCGAGTTCCTGGCGATGATCCTGATCATCGTCTATGTGGGCGCGGTCGCGGTGCTCTTCCTCTTCGTCGTGATGATGCTCGACGTGGACTTCGCGGAGCTGCGCCAGGGCTTCCTGCAATACCTGCCGATCGGCGGCCTGATCGGCGTCGTGTTCCTGCTGGAGCTGATCCTGGTCATCGGCGCTTACGTGATCGATCCGGGCCTCGTGCGCTCTCCGATGGTCCCGATCCCGTCGCCGACGGTCATGACCAACACCGAGGCTCTCGGGCAGGTGCTCTACACCCGTTATTTCTTCTTCTTCCAGGCGGCTGGTCTGATCCTGCTCGTGGCGATGATCGGCGCCATCGTGCTGACCCTGCGCGAGCGCGTCGGCGTGAAGCGCCAGGACATTGCGAAGCAGAACGCCCGGACACCGGAAACCGCCGTCGAGGTGCGGAAGGTTCCCTTCCGCCAGGGCATTTAAGGGAGGCACGTGATGGTCATCGGCCTGAGCCACTATCTCACCGTCGCCGCCGTGCTGTTCACGCTCGGTGTGTTCGGCATCTTCATCAACCGGAAGAACGTGATCGTCATCTTGATGTCGGTCGAGCTGATCCTGCTCGCGGTCAACATCAACATGGTCGCCTTTTCGACCCACATGAACGACATCGTCGGCCAGGTCTTCGCGCTGCTGATCCTCACGGTCGCGGCGGCGGAGGCGGCCATCGGCCTTGCCATTCTGGTGGTCTTCTTCCGCAACCGCGGCTCCATCGCGGTTGAAGACGTCAATATGATGAGGGGCTAAGCCCGTTCGGATCGGCGAAGTAACATCAATGTACCACGCAATCGTCTTCCTGCCGCTCGTCGGCTTCCTCATCGCAGGCCTGTTCGGGCGCGTTATCGGATCCCGTCCGAGCGAGCTTATCACGACAGCGCTGCTCCTGGTCGCTGCCGCCTTGTCATGGGTGGCCTTCATTCAGGTCGGCTTCGGTTCCGGCGCGACCCGGATTCAGGTGGCGCAATGGATGTCGGTCGGTGATCTGAACGTCGATTGGGCGTTCAAGATCGACACGCTGACCGCCATGATGCTGGTGGTGGTCAATACCGTCTCCGCCCTCGTGCACGTGTACTCCATCGGCTACATGCACGAAGATCCGCATCGCTCGCGCTTCTTCGCCTATCTGTCGCTCTTCACCTTCGCCATGCTGATGCTGGTGACGGCGGATAACCTCGTTCAGATGTTCTTCGGCTGGGAAGGCGTGGGCCTCGCGAGCTACCTGCTCATCGGCTTCTGGTATCAGAAGGAATCGGCGAACGCTGCCGCCATGAAGGCGTTCATCGTCAACCGCGTCGGCGATTTCGGCTTCCTGCTCGGCATCTTCACCCTGTTCGTGCTGTTCAACGGCGTGACGTTCGACCAGATCTTCCCGCGCGCGGCCGAGTTCCAGAACGCTCACTTCCACTTCCTGGGAATCGAGTGGCACGCCCTGACCATCGCCTGCCTGCTTCTCTTCATGGGCGCGATGGGTAAGTCGGCGCAGTTCCTGCTCCACACCTGGTTGCCGGACGCGATGGAAGGCCCGACCCCGGTCTCGGCGCTCATCCATGCCGCCACCATGGTGACGGCTGGCGTCTTCATGGTCGCGCGCCTGTCGCCGGTCTTCGAATATGCGCCCGCGGCCCTGACCGTCGTCACGATCATCGGCGGCATCACGGCCTTCTTCGCGGCGACCGTCGGTCTCGTGCAGAACGACATCAAGCGCGTCATCGCCTATTCGACCTGTTCGCAGCTCGGCTACATGTTCGTGGCGCTCGGCGTCGGCGCCTATAGCGCGGGCGTGTTCCACCTGTTCACGCACGCCTTCTTCAAGGCCCTGCTGTTCTTGGGCGCCGGCTCGGTCATCCACGCGATGCACCATGAGCAGGACATGCGGAACATGGGCGCGCTGCGCAAGTACATCCCGTTCACCACGGCGATGATGGCGATCGGCACGCTGGCGCTCACCGGCTTCCCGTTCACCGCCGGCTACTATTCCAAGGACGCCATCATCGAGGCGGCTTTCGCGGCGCGGACTTCCGCCGGTAACTTCGCCTTCCTGGCGACGGTCATCGCGGCGTTCATGACCTCGTTCTATTCCTGGCGTCTGTTCTTCATGACCTTCGAGGGCAGCGCCCGTTGGGAGAACCATGCGGCTGGCCATGTCGAGGGCAGCCATGAGGGCGCGGAGCACGACGAAAGCGGTCACGACGTGTCTCACGCGGCCCATGACGATCATGGTCACGGCCATGGGGAGCTGAAGCCCCATGAGAGCCCGCTCGTGATGCTCATTCCGTTGCTCGTCCTGGCCATCGGGGCCGTCATTGCCGGCTTTGTCTTCCAAAGCGCCTTCATCGGTCATGGCTATGATCACTTCTGGAAGGGCGCACTGTTCACCGGACCGGAGAACAAGATCCTGGAAGAGATGCATCATCTGCCGGGTTGGGTGCCGCTTCTGCCGACGATCATGATGATCTTAGGGTTCCTGCTCGCGGTCTACATGTACATCGTCGATGCGAAGAAGCCCGCTCAGCTCGCGGCGGATCATCCGATCCTGTACCGCTTCCTGCTCAACAAGTGGTACTTCGACGAGCTCTACGACGCGATCTTCGTGCGTCCCACGCTGTGGCTCGGCCGCCTCCTGTGGCGCGGTGGCGACCAGCGGATCATCGACGGGCTCGGGCCTGATGGAATCTCGGCGCGCGTTCTCGACGTGACGCGCGGCGTGATGCGGGTCCAGACCGGATACCTCTACCACTATGCCTTCGCCATGCTGATCGGCGTTGCCGCTCTCGTCACCTTCTATCTCTTCAGGGGAGCGCATTAATGCTCGGCTTCGGCATCCTCTCCGGCCTTCTCGTCCTGCCCCTCGTCGGGGCGGCCTTCATCCTCACGCTTCGCGGCGACGGCGAGGCAGCGCGCTCCAACGCACGTTGGGCGGCGCTCGCCACCACGATCGCGACGTTCCTCTTGTCGCTCGTGGCGTGGAGCCGGTTCGACACGGGCTCGGCCTCGTTCCAGTTGATCGAGTCTCACGCCTGGTTGACCGAGACGATCCGCTTCAAGCTCGGCGTCGATGGCTTCTCGATGCCCTTCATCCTTCTCACCACGTTCCTGATGCCGTTCTGCATCCTGGCGTCGTGGGAATCGATCACGCATCGGGTGAAGGAATATTTCGTCGCCTTCCTCGTGCTCGAAACGACCATGAT
The DNA here is from genome assembly GCF_015694465.1 of Microvirga alba. Lineage (GTDB taxonomy): Bacteria > Pseudomonadota > Alphaproteobacteria > Rhizobiales > Beijerinckiaceae > Microvirga > Microvirga alba. The sequence goes on from NZ_JADQDO010000001.1 coordinate 863,397, forward strand.
CGGCGTCTTCGAGGCGCTCGACCTCGTGCTGTTCTACCTGTTCTTCGAAGCAGGCCTGATCCCGATGTTCCTCATCATCGGCATCTGGGGCGGCAAGCGGCGCATTTATGCGAGCTTCAAGTTCTTCCTCTACACGCTGCTCGGCTCCGTGCTGATGCTGCTCGCCATCATGGCGATGTATTGGGCAGCCGGCACCACCGACATCCCGACGCTGCTGACCTTCAAGTTCGCCTCGAACCTGCAGACCTGGCTCTGGCTCGCCTTCTTCGCCTCCTTCGCGGTGAAGATGCCCATGTGGCCGGTCCACACCTGGTTGCCCGACGCGCACGTGGAAGCGCCGACGGCGGGCTCGGTCATCCTGGCGGGCATTCTCCTGAAGATGGGCGGCTACGGTTTCATCCGAGTGTCGTTGCCCATGTTCCCTGAGGCCTCGGTGTATTTCGCCCCGATGGTCTTCGCGCTCTCCGTGGTGGCGATCGTCTACACCTCGCTGGTGGCGTTGGTGCAGGAGGACATGAAGAAGCTCATCGCTTATTCGTCCGTCGCCCACATGGGCTTCGTGACCATGGGCCTCTTCAGCATGAACCCGCAGGGGATCCAGGGGGCCATGTTCCAGATGGTCTCGCACGGCCTCGTCTCCGGCGCGCTCTTCCTTTGCGTCGGCGTGGTCTATGACCGGATGCACACCCGCGAGATCAAGGCCTATGGCGGCCTCGTGAACCGGATGCCGCTCTACGCCGTGGCGTTCATGATCTTCACCATGGCCAATGTCGGCCTGCCGGGCACGTCGGGCTTCGTCGGCGAGTTTCTGACCCTGCTGGGCGCGTTCCGGGCCAATACCTGGGTGTCGTTCTTCGCAACCACGGGCGTGATCCTCTCGGCGGCTTATGCGCTCTGGCTCTATCGCCGCGTCGTGTACGGCGTGCTCGACAAGCCGGCGTTGCAGGACATCGCTGATCTGAACCGCCGCGAGATCATCACGCTCGCTCCGCTCGTCCTGCTCGTCATTTATTACGGCGTGCAGCCCGGCCCGATCCTCGACGCCTTCGCCGCGCCGACGGATATGCTCATGAAGAGCTACGAGGCCGCGCTCGCAACCGTGAAAACGGCGGCTCTCGCCGCATACTGAGGTCACGATGAATCCCGCCCTCGCCATTCCCGCTTTTGGTCCTGCGCTGCCGGAAATCATTCTGGCCGCCGGCGTTCTCGTCCTTGTTCTGTTCGGCGCGCTTCGCGGCGAGCGTGCGGCAGGGAGCATGAACGTCATCGCTCTCGCGCTTCTGGCCGTCGCCTTCATCGCGGTCCTGATGCTTCCCTCGGGCCGCGTCGAGACCATGAACGGCTCCTTCGTGATCGACGCCTTCGCCAAGTTCATGAAGTCACTGACGCTCATTGCTTCGGCAGGCGGCGTCATTCTCTCCATGGACTACATGCGTCGCGCGGGCATCAACCGCTTCGAGTACCCGATCCTGATCGTGCTCTCGACCATCGGCATGCTGATGGTGATTTCTGCGAACGATCTCATTGCGCTCTATCTCGGCCTCGAACTGCTCAGCCTGTCGTCCTACGTCATCGCGGCGTTCGACCGGGATAACGTGCGCTCGACGGAAGCGGGCCTGAAGTATTTCGTGCTCGGCGCTCTGTCCTCCGGCATGCTGCTCTACGGCGCGTCGCTGGTTTATGGGTTCACCGGCACCGTGTCCTTCCCGGTCATCGCGTCGGTCCTGCAGGGCCATGTGAGCAGCGGTGTGATCTTCGGCCTCGTGTTCGTGGCCGCCGGCGTCGCCTTCAAGATTTCGGCCGTGCCGTTCCACATGTGGACGCCGGACGTGTATGAAGGTTCGCCCACTCCGGTCACGGCGTTCTTTGCCGCTGCGCCGAAGATGGCCGCCATGGCGATGGCGACGCGCCTGTTCATCGGCGCGTTCCCCGGAATCCTCGGCCAGTGGCAGCAGATCATCGTCTTCATTTCCATCGCCTCGATGGCGCTGGGCTCGTTTGCCGCCATCGGCCAGCGCAACCTGAAGCGTCTGATGGCGTATTCCTCCATCGGCAACGTGGGCTACGCGCTGATCGGTCTCGCCGCCGGTACGCCGGAAGGTGTTCAGGGCGTCGTGGTCTATATGGCGATCTACCTCGCCATGACGCTCGGCACCTTCGCCTGCATCCTGTCCTTGCGTCGCGGCAACGTGATGTTCGAGAAGATCGAGGACCTGTCCGGTCTTGCCCGGACGCATCCGTGGATCGCGTTCTGCCTGGCGATGATGATGTTCTCGCTCGCCGGTATCCCCCCGCTCGCTGGGTTCTTCGCCAAGTTCGCGGTCTTCAATGCCGCCATCAAGGCGAACCTCGTGACGCTCGCCGTCATCGGCGTCGTGACGAGCGTGATCGGCGCTTACTATTATCTGCGCATCATCAAGGTCATGTATTTCGATGAGGCGGGCGAGCGGTATGAGGTGATGCCGGTCGGCGTGAAGCTGGTTCTCGGTCTGTCGAGCATCTTCGTCATCCTGTTCGGCCTTGTGCCTGCTCCGCTCGTGGCCGCAGCAGGCGCCGCCGCACGGTCCCTGTTCTAACGTGCATCTGTCGCCCGAGACCGAGTCCGCCGGCTACCGGCTTCTCTCGCTCGCGGTGACGGGCTCGACGAACGACGACGCTCTCGCCGCCGCGCGCTCCGGCGATCCGGGTCAACTCTGGGTCGTCGCCGCCGAGCAGCGCGCGGGGAGGGGGCGGCATGGCCGGCAATGGTCTTCGCCCCCCGGCAATCTCTATGCGAGCCTGCTTCTCATCGAGCCGTGCGAGGTGGCGATTGCTCCGCAGCTCGGCTTTGTCGCGGGGCTTGCCTTGCATGAGGCGGTCGAGGCCGTCACGGGCCTGGGTGCGCCGCGTCTTTCGCTGAAATGGCCGAATGATCTTCTGCTCGACGGCGCGAAGATCTCCGGGCTTCTGCTCGAAGGGCACCGAACCGAACGCGGCAGCCTTGCCATCATTATCGGTTTTGGTGTCAACGTGGCTTTCGCGCCGACAGGCACGCCCTATCCGGCGACCACCCTGCAGGCGGTTCGGCCGGGTCTGACGCGAGAGGACGTGTTCCTCGCGCTTTCCACCGCTTTCGGCCGGACCTTCGCGGCTTGGCGGGCGTCCATGCGGATGAATTCCACCGATCCGTTCGGCCCGATTCGACGCCTATGGCTGGAGCGCGCGGCGGGGGTTGGGAGTGAAGTGACGCTTCGCCTTCCATCCGGCGAGAAAAAGGGTATCTTCGAGGGACTTGATCGCTTCGGTCGCTTGCAGTTGAAAGGCCCCGCAGGGGGCGAAGTCATCGACGCGGGCGATCTTTATTTTCCCAATTTTAGTACGATATAGCCCAGCTTGAGAGCTGGCTGACAAGGTTTGATAATGGCATCCCCTAACGACGAACTGGTCTTCCTCCCGCTTGGCGGGCTTGGTGAGATCGGGATGAATGCCGCCCTTTACGGATTCGGACCAGAGACGCACCGCAAGTGGATCCTCGTCGATTGCGGCATGGGGTTCGGTGGCGAAGAGAATCTTCCCGGCATCGATCTGGTCTATCCGGATCTGCGCTTCATCGAGGAAGAGCGGCACAATCTGCTCGGCATCTTCATCACCCATGCGCACGAGGATCATATCGGCGCGCTCGTCGAGATGTGGCCGCGCCTGAACGCGCCGATCTACGCGACGAAATTCGCCATCGGCCTGTTGGAGACGCGTCGCTTGTCCGAGCCCGGCGCGCCGAAGCTCGACCTTAACGAGGTCGTCCCCGGCCAGCACCTGAAGGTAGGCCCGTTCGATGTCGAGTATGTGCCGGTCGCGCATTCGATTCCGGAATCGAACGCGCTAGCGATCCGCACGCCGCACGGCCTCGTGGTCCATACCGGCGACTGGAAGATCGACAATACGCCGTATCTCGGAAGTCTGACGTCGGAGGAGAACTTCCGCGCTCTGGGCGACGAGGGGGTGCTCGCGCTGATCTGCGATTCCACGAATGTCGTGCGCGAGGGCACGAGCCCGAGCGAAGCGGATGTCGCAAAGCATCTGGCCGAGCTGATCAAGGATGCGCCGCAGCGCGTCGCCATCACCACTTTCGCGTCGAATGTGGCCCGAATCCGCTCGGTTGCGGAAGCCGCGCGCGAATGCGGTCGCGAGGTCGTCGTGGTCGGCCGCGCCATGGACCGGGTGGTCGATGTGGCCTCCGAATGCGGCTATCTCGAAGGTCTGCCGGAGTTCCGCTCCTCGCAAACTTTCGGCTATCTACCCCGCGACAAGGTCGTCGCGCTTCTCACCGGCTCTCAGGGCGAGCCGCGCGCTGCGCTGGCGCGCGTCGCGCAGGACGAGCACCCGGACATCGCGCTCTCCAAGGGCGACCGGGTGATTTTCTCGTCCCGCGGCATTCCCGGCAACGAGAAGGCCATCGGCAGCATCATCAACAACCTCATCGAGCAGGGGATCGAGGTCATCACCGACCGCACTGATCTCGTGCATGTCTCCGGCCACCCGCGCCGGGGCGAGTTGGCCCAGATGTATCAGTGGACCCGCCCGCGCATTGCCATTCCGGCCCACGGCGAGGCGCTGCATCTGGCCGAGCACGCGAAATTCGCGCGCGCCCAAGGCGTGCCGGAGGTGGTGCGCGCCAAGAACGGAACGTTGGTTCGTCTCGCGCCGGGCACAGCCGAGATCATCGACACCATTCCCGCAGGGCGCCTCTATAAGGACGGCAATCTCGTGATCCCGGCCGGTGAGCGGGCCTTGCCGGAACGGCGCAAGCTCGCCTTTGCCGGCATCGTCAGCGTTGCCATCGCCATCGACGGCAAGGGCGAGATCGCGGGTGATCCGATCATCGACACGATGGGATTGCCCGAGAAGAACAGGCAGGGCGAGGATCTCAGCGACATCATCGCCGATGTGGTAGGCGACCTCCTCGACAGCATGTCGAAGGCCAAGCGCAAGGACCCGGAAGCGGTGGAGAATGCCGTCGTCCGCGCGGTTCGCGCAGCGGTTAACGAGGCCTGGGGCAAGAAGCCCGCCTGCCATGTTCTCGTGATCGAGGTATAGGGTTCCCTGTCAGGAGCATTCATGATCGGTCGTCTCAACCATGTCGCCATCGCCGTTCGCGATATCGGCGCCGCGTCCCAGCTTTATCGGAACACGCTGGGCGCCGACGTCTCCGCGCCCGAGGCGTTGGCGGAACATGGGGTCACGGTCGTTTTCATTACGCTGCCCAACACCAAGATCGAGCTTCTCGAGCCCCTGGGCGCGGATTCCCCCATCGCCAAGTTTCTCGAAAAGAACCCCGATGGCGGTATCCACCATATCTGCTACGAGGTGGAGGATATCGGCGCGGCGCGTGACCAGCTGACGAAGTCCGGCGCACGCGTGCTGGGCTCCGGCGAGCCGAAGATCGGGGCGCATGGGAAGCCGGTGCTGTTCCTGCACCCCAAGGATTTCAACGGCACGCTCGTCGAACTCGAGCAGGCTTGAGGGCAAGGCATTGATTAAACTCGTCAAATCCGTCGCAGGCTCATTCTGGATGACCTCCGCTGTGGTCCTCGCCGTCTCCGCTGTGGCGGTCACGATTGTCGTCAGTGCCTTCGGGCTTAAGGTCAGCGGCGGCGTTGCCCTTTATTTCATCATCTGGTGGACGCTCCTTTTCGCCGTTCTGCCCTTCGGCGTGCGCAGCCAAGTGGAAGCCGGGGAGATCGTACATGGCACCGAACCGGGCGCGCCTGCGGCCCCGGCTCTGCGGGAAAAGGCGATCTGGACGACTTTCGTGTCTTCGGCCGTGCTTGTGTTCACCGCCGGTGTGTTGCCGCTGTCGGGGCTTTAAGGGCGCGGTCATCCCGCCACGGTCAACCCAACGCCGGCCATGCGGGAGGATCAGACCGCGGGCAATTCGTGAGCGGCGGTTCAGGCGTGTTCGATGACAAACTCCACCCGCTCGGTGACCGAGGCCGGCGGGACCGCGATGAGTTCATAGCCGTATCGGGAGTAGGTCTCGACCATAGAGTCGTAGGTCCGTTCGGCCTCTTCGAAGGATTGTTTGCGCTCAGCATCTTGCTCGTAGATCTCCGCCCATGGCGGCGCGATGAAGACGCGGTGGTTATAGCGGAACGTCCGGGCAGCCCTCTCTAGATGCTCCGGCACAGGGAGGCGCATGAGCCGCAGGTAGCCGATGATGTCGGGCACGCCCCTGTCGAAGAAAACCGGACCAACCTGATCCAGCGCCATGCGATGGGAGCGCATTTCCCAAGCCAGCATGATTTCCGCATAGGCGGCCGGGTCCCGCCATGGCAGTGCACGGCCTCCAATGGCCATTTGGTCCTTGATGATGGCGCGCCCCGCCTCGACGGAATTGGCGTAACCCGAAAGTGCTTTTGCCGGATCCGGGGCCGCCGGTGAGGACGAACAGGCGGTCAGAGACGTCTGCCATCGGACAGAACCCCGTATGTCAGTCGTGGAATGGGGAGCAGGCGCGCGAACGGGAGCGCATCCTGTAGTGGCGATCACTGGAGAGAAAATTCGGTCGGGGAGGGGGAAAAGAAAAAAGCAAGGCTTTCGCCTTGCCTGAACTGCCTTTTGGCTTTTTGACCCTTGGCTTTCTTACGCCGTCGCCTGTTATGGCGCACGAGGGTCTTGTTCCTCCCGAAACTCGGACCGTAGCCTCTGACCTTGGAAAGTCTAAGACGTTAGTGGCTCGTTTATACCCAGCTTACATGCCAGTGTCATCATTTTTGGGCATGATCTGATGCATTTTTTGGCACATGCTGTATTGACCTTTCGTCTAAGACACCGCCCGCGGCCTTGTGCTCCAATGACCGCTTGTGTTTTGCCAGATGGCTGTGTTGTGTGCTTGAAACGAGTCGCAATTCGTCATTCCATTCCAGATCCCATCGAAGGCGTTCTATGCGTTTGAGCCGCTTTTTCCTGCCCATTCTCCGCGAGACGCCGAAAGAGGCGGAGATTGTTTCCCACCGCCTGATGCTGCGCGCCGGCATGATCCGCCAGGAATCGGCGGGCATTTACGCCTGGCTGCCGCTGGGCTTGAAGGTGTTGAACAAGGTCAATGCCATCGTCCGCGAGGAGCAGAACCGCTCCGGCGCCGTCGAGTTGCTGATGCCGACGATCCAGTCGGCGGATCTCTGGCGGGAATCCGGCCGCTACGATGCCTACGGCAAGGAAATGCTGCGCATCCAGGACCGGCATGAGCGCGAGATGCTCTTTGGACCGACCAACGAGGAGATGATTACGGAGATCTTCCGGGGCTACGTGCGCTCCTACAAGGATCTGCCGCTCAACCTCTATCATATTCAATGGAAGTTCCGCGATGAGGTGCGCCCGCGCTTCGGCGTCATGCGCTCACGCGAGTTCCTGATGAAGGACGCCTATTCCTTCGACATCGATCAGGCTGGCGCGCGCCACTCCTATAACAGGATGTTCGTGGCCTACCTTCGCACCTTCGCCCGGATGGGTCTGAAGGCGATCCCGATGAAGGCCGATACCGGCCCCATCGGCGGGGATTTGAGCCACGAGTTCATCATCCTCGCATCCACCGGCGAGAGCGAGGTGTTCTGTCACAAGGACTATCTCGATTTCGACATCCCGGCCGTCGAAACCGATTTCGATAGCGTGCCTGGCCTGCAGGGTATCGTGGACAAGTGGACCTCGCTTTACGCTGCGACCTCCGAGATGCATGACGCCACCGCCTTCGACGGTCTCTCCGAAGACAAGAAGGTCTCCGCGCGCGGCATCGAAGTGGGGCACATCTTCTATTTCGGCACCAAGTATTCGAAGCCCATGGGCGCGAAGGTGATGGGCCCGGACGGGCAGGAACATGAAGTCCACATGGGCTCCTACGGCATCGGCCCGAGCCGTCTCATCGCCGCGATCATCGAGGCGAGCCACGACGAGAACGGCATCATCTGGCCCGAGGCGGTTGCTCCGTTCGACGTGGCGCTTCTCAACCTCAAGGTGGGCGATGCGGCAACCGACGAGGCCTGTGGCAAGCTCTATCGCGAACTGACGGCGGCCGGCCGCGACGTGCTCTATGACGACCGCGACGAGCGTCCGGGCGGCAAGTTCGCCACCGCCGATCTCATCGGCATTCCGTGGCAGGTGGTGATCGGGCCGAAGGGTCTGGCCGAGGGCAAGGTGGAACTGAAGCACCGGGCCACCGGCGAGCGCGAAGTGCTGCCGCTTGGCGATGTGGTTGCGCGGCTGACGGCTGCTCGCGCGTAAGGGTGTGATGGCAAAGACCGCGACAACAGGAACGAAGCCTTTTTCACTCTTCGAGTGGATGCTCGCCGGGCGCTACCTGCGCACGCGGCGGCGGGAAGGCTTCGTCTCGGTCATCGCGGGCTTCTCCTTCCTTGGCATCATGCTGGGGGTCGCGACCCTGATCGTCGTGCTCTCGGTCATGAATGGCTTCCGCAAGGAACTGCTCGACAAGATCGTCGGCATCAACGGTCATATCTTCGTCGCGCCCATCGACTCGCCTCTGACCGACTATGCGGACGTCGCCAAGCGTATCGCTGCCGTTCCCGGCGTGAAGCGCGCGATTCCTCTCGTCGAGGGCCAGGCCTTCGGCTCCTCGCCGTACAATGGAAGCGGCGTCCTGGTGCGGGGCATCCGGGGCGAGGATATTCAGCGGATCGACTACATTTCCGGCAATATCCGCCAGGGGACTCTGGAAAACTTTGACAGTGGCGAGGGCGTCGCCATCGGGCGGCGGTTGGCGGAATCGTTGTCGCTGCAGGCGGGCGATACCTTCACCCTGATCACGCCGCGCGGGGCAGCGACACCCTTCGGCACAGCGCCACGCGTGAAGGCCTATCCGGTCAAGGCGATCTTCGAGATCGGCATGTCGGAATTCGACGCCACCTTTGTCTACATGCCGCTTGGCGAGGCGCAGAGCTACTTCAATCGGCAGGGCGACGTGCAGCTCATTGAAGTGTTTCTCGACAATGCGGACAAAGTCGACGAAGCCCGCGCGCGGATCGACGAAGCGGTCGGACGGCCCATTGTCATGACCGATTGGCGTCAGCGCAACCGCACCTTCTTCGCCGCGCTCGAGGTGGAGCGGAACGTGATGTTCCTCATTCTTACCCTCATCGTGCTGGTCGCGGCGCTCAACATTATTTCCGGCCTCATCATGCTGGTGAAGGACAAGTCGAGCGACATCGCGATTCTGCGCACCATGGGAGCGACGCGGGGCGCGGTCATGCGGATCTTCCTGATCACGGGCGCATCCATCGGCATTGTCGGCACGATCGCCGGTTTCGGCCTCGGCCTGCTGCTGGCGTTGAATGTGGAAAGCATCCGCAGCTTCATCTCCAGCCTGACGAGGACCAATCTGTTCCCGGCGGAACTCTATTTTCTCAGCCGGCTGCCCGCTGATGTCGATCCGACCGAGGTCATTACCATTCTCGTCATGGCGATGGCCTTGTCGCTTCTCGCCACGCTCTATCCGTCCTGGAAGGCTGCGAAGCTCGATCCGGTCGAAGCGCTGCGCTACGGTTAAACGATGTCATCCGGCCAGTCCCAACCCGCCCTTTTCCTGTCGAAAGTCGAGCGCCGGTACCCGCAAGGGGAGGGCTTTCTCGAAGTCTTGCGCGGGGCCGACCTGGCGATCTGGCCTGGCGAGATCGTGGCGCTCATCGCGCCCTCGGGCACCGGCAAATCGACCCTGCTCCATGTGGCGGGGTTGCTCGAGAAGCCCGATGGCGGTGAGGTCTATGTGGGCGCGCAGCCGACAGCCGGCATGAACGACCACGAGCGCACGCGCATCCGGCGCGAGGAGCTGGGCTTCGTCTATCAGTTTCACCACCTGCTGCCGGAATTCTCGGCGCTGGAGAATGTGGTTATCCCGCAGCTCATTCGTGGATTGCCGAAGGCGGAAGCGCGCGAGCGCGGCGAGCAGATTTTGACCTTCCTCGGCCTGGGCAAGCGGTTGGAGAACCGGCCCGGCGAGCTTTCCGGCGGCGAGCAGCAGCGCGTCGCCATCGCGCGGGCGGTCGCCAACGCACCGCGTCTGCTTCTGGCCGACGAGCCGACCGGCAATCTCGATCCCAACACGGCCGACCGCGTCTTCCAGACCCTCGTGTCCATCGTCCGCGCCTCCAAGCTCGCGGCTCTGATCGCCACGCACAATCTCGACCTCGCCGCCCGCATGGACCGCCGTGTCACCATCCGCGACGGGCTGATCGTTCAGCTGCGCTGAGGCGCTCTTCCTCCCCAAATCCCCGTCATTCCGGCGCGCGCCGAGCGCGACCCCGGAACCTATAAACACCGACCATGCAGGATGAAGCACGGTGATGCCGCGATGTTTTTCCGGAGGCGTCGGCGGTTATGGGTTCCGGGCTCCGCTGCGCGGCCCCGGAATGACACTGGGGAAGCCGCAGATCGTTCAACTGCGATAGATGCCTGACGTGCAGCCCGGTCTCGCCCCCCTCGTCATTCCGGGGCGAGCGGTAGCGAGAGGCCGGAATCCATAAACACGGATCGTCCAGAATGAGGCCCGGCGCATGCGGCGGTTTTCCAGAAGCTGGTGGTTATGGGTTCCTGGCTCCGCTGCGCGGCCCCCAAATGACAGAGGGGAAGGGGCAGATTGGTCCACTGCCATAGATGTCTGACGTGCAGCCCCCTGTCTCGCCTCCCCGTCATTCCGGGGCGAGCGGTAGCGAGAGCCCGGAACCCATAAACACGGATCGTTCAGGATGAAGCACAGCGATGCCGCGTTGTTTTTCCGGAGGCGTCGATGGTCATGGGTTCCGGGCACCGCTGAGTGCCCCCGGAATGACGGCCAATGCCATCCCCGTGTTCGGTTTCCTCTTTTAAGGCTTTGTTGACTCCACACTCACTGTACGGCATCCCCATACTTTACACAGAACATACAATGAACAATGATGAACATGTCAGGAACATGGAGATCCAACATGGCTCGCGCTCTTCTTGAAACCACTGCCGAAATCACCTCGCTCGCCCTGTTCGGGAGCATGGTGGCGATCTGGGCTCTCGTGCTCTCGCCGCTGGCATAATTCCCACAGTTCACAGGCTCGGGGCCTTCGCGCAGCGTGCGGCCCCGTTTGCCATGGTGAGCATCCGACGACTCATGCGAAACTAGCGTCCTGTTGAGTCGAGAGTCATGACGCGCATTCTTCAAGATATCGGGTTCGTCCACCTGCATGTGCATTCCTCGTATTCCTTGCTCGAGGGTGCGCTGAAGATCGCGCAATTGGCAAAGCTGGCGACGGCGGACAAACAGCCCGCGCTGGCCTTGACCGACACCAACAATCTGTTCGGGGCGCTGGAGTTCTCGGAAAAGCTCGCGGGCTCGGGCATCCAGCCCATCGCGGGCGTTCAGCTCTCGGTTCTGTTCGAGGAGCCCGATCCGGCTGCGCGCCTCGCACCGCTGCCCAGCAATATCGTGCTGCTGGCGCAGAACGATGAGGGCTACCGCAACCTGATGCGGCTCGTGAGCCACGCCTATTTCGGCGTCCCGCTCGGCGAGGCCCCGCGCGTCGCGGCCCCGATATTGTCGACCCATTGCGAGGGGCTGATCGCGCTCACCGGCGGGTTCACCGGCCCGCTCGACAATGCCTTGCGCAACGGCGGACGCCAGGATCTGGCGCAGGCGCGGCTCGATGTGCTCAAGCACGCGTTCGGCCATCAGCTTTATGTCGAAATCCAGCGCCACGGGCTTACCGATGAGCGGTTGGTCGAGGGCGAGCTGATTGCGCTTGCCGACCGCAATGGCCTGCCGATCGTCGCCGCCAACGAGCCGTTTTTCTCGACGGCGAGCGACTACGAAGCGCATGACGCGCTGCTCGCCATCGCCGACGGGCGCATCGTCTCCGACGACAATCGCCGCCGCTTGTCGCCGCAGCATGATTTCAAGACGCGCAAGCAGATGATGGAGCTTTTTGCCGATCTGCCGGACGCGTTGCATGCCAGCGTCGAGATCGCCATGCGCTGCGCCACCCGCGTCACCACGCGCAAGCCGATCCTGCCAAGCTTCGGCGTCGGCTCCGACGCGGTGGTCTTCGACGAGGGCGAGGAGCTCAAGCGGCAGGCGGAGGCGGGGCTGGTCCAGCGCCTGGCGGCGCACGGCCCGGCTCCCGGCCTGACCGAGCAGGATTATCATGACCGGCTCGCGTTCGAGGTCGAGGTCATTCGCCGGATGAAATATCCGGGCTACTTCCTCATCGTGGCCGACTTCATCAAATGGGCGAAGGACCACAACATCCCGGTTGGGCCGGGCCGTGGGTCTGGCGCGGGTTCGCTCGTCGCCTATGCGCTGACGATTACCGATCTCGATCCGTTGCGGTTCGGCCTGCTGTTCGAGCGCTTCCTCAACCCGGAACGCGTCTCGATGCCCGACTTCGATATCGACTTCTGCGTCGAGGGGCGCGAGCGCGTCATCGAATACGTGCAGCAGCGCTACGGCGAGGAGCAGGTCGCGCAGATCATCACGTTCGGTACGCTGCTGGCGCGCGGCGTGATGCGCGACGTCGGCCGCGTGCTCGAAATGCCCTACGGCCAGGTGGACAAGCTGACGAAGCTCGTTCCGCAGAACCCGGCCAACCCCGTCACCCTGGCCCAGGCCATCGAGGGCGAGCCCAAGCTCCAGGCCGCGATCGAGGAGGAGCCCGTCGTCGCGCGCATGCTCAACATGGCGCAGAAACTGGAGGGCCTGCACCGCCACGCTTCGACCCACGCGGCGGGCGTGGTGATCGGCGACCGTCCGTTGCAGGAACTCGTGCCGCTCTATCGCGACCCGAAGACCGGCATGCGCGTGACCCAGTACAACATGAAATGGGTCGAGCAGGCTGGGCTGGTGAAGTTCGACTTCCTCGGCCTCAAAACGCTGACCGTGCTGAACACTGCCGTGGAGCTGATCCGGCGCACGGGCGTCGAGGTCGATCTCTCGGCCCTGCCGCTCGACGACAGGAAAACCTACGAAATGCTCTGCCGTGGCGAGACGGTCGGCGTGTTCCAGGTGGAAAGTGTCGGCATGCGCAAGGCCCTCGTGGAGATGGAGACCGACCGCTTCGAGGACATCATCGCCCTCGTCGCGCTCTATCGCCCGGGCCCGATGGCGAACATCCCGGTCTATTGCGCGCGCAAGCTCGGCAAGGACGAGCACAACAAGAAGGACTGGTACTCGCACCCCAAGCTGGAGCCGGTTCTGAGGGAGACCTTCGGCATCATCGTCTATCAGGAGCAGGTGATGGAGGTGGCGAAAGTCCTCTCCGGCTACTCGCTCGGTGACGCCGACTTGCTGCGCCGCGCCATGGGTAAGAAGATCAAATCGGAGATGGACGCGCAGCGCGAGCGCTTCGTCTCCGGCGCGGTCGGTGGCGATCTCGATAAGGTCAAGGCGAACGAAATCTTCGATCTTCTCGCCAAGTTCGCGGATTACGGCTTCAACAAGAGCCACGCGGCGGCCTATGCGCTGGTCGCCTTCCAGACGGCTTATCTGAAGGCCAATTTCCCGGTCGAGTTCATGGCGGCGTCGATGACGCTCGATCTCGACAACACGGACAAGCTCTCTGAATTCCGCCGCGAGGCCCAGCGCCTCGGCATCAAGGTCGAGCCGCCGTCGGTCAATCGCTCGGGCGTGGTCTTCGACGTGAAATACGACGCGGAGGGCAAGGGCGCGATTCTCTACGCGCTCGCCGCGGTCAAGGGCGTCGGGCGGCAGGCCATCGAATCGCTCATCGAAGCGCGCGGCGACAAGCCCTTCAAGGATCTTGCCGATTTCGCCCGGCGCATCAATCCGCGCATGCTCAACAAGCGCACCCTTGAGAACCTGATCGCGGCGGGCGCGTTCGATGAGCTGGAGCCGGATCGCGCCAAGGCGAGCGCGTCGGTCGATGCCATGATGAGTCTCGCCCAGCAATCGCACGAAGCCGCGAATGGCGGCATGATCGACATGTTCGGCGGCGTCGCCTCCGCGGATGTGCAGCTGCGCATTTCGCACTACGAGCCCTGGCCGCCCTCAATCAAGCTGCAGAAGGAATACGACGCGGTCGGCTTCTTCCTGTCAGGGCATCCGCTCGATGAGTACGGCGACCTGTTGAAGAAGCTGCGGGTACAGACCTGGGTCGATTTCGCCCGGTCCGTGAAAGCGGGCAACTCGGTCGGGCGCGTCGCCGCCACCGTGCTCGACCGCCAGGAGCGCCGCACCAAGACCGGCAACAAGATGGGCATTCTCACCCTCTCGGATCAGACCGGGCATTTCGAGGCCATCATCTTCTCCGAAGGGCTGCAGCGCCTGCGCGAGGTTTTGGAACCCGGCAGCGCCGTCGTCCTCATGCTCCAGGCGGGCGTCGAGGGCGAAGAGGTGAGGGCGCGGATCGGCATGGCCGAGCCGCTGGAAGAGGCTGTCGCCAAATTCCAGAAGGGCATGCGCATCTTCCTGCGCGACGAGCGCCCCATCGCCAGCGTCTATGAACGGCTACGGGCGCGCGGGGAGGGGGAAGTGTCCCTTGTCCTGATCCTCGACGAGGGCGACCGGGAGGTAGAGGTGAAGCTTCCCGGTAAGTACCTCGCCACGCCCCAGATCGCCGGCGCGCTCCGCGCCGTGCCGGGGGTGGTTGACGTGCAGATGAGTTGATAGCGCGCCGTCATTCCGGGGCCGCGCAGCGGAGCCCGGAACCCAGAACCGTCGACGTGCTGGGACAAGCCACGCCCGTTCCCGCTGCATCCTTTCCGGAACCGTTGCGTTTATGGGTTCCGGGTTCTCGCTCCGCTCGCCCCGGAATGACGCAATCCCCTTCCGATGTCTCGCCCTCAGCCGAAGGTTGCATCTCGAAGGAGGGTCCAGCGCTGGAGACGCCTCGCCCTTCGAGACGGGCTTTAGGCCCTCCTCAGGGTGAGGCTCTGTTGAGGCTGGGAAGGGGACTGGAAAAGGTTCAGCGCGACGGCATTTCATGCTAGGCAGCGTTCCCATGAAACCGCTCGACAACAGACACGCTCAGCCTTCCGGCAACCCGGCGGGTTCGGTCATTTCGGTCACGGGGCTAGGCAAGACCTACGCTTCCGGCTTCCAGGCGCTGCGGAATGTGGATCTTGAGATTCGCCGGGGCGAGATTTTCGCGCTGCTGGGGCCGAACGGGGCCGGGAAGACGACGCTGATCAGCATTATCTGCGGCATCGTCAATCCGAGCACGGGCGTCGTGCTTGCCGACGGCCATGACATCGTTCGCGATTACCGGGCAGCCCGCACGAAGATCGGCCTCGTTCCGCAGGAATTGTCGACGGACGCCTTCGAGAGCGTCTGGGACACGGTGAAGTTCAGTCGCGGCCTGTTCGGCAAGGCGGCAAACCCAGCCCTTATCGAGAAGATCCTCAAGGACCTGTCCCTCTGGGAGAAGAAGGACAGTAAGATCATGACGCTCTCCGGCGGCATGAAGCGCCGTGTCATGATCGCCAAGGCCCTGTCGCACGAGCCGACGATCCTGTTTCTCGACGAGCCGACCGCGGGTGTCGATGTGGAGTTGCGGCGGGACATGTGGGAGATGGTCCGCGCCTTGAGAGACAACGGCGTCACCATCATCCTGACCACCCACTACATCGAGGAGGCCGAGGAAATGGCCGACCGGATCGGGGTGATCAACAAGGGCGAGATCATCCTGGTCGAAGACAAGACCGTGCTGATGCATAAGCTCGGAAGGAAGCAGCTCATCCTGCAGCTCCAGAATCCGCTCATGGCGCTTCCCGCTGCCCTTTCCGGCTACGATCTCGCCTTGGCGGAAGGGGGCTTCCAGCTCGTCTATACCTTCGACGCGCAGAGCGAAGAGACCGGCATTGCCGGTCTGCTGCGGCTGCTCGGGGAGCAGGGAATCGACTTCAAGGATCTTCAGACCTCGCAAAGCTCGCTGGAAGACATCTTCGTCGATCTGGTCAGGGGGCGCGCATGAACCTTCACGCGATCAAGGCCATCTATCTCTTCGAGATGGCGCGCACCTGGCGCACGCTGATGGAGAGCATCGCCTCGCCGGTGATCTCCACCTCGCTCTATTTCATCGTCTTCGGCTCGGCCATCGGCTCGCGCATCGCGGACGTCGACGGGATCAGCTATGGCGCGTTCATCGTCCCGGGGTTGATCATGCTGTCGATCCTCACCGAGAGCATCTCGAATGCGGCCTTCGGCATCTACATGCCGAAATTCTCAGGCACCATCTACGAGCTGCTCTCGGCTCCCGTCTCCGCAATGGAGACGGTGATCGGCTATGTGGGGGCGGCCGCGAGCAAGTCGATCATTCTCGGCACCATCATTCTGGTGACCGCCCGGCTGTTCGTGGATTTTTCCGTCGACCATCCCGTCTGGATGGTGGCCTTCCTCGTGCTGACCGCCGTCACCTTCAGCCTGTTCGGCTTCATCATCGGGATCTGGGCGGACAGTTTCCAAAGGCTGCAGTTGATCCCCCTGATGATCGTGACGCCGCTCACCTTCCTGGGCGGGAGCTTCTATTCCATCAACATGCTGCCGCCGTTCTGGCAGAATGTCGCCCTGTTCAACCCCGTGGTCTACCTCGTCAGCGGCTTCCGCTGGAGCTTTTACGGGGTGGCGGACGTGAATATCGCGGTCAGCCTCGGCATGACCCTGGTCTTCATGCTGGCCTGCCTGACGGGGATATGGTGGATTTTCCGTACGGGGTATCGGCTCAAGGCCTGAGGCGGGGAGAGCATTTCGGTTCGTTCGGGGCAGTTTTCGCGTCTAGCGTGACCGAAATCGCCCGATCCCGCCCCTGATGGCGCTCTGACTTGCCATTCGATGGGTTTTCCCTTATACGCGCGTCCATCCCACACGCGGAGCTTGCCTCATGATTCAATGAGGTGTCCCGGTGGCCGGTCGACCGGTCCACTGCTCCGCGGAGGCTCAACCGGAGAAAAGACAATGGCTCTTCCTGAATTTTCCATGCGTTCGCTGCTCGAAGCCGGCGCGCATTTCGGCCACCAATCCCACCGCTGGAACCCGAAGATGGGTCAATACATCTTCGGCACCCGCAACAACATCCATATCATCGACCTCGCCCAGACGGTTCCGATGCTGCACCGCGCCCTCCAGGCCGTCAGCGATACGGTCGCCAAGGGCGGTCGCGTGCTGTTCGTCGGCACGAAGCGTCAGGCTGCCGATTCGGTCGCCGATGCGGCCAAGCGTTCGGCTCAGTACTACGTGAATGCTCGCTGGCTCGGCGGCATGCTGACCAACTGGAAGACGATTTCTGGCTCGATCTCGCGTCTGCGCAAGGTCGACGAGATCCTCGCCGGCGGCGGCCAGGGCCTCACGAAGAAAGAGCGCCTCATGCTCGCTCGTGAGAAGGACAAGCTCGAGCGCGCTCTCGGCGGCATCAAGGACATGGGCGGCACGCCCGACCTGATCTTCGTCATCGACACCAACAAGGAGCAGCTCGCGATCCAGGAGGCCCGTCGCCTCGGTATCCCGGTTGCAGCGATCGTCGACACCAACTCCGATCCGGACGGCATCACCTTCCCGGTCCCGGCGAACGACGACGCGGGCCGCGCGATCCAGCTCTATTGCGACCTGATCGCCCGCGCTGCGCTCGACGGTATTTCCCGTGGCGCTGGCGCCATGGGCATCGATATCGGCGAGTCCGAGAACCCGATGGCTGAAGAGCTTCCGGCTCACGACGCCGGTTCGGAGCAGGGCGAGACGTTCGAGCGCCTGGCCGCTCCGCGTGGCGCGCCGGACGATTTGACCAAGCTCACGGGCGTTGGCCCGCAGCTCGAGAAGAAGCTCAACGAGGCTGGCGTGTTCCATTACTGGCAGTTCGCCGCCATGCAGCCGGGCGACGTCGCCCAGCTCGACAAGGACCTGAAGCTCAACGGCCGCGTCGAGCGCGATGGCTGGCTTGGCCAGGCCCGGGCGATGATCGAAGCCGCCTAAGACCGGCTTGGCGCCGCACGTTTTTGCGGTGCTGCTTGAGTGAAGTGATCGAGCCCGGCGTTCCTTGAGCGCCGGGCTCCCTATTGTATGAACCCGTGAAAGGACGAGCCATGGCGAACATTACCGCTGCGATGGTGAAAGAGCTGCGCGAGACGACCAGCGCCGGCATGATGGACTGCAAGACGGCCCTCAACGAGACCAACGGCGACCTTGAGGCGGCGATCGACTGGCTGCGCAAGAAGGGCCTCTCGAAGGCCGCCAAGAAGGCTGGCCGCGTTGCGGCTGAGGGCCTTGTCGCAGTGGAATCGTCGGGCCACACGGCTACGATCCTCGAAGTGAACTCCGAGACGGACTTCGTCGCCCGTAACGACCAGTTCCAGGCTTTCGCCCGCGAAGCGGCCAAGATCGCTCTCATGGGCAAGGGCACGGTTGAGGATCTCGAAGCCGCGCATTTCCCGGGTTCGCAGACGACCGTGAAGGACCGCCTTCAGGAGCTGATCGCCACCATCGGCGAGAACATGACCCTGCGCCGCGTCTCGAAGCTTGAAGTCTCCAAGGGTGTGATCGCATCTTACGTCCACAACGTGGTCAGCGAAGGCCTCGGCAAGATCGGCGTTCTTGTGGCGTTGGAATCGGAAGGCGACGTGACCTCCCTGAGCACGCTGGGCCGCCAGATCGCCATGCACATCGCCGCGACCAACCCGGTCGCCGTCGACGCGTCGGGCGTCGATGCCGCGACGGTCGAGCGCGAGAGCAACATTCTGCGTGAGAAGAATGCCGGCAAGCCGGAGAACGTCATGCAGAAGATCATCGAGAGCGGCCTCAAGAGCTACTACAAGGAGGTCACCCTCCTCGAGCAGCCCTTCGTGCACGATTCCTCGAAGACCGTGGCTCAGGTTCTGAAAGAGGCCGAGTCGAAGGCTGGTAAGCCGGTGACCCTCAAGAGCTTCGTCCGCTATGCCCTCGGGGAGGGCATCGAGAAGGAGGAAGCTCCTGACTTCGCCGCCGAGGTCGCCGCGGCGGCCGGTACGAAGGCCTAAAATCGAACAAATACAAACGGCGGCGCTTCAGCCGCCGTTTTCATGAGAGGCATAGGGCATGCCCCTCATCCTGAGGAGCCGCAAAGCTCCAAGGATGTTCAGCGTGCACTGGAAACGCCTCATCCTTCGAGACGGGCCTTGCGGCCCTCCTCGGGATGAGGCTGCGGTGACGCTTCTGAGTGCAATGAGAGAGAGAGGTCTGACGGTGACGAAGTTTCGGCGCATCCTGGTGAAGCTCTCGGGTGAGGCTTTGATGGCCCCCGATGGATATTGGCTCGATCCCCAGACCCTGTCGGGTCTTGCCGAGGACCTTGCCGAGGCGACCCGCGCCGGATTCGAGATCGCCCTGGTCATCGGCGGCGGCAACATCATCCGTGGTGCGCGCATGAGCGCCGCCGGCTGGATCGACCGCCCCACGGCCGATTCCATGGGTATGCTCGGCACGGTCATGAACTCGCTTGCCATCGAGACCGCCCTGAACGCTGCCGGCGTCGATGCCCGCACCATGTCGGCGGTGTCGATGCCGACGATTTGCGAGACCTACGCCCGTCAACCGGCCCTGCACCACCTCGACAAGGGCCAGGTCTTGGTTCTCGCCGGCGGCACCGGCAATCCGTTCTTCACCACGGACACCGCCGCCGTGCTCCGGGCGGCCGAATTGCGTTGCGACGCGGTTCTCAAGGCCACTCAGGTCGATGGCGTCTATTCCGCAGACCCCAAGCAGGACCCCAATGCGGTCCGCTTCGACCGCCTGACCCATGACGAGGCCATCGCCAAGGATTTGAAGGTGATGGACACGGCGGCCTTCGCGCTTGCCCGTGAAAGCCGCCTCCCGATCATCGTCGGCTCGGTCCATGCGCCGAGTTCGGTGACGGCACTTCTCCTGGGAAAAGTCCACTCCACCGTTGTGGCTCCTTGATTTATGGGCCTTGATGCAAGGGCTTCGGAAGCGTAAGCCCGTTTGAATAGTTCGCGTAAGGACAGACTACGATGGCCAACACTTTTGACCTCGCTGATGTGAAGCGCCGCATGCAGGGCGCGATCAATGCTTTCAAGCATGATTTGGGCAGTCTCCGCACCGGCCGTGCCTCGCCCGGTCTTCTCGATCCGCTCCAGATCGACGCCTACGGCTCCCTGATGCCGATTTCCCAGGTCGCGACGGTCAGCGTGCCTGAGCCGCGCCTGCTCAGCGTTCAAGTCTGGGACCGGAGCATGGTTGCTGCCGTGGAGAAGGCCATTCGGGAATCCGATCTCGGTCTCAACCCGCAGACCGAAGGCCAGGTGATCCGCCTGCGCATCCCCGAGATGAACGAGCAGCGCCGCAAGGAGATGGTGAAGGTTTCGCACAAATACGCGGAAGAGGCGCGCGTCGCCGTCCGCCATGTCCGCCGCGACGGCCTCGACCTGCTCAAGAAACTCGAGAAGGACCACGCGATCAGCGAGGACGACAGCAAGCGTCACGGCGATCAGGTTCAGAAAGCGACCGATCAGTTCGTCGCCGAAATCGACAGCCTCGTGGCGGCGAAGGAAAAGGAAATCATGCAGGTTTAAGACCAGCCTGCATTTGGAAAACGCGCTCATGAGTGGTGAAGCCAAGCGATCGGCCCCGAACCCAGCCCGTGAACCAACGGGCGAGGGCGCGCCGGCGCATGTCGCCATCATCATGGACGGGAATGGCCGGTGGGCCGCCCAACGCGGCTTGCCCCGCTTCGAGGGCCATCGGCGTGGTGTCGAGGCGATCCGGCGGGCCGTGCGCACGGCGGGCGATCTCGGGATTCGGTATCTGACGGTGTACAGCTTCTCGGCAGAGAACTGGCGGCGTCCGGCTCAGGAGGTCTCCGACCTCATGGGCCTCCTGAAGCGCTTCGTCCGGCACGATCTCGCCGACCTGCACGCCAGCAACATCCGTGTCAGAATCATCGGAGAGCGGGAGGCGCTTGCCGCCGATATCCGGCTTCTCCTCGATGAAGCCGAGCAGCTGACCCGGGCGAATACCGGCCTGACCCTTGTCATCGCCTTCAATTATGGCGGCCGGCAGGAAATCGTGCAGGCGATGCGGTCGCTTGCGCGGCAGGTCCAGGCGGGGACGCTCGATCCGGCCGCTATCGATGTTGCGACGGTCGAGGGCGCGCTCGACACCCACGGAATCCCTGATCCGGATCTCGTGATCCGAACCTCCGGCGAGCAGCGGATTTCGAACTTCCTGACCTGGCAGACGGCCTATTCCGAATTCATCTTCATCCCGACCTATTGGCCGGACTTCGACGACGCAACCTTCCGGGCCGCCATCGAGGAGTACAACAGGCGCGAGCGCCGCTTCGGCGGCCTGAGCGTTCGGGCGGGCTGAGGATGGGGGGAGAACAAGGGACTTCCCTGAAGCACAACACGAAGCAAGGCGCTTCGAGGGAGTTGAGCGCCCGCGTCGCGTCCGCTCTCGTGCTGATCCCCGTGGCCCTTTTGGCTGCTTATTGGGGCGGCGTGCCGTTCGCCCTGTTCTGGCTTGCTGCCGGCGTCGCCATGATGGTCGAGTGGACCAACATGACCCGTGTCGCGCCTTTGAGGCCGGTGCAGATCGTCTTTGGAATCGGCCTGGCGGCCCTGACGTTCCTCCATATGACCGACGCCGCTTTCGGGGTGTCGGTTCTTGCCAGTATCGCGTTCATGCTCGCGGGCTCTGTTCTCGCACGAGGCGCCAGCGGCAAGGCCTGGGCGGTTTCCGGCTTCGCCTACGGCGCCATTATCGTTCTTGTCCCGCCGATTGTCCGCGCGCACCCAAATCTCGGCCTGATCGGGCTTTTGTGGATGTTCGCGGTCGTTTGGGCGACGGACATCGCGGCTTACTTCACGGGGCGGGCCCTCGGCGGCCCGAAATTGTGGCCGCAGGTCAGCCCGAAGAAGACGTGGTCCGGTTTCGCCGGTGGCCTCGTCGCCGGTGCGGCCGGTGGTGTCCTCGTCGCCTGGGGCGCGCAGCACTTCGGCCTGATGCCGCCCTTCAGCCTTCGCAACACGCTGATGCTGTCCATGGTCGCTTCGGTTGCAAGCCAGCTCGGCGATTTGGGCGAGTCGGCGCTCAAACGGCATTGCGACGTGAAAGATTCGAGCCATTTAATACCCGGCCATGGCGGCGTCATGGACCGGCTCGATGGTTTTTGGGCCGTATCTCTGATTCTTGGGCTCGTTCTCCTGACCATTCGATTGGCAGAATAGATCAATATGGCACGTTCTCTGACGATTCTCGGAGCGACCGGCTCAATCGGCCGCTCCACGGTCGACGTGATTTTGGCTCATCAAGGGGAGCTGCGTGTCGAGGCCGTGGTCGGTGGAAGCAATGCCGAAGCGCTGGCCAATGTCGCTCGCAAGCTCGGCGCGCGCTTTGCTGCTCTGGCCGATGAAAGGGCCGGGGCGGCGCTGAGGGATGCGCTCTCGGGTTCGGGGATCGCAAGCGGAGCGGGTGATTCAGCCGTGCTGGAGGCCGCCGCACGTGAAGCCGACGTGGTTCTGGCCGCGATCAGCGGAACGGCAGGCTTGCGGCCAACCCATGCCGCCTTGAAGGCGGGGAGACGGATCGCGCTCGCCAACAAGGAAAGCCTTGTTTGCGCCGGGGCCGCCTTCATGGCGGATGCCCGTCGTCTCGGCGTCGAGATCATGCCGGTCGATTCCGAACACAACGCCCTGGACCAGGCCCTTGCCGCCGGGCGCAACGGAGACGTGGAAAAGGCGATCATCACCGCCTCGGGTGGACCATTTCGGACCTGGACCCGAGAGCGGATTACCGCCGCCAGTGCCGAGCAGGCCTCGGCCCACCCGGTCTGGTCGATGGGCTCCAAGATCAATATCGATTCCGCGACCCTGATGAACAAAGGGCTGGAACTCATTGAAGCCCATCACTTGTTCGGCCTCGAAGCCGAGCGCCTCGATGTCATCGTGCACCCGGAAGCGATCGTCCACGGTCTCGTGCAATGGAAAGACGGGGCGGTGACCGCAGGATTGGCCCTGCCGGATATGAAAGTCCCCATCGCTAACGCCCTGCGGCATCATGAGCGCCTGCCCATGGACCTGCCCCGTCTCGATCTTGCCGCTATTGGCCGTTTAAGTTTCGAGAAGCCGGACGAGACGCGGTTTCCCTGTCTCTCCTTGGCCAAAGCCGCGCTTGAAGCCGGCGGCGCGATGCCGACGATCCTGAATGCAGCCAATGAGATCGCCGTGGCGGCTTATATGGCAGGGCATATCGGATTTTATGATATATCTAAATATGTTGAGCGCGTTTGCTCAAGCTTTGCGGGAGGCAGCGTCGCGGCGCCCGCGACTGTTTCTGACGCTCTTGTGATTGACGGAGAAGCGCGGGAAGCTGCGCGGCGTCTTATCTCTGCCTAGGGCGTGATTCAAAAAATCACGCTGCATCAAGAGGTTAGAATTCGATCCTGATTCACGGGGCATGATCGGATTCTCGCCTCACATCAACGCTGCCCTCAAGGGCGCGAAAGGAATGATGATGGATTGGCTTGCTATGATCGGTGGCGCGACGGGATCTGCGTTCCTGAACCTGTTCTCCTTCGTTGCGGTTCTCAGCGTCGTCGTCTTCATCCATGAACTCGGCCATTTCTGGGTCGGACGACGTTGCGGCGTGGGAGTGACGGCGTTCTCCATCGGATTCGGGCGCGAGCTTTTCGGCTGGACGGACAGGCATGGGACCCGCTGGAAGATCTCGGCGATTCCCCTGGGCGGCTACGTGAAATTCGTGGGGGATCTCAACGCGGCCAGCGTTCCGGACCAGCCTCATCTCGATGGGATGTCCGCAGCCGAGCGGGCGGTGAGTTTTCCCCACCAAAACGTCGCCAAGCGGGCCGCCATCGTGGCCGCGGGTCCGATCGCCAACTTTCTCCTCGCGATTCTCATCTTCGCGGGCTTCAACTATTTCAGCGGCCGCCAGGTGCTTGAGCCGCGGATCGAGGCCGTGCAGGCCGGAAGCGCGGCGGAAAAGGCCGGTTTCCTGCCGAAGGATCTCATCCTGACCATTGATGGCAAGCGGATCGAGACCTTCGCCGACATGCAGGTTCTCGTGAGTTCTAGCGCTGGCGAAAGTCTCGCTTTCACGGTGGATCGCGGTGGGCGGACCGTGTCCTTGGACGCGATCCCGAACTTCGTCGAGCGGACGACACCCTTTGGAAAGCAGCGGATCGGCCTTTTGGGGGTTGAAGCTTCCCGGGACCCCGGCGCCGTCAAGCGGGTGTCCTACACCGTCGTCGGCGCGCTGAAGGCCGGCGCGGCCGAGACCTGGAGCCAGGTCGACCGGACCATGAACTTCCTGCGCCGGCTCGTTCTGGGGCGGGAATCAGCCGATCAGCTTTCCGGGCCGCTCGGTATCGCCAGGGCCGCCGGGACGGCGTTCGAGATCGGCGGGGTCTACAGCCTCGTCAGTTTGATCGGATTCCTATCGGTCTCGATAGGTCTCATTAACCTTTTTCCGATTCCACTCCTCGACGGCGGTCACCTGCTTTTTTATGCGATCGAGGCCATTCGGGGGCGTCCGCTCAGCGAAAAGGCGCAGGAATTCGGCTTTAAGATCGGCTTCGCAATCGTTGCAATGCTTATGATTTTTGCCACCTGGAATGATCTTGTTCACCTTGGCACAACTTTTATGGCCCGCGGCACGTGACAAGGACGCCACGCCCGGTAAAAATGCTACGGTGTTGGGCAAAGTGCCGTTTGCAATGACGGCGAAAATTTGTACAAGCGGGGCCGCACCGATAAGTTGGAGATATGTGTCTCCAACCGGCGGGGAAGTCCTCGCTGTGGGATAAAGATAAAGAGACGGGCCAGTTGATGATGTCGACGACCACGCGACGCCGGGGAAAACCGGCAGCCACCGCAGTTATCGCCGTGAGCGCGATGATGGCGGGACTTACAGCGGCGGAGACCGCGTTCGCCCAGCAGGTGGCGCAGGGGAGTAGCCGTCGCGCTGCCGTTTCTCAGCAGCCGGTCATCAACCGGGTCGTCATCGAGGGTAACAAGCGCGTCGAGAAAGGGATGATCGAAGGCGATCTCCAGCTCCGCGCCCGCACGCCTTACAATCAAGCGACCGTGGATGCCGACGTTCAGCGCATCCTCGAGGTCTATCGTCGGTCGGGCCGTGGCCTTGCGCAGGTCACGCCTCGCGTCGTCGATCTGCCGAATGGCCGCGTCGACGTCGTGTACACGATCGTCGAGGGTGAAAAGACCGGCGTTAAGGAAATCCGCTTCGTCGGAAACAGCCAGATCTCGTCCAGCCGCCTGCGTGGTCTCATGCAGACGACCGAGATGAACCTCCTGAGCTTCCTCAAGACCTCCGACGTCTATGATCCGGATCGCATCGCTGCGGATCTCGAGCTGATCCGTCGCTACTACCTCAAGAACGGCTATGCCGACTTCCGCGTCATCTCCAGCGACGTGACCTTCGATCCCAGCGGCGGCGGCTATATCGTCACCGTCTCTTTGAACGAGGGCGAGCAGTACCGTGTCGGCCGGGTCAACGTCGATTCGCGCATTTCGGAGATCCCCGCGGCTTCGGTCGAGGGTGATGTGGCGACGTCCGCCGGGGCGGTTTACAACGCCGATGCAGTCGAGAAGTCGCTGACCGCGATCACGACCAATGTCGCCCGCCGTGGCTATGCTTTCGCGCAGGTTCGCCCCGTGGGTAATCGCAACCCGGCGACCCAGACGATCGATCTTGCCTACGTCATCGAAGAGGGGCCGCGCGTTTACATCGAGCGCATCAACGTGCGTGGTAACACCCGCACCCGCGACTACGTGGTCCGTCGCGAGATCGACCTCGGCGAAGGCGATGCCTACAACAAGGTCCTGGTGGATCGCGCGGAACGCCGCCTCAACAATCTCGGCTACTTCAAGCGCGTCCGAATTTCGAACGAGCCGGGCTCGGCTCCTGACCGCGTGGTGATGAACGTGGACGTGGAGGATCAATCCACCGGCGCGTTCTCGATCTCCGGCGGTTACTCGACCTCGGACGGTTTCATCGGCGAAGTTGCCGTCACCGAGACGAACTTCCTCGGCCGTGGCCAGTTCGTCCGCGTGGCCGGTCAGCTCGGTCAGCGCACCAACGGCGTCGATTTCTCGTTCACGGAGCCGTATTTCCTCGGCTACCGCATGGCCGCTGGTATCGATCTGTTCTCGAAGTTCAGCGATCAGACCAAGTACGCCCGCTACGAGAACCGCGTGACCGGTGGTCAGCTTCGCTTGGGCTTGCCGTTCACGGAAGAGTTCACGCTGACCCTGCGTTACTCGCTGTATCAGCAGGATCTGCACATCCCGAACGATTACAAGCAGCCCTACAACGACTGCTCGCTTCCGTTGCCCGGTTACACGCAGCTGAATGCGAATGGCACGCCCAACCGCTTCTTCTGTGAAGGCAATGGTGAGGCGTCGCTCGCGATCAAGGAATCGCAGGGCAAGACTCTGACGTCGCTCGCGGGCCTGACCTTCAACTACAACTCGCTCGACAACACCAAGGACCCGCGCAACGGCTTCTATGGTGAGGTGAAGACCGATTTCGCTGGGCTCGGTGGCGACTCGCGCTACTTCCGTACGACCGGCGACGCGCGTTACTACCGCGAATTGTGGGAAGACATCATCGGTGTGGCCCGCGTCCAGGGTGGTTACATCAAGGGCCTCGGCAGCGGCGACAAGGGTACGTTTGGCAGCGGGGGCAATCTCCGCATCGTCGACCAGTTCTTCCTTGGCCCGTCGCTGGTGCGTGGCTTCGCCACCAACGGTATCGGACCGCGTGACATCTCGAGCCTCGACACCAACGCCAACGCTATCGGCGGCACCACCTATTTCGGCGGTACGCTTGAAGTTCAGTTCCCGATCTTCGGCTTGCCGCGCGATCTGGGCCTGAAGGGCGCGGTGTTCGCCGATGCCGGTACGCTGTATGGCTACGACGGACCGACGCGCTTCTCCGGTGCGGGCAACGCGATCCTTGATGGCTTTGCTCCTGGGGCTTGCGTTCGGGATCCGAGCGTGCCGCAGAACTGCATCGTGGTCCGCGACAGCAAGACGATCCGCTCCTCGGTGGGCGCCTCGATCCTGTGGGCTTCGCCGCTCGGCCCGCTCCGCTTCGACTACGCTTTCGCCCTCTCGAAGGATGAAGGCATCCTCGCGGCGAATGGCGCTCGGATCGGTGGTGACCGCACGCAAGCCTTCCGGTTCTCGGGTGGCACTCGCTTCTAATCGGAGAGGGCGCCGCGAAGGCGCCCTCACTTTTTCTTCATGACCGAAACCAGTTTTTTTCCGCAAGCCCAGGTGCTTCGCCTCGGGCAGGTGGCGGAGATGGCGAATATAGCGCTCCCCGACGGTGTCGACGGGGAGTTTTTGCTTAAGGGTGTCGCTCCTCTCGAGAGTGCCGGCCCTAACGATCTCGCCTATATGGACAATGCAGCTTACGGCGGCGCGCTGAGCGCGACGCGGGCGGGCGCTTGCCTTGTTGCTCCCCGTTTCGCCGCGAAGGTTCCTCCGGGCACAATCGCGCTCAAGACGCCGCAGGCTTATCGCGTTTTCGCGCAGGTTCTCGGCGTGATGTTTCCGACTGCCCTGCGTCCGGAAACCTCCTTTGGGGCCACCGGAGTCTCTCCCGGCTCGTTCGTGCATCCGTCCGCCCGCCTGGAACACGGCGTAAAGGTCGATCCGGGCGCGGTCATCGGGCCTTATGCTGAAATCGGCGCGGGGACCCTGATCGGGGCTCACACGGTTATCGGGCCGCACGTGAAGATCGGGCGGGATTGCTCGATCGGCCCGCAAGCAACCGTGTCTCACGCCTTCATCGGCAACCGCGTCATTCTGCATCCGGGCGTGCGCATCGGGCAGGACGGCTTTGGCTTTGCCATGGGACCTCAAGGCCATCTGAAGGTGCCGCAGGTCGGGCGCGTGATCATCCAGGACGATGTGGAAATCGGCTCCAACAGCACGGTTGACCGGGGCGCGAGCCGCGACACGGTGATCGGCGAGGGGACGAAAATCGACAATCTCGTCCAGATCGGCCACAACGTGGTGATCGGTCGTCATTGCGTGATCGTGGCTCAGGTCGGGATCGCTGGTTCGACGACGATTGAGGATTTCGTGGCTCTCGGCGGCAAGGTCGCGGTCAAGGGGCATGTGCGGATTGGCATGGGCGCGCAGATCGCGGCGACCAGTGGCGTCAATGGCGATGTCCCTCCCGGTGCTCGGTGGGGTGGCTCTCCGGCCCGCCCGATGCGCGAATGGTTCCGCGAGATCACTGCTTTGAAAAAACTGGCGTCGCGGGGCAATCCCGGCGATTCCGCTAAAGATGACGGTATGTCTTCCGAAGCGTGAAGACATCTGACTGTATCCGGAGTTCATGCCATGTCCGAAGCACCGAAGACGCTTCAAACCGCTGACATCATGCAGATTCTCGATCTGCTGCCGCATCGCTATCCTTTTCTCCTGGTCGATAAGATCATCGAGATCGATGGCGACAATTCGTGCATCGGCATCAAGAATGTGACCTTCAATGAGCCACAATTCACGGGCCATTTCCCGTCGCGTCCGATTTTCCCGGGCGTGTTCCTGATCGAGGGAATGGCTCAAACGGCTGGGGCCATCTGCGTGGCGTCGAAGATCGCCGAGCAGGTCAAGCCGAAGCAGGTTTTCTTCATGACGATCGACAAGGTGAAGTTCCGCCGGCCCGTCGAACCGGGTGACCGGGTCGAGTTCCATATGCGTAAGCTCAACAACCGCCGTAACATGTGGTGGTATAAGGGCGAGGCGAAGGTGGACGGCAATCTCGTCTGCGAGGCCGAAGTCAGCGCCATGCTGGTGCTCGAGTAATGGCAACGGTGATCCATCCGACGGCAGTTGTCGAGGACGGCGCGAAGATCGGCGAGGGCGCGAAGATCGGCCCCTTCTGCATGGTCGGCCCTGAAGTCGAGCTCGGCGAGGGTTGCCAGCTGATGAGCCATGTGGCGCTCGCGGGCCGCACCACCATCGGCCCGCGCACGCGGATCTTCCCGTTCGCTTCCATCGGCCATATCCCGCAGGACCTGAAATATCGCGGCGAGGTTTCGACCCTGACGATCGGCGCGGATTGCATGATCCGCGAAGGCGTGACTATGAACCCCGGCACCGAGGGCGGCGGGCTCAAGACCGTCATCGGCGATCGTTGCACCTTCCTCGCCAATTCCCACGTCGGCCATGACACCCGGGTCGGAAACGACGTCATCCTGTCGAACAACGTGATGCTCGCGGGCCATGTCACGGTCGGCGACTTCGTGATCTTCGGCGGCGGCTCCGCCGTCATCCAGTTCGCCCGCGTCGGCTCTCACGCCTTCGTCGGCGGCATGTCGGGTCTGGAAAACGACCTCATTCCCTATGGCATGGCCATGGGCAACCGGGCGCATCTGGCCGGGCTCAACATCATCGGGCTGCGCCGCCGCAACTTCACGCGGGAGCAGATCCACGATATCCGGCGCGCTTATCGTCTGCTGTTCGCGGATGAAGGCACATTGTCCGAGCGCGTCGAGGATGTGGCGGGGGAATTCGCGACCCATCCCTTCGTTCACGAGATCCTCGATTTCATTCGTGAGGGCAAGGACCGGGCGATCTGCACGCCTCGGGAGCCCGTCGGTTCTGCGTGATGGCGTCAAACGGCCCGATCGCGATTCTCGCCGGGTCCGGGCAGCTTCCGATCCAGCTTTTGAAGCACCTCGAACAGACGGGGCGGGATTACCGCGTTCTGGCGTTTAGAGGCTTCGCCGCGCCGGAGCTGCGGCGTCGCGCCCATGCGAGTGCGGATCTGCTCGATCTCAAGACGATCATGAGGGTGCTCGATGGGTGGCAGCCCAAAGCCGTCGCGCTGGTCGGCGCCGTGCGCCGCCCCGGCTTTTCGGCCTTGCTCGGAGCCTATTCCCTCCTGCGCAACCGCCAGGAGGTGAAGGAGGTCATCGCACGTGGAGACGATCAGGTCCTGCGCGGCGCGGTGATGCTGTTGGAGGAGCGGGGACACAAGGTCGTAGGCGCGCATGAACTGGCTCCGGGTCTCGTCGCGCCTCAAGACCTGCGCGGCGCTCTTGTCCCAGGTGAGGATGACCGTCAGGCCATCGCGGTTGGCCTCGACCTTTTGAACTCGCTCTCTGCTTTCGATATCGGTCAGGCTGCAATTGTCGCCCGCGAGCATGTCCTGGCCATCGAGGGTCCTGAGGGAACCGACCGCATGCTGCGGCGGGTGATGAGGCTTCGCCAGTCCTGGTTCGGCCTTCGCCGCCGTAAGGAAGGCGGTGTGCTCATCAAGGCCGCCAAGCGCGGGCAGGATCTGCGCGTCGATATGCCGACCATCGGGCCCAAAACGCTCGTCGAGGCGGCGCAGGCGGGCCTGTCCGGAATCGCTATCGGCATGGGCTCGACCTTCGTGCTCGAGCAGGAAGAAACCCTGCGCACCGCGGACCGGTTGGGGCTGTTCCTCGTTTCGGTCGAACTCCCGTGGATGGAGGCGGATCATGGCTGACGGGACGCCTCTGTCGATCTGGATCGTCTCCGGCGAGGAATCCGGCGACCAACTCGGCGCAAAACTCATGCGGGCCTTGAAGGCGCGTCTGGGAGCGCACCGCCTTACCTTCGGCGGCGTCGGCGGTCATGCCATGGCCAAGGAAGGGCTGAACAGCATCTTCCCGCTCGAAGACATCGCGGTGATGGGCATATCGGCGGTCATCGCCCGCCTGCCGACCGTCCTGAAGCGCATCAGGTTCACCGTCGACGCGGTCGCGGCGGCAAAGCCCGACATGCTCGTCATCATCGACAGCCCGGATTTCACGCACCGCGTGGCGAAGGCGGTGAGAAAGCGCGCGCCACACATTCCCATCGTCGATTACGTGAGCCCGTCCGTGTGGGCGTGGCGTCCCGGCCGCGCGCCAAAGATGCGCGCCTATGTGGATCATCTGCTGGCACTCTTGCCCTTCGAGCCGGAGGCGCATCGCCGTCTCGGCGGTCCTCCGACGACCTATGTGGGCCATCCGCTGATCGAGCGGCTCGATGAAATCAGACCCGCCGGCGCGAGGATGCTCTCCCACGATGGTTCGTTGAAGCTCCTGGTTCTGCCGGGCAGCCGCCGTTCGGAAGTCACCCGCCTCATGGAGCCTTTCGGCGAGGCTTTGGCGCTGTTGCAGGGACGTTCCTCACGCCCGTTCGAGGTCACGATCCCTGCCGTGCCTCATCTGGTGGAGGAGATCAAAGCGCGCGCCGCATCGTGGAGCGTGAAGCCCAGGATCGTCCAGGGCGAGGTTGCGAAATGGGCGACGTTCCGCGAGGCGGATGTCGCGCTTGCGGCCTCCGGCACCGTGACCCTGGAGCTTGGTCTCTCCGGCGTCCCGATGGTCGTGGCCTATCGCGTGTCGAAGATCGAGGAAGTGCTGAAGTACCTCATCAAAGCGCCGTCCATCGTTCTGACCAATCTGGTTCTCGGCGAGAACGTCATCCCGGAACTGATTCAGTGGGATTGCACGCCTGAAAAGCTGGCGGATTCACTGCTGCCGCTCTTCAGCGAAACGCCCGAACGCCGCCGCCAGGCCGAGGCCTTCGCCAAGATGGATGGCCTCATGCGGATTGGCGACGAAGCGCCTAGCGAACGCGCGGCGCGGATCGTGGCCGAAGTGTTGGAGCAGCCGCACCGCGCCTGAGATGACGGGTCATGCCGTGCGCCGTCATTCCGGGGCGCCGAAGGCGAACCCGGAACCCATAAACACGACCGAAGACGGGTCAACTCATCGGTGATCGCGGCGACTTTTCCGATGCCGCCAGCGTTTCTGGGTTCCGGGCCCGGCTCTCGCGAGCCGCCCCGGAATGACGGTGGAGCGGATACCCTAAAACAAAAAAGGAGCGCCCCTCAGGACGCTCCTTGTCACTCTTCAGATGCCGCGCGCTTACCCGCGCTGCGCAACCGTCACGTAATCGCGCTGCGGAGCGCCCGTGTAGAGCTGGCGCGGGCGGCCGATGCGCTGGGACGGGTCCTCGATCATCTCGCTCCACTGGGCGATCCAGCCGACCGTGCGGGCGAGAGCGAAGAGCACCGTGAACATCGAGGTCGGGAAGCCCATCGCCTTGAGGGTGATGCCCGAATAGAAGTCGATGTTCGGGTAGAGCTTCTTCTCGAGGAAGTATTCGTCCTTGAGCGCGATCTGCTCGAGTTCGACCGCGACGTCGAGGAGCGGATCGTCCTTGATGCCGAGCTCGTTCAGAACCTCGTGCGTGGTCTTCTGCATGATGCGGGCGCGCGGGTCGTAGTTCTTGTAGACCCGGTGGCCGAAGCCCATGAGACGGAACGGATCGCTCTTGTCCTTCGCCTTGGCGATGTACATCGGGATGCGGTCGGGCGTGCCGATCTCTTCGAGCATCTTGAGCGCCGCTTCGTTGGCGCCGCCATGGGCGGGGCCCCACAGGCAGGCGATGCCGGCGGCGATGCAGGCGAAGGGGTTCGCGCCGGAGGAACCGGCGAGACGCACCGTCGAGGTCGAGGCGTTCTGCTCGTGATCGGCGTGCAGGATGAAGATGCGGTCAAGCGCCCGTGAGAGCACCGGATTGACCTTGTACTCCTCGCACGGCACCGCAAAGCACATGCGCAGGAAGTTCGACGTGTAGTCGAGATCGTTCTGCGGATACACGAAGGGCTGGCCGATTGAGTACTTGTAGGCCATCGCGGCGAGCGTCGGCATCTTGGCGATCATGCGCATGGAGGCGATCATGCGCTGCTGCGGATCGGAGATGTCGGTCGAGTCGTGATAGAAGGCCGAGAGCGCGCCGACGCAGGCGACCATGATCGCCATCGGGTGCGCGTCGCGGCGGAAGCCCTGGAAGAAGCGGTTCATCTGGTCATGCACCATGGTGTGGCGCGTGACGCGATAGTCGAAATCGGCCTTCTGAGCTGCTGTCGGCAGCTCTCCGTAGAGAAGCAGGTAGCAGGTCTCTAGGAAGTCGCCATGCTCGGCGAGCTGTTCGATGGGGTAGCCACGATAGAGAAGAAGGCCCGCATCGCCGTCGATATAGGTGATCTTCGACTCGCAAGCCGCTGTCGAGGTGAAGCCGGGGTCGTAGGTGAACATCCCGGTCTGGCCGTAGAGCTTCGAAATGTCGATGACGCTCGGACCGATGGTCCCGTCTTTGACCGCCAGTTCAACCGATTTGCTATCGACATTAAGCGTGCTGGTGCTGGAACTCATACGTCGTGGCCCTTTCAACAGGAGGCCGGGCATAACCTAGTGCAACCGAGGGATCGGAGAAGGGCCTCCGGGCAGGGCTGCAGAACCGAGGTACGCCGGTCGGAAGGATTTAATGGAGGCTTCGGTAGCTTATCCTTATGGACGCGGCAAGCGCATCTAAAGGCGATAGGCGCCCGCTATGCAGCGGGCGCATCCTTCACTTGAAAGCGAAGGCGTGACAGGGTTTCATCGCGGCCGAGCACCTCCATCACATCGAACAAGCCCGGCGAGGTCGCGCGGCCCGTCAAGGCCGCGCGCAGAGGCTGCGCCACCTGGCCGAGCTTGGCTCCAATCGCTTCCGCGTGCTCCCGCACGACCGCCTCGACGCTTGCCGCATTCCAATCGGCGACCGCCTCCAGTTTCGCGGCAATCCCGGTCAAACGATCGCGTCCGTCGGCAAGCAGGCTCGCCGCCTTCTCGTCCAGGTGGAGGGGATGCTGCGCGTAGAGGTAGTAGGCGCTGTCCAAAAGCTCGACGAGGGTCTTGGCACGCTCCTTCAGCCCCGGCATAGCCGCGACCAACCTTTCCCGAAGGACGGGAGCGAACTTGCGACCGATGTGGCGCTCCTCGCCGAGCTCTGGCAGGAGATCCTCCATCGCGGTCACCAAATCCTCGTCATTCGCCTGACGCATATAGTGCCCGTTGAGGTTTTCGAGCTTGGCGAAGTCGAAGCGGGCAGGGGAGCGACCGATGCTCGACAGATCGAAGGCGTCAATCATTTCCTGCGTTGAGAAAATTTCCTGGTCGCCATGGCTCCAGCCGAGGCGCACGAGATAATTCCGCACAGCGGAAGGCAAATAGCCCATGCTGCGATAGGCCTCGACGCCGAGCGCGCCGTGACGCTTCGATAGCTTGGCTCCGTCGGGACCGTGAATGAGTGGGATATGCGCCATCTTCGGCACGCTCCACCCCAGCGCCTGATAGATCTGGGTCTGGCGTGCGCCGTTGGTCAGATGATCGTCGCCGCGGATGATGTGGGTGATGTCCATGTCATGGTCGTCCACCACAACGGCGAGCATATAGGTCGGCGTGCCGTCAGAGCGCAGCAGCACGAGATCGTCGAGATCCTTGTTCTGCCACACGACGCGGCCCTGAACCTCATCCTCGACCACCGTCTCGCCCTCCAACGGGGCCTTCAGGCGGATGACCGGCTTGACGCCTGCGGGTGCCTCGGACGGATCGCGGTCGCGCCAGCGGCCGTCGTAGCGCATGGGACGTCCCTCGCGGCGGGCGCTCTCGCGCATCTCCTCGAGCTCCTGTGGGGAGGCGTAGCAGTAATAGGCGCGGCCCTCAGCGAGCAGGGATTCCGCCACTTCCTTGTGACGGGCGGCGCGGGAGAATTGATAGACGACGTCGCCGTCCCAATCGAGGCCGAGCCAGCGCAGGCCGTCCAGGATCGCCTGGATGGCGGCTTCCGTCGAGCGTTCCCGGTCCGTGTCCTCGATGCGCAGCAGCATCTTGCCACCATGCCTCTTGGCATAGAGCCAGTTGAACAGGGCCGTGCGCCCACCGCCGATATGCAGGAATCCGGTGGGCGAAGGGGCGAAACGGGTGACGACGGTCATCGGCGGGGGAACCTTACATACAAACACTTGGTACGCGCCTTTTCGGGCGCGGCGCTCCAGCGACTCATCCACAAGTCGGCTTTGGCGCGGGACGCGCCGTCCTCTACCATGTAAATGGACCCCGCGTTAAGCCGAACCGATGGCCGAAGACAACAGACCAGAGCATCGACAGATCCCGCGCCTTCCCGCGCGGGTCTTGGCGTTGCCCCGGCCCTGGCCCATCGCTCTCGATTGGAGGCTGGTCGGTGGGCGGGACTGGCTGGCGAAAAACCTTTCCCGGGAGATCGAACAGCGGCGATTGTTCCCCTGGCTCGCGGTCTGCTTCGGCCTTGGGATCGTTCTCTATTTTCAAGCGGATGCACCATCTCTCTGGGCTCCGCTTGTGGCCTTCTTCATCGCCTGTTCGAGTGCCGTGCTGCTCCGCCGCAACTTCGCTGCCCTGTCCATCGTCATTGGGCTTGCGGCGCTCTTTGCCGGGTTTTCGGCCGGCGTGATCCGCGCGAGGAGCGTCGCAGCTCCCGTTTTGGCCCGCATGACGATCGCGCCCATGACCGGCTTCATCGAAGCGGTGGAGGATCGGCCGGCGGGAAAACGGCTTCTCCTGCGCGTGGCCGACGTCAAGGGGATCGCGGAGGCCGACCGGCCCCGGCTCGTGCGGGTGTCGGTGCGCAAGGGGGATGGGCTCGTCGCGGGGCAGTTCATCGGCGGCAATGCCCGCCTGCTGCCGCCGCCGCAACCGGCTTGGCCCGGCGGCTATGACTTCGCGCGGGACGCCTATTTCAAGGGCATCGGAGCGGTTGGCTCCTTCACGGGAGCAGTCAGACATCTCGATGCGCCGGTCGCGCCGGATTGGCCCTTGCTGGTCGCGGCGAGCATCGACGACGCACGCAACACGCTCACCCAGCGCATCGCCTCGTCCATCGGCGGCGCGGCGGGCGGGGTTGGTGCTGCGCTCGTAACCGGCAAGCGCGGCCTGATCGGGGAACCGACGAACGACGTCCTGCGCTCGGCGGGGATCTACCACATCGTTTCCATTTCGGGGCTCCACATGGTGCTCGCCGCCGGCACGTTCTTCTGGCTGGCGCGGGCGCTTTTGAGCCTCGCGCCCGCGCTGGTTCTGCTCTGGCCGGTGAAGAAAATCGCTGCCGTGGCCGCCATGATCGGGGCGACGATCTATTGCGTATTTTCCGGCTCGGATGTTGCCACCGAGCGTTCGCTCATCATGACGCTGGTGATGTTCGGCGCGATCCTGGTCGATCGACCGGCGCTGAGCACACGAAACCTCGCCATCGCGGCTCTCCTCGTACTCGCTCGCGAACCGGAGGCGCTTCTCGGGCCAAGCTTTCAGATGTCCTTCGGAGCGGTTGCTGCGATGATGGCGCTGGTGCCGTTGATGCAAGGGAGACGGCCCGAGAGCCGGCAGCGCTCGCTGATCGAGCGGGCGTTCCACGCGACAAGCCAAAGCGTCCTCGGACTGCTGACGACGACGCTGGTCGCGAGCCTCGCGACCGCGCCGTTCTCCGTCTACCATTTTCAGACCCTGAATCCTTACGGCCTGATCGGCAACACGCTGGCGCTGCCGCTGGTCTCGTTTGTGGTCATGCCATCAGCCGTTCTCGGGGTCCTGGCCTTTCCCTTCGGCCTCGACCGGCCGATCTGGCAGGTCATGGGGATAGCGGTGTCGCGGGTTCTCGAGGTGTCGTCCTGGGTGGGGGGGCTCGAAGGCTCGACGGTCGTCATCCCGGCCTTGGGGCTCGGCGCTTTCGCGTTTCTAAGCGCGGCGCTGCTCGTCCTGACGCTTCCCGCCTCGTCGTTGCGCTGGCTTGCCGTCGTTCCGGCGGCAGCGGGGCTCGCTTTGGCGGCGACACCCAACCGCTTCGATACCTATGTGGATCGCGATGGCGCGGGCGCGGCGATCCGCAACCGCACGGGACAGCTGACCCTCGTCGGAAAAGCCTCCGGCTTCGTCGCTGAACAATGGCTGCGTGCCGATGGCGACGGACGAAGCGCGGATGACGCGGGCCTGCGACGCGATGCGCGCTGCGACAAGGTGGGCTGCATCGTCGAGAACGCGCCCCAACGCAGCGTCGCCTTTGTGCAGGATGTCTCCGCCTTCGACGAGGATTGCCGTCGGGCGACGGTCGTCATCACGCGTCTCAAGGCCCCGCTGACCTGTGACGCACCGCTCGTCCTCGATAGGCAAGCTCTCGCGGCAAGAGGCGCGACGACGTTGCGGTTCGACGGAGAGGCTGTTGAAATCCGCTCGGTTCGGGCCGCCGCTGAAAGGCGGATCCTGTCCGGTCAGAAAACCGCCAAGGCCGACAGCCCCTCCTCGCAAACCCAGCCGCGGCAGCCGCGACCGATCCCCGAGCAGGATTTGTCCGAGGACGAGATCAGTACCGGCGAACCAGACTGACGAGCTTGCCCTGGATCTTGACCCGATCCGGTCCGAGGACACGCGTCTCGTAGGCCTGGTTGGCGGCCTCCAGTGCGATGGAAGATCCGCGCCGGCGGAACCGCTTGAGGGTCGCTTCCTCCTCGTCGATGAGCGCGACGATGATGTCGCCCGTATTGGCCGTATCCTGCTTGCGGATCACGACGAGGTCGCCATCGAGAATGCCAGCCTCGACCATCGAGTCGCCGCGCACTTCGAGGGCGTAATGCTCTCCCTGAGCCAGAAAATCGCTGGAAAGCGTGATCGAATGGCTGCGGCTCTGGATCGCGGAGATCGGCGTACCGGCCGCGATCCGGCCCATGACGGGAATGGAGAGATCGCGGGTGCGGTCATCCGCAACAGGCGGAGGCGGGGCCTTGGCGCGGGTCGCCAAGCCACCTTCCACCACGCTCGGCGTAAAGCGGCGCTGACCGGCTGCGCCGCCGACGGTCTCGGGGAGCCGCAAAACCTCCAGCGCGCGAGCGCGGTTGGGAAGCCGCCGAATGAAACCGCGCTCCTCAAGTGCGGTGATGAGGCGGTGAATGCCCGATTTCGACTTGAGGTCGAGTGCATCCTTCATCTCATCGAACGACGGCGGAACGCCCGATTCCCTCAGGCGCTCATGGATAAAGCGGAGCAATTCGTGCTGTTTGCGCGTCAGCATGGCTGGCCTTTACTGCCCCAATGGGGAGCGATTCTGAAACAAAGCAGGAACAGGGTAGTCGTTCTTGCTGTGTTCCGCAAGGCCAAGGCTAAGCTATTGCCTGTCTTTGATTCAGCTTCGGGAGATCAGGCTTCGTTCACCACCTCAGCAGAAGCGCCTGAGGCGGATGATACGGCATGGGTCTCCGGCTTTCGCTGGGGGCGCATGGGGTGGTCTGACGATCAAAGCGTCCGAGCGCTTGAGAATGCTCAGCATGGACGAATCTTGGGTTGCATGGGCGGTCGCGACCGGAAGATGCAGCCGCATTGACCCACCAGACAGGGAGAGAGCCACCTCCTGAGAGGATAATTCTGCCCGCATGTAATCCTGCCGGGTTTGGTTGGCGGGAAGGTCGGTGCCGAGAATCGCGGTTTCCGCCGGGTCTGCGCCCGCCTCCGGGTCGCCGAGGAGCGCGCGGATCGCTGGAACCAGGAAGAGGATGCCGCAGACAAGGGATGACACCGGATTGCCGGGCAGGCCGAGCAGGAGGGTCGATCCGAGCCGCCCATGCATCAGGGGCTTTCCGGGCCGAAGCGCCACACGCCAGAAGCCGAGATTCATGCCTTGCCGTGCGAGGGCTGTCTGAACCAGATCGTGCTCGCCGACCGACGCGCCGCCCAACGTCACGAGGATGTCCGCGCGGGCATCCCGCGCCGCCTGGATTCGTTCGTTCAACGATTCGAGGGTGTCCCGCGCAATGCCGAGGTCGATGGCGTCTCCGCCCGCCTTCTCGACCATTGCCGTCGTGGCGGGCAGGCTCGATGCCGTGATCTGATCGGGGCCGGGCGCTTCGCCCGCGCGCACCAGTTCGTCGCCAGTCGCGAGGATGGCGATGCGTGGTTTACGGCGCACGGTAAGTTCGCCATGTCCCATGGCGGCGGCGAGCGCGATGTGGCGGGTGTCGAGGCGGGAGCCTGCCTGAAGCAGCATGTCACCGGTTTTGAAATCGAGGCCCGCCGCACGAATATGGCGATGGGCGCGCGGAATCTCCCTTACCACGACCCGGTCCCCGGAGGCTTCCGTATCCTCCTGGATCACGATCGCGTCCGCTCCTTCGGGCAGCGGAGCGCCGGTAAAGATTCTCACCGCCTGGAAGGCGCCGACCGTGCCCGGAAATCGTTGGCCGGCGGCGCTGGTGCCGATGACCTGCAGGGTTTGCGGAGCTTTCGTGATGTCGGCGCTGCGCACCGCGTAGCCGTCCATGGCGGAAGCCGGGAAGGGCGGCTGGTCGCGCAACGCCGCGACATCTTCGGCCAGCGTCCGTCCGGCGCAAGCCGCGAGAGGTGCGCGCTCGATCTCCACCGGCTTCTCGACGCTCGCGAGCACAAGGCGCAGCGCCTCTTCCACCGGGATCAGGTTCATGGGGCCTCGTAGATTCCCGATCGACCGCCGCTTTTCATGAGCAGGCGGATGTTCTCGATCCGCATGCCCCGGTCGGCGGCCTTCACCATGTCATAGATCGTCAGACAAGCGACGGAGACGGCGGTGAGCGCCTCCATCTCGACGCCGGTCTGGCTCGACACCTTCACTTCCGCCGTCACGCGCACGCCGGGAAGATCGTCGTCGAGCACGCAATCGACATTGACCTTCGAGATCAGAAGCGGATGACAAAGCGGGATCAGTTCATGCGTGCGCTTCGAGGCCATGATGCCCGCAAGCCGCGCTGTGCCCAAAACATCGCCCTTCTTCGCATCGCCCTGCCGGATCAGCGCCACCGTCTCGGGCAGCATGACGACGCTTCCCTCGGCAATTGCGGTGCGGGTGGTGACATCCTTTTCCGACACATCGACCATGTTGGCCGCGCCGGTCGCGTCGAGATGCGTCAGCTTGCTCATGCGGCTTCGCCGAACAGGAGACGATGGGTTGCGGCGGCGACATCCGCCTGCCGCATCAGGCTCTCGCCGACGAGGAAGGTGCGGATGTTCACTTTGCTCAGGCGCTCAATGTCGGACACGGTGAAGATGCCGCTTTCGCCGACGATGATGCGGTCTGCCGGGATGAGCGGAGCCAGCTCCTCGCTCACGCCGAGCGACACCTCGAAGGTGCGAAGGTTACGGTTGTTGATGCCCACAAGCTTCGTGCCGAGCGGCAGCGCGCGTTCCAGCTCAGCGCGGTCATGGACTTCGACCAGAACATCCATGCCGAGATCGTGGGCGGTGTCGATGAGGACGCGCGCCTCGGAATCGGTGACGCTCGCCATGATGACGAGAATGCAATCCGCGCCCCAGGCCCGCGCCTCGTAGACCTGATACGGCTCGAACATGAAGTCCTTGCGCAAAGCCGGAAGGCCGGAGGATTCGCGCGCCTGGGTCAGATATTCGGGCTTGCCCTGAAAGGACGGCTCGTCGGTGAGAACCGAAAGGCACGTCGCGCCGCCCTCAGCGTAGGCCTTCGCCAGCGACGGCGGGTCGAAATCGGCACGGATCAGGCCCTTTGAAGGGCTCGCTTTCTTCACCTCGGCGATGAGCGCGGGGCGTCCTTCCGAGAGATGACGCTCGATGGCAGCCGCAAACCCGCGCGCGGGCGCGGCGGCGCGAGCGCGACGCTCGATTTCCGAAAGGGGCACGAGCGCCTTCGCGGCGGCGATTTCCTGGCGCTTATAGGCTTCGATGCGGGCGAGGACGTCGCTCATTCCGGGCTCCGACTTCAAGCGTTCGAGGCGTGGACGAGACGCTCAAGAGTAGCCTTCGCAGCGCCGCTGTCGAGAGCACGCGATGCGCGGTCGAGGCCGTCACGCAAATTCGCGGCCTGATCCGCCACCACCAAAGCGGCGGCGGCGTTGAGAAGCGCGATATCGCGATAGGGGATGCGCGCGCCTTCCAGAACGGCGCGAAGCTGCGCCGCGTTATGCTCCGGATCGCCACCCTTCAGATCCTCGAGCTTCGCGGTCGGAAGCCCGACTTCGTCCGGGGTCACGGTAAAGCGGCGGATGACGCCGTTCTCAAGCGCGGCGACGTGGCTCGGTCCGGTTGTGGTCATCTCGTCGAGACCGTCCGACCCATGCACGGTCCAGAGCTTCTTGGAACCGAGCTCTTTCATGACCTTGGTGAGCGGTTCGAGCCAAGCTTCTGAAAACACGCCAAGAAGTTGGCGTTGAACGCTGGCGGGATTCGAGAGCGGGCCGAGCAGGTTGAAGATCGTCCGCGTCCCCAGTTCCACCCGCACCGGGCCCACATGGCGCATGGCGGCATGATGAGTCTGGGCGAACATGAAGCACAGACCCGCGTCGCCGAGGCAGCGTTCCAGGCCCTTGGGGTCGAGCCCCAGCTTGACGCCGAGGGCTGCAAGCACATCCGCCGTGCCGGACTTGGAGGACGCCGCCCGGTTGCCGTGCTTGGCGACAGGAACGCCGCAAGCCGCCACAATGATCGAGGCGAGGGTCGAGATGTTGTAGCTGCCGGAATGATCGCCGCCCGTACCGACAATATCGACCGCGTTCTCCGGAGCCTTCACCGTCAGCATGCGCCCGCGCATGGCGGAGACCGCACCGACGATCTCCTCGAGAGCCTCTCCGCGCACGCGCAGTGCCATCAGAAACGCGCCGCTCTGGGCGGGCGTGACTTCACCGGAGAGAAGATCGTCGAAGGCGGCGCGGGCTTCGTCGCGCGACAGCGACGCGCCCGTTGCGACTTTGGCGAGATAGGGTTTGAAGGATTCCATCGGTGCTCAATGCCTACGTGTGGCGACTGGCTTGGTTCTGGACATTCCACGCCGCCGCAAGGTCGAAGAAGTTCTTCATGATCGTCACGCCGTGCTCCGAGAGAATGCTCTCCGGATGGAACTGCACCCCGTGGATCGGCAACATACGATGAGATAGTCCCATGATGAGGCCGTCCGCGGTCTCGGCGGTGACGGTCAGATCCACAGGGCAGGTTTCCCGGTCCACGATCAGCGAATGATAACGCGTCGCCTTGAACGGCCCGTTGATGCCGCGAAAAACGGTTTGGCCGCGATGCTCCACTTCCGAGACCTTGCCGTGCATCGGCAACGGCGCGCGGGAGACCGTGCCGCCAAAAACCTGGCCGATGGTCTGCAGACCGAGGCAGACGCCGAAGGTCGGGATCTGGCGTGAGGCCCGGTTCACGAGATCGAGGCAGATGCCTGCCTCATTAGGTGTGCAGGGCCCGGGCGAAAGCACGATGGCGTCGGGCGGCGAGGCCAACACCTGATCGGTCGTGATCGCATCATTGCGCACGACATCGACCGAGGTCGCGAGCGGGCCGAGCAGGTGCACCAGGTTCCAGGTGAAGCTGT
This sequence comes from Microvirga alba, assembly GCF_015694465.1. Lineage (GTDB taxonomy): Bacteria > Pseudomonadota > Alphaproteobacteria > Rhizobiales > Beijerinckiaceae > Microvirga > Microvirga alba. The sequence goes on from NZ_JADQDO010000001.1 coordinate 905,574, forward strand.
CGTAGTTATCGATAACGAGAACGCGGGTCATGGCGCACCGACGTTTGCGCAAGGGACGAAGCGGGTCAAGCCGATCATTGTCCGAACCTCGCGCGGCTGGCGAAGCGCACGGCTTCTTCCGCCGCCTTGAACAGGGCCTTCGCCTTGTTGACGCATTCCTGCTGCTCGGAGGCCGGATCGGAATCGTAAACGATGCCCGCGCCGGATTGGACCGCCATCCGACCATCCTTCACCACGGCGGTGCGCAGGACGATGCAGGTGTCCATTTCGCCATTGGCGCCGAAATAGCCGATGCAGCCGGCATAAGGTCCGCGCTTGTCCTTCTCCAGTTCGTCGATGATCTCCATGGCGCGCACTTTCGGCGCACCGGACACCGTGCCCGCCGGGAAGCCGGCGACGAGAGCATCAAGCGCATCGAAGCAGGTGTCGAGCGTGCCTTCCACGTTCGAGACGATGTGCATGACCTGGCTGTAATATTCGAGGAAGAACGAATCCGTGACCTGGACCGAGCCCATTTCCGCCACGCGGCCCACATCGTTGCGGCCGAGATCGAGCAGCATCAGATGCTCGGCGCGCTCCTTCTGGTCGGCGAGAAGGCTCTCGGCATTGGCGCGGTCCTCCGCAACCGTCGCGCCGCGCGGGCGCGTCCCGGCAAGCGGGCGGATCGAGACCTTGCCGTCCCGTACCCGCACCAGAATTTCCGGCGAGGAGCAGACGATCTGAAAATCCTCGAAATCGAGATAGCAGAGGAACGGGGCCGGGTTGACCCGCCGCAGCGAGCGATAGAGCGCGAAAGCGGGCAGGGGAAATGCCGACTCGAAGCGCTGGGACAGCACGACCTGAAAGACATCGCCTGCGCGAATGTATTCCTTGGCCCTCGCGACCATGCCCGCGAATTCCGTGGGCGTCGTGTTCGAGACCGGAGGCTCGAAATCGATCTGCGTCGGGTCCGAACGGTCTTCGAACGGCAGGGGACGTTCCAGCGCCCAGGTGACTTCCTCAAGGCGTGCAAGCGCCGTCTCATAAGCGGCTCTGGCCGATATTCCTTCCTGATGGCGGACGGGCGTGATGAGAGAAATCTCATCCTTCACCGCATCGAACACGACCATGACGGTGGGGCGCACGAGGATGGCGTCGGGAACCTTCAGGACGTCCGGATTGGGCGCGGGCAGACGCTCCATCTGCCGCACCATGTCGTACCCGAGATAGCCGAACAGGCCCGCCGCCATGGGCGGAAAATCATCGCCGATCGGCAGGGCGCTTTCCGCGATCAGGGCGCGCAGGCTCTCCAATGGCGGGCGGTCGTCGGCTTTGAAGTCATGACCATGGCTGAGCGCCTTGCGGTCGATGGATGCCACGCCATCCTGGCAGCGCCAGACGAGGTCCGGGTCGAGACCGATCATGGAAAAGCGCCCGCGAACCGTGCCGCCTTCCACAGATTCCAGCAGAAAGGCGGAGCCCTTCCGGTCATGCCGCAGCTTCATGAAAGCCGCGACAGGTGTCAGCAGGTCGCCAACCAGCGTGGCGCGAAGAACGCCCGCCTCACCGGCGGAGTAGGTCTTCGCGAAAGTGTCGAAATCCGGAGTGACGGTCATCGGTCTAGATTTCGCCGCCTGTCGCCTGACGCAGCGCCTGTTGGTTGATGGTGACGCCGAGATCCTGGCGGGCCTGGGCGATGTACTCGCTGATGAGATCGTCGCTCATGCCGTTGCGCAGCTGGGTCTCGAACCGCTGGGCTTCCGGCGTCGTGGTGAGAAGCGGAGCCACCGTGGCGGCGGTCACCTTGAAGACGCCGCGCATATCGGTGCCATTCGCCGCGTTGCCCGACTTTCCGACGGGAACGGCGAAGATGCGGTTCACCGCTTCGGCGGTCAGATCATCCTTGGCCGCGTTGCGGGCGAGATCGGTAACCGATTTCACCGGAGCGCCGACGTCCTGGCCGACCGCTTCGATGGCCTCGCCCTTTTCCAGCCGCTCGGTCAATTGGCGGGCCTTCTCGGACAGGCGCTGCGCGATCTCGTCTTCACGCCAGAGGGTGGCGACCTGATCCCGCACCTCGTCGAGGGTCTTTTCGCGCGACGGCTCGATGCCGGTCACGTCGTACCAGACATAGCCGCCCTTCGATGCGCGAAGAGGCTCGTTGTCGACGCCGATATCCGACGCGAAGGCAGCCTTCAGAACCGCATCGCGCTCGGGCAGGTCGACCGTGTTTCCGGTCTTGTCGAGACCCCTCGTATCCACGGCGGGGATCTGGACGAGGGTCAGGCCCTTTTCCTTGGCGATGTCAGCAAGCGGACGAGCGCCGGCGCGCGCATCCTCGATCGAGTCATGCACGCTCTCGATGGCATCCTTGGCGCGGGACTGGGCGAGTTCCTGACGGATTTCGCCCGCAACCTCTTCGAAGGGACGCACGGACTCGGGCTCGACCTTCGTCACGCGGACGATCACCGGTCCGAAGCGGCCCGCGACCGGACCGCTGGTCGCGCCTTCCGCAAGAGCGAAAGCAGCCTCGGCAACGGTGGGGTCGAGCATTTCGCCCTTGGTGAAAGTGCCCAGTTCCAGGTCCTGCGGCGAGACATTCCGCTCGGCCGCGACGGTGTCGAAGGTCGTGCCTTCCTTGATCTTGGCGAAGGCCGCCTCCGCCTCCTGCTGGGACGGGAAGACGATCTGCTGGATCGTGCGGCGCTCGGGCGTGCCGAACTTGGCCTTTTCCTGTTCGTAGCGTTGGCGCGCGTCCACGTCCGACACCGCATCCGGCTTTGCAACCGTCGACGCATCGACGGACAAGAGCGAGAGAGCCCGATATTCAGGGGCCTGGAACGCGCTCTTGCGCTCGTTGAAGAAGCTCTGCAGCTGCTCATTGGTCGGGGCGGGGATTTCTCCCGCCATTGCCGCGGTCAGCAACAGATAGGAGGCCGCGCGCTTCTCGTTCGTGTACCGGTTCAGGGCTTCGCGGGCCGCCAAGGGCACGTTCAGATCGCCGGCGATCGCCTCGCCCAGGTGGATCCGGGCCATGGCCTTCCGTTGCTCGCTGATGAAGCCGGCCTCAGAGAGAGAGGCATTCCGCAGGATCTGGTCGAAGAGAGCGCGGTTGAACTGGCCGTCGGCGCCCTTGAAGTTCGGGTCATCCACGATGGAGCGGACGACGGTCTGATCGGACACGCTCAGGCCGAGCTTTCTTGCCTGCTCCGCCATCACGGCTTCGCTCACGAGAGTATTCAAAACCTGCTGGTCGATGCCGTAGAGCCTGGCCTGATCCGGTGAAATGACCGTGCGGAACTGTCGGCCAAGACGCTGCAGCTCATTATTATAAGCGTTGCGGAATTGGTCGACCGTAATGTCCGTATGGCCGACGCGGGCGACGGTCGAGTGCGGCGAGGTCCGGAAGATGTCGCCGATGCCCCAGATCGCGAAGCTGACGATCAGGATTCCGAAAAGGACCGTGAAAATGGTCTTCCCGATCAGGCTGTGCCCGATATTGCGCATTCCTCGAAGCATCGTGAACCCGTTCAATAAAACTCTTGAAAGACGGCGATAGCCGATCAGAGGCTCCGCGAAAAGGGCAAGTCTGGTTGAAAGAGCCCCTCGGCCTCTGCTACTGCGGGCCGATGAAGCGTGACAGGAGTGCCTGAATGAGCGTCGATCGGCCGCGCCCGCTGGTTGCGGGGAACTGGAAAATGAACGGCCTGCGGGCCTCGGCCAAGGTCCTGGGGGAGATCCAGGCAGGCTATACGGCTGCCCTGAAATCCAAGGTCGATCTGGCGATCTGCCCTCCCGCGACGCTTGTCGGCAGCTTCGCCGTCCTGTCGGTCGGATCACGGGTCGCCATTGGCGGCCAGGATTGCCATGCCAAGGAATCGGGCGCCTATACCGGCGAGATTTCAGCCGAAATGCTGGCCGATGCCGGGGCGACCTATGTGCTCGCCGGCCACTCGGAGCGCCGCCAGTATAATGGCGAAAAGGACGCTGATGTCGCCGCCAAGGCCGCTGCCGCCCAGCGCGCGGGCCTCACCGCCATCGTCTGCGTCGGCGAAACCAAGGCCGAGCGCGAGGCCGGACGCACGCTCAACGTCGTCCGCAAGCAGCTTCGTGGTTCGATTCCGGCCGATTCGACGAGCCAGAACCTTGTGGTCGCCTATGAGCCGGTCTGGGCCATCGGGACCGGGCTGACGCCGACCGCCGCCGATGTGGCCGAGGTGCATGCGGCTATTCGCGAGGAGCTGCGGCGTCTTGTCGGCAAAGCCGAGCAGAGCCGGGTCCGAATCCTCTACGGCGGCTCGGTGAAGCCCTCGAATGCGGCCGAACTGATGGCGGTGGATAACGTCGACGGAGCCCTCGTGGGCGGGGCGAGCCTTATAGCCGCAGACTTCCTTGGTATCGCCGGGGCCTATCTCGGCTGAGAACGCCATGGCCTGCGAGCCGACAAGCGACACACTGTCATTCCGGGGCGAGCACAGCGAGAGCCCGGAACCCATAAACGTTGACGGCTGGCAAAAGAGGGCAACGGTGTCCATCGCGTCTTATTTCCGCCACGCCAGCGGTTATGGGTTCCGGGCTAGGCTCTCTGAGCCGCCCCGGAATGACGGGGTGGGATTGTTCGAAACTCCGGGCCAAAAGGGTGCTTGCAGGTCTTTGATCCCGCACACACCTATGCTACAGCGCGCCTAACTGAAGAAATGCGAGCGGCTGACGCCATTCCGGCGCGGCCGCTTGAGGTTTTGGGATCGATGCAAACAGTTCTCATCATTGTTCACCTGATCATCGTCCTTGCGCTGATCGGCGTGGTTCTCCTGCAACGCTCAGAGGGCGGCGGCATGGGCCTCGGCGGCGGCGGGGGAGGCGGAGGCGTTTCCGGCTTTATGACCGGGCGCGGCCAGGCGAACGCGCTCACCCGCGCGACTGCGGTGCTGGCGGCTCTGTTCTTCCTGACGAGCCTTGCTCTCTCCATCATGGCGAGCCGCGGCTCTGCGCCGCGTTCGATTCTCGACGGCGCGGCTCCGGCAGGTCAGCAAGCTCCGGCAGGTGCGCAGGGCGGCAATGTGCTCGAGCAGCTGCAGCGGCTCCAGGGCGAACAGCCGGCCAATCCGGCCCCAAGCTCTCCAGCGACAGCGCCGACAGCGCCGCAAGTGCCTCAGTCTCAGTAAGCTGAAGATCAGGGCCGGTCCTTCCGGCCCTCTCTTTTTGTGGATAGTCATCGAGTGGCTCGATTCGTCATTGCGAATCGGCACTCCTTATTTTTGGATAGGGGTCCATGACGCGGTACGTATTCATCACCGGCGGCGTGGTGTCTTCGCTCGGCAAGGGATTGGCTTCGGCCGCCCTCGGAGCGCTTCTCCAGGCTCGCGGCTACAAGGTCAGGCTTCGCAAGCTCGACCCATATCTCAACGTCGATCCGGGGACGATGAGTCCCTACCAGCACGGCGAGGTCTTCGTGACCGACGACGGCGCCGAGACCGACCTGGATCTGGGCCATTACGAGCGCTTCACCGGCGTTCCGGCCACCAAGGCCGACAACATCACGACCGGGCGGATTTATCTCGACATCATCACCAAGGAGCGGCGGGGCGATTACCTCGGCGCGACGATCCAGGTGATTCCGCATGTCACGAACGCCATCAAGGACTTCGTGCTGACCGGCAACGAGGGATTCGATTTCGTCCTCGTCGAGATCGGCGGCACGGTGGGCGACATCGAAGGTCTGCCGTTCTTCGAGGCGATCCGCCAGCTCGGCAACGATCTGCCGCGCGGACAGGCGATCTATGTCCATTTGACGCTTCTGCCGTTCATCCCGTCGGCTGGCGAACTGAAGACCAAGCCGACCCAGCACTCCGTCGCGGAACTGCGCTCCATCGGCATTCAGCCCGACATTCTGCTGTGCCGCACGGATCGCGAGATCCCGAAGGACGAGCGGCGCAAGCTCGCCCTGTTCTGCAACGTGCGCGAGACGGCGGTCATCGAGGCGCGCGACGCGCCCTCCATCTACGACGTGCCGCTGGCCTATCATGAAGCCGGACTCGATAGCGAAGTGCTGGCGGCTTTCGGCATCGACCATGCCCAGGGCCCGACGCTGAGCCGTTGGACCAATATCTCCGAGCGGGTTCACAACCCCGAGGGCGAGGTCAACATCGCCATCGTCGGAAAATATACCGGCCTCAAGGATGCCTATAAGTCGCTGATCGAGGCGCTTCATCACGGCGGCATCGCCAATCAGGTGAAGGTCAACCTGAACTGGATCGAGAGCGAGATCTTCGAGCGCGAAGACCCGGCCCCGTTCCTGGAAGGCATTCACGGCATTCTCGTTCCCGGCGGCTTCGGCCAGCGCGGCGCGGAAGGTAAAATCCGTGCCGCTCGCTTCGCACGCGAGCGCAAGGTTCCGTATTTCGGCATCTGCTTCGGCATGCAGATGGCCGTCATTGAAGCCTGTCGGTCGCTTGCCGGCGTCAAGGGCGCCAGCTCCACCGAATTCGGCCCGACCTCGGAGCCGGTCGTCGGCCTTCTGACGGAATGGCTGCGCGGCAACGAGCTTGAAAAGCGCGCTTCCGGCGGCGATCTGGGCGGCACCATGCGCCTCGGGGCTTATCAGGCGTCGCTCGCGCCGGACAGCAAGGTCGCCGAGATCTATGGCGGCACCGAAATCTCCGAGCGCCACCGTCACCGCTATGAGGTCAACATGACCTACCGGGCGCGGTTGGAGGAAAAGGGTCTGCGCTTCTCGGGCGTCTCCCCGGACGGCGTGCTGCCCGAGATCGTGGAATATGTGGACCATCCGTGGTTCATCGGCGTTCAGTACCATCCGGAACTGAAGTCGCGTCCCTTCGATCCGCATCCGCTCTTCAAGAGCTTCATCCATGCGGCAGTGGAACAAAGCCGCTTGGTCTGACGAATTCGTCTTCTTGCGTGAGTGGCCGGGCTTGACCCGGCCATTTGCATTTCTAAGGCTCTTCTGAAGGGAAACGTGGACGCTCGGCTCTACAAACAACAACAATCAAAGGTGCCTCATGACCCGCCGCATCGATCACCTCGTCATCGCCGTCCATGATCTCGATAAGGCTGCCGCGCTCTATCAGCGGCTCGGCTTCCATGTCGGTTCGCGCAACCGCCATCCCTGGGGCACCGAGAACCGGATCGTTCAGCTCCGCTCTTCCTTCATCGAGCTGATCACGGTCGGCGAGGGAGCCGAGATTGCTCCCCACGGGCCCAATACCTTCAGCTTCGGCGCGTTCGTCCGGGACTATCTCAAGCGTCGCGAAGGTCTGGCGATGCTGGTGCTCGACAGCGCGGATGCGAAGGCGGATGCGGCCTTGTTCTCCAAAGAGGGAATCGGCGCATTTGAACCTTTCTTCTTCGAGCGCCGTGGGCGTCGCCCGGATGGCGCGCCGGTCCATGTGGCCTTCACACTCGCCTTTGCCCGCGACGAAGGTGCGGCCGGTGCCGGCTTTTTCGTCTGCGAGCAGCATTTTCCCGAGAATTTCTGGAACGCCGAGTTTCAGCGCCACGACAACAAGGCCATCGATATTGCATCCGTCGCCCTCGTTTCGACAAAGCCGGAGCGGCATGAGGATTTCCTCACGGCGTTTACGGGCGTCGATCCGGCCAGGCCTGCCGATCACGATCTGTCGTTCCGCCTCGCGCAGGGCCATGTGGACGTGCTGAACCCGGACGATGCCTGCGTCGTCTATGGCTCCATCGAGCTCGATCTGGACCAACCGTGTTTCGTGGCCTTTTCGATCCGCGTCGAGGACATCGTGCGGCAGGCGAGGTGGCTCGAGGCGGCCGAGGTTCCGTATCAGGATATAGGCAGCAGGCTTATTGTCCCAGCGAGTGCCGCTTTCGGCGTCGCGATTGCGTTCGAGGCGACGTAAGATCGCTCGCGAATCAAAAAGCGCTTCCTGGGGGAATGGATTATGGCTGCATCACTGGCTGGTTTGCCCAGCTTCCTTGTCTTTTTCGGCATCGCCATCGTGCTCGTGGCGCTCTACCTCACCGTTTACACCCTCGCGACGATGCACAACGAGTTCGCCCTGATCCGCCAGAACGTGATCTCGGCGGCGACTGCGCTCGGCTTCAGCCTCGTCGGGTTCGCCCTACCGCTCGCCAGCGCCATCGTGCATGCGCAGACCATCGTCGATTGCCTTGTCTGGGGGCTGGTGGCCCTGGCAGTCCAGATCCTCGTCTATTGGCTCGTTCGCATCGTGATGCCGAACCTGTCCCAGCGCATCGCCTCGGGCGAGATGGGTGCGGCCCTTTTCCTCGGCGCGGCCTCGCTGTCGGCGGGCATCATCAACGCTGCGGCCATGACGTTCTGAGGCGCGGGAGGACATCCGCTACCCGTCATTCCGGGGCCGCGCAGCGGAGCCCGGAACCCATAGCCGCTGCGGCGACTGGATAAGGCGGGAGGCCTTGCGCTCCGCTCTGACACATAGCGTTTGTGGGTTCCGGCCTCTCGCTAACGCTCGCCCCGGAATGACGGGGGAGGTCAGGGCTCATCCTTCCCTCTTTGCCTCCGGCTCCAAACAGGCTAGGTCACGACCATGACCGATCAAAAGCACCGCTCCGCCATCGTCGAGGCTGGCTCCGTCCGCTTCGGCAATCACCTCCCGCTCAGCATCATCGCCGGGCCCTGCGCCATGGAGAGCCGCGATCACGCGCTTGAAATGGCCTCGGCGCTTAAGGAAATTACGACGAGGCTCGGCATGGGGCTCGTTTATAAGTCATCCTTCGACAAGGCGAACCGGACCTCGCTCTCCAGCGGGCGCGGCATCGGCCTCGACAAGGCGCTCTCGGTTTTCGCCGAGGTGAAGGAAAAGCTCGGGCTTCCGGTCATCACGGACGTGCACGAGAACGAGCAATGCGCCATCGTCGGCGAGGTGGTGGACATCTTGCAGATCCCGGCCTTCCTCTGCCGCCAGACCGACCTTCTGGTTGCCGCCGCCAAGACCGGGCGGGTCGTGAATGTGAAAAAGGGCCAGTTCCTGGCCCCCTGGGACATGGCCAATGTCGTGGCCAAGGTGACGGGCGCGGGCAATCCGAACGTCATGCTCACCGAGCGCGGCGCATCCTTCGGCTACAACACCCTCGTCTCCGACATGCGCTCCCTGCCGATCATGGCCGAGACCGGCGCGCCGGTGATTTTCGACGCCACCCACTCGGTGCAGCAGCCGGGCGGAAAGGGGACAACCACGGGCGGACAGCGCGAGTTCGTGCCGGTCCTCGCCCGCGCTGCGGTTGCCGTGGGCGTTGCCGGGGTCTTCATCGAGACACATCAGGATCCGGACAAGGCTCCGTCCGACGGTCCCAACATGGTGCCGCTGAAGGAGCTTGAAGGGCTTTTGGCTCAGCTCAAGGCATTCGACGCGCTGGCGAAGGGATAAGCAGCGCGGCGCCACGCACTGTCATTCCGGGGCCGCGCAGCGGAGCCCGGAACCCATACCCGCCAAGGTCGCCGGAAAACCCGCAACGAGACCCGGCGCGTTCGGGGCTCTCCCTGCGCTCGCCCCGGAATGACTGCGGTGGGTGGGCAGGCGTCAGGCCATGCTGTAAGGAGGGGGCAGGCTTGCGTTCCCGCCGCTCTCCCCCAAGCGAGGCCATGATATGGAGCGAGACGTCCCGCTTTCGGGCCTCGAAGAATAGAGCGCCATGTCCCCTCGCAATCTCATCCTGATCCTCGGCACGAGCGGTTTCGCGGGGACTTTCTCCTCCCGAGCTGTGGAGCCGATGGTCGGGGTGATCGCCCGAGACCTTCATACCGATCCTCAGACGATCGCGCTTCTCTCCGCCGCCTTCACACTGCCTTACGCCTTCATCCAGCCGATCCTCGGGCCGATTGGCGATGCGCTCGGCAAGGAGCGGGTCATGAAGGTGGCGCTGTCGATCCTGTTCGTGGCGCTCGCCTGTTCCTTCCTCGCGCCCGATGCGCAGACGCTGTTTGGTCTGCGCATTGTCGCGGGAGCGGCAGCCGGAGGCGCGGTGCCGCTGTCCATTGCGCTCATCGGCGACCGAGTGGATGTGGCCCGGCGACAGGTGGCGCTCAGCCGTTATCTCGTGGCGGTCATCGTCGGCCAGCTCGCCGGGTCGTCTCTTGCCGGATTGCTGGCGGAGATGATCGGCTGGCGTGGCGTCTTCGTCCTCTCCACCCTCATGATGGCGTGTGCCCTGGCCGCCACCATCATCGGTTTCCGGGGCGCCAAGGCTGGCGGCAGGTTCGACGCGCGGAGCGCGGCTCTCCGCTATCGAGACATTCTCTCGAACCCGCGCGCGCTGGCGCTGTTCAGTTTCGTCTTCATCGAGGCCATCGCGATCTTCGGCATCTTTCCCTACGTCGCGCCGTTGCTCGAAGAACGTGGCGGGGGCGGGGCCGCGCAGGCGGGTTTTGCCATCGGCGGTTTTGCCATCGGCGGCCTGGTCTATTCGGTGCTTGTGGGCTGGATGCTCCGGCATCTCGGCATCCCCCGCATTTTGGCCGGAGGCGGCATGTTCGCGGCCGCCGCGCTCGTCACGATGGGTTTTGGCGGCGACTGGACGCTCGATGCCGCTGCCATGCTGGCTATGGGCTTAGGCTTCTACATGCTGCACAACACCTTCCAGACCCAGGTGACGGAGGTCGCGCCTCATGCCCGCGCCTCGGCGGTTGCCTTGCACGCCTTCTCATTCTTCTGCGGTCAGGCGCTCGGGGTCGTGATCATGGGCTTCGGCCTGCGCAATGTTGGCCTGATGGCCTCGACCGCGACGGCCGCTCTGGTGATCCTCGGCGTTGGCCTGACCGCCTCCATGGTCCTGAGGCGGCCGGCGGTTCAGGTGCGGGCGCGATAGGGCGCGACGCCCTGATCGGGGAGCCACAGGCTTTTGGGCATCTCACCGGTTTGCCAGAACACATCGATGGGGATGCCCCCGCGCGGATACCAATAGCCGCCGATGCGCAGGTATCGCGGCTCCAGCAACTCCGCGAGCCGCTTGCCGATGGCCACCGTGCAATCCTCATGGAACGCGCCGTGGTTGCGGAAGCTGTGCATGTAGAGCTTCAGCGACTTCGACTCGACGAGCCATGGGCCGGGCACGTAGTCGATCACCAAAATCGCAAAATCCGGCTGGCCGGTGACAGGGCAGAGCGAGGTGAATTCGGGAACGGTGAAGCGCGCCACGTAATCGGTGTCAGCGTGCGGGTTCGGCACCCGGTCGAGCTTCGCGTCGTCGGGGGATTGGGGCAGGGCGCTGGCGTGGCCGAGCTGGAGGTGAGTGTCCGTCACTGCAATTCGCCTTGAATGATTGTGATGAAAGCCTCCATCGTCCTTGCCCACCTGCGCTTTTCGGTCAATAAGCCACGAGAACGACTTGAGGCCGCACCGGTCGCTTTTCAGCCTTCAGGAGCCTTCCCCTATGACCGCGATTATCGACATTCACGCCCGCCAGATCCTGGATAGCCGTGGCAACCCCACCGTCGAGGTGGATGTGACCCTGGAAGACGGCTCCATGGGCCGTGCTGCGGTGCCCTCCGGCGCTTCGACCGGCGCTCACGAGGCAGTCGAGCTGCGCGACGGTGATAAGTCGAAATATCTCGGCAAGGGCGTGCTGAAGGCCGTCGATGCGGTGAACAACGAGATTCTCGACGCCATCGGCGGCATGGACGCGGAAGATCAGACCGCCATCGACGAAGAGATGATCGAACTCGACGGCACGCCGAACAAGGCCCGTCTCGGCGCGAATGCCATTCTCGGTGTGTCGCTGGCGGTCGCCAAGGCCGCCGCCGAGGCGACCACGCTGCCGCTCTACCGTTATGTCGGCGGCACGCAGGCCCGGGTTCTGCCGGTGCCGATGATGAACATCATCAATGGCGGCGCGCACGCGGACAACCCCATCGATTTCCAGGAATTCATGATCATGCCGGTCGGCGCGCCGACCCTGTCGGAAGCCGTCCGCATGGGCGCTGAGGTGTTCCACACCCTCAAGAAGGCCTTGAAGGACGCCGGTCACAACACCAATGTCGGCGACGAGGGCGGTTTCGCCCCGAACCTGCCGAGCGCCGAAGCCGCTCTCGATTTCATCATGAAGTCCATCGAGCAGGCCGGCTACAAGCCCGGCCAGGACATGGTGATCGGCCTCGATTGTGCCGCAACCGAATTCTTCAAGAACGGCGCTTATGTCTATGAAGGCGAAGGCAAAAAGCTGACGCCGATGCAGCAGGCCGAATACCTCGCGAAGCTCGCTGCCGCCTATCCCATCGCCACCATCGAGGACGGCATGTCGGAGGACGATTGGGAGGGCTGGAAGGCCGTGACCGATCTCATCGGCTCCAAGGTCCAGCTCGTCGGTGACGATCTCTTCGTGACCAACGTGAACCGCCTGTCGCAGGGCATCAAGATGGGCGTCGCCAATTCGCTGCTCGTGAAGGTGAACCAGATCGGCTCGCTCACCGAGACGCTCGCCGCCGTCGATATGGCGCAGCGCGCCGGCTACACCGCCGTCATGTCCCACCGCTCCGGCGAAACCGAGGATTCGACCATCGCCGATCTCGCGGTCGCCACGAATTGCGGACAGATCAAGACCGGCTCGCTGGCTCGCTCCGACCGGTTAGCCAAGTACAACCAGCTCATCCGCATCGAGGAAGAGCTCGGTTCGCAGGCCATCTACGCCGGCCGCAGCGCGCTGAAGGCGCTGGCGTAAGGCAAGGCGGCTCAATAAAATCGAAAAGATGGCCGGGCTTGTCCCGGCCACAACGCCCGCCCGTCATTCCGGGGTCGCGCAGCGGAGCCCGGAACCCAGAGCCGCTCGTCTCACAAAACGATGAGCAACGGTCGCCGATGCGGTCGATCCTGGAACGTCGGCGGCTATGGGTTCCGGGCTCTCGCAACGCTCGCCCCGGAATGACGGGGGGAGGGTCGCTCCCGACCTTCTTTTTGCGTGTGCGCTTTTTCCCTCCCCCTTGCGGGGAGGGTCAGGGTGGGGGTGGTTCGACGGGGTGAGTGCTCTGTCGAAAAGTTCACTCTATGAAGCGCATCGCTCGACCGCCGAGGGAACGTTCCCACTTTCCGACCTCTACCCTCGATCCCCCCACGGGAGAGGGAAGGCGCTCGGGGCGGCCCGTAAGTGCCCCAATTCTCAAGAAACCGTGAGGGTGATGACGCGTTGAGAGGGTGAGCGCTGGCGAGAGGCGCTCGACCGATCACGGAGAACGTCATGGCCCGCAATCCTTTATCCCCCTATCGCTTTGGCCTGCCGATGGAAATGAGCTTCGGGCAGGACCCGTTCATGTCGTTGCACCGCGAGATGAATCGGCTGTTCGATGATGTGCTGCGTGGCGGCGGAGGCGGAGGTGGGCTCCTCGCGATGCCGGAGGCGTCAACGGCCGGCGTGATGCTGATGCCGAAGATCAATGTCAGCGAGACCGAACAGGAGATGCGGATTTCCGCCGAGTTGCCGGGCGTGACGGAAAAGGACATCGATGTCAGCCTGGACGGCGATATGCTGACCATCCGTGCCGAGAAGAAATTCGAGCGTAAGGAAGACAAAGAGGACTTCCACTTCGTGGAACGGTCCTTTGGGACGTTCCAGCGGTCTCTCCGGCTGCCGTATTCCATCAAACCGGATCAGGTGAAGGCGAAGTTCGAGAATGGCGTCCTCATGGTGAGCTTGCCCAAGAGCAAGGAAGAGGAGCGCACGCATCGCATTCAGGTTGAGGCGGCCAGCAGCGCCGGTAGCGGAAAAGACACCTCAAGCAGCAAACAAAGCAGCTGACGGCGGCGGTTCCGATCCTGCGCGCCGCGTATCACCGTTGCGGAAGGTCCTAACGGCTCTTTAACCATGGCGGCGTTATGAGTCGGGCCATGGTTGTTCGCAGACGCGCCCGCAAAATTCTGATCCCGCTGCTGGTCTACAGTGTTTCAGCGGGCGTGGTGGGTTATTTCGTTCATCACGCCCATAGCGGCGCGCGCGGCATCGAGGCGCGCGAGCAGTTCGAGGCGCAAGCCGCGGGCCTCACACGCGAACTCGACGCCGTGAAGACCGAGCGTGCCGATTGGGAGCGCCGCATCGCATTGCTCCGGAATGATCAGATCGATCGTGATTTGTTGGAGGAGCGCGCCCGGATCATGTTGGGACGTGTGCACCGCAACGATCTCGTCATCATTATGGGCCAATAAGCGTAACTGCTCAAAATTTCCACTTAACTGAAATCAAGTTAATTCGAAATAGATTATGTAAATCAATAACTTGTGGTGTTCACTGTGCCGTGAAAACACATTGTTCCCCCTCTCGATTTCCGATTCCGTCTGCGCTACAACTTTCGTCGAGGAAACCCTTCGGAGGACCCGATGGCTGTTGCTGCCCGCAAGGCGGGTCGCGCTGGTTCCAGCGCGGCTAACAAGTCCACTGCCAATAAAGGATCGGCACGTAAGGCCGTCCCCAATACCCCGCAATTCGACAAGAGCCAGGATCTGGCTGCTTACAACGAGATGCTTCTGATCCGCCGCTTCGAAGAGAAGTCCGGCCAGATGTATGGCATGGGCCTCATCGGAGGTTTCTGCCATCTCTATATCGGTCAGGAAGCGGTCGTCGTCGGCATGCAGATGGCGACGAAGCCGGGCGATCAGGTGATCACCGGTTATCGTGACCACGGCCACATGCTGGCCTGCGGCATGGACGCGAAGGGCGTCATGGCCGAACTCACCGGGCGTCGCGGCGGCTTGTCGAAAGGCAAGGGCGGCTCGATGCACATGTTCTCGAAGGAGAAGCATTTCTACGGCGGCCACGGCATCGTCGGCGCGCAGGTGTCGCTCGGCACCGGCATCGCCTTCGCGAACCGCTATCGCGACAACGGCAATGTCTGCCTGACCTATTTCGGCGACGGCGCGGCCAACCAGGGCCAGGTCTACGAGAGCTTCAACATGGCGGAGCTGTGGAAGCTGCCGGTCGTGTACGTGATCGAGAACAACCGTTACGCCATGGGTACGGCGGTGAGCCGCGCCTCGGCGCAGACCGATTTCTCGAAGCGCGGCGTGTCCTTCAACATCCCCGGCGAGCAGGTCGACGGCATGGACGTGCGCGCGGTTTACGCGGCTGGCCAGCGCGCTGTCGAACACGCGCGCTCCGGCAAGGGCCCGTACATCCTCGAGATGCAGACCTATCGCTATCGCGGCCACTCCATGTCCGATCCGGCGAAATATCGCACGAAGGACGAAGTGACCCGCATGCGCGAGGAGCACGATCCCATCGAGCAGGTGCGCCGCCGTCTCCTGGAAAGCTGGAAGCTGTCGGAAGACGAGCTGAAGGTGATCGACGGCAAGGTGCGCGAGATCGTCAACGAGGCGGCCGAGTTCGCCACGCACGATCCGGAGCCCGATCCGTCAGAGCTTTACACCGACATTCTGCTCTAAGCGCGTTCGCGCTCTGAAGAATTCGCTGAAAGCATAACTGGATAAACGAGTCTTCCATGGCGATCGATATTCTCATGCCCGCTCTCTCCCCGACGATGGAGCAGGGCAAATTGGCCAAGTGGCTGAAAAAAGAAGGCGATAAGGTCAAGCCCGGTGACGTGCTGGCCGAAATCGAAACCGACAAGGCGACGATGGAAGTCGAAGCCGTGGATGAAGGCGTTCTCGCCAAGATCCTGGTCGGCGACGGCACCGACAATGTGGCCGTCAACACCCCCATCGCGGTTCTGGCCGACGTGGGCGAGGATCTCGCCTCCGCCGTCGCGAGCGCGAAGATGCCGGACCTTGTCGCTCTGCCCGCAGCCGCGCCAGTCGCGAGCGAAGCTGCTCCGGCGACCGTCCCTGCCGCTCCCGCAGCACCACAGGTGGCCTATGACGCGGGCACGGAAGTCCCGGCCGGCACCGAAATGGTCAACATGACCGTGCGCGAAGCGCTTCGCGACGCGATGGCGGAAGAGATGCGCCGCGACGGGAATGTCTTCGTCATGGGCGAAGAGGTTGCCGAGTACCAGGGCGCCTACAAGGTCACGCAGGGGCTCCTGCAGGAGTTCGGCGCGAAGCGCGTCGTCGATACGCCGATCACCGAGCACGGCTTCGCCGGCATCGGCGTCGGCGCGGCGTTCACCGGCCTGCGCCCCATCGTCGAGTTCATGACCTTCAACTTCGCCATGCAGGCGATTGACCAGATCATCAACTCGGCGGCCAAGACCCTCTACATGTCCGGCGGCCAGCTCGGCGCGCCAATCGTGTTCCGTGGCCCGAACGGCGCTGCGGCTCGCGTGGCCGCGCAGCACAGCCAGGATTTCGCGGCGTGGTATTCCGCCATTCCCGGCCTCAAGGTCGTGGCGCCTTACTCCGCCGCCGACGCGAAGGGTCTGCTCAAGAGCGCGATCCGCGATCCGAACCCGATCATCTTCCTCGAGAACGAGATCCTCTACGGTCAGTCGTTCCCGGTGCCGGTGCTGGATGACTTCACGCTTCCGATCGGCAAGGCGCGCATCCATCGCCAGGGCAAGGACGTCACCATCGTCTCCTTCGGCATGGGTATGACCTACGCTATCAAGGCCGCGCAGGAGCTGGAGAAGGAAGGCATCGACGTTGAGATCGTCGATCTTCGCACCATCCGCCCGATGGATACGGACACCATCGTCGCCTCGGTCATGAAGACGGGCCGCTGCATCACGGTGGAAGAGGGCTATCCGCAATCCGGTGTTGGCGCTGAAATCGTCGCGCGGATCATGGAGAAGGCCTTCGACTATCTCGATGCGCCGGTTCTCCGCGTCACGGGCAAGGACGTTCCGATGCCCTACGCCGCGAACCTCGAAAAGCTCGCTTTGCCGAATGTCGGCGAAGTCGTGCAGGCCGTGAAGGCCGTGACCTATCGGTGATCCATGGCTGAACGGAAATTCGAAGCGCTGAACGTACCACCTGACGCCCTCGAAAAGGGCGGCGTCGAGATCCTTCGGGCTTCGGTGGTCGAGGGGGCGGTGAGCATCGCGCTGCGCCGCGCCTTCGACGATCCGTTCACCTGGGGCGTGCTCCTCGTGGACCTCGCCCATCACGCCGCGCGCGTCTATGCCATGGAAACCGACCTCTCCGAGGAAGAGGCCCTGGCCGAGATCATCGCAGGCATCCAGACCGAGCTGGAAGATCCCTCCGATCCCAGCACGTCCCAATCGCTCAACTAAAACACTCGCTCAGGATCAAAACGCCATGCCCATCAATGTCCTGATGCCCGCCCTCTCGCCGACCATGGAAAAGGGCAACCTTGCCAAGTGGTTGAAGAAGGAAGGCGACACGATCAAGTCCGGCGACGTCATCGCCGAGATCGAAACCGACAAGGCCACCATGGAAGTCGAGGCTGTGGACGAGGGCGTCCTCGCCAAGATCGTGGTGCCGGAAGGCTCCGCCGACGTGCCCGTGAACCAGCTCATCGCGCTGATCGCAGGCGAGGGCGAGGATCCGAAATCGGTCGCGGCCTCGGGCGGCACTGCCGCTCCCGCGCCGGCTCCCGCCGCTGCGCCCGCGCCGAAGGCTGAAGCTCCCGCTGCTCCCGCGCCTCAAGCTGCCCCGAGTGCTCCGGCTCCTGCCGCGAAGCCGAACGGCGCGGCTGCCGGGCAGGGCGCTCGCGTGTTCGCCTCGCCGCTCGCCAAGCGCATCGCGAAGGACGCGGGCATCGATCTTTCCGCCATTCAGGGCTCCGGCCCCCATGGCCGCGTCGTCGAGAAGGACGTGCGTGCCGCTGCTGCCGGTGGTGGTGCGAAGCGCGCTCCCGCTGCTGCGCCCGCAGCCGCTCCGACCGCCGCCGCGCCGCTGGCGGCAAGCGCTTCCGCCGATCAGGTCAAGGCCATGTTCGAGCCGGGATCATACGAGGAAATCCCCCTCGACGGCATGCGCAAGACCATCGCCAAGCGCCTTGTCGAGTCGAAGCAAACGGTGCCGCATTTCTATCTGGCGCTCGACTGCGAACTCGACGCGCTCATGGCCATTCGCGAGCAGATCAATTCGGCTGCACCGAAGGACAAGGACGGCAAGCCCGCCTACAAGCTCTCGGTGAACGATTTTGTCATCAAGGCTCTGGCCGTCGCGCTCCAGCGCGTGCCGAACGCCAACGCCGTGTGGGCGGATGACCGGATTCTTCGCTTCAAGCATTCGGATGTGGGTGTGGCGGTTGCCGTCGAAGGCGGCCTGTTCACGCCGTTGATCCGCAAAGCGGATACCAAGACCCTTACTGCCATCTCCGCCGAGATGAAGGACCTCGCGGCCCGCGCCCGCAACCGTCGCCTGAAGCCGGAAGAATACACCGGCGGCACGACGGCGGTTTCCAACCTCGGCATGTTCGGCATCAAGGACTTCCAGGCCGTCATCAACCCGCCGCACGGCACGATCCTCGCCGTCGGCGCGGGCGAGCAGCGCGTCGTGGTGAAGAACAACGCCCCCGCCATCGTGCAAGCCATGACCGTCACGCTCTCCTGCGACCACCGCGTGGTGGACGGGGCGCTCGGCGCGGAACTCTTGGCGGCGTTCAAGGGGCTGATCGAGAACCCGATGGGGATGCTGGTTTAAGGAATCACTGCACCTTTTCCCTCCCCCTTGCGGGGAGGGCTAGGGTGGGGGTGGTTCGACGGGGTGAAAGATTGGGAGAGTGAGGAAGTTCGGGGCTGTAAGACCCTTCGAGCCTCCTTACTGGGAATGTCGGGGGAAGAAGCTGATGCCATTGACCCGGATCTCGCTGAGAAAAGGCAAGTCGCCGGAGTACCGCAAGGCGATTGTCGATGGCATCTATCTCGCCCTGCGCGAGACGTTCAACGTGCCCGAGGACGATCTTTTTATGGTCGTTAGCGAGCACGATGCGGACGGCTTCTTCTATGGCGCGACCTATCTCGACATCGCGCGCAGCGACGATCTCGTGATCATTCAGGTCACGGTGAGCAACACGCGCAGCGTCGAACAGAAAAAAGCGCTCTTCAAGCGCATCGCCGAGGTGCTGACCGAGCGCCCCGGCTTGCGGCCTGAAGATGTCTTCATCAACCTTCTCGAAGTCGAGAAGGAAAACTGGTCCTTCGGTCACGGCCTTGCGCAGTACGCCTGAAATAATGCGTTGCTGATCAAGCTGCGGTCGAGAGCCGTAGAATGCTTGTTTGAGAGGGCGTCATCCCGGCCGAAGCGCCAGCGCAGAGCCGGGATCGCTTGACGAGACAAGCTCCATTTTCTGATAGCGATCCCGGTACTCGCTGTGCTCGACCGGGATGACGAGTGGGGAAACCACCATGGCAGACCAATACGACATCATCGTCATCGGCGGCGGGCCGGGCGGGTATGTGGCGGCGATCCGCGCCGCGCAGCTTGGGTTCAAGACCGCTGTCGTGGAGCGCGAGCACCTGGGTGGCATCTGTCTGAACTGGGGCTGCATTCCCACGAAGGCGCTGCTGCGCTCGGCGGAAATCTACCATTACATGGAGCACGCCAAGGATTACGGGCTCTCGGCCGAAAAGATCGGCTTCGATGCGGCGGCCATCGTGCAGCGCTCGCGCGGCGTCTCGGGCCGTCTCAACATGGGCGTTGGCGGTCTTCTCAAGAAGAACAAGGTCGACGTGATCTGGGGCGAGGCGACGCTGACGAAGCCCGGCGAGGTCGTCGTCGCCGCGCCGAAGAAGGCCGCGATGCAGCCGCAGAACCCGGCCCCGCGCGGCACGCTTCCGGCCGGCACTTATGCCGCCAAGCACATCATCGTCGCGACCGGCGCGCGTCCGCGCGTGCTGCCGGGCATCGAGCCGGACGGCAAGCTGATCTGGACCTACTTCGAAGCGATGGTGCCGCCCACCATGCCGAAGTCGGTCCTGGTCATGGGCTCCGGTGCCATCGGCATCGAGTTCGCCTCGTTCTACCGCACCATGGGTGCGGAGGTGACGGTGGTCGAAGTGCTGCCGCAGATCCTGCCCGTGGAAGATGCGGAGATTGCAGGCCTTGCCCGCAAGCGCTTCGAAAAGCAGGGCATCAAGATTATCACCGGTGCGAAGGTGACCAAGGTCGCGAAGGGCGCGAACTCCGTCACCGCCACCATCGACGACGGCAAGGGCACGCAGGACATCACCGCCGAGCGGATGATTTCGGCGGTCGGCGTCGTCGGCAACGTGGAAAATCTCGGCCTCGAAAAGCTCGGGGTGAAGATGGATCGCGGCACCATCGTCACGGATGGGCTCGGACGCACCAACGTGCCCGGCCTCTATGCCATTGGCGACGTGGCGGGCCCGCCCATGCTGGCGCACAAGGCCGAGCATGAGGGCGTGATCTGCGTCGAGACCATCAAGGGTCTCCACACCCACGCCATGGACAAGCTCAAGATCCCCGGCTGCACCTATTGCAACCCGCAGATCGCTTCCGTTGGGCTCACCGAGGCCAAGGCGAAGGAAGCGGGCTACGACATCCGCGTCGGCCGCTTCCCCTTCCTCGGCAATGGCAAGGCCATCGCTCTCGGCGAGCCGGACGGCCTCGTGAAGACCATCTTCGACAAGAAGACCGGCCAATTGCTCGGCGCGCACATGATCGGCGCGGAAGTGACCGAGCTGATCCAGGGTTTCGTGATCGCCATGAACCTGGAGACCACCGAGGAAGAACTGATCCACGCCGTCTTCCCGCATCCGACGCTGTCCGAGATGATGCATGAGAGCGTCATGGATGCCTATGGACGGGCGATCCACATCTAGGCTCAGGACTCATAGCCAGAAGATGATGGCTGCTGCGATTGCGATGGCGCTCATGAAGGCGTGAGCGCCAACGGTCCTGTCCGGTCGCGATCCGTCGGCGTCCTGCAGGGACGGTAACATGGTCGGGGCTGGCCTTTGGTGAGCAACAAGATCAAAGGCTTGCCCTCGGCGTCGCAAACCGCATGCAGCTCGGAGTTCGGGCCGCCTTTTGTCCGGCCGACACGATCTAATCAAGCTGCCTGCTGTGCGGCGGCGAGCGTGGCGAAAGTTCGATTGAAGACGCCCGCCTTGCTCCGGCGGATGAAGCGGTTGTCGAGCGTCTTCGACGGGGCCGTAGCGGCCTGAGCATCCCGCCATCTCAGGCTATTCCGGGTGACATGGGTTACCCGCTGATGGCGCGCCGGTCCTCGACACGCGGCCGGCCATGTGTCGCGGAAACTACGCTTGATACGTTCGACTTGGGCTTCGTTGGTCCGGTCATGATCTGACTTGGGACAGGTCTTCCTACCCTGAATCACGGCTTGCGCGAAAACGGAACCCTCAAGGTGGGGGCTTAGCTGTCATTTGACATGCAGGTATTCGCCTGCATATTATGTTCTCACATACGAGAGGGACCGATGCACGCCGACAAGGTTTTCAAAGCGCTGGGCGACCCGACACGCAGAAAACTGCTTGACCTTCTTTGTGAAAAGAACGGGCAGACGCTCGGCGAGCTTTGCGAAAACCTGGACATGGCCCGGCAATCCGCCACGCAGCACCTCGGGATATTGGAGGAGGCCAATCTGGTGAGCACGGTGAGGCGTGGCCGGGAAAAGCTCCATTTCATCAATCCCGTGCCGCTCCACGAGGTCTACGAACGGTGGGTGCGGAAATTCGAACGTCAGCGGCTCAGCCTGCTGCACGATCTGAAGAAAGAACTCGAAGGAGGGTAACGATGACCAAAGAGACGACCAGTTTTGTTTACGTGACCTATGTTCTCTCGACGCCGGAAAAGGTGTTCGAGGCCATCACGAGACCGGACGTCGCAAGGCGCTACTGGGGCCACGAGAACGTCTCCGACTGGAATCCCGGATCGAAATGGGAACATATCCGAGCCAATGATGAGCGGACTGTCGAACTCGTCGGCAGGGTCATTGAGGTCTCGCCGCCGACCCGTCTCGTCATCACCTGGGCGAACGCCTCGCAAGCCTCCGATCCGGCAGCCTACAGCCGGGTGACGTTCGAGATCGAGGAATACGAGAACATGGTCCGGCTGACCGTCACCCATGACGAGCTCGAAGCCGGCAGCGGGATGGCGAACGGCATCAAAAAAGGTTGGCCGGCCGTGCTCTCCAGCCTGAAATCTTTCTTGGAAACCGGCCGCGGCATTGACCTTTTCGCCAAGCCGAAATCGGCCTGAGCCCTAGCGGTGCCAATTAAGAGGTCTGTCAGCGGGAGGAAAGACAATGACCAAGCCCTATACCGGCGGATGTGCGTGCGGCGCGATCCGTTATGAAACGAGCAGCGAACCCATCGTCGAGATCCACTGCCAATGCCGCGATTGCCAGAAACGAAGTGGCACGGGGCATGGGTCCTATCTGACCTTCCCCCAGCGAGCCGATGTGACCATTACGGGGGACGCGAAAAACTGGCGGGTCGCGGGCGACAGCGGGAACGAAAAGGTCCACGCCTTCTGCCCGACCTGTGGAACGCCGGTCTACCTGACATTCGCCGCAACGCCGGAACTGATAGCGGTCCACGCGACCAGCCTTGACGACCCAAGCCAATTCAATCCGCAGATGGTCACATACAGCATCCGCGGCAATGCGTGGGATACGATCGATTCCTCATTGCAGAAATTCGATCGAATGCCGCCCGGATAAGTTCGGCTGGGAGCAATACGAAACCGCCGACAATGTTCGTGGGGGGGCGACGTGCTGCAGGATCAATAGGTCCTGAGCCTGGGTCTTGGAAATGAGATTGTCTGGATGACCTGATTTGGGTGGCAATTTCGAGAAAATCCACCCAAACGGTGCTATATTGTTGTCTCATAGCGCTTCCGTGCCTCAAACATGACAGGCCCGAGGGCGAGACTTGATCGTGAGCCATGACCGCTTCACGAGGAGAGTGCGATGACAAGCGTCACCATTGGCGGCGATGTCGGGGCCTCGAGACCCAAAAAGCCCTGGTACAAGGTGCTCTATGTCCAGGTCCTGATCGCCATCGTTCTCGGCGCTGCCATCGGCTGGCTGTTTCCGACTTTCGCCAAGAACGACTGGATCAGGGCGCTCGGAGAGGGCTTCATCAAGCTGATCAAGATGGTCATTGCGCCGATCATCTTCTGCACCGTGGTGTCCGGCATCGCGCACATTCAGGATGCCAAGAAGGTGGGACGCGTTGGCGTCAAGGCGCTGGTTTATTTCGAAGTCGTCTCGACCTTTGCGCTCATCATCGGCCTTCTCGTCGGCAACATCGTGAAGCCGGGCGCAGGTTTCACCGGGACGCCCGACGCCACCGCCGTCGCGACTTACGCGAAACAGGCGAGCGAGCAGAAACCGGTCGACTTTCTCCTGCACATCATCCCGGACAGCGTCGTCGGCGCGTTCGCGCAGGGCGACATCCTTCAGGTCCTCCTGTTCGCCATCCTCTTCGGGTTCGCGCTTCTCGCTCTCGGCGAGCGCGCAGCCTTTGTCCGCAAGGTCATCGACGAGGTCGCCCATGGGATGTTCGGCGTCATCGCCATCGTGATGAAAGCCGCCCCGGTCGGCGCTTTCGGTGCGATGGCCTACACCATCGGCCGGTTCGGACCCCAGGCGCTCGGCAATCTCGTGGGGCTGATCGCGACCTTCTACGCGACGGCGGCCCTGTTCGTCGTCGTCGTCCTCGGGACCATCGCTCGCATCGCGGGCTTCAGCATCTTCAAGTTCCTGGCCTACATCAAAGACGAACTCCTGATCGTTCTCGGAACGAGTTCGTCCGAGAGCGCGCTGCCCCAGTTGATGGAAAAACTGGAGCGGCTCGGTTGCTCGAAGTCGGTGGTGGGCCTGGTCGTGCCGACAGGCTATTCCTTCAATCTCGACGGGACGAACATCTATATGACGCTCGCCACCCTGTTCATCGCGCAGGCGCTGGGCTTCGATCTGACCTTCGGCCAGCAGACGACGATCTTGGTGGTGGCGCTGCTGACCTCGAAAGGGGCCAGCGGCGTGACAGGCGCGGGTTTCATCACGCTCGCGGCGACGCTCGCGGTGGTCAATCCTGCGCTTGTGCCCGGCATGGCCATCGTTCTGGGTATTGACAAGTTCATGAGCGAGGTCCGCGCGCTGACGAACATCATCGGCAACGGGGTCGCGACCATCGTCGTGTCGGCGTGGGAAGGCGAGCTTGATCGGGACAAGCTCACAGCCGGCCTCAACCGGCGGATCGACACGTCCGACATCGAAACGGCGGTCACGACGGATTAGAGCTTTTCCCTGACGCCTGTTTCGCAAGATCAAAGATGCCGGCGCATGAACGCTCCGGCGCCAGCC
Organism: Microvirga alba; assembly: GCF_015694465.1. GTDB lineage: Bacteria > Pseudomonadota > Alphaproteobacteria > Rhizobiales > Beijerinckiaceae > Microvirga > Microvirga alba. Next base: position 929,712 of record NZ_JADQDO010000001.1, read on the forward strand.
AGCGCCTGACGTCCGGGCTCCAAATGTGCGTTCCACATGGGCCAAGCGTGGATCATATGGGGCCAGATCTCGAGCGTAACCGCCACATCCGCCTCGCCCGCCGCAGCCGCGAAACGCGTCGCATCCGCAAGCAGCGCCTCATCCGAGCCTACTTGGATCAGGAGCGGCGGCAGGCCCCTCAGATCGGCATAGAGAGGCGACACGCGCGGATCCGCACGGTTGATCCCCGACGAGAGATAGGCATTGGCAAGCTCGCGAAGATAGTCTTTGTGAATGAGCGGATCGATCGTGTCCTTGGTGGCAAGTGTCGTGCCTGACAAGGTCAGATCCGTCCAGGGAGACACCAGCCAGCCGCAGGCCGGCAAAGTCGCCTGTGCATCGCGCAAAGCATTGATGAGCGCCACCGTGAGCCCACCGCCCGCGCTGTCCCCGCCGACCGCGATGTTCTTGGCCGCAAGGCCTTGTTCGAGCAGAAAGCGCCACGCGAGCATGGCATCCTCAAGGGCGGCAGGGAAGGGGTTCTCCGGCGCGAGCCGATAGGCGACGGCCAGGGTTCGCACGCCCGCCGCCCGGCCGGCCTCGGTCACCAGGCGGCGGTGGCTGAGGATGGAGCCCGAGCAATAACCGCCGCCGTGAAAGAACAACAGCACGCGCGACGCATCGCTGCCCGGTGCGATCGACCATTCCGCGGATACGCCGCCCCGCTCTACCTGCTCAAGCTTGATGTCATTGGCGACAGGCCAGAGCGAGCCCACTTCATCGATGCGCCGCCTCCGCTCAACCCAACCGACGGGCCGAGGCTTGGACCCCAGCAACGCGCGAACGGCATCGATCTCGCTTTGGCCCACCGTCTCGCCCTCACCATGGAAGCACCGAAAGCAGTGTCGGGACAACGCGCGAGAGGGGCAAAAAGGTGTCTCGCTGTGGGAGCCATCATGGGTCGCCAGTCGCGTTCTATGGCCTTTTGTTGAGCCCGATCATGCCCTCGATCCGGCCTGCCACACCGCCAAGCCCTATCTTTGACATCCAAACGGTGAAGATGCTCGGTTTGTTGGGCGTGTCGGCGCCGCCATCGCTTTTCAGCCAGAAGCGCTTGACCGTGGAGATTTTCGTCAGGTCAATATCCCTGAATCCGAATGGCGGCAGGGTGTGCGCCGCAAATCCTGGATAACCCGCATATCCGCCGCTGCCGGGATGCACCACGAACCCCGCTTCACGCTTTTTTTTCGGATCACGTTTGATCTTTTCGTAAATGCGGTTTCCGTCCATCACGACGCCGAGATACTGACCGCTGGGATCAACGATCTCCGTGTCGTCCCACGGGAACGAGCCGATCCAGTTGCCTCTTTTATCGAACAGGTAACGATCGCCTTGATAACGACTGTAGGCGATCCAGTCGCCGACCGAATTGAAATAATGCACCACTCTTGCGGGTGCGTCTCCGACTTTTAATTGCGGAATGGGCAATTGCGGATCGGGAGCGGGCAGCGCGGTTGCATCGGCAGGAGCGGACGGCGGCGCATCCAAGCTCTCATTCGGCAGGCCGGAAGGAACCGGGCGCGGCTGTGTTGCTTTGTCCCGAGGCTTTTTCAGGGGCACGAGCGTATGCGTGGACACCCAACCGATCTCCCGATCGTCCGGCACGATGTAGGCGCGACCTTGTTCCATCCGCTCGACGCGGCAGGTGAGTGTTCTCTTGTCGCCAGGAGGGCGGTACGTAACAGTCGCTCCGACGTGGAGCTGGTTCCCCTCGGCATCCTTGAGTGCTTGGCCGTCAACGGGGCCGTTCGTTGCCGAGCCGGCGCCCGCACTCATCTCGCTAGCCGCTTGAGAGCGCTCGACGGAGGCAAGGATGAGCCGAGCGACTTCGCGATGGCGATTGCCGACGCTTCCCTGCGTTGGTCGCGTCCGTTCCGGATGCCAGGTGCCGCCGATTTTGGCGAGCAGCTCTGCCACAAGCTCGACTTCTACATCGGACAATTTGGTTTCCTCACTAGACCGTGTTTTTACGACTTCTTTAGAGAGTCGCTTGCCCCATCGTTTAGCAAAACATTGTGCGCTTGTTGACGTTGAGGAAGAGAAAGAATTCGTTCCTTTCGAGGAGAAGCCCAGTCGGTGCAGCGCTGCTCGAAAGGGATTTCACTGCTTCGATAGCAGGAGTGTTTCGGGAGACACCCAACCGATCTCGCGATGGGCCGGGACGAGATAGGCGCGTCCGCGTTCCATTCGCTCGATGCGGCAGGTGAGCGCTCTCTTTTCACCGGGAGGGCGATAGATCACGGTCGCTCCGACGTGGAGTTGATCGCCGCCGGCAAAATTGAACGCTTTGCCTTCAGGCGAAACACCGACCCCCGGGTCGCTTTGGCTTGCTGCTTTGGAGCGCTTGACGGTGCTGATGATGAGCCGGGCCACTTCACGGTGGCGGTCGCCGACCGCTCTCAATGCCGGTCGCGTCCGTTCCGGATACCAGTTGCCGCCGATTCTGGCGAGCAACTCTGCTACGACTTCGACTTCCTCTTCGGACAATTGGCTTCCCTCGACGTCTTGAGTCCGCAGTGATTCCATAAAGGAGTCGTTTGCAGGACAATAGCAAAATAAACTTTCGCGAAAGAATTATTTTCAATGCTCATGAGGTTTACTTGTGTGCAACCGCCATTGCGCTCTTCGCGCGTCTGATTCGGCGCGAATGCTTTGTTTCACAGTTTCAAATGCCACTCTCAGTAACGGAATGTGTGGTCTTCAAAGGCGGCTATCGTGGCCTCGCGACGACCGTGACGGCGATTGGCCAGCATCGAGATGTGGCAGGTCACGGGAGGACAACGCCAGGACCTTTCTCTCCTTCGGCGAAGTGATTTGTTTCAAAGTCGCACTCATGCGAAGGTTTGACTTCCGCTGCGTGAGAGGTGTGGGCCGCAATGTCATCGCGCGGCATGGGCCGCCCCAAACATTGGATCGAGTTCTCGTATGCCAGACATGAGAAACAAGTCCGAAGAGCAGAAAGGCGCGGAAGCCGAAGTCGAGCGCTTTCGAGGCGAGCTTGGCCCGTTCGTCGTTACCGCTAGCACAACACGCATGGCCATGGTGTTTACCGATGCAAGAGCTCCTGACAATCCGATCATTTTTGCCAATGACGCCTTTCTCTCGCTCACGGGGTACGCCAAGGAAGAGGTGCTGGGCCAAAACTTCAATTTCCTGATGGCGCATGGCGCGGATGCGGAGGCGCTGGCGAAAATTGAAACCGAGTTTAGAGGCAATTCAAAGGCTGGTGCGGAAATTCATTATCGCCGCAAGGATGGCAGTGAGTTTTGGGCCGCCCTCTTCATCAGCCCGGTTCGGGATGAGCGCGGCGACATTGTTCAGTATTTTGCCTCTTTCATCGATCTCACCGCGCTTAAAGAGGAGCAATCTCAATCCAGGATGCTCATCGACGAGTTGAACCATCGCGTGAAGAACACCCTTGCGACGGTGCAATCGATTGTCTGGCAGGCTTTGCGAGCGGGTTCCGATCCTAAGGTCATTGGGCCAATCATCGAGTCCCGGCTGTTGGCGCTCTCCCGGTCGCACGACCTGTTGACCCGTGAAAGTTGGCGCAGTGCAGATCTACGTGATTTGATCAACGACGCCTTGGAGCCGTTCGTGGTTGCGGACGGCCGGGCGGAGCGCATCGTGATCACGGGCGAGAACATCCGCTTCCCGCCAAACGCGGCCTTGGCCCTTGGCATTGCGTTCAACGAACTTGCGACCAATGCCGTGAAATACGGTGCTTTCGCCGATCGGACGGGATCAATCCTGATCGAGTGGACGATCGAGCCGACCCCGGAGGGTCGTCGGTTGATCCTGTACTGGCGAGAGAGGGGCGGTCCGCCTGTCACGCCGCCGGTCCGCAAAGGCTTCGGCTCGCGGGTGATCGAGAACGGCCTGGCCCACGAACTGCAAGGTACGGTGCGTCTCGACTACCCACCGGAGGGCGTGGTCTGCACGATGAACATTCCCGCACCAGAAAATCCCGATGGATGAACTGCTTTCTGGTTGTCGCGTCCTCGTTGTCGAGGACGAAATGCTCATCCTGATGATGATTGAAGATATGCTGGCCGACCTCGGATGCGAGTCCGTGACTGTTGCCGCCACAGTCGACAAGGCCCTCACCCTGATTGAGGAGCAAGCGTTCGACGCTGCCATGCTGGATATGAACCTGAGCGGCGTGAACAGCGATAGCGTGGCCGATGCGCTCGCCGCCCGCGGTGTGCCATTCGTCTTCTCCACCGGCAATAATGGTCACGACGTGAGGGACGAATTCCGCGACCGCGCCGTCCTTCGAAAACCGTTCAAGTATGAAGAACTGGCCGATATACTGACAAGCCTTCTACATAGTTGATGGCCGTGTATCGGGGCAATGACGTCTTCCCATCAAGGACAGTTTTGGGGGCACGAGCGGAGTAGAGCCAATCCTCTTAGGTCCGCCAATCGCAACCTTCGTCCATCATTCCGTGGCCGCGTAACGGAAGCCTAAACCCATAAACGCCGACACATCCGGATGAGAAGCGACGGCTGCCGCTACGCCTCTTTCTTGGAGTTCAGCGGCTCCAGGTTCCGCGCAGCCCTGCGGGTAGTCCTGGAATGACGGCGAAATGTTCCTATTTTGTTCTTGACATTATTCCCAATATCAGCCATCTTCCTCCCTGTCCCGGCCCACCGAGGGGCGCGCTCGCGAGGCGTCGTGATTGTGGGGTCGGGCACGGTCTCGCGGATGGGGTGACGCAACCCCATTCGGCGGGAGGCCCAGGCTGTGCCGAGGGCTCAGGTTGGTCCGGGGCCGCCCGTCTCTCGCAGACGGTGTCCGCCACGGGCAGCTGTTGGAGCCAACGCCGCCTGTCCGCCTAAAAGAGCCGTGCGCGAGGTGCCAGCCGGCTCTCACACATCATTGCCATCATCGAGCCGGACCGCACGTCGCGCCACCCTCGATCGCTTCTCAGGCTTGGGGCTTTTTCCGCCCCGAGCCCGCGGGCGCTTGCCTTTTCAAAATCCGTCCATTCTCGAAACTCATTCCCCCAAAAAAATTCATTGCCGTGAGGTCGCTCATGAACCGAAGCCAACACATACTTTCCAAGTTTCCCGATTGCGACGATGCCTTGAGGCGTCTCGCGGATGTCCTGAAGGCTCCGGCCACATGTCGGAAACGGGCCTGCCGTCGGGACGGAAGCTGCCAGGGCGGATTCGGGCCGCCCTGCTATTTCGAGCACCGGCAGTTCTTCGCCGATGCGCTGCGGGAGCGGATGCAGGAATACCGGGATTACTGGACCGAACAACGCGAGGGCCTGCGGGCGATCCTTCGCCGATGAGGGCGGCGCTTTGTCATTTCCGGCCAAGAGAGGAGGCGGTAAGGGAGCCGCGCCTCCAACACGCATGCACTCACAAGCCAGCGCGCGCGTTTCCCTCGGGAGGGGCAGGGTGGACAGCGTCATCTTATCGGAACAGAGCGTTCACTCACCTCCACCTCGTCTGCACCGCAAGTCGGGTGTTCCCGACTTGCGCAGGATCAAGCAAGTCGGGTGTTCCCGACTTGCGCAGGATCAAGCAAGTCGGGTGTTCCCGACTTGCGCAGGATTAAGCGGCTCTCGGGAAGTATAGGGAGCTTCGGTCGAGGAAGGGGCGCTCTTGCTGCTGATCCGCGAGCCACGGGGGCGGAATGGCAGGGCTGCACATGACACATGAGCCATGCATCTGAGCATTTGCGCAGACACACTGAAAGTCTTAAATCACTCCCGATATGACGGGGCGGCTCCCTTCGCCCCAAAGGTTAAGCTTCATGGCCGTCGTTCTCGACCTTCTGAACAAGGACAACCGTCCTCGCCACCCGGAAAAGGCGCACCGCCCCGATCAGCCTGTGCAGCAGCGCAAGCCCGATTGGATTCGCGTGAAAGCGCCCGGTTCGCCCAAATGGGCCGAAACGAACCGGATCGTGCGCGAGAACAAGCTTGTGACGGTCTGCGAAGAGGCCGGCTGCCCGAATATCGGCGAGTGCTGGGAAAAGAAGCACGCCACGTTCATGATCATGGGTGACACCTGCACCCGCGCCTGTGCCTTCTGCAACGTGAAGACCGGCCTGCCGCAGGCGCTCGACCCGCATGAGCCCGAGAGCGTGGCGAAGGCGGTCGAGAAGCTCGGCCTGGAGCATGTGGTCATCACCTCGGTCGACCGCGACGATCTGGCCGACGGCGGCGCGCAGCATTTCGCGGACGTGATCCACGCTATCCGCGCCCGGAGCCCTAAGACCACCATCGAGATCCTGACCCCCGACTTCCTGCGCAAGCCTGGCGCGCTCGAAATCGTCGTCGCGGCGAAGCCCGACGTGTTCAATCACAACCTCGAAACCGTGCCCTCGAAGTACCTCAAGGTCCGCCCCGGCGCGCGCTATTTCCACTCCATCCGCCTGCTGCAGCAGGTGAAGGAGCTCGACCCGACCATCTTCACCAAGTCCGGCATCATGGTCGGCCTCGGCGAGGAGCGGAACGAGGTGCTCCAGCTCATGGACGATCTGCGCTCGGCGGATGTGGATTTCATGACCATCGGCCAGTACCTCCAGCCGACCAAGAAGCATCACCCGGTGATCCGCTTCGTGACGCCGGACGAGTTCAAGGCGTTTGAGACGACGGCCTATGCCAAGGGCTTCCTTTTGGTCTCCTCGACACCGCTGACCCGATCCTCGCACCATGCGGGTGACGACTTCGCCAAGTTGAAGGCCGCCCGTCTCGCGAAGGTCGGCTAAGCCTGAGTGGATGGGCCATGCGGCGCATTCTGGTCATCGGCAGCCCGGGAGCGGGCAAGAGCACCTTGGCGCGCCGCCTCGCCGAGCGGCTTGACCTGCCTCTGATCCATCTCGACCGGGAATATTTCGGGCCCGGCTGGACGATGCCGCCACGCCCGGAATGGCGGGAGCGGGTCGAGGCGCTCGTCGCGCGGCCGGAATGGGTCATGGACGGCAACTACGCCAGCACCTTCGATCTGCGCGTGCCCCGGGCAACCGAGATCGTCTGGCTCGATCTTCCGCGCTGGCGGTGCCTGGCGAGCGTGACGTGGCGGGTGACCCGAAACTACGGCCGCGTCCGGGCCGATCTCGGCCCTGACTGCACGGAGCGCTTCGACTGGTCGTTCATGCGCTGGATTTGGGCGTATCCGAACCGGATGCGCCCGAAGACGGCCCGCATGCTTCAGAATCTGCGACCTGACCAGCGCCTCCATGTGTTGCGTTCACGCGCGCTCATCCCGGCCTTCGAAGCCGAATTGTCCTCTCACGTCAGGGCCGCCTGATCATGCCGTCATTCCGCTCCACGCGCCCGGTGAAGCACACGCCAGCCCAAATGTTCGCGCTTGTGGCGGATGTGGAGCGCTATCCCGAATTTCTGCCGCTGTGCGAGGCCTTGCGCGTGGTGCGCCGGTCGCAAAGCGGGGAGGGGATCGAGACCATCGTCGCGGCGATGACGGTCGGCTACAAGGCGATCAGCGAAAGCTTCACGACCCGGGTGACGCTCGATAATCCGCGCTTGCGGATTCAGGTCGAGTACGTGGACGGGCCGTTCAAGTATCTCGAAAATCGCTGGACTTTTCGCGAGACACCGACGGGCTCGGACGTGGATTTCTACATCAACTATGAGTTCAAGAGCTTTGCACTCGGGCTGCTCATGGGCACCGTGTTCGACAAGGCCTTCCACAAGTTCGCGGAAGCGTTTGAGACCCGGGCGGACATCGTCTATTCGCGCCAATCATCGGAGCCGATCGGCTGAGCCTTCATAGAAAAATGTCGACCGCGTAGAGGGCGAGCGTCCCGCCCCCTGAAATTCCGAAAAATGCCGCCAGTCCGCGCCAAGGGGTCGAGGCGATACACGGGGCGATGATCGACCCCGTGAGGAAGCCCATCTGCAAGATGGACGCCAGAACGTAGAGTTCCTTTGATCGATAGAACCAGCTCTCGCTTTCCGATCCCCACGGATAGCAGCCATGCTCGGCACCGGCCTCGCCGCACGTTGTCGCTTCGACGGCGACGAGAAGGTCGTCCAACACAACAATGAAGACAGCCAGCGCCAGAGCCTGGAACGCCAGTTCGGCATAGGACGGAAATCTAAGCCTCATCATAGCGATACGCTCAATCGTGAGTGCACGCCCCCTCAAGAAGAATCAAGGCATCCGCTACCGCGCTTTGGCGGACGTGTTCCCGCCCAAGATCGCCGTAACGTCTCACTAAGACTTGTGTCTCATGTCCCTTCCTGGCCAGCCCGAAATGCACGAGTCCGACCGGTTTTGTTGCAGTTCCACCGCTCGGGCCGGCGATTCCGGTAATGGCAACCGCCACATCGGCCCGTGAATGCGCCAATGCGCCCTCCGCCATGGCGCGGGCGACCGGCTCGCTCACCGCTCCATGGGTTGCAATGAGAGCTGACGGAACGCCGACCAGTTCCGTCTTCGCCTCATTGGAATAGGTCACGAAGCCACGCTCAACGACCTTGGATGACCCGGCGATTTCCGTGAGCAGCGCCGCCACCAACCCCCCGGTGCAGGATTCCGCGGTCGCGATCTTCAAGCCATGTTTTTCGTAGGTCTTCAGGAGAGCTGCGGCGCGTTCCCTTAAAATCGGCGTCATACTTTCATCTCCGGCAGGCGGATGGTTGCGGCAGCCTGCGCCGCGATCCCTTCGCTTCGCCCGGTGAATCCGAGTTTCTCCGTTGTTGTCGCCTTGAGCGAAACTTGATCGAGGCGAAGACCCGTGATTTCAGCGATCCGCTCGCGCATGGCTTCGCGATGGGGACCGAGGCGGGGTTTCTCGCAAAGCAGTGTCGCGTCGAGATGGTCGAGCACTCCACCGCGCTTCCGCACAAGGTAAACGGCATGGGCGAGGAAACGATCCGAGGAAGCGCCCCGCCATTGCGGGTCGCTCGGCGGGAAATGGGTGCCGATATCTCCATCGGCCAAGGCACCTAGAATGGCGTCCGTCATGGCATGCAGGATCACATCGCCATCAGAATGGGCGAGGACGCCCTGGTCATGAGGAACCTTGATTCCGCCGAGCCAGATATGGTCGCCCTCGGTAAATGCGTGCACATCGAAGCCGGTGCCGAGACGGGTCACATAGGTCATGGGATGGCCTTTCAAACGCCGCTCAGCCTCGTTGAAATCGGTTGGGTCGGTCAACTTGACGTTGTCGGGTTGGCCTTCGAACACGTGGACCGGTAGCTCCGCCCATTCCGCGAGTGCCCCATCGTCGGTGAAGGAATGGAGACCTGATGCGGCAGCTTTCCGATGCGCGTCGAGCAGATCGCCGAATCGGAATGCCTGCGGCGTCTGAATGGCCCGGAGATTCGCGCGTTCTGGCGTAGACACGACGTCGCCATGCTTGCCGACGACTTTGATCGTATCCGTGACGACAATGCCCGGAACAGCCGCCCCCCAACGGCGCCCGGCCGTGATCGCTCGATCGATGAGCGACGCAACGACGAAGGGCCTCGCGGCATCATGCACGAGCACGATCTCCGGTGTCGCATCGGTTAGCGCCTCCACGCCCTCGCGAACAGAATCTTGCCGCATCTCGCCCCCCAGGGCGTGTGGCAAAAGTGCTCGCAGCAGATCCGGCGACAGGCCATCAATGCTGGCTCGGTAGAGATGTAAGTCATCGGGATGGATCACGACGATTGTGCGGTCGACGTGGGGATGCGCAAGAAAGACGCGGAGGGTTCGTGTCAGGACGCTTTGTCCATCAAGGAGCCGATATTGTTTAGGAACACCTTCTCCCACTCTGGATCCGCGTCCGGCGGCGACGATGAGGGCGGCTACTGACATGAAGAAAAAGCTCTCTTTGGCGTAACGCTGTCCTAAGCATCGCAGCCGGCGAAGGCAAATCGCGCGTCGCCTGAAAGATGCTCCCACCGATTGATGCATAACTGAGGCATTGCGGAAGAGTACCGACGGGGACTTGCGCCCAGGCTCAAATTGGCTATTTGTTGGGCAGAATGGGAAGTGATCAGAAAATAGGCGTTGAGGGGTTTGCGATCGGCTCGATCCCAATCGGGACCGGTACAGTTCTTGCGCCTTTATCCGGTGTGACGGATGTCGTTTTTCGGCGCATCGCCAAGCGGTTAGGCGCCGGTCTTGTCGTTTCGGAAATGGTTGCCTCCGACGAGCTGGTCCAGGGCTCCGACGAGGCGCAACTGCGGGTCGAGGGGACGGGAATAGAGCCCCACGTGGTGCAACTCGCCGGTTGCGACCCGCAATGGATGGCTCGAGCCGTTCATGTGGCCGAGGAAGCCGGGGCACGGATCATCGATATCAATATGGGCTGCCCGGCGAAGCGGGTTATCGGAGGCTATGCCGGCTCCGCGCTGATGCGTGATCTCGACCACGCCTGCCTGCTTATCGAAGCCACGATTGATGCCGCGAGCGTTCCCGTGACCGTCAAGATGCGGCTCGGTTGGGATCAAGCGACGATCAATGCGCCCGAACTCGCTCGTCGGGCCGAGGGTCTCGGGGTCAAGGCCGTGACGGTCCATGGCCGGACGCGGCAGCAATTCTACAAGGGCGAAGCCAATTGGCGCGCTATCGCGCCCGTCGTCGAGGCCGTCGATATTCCAGTCATCGCGAATGGCGATATCGGCACCCTCGAAGACGCGCAGAATTGCCTGGCCGCATCCGGTGCGGCCGCCGTCATGGTCGGGCGCTCTGCCGTTGGCAGGCCGTGGCTCGTCGGTCAGATCGGAGCGGCTCTGCAGGGGCGCTTCATTCCCGATCCCGCGCCCGCAGAAATGGCGGCAATTGCCATCGAGCACTACGATGGGCTCCTGTCCCTCTATGGTGAGAAGGTTGGCATACGGCACGCGCGCAAGCATCTCGCGGCCTATGCGGATGCCGCCATCGCTTCCGGTTTTCAGGTCTCACCGAACGTTCGTTCTGCCCTTGTGACATCGGAGGTGCCTGCGACCGTCATCGCCCTGTTGCGCGCTGTCTACGCGGAGCTGAGCAGGGAGGCGGCATGACGCTCGGCATCAACGACCTTATCATGAACGCCCTTCCGCTGCCGGTTTTGACAGTCGGCGCGGAGCAGCGAGTGATGCACGCAAATGCGGCAGCGGAAGCCTTTTTCGATATGAGCCTGCGCGTGATGCAGCGGCAAAAATTGAGCGATTTCATTCCTTTCGGCTCTCCTGTTGTCGCGTTAGTTGAGGATGTGCGTCAGCGCGGCTCCAGCGTCAGCGAGCACCGCGTGGACATCGGCAGCCCCCGCATCGGCTCAGAGCGCATCGTGGATGTGTTCGCGACCCCACTCGGAGACGACAGCGATGGTGTCGTCGTCATGCTTCAGGAGCGCACCATTGCCGATAAGATGGACCGGCAACTGACCCATCGCGGAGCGGCACGTTCCATCACGGCGCTCGGTGCGATGCTGGCGCATGAAATCAAGAACCCGCTCTCCGGCATTCGCGGCGCGGCGCAACTTCTGGAACAATCGGCGGACGAGGATGACCGTCTGCTGACTCGCCTGATCTGCGACGAGACCGACCGTATCGTGAAGCTCGTCGAGCGGATGGAGCTGTTTGGTGAGGAGAGGCCGGTCGAGAGGGGACCGATCAACGTCCACGGCGTGCTTGATCACGTGAAACGTCTGGCTCAGTCGGGCTTCGCACGGCATATCCGGTTCGACGAAAACTACGATCCGTCGCTGCCGCCTGTTCTCGGCAATAGGGACCAGCTCATCCAGGTCGTTCTGAATCTGGTGAAGAACGCGGCGGAGGCCATCGGCATAGACGCACCGGACGGCGAGATCGTTTTGTCCACCGCATTTCGCACCGGCATTCGCCTTCAAGTTCCCGGCGCTCGGGAGCGGGTGAGCCTCCCCATCGAGCTGAGCGTCAGTGACAACGGGCCGGGCATTCCGCCGGAGTTGCTTAGCGATCTTTTCGACCCGTTCGTGACGACGAAAGTTCAGGGCAGCGGTCTGGGCCTCGCTCTGGTGGCAAAAATCGTGGGCGACCACGGCGGCATCGTTGAATGCGAGCCGGTTCCCAGACGCACGACCTTCCGAATTCTCTTGCCGATGCATCGCGCCAATGATGGCCGCGAGGCTGACATGTGAGGCTGAAATCCCATGCCGAGCGGACAGATCCTTCTCGCCGACGATGACGCCGCCATCCGGACAGTCCTGAATCAGGCCCTGTCGCGGGCTGGCTACGAGGTTCGCTCGACCAGCAACGCGGCAACACTTTGGCGTTGGATTGCTCAAGGAGAGGGTGATCTTGTCATCACCGACGTGATGATGCCCGATGAGAACGCCTTCGACCTGCTTCCACGGATCAAGAAATTGCGTCCGGATCTCCCCATCATCGTCATGAGTGCGCAGAACACGTTCATGACCGCGATCAAGGCGTCCGAACGCGGCGCATACGAATATCTGCCGAAGCCTTTCGACCTGAAGGAGCTCGTGGCGGTCGTGGGGCGGGCTCTCTCGCGCCCGCGCTCCCCGTCCAATCCGACACCGTCCAGCGACAACGAGGATATTCCGCTGATTGGCCGCTCGGCCGCCATGCAGGAGATCTATCGGGCGCTCGCCCGATTGATGCCGACCGATCTGACGGTGATGATCACAGGCGAGTCAGGCACGGGTAAGGAACTGGTCGCCCGGGCTCTGCACGATTACGGCAAACGGCGGCAGGGTCCGTTCGTCGCGGTGAACATGGCGGCGATCCCGCGTGAGCTGATCGAGTCCGAGCTGTTCGGGCACGAAAAGGGTGCGTTCACCGGCGCGACGGCACGCAACACCGGTCGCTTCGAGCAGGCGGAGGGTGGGACGCTCTTTCTCGACGAAATCGGCGACATGCCGATGGAAGCGCAAACCCGTCTTCTCCGTGTCCTCCAGCAAGGGGAATATACGACGGTAGGCGGGCGCGTGCCGATCAAGACCAATGTCCGCATCATCGCCGCGACGAACAAGGATCTGCGGGTTTTGATCCAACAGGGTCTGTTCCGTGAGGATCTGTTCTTCCGGCTTAACGTGGTACCGCTGCGCCTCCCGCCGTTGCGCGAGAGAGTCGAGGATATTCCAGATCTCGCGCGCCATTTCTTCGTGCTCGTCGAAAAGGAAGGCCTGTCGCGAAAGCAGCTTGATGTGGAGGCCATGGATCGGCTGAAGCGCTATCGCTGGCCCGGAAACGTCCGCGAACTCGAAAATCTCATCCGCCGTCTCGCGGCCCTCTATCCACAGGATACGATCACGGGCGCGATCGTCGACGCGGAACTCGATGCGCAGCCGATGGCGCTACCCCAGCCGGCGGGTAAAACAGCCCACGCCTCGCCCTCGGAAGGGCTGTCCGATGCGGTCGAACGGCATCTCGCGGAGTACTTTTCCGGCTACAGGGATACTCTTCCGCCACCCGGCCTCTATCACCGGATCTTGCGGGAAATTGAGGGGCCCTTGATCGGCGCCGCGTTGGCCGCGACGCGCGGTAATCAGATCCGGGCCGCCGAGCTTCTCGGTGTGAACCGAAACACCCTTCGGAAGAAGGTTCGCGATCTGGAGCTTATGGTCGTGCGGACAAGCCGCTGATCGCAGCGCGTCTGTAATAATTTGACCACAGTGTTGTGTTGGTGCATCACCCAACAGGGCGCTGAGTCAACGCGCCCACTTTCGCGGGGCCCCGTCTTGCTCAATCAAGACATTCAAACGCAGCGTCATCAGGGCGACACGGCACAGCGCAGCTTCGGCTGGCTCGGGCCCCTGGCCGTCCTGACCGCGCTCGCTTCGGCCCTGGCGACATTTCTTGTCCTTGCAGGGGCGACGCCGATTCTGCCGACTCACAGCGTCGTTTTGTGGGTTTTCCTCTTCAATGGCACTCTGATCGTCCTGCTCCTTGGCATCGTCGCCTGGCAGACCAGAAGGCTGATGCGCGAGCGACGCGCGGGTGCGGCGGCAGCCGGTCTTCACGTGCGGATCGTCGGCCTCTTCAGTCTTGTCGCGGTGCTGCCGGCCACCTTGGTGGCGGTTGTCGCAACGGTGACGCTGGAGCGCGGCCTCGACCCCTGGTTCACGGGCTCGATCAAGGAGTTGATGTCCAACACGGTCGATATAGCCCGTTCCTATCGGGAATTGCAGTGCCGGACGCTGGCCCGTGAAACGCAGCTCATGGCGGCCGACCTCAATCGCGCCAAGGTTCTCTACGACGCGGATCGCAAGGTTTTTCACGATTTCATGAATTCACGCGCGATCTTCCTGGGCTTTCCGCTCGCGATGATTCTGGAGCCCGACGGGACGGTCGTCGAAAAGCTTGAGGCCAAGCCGCTCGAAGGCGTTCAGCAACCGACGGCGGCGGATCTGGACGAGGCAAGCGACAAGGAAGCGCTCTGTCTGTTTCCGAGAAGCGGCAACATCTTCCGGTCTGTCTTGAAGCTCGAGGCCCATGGTGGGCGCGTGCTTTATGTTGCCCGCGAGGTCGACCCTCGCGCGGTCGAATTCCCTCCGGTCGCTGAGGCAGGCGTCGCCTTTTACGAAGCACTAGAGCAGAAAAAGGCAGGCATTCAGGTCGCCTTCGCGTCCATGTTCACCCTGATCGCGCTGATCGTCCTGCTGTCGGCCATTTGGTTCGGACTAAATTTCGCGAACCGTCTGGTCGCTCCGATTCGACGTCTGATCCACGCGACCGACCAGGTGGCGACGGGTAATTTTTATGTGCAGGTGCCCGTCCGCCGGGGCGAGGGGGACCTGGCGCACCTGGGCGAGACCTTCAACAAGATGACGTCGGAGCTGCGCCATCAACATGACGGGCTGACTGCCGCGAGTGATCTCATCGATCGCCGCCGTCGGTTTACGGAGGTGGTACTCGCCGGTGTTTCGGCTGGCGTCATCGGCATCGATGCGCGGGGCCTGATTACGATCGCCAACCCCTCGACGGAAGCGCTTCTCGCGACGTCGCTTGACCATCTTCTCGGCCACTCGATCACGACCGTTCTGCCCGAAGTGACCGCACTCGTTGCGGAGATGAGCAATGGCCGCCAGCGTCTGATGCAGCAGCAGATTCAGATCACGCGGAAGGGGAAAGAGCGGACCATCAATGTCCGCGTCACCAGCGAGCATGCCCGCAGCGAGGAGAGGGACCTTGTCATCACCCTCGACGACATCACCGATCTCGTCGCCGCGCAGCGCACCTCCGCCTGGGCTGACGTGGCGCGCCGTATCGCACATGAAATCAAGAATCCGCTGACACCGATCCAGCTCTCGGCCGAGCGCATCCGCCGTAAATACGGTAAGGTCATCACCACCGATCGCGACGTCTTCGACCAGTGTACGGATACGATCGTGCGCCAGGTGGATGACATCAAACGCATGGTGGACGAGTTCTCATCCTTCGCCCGCATGCCGAAACCGGCCATCGGCGACGAGGATCTCGTCGAGACGATCCGTCAGGTCATCTTCATGATGCGGATTGCACATACCGAGATCCAGTTTTCGGACCAATTGCCGGGCGGCCCCATCGTGGCGCCGTTCGATCGGCGACTGCTGTCACAGGCGATCACGAACATCGTGAAGAACGCGACCGAGGCCGTCGCCGCCGTGCCGGACGACGAGCGCGGCCAGGGCCGGATCTCGGTTCTGCTGGATGACACGCATCCCGATTATCTGATTTTGGCCGTGACCGACAACGGCAAGGGATTCCCGGTCGAAGGCCGGCAACGGCTTTTGGAGCCTTACATGACAACCCGTGAGGGCGGCACCGGATTGGGGCTGCCGATCGTGAGCAAAATTTTGGAAGAGCATGGTGGCGGCATGGAGCTTGTCGACAATCCGGCAGGCCGCGGAGGGCAGGTCCGCATGTGGATTCCCAAGACCAAGCAGGTGGAGGCGGGCGAGACATTGGCCGCTGGCAGCCGAACCGATTCTCGCAGGACGAGCCTATGAGCGCTGATATTCTTGTCGTCGATGACGAAGTCGATATTCGTGAGCTGGTCGCCGGCATCCTGGAGGATGAAGGGCACCGCACGCGCACGGCGGGCACGTCAGATGATGCCCTCGCATCCATCGAGGGGCGACGGCCCCATCTGGTTTTCCTCGACATCTGGCTTCAGGGCAGCAGGCTCGATGGCCTTCAGGTGCTGGACATCATCAAGGCGCAGCATCCGGATCTTCCGGTCGTCATGATCTCGGGCCACGGCAATGTCGAGACGGCGGTCTCGGCGATCAAGGCCGGCGCGTACGATTTCATCGAAAAGCCATTCAAGGCGGACCGTCTCGTCCTCGTCGCCGAGCGCGCTCTCGAAGCGTCGCGTCTGAAGCGCGAGGTGCGCGACCTTCGCGCCCATTCGGTGCAGGCGAGCCGCATTGCCGGCAAATCCATTGCGATCAATCACCTCCGGCAAGCGGTCGAACGGGCCGCTCCGACCAATGCCCGCATCATGATCACCGGCGCGCCGGGATCAGGCAAGGAACTGACAGCTCGCACCATTCACGGCCTCTCGACGCGGACCAATGGGCCCTTCGTCGTGCTTTCGGCTGCGACCATCACGCCCGACAACATGGAGGCCGAGCTGTTCGGCATGGAGGGGGACGAGGCCAAAGGGCGTCGAGTCGGGGCCCTCGAGGAAGCCCACGGCGGCACACTCTACATCGACGAAATCGCCGATATGCCCCGGGAGACGCAGAACCGCATCCTGCGCGTTCTAGTGGATCAGAACTTCCAGCGGGTCGGCGGCACCACCCGCGTTCATGTTGATGTTCGGATCATCTCATCGTCGAGCCGCGACCTGCCTGCCGAAATCGCCGCCGGGCGATTCCGCGAGGATCTGTTCCATCGTCTCGGCGTCGTGCCGATTCGGGTGCCATCCTTGGCCGAACGGCGCGAGGACGTGCCGGAACTCATCGACTTTTTCATGGACCAGATTTCGTCATCCACCGGTCTGCCCAAGCGTCAGATTGCCGAGGACGCCATGGCGGTGCTGCAGTCGCATGATTGGCCAGGCAATGTGCGTCAGCTGCGCAACAACGTCGAAAGGCTGATGATTCTCACCTCGGGTGAGCCGGATGCCGCTGTGACCGCTGAAATGTTGCCCTCGGAGATCGGGGCGCTCGTTCCGACGACTCCAGCCGGCTCCGGTGGTGAGAAGCTCATGAGCATGCCCTTGCGCGAGGCGCGGGAAATCTTCGAACGGGAATACCTCCTGGCTCAAATTGCCCGTTTCAGCGGCAATATTTCCCGTACGGCGGAATTCATCGGCATGGAACGGTCGGCACTCCATCGAAAGTTGAAGTCCTTGGGTATTGGCAGCTAAGACACGGTC
Organism: Microvirga alba; assembly: GCF_015694465.1. Lineage (GTDB taxonomy): Bacteria > Pseudomonadota > Alphaproteobacteria > Rhizobiales > Beijerinckiaceae > Microvirga > Microvirga alba. Next base: position 947,016 of record NZ_JADQDO010000001.1, read on the forward strand.
CACGAGAAAATAAGCCAGGGGCGACATAACTACTATGTTCCCCCTTGCGTAACGGTACTCTTCGCCCTGTAATAAGGGTGCCGGTCACCGACCGCACGAATGCGGACAACCATATAGAGGCGGCCCCTAAGCCAAGACCGGCGGCGAGGGGCTGACGAGGCAACTTCCATGGCGGGCGATCGCGCGCAAAATCTTCAGGACACTTTTCTCAACTACGTCCGGAAGAACAAGATTCCCTTGACGATCTTCCTCGTGAACGGCGTGAAGCTTCAGGGCGTCGTCACCTGGTTCGACAATTTCTGCGTGCTCCTGCGCAGGGACGGCCATTCCCAGCTCGTCTATAAGCATGCAATTTCTACGATCATGCCCGGGCAGCCCGTTCAATTGTTCGACCAGATCGACGAGGCCACAGAAAAGGCCTGAGGTGACGGAACCGCGCACCCCGGGGGAACATCGTCTTGGACAACTCGCCGAGCCTGAAAAGGAAGTCGCGGCGGGAACCCGAACGATTGTTGTCGGGCCATATTTGACCCGCAGGCGCCGCTCTCCTGGCGCCGATGCGGACGGCCAGGCCACCAATCCCCGCCCTCCAGACGCTCGCCTCGATGAGGCGACCGGGCTCGCCGGCGCCATCGACCTCTCGATTGTCCGATCGCTTCTCGCGCCTTTGGCCTCGCCGCGCCCCGCGACCTATATCGGTAGCGGAAAGGTGGACGAGCTGGCGGCTTTGATCCGAGCCGAGGAAATCGGTCTCGTGGTCATGGATTGCGCGCTCAGCCCCGTTCAGCAACGCAATCTGGAGAAAGCCTGGGGCGCGAAGGTCATCGACAGGACCGGCCTGATTCTCGAAATTTTCGGACGCCGCGCCCGGACCAAGGAAGGGACGCTTCAGGTCGAACTGGCACATTTGTCCTATCAAAAGGGCCGCCTTGTCCGCTCGTGGACGCATCTCGAGCGCCAACGCGGTGGTTTCGGCTTCCTCGGTGGGCCTGGCGAGACGCAAATCGAGGCCGACCGGCGCATGATTCAAGAGCGGATGACGCGGATCGAGCGGGAGCTCGAAACCGTGGTCAAGACGCGCTCTTTGCACCGGGCGAGCCGCCGCCGCGTGCCGTATCCGATTGTCGCTCTTGTTGGATATACGAATGCCGGTAAGTCGACACTGTTCAACCGGATGACCGCGGCAGAGGTGCTGGCGGAAAACATGCTGTTCGCGACCCTGGATCCGACCTCGCGCGCCATCGATTTGCCCCACGGCGAGAAGGCCATTCTGTCAGATACCGTGGGCTTCATCTCGGACCTGCCGACGATGCTTGTCGCGGCTTTCCGCGCGACTTTGGAAGACGTCGTCGAGGCCGATGTACTTCTTCACGTCCGCGACGTGTCGCACGGCGAAACGGAAGCGCAGGCTGGCGACGTGGCCATCGTCTTGCGCGAGCTCGGCATCGACCCCGACGACACCCGGCGTATCATCGAAGTCTGGAACAAGGCCGACCTCCTGACGCCGGAGGATCGCGAGAGGCTCGCGGGGACCTCAAGCCGCACTGAGAGCGAGAGGCGGCCCATCCTCATTTCAGCGCTAACCGGGGAGGGGCTGCCGGAGCTTCTCTCCACCATCGAGCAGCATCTTTCGACGGGGCGTTTGACCTATGAGGTCGATGTCGCGCCGGAGAACGGGCAGGGGCTCGCCTGGCTGCATGAGAATACAGAAATTCTCGACCGCCAGACGCTAGAGAGCGGACATTCCGTTTTGCGTGTGCGCTTGGTATCCGGAAAGGAGCCTCGCTTCCTGAACCGGTTCCCTCAGGCCCGTGTCCTATGAAGCGGGAGGCTCGCGCTCCGCGCGTTTAGCTTCGACCCAGAGCTGTTCCATTTCTTCAAGCGAGGCGTCGTCCAGGGTTTTGCTTTGTTTCTCGAGCGCGCTCTCGATCGCGCGGAAGCGCCGCTCGAATTTCGCGTTCGTCCGCCGCAAGGCTGTCTCGGGATCGATGTCGAAATGGCGCGCCAGGTTCGTGACAGCAAAGATAAGATCGCCGATCTCATCTTCGATCTTATCTCGACTGTGAGATGAAGTGGCTTCTTTAACCTCCTCCAACTCCTCGTGAATTTTGTCGATCACCTGCGCAGCTTCAGGCCAGTCGAACCCGACCTTTGCAGCCTTCGCCGTGAGTTTCTGCGCCCGCGTCAGGGCCGGCAGAACGGGGGGAATGCCTCCCAGAAAACCTGAATCGTGAGGCTCTATCGGCGCTCCCAATTTTTCCCGCAAAGCGCGACGCTCGGCCTTTTCCTGCTGTTTGATTTCGTCCCAGAGGCCTTTGACCTCTTCCGGGGACAGATTTTTGGCGCTGCCAAACACGTGCGGGTGGCGACGAACGAGTTTGCGGTTGATGGCCTCGACCACGTCCGGGAAGGCGAACGCGCCTTGCTCTTCCGCCATCCGGGCGTGGAAGACCACCTGAAGGAGGAGATCGCCCAGCTCATCCCGCAGGTCCGCCAGGTCGCCGCGCTCAATGGCGTCCACGACCTCATAGGCCTCCTCCAGCGTATAGGGTGCGATCGAGGCAAATGTCTGCTCCAGGTCCCACGGGCAGCCTGTACCGGGCGTACGCAGGGCAGCCATGATCTCCAGAAGACGTTGAATGTCGGAAGAAGGTATCATCAGAGGATCCCCGGATCGCGTTCCCGCTTCATAACCCGAGGACGAAGCCGGGGGCCAGCGTTTGTGCCTTAAGGCGAGATCGAAGCTCGACGGGTTGCGGAAAAGCGGGCAGGGGCTGTCGAGCAATCGTTGGAGGCTCTGCTTGTCTCTTGGTTTTTGTGGAGGACGGCACAGGGGCTCAAGGGTCCGAATGGACGCGAGAGCCCCGCCAACGCTAAGTTAAGGCTTACCAGTAAGGTTTTCATGGAATAGGTCGGGGCGATGCTGGTTTCTGCGGAAACGTTCATTGAACGGGCAATGGAAAACCCAGTAAACGCCGCTATCGTCGAGAGATTGCCAAAGCTTGGGCTGCGCCAGTGTTTTTTGACTGCGGGCTGCCTGTTCCAAACGATCTGGAATCAGCGTTCCGGATGTCCCTTGCAATCAGCGATCAAGGATTACGACGTCTTCTATTTCGATGACACCGACTTGTCGTGGGATGCTGAGGACGCGGTCGTTCAACAAACAAAGGCTTTGTTCAGCGATCTCGGTGTCGCAGTCGAGGTCAAGAACCAAGCCAGAGTTCATCTCTGGTATGAACAGCGCTTCGGCCATAGCTACCCGCGCTTGCAATCCGCGAAGGATGGCATCGATCACTATCTCATCTCCTGCACTTGTGTCGGAATCGACATTCACACCGGTGACCTTTATGCGCCGAACGGATTGCAGGACTTGTGGGACGGCGTCCTGAAAATGAATCCGATGAACCCGCGACCAGATCTATTCCAGCGGAAGGCCGAAGATTATCAAGCGCGCTGGCCCTGGCTGACGATCGCCGATTAGGGCTCCCCAGGTGAGCCTGCCTCGCCGCGATGCTGTAGTGCTTTATGCGGTGACACGGCCTGGCCGTTCGCAACTGCTATGGCGTCTTGCCTCCAACGGCGATCCGCAAGGCCCTGGTTCGCCAAGTATATGGTAGGCGCCGAGTGCGTTGATGCACCCCAGCAGGATGGCGCGATGCAGACAGACAAGAGCGTCTCGTCGATTTTCCTGCGGCGAACGGCGATGGGGGGCCGAGGTCCCAGCCTGCCTGGGCGCAGGACGTCCGTGTGCTGCAAGAAAGGCGCCCTTTGATTGGCAGCCCTTCATTTCATTGGCGTTCTTTTTTCAGGCAAGTTCGTTTACTGCTCGCCAAGCCTGATCGATTGCCGATTGTGTCAACGGCTCCCACCCGGCATCGGCGTTCGCGATGGCCACGTTGCCGAATGGCTTCCGGGCGAGGGCAATCGTGGTTTCCATCGCATCGCTTTCTTCGAACAACTCGTTCTTGCTGTATGAATAGCCGTGCGGCCAGCGATTGACGGTGATACCCTGGATATCCCGGCCTTCATCGAAGCCGCTGCCCGCGAGCATACGGCTGAGTTGGTCGCGCACGGTGTGTTCCAACTTCTCGTAAGGCGTCTCCAGCAGGAACTGCCGACCGATCTGCGCCTGTGTTCTGGTATCCATGCCCTGGTTGGGAGAGGTCAAAGCGCAGTACATGTGCACGCACATTGGCTCGTCCGGCGTTTTGGGAAACCTGTAGTCGCCGAGGCTGACGGGGTAATCCATCTTGATCCGAGCATATGGCATCGTCGGCGAATAGATGTCGTGAACACCGAGTTTCACGAATGGATGCCAGTTGCGAATGATGACATTCGTATAGATCAAAGGCAGCTTCACATTCTGCCGGAGCGCGAGCTTCTGCTCCTCCGGAATCTCCGGCGCGATGAAGGGAATGAGCATATTCCAGCCGGCCAGAATGGTCTTCTTGGCCCGCACTTTGTGCAGCTTGCCGGCGTTGATATAGGTGACGTCAACGCCATCTTTCACGTTCGCGACGTTCAAGCCGATGCTGTTCAGGCGGATGCGCACGGGCGACGCGCTCGTGTCGAGTTTCGAATAATCGAACTTCGCCAGGACGACATCGTCCATCGTGTTGCCGACAGCGACCGCCGGGATGAGGCTGCGGACCAGCAAACGCGCAATCGACGCGTTCCCGTCTGGGAAATGGCAGATATATGGATCTTCGCTGTCCTTGGACGCGCCGTCCTCTTCCGCGATCTTGAGACCGGCGAAGCCGGGAAAGCCGGTTTCCATGGCGGTCAGCGCCGACACCGTGTCGGAGCACGACGCGTAGAGATCGTTGAAGCGGCCCTGGAAGTACATGGCCGCCTTCTCGCTCAGTTTGACGTTCTTGAGCAAGAAGTCGCGATAGCTGGTCTTCGCAAGGTACTCTTTCTTCTCGTCCTTGCTCTTGCCCTTCAAGTAGTCCTTCGGCTTCGCGTAGAACGCGATGAGCGCCGCCTTGTCTTTGGCCGACAGCGGAAAATCGTTGACGAATTGCTTGATCGGACGAGCATTCAGCTTATCGGGCAGTTGGTCGTCGTCCATCAGCCAGGACGGGTCGCCGGTCACGAGCTTGTCCCGACCCCAGTTGTCCTTGTCGAAGAACACACCGCGGCTGAGTTTGTGCGAGTGATAAAACGTGCGGTCGAAAGCCGTCGTGAAGCGGTCGATGTCGATGGCGAGTGACTTCAACAGGCTAGAGGCAACCTTGCTATAGCCCGTGCGCGGCGACTCCATGCTCTCAGTGCCGCCGTAGCCGAGGATCAGGCGGTCGCCGGCGCGGAACTCGTTACGCTTGGCGTGGCCGCCGAAATCATCATGGTTGTCGAGAATGAGAATCTTTTTGTCGGCGCCGTGCTTCTCTCGATAGAACCACGCGGCGGACAATCCGCTGATGCCGCCGCCGACGATCGCCAGGTCATAGTCTTCTTCGACCGGAACTGCATCGAATGCGAACTTGCTTCCTTCGCGGGCCAGCCCATGTGCAGGCTCGAACGAGCCCGGATGGCTACCACGAAGGCCGGTGAGTGCGGGTGGGTAGTAGTCAGCCGCGAGCGCACCCGGCACCAATTGCTCCGCTCTGACCAGATCAATCGGCGCCAAACCTGCGGCGATGGTCAGAGAAACGCCATTCAGAAAATCCCGTCGCGTAATCATTCTTCACTCCCAGAGGTATTCCGTTTGTGTTTTGAAAGACTGATCCGGGCTAAGGCCTCGATAAACGTCAGGCCCGGATTCTTCCCGCTAGGAAGTTCAAGACCCATTGTGCGGCCAGGGTGGATTCGGTTTTACGTTCGGCATTTCCCAACCCGGTGCGGGCGTCGGCGATGACCTCTTTGGGAAGGCCGTTGCTCTCCAGCGCATCCAAAAGTTCGGCCAGGAATTCGGGGGCGAATTCGGGATGCGCCTGGAAGGTGAGGGCGCGGTCGCCATAGGCGAGAATGGCGTTCTGGCAGAAGGGGGAGGAGGCGATCACGGTCGCGCCTTCCGGCAGCTCCGTCACCTGGTCCTGATGCACCGCGTTCAGGCAGATGGTCTCAGGCGCGCCCTCCATCCATTCCGGGATCTCATCGACCGAATAGCTATGTGGACCAAGACCCCAGCCGACTTTAGCGCGCTCCACCTTTCCGCCAAGAGCCTGCGCCAGGATCTGGTGGCCGAAGCAGATGCCGATGATCGGCTTTCCCGCCGCCATCATCTCGCGCAGCAACTCCTCGAGGCGCACCATCCAGGGCAGACGGTCGAAGGCCGTGTGCCGGGACCCTGTCAGCAGCCAGGCGTCGCATTCATGGATCGAGGCGGGCCACTCGTCCTCCAGGACGCCATAGGACGTGAATTCCAGCGACGGATCGACAGCGGAGAGCAGCGCGCTGAACATGTCGATATAGGTGCCGTGACGCTTTGTCAGATGCTCGCGGTTTCGCCCGGTTTCCAGAATTCCGATCCGCATGTCGTTCATCCTTCCTAGCGCTGACGAGGCCTGTGGAGCTCAGGCGCCTGATGGCTGGGTCCCGGCGGCGCCACTCTTGCGCCGCCCGAGGCGCGTACTGGCCCGCCAGGCGTAAAGAAAGACGCAGGCCGCCACGATTGTAATCATGATGGTCGCAAGAGCGTTGACGTCGGGGCTGACGCCGAGGCGGACCTTGGAGAAGATCAGCATCGGCAGCGTGCTGCTGCCCGGCCCCGAAACGAAGCTCGAGATCACGAGATCGTCGAAGGAGAGGGTGAAAGCTAGCAGCCAGCCTGAGATGAGCGCCGGCGCGAGCATCGGCAGCGTCACGTCGAGAAATGCGCGCCAGGGCCGTGCGCCCAGATCGAGCGCGGCCTCCTCCAGCACCCCGTCCATCTGCGCGAGGCGGGATTGCACGACGATGGCCACATACGCCATGCAGAAAGTGGCATGGGAGAGCACGAGCGTGGTGATGCCGCGCCCGGCAGGCCAGCCAATGAGTTCCTCCATCGCGACGAACAGCAGCAGCAGGGAGAGGCCGGTGATCACCTCCGGCATAACCAGTGGCGCCGAGACCATGCCCGCCATCGCTACTTTGCCCCGGAACGCGCCGAAGCGGGACAGCACGAAGCCGGCGAGCGTGCCCAGCACGACTGCCGCCGTGGCGCTCAGGGCCGCAATTTCGATGCTGAGCCACGCACCGTCGAGGAGGGCCTCGTTGTTCAAAAGCTCACGATACCAATGCAGGGAGAAGCCACCCCACACCGTGACAAGGCGTGAGCTGTTGAAGCTTAAGACCATCATGGTGACGATGGGCGCGTAGAGGAACACGAGACCCGCGAAGGTCATGAGGATGACGAAAAGACCCTGTCGACGCATCTGTCCACTCCTTCAACCGTGCCCGAGAGAATGCCGCCCGCGGCTGCGCAGCAGCATGACCGGCACCACCAGCACGATCAGCATGACGATTGCCACCGCCGAGGCCATGGGCCAGTCGCGATTGCTGAAGAATTCATCCCACAGCACGCGACCGATCATTAGCGTGTCGGGTCCGCCCATCAGGGCCGGAATCACGAACTCGCCCACGGCCGGCACGAACACCATCACGCAACCGGCCACCACGCCGGGCAGCGCTAGCGGCAGGGTGACGGTCAGAAAACTCGTTGTCGGTCGCGCGCCAAGGTCCGCAGAGGCCTCGATGAGGGTTTCATCCAGTTTTTCCAGGGTGGCGTAGAGCGGCAACACCATGAAGGGCAGGTACGAATAGATGATGCCGAGATAAACCGCGAAATCCGTCTGCAGAAGCGCGAGCGGCTCATGGATCAGGCCGAGTTCGAGCAAGACGCTGTTGATGATGCCGTTGCTCTGGAGAATGCCGATCCAGGCATAGACGCGGAGCAGCATCGACGTCCAGAACGGCAGCATCACCAACGCCAGCCAGAAGATGCGGGTCTCTGGTTTCTGGCGGGCGATGAACAGGGCGATGGGAAAGGCGATAAAAAGACAGAAGATCGTCGATACCGCTGCGATCTTCAGCGATCCGAGATAGGCGGCGAGATAGAGGCTATCCTCGAACAGGAAAAGATATTTGCTCAAGTCGATGTGGATCGACAGGATCTTGTTGTCGACCCAGGTCAAGAGCGCGGTATAAGGCGGAACCGCGATGTCCGCTTCCGCGAGCGAGATCTTCATGACGAAGACGAAGGGAAGCGCGAAAAAGACGAGCAGCCAGAGCATCGGCACAGCGGTCACGGCCTGGCGACCGAACTGTTGGGGCGAACCGTTGCGGGGAGTGCCGGGAGCCGCGCGCGCAGGCTGTTCGAGATGAGCGTTCGCGGTCATGATGCCAGCACCACTCCGCTCGATGGGCCCCAGGAGCAGTGGACCGTGTCCGACGGTTCGAACGTTGTGCCCTCATGCCTGTCGAGATTCGGCAACGTGACGCGGATCAGCTTGCCGGTGCCGAGACGCACCTGGAACACGCTCAAATTGCCGAGATAGGCGATCTCATCGACCACGCCCTTGACCACATTGTCCGCACCCGGCGGGATCTCACGGCTGAGGCGGATCTTTTCGGGACGGACCGCCACATGCACCGTCTGTCCAGGCGCGCTGCTGATGCCGTGATTGACGAAGAATGTGCAGCCGGCCTCTTCGGAACGGATGCGCACATGGTCGGGCTCGTCATCCACCAGGACGCCTTCGAACATGTTCACCGCGCCGATGAACTGGGCAACGAAGCGACTGCTGGGGAACTCATAGAGGTTGCGGGGTTCGCCCACCTGAACGAGCTGCCCCTCGTTCATCACCCCCATTCGCGACGCAAGCGTCATGGCCTCGTCCTGATCATGGGTGACGACGATGAAGGTCGTGCCGAGTTGGGTCTGGATCTTCATCAGCTCGAACTGGGTCTCTTCCCGCAGCTTCTTGTCGAGTGCGCCGAGGGGCTCATCGAGCAAGAGCAGTTTGGGCTGCCTCACCAGCGAACGCGCCAGCGCCACGCGCTGCCGCTGGCCACCCGAGAGCTGATCGGGTTTGCGGTGCGCGAAGTCGCCCATCTTCACGAGATTGAGCATCTCCGCGACCCGCCGCTTGACTTCCCTGCGCGCAACCCCCGCCCGACGCAGACCGTAGCCGACATTGTCGGCCACGGTCATGTGGGGGAAGAGCGCGTAGGACTGGAACATCATGTTCACAGGCCGCTCATAAGGCGGCACGCCCGTCATGTCCTGTCCGTCGATGAGGATCCGTCCTTCCGTCGGATGCTCGAAGCCCGCCAACATGCGCAACAGAGTGCTCTTGCCCGATCCGGAGCCGCCGAGCAGGCAGAACAGCTCGGAGCGATGGATGTCGAGGCTGATGTTGTTGACGGCGACGAAGTCTCCGAACCGCTTGGTGACGCCCTCTATCCTGACGAAGGGAGCGTCCGCAGGACCGGCTGCGGATCGATTGCTGGCGAGACTGGTCATGACGGTCCCCTGGCTCACTTGCCGGTCTTCATCTCGGTCCAAGCCCGGGTCAGGAGACGGTCGAACTTCGCCGAATGGGCCTTCATGGTGAACAGCTTGCTACGCACAGCGGCCGACGGATAGGTGCCCGGATCGTTGCGGACTTCCGGCGACACGAGAGGCGTCGCCGCCGTACTGGCATTGGCGTAGTGCACCTTGTCGGAGATCGCGGCGGTGACCTCCGGCTTGAGGATGTAGTTCAGGAAGATGTGAGCATTCTCCGCATGCGGCGCATCCTTCGGAATGGCCATCACGTCGAACCACATAAGGCCGCCTTCCTGCGGCACGCTGAAGCCGATGGACACCCCGTTTTTGGCCTCCTCCGCGCGGGTACGCGCCTGCAGGATGTCACCGTTGTAGCCCACCACGGCACAGATGGCGCCGGTCGCCAGATCGTTGATGTATTGCGAGGAGTGGAAGTACTTCACGTTGGGACGGAGCTGCTTCATCAGATCCGTGCCTTTGGCGAGATCCTCGGGCTTCTCGCTGTTGGGATCGATGCCGAGATATCCCAGGGCGGTGCCGATCGCCTCAGAGGGCGAATCCAGCACGGCGATGCCGCAATCCTTGAGTTTCGCCGACATCTCCGGCTTGAACAGAACGTCCCACGACGTGATCGTGTCGACGCCAAGGCGCTCTTTGATCTTGTCCTTGTTGTAGCCGATGCCGATGGTGCCCCACATATAGGGAATGGCGAAGGTATTCTTCGGATCGTTCTGCGCAATTCGCGCCAGAAGTTCGGCATCGAGGTTCTTGTAGTTCTCGAGCTTGGACTTATCGAGCGGACGGAAGATACCGGCCTTTGCCTGCCGCTCCAGGAACGAAGCCGTTGGGACCACGATATCGTAGTTGGAGCGTCCGGCGAGGAGCTTGGCCTCCAGAATCTCGTTGGAGTCGAAGACGTCGTAATTCACCTTGATCCCGGTCGCCTTTTCGAAATCGGCGATGGTGTTCGGAGCCACGTAATCCGACCAGTTGAAGATGTTGAGAACCTTGTTGTCGGCGGCATTGAGAGGCGTCGCCACCGCAAGGCCGATGAGTGCCGCGAAGGCCCCTCGTTTCAGGTTTTGCATGTTTTTTGTCCCTTGGAGGTTGTTGTTTGTCAGATTGGGCAGGCGGCTTCCTTGCGGGGAAGCCGCTTGCGACGTCAGACGCCGAGCCGATCGCGCAGGCCGTACCACCAGGCGCCGGCCACGGTGAGCGGCACCCGTAGGGCCCGCCCGCCGGGGAAGGGGTAATAGGGGAGGGTCGCGAAGGCATCGAAGCGCGTCGCGTCGCCGTGGATTGCTTCTGCGATCAGGCGTCCGGCGAGGTGAGTGCTCGTCACGCCGTGGCCGCTGCAGCCGTGGGCAAAATAGATGTTCGACCCGATCCGCCCGAAATGCGGAATGCGCGTGAGTGTGAGCGCGAAGTTTCCGCTCCACAGGTAGTCGAAGCGTACATTGCCGAGAGATGGAAAGACCTTCGCCAGATTGGGGCGCAGTCTCGCCTCGATATCCGCCGGTTCGGCCCCGCCGTAGACGATGCCGCCGCCGAAGAGCAGGCGGTGATCGGCGGTCGGGCGATAGTAGTCGAGGACGTAGTTGGCATCCTCGACGGCCGTGAGGGTCGGGAACAGCTCGCGGATGGTGGATTCCCCGAGCACTTCCGTCGCCACGATCTGCGTGGAGACGGGCATGACCTTGTCCGTCAAGAAGGGGATGACGCCGTTGAGATAGGCGTTTCCGCAGGCCACCGCGACAGGCGCCCGCACCTCGCCGTGAGCCGTCGTGACGACAGCCTTGCCGCCCTCAGTCTTCACGCCCGTCACGGTGGATTGTTCAAAAATCTGGCCGCCCAGCGATTGAATGGCATCGGCCTCGCCGAGCGCCAGGTTGAGGGGATGGATGTGGCCCCCGTGATGGTCGATCAGGCCGCCTGCGTAGCAATCGGCCTTCACATGCTTGCGCAGGCCCTCCTTGTCGAGCATTTCGAGGCCGTCGTGGCCGCGGCTCGCCCAGTGGGCGCTCATATGCTCCAATTCACGCAACTGCTTGCCGGTGAAGGCCGCGATGACATTGGTCGGGCGGTAGTCGCACGCGATGTTATAGGTCTTGATGCGCCCGCGGATGATCTCCGCGCCTTCCAGCGACATCGCACCGAGGGCTTGCGCCGACGCCTTGCCGTATCGCCATTCGATGTTCTTGAGGTCGCGGCTGTAGCCGTTGACGATCTGTCCGCCGTTTCGGCCTGAGGCACCCCAGCCGATCTTCGCGGCCTCAAGCACCACCACTTTGTAGCCGCACTCGGCGAGATGAAGCGCGGTGGACAGGCCCGTATAACCAGCGCCGATCACGCACACGTCGGCCTCGACGCTCCCAGTGAGAGAGGCGCGAGGCACCGATGAGTTGGCCGTAGCGGCATAGTAAGAGGCAGCGTGATTGATCATCATCTTTCTTTTTTCTTTCTCAGAGCACGCCCAGATAGGAGGCGTATTCCGCATCCGTGACGCGGCGCGCCATCTTGTTGCGCTCTTGCCATTTCACGGCCAGGAACACCTTGTGAAAATCGGTGCCTAGGCTGTCGCGAAGCACCTTGCTGTCACGGAACAGATCGATGGCCCAGTCCCAGTCGCTCGGCAGCGACTTTTCGGAAGAGGACTGTTCATAGGCACTCCCTCGCACAGGCGCTCCCGGGTCGCACTTGTTCTCCAGGCCATGCAGTACTCCGGCGATGATGGCGGCCAGCACCAGATAGGGGTTGCTGTCCGCTCCCGCGACACGGTGCTCGAAGCGCCGAGCCTTGTTGCTGCTGTTGGGGATGCGTATCGACGTGCTGCGGTTCTCATAGCCCCATGTCGCGTAGGTCGGCGCGTGGGTGCCCGCCTGGAAGCGACGGTAGCCGTTGAGGTTGGGCGCGAAGATCAGCATCGAGGTCGGCATCATCTCCAGGACGCCGCCGACCGCGTGGCGCAGCGCGTCGGAGCCTGCTTCCGTGCCGTCGTCGAAGATATTGCGTCCGTCCCTATCCAGCGCACTGCAATGAATGTGGAAGCCTGAGCCCGACTGGTTGCCGTAAGGCTTCGGCATGAACGTCGCATGCAATTCGTGGCGGCGGGCGATGCTGCGCACGATGCGTTTGAAAAGCACCGCCTGGTCTGCGGCGAGGACCGGATCATCAATGTGCTCGAGATTGATCTCGAACTGGCCGGGACCGTTCTCCACGATGCAGGTGTCGCCTGGGATGCCTTGGGCTACGCAGGCATCGCGGATATCGGTGAAGACGCCGGAGAACTCTTCCAGCTCGTCCATGGAGTAAAGCTGTGATACCTCGATCGGATAGCCCGATTCCGGCGCTGCGGGAGGGCGGGGGCGGCCGGTCTTCAGCACATCTCCGTCCATCAGATAGAATTCGAGCTCGGTAGCCACCACCAGCGTCACTCCCATCGCCTTGGCGCGCTCGACCTGACGCGTGAGAACCTGGCGCGGATCGACCATGAAGGGTGTGCCGTCAGGATTGTTCATGGACAGGAGCATCTGGGCCCGCGGACGGGATGCCCACGGCACCGAAACGATCCCTGCGCCGCAGGGCATGCATGAGCCGTCGCTGTCGCCCGTTTCCCAAATGAGACCGCTATCGTTCACGTCCTCGCCCCAGATATCGAGGGCGAGCGCCGAAAGCGGCAGCTTCATTCCGATTTCATACAGGCGATCCAGGCTGGAAACAGGAACACGCTTGCCGCGCAGGATCCCGTTCAAATCGGAGACCAGAAGGTCGATCTCCTCGATCTTGTCATTTCGGCGCAAGAACTCGCGCGCGCTATCACGGTCTAACGACACGCTATACCCCTTTGTTGCCGCCCGATCTGAAGGCATGAAGGCCGGGCTTAGACCGCCAGAGCAGGTGGTCTTTGGAACTTTTGAAGCGCCATGCCATATGTGTGCCGATAATGTGATCAAAAATCTTAAGGGGCGTCAAGTTTACGTTAAGTAATGCATAGGAGAACAAGAGAAGATGAGTTCAAAAGGACACGGTAAAAGTCCTGCGAATCGGACAGGGCGGGGCGCTCGGAAAGAGCCTGCTTCGCGCCTCGACCTGCCATTGCTTCCCAGATCCGAGAAGGAGACCGCCAGTCAAACCGTCTACCGTTGCCTGAGGCATGCTGTGATGATCGGGCGCATTCCGCCTGGACGGGCGTTGACCATACGTGAGATCGCCGAGACGCTGAACGTGAGCATGATGCCGGTACGTGAAGCCTTGCGCCTGCTTTCCGCGGAGCGCGCGCTTGAGGTGCGGGACAACCGTCGCGTTCAGGTGCCGCACATGACGGCATCACGCTTCCGCGAGTTGTGCGAACTGCGCGTCGTGCTTGAAACCCATGCGGCGCTTGGGGCGATGCCGTATGTCAGGGGTGACCGCATTGCTGTTCTCGAAGGGCTCGATCGGCGTATCGACGAGGCCAACCTGCGCGACGATTTCGAACAGGCCATTGCGCTGAACCAGGATTTTCACCGAACGATCTACACCGCGAACCCGGATCAGGAGAGTCTCCCTCTGATCGAGAGCGTATGGCTCCAGCTTGGACCGTTTATACGCATCGCCCTTTCGCGGCTGGAGGACTTCTATCGGATCGATCGTCACGCCGAAGCAATGGCGGCGCTGCGTCGTCAGGATCCCATCGGTTTGCGCGTTGCGATCGAGGCGGACATCCGCGACGGCATCATGCATGTGAGCGCGGATGATCTTCTTAACGCCTATTTGGAAGGCGGTCGGCGCGCGTCAGCTGTCGACCCGTGAGTAAAAGGGACTGCGCTTCCTTCGGATACTGAGAGGTGTGTAGTTGACAGTGCAAAAAATGTGATCAAAATTTAATACCCGTTACAATAGCACTCCCTGAAGGAGGCGTCTGCGTGGCCCACGATCAACCGAGCAAAATTGACTGGCGCACCCGCGCCGAGCGCGTCATCTCCGCGAGCATCGAAGGACGCGCATTCATTGACGGGCGTTATCGCGGTGCTGTGAGCGGAGAGATCTTCAGCGCCGTCAGCCCCGTGGACGGGCGGGTACTCGCGGAGGTCGCCGCATGCGACGCGGCAGATGTGGATCTCGCGGTTGTGGCGGCGCGGCGCGCCTTCGAGGATGGTCGCTGGTCCCGCCTGTCTCCGGCCCGGCGAAAGGAGGCGCTGCTCGCTTTCGCGCAGCTGATCCTCGACAACCGCGACGAACTCGCTTTGCTCGAGACCCTCGACATGGGCAAGCCTATCTCCGACAGCCTTGCCATCGACGTTTCGGCTACGGCGCGTTGCTTCAAGTGGTTCGCGGAGGCCATCGACAAGGTCTACGGCGAAGTGGCCCCGACTGCGGATGACGTGCGCGCGACCATCACCCGCGAGCCTCTCGGGGTTGTGGCGGCTGTTGTGCCGTGGAACTTTCCGATGATCATGGCGGCGTGGAAGCTCGCGCCTGCGCTAGCCACCGGCAATTCGGTGATCCTGAAACCTGCCGAACAATCGAGCTTGACGGCGCTTCGCCTCGCAGCCCTGGCCCAGGAGGCTGGGCTCCCGAATGGCGTTTTCAATGTGGTTCCGGGCGCCGGCGCGAGTGCGGGCAGGGCGGTCGGGCTACATCCCGATATCGACGGCGTCTTCTTCACCGGATCGACGGAGGTCGGCAAATACTTTCTTCAATATTCCGGTCAGAGCAATCTCAAGAAAATTGGTTTGGAATGCGGCGGAAAATCCGCCCACATCATCCTCGATGACTGCGGCAGCCTCGATGTCGCGGCGGATACCGCCGCCGGGGCGATCTTCTTCAACCAGGGTGAAATGTGTACAGCAGGCTCGCGCCTGATCGTTCATGAGGCGGTGAAAGACCGGGTGTTGGATCGGGTTGTGAGCCAGATGGATGGCTACCGCCCAGGGGATCCGCTCAATCCCGACACCCGGATGGGAGCGCTCGTGGACGAGGCCCACACCGAGAAGGTGCTCGGCTACATCAAGATCGGTCAGGCCGAGGGCGCGAAGCTCGTGCGCGGCGGCGGCCGGGCGCGTCAGGACAGCGGCGGCTGTTACGTCGAACCGACCGTTTTCGACGACGTCCGCAACAGCATGCGGATCGCCCGAGAGGAAATATTTGGCCCCGTCTTGAGCGTCATTAAGGTCAAGAGTGCCGAGGAAGCGGTGGCGGTCGCCAATGACAGCATCTATGGGCTCGCCGCCGCGGTGTGGAGCGACAACGTGAACATAATCCACCGCGTCGCGCGTTCGCTCCGAGCGGGCGTGGTGTACATGAACTGTTATGACGCAGACGACATCACGGTTCCCTTTGGCGGCTACAAGCAGTCCGGCATCGGAAGGGACAAGTCGCTGCACGCCTTCGACAAATACACGGAACTGAAGACCTGCTGGATGCAGCTCAGAGGCTAAGGACCGCGGACGCGCGCGGCCATGATGGCTAGGTGAACTTGTGCTCTCCTCAGTCTTTTTTGCTAAGTCGAGCGTCCATTCCGACCGTTGGCGGAGCCGAAGCTCTCGCCCCGTTTCCCGGACGGCGCCGGGCCCCGGGCTACGGTGAGGAGACGAACATTAGCCCGAGAGGCCGTGTTGGGCTTTGTGGGGTCAAGGTGCCTACACATTTTGCCCATCAGACGAGTTCCCGGAGATTAGCTAAGGATCAAGGGCACGCCCTGTACGTTATCATGCGAACGGCCTGTGGAGCTTACGCCGCTGCTTGATCAAAATACCAAATCTCTCGCGCTCATCTCGAGGTGGTCCTGCTCTCGATGGCGGAGCTTCTGTTGGGCCGCCATTCTTTCGCTCCCGGCCACGCCCTCTCTTGCCGCTGGAGAGGGGCATTCAGGCGCGTCAGAAGTCACGTTTCTGGTGCAGATCCTTTTACTACTGACGGTGGGCCGCTTACTCGGTGAAGCCATGCAGCGTATTGGTCAGCCCGCTGTCATGGGCCAACTGATCGCTGGGGTTCTGCTCGGTCCATCTGTTTTTGGCGCTTTCTGGCCAGAGGCCCAGACGCTCATCTTTCCACCGGACCGAGACCAAAAGGCGATGATCGATGCGGTCTCGCAGCTTGGAATTCTCATGCTTCTGCTCCTCACCGGGATGGAAACTGATCTCAAATTGGTCGGGAAGGTGCGAAGAGCCGCTTTAAGCGTGTCGCTGACCGGTATCGCCGTCCCGTTTCTGTGCGGCTTCGCTTTGGGCGAGTTGCTGCCAGACTCCATGTTGCCCAGGCCTGAGACCCGGCTCGTCACCTCGCTCTTCCTGGGCACAGCACTTTCGATTTCGTCGGTGAAGATCGTGGCCATCGTTGTGCGTGAGATGGGCTTTCTCCGTCGCAAGGTCGGACAAGTCATCCTTGCCGCTGCCATTATCGACGACACGATCGGATGGGTCATTATCGCGATCATTTTCGGTATCGCGCTCCACGGCTCCCTCGATATCTGGAGCCTTGGCAGGAGCATCGTTGGCGTAATCCTCTTTCTGGCCTTGAGCTTCACGGTCGGGCGACGGCTTGTGCTTACAATCATACGTCGAGTGAACGATTATTCGGTGAGCGAGGTCCCGGTGATCACCGCCATCCTGGTGATTATGGCGGGCATGGCCCTGATTACCAATGCCATCGGGGTTCACACCGTTCTCGGCGCGTTCGTGGCCGGAATTATCGTCGGGCAATCCCCGATACTGACCGGGCACATCGAAGAACAACTGCGTGGGCTGATCGTCGCCTTGTTCATGCCCGTGTTCTTCGGATTGGCTGGCCTCGGCGCCGATCTGACGATCCTTAAGGACCCGCATCTTCTTCTGCTGACCGCCGGGCTTGTCCTGATTGCAAGCGTGGGCAAGTTCGGTGGCGCATTCCTCGGTGGTACCATCGGAGGCTTGACGAGGTCCGAGGCACTGGCTCTGGCGTGCGGGATGAATGCGCGCGGTTCGACGGAGGTCATTGTCGCCTCAATCGGCCTCTCGATGGGAGCACTTAGTCAGGACCTCTTTACGATGGTCGTCGCCATGGCCGTGTTAACGACCATGGCTATGCCTCCAATGCTTCGTGTCGCCCTGGAGCGGCTGCCCCTCACCGACGAGGAACGAGCCCGGATCGAACAGGAAGGCTTCGAAGCAGGAGGTTTCGTACCACAGCTTGAGAGAATTCTCGTCGCAGCCGACGGGAGCGCCACAGGAAAGCTTGCCTCACGTCTCGCTGGATTGATCGCTGGCCTGAGAGGCATGCCGATGACCGTCCTGCAGCTCACGGCCGAAAACCTGCAGCCGGAATTGGTAGCAAAGGCGCCTCTGAGGGCTCCCGAAGTTGGTGCAACGGCAGCAACCCAGATCGCAGCGGTGGTTGAACCTGAGCCTGCCATCAGGGAGGCGCTCGACATTGAGGTGGCTGTGACCGATTCCTCGACTCGAGCCGATGAGGCTGTCGCCGCCGAAGCGCGGAAGGGTTTCGACCTGCTCGTGATCGGCCTCGGGTCGACCGTTGATCCACAAGGTGGATTCCACAGCGATGTGACTCTGGCGGCGAGCCACTTTGTTGGGCCACGCGCAATTGTTGCTGCGCGAGGTGTGCACGAAGCTGCGCCGATGGAAGCAAGGCTCAATATTCTTGTGCCGGTGATCGGGACAAAAGTGTCCCGTCGGGCAGCAGAGGTGGCGTTCGCCATCGCGTGCGCAAGCAATTCCTCAGTGACTGCCGTTTACGTCTCGAATGCAAGCCACCACATCGACCGTCGACGGCGCGCGCGCGACACACGGGAGCAGGACGAGGCGATTCTGAAAGATCTCACCCGTCTTGGCCAACGCTACGGTGTCGGAGTGCACACCGCGATCCGGATTAAACTGGCCCCCGAGGACGCCATTTTGCGCCAGGCCCGCATAGGGGGACATAACTTGATCATCATGGGCGTCACGGAGCGTCCGGGCGAAAGGCTGGCGTTCGGAAACGTGGCCAGTGCCATTCTCGAATCCGCCGATTGCTCCGTCATGTTCGTCGCAACATGACGGGGCGATCCATTTCTCATGCCTACATTCGCCGGTACATCTCGATGACACGCCGGCATTCCTCCGGCTGGCAAGAGATCGCGTCCGCCGGGATGGGGACGCTTCGCGTCGACGGCATGGAAAGCAGAGCCGATCGGCTCGTTCAACTTCGAAAGCCGCCCGGGACCTCGGTTACAAACCGTTTCCGCAACCGTCCGGCAACCTGTCCTAACCCTACGTGAATCTCCTCGGCGTCCGTCTTGGGCCCTGTACCTATTGCGGTTTTTGCGAACGGTTCGGCTGCGGGAATTACTCAAAGGCAAGCCCGCAGACGACAATCCTGTCCGTTTTGATGCGCAAATCGAACTTCGTGCCTCTGGACAATAGCGAGGTCACCCGCATTAACGTCGACAAGTCAGGCCAACAGACGACTGGGGGTCACCTTCGTCGATCCGTCAGGGGCTGTCGGCGCCGCCGAGGTTCAACGAGTAAGAACGGAGCTGATGAAGAGAAGCGACTGAAGATACCGCAAGAGCCTTCCAGACGCGCGACGAAATAACTTTCTCACGCATTGGCATGAAGCCTGCGAAAGCAGCCATCCGAGGAAGGTGCGTTTGAGCATCTCGGTGTCGACCCGGTCGATCTTGGCGCGCCGATGCTCGCATGACACGGCGACGTTTGACGGATGGATCACGTAGGCCTGATGTGGCGTGTGTTAACCACCGGGCGAGCCAAAGCCCGTCATGACCGGCCTCAACGGCAACGGCTACACGCGTGATCTTGCAGCCGACGATTCCTGCCTCTGGATGCCATCTGCGAAGTAACGCTGGCAAGGCATTCTTATCGACAGCCAGCTTCTTAAGCGGCTGACGGTTCACACTAGGTACGATGCCGGCGACGAGCCAACTCCACAGGCTCATCTCCACGACTGCGAACAACGTCGAGTTCGCTCGAAAGGAACCAGAAATCGGCTCAGATCATCGACTGGCAATGGGAGCGCTCCTTCGGAAACACGGCCGGTTCAGGGTCGGCATCCGCAACCCTTCACAAAACCGGAAGCACGTGCTTGCCCGAAGGCAGGCGTTCGTCGCTGCGATGGCTAGGTCACATGGCCCAATCACCATGGGCAAGCCTGCGAGACCCCTAGAACTTCATGGCGGCTCTCAGGCTGAACTCCTGGCTGAGGAAGTCATTGCCGATCTGGGCCTTGTACTCACCCCGAAGCTCGTACGTGTCCTTCGCCATAAACTGCACACCCGCACCGAGGTCGAGCAGCCTGTCCGGAAGTTCCGAACTGGATGTGAAGGTGATACCGGGGCCGCCCCCCTCCGAGAAGGAAACGTTCTGCCGCAAGCCCTTGCCACGGTTGAAGGTAACCCCCACACTCGCATAGGGCCGCAGCCAGCTCGCGTCGCCGAGATCGAGCCGGGCACCAATCTCGACTCCTGGCTTAAAGGCGGAGGTCCACGACCGCAGGTCGCTCGCGCGCAGCACCGCTCCGTCGCCGGACAATGTGTAGCCTGGCATGTGCGTGTGCACGAGGTCGAGATCGGCGTAGGGCCGCAGATACCAGTTCGGGAATGCGAACTCGTAGGCACCACGCAGGCGCATGCCCGCCGTCCAGACGTCGGACTTGTTGAGTGCCTGCCATTCCGTGTCGCCGACATCAAAAGTGCTGGTGGAATCATAGCTGCCGTAACCGAGGCTGAGCGCGCCGGCGAACAGCCATGGCCCCATCTGGCGCTTGAGCGCGACGGCGATGTCGCCGCTGTCGCCTTCGATCCGGCTGAGCGCATCCCGCGTGGTGAGCCGGCTCGTGTTGTAGCTGGCTGTTGCGCCTAGGAACCAGCCGGGGCTGAACTCCCCTTGTCCACCCATGCGGTAGCTCATCGCCGTTTGCGTGAAGCCGTCGGTGATGCGGTTCTCGAACAGCGAGGTGCGCGAGCCGATGACGTTGGCCCAGACACACTGGCCCTCCCGCATCAGGGTGCCCCCATCCACAAAGGCCGGGCAGCTCATCGCATAGCCATGAGCCTTCGTGTTGGAAAGGGTCTGGATTGCCGCCGGCTGCCCGAGCCCCTCCGACAGCGTCATACTGTCGATCGCCCGGCGATATTCTTCCGGAGTGGCGATGTTGGCCATATCGGCGAAGGTTCCGGCCATGCCCCGGTTGCCCCCATCCCAGGCCGCCTGCAGGCTGGCCAGGACGGACAGTTCCGTCTTCGTCAGATCGCCCACCGCCTTTGCGACGAAGGAGGCGGAGGACGGCGCAATTGTGATTGCGTTCTGGCCGGTCGAAACCGTCCACGAGATCGGGCTGGCGGTGCTGGCTCCGGACACTGCGTTCCGCAGCACGACCGTCGACGTGGCATCGACGACGCGGAAGCTGTTCGATGCCAGCAACCCCTCTACGGCATGGGGCCTGACTGACACACCTTCGACAACCAGTTCGGACACCTTCAGCACGTCATTCGCCTGCGTCCCCGCTGCGGCAACGCCGTTGACATCGACCAGAAGCGTGCCGCCGAGCTTGGTCTTTCCGTTCGTTACGGACGCGGTCGCGATCGTGCCGACGCCGCCAATGTCGAAAGTGCCGTAGTTGGTGAACGTACTCGTCTTCGTTGCGCCGGGAGCGGAGAGATTGATCACGCCGGTGCCGGCGCTGCGATAAGTCCCTCCGTGCAGGTTATCGAAGGTATTGACCTCGTCGGCGCGGCTGCCACGCACGCTGAGGTTCACGTCGCCGATCAGCGTGCCATGGTTCATGACGTTGTCGGAACCGAACGAGGTGAGGATTGCTGTTCCGGACAGGGCGCTGACGGTTGAACCGGAGTAGATGGTGATCGCGTTCAGCTTGCCCCCATCGACGGCGATTGCCGCGCCGTCACCGGAGCCGCCGGACAGCGTGCCGCTGAAGTCGATTGCGATATTTCCGCCCAACCTGGTCGGATCGAGGATGCCGCTGACGTCCTGAAATCCGCTCTGGGCGAAGATGCCGAACGAGTTGGTGCCTGAAGTCTTGATGTCCGCGCCCAGCAGGCTCATCGTAATTCGGTCGCCAGTGCCCGTGGAGTTCCCGCGGGCCGCGCGCATCGCGTTGAATTCCTGCCGGCTCTGTCTGATGAGGTCGTCCTCGGTCTTCGAGATACCGGCCTTGGTCAGAGCTGCAGTCATCTCACTATAGAGGGCGCTGGCCATCCGCTGGGCTTCCGGCGGATCCTCGTACGTCTCCGCCCAGTTCGTTGGGCGCGAGGTGTAAACTACCTCGTCGAAGAAGCGCCGCGCCGCTGGATCGTCCTTCATCAGCGTGCCGACGAAACCGCCGCCGCCTCCGAGCGACTGGGCATGGATGCCATGCGCAGCCTTCCCGCTGGTCTCGATCTTCACACCGGCCCCAGCCGTCTTGATCGTCACGGCTCCGCCATCGCCATGCGTCGCGCCACGGCCGGTAACGAGAGCCTGCGCCGTGCCCAGCAGAACGCCGCTGCCACCGTAGCCACCGCCGCCGCCGATCGACTGCGCAAGCACCGCTGACGCGTGGTCGCCGGTCGTCGCAATCCGGGCTCCCTTTTCGAACTGGAGTGTGACCGCGCTGCCGTCGCCGCGGTTACCATTCGCGCCGCCGAGGAGAACAGCGGTGTTGACCCGAGAGGCGCTGGCACCGTCTACGACCAGTCCGCCGCCGCCACCGATCGATTGTGCCAGCACACCGAAGGAATTTACGCCACTCGTCGCCACGGTGCCGCTGATGGACAGATCGACCTTGCCGCCCGATCCGTTGGATCTCTCGCCACCGAGGCGAACGCTATCGCTTCCGGCAGCGCCACCCTTGGAGGCCAGGGCCGTCGCGCGCTTCAGGTCGTCCTTGATGTCGATCCCGATGGCCTCGAACATCTCGATCGTCGCCGCCTCGCCGAGAGCCTTCTTGATCTCGATCAGACCAAGAAGGTCGTAGCTCGCATCGGTGATGATTCCGCCGCCCCCGCCAACGGACTGAGCCACGATGCCGTGGGCCTGATTTCCGACCGTCGCGATCGTGCCGGCATGTTTGACGGTGACCGCGTTGCCATTCCCGGAGACCCCGTCCGAACCGCCTATCGTGGAGACGCTGCTCAACACGAATTCGCCTGCCTGCAGATCCCTGCCAGTCGTCGCGAGGCCGCCGCCGCCGCCAATGGACTGGGCCAGGACGCCGAATGAACCGTTGCCGGCGGTCGTGATCTTGCCCGTCTGGTCGACCTGCGCCTTGACCGCACCGCCGTTGCCACCACCGCCACCGCTGCCGCCGACGGCTGTCTTCTCGCTCCAAAACTTTCCGGAGCCCGCCGCGGCCGAACCGCCATTGCCGCCGCCGCCGCCGATGGATTGCACCACGATAGCGGAAGCGGCGTTGCCGAACGTGGTGAGTGTGCCGCCGGAGCTCACACTGACGGGCGCTTCCACCGTACCGCCGCCGTTGCCGCTCGCGCCACCCGCACCGCCGACTGAGGAGTTCCAAGCCAGCGAGATCGGGACGGACGGTTTGAGCCGGCTGAAGATACCTTTGTTGCTCGCCGCTTTCTCGGCAGTCGTGCCGAACTGCTTTGCGAGGAAGCTGACGATCGCATCGCCAGTCTTTCCGGCAATGTTCGAGTCCTTGTACTGCGCCACGACATCCTTCAGCTGCGGAAGGGCCATCTTGGCGACATTGATGAGCTGGCTCTTCGTCTGCGAGGCCTCGTGTGTCGAATACCACTCGCTGCCGCTCGATGAGGCGGTTGCGCCGCCGCCAATACCGCCACCGCCGCCGACCGATAGAGCATGGATCGCGTAGGATCCCACTCCGGCGGTGGTGATCGAGGCCCCTTCCTGGTTCGTCACGGTGACGAGGCCACCGTGATTGCCTGAACCGCCCTTGCCGCCGACAGCATCGTTGAAGGTCACGTTACTGGCCGCCGTCAATGTGGCGTTGCCGCCGTTGCCGCCGCCGCCGCCGACGCTCATCGCCACGATGCCGGACGAGCTTTGGCCGTTAGTGACGATCGATCCGTTGTTGACGACCTCGACCGTGCCCCCGATCCCTCCACTGCCGCCGCTGCCGCCGACCGAGGAGTTGACCGAGAACTCCACCGAGCCCGATCGCATGCCGGCGAGCCAGGAGGTGAGGCCAGCCACGCTGAACGTGGGAAGGGGCAGGGAGGCTCCGCCGTTGCCGCCACCGCCGCCGACGCTCATCGCCATGATGCCGGCCGAGGCCAGCCCTGAGGTCGTCACAGCGGCAGAGTTCGCGACGGTGACTTTGCCACCGGTATTGCCTTTCCCGCCCTGGCCTCCGATGCCGTGGGTAGCCGTCAGGGTCGGGAATCGGGGATCAATGGCGACGGCCGTTGCCTTTGCCGTGGCCGAGCCGCCGTTGCCGCCGCCGCCGCCGATGCTCATCGCCACGAGCCCGGAGGCGAGCATGCCGCCGGTCGTGACATCGAGGGCGTTGTTGACCAGCACAGTGCCGCCCGTCGCGCCTTCGCCTCCGTTTCCGCCCACGGCCCGCGCATACGCCACATGAGCGCCGATACTGACGGCGGTCGCATCGCCACCACTGCCACCACCGCCGCCGACCGATTGCGCCACGATGCCGGCCGCGTAGGCCCCGGATGTCTGCACCCAGCCCTTGGCCGCCGATGCATCCAGCGCCTTGTTAGTGACCGTGACGCTACCGCCTCGTGCGCCGCTGCCGCCGTCTCCACCAAGGGCGACGGCTCCCATAAGGCCAAAGGCTTTAGCGTCGCCACCTGCTCCGCCGCCGCCGCCGATGCTCTGCGCGAGGATGCCCGTCGCATCTTCACCCGAGGTTGCGACCGTCCCCCAATTGTTGACGGTGACCGTTCCACCGATTCCGCCGGTCCCGCCGGTCCCGCCCGAACTGAAAAATGGCGAAAGTGCGCTGCCGCCGCTGCCGCCGCTGCCGCCAGCGGCGGTAGCGAGACCGCCCTGGAAGGCGCTCGCCGACTTTCCGCCGCCAACGCTCTGCGCAACGAGGCCGAGGGAGTTCTTTCCGCTCGTTTCGATCTTGCCTCCGGCGTCGATCTTGGCCGTGCCGCCGTTACCCGCGTTGCCGCCGGAACCGCCGGAGAAGATGCCGCCACCGCCGTGTCCGCCCATACCGCCGACCGATTGAACGACGATACCCGCCGAGTCGGTGCCGGTGGTCCTGATCGTGCCTGAAAGGGTCGCCTGCGCCGTTCCGCCGATGCCTCCACGCGCGCCGCCGGCGCCGCCGACGATGGCGGAATTCGTGCCGCCTGCACCGCCGACTGACTGGACGACAGCGCCTGCCGAAGAGGCACCGGAACTCGTGAGGAGCGCCCCGTCGAGGTTCAGCGTAGCTGTTCCACCATCGCCGCCGATGGAGGGTCGATAGAATAGTCCTTGGCTGTCGTGCGAGCCGCCGTTGCCGCCGATCGACTGGAGTACCAGCACGGGCGCGTTCCTCCCGGCGCTCGACAGGCTGACCGCACCTCCCAGCGTAGCGGTGACGTTGCCGCCCAGTCCTCCGCCGTTGTACTGTGAGGCGGAACCGCCGTCGCCACCTTTGCCACCTTTTGATTGAACCCAGGCGGCAGCAAAATTGTCCCCGATCGTCCCGATGGTCAGGAGTGGCGTCGAACTGGTCGTGCCCTTGTCGCCGAGCGTAAGGTCAACCCGGCCGCCCTGACCACCCCTGCCCGTCGTGGTCATGCCATAGCCACCGCTTCCGCCTTCCGAATAGAGTCGGATCGCGGCGGTCGGATAGGACGAGGAGCCGATGCCTTCCAGTTGGGTTGCGTAGCGCCCGTAAAGGCCGTCTTGAATGAAGGTGACGGTACCGCCGTCGCCGCCACTGCCTCCGGTCTGACGCAGCGGCGGGCCGCGCTCCTGGTCGACGCTTTTTCCGTCGCCTCCGGTTCCGCCGACCGAGCCGAGCAGGATCATGCTGGTGGAGGAACGCAGCCGTAGCCCCTGTGGAAAGGGGTTTCTGTATTCAAGCGCGGTGCCCGAGGCGCCGGCTGTCGGGTAATCCCAACTTGCCCACGGCCAGTACCAGGGCGGCGACGTGCCGTCTTTGCCATTTGCGCCCTGGCTAATGACGCTGATCGCGCCGTCCGCTGCCGATGCGTCTATCGTCGCCGCAGACATCGCCAGGACGCTCGTGCCGCCAAGCAACATGGTCGCGATTCCGCGCGCGGCTACCTGAGATGCCGAAATTCGTTTCACGATTGCCCCCAAACCGCGTCTCTTGCACGAGACGTCCCTGCTTCGCCCGAGCATGTCCCGCGACAGTCTTCGCTGTCTGAAAGCGTGGCGTGCCGGGCCCTGTTGTTCCTCACAGCGGCATGGCGCTGATTCGTAATCTCAGAATAACAGGTTTACTTCCCTAACGTCATGCGCCTCGCGAGCCTCAAGGCAGCGCGCGGGATCGTCACCCGCATGGGACGAAGCTCTAACTGTCCGTCCGACGAAACGGCCCGATCCTCGTCTCAAGGGAGCGGGCAAAGCACCGAATACGATAATGTCATAAGAGCGTAATGTCTGGCATGCGCTCAATGGATTGGCTTCTTGTGTTAAGATCGGCGGATCGACCTTCAGCGACCTGTCGCAGATCGGCCAGCCTGACCAGGATTCCCTTGTTGGCCAGTGGCGTAATGAGAAGGTCGTCACATCACCGATCCTCCGTCGCCTTGCTGCTTTCCGCAGGTTCGCTCGGTTCGTACAGCAACGAGTAACCGATTGCCGGGGTATCCTGAGCGCGACACTTCCCAGTGCCGATCAGAGGGGTCAAACGGTGGTCTTCAGCCAGAACGTCATTGATCGAGCCGGGTAGGGGGCTGGACCGAACTCCGGGATTTCGCCCGCCCTCACAACAGGCGAACGCGTGGGCCTACTGGATCGGCCAACCAAGTGCCTGCGAAGGGCCAGCGTACGGTCCTCGCCGCACGCGACCTGGTCGCCTCCGATGCCTGCCTGAAGGTGAGAGACCGCTACCCGAAAGATCCTTTGTTTGTCCCGGCGAGCGGGTTAAACCAAGGCTCATTCAGCCGGCACTCGAAAAGGCCCGCCATGCCATCGGTGCTGAGCGGGGCTTGACCATCCGGTCTGTCCGGCATGGGGTGGCCTTTCGCATGAAGCGCGATGGGGGGCTCGTGTCTATGCCATTGCGCGCCAACTCGGGATCTCAGTTCAGGCGGCCGGGCGCGCCTTCCTTGAGCAATCTTTAGAACGTGATGCGCGCAGGCTGGTCGACGCCTGTGGTACCCGGCATATCTCCGTCAACTGTCCGCTTGGATTGCACGGAATGAGGATCGGAAGATCGATCTTTCATGGGCAAAACCTCTGGAAAAGAAGAGCTTGAATCTTATGCCAATCGGGCAGGGGGTGAGTCCAGCGGCGTTACTCCTTCGTCTCGGCCCCTCGCACCCAGGGGCGGAACGCCAATACAGCCCATAATGCCCGTGCCTGGATTATTCCGTCTGAGGATGCGAAGGGCCATTGAACACGTCCGACCCATTCTCACACCCGCAAACGCCATGGCCATCATCGTCTGGAAGGAGGAGCCGAACTATCCACGCTCGGCGAGTTACAGCGCGATATATGCCCTTCGCTACTCATTGGACTTGCTTCCCGCGGAGATGTCTCAGTTGAAACGCGACGACTATCAGCCTGGGCCGAAGGCACAACGGACGGTTAGATCGAAAGGCGACATCCGTTCGCTCCTTGCTACAGCGAGCGCGGGGCGAGATCACTTTTCATATAATGTTGCAACCACTTTGAAATGTCTCAGGTTTTTGCAATTTAGAAATGTCACAGGGTGCTACGGCGCCTCTGCCGGGG
>NZ_JADQDO010000020.1 GCF_015694465.1 Microvirga alba
GACGGCGTCAGAATAACTCCAGCAGGAACACCCGTATTCGAAGCATTGGGGAAGCCGGAAACGGTAGGTGTAGCACTAACCATACTAAATCGCCCCTTGTTGTAGCTTATTAAAACTTTGTTTGCGTCAATTCTGCCGTAAGGCCGATCAATATTCTCCTAAGAACCGAATATCACTTCGTCATCGAACCAAACGACCAATGAATGCTTCAGAGAACGATCATCTCCGCTGCATTAAATTCGGATACACCGCGCCGCCAAGCTCGATCTTGTGATTATTGGACAGTTCTTTGGCTTTTGAGCCCAACTTGGCCGCAAAATACCGTTTTCTTGGGGTGAAATTTGCAATATGGCCACATGATGGCCGAAATAAAAAATTCAAAGATAATAATCGTATTTAATTGTTGTGGATCTCTCTTCGCGATTGAATCGCCATTCTCTACAAATTCTATCTCTCTTGCTCCAGGTGAATTAAAAAATGGCAGATTGATACCGAACAATGCGAATTTTAGCTATTTGCTCGGCGAATATTCATCTTCAGGTTACAAAACAACTCAGAAAACGAGCAGCGATCTCGAACCTCTGCGCTGCTGTCCTATGCCCTGTTTCGCAAGTCGGGCGCGATCGGGTTTCCGTTTGTGAACTCCTCGCACGACCGCTTTGAAGCGGGGACGTTAAGGCCGCCCACGAGGGAGTGATAAGAATTGCATGTCACCGGCTCGATTTCGCGGCCGGAGGATGAGATGATGTAGCTGACATTTCTGGCATCATGGGCGACTTGCGCGGCCAGCTCTATGATTATGTGACGAACTTGTTCTCAATGGCATCGAGAGTTGCCGCCCCCATGAGTTCATTCAACTCCTTAAACGAGATCAGGAGGTCCGGCCGATGGGTCGGCTGTTCGGCCTGAATGGTCGGAGCGAATGCCTCGAGGGCATTCATCATGCCCCTTAGTGCGGCGCTCGAGAGCATGCGGGCGTAAGAGACCGTCCGGGCGCCGAGGTCCTGCAACTGCTTGGGCGTCAACAGCGGAGTCGTGCCGCGCTCCATCAGCCCGAAGCCCATGTTCACGGCGAGGGGCCTGGTGACATTCCTTGCCACCGTCCGGATATCCTCAGCGGACAGGAGCGCATCCGCGAACAGGATGTCCGCCCCGGCTTCGGCATACAGATTGAGCCGATCGATGACTTCGGGGATGCCATCAGTCGCGGCAGCGTCCGTGCGGGCACGGATCATGAAATCCGGATCCCGCCGCGCATCGACGGCAGACTTCACCTTGTCGGCCATCTCCTGGGCCGGAATGACCCGCTTGCCTTCCATGTGGCCGCAGCGCTTGGGCCAGACCTGATCCTCGATGGATATCGCCGCGAGACCGGCCTTCTCAAAGGCGCGAGCGACGAAATGGACATTGAGGGCGTTGCCGTATCCGGTATCGGCATCGGCCAGCAGTGGGATGCCCGAGCACTCGACGAGCGCGCTGCACGCGCGCAGGTTCTCGTCATAGGTCAGGATGCCACGGTCGGCCCATCCCAGCAGACTCTCCGACAGCCCGGCGCCGGTAATCGCCGCCGCCTTGTATCCCGCCCTCTCGACGAGACGCATGCTGAAGCCGTTATAGACACCCGGCAGGACGAGGATCTCCGGCGACTCGACCATCTGCCGGAACTTGCTGCGATCAACCATGAACTCCCCCACCTACGCCGCTGCACTGCCTGGCTCACCCGTCACCAGCAGGTGGATGAGCGAGCGCGCATTCTGCCCCTCCATGGTGTCCACGAACCGTTCGATCTCTTCAGCTCGTCCCCGCGGCAGAACACTTTCGGCCGCGGCAGTGAATTTTCTCCGAAGAGCATCCTCGCTCATCGGACTCGCGGGGCTTCCCGGCCGGTCGATTATCTCTCTCCGGAACGCACGTCCGTCGCGGGTTCTGATCTCGGCCCAAGCGGCGTGACGTGAAGCGTCGCCTCACTGCCCCCGAGTTCACGACAAAGCCCGGGCCTCGGCTGGAATGCTTGGAGACGTCAGTGGATTGACGGGGGTGGGTGGTCCGAGCCTACGGGAGCGCTTTTGTTACCAAGAACGGACCGATGGCCAGCAGGTTGAGGCCGGAGTTCAGGAGCACGTGCACCGCGTCCTCCGGCCGATGCACAAGGGGCATGCCGTGCAGGTTGAGAGAAGTGTTCAATAGGCCCCCCACTCCGGAAAGGGCTGCGAAGCGCTGGATCAGGTCCCAGTACTCGGCATTGTCCTCCCTCGTCACCACCTGAGGGCGGCAGGTGCGGTCATAAGGATGAATGCCGGCTTTAAGGCTCTCGCCCCCTGCCTTGGTCGTGTCGAATGACAAGATCATGTACGGCGCGGCCGTGCCCTTGGGATTGACGAGATAGGTTTCGGCATATTCCGCCGCGATGGAGGACGCGAAGGGCATCCAGAAATCGCGGTTCTTCACCATCTCATTGATGACGCGGATTGCCTCGGGATTGCGTGGGTCCGCAAGGATCGCCCGATTGCCCAGGGAGCGGGCCCCAAACTCCTCGCGCCCGGCAAAGCGGCCCACGACCTTGCCGGCGATGAGGAGATCGGCCACGGCACCGTTGATGTTGTCCGGTCGGCTCACGTGCAGTGTTCCACACGCCACGTGGGGCGCAAGGGCTGCCGAAATGTCGGTCTCGCCCCACTCCGGCCCCAGATAGAAGGAGCCGATGGCAGCAATCGCACCCCCACCGCGGCGCTCTGCCTGGGCGAGGTAGGCAGCCCCGATCGCATTGGTCTCGTCGCCGCAGGACGGAAAGATGAAAACGTGCTCGACCTCATCGAGCTCCATAATACGCTTGTTGGCCTTCACGTTCATGAAGACGCCGCCGGAGAGCGCCACACGCCGGATGCCCGTCGACTTCACCGCGCGGCGGACCAACTCGCACAGCATCTCCTCGGTGAAGAGCTGAAGACCACCCATGATCGAATCGAAGCGTTGCTCGAAGAACAGTTTCTCCAGCGTCGGCTGCGCGTGCATGGTGTGCGGCACGCCAGGCACGCGCCGCCATGTGGGGCTGCCGTCGGAGGCCCATTCGAAGAGAGAATGCAGGCGATCGGAGATGCGGCGCGAGGCGTTGGGCGAGGCATAAGGTGCCATGCCCATGAGCTTATACTCGTGCTCGTTGGGCACCATGCCTTCCATATACGTCACAACAGCGTAAAGCGTGCCGAAGGAATGGCTCCACTCGGTGGAATAGCGCCGCTCGAGGCGGTTGTCCTGCCCCACCGATACGGTGGAGCACAAGTCATCCCCGGAACCATCCACAGTGATGACGAGCATCGGCGCATCGCGCTCTTTCTGACCGAAATAGGCGGTAGCGGCATGGCAGTCATGATGATCGAACGTCTTGATGGCGTCCTGCCTGAACCCCAACGCGAGATAACGCTCGCGCCGCCGCCGCTTTTTGTCCGCCTGTACCATCGCCCGCAAGGGTGTGTGCCGCAGCACCTCCCGAACCTTCCCCTGCCATCGGCCCGAGTGGCGGAAGAACCGCACCCACCCTTCACGGTCGAGGGATGGGATGGGTAGATGGCCGCCGAGAGCCACAACCTCAATATCGACGGCCTTCAGATTCGCTCGATCGAGGAGCCACTGAATTGCTTGCGTCGGAACATCGTGAAAGTTCTTGATACGCCGGGGGCGTTCCTCCTGAAGCGCAGCGAGAGCGCCATCAGCAGCGAGGGACGCCGCGGCAGCATTGTGGGAATCTGAAATTCCGAGAATGGTCATGCGGGAAGCGAGTCAACGTAGACGAGAGCTTGCCTGAGTCGCTTAACCCATTGGTGTTCGATAACCATACGATTGCTTGCCCGATCCGAGTTCAAATTCCGTTCTCTGTCGGTACGAAACTACAGCAGGACGGCCCCTATCCTCGCAATGCAAATCGGAATTAGCACTAGTTAGCGGCGGCCTCCCCCCGCCTTGGCCACCAAATACCCCCTAATGTGGATTGAGTTTGGCCGGCCTCTCATTTTGAATTCACGGAAACCGCCGCACGTACTGTCGGCTCGTGGAAACAATTTCCAACATGCTCAGCGCCGAAACTGAGGGCGATGTCGTGTACGGATCGCGGGACAGGCTGCCGTCAAATTTCCCGGTTCGTTGATAGCAATCACAGAGCAAGGAGCTTTGACCAGCAATGCGCCCGCAGATTGAAGCCTCAGGTGAACCGAATGGTGCTGCATCGGACGCGCATAGATCCGCGTTGGTCCCATTGAGCATTGCCGGCCTTGCGAAAACCTGGAATTCCGAATCCCGGCTCTATGACCGTCAGCTACGCAAACGAAAGCTGGATCGCACATTCGGAACGGAAAATCTCACCGGCAGCTGCATATGCCTTATTGGCGTCGACCGTTTTCAAGCCGTTTCACAAAGCTTGCCCGCTGATCCACGTCAGACGCTCGACTCCGCTATTACGCTTCACCGCAAGCGACATTACGTGGGGGGATTCGGCCTCCTCGTGTGGGCTAACGCCGTAACCGGAGGTGTTGAGCTCGCAGATTTGGAGCGACTGGCGGACAACAGTCTGGACAACATGCGCAACGTGGTGGGCATGACCACGATGGAGACAGCGTGGCTATTGAGCGGAGTGCTACACGAATTGAACCAGAACTGGGCCGACAGGCCCGAAAGGCTCGCGCGCCTTGTGCTGCGTGAACTGCACGAGCGTTTTGTTCCTCATGCCGGCATGATGATGCATGCCGGGGCCGATGGGCGGATCAAAGACAGGGCTCGGCGGAACATCGCCAACTTTGCGGATCAAATTTACTCTCTTCAAGCGTTCGCGTTCGCGGCCATTGTGCTCGGGAGTGAAGCCGCGCTGAAGACTGCAATCCATCTGGCGGAGACGATCGTCGCTCGCCAAGGCCCTCTTGGACAATGGTGGTGGCACTACAATGCGACGAGAGGAACAATAGCGGAAAGATACCCGGTCTTCTCAGTCCACCAACACGCAATGGCACCGATGGCATTGCTCACATTGCAGCGAGCAGGTGGCCCCAATCACCGCAATGCGATCAGCAGGAGCTACAGCTGGCTGAACAACAATGAGCTTGGCATCGACATGGTCGATCCCGAGGCGGAGACGATATGGCGCGACATCGAACGCGACGAAAGCTCAGCCGTCTCGCTCCTGCGGAAGGCCCAACACCTTCTTTCCCCCAAGCACTTGCCTGAGAATGACAATTCCCCGTCGCTGAAAGTCAATTTCGAGACTCGGCCCTACGAGTGGGCATGGTGCTTATATGCGGCGGCAATTGCCGACAGCGCCAATAAGGGGAGGCACCTCGCATGACCGCTTCTGCACTCGACCCCATAACGTTTCTGGGCTGTCGCTTCAACGCCATCGACACCGCCGATCTGCTCAATCTGGTCTTCCGCTCGCCGCCGCGCCAAGACAGGACATGCCGCACGATCGTGACCATCAACGTGGCGATACTTGTTATGAGTCGCTCTGACGAGCGGCTCGCCGCCGCAATCGACAAAGCCGACCTTGTCGTGGCCGATGGTACTCCTCTCGTTTGGGCCAGCAGATGGCTGTCCTCTGGCCTGCCGGAGCGCATCACCGGCATAGACCTCATGCAGTTGATCCTCGAGCACGGCTCAGTTCATGGGTTGCGCGTGTTTCTGCTCGGCACCACACAAGAACGCCTGGAGGTCTTGCAGCAAAGGATTCGTGACGATTACCCCGGTGTGAGCATTGTGGGCGCTCGGAACGGCTACTTCCGATCGGAGGAAAATCCGGCGATCGTCCGGGAAATACAGGCGAGCCGGCCCGACATCCTATTCATCGGAATGCCCTCCCCAGCCAAAGAAATCTGGAGCGAGGAACACAGAAACAATCTCTTCGTACCCCTAGTCCTTGGTGTTGGTGGCGCATTTGATGTGATCGCGGGCTTTGTGCCTCGCGCTCCCAAGCTCCTTCAGAAATTAGGCTTTGAGTGGGCATGGCGGCTGGCGCATGAGCCAAGGAGGCTCTTCAAGCGGTATTTAGTTACAAATTCTTTCTACATCGCCCTGCTATTCAGGGAGCTGCTGATGAAAACGATAGGAACACGGCGCGGCGTTGGTACGGAAGATTGGAGATGAGGAACTCCGTCACCACAGTCGACGCTTTCTCCCAAGCTGAGCTAGATCATAGCGAGGGCGCATGCTCAACCTCGAAATCGTAGCGATCACGATCTCTCTCATCGTGATATTTCCAGCGAGCTATCTTCTGTTGTTGAGCTTGGCTGCTCTTGTCGGCGGCCACAAGACCGCCATCCAAGACCAGAACCCGGTCCTGAGATTTGCATTCGTCATTCCAGCCCACGACGAGGAAACGACACTCCCCCGATTAATCACAAGCCTGAACCAACTGAACTACCCCGCGGAATTATTCAGAATTTATGTGGCGGCCGATAACTGCACCGATCGTACGGCCGAGCTAGCGCGCGACATGGGGGCCATCGTCTATGAGCGGAATGACACCATAAACATCGGCAAGGGCCATGTCCTTCGCTGGGCCCTCGAAAGAGTTCTTGCCAGTGAAGCCGGTCTCCATGGCGTCGTCATTGTCGATGCCGACAGCTCCGTCTCTCGCAATTTCCTCTGTGTCATCAGCTCCCTCATGGCGCGCGGAGAGAATGCCGTGCAGGCGTACTACGCCGTTCAAAATGCCTCATCGAGCTGGAGCGCCGGGCTGCGCGCCATCGCTCTTGCCGCGCTGCACTATATCCGGCCACTTGGTCTCGTGCAGCTTGGCGGATCGGCTGGATTGAATGGGAATGGCATGGCTCTGAGTGTTGGCCTCGCTCGGCAGCACTGTTGGCCTAGCTCCCTCACTGAGGATCTCGAGTACCATGCGATGTTGTTGTTGGCCGGCGAGCGCGTGGCGTTCGCCCCGGATGCGATTGTCGAAGCGGAGATGCCGAACTCCTTGAAGAATTCATATTCGCAAAACGTCCGCTGGGAGCGGGGGCGGATGGATGTTGCCGTTCGCTACCTCCCTAAACTGCTGCGCAAAGCCTTCGAAACGCGGCTGCCGCTCTTCCTGCTGGGCGCGGCTGAACAGGCTATTCCTCCGCTCGCGCTTTTGGGAGGCGCTATGACAGTAGCAACGATTGCTGCCTTCGTCTCGCACAGCACCTTGGCGTCATCATTGGCCCTTTTCGTCGTTTCTGCTCTGACGTTCCATGTTCTCATCAGCATGAGATTGGCGCGGCTCCCACTCGGGGTATGCGCATCATTGTTGATGGCCCCGATATATCTGGCGTGGAAGTTATGGCTCTTCAGCCGTCTTTTTATGGGTCTGGATCGCGACGGATGGGTGCGAACACCTCGGAACTGAGGAACAGCCCGTTGTGGGCCGACAGGGCGGAGATGCATGGAATGTGGCGGCAAGTCCTTGGTGATTCAGGAAATTCAAGTCTCTCTCACGCGACCCACAAACCGCCGCTGAGCTTGTCGGCCAGATATCGACCGGGCGGCGAGCGCCAATGAAAGAGCACGTCGCTATTCTCATTGTCGGCTATCGGTGTTCGACCGAGATCCGACGTTGCCTCGAGACGCTCGCTCTTTCGACACATCAGCATTTCGAGATCCACATTTGTGAGAATGGCGGCGCGGATTCGTTTCAGACACTCCTCGCGGAACTGGCACGCAGTCCAGGTCTTCAGGTTGCCCAGCCGGGAACGGTGCGATCGCCGGCCGTGGTTGAGACTTGGGTTTCGGGAATCCGCGCGGGGGGGCAGCGCGTCTTTCTGCATCGGGCCCAGGGTAATCTTGGATATGCGGGCGGGATCAATGCCAACCTTGACTGCATCGCCGACGCAGATTGGTCATCAGCGTGGGTTCTCAATCCGGACACTCGAGTGCATGCGGGCGCGCTCGCGGCACTCATCGCGCATGCCCGCGAGGGAGGCTATGGGGTTGTCGGTAGCCGGCTCATTCTCGCTGATACACACCGTATCCAACTCTATGGCGGGCGATGGCGACCGTGGATGGCCCGCGGCTTCAACCTAGGCATGGGCGAACCGGCAGACCGCGAGCCCGATGTCGCTGCGATTGAGAGGCAAATGGACTGGGTGTGCGGAGCATCACTTTTTGCCTCGCGCCGCTATATCGAGAGCGTCGGGAGAATGAACGAGCGGTATTTCCTCTACAACGAGGAAGTCGATTGGTGCTTCAGGCGGGGCAGCTTCCGGCTTGGCTACGCCCATCACTCAATCGTCTATCATTCGTTCGGCGCGACGATGGGATCAAGCGTCAGCCGGAGACAGTGTTCTGGCCTTTCAGTCTACCTGGACGAGCGTAACAAGCTCCTGTTCACGCGACGTTTCTTTCCCTCGCGCTACCCGATTGTTGTTCTCATAACACTACTGCTGACGAGCCAGTATCTTTTCGATGGTGCCCCCGCGAATTTTCGTCACGCTTTGGGGGGCTGGTTTGCGGGCCTCATGCAACGTGAAGGTGTCCCACGTCGGTTCTTTGGCGGGCGAGCATAGAAAGTCGGCGAGGGGTACCAGAAGTCATTCGCCGGCTCTGATGGCGTCGTCTAATGGCGGGCCGTTTTGCAAGTGTTTTTTCAAGAACTCACCGACTCGACGCTGGGATCAGGGTCGAGTGTGTACTTAAGGAGAGCCCGGGTACTGTCAGGTTGGCCAGAGTTCGGGTCTGTGGCAGGGTCTCGGTCACGAGCACGACACCCAACCTGTACCGCGGCTTTCGCTTTCCGGCCGAAATCATCAATCAGGCGGTCTGGTTGTATCGCTGCTTCAGCCTCAGTCTGCGTGAAGTCGAGCTGATCCTGGCCGCTCGCGGCGTCGTGGTCAGCTCCGAGACCAGACGCGAATGGAGCCTGCGTTTCGGGCGGACCTACGCCAACAATCTCAAGCGGCGCCGGCCGGAACCCGGTGACAAATGGTTTCTGGATGAAGTGTTTGTCTGCATCCGAGGCAAACTGCATGATCTCTGGCGAGCCGTCGATCACCATGGAAACGTGCTCGATGTGCTGGTTCAGGGTCGTCGCAACACGAAGGCGGCCAAGCGCTTCTTCCGCAAGCTGCTGAAGGGCTTGTGCTACGCGCCGAGGGTCATCGTGATCGACAAACTCGGATCCTATGGTGCTGCTAAACGCAAGATCCTGCCGGGCGTGGAACATCGGCAGAGCCGGTATCTCAACAACCGCTGTGAGGTCTCGCACCAACCCTCCCGACGGCGGGAACGCCACATGAAGCGGTTCAAATCAGCCCGCCATGCGCAGCAGTTTCTCGCCACTCACGCTCCGATCCACAACCGTTTCCAGCTCCGCCGCCATTACCTCTCGGCCAGTGAGTACCGAGCTGCCGGCGATCGCGCCTTCGTCACCTGTAACCGGCGTCGCGTTCGCAGGTTAACCTGGACGGGCCTGACGGTTATGTTGTCTCCTCGGCGTCAAGTTGACAGTGCCCTTCGCAAGCTGATCGTGAAGACCTTCACCGAAGCCGGGAAGGTTGCAGCCTGAAGGCTGAGGAGCAGGCGCGAGCTTTTCTGCTCAGCATGGCGGCGGCCGCATTGGACGAGACGGAGGCTCCGTCATTTACCCTTGGGCTGACGAATGTGCAGCGTGATGATCTCTTTTAGCCGCTGCGCATCACCGGCGGCCAGGGCCTCGACCATTGCACGATGCTCACGGCTCGATTGTTCGACGCGGGCCCGGGTGCTCCATTGCCCAGCCAGAGCGGAGGACGTCCGGCTGCGGAGCTCCGCTACGAGGTTGAGAAGTTCGGGGTTAGAACAAAGGCTGAGCAGTTCGCGATGGAAGGAGAGGTTCGCCTCGTATTGTTCTAGGACCGTGCCATGGAGCACCAACTCGTCGAACCGTCGGGCTAGGCCGTCAATTCGCTCGATTGCGGCCGGCGTCGCAGCAGCCACGATACTATCGACGGCAGCCGTCTCCAGGATGACGCGGAGTTCGAGGATATGGTCCGTCTGCGCGCTGTCGGGCAGGAACACGTGGTACCCCCGGTTGGGCACATGTTGCAGCATACGTTTTTGCGTCAGATGATCCAAAGCGCGGCGTATTTCCGGACGCCGGTATCCATAACGGTTTTCAAGATCGATCTGCTTCAGCCACATGCCGGGAGCAAAGAGGCCTGACCGGACATCGCGCGCGATCAGATCGGCCACAATCATCCAAACCTTCTTCGGCGGCGTGTCCACGATCGTATCCATCATTGCCATTACGCCACTACCCCACCCGGTCCGGCGGGGCGCTGCTAGTCCTTTAGGCAAACACCCGGGCATTGGCAAAATCATTCGGCAGCACCTCCCCTTGCGTGATCGTCATTACCGTGCATCATATTGGTACCAATTTTGGCGAACATATAGCTATCTCGATTTTGAAGCCGGTCGGCCTCAAGGCGAAGCGAAGCGCCACGCGTGGGAGGGTCTGGCCGTGTCGACGAAAAACACCGCGGAAATCTGGGATCTTGTCGAAGCAAAGCGCGAGGCCTTCTTCGCCCTCAGCGACCGGATCTGGGATATGCCGGAGCTCAACTATGAAGAGCATATCTCCTGCACCGAGCACACCGCCATGCTGGAGGAGCAGGGTTTTCGCGTCACCAGGGGCGTGGCGGATATTCCGACCGCTGTCATGGGGGAGGCCGGCGAGGGTGGACCCGTGATCGCCATCCTCGGCGAATATGATGCCCTGCCCGGCCTCAGCCAGGAGGCAGGGATTGCAGAGCAGAGGCCGATCGTCGCGGGTGGGAACGGTCATGCATGCGGGCACAATCTGCTCGGCAGCGGCTCTCTTATGGCCGCGACCGCGGTGAAGGATTACCTGCAAGCTCACGGCCTGGCGGGGCGCGTGCGCTACTATGGCTGCCCGGCCGAAGAAGGTGGCTCCGCCAAGGGATTCATGGTGCGGGCGGGTGTTTTCGACGATGTCGATATCGCGATCTCCTGGCACCCGGCACCCTTCGCGGGGGTCAACAATCCGATCTCTCTCGCGTGCAATGAGATCAACTTCCACTTCAGCGGCCGCGCCGCTCATGCGGCGGCTTCGCCTCATCTGGGTCGCAGTGCGCTCGACGCGGTGGAACTCATGAACGTGGGCGTCAACTATATGCGCGAGCATATGCCCAGCACGGCGCGGATTCATTATGCCGTTACCGACACCGGCGGCTCCGCTCCTAATGTGGTGCAGGCTCGCGCGACCGTCCGCTACCTGATCCGCGCGCGTGACCTGCCGGAAATGCAGGGCCTTCTTCACCGGGTGAAGAAGATCGCCGAAGGCGCAGCGCTCATGACCGAGACGAGCGTGCGCAGCGAGATCGTGAGCGGTGACGCCAACCTCGTCGGCAACACACCCCTCGAGCAGCTGATGGACCGCAGTCTGCAGAGGCTCGGCCCCCCGGTGTTCGACGAGCAGGACAAGGCCTTCGCAGCCGAGATCCAGAAGACCCTGAGTGCGGAGGATATCAAATCCTCGTTCGCGCGGTTCGGCCTGAAGCCGAGGATGGGAGTTCCGCTATGCGATACGATCTTCCCGCCTGATAGCGGGGATGGAACGCTCGTGGGCTCCACCGACGTTGGCACTGTCAGCTGGGTCGTTCCCACCGTTCAGATGCGCGGCGCAACCTACGCTGTCGGCACACCGGGCCATTCCTGGCAGCTTGTCGCGCAGGGAAAAGCACCTGCCGCTCACAAAGGTATGGAGCATGCCGCGAAGGTGATGGCCAGCACCGCCGTCGACCTCTTCCGCACGCCGAGTTTGATCGACGAGGCCAAGGCTGACCACCGCGAGAGGTTGGCCGGCACGCCTTTCGTGAACCCCATTCCGGATGATGTGCATCCGCCCGTCGTCTTCACGACGGCCAGCGCGTGAGTGCGCCGCGTCCTGAAGCTCATATCAACTGAACCACCCAACGCGAACGCAGCCTCCACTCGTTCACCATAATCAACAGAGGGCAAACCATGAAAACTATCGGAAAAATCCTGGCGCTCGCGCTTGCCGGCGCGTCCCTAGTGATCGGACAAGGCGCGATCGCGCAGGAAAAGACATGGACGAAGATCCGCGTTGCGACGGAAGGCGCGTTTGCACCGTGGAACTTCACGAAACCGGACGGCACGCTCGATGGTTTCGAGGTGGAGCTCTACAAGGACCTTTGCCAGCGCATGAAGGTGGAGTGCACGCTGGAGGCTCAATCTTTCGATGGTATCATCCCGGCGCTGAATGCGGGTAAGTTCGACGCCATCATGGCCGGTATGTCGGCAACGCCGAAGCGTGAAGCCGTGATGGCCTTTTCCGAAGCGTATGGAACCACCGGTCAGACTTTTGCGGTGCTGAAGTCGAGCTCCCTCGTCAACCTACCCGAGAAGGGCAAGCCCTTCTCGCTTGCGACCAATGAGACCGGAGCGGCCGCAGCCGTCGAGCAGTTGAAGCCCCTCCTGAAGGGCAAGATCATCGGCGTGCAGGGCTCGTCGATCGCCGCGACCTTCCTCGAGAAATACCTGAAGGACGTGACGGAGATCCGCGAATACAAGACGACGGAGCAGCATGATCTCGATCTCACTGCAGGACGCATCGATATCATCATGGCGTCGACGGCCTATCTGTCCGGCGCGGCAGAGAAGCCGGGCAATGAGCAGATGACCATCGCGGGGCCGCGTTTTCAGGGCGGCATGCTCGGTCGGGGAAGCTCCGTCGGACTCCGCAAGACCGACCCGGAGCTGAGAGCCATGTTCGACAAGGCGATTGCGGAAGCGAAGGCCGACGGAACGATCGAGAAGCTCTCGATGAAGTACTTCGGCTTTGACGTCACGCCACGCTAGCCAGGTCGTGAGAGCGGGTTCCAGCCATAATGAGCTAGAACCATTTACTTCTTGACCTCAGCGCAGGAGCCAAATGGGCTTCGGCGCTGAGGCGCCATCACCGTGTTTACGTTAGCCAGTGTGACGCTACCGGTGCCGCTCTCGTAAGTTAAACTGGACGGTCTGACACCTTTCTTGTCCCCTCAGCGTGTTGTTGCGCTGCGCCTCCGCTTCTGCGGCCACAACGACGCGCCGCGCCGCTTCAAGGGTCAGGACTTTCTTTTGTGAGAGCGGAACCTCGACTGCATTCGCCTCCGATACGCCGAACGCGAACGTGGCTAAGAGGGACAAGCTCAAGCCGCCAAAGGTTAAATTGCCGGTCGCTTTCATCAATGTCTCCAGGCTTCCCAGGATGGTGCTCGGTCGCTGGCGGAACATGCGTCGGTTCGGATTTCATGAACGGGGGAGTCATGGATCACGCAGGCGGAGCCGGTGTTTCCGCTAGCCCAAGAGCCCACCGCCGGACAGTCTCGTAGGAAACGGCAATGCTCCGCTCGAGCAACTTCTCCTCGACCAGCCGCAAACTGCGTGGGAACCGGAAGTACAGCCAGACCGCGTGGGCAATGATCTTAGGCGGAAACCAATAGCGTTTAATTTACAAGCGTGGTCATGCCAGCCACACCGGTGTTCCCACCGCGAACGCAGCGCATTCCTGATGGTACTGTCGATTGACACCGAGTGGACAAAGCCGGTGCGCGCGCAACCCTCCGGTCCGTCCCAGTTAACGGATAGGGCAACACCGGCGCGTTCCTGTGCAATCTGAGGGGCTTCAGACGATGCCCCATGCGCGATACCGCAGGCGACCTGTAAGTTCCCGTGGACGGGCACCTCCCAGCTGGGCCAACATCAGGTCCACAGCTTTGGGAGTCACCTTCAGGAACTTTGCGCCGAGCGGTACCGTCACCAGCGGGCGCGACAGGAACAAGTCCATAAGTTCCGGCAGCTTGGAATTGCTGCGGCATTTGCCAGTGACCCGCTGCATCAGCTCGCGGGCGAGGATCAGGCGATCCAGATCCTTGGTGCCGACTGCGACCGCCTCTTCGACGATTTGGCAAAAACCCTCTATCTTCTCGAGAGCGCTTTCCCGACCCTGCGGCCGGAACTTGGACTGCTTGAACCCAGCGGCCAGCGGCAGCAGATGGTTTGTCAGTCCCCTCGCCCGCAGGATCGCTCCCGCCATGATCAGTCCAAGCCAAGGCTGGCGCGCATAGAGATTGAGATTGAGCCAAGCATCCCAGGCAACGGCGGCGGCGGCCAGAGCTGGCCAGTGAGCAGTACGCTTGACCACGTCGAGCCACAGGTCTTCATTCTCGGCCTCGTCGACGTCTTCGTCATACACGAGATGTGAGCGACTCTGCGGAAGCGGGGTCTCGCCAGCCAACATCTTGCTGGTGCGCTCCAACAGGGCATCGATTTCGGCGAAGTGGGCCTTCCACGGATCCGCATCGTTTGCGAAGGGCGGGAACGCCGCGTCGTCATCTGGGTCGTGCGCAACCCTCTTCGATTTGGGGCCCCCCTCCCCTCGCGCGGATCCGATTCCCCGCAAGGCTGCGAGGCCCTCGATCGACAGCGGCCAAGGGGCGTTCCGGCCCATGGCGATGCGCCGGGCCCGCAGAGCGGCAGCGGCGCGGGTGAGTTCATGGGTAGGACTGCGCACGTCCATGCCAGCATCGTGCAGCACCAGGTCGCCGACCTCGACCAATTGCCCATCGAGGATCAGGACGCGGACCGCTTCGGTCATGTCACAGCGCGACTGCCACCCGGCGGAGAGATCGGAGGCCTCCAGGCGAGCATCGAACCGCATAACGGCGATGGCCTCCTTTTCCAGCCGGCCACCGATCGTCTCCCATGGCAGATCAGGGAGATCGTAGCTTTTCGGCGTGAGCGGCTCCGCCTCGTTGAAGTCCAGCCCTCGTCCCCTAAAAGACACTCTTGTGCATCACAGCTAAGTTGTTGTTGTTGCACAGTATAGCTTCTTCAAAGGAAGTGAAGCAAGTCTTTCCTACGGTGTCATGGATAGCAGCAAGCTCGCCCCGAAAACTACTCCGCTTGATCCAACAGGCGGCCGCACAGCCGCACAGCGGCCCATGTTAAACCATTTCAACCGGCTTGTGGGAAGTCCGTCTTCTCTGCCTGGTTAACGCGACCCTCAAACTGCGTATCAAAAAGTCCTGCTTCCACTCCGCCGCCTTCTCTAAGCAGAACCGAGCGAAGAACCCCCGTTGATCATTCTCTTATGGAATAGCCTTTCCGGCATTTTCGCTTGATCCATGTATCGAGCTCCTCCATCGCCAGCGTCGGGCTATCAAGGAACTCGACCCGACGCTGGCCGGGCCGGCCGATCCGTCCCCATTCCCGAATAAAAGCAAAGTCTCCGAACAATGTGGGTTCTATCGTCAGCGCATAGTAACGCGCCATGTTGCATCGTCGATCGCAACGATCGAGAACGAGGTATTGGATCACTTCTCTGGACATGCGTAAGTTTCACGCAAGAGCCCAAGGAGCGTCCAATCAAAGTCCTGAATCCTGCGGACGCAATCGATTCACCCCGCTGATGGATGGCGCTCCTCATGCGCGCTTTCGTTCACTCCCAGTGTTGTTGGCCCGCAAAAGCGCCATCAACACTGGCCCTAGAGAGAATTGCCCGTTACGTGCCCGCTCCGTCAGGCTCCGGAGATACGCTCCTGCGCTGCGGATCGCTTCGGACCGTTGCAGGACCGCGCCGACGGTAATGCAGGCCTGTTCTTCACCCATAGCCTCACACGCTTCAGCCCAGGCGCTCGGACTAATTCCGAGGGTCGAACGCACCACTTCGGCTGCAGCATAGAATTCGCGCCAAGATGAGATCCCTACCCCGCCCCGGGTATACATCGCGATGTCGGGACATGCCTGGAGCACCAAACTGAGAGGATAGGTCTTCAGTGGCGGGCGCGTCGTCTCAGATTCTGGGGCCAGAGTTTCTTCCAGGCCTTTCTGAAGGCCGTTTTCAGAATCTAAAAAGGGGTTGGTATTTGAATTATGATAGTGACGCTCAGTCTGAGACTCATTGGCGCTCATTTCTTCTGTTTTAAGGCTATCTGTCAGACACTTATCCACTTCCCGCCAAAGCGCGCGGAGTTCCGTCGCGACAGCTTCCAAAAGCTCTCTGCCGGCATTGCGTGGGGGCATATCGCCGTGCGCTCGGAGACGCTCCGCATATGCGGCCCACGGACCCGCCAAATCCTCTTGGAGGCCAATGGCAATTGTCTTGAGGATGTCGCGGCGAAGAAGACTGATCTCTTCGCGCAAGAGATACCGTGCCTTGGCCTGGGCGCGAGCTTCTTTGGCAAGAACCTCGAACTCTCCGGCCCTGGCGACCAGTGGACTAAGATCGAAACCGAAAGCCTGTTCGATCTGGCCGCCCTCCCCTTTGCGCGCGTAGCGCTTGCCGTTGGGGCTATCTCGGCGAATGATCAGGCCGGCCTCGACAAGGGATGCCAGGTTCCTTCGGAGAGTCGCAGGCGTCATTCCGTTCGACCGGAGTGAAAGAGCTCGGTTCGAGGGGAACACGATGAGCTCAGACCCAAGCGTCAGGGTGGCGTCCTGATGGAAGGTCAGAAGGGCATTGAGCACGCTGAGAGCACGATCTGACACACGGATCGCGTCCTTCGCCTCCCGGAGGTTGTCCAAGACTTTCCACTTC
Source organism: Microvirga alba (assembly GCF_015694465.1). Lineage (GTDB taxonomy): Bacteria > Pseudomonadota > Alphaproteobacteria > Rhizobiales > Beijerinckiaceae > Microvirga > Microvirga alba. The sequence continues at coordinate 16,553 of NZ_JADQDO010000020.1, forward strand.
TCGGCGATAGCCTCAGGCGGGCATGCTTCTACGGTCGATCTCGCTGCCAACATCGCAAGCGATAGCGGCCGCCGCCCAAAGGGCGTCGTTGATTGGTGTGATCCCATGGTCTTTGCCTAGGGCAAAGAAAATCCGCTCGCCGAAACGACGCAAAAACGCTTGACTGTGATTCGCGGAAGTGAGATTCTCTGACTTGCTGAAGGTTAGAGAAGGGCTTCCGGGGCTATGTTTCGGGGGCCTTTTTCTTTTGCCGCATTGCTCCTTGCTGAAGTGATGGGTCGGTTATTGCGCCGCTGATTTCTCTCGCGACAGAAAAGTTGAGTAGAGATCATCGAGCTGTGAAGCGACGAACTCCGCGAATTCGGGTTCTCGGTCGATTGCAAGCGTCATGAGTTTGCCTGATCGCACGATCTTCGCAGTGGCATGCCCGCCACTGCTTTTCCAGGTTGTCGCTTTTGGCCGCTCGACCCGCTTTTCTTTGGTCGCAGCGAGGACGCGCTCAAACCTCGCATCCGTGTCGAGAGCGGATAAGTCTGGGTCACCCGCAGCCTTGTCAGCAGCCTTGCGTGCTCTTGGATCTTCCATCCGCTCCGCCAGGGCGAGCCATCTGCGTCGGCCGGCCTTGGGGGCCGGGCCGATGGCATCGATGATCTCCTCGGGGATTCCTCGCGCCACGGAAATAAGTTTTGAAAGCTCGCCCTTGTCGGTGGACAGCGCATCAATGATGACCGCCCGTTCGAATCCGCGATCCTCGAGACGACGCGCGAAGACGGCTTTCTCGATATAGCTGAGATCACGCCGAGCTGAATTTTCGAGCCCTTGAGCGACGACGAGTTCGGCATCGGACAGGTCTTTTACGACCGCCCTCACCTTCAGCCCGAGTTCCGTGATGGCGCGAAGCCGGCGATGGCCGTACGCAACCTGGAAACGCCCCTCCCGGTCCGGATGGGGGCGCACAAGGATCGGAACCTCCTGGCCGTGTTCGCCGATGAGCCGTTTGAATTCCTCGAACGCGTCGTCTTGACCATCAAACCGATCACGGACGAAGGACCCATCCACGACCAGTGGATCGATTTCCACGACCGTGGATCCGCTGGCCAGCGCCTGCTGTAGGGCGCGGCTTTCCTCTTCCATCCTGTCGAGGGCGAGTCCCATGCTCCGAACAGGGCCGGCCAGGACGCGTTCTTCACCCAAGGATGGTACGGCCGACGGCCGAGAGTTGGCCACGGCCAACTTTTCAGTTTCGGGCCTTACCGCGTAAAGGTCTTTTATCTTGTCGCGACGGCTCAAGCCACCCTCCCCCAAGCTCGGTGAACGAGGCCAAGGACCTCGCGGTTGACGGCCTCCAAGCTTTCGATCGCGCGGTCGTAGGTCGCACGGCCCACGGATCCTTTCTCGAGTTCATACAGAGACTGCTTTGTCAGGCCAGCGTCAGCGATCGCGGTTGATTTCCACACGCTCGCTGCAAGGACTTCGTCGCCAAAAAGGTTTCGTAGCAGCGCTACGATCTGCGACTGCGGGCCGTCATGGGGCTCGTGCCTCGTCACGATGTAGCGGATGAAGTCGTGCTGCAGATCCCCGCCGGCCTTTCTAACCACAGCCATCAGATCTGCCGCCATGAGAAGAAATTGCGACATCGAGGCGACGTCCACCATCTGCGGGTGAATCGTGATGAGGAGGCCAGTCGCCGCACAGACCGCACCGAGCGTGAGGTATCCAAGTTGAGGTGGGCAATCGATCACGATGATATCGTAGTCGTCCTGAACCTCTTGAAGCGCCGTCCCGAGACGCTGGAAGAAGATTCCGCCAGGCCCGCGTCTTCCCTCAGCAAGAGCCTTGGGGGTCTCGTGCTCAAATTCCATCAGTTCGAGATTGCCCGGCACCAGGTCCAGGCCATCGAAATAGGTGGGGCGGATGATTTCCTTTAGCGGCCGGCGTTTATCATCGTACCTGATAGCCCCGTAGAGCGTATCGCCCCAACGGAGATCAAACTCGGGTTGGATACCGAACATCGATGTCAGCGAAGCCTGCGGGTCGAGATCCACCGCGAGCACCCGGTAGCCCTGCAAGGCGAGCCACTGTGCCAGATAAAGACTCGTGGTCGTTTTCGCAGAGCCCCCTTTGAAGTTCACGCAGGCGAGTGTTTGGAGTCTCTCGCCCGGTCGGCGCCGAGGCAGGAACGAATGAGCGTCTTTGGGCCTGGTCTCCGCGAGATAGCGCCGGAGGTCGTTGATCTGAGCAAGGGTATAGGATCGACGCCCGGTCGGCGCCGTCTCTGGCGTCGGCCCAGCACCATCGATCGACAGTTGTCGCAAATATCCGTCGGAGACGCCGATCAGGCGAGCCGCTTCTCCCGACGTGAATTTTCGCAGTGTCTTGTGTGATTCCGGCGGAAACAGGCGTTCACGAAGCGCCTGGAGCTGCGTCGATAGGAGCCGCGCATGCGCTGACACACGACTGTCAGTCGTGAGAATTTCGTCGGAACGTTTCGGCGCTGCTGCCACGTGTTGACCTCGTCATACGGTTTTTCGAGCTGACTTGCTGAAAAAGCGTATCAGAATGGCCATGCTTCTCTGATTCTGGCAACAGGAGAAGGGTTAACTGAAATTAACCACAGCTAGATTCGAGAGTTGGCCATGGCCAACTTTTAGAATCATGAAAGTTGGCCATGGCCAACACTGCCATTTCGGACATAACATTAATTCTTGTACCACCCAAATGTCGGCGCAAAGTTAAAATGTCCCACGGTGGCAAACTAGGAATGTCACACTCCCCTGGACGGACGTGCGTTGGGG
>NZ_JADQDO010000021.1 GCF_015694465.1 Microvirga alba
GGCATCCAGGTTGAAGCCGACCAGACTTTCGACGTGTGGGTCAAGGTCAGCGATGGCACGGCCTCGGTGATGGAGAAGTTCACGGTCACCGTGAAGGACGTCCCGGTCGTCGTCGAGCCTGAGAACCATGCTCCGACGGTGGTGGTCGACGCAGCCAAGGCGACGACTCAAGCCCAGGATAACGGCCCGAGCGTGGCGCCGTTCACGGGCGTCACCTTCACCGACGCAGACAACGATGACCTCACGGTTAAGATCTCGTTCGCTGCCGCCAACGGCGCGCTCGAGAATTTCGGCGCCGCCACCTCCGCGGTTGCCGACGGCGTCAAGACCTACACGTTCAAGGGCAAGGCCGCCGATCTGGCCACGACCCTGGCCGCCGTGAAGTTCAACCCGACCGACAATCCGACCGGAAAGACGGGCGACAAGGTCACCACGACCTTCACCATCTCGGTGTCCGATGAGGCTCACGCCACGCCGGCCACGAACAGCACCGTGAAGGTGGTGTCCGAGGTGGCCAACCGCGCTCCGACGGATATCAAGTTGAGCGGCAGCCTGTCCGTCCTGGAAATGGCGAACACCGACTCGGAAGTCGGGACGCTGTCGGCGATCGACACCAATGCCGGTGAGACCTTCACCTACAAGCTCGTCGATGATGCGGGTGGCCGCTTCAAGCTCGACGCGAGCGGGACCAAACTCGTGGTCGCCAACGGCCTGAAGCTCGATTACGAGCAGGCCAAGTCGCACACGATCAAGGTGCAGGTGCAGGACAAGTCGGGGGCCACCTTCGAGAAGACCTTCAAGATCGATGTCGGCGACGTGGCCGTCGAGAACCGGGTCGGTTCTGCCGGTGATGACTTCCTTGTCGGCGGCACCGGCAAGGACAACTTCAACGGCGGGGCCGGCAACGACACGCTCAGCGGCGGTCTCGGCAACGACACCCTGACCGGCGGCGCCGGCAAGGACGTGTTCGTGTTCGACACCAAGCTGAACGCGAAGAACAACCTCGACAAGATCGTCGACTTCAACGTCAAGGACGACACGATCTGGCTCGACAACGCCATCTTCACCAAGCTCGGCAAGAAAGGCTCGCCCACGAGCCCGGCGAAGCTCGACAAGAAGTTCTTTACCATCGGCGACAAGGCCAAGGATAAGGACGACTACATCGTCTACGACAACAAGAAAGGCGTCCTCTATTACGATGCCGACGGTTCGGGTGCGGGCAAGGCTGTCGCCTTCGCCACGATCTCCAAGAACCTCAAGATGACCGCCGCCGACTTCATGGTCATCTAAGCGCGGATCATTCCGCCACGACAAATCGATGGAAGGCCCCGGCAGCAAAACTGCCGGGGCCTTTTCTTATTTTCATCGCGACAAAGCGGCTGCTGCGGACGGCGATGCCCGGCCCTGGCGGAACACGCGACATGCCCTCAGGCTCGCGCCGGGTCGTGAGACCGGGGCGAGTTCTGCGAAATAGCGAAGCGGTGTGCTGTGCGAGAGTTTAGGCGAGCCAATCCGGAATCCGGTCGAGGCCGATCAACTCATCATATGTGGGGCGGGGCCGCACGACAGCCTGGTCCGAGCCGCGAACCAGCACTTCGGGCACGAGCCTGCGGGTGTTGTAGGTTGTGGCCTGCACCGCGCCGTAAGCGCCCGCGGTCATGAGGGCGAGGAGATCGCCGGCCTTCACTGCGGGGAGATCGCGCGAGAGGGCGAGATAATCGCCGGTTTCACAAACAGGGCCGACCACATCGGCGACGACGTGCTTTGCGTCCCGCCCAGGTTCGATCACAGGCTTGATGTCATGATACGCGTCGTACAGGGTCGGGCGGATCAAGTCGTTCATCGCCGCATCGACGATGATGAAGGTTTTGCCCGCGCCTTCCTTCACATAGACGACCTGCGTGACCAGGATACCGGCATTGCCGGCGATCAGACGACCCATCTCGAAGACGAGCTTGAGACCGAGATCGCGCGTGTGGCGCTTGATGATCTGCGCATAGGCTTGCGGGTCGGGCGGAGGCTCGTTGTCCTCCCGATAGGGCACACCGAGTCCCCCACCGAGGTCGATGTGACGGAGTTTGTGGCCGTCTGCCATAAGATCACGCGCCAGCTCCGCCAGCAGCGCCGAGGCGTTGTCGAAAGGCTCCAGGTCCGTGATCTGGCTGCCGATATGCATATCGACCCCGGTCACCTCGATACCCTTCAGTCTGGCAGCCCGCGCATAGACCTCGCGGGCGTGGGCGATCGGGATGCCGAATTTGTTTTCCGACTTGCCGGTCGAGATCTTCTTGTGGGTCTTGGCGTCCACGTCCGGGTTGATGCGAATGGAAATGGGCGCGCGCAAGCCCTTCGAGACAGCAACCTCCGAGAGTGCCTCGAGCTCAGGCTCCGATTCCACGTTGAAGCAGAGAATTCCGCTGTCGAGCGCGAACGCCATCTCGGCCTTCGTCTTGCCGACACCCGAGAACACGATGCGTTGCCCTGGGACACCGGCCGCGAGCGCGCGGCGTAATTCGCCCTCCGAGACGATATCCATGCCCGCGCCAAGCCGCCCCAGCGTTTTCAGCACGGCCTGGTTGGAATTGGCCTTCATCGCGAAGCAGACGAGAGCATCCGTGTCCGCGAAGGCTTCGGCGAAGACGCGGTAATGCCGCTCCAGCGTGGCCGAGGAATAGCAGTAAAACGGCGTTCCAATCTGATCCGCGAGGCGGCGCAGATCGACATCCTCCGCGTGGAGGACACCTTGACGATAGGCGAAGTGATGCATGACGCGGCCTAGAGAAGCGGGTCGAGAATAAAGGGCTTGTCGGGGATCTTGTAGCTGCGATTGATCTTCTTGCGCGGCGTGCCGACGGGAGAGGGGAGTGTGCTCTCGTCCGTCTCGTCCTCGCTCACCGTCTGCTGCGTCTGGGGGGCGGACGGATCTGGCGGCGGCTCGAGCGCACCACGCCGGCCGCAAGCCGACAGGCTAAGGATGACAAGGCCCGCAATCAGCGCGACGCGGGGGAAAACCAGACTAGACGACATCAGATGCTCCGAAACGTGGCCGCACCATAACGGGAACCGGCCGCCGAGGCGAGAGGCAAGGTGGAGAGCTGGTAAAGGGAGCATGGCATAAAGGCGCCGGCGGGCGGATGACAGAAGTGTCGCGATTGGATAGTTATAACATGACGCAATATCCAAAGGTAAGGGACTTCGATGTCGCAACTGATTCCGTCTGGGCCTGAACGTGTTTTCAACGGCGTAAACAACTCCGCCATTACGGCCTTGAACAATGGCACGTTCCTCGCGGTCTGGGGACGTTCGAAGGCTGCGGGCGGTAACGAGGTCGTCGGTCAGATCCTCAACGCTGACGGCTCGTTGAGCGGGGCCGCATTCGTCATTGACGCCAATGCGGGCGCCTTCGTCCCTTCCTTCACGGCCACCGCTCTCAGTAACGGTCGCTTCGTGGTCGCCTGGCTGGACTTCGACGGCACCTCAACCACCCTCATCAAGTCCAGAATTTTCAAGGCAGACGCCAAGCCAGCGGGCGATATCATTACGGTCGGCTATGGAGGCGAACTGGAATTCCCAAAGATCACGGCGCTCGATGGCGGGCGCTACGCCATCTCTTATGCGAACGAAGGAAAACTGCGGAGTTCGTTTTTCGACAGCGAGGGTAACGCGAGCAGCGATGAGGTCTTGAGCGAAAAAACCTCAATGCCGTCGGTCGCAACATTGACGACGGGAGCGTATGTCACAATCTCGCTCGCGCCGGCGGCGGACGACCAGCCCGGATCGGATCTCTGGGCCTATATCCGCACGCCTACGTCGATCAAGAAGGTCACCCTTCTGCACCTCGACGACTTTTCCTCCCCTCCGTCGGTGACGGCGCTTACTGATGGCCGGTTCCTCGTTGTCTGGGACAACGGGTCGAGCGCGGGTAACCAATTGAAAGCCCAGATCTTCGATGACAGCGGAAGAGCAGTCGGAGGGGGCATCAATGTCTACCAAAAAGACAATACGACGCTCAGTTCGCCCGTCGTGAAGACCCTGTCGGACGGCGGCTTTGCCATTGCCTTCATGCGCTTCGATACTCAATCCGACGTTCTGGTCGCGACCTATTCCAAAACAGGAGCGCTCGTGAACAGCGCCTCCGTCGTGGGGCAAAAAACGGCGGACAGCCAGGAAGACCCGTCCATCGCTGCCCTGGCGGATGGCCGCTATGTGGTGTCCTGGGTCGACAAGTCCTCTTCGGAGACCAAGACGGCTTTTCAGATTTTCGATTCGCGTGAAGCGGGGATCAACCTCGCGGGCACCGACGAAGATGATCAATTCATCGGCACGTCCTATGGCGACACGCTTTCTGGCGGTGGCGGCGACGACCTGCTCTATGGCTATGGCGGCAACGACATTCTCATCGGCGGCAGCGGGAGGGACACGTTGATCGGCGGCAAGGGCGACGACATTTATTACCTGACCCCCGGCGACGTGGTGATCGAGGAACATGGCGGCGGTCGTGACACGATCATTGTCGGCTATAGCGCGACCCTCGGAAACGACACGGAAGTCGAGGTGCTGCAGGCCAGCACGGGAACGTTGGCCCTGACCTTGGGCGGCGCCAACATGAACGACACCCTGATCGGTAATGATGGGGCCAACACCCTCGATGGCGGGTCTGGCAACGACACCATGCAAGGCGGTGGCGGCAACGACGTCTATTACGTCGACAGTGCAGGCGACCTCGTGGTGGAGACCGCGTCTGGTGGAGCGTCGGACAAAGTCATCACCTCCGTGAGTTATACGCTGGCGGATCACGTGGAACAGCTGGTCGCTGCGGGGAGCGCATCCATCAGTCTGACGGGCACCAGCGCGGCCGACACGATTACCGGCAACGAGGGCGCGAACGTCATCGCCGGAGCAGCCGGCGCGGATACCATCGATGGCGCCGGTGGCGACGACAACATTGACGGGGGCCTCGGCGCCGATGCGATCATCGGCGGATTGGGAAATGACACGATCACCGGTGGGGCTGACAACGACACCCTCGATGGCGCCGGTGGCGACGACAAGATTGACGGGGGCCTCGGCGCCGACGCGATCATCGGCGGGTTGGGAAATGACACGATCACCGGCGGTGCTGACAATGACACCATCGATGGCGGGTTCGATAACGATGTGATCTCAGGCGGCCTTGGCAAGGACGTCCTGACTGGCGGAGCCGGCAAGGATACGTTCCTGTTCGACGCGAAGCTCAACGCCAAGACCAACCTGGATCAGATCGTCGATTTCAACGTGAAGGACGATACGATCCAACTCGCCAAGAGCGTCTTTTCGAAGATCACGAAGAAGGGTTTCCTTGCCAAGACCGCGTTCTGGGTCGGGGCAAAGGCCCATGATAAGGATGACCGCATCATCTACGACAAGAAGAAGGGCGTCCTCTATTACGACGCTGATGGCGATGGTAAGGGCGCGGCTGTCGCCTTCGCGACCGTGAGCAAGAACCTCAAGATGACCGAAAAAGACTTCTTCATCGTTTGAGCGGACGATTTTCCGCCTTGTTTCAAAGCTCCGGCGGTTGCTGCTGCCGGAGCGTTTGTTGTCAGACGCTCTACACCCGATCGTGATGGGGGGTGGCATAGCTTGGCTCCATCCGGGGCTTGAGAAGGACGCAAAAAAGCGTCACACCACCCGGCATGTCGCGCTCTTCTCAATCCCGAACCGCTCGGATCCTCCCTTGGCTCTTGGGTGTCGTGGTGCTGGCTCTCGTCGGGGCTGCCGCGGCCTGGTACGGGCTTTCGAAATCCAACCTCACCTTAGCGGATGCTGGCGAATGCCGCGCCGCGAAGCCGATCACCGAAAAACTCAAACCCTTGGCGACGGGTGAATTGGCCGCGGTCGGGGTGAACGGCGCGCCAAAGGCGCCACCGATGATTAATTTTACCGGGCCGGATGGGCGGGCGAAGACGCTTTCCGATTTTCGGGGCAAGACGATTCTCGTGAATCTCTGGGCGACGTGGTGCGTGCCGTGCCGTCAGGAAATGCCCGCGCTCGACAAGCTCCAGACGGAGCTGGGGGCTAAGGATTTCGAAGTCGTCGCCATCAACGTGGATACTCGCAATCCTGAGAAGCCGAAGGCGTGGCTTCAGGAGAACGGAATTCACAGTCTCGCCTATTACGCCGACCCGGCCGGCAAGGTGCTGCAAACGCTCCAGAAATCCGGGCACGTCGTCGGCTTGCCGGCGACTTTCATTGTCCACGAGTCCGGCTGCGAGATCGCACTTCTCAAAGGCCCTGCAGAGTGGGCCTCGCCCGACGCATTGGCCTTCATGCGCGCGGCTCTCGGCCGGTCTTAGGCTGAAAACCCCATCGCATCCGGAACGCCGATTGGCCCCGAGAAGGCGGGTTTCGAGAGCCGCCAGGGGCGGCCGGTGGCCTGGCCGCGAATGACGGGATCAATGGTTCCGTCGGTCAGAACCTGCTCGATGACGAGGAGGCCCAGTGCCTCAAGCATCATGGCCGCCGTTTTCGTGGCGATGTCGTCGGCCCGAACCGGGATCGACCCCGCCGCGTAGACCCTTTCAAGCAGGCTTTGGACCTGGTGCTGTTTGTCGGCCGCCTTGCGCGGCCGGAACGCGACGACATTCGATTCTGATTCGAGCATGGAGGCCCCCATTCGTGATGCCGCGTCTTGGTTCTTGTGGCGGCGATCGGGGGGATCAAAACCGGCCCAATGCGCCAAAAACGTGGTCGTATGGGGGATGCGACAAAAATCCGCCCTTGCGAGGGGAGGGCGCGCAACAAAAAAGGCGGGTCGATAACCCGCCTTTGATTCTTGTGATTCTTGGCCCGCGTGGTGCTTCAGGCGCTCTGTTCGACCTTGATGCCCTTGTCGGCAAAGAGCTGCTGCAGCTCGCCGGCCTGGAACATCTCGCGGGTGATGTCGCAGCCGCCGACGAACTCCCCCTTCACGTAGAGCTGCGGGATCGTCGGCCAGTTGGAATAGTCCTTGATGCCCTGGCGGACGCCTTCATCCTCGAGCACGTTGACGCCCTTATAGGACACGCCGAGATAGTTCAGGATCTGAACCACCTGGCCCGAGAACCCGCACATGGGGAATTGCGGCGTGCCTTTCATGAAGAGCACGACGTCGTTGGACTTCACTTCATTGTCGATCGTTTGACGGGCGTCGGTCATGGAATTCTCCTATTCGGCGTTCAAGGCGCCGGGCTTCGCCTCAATTGTCGGGTGCCAGCGTCGTCAAGGCAAGGGCGTGCAGCGCGCCGCCCATGTTTCCTTGCAGCGCCGCATAGACCATCTGGTGCTGCTGGACCCGCGACTTGCCTTTGAAGGCCTGGGAACTGACGGTCGCCGCGTAGTGGTCGCCGTCGCCTGCCAGATCCTTGATCTCCACCGTCGCATCCGGAAGAGCGGCCTTGATCATGGTTTCGATTTCGCGTGCGTCCATAGGCATCGTATCAGGTCCTCAAGCCTTGCCGGCCATATAATCCGGCAGCCAGGATTCATGCGCTGCCTTCAATTTCTTCACCGATATGGCCTGTCCGCCCGGCAGAATCAATGAATCGCCGCCCGTGACGCCGAGCGCCATGGCCGGAACGCCGATCGAGGCGGCCTCATAGAGAATGTCGGCGGCTTCGTCTGGGTTGACGGCGAGCACATAGCGGCCCTGGTCCTCGCCGAAGAGGAAGGCGTGAAGCGGCAGACCCTCGGGCGCTGTCGCAATCACGGCGCCGATGCCGCCGGCCATGGCCATTTCGGCGAGCGCCAGAGCAAGGCCGCCATCGGAGCAATCGTGCACAGTCTTGACCTGACGCGAGCGGATGAGCTGGCGCACGAAGTCGCCATTGCGCCGCTCGGCGGTGAGGTCAACAGGCGGTGGCGCGCCTTCCTCCCGGCCGCAGATGTCGCGCAGGTAGATTGACTGGCCGAGCCAGCCTTGGGTCTCGCCGATGAGGATGACGGCGTCGCCCTCGCGCTTGAAGGCGACGGAGGCGTTCACCGTGACATCGTCGAGAAGGCCGACGCCGCCGATGGCCGGGGTCGGCAGGATGCCCTGTCCGTTGGTCTCGTTGTAGAGCGACACGTTGCCGGACACGACGGGGAAATCGAGCGCCCGGCAGGCGTCCGAGATGCCGCGCAGGCAACCCACGAACTGGCCCATCACCTCGGGCCGTTCCGGGTTGCCGAAATTCAGGTTGTCGGTGATCGCCAGTGGCAGGCCGCCGACGGCGGTGATGTTGCGCCAAGCTTCCGCCACCGCCTGCTTGCCGCCCTCGACCGGGTCAGCCTCGCAATAGCGCGGCGTCACGTCGGTGGTCATGGCGAGGCCCTTCGGGCCGTCCTCGACGCGCACGACACCCGCGTCGCCGCCCGGCATCTGCACCGTGTTGCCGAGAATCAGGTGGTCGTATTGCTCCCAGACCCAGCGCTTGGAGCACTGGTCGGGCGAGCCGACGAGCTTGAGCAGAGCGTCAGCCTCGGAGACCGGCGCCTTGACGCTCGTAGCCGGGATCACGGGCAGATGGGTGTTGGCGATATGCGGACGGTCATAGAGCGGGGCCTCGTCACCCAGCTCCTTGATCGGCAGATCGGCCATCACCTCGCCCTGGTGCTTCACCACGAAGCGCAGGGTGTCGGTGGTCCGGCCGATGATCGCGAAATCGAGACCCCACTTGATGAAGATGGCCTCGGCTTCTTTCTCCATGCCCGGCTTGAGCACCATGAGCATGCGCTCCTGGCTCTCGGACAGCATCATTTCGTAAGCTGTCATGCCTTCTTCGCGGCAGGGCACCTTGTCGAGGTCGAGCTCGACACCGAGGTCGCCCTTCGCGCCCATCTCCACGGCGGAGCAGGTCAGGCCCGCCGCGCCCATGTCCTGGATCGCGATGACCGCGCCGGATTTCATCAGTTCGAGGCAGGCTTCCAACAGCAGCTTTTCCGCGAAGGGGTCGCCGACCTGCACCGTCGGGCGCTTCTCCTCTGACGATTCATCGAACTCGGCGGACGCCATCGTCGCGCCGTGGATGCCATCGCGGCCGGTCTTTGAGCCGAGATAGACGATCGGATTGCCGACGCCGGTCGCCGCCGCATAGAAAATCTCATTGGTGCGGGCGAGGCCCACAGCCATGGCGTTGACGAGGATGTTGCCGTTGTAGCGCGGATGGAAGCCGACGCTGCCGCCGACCGTCGGCACGCCGAAGGAATTGCCGTACCCGCCGATGCCGGCGACCACGCCCGAGACGAGGTGAGGGGTCTTGGGATGGTCAGGCTCGCCGAAACGCAGGAAGTTCAAGGCCGCGATGGGGCGCGCGCCCATGGTGAACACGTCGCGAAGAATACCGCCGACGCCCGTCGTCGCGCCCTGGTAGGGCTCGATGAAGGACGGGTGGTTATGGCTTTCCATCTTGAAGACGCAGGCCAGCCCATCGCCGATATCGATGACGCCCGCGTTCTCGCCCGGTCCCTGGATCACCCACGGCGCCTTCGTCGGCAGGCCGCGCAGATGCAGGCGGGATGATTTGTACGAGCAATGCTCGTTCCACATGGCCGAGACGATGCCGAGCTCGGTGATGGTCGGCGTGCGGCCGATGAGGGCCACGAAGCGCTCGTATTCGTCAGGCTTCAGCCCGTGCTCCTTGACCAGCTCCGGGGTGATGGCGACGTCGTTGCGGATCATCAGGGTCTCGCTTCTTTACCCTCTCCTGTCGGGGAGAGGGGAGGGGCAATCAGGTGTCCTCGGGGTGAGCGGGGCGTCTTTCCCCGCTCCAGACGTTATGCAGCCTTGGCGAAGGACGACACGAGGCTCTCAAACAGGCCGCGTCCGTCGGTTCCACCGACGAGATCCTCGATCAGATTTTCCGGATGGGGCATCATCCCCATCACGTTGAGCTTTTCGGAATAGATACCGGCGATGGAATTCATCGAGCCGTTGCGGTTGGCGTCGGGGGTCACCTGTCCATCGGCATCGCAATAGCGGAAGGCGACGAGACTCTCGCCCTCAAGACGCTTCAGGGTTTCGGTATCCGCCGTGTAGTTGCCTTCGCCGTGGGCGACGCAGACGTCGATGGCCTGACCCTTGGCGTAGCGCTTGGCGAAAACGGTATCGTTCCGCTCGACCCGCAGGAACTGGCGGTGGCAGATAAACTTGAGATTGGCGTTACGCATCAGGATTCCCGGTAGAAGCCCGGATTCGCACAGGATCTGGAAACCGTTGCAGACCCCCAGGACCAGCCCGCCGCGCGCCGCATGGGCGCGGACCGCATCCATGATGTGAGCCCGCCCGGCGATCGCGCCGCAGCGCAGATAGTCACCATACGAGAAGCCACCGGGCAGCACGACGAGATCGGTGCCCTTGGGCAGCTCATGATCGGCGTGCCAGACCTTCTCGACCTTGGAACCGGCCTGGGTCAGCGCGCGCACCATATCGCCTTCGCGATTGGAGCCGGGAAAGACGAGGACTGCGGATTTCATGGTCGCCTCACGCGATCTCGACGCGATAGTTTTCGATGACCGTGTTCGCCAGAAGCTTCTCGCATGCGGCTTTCAGCGACGCTTCGGCGTGGCCCTTGTCCACTGTCCCGAGTTCGATGTCGAACACCTTGCCCTGGCGCACGCTGGCGATGCCCTCGACCCCGAGGGATTTCAATGCGCCTTCGATGGCCTTGCCTTGCGGATCGAGGACGCCGTTCTTCAGGGTCACGGTGACGCGAGCTTTCATGGGATCCTCGGGCTGTTGAAGAGATCGCCAACGCCATAAAGCCAATGGCTTCAAGAAACAACGGCTTCAATGTCCCAATTCGGCGCGGGCGACGCGACGCGCGGTGGCTTCGACGGCATCGGCCTCCTCGCCGATCACCAGAACGACTTCCAGGTCATCGCCTGAGCGCTGCCCAAGCGTTGCTCCATAAGCAGGACGCTTGCCGCCCTTGGCAGAAGCAAGGCTGATCGTGAAGCCGTAGGCCGGCCCTTCCTGAAGAGGCTGTACAGAAATTCGGGTTCTGGCGGACTTTCCCTGTCCCGCAGGGGAGCGAAGCGCCTGCGCCAGAAGCTCTGGCTTCCTCATCACGCGGTCGGTTGTCTCCGCATCCTTTCCCGCCAAGCGCACGACGGCGACGGCAAGCCCCGGGCGGCACTCGGGCGGCGCGCAGAAGGACAGCGCTTGCGGCTCGGCACGGTCCTCGGCGAGCCACTTGCGCAAGGGGAGGGTCTCCCAAGGCGCTCCCGGCGGCACGCCCCCGACGGGGCGGGGAATGTAGCCGCAGCCGCTTAAGGTCAGGACAACAAGAAGGAGCCCAAACGACAATGCCCGGCTTGGAACCGGGCATTGGATCTTCAAAGGGAAACCCGCTCACTGCACGAGGCGCGGGCCGCCCATGGTGGGGTTCTCGTTTTCGGACATGATGCCGAGACGGCGCGCCACCTCCGAATAGGCCTCGACCAGGCCGCCCATGTCACGGCGGAAACGGTCCTTGTCGAGCTTGTCCTTGGACTTGATGTCCCAGAGACGGCAGGAATCGGGGGAGATTTCGTCGGCGACGACGATGCGCATCATCTCGCCTTCCCAGAGACGGCCCGTCTCCATCTTGAAGTCGACGAGGCGGATGCCGACGCCGAGGAAGAGGCCGGAGAGGAAATCGTTGACCCGGATGGCGAGCGCCATGATGTCGTCGATCTCCTGCGGGGTCGCCCAGCCGAAGGCCGTGATGTGCTCTTCCGAGACCATCGGGTCGTTCAACGCGTCATTCTTATAATAGAACTCGATGATCGACCGGGGGAGCTGCGTGCCCTCCTCGATTCCGAGGCGCGTGGAGAGCGAACCGGCCGCCACGTTCCGCACGACGACTTCGAGCGGGATGATCTCGACTTCCCGAATCAGCTGCTCGCGCATGTTGAGGCGGCGGATGAAGTGGGTCGGGACGCCGATATCGTTCAGATGCTGGAAAATATATTCCGAGATCCGGTTGTTGAGCACGCCTTTGCCGTCGATCACTTCATGCTTCTTGGCATTGAAGGCGGTTGCGTCGTCCTTGAAATGCTGGATGAGCGTGCCGGGCTCAGGACCTTCATAGAGGACCTTCGCCTTGCCTTCATAAATGCGACGGCGACGATTCATAGGCGTGTACCGTGGTTTGAGGAAATCCATTGCCGTGGCCCCTTGAGGAATAAACTGTCAGATCCGCGGCTGGCATGAGCGCGGTTTGACCCGCCGCCCCGCTTGCGGCGCAACCTATCCGATCCCTTGGATAAGCACAACGCGGCGGTTTTGCTGCAGAGTTACAGCCCACTTGAGGCCTCTCTGTGTAGAAATGGTGGCGACTGGCGATGGCGCGAGTGCGCCCTTATATCGCGGAAGGTTCTGGCACGGGAGAAACAGGTCGATGACCACTTTCAACGAACGTGAGGATGCCTTCGAGAAGAAATTTGCGCACGACGAGGAGCTTCGCTTCAAGGCGACGGCCCGCCGCGACATGCTTTTCGGCCTCTGGGTCGCGGAAAAGCTCGGCAAGACCGGTCCGGAGGCGAAAGCCTATGCCAAGAGCGTGGTTCTGGCCGATTTCAAGGAAGCGGGCGACGCGGACATCATCCGTAAAGTGCACCGCGATCTCGAAGCGGCCGGTAAAGCCGTGGACGACGCGGAGTTCCGCCGCGTTCTTGGGGATTTGATGGCGAGAGCGGTCGAAGAAATTAAGGCCGGCCGATAAGCTTGAGCCTCGACGCCGCGCTGCCATGGCGCTCAAATGATTCTCATAAGCCTCCGGGAAAGGGTGCCATCTTGACCAATCCATCTCTCCTCGACCGTCTCAAGGGCGGCCCTGCCGCCCTGACCGCCTGGTGCGGGATGCCGGATCCTGCCATTCCCGCGCTCCTCGCTCGCGAGGCTTTCGACGCGGTCATCGTCGACATGCAGCACGGCGCGATTGATTTTTCCACCGCCCTCCGGGCCGTGCCGTTGATCGCCGCTGCCGGGAAACCGGCGATGGTGCGGGTGCCGGTTGGGGAATTCGCCACCGCCTCGCGCTTTCTCGACGCGGGTGCGTCGGGTGTGATCGCGCCGATGATCAATACGATCGAGGATGCCCGCCGGTTCGCCGCGTTCATGAAATATCCGCCCGTCGGCGAGCGAAGCTGGGGTCCGCACGGGGCGCTGGCGCTCTCGGGAATGCAGCCGGGGGACTATTTTCAGGCCGCGAACGGCTTGTCCGTCTCCCTCGCCATGGTGGAGACCCGGGAGGCCTTGGGCATCATCGACGATATTCTGGCGGTTCCGGGCATCGACGGCATCTTCATCGGCCCCGCAGATCTTTCGATCGCCCTGTCCGACGGCAGGGAGCTGAATCCGTTGAGTGCCGAGGTCGAGGAAGCGCTCGATTTCGCGCTCTCCCGCGTGAAGGCCGCCGGCAAAGTCGCCGGCATCTATGCCACTTCCGGGGCGCGGGCCTTGGAACTGGCCAATAAGGGTTTTCATCTCATCTCAGTGGCGAGTGACGGGGCTTTCCTCCGTCATGGAGCCCAGATGGCGCTCGCGGCGGCGCGAGCTTGAGGCTCGGCCGGTCCTCCGCGTTTCGCTTTCTAGAAGACGGATCCAGGTGATGAAGCCCGTTTTCCGGTTCGCCCCCAGCCCGAACGGGCGGCTTCATCTCGGGCACGCCTATTCGGCCTTGTTGAATGCGGATTTCGCACAGCGCTTTGGCGGGCGATTTCTGCTGCGGATCGAGGACATCGACCTCACCCGCTGCCGGCCGGAATTCGAGGCGGCGATTTATGACGACCTGACGTGGCTCGGCCTGAATTGGGAAAAGCCCGTTCGGCGGCAATCCGAACATTTTGACGATTACCGCGCTGCCTTCGCCAAGCTGAGGGAGCGGGGCGTGGTCTATCGCTGTTTCTGCTCCCGAAAGGACATTGCCGAGGCGATCGCCTGTCGCGAAGCCGAGACGGGAAGGCCTTGGCCGCGCGACCCGGATGGGGCGGCGCTCTATCCCGGCACTTGCAAGGCCCTGGAGCCTGAGAAGGCTGAGCGCCTCGCCCTCGCGGGCCGACCGCATACCTGGCGTATCGACATGACGGCGGCTCTGGCGCTCGCGCCGGGGCCGCATGTCTTCACGCGGTTCGATCGGGCTGGAGGAGAGGAGGCCTGCCACGCGGACCCATCGCGCTGGGGCGATACGGTGATCATCCGCAAGGATGTACCCACGAGCTATCATCTGTCCGTCGTCGTTGACGATGCCCTGCAAGGGATCACCCATGTGGTGCGTGGCAAGGACCTGGAGGCCGCGACCGACCTGCATATCCTGCTCCAGGCGCTGCTAGGCTTACCGACGCCTCGCTACCATCACCATGACCTCGTGCGCGACCTGAGCGGAGACAAGCTCGCGAAGAGCCGGCGGTCGGAATCGCTGCTGGAGCTACGGGCGCAAGGGATCGGGGCGGCGGAACTGCGACGGCGCCTCGGCTTTTCGTTTCACCCGAGTCCGAGCACGTAAAGCCAGAACAGCGTCGTCCCCAAAGCCAGCATGGTCGAGAGCGTCACGGCGCTCGACGCCAAGGCAACCCCCTCACCGTAGCGTTCGGCGAAGAGATAGGCGTTGATGCCCGACGGGCAGGAAGCGAATAGGACTGCAACCCCAGCCCAAATGGGCGGTACCTGGAAGACCTGCGTCGCCAAAACCAGGACGATGAGGGGGTGCAGCACGAGTTTCAGGACCGAGATCACAGTCGGCAGCTTCCACCCCGCTTCGAGCCCATAGCGATGCAGTGCGATTCCCATGGAGATCAGAGCGCAAGGAATCGCCGCGCCGCCCAACAATTCCACCATCTGCCAGAACGGTCCGGGGACATAGGCCACCAATGGGCGGCAGGCCGAGCCCGCGATGATCCCGACAACGATCGGGTGGGTTGCGAGGCGACCAAGGATGCGGAGCGGCGACGCCTGGCGGCCTTCCGCCAGAATCGTTGCAAGCGTCATTGTCACCGGCAGATGCACCGCAATGAGCATAAAGAGCGGAACCGCCCCCGCCTCCCCATAAGCTTTCAGGATCATCGGGACGCCGACGAAGACCGTATTCGCCTGTCCGGCCGAGAAGCCGGCGACCACGGCCGAAATTCCCTTCAGCCCGAACGCCCGCTGCCCCACCACCATGGCGAGGGCCCAAACGACGGCGACCCCGACGAAATACGAGATCCAGTATCCCCAGGGCTGCACGGCGGGGATGTCTGCCCGAACCAGCGTTTTGAAGATCAGACAGGGCACGGACAGCGTGAAGACGAACTCGGACAGACCTTCGCCTGCTCGGTCGGACACGAAGCCCGTGCGACGGGCGAGATAACCGATCCCGATCAGGCCGAAGACCGGCAGGACGATCATCAGGAGGTCAAGCATCGGCTTTAGCGAAGCTCTGCGCGTTGGGCGAGGCTGGCGGATGCTCCCGCATGGGCCATCAACTCATTGACCTGTTCGCGCTGGCGCTTGAATTCCGCGAGCCCGCGGCCTTCGAGCTCCCGCCCCCGGGGCAGGCGAATTTTCAGCGGATCGACGAAGCTGCCGTTGATCTTCACTTCATAATGGAGGTGGGGGCCGGTCGAGAGGCCCGAGCTGCCCAGGTAGCCGATCACCTGGCCTTGCTGGACCTTGATGCCGGCGACGATGCCCTTACCGAAATTGGACATGTGCGAATAGGTCGTCACATAGCCGTTGGTGTGCTGGATCTCGACGTGACGGCCATAGCCCGACTCCCAACCTGCCGAGAGAACGGTGCCGTTGCCTGCGGCGATGATCGGCGTTCCGATCTTGTTGGACCAGTCGATGCCCGTGTGAGGGCGCGTGTAACCCAGGATCGGATGATAACGCGATCCGAAGCCCGACCTCAGGATGCCCTCGGCGATAGGCTTGCGCAGCAGGAATTTCTTGAGGGAGCGTCCGGCTTCATCGAAGAAGTCGATCGATCCGTCATCGCCTTGATAGCGGTACACGCGTCGCGCTTCGCCACCGACGGAGAGGGCCGCGTACATCACCTCGGGTGTGCCGTTTTCTTCGTCCGACCCGTAGAAGATCTCGAAGGTATCGCCCGACGAGACGCGGCGTTGGAAATCGACGTCGTAGCCGAAGATCCGAACCAGTTCATCCACCGTCTGACGGGGCAGCTCGTTCTTCAACGCCGTCTCGTAAAGGCTCTGGTAGAGACTGACGCCGCCTGATTCCTCGTCATCCGCCTCTTCGTCCCGGGCAACGGTCTGCTTCCCGTCGTTCTGGTCGGTCGGAGGAGACACTGAGACGAAAAGCCCGCGATCGTTCGTCGCGGCGATTCCCTCGATACCTTTTTCTCCGAGGACCAGCACGCGCACGATCTGCTTGGGGTCGCCGAGGCGCGGGCCGGGGCCGATGAGGATGCGCAGCCGCTGGCCTTCCGTCAGGCCGGCAACCTTGACGCGGGCGGCGAGCGCGGTCGTGATCGCGAGGATCTGGTCCGGGTTCGCCCCGTAGGCGCGCAAAGTCGTCTCGAGAGTCTCACCCTTCTTGAGGGCGACGTCCCGCTCCTCGGTGAGAGGGGTGGCGGAACGTTGGTCGATTTTCGCAAGATTCGTCACATTTTCAGGTACGACCCGGACTTCGATGGTGCTGAAAGGCGCATTCACGATGCGGGCATAGCCGAGCGCGTCTCCGAGCCCATCCGGCTGCCGAAGGGTTCGCGACAGCATTTGTTGGGCTGGAATTGGGACCGATGCCCGGCGTCCGGTTTCGGCGGAGACGCGGCGCTCCTCCTCGATGATCGCGAGAACATCCTTGTCGGCCAGCGAGGGGGCGCTGGCCTCGATAGCGAGCAGAGTCAGGTCCCGCCGCACCACCGAGACATCGGCGTCCGAAATCTCGGGCGTCGGCTCGACCGCACGCTCCTGCGAGTCCTCCGCAAAAAGGCGCATCGGATTGAAGGGGGGAATATCCGTCGCGTACGTGCCGGTGGTCAGCGACAGATTGGTCGCGACCCGCACGAACTGGCGGACCTTGATCGCCTCCCGATCGCCATTGCGGATGGTCATTGGCGCCCGGAAGCTTTGCTTGGCGGAAACCGTATTTTCCGCACGGTTCAGTCGATCCCCTTTACGGGCGACATTCGTGGTGCGGTCCTCGGAGACATCTGAGCTACGCGCCGCATTGACGGTCGCGCGCTCGGGCTGGGACACGGAGGTCGTCGCGCCTTCCAGTGCGATATAGATAGAGGCGCCGATCAGGGCCGCGCCTGTGAGGCCGGTCAGAACACTTGCGCCGAGCCAGCGCAAATTGACGTCCCGCCTGTCGACCTCGGGAGCCGCGCCGCCGTTTGTATTGAGTGGCGGCTCATGCCCAAGATCCACCGACCACGCGCGCGAAGCTTCCCTTCGGGAGCTTTTTGCAGGCATCTCGTCTGGAGGAGCGTGTCTCATAAAAGAGCGAAGGACTCAGGCGTTAGTGTTACGAGGTGGGAAGGGCGCTCTAGCACAATCAATGGCAACCGCACAGGGCAACAGATGCGTCCGCGCGGGTGGTTGATCATGAAGGCAAGCGTCGCAGTCGAGACTGGTGCTTCAATGGCCACTGTGTCCGCAGTGAGGCGAGACAATCATTCTCCGCAGGATTCAAGGGGGTTGGGAAAAAGGGTCTTCGAGCCGTCAAAAAACTTTCACATCGTTGTTGACAGGCGAAAAGGGTTGGGCCTATAAAGCGCCCATCGACGCCGCCGCTGACGCGAACGGCGCCAAACACTTCCTCTGAAACCGGGCATCGGTGCCCGACCTCGGTCGGGAACGAAAGCTGTTTCGTTGGAAGTGCTCATCTTCGGATGAGGGTCGAAGCCGGGTTCGAGAAAATCGAATACGGAGTTGACAAAGGAATTCGACGGGCCTAAATCGGGCTCATCACGGGGCTGGCCACTGAGTGGCTCCGGTCTCGCGGGTTCTCTGAAATGTGACGCGGCCTGAAGCCGGAATTTCCGGTGCGGGTCGCTGTTGTCTTCGGACGGCTCATTGCTCTTTGACAAGTGAAGAAAGAAAGAGAAACGTGGACGGCGAGGTCCTTGCGGGTTGTCTTTAAGGCAACCGAAT
>NZ_JADQDO010000022.1 GCF_015694465.1 Microvirga alba
CCGTAGACTAGCTCCTGTTCGAAACCGCATGAACAGCGCGCACGCTAGCATCACGTATTATTTATGCAACCGGTTGCCAAATTCCCTCGAATGATCAAGACTTGCTCATCCCCAAAAGCAAAGAGGGAGGAGGGAACGTCATGCGACTGAAGGTACTGGCAATTGCCGTCGTTCTGAGCGCCGCATCCGGACACACCGCGTTGGCCCAGCAGGGCAATCTCGTCGTCTACAATCCGGCCGGCGACGCGGGGGAGAAGCTCATTGATGCTTTCCGGGCGAAATATCCGAAGGTTTCGATTGCCGCCATCAATGGCGGTGTGGGCGAGCTGTTCACCCGTGCGTCCGCCGAAAAGGCCAGACCGCAGGGTGACGTCATGGTGTGCGCCTCCAGCGAGGCCTACATGGCCAACCCCGACCTATTTGCGCCCTACAAAAGCGCAGAGGCGGACAAATTCAGCAAAGACGTGATCGGTCCGAACGAAACCTATTACGGTTGCTCGATGCCATTGCAGGCGTTCATCGTGAACACCAGACTGCTCTCGAAGAATAAACTTCCGAAGAGCTGGCTCGATTTGGCCAAGCCTGAGTACAAGGGTAAGATTGTTTTGGCCAATCCTTCCCTGTCCGGCTCCGCCTATGCCCAACTCGCGCAGATCCTGCAGCTCCAGGGGTGGGACACCGCCAAGGCGATCATGGCCAATGCACGCTTCGTCACCTCGTCACAGAGTGTTTTCCAGGACGTCGCGCGTGGCGAGATGGAGATCGGGGTTACGGGTGAGGCCAACATCAAGCCCTTGATCAACGAGGGTTATCCCGTTGCGGCCGTCTATCCGTCCGACGGGACGGCTCTGCGATTTGATGCCTCCGCCATCATCAAAGGCGGACCTAATCCAGACAATGCCCGCCTCTTCTTAGAGTTTCTGAACTCTAAGGAGGCGCACGCGATCCTCGCGAGCACCAACCGGCGTTCGGTGCGCTCGGACATCGCTGCGCCCGAAGGGCTTGCCCCTACCTCCGAGATCGTCACCTTCGCGTATGACGACGCCTTAGCTTCCCGTACGCGCAAGGAAAACCTCGCCCGATGGGACGAGCTGTTCAGCCGTTGAGCTCGTTTCAAGACAAGACATTCCGGGACGGGCGTACTGCCCGTTCCCACCGATCATGAGGGGGCAGGATGCATCGTTTCGAGGGGTTCACTCAGGCCAAGAATCCCCATGAACCCGAAAGCAATGAGGATCGTCTGGTCGCCGTGCCAGGACGCCTCTTTGCCGTCATCGACGGGGCGACTGATCTTGGCGGGCTGCGTTATGACGATTCTTACGGGCACCAGGCGACAGGAGGATATCTGGCGGCCCAGGCGGTCGCTGACGCCATTTCACGCATGGCTGCTGGCCCGCTCACCGAGTTGCCCGCGCCCGAAGCGACGATCAAGATCCTCAACCAATCTATCGCGTCACTCTATGCCCGTCTTGGCATCAAGGCGGAGGAAGCCACTGCCGGGCGCCACCGCTTCCGGGCCGGAATTACCGCGGCTTTCATCTGTGAAAGTCGCTTACGTCTGATCGCAATCGGTGACTGCCGAGCCCGGGTGAATGAAAAGATGGTCCTCGTGCACGACTTTCCTAGCGATTTCGTGCTGTCACTCGCCCGGTCCCTCGCTTGGCGCCGACTCGAGGCGCAAGGCATCAAAGCCGACGCAATTCGGCCGGTGGCACGCGCCCTGATCGTGCAGGGGCTCGCTCGGGACCGAGTTCCGCCCCAAGGGCTGGCCGCCGTCGACATCGAGGCGGTGAGAGCGACCGTGCTTGCCGATGCGGAGGTGCTTGCCGCCTGTTGCGGCGATGCGGCACGCGTCGATGCCATCTTATCGGCTGGTCTCGCCGGCATCCGGGCCGATCCGGACCGGTTCAACGCAAGCACGCTCGACGGAGTCAGCGAGGCCTCATGCGTGGTGCGCAGTCAGGATTTCGATCTGGCGGACATTACGACGCTAGAACTCGCTTCCGATGGCTACCCGGCCCCAGGGCGGACGGCAAGCATAGTGGCCTGGGAAGAGGGGCTGGCCCACGCCGATGCTGTCGATCCCGAGCGCATTAGCTCCTACCGCAGCACCAAGGGACGGTCTGGCGAATTCTTTGGCGACGACCGCTCCATCCTTATCGTGACTTCAGGACGTCATTGACATGGACGCTCAACACAACATCGCCCGGCATACCGCTGCGCCCTTGAACTTCTCCGTACGCGATCTCACCAAGGTCTTTCAGACGCCGGATGGCCCCGTGACCGCAGTGCGCGACGTCAGCTTCGAAATTACAGGCGACACCTTCTTCACGATGCTCGGGCCCTCCGGCTGCGGCAAGACCACCACCTTGCGCATGATTGCTGGCCTCGAAACCATATCCTCGGGCGAAATCCGGCTCGACGGAGCCGACTTCCGCAAGAAGAACGCCTTCGAGCGCAATATCGGCATGGTCTTCCAGTCTTATGCGCTGTTCCCGCACATGACAGTGTTTGAAAACGCCGCCTATGGCTTGCGGCTGCGCGGGGCGGATGGAACCATGGTCCGCCAAAGAGTCACCGAGACGCTTGCGATGCTCCGGCTCGAGGGCTTGGCCCAGCGCTATCCCGCAGACCTGTCCGGTGGCCAGCAGCAGCGCGTCTCCATCGCACGTGCTCTGGTGTACCGCCCTGGCATCCTCCTGCTTGACGAGCCGCTGGCAAATCTCGATGCCAAGCTCAGGGTTGAGATGCGCGACGAAATTCGGCGCCTGCAGAAGACATTGGGGGTAATGGCCCTCTACGTCACCCATGACCAGGAAGAGGCAATGGCTGTGTCTGACCGGATCGCGGTCTTCTCCAAGGGCCTTCTCATGCAAGTGGGATCACCCTACGAGATCTACACGCACCCGACCTCTTTGTTCGTGGCCGACTTCATCGGCAAGGCCAATTTCTTTCCGGTCGATGTCGACAGCCGCGACCGCGATATGGGCACAGCCCTCGTGCCGGGAGGAGCGCGCTTCGTCGGATTGCCGGTCGTGACCGCGGCCAACGGGGAAGCAGGCTGGTTCTCTGCCCCGCACAAGGGCCTGCTCATGGTCCGGCCTGAGAAGATGTGGCTCAGCGCCGCCCATGGGACAAAAACGATTGATGCTTCATCCGTGTTCACGGGACGTGCCGTGCGCATCCAATTCCTCGGCACATTCGTACGCTATCTCGTGGAAAGTCCTGCTGCACGTGGTTCTGTCATCATTGACCTGGCCGCCTTTGCGGCGGGCGTTACCGAAGGCGCCGAAGTGTATTTCGGCCTCAAAGACGACGGCATGATCTTCGTGGAGGCGGCATCGTGAGCGCATCCGAAACCTCCATCGGCACCCCTCAGCGGCGCCGGCCCGACATTCTCCCCTACATCGCAGGCGGGCTCACCATCTTTGTGCTGCTCGCCTTCCTGATCTACCCAATCGTGACCACCCTTGCGAACAGTTTCGCCCCAACCGGAGAGACCTTCGGGATCGGGACAGCCACCCTGGACAACTTCCAGCGTTTCCTCACCTCGTCCATGTACCAGAAAGCGCTGGTCAATACGATCGTAATCGGCATTACGGTCACGGTATTGGCCACTCTGGTGGCGTTGCCGGCGGCCTATTTTGTTGCCCGGGTTGAAATGCCGTTCAAGCCGCTGATCCTATCGCTTTCTATCATTCCGCTCATCTCTCCGCCCTTCATCGGCGCCTATGCTTGGGTCGTCCTTTTCGGGCGCTCCGGCATCTTCACCTATTATCTTCAGGAGTGGTTTGATCTCCAAATGCCTCCCATCTACGGGTATTTTGGGGTGATTCTGGCCATGGTGCTCTCCCATTTCACTTTTGTGTTTCTGTTCGTGCAGGGCGCGCTGGTGGCAGTGGATCCGCATCTCGAGGAAAGCGCCAAGGTTATGGGCGCCTCGCGCCTGCGGGTATTGCTCACAGTGGTGCTGCCGCTCGCTATTCCGCCCATGCTGGCAGGTGCCATGATCGTCCTCATCGAAGCGCTCGGCGAGTTCGGCACCCCTGCGATCCTTGGGGGTGAGGTGTATGTGCTCTCCACCCTCATGTACTTCCAGATCCACGGCTATTTCAATCTAAACGCCGCCTCGGCCATCGCACTGGTCAACGTGGCGATCACGCTGGTGGCTATCCTATTCCTGATCCGGATCAACAAGAAACGCCGCTTCGTCACCGTGGGCAGCACCACCCGTCGGGCACCTCTCCACACAGGGCTCGGCGTCAAGATCGTAGCCAACCTCTACGTATGGGGGCTGCTGGCGATCGCGCTGCTGCCTCAGGCCGTGGTGGTGTTCACTTCCTTCGCTGAGCGCTGGCCAGGAACGGTCTGGCCTACCCGCTTCGGCTGGGGAAACTATGTCTACATCTTCAGCAGGATCGTGGAGCCGATGCAGAACAGCCTGATTTTGGCCGCTATCGCCACACTGGCCTGCGTAGTCTTCGGCACACTCACGGGCTACGTCGCCGAGCGTAAGAGCTTCGCGGGTAAATGGGCCTTGGATCTCACAATCATGCTTCCGTTCATCCTGCCGGGTATCGTGACCGGCGTGGCGCTCCTCGTCACCTTTAACAGTGGGCCCATCGCGTTGTCAGGTACCGCTCTGATCATGGTCATCGGCTATTTCGTGCGCCGTATCGCCTATATCTACCGCTCAGTGGTGGCCGCCGTCGCGCAGATCGATCCTAAGATGGAGGAGGCCTCGACGGTCGCCGGAGCCACGTGGGGCCATACAATGCACAGGATTACCGTCCCATTGATCGCGCCGGGGATCCTGGCGGGCGCGATCATCGTATTCACCACGCTGATCTCTGAGATGAGCACGACAGTCATGCTTTATTCGGCACGCTGGAAGACCGTTTCCATCGCGATCTATGAGCGGCTGGAAACTCAGGAAACTGCGGCGGCAGCAGCTATAGGCTCAGTCACGATCGCGGTCACCTTGCTCCTCGTGTTGGCGGCAACCCGCATCATAGGAAAATCAATGTCTGAGCTGTTCTCATGAGCCCGAATGAGGTCACGCTGGGGACACGTGCTCGTCTCGCGAAGGACTGGAATCACAGGGGCTTGTCGCGTTACCGGCACCGGTCTCTTATTCCGGGGACTTTTAGTAAAGCCCTTTGAGCGGCCGTTTCCGTCAGTTCGGCTGATATCACCTGTCGGGTCATGGTTCCCTCCGCGGTCGGCAGACACCGCCGCATGATGGGGTCGGAAGCCTCAGCCTCGCCATGTTGCATACGCGGTCAATCTGCTCCCTGAGGATCAGGTCTCAGGCCGCAACGGAGCCCACGCGATGGCTGCTGCCTTATCCCGACAAGGGACATCATCCCGCCAGCTCTGGCGGATCTTTCGAGATGGCTATCTCATGCGGGCTGCCCTTCCTGGCTAGACCACCGGAAGTCCGTGTTGTCGCGCCACATCCGATGCAGGATCACCGCCAACTTACGCGCCACCGCTACCGACGCTGGCTGGAGACGTCGGCATTCGATCGTTCGACCGCGTTGGCGCGTGGCGGAATGACGACCGCCGCATTGGCGCTGTGCTTCGTGACGGCGTCGTAGGTCGGTTTCCCGTCATAGGCGCCGTCGGCGGTGAACTGACTGATTGGCACCTCGGTCTTGTCGAGCAGCGGCTCCACTGTCTCGCGTCGCCGGTGTCCTGGTCTGTCATGGCGTGGGCGATGATCTCGCCGCTGTCGGCATCCAGTGCCAGATGCAGCTTTCTCCAGTTTCCGCCGCGACCTGACGCCGTGCTTCTCCTCCAGCCATTGGCCGGCGCCGTAGACTTCAAGGCCGGTGCTGTCGATGAGGACGTGGACAGGTCCCGATGATGGAACGCGAGGAATTGGCCGCCGTTCAGACGATGGCGCTATCCGTGCCCGCCGGCTGAGCGTGGTGTGATCGGGCACGGCAAGATCCAATCCCATCAACGGTAGCACCGATGCCAGCAAGCCCTCCGTCTGACGCAGCCGCAGGTCGGACACGAGGCCCAGCGTCAGGGCGGTCTCGATCGCCAGATCGGAATAACGCGGCTGGCCGCCGCGCGTCGTGCGCCTCGGCGCTTGCCACGACGACAACGCTTCGGGCGTGATCCACAGCGTCAGGCTGCCTCGCTGGCGAAGTCCTGCCTCATACTCCCGCCAGTTCGTCACCTTGAACTTCATCTTGCCAATGCGATGGCGGCGGGAGGTGGTATGTTTGAAGGGCATGAGGGCAGCCAATGGCTATTGCGGATCCCGTTCGCTTAACTCACCCCCAATTAATGATCCACGCGCCAACGCCGCAGACCACCACCACGCGACGCAACCGAATTTCTTCATACCAAGTCGCGGGCGATCATCTCATTCCATTCGCGTTCGATAACGAGCTCCCCGTTCTCGAAGGCAGTCAATGTCCCGGACAGGTAAAAATTGTCCCGATCGGCATGCATGTGCGTACGGGTACTGACCGATATGATCCAACCTTCACGGCCCATCTCGTAGGATTGACTGAGAACATATCGCGCTGAGAGAGGATCATCGTCACGTATCGTCAACTCGCGCTTCAGGCTGTGACACAACTGGGTTCCGATTTCGTCGAACCGGAGAATTCCCTCTCCGAAGAGGCCTCCAATCCCCTCCGTGACATAGGTTGTTTCTCCGGTGACATGATCCTGAAGGCTGTATCGGCGGATCGCGCCCGGATCGACCTGGGTTGTGGGAGCTAACGGGCCGTGAGCCGGCGGTTCGAAGGCGATCTTTGGCGACGCTGCGCCGTTTTGGCGAACAGGCAACTCCAGAACGCTTTCGCCTGTACGGATCGTCAGCGTTGCCGGATAGGGAGCTGGCCAGATGGTCGGCCAATAAGCCGTTGCAATCGACACGCGAATGCGATGTCCGGGCAGGAAATGGTGACCGCAATCGTTCAGCACAATCTCCACATCGTAGAAGCGGCCAGGCTCAAGAGCTTCCGGTTGCTCATGACTGTCACGATGTGTGAGATTGAGCACTTGATAGCTCACGCGTCGCACGCGTCCGTCCGGAGCGACATCCGAAAGCCGCACCGCGATCTGTGCCACCGGAGCGTCGGATGAAAGTTCCAGGTGCAGCTTTGCTGCACCCAGAACCGCAATCTCGGTTTCGAGCGGGAATGTCTCGAAGACCAGAGCGCTGCCATCATCCAGACGTTGATCGGTGGGCATCTCCCCGACGCAGCCGGTGCCCATCCATTCGCCGGCCGCCTTGCCATGACTTTGGGGCGAGCGGATCGAAAGGTCCGCCTGCCCACCAGGCCGCTCGGCCAGCCTGTGATCCGATGCCAGATAGAAGGAGTGCGGCTGGATGTTGGCGGATGGATAAACGGCCTCGCCAACCCAGCGCCCCGGCGTAAAGGTGCGCGTGCCCTCGGGAGCAATGGGGTCTTCCAGATACGCCCGAAGCATCGGCTCATTCATGATGCCGGTATCCCGACCCTTGAGCCAATGATCCCACCAGCGCACCGCCTCCTGCAGAAAGCCGATGGCCGGACCCGGCACTCCATCCTGCGGATAAACGTGGCCCCACGGACCGATGATGCCGAGACGGGGGACCTTCAGACCCTCAAGGAGCCGCGGCACGGAATTGGTATAGCTGTCCGACCATCCGCCGATTGCAAGAACCGGACATTCGATAGCCGAGAAATCCTCGCAGACGGAGCCGTGCTTCCAGTAATCGTCGTAGCGCTGGTGAGAGAGCCAGAGGGCAGGGAAGAAGGGCATGGACTCGATGCGTTCGAGCCAACGTTCGCGCCAACCTGCGCCGACGATCTCGGGATCAAGCGGACGCGACTGGTAGGCCAGCATGATGGTGCCCCACCAAAGATTGTCGTTTAGGAGACACCCGCCCATGTAGTGGATGTCGTCCGTATAGCGGTTGTCGGTCGAATAGGCCGTGATGATGGCCTTAAGCGCCGGAGGCCGTCGGGCAGCCACCTGGAGCGCATTGAAACCGCCCCATGATTTTCCCATCATGCCAACGGCGCCCGTGCACCACGGCTGCGCAGCGATCCACGCGATGACTTCGAGGGCGTCGTCCTGTTCCTGCTTCAGATATTCATCCGCCATGTGGCCATCGGACTCGCCCGTGCCGCGCATGTCGACACGGATGGCCGCATAGCCAGTCTTGGCAAAATGCCCATGCATAGGCTCGTCGCGACCGCGTGTCCCATCCCGCTTACGGTAAGGGATGTATTCTAGAACAGCTGGAACCGGGTTTTCGTGAGCTGTTTCCGGAAGCCACAAGCGGGCACCAAGGCGGCAGCCGTCGCTCATAGTGATCCAGATGTTCTCTTCGATGCGCACGGACATGACGGACCCTTCAATGAGCCGTGGCAGCACGGCGGGCTAAAACCTCATCGAGCCAGTCCTGGCGAAGCTCTGGAACGGAGGCGATAAGCTGCTCTGTATAAGGCTGATGAGGTGGCTTGAAGATGGAGGCTGTCTCTCCCTGCTCGACCACCTTTCCTCGCTGCATGACCATGGTGCTATCGGCGAGCCGACGAACCACACCGAGATCGTGGGTGATGAACAGGTAGGAGACCTTGGTCTCGTCCTGGAGCCTGCGGAGAAGGAGCAGGACATCCTCCGCCACCAGCGGGTCGAGAGCCGACGTCACCTCATCGCAGATGATGAGATCGGGCTCCGCCGCCAGGGCTCTTGCAATGCAAACGCGCTGCTTCTGACCTCCCGACAGCGCACTGGGCAGACGGCTTGCAAATTCCGCCGACAAGCCGACTTGGCCTAGAAGCGCTGCCACACGGTCATGCAGCTTCGAGCCCTTGATGCCGAAATAGAAGGTCAGTGGCCTCCCGATGATCTCTCCAATCGTCTGTCGCGGATTCAGCGCCACGTCGGGCAATTGGTAGATCAGTTGGATCCGGCGCAGACTTTCCTTGCCGCGGGCCCGATACGAGGCGGCGAGCGGCTTACCGTCGAAAACGATATGGCCTCGAGCGGGAGGCAGTAGACCAGCGATCACGCGGGCGAGGGTGGATTTGCCCGATCCGGATTCTCCAACGACAGCGAGTGTTTCCCCTCGCCGCAAGACGCACGATACATCATGAAGAATGGTGGTTGCACCGTAGGCTGCCGTAATTCCCGCCACATCGAGAAGCGTCGCGCCGGCCTCATGGTGTTTCTTGGCACCTGTCAGACTGTGTTCGCGTTCCTTGATGAGCCGGCGGGTATAGTCCTGTCGGGGCTCGTGTAGGATCTGGCCTGTCTCGCCGCTCTCCACAAGCTTGCCGTGGCGCAGGACCATGATCCGGTCGGCAATCTGGGCCACGACAGCCAGATCATGGGTGATATAGAGCGCCGCCGTGCGGTATCGATGCACGAGCCGCTTCAGAAGCGCCAGAACTTCGATCTGTGTCGTGACATCGAGGGCCGTCGTCGGCTCGTCGAGCACGAGGATGTCCGGCCTGCACGACATGGCCATGGCCACCATGGCGCGTTGGAGCTGGCCACCCGAAACTTGGTGCGGATAACGGTCGCCGAATGTTTCTGGAGCGGGGATGTCAAGCGCTCGGAAGAGTTCCAGCATCCAGGCCTGCGCTGCGCCCTGGTCCATGAGCCCATGCTGAAGCGGACATTCAATGATCTGCGCGCCGATGCGCAGGGCCGGATTGAAGGCTGCGGCTGCGCTCTGGGCAACATAGGCGATGCGTGCGCCACGGAAGGCTTCGCGTTGCTTGCGGCTTCCCGTCATCAGAGGCGTATCGTCGATGCGGATATCGCCGCCCACGATCCGGCACCCACCGCGCCCATATCCCATCGCGGCGAGACCGATGGTGGATTTTCCGGCGCCGGACTCTCCAATGAGTCCCAGAACTTCGCCTCGCTGCAAATCGAGATCGACCCCATCGACCAGGATCGTCCCATTCGGAGCCGCAACCTTGAGCGCGCTGATGCTCAGGATGGTATCGGAAGCATCCATCATCATCGCCCTTCTCCCTGAACTGTCGTGCGGTCGGCCAGCAGCCAGTCGACCACCAGGTTGACCCCGATCGTGAGAAGGGCGATCGCGGCTGCCGGGTAGAGCGGCGCGTAAAGGCCGTAGAGAATGCCCTGTTGGTTGTCCTTCACCATGCCGCCCCAATCCGCGTAGGGCGGCTGGATGCCGAGTCCAAGAAAGGATAGGCCGGCGACGAACAGGAAGGTGAAGCAGAAGCGCAATCCGAATTCGGCGATGAGGGGCGGCAAGGCATTCGGCAGGATTTCCCTGAAGATCATCCAGCCGAGGCCCTCACCGCGCAGCCGAGCGGTCTCGGCATACTCCATCACGTTGATGCCTTGGGCAACGACGCGGGCGAGGCGAAACACCCGGGTCGCATCGAGGAGAGCGATAGTGATGATCAGAACGGGCAGGGAAGACCCCAGAGCCTGAAGCACGACCAAGGCCGAGATCAACACCGGCACGCACATGACGGTGTCCACGATGCGCGACAGGACGGTGTCGATCCATCCGCCGAAGATGGCCGCGATGAAACCAAGAGGGATGCCTATGGAGAACGACAGGAGCGACGCCGCCAGCGATACGCCGATGGACATCCGCGCACCGACGAGAAGGCGCGAAAGCATATCGCGGCCATTCTGATCGAGCCCAAGCCAGTGCTCGGGGCTTGGAACGTCGAAGGGCGCTCCGACCAGCTCCTCTTCGCCGAACCGGGCGAGCCAGGGGCCGAACAGGAAGGCGATCAGGTTCAGGGCAATAATGAACAGGCCGATCCAGGCGGCGAGGGGAATACGTTTCACGGTCGGACCTCAGCGCGGATACCGCAGGCGCGGATTGAGCGCGATTGCTGCTACGTCGGCGGTCATGTTCAGGATGACGTAGGCGGCGCCGAATACCATTGCGGCAGCCTGCACCATGGGAAGATCGCGCTTGGAGACAGCATCCACCATGAAGCGGCCAAGACCATTGTAGTTAAACACCGCTTCGACGAGCACAACGCCGGTGATCAAATAGGCGATGTTGAATGCAACCACATTGACGATGGGAGCCGCGGCATTAGGAACGGCGTGCCGCAGCACGACACGACCCGTTTTCAAGCCTTTCAGATAGGCCGTTTCGACGTATGCCTGATCCATCACCGACAGGACCGCTGTCCGGGTCATCCGCATGATCTGTGCGACGGTTACAAGCAGCAGGGTCAGCATGGGCAGTGTTGTGGCTTGTAGCCAGGCGCCCAAGCCCATTCCTGGATAAGTATCGGCCAGACTTGGGAGCCAGCCGTATTGCACCGAAACGATGAGGATGAGGAGCAGCCCGAGGAAATATTCAGGCAATGCCACCATGGCGAGCGCAGCGACGTTGACCGCACGATCGAACATCCCACCTCGGCGTACGGCCGTCAGGATGCCAAGGCCGATCGCCAGTGGCACGCCGACCACCGCCGTGTAGGCGGCAAGCGCCATGGTGTTCCAGAAGCGGGGCCATAGCAGATCCGCGACAGGCTGTCGGGTTGCCAACGACATCCCGAGATCGCCATGGCTGAAGCCCGCGAGCCAAGAGAGATAGCGCGCCAGAGCAGGCTGATCGAGCCCGAGATGCTGGCGCAGGGCCGCCAGGGAGGCCGGGGTCGCATTCTGGCCGAGGATGGCCGACGCCACATCACCGGGGAGCAGTTGCGTTCCGCCAAAGACCAGAACGGAAACAAGCCACAGGGTGAAGACGCCGAGCGCCAGACGTTTCAGGATGAGGAGGGCCATTAGCCCTCCAACCAAACACGTTCCGCCATGCGGGCACCCATGAGATTGAACATCGGGTGGGGGGTTACGCCTTTCAGCTTCACCGACACGGCATCGAGATAATCGCCGAACATCGGGATCATGGCTCCGCCTTCATCGGAAATCATCTGCTGCAGCGTTGCGTACATCTCCTTACGCTTGGCCGGATCCAAGATTGCGCGGGCCTCGCGCAGGATCTTGTCGAACTGCTCATTCTTCCAGTGGGTGTCGTTCTGAGCGGAGTCGGATGCATAGGCGATGGAAAGCATCTGATCTGCAGTGGGGCGACCGCCCCAGTAACCCATGGAGAACGGCGCCTTCATCCAGACGTTATCCCAATAGCCGTCTGACGCCTCGCGCTTGATGACGACATCAATACCGCTCTTGGCTGCCGTGGTTCGGAAGATGGCCGCGGCATCGACCGCCCCTGCGAAAGCGGCATCCGACGCGGACAGTTCGACTTTCAGGGAGTCGAGACCGGCCTTCTTCAGATAGAACTTCGCCTTTTCCGGATCGAAGGCGCGCTGCGGCAGGGTGTCGTTGTAGAACGGGTTCGATTGGGGAATGGGATGATCGTTGCCGAGCCGCCCGTAGCCCTGCAAAGCGGTCTGGAGCATCTGCTTGCGGTCGATGGCATATTTGATCGCAAGCCGTACGTTGTTGTCGGTGAAGGGACCCTGTGTGCAGTCCATCAGGAATGTGAAGTGCTGCCCGCCAGCCGATTGCACAACTTGCAGATTGCGATTGCGCTTCAGAAGGTCGACGGTCTTGAAGTCGACCCGGTTGATGGCATGGACCTGGCCGGACATGAGGGCGTTCGTCCGGGCAGCGATGTCGTTGATGACGATAACTTCGACCGCATCAACGTTGCCACAGTTCGGCTTCCAGTAATTTTCGTTGCGAACGAAGCGCGAGCGGACGCCGGGCTCATAGCTCTCGAACTTGAAGGCACCGGTTCCAATCGGACGAACCCAGTCGGTGAAGCCGTCCGGCACGACCAGGAAGTGATAATCGGACAGGATATAGGGGAGATCGGCGTTGCCGGATTTCAGCTTGATGCGGACCTGCTTGTCGGATGCCTTTTCCACGTCCGTGATCTGTTCGGCAATCGCACGGGCTGCGGATGTCGTTTTGCCCCGGTGCAGATTGATCGAGTAGATGACATCCTCGACCGTCAGCGTCTTGCCGTTGTGAAAGACGACACCCTGCCGCACATTGAAGACCCACTCGGCGGCTCCAGGAAAAGCCTCCCAGCTCTCGAACAGCTCAGGAATAGCCTTGTTGTTCTGATCGATCTCGACCAGCCCGTTCATCAGCATGAAAGCCTGGTTCACAGGTACCCAGTCGGTGAGCATGCGCGGATCCAGGATATCCGTGGTGCTGCCCCCGCCGATGCCCAGTTTCAGAACGCCACCGCGCTTCGGCTTATCCACTGCCTGTGCAAAGGCCCTGCCGATCAGGCCCGGTGTCAAAGCGGATGCTCCAAGGCCTGCTGCTGCGGCAAGAAGGCCGCGGCGGCTTACGGTCGGAAAGCGAATATCGTTGGTCATAATATAACCCTCTGTTGATGGCGCATCCTTAACTGACGGATTCGCAGCCCTGGCGCTTCTCGGTCAGAACTTAAGGGGAATGTTTCCAGGCTATGTCATGAATTTGTCGCATACCGCCATGCGGCGAATTTGTTGCCGACTTCCCGCTACTTGCACATAGAGAGGCTTCTTCACACCACGTGGAGAGCATCTGTGAGCATTGCTGACATCGTTGGCCTGATAGGTGTTGCGGCCTACCTATCGGCTTATGGGCTGCTGCAGATGGGCGTTTTGAAGATTGAAGATATCCGCTACGTATCGTTGAACGCCGTCGGCGGGGTGGCGATTATTTATTCGCTGACGTTCAACTTCAATCTTTCGTCATTTGTCACGCAGGTACTCTGGCTGATCTTTACGATCATTGGTTATTTTCGCTCTCGGGGGCGGCAGGCGAGCTGAAAGCTGCGTTCAAGTTAACTCGCCTCCGCTATTGGCAACCAGCCAGTCCGAAACCTCTCGCGCGATCCGACGCTGGTGTCGGTCGGCAGGCCAGAGGAGATAGAAGCGTCCCTCCGAAACAAGGGTGAAATCGTGAGCAGGAACAAGTTTTCCGCTCTCCAAATGCTCACGTATCAACCAGGTCCATCCCAGAGTGATGCCTAGCCCGTCGCACGCCGCCTCGACGGCAAGCCGGTAGCCTCCTAGTTTCCAGAGCCGTGCGTCAACGGGGACGTCGATTCCGGCGGCTGTCGTCCAATCAGACCAATCGAGCCACTCCCGTAACGGATCTTCAATCGACAGCAGAATTGGGTTCTCGGTCTCCCCGAACCTTGGCGCTCCAGGACGAGAGACGGGGATGATTTCCTCACGTCCCAGAATTGTAAAGGCTACACCGCTCGGACGTTCCCGACGGTAGAAAAGAGCGAGATCGAACTCGTCCAGCCGGAGATGAACAATATCGTCCGTGACGCGTAGGCGCAGCTCCAAGCCAGGAATGGCGACCTCGAGCTGGCGTAGGCGCGGCATGAGCCAGAGGTCAGCAATGCCTCTGGAGCAGGCAATGGTAATCTGGCGCGGTCCCGTCCAAGCCCGCACGCCGTCTGTCACACTTACGATGTCATTGAGGATTCTCGCCGTTTCCGTGGAATAGGCCGCACCGGTCGGGGTGAGCAGCACACCCGAAGAGGTGCGGGTAAACAGTTTGGCGCCGAGAAATGCCTCAAGCTTGCCGATCTGCCGGCTCACGGCACTCTGTGTCAATCCAAGGTCGAAACCGGCTCGCGAGAAGCTCCCCAAGCGCGCTGCGGCCTCAAATATGACCAGGGCATCGAGCGGTGGAAGCTGTCTGCCTCGCAACATTGCTTAATTTGCTCCTCCGGATGCGCAACGGTCACCACCAAAGCGGTAAGGCCCCTTATCATACCTGTGTCGGGGAATGCGATCATGGCGGGATCTTGAGCACGACGGCAGATTTCACCAAACCGGGGTCAGCAGCCCCGTCCGCAGCAGGCGCGGACTAAGTCGCCAAAGAATTTGAGACAGTTCCGATCAGACTCGTACTGGCGTCTGTGATCCACGGCTCGAGATGAGCCGCAACTTTCTGGCGAACCATAGTATGGACCTATCGATCAAACGTCGTGCTTCTACCAACCTGGGCACACCGATCTGATTGGCGGCGAGCGTGATGGTGTCGGCCCTGCTCAGATGGTCGCGGCCCGTTGTTATCAGTCGAGCGAGTTCTAGCGGACGACACTCTCTGAAGTTGCGACCGAGAGGTTTTCTCCGCACGGCGGCGCCGGTGCGCCCATTCGCCGATGACGCACTGTGATCCCCGGAAGCCTCGCTTTCAGGCACCGCGGCAGTTCGGCTCCGTTGCGGCAGCCGGCACTCCATTGCCTGTCGAGAAACGGAAGATGGGCGTCGGGTGAGCTCTCTGCCGAATGCGAAAGACATCGGTTCTCTCGCCGCGGATGACCTGACGGACAAGCTTTCGGCTATGACCCGCGCGGCGGCGGATCTCCTTGATGGCGGTGCCCTCGCTGGCAAGGTCAGGATCGCGGCATTGGTTTCCTCGCGCCGCAAATAGCCGTCATATCGCAGCCTCTCCGCGCAGGTTAGCAGCTCCGAACTGATTTCGTCGCGTCGATCACCGCGCGGATCGACCGATCGATTTCCGAGCGGCATCGAGGAACGGCGCACTGGCCTTCTCCATGAGATGCCAAGTTCCAACTATCTCAGATCATTGTCCGAGCGTCGTTGCACGCGTTGAGTCACCCAACCCAACCATCATCATGAGGCATTGACCTCGACCCCGGCGAAGGCAAAGCGAAGACCAACTTGACAGGATCTGATGGGGTGGACGCCCCCAACGGCTTCAATGTGCCAGAGTGGAGGTGTTGAGACTTCTCCGACCCAGCGCGATCAGCATCTCCAAAGCATAGCCGAGCATGGACGCATGGGCTGGCAGAAACGGTCCGGCTACACTCGAAGAGCCTTGGTGGAGACCGCCATCAGCCGCTTCAAACGAGTGATCGGTGATGTGCTGCGCTCGCGGACGGATCGGCGTCGCGCGACCGAAACTGCCATTGCCATTCATGCGCTGAACCGCATGCTTGAGCTCGGTTGCCCAAAGTCCGTCGGCATCGCTTGAAGTCGGACTACGAGCGCATTCAATGCGTGCACAATCTACTTGAGGACGGCAGTGGTGAGACGAGAAAGGGGCCGTGCCTTCAACCAAAGTGCATAAGCCGAGATGGAAGCTCGTGGCCTGAAGGGCTTCACGACAAGGTCGTGGGCGGCGGATGAACTCAACAAGCGGGTGGGTTCACCGACGCGAAAGGGCAAACCTATCAGTATGAGATTGTCAACATGGTGAACGACCCGAAGCAGGCCGTCACCCTCTTTCGCCAAGCGGTCTCGGACCCGCTGGTCATCGCGTCTCTCGGACCTAATAACTCTGTCGGTTATGTGCCTGTGGTTCCGGTTTCCGAACAATTGGAGATGCCGTTGATCAGCAACGGTTCGGGCGCAATTATCAAGCAGTGGTCGCCGTTCGCATACCGGGTCAACCCCGTCGCGTCGATCGCTTCCCCCCGCATGTTGCAGAAGGTGGTCGGGATCGAAAAGGTGAAACGGTTGGCCATCATCTACGATCAAAGCCACGACATGCAGGTTTCAGATGCCATGTTTTGTCGAAACCTGCAAAAGGACCTCGGATACGAGCTCGTGGCGGACGAAACGCTCCGGAGTGGCGACCGATTTCTCGGTTCAGCTCGCCAAGATAGGGGCTTCGAAGCCCGATGCCGTCTAGATTGCCTCGCAGCCAAACGAGGGGCCGAACATCGCCCTCCAGATCCGCAGCGTCGGTATCGATAAGCCTTTGATCACCGGGACTGGGAACTGGGAGTTTCTATGATCCCTTGTACTGGGACAATTGCAGTGGAGGCACGCTGGGCTCCTACAGATGGCTCGGCTCCGACCTCGCATCGGCGGCACTGAAACCTTTTCTCGACACCTATAACGCGCGGTTCCCTCAGCAAGCCACGCTGGCCTCGACATTCGGCTACAACTCCATGATGGCACTCCATGCAGCGCTCAAGATGGCTGGCGTGGTCGACCGCCTCAAGGTCCAGGAGGCGTTGTCGAATCTCGACATCACAACACCACTCGGCACCCGCATATTCTTCAAGAATCCGCCGCATGGAGACAATCTCGATCCGACAGTCCTGGTCGTGCGGATCACAGGCCGCGACACATATGCCGTCGTCTGAGGGCAATTGGGGGATATCACGGTAACCGGAGGGGGACGCAATGGACCCTGCCTCGCTGATTTCAAGCAAGCACACCGGCTGCGGCTTTCCATTCTGCCAT
>NZ_JADQDO010000023.1 GCF_015694465.1 Microvirga alba
GAGAAGCTCCGCTTCGCTATCCGTGAAGGTGGCCGCACCGTCGGCGCCGGCGTCGTCGCCCAGGTCTTGGATTAATCTATTCTTCTTCGGGCGGCGGTTCGCCGCCGCCCGTTGGTCCACCGGAGGAGTGTAGCTCAATTGGCTAGAGCACCGGTCTCCAAAACCGGGGGTTGGGGGTTCGAGTCCCTCCACTCCTGCCAGTGGATCGACAAAGCGGGCGTTTTGCGTTAAAGAGCGCCCCGCTGATGGTTTAAACAGGCGGCGCGAGATCCGGAAGCGGTCTCGCGCCCCTTCAATTTGGGCCCCAATGGTGCCCTCAGAGGACGTTCACAGCCGGTTTCTGGCAGGGCGGACGTAGGCAAATGGCGAAGACGAACCCGTTCGATTTCATACAGCAGGTCCGCTCGGAAGCCGCGAAGGTGACCTGGCCGACGCGCAAGGAGACCATGATCACGACGGCCATGGTTTTCGTAATGGTCGTGCTTGCGAGCGTATTCTTCCTCGTGGTCGATCAGGCGATCGGCTGGGGAGTGCACTCGCTTATCCTTGGGCTTGGCGGTTAAGAGGTGGATGCGATGACGAAGCGTTGGTACATCGTCCACGCTTATTCGAATTTCGAAAACAAGGTTGCCCAGTCCATCAAGGATCAGGCGGCTCAACGTGGCCTCGAGGACAAGTTCGACGAGGTCATGGTGCCGACCGAGAAGGTCGTCGAAGTGCGCCGTGGCCGTAAGGTCGATACGGAGCGCAAGTTCTTCCCGGGCTACGTCCTGGTGAAGTGCGATCTGACCGACGAGGTCTATCACCTTATCAAGAATACGCCGAAGGTGACCGGCTTCCTGGGCGCCGACAAGGCCAAGCCGGTTCCGATTCCGGACCGCGAAGCCGAGCGCATCAAGGGCCAGGTGGCGGAGGGTGTCGAACATCCGAAGCCGTCCGTCAGCTTCGAGGTGGGTGAGCAGGTCCGCGTTTCCGACGGCCCGTTCGCTTCCTTCAATGGCATCGTCGAGGAAGTGGACGAGGCAAGGGCGCGCCTCAAGGTGGCCGTGTCCATCTTCGGCCGCGCGACGCCGGTCGAGCTCGAATACGCTCAGGTCGAAAAGGTTTGACCTTAGCGGCCGTTCCGTGGCCGCGAAACGGCATCCGGAACCCCATAACCGCTAACGTTTCTATCGGAAACGGAACGGTTTCGTCGCAAACCCATAGACCTCGTGTTTATGGGTTCCGGGTTCGCCCTTCAGGCGCCCCGGAATGACGGCAAGAATTCCTGACCGGTCCGCTGGTCTGGATCGGCTTCGTTGAGAAGCCTTCATCCGCGGGAGGTCTGCCCGGTTCGCCAACTGGGATTCTTCAGACTGCACCGCGACCTGCAACCACCACTCCGTTCGGTTGGCGCCGGGCGGATGGTCCATTGGAAAGCAGTCCTATGGCAAAGAAAATCTCGGGCTACGTTAAGCTCCAGGTCCCCGCCGGTGCGGCCAACCCGTCGCCCCCGATCGGTCCCGCGCTCGGTCAGCGCGGCCTGAACATCATGGAATTCTGCAAGGCCTTCAATGCGAAGACCGCGCAGATGGAGAAGGGCACCCCGATCCCGGTGATCATCACCGCGTATCAGGATCGCTCCTTCACCTTCGAGATGAAGCAGCCTCCGGTCTCGTACTTCCTCAAGAAGGCAGCGAAGATCGACAAGGGTTCGCAGACCCCCGGCAAGGGCAACAAGGTCGGCAAGGTGACCGTGGCCCAGATCCGCGAGATCGCCGAGAAGAAGATGGTCGATCTCAACTGCGACACCGTTGAATCCGCCATGTCCATGATCGAGGGCTCCGCGCGCTCGATGGGCATGGAAGTGGCGTAAGGAGGGCATCATGGCTGTTAAAGAAGGTAAGCGCATCCGCGCCGCCCGCGAGGGCATCGACGCCACCAAGCTCTACGCGATCCAGGATGCCGTGAAGCTGATCAAGGAACGCGCCAAGGCGAAGTTCGACGAGACGGTCGAAGTCTCGATGAATCTCGGCGTCGATCCCCGTCACGCCGACCAGATGGTCCGCGGCGTCTGCAATCTGCCCAACGGCTCCGGCCGTACGGTCCGCGTGGCGGTCTTCGCCCGTGGCGCCAAGGCGGATGAGGCCAAGGCCGCTGGCGCCGACGTGGTGGGCGCAGAGGACCTGTTCGAAATCGTCAACGGCGGCAAGATCGAGTTCGATCGCTGCATCGCGACCCCGGACATGATGCCGCTCGTCGGCCGTCTCGGTAAGGTGCTCGGCCCGCGCGGCATGATGCCGAACCCGAAGGTCGGCACCGTCACCATGGACGTGAAGGGCGCGGTCGAAGCTGCCAAGGGCGGCGCGGTCGAGTTCCGTGTCGAGAAGGCTGGTATCGTCCATGCCGGTATCGGCAAGGCGTCCTTCGACGAGGCCAAGCTGGTCGAGAACATCAAGGCTTTCGCCGACGCCGTCGCCAAGGCAAAGCCGACTGGGGCCAAGGGCACCTACATCCAGCGCGTCGCCGTCTCGTCGACGATGGGCCCGGGCGTCAAGGTTGATCCGTCGTCCGTTCTCAACGGCTAAGACGAATTGCAAAGATCTGATAAGGCCCGGTGCGCGAGCGCCGGGCCTTTCTTTTGTCAGCTTGACATGCGGGAGGCCCCCAGCCGATGTTTGGGCTGTTATGAGGTTGCGTAATGACGTTTCTGGCTGCCCTCGCCGAGCTGCGCGATTTCGCCGCTGACATTGGAAGCTTCGCGGCGGCGGCTGTCGCGATTTCGATGATCCTGACGGGGAGGGCGACGGTCAGAACCTTCGCGAGGCGTCGCCGGTCACCGTAAGGTTCTGCCCTAGCGGAAGGTGCGACTTGAAAACCCGCCCGCCCGCGCATACCTGAAGCAGGCGTCCTTTGGGAATCCCGATTGGGAATCCCGATGCGGCGTTAATTGCCTCTTGGCTTTTCCGGAGAAAAGCCGTAAGAGGAGCGTTCTAGATTCACGAAAATCGCCGTCCGGCAGGAGTTACTGTCTAGAGTAACGGAGCCGGCGGCAACGAATCCGCTTCGGAAACGAAGCGGTGACAGGCCGGAAGGGCAAAGGGTAACCTTTGACTTTTTCCGGCTATGTCCTGTCCGAGACTGCAGGCGCTGGCTTGTCCAGCTTAATTCGAGAGGGCCTGCATAGACGGGGAAGCCGTATTTCACGTTCGCTAACGCGGACGAAGGGTATCGGTTCGAACCATCTCACCCGGTGCGCCCGAAAAAGGCGTGATTTGGGGGACAGGGCTTGCGAGAGCGTCGTTTGAGATGCTCCAGGCGCAAGTCTGGGCGCTTCAAGCGACAGGTGCAACCGGCGGATTTATTCCGCCAACCGGAGAGAGCCCAGTGGAAAGAGCAGCAAAACGCGAGCTCGTCTCGACGCTCAACGGCGTGTTTGCGAACACGAACGTGGTCGTCGTCGCCCACTATGCTGGCCTGACCGTCGCTGACATGCAGAAGCTGCGCGCGCAGATGAAGCAGGTCGGTGCCACCGTCAAGGTCGCAAAGAACAGCCTCGCCAAAATCGCTCTCGAAGGCACGGACGTCGCGTCCATCTCGGGCCTTATGAAAGGTCCGACCCTGATCGCTTATTCGAGCGATCCGGTCGCGGCGCCCAAGGTCGCTGTCAATTTC
Source organism: Microvirga alba (assembly GCF_015694465.1). Lineage (GTDB taxonomy): Bacteria > Pseudomonadota > Alphaproteobacteria > Rhizobiales > Beijerinckiaceae > Microvirga > Microvirga alba. The sequence continues at coordinate 3,655 of NZ_JADQDO010000023.1, forward strand.
GCCAAGGCTAACGACAAGCTCGTGATCCTTGGTGGCGCAATGGGCGCGACCGCCCTGAACGTGGACGGAGTGAAGGCGCTTGCCGTTCTGCCGTCCCTTGATGAACTGCGCGCTAAGTTGGTCGGCCTTGTCCAGGCTCCGGCTACCAAGATCGCTCAGCTCAGCACTGCGCCGGCGGCGAAGCTCGCCCGCGTTTTCGGGGCCTATGCCAAGACAGGCGAAGCGGCGTGAGGCCGTAACCCTTAACCATCAACTGTTCGAACTGAACTTAAGGACTGAAATCCATGGCCGATCTTGCCAAGCTTGTTGACGATCTCTCGTCGCTGACCGTTCTCGAGGCTGCTGAGCTCGCGAAGCTCCTCGAAGAGAAGTGGGGCGTTTCCGCCGCTGCTGCTGTCGCTGTTGCGGCTGCTCCGGCTGGTGGCGCTGCTGCGGCTGCTGAAGAGCAGACCGAATTCACGGTCATCCTCGCCTCCGCCGGCGACAAGAAGATCGAAGTTATTAAGGAAGTCCGTGCCATCACCGGCCTGGGCCTCAAGGAAGCCAAGGACCTCGTCGAAGGCGCGCCGAAGCCCGTCAAGGAAGGCGCGACCAAGGAAGAGGCCCAGAAGATCAAGGAAACCCTTGAGAAGGTCGGCGCCAAGGTCGAGCTCAAGTAATTTTGCGGCCGCAAGGCTGCAGGGTTACCCCGGCGTCAGTCGGGATATAGAACACGCGGTCCCAGGCAGTTTTGCTTGGGGCCGTTGTGTCGTCAAAGAGGTCAGGCTCCTGAAAGTCTGTCCGTCGCGGCGACATTAGGGACCGAAGCGGTCCGAGATTTTGTGGATTAGACTGGCGGCTGCAGCCGTCGGGCGGCTAATCGAGCGTCCTGGCAGGGTAGGGCCGCTCGATTAGCCGTGTATGAGGAACGAGGTCCAGATGGCCAACACACTGATCGGCCGGAAGCGCATTCGCAAGTTCTTCGGAAAAATCAAGGAAGTGGCGGAGATGCCGAACCTCATTGAGGTTCAAAAGGCGTCCTACGACCAGTTCCTGATGGTCGAAGAGCCGAAGGGTGGCCGGCCGGAAGAGGGATTGCAAGCTGTCTTCAAGTCGGTTTTCCCGATTTCGGACTTTTCTAACACCGCCTTGCTCGAGTTCGTGAAGTACACGTTCGAGCCGCCGAAATACGACGTGGACGAGTGCCGCCAGCGGGGCATGACCTTTGCTGCGCCGCTCAAGGTCACGCTGCGCCTCATCGTGTTCGATGTCGATCCCGATACCGGCGCTCGCTCCGTCAAGGACATCAAGGAGCAGGACGTCTACATGGGCGACATGCCGCTCATGACGGATAACGGCACCTTCATCGTCAACGGCACCGAGCGCGTCATCGTCTCGCAGATGCACCGTTCGCCGGGCGTGTTCTTCGATCACGACAAGGGCAAGACCCATTCTTCGGGTAAGCTGCTCTTTGCCGCACGCATCATCCCCTACCGCGGTTCATGGCTCGATATCGAATTCGACGCCAAGGACATCGTCTATGCCCGTATCGACCGGAAGCGTAAGCTGCCCGTCACGTCGCTGCTCTATGCGCTGGGCCTCGACGGGGAAGAGATTCTCAACACCTTCTACAACCATCTGATCTACTCCCGCGCCAAGGATGGCTGGACCGTTCCCTTCGATGCCGAGCGCATGAAGGGCTTCAAGGCCAGTGCGGACCTCATCGATGCCAAGACGGGCGAGGTTGTGCTCGAAGCCGGCAAGAAGCTGACCGCCCGTGCGGCCCGTCAGCTGGCCGAGAAGGGCCTCACGGACCTGCGCGCCACGGACGAGGATCTGTTCGGCCAGTACATCGCCGAGGATCTGGTCAATGCCAACACCGGCGAAATCTACGCTGAAGCTGGCGACGAGATCACCGAGAAGTTGTTGAAGGGGCTCGAAGAAGCCGGGCTTCACGAGATTCCGGTTCTCGACATCGATCACGTCAATGTCGGTCCCTACATCCGCAACACGCTCGCCGTGGACAAGGCCTCCTCGCGTGAGGATGCGCTGTTCGACATCTACCGCGTCATGCGTCCGGGCGAGCCGCCGATCCTCGAGACGGCGGAAAATATGTTCAACTCGCTGTTCTTCGATCCGGAGCGCTACGACCTCTCGGCGGTCGGTCGCGTGAAGATGAACATGCGCCTCGACCTCGACGCGGAAGACACCGTGCGCACGCTTCGCCGCGAGGACATCCTCGCCGTGGCAAAGGCGCTCGTGGACCTGCGCGACGGTAAGGGCGAAATCGACGACATCGACCACCTCGGCAACCGCCGTGTGCGTTCGGTCGGCGAGCTCATGGAGAACCAGTATCGTCTGGGTCTGCTCCGCATGGAGCGCGCGATCAAGGAGCGCATGTCGTCGGTCGATATCGACACCGTCATGCCGCAGGACCTGATCAACGCGAAGCCGGCGGCCGCCGCCGTGCGCGAATTCTTCGGCTCGTCGCAGCTCTCGCAGTTCATGGACCAGACCAACCCGCTCTCCGAGGTCACGCACAAGCGTCGTCTTTCGGCACTTGGCCCGGGCGGTCTGACCCGCGAGCGCGCAGGCTTCGAAGTGCGCGACGTGCACCTGACCCACTACGGCCGCATCTGCCCGATTGAGACGCCGGAAGGCCCGAATATCGGTCTGATCAACTCACTCGCGACCTTTGCCCGCGTGAACAAGTACGGCTTCATCGAGACGCCTTTCCGTCGCGTGCGCGACAGCAAGGTGACGAGCGAAGTCGTGTACCTCTCGGCTATGGAAGAGGCGAAGTACAACGTCGCCCAGGCCAACGCCGCCATCGACTCCAACGGCGCGCTCACCGAAGAGCTGGTCGTCTGCCGTCGCGCCGGTGAAACGACCATGGTCGCGCCCGATCGCGTCGATCTGATGGACGTGTCGCCGAAGCAGCTCGTGTCGGTTGCCGCCGCGCTCATTCCGTTCCTGGAGAACGACGACGCGAACCGCGCGCTCATGGGCTCGAACATGCAGCGTCAGGCCGTGCCGCTCGTGCAGGCGGACGCTCCGTTCGTCGGTACCGGCATGGAAGCGATCGTCGCTCGCGACTCCGGCGCCGCCATCGCGGCTCGCCGGGCGGGCATCGTCGACCAGGTCGACGCGACCCGTATCGTTATCCGCGCCACGGAAGAAACCGACCCGACCCGTCCGGGCGTCGACATCTACCGTCTGCAGAAGTTCCAGCGCTCGAACCAGTCGACCTGCATCACGCAGAAGCCGCTGATCCGCGCCGGCGACGTCGTCCGTAAGGGCGACATCATCGCCGACGGCCCGTCGACGGAGCTTGGTGAACTCGCTCTCGGCCGCAACGTGCTCGTCGCGTTCATGCCGTGGAACGGCTACAACTTCGAAGACTCGATCCTGCTCTCCGAGCGGATTGTGAAGGACGACGTCTTCACCTCGATCCACATCGAGGAATTCGAGGTGATGGCCCGCGACACGAAGCTCGGTCCTGAGGAAATCACGCGCGACATTCCGAACGTTTCGGAAGAAGCGCTGAAGAACCTCGACGAGGCTGGCATCGTCTATATCGGCGCTGAGGTTCATGCGGGCGACATCCTTGTCGGCAAGATTACGCCGAAGGGTGAAAGCCCGATGACGCCGGAAGAAAAGCTTCTGCGCGCCATCTTCGGCGAGAAGGCTTCCGACGTCCGCGATACCAGCCTGCGCGTCCCCCCGGGCGTGACCGGCACGATTGTTGAAGTCCGCGTGTTCAACCGGCACGGTGTCGACAAGGACGAGCGCGCTCAAGCTATCGAGCGCGAAGAGATCGAGCGTCTCGCGAAGGACCGCGACGACGAGCAGGCGATTCTCGACCGCAACACCTATGCCCGTCTGGCCGAAATTCTCATCGGTCAGAGCGGCGTTGCCGGCCCGAAGGGCTTCAAGAAGGACGCCAAGATCACCCGCGATCTCCTCAACGAGTATCCGCGGTCGCAATGGTGGCAGTTCGCGCTCGCCGACGATGCGCGGATGGCCGAAATCGAAGCCATCCAGAAGCAATACGACGAGTCCAAGAAGCGCCTCGAACAGCGCTTCCTCGACAAGGTCGAGAAGCTTCAGCGCGGCGACGAACTTCCGCCCGGCGTCATGAAGATGGTCAAGGTCTTCGTGGCGGTGAAGCGCAAGATCCAGCCCGGCGACAAGATGGCAGGCCGCCACGGCAACAAGGGCGTCGTCTCGCGCATCGTGCCGATCGAGGACATGCCGTTCCTTGAGGACGGGACCCATGCCGACATCGTGCTCAACCCGCTCGGCGTGCCGAGCCGCATGAACGTCGGTCAGATCCTGGAGACGCACCTTGGTTGGGCTGCTGCCGGTCTCGGCAAGCAGGTCGCCCAGGCGGTCGATCTCTACATGAAGTCCGGCAAGGCCACTGCGCTGCGCGAACAGCTGACCTCGATTTACGGCAACATGCCGGAAATCGAGCAGTCTTCGGACGAGGAACTGGTCGAGCTGGGCAACAATCTGCGCCGCGGCGTTCCGTTCGCCACGCCTGTCTTCGACGGCGCGAAGGAAGCGGACATCGAGGTGATGCTCGAAAAGGCGGGTCTCAACCCGTCCGGTCAGGTCACTCTCTATGACGGCAAGACCGGCGACGCCTTCGACCGTAAGGTCACGGTGGGCTACATCTATATGTTGAAGCTCCACCACCTCGTGGACGACAAGATCCACGCCCGCTCCATCGGCCCCTACAGCCTCGTCACCCAGCAGCCGCTGGGCGGTAAGGCCCAGTTCGGCGGCCAGCGCTTCGGCGAAATGGAGGTGTGGGCACTCGAGGCTTACGGCGCTGCGTACACCTTGCAGGAAATGCTCACCGTCAAGTCGGACGACGTGGCGGGCCGCACGAAGGTCTATGAGGCCATCGTTCGTGGCGACGACACCTTCGAGTCGGGCATTCCGGAGAGCTTCAACGTTCTCGTGAAGGAAATGCGTTCGCTCGGCCTGAACGTGGAGCTTACCAACTCCAAGAAGGCCGCCAACGAGACGGAGCAACTGCCCCCGTCCGAGGCGGCCGAATAAGGCGGCGCGAAGCCGTTCGAGTTTTACGATTGGGCCGCGGACCATTTGATCCCGCGGCCTCATGCAATTGCCGGTGAGGGTGCTTTTGAAGCGCCCTTCAGCCCAGGAGACGGCGATGAATCAAGAGGTCATGAATCTTTTCAATCAAACGGCGCAGCCGCAGAGCTTCGATCAGATCAAGATCTCGATCGCGAGCCCTGAGAAGATTCTGTCCTGGTCTTATGGCGAAATCAAAAAGCCTGAGACCATCAATTACCGCACGTTCAAGCCCGAGCGCGATGGCTTGTTCTGCGCGCGGATCTTCGGCCCGATCAAGGATTACGAGTGCTTGTGCGGTAAGTACAAGCGCATGAAGTACAAGGGCGTGATCTGCGAGAAGTGCGGCGTCGAGGTGACGCTGGCGCGCGTCCGGCGCGACCGCATGGGCCACATCGAGCTGGCCGCTCCCGTCGCGCACATCTGGTTCCTCAAGTCGCTGCCGAGCCGCATTGGTCTCTTGCTCGACATGACGCTGAAGGATCTCGAGCGCATCCTCTATTTCGAGTCCTACATCGTCGTCGATGCGGGCCTGACGCCGCTTAAGGACCGTCAGCTCCTCAGCGAGGAAGAATATATCCGCGCTCAGGACGAGTTCGGTGAGGATACCTTCACGGCCATGATCGGCGCGGAAGCGATCCGTCGCATTCTGCAGGAACTCGACCTGGAGAAGGTCGCTGCCGACACCCGCGAAGAAATCGCGACGACGACGTCGGAGCTGAAGCCGAAGAAGCTGTTGAAGCGCCTCAAGATCATCGAGGCGTTCATCCAGTCCGGCAACAAGCCCGAGTGGATGATCCTGACGGTTGTTCCGGTGATCCCGCCGGATCTTCGTCCGCTGGTTCCACTCGACGGCGGCCGCTTCGCGACCTCGGATCTGAACGACCTCTATCGCCGCGTCATCAACCGCAACAACCGCTTGAAGCGGCTGATCGAACTGCGCGCGCCGGACATCATCATCCGCAACGAGAAGCGCATGCTTCAGGAGGCGGTTGACGCCCTGTTCGACAACGGCCGCCGCGGCCGCGTCATCACGGGCGCCAACAAGCGTCCGCTGAAGTCGCTTGCCGATATGCTCAAGGGCAAGCAGGGCCGGTTCCGTCAGAACCTGCTCGGCAAGCGCGTCGACTATTCCGGCCGTTCGGTCATCGTCGTGGGTCCGGAGCTCAAGCTCCATCAGTGCGGCCTGCCGAAGAAGATGGCGCTCGAGCTCTTCAAGCCGTTCATCTACGCCAAGCTCGACGCGCGCGGCCTGTCCGCCACCGTCAAGCAGGCGAAGAAGCTCGTCGAGAAGGAGAAGCCCGAGGTTTGGGATATTCTGGACGAGGTCATCCGCGAGCATCCGGTTCTCCTGAACCGCGCGCCGACCCTGCACCGTCTCGGCATCCAGGCGTTCGAACCCACCCTGATCGAAGGCAAGGCGATCCAGCTGCACCCGCTCGTCTGCGCCGCGTTCAACGCGGACTTCGACGGCGACCAGATGGCCGTGCACGTGCCGCTCTCGCTCGAGGCGCAGCTCGAAGCCCGCGTGCTCATGATGTCGACCAACAACATCCTGCACCCGGCCAACGGTCAGCCGATCATCGTGCCGTCGCAGGACATCGTTCTGGGTCTGTATTATCTCTCGATCATGTCCGACGGCGAGCCGGGCCAAGGCAAGGCTTTCGCCGATATGGGCGAGATCGAGCATGCCTTGAACGAGAAGGTGATCACGCTCCACTCCAAAATCCGGTACCGCTGGGAAGGTCTTGGTGAGGACGGCAAGCCCGTGAGCCGCATCGTCGAGACCACTCCCGGTCGCGTGATGCTCTCGCGCCTTGTGCCTCCGCACGTGAACCTGCCTTACGAAGTCGTGAACAAGCTCATGACGAAGAAGGAGATCTCCAACATGATCGATGCCGTCTACCGGCATTGCGGTCAGAAGGAATCGGTCATCTTCTGCGATCGCATCATGAAGCTCGGCTTCTACAATGCGTTCCGCGCGGGCATTTCGTTCGGCAAGGACGACATGGTGATCCCCGAGAACAAGTGGGAGATCGTCGAGGAAACCCGCGCGCTCGCGAAGGATTACGAGCAGCAGTACCAGGACGGCCTCATCACCCAGGGTGAGAAATACAACAAGGTCGTCGACGCTTGGGCGAAGTGCTCGGATCGTCTCGCTGGCGAGATGATGAACCGCATTTCCTCGGTGAAGAAGGATGAGAGCGGCCGCGATAAGCCGGTCAATTCCATCTACATGATGTCGCACTCCGGTGCCCGTGGTTCGCCGGCGCAGATGAAGCAGCTCGCTGCCATGCGCGGCCTCATGGCCAAGCCGTCGGGCGAGATCATTGAGACGCCGATCATCTCGAACTTCAAGGAAGGCCTCGACGTTCTCGAGTACTTCAACTCGACCCACGGTGCTCGTAAGGGCCTTGCTGACACCGCGCTCAAGACCGCGAACTCGGGTTATCTGACTCGTCGTCTCGTGGACGTGGCGCAGGACGCGGTCATTCGCGAACCCGATTGCGGCACCGAGAAGGGCATCCGCATGCGGGCCATCATCGACGCTGGCCAGGTGGTCGCGACGTTGGGCTCCCGCATCCTGGGCCGTTCGACCGCCGAGGATCTGGTCAATGCCGATGGCGCGATCATCGTCGCCAAGGGCACGATGATCGAGGAGCCGCATCTCGAGGCCATCACCGCCGCGGGCATTCAGGAAGTGAAGATCCGTTCGGTTCTCGTTTGCGCGTCCAAGAACGGCGTCTGCGCCACCTGCTACGGTCGCGACCTTGCTCGGGGCACCCCGGTCAACCACGGCGAAGCGGTCGGCGTCATCGCGGCGCAGTCCATCGGCGAGCCGGGCACGCAGCTCACCATGCGTACCTTCCACATTGGTGGCGCGGCGCAGATTGCCGACTCGTCCTTCTTCGAATCGAGCTTCGAGGGCACGATCGGCTTCCGCAACAAGAACATTGCGCGGAACTCGGATGGCGATCTCGTCGTCATGGGTCGCAACGTGGCTGTTGTGATCACCGGTCCGGACGGCACCGAGCGCGCGGTTCACCGCCTGCAATACGGTTCCCGTCTGAAGGTGGACGAGGGTGATCAGATCAAGCGCGGCCAGCGCATCGCCGAGTGGGATCCCTATTCCCGTCCGATCCTCACGGAAATCGAAGGCGTGGTGGGTTACGAAGACCTCGTCGACGGCGCCTCCATGGTGGAGACGATGGACGAGTCGACCGGCATCGCGAAGCGCGTTGTGATCGATTGGCGCAGTTCGGCTCGTACCGCCGATCTGCGTCCGGCGGTCATCATCGAGGGCAAGGGCGGCAAAGTTGCCAAGCTGGCCCGCGGCAGCGACGCTCGCTACCTGCTGCCGGTGGACGCGATCCTCGCCGCCGATCCGGGCACGAAACTCAAGGCGGGTGACGTTCTCGCCCGTGTTTCGACGGAAAGCGCCAAGACTCGCGACATCACTGGCGGTCTGCCGCGCGTGGCGGAGTTGTTCGAAGCGCGTCGTCCGAAGGACGCTGCCATCATTGCGGAGAAGTCCGGCACGATTCAGTTCGGCCGCGACTACAAGAACAAGCGTCGTCTGACGCTGACGCCGCACGATGGCTCGGAGGCGGTGGAGTACTTGATCCCCAAGGGCAAGCACATCCACCTGCAGGACGGCGACGTGGTCGAGCTTGGCGACTTCATCGTCGACGGCAACCCGGCCCCGCACGACATCCTTGCGATCAAGGGCGTCGAGGAGCTCGCTGCCTACCTCGTGAACGAGATCCAGGAGGTCTATCGCCTTCAGGGCGTGCTTATCAACGACAAGCACATCGAGGTGATCGTTCGCCAGATGCTGCAGAAGGTCGAGATCACAGACGGCGGCGATTCCGAGTTGCTGTCGGGCGAGCAGATCGATCGTCTGGAGCTGGAGGAGATCAACGAGAAGCTCGTGGACGAGAAGAAGAAGCCCGCCGTTGGCGTGCCGGTTCTGCTCGGTATCACGAAGGCCTCGCTGCAGACTCGCTCCTTCATCTCGGCGGCGTCCTTCCAGGAGACCACCCGCGTCCTCACCGAGGCGGCGGTCAACGGCAAGGTCGATACCCTCGAGGGTCTCAAGGAGAACGTCATCGTCGGCAGCCTCATCCCGGCCGGCACGGGCGCGCTCAATGCCCAGATCAAGGCCGTCGCAGCCCACCGCGACGAGTTGATCCTCCAGCAGAAGCGCGCCGAGTCCCAGGCTCAGGTCAGCGAGCTGCCCCCGGCGGCGGAATAACCGGCGCCTGACGCTACAAAGCTTGATAAGGCCGCCTCCGGGCGGCCTTATTGTTTTCTCCAGCCTGATGCGCCCGCCATGCCGTCCGGTGCTCAAGGTGAGAGGTGAGGGGCCTCGAGCCTCGGCACGTCCAGGAACCCTGCGACGCATTGACCTGGGCGCGCTTCTTTCAGGGAGCGCTGTGCAGGCGCCGTCGGGACTGGATGCTTCTCCTCGCGGATACGACGCCGTTCCGTCTGGGGAGGGGAAAGCGCCCTCGTGGCAGGTAAATAGAACCTGTCGTTGCGAACGAGCGGGGCGGAAACGATGCCAGGGCGGAGACCCTTGGCGGGGGTTGGGGAAAAGAGTTGACTTTTCGCGACTCGGCGGCTAGAGAAACCGGACTTTCCGGCGGGCCGTAGGTTTTAGCCAGTCGAAGCGCCTAGCTTCGACCCAATGCGACCTAAACGCTGCCGAACTCAACCTTGACTGACAACCGTCAGATTTAGGGCACGATCGCGGTCTTAAAAAGCCGTGGTCCTCTGCAATCGCACCGCGCTAAGGGCTTTTCTAGGCCAATGGCGCGGCTTCGTTTTGTGCAGGCTCAAGGGCTCGCCAAGGCGTCGCAGTGCGGCGTGAAACCGTTGAAGACACTCAAAGGCCACCTGGCGGTGGCTGTTGAAAGAGGGCACAGGATGCCAACGATCAGTCAGCTGATCCGCAAGCCGCGGACGGCGCAAAAGAGCCGGAATAAGGTTCCCGCGCTTGAGGCCTGCCCGCAGAAGCGTGGCGTGTGCACGCGCGTCTACACGACGACCCCGAAGAAGCCGAACTCGGCGCTTCGTAAGGTCGCTAAGGTTCGTCTGACCAATGGCTTTGAAGTCATCGGTTATATCCCGGGCGAGGGCCACAACCTTCAGGAGCACTCCGTGGTGATGATCCGCGGCGGCCGTGTGAAGGACCTTCCGGGTGTTCGCTATCACATTCTCCGCGGTGTCCTCGACACGCAGGGCGTGAAGAATCGTAAGCAGCGTCGTTCGAAGTACGGCGCGAAGCGGCCGAAGTAAGCCGCCAAACTATTATTGAGGTCGGAGCCAGCTCATGTCCCGCCGCCACAGCGCCGAAAAGCGTGAGATCATCCCGGACGCCAAGTTCGGGGATATCGTCGTCACCAAGTTCATGAATTCCATCATGTACGACGGCAAGAAGTCTGCTGCCGAAGGCATCGTTTACGGTGCGTTCGAGATCATCGAGAGCCGCGCCAAGGCGAACCCGCTCGAGGTGTTCAAGCAGGCCCTCGACAACGTCGCCCCGGCGATCGAAGTCCGTTCCCGCCGCGTCGGTGGTGCGACCTATCAGGTTCCGGTCGAGGTTCGTACCGAGCGCCGTCAGGCCCTGGCGATCCGTTGGATCATCCAGGCTGCTCGCGGCCGCAACGACAAGACCATGGTCGACCGGCTTTCCGCTGAGTTGCTCGATGCGTCGAACAACCGCGGCAACGCCGTGAAGAAGCGCGAAGATACCCACCGGATGGCGGAAGCCAACCGTGCGTTCTCGCACTATCGCTGGTAACGGCAGGACCTTGAGGAGCTAAGCGATGCCACGCACGCACGCGATTAAGGACTACCGCAACTTCGGCATCATGGCGCACATCGATGCCGGTAAGACCACGACGACCGAGCGTATCCTCTACTACACCGGAAAGTCCCACAAGATCGGCGAGACCCACGAGGGTTCCGCGACGATGGACTGGATGGAGCAGGAGCAGGAGCGTGGCATCACCATCACTTCGGCAGCAACCACTTGCTTCTGGAATGATAAGCGCCTGAACATCATCGACACTCCCGGCCACGTGGACTTCACCATTGAGGTGGAGCGTTCGCTTCGCGTGCTTGACGGTGCTGTCTGCGTTCTCGACGGCAACCAGGGCGTCGAGCCCCAGACCGAGACCGTGTGGCGTCAGGCCGACAAGTATGACGTTCCGCGCGTCGTGTTCGTCAACAAGATGGACAAGATCGGCGCGAACTTCTTCAAGTGCGTGGCCGACATCATCGACCGGGTCGCCGGTAAGCCTGTTTGCCTTCAGTTGCCGATCGGCGCGGAGAGCGATTTCCAGGGCGTTATCGATCTCGTCAAGATGAAAGCGCTCATCTGGTCGGGCGAGTCGCTCGGTGCGAAGTTCGACGAAGTCGAAATTCCGGCCGATCTGAAGGATCAGGCTCTGGAATATCGCGCCAAGCTCGTTGAGGCTGCGGTCGAAATGGACGACGAGGCCATGGTGGCCTACCTCGATGGCCAAGAGCCGGATGAGGTCACCCTGCGTCGCCTGGTGCGCACCGCCGTTCAGCGTCGCGCTTTCCATCCCGTGCTTTGCGGTTCGGCGTTCAAGAACAAGGGCGTTCAGCCACTTCTCGACGCCGTCGTCGACTACCTGCCGTCGCCGGCCGATCGCGAAGCGATCAAGGGAATCGACTTCAAGACCGAGGAAGAGACCATCCGTCGGCCGATGGATGATGAAGCGTTCTCCATGCTTGCCTTCAAGATCATGGACGATCCCTTCGTCGGAACCATCACCTTCTGCCGCGTCTATTCGGGCAAGGTCGAGGCGGGTGCGAACATCCTCAACTCGACCCGCGACAAGAAAGAGCGCGTCGGTCGTATGCTTCTGATGCATGCGAACAACCGCGAAGACATCAAGGAGGCCTATGCAGGCGACATCGTCGCTCTTGCCGGTCTCAAGGAAGTCCGCACGGGTGATACGCTCTGCGATTCGATCAAGCCGGTGATCCTCGAGAAGATGGAGTTCCCCGAGCCCGTTATCGAGATCGCGATTGAGCCGAAGTCGAAGGCTGACCAGGAGAAGTTGGGCCTGGCTCTTTCGAAGCTCGCTGCTGAAGATCCGTCCTTCCGCGTGTCGACCGACCAGGAATCTGGCCAGACGATCCTGAAGGGCATGGGCGAACTTCACCTCGACATTAAGGTCGACATTCTCCGTCGTACCTACAAGGTCGATGCGAATGTGGGCGCACCTCAGGTCGCTTATCGTGAGACGATCACGAAGAAGGCCGAGATCGACTACACCCACAAGAAGCAGACGGGTGGTACGGGTCAGTTCGCTCGCGTGAAGATCGTCGTCGAGCCGAACGAGCAGGGCGCTGGCTTTGCTTTCGAGTCGAAGATCGTTGGTGGCGCGGTGCCGCGGGAATACATCCCCGGCGTTGAAAAGGGCCTTCAGTCGGTGGTGGGTGCGGGCGTCGTTGCCGGCTTCCCGGTGGTCGATCTCAAGGTCGAACTCATCGACGGCGCTTTCCACGAGGTCGATTCGTCGGCTCTGGCCTTCGAAATCGCGTCTCGTGCGGCTCTCCGTGAGGGACTGCAGAAGGGCGGCTCGGTTCTGCTGGAGCCGGTGATGAAGGTCGAGGTCGTGACGCCGGAAGATTACACCGGCTCCGTGATCGGCGATCTGAACTCCCGCCGTGGCCAGATCCAGGGCCAGGACATGCGCGGCAATGCCGTGGTCATCAATGCGATGGTCCCGCTCGCCAACATGTTCGGTTACGTGAACACCCTGCGTGGCATGAGCCAAGGCCGGGCCAACTACACCATGCAGTTCGACCACTACGAACAGGTGCCGTCGAACGTGGCTGCCGAGGTTCAGGCGAAATACGCCTGAACCGATTGAACAACGAACTGAAGATTTAAAAGAACGGGTGCCACGATGGCGAAGGAAAAGTTTGAGCGGACTAAGCCGCACTGCAACATCGGGACGATTGGTCACGTTGACCATGGTAAG
>NZ_JADQDO010000024.1 GCF_015694465.1 Microvirga alba
TCCCGGCGATGCTGATGACCACCTCGTCCAAATGCCAGACGTCGTCGGCACTGGGCGGCTTACGGCGCAGCCGACGGGCATAGCCCGGCCCAAACTTCTTCCCCCACCGGCGGATCGTCTCATAGGAGACGAGGATACCGCGCTCCAAGAGCACCTCCTCCACCAGCCGCAAGCTCAACGGGAACCGAAAATACAGTCAAACCGCATGTGCGATTGTCCGTGGCGGAAAACGGTGGCGCTTGTAGGTGACTGCGGTCTGGCTCATCAGGCGCCAGTACCTGAGAAATCCTCACCCCGCGTTAACCTGACAACACCCGGCTGCGGCCTCATTCAACCGCTGACAGCCGGGGTCTTTCACAATCAAGGGGTGATACTGAAGCCGTTCGAACCGGAGGTGCATTTCAGGGCACTACTTCTGCTTCCGCCCAACCGTCGGCCCTCACGAATTCTGCAAGATTGTATCGCAGAGTTAGACAAGATCGCGGCGAACCTGTCTGGCCAGCTTGGCGACTGTAAATTGTGAAGCGCAAACACGTCTTCTCGAGGAGACCCCGCCATCCGGCACCAGATCATCTGGTGGCTGGGCCCTCCTGTCTGCGACATCAGTCCCGACACGCTTCAGCGCCGCCGCGTGCGGAAATGCGCTCCTTGCCGTGAAACACGGTCATCGTGTCGCGCCTGGCAATGCCAATAAGGGTCATGTCATGCAGGCGCGCGCGCTCCAGAGCGAATGAGGTGGGTGCGGAGATGGCGATGAGCGTCCGTGCGCCGAAGGCAGCGACTTTCTCCACGAGCTCGAAGGAGCATCGGCTCGTGACGATCACGAAACCCTGCTCGGGCGGGATCGCCTTGCGCAGGAGAAAGCCGATGAGTTTGTCGAGGGCGTTGTGGCGACCGACATCTTCACGAACAGCGATCAGGCGGCCGGCGAGGTCAGCCCACGCGGCTGCGTGAACCGCGCGCGTCTCGCTGTTGAGCGGTTGGGCATTGTCGAGCGCGGCGAGAGCCCGGCCGATGGCCGCAGCAGAGAGGACCGGAGCGTCCTTCGAGGGAGCGTGGGCTCGCGGCAGGGCATTGAGGTCTTCGATCCCGCATAGCCCGCACCCCGTGCGTCCCGTCAGCGCCCGCCGCCGCGCCAGATGGGCATGGAGACGTTCCGAGATCAGATCCATCTCGAGCTTGATGCCGTGCTCGTCTTCCTCGATGTGGATTGAACGGATATCCGCGATACGCTCGATGATTCCTTCAGTCAGGCTGAAGCCGTAGGCGAAATCCTCCAGATCCGAGGGCGTCGCCATCATCACGGCGAAGGGAATAGTGGCATAGACGAGATTGACCGGCGTTTCGACCGGGATCGCGCGGTCGGCCGTCAAGGGAGTCGTATCGGCGAATGGCACAATGAGGGTCGAGACGTCGATCGCGGCGGGCAAGCCAAATCCTTCCGTGTCGGACACCGCCAATCCTCCTTGAACAGGCACGGCGGCATGTGGTTTCAGCTTACACGCCGCCGCCATCGGTTCAAAACGGATCGATTTAGATTTAGATTTCGCTTGCCGTGATCGAGTAGCGCACTGTTTCCGGCGACAGACAATCGAGGCGCCCGGCGGCTGTCTCCACTTGCGGGTACATCAGAAAGCCGATGGCAGGCCCTTGCGAGCCGGGGAGGGCGAGATCGTGGGCGGTGTTGTAGGCAAGCCAGTTCCCTTCCCAGGCTCCGAACAGCATCTTCCTGGCCGCAATCACCTTCTCGTCATTGAGCGGCAGCCCCTCGGGCGTTTCCTCCAGCATCACTTTTCGCACATCGGCGGGATCCATCGCGACCCATCCGAGATCCGAAAAATAGACCTCCGAGCGGCAGTGCTGAGACTTCGTAATATTGGCTGTATTGGCTCCCAGGCTCTTATAGCCAAGCTTGGACGGGGCGACCCTGACGCCATAGATATCGCGTGCCGGAATCCCTGCGGCGCGAACCAGCGAAACGAAAAGGCCGTTCAGGTCGGCGCATTTCCCGCCGAAGTCGTTTGCCTTGAGCATGGCTGCCACGTCCCCTTCGCCGCAGCCGCGTGTTGCAGCGCGTCGAAAGGTGTTTTCCACCATCCATTCATAGATGGCGCGAACCTTGGCGATTTCGCCATCTGCGCCTGCCGTAATCTTGTCCGACAGGGCCTTCGCCGCTCCCGTCGTGGGAATGTAAGAGGTCTCGGAAAGATACAGGCTCTTCTCGGCAGCGCTGATGGGTTGAGCGTTGGGAGCGGCGAGGTCAGTCGCGCGGTCGCGGGCTGAGAAGCGGCTCGTGACTTCGACCGAAGGGGAACCCGTGCCGTCGTCCCAGATCACGTGAAGCATCTTCGCGCCATAGCGTGGATCGTCGACAAGCGTGGCCGATGCGCCGTTGGTGATCCAGGTGTCGTTCTCCGGGCGCGTCCATTCCGAAGCCTGAAAGCCGGCAAGGGGGATCCAGGCCTGAGACCGCCCTGCCGGAGCGGCGATTTCCAGCCGGGTCACGACCTCGAAACGTCGCCAAGGGGCAGCGAGGGGGGCGGCGCGGGGAGATACGGCAAAGGCCTTTCTCGGAAGTGCAGAGGCTGCGGAGAGGAGGGCGCCTGTCATGAGAATTTCACGGCGGGTTTTCATGAGATTGCTCCGGTCGAGAAAGGCGCAGAACGAATGCGCGCGCGAGATGCGTCGACTGGCAGGCTCGGAAAGGAGGCGAATTCATCACACGGCCGCGACCGGAGACCGGCGCAGGAAGGCGCTGTCGTGTGGAAGCGGCCCCGGCACGCGGGAGCTGTTTTGACAGGCACGCCGACGATTCTGTGGCGTCCGTGATTTTCGTCAATACAGCCGCGGCCGGCTCGGGCGCCGAAGAATGAACGCGTCGTCGCGGTGAAGCGCTTGAGACTGGAATTTCTCAAAATTGACCTACATCCAAGCCGAAGTACGGTTTGGTGCGTTCAACGAGGGAGGGTTGCCATGAATGTGGAACTCTCACGGCGTGGCTTCCTGACGGCGGCCGGCGTGGGCGTTGCGGGGACTTCGCTCGGAGCCTTCGGCTTCGGGGATCTGGAGGTGGCCCATGCCGCCGCAATCAGACCCTTCAAGCTCGTCAATACCATGGAGACGCGCAATACCTGCCCGTATTGCTCGGTCGCCTGCGGTGTTATTCTCTATTCCAAAGGCGACATCAGGAAGGGTGAAAACGCGGACATCGTCCATATCGAGGGCGACGCGGATCATCCGACCAATCGCGGCACGTTGTGCCCGAAGGGCGCCGCACTCAAGGATTTCGTCAAATCCGAAACACGGCTCAAATACCCGATGCTGCGCAAGCCGGGATCGGGCACGTTTGAGCGGATTTCATGGGACCAGGCCCTCGACCGGGTGGCCCGTCTCATGAAGGATGACCGCGACGCCAACTTCATCGCCACCAACAAAGCTGGCGTGCCGGTCAATCGCTGGACCTCGGTCGGTTTTCTCGCCGCATCGGCTACGACCAACGAAACGGCCTATCTGACCTACAAGGTTGTCCGCAGCACAGGGATCGTCGGTTTCGATAATCAGGCGCGCGTTTGACACGGCCCCACGGTGTCCAGTTTGGGCCCAACATATGGCCGTGGCGCGATGACCAACTCCTGGACCGATATTCGGAACACGGATCTCGTCATCATCATGGGCGGCAATGCTGCCGAGGCGCATCCTTGCGGATTTAAGTGGGTCACGGAAGCCAAGGCGACCCGTGGCGCAAAGCTGATCGTCGTCGATCCGCGCTTCACCCGCTCAGCGTCGGTCTCCGATTACTACGCCCCGATCCGGCAGGGCACCGACATCGCGTTCCTGCTCGGCGTCATCAATTACTGCATGCTGAACGACAAGGTGCAGTGGGAGTACCTCAAGGCCTTCACCAACGCGACCTATCTGGTGAACGAGGGCTTCACCTATCAGGATGGCCTCTTCACGGGGTATGACGAGAACAAGCGCGACTATGACCGCGCGACCTGGGAATACCAGATCGGGCCGGACGGTTATGCGCTGGTCGACGATACGCTGCAGAACCCGCGTTGCGTCTGGAACATGCTCAAGGCCCATGTGGCGGCCTACACGCCTGAGATGGTGGAGCGTATCTGCGGCACGCCCAAGGACAAATTCCTGACGGTCGCCCGGATGATCTCGGAATGCTCGATTCCGACCAAGACCATGACGTCGATGTATGCGCTCGGCTGGACACAGCATTCCAAGGGATCGCAGAACATCCGCACCATGGCGATGCTGCAGCTGATCCTGGGCAATATCGGCGTGCGCGGCGGCGGCATGAATGCCCTGCGCGGGCACTCGAACATCCAGGGCCTGACGGATGTGGGCCTGATGTCGAACCTGCTGCCGGGCTACCTCAACATCCCCGTCGAGAAGGAGACGGATCTCAATACTTATATGAAGAGCCGCGCCTTCAGGCCGCTGAGGCCCAACCAGACTAGCTACTGGCAGAACTACAAGAAATTCTTCGTCAGTTTCCAGAAGGCCATGTGGGGCGATGCTGCGAACGCGCAGAACGACTTCGCCTATCATTACCTGCCGAAACTGGACCTGCCGCAATACGACGTCCTGCGGGTCTTTGAGATGATGCACGACGGTGCGATCAACGGTTATTTCTGCCAGGGGTTCAACCCGCTGCTCGCCTTCCCAAACCGGAAGAAGATCACTGAATCCCTGTCTAGGTTGAAATGGCTGGTCACGATGGACCCGCTGGACACGGAGACGTCACGCTTCTGGGAAAACCACGGCGAATACAACGACGTAGATTCCGCTGCCATTCAGACGGAGGTGATCCAGCTACCCACCACATGCTTTGCGGAAGAAGATGGTGCGCTCACCAATTCCGGGCGTTGGCTGCAATGGCATTGGGCGGGCGGTACTCCGCCCGGTGAAGCCAAGCACGACAATTGGATCATGGGGCAGATCTATCGGCGCCTGCGTGCCCTCTACGAGAAGGAAGGCGGGGCCTATCCCGACCCAATCCTCAACCTCACCTGGAACTACAAGAATCCGGATGAGCCGACATCCGAGGAGCTGGCGAAGGAGCTCAACGGCTACGCTGTCGAGACGCTTCTCGATCCAGCCGACCCCACCAAGGTCGTGTTGGAAAAGGGTAAGCAGGTCGTCAACTTTTCGGTGCTGCGCGACGACGGTTCGACCGCTTGCGGTTGCTGGATCTATTCCGGCTGCTTCAACGAAGCGGGCAACAACATGGCCCGCCGCGACAATTCGGATCCAGGCGACACCGGGGCCTATCCCAACTGGACGTTCGCCTGGCCGCTCAACCGGCGCATCCTCTACAACCGCGCCTCTGCGGATCTCCAGGGCAAGCCGTGGGATCCGACTCGCAAGCTTTTGGAATGGGATGGGGAAAAGTGGGCCGGTTACGACGTGCCGGACATCGCTCCCAACGCCAAGCCGGACGTAGTCGGCCCCTTCATCATGAACCAGGAGGGAACAGCGCGCCTGTTCGCCCGTGGATTGATGCGGGACGGTCCATTCCCGGTGCATTACGAACCCTTCGAGGCTCCCATCGAGAACGTCATGGCCCCGAAGATCCGGGGTAATCCGGTCGCCCGCATCTTCCAGAACGATGTGGCGGATTTCGCCACATCGGCGGAATTCCCTTATGCGGCGACTTCGTATCGCCTGACGGAGCATTTCCACTACTGGACCAAGCATAATTGGGTGAATGCCGTCCTCCAACCCGAGTTCTTCGTCGAGATTTCGGAGCAGCTCGCGCAGGAGAAAGGCATCGCCAACGGCTCCTGGGTCCGCGTGTGGTCGAAGC
The DNA here is from genome assembly GCF_015694465.1 of Microvirga alba. GTDB lineage: Bacteria > Pseudomonadota > Alphaproteobacteria > Rhizobiales > Beijerinckiaceae > Microvirga > Microvirga alba. Next base: position 5,822 of record NZ_JADQDO010000024.1, read on the forward strand.
GCGGATCGGTCAAGGCGAAGGCCGTCGTCACGAAGCGCATCAAGCCGCTCATCTGTGACGGCAAGACCGTCCACGTGGTCGGGATTCCCCTCCATTGGGGGTTCATGGGGCGGGCTCTGAAGGGGTGGGGGCCGAACTCCCTCACGCCATTCGTCGGCGACGCCAATATCGAGACGCCTGAATACAAGGCGTTCCTCGTCAACATTGAGCCCACGACCGGGCCGGCGACCTCCTGAGGAGAGACGCGATGGATCCGATACATACCGCGCAGACAAATCCGCCGGTCCAGAGCGTCCCTCCGCAGTTTTCGGAGAAGGACCTGATCCGCCGCTCAGCCTCCAGCGTGCCTGCTCCCGCGCGCCAGCTCGAGGAGGTGGCGAAGCTGATCGACGTGTCGAAATGCATCGGCTGCAAGGCCTGCCAATCGGCCTGCATCGAGTGGAACGACACCCATCCGGCCATCGAGACCAATGTCGGGAGTTACGTGAATCCGCACGATCTCACGCCCGACATGTTCACGCTGATGCGGTTCACGGAATGGGACAATCCGCAGACCGGCAACCTTGAGTGGCTGATCCGCAAGGATGGCTGCATGCACTGCGCCGATCCGGGCTGTTTGAAAGCGTGTCCCGCGCCGGGGGCCATCGTTCAATATTCCAACGGCATCGTCGATTTCGTTCACGAGAACTGCATCGGCTGCGGCTATTGCATCAAGGGATGCCCCTTCAACATCCCGCGCATCTCAAGGGTCGACCACACCGCCTACAAGTGCACCTTGTGCTCCGACCGCGTCGCGGTCGGGCAGGGCCCCGCCTGCGCCAAGGCCTGCCCCACGCACGCCATCTCCTTCGGCACGAAGGATGACATGAACAAACTCGCCGACAGCCGCATCACCGATCTGAAATCGCGCGGCTACGACAAAGCGGGCCTTTACGACCCTCCCGGCGTTGGCGGGACGCATGTCATGTATGTCCTGCACCATGCCGATCAGCCGGAAATCTATTCCAATCTGCCGAAGGACCCGAAGATCAGCCCGGTGGTCAAGGCCTGGAAGGGCATCGCGAAATATGTCGGCTTCGCCGCCATCGGGATCGCAGCGGCGGCGGGGCTTCTTCACTCCTCGCTCGTCGGCGCCAACCGGGTCACACGCGAGGATGAGGAAAATGCCGAGCGGTTGGTAAGGGACAAAACGTGATGGAACCCGAAGATGTCGAGCCGGGAGATGCCGTCCACCCCGGACATCCGGTGACGGTCAATCGGTACCGCAAGATTGCGCGCATCAACCATTGGATCACGGCGACGTGCCTCATCCTGCTGGCGATCTCGGGCTTGGCCCTGTTCCACCCCTCTCTGTTCTTCATGACGGGCTTGTTCGGTGGAGGACAGAACACGCGGGCCATTCACCCCTGGATCGGCGTCGTCCTGTTCTTCAGCTTTGCCGGCCTGTTCTTCCAATTCTGGCGCGCCAATATGCCGACGCGAACGGATGCAGTCTGGCTCTCCCGCGCCGGCGATCTCTTGGCCGGGCATGAGGAGCGGATGCCGGAGGTGGGAAAATACAATGCAGGCCAGAAGTTTATCTTCTGGAGCATGACCGTTCTGATCCTGGCTCTCATCGCGAGCGGATTGCTGATCTGGGACCAGTATTTCACCTACCTGACGACGATCCCGCAGAACCGCGTTCTCGTGCTGATCCATTCGCTGGCGGCCGTGGTGATCATTTGCGTCTGGATCATCCACGTTTACGCGGCCTTCTGGGTGCGGGGAACTTTGCGCGCCATGGTTCAGGGCTCCGTGACCGGCGGCTGGGCCTGGCGTCATCATCGCCGGTGGCTCCGCGAGCTCGTCACCGGTCACAAGGTCAGTCCGTGAGCCTTCGTCGCATTCGGGCTGCTCTCGCCAGTTCCCCGACGTGACCTATATCGGAATGAACTCTTGACCCCGTGGCCCGTGTGGTTCGTGAGGATCCATGACGAGTTCGATCCAGCCTGATCCCTCCGTTATCGGCCGCATTCCATCCCCGCCGCTTGCGCGCCTGCCGGACCCGGAGGCGATGTTCGAGCGCCGGGCACAGAGGCTTCTGGCCATTGCCGAGGTTAGCGATCTGGGCCCCTACCTCCGGTTTGTTGCCGGCTTGGCCCGTGTTCAGCACGACATTCAGCGTCGGTTGCCGGAGCCGGTTCTGCCCGATGAAGACGCAATCGTCCGGGCACGCGAATTCGGCATGCCGCCGCTCGATCGAAGCCGCATGAACCTCGATGACGTCGTGATCGAAACCCTGGGCCTGATGTTCGACGAAGCCTCCGTCATCGGCAAGCCGAAGGACGCCGAAGCGGCCTTGAAACGCGTCAAGGAGGCCGCGCCTGAGACGATGGCTGCGGTGACCCGCAATGTTCTCTCCGAAGCGATTCCCACTGACGCCATTGCCGAGCACGTCTACGTGGCCGCCGGGCTCCAGGTGCATTTTGCGCGGCTCGCGGCTCGCCTGGATGCGGCAAAGCTCGTGCGCATAGGCGATGGCGTCTGCCCATCATGCGGTGGAGCGCCTGTCTCATCGCTCGTCGTCGGCTGGATGGAAGCAGAGGGCACGCGCTATTGCTGTTGCTCGCTCTGCGGCACGCTCTGGAACGTGGTGCGCGTGAAATGCGTCCTGTGCAGCTCCACCAAGGGCATCGGCTATCAGGAGATCGAAGGCGGACCGGGAACCATCAAGGCGGAATGCTGCGACGTCTGTCGGGGTTATGTGAAGGTTCTTTATCAACAAAAGGACGTGTCGCTCGATCCGGTCGCCGACGATATCGCCAGTCTCGGCCTCGACCTCCTCATGCGCGAAGGCGAATATCGTCGCGGCGCTTTCAATGCCTTCCTGCTAGGGTTCTAGGCCGATGGCGCAGGCGGCAGGTTCGGCTTTTCGCGATATCCCGTCCGTCGATCATCTTCTCCGTCATTCTCCCATCGCGGCGCTTGTCGATGAGTATGGCCGCAGCGCCGTGACCGATGCAGTGCGTGATGTGCTCGCGGCGGCGCGCGACGCCGTGCGGAGCGGCGCATCCTTGCACCTCGACATCATCGTCGCCGATGTGCGCGACCTTCTGGCGGAACAAGCGCGTACGGGGCTGCGACCGGTCTTCAATCTCACCGGCACGGTCCTCCACACGAACCTTGGACGGGCGGTTCTGGCCGAAGAGGCGATTGCGGCGGCGGTCGCATCCATGCGGGATCCGGTCGCCCTCGAATTCGATCTCGAAAGCGGCAGCCGGGGCGAGCGTGACGACCATGTGCGGGATCTGATCTGCGAACTGACGGGCGCGGAAGATGCGACTATCGTCAACAACAACGCCGCAGCCGTTCTCCTCGTCCTGAATACGTTGGCGCCTGGCAGAGAGGCCATCGTCTCGCGCGGAGAGCTGATCGAGATCGGCGGCGCGTTCCGCATGCCGGAAATCATGGCGCGGGCTGGTGCAAGGCTAGTCGAGGTCGGAACCACCAACCGAACCCATGCGAAGGATTATCGCGCCGCCTTGTCGCCCGAGACCGGGCTCGTGCTCAAGGTCCACACGTCCAACTATCGCATCGAAGGTTTTACGGCCGCAGTCTCCGCGAAGGATCTGGCCACCATCGCCCATGAGAATGGGGTCCCCCTCGTCAACGATCTCGGCTCGGGAACGCTGGTCGATCTGTCCCGTTATGGCCTCGCCAAGGAGCCGACCGTGCGCGACGCTGTCGCCGAGGGGGCGGATCTCGTCACCTTCTCAGGCGATAAATTGCTGGGCGGCCCGCAGGCCGGCTTTATCGTGGGGCGCAGGGATTTGATCGCGGCCGTCAATCGCAACCCGATCAAGCGCGCGTTGCGGATCGACAAGATGCGGCTCGCGGCCTGCGAGGCGACCCTCAAACTCTATCGGGATCCAGATCGTCTGGCGGAGCGGCTGCCAACACTTCGCCTATTGGCTCGCCCTGTGGCGGAAATCGAAGCGCAGGCAATCCGCCTAGCTCCCGTTGTGAAACAAGCTCTTGATGGCGGAGCGGAGGTCGAGGTGGTGTCATGCCAAAGTCAGATCGGCTCGGGGGCGTTGCCGCTCGAAACGCTTCCGAGCGCAGGCCTTTCGATCTCGCCGCCAGGCGGCGGAAAGGCGCTCGATGATCTGAGCCGCGCCTTCCGAAACCTGCCGAAACCCGTGCTCGGGCGCGTGGACCGGGGTTCCCTGATCTTCGATCTGCGATGCCTCGTGGCGGAGGCGGACTTCATCCACAATCTGGCGTCGCTGCCTCGCGGGGCTCCGGAATGATCGTCGGCACCGCGGGCCATATCGATCATGGCAAGACCTCCCTCGTCAAAGCACTGACGGGCATCGATACGGATCGACTGAAGGAAGAAAAGGCGCGGGGCATCACCATCGACCTCGGCTTCGCCTATTGGCCTTTGCCCGATGGAAATGTGATCGGCTTCGTCGATGTCCCTGGGCATGAGCGCTTCGTGCATACGATGCTGGCGGGCGCGACGGGGATCGACTTCGCGCTTCTGGTGGTCGCTGCCGACGATGCGGTCAAACCGCAGACGCGCGAGCATCTGGCGATCATGGATCTGCTCGGCGTCGAGCACGGCATCGTCGCTCTTACCAAGGCAGACCGCGCCGGACCCGAGCAGCGGAAAAGTGCGATCGCGGAAATCGAAGCGCTTCTAGCCGGGACACGCCTGGGGGGCATCGACATCATCCCATTTTCTGTCGTGACAGGGGAGGGCGTCGAAGAACTGAAAACACGATTGTGGAATGCCGCGAAGACATCGCGCAAACGGGATTCGCAGGGGCTCTTTCGTCTCGCCGTCGACCGCAGCTTCACTTTGGCGGGGGCGGGCACCGTCGTGACGGGAACCGTTCTGTCCGGCGCGGTGAACGTGGGCGACCATGTGACCGTCAGTCCCTCCGGCCTCAGCGCTCGCATCCGGTCCATCCACGCGCAGAACAAGCCGACGCAGCGCGGCAGCGCGGGCGAGCGATGCGCTCTGAACCTGACGGGGGAGGGCATCACGAAGGATTCCATCGCCCGTGGCGATATGGTGCTCGACCCGGTCCTGCATGCGCCAACGGATCGGATCGACGCTCTCTTGCGTGTCCTGCCGAGCGAGACCAAGCCGATCGGACAATGGTTTCCCGTACGCCTTCATCATGCATCGGCGGATTTGGGCGCTCGCATCGTTCTCCTTGATGACAACCCAATCCCGCCCGGCGGCGAGGCGATGGTTCAACTGGTTTTGGATGCGCCGATAGCAGCCGCCTCCCAGGATGCCTTTGTCCTGCGTGATACGTCAGCGCAGCGCACCATCGGCGGCGGGACATTGGTGGATTTGCGCGCGCCAGCCCGCCACCGCCGCGGTCCCGAACGGCGAGCGCAACTTGCAGCTCTGGCCCAAGCGGAACCGACCAAAGCCATGATCGGACTTGCCGAGGCTGCGCCGCGATTTTTTGACCTCGTACGCTTTGCCCGCGACCGCGCTTTGGCCTTGCAGACGGTGAGGGCGCTTGCGCAACGCGTTCGCCTCGAGTGTCTCGATGGCCCCTCGGTGATCGCCCTCAGCGTGGAGACATGGAGAGGGTTCGCAGACGGTTTGATGTCAACGCTCGACGCCTTCCACGCCCAAAACCCCGACATGCAAGGCATGGGATTCGAGCGCTTGCGGCTCCAGTCCGATCCTCGTTTTCCTGCGGAGGTATTCCGCACCGCGCTGGACATTTTGGTCGCTGAGAAAAAGCTCGCTATCGACGGCTCCTGGGTGCGATTGCCCGGCCATGAAGTTCGCTTGAACGACAGCGAGGAACGTCTCTGGGCGCATATCAGGCCGCTTCTCAACGGTGCCGAGCGGTTCCGCCCCCCACGTGTACGCGACATCGCCACCATTTTGGATCAACCGGAAGCCGACATCCGCGCCCTGTGCAAATTGAGCAGTCGGCTGGGCCGGCTCGACGAAATCGCGCACGATCATTTCTTCTTGCGGGAAACGACGGGGGAGATGGTCGCCATCATCCAAAGCCTTGCTGCAGCTGCGCCCGATAGCCAGTTCACGGCTGCGCAATTTCGCGACAGGGTCGAGAACGGACGCAAGGTCGCCATCCAGATTCTCGAATTCTTCGATCGTCATGGCGTCACCCTGCGCCGTGGCGATCTTCGCCGAGTCAATAAATACAGGCTCGATCTGTTTCGTCCGGTTGCGGCGAGCAGAGAGAACCAGGGAGGAGAAGCGCCCCCGGTGGGGCGTCCGGACTTCAAATCCGGGTGGGGCCGCGAGCCGGTCCTAGGTGGGTTCGACTCCCACTCTCTTCCGCCATTTCCCAATGATCCCGTTCGGACGAACTAGAAGCTGATCATTGTCTCGAAATGGAGACATGATCTAAAGGTCGGTCGCAGGAAACGACCCGGGTCATATCAACATAATGGGCGATTACGCCCGGTCCGACGATCTCACTGTCGGCAGTGAAGCGCTCCCGCCGCTCAAGGGCGTGACCGCGCCGGCGCGGATTTCTGTCTGCTGTCATTCGACAGCCACCTCAGCGTCCTCGTGGCTCAACTCCGTTGCGCGCAGTGACCGGGCTGTCACAGCCGCGCGCGGATGTTCATCCACTGAGAGGCGAAAAACGTCAGGCCGGGCGTAGTGGCCAGCGACATCCAGGTCGTACTTGCCTCGAATCGTGTCGAGGAGATCAATATCGGCCGTCAGGATCGTCTCCTCGCCATAAACAGGACCGGCGAGAATATCGCCGAGCGGACCGATGATGACACTCCCACCCTTAATCAGTTCCGTCTTTGGATCGCTACCCTGGATGCAATCATAATCGGCCGGCGCGTCGGCGCGCGTTAGGTACTGGCAGGAGCTGAGGACGAACATCCGACCTTCACAGGCGATGTGCCGCATCGAGGCTTGCCAGACGTCGCGCTCGTCCACGGTCGGCGCGCACCAAATATTGATGCCTTTGGCATAGAGCGCCTGGCGCAAGTTGGGCATATAGTTCTCCCAGCAGATCGCCGCACCGATCTTGCCGACAGATGTATCGAGGACGGGGAGGGTGGAGCCATCGCCCTGACCCCAGACGAGTCGCTCGCTGGCGGTCGGCATTAGCTTGCGATGCTTGCCGAGCAACGTTCCGTCCGGACCGAAGAACAGAGCCGTGCAGTAAAGCGTCGCACCGTCGCGCTCGATGACGCCCACGACGAGATGCGCGCGCATTTCGGCGGCAAACGACCCGATTCGAGCGGTGGCCGGTCCGGGAACCTCAATCGCGGCTTGCCAATATCGGAGAAAATCCTCGCGCCCTGCCGCGCTGCGCGTGCCGACCCGCGCCCCGAAATCCAAACCCTTTGGATAGCCTCCGATATAGGCCTCCGGGAAGACCGCGAGTTCGACGCCCTGCTTGGCGGCAACCTCGCAATGAGCCTGCATCCGATCAAGCGTGCGGGGGGTGTCGAACAGACTTGAGCCGGCCTGGACAACGGCGACGCGGTGCATGGACATAGTTGTAACTCTCCTTGGGGCTGGGGCTCATCTTGCCTTTCGGAGGATTATCGATCAAAGCATATCATTGGATGCAGAAAATCAATCTCATCGATATTAGTCGCCTCGACCTCAACCTCGCAGTGACCTTCCTGGCCATTTGGCAGGAGCGCAGCGTGTCGAAGGCTGCCGTGCGTCTGTCACTTAGCCAATCAGCGGTGAGTGCAGCCTTGACGCGCTTGCGTGAGGCCGCGGGCGATCCCTTGTTCGTCCGCATGCGCGGTGGCATGGAGCCAACGCCCCGCGCCATCGACATGGCCAACAAGATGGAAGATGGAGTCGCCCTGATCCGTGGCGCATTCCTCCTGGACCGGAACTTCGATCCCGCCCGCAGCGATCGCCATTTCTCGTTCGGGATGTCGGACGACTTCGAACTGGCGGTCGGCCCAACGATCTCCCGGCGCCTGCAGGCGGAGGCGCCGGGGATTTCCATCGTGTTCCGCCAGACCAACCGTCATACTGTCGAACAGATGCTGGACGCCGGCGAGATCGATCTCGCAATCACGTCAGGCGCGCCGCAGCGCTCCTGGCTGGTACAAGACCATGTGAGCGAGTCCGGCTATGCGTGCCTGCTCGATCCAAGGCGCTGTAAAGTCAGCCTGCCCCTATCGCTCGAGGATTATCTCGCCTTGCCTCATGTGCTCGTGTCTTACTCGGGCCGGGATGGTATCGTCGATACCGGACTGAAGTCGATCGGCCGTATGCGTCGTGTCCATACGGCATTGACCCATTTCTCGGCGCTGCCATCCTTCCTTATGGCGATGGAGGCCGTGGCGACATTGCCGGCTCATGCAGCGGCAAGTCTCGCCATCGCATCATCACTGGAAGTCTCTCCCGTTCCGATCGATCTCGGACGCTATCCGGTTTCGATCGTCTCTCGTCGCGCCAGCGCGGCTGACTCCGGAATTGAGTGGATGACGAGATTGGTACGAGAGGCACTTCTTGCAGTACCGCTGACGACCGGGTGACCTCTACGCAATTTTCACGGTCCGCTGACGCGCGCGGCCATGTGCGGAATGACCTTTTCCGATTCCGGCCTGATCCGTGGAGACGGATGTCTTTCTTCGTCGTTCACGGCCTGTGTTTTGGCGTGCATTGAACGCAAAAAGCGCCGCGGTTATTCACCGGGGCGC
>NZ_JADQDO010000025.1 GCF_015694465.1 Microvirga alba
AACCCACGACATTCAGCTTGGGAAGCTGACGTTCTACCTCTGAACTACACCCGCGAAACCAAATCAAGACAATGATGCCCGCCTTCTCAGTCCCTGGCCCCACACCCGACTGTCGCTCCTGTTGTGAGGGGGGTACGATAGAACCTAATCCGCTTTGGTATAATGGTGTTCAACCAATCAGGTTGAGAGAGTCGCGACGAGCCGCACTTTCCGGATGGATGATCGCAAGCAGCGTTTCATCGTCAGTGGTACCGAGAACAACGATTAGGCTTTGAGCACATACCCGCACTGATCCACGGCCCCGTCGCAGCCGGCGCGTCTTGCCAGCGATGCTGATGACCACCTGATCGGGGCCAGATGTCATGGGGCCTTGGCTGTTTACGGCGAAGCCGGGAGGCGTAATCAGGTCCCACCTCTTCCCCAGCTGCGGATTGTTTCGGTATGAGGCGGCAATCCCCCGCTCGAGGAGCATTTTTTCGGCCAGGCTCAGAGTCAGCGGAAATCGAAAATTCAACCCAACCGCACGATTCATAGTAGGGGCTGGGAAACGATGAGGCTTGTAGCCGTCGGGCCGCTTCATCCCACAGCTCTTATTCTGCTTTGGCTGAAGCAAGGTTAATGTAACATCACCGTCGCCAGCATTGATACGCTCGAAGATCGCCTTACCTAACTGACACGGACAAATTGCTCTGGTGGAGTTGAAGGGCTCGTGTCGGTCTCTAGCCAAGCTGACGAGATGAGCATCATCGAAACGGATGCTCTCACGAGACGTTTCGGCGATCTCACTGCAGTCGATTGCGTGTCACTTCAGGTCTCTTCTCGTGAGATTTTCGGCCTCATTGGCCCGAATGGCGCGGGAAAGTCGACCCTCATTAAAATGCTCACGACCTTGCTGCCGCCAAGCTCGGGCACGGCGCGGATCGCAGGTTTCGACGTGGTGTCTCATCCAGCACAGGTGCGAGCGCATATCGGATACGTGCCGCAGCTTCTGTCCGCCGACGGCGCACTCACCGCATACGAGAACCTGCTGCTCTCGGCGCGTCTCTATCTCATTCCGCGCAAGGAACGGGAGATGCGGATCAATGCCGCCCTCAAGCTGATGGATATGGAGAGCGCCGCACACCGCCAAGTCCAGGGCTTTTCAGGTGGGATGATCCGAAGGCTCGAAATCGCTCAGAGCATGATGCACGAACCGGTCGTCATGTTCATGGACGAGCCGACAGTCGGGCTCGATCCGGTGGCGCGTCGCGCCGTGTGGGACCACGTTCGCCAAATTCGCGAGGAGCTCGGGACGACGATCCTGATCACGACACATCTGATGGATGAGGCAGACGAGCTTTGCGACCGCATTGGCGTTCTGCACGCGGGCCGGCTCCAGGAGGTGGGCACACCCCAGGAACTTAAGGCTCGGATCGGCCCTGACGCGACGCTCGATGACGTTTTTGCTGAAATCACCGGCACGGAGATCGTTTCCGGAGGCTCCTATCGTGATGTTAGACAAACCCGCGCCAGTGCTCGCGCTCATTCATAGACGTCGTCCGCTGTCTTGCTCAGCCGGTTATCTTACCCAGGTTTACGCAGTTGCGGATGCCGAAATCCAGAAACTGCGGCACGATCCTAGTGAACTCCTCACCCGCGCCCTTCAGCCAGCGATCTGGCTTCTTCTTTTCGGTCAGGTCATGGCACAAGTGCGTGGTATCGCGGGCGACGGTCGCTATCTCGACTTTCTGGCGCCCGGAATACTTGCCCAAAGCGTCCTGTTTGCTGCTATCTTCTATGGCATTGCCGCGATCTGGGAGCGCGACCTTGGGGTGCTCCACCGCTACATGGTCAGTCCCGCGCCTCGCAGCGCACTCGTCCTTGGCAAAGCTGCTTCATCAGCCGTGCGCGGGCTTGCACAGGCCATCATCGTTTACGGGCTTGCGGTCATCCTGGGGATAGACGTGACCTTCGCGCCCGCCAATATCGCTGGCGTCGCCATATTCATCGCGATCGGGTCCGCGCTTTTCTCCACCTTCTCGCTTATCATCGCCTGCATCGTGAAGACCCGGGAGCGTTTCATGGGCATCGGACAGGTGCTCACCATGCCAATCTTCTTCGCCAGCAACGCCATTTATCCGATCGATCTCATGCCGGGATGGCTCAAGGCGATTTCATACGCCAACCCCCTGACTTATGAGGTGGACGGTCTACGCGCGCTCATGCTGACCAACGGCGCCTCGCAATATGGTCTCAGTTTTGATCTCACCATCCTGGTCGCTGTTACTGTACTGCTCGTTGCTGTCGCTGCCCGTATGTATCCCCACATGACGACTTAATCATTCGCCGTTTGCAGGGTGCTTTCTCGTGACAATCGCGTGAGAAATCTTTGCAGGACCGGTGTGGATACTTGCGACGCGGATTCCGCGCCTCACCGAACTATACGAGAAAGTTCCGCGGCGGAGGGGGAGGGCTGCCTTTGGTCTCGAACCCGCCGTCGCGTGTGTGGACGACAAAGGTGATGTCGCCCCAGGTGGTCAGATCGTTCCAGATAGTCTCGAACCGGTCCCCACGCACCGAAACCGCCGCGCCGTCCGGCAGGCAATCGAGAACCGCTCGCAAGGGAGCGCGATGGGTTTCGGTGAATGGTTCGAGAACGCCGTCGGGCTTGGCGGCGAGATCTCGCCGTCTCAGCGTTAGTGTGTCGGGTGCATGATCCCTCCCCTCAGGTGGCCGCTTGCGGCAGGCGGTCGAGGGTTTGAAACACGTCAAAGCCTTCGAATTCCGGTTGACCGAGGGTTAGCGGCGGGCGCTGAACTTCAAAAAATGCAAGAACGTGGCCCCGTCGCAGTCTTCTCTGGCGCGTGAGAGCTACAGGCGATCTGGCCTCTTTTCCTTAGCTTGGTCTTATTTGCGGCTGATCTTCAAAACTGCACAGGTCCCGTTAGTTGACTTGGTAATGAAGCCGTCAGAGGGGCGTAACTGCCACGTACCCTTGGTCAGCCTCCGGCGCCATACGGTTGCGCAAAGCCTTTCCGAAGACGGGCGCCTGGATCTCGAATTCATCACCGGGCTCGGTCACAAAACCGGCGGCGCAACTTAGAACCGCCGCGCCCAAGAAATACGCATGCAGGTCACCCGGGCGCCGGTGCATGGGGTACCGAAAATGATAGTGCTCGAGATTGGCGAGCGAGTGGGACATGTGGGCCTCACCGGAGAGAAATTCCTCCTGCCATACGACCTCGCCGTTCCGGCGGACGCGTGAAATGCCGTGCACCTCCTCGGGTAGATCTCCTATAAGCAGCTCCGGCCCGATTGAGCAGGAGCGAAGCTTGGAATGGGCAAGGTAGAGGTAGTTCCTCGCCTCGGTAACGTGATCGGAGAATTCGTTGCCGAGCGCAAAGCCGATCCGATAGGGCGATCCGTCCGGCGCCACGATATAGAGGCCGACGATCTCCGCCTCTTCCGCGCCGGCGAGAGCAAAAGCGGGCAGCGGCAAGGGGCCGCCAGGGGGGACGATGCAGGTGCCGACCCCTTTGAAGAACCATTCGGGCTGCACGCCGATCTGGCCCCGCGCTGGCTTCCCGCCCTCAAGCCCCATGCGAAAAATCTTGAGCGAGTCGGATTCGGCCGCATCTACACCGTGCTGAAGAGCATGCATCTTGTTACGAGCATCGGCACTGCCGATATGGGTCAGACCTGTTCCGGTAACGAGGAAACGGCCGGGTTCCGGGTGGTCGAGCGGTGCCAGAACACGGCCCTCATGCAGCAACTCGTCATAATCGATCGCTTGGTCCGAGGCCCGTGCGCGTACCAGGTCTTCAAGCGGAGCGCCATCCGAAAGCGCCTGTTTTGCGAGCTCCAGTGTCGTTGCGACGCCTGCAAGCGGCTGAAGATGATTGCCATCAGCCGAAACGAGGCCGACTTGGCGCCTGCCATCGGCTGCATGAAATTGTACGAGACGCATAAGCTGGCTCCTTCTATCCTAACGCGAGCTGATCAGACCCAGCCGCCGTCCACGATGAAATGCTGCGACGAACACATGCGGCTGTCGTCCGCCCCCAGGAACAGAGCCATGCGGGAGATATCGGATGGATACAGCCGATCTGGCAGGCACTGACGCTCGGCGATCTGCCGCTCGCCAGCCGGCGTGAGCCACAATTTGATCTGGCGTTCAGTCATGACCCATCCGGGAATCATGCAGTTGACCCGAATGCGCTCGGGCCCAAATTCCCGCGCAAGCGCACGAGTCAGGCCAGTAATGGCAGCCTTAGAGGCGACATAGGCCGGGCAGTCAGGATCACCTACCATCCAGGTGATTGAACCGAAATTGATAATCGATCCTCCGCCCGCCTCCTTCATCTGCTGGCGCACAGCCTGCGCGGCGAAGAACTGGTGGCGAAGATTGACGGCGATCCGGTCATCCCAATACGCGACGGTCACGTCCTCGGTCCGGTGCCGGTCGTCGTTGCCCGCGTTGTTGCACAAAACACGGATGGGGCCGTTCAGTTCGGCCGCCTCGGTGATGGCCGCGCGCAGGCGTTCGATATCCCGCAGGTCGCATGCGATGAAATGCGGCGACGGATGGCCCTTCGCTTGAATACGTTCGACAAGATGCCGCGAAGGCTCTTCGGCAACATCAACAAAAGCGACGCGGCTGTCCTGCGCGCAGAAATGTTCAACGAGGCTTTCACCGATGCCGCTGCCGCCACCGGTGATGAAAACACTTTTACCCGCCAAACTCGGATAATTCGCGCCGCTCCCGATATCGCCCATCATCGCAGTGCCTCAGTGGGAGTGACGCGGGATGCCGGCGTCGCGACGGCCGACCAGGAAATCGAAGTCGCACCCCTCGTCGGCCTGGAGCACTCGTTCGATGAACAAGCTCTGGTAGCCCCCGCCTATCGGCGGAGGAGGGGGGGACCAGCCGCGCCGCCGCGCGGCGAGTTCCGTCTCATCGACCAACAGTTCCAGGCGCCGCCCCGCCACGTCGAGTTCGATGAGGTCTCCATCCTGCACGAAGGCGATGGTTCCACCGGCAGCGGCTTCCGGGGCAGTATGAAGGACTACGGTGCCGTAGGCGGTGCCGCTCATCCTCGCATCGGAGATGCGAACCATGTCCGACACCCCCTGTTTGAGAAGCTTGGAGGGCAGCGGCATGTTCCCGACCTCGGCCATGCCCGGATATCCTTTGGGACCGCAGTTTTTCAGGATCATCACCGAGGTAGGATCGATCTCCAGAGCGGGGTCATCGATGCGCGCATAATAATGCTCGATATTTTCGAAAACGATGGCGCGGCCGCGATGTTGCATGAGGGCCGGCGTTGCCGCCGACGGTTTGATGACGGCGCCCTTCGGCGCCAGATTGCCGCGCAGAACGGCAATACCGCCTTCCGTCGTCAGAGGCCGGTCGAGCGGCCGAATGACTTCTTCATTGTAGTTCGGCGCGTCGGCGACGAGTTCGCCGATTGTCTTGCCCGCGACGGTTTCTGCGTCTCGATTCAAGAGGCCCACCTCATTGAGCGTGCGCATGACCGCTCTGAGGCCTCCGGCATAGTAGAAATCCTCCATCAAGTAGCGGCCGGATGGCATGAGATCGACAATGGTGGGCACGTTGCGACCGAGCCGATCCCAATCGTCCAGATCAAGTTCAACGCCGATCCTGCGTGCGATCGCGATCAAGTGAAGGACGGCATTGGTTGACCCGCCGATGGCCCCGTTGACGCGAATGGCGTTCTCGAACGCCTGGCGGGTCAGAATTTGCGACATCCGGACATCTTGCTCGACAAGCTCGACGATACGTCGGCCGGCAAGATGCGCGAGCACGCCACGTCGGGCGTCAACGGCCGGCGTGGCCGCATTGTCGGGAAGGCCGATGCCGAGCGCCTCCACCATGCTGGCCATGGTGGAGGCCGTGCCCATTGTCATGCAGCTTCCTGCCGAGCGGCTTTGGCCTTGTTCGGCGGACAGAAAGTCATCGACCGAAAGGCGCCCCGCTTTGACGTCCTCATAAAATTTCCACACATGCGTGCCGGAGCCGATAGGTTGACCTCGGAAATTGCCGTTGAGCATCGGACCACCCGAGACCGCGATGGCTGGCAGGTTGCAGCTTGCGGCTCCCATCAGCAGGGCAGGGGTCGTCTTGTCACATCCTACCAACAGAATGACCCCGTCGACGGGATTGCCCCGGATTGATTCCTCTACGTCCATGCTGGCAAGGTTGCGGAACAGCATGGCGGTCGGGCGCAGATTGGATTCGCCAAGCGACATGACCGGAAATTCAAGAGGCAAGCCGCCCGCTTCGTAGACCCCTCGTTTCACATGCTCGGCGATGCTGCGCAAATGCGCATTGCACGGCGTTAGTTCTGACCAGGTATTGCAGATGCCGATGACAGGGCGGCCGTCGAACAGATGTGCTGGCAAGCCCTGGTTCTTCATCCAGCTGCGATGCATGAATGCGTTCTTGCCCTCCCCGGCGAACCAGGCACTCGACCGCAGTGTTCGTCGATCCGACATGTGATGCCTTCCTCTATTTTTTTCGCCCACGCCGTGCGTTGAGCGCGGTGCGTACGTCGTCTTCGGCTTGATCGAGCAATGTTTCCAACGCCTTGCGCGCACCGTCAGAATCTCGTGCCGCGATGCGGTCCGCCACCTTGCGGTGCAGGGGGAGCGATGGGCGCTGACCGTGCGGGTTGTCGTTGGAAAGCCGGAAGCTCATCAGCAGTGCGGTCTCGATCACGGCCGCAAGTGATCCGATGAGTTCGTTTCCGGTCATGCGCAGAATGGTCTGGTGAAACACGAGGTCGGGCTCGGCGAAGCGTTCACCGTCATCTGCGTATTTTTCCATCTCGAGCAGTACCGCTTCGAGGTCTTGTATCTGTTCGGCTGTTGCCCGCTCCGCCGCGAGGCCTGCCGCAGCGGGCTCGATTGTCCGGCGTAATTCGAACAATGCACGTACATCGTTGCGCTCGCCACCGGCATAGCACCAGGTCAGCACATAGGGATCCAGGAAATTCCAATCCGAGCGCGGTCGCACCCGCGTGCCCGTTTTGGGACGCGTCTCAATCAGCCCTTTGCCTGCGAGAACCTTAATTGCCTCCCGCAGGACGGTGCGGCTCACGCCCAGTTTCGCGCTCCAGTCATCGGCATTCGGCAACGGCGCTCCCGGTGCCAGCGCGCCCTGAACGATCTGAAGGCCAATCTGATCAACGACCATGGCATGCAGACCACTGGCTTGCGCGACGGAGCTCGCCCCTCGCGGGTTGGACCAAAGTGAGCCTTGTGAAAGGCCTATTGCATTTTTGCTATTCTTCATATGATAATACTTATAGATGCTCGAGGGTGGCGTCAATGGAGACCTTTCGCGGTCATGTCTTCCGATCTGGATGAAGCGCGATGCGATTTGATTGAGCTGCGGGCACACGAGGCGACCGCCGTGATCGCTCCGGGCATCGGTGGTTCCGTGGCTTCCTTCAGCTGGAACCATATGGGCGAAGCGATCCACTGGTTGCGTCCTGCCACGCAGCAAGCCCTGCTCGCGCGCGACGGTAGCGGCATAGGATGCTTTCCGCTGGTGCCCTATTCAAACCGTGTGCGAAACGGGCGTTTCGCGTTTGCGGGGCGAGAAATTCGTCTGCCGAGCGCTCCCCTGACGGACCCCCACTACGAACACGGTCATGGATTGCGCTATCCATGGTCAGTTACGCACCTGACCCCGTCGAGCGTTGTCCTCACCTATCGGCATAAGGCGGATACCTGGCCTTGGGACTATGAAGCGGCGCAAGAAATCAGCCTGACGAGTGACGTTCTCACGATACGCCTGTCACTGCGCAATCTTTCGGACCAGCCTATGCCGGCGGGACTGGGGCTTCATCCCTACTTCCCCGCGAATGCCTCGACGCGGCTTAAGGCGGATGTCGCGGCCATGTGGGCAACCGATGCGGAGATCTTGCCGACAACGATCGCGCCCTTGCGCGCCGACGCAAACCCAACCGCCGGCCTCAACATCGCACGTTGTGATCTCGACAACGTTTTCACGGGCTGGTCGCGCCGTGCGACCATCGCTTGGCCTGATCAGGGCAGGAGCCTCGATATCGAGGCGCAGGCGCCGCTGGACTTTCTCGTCCTCTATACGCCACCGTGCAAGACGTACTTCTGCGCCGAACCGGTG
This sequence comes from Microvirga alba, assembly GCF_015694465.1. Lineage (GTDB taxonomy): Bacteria > Pseudomonadota > Alphaproteobacteria > Rhizobiales > Beijerinckiaceae > Microvirga > Microvirga alba. The sequence continues at coordinate 8,150 of NZ_JADQDO010000025.1, forward strand.
AGCAATGCCACGGACGCCTTCAATCTCGCGGCCAGAGGGCGCGACGATACGGGACTCTTCGTTCTCGACCCCGGAGAGATCCGAACAACCGCGGTGCGCTTCGCACCGCACTTTACGCAGTTGTGTCAGTCATCACTATCAAAACGAGGGAAACGACTATCATGATGACCAATCGCCGCGTCTTCCTGTCTACGCTCGCCGCCGTCGGCGCCGCACCCATGCTCGCCAAGCCTGTCATGGCCGCGGAAACCGTTGTTGTCTACAGCGCCATCAGCACCAAGCTGATGCAGGCTTTCGTCGAGTCTTTCCAGAAGCTCAACCCGGGCACTACCGTTCAGGTGATCAGCGGTGGCAGCGGCGAATTGTTGACCCGCATCAAGGCCGAGCGAAACAACCCGCGCGGCGACATTCTGCTCGGCCCGGACGCCGACACCTTCGATTCCGATCTTGGTCTCTTCGCGAGTTATGTCTCGAAAGAGGCCGCAGCCTTCGATCCCGCCGCCGTGCAAAAGGACCATAAGTATTCCGGGCTTTCGACCAATTTCCAGGTGTTCATCGTCAACACCAAGCTCATGCCCCTCGATCAGACGCCCAAAACCTGGAAGGATCTCGTCAAGCCGGAATTCAAGGGTAAGGTGTTGATGGCGAATCCGGCGCAATCCGGTTCGGCCTTCTCCCAGCTCCATCAGATCCTTGCTCTCTACGGTTGGGATGTCATGGATCAGATCATCGCCAATGCAACGTTTGTATCGAGCTCGAAGCTCGCTTTCCAGAACATTGCGAAGGGTGAGATCCCACTGGGCCTGACGAGCGAATTCAACGTGCTGCAATCCAAAGCTGATGGCGATCCGGTGGAGGCCGTTTATCCGCAGGACGGCACCGCTCTCATCGTCGACGCAAGCGCCATCATCGCCAACGGCCCTAACCCGGAAGCGGCCAAGAGGTTCATCGACTTCGTCAATTCAAAGCAGGCTCACGAATTGCTGGTCAGCATCGACAAACGCCGCTCAGCCCGCAAGGATGTCGCACCGCCACCCGGCCTTACGCCGATCAGCGCGATCAAGGTCGTCCCATACGACACTGTTTCCGCGGCGAAGGATAAGGGAAGGGAGCTCGAGCGTTTCGATCAGGCCTTCTCCAAGAAGTGATCCCGGATGCGCAACGAGATTGATCGTTGCGCATCAACCTCGTTTTCGGCGGGGCCCAATCGGCGCCGCCCCGATTTACACGTTCCGATGGAAGCAAGATGTCCCGTGGCTTGAGTATCCGTGGCCTGACCAAACGCTATCCTACCCATGGTGAGGGGATTACCGTTGTGTCGGACGTTAGTTTCGACGTTGGAAATGGCGAATTCTTTACAATGCTGGGGCCATCGGGCTGCGGCAAGACGACGACCCTGCGCATGATCGCGGGTTTGGAGGAGGCTTCCTCGGGTGCGATACTGATCGATGGACAGGATACGACCAATGTGCCGGCGCGTCGGCGCAATGTCGGGATGGTGTTTCAGTCGTACGCGCTGTTCCCGCATCTTCCGGTCTTCGAGAATGTCGCCTACGGCCTTCGAATTCGCAATCTCCCAGAGACTGAGATACGGGCGAAGGTAGGCGAAATTCTCGATCTGCTTGCCCTTTCTCCTTTGGCGGATCGACTTCCGGGTCAACTATCCGGTGGGCAGCAACAGCGCGTCTCGATCGCGCGGGCGTTGGTCTATCGCCCACCCGTGCTTCTGCTTGATGAGCCGTTGGCCAATCTCGACGCGAAGTTGCGCGTACAAATGCGCGATGAGATCCGCCGCATTCAGCGCGCACTCGGCATCATGGTGCTCTATGTTACTCACGATCAGGAAGAGGCGATGGCGGTTTCCGACCGCATCGCGGTGTTCGAGCGCGGGCGCGTCGCTCAGATCGGCTCGCCCACGGAGATCTATGATACGCCGGCCTCGCATTTCGTCGCCGACTTTATCGGGAAGGCGAACTTTCTCCCCGTTCGGATCAACAAGGGGAATCCCGTTTCATGTCACTTCCCGTCAGGGAACCCCATTACACCGGGTCGGGTGATCGCGCTCCCACATCAGGAGCACAAGATGATCCCCGCAGGATTTGACGGACTTCTCATGGTCCGTCCTGAGCGCCTGACGCCGACGGACGGACCGGCGGCAATTGCCGGTCGGGTTGAACGGCTTCAGCATCTTGGCGCAATGACACGCTGCTTTGTCTCTGTTGTCGGGATGGATTGCGAATTGCTCGTCGACCTGCCGCGCATCACACGGTCCAGGCTTCGTGAGGGCGATCCATGCAAGTTCGACGTCGCGTCGAGCGATGTTGCGCTCTTCAGCAAAGCGAGAGAGATGCAAGCATGAGACGTCTCACAGGGGATCCGGTCGCCATTTTGGTAGGGGGAATGGCGCTCGTCGTGGCGCTGGTCTTTCTTGTCTACCCTCTCGTCAACGGCCTCTTGCTGGCCTTTGTGCGCAACGGGTCGGACATTTCACTCGCCAATCTGACTCTCGTGAATTTTGAGCGCTTCTTTGTCTCCACGAGTTACCGGCATGCCTTTATGAACTCCATTGTGACGAGCGGCGGCGCGACATTGCTCGCCGCAGCGCTCGGCGTACCGATGGCTTTCGCAGTGGCGCGGGTAGAAATTGCATGGCGGCCCGTCGTATTGGCGCTTTCAGTGATCCCGCTCATTGCTCCTCCCTTCATCGGAGCTTATGCGTGGGTGAGAATCCTGGGCAATAACGGGATCGTGACCCAGCTCCTCATCGAATATCTTGGCGTGCGGCCGCCGCCGATCTACGGCATCTGGGGCGTCACAATTGCATTAGCGCTGAGCTACCTGCCTTACCTCTTCCTCATGGTGCAGGGAACGCTTGCGGCAAGCGATCCGACCATCGAGGAGGCCGCGAGGATGACCGGGGCTTCCTCCCCACGCATCTTGCGCACCATTACTCTGCCATTGGCGGCTCCTGCTATCGCCGCAGGTATGCTTGTGGTGTTCATCAAGGCACTTGGCGACTTTGGGGTGCCATCCATTCTCGGCGGTGAAATGCAAGTTCTGCCGACCCTGATCTATTATCAGATTCATGGCTTCTTCAACCTGAACGCCGGGTCAGCCATTGCGATCGTCAATGTCCTGTTGACGATCATGGGACTTGGGCTTCTGGCGCTGGTCAATCGCCGCAGCGTCTCGACCCTGACCGGATCATCGCGCGGATCCGTCCGAGCGCGCGGCGTTGGTTCCCGTATTGCCGCCAACGTCTATATCTGGTTCGTGCTGATCCTCGCGCTCCTGCCGCAGGCACTGGTCGCGCTCTACTCCTTCTCGCTCAGATGGGGCGATACGTTGCTGCCCTCGTCCTACGGGCTCGACAACTACCGCAGCATGGCATCCGAAGCGTTCACGACGATGGGAAACAGCATTGTGCTCTCGGGGTTGGCGACGCTCTGTTGCGTGATCTTTGGGGCTATCGCCGCCTATGCCACCGCCCGGGGCCGGATAGCCGCCAAATGGGCGATCGATCTCACAATCATGCTGCCCTTCGTCTTGCCCGGACTGGTGGTGGGCGTGGTGTATCTCGGCGCCTTCAACGATGGCCCGCTCGTTCTGACTGGGACCGCTGCTATTCTCATTTTCGCCTACTTCACGCGGCGAGTAGCCTTCGTCTTTCGCTCCGCCGCGACCGCCGTGGCGCAGATCGACACCAAGATCGAGGAGGCGTCTACCGTTTGCGGAGCGTCCTGGGGCACCACGATGCGTCGCATCATGGTGCCTCTGGTGGCGCCGGGGCTTCTGGCTGCCTCCATTCTCGTATTCGCCACGCTAATCGGCGAGATCAGTGCAACGGTTCTGCTGTACTCCGCAAACTGGAAACCGATCTCCATCGCCATTTATGAGCGGGTTCTAGGCAACGAACTGGCGCGGGCAAGCGCCTTGGGCACCATTTGCAATCTCGCGACCCTCGCCCTGATCTTGATGGCAAGTCGTCTCGCGGGGCGCAGCATGTCGGATATGTTTCGATGATGGATAAAGATATTGAGCGTCGTTTCGTCTTCGCCGCCGACCTTGCGCGCGAAGCAGGACGATGCGCGTCACGGTATTTTCGCGACCGGTCGCTCGCTGTCACGATGAAGGGGCAGAATGATCCTGTCACCACCGCTGACCTCGAAGCAGATCAACTGATCGCCAAGCGTATCGCGGAGCAGTTTCCCGAGGATAGAATTTTGAGCGAAGAATCCGGGGGCGACCCCGCTAACCGGCTCTGGATCGTTGACCCGATTGACGGTACGCAGAATTTCGCTCGCGGCATCGCTCGGTATGCAGTGTCCATCGCGTTCTATTGGAATGGCACGGTGATGCTCGGCGCCATCTATGACCCGATGGCTGATGAATTGTTTACAGCTCGCCGCGGCGGTGGAGCTTTTCTCAACGGATCGCCTATTCGCGCGAGCGAGATATCAGAGCCGAAATCGGCCCTGGTCGAAGCCGGATATTCATTGAAGCGGCCTCTTGCCGACTACCATGCTCTCGTCGGTCGCCTGCTTGAGGCCGGTTACAATGTTCGACAGGTCGGTTCGGCGGCTCTCGGACTTGCGGAGGTCGCCTGTGGGCGTATTGATGGATATTGCGAGTTGCATCTTGCAAGCTGGGACGTTGCTGCGGGTCTTGTGTTGGTTGAAGAAGCAGGAGGTCGGACGAGCGATTTTTTCACGGGAAACGGTCTGACAGACGGTAATTTCCTCATCGCCGCAGCGCCGGCTTTGCAAATGCACCTTCACGAAGTGGCGGAGCGCGAGCGATACCCGGCGGAATTACCTTGCCCGATCAGAAGCTAACGTTAGCTCTGGACTACCAATCCCAAGCGCTTCAAACCGATCTTGCGCTCACAATTAAAGCGGATCGCCTCGTAAGAGCCGGCCAGAAATATGCGAGATCGTTGCGGCTGAGAGAGAAGCGAGAGACGCGCCCCGAGTACGTGACCTTGCTGTTACCGGATTACTCGATCCTGAGCCGGGCTGCTAGCAGTCCCACGGCCAAGTCGGCATAGCTGGAGCTGTACGCGACAACTCCCCCGCACCATCACGGGATAACTTGGGTGCGCTCCAGGATCGCGGTATTGTTATTGATGGTCGGATTGTCGGGGCTCAATGAAAGCGCCTGCCGAAACAGAGCATTGGCTCGCGCTGCATCGCCTCTCAACAGATAGGAATACCCGCGGTTGTTCAGCAG
>NZ_JADQDO010000002.1 GCF_015694465.1 Microvirga alba
TCGACGCCGTGCAGGGCTTCCTCCTCGGCGACTTTCAGGACCGCATGGTCTGCGCCGAGACCATCCGCCGCCATTCCCGCGCCCCGATCATCGCCTTGAGCGAAGTCCGCTCCCTCGAGCAGACCCTCGAGCTGCTCGCAGCCAGCATCGACGACGTGGTGCGGAAGCCCGTTCATGTCCGCGAAATCCTCGCCCGCTCCGAAGCCATCTGGCGGCGCATGAAGGGAACGCTGACGCCCGACCACACCGACCGCCTCAAGGTCTATTTCGACGGCCGCGACCCCGAGATCGACGGCGAAAGCCTCATCCTGCCGCGCCGCGAACGCCACATCCTCGAATACCTCGTCCGAAACCGCGGACGCCGCCTGACCAAGACGCAGATCTTCAACGCCATCTACGGCATCTACAGCAACGATGTCGAAGAGAGCGTCGTCGAAGGGCATGTCAGCAAATTGCGCAAGAAGCTCAGACAGCGCCTCGGATACGATCCAATCGAAGCAAAAAGATACATCGGATATACCTTCATCGGTTAACCGATGACTAGGCCGAGTGACGACGCTGACCCGATCTGATGCAGGCTCGCAAGCATTGAACGCCCAAGGGGTGTGCAAATAGAGAAATGCCCTTGATCAACCACGATTCCTGCGCACGTGTTTTGCGGCGATCCGCACTTCTCGTCGGACTTTGCAATCTCGCCGCGTGCAACGGGGTCGAAGGGCTGTACCACTCGGGCCCATGGGGGTTGCCGCCCGCATCTGACCTCGCTCGTCCGCGCTACACCGCTGAGGGAACACGATCATCCAATTACACCGTCATTGAACCGGCAACCTCGGCATCTCGACCGAGGGCAGCCGCCGAACCAATGGAACCGATCGGAAAATGGGCGACGAGGAATTTCGACTTTTCGATGGAGGACGGTTCGACAGCCCCAAGCCCACAGAGCGGCTTGCCGGAAGCGCCTCCTCGTGGCGAGATTGAGCCGGCGAGTCCAATAGCTGATATGGCCCGCACCCCTCGATCGGTTGCAAAGCCGGTGCCCCAACCATCGGCGAAGGGCGTCACGTCGTTCATTGGAAACTGGAAAATCCGTGACGCCTCCGGAGGCTCTTGCCGAGTGCAGCTATCGAGTGTGTCCACGCTCGATCTCTACAAAGCTTCAACGGTCCGGTGCAAAGAGAAGACGTTGCAAGACATTAACTCCTGGAATGTCCGCGACGGCGACATTGTCTTGTATTCACGCGGCAGCATTGTCGCACGCCTCGTGAGAAACGGTTCGACCTTTGAGGGAAAGGCTGACGGACTGAGCGCTCCAATCGTCCTTTCCCGCTAAGCCTCTGGAAAGGTCCCTTTCGCAGCAAGACTCACGCGAGACTACTGACAGAATGTACGCGCGCTCGCAGTCCATTCACCAAAGCCGCTGGCGACCATGTTTGAAATGACGCGACAGACATAGGTCTTCTGAGCCGGATCATTGTTAGGACCGGCATGATATCGCGCGACTGCCATCGTCCAGCTGCCTTCGCGGGCCCTCAGCTGCTTCAAGAATTGAGCGGCATATTCAACATTGTCACGCGGATTGAGCATGCTTGCAAGCGAGCGGAAGCGATCGCCGTGATAGTAGTGATTGATCTGCATACATCCCAGATCGATGAGCCTTGCTCCTGACCTGCGAGCCTCCTCGAACCGTTGAACCGCGTCAGTCATGTTTGACGCGAAATAGGCGCGTCCCTCGATGTTCATCGCATAAGGCTGCAGTGAACCTCGCCTACCGGTTTCTGCCAGGCCGACGGCATAGAGCATTCCGAGCGGAATGCCATGTTTGGCGGCCGCACGGACCATCTCGCGCTCGCAGGTGTCTGCGTTTGTGGCAGCCTCCGCGTCGAAGCTACAAATAGAGGCCACCATTGCCGCGACCAGGAGAAGCGATCTCATCGGTTTCGTCTTTCAAGGCTCTCGGGCTGCCGGCGTCAGAGTCTTGTGCTTGTTTTCGCGATCGCTCGTCAGAGCCGGTTGCCCCTTGTTGGAAACTGTCGGATTGCGATTGAGACTGGTGGGTTGATTGCTGGCGCTGCCCGAACGAACTGTCTTGCTGTGAAACATCAACGCCGGCTGTATGTATCGTCAGACTGTCCGGCCGATAACCGGCTGTTCGCAGAAGGCTGGATAGTTTTTCCGAGTCCCTTCTCAAAATCTGGGCCGTCTCGTCACTGCTGACATGAAGCTCCATCTCGAGCTTCTCGCCCGAGAGTCGCATCTTTACCGTGACCAACCCCAGTTCCACGGGATGAAGCTGAATGTTCAGAACCCGGACCGCGGCTTCAGAGGGACGCATCGTCGCAAGCGTAGGGAAAAGGTCGGTCTGGCGGCTTTGAACCTCCAACTGAGCTGATGTGCGCTCCGCTCCCCCGATGATCGCATTCGCGATCCGGTGCGGGATGGAGTTTGATGGAGACGGTTCAACGCTTTCTCTGTCGCCCATCGCGACTGCAGTGAGAAGAGAGTCGCCGCGGTTCCGGCTCTGCGATGCTACCGCGCTCTTCGCAGAGAATGCATCGTCGGGCGCGGTTTGATCTTGCGAGCGCGCGCGATTCCATGCGCTCGCCCCAGGCATAGGTCCGTCGTCACTAGCACTTCGTCCCTCAAAGAGCCCCCCGGCCGATGTAACGGGTTTGAAATGTGTCTCTTGATGGAGAACCGACGCCTTTTGCCTCGACGTGTTCGATAGGTTGAGAAGGTGGTCGGCCGCGTCGCCCCCCTCTGATTGAGGTTGAAGAAGATCCAAGAGTGATGCCGCGCTATCTGTTGTAGTACGAGATGGGCCCGATTGAACGGATCGCTGCGCGGCATCAATCTGGTCCACCGGGAGCGGTTGAGTCGTGATCGACAGGACTCTGCCCAACAGCGCGGTGTCAGCCCAATCGGCTCGCGTGGCAACGGTCTCCGCACCCCACGCGGGCTTATCATCCCTGGTTTCAGGCGACCGCCTGGTTGTGTCGCCAGACGCGGACTTTGCGATCCCAGAGTCGAGAGAAAGGCCGACCGAGCGAGCGAGCTCCTCTTCGGTGGAGGGCATTGTATCCCTTCCGGCAGTGCTGCTCGCTGACAGATCCTCCAGAAGCGCCGAGAAAGCCAGGGCGTCCGCCCCGTTTGAAGCACCCTCACTGTTGTCGCCGGATTGCGAGTTCGACTTCATCGGGAGCGTATCAGTCCGCCTGGATGCGTTTTGCAGGAACGTGTCGAGCTTGTTCAACGGGTTTCTCTCCGAAACAATTGATCGACCCGCCCAAGCGCGTCCTGGGCGCGGGATATAGCAGGAAGGGATTGCATCGCCTGCGCGGTTTGATCCGGAGACGCGACTGGCGCCGCCACCGGCGGCGGTGTCGGAGCAGTCTCCGGCGAACTGCGTATGTAGTTAGCCATGGAAAACGCGGCGTCGAGCAATGTCAGATCGTTAGGTGGAAGGATGGTCCGGTCAATTTTCCTGAGCTCATCGACGCCCGTATCGAATCCTTTTGCGGTCACAATGACCGCGGCTGCCTTGTATAGCCTCGCCCGGGTTGCGCTGACCCTATCCGACACCGACAGTTCTAGTGCCTTGTCCGAGGAGAGAATCGCGGCTTTCGTTTGCCCCTGATCGATTGCCGCGCGCGCGACCATCAAATAGAGTTCCCGACGTCCGTCGGGCTCCAATTCATTGAGTATCGTCACCAGTCTCGCAAACTGCTCATGATCCCTCGTGAATTCGAGGCGAGTCAGAGCGGCGGCAAAGCGCTGTCGAAAATTACCGGAATACACCGAATGCCGAAAGCGTCGCAGATACTGCCTCGACAAGGCATCGAACTTCTTCGAATCGCCAATTTGGCTGGCGACGAAGATTTCGCGGCGAAGAGCCGCCTCTTCGACCAGGGTCCCAGGCAGCTGTAGCCGCACGAAATCAAGAAGCTGAATCGACCCCGCCGGGTCATCGCGAACGAGCAGCGCCGATTTTACTAAAGCAATCTGTCCTGCCAGACTCGGAGGAAGAATTGTAACGTCGATGTCGCCGAAGTACCGTTTCGCATCGGCCTCTCTGCCCTCGACATAGGCTAGCGCGCCTCGCACGAGGCGCTCGTCGTGCCCCGCGAGGGTGCCGAGCGACAAAAGCCTTTTCAGAATGCTTGGCTTGCCGCCGCTAAGGACGAATGTAACGGCCGCGCGCACATTCCTTTGCTCCTGCCAAACCTCCGCCTCGAGTGGGATGAAGGTTTCGTCAATGCTCACCAGCAATGCTCTCTGCGCAACGTGAGCAGCCGTTGAGCCTACCGCGATCTGATCCTGCAAGGCCTGCAATGTGCGGACCATCTCCACCGGTCCGACCGCAGCCTTCACAGCTTTGGCGACAGGAAGATCTGGCTCGGCCTTGACTGGAGCGGGAACAAACAGACAGCAAATCAGGAAGGCAAACTGCGACGTCCTGCGCATCACTGAGAAGGCTCCCGCAGAAGGATCTCTATCCGGCGGTTAATCGCAGCCTTCGGGTCTGACGCGCTCTTCAAACTGCGATCCGCATGGCCCTCGACCCGTTCGATCCGGGCCTCATCGATTCCCCCCCGCACCAACATGTAAGAGGCCATATGGGCGCGCGCCGTCGAAAGCCGCCAGTTGTCATACGTATCGGACTTGAAGGGACGCCCGTCGGTGTGTCCGCGAATAATGATCTTGCCGGGACGCGTACTGATGATTTTCGCGATTTTTTCCATCGCGCGGACGACTTTCGGCTGAGGTTCCGCAGATCCTACGGCAAACATGCTGAAATCGATCTCGTCCGTCACGCTGATGAGAATGCCTTCGCCAGTTCGATTGACCTCGATGTGAGGGCTCCCGCCCCCTGAGGTCGGCACGGCTTTAGCAATTTCCGCCTGAAGGTCGGCCTCTTGCGAACCGGCTACCTGCTTTTCGGCATTCGGCCCGGCTCCAGAGGAAAGTTGCGGAAGCGGTTTATCAGCGCTCTTCGCTTCCTTATCCTTGGCGCGGGATTCAAGCCGCGCCTGGGGCGAGGAGGCAAGCGCATCGAGTTTGCCATCTTGTGGGACCGGAGGGGCAGTCGCCGGGTCACCTGGCGTGCCGGTTTTCGGCTTCGGCACCGACACGATTTGCCAATACAAAGGATCAAAGGGATCTCGATAGGCTTCACCGCCGTTCAGGCCCGGCTCGCCCGTGTTTCCAAGTGTGAGATCGACGCCGGTCGCGTCCTGCGGGTGCTCTTGTTCAGCCTCCGCAGCAAGTTTGGCGAGAACCGCATAAGGATCTTGGAAGAGCGCCCCTTCCTTGAATCGCGGCTTCTGAACACGAGGAGACGGGCCACCGACCTCATCGCCCGTTGCTTTGGAGGAAGTGCTTTTGTTTTCCGTTTCCGGCTCGCTTTTGGGGGCCGCATCCTTCGGCTCTTTGAGCCCCTTACGATCAGGTGTGCTCTCTGCCAGTTGGACGGGGTTGAAATAGTTCGCGAGGCTCGATTTCGTCTCCTTCCCAACGGCGCTGATCAGCCACATGACAAGGAAGAAAGCCATCATTGCTGTCATGAAATCGGCATGCGCCACTTTCCAAGCGCCACCTTTATGGTGCTCTTCCTCGGCTTCATAGCGACGAACGATGATGATCTCTTGTTTGGTGGGATCGGCCATGATCAGCTCTGTTGAACGGCTTCAGCAAGGCGTTGCGTCCACACACTCAGTTGTGTCTCAAGGATCGTATCGTTTGCGATGACACGGATCTCGGAACCCTGATCCGCAATGAACTCGATGGAAGCGGCAACCGGACGCAGCTTTGCGGCCAAGTTCGAGAGCAGATCTTGCGGACCACGAATCGTCATGCTCCTGCTTTGATTGTCGCTCAGGATCGACACTAGCGTTGTTTTAAGTTCATCAATCACTTGAGCATGCACCGCCTCCGTCAAGAAGGGGGTGAGCAATCGGGCAACCTGGGCGACGAGCTTGGCCTCCATGGACTGCAAGGCATCAGAGATCTCGACGGCGAGCCGGTCCGTTTCCTCTCGAGCCCACTTCTCGCGATAGGCTGTGAGAAGCTCGTCCGTCCGTGCGCGCTCCGCCGCAATCGCCGCTTCAACCTTGTCTTGGAGCCGCGACCGCTCTTCAGTTCTAACACGATCTTCGGCCTCGCGGATAAGCGAGGCCGTGTCTTCGATAACAACCTCGGGCGGTGTCTCCTGGGGGCTGCCCTGATTTGGAAATCGTTTATCAAAGGACCCGTCGAGCTGAAAATCGGTGAGATAACGTGAGATCGCGCTCACCATCAGGCAGCCTCCGCCTGATGGAGCCATTGTTTGAGGATCGCGGCGGCTTGATCCTCGTCAAACTCAACCATCTGCTCCAGTTTCTTTTGCGGAGAGCGATTTAGCTTACCAGTCAAGTCCTCGATGAGGTTCGGGACGGTCGCGGGCTCAAGTTGGGCGACCCCCTCACCCTCCAAGCCCGCAGCTTCGCCAAGGAGATCGGGCGCAGATGCGTCATACCCCTGCTCCGTTTCAGGCCGCGCGAGAATGGCCGTAACAGCCGGGCGCAAGCCGAACCAGATCAAGAGCGTTGCTACGACCAGGATCGTCGCGGCATTGATGATGTTGCCAAACTGCCGCATCAGGACTTCAACGAAGCTCAACGGCGGCGCCGGCTCCATCATCCGGCCGTCGTCAATGAATCCCACAGCGGCCACCTTGATCTGGTCCCCACGGGCTTGATTGAACCCTGCCGCAGACGACACCAGTTGTTCGATCTCGGTGAGCCGGGCATCGATATTGGCCTGCGCCTGGTCCCCACCGACAAGGGCGGCAAGGCGGCTTCGATTGACGAGAACGGCCACGGACAGGCTCTTGATCGAGTAGCCGTCGCTAACAGTTTGCACGGTTTTCGACGAGATCTCGTAGTTCGTCAGCTCCTCACGGCGCTGGTTATCTTCACTTGAATTATCGCCGCCTTCCGACCTCACGCGTTCATTCGGCAAGTTCTGCTGCACGGTCGTCGGCTTCTGGTTGCTCCGATTTTGAGAGACCTCGGTTTCCTTGACCGTCCGAACGGAGCGCTCGACCTTCGATTCCGGGTTGTATATCGTCTCGCTCGTGTTGGTCTTGTCGGTGTTCAGGCGCGCGGCGACGCTGATCTCAAAATTTCCGAGGCCAAGGTACGGGGCGAGTGTCCTGCGCACGTTATCCTGGATCTCGCGACCGACAACCCGCTCGAGGCTCGCCATTTTTCCCGTCGATACATTCGCGCCGTCGTCGCCTGACATCAGGAGTGTGCCATCGGTATTCAGCACCGTCACCCTATCGACCTTCATGCCCGGGATTGCCGCCGCAACAAGGTGGCGGATCGCTTGGGCAGAACCCATATCGTCAGCCTGCTCGGTGCGCACGACGACTGACGCCGAGGCCGGTTGCTGCTCGCGGCGGAACGAACCGCGGTCGGGCATCACAATATGAACCCGTGCGGCTTTCACGCCTTTCATCGTCTGAATGGTGCGCGCGATCTCGCCTTCGAGGGCTCTGACGCGCGTGACCTCCTGCATGAAGGAGGTCAATCCGAGCGATCCAAGATCGTTGAAGAGCTCGTATCCTGACTTTGAACTCTGCGGCAACCCTTTCTCAGCCAAAAGCATCCGGGCTTGCGCCGTTCGTCCGTAACTGACGAGGACTGCTGTACCGTCAGCGCTCACATCGAACGGAATTCCCGCATCCTTCAACGTGGCTCCGATGCGGCTCACATCTTCACGCTCGAGGCCGGTATAAAGGGCTTCCTGCGCGGGGCGGCTCAGGTAGTACGCTCCTAACCCAACGGCCAGAAACACGACGAGTCCGATGATGCCAAGCGCCGCGAGGCGACGCGCTCCGAGTTCCAGGAGATTGCTCCAGAGTTTCTCGGCGTGTTGGCGACCAGTCATGCACGAACTCGACTTCTGAAATTACAGGCTTCGACAGCAATTTCACTCTCCAATCTTGCGCGGAGATTGCGCAACAAAAAGGCCACGCTCCGGAAGAGCGTGGCCCAATCGTTTCCGCCCCTCAAACGAGGGATGAACGGAATTAGCGGAAGAGCGAGAGAATGCCCTGCGTGTTGCCGTTCGCGATGCTGAGCGACTGAACGCCAAGCTGCTGCTGAACCTGCAGAGCCTTCAGGCGGGTCGACTCTTCTTCCATGTCGGCGTCCACGAGAGCACCGATGCTGCGCTCGTTCGACTTGATGAGCGATTCGACGAAGGTCGTCTGCGACGTGATCTGGGTCTTGTTCGCACCCAGCGTGGTCGCAGCGTCCGTCATAGCGCCCAGGGCCTTGTCGACCACGGCGACATAAGCACGAAGCTTCGACAGATCCTGGTTCTGGATCGCCGAGATGTCCAGCTTGTCGACCGAGAGCTCATAGGCCTTGTAAGCGCCGTCTTCGTCCTTACCGAAAACCGCCCATTCCTTGTTTAGAATACCGCCCTCGCCGTCAGCTCCTTTGACGGCAGCTTTGTTAGCTGTGTCGATTGCGGTAGAATAGGTGGTCTTGGCGGTATCGAAGGTCGTCTTTGCCGTATCATAAACACCCTTAGCAGTAGCGTCCTTCGTGCTGGCCTCCCAGGTCGCCTGGTCGGCTACCCATTGGGTCTTGGCAGCATCGAACGTGGTCTTATCCGCAGTGATGTCGGCATCCGTTCCAGCCGTGGCAGACGCCGTCGTCGTCTTGTCGTACAGCTTGGTGGAATCGACCGAGACGTTCACGGTGTCGATCGTGATCGCGCCGTCGACGCGGGAGAACGCCGCGACGATCTTACGATCGGACACGTAGTTACCGGCGCCCGAGTCGGTCGACAGCCAGTTCTCACCGGAAAGCACCGATCCGTCGGCGGTCGACTTCATCTTGCCGAGAATGGCGTTGATTTCGGTCTGGATCTTGGCGCGATCGACGTTCGGCGACATGGCCGCCGTCAGCTTCGCCTGAATCGACTTCATGTCTTCAATGGCGCTGTTCATGCCGTTGAAGGCGGTATCGACCGAAGCCGCACCGAGACCGAGAGCGTCCTTCACAGCACCGAGCGAACCGTTGTCGGCGCGGATCGTCGTTGCGATCGACCAGTAAGCGGCGTTGTCGGCGGCGCTCGCCACCTTCAGGCCGGTCGAGATACGATTGCTGGTCTGATCGAGTTGCCCGGCGATGCTTTTCAGCGTCGTCAGAGCGGTCATGGCGGAGTTGTTGGTCAGAAGGCTAGACATATCGCTGTCCCTTTGAATGAAATAAGATTTCGGGGACATACCGGACTTCCACCGGTATGGCAGGACGGCTTCATGCCTTCGGACAGCGCCTCAACGGGTCGTCTATCCAATCTGCCATAATTGTCAGTTTGACGATCGAAGCTTGTGTGAAGCTGTGGCCGTCGTCAAGCCGAAACAACCTGATCACGCGATCTAAGTCCTGTTACTCTTAAAACTTGCTTAACGCGAGACGCAGAGTCTGAATTCTCGAAGAGCTCGACCGCACCTCTCGAAGGGTAGGGCCCTGGACGCTTGGATGCTTCGCTTCCGTTAGAAATAAGACCGCACGAGCCCGCCGATGAGCATGTTCCAGCCATCGATGAGAACAAAGAACAGGATTTTGAAAGGAAGGGAAATGACCGTGGGCGGCATCATCATCATTCCCATGGACATCACCAAGGTTGCCACAATCATGTCGATCACCAGAAACGGAAGCGCGATCAGAAATCCGATTTCGAAGCCCCTCCGCAACTCCGAGATCATGAAGGCCGGGATGAGAATGCGCAGATCGACCTTGGATTCGTCTTGCGGCTTGGGGAAACTATTGACCGCGAGGTCGCTGAAAGTCTGGAGATCCTTCGGACGGACATGAGTGAGCATGAACTCGCGAAACGGATCGGTGACCTTCGTAAAGGCCTCAGCCTCGGAAATCCTGTTTTCGGTCAACGGCCGGATGCCATCCTGCCAGGCACGATCAAAGGTCGGTGCCATGACATAGAAGGTCATGAACAGCGAAAGGCTGATCAGAAACAAGTTGGCAGGCGTACTCTGAAGGCCGAGGCCTGACCGCAGAAACGACAAAGCCACGACGAAGCGTGTAAAGCTCGTCACCATGATCAGAAGGCCGGGCGCGAGCGAGAGAACCGTGAGCAACGCCACAAGCTGAATAATGCGACCGCTGACAGCGCCGTCACCCGCAGGGATCATGGCCTCGAGGCCTGGGAGCTGCGCACTCGCGCTTGTTGTGAGGAGAGAAAAGATGCCGATGAAGAGAAAACGAACGATCATGAGAATGTGAGAGCTTCTGCTCGATATGGTCGGATGAAGTGAATTAACGCATAACAAAGACGGGATCGTCTGACAGCGCGACAGGCAATCTTAAGATTCGTATCGATTCTAGTTATCCCAGTCGTGACGAAGCGCCTACTGGACGACGAGGGTTTCGATGATCAGTTCGCGCACCAGTCCCTTGGAGCGCATTTGAGCGCGTTCATTCAGATCTTCGCGCAAATGCTGCAGGCCACTGGCGCCCTCGATTTGCGGGAGTGAAAGTGTCCTCAGATACGCCAATATATCTTGGCGTATCTCGGAGGCCAGCACATCTGGGCTCTGTATCGACCCGTTGGCGAACACTATCGATGATTCAATCCTGATCCACGTCTCAGCAGATCCGGCAAGATTTGTGACGACGGGGGAAAGGGTCTTTAACGTCATATCACCGGAGTAGGTCAAAACACGAGACGCCTGTTTCTCCTCGCCTTTCTTCTTTTCATCGACCGCCTTTTCAACGGTGGCCACCATGTAAAGACCGAAAGCCCCTCCCGTGATTATGGCGAGCACCGTGAGGACGAGCAACGTCACAAGCCAACGACCACTACCCTTCGCAGATAGTTCCGACTTCGATGGCGATGCGCCGACGGGTTTCCTGGCCATTCTCTTTGTATATTCCTAGACGATTCTAGAAAGGCACGAGCGCATCATAAATTTGTTGCCCAATGGCCGGTTGCTGGACGTCCGTAAGGCGTCCGCGCCCTCCATAGGAGACACGCGCCTCTGCTATCTTGTCATAGCCGATGGTGTTCTTGCGCGAAATATCACCCGGCCTCACGATGCCGGCGATATTGAGAACGCGAACCTCAAAATTGACCCGGATTTCCTGCGAGCCGCTGATGATGACATTTCCGTTTGGAAGCACTTCGGTCACCACCGCAGCAACAGAAAGCCTGAGCTTTTCGGATCGATCGATCGAACCCTGACCTTCAGAGGACGAGCCCGAACGAATGTCCCCATCCCCTTTGAAGTCAGAGGCACGCCCATTGAAGTTAAACCCGACATCGAACCCGAGATTGGCTTTCGACTTCCGCGATCTGTCAGTCGTGTTGTCGAATTTGGCCTTATCATCGATCAAAATCGTGACAGTCACGACATCCCCGACCTTTTTCGCGCGCGGGTCCTGAAAGAGATCCGCACTACTCTGCGACCAAAGTGAGTTGTATGACGCTCTGCCGGACGACGGAAACACGGTGGGAACCGGTTCACGAGCGACGGTGAGACCGTATCCAACCGGTGTCATGCTCGGCTCGCGCCCGATGTCATTTGGATTCGTGGCGCATGCGCCCAAGAACAGCACGGCCGAAGATATAAGGAGTTGTCTCATCCCGACTTCTCATTCTCTTGGGTCCGCTTCGTCGTGTCGGTGATCACGTTCGTCAGTTGCGCTGCACGGGCCGGCTCCATCTCGTTAAGTACGGCGCTGGCATTTCGTGGACTGAGCTTGGTAAGGATCGCTGCCGCGGTTTCGTCGTGCATGTTCGCGAGTTGCAATGCCGCGGCATCGGGGCGCATTCTGGCATAGATCGCAACGACGCCTTCGTCGGCCTTTGCCAAAAACTCATTCCGCCGCTTCAGCCACACCTCATATTCGGCCCGTTTTTCTTCAAGGACCTTAATTCGGCCCTCGATCTGCTTTTCGAGCGATGCGAGCGTCTCTTTTTGCCAGGCGAACCTCGCATCGGCTGCTGCATCTGCAATATTTGCGCAGTAGGGATTGGCTTTCGCGTCCTTCAGCAGCTCAACCGGCTTCGGCGCCGGGCCGCGATCGGCTGCAGCCTTTTCCTGCGCGTATGCAGAGCTCGCATTGCCGGATGCGATAGAGGCGATCACGAGGACGGAAAGAAAGTATTTTACAGATTGCGAGTTGTGCATGGGCATAGCGCGGAATCCGGTGATGGAACGATCGTGAAGCAGGTAACCGATAAATCTTCTCATCGACGGCAACCTCATGCCGGGAGCATCATTGAACAACGAGATCCGCCTGAAGCGCTCCAGCAGTCTTCACCGCCTGAAGGATCGCGATGATGTCGGTTGGCTTGAGGCCGATCTGGTTCAACCCCTTGACCAATGTCTGCAAGTCGGATCCTCCAATCACCGCAAGATGAGCGTCCTGCTCGTTTGCCGTGATCTGTGTTCTGGGAACAACCGCCGTGCGGCCCCCGGAAAAGGGTTCAGGTTGCGATACCAGCGGCGTTTCCGTGACGCGAACCGTCAGATTTCCATGTGTCATCGCGACGGTCGAAATCTGTACGTTTTTCCCAATCACGACGGTTCCCGTTCGCTGATCGACGACAACCCTGGCGGGAGTATCGGGTTGGACGCGAAGATCGCCAATTTCCGCGAGAAATCGGGTTGCACCTATGTCGCGGGGCTTTTGTAGAACAACAGTGCGAAAGTCGCGCGGCGTGGCGACTCGCTTCCCATAACGCTTCTCCGCGTAGGCATTGATCGCATCCGTGATCAATGTCGCGGTCTTGTAGTCAGGATTCTTGAGCTCAAACACCAGAGAAGGCATGTCGCGGAACTGCCCCGGCACCTCTCGTTCGATGAGAGCGCCGTTCGGAATCCTGCCTGCGGTCGCGACGCCTTGGGTCAGCGTCTCAGCTTGGCCGGTCGCGTTGAACCCTGAAACCGCGACCGGCCCTTGGGCTACCGCATAGACCTGACCATCGCCGCCCATGAGCGCCGTGAGCATCAGCGTCCCACCTTTGAGCGACGTAGCATCACCGAGGGAAGTGACCGTAACGTCGATGCGAGAACCTGTTCCGATATAGGCCGGCAGATCGGCCGTCACGGTGACGGCGGCAACATTTCGCGTCCGCAAAGGAATGTCTCGAACATTGACCCCCATGCGGTCGAGCATCGATTGAAGGGACTGCTCTGTAAATTGAGAGTTGCGGAGGGTGTCACCGGTCCCCTGAAGCCCCATGACCAGACCGTAGCCTACGAGCTGGTTGTCGCGGACCCCTTGAACAGAAGCAATATCCTTGATGCGCGTCGAGGCGTGAGCGACACCGGCAAATAATACAGAGAGGAGTATCAGGAACAGTCTGACCATTCTCAATCACCTATGCGGACTTTTCCATCCGCTCGCACTGTGCCAAGAATGATTCGACCGGTGTCCATGTTACGGACCCTGATCTGCTCGCCGAGCCCACCTGATTGAAGCGGCGATCCCATGGTCGTGATCGTTAATCCCGCCTCCTGGAACACAACCTGCGTCGGCACGCCCCGTGTCACAAGCCTTGCATCGTCCACAGCATTGAATGGGATTGCCTCTCCGGGGAGCAATGTCCGCCGTGCGGTCTTTCCAATCAATGCGGCGGAAGAGTCGGCGACTGCCGATCTGGCTCGATAATTCGGCGGGAAACTACGCTCTCTCAACATCGTTTCCCTGATCATATCTCCCGGATAGATCGTCACGGTCGGAACAGGCAGCATCTGCTCCTGCGCAAACGCAGGCTTCGTGATCCAGATCAAGGTCACGAGAGCGAAGGCGATGTTCCGAAGTGAATTCGTCATGATCAATTCCATGAGCAGCCGCGTCGCGAACTAGCGAATGCCCTTCGATATTGTTCCAGCCATATCGTCGGCCGCTTGAATCACCTTCGAATTCATCTCGAAGGCTCTCTGTGCGGAAATCAGATTGGTAATTTCCTTAACCGGATCGACGTTCGAGCCCTCAAGGTAACCTTGATGAATCTTTCCAAAACCTGGATCACCCGCAACCCCGACGACCGGCGCTCCTGACGAAGGCGATTCCCGGTAGAAATTGTTGCCGAGCGGCTCCAGACCTGAATCGTTCGCGAAGTTTGCGATCGTGAGCTGGCCGACATTCTGCGGAACGGGCTGACCGTCAACCTTGGCGAAAACCTGACCAGACTCATTGATAACGACATCCACCGTGTTCGGCGGAATGATGACTGCCGGGTCCAGCGTGTACCCGTCAATCGTCACAAGTTGCCCGTTCCCATTCTTGTTGAATGAGCCAGCCCTCGTGTAGATCGTCTCGCCATTCGGGCTGTTCACCTGGAACCATCCGCGTCCATTCAAGGCGAGGTCGAATTGGTTTGTTGTGTTGGTGAGCGGCCCCTGACGATGTAGATTTCGGATCGCCGCAGTTCTCACACCGAGGCCAAGCATCGCTCCTTCCGGAATCGGCGCTTCACCCGCTTGATTTGGCACCCCCTGCAGGCGTTCCGCCTGATAGAGAAGATCGGTGAACTCCGCTCGCGCGCCCTTGAAAGCGGTCGTGTTGACGTTCGAGATGTTGTTCGCAATGACCTCGACATTCAGCTGCTGGGCATTCATGCCTGTCGCAGCAATAGCGAGAGCTCTCATAACCTTCTCCTTAGATCGCCATCCGTGAGATTTCTTGGTATGCCGCAACGACCTTGTCTCGGATCGCGATGGCCGTCTGGAGTGTCTGTTCTGCCGACATCACCGCCTCGACCACCTGTTGAACGGAGGCCTTGCCCTGTATGCCGGAAATTGCCGCAGCCTCGCCGGCCCTCAGCGTCTCCGTCGCCTTTGCTGCGACTTGCAGCATCATGCCGCCAAAGTCGGCCGTCTGTGGAGCAGCGGCTGCGGGCGAGATTTTCTGCAGCCCCGTGAGCTGTGTTCCCGAGACTTGGCCCGATCGGTCGATGAATGATGAAATCGTCGAAATCGCCTCAATCATCACGCGCCTCTCAACATATCGATCATGCTGGAAATCATGGACCGCGCCTGCTTCATCATCTGCAGGTTCGCCTCGTACGTACGATTGGCCTCACGCATGTCCGCCATCTCGATCAGCATGTTGACGTTTGGCATTTTCACATAGCCCTTCTCGTCCGCCGCCGGATTGCCCGGGTCGTACTCAACTTGGAACGGCGCCTGATCGACGCCGACTTCTTTGACGCGAACCGTGGTTCCTCCAAGCGCTCTATCGAGCTCGCTTCGGAAGGTGATCGTCTTTCGGGCGTACGGATCGGACCCTTCCGTCTGTCCAGTCGACTGCGCATTAGCGATGTTTTCGGAAACGATTCGAAGGCGCAAGGATTGCGCCTCGAGGCCCGCTCCTGCGAGCTTTGACGATGCCTGCAATGGATCAATCATTGCCCGCCCCTCGTGCTCGCAAGAATCATTCGATGGAAGGCTTTGACGATACTGGTGTTGAGCGAGTAGTCGCGATTGACATCGCCTGCTTTAGCCATTTCCTGCTCGATGCTGACCGAATTTCCAGAATGCATGACATCCCAACTGTCGGTCTTCTTGACCTTCACTGCCCGAACCTGAGAAGTGTCTGAGCCGATATGTCCACGATCCGTTGCTGCCATCGAAAGTTGCGTCTTGTCGAGCACATTCGCAAACGGCTCGACATCCGACGACTTGAAGCCGGGAGTATTCGCGTTCGCAATGTTGCCAGAGATCGTCGCCTGGCGGACCGCAAGCCATTGCGCCTGGCGCGAGGCAACATCGAAAAGAAAGACCGATCCCACGGGGACCTCCAACTCGGGGTATCCTTCCATAGAGACCTACGCGCGTAACCTTGCCCGAAGCTGACGCAGAGCGACGAAGCCGGATCGAGGTATTTGATCACCGCGCGTCGATAGCCTGGAGCGGAGGGCCAGAGCGGCCGAAGATGAATAACATTGCGTAATAGCCCGCGGCTGTTAGCGATCTTAAACTGAGCGTTTAATAGAAATTAATTCATCGCGGCTACGTTCTCTCGTCGCAGATGCGCCAATGCGGAAGGACCCGGGAGACCTCCCCTTCCGGTTATAGGAATATTATATCTTTCGGTTGCTGCCGCAATGATGGAGCCGATCTGTAGTGACGAGACCGCCGTTGGATGACCCGCATGCTGCTATCGCGCAACGATATCCTTGCTGCATATGACTCCCGCGGCCGGGAGATGCTGCAACTTTTCACTGGTCGCGCGACCGCCGCAGACGCTCAGTTTGACGCGGCAAGGTCACTTTCCGCGACCGATGAAGTCGAGTTTGCGGACAGCGAGGAGTTGGAACTCGAAGACGGCAACGCAGACCAGCTCTTTGGAGTCCTGCAAGATGTCATAGTCCGCCGCGCGATGGGTCGACGGCTCCAGGACATGGCGACACACGACCCCCTTACCGGGCTCTCCAATAGAACCCACTTCCATGCCCAGCTCGAAAACTCGCTTACCGAAGCACGCCACATCGCTGGGAAAATCGCCTTTGTGCTGATTGATCTCGACCATTTCAGGGACTTGAACAATACGCTTGGTCATCAGGCCGGCGACGCCATCCTCCTTGAGGTTGGTCGAAGGATTCAAGCACTCGCATCGGAGGCAGATGCGATCGCTCGCTTCGGAGGCGATGAGTTCGCGCTTGTCATGAAGGGCATTTCGTCTAGCGACGATATAATGCCGATGGTCGGCAGACTTCTCGAAGCCGTCACGTCATTGGTGACGGATCACTCCCCCAAGATCAGATTGAGCGCAAGCCTGGGGGTCGCTCTCTTTCCGGATCACGGTGCTGATATCAATGAACTGCTGCAGAATGCCGATATCGCGCTTTATCGAGCGAAGGCCGAAGGTAGAGGTCAGGCTCAGATCTTTGCCCCGCAGATGCGGGCAGCCTTGACAGAGCGCCTCCAGCAGATGTCGACCTTTCGTTCCCTGCTCGAGAAAGGGAAGGTCAGGCCTTACTATCAGCCGCAGATCCAATTAACCGATCGCCGTTGCCATGGGTTCGAGGCCCTCGCGCGCTGGATCTTGCCGAATGGAGACCTGCTTTCCCCGGCTCATTTTCCCAACGCCCTGAGCGATCCCGAAGCCGCCGTGATGTTGGGCGAGCACATGCTTCTGAGCATCAGCAATGATCTTCTCCGGTGGCAGAAAGCAAACATGCCGCCCTTCAAGGTGTCCATCAATGTCACGGCGCCGGAATTGAGGCGCGGAGACTATCCTCGGAAGGTCGCCGAACTGTTTGCTTCAAAGGGCGTCCCGTTGTCACGGCTGACCGTTGAAGTCACGGAATCGGTTCTACTCGACGATAAGGCCACGCAGGTGGCGCAGGCTCTGTCCGACCTTCGCCAGATGGGCGTGTCCATTTCCTTGGACGATTTTGGGACCGGATTTGCCTCGCTCACACACCTGAAGACTTATACGATCGATGAGATAAAGATCGATCGTTCCTTCATCGCTGGTCTGAACTCGAACTCAGATGACCAGGCCATCGTGAGGGCAACTTTGGTGTTGGCGAGAAGTCTGAGAATTAAGACCGTAGCCGAAGGGCTCGAGAGTGAGTCGCAGTTGCGGTTTCTTCGGACATTGGGTTGCGACTATGGGCAAGGGTACTTCTTCAGCCCCGCTGTACCGGCAGCCCAAGCCGAGCGCTATTTCTGGGCTAGCCCTGAAAGGGGTAGGCGCTACAACATCTATCAGCCCATCAGTATCGAACATCTCATCCGTAAAGGCGCTAAAGCGTTCGCAATGGTCGGAATTGCAAAGTAGGCCCGCAGCCTATCGAAGCAGGGCGCATTCGGTCAGGAAATTCGATTTCGACGTGCGCCATGCAAGCCTGGGTCAATCCTGGCACTCTAAATCCCGGGACCGAATGCATTCAGCGCCTGGGAAATGACCATGCAAGACGACAAATCGCTCGCCGATCGGCTTCGCTTCTTGAATATCGACCAGGAGGCATGCCGTGAGCTCAACGCGATATGGCAGGTTCTTTCTCCGTCTCTGCCTCAGGTGCTGCAGAACTTCTACGGTCATTTGCATAAGGTTCCCGCGCTTTCTCAAATGATAGGGTCGCAGCAGAACCGGCTGGTTTCCGCGCAGTCGAAGCACTGGGAGCGTCTTTTCAGCGGCCGCTTCGATCTCGACTATGTTGAGAGCATTCGGCGGATCGGCCTGATTCACAACAGGATCGGCCTCGAACCCCGCTGGTATATCGGCGGCTATTCATTTGTCATGAACGAACTTGTTCACGCGCTCTCAACAAAGCATCGATTCAGCGGCGCCTCGCTCGCACGCAAGATCGCTGCGATGAATAAAGCGATCATGCTCGACATGGACTACGCAATCTCAGTCTATCAGGACGCCATGATTGAAGAGCGCCAGCGACGAGGGCAGGTGTTGTCTGTTGCCATCGCCTCATTTTCAGATGCGGTGCAGGCAAGTCTCCAGATTTCGGGGGAGGCAAGCGGAGCTTTGTCAGAAAGTGCCGCAACTCTCGACACGGCAACTGGTTCAGCAAGCTCGCTCGCAACCAATGTCGCACGCACCGCCGAGCAAACAGCAATCAATATGCAATCCGGCGCGGCCGCGACGGAGCAGCTGGCTGCGTCAGTGCGTGAGATTGGGGAGCAGGCAAGTCGTTCGGCAGACGTGGCGCGGCAAGCTTTCGAGAGCGCGCAACGGACGAAGGAATCGGTTGCGGGCTTGGCTGAACAAGCCAAGCAGATCGGGGATGTCGTCGATCTCATCGATCAGATTGCGTCTCAAACGAATCTGCTGGCGTTGAACGCAACCATTGAGGCCGCCCATGCCGGCGAGGCCGGCAAGGGCTTCGCCGTGGTCGCGCAAGAGGTCAAAACCCTCGCAACACAAACCGCCAAGGCTACAACTGAAATCGGCTCCCGCATTGGCGGAATCCAAACGGCCACCCAAAAGAGCGCAACCGAAATCGACGAGATCGCTCGCGTCATAGAAGAGGTGAGCACCATCGCAACCGCGATCGCAGCGGCTGTCGAGGAGCAGGCTGCGGTGACATCTGAAATCGCGATGAGTGTGCAACAGACAACGGGCCATACCCAAGCCGTCGCACAAAGCATCGAAACACTCAACGATTCCACGGCATCAGCGGCGGCAGCCGCAGAGGCCGTCACGCAAGCAAAATATACGCTCGATCACCAGCTCGGTCGGTTGAAGCAGGACATCGACTTATTCCTACAGGCAGCGCGGGCTGCCTGAGAAGCTCCACCACAGACATCCCCAGAATGCTCTAGAATCTGATCATGCCTCCGTGAAGCGTGATCAGATTCTTTCCTCTCGATGCCGCAGGGTCCGATCAGAACGCCGGGTGCACCTTTCTGATCATGCATTGGGCGCTTGGCGACCGCCGCAACTCGCTAGTGCCGAAGGGCGCTACCCTCGGCCCCGGAACGGAAGCGGCGCAGATAAGTCCGTCTAGCGCCGCTGCGGGCGTAGTGACCGAGCCAGTTCACGGATGACATTATCCTCGATATTGAGGTTCAGTCCGCCATTATCATCTTCGGCAGGCTCTGCGGCCACCAAAGGCGGCATTTCGGTTTTCTGCGAGGTTGCAGCAGGCTTTCGAGCCGCCTTCTCATTATTTGGCCCCGGATTGCGCCGTGCTTCGCCTGTGTCGGCGGGATTGCGTGCCGATTGTGGAGCGGCATAGGAGCGAGACGAGCCGAACCTGTTTTCCAGTGCATCAAGGAGGCTGTTGAGAGCAGCATTGGAGATCGGAACATCAGGCGCAGCCGGCAAACCTTCCAACGCGATCGCGCGGTTCTGGTAGGCGATCTCCGTCGTCACATCCGGGCCGAACCACGACAGAGGACGAAAATCTCTTGCCTCTTCCTCGGTTTCGAACTCCACCGAAATCAAGTCAAGCGGTCCCGGCGTCACGAAGCGATTGATATGGATGTCACGGGTCCCGACTGTCAGGTGCGACCGGACATAGTCGACCTTGCCCGGCGTCACGTCGAGAAGCGCCTCAGCGTGGGCGCGGGGCACCTCGGTGCGCTCTTCTACGGGAGCATCCGCCCCGGTCGTAATGAGCACGAGGTTGCCGATATCGCCTTCGATGATCACATAAGAGCTGCGGTCGGCCTGATTGGGAAAGTGGCCTTCCGTGACGCGGTTGCCCCCTCGCTCCTTGCGAATGAGACGAGCCAAGGAGGAGGCAATAAGATAACGCCGGGAAGTACTCATGTCGGACTCTCTTCTAGTAGACCGGAACAAACGCTCGGCTTTAACTAGAACCCCACATGACGTTCATCAAATATAACATTATTGCAAAATATCGAGGGTCTTAATGCCACTCGTAGATTATGCGATAATATTCCATTCTGGAGTCGAATAGTTGAAGTGCGTTAGAATTGAGCTATGGCCAGACATCATGGCACTTCAAGGGCAATACTCGATGCCTTTCAGCGCAGCTCTATTACAAGTTCGGCTCTGAAATGTTTCCTGTTGAGAAGCTGAGGCGACAGGCGTCTCATAAGGCCAATAAATCCCTCTTGTCGCCCGTCGGCCTGTGAACCGGGTCTCGTTATGAAGCTCGCCAACCTCGAAACGTTCGTTCATCTGGCGCGGTTACGCCATTTCGGCCGCACGGCCAAACATCTCAACACCACGCAACCGGCGATTTCCTCGCGGCTTGCGGCTCTTGAGCGGACGCTTGGCGTGCAGTTGATTGCCCGCGAAGGCCGTGAGTTTCACCTCACACCCGCAGGTCATGAGGCTCTACGCGTTATCGAGAAAATGCTGGGCGATTTCGATGATCTCAAGCTCGGCTTCACGGATCCGGAAAACATTGCGGTGACCCTTCGAATCGGGGCCATCGATGCCATCGTTCAAACTTGGTTGCCACGTCTCTATGACCGGCTGCGCCAAACCTATCCCGGCGCGCAGATCGAGATCGTCACCGATTCAACGCTCAATCTGCTGCACCACATGAAGAGCGGCGAACTCGACATCACCTTCTGCCTCGACCCCATTCTGGAAGAAGGCTATCGCAGCTTCGTCGTCTGTTCCTATGCCATGTCCTGGGTCGGAAGTCCGAAACTGGTCGATGGGGATCATATCTATACAGTCGCCGAACTGGGGGCGATGCCACTCATCACCTTCCAACGGGGATCGCCGCCCTACCGGATGATCGCGCCCTACTTTCAGGACGAAAGCGTCCTGGCCTCCCAGCTTTCGAATTCCAATTCTCTGCCCACCATGATCCGCCTCGCCATGGATGGCTTCGGCGTTGCCGCCGTGCCGACAATCATCGTGCAGAAGGAGCTCGCCACGGGCGATCTGGTCTCGGCACAGGTCAACAAACCCTTCCCACCTCTGGCTTTTATCGCCAGCTATCACCCCGTTCCTGGCTCTCTTCTCACGGAGAGGGTCGCTGAACTTGCCCGGCGCACGGCTGCCGAGTTTTGTGCCGATACCGCCCCGGGCCTCGCCTGGGTCGAGCACGGTTCTCGATAAAAAATTTCTATCGTTTCAATAGAGAACGATAATTGGACAAATAAACTTTTGACTGCGACGCTAACCCCGCAAATACTCGCCTGGGCGGAAACGCCCGGCCCTTGGGGAAAATATCCATGACGACGCGTCGCCTTTACCTGAAGTTTGTCGAGAAGAATGTGCAGGGCACCATCGAGCTCTACTGGGAGAACGCTCCCGTGACCTGCGACACCATCTGGAACGCCCTTGCCAAGCCGATCCAGGTTCCGGCCACCCACGCGATGTTCGCCGGCCCTGAGATCATGACCGGCCTCCCCCCTGAAGCCCAGACCTTCGATCCCTTGTCCATTCCGGCCGAGAACCAGACCTGCTTCCCCATCGCCGGCGAGCTGCTGTGGTTCTACCAGGCCAAGAACCTGATGAAGGGCATGACCGACGAATTCTGGGAAATCGGTATGTTCTACGACAACGGCGGGCGTATCTTCGGGCCTATCGGCTGGACGCCCTGCAACATCTTCGGCCGCATGACCGAAGGCCTTGAAGCCATCGCCGCGGCCTGCCGCAGCATCCGCATCGAAGGTATGCAAACGGTTGAGATCGGCCGGCTCGGCTGACCCCAACTCCTGATCCTGAGCAACGAACCAGAGGGTGAAAACAATGTTTGCCAGAGTGTCACAGATCGCTGGAGTGCTTGCCGTCGCAGGCGCTCTCGCAACTCCCGTAGCCGCCAAGGATAAGCTCGTCATCAATTCTTATGGCGGAGCCTACGAGCAGATCCACCGTAAGCTCGTGATCGAGCCGTTCATGAAGAAGTACGACGTGGATGTGCAGGTCATTACGGCCTATTCGGCGGACGCGCTGGCGCAGCTGCGCGCACAGAAGGCCGCACCGCAATTCGACGTAATCCACTTCTCGGGCGGCCAGGAAGTCGTGGCTGCGCGCGAAGGGCTGATCAGCGCGATCAAGGCTGAGGAACTGTCGAACGGGAAGGACCTTTATCCCTTCGCGACGGAAGGATTGTCGCGCGGAGAAGGTCCCGTCCATGCGGTGGCCGCCATCGGTCTCCTCTACAACAAGGACAAAGCCCCGAAGAAGCCAGCCCGTTGGGCTGATCTGTGGGATCCGGCGTACAAGGATCACATCGTCCTCACCGACCTTTCCAACAGCTACGGCCTTCTCGGCTTCCTCATGCTGAACAAGGTCAAGGGTGGCGACATCAAGAACCCAGACCCGGGCTTCGACGCGGTGAAGGGCCTCCTCGGTAGCTCCGTTGTCGTCTCGACATCGCCCGAAATGCAACAAAACTTCGCGCAGAACGACGCGTGGATTGCTCCTTATGCGCAGGACTACGCTTACACCCTCCGCAAGGCCGGCCTGCCAATCGAGTTCGTTCAAGGCGCCGAAGGCACCCCTGCCGTGTACCTGACCGCCAACCTCGTCGCGAACCGTCCGAACCAGGATCTGGCGAAGAAGTTCATCGACTTCTCCCTGTCTCCTGAGGTTCAGGCCGGCTGGGCCACTGAGCTGCGCTACTCGCCGACAAACAAGGCGACGAAACTCGACGACACCGTCGCGAAGGAAGTCGTTTATGGCGAGCAAGCCGTTTCCGGCCTGATGCGGTTCGATCCTGTTGCCGTCGATGCAGCCCGCGCGTCGCTTGTCGAGCGCTGGAAGAAACTGATCGCTCGCTAATCCGAAAGCCGGGGCTCACCATGCGTGATCGCATCGAAGATCTTGCTCTTGCGGGCCCCGGCATTCTCCTGCTCGCGCTCGCATTCGTCCTACCCATCACCGAGATGCTTCGCTTGAGCATCGTCGGTGCGGATGGGGGACTGACGGTTGAACACTTCGCGCGTTTTTTGACGGATTCGTATTATCTTGGAATCGTCTGGCGCACGATTTATCTCTCCGTTCTGATCACAATGATCTGCGCGGTGATCGGCTTTCCCCTCGCTTATGTGATGGCACGCGTCCGGCCCGGCCTCCGGCTTTGGCTCATCGTCCTCATCATCCTGCCGCTCATGACGAGCGTCGTCGTGCGCACCTTTGGCTGGATGGTTTTGCTCGGGCGCGGCGGGTTGGTTCCGTTCACCTTCTGGAAGCTTGGATTCGTGGGGCGTAACTTCACTTTGATGCACACGGAAGCGGCCATCGTCATTGGTATGGTGCAGGTTCTACTTCCCTTCACGACCCTCTCCATTCTCGGAGTTGTTATGAAGATCGACCGGCGTTTGGAGGAAGCCTCGCGCACCATGGGCGCCAGCTTCTTCGCGACGTTGCGAACCGTTATTCTGCCGCTGGCAATGCCTGGCATTCTCGCCGGATCGCTCCTTGCCTTCACTCTGTCTGTCAGCTCCTTTGTAACCCCTTCCCTTCTCGGCGGCGTCCGACTACCGGTCGTGGCTGCCTCCATTTACGACGCGGCGACGAAGACGCTCGAATGGAACTTCGCTGCGGCCCAATCCGTGATCCTTCTCGTCGGCGTTCTCCTCGCTCTGACCCCTTACATCAAGCTGTCTGGGCGGCGTCATGGTTAAGGGTGTTCCCAACGCACTACGCCTGCTCACTTGGCTCCTCGTGACGCTAACGCTTATCTTCGTCCTGGCACCGCTCATCGTGGTCGCGGGCGTGTCGGTGTCCGAGAGCCAGTTCATCGCCTTTCCACCGACCGGCTTCAGCTTGCGCTGGTTCGCGGCGATCTTCGAATCGAATGCCTATGTTCATGCCCTCACGACGAGCTTGAAACTCGCGGTTCTCGTCACGGTTACCGCGACGATCATCGGAGCCGGCGCTGCCATCGCCCTTCATCGCCGCCGTTTGCCCGGTACCGGCCTTCTTGCAGGCCTGTTTTTGTCACCGCTAATCCTGCCTTCGATCATCTTCGCCATCGGCCTGCTGATGCTTTGGAGCGCGACTGTCGGACCAGTCTCTTTCTGGGCCCTCTGGATCGGCCACATGGTCATCGCGCTTCCCTATGTGATCCGCACAACGCTCGCGGTCCTCGCCGACTCCGACCCGTTCCTTGAGGAAGCCGCCCGCACTATGGGCGCCAGCCGCTGGCAACGCATTCTCTATGTCGTTCTGCCCCAATGCGTGCCGGGACTCGCCGCCGGGGCCTTCTTTGCCTTCAACATTTCCTTCGACGAGGCCGTCGTCGCGTTGTTCCTTCGGACACCCGATCTCGTGACCCTCCCGATCCAGATTTACAACCAATTGGAGTTCAGCCCGGATCCGACCGTTGCAGCGGTATCGACGTTGATGATGGGTCTGACTGTCTTCCTGATCGCAATCATCGATCGCCTCCTCGGCATCCAACGCTTCGTCGGCACCTGACATGGCAACCCTTGAACTCAACCAGATCGTCAAATCCTTCGGCTCCGTCGACGTGCTGCATGGGATTTCCCTTACGATCGAAAGCGGTCAATTCGTCAGTCTTCTCGGTCCGAGCGGCTGCGGCAAGACCACACTTCTGCGGATCATTGCAGGACTTGAGAACGTGACCCGTGGCGGCCTGCGCATCGCGGGGCGTGACGTGACGAATGTTCCGCCGGAAGACCGGGACATCGCCATGATGTTTCAGTCCTACGCTTTGCTGCCGCATATGAGCGTGCGCGAAAATGTGCGGTTCCCGCTGCGGATGCGCAAACGCGGCACGCGGAGCGAACAAGACCAACGCGTCCAGGCAGCCCTCGAAACGGTTCAGCTAGGCCATCTCGCAGATCGCATGCCGCGCCAGCTCTCGGGCGGCCAACAACAACGCGTGGCGTTGGCGCGAGCGATCGTCTCGGACCCGAAGATCTTGCTCCTCGACGAGCCTCTGTCCAATCTCGATGCGCGGCTGCGCGAGGACATGCAGGTCGAGCTGATCGAACTTCACCGCAGGCTAGGGCTCACCACGGTCTTCGTGACGCACGATCAGGAAGAGGCGCTGAGTCTGTCCGATACGGTCGTGCTGATGAATGCCGGAAGAATCGAACAGGTCGGCGCCCCGCAGGAGATTTATGCCGCTCCTCGCACCAGCTTCGCCTCTGAATTCATTGGCTCCGCCAATTTGATTCCTGTGAAAGTTGGCGAAACGGCTACGGGAGCGCAGGCGATCCTGCCGAGTGGCGAAATCATCTCGGTCGCGCCAGGATCCGAGCCATGTCAGAAAGCGCATCTGATTTTGCGTCAGGAAGACATAAAGCTCCAGCCTGTACAGACGGCTGTTCAGAACGGCTTTCGCGCCACAGTCGAGACCCGTGTCTTCCTCGGAGCGCGCATTCGTTATGTGCTCCGCCTGGGCGACTTGCGCATCAAATGTCTGGCCCCTGGAACGGACATCTTTTCTCCGGGTGACCCGGTCGCAGTCAGCGTACCTGAAAGTCGCGCGCAAATCATCGAGGCGTAGGACGCCGTTTTCTTGGATCATCCGTGATGACAATCCCCGGCCACGAACCCGAATGCGGGAGCGCCGAGCGTCAAAGGCCGCTCCTTGGTGTGATCGCCTGCAACCGCACCCTGGGCGAGGAAGTCGCTGCCAGTGTCATGCGGCGCTATCTTCAGGCTGCGGCCAGGCACATGGATGTCTCCCTTATCATTATCCCAAGCCTGCCAGATTTCATTGACGCGCCGCGTCTTGCAGGGATGTTGGACGGGCTTCTGCTCACCGGGAGCCCATCGAATATCGCGGCGCGGCACTACGACGACGCAGGCGCCGACGCGGAGGGGCCTTTCGACGAAGACCGCGACGAGGTCGTCAAAAGGCTTCTTGGAGAAATGGTTCAGGTCGGCAAGCCGGTCTTCGGAATTTGCCGAGGTTTGCAGGAAATCAATGTCGCGCTGGGGGGCACATTGAGACGCGATCTTGCGACCAACGCTACCTTCATCCCGCATCACGCACCGCCTGAGGCAGATCTCGATGCGATGTTCGACTGCAGGCACGACGTCCGTATCAAAAATGGTGGCATTCTCTCACGGGTGTATTCTGAGCCGAGTATCGTCGTGAACTCCGTTCACTATCAGGGCATCAACCGCCTTGCGCCAGGTCTGAATGTCGAGGCCACGGCTCCCGATGGCCTCATCGAAGCCGTCTCGGCCCGCATGGGAGCATCGTCCATTCTCGCCGTACAGTGGCATCCGGAATGGCGAGCGGATGGCAACAGACAATCCCAAGCGCTCTTTCACCTCTTCGGTGAGCTTTTGCGGGACAAATCCCTTTCCGCTCACTCCTGACTGTTCATTCTCCTAGGATTTCAACGATGTTCGACAACGCACAGGTTTTCGTGAACGCTCGATTCGAAGCTGGCGAGGGCACGGCCGAGCCGGTCGTCAATCCAGCGACTGGCGAACTGATTGTGTCCCTCTCCAGCGCCAGCGAGGCGCAGGTCGACCGTGCGGTCGCTGCGGCTGACGCCGCGTTTCCGTCCTGGGCGGGCCTCTCGCCTCGCGAGCGCTCCTTGGCGCTGCTACGCATCGCGGATCGCATCGAGGCCGAGGCCGCGACATTTGCGAAGCTCGAAGCGATGAATTGCGGCAAGCCGCATCGCTATGTGCTCGGCGGCGAAGTTCCGAACGTGGTTGACGTATTTCGTTTCTTCGCGGGCGCGGCGCGCACCATGCCGGGCGTGCCCGCTGGAGAATATCGCAATGGCCGGCACACCAGCATGCTGCGTCGCGACCCCGTCGGCGTCGTCGCTTCCATTGCTCCGTGGAACTACCCGCTTCTCATGGCAAGTTGGAAGATTGCGCCGGCGATTGCGGCAGGCAACACGGTCGTTATCAAGCCTTCCGAGCACACACCTCTCACGCTGTTGAAGCTCGCGGAGATTTTCGCGGAAGTGCTACCGCCCGGCGTCGTCAATGTCGTCACAGGCACGGGCGCGTCTGTTGGCCACCGACTCGTCTCCCACCCGGCCGTGCGCATGATCTCGCTTACAGGCGATGTCGGCACGGGACGCAAGATTCTCGCGACAGCCGCGGAAACCATGAAGCGGACGCACCTCGAACTCGGCGGCAAGGCACCGGTCATCGTCTTCGATGATGCCGATCTTCCCAGCCTGATTGAAACGCTCAAGGAGGCAAGCTTCTACAATGCGGGGCAGGATTGCACCGCTGCGTGCCACATCTACGCCTCGGCGCCGATTTACGAGAAGCTGGTCAGCGATCTGGGACAGGCCATCGCCGCGTTGCCCTATGGCGAGCCGGATGACGCAAAGGCCGAACTCGGTCCGTTGATCACTGCTCGGCAGCGCGACCGTGTCGCCGGGTTCATCGACCGCGCTCGCGACGGTGGAGCCGCCGTCATCACGGGTGGGCGTGCTCCGGACCGACGCGGGTTCTTCTATGAACCAACGCTGATCGCGGCATCCCAGAACTCGGAGATCGTTCAGAAGGAGGTCTTCGGCCCTGTCGTCTCAATCACCCCGTTCAAGGATGAAGAGCAGGTCATCGGCTGGGCCAACGCATCGAGCTATGGGCTTGCATCATCGATCTGGACCCGCAATCAGGGCCGCGCCGCCGAACTCGCCGCCGCTTTGCGTTACGGCGTGACCTGGGTCAATACGCACGGCGTCTTCGCCACCGAAATGCCCCACGGCGGCATGCGCAACTCGGGCTATGGCAGCGATCTTTCGATGACAGGGCTCACCGAGTACACGCAAGTGCGTCACGTCATGTTCGCACACAGTCGCTGAGACCTGTCTCCCCTTAAGAGGTCTTGACCGAGGTGGCCGAGTAAAGTCCGGCCGCCTCGCATCAACCGACAGACTCGCCTTTGATCAGTCCGCGTTGCGCGAGGTTTGTCATCAAGGCCCGCAGGCCGAACGTCCACGGCTCGCAATCCGCGCTCGTCCGTATGCGGTTTACCAAGCCACCTAGCTTCGGCGCAGCGATCGTGACGATATCGCCGGTCTTATGGGTGAAGCCCATGCCCACCTCATCGCGATCCTGCGTCGGCGCGAACATCGTGCCGAGGAAGAGAACGAAACCATCGGGATATTGATGGTTTGCGCCGATCGTCTGGCTGACCAGATCCTGCGGATCGCGGCTGATCTGAGTGATGGACGACGAGCCTTCGAGCCTGAAGCCATCCTTGCCTTCGACAGTCAAGGTCACAGTGGTCTGGCGCACGTCATCGAGCGAGAAGGTCTCATCGAAAAACCGGATGAAAGGCCCGACAGCGCAGGAGGCATTGTTGTCCTTCGCTTTGGACAACAGAAGCGCCGAACGACCTTCGAAGTCGCGAAGGTTCACATCGTTGCCCAGAGTCGCACCGACGATTTTGCCCTTCGGCGTCACAACGACGACCACTTCGGGCTCTGGATTGTTCCAGGTAGATTCTGGATGGAAGCCCGCGTCCATGAATGGCCCGACGGCGGACAAGGTCGGGGCCTTGGTGAAGACTTCGGCATCGGGGCCGATGCCCACCTCGAGATACTGGCTCCACGCTCCTTGAGCGACCAGCACCGCCTTCAGCTCCATCGCCTCGTTCGACCCGGGCTTGAGCCTGCTCAAATCATCCCCGACAAGGCGATTGACCTCGGCCCGGATAGCCACCGCCGCGCTGGCATCTCCCCGCGCGCGCTCCTCGATGACGCGCTCCAGCATGGACACCGCGAACGTGACGCCTGCGGCCTTGATCACCTGGAGGTCAATGGGAGCCAAAAACCACGGCTTTGCCGCGTCCCGGCGGTCGGATGGGGTATTCGCCAGGATCTCCGCAACCGTGCCGACTCTCTCACCTTTCGCGACTCTCACCGCATGGGCTGGATCGGGTGCCTCGGCAAGGGCACTCATCGTCGCGTACGAGGCGGTGATATCGACGACGCCTTCCTCGCGGATCGCCACGATGGAAGGTCCGATACCAGGGCGCCAAATGCGCCCGGCAAGCACGCCTTGGAATCCATCCGTCGGCAGAATCGCCGCCATGCGGGCTTCTAGGGAGAGATCATTCATAGCGCCTCGGCTCCCGATCCGGGCGGCAGCCCGCCCACACGTCCTCTATATCGTTGCTCTATTGATAGGGCCGGCCGCAAAGGACGACCAATCAAAAAATACAACAGAGAGCGTGCAGGCCCGTTTAGAGCGCTGGCGGTGTCGCAGATTCTATTCGGCGGCAACTTTCTTCAACGCGGTCGCGCCACCAGCGGCTTGAACCGAAAGGCTCCCGGCCCTGATCGCCGCGTCAAGGCAGCCGGATAAATCCTGCCCTCCGAGCCAGCCGTGTATGAAGCCTGCATTGAAGGCATCACCCGCGCCGGTCGTATCGACCACAGTCACACAAGGAGCCGTAAGGGAAAGCCGCTCATCAGCCGTCGCAAGCGTTGCACCGTCTGCCCCCTTCTTCAACACCACGACTGGGAAGTGGCGGGTGAACAGATCGAGAGCATGCTCCTGATCGGCCGTGCGGGCGATGGCGGAGGCTTCTTCCACATTGGGAAGGAAGAGATCGACGCCACGGGTATTTTCAAGGAAACCGGGATCATGGATGAGCGTTTCATCCCAACTCGGATCGAGGGAGACCGTCAGCCCCTTAGCCTTGGCCTGCGCGACAATCCCTGGCAACTCCACCAAAGTGGCGTACTCGGCAATGTGCAGATGTCGTGCCCCAGGGGACATAAGCGCGGTCTGCAAGGTCGCGGGACGCCCATGCCCGGCTCTGCGCGACAAGAAAGCGCGATCCTGCGGCTGCACGATGGCGACGGTCAATTGCGGTCCTGCATCGGCTGCACGCTCGATAAAGCCGAGATCCACGCCGCTCTCCGCAAGCGCCGTTTCGAGGCCTGCCGACAGCGGATCGGTCCCAAGACGCGTCACAAGGGTCGCATCGCGTCCCAGGCCTACGAGATGTGCGGCGGTGATGAAGGCGCCGCCGCCCGGCACCACCGCAACATCGTCAGCGAAAAGCTCACGCCCGAGGACCGGGAGTCCATTCAACCCCGTGAAAACCAAGTCGCAATAGGTTCTTCCAAGACACAGCACACGATGCCGCGCCTCGCTTAAGCGAGTCACATCCGGCATAGGGCGCGTTCAGTCTTGCTGTCGAACAGATAGAGGCTGCCTGCTTGAGCGCCGACCGTCACATGATCACCCGCTTTCGGGATGATCTTGCCGGGAGCGCTGGCAATGATCGATGTGCCACCGAGATCGAGGTGCACGAGCGTCTCCGGACCGAGCGGTTCGACGACGGAGACCGTTCCGGAGAGGCAAAGACCGCCTTCTCCGGCTTGCGCACCGACAACAAGGTCGTGCGGACGCACGCCGACGAGAACCTCTGGCCCCTTGGCATCCGAAATGCCAGCAGACGACAGCGCCACGGATGCGCCGAGCCTATCGAGTTCCGCGACGTGATGCCCCGCCCTCTCGATAAGACGCGCCGGCAGAAGGTTCATGGTCGGGCTGCCGATGAACCGCGCGGTAAAGATGTCCGCCGGTCTCTCGTAGAGATCCATCGGCGTCCCGACCTGAAGAATGTGCCCGTCCCGCATCACCACGATGCGATCGGCCATGGTCATGGCTTCCACCTGATCGTGGGTCACGAAGACAATGGTGGTGCCCAGTCGTTGATGGAGCTTCTTGATTTCGAGTCGCATCTGCGTACGCAATTGCGCATCGAGGTTGGAGAGCGGCTCGTCAAAGAGGAACGCGGCGGGATTGCGCACCATGGCTCGACCGATGGCGACACGCTGGCGCTGTCCGCCAGAGAGTTGCGAGGGCCGCCGCTCGAGCAGCTTCTCGAGACCAAGAATCTGCGCAGTCTCTTCGATGCGCTTCTTCCTCTCGGATTCCTGCAGCTTCGAGGTGTAGAGCCCAAAACCGATGTTCTGCGCCACCGTCATGTGCGGGTAGATGGCGTAGTTCTGAAACACCATAGCGATGTTGCGGTCCTTCGGCTCGGCCTCATTGACCACACGGCCGTCGATGGAAATCGTGCCGCCGGAGATGTCTTCGAGCCCGGCGATCATGCGCAGCGTCGTGGACTTTCCGCAGCCCGAGGGGCCGACGAGCACGACGAACTCACCATCCTTGACCTGGAGGTCGATCCCATGGACGGCGGTTGTGTTCCCGTACTTCTTTACGAGATTGTTGAGGACAATATTGGCCATCAGGCTTCTCCCAGAAGCGCTTGAAATTTGTTGATCAGTTCGGCCGCTGCGACGGCTTCACGGGCTGCGATAGCCGTCGCCTGCGCCGTCAGCGCGTCGAGCTGCGTGCGATAGTGTTGGAGAGCGGCCTGCAAGGCTTTTGGAGCCGGCCCGCCGAAGCGGTCGCGGACCGCGACGAAATGCTCGGGCGAAACCATTTCTGCGAAGGCAGCTGCGTCGATTGCAGTCTCGCGCTTTGTGGCCTCGGAAAACGCCTTCAGGAACGCAGCATAACCATCCTTCGCGAGATCACCTTGCACGGCCACGACAGCTTTCGCGACTGCCGCTGCGATCTCATGCGCTTCGCGGAAGGACAGCCCTTCTCGCCGCACGAGACTGTCAGCAAGCTCTGTCACGGTGATGCAGCTGCGACGGATATTGTCGCGTACACGCGCACCGTCGATACGGATTTCCGCCATCAACGCCGCCAGCAGGTCGAGGACACGGGCCGCCGAGGCGAAGGCCTCATAGCCCATGGCCTGAGTCTCGCCTTCGCTGTCGTTCATGTCCGTGAACGGTGTGTTGTGCATCACGTCGAGCATGGCGCGGGCGCGGCCGAAGGTCTGCGACGACAAGTGACGCAAATGCTCGATTGGTACCGGGTTGCGCTTCTGCGGCATGATCGACGAGATCTGCACGAACGCGTTCGGTACATAGACCTGACCAACCTCGAAGCTTGTCCAGAACTGCAGATCCTGGATCGGGCGACCGAGATGGAGGAACATCAATTCGATGGCCCCGTAGGTCGAGGTCACGTAGTCCACCGCAGCAATACAGCTATAGGAATTCTGCAGCGGCAGCGCAAAGCCGAGGAGCGCGGCCATGCGCGCCCGATCGATCGGGAAGCCTGAGGTCGTAATCGCCGCTGCCCCCATCGGTGAACGGTCCACGATCTCGCGTGCTTCTGCGAGTCTTCCGATGTCGCGCAAGAGCACTTCGATCATCGCGCCGAGATAGTGGCCGAAGGTCGTGGGCTGGGCAGGCTGCCCATGGGTGTAGGCAACGATCAGGGTCGCTTCCTCGCGCATCGCCACCTTGATGAGCACGTCGGCCAAATGACGGGCCTTTGCAAGAAGCGCGTCAATCCGCCCCTTCAGCCCCAGCTTGAACAGCGTGTGGTCGATATCGTTGCGCGACCGCGCGGTATGAAGCCGGCCGGCGAGATCGGGCCCGAGCCTGCGCTTTAACTCCTTCTCAATGAGAAAGAAGAAGTCCTCCACTTCGCCGGTATAGGTGAGCGAAGGCACATCGACCTCCGCATCGATGGCCTCAAGGGCGCGGGCGATGGCGCCGGCCTGCTTGCGGTCGAGAATGCCGGTCTCGGTGAGCATGACCAGATGCGCCCGGTCGATGCATCGAAAGCCGTCCACATGATGCGACTTGGCGCCATCGAAGAGAGGACGCAGGACCGTTTCCTTGTAGACGGGGTCGGGAAAGACGCTGTTGTCGTCGCGCCGAGGGTCGTGAATAGCAGACATGGTCACCCCTTCAGGCCCGCGAGCATGACGCCACGAACGATGTAGCGCTGGAGGAGAAGGAAAACGGCCAGGGTCGGGATCGTCGCAAGGCTGGCGCCCGTCATGATCATTTCCCACTGGATTGCCTGCTCGACAGCAAAGCTCGAGAGCCCGACAGGCAGGGTGTAGAGATCGCGGCTATTGGTGACGATCAACGGCCAGAAGAAGGCCGTCCAGTTGCCGAGGAACGTAAAGATCGCGAGTGCGGAGAGAGCCGGCGTCACGAGCGGCATCGCCACACGCCACCAGATCGTGAACTCGTTCAATCCGTCGACACGGCCAGCCTCGAGGAACTCGTCCGGCACGGTTTCGAAGAACTGCTTCATCAGGAACGTTCCGAAGGCGGTCATCATGCCGGGAAACATGATGCCCCAGTACGTATCGATCCACCCGAGGTTGCTCGCCATGAGATACCACGGAATGACCAGCATTTCGGTCGGGATCATCAACGTCGAAAGGATTGCGATGAAGATGAAATAGCGCCCCCGGAACTGGTACTTCGCAAGCGTGTAGCCGACAAGCGAGTCAAAGAACACGTTCGAGACCGTCACGCAGACCGCAACAAGCAGCGAGTTGAGGAACCAACGGAGAAAGCGCCCGTCGGAAAGCACTGCGATGTAGTTGTCGAACGAGGGAGATTCCGGAATCAGACGCAGGTCGTAAACCTGCGACGCATCCTTCAGCGACGTCGAGAGCATGAAAAGGATCGGTGTCATCATCACTACGCCGCCGAGGAAGAGCAGCGTCCAGGCAATGATGCGACCAGGGCGGATGGACCGGCGCGACAGCCGGGCTTCAAGAGCAGCAGCGGTGGTGGTCATCGTCAACGATCCTTCAGGATACGAAGCTGAATGAGCGAGACGGCGAGCAGGATCATGAAGAGAACGACCGTCTGCGCGGCGGCGTAGCCCATGTCGAGCGACTTGAACGCCGTCTGATAGATCATCAGCACGATCGGTTTCGTCGTGTTGAGGGGCCCGCCGGGATCATTGAAGTTCATGTTGTAGACTTGGTCGAAGATGCGCAGAAATCCGATGGACGAGAACACGACCAGGAATACGATGGTGGGCTTCAGAAGCGGCAAGGTGATCCGACGAAGGATCGTGAATTCCGACACGCCGTCGATACGCGCGGCCTCGTAATACGAGGTGGGGATCGCTCTGAGGCCGGCGATGAAGATGATGACCTGGAAGCCGAGGCCGGCCCAAACGGCAGGAGCCAGGATTGCGGGAAGCGCCTGGGTCGTCGAGCGTAAGAACGGTTGCTGCGGAATGCCGAACCAGGTCAGGGCAGCATTGAACACACCAATCGGAACCGGCTGATAGAACCAGCGCCACACCCAGGCCATCGCGACTGCCGTCGTGAGGAACGGGATGAAATAGAGGGCGCGAATGAACCCGTGCATGAAACGCACGCGGTCGAGGTAATAGGCGATCACGAAGGAGATCACGAGGCTCACCGGCGTGCCGATGATCAGATAGAGGAAGGTGTTACGGAACACCTGCCAGAACAGCGGATCAACGAGCAACCGCTTGTAGTTCTCGAGGCCGACGAAAGCCGCCGGCCTCAAGAGGTTCCAGTTGGTGAAGGACAGCGCGAAGGCTTCGAGCGTCGGCCAGAAGCGGATCGCGCCGTAGAACACGATCGGCACCGCCAGGAATGTCCAGGCCCAGAGGACGCGCTTTTGGCGCAGGCTGAGCCTGTCCAATACGCGGCCGGATTTCACAGGCAATGCCGTCGCAGTCATGGTCTTACTTCGCCGCCCGGTCGATGATGGCCTGCTCGGTCTTCGCCGCTTCAGCCAACGAAGCCTTCGGATCCTGCTTCTGGATCAGAACGCGGTTCACCATGTCGATCGCGGTCTGGCGCTGGGCCGCCTCATCCACGAACATCGTGGTATGCGCGTATTCCAGCCCCTTCAAGAACGGACCATAGATCGGGTTCGACAGGTTTTCCTGGGTCATTGCAGCCGAGCGACGTGCAGGCAACTCGCCGACCGCCTTCAGCCAAATGTCCATTGCTTCGGGCGAGCTGATATAGGCCAAGAACTTCTTCGAGGCCTCGAGCTTCTCACCCTGCACCTTGCTGCTGATCGCATTGGCGAAATAGCTCGCGTAGTTGCTGCGCATGCCCTTCGCATCCGCCGGTAATTCAGTCACACCCCACTCGAAAGCCTTGATGGACGAGAATGCACCGAGACGGAACGTGCCGTCGATGGTCATGGCGGCGAGGCCCGCCTTGAACGCCGCCTGCCCTTCATCCATGAAGCCGGCAAGGCCGACCTTCTGCTTTGTTTGGAGGTCGACGTAGAATTGCAGTGCCTTCAGGCCGGCTTCGCTGTCATAGGCGACCTTGCGGTCATTGTCGGTGTAGGGCACGCCGCCATTCTGACGGACGAGGACTTCACGCCACCATTGGTGATCTTGTCCTGCCATATCGAGGGTGACGCCAGCCGAGGTGATGTTGCCGGCGCTGTCGCGTTTCACGGTCTTCTCAGCGGCGGCGACGAACTCTTCAAGCGTCTGCGGCGGCTTGTTCGGGTCAAGGCCGGCGGCTTGGAACGCTTTCTTGTTATAGAAAAGCGCCAACGAGCGAACCGCTGTCGGCAGGCCGTAATACTCGCCATTGCGCTTCATCGCGCTGACGATCGGGAAGAATTCCGCCTCGATCTTGTCATGCGGGAAGGCATCCTTCGGCAGCGGCTGAATGAGCTTGCCCGCGAGGAAGCCATCGACCCACCCGTAGAAGAGCTGAACCACGTCCGGTCCCTGACCCGCCGTCACGG
The DNA here is from genome assembly GCF_015694465.1 of Microvirga alba. Lineage (GTDB taxonomy): Bacteria > Pseudomonadota > Alphaproteobacteria > Rhizobiales > Beijerinckiaceae > Microvirga > Microvirga alba. Next base: position 35,942 of record NZ_JADQDO010000002.1, read on the forward strand.
AGGCAGCGACCTTGGTCTGGTATTCCGCATAGGGGAAGGTCGTGTGCTTCACCGTGATGCCGGGATTGGCCGCTTGGAATTTCTGGATCAGCTGATCCATCGCCTTCACGCGGGATTCGAACACATATTGCCAGTATTCGATCTCGACCGCGCTCGCGGCGTTTGCCGCGAGAACGCTGACGCCGAACGCGAGACCGGCGATCATCTTTTTAAAACGCATGCGAGACCCTCCACATGATCCACCCGAGTTTCGTGTCGGCGTGGTGATTGTTCCCAAGGCAGAGCGCGATCCATCCTGCCCATTCCAATAGGCTCGCTTGCTCGATGGGCTGCTGTCAATAAAATAATTCACTTGAGTTATTCGTCGAGTGCCGCCATCGTCTTGCCGGATACGAGCTCGCGATGCCCCGTCAGAAGTCCCTGCCGCCATCAAAAGTTGCAATTGGCAACAACCCGGAACGCAACCGCACGCATAACCGGCGGGTCGTACTGGACGCGGTGCGCCTGCACGGCCCCCTGGGGCGAACGGCGATCGCCCGGCTCGCGCATCTCAGTTCGCAGGCCGTTTCCAACATTGTCGGCGAACTCATCGAGGAAGGTCTCCTGCTCGAATGCGGGCGGCTGCGCTCGGGCCGCGGTCTCCCGCCGGTCCAGGTCATGGTCAATCCTGATGGCGGCATGACGGTCGGCATCGAGATCGCCCCCGATCACATGGCCACCGTGCTGGTCGACCTGACAGGTCGCATCCGCGACCATCGGACCATCCCCCTTGGCGATACTGCGCCTGAGCGCATCACGCCCCTGCTCACGGCGGAAATCGACACGGTCTGCAAAGCAATCCCCGGATCGTCGGACAGGCTCCTCGGTATCGGCGTCGTGATGCCGGGTCCGTTCGAGATCGAGGGCATGAGCTCGGTCGGTCCGACCACCCTTCCCGGCTGGTCGGGCAAGAATGCCGCCGGGGTACTGAATGCAGCGACCGGAAAGATTACTCTGGTCGAAAACGACGCGACCGCCGCCGCCGTCGGCGAGCGTTTGCACGGCGTCGCCAGAGCCTGGAAGAATTTTTGTCTCCTCTATTTCGGAGCTGGCCTTGGCCTTGGAATTGTCACCGATGGGCGCCCCATGCGAGGCGCGTTCGGCAATGCCGGCGAGATCGGTCATGTCATCGTCGCGCCTGGCGGCAGGCCTTGCGCCTGCGGCAATCGGGGCTGCCTGGAATGTTACGCCTCGTTGCATGCGTTGAAGGAGCGTCTGTCTGCGAACGGCATCGTCTGCGACGAACCTGATGATCTCGAAAAACTTCATGCGACGGGACATCCCGTCGTAAGCGAATGGATCGTTGAGGCCGCGACGTATCTCTCGCCGGTCGTCGGCATGCTCGAGAATCTCTTCGACCCCGAGAGCATTGTGTTCGGCGGTGCTCTGCCTGACGCCCTTCTCGATGACCTTATCGCCGCGCTCAATCCGCTGCCGCTATCCGTTGCGAGTCGCCGTCAACGCGCTGTTCCGCGTGTCATGCGCGGCGCGACGGGCCGCCTGACGGCTGCCCTCGGCGCGGCGGCATTGCCGCTTCTTGAAACGATGACACCCCGGCTCGATACGGCCATCGAGACCGCCCCTTAAATCCGACTTGCAAAGGACACGACGATGTTGCGGGATCATGAACGTATCGCGAGCGAAATGGCAGATCCCGCTCTCGTGCGCCTGCATCGAAAACTGGAACGGCTGACCTCCGTTCTGACCGTCATGAACACGGGTGCGCATCCAGACGACGAGCATAATGGGATGCTCGCAGCCCTTCGTTTCGGCTATGGCATGCGCGTTGTCGTCCTTTGCTCGACGCGTGGCGAAGGAGGGCAGAATGCCATTGGCCGCGAACGTGGGCCAGCGCTTGGAATCGTCAGAACGCGGGAAATGGAAGCTGCCGCACGCGTGATTGATGCCGATGTGGTCTGGGTCGGCCACGGCCCCGATGATCCGGTCCATGACTTCGGGTTTTCCAAGAATGGCGACGATACGCTCGCCCGCTGGGGCGAAGAACGCATCATCGAGCGCATCGCGCGCGCCTATCGGGAAGAGCGGCCCGACATCGTCATCCCCACCTTCCTTGACGTGCCGGGCCAGCACGGCCACCACCGGGCCATGACGCGGGCAGCGAAAGTCGCGATTGAGCGCGCGGCCGACCCGAGTGCCTATCCGCATCATATGGCGGAAGGATTGAAGCCCTGGCGCGTGTCCAAGTTCTATTTGCCCGCCTGGTCGGGTGGTGGGGGCACCTACGATGACGAGCTGCCGCCTCCCAGCGCGACTCTCGTGGTCCAGGCTCCAGGCTCCGACACGGCAACAGGCGTTCCCTTCGCGCGGATCGGGGAATGGTCGCGGGCCCGCCACCTCACGCAGGGGATGGGCGTTTGGAAGGAGAACCCGCCGCAATCCTGGCCGTTGCATCTGACCGATAGCCACGCCTCTGAAACGGACATTCGCGAAAACCTCCCCGCCACAATCGGAGCGCTCGCCAAAAGCGCCAACGTTTCGCCCGAGGCTGCATCGCATCTCGTCGCGGCGCAGAACGCTATCGAGCAGGCGATGGCGGCCTTCCCTCATCGACAGCGCATTGTCGAGGCCGCTTCGACGGCGTCCGCTGCGATTGAAAGCGCGCTTGCAGCCTGCACGGGCTCGGTGAGCGATTCCATCGGCCATCGCTTGACGCGCAAGCTTCAGGAGCTCGATGCCGTCATTCTTGAAGCGAGTGGCGTCGCCGTGCGCGCCTGGGTCGAGCAACCGGTCGTGGCACCAGGGGCGACGACGGCGCTCCATGTGGCGCTGTCTTCACCTGACGGACAAGCATCTGCCGCGCCCATCCTGCCATCGCAGATTTCAAGCTCGCGCAGCGCCCAAACCGGTGAAATCCGCTTCGATCTGACCCTTGCCACCAACGCGCCCCTCACCAATCTTTATCCGTCGCACTACCGCGTGTTCGGCGGCAACGGCGAAGTAGCTGTGGCGATCGAGGCAAACATCGGGGGGCGCAAGGTTCGTTCCATCGTCGATCTGGAGGAGCCATTGCGCATCGCTCCTGCGCATTCTCTCATTCTCGATCCTGAAGCCGTGATCGTCGGTCTATCCGATACGCGTCGCCCCATTGTCGTCGAAGGCCGCCTTGAGGGGGGGGATGGCGAGACCAGCTTCGTTGCCCCGTCCGGCTGGACCGCGAAGAGCGAAGCGGCAGGCGTACGCATTTCGCCCCCCCAACATCTCGAGCCCGGCTTGCATCGGCTCGAGGTCATGGTGCACGGCAGCCCTGCCTTTCGATCGACAGCGATTTCCTACCCTCATATCGGGCGCACCGCTCATATCGGTCGGGAGGTTCTGAACGTTCTCGCGCTCGATCTCGCACGCCCGCCCGCTGCGCGCATCGGCTATGTCGGCGGCGGCAATGACAGAGTTGGAATCTGGCTGTCGAGACTCGGTTTCGATGTCACCGATCTGGACCGGGATGCACTTCAGGCCGACCTGTCCCGCTTCACGACGATCGTGATCGGCATCTTTGCCTTTGGAACGCGCCCAGATCTTGCCGCCGCAACCACGCGCCTTCATCGCTTTGTGGAAGCGGGTGGCCATCTCGTCACGCTTTATCATCGCCCCACCGATGGCTGGGACCCAGCCAGGACGCCCCCGCGTCCTATCACGATTGGCTCCCCATCTCTCCGGTGGCGCGTGACCAATCCGAACGCACCCGTCGAGATCCTCGAGCCCAACCATCCGCTTCTTGCCGGCCCCAACCGCATCGAGGCGACGGATTGGGCCGATTGGGACAAGGAGCGGGGTCTCTATTTCGCCTCCTCATGGGATCAAGCCTATACACCACTCACCGCGATGAGCGACCACGGCGAGAAACCCCTGCTGGGAGGACTGATCTCGGGCAAGATCGGTGACGGACGGCACACGCACGTCAGCCTCGTACTGCACCACCAGCTCGACAAGCTCGTTCCCGGCGCTTTCCGCCTCCTCGCCAATTTGGCGCAGCCGGCCTAGCGCTTCGCGATCTGATGGGGCACCTCGGGTTGAGGTGTTGGATGGATGGCGGGCCCTTTGCGGTCCGGCGTCTGCTCGGGCAGCGATGATGGAATGCTCGGCGGCTCGTCTCGGCAGGGCGTGTCCGATGGTGTGGGTGGAACAGGTCTCGGCTCTGTCGGAGGCGGCACGGGATAAAACTCGTCGGGCGCATTTCCGCCGCTGCTTAGGCAGAAGAGAATATTATTGAAATCGTGCAGGTGCCTCGCAGCACTGAACAACCGTCGCACGTTGAGAACTCCATTGTGTCCCACCGATGCCGTTTTGCAATCAGCCGTTTCTCCCGGGACGTCGTTGACATTTCGCAAGGCGGACGAAGCGGGAGAATGATGGTGTTCCTGCCGATCTGAGTTCCGCCTTCTACAGTCGAGAGTGGCCGGAACTCTTTCATTGACTTCACGGTCAGGACTGAGGTGCCTCATGAGCGCGACCGGTCTCGATGTGTTCGACAAGACGCTTCAAACAAGCAACATCTGGCTCGGAGAGATTATGGACGAGATCGGCCCCGACCGGGAGCTTGCATGGCATGCGTTAGGCGCGGTTCTGCACAGTGTGCGGGATTGGATTCCCGCCGAGCTAGCCGTCCATCTTGGCGCGCAGCTGCCGCTCCTCGTACGCGGGCTCTACTATGATCGATGGCGCTTGATTCAGAAGCCCGAGCGTGGCCGTTCGCAGGATGAATTCATCAATCATGTGAGTGAAGGCCTGACCAACCAGCGGCCTGTGAACCGGGTCAAAGCCATTCATGCTGTCTTCAACGTGTTGTCACGGCATGTGAGCGCAGGCCAGCTCGACAAGGTTCGTCAGTCCCTGCCGGAGGATGTGCGCGCGCTTTGGCCGACCGTTCAGCTCGAGCGAATGACCGATCAACCTGCCTTGGAATGACTCTGTCGGGTTGAGCGAAGTCAATGTCAGACTACTCCATGCAGTCATACAAGAAGGGTTGTCGCAATGGCGGCGCCATCGCGACAGGTCGTACAAGAGACGAAGGAACGCGAGTCCATGGCCGACACACCTTCCCCCGCCGAGCCGCGACCTGACGTGCCAAGCCCGATGCCCCAGCCCGTGCATCCCGAGCCCCCTCCCGTCGGGGTCCCCGGAACCGGCGAGCCCTTGGGCATTCCACCCGCCCCCCCGGGCGAGGGCCCTGGTCCCAGCGAACCGCTCGGGGTCCCGCCTTCAGGCCCCCAGGAAGTCTAGATCGCCGCGCTTGAAGCATCACTCGCTTCGCAGGAGCGACAATGTCCAAGATGAGAGCCGCCATTTTCGTCGAACCCGGCCGCATCGTCCTCGATGAGAAGCCCATTCCGGAGATTGGCCCCCTCGACGCGCTGGTTCGCATCTCGACCACCACGATCTGCGGCACCGACATCCACATCCTGAAGGGCGAATATCCCGTGGCCCGTGGCCTGACGATAGGGCACGAGCCTGTCGGAACTATCGAGAAGCTCGGTTCGGCGGTTCAGGGATACCGCGAAGGTCAGCGCGTCATCGCGGGCGCCATCACGCCGAGCGGCCACAGTGCAGCCTGTCTTTGCGGCGCGCATTCGCAAGACGGTGCGGGAACCAAGCATGGTTGGAAGGCTGTCGGCGGTTGGCGGTTCGGCAACACGATCGACGGCTGCCAGGCTGAATACGTTCGCGTCCCGGACGCCATGGTGAATCTTGCTCCCGTGCCCGACGGCTTGACGGATGAGCAGGTGCTGATGTGCCCCGATATCATGTCGACGGGATTTTCCGCCGCCGAGCGTGGGAAGGTTCGCATCGGCGACACGGTCGCGATCTTCGCCCAAGGGCCGATCGGCCTGTGCGCGACGGCGGGCGCAAAGTTGAGCGGCGCCTCGACCATCATCGGCGTCGACCGCCTGCCGGAGCGTCTCAACATGGCCCGCAAGCTTGGCGCAGACCATGTCGTGGATTTCAGCAAGGTCGACGCGATCGAGGAGATCATGCGCCTGACGGATGGCCGCGGCGTCGACGTGGCCATCGAGGCCTTGGGCACGCAAGGCACATTCGAGGCGTGCTTGCGGGTCTTACGGCCAGGCGGAACGCTATCCAGTCTCGGCGTCTATTCAAGCGATCTCAAAATACCGCTCGACGCCTTCGCCGCCGGTCTTGGGGACCACACCATCGTGACAACGTTATGCCCCGGCGGCAAAGAACGTATGCGGCGCCTCCTCAGCGTGGTCCAGTCCGGCCGTATCGATCTGCAGCGCATGGTGACGCACCGATTCAAGCTCGATGACATCGAAGCTGCCTACGACCTGTTTTCACACCAGCGGGACGGGGTGTTGAAGGTCGCAATCACACCGTGATCGCGGGCTGGGCGCCGCAGCAGCCGTGTCCACGTCTTGGCGCGAACACGTTCGGTGCAACGAGCCGTGCGAGCCATGGACTTTCATAGATGTCGTCATCCACGCCCCCCGCCGCGATCAACGACCGAAGGCACCTCCGTGCAGCCATCGAAGTATTCTTGATAATTCTCAAGGTCGCATGGATGAAATTCATCCTTCCTTGAAGAGCGGTGGCCAGTAACGAGTGGAGGAAAGCGTGAAGCGCATTCTCACGGCGACAGATGGCTCACACCACGCCTTGAAAGCCCTGACCTTTGCCGCAGATCTGGCGAAGAAATATGATGCCGAGCTTCTCATCGTGCATGTGGTCATTGACGGGAAACTATCAGACCAAGATCGGCATCTGCTCGAGACCGAGTATGCGACCGAAATCGGGGACCGAATTCGGCAATTGCACACCCAGACCGCGGAAGACGTCAATGTCGAGTTCCTGCCCCAGGCGCTGCTCCTTCGTCATGACGAAGCCGCAACGATCATTCGAGATTTCTTCGGCGAGCGTCTCCTGTCATCGGCTGAGGAAAGCGCCCGCGAGATCGGAGCATCAAAGGTCAACACAACGATGGCTCATGGCGACCCGGCAAAAATGATCTTAGCGATAGCAGAAGAAAGCCATGTCGACCTTATCGCTCTGGGTAGCCGCGGCTCAGGGGAATGGCGCGCCTTATTGCTCGGCAGCGTCTCGAGCAAGGTCGCGCATATGGCCCATTGCTCCGTGACACTGGTCCGATAGGACGAGCCAATGTCGACATACCGAGGGCGTAGGACCGCGAGCGCCCCGAGACAGCTCTTCTCAGCGTGGTATAACGGATACGTTAACCTTTGATATCGTTGTTCGCAATATTCCGCCTACTTCGGCGCAATGGTGCTGGCGTTTACTTTAGCGCGTGCTCGGCAAGATCGAGATATTGCTGAGCCAAAGGCGTCCATTTGGCTGGATCTCGCGGAGTTGGATCGAGCAGATGAGCGAGTGACAGCCGCGCGCGCAAGACCGCGTGGAGCGCCGTGTAAAGCGGGATGAGATCATGAGGAACTTCCTCCGACAGCGCATGTGCGACCTTTTCTATCAGAGCGGGGCCGAACCACGGCGCCTCGAGACGGGCGCACTCCAATCCCAGAAAGACTAACTCGTCGAATGGATCGACCAGCCGTAGTCGCGGATTGAACTCGAGGCAGTCGAAGATCACGATCGGCTCAGTCATGCAAATATGCTCTGGGCGCAAATCCCCATGACCGTCGACGATATGGCCCGATCTGCTCCGCTCTTCGAGCATCCCGCGCGCCTTTAGCAGCTCAGCATCGACCCGGTCGAGAAGTGTCGTGATCTTGGATTGATCCAGTAAATGCTTCGTACACGTAAGGGCATTCCGATTGTCCATCATTTCACCGACCGACCGATGGAAGCTCATATCTGGTGGAGCGGCGGGGCGTTGAGATTTTCGATAGAAGTCCGCCAGGACATGAGCGAGGCGCGCCACGTCGTCCTGGCCGATAAGTTTGCTTTTCAACATCACGTCGAGCATGCGATCCGCCGGCAACCGTCGCATTTCGATGACCCAATCAACGATAGAGCCTTCTCCTGCAAACGATAGCTTTCCTGTCTTACCCTGTACCAGCGGGACAACGCCCAAGTAGATTCCCGACGCAAGACGGCCATTCAGACGAAGCTCCTCCCTGCAATAGAACTCCCGCGCCGAAAGCGTCGAGAAATCGAGATATGGGTAGCGCACCGCCTTCTTCAGCTTGTAGACCCTGTCTCCGGCAAGAAAGACCCACGACATGTGGGTTTCCTTTGTCGCAATCTCACGCGGGATATGTGGGTAGGACGAGGGCCTGCTCAGGAAATTCACCTTGTCGGCAAGCGTAACGGCACCGTCAGGTTTCGGTTCTGACGAAGGAATTGTGTCAGCCGTAGGACGAGGAATCATCGGACAAGAAAGGCTGATCCCGGTGATCTCACCTTGATTCTCGTCAATGTATCCGCCGCAGCGCAGGCTATTCCTAACTCCATTAAAGCTTCACATGAGAACCCTATTCGCGGTGGGAGACATCTCATTTTCTCCGCCGAGCGGGCTGGAGACCTTGTCGAATGAACGAATTCGAGGATCGCTCAAGTGCCGGGCGTCTTTTGGCAATAGAGCTTGCGCGAATGCAACTGCCCAACCCGGTGGTCCTGGCACTTCCTCGGGGCGGCGTTCCAGTCGGATTCGAAATCGCGAAGGCGCTGAAAGCACCGCTTGATCTTCTCCTTGTCCGCAAGATTGGCCTGCCGGCCCAGCCTGAACTCGCAGCGGCGGCTGTTGTCGATGGCGAACGTATGGATATCGTGCTCAACGAAGAAGTCGTGTCCTGGGCTGGTCTCGACAACGAAACCATTGAGGCGCTGGCTCGGAAGGAGCTTAAGGAAATCGAACGTCGCCGGAAGGCCTACCTCTCCAATCGCCCTGCGGTTTCCGTGGCTGGACACACAGTTATCGTGGTTGACGACGGCATTGCCACCGGAACGACCGTTCGAGCCGCCCTAAAGGCTCTTGCCAAGCGGGGCGCGAAACACCTCGTACTTGCTGTGCCCGTCGCTCCAACGGATACGGTGATGTCCCTGCGAGGTCTTGTGGATGACGTGGTCTGTCTCGCGACCCCTCAAACATTTTTCGGGATCGGCGAATTCTATCGCGACTTTCACCAACTCTCCGATGAGGAGGTTCTGCACTACCTACGCAACGCGTCGACGCTGTCGGGCACAGATGAAATGGCAAGGTGAGAGAGAGGCGTCGGGCTTAGCAGGGTGAAAGGCGTGAGAACGGAGGAGACAATTCTCAATTCTATCGTGGTCGTTCCGAACGACAAATCGTCGGCGTGATCTGAGGCGCATGTCTCCTCAACTATCGAGAGTTTACGAGACGCGACGCCGCACACCCGGGCAACTCCTGTCACCGCGATGACCTTTCATAGGCGGTAGGTCTACCTAAAATTGAGAAAGATCAGCTCTCCCGGTAGGGACGAGGTTACCGTTCTGGAGTGCGCGCGCATGAATGGCGGAGCGGCGATGACGACGTTCGCAATGACAGATCCGGCTCTTCGGCGGCTGTTTGAAAGACTGGATTTCGCGCCGCAACCGAAGGATGGGTCGCTTGCGCGACTTCTCACATACTGGCAAGACCGGCGCGGTGGTGCAATCGCTCCCAGACCGCGTGACATCGCGGTCCCTGAGCTTGCTGAAGATGCGGCCAACGCCTTCGTCTTCCGGTTCAGCCCTGGTGGCCGCGACCTTGCCCTGATCTTCGGTGGAGCCGCACTGGAATCGCTGGTCGGCCCGTGCGATCCTGGTGCGGAGGTATTGACGGAGGCTGCGGGGCGGCGCGGCGTGGTCCGGTTGCGGCGGCTGGCGGATCTCGTTCGACCACGCGCCGAACCCGTATTGGCCGAGTTCATGGTGGCCTGGACGAACGGCAATAAGGCGAGGGTGGAAATGCTTGTCGCGCCCCTCTCAACCGACGGACGCATCGTCGACGGCTTGTTTGGTGGCTTGGCACTACGCCACATCCGGACGACAACCGCGCACGCAGGCCATGCCCTTCATGCCGCTCCAGCAAAAGACAAGCCGCTCATTTTCGCGCTGAAGACAGCGACCGAGTTTGGAGAGCGTGTCGCTCGGCATATCGGCGTTCCGCTTCAGAGTCATGAGGAGCGAGAGTTTGAGGATGGCGAGCACAAGACCAGACCGCTCATCGATGTGCGGGATAGCGACGTCCATGTGATCGCCGACCTTCATGGGGGGGGCGGACAAAGCGCCAATGACAGGCTCTGTCGCCTGCTCTTCTTCGTAGGCGCCCTGAACGATTCAGGCGCGGCCCGTGTCAGCGTGGTGGCACCATATTTGTGCTATTCGCGCAAAGATCGCCAAACCAAGCCATACGACCCAATCACGACGCGCTATGTCGCTCAACTTTTCGAGGCTGTCAAAACGCACCGCCTCATCACCATGGAGGCTCACAATCTCGCCGCCTTCCAAAATGCTTTCCGATGCGAAACGATGCACTTGAATGCAAATTCGGCGTTTATAGATCATCTCATCGAGACAACTGGCGGAAAGCCCCTAGCCATAGTGTCGCCGGACATTGGAGGCGCAAAGCGCGTCGAGACCTTCCGGCAAGACATCGAGAAGCACCTCGGCCATCCCGTTACGAAAGCCGTTTCAGACAAGCACCGCAGCCTCGGTCATCTTTCAGGCGACCTTTTCATGGGTGATGTTTCAGGTCGCGTTGCAGTGATCATGGATGACCTCATCAGCACCGGGTCGACTATGGCGCGGGTGGCAGCTCAGTGTCGCATGCACGGGGCAAGCCGCGTTTTCGTCATGGCCACTCATGGTGTCGGTGGGAACGCCGCGTTGAATAACCTCAAGCAACCCACAATCGACAAAGTTATTCTAACGAACACGATCCCTCAGGCCGCGAGTTTTCTGTCCGCGCTAGCGGATCGCCTCACCGTCCTCGATGTGTCTGAAGTATTTGCCAGAGCCATCAAACCATAGAAAATCTGCGATGGTCTAATCCGCACCGGACAGTGCATCATACAAATCGGACCGCTCCGACATCTCTTCCTCAATCACCTTGTCGATCACGTCGATCGCATCCTGAATCACTTTTAGATCCATGGCATAGTCGATCGACACGCGGTCGACTGACGCCACATCCTCAATGATCGCGCGGCGGCGCTCGACCAACCGTTCCCGCGCCCTTCTCGCGTTGTCGACAGGACTCGTCGCCATTTACTCCTTATCTCCTCTCCTCATGAGAACTCAGGCGGATGTTCGCCCACACCATCTCAGTCGCCGTCTAGGAAGTAAGGTAGATTCTGCGCAACTCCATCGCGGCAAAGGCAACGAGGCCCAATCCAACGAAGAGATGAACCCACATCGCAGCAACGACCCCAAAGAAGCCGAGAAGCCACGGCGAAGCGGCTGTCCAAAGGCCGACTATCAAATTGAGCCATTCTTCCCAATCGTATGCACGAGAGATCGCCGAAAGCGCGATAAAGAGAGCGAGGGCGCCGCAGAACCAGGCGTTCCATGCGGCAAGCGGATCCGCGCGAAAGCCGAAAATCCAGGGCGAGGAAAACAGCAATGCACCCAGTACGGCGTTGGTGACATTAATTGCCGTATCAACATTCTTTCCGGTATTATTTTCGGTCGCCTTCATGGAAGCCTCCCATAGAAGACCCACTCGATGCCACGATCGCGTTGGCGAACGTCAAGCGACAACCAGTCGATCCTCAACCGCCTTGACGCCGGGTGCGGACCAAGCCGCGCGTTCGATTACGACGCGCTCGTACCAATCATGAACCTTGCCGTCCAACACGACCTTGTCGTCCTTGACGGTAACTTTGACAGAATCAGCCTCAATTTCAGCACTCCGCTTGAGTGCTTCCAGGATTTTTTTCTCGACGTCAGGAGCTTGCACGCGAGGCTTGATCTCAATCATATTGGCGACGCCCACCACACCAGACAATTTCCGGATTGCGGATTCAGCCGCCAATCTCTGATATTGCCATTCCACGTGACCCGTCAGTGTGATCCACCCTTTCTGGACCTTCACCTGAACAGCGTCGTCGGGCACACGGGCGTCCCATGCAAGGATGTTCAGAGCGCGCTTTGCAATCTCGTCGTCGGAGGTCTTCTTGTCGGTGGGATACCGAACCTCTATTTCCTCGGCGACGGCGCGTACGCCTTTGGTCCGCTGAACGGCATGCTCGACAGCGACTTTCTCTGCATAGCTCCCGACATGGCCACTAAGCGTTACGACGCCCTTCTCAACGGCAACTCCGATATGGGCAGCATCGATACTGGGTTCATAGTCCAACTCGTCGAGGACCAACTGGCGAAGGATCTTGTCATCCATGGAGGCCTGCTCCTATTCTGCGTATTGCCTGGCTTTCCGTCCGTCATTTCTGGTGCCGAGCGATGAGATCTGACGCTTTTCCGGCCTCGGCAAACTGATTTTGCTCAATCCAGTTGTGAAAACACGACGCGGTCAGCCGAAAGTTCGTTGATCGAATGACCCGCCCGAAGGGAAGACATCCTCTGCGCCGTTTACGCGATTATTGATAAATATCAGCTTTCATTCTGGAATACCCACGACATATATAGCCGTATTCCTCGTTCGAAATTGTTTGCAAGCCCTGATCTTGGTCAATTTTCTATTCGATGAATATCTATATTTAATCAATCGCGTCCGTTTCGAGAAAAGCACTCTAGATTCGAGCATTTTCCGCAAAAAGTGGGAACCGGTTCTACATGGGCAATGCGCCGACCCAATCCGATCGGATCGGAGTGCATTCTAGAGCCGACTACGATGAGAAATGGCTCATGCTAGCAATGTGGCAAACCGTTTCGACGACCATTGTCCGCGGCCTTAGTAAATCCGCCCTGAAGCCGGAACGGTTCTTGCTGTTTTCTCTGACGCTCGCGGCATTTGTCTTCGCGTTGGATGCCGCTCTCCCCGCCGAGTATTCAATCGGCTTTCTGTATGTTCCAATCATGCTCCTGGCTTTTTGGATTGAGCATCGGCGCTCGATCTTGCTTGTTGCAACGATCCTCACGGCGCTCGCGATACTCGGCTACGTCATCTCTCCGTTGAGCGCTCACTACGGCAGCGTTCCTACTATCTTCAACCGCGTACTTGCTATCAGTACCATTTGGTGGATTGCTCTCCTCGCCCTCCTGCATCAAATGGCCCGACGCGCCGTACTGGCAAGCGAGCAGACCTTACGCGATGCGCAGGAACTGGCACGACTTGGACGCGTCGATTTCTTTGGTCACGACGCGATGCGCGGCGTCATCTCGGCAGAGACGCTCGGCCATCTTGGCATTCGACATCCTGGGCCATCGCTCTCCTGGCGAGAATTTCTGGAGCGATATGTCCATGCTGAGGACCGTGCTCAGCTCGCCGGGTATGTCGATCGATCTCTCCATCAGCATCTTCCGTTCGAGCTTGAGTTTCGGATTACCCAGGCAGATGGCGTGACAAGACGAATCAGGTGCCACGGCGAGCCGCGAAATGGCGGGAGCGGATCGCCTCGAGTCATCGCCACACTTTTGGATGTGACGCAGCTGCGCGCGGCTGAGGAGGCTACGCGGCAGAAGGAGGCGAGGCTACGCTCGATTTTGGAAACGGCGCCGGAGGCTATCGTCACGATCGACGAGCATGGGCGGATCGAGTCTTTCAGCAAATCGGCTGAAGTCCTTTTCGGCTATATGGCACAGGAAGTTATTGGGGAGAATATCCGCATCCTTATGCCATCCCCCCATCGGGAGCAGCACGACAACTATATCAGTCGCTACTTGATGACGCACGAGCCACGCATCATCGGGATTGGACGCCTCGTCGCCGGGCAACGCCGAAATGGAAGCACGTTCCCGATGGAGCTTGCAGTCGGCGAGGCGATTGTCGGCGGCCAGAGGATTTTCACCGGCTTCATTCGAGACATGACGAGCCGGCAACGAATCGAGCAGGAGCTGCGGCAAGCGCAGAAGATGGAAGCAATCGGCCAGTTGACCGGTGGCATCGCTCATGATTTCAACAACCTCCTGACCGTCGTGATGGGGAACCTCGAGATGCTTGAGGCGTCCGCGCGTCTCAAGGGCAAGGATCGGGCGCTTCTCTCAGAAACTCAGGACGCCGCCCAGCAAGGCGCCAAGCTCACACAGCGCCTGCTCGCCTTCGGCCGAAGACAACCCCTCAATCCCACACTCGTCGATGTCGGTCAGTTGGTATCGGATTTCACCAGCCTGCTGCGTAGGACGTTGGGTGGATCGATCGAGATGAGAACCACCATACGCGGCGATCACTACAACGCCTTCATCGATGAGCCGCAGCTTCAGAATGCGCTCTTGAACCTAGCGCTCAACGCACGGGACGCTATGCCGCAAGGCGGCATTCTGACGATTGATGTCACCCGGGCCGAGGTCGATGCGGATTATGCGCAGATCTACTCCGAAGCCAAGCCTGGCCGTTTCATACTCTTGACCGTGTGCGACACGGGCATCGGGATGACCCCAGAGGTGCAACAGAAGGCGTTCGAGCCCTTCTTCTCCACAAAGCCTGCGGGCGCGGGGACGGGTCTCGGGCTCAGCATGATTTACGGGTTCGTCAAGCAATCCGGCGGCCAGATCCAGCTCTACAGCGAGCCGAGCCACGGCACCACGGTCCGTATCTTCCTGCCACTTGTGGAAAACGGGCAGGCCACCGGAACGGAGCACGCCAAGCCGAAACCTCAATCCTTCCAGTCGCGCGGCGAGACAATTCTTGTCGTCGAGGACGATGCAAGGGTCCGTCGTGTCACCGTCGCGCGGCTCAGGGCGCTAGGCTATTCGGTCATCGAAACCGGGGACGCCACAGAAGCGCTTCATGCGCTCGGAAACGGTCGGTCAATCGATCTTCTTTTCACCGATATCGTCATGCCCGGCGGTATGACGGGAACGGAACTCGCTCGCCGGGTCAGAGCGGAATATCCGCACATCCATATCCTTCTGACGTCAGGCTATGCGGAGCCAGATCTCCTTGAGCAGGAATTTACCGATGGCACAGCTTGGTTGAAGAAGCCCTATACCGCGGCAGAGCTGGCTCGCGAGCTGCAAGACGTATTTCGAACTCTGCGCGTTGATCGCTGAATTCCTGTTACAAAATGTTACATATCCTCACGCGCGGTTACGGTTAGACCATCAAGAAGTGCGTATTGAATCCTCAACTGCGACCGCTCGATCACCAATAAGGAGCGGCCTCATGGCCTATTCCGCAAGCCCAATCATCGACCACTTTGCCGGACCTATCGGCCAAGCCAGGCTATCCCTCGAAGACGTATTCGCGACCCGGGTTTCCGAGTTTTGCCACGCGGGGCATTCGATTTTTTGGGAGGGGGATGTCGCCTCGGACACGTTCAGAGTCAGCGAAGGCGTTTTGAGGCTCTACAGGATCTTGCCGGATGGTCGGCGTGCCATCACCGGCTTCGCCTTTCCCGGCGATGTTCTCGGGCTCGCCTTTCATGACCGGTACTTTTATACGGCGGAGGCAGTGACGACCGTAAGACTGCGCCGCTTTCCCCACGGACGGCTTCAGGCGCTCGCGGCGGATTGCCCTCATCTTCATTATGAAATTCTACAGGTGATCGCGAACGAGCTTGGAGCAGCCCAGGAACAGATGGTTCTTCTTGGGCAAAAAAGCGCCGAGGAGCGGGTCGCCAGTTTTCTTCTGATGAACGGCCTTCGGGTCGCCAAGGACCGATCGGCTCCGATCGTCTTCGATCTCCCGATGACACGACTCGATATGGCGGATTACCTCGGTCTCACGATCGAAACAGTTTGCCGAGCGGTGACCAAACTCCGGCAAGCCGGCCTTGTCTCGCTGGAGGGCCGCCACAAGGTATTCCTGCACAAACCGGATGAGCTGGCCCGCTTTGCCGGCCAGGATGACTCGGGATGTCCCGGTATGATCAAGGTGACCCATCAGGCGTCTTGGCCCCGGCATGCGATGGCGAACCTGAATGATGAGCTGGAGCCTGCGGCGTCCCGAACCTGCGATCATTCCCACTAGTCCACGCCACCGAAGGACCGTCCCGACTGAGGCCGTGCCACATTGTGAGGGGGGAACGTTTTCGAGCGGGGAGAATTTTATCGTCACGTCAAACGACAAATGTCCGCACGGTGAAGAGCCCGCATCAACATTTTCGCCTGCAACGGCGACAAAACCCACGACCCGTTTCGAAAGCGGGCTTTGGATAATGATCATTTTGCAACGCGATTGTGGTGAGCCTCATGCCGGGTCCTTGCTTCTCCATTCCTCCAGTCATCGTCGGCGTTCCGGTTCCCATGAGCGCATATTGGCTGCGGAACTCCGCGCCCGATAGTTTGAAGGAAGTCGACTGGCCCTGCCCGCTTGCCGCGAATGGGAACGAAATGAGGACCCTTCAGACTGCCGTTTCTGGCCTCGGACACGGGCCAGGAAGCAGTTGAACGATATTCCTGGCAAAGCCGCCGGTCTGCGAAATTCGGTGCTTTCAATTTGATCCTAATCAATCCGAACGAATGAAACTTGGCATAAACACACTGCCTGATCGCCCAAATCCGGGCTGGGATTGGAGACCGCGATGCAGGCGACAGACCTCATGACGCGGGAGATTATCAGCGTTGGACCCGACACGTCGGTTGTTCAGGCTGCGGAGCTCATGCTGAAGAACCGCATCAGTGGGCTCCCGGTCCTCGACGCCACGGGTCGGCTTGTCGGAATGCTCACGGAAGGCGATCTTCTTCGACGATCTGAGTTGGGAACAGATCGCAAAAGGCCACACTGGCTCGAGCTTATCCTCAGCCCCGGCAAGCTCGCGGCCGAGTACGTCAAGACCCACGGCAGGAAAGTGTCCGATGTGATGACGGGGCCTGCGATCACCGCGAACGAGGACACCCCCCTGAGCGAAGTTGTCTCCCTCATGAACGAAAACCGGATCAAGCGGATTCCGATTGTGAGGAACGGTTTGGCGATCGGTATCGTGAGCAGGGCTGATGTCCTGCGCGGGCTCGCCGCGAATCTTGAACAAGGGGCCGTCCCCGTCAGTGCGGCGGATAGCGAGATCAGGGACACGATTCTGCGCGAGCTCAAGACTCAAAGTTGGGCACCGATCGCGCTTCTCAATGTCTCGGTTACGAATGGCGTCGCGGAACTCTGGGGCACCTTGCTCGACGAGCGAGAACGCGCCGCGATTCGCGTCGCGGTCGAGAACATTCCCGGCGTGAAGGCCCTGCGGGACCACCTCGTTTTTGTCGAGCCGTATAGTGGGACCGTTGTCTATCGGCCCGACATGGCAAGCGACCAGCAAGAAACCGCGCCGTCGACCTGATGAGCCGAGAGTGGCGCCATCAATGGAGAGTTTCGATGATTAAAGACGTTCTCGTCCATCTGGACGGCACCCCCGAGGATGAGGAGCGCCTTCAGTTTTCTGAGATGATCGCATCGACCTCTCAGGCGCACATCACCGGCCTATTTACGAACCCGCTGCCCGATTATGCGGGGATGGTTTCGATGGATGGCGGGGCCGCAGCCGCGGGGGTCCTCGCCGCGCTGGAGGATGAGGCGCGACGTCAGGGGGATCTCGTCGAGCAGCGGCTGGCAGAGCGATTTTCTCGCCTTGCGGTACCCAATGAAATCCGGCGGGTGGATGAAACCCGGGGCATGTTGACGGACACCGTTGCGAGGGAGACCCGTTGGACTGATCTTTTCGTCATGAGCCGGCCGTATCGCGAGAACCATGCCGCCCGCTGGGATGACCTTTTCGAAGCTGCTCTCTTTGAAAGCGGCCGAGGCGTCGTCGTGGTGCCTCCGAAGTGGCGGTCGACGGATAGCATCCGGCGCGTCCTCGTCTGCTGGCGCGACAGTCGGGAAGCCAGTCACGCCCTCGCCGAAGCTCTGCCATTGATCGAGGGTGCAGTGCGAACCGCGATCCTTGTCGTCGATCCCGAGCAGGACGAAACTGGGCAGAGGATCGATCCGGTGGCAGATATCGCGAGATATCTCGACCACCATGGGACCCAGGTCGAGGCGAACATTGTCGAGAGCGACGGCCGTGGCGTGAGCGATGTCATCCTCGACCAGGCGCGCAGGCTCTCAGCCGACCTCATCGTTATGGGTGGCTATGGACACTCCCGCGCTCGCGAGTGGATCATCGGAGGCGCAACGCAGGAGATGCTGGGCACATCCGAATTTCCGATCCTGATGGCTCATTAGAAGTGGAATTTAATGTGCCAGCAACAGGGGAATCGGCGAGAGATGGAGTAATTCCCGCGTGACCCCTCCAAGCACCCATTCGCGAATGCGTGCATGGCCGTAGCCTCCCGTCACCATCAGATCGGCATCGGTCTTCTCGGCCTCCTTAATGAGGATTTCAGAGACCCGCTCCCCGTTCGTGCGCAACACGCAGATGTTTGCCTTGACTCCATGGTGTTCGAGATGGCGAAGGAGGCGGGCGCTCGGATGCTCCTCGGCCTCCACGATTTCCGGATCGACCAGAACAGCTGTAACCTCGCGAGCTTTCTTCAGAAGGGGCATCGCTTCCGCAAGAGCATGAGCAGCCTCACGGCTGGCGTTCCACGCGATGACGACATGTTCCACAGCGTGACGGACGGGCTTCTTTTC
Organism: Microvirga alba; assembly: GCF_015694465.1. Taxonomy (GTDB): domain Bacteria; phylum Pseudomonadota; class Alphaproteobacteria; order Rhizobiales; family Beijerinckiaceae; genus Microvirga; species Microvirga alba. Next base: position 54,552 of record NZ_JADQDO010000002.1, read on the forward strand.
CGGAACGATGAGAATTCCGCGGCCTGACCCGAACAAAACACCCTCCACCAGGCCAAGCCAGCGTTGGGCGCCATCGCGGGTATAGGGGCGCAACACGATGCAGATGTCGGCACCTCGCGCTTCAAGAGCCCCGGCTTCCGGAATTTCATCCGAGAAGGCGTCGATCCGCCTGATCTCATACGGGAGATTGAGGCGTGACAGCCTCTCGGCGAGGCTCTTCTGAATCCGGTCTCCTTCGTCACGGGCCTGATCCAGCAATTTTTCGAGCAATTGGGCGCCGACATAGCCAGCCTCGATCGGCATCGCCCCCGGAACCATCCGGTTGAGAAACAGCCCCGTTACGTGCGCTTCGAACGCTCTAGCAATCGGCTCCATATGAGAAATCCGCCAGTCGTCGTCGGCGGTTCCGTCCAGATGAACAAGGACGTCCTTGATCACGCAAACCTCCGTCAAACGACCTTATCCATCCGCACGTTTGAAACCGAGCTGTTCACGCCGCTTTCTGCGACGTCATGACGGATCGGGCCTCCTGCATGATTGTGCCGGTTTCAGTCATGTAATCCGAAACAGTGGCCTGCGCGAAGGAGGCCTGCGATTCAAATGCCTCGGCGGCGGTTTTGCATTGTGCGAGACAAGCCAGATGCTCAGCTTGCGCCTGAAAACGATGCCCCATGAAGCGGAAGGACTCGCTCATCAGCATCAGTGGGAGATCAAGAGCGGATGATTTCCAAAACCCAGCGAACGACGTGAGCGAGTCCAACGATTCCTGCGACGGCTTATTCGTGTTGCTTGCTTTTATTCCCACCATGGCTGTGGCTCCTATATTATGGCTTCTCAGTGCTTCGTTTTAGCTCTGATCGAAGGGACGGACCATGCCAGCCGTTTCCCCGGCTGCATTGATCAATGTCAGTCCTGGTGAGAGTTCTCGCCTGCCTTGACCTCCGCTGCGAAAACATAGCCGACACCGCGGACGGATTTGATGAGAACGGGCTTCTTCGGGTCCGTCTCGACCTTCTTTCTCAAGCGTACGACTTGAGCATCGATCGAGCGGTCGAAAGCATCCCATCCGCGTCCCTTCGTGATGCCCATCAGTTGGTCACGCTTCAAAACCCGTTGCGGGTGCGTGACAAAAACATGCAGCAGATCAAACTCACCGCTCGTCAGCGGGACATCCCTGCCATCGGGAGCGGTCAGTCGCCGCCGACCTGGGTCGAGCAACCATCCGTCAAAGTTGAAGGTCTGCGTGTCCGCCTCGTTGCGTTCTTCACGGATGTGATGAACGCGTCGGAGCAGACTACGAATTCGTGCCAGAACCTCCCTCAAATGGAACGGCTTCGCCATATAGTCGTCTGCGCCAATTTCAAGGCCGATCACACAGTCGATCGTGTCGTTGCGCCCGGTCAACATAATGATTCCCGCATCAGGTGCGGTCTGGCGAATTTCCTGGGTGAGAGCCAAGCCGTCGTCCCCAGGAAGAATGAGATCAAGCAAAATGATATCAGCGGCATCTTTCTGAAGTACGTTGCGCATGGCCGCCCCATCTTCCGCCGTGCTCGTGCGAAAGCCCTCTTCCGACAAGTAGCGGCTGAGCATCTGCCTGATACGAGGATCGTCGTCGACGATCAGAACGTGTGGTCTGCCGAGCTTCTCGAGCATGATAGCCCTCAGAACATCAACCATTCGGTTTGTTACAAATCGTTACATTTCTATGGAATTGGAGCGCGCTGCTAAAACGACAAGACGCTTGGCACACGATGAGCCCGGATAAGAGGCGTCACGAAAACTGCCTAGCTTGATATCGGAAAAGCGGATGTCAGGGCTCGAGGACGTATGAACCGGGTGCTTCGGCGAGCGGGGCATAGCCTGCATCTTCGGCGCCTATGTCGGGCTGTTCCTGCGGCGCCCCTGAATTCGCGGCGAGCCACTCTACCCATTCCGGCCACCAGGATCCCTCGTGATATTGCGCGCGCGCCCGCCAGGTATCCGGATCCAGATAGTGATCCTGCGCGAAACGGGTCATCACATGGTAACTTCGGTCGGGGTGGCCCGGCTCTGAAACCACACCTGCGTTGTGGCCGCCTGCTGTCAGGACGAATGTCACGTCAGCGTCGCTCAAGAGGTGGATCTTGTAGACCGAACGCCAAGGCGCAACGTGATCGTATTCTGTGCCGAGCGCGAAAATCGGAACACGGATATCGGTCAATGCGACGGGGCGGCCTTCCGCATGGAAACGTCCTTCTGCCAGGTCATTGTTCAGAAAAAGCCGCCGCAAATATTCGGAATGCATGCGGAACGGCAGTCGGGTGGCGTCGGCGTTCCACGCCATGAGGTCGTTTATCGGCTCGCGTTCGCCCATGAGGTACTGGCTGATCCAGCGGGACCAAATGAGGTCGTTCGAGCGCAGGAGCTGGAACGCACCTGCCATCTGCTTCGCGTCGAGATATCCCTGCTGCCACATCAAATCCTCCAGGAAGTTGACCTGGCTCTCGTTGATGAACAGCATCAATTCGCCGGCCTCAGTGAAATCCGCTTCGGCCGCGAAGAGGCTGACGGATTTCAGACTATCGTCTCCATCCCTCGCCATGGCGGCCGCCGCGATCAGGAGCAACGTTCCGCCAAGACAATAACCCGTTGCATGGATTCGCTGCCTTGGAACAATCGTTCGTATCGCTTTGACTGCCGCCATGATTCCATCGGTGCGGTAGTTGTCGAGACTCAAACTGCGATCGCTCTCGGTTGGATTTCGCCAGGATATCATGAAGACCGTAAAGCCCTGCTCGACCAGGTATCGGACCAACGAGTTCTCCGGCGACAAGTCGAGAATATAATACTTCATAATCCACGCCGGAACGATCAACACTGGCTCCGGTCGGACCTTTGCCGTTGTTGGAAGATACTGGATCAGCTCGATCAGATGATTCCGGTAAATCACTCTGCCGGGCGCTCGCGCCACATCTCGCCCGACCTGAAATTTGTCGGCGCCAATGGGTTTGCGGCCGGCCATGACGCGTTCCCAGTCCTCAAACAGGTTCCGCATACCCTGGAACAAATTCATCCCGCCGGTTTCGAGCGTTTTTTGTAGCACGAGAGGATTGGTTGGGATGAAATTGGAGGGAGCCGCCATGTCGAGAAGTTGTCGCGTGACAAACTCAACTACTCTCTCATGTTGCTTGGTAACGCCGTTTACATGGGTCGTCGCGTTGTACCACCATTGCTGTTGCAGCAGGAACGACTGGTAGGTCACATTGAAAGGCCAAGCCTGCCATTCCACAGCGGAGAAGCGATGGTCCTGCGGCAAGGGCTCGATGCACGGCTCGACGGGTTGGCCGCCTTCGCGGCTGCGGATGCAATATTGGCCCAGCCGCATGAGCTTGCGGATCGTCTTATCGATCAGTTCAAGTTGCTTCCCTGGTGCGGTGGCAAGATGGGTCCCCCAATCCAGAAACGCACCCATGAGTGCAGCGGGGGAAAGACCGCTGGTCAACCGTGCTACCGAAGCGTGAAAGGCTCGGTCGAGATCCTCGCCGATCTCTGTGGTGAGCGGCAGGTTGCCCAGGTCCTCAAGTGGAGGTGGCGATTTCGGTGGGATCGGCAGCATCGGCTTGACGGGAACACGGATTTTTCGCCCGGGGGGAGCCGCGATGGCCCTTTTCTTGGATAGGCGGGTCCTACGGCGCTCTGCCATCAAAGAATCCTTTGAGAGACCCGTTGACACTAAGCATCGCGCGGCGATTTAGGATTGATCGAGGTCAAGGTTTCGCCACTGAAGCGGAGCAGGACGAGTTGGTCGTATCAGGAATCCCGAGCCATGAGGGCAATGGTCCTGCGCGCGGTGCGGATGCCGTTGGTTCTCGAGGAGAGACCTCTCCCCTCTCCTGGGCTCGGCGAGATCCGTGTTCAAGTCGAAGCGTGCGCGGTCTGCCGCACAGATCTCCATGTGGTTGATGGTGATCTGCCGAATCCCAAACTGCCTATTATCCCAGGCCATGAGATTGTCGGGCGCATCGACGCCGTCGGCGAGGGCGTCGATGCTCGCAGGATCGGCGAGCGGGTCGGTATTCCCTGGTTGGGCCATACCTGCGGGCGCTGTCCCTACTGCGCTTCGCGGCGAGAGAATCTCTGTGATAATCCGCTGTTTACCGGCTATACGCGGGATGGCGGCTTTGCGACCCACACCGTTGCCGATGCCGCTTATGCCTTCGGGTTGCCGGACGGACCCGATCCGACCGCGCTGGCGCCGTTACTCTGCGCGGGGCTTATCGGCTGGCGGTCGCTGGTTGCAGCAGGCTCTGGCATGGACATTGGTCTTTACGGGTTCGGGGCGGCCGCACACATCGTCGCTCAAGTTTGCATCTGGCAGGGTCGACGCGTCTTCGCCTTCACGCGGCCCGGCGATCGCGCGGCGCAGGATTTCGCGCGCACCCTCGGCGCAACCTGGGCCGGCGACTCGGATCAGGCCGCGCCTGAACTTCTCGATGCCGCCATCATCTTCGCCCCCGTGGGTGAACTCGTCCCGCTTGCCTTGCGCGCTGTGAAGAAGGGCGGACGCGTTGTTTGCGGTGGAATTCACATGAGCGATATCCCGCAATTTCCTTACCGGCTTCTGTGGGAGGAGCGGCATTTGCTTTCCGTGGCCAATCTGACCCGGCAGGACGCACGCGACTTTCTCTCCATCGCTCCCAAGGCGCAGATCAGGACGGAGACGACACGCTACCGTCTGGACGCGGCCAACGACGCTCTTGAGGACCTTCGGGCAGGGCGCTTGCTGGGCGCCGCCGTGCTGGTTCCATAACAAATGTGTCTTTAGGATTCCACACCAAGCTTGGCACTGCTAGACATCGAAAGGGCGCTCCCCGTCGCGTTGTGCCCCCCAAAGGAGCTTCATGCATGACCGACGCCAAGCGGCCCAATGCGGCCCAGCTTGCTTCTCCTTCGTACCGCCTTCCCGCTTTCGACCAGGACTTTCTCCTGGGGGATTCGATGCGGGGCGTTCGCTTTCTCTTGGAATACGCCAAAGCGGAAGAAAGCTTGCGCAATTGGGGTGTGCGATCGACCATCGTTGTTTTCGGCAGCGCCCGCGTGCGCGAGAATGGCCCCGGCCGACAGGCATTCTGGTATGCCGAGGCCCGGTCATTCGGACAGATCGCATCCTCCCGCGGGGGGGCGTTGACGGACAATGGCGGCATACGGGACAACGTGATCGCCACCGGAGGCGGGCCTGGGCTCATGGAAGCTGCGAACAGGGGCGCGGCCGATGTCGGCGCTCCTTCGATCGGGTTCAACATCACCCTCCCGCGCGAACAGGAACCGAACTCCTATACGACACCGGAGCTGACATTCCGGTTTCACTATTTTGCGATGCGCAAGATGCATCTTGCGATGCGGGCGAACGCTCTTGTCGTGTTCCCAGGCGGCTTCGGCACCCTGGACGAACTCTTTGAACTCCTGACACTCCGGCAAACAGGAAAATCTCCCCCATTGCCGATCATTTTGTTCGACGAGGCGTATTGGAAGACCGTCATCAACTTCGAAGCCCTGATCGAGAACGGAATGGTGTCCCCAATCGATTGCGAACTTCTGAAATTCGCCGACAGCGCGGAAGAGATCTGGCACAAGCTCACCGACAACGGTCTCGTGGCTCACGCGCCCTGAACGAGGATATTTTTCAAAGACCTTGAGTATAATCAAAGAGCCTGTCCGCGTTTTGAGCCACTGTGCCGCGCGGACAGGAGACCAGAATGACGGTTCAGAATCTCAAGAGCGTTCTTATCGGCTTCAATCCGGAAGGCGATACCGCCTCTTCCGCGCTTCCTTATGGCCTTTCACTGGCGCGCCAAGCGGAGGCCCACGCCTCGATCTGTGCTCTGACTCCGGAAATGACGATCACCCACGCCTTCGTCAGCGATGTGGCAGCGGGTTTGGTCGCATCGGAAAACCGCCGCCTGCGTGAAACGGCTCAAGCCCACGTTGAGCAAGCCCGCCAGGACTTTCTCGCGGCGGGCGTGCCCTGTAGCGCGGAGGTGGTTCAAGAGCACTACTCTGTATTGGCGCCCGAGACCGCCAAACGAGCCCGCGTTCATGACGTGGCGGTCTTCGACGTCCAGCCGGACCCTTTGAGCCTCAACCGGGGTCTGCTCGAAGAAGTGCTTTTCAACAGCGGTCGGCCGCTATTGATCGTTCCGAAAGGGATCGACACCTTCCGCAGCAACAAGATCGTTGTGGCTTGGGACGGAAGCGCCAGGGCGACCCGGGCCGTCAACGACGCGCTGCCATTCCTGAAGGCGGCGGATCAGGTCGAGATCGTCAGCATTTCGGGAGAGAAGGATCTATCATGGGCTGCACCCGGCGCAGAGCTGGCGCCGCATTTGATCCGGCACGGCGTCAAATGTACCGTCAAGGAGTTGCTCGCGAACAACGGCGATGCGGGCGAAACCCTGCGCATGCAGGCTCGTTTGTTCAGGGCGGATATGCTCGTCATGGGCGCCTTCGTGCACTCGCGGCTGCGGCAACTGGTTCTCGGAGGCGTCACCCAATCCATGCTGAAATCTTGCCCGGTGCCGCTTCTGCTCTCCCATTAAGGAAAAGACATCGAAACGCAGCGTTGGGGGCTTTGTTCACACAGGAAGGAGGCTCTCATGTACACGAACATCCTGATCGCCACTGACGGCTCGTCCCTCGCCTCCCATGCCGTCGATCAGGGGCTCAAGTTGGCGAAGGCGCTCGGCGCCAAGGTGTGCTTCCTCACCGTTTCCGAGCGGTTTCACGTGTTCTCCCTCGACGCCGATCAACTGGAAGAGACATCGGCCACTTTCAGTCACCACATGAAAGAACAGGCGTTGCGCACATTGTCAGAAGCTGGCGCAATGGCGGAGGCTATCGGCGTCGATGCGGCCAAGGTGCACTCGGAAGACGATGAGCCGTATCAAGCCATTATCCGGACTGCGGAAGTCCGCCGCTGCGATCTCATCGTCATGGCATCGCATGGCCGCAGAGGCGTGTCGGCACTGCTGCTCGGCAGTGAAACCATGAAGGTCCTCACCCACTCAAAAATTCCGGTTCTCGTCGTCCGATAGAAACCGCTATTCATTCGTCGGACGGGTCCAGGGTGAAGGAGATTTTGGCGTTGATGCGATAGACCCGGATTGTATCGCCGGAAACCGCCGCCTCCAAGTTCTCGATGTAGATCGAGCGGATGTTGCGCACGGACTGCGAAGCGATCTTCACTGCCCTCTTTGCGGCATCTTCCCAACTTTGATCGGACTCAGCCAGCACCTCGATCACCTTGAGCAATGTCATGCCATCCTCCTGAGTTTGCGAGGGAGTCTATCAAGAGCGGGACACCATCATTTGATCATGATCAAGGTCATTCACGCATAATGTGATTGGTGCGCGGCCAGCGAAATTGGCAGCTCTATTTCTGTATCGAATTCAGGTAAGCGATGAGATCGTTTATTTGGGCGGCGTCGAGCTGGAACTCGGGCATCGAGGGATGTCCGGTCATGATTCCTTCCGCAAGCGCTTCCGCGAGGTTCTCAATGGGATAGCGCGCGCGTAACGTGCGGAATGGCGGCGCCTCTTTCAAGGGGCTTTCGCCGAAGCGTCCAATGGCATGACACTGCGCGCAGTTAATTGTCGCGAATGTCAACCCTCGCTGCACTCGCCCTTCCTGCGCCAAGGCCTGCTGGCAGGAAAGACCCAAAAGGAGCCCCGATAGCACCGCACGCCACATGTCACCGGGTCTCCGCCGATGCCGCCTGCTTGACCGATCGAACCGACATCACCTGGAAGGTGTGGAGTTTTTCATCCTCGTCCTGGATGGATACATACTCGCCAGGCAAGAAATGGTGCTTGTTGAGCCGGTATCCCGCCTCGTCGTCGGTCGTGCGCGCCGGATCGTAGTCAATCAGCCACGTGGCGCCTCCCGAACCACCGGGACGATGGACAAGGACCCCGAACCTATCGGGCTGACCGGCCCAGAAGCGCCGAACCCGGCACTTGGACCGCGTCGCCTTCCACTCCGCCGCATCGAGCAACCCCTTATCGTCAAGAGGCGCGGTCATCTCGTAACCATGCCTCGCGCTCCCCTCAGGGTATTCTGCGCACCGAGCCAGATGCAACGTGATGTGATGGAGCACTTCGGCCTCCGGAAACAACGGCAGGACAACCGAAGCTTAAGGACGTGCCGCCTCCCAGCCTTGATCTGGATCAATATCGGCCTGTCCCCGCGCTCGCGGCGCCGCAAAAATAAATGTTTAGCGAGGGACGCCCTTGCAGATTTGTGCTCTTGACCGGAAGGGGTTGCACTAACATGACCAAAGGCCGAGAAGCCAAGCTAAATTGAGATTGACCGGTTTTGGAATGAGCACACCCGCATCTACCCAAGGAACAGGCGATCCTACGAACAGTCACGGCGTCAGCCTTGGCGAGGCCTTCCGCGTCTGGCTGCGCGTCGCCGCGCTGAGTTTCGGCGGACCCGCGGGCCAGATCGCCGTGATGCACAGGATTCTGGTCGAAGAAAAGCGCTGGATTTCCGAGAGCAGGTTTCTGCATGCGCTCAATTACTGCATGCTGCTGCCGGGGCCGGAAGCTCAGCAGCTCGCCACGTATATCGGATGGCTGATGCACCGTACGCGTGGCGGCCTCATGGCGGGCGGCCTGTTCATCATGCCGGGCATCGTGGCCATCATGGGCCTCAGCGTAGTCTACGCGCTCTATGGCCATGTCGGCTTCATTGCGGCCCTCTTCTTCGGTCTGAAGGCCGCCGTCCTTGCAATCGTACTGGAAGCCGTCGCGCGGATCGGCAAGCGGGCGCTGAAGAACAGTGCCTTGCTCGGGCTCGCCGCAGCAGCCTTCATCGCCATCTTCTTTTTCGCCATTCCATTTCCGCTCATCGTCCTGGTGGCCGGGTTGATCGGCTTTCTGGGGGGCCTGTCGGATCACCCCGCGTTTCAGACCGGCGGCGGAACGCAAGGCAAGAGTGAGGCGGATTCTGCGAGCGTCTTGGGGGAAGGATTGCCGGCGCATGCGCGCCCCAGTTTCGGCCATAGCCTTCGGGTCATCGCCTTCTGGCTTCCGCTTTGGTTGATCCCCGTCCTCGCCCTTGTTCTGTTTCTCGGATCGAGCAACGTCTTCAGCCAGATCGGCGTGTTCTTCTCCAAGATGGCGCTTGTCACCTTCGGCGGTGCCTATGCCGCGCTTGCTTACGTGGCGCAGCAGGCGGTCGAGACCTATGGCTGGCTCAGACCGGGGGAGATGCTCGACGGACTCGGCATGGCGGAGACTACACCGGGTCCGCTGATCATGGTGCTACAATTCGTTGGCTTCATGGCCGCCTATCGCGACCCGGGCACATTAAACCCTTTGCTGGCGGGCGCGCTCGGCGGCTTGCTCGCGACCTGGGTAACGTTCGCGCCCTGTTTCCTCTGGATCTTTCTCGGCGCTCCGTACATCGAGGTTCTGCGGGGCAACAGGGCGCTCAATGGCGCTTTGTCCGCCATCACCGCCGCGGTTGTCGGCGTCATCCTCAATCTCGCGATCTGGTTCGCGATCCATACGATTTTTCGCGAAGTCCGACCCGTTGCGTGGGGGCCGTTCTCCTTCAGCGCGCCGGTCCTGGCGAGTGTTCACTCCTGGGCGCTTCTGCTCGCGACGGCCGCTATCGTTGCCGTATTCCGGTTCAAGATGGGAATGCTGCAAACGCTGACAGCGACCTCGGCCGCGGGCATCGCACTCTATCTTGCCGGAGCGATCTCCTGACGCCGCGAGGGTAAGCAGAACTCGGCCCACCCCCGCGATAATCGTCATCAGGTGCAGGAGATCTGACCTCCATCGACCCGCAGGATCGAGCCTGTCACGAAAGACGCCTTCTCGCTGGCGAGGAAAACCGCAGCGGCACCGAACTCTTCGATTTCGCCGTAGCGGCCAGCCGGGATCCCTGCGCGAGCCGCTGCAGCCACATCCTCGATCGAGCGGCCGGTGCGTTCGGCGTTGGCGGCGTCGAGCTGCTTGAGCCGGTCGGTCGCGATGCGGCCCGGAGCGATGGCATTGACCGTGACGCCGGAAGCGGCGACTTCGCTTGCCAGGGTCTTGCCCCAGCCGACGAGAGCCGGGCGGATCGCGTTGGAGATGGCGAGGTTCGGGATCGGCTGGATCACGCCAGAAGAAATCACCGAGATGATGCGGCCGAATTTGCGCTCGATCATGCCTGGCAGGAGATGATCGGTCAGTCTGACGAGATTGACGAACATCGCCTCGAACGCGTTACGCCACTGCTCGCTTGCGACACCCTGCGCCTTCCCGGGCGGCGGGCCGCCGCTGTTGAGGACGAGAATATCGACCCCGCCAAGCGCCTCCGTCACATCCTTGGCCAATGCATCAACCTGATCGGCTTTGCCCGTGTCGCAGATGAAGGGAAGGACGTCTCCGCCAATCTTGTCGGCGGCCGCCTTCGACCCCTCCATGGTGCGGCTCGCGATGGCGACGCGAGCGCCCTCCTCCGCGAGGCCTTGAGCGATGCCGAAGCCAAGCCCCTTACTCGCGCCGAGAACGAGCGCGCGCTTTCCTTCCAAACCGGTTTTCATGCCATATCCCCATTACGAGCGCTCGATGCGCTCCATCAGCCAATCGATATCCGCAACCGTCTCCGGGCTCAATTTCGGCCCAGGCTTGCGCAGCGTGTCCGACGCGATGATGCCGCGCCGCTTCAGTACATATTTGCGCACGGCAAGCCCGAGATTGGGTTGGGTCTCATAACGCACCAGCGGCAAGTGCCGATCAAAGAGGTCGTGGGCCTCCTTGCGCTTACCCGCCTTGATCAAGTTGACGACGCCGACCAGCATCTCGGGATAGGCATACCCCGTCATCGCTCCATCCGCCCCGCGCTCCATCTCGAAGGGCAGGAACAGGCCGCCATTGCCGGTTAAGATCGAGACTCGGCGAGCCTGACCATCCGCGCTGGCGCGGCGCAGGGTCGTGATCTTGTCGAGACCGGGCCAATCCTCGTGCTTGAGCATGACGCAGGAAGGATTTTCCTCGATGATCCGCAGGATCACCTTGGGCGTCATGACGACATTCGTCACGAGCGGATAATCCTGGATCACGAACGGCACGTCCGGGCCGATGGCTTCAACGGCATCCGCGTAGTAGGACACGATCTGATCGTCAGTCCTGAGCGCCGAGGGTGGCGCGATCATGACGCCGGCGGCGCCCGCACCCATCACCTTGCGGGACAAAGCCGACATCCCCGCGAAACCGGCAGCCGATACGCCGACGATGACCGGCACGCGTCCGGCAACCGTGGCGATGACCTGCTTGGCGAAAGCAAGCGACTCGTCCGCCGCAAGCTTCGGGGCTTCCCCCATGATCCCGAGGATCGTCAGGCCTGTGGCTCCGGCCTTGAGAAAGGCCTCGACCATCTGATCGGTCGAAGCGGGATCCACACGCCCATCTATCGTAAACGGAGTCGGGCAGATGACATAGACGCCGGCGGCAGAACTCGTGAGCAACATTTCCTCCGTGACGGGATTTTGAGCCTGAACGATCAGAGCCCTTCAATACACCGCCTCGCGGCTCGGCGCACCGATTATCCTCCTTTGGGTGAAGATCGTCTGCCCATTCACGCGACGGCAGACAAATCGCTCACCACATCGACATCCAAGTGCACGCCTGGGTCATCTGACGGGATTAAGGCCAGCGCGGGACCGAGCTGATCGAGGACTCGCTTGACCCCCACATCACCGGCGAGCCCGTCATGAGTTGTGGGAACAACGCTTTCGACCGGCGCGGCGAAGGCGGCCTCAAGCGCACCGTCAAGTGAGATACCTCTTCCCCAGGGCGCTAGAAGCTTTCGTCCCCCGAAGCGGGAGCCCTCACCTGCCGCCAGCACCAGGGCGTGAAACTCGTGCATGAAAGGTCAAGCAGCCTGGACCGACGAGCGTTTGCGGGCGCGGAGGGCGTTCGTCGTTTGAATGATCTCCGCCATCACGCTCATGGCGATCTGCCAGGGAGAGTGACCGCCGACATCCAACCCGATGGGGGCTTTAAGCCGGGCGATATCATGCGCGGAAACGCCGGCGTCGATCAGGCGCGCGAGTTTATTCGGCAAGAATCGGCTGCTGCCGAGAAGGCCGACATAGCTCGCCGGCGATGGAAGCGCAGCGACGAGAGCCTCGTGATCATCGTCCTCCTGATGCATCGCCACCGCGACCGCCGTCCAGGGATCCAGCCGGATCTTCGCGAGAGCAGCGCCAGGGCGCTGACGAAGGTAGCGTATGCCCGGAATCGGCGGCGGCTTTGATGGCCCGTTGGGCCGAACCAGCACGACCTCCATTCCGATCTTCCGAGCGACCATGGCCATGGCCAAAGTAGTGGGGTCGCATCCCAGCACGACGAAACGCTGCCTGGGCTCGAAGCGGCGATAGACCGTGTGCGTCTGCGCGTGGCAGCCGGCGATTTCCGGCACCTGTCGCGCATGAAGGAAGGCCGCTCGCAGATCAGGACTCAAATGGCCCACATCCGCATCTTCCCCGGCACACCCGCGAACCTCCCCCGTCGTGACCCACGCGGCCGGCTGTCGTCGCGCCGTGAGAGAGAACAGATCATGAAGGGCCGGATCTCCCGGTGAAATCCGCTCGGCGAGCAATTCGATCCGGCCGCCGCAGGGCAAGCGGATATCGATGGGGCCTCCCTGCCCGTAGACCATTCGGCGCGGGCTGCCGTCAGCGAGCGCCGCCAGCGCGTGGTGCGTAACGTCGGGCTCGATGCAGCCACCGGACAGATAGCCTGAAATCGCGCGTTGTGTGACGAGCATCTGCGCGCCGATGCCGCGCGGCGCGCCTCCGGTTGCGCTGTGGAGTGTCACGAGGACGGAGTGCTCCCTCGCCTCGAACGCCGAGAAGAGGGCCGGTCGCAAATCGTCGACCAACCCGAATTCCGGCCAATCCGCCTTCGCAATCTCAAATGCAGTCATCATGTCATAGCCTCAGAGGAGATCTTCGATCCGGATTGGGAGATCGCGTATCCGACGTCCGGTGGCGTGATAGACAGCGTTCGCAATGGCGGCGTTTGTGCCCACATTGCCGAGCTCGCCCAGCCCCTTGATGCCGAGCGCATTCACCTTGTGATCCTCCTCCGGCACGAGGATGACCTCCACGTCGCGGATGTCAGCATTGACCGGGATCATGTAATCCGCGAGATCTTTGTTGACGTAGCGCGTGACGCGTTCATCGATCTCCGTCTCCTCGTGAAGGGCGGATGCGACACCCCAAATCAGCGCACCGAGCAACTGACTTCGCGCGGTGGTCGGACTAACGATGCGACCCGCAGCGAAGGCTCCGACGAGACGGGGAACACGGATCTCGCGTGTCCGCTCATGCACCCTCACCTCGACGAACTCGGCGCCGAAGGCGTATTGCACATGGTCGCCCGCCGAGGTCCCAATCGTCATGACCGGAAGCCCTCTCGATAGAAGCGTGTGACCCATAATCCGGATCGGCAGAGAAGCGACTTCAGGCACATACTTCGAGAATCCTTCGATAGGACCGAAGCCCAGACGCGAAAGAGATTCCTTCAACTCTTCGCTTCTACCGTCGGCACTGACGAGCGCGCCACGGCTCAACCGGATCGAGGTTGCATCGGCGCCGCGCAACGCGCCACCCGATTGGACAGCGGCACGAGCAAGCCGGTCACGAATGTCTTCACAAGCTTGCGCGACCGCATTGCAGATGCTCGCTGTCGCATTCGATCCGCCTGCGACGGGAGCCGGCGGCAACGTGCTGTCGCCGAGCTCCACATTGATGCTCTCAAGTGAAACTCCGAGAAACTCCGCTGCCGTCAACGCAATCGCGGTATAGGCTCCGGTTCCAAGATCATGTCCTGCTGTCTGAACCCGCGCCGTGCCGTTGGGCGCGAGCGTGACCCGCGCCTCTGCAGGCGCGACATTGGTTGGGTAACACGCCGTCGCGCAGCCCCAGCCAACGAGCCACTCGCCATCCTGCATCGATCCGGGCACTGGATTACGTTTCGACCAGCCGAACGCCTCCGCCGCGCGATCATAACAGGTCCTTAGGGACCGACTTGAAAACGGCTTTTGGTCGATAGGGCTGACGCGCGTATCATTGATGCGGCGAAGCTCCACCGGGTCCATGCTCAAAGCGGCCGCCAGTTCGTCCATCGCGCTTTCCAGGGCGAAGACATAGGGCACCTCGGCCGGCGAGCGCATGAAGCCTGGCGTGCTGCGATCGGCGTGGACGATATTCACACGGGTAAAGACATTCGGGCAGGCATAAAGCAGGGCTGTCGTCTCGGTGCCCGCGACTTTGTAATCATCGGAACGCGAGGACACCTCCCACCCCTCATGCGAAAGAGACATGAGCCTGCCGCTTCGATCGGCCCCGAGCTTGATATGGTGCTGCGTCTCTGCGCGGTAGGTCGACACCGTAAAGCCCTGCTGCCGCGTGGCGACGAGTTTCACGGGTCGATTGAGGCGCTTGGCAGCGATTGCAACCAATGCCGTGCGTGACGTGAGAGCCGCCTTCGCGCCGAAGGCCCCGCCGATAAACGGCGAGACCGCCCTGACCTTCTCCGGCTTGATGCCGAGCTGTTTGGCGAGGCCGTTCTTCAATCCATGCACATATTGGCTCGGCTCGTGGACGGTCAATTGATCGCCGGACCAGACGCAGGTCGTCGTGTACAGCTCGATGGCATTGTGATGCTGGGTGGGGGTCGTGTAATAGGCGTCGATCTGAACATCGGAATCCTGAAAAGCCGTCTCGGCATCGCCAACCTGCGGCTCGGATCCTGCGAATATGTGGGGCGTCTGGCGCGGCTGGGGCCGACGTTCGTCGAAGCCAGGCGCCGCCTCGCGCGCCGAAGACTCGACCCGAACCTTGTACGCCGCCTCGCGCGCGGCTTCATACGTTTCCGCGACGACCATCGCGACGATCTGTCCGTCATGCCAAATCTTTGGGGATTCCAGGGGCACCACGCTCGACGCGGCATACCCGCCCCTCATGAAGTACCGCGACTTGCGGACTTTGCCTTTGGTGTTCTCGTAGGTGAGAATATCGAGAACGCCATCGACGGCCTGCGCCTCCGTAAGGTCGAATTCTTTGATCCGCCCACGGGCGATCGTACTCATGACGAGGAAGGCGTAGGCCGTGTCTTCCAGGATAACATCCGACGGATAGCGGGCAGCGCCCGTCACTTTGAGACGCCCGTCGATGCGCGGCGTCGGCCGCCCGATCATGCCGCCTTCAGCTCTCGCGGACACGTTCATGAACGAACCTCCAGCATCGCGACCGCGAGGAGCGCGCGAACGAGAGTGGCGCGTCCCAATTCCGGCTTGAAGTCGTTTCCGCCGAAGGTCTTTGCCGTTGCGAACGCGGCCTCCGCCGCCATCCCTGCACGCGATTCATCAAGCGGCTTGCCACGCAGAGCATCCTCGGCGGCAAGAGACCGCCAGGGAACGGTGGCAACGCCGCCGAGAGCGATGCGAATGTCGCGAACCACGCCATCGGCCAGATCAAGCGCCACGACTGCGGACGCTACGGCAAATTCATAAGACTCACGGTCGCGCACTTTCAGGTAGAGCGAGCGCCGCGCCCAGGGCCGCGCCGGGAAGTGAAACTCCGTGATGAGTTCCCCCGGCGAAAGGGTGGTTTCGATATGCGGCGTATCGGCTGGCAGCCGATGCAGGTCGCTAAACGGAATGCGACGATCTCCCTTGGAGCCTGCGATCGACACCGTGGCGTCGAGCGCGATGAGCGCCTGAGCGAAATCGCCCGGATAGGCGGCGATGCAGTGATCGCTCGTGCCGAGCACCGCATGATTGCGGTTGAGCCCCTGGCGGGCGGAGCAGCCGCTGCCGGGATCGCGTTTGTTGCAGGCATGCCAGGATACGTCGCGAAAGTAAGGACAACGCGTTCGCTGCAGGACATTCCCGCCGAGGGTCGCCATGTTGCGCAACTGCGCGCTCGCACCCAGCTTGAGCGCCTGCGAAATCACGGGATACTCGCGCTCGACATCCGGGTGATGGGCAACGGCGCTCATGCGCGCCAAAGCACCGAGGCGCAGGCCACTCCTGTCGAACGAGATTTCGGAGAGGGATTTCTCAAGCGGATTGATATCGATGAGGCGCTCCGGCCTCATCACGTCGATTTTCATGAGATCAAGAAGCGTCGTGCCGCCGGCAAGGAACTGAATCGGCGCACGGATCTGAGAATCTGCCTCGATGGTTGCCGCTGTGACAGCGGAGACAAGGTCGCCGGCGCGCTCATAAGCGAAAGGCCTCATGATCTGCCTCGCTGCATGTCGATCCTGGCTTGCTTGATGGCGGCGACGATGTTCGGATAAGCGGCGCAACGGCAGAGATTTCCGCTCATGTATTCGCGGATGTCGTCATCGGTTTCCGCCAGCCCCTCGGTCACGCAGGCGACCGCGGACATGATCTGACCGGGCGTGCAATAGCCGCACTGAAAGGCATCATGATCCATGAAGGCTTGCTGCATGGGGTGTAGGCCGCCTTCATCCGCCAACCCTTCGATGGTCGTGATAGCCTTGCCTTCGACACTCGCGGCCAGCGTCAAGCAAGAGAGAATCCGCCTCCCGTCCACGTGCACGGTGCACGCGCCGCATTGCCCCTGATCGCATCCTTTCTTCGTCCCCGTGAGGCTGAGCTGCTCGCGCAGCGCATCGAGCAAAGTGACCCTGGCATCGAGCGTGAGACGATAATCCCTCCCATTGACGGACAGAACTAGATTCACCGCCGTCATGGAGCCGTTCCGTTGCGACAATGACGGCGTCTTGAGAGGCGAGTATGTATCCATTCCCATTCCTTAAGGCCGGGGCGGCTCCCAAGGCGGGGTATCGCCATCCTCGAACGAGAATAACCAAAGGGATGGAAGCAGGTTCCGCGCACCCGCAGGAAAGTTCATGGTTCGCAGCCGACCGGCAAAGCGATGTCCAGTCGGCGAACGCGCTTTGCAGGCTTTCGACGCCGTCTAGCGGAACAACCAGGGCTGGGTGCGTTGCGGAATTCGCACGGGGTCGCTTTAGACTGGCCTACTTCCCTCGACCCGATCCGCTCTTTCTACCACCGCCGGTTTCCTTGTTGACGGTGGCCCAGGCGCGCCGCTCGGCTTCCTTGTCGGAAACACCCCGGTTCTCGTAGGATTCTTCGATGTGTTCGGCCTGCCGTTTCTGCTTGTCCGTATAGCTTGACTTGTCGCCACGGGGCATCACGCTCTCCTGCTATCGCATGACCCTGCACGCCACCGTGTTCACAAGGGAACATGGGAGGCTGTCGAGAGGCGACAACGGATGAGGTTGACCTTGGTTCCCGAAATCTGCGTCGCGCCCGTCAGCCGCTGTTGCGCAAGCCGGCAGCGATGCCGTTGATGGAAAGGTGAATTCCTTCCACGACCTGCTCATCCGCGTCACCCGCGCGGTGGCGCTTCAAAAGCTCGATTTGAAGGTGATTCAGCGGATCGAGATAGGGGAAACGATTGCGGATCGAGCGCGCCAGCAACTGGTTGCTATCGAGAAGGGCTTCCTGCCCCGTGATGCTCAAGAGCCGCCTGATGGAATCCTCCCACTCTCGCCGCAGCCGCGGGAAGATCGCATCGCGCAAGGCTTCGTCCTCGACGAGCTTCGCATAGCGGGACGCGATGGCGATGTTGCTCTTGGCGAGAACCATGTCCATGTTCGACAGCAGCGCCCGAAAGAACGGCCATTCGCGATACATTTCCTGCAAGAGCGCAAGGCCGTTTTCAGGATGTGTTTCGAGCCACGCGTTCACCGCCGAACCAAATCCATACCAACCCGGCAGCATCAGGCGACACTGCGCCCAGCCGAACACCCAGGGGATCGCGCGAAGATCCTCGATACGTCGTGAATTGGTGCGCGACGCAGGGCGGCTTCCGATGTTGAGGTTCGCGATCTCGCCGATGACCGTCGATTCCCAGAAATAGCGCTCGAACCCCTCGGTTTCATAGACAAGACCGCGGTAGGCCTTGTAAGCGCTGTCCGAGAGCTCCTCCATGGCCCTGAGGTATTCCGCGCGCGGGGCGGGTTGCCCGGAATGCAGCAGCGACGCTTCGAGCGTTGCGGCGGCGAGGATTTCCAGATTGCGCCGGCCGAGATCCGGATTCGAGTATTTGCCTGCGATCACCTCGCCCTGCTCGGTGATGCGGATTGCGCCCTGCACCGCACCGCCCGGTTGCGCCAGAATGGCCTGATAGCTCGGCCCGCCACCCCGACCGACGGAGCCGCCGCGGCCATGGAACAGGCGCAGCGCCACATCGTGTCGCTTGAAGACATCGATGAGTTCGATTTCCGCCTTGTATAGCTCCCAACCGGAGGTGAGGAACCCGCCATCCTTGTTGCTGTCGGAATAGCCCAGCATGACTTCCTGCGCCTGGCCGCGGCTCCGCAGGAGGCGCATGTAATCCGGCAGCGAGAACAACGCCTCCATCACCCGGCCGCAATCGCGCAGATCCGCGATGGTCTCGAACAGCGGGATGATGTTGACCCTCATCTCGCCGTCATGCGGACGCAGAAGCCCAGCCTCTTTGAGGAGCAGCGCCACCTCCAGGACATCGGAGGGATCGCTGGCCTTGGAGATGACGTAGTTCGGAACTGCCACTTGTCCGTAACGCTGGTGCGCCACTGCCGCCTCGCGCGCGATGGCGAGTTCCGACGCAGTTTCGGGCGAGTAGTCGAGATAGGGCGACGTTAGCAACCGCGGCGTTTTCAATTCTTCCACAAGCAACGCGACACGGCCCTCTTCCGAAAGCTCCCCATAATTCGTCCCGGGATTGGCCTTCTCGAACAGCTCCGCAACAACCCGCTGATGCACGTCGGAATTCTGGCGAAGGTCGAGGCTCGCGAGATGAAAGCCGAACACATCGACGGCGCGGCGCAGCTTGCGCAACCGTCCGCGCGCCAGGGCCGCTGAACCGTTTGAGGTTAGCGAGCTATGCAAAATGGAGAGGTCTCCGGCAATCTCCTCGGTATTTCGGTAGGCGGGCGCATCACCCACCGCGTGGCGCGCGACTTCGCCATGCCCCAAGGCCATAGCAGTTGCTGCAAGACGCGCGTAGATGCCGGAGATGGCGCGCCGATATGGCTCGTCCTGCCGGTGCGGCGAGTGATCCGGCGAGGCATCGACCAGCGCCTGAACCTGTTCGGAGACGCTGACATAGCGCCCGTCGAGAGAAAGCTCGCTTCCGAGTCGATGAATTTCCTCGAGATAGAAGCCCAACGCATGACGGCTCTGCAACAGCAAAGCCTGACGCAATGCATCGGCTGTCACGAAGGGGTTACCGTCGCGGTCGCCGCCGATCCAACTGCCCATGCGCAGGAACGAGGGAAGCTCCAACGTCGACCACACGGGATCGATGGCCGCCAGTTGATCCTCGAGCGAGGCGTACAGGCGCGGCAATTCCTGGAAAAATGTATAGTCATAATAGGCGAGGCCATTCATGACCTCGTCGATGACCTTCAGCCTCGTGCGCCGCAAAATGCTGGTTTGCCACAGGGTCAGGATCGCGCGTCGCAGGGCCTCCTCGCTCGCGGACACCTCCTCGGGGATCAGACGCTGCCGGTCGCGCAGAGCCAGGATCTGGGAGACCTCCATCTCGCGATCGATCGTGCTTTTCCGCCGAACCTCGGTCGGGTGAGCGGTCAGGACCGGGCAGACGAGCGCGGACGCGAAGAATTCTTGAAGCTCGGCTTGATTGACGCCGGCCTCCTGCGCGAGCTTGAGCGCATAGGCCATCGTCCCCTCGCGCGGCGCGGAGGCTGCCATCGCATGGGCGCGGGAGCGGCGGATGTGGTGCTGGTCCTCAGCGAGATTGGCGAGATGCGAGAAATAGCTATACGCCCGGATGATCTGATTGGAGCGTTCGCGCGAAAGGCTGTTCAGCGTCGTCTCCAGCTCCTTGCGGGCAGCCTTGTCCTCGTCTCGGTGAAAGCGGATCGAGGTTTGCCGAATGCGCTCGACGATCTCGAAGACCGCCTCTCCCTCCTGCTCGCGGATCGTGTCGCCTAAAAGGCGGCCGAGGAGCCGGATATCGTCGCGAAGGGGAAGATCCTTGCTAGGGGTGGCGTCGGGGCTGGCTACGGACACGGGCACACTCGCTTGGGCATTCATGCTGCACCTGCGAATAAACCCCCTCATCCCCTCTCACCGCAAGGGTGATGTCGCATCTTTGCTTATTTCAATGGCGACCGACCGCCCAGCGTTCCGGATTCTCGGCCTGCCCGATAAGGGCCAGCCCATAAGCAATGGACTCGAACTGATCGGCCGACGTCAGGCGGCTTTCGCCAAAACGGTCCACGAAAAGGCGCCGAATGGCCGGGACGAAGGATGTTCCGCCCGTCAAGAATACCTTTTCGATCTCTCCTGCTCCGATGCCGGCGTTCTCCAGCGCCTGATCGACCGCCCCGGCGATACGGGCGACGTCTCCGGCAATCCAGCCCTCGAAATCGCTGCGCGCGATTGCGGCCTGAATATCGACCCCTTCGCCCTGGAAGCGGAACTCCGTTTCATCGTTTGCCGATAGCGCCACTTTAGCGCTCGAAACGGCACGGTAGAGGGCGAAACCCAGATCGTATTCGACGATATCGATGAATTTTTCGAGCGGCTCGGGGTCCAGCGCCGTGCGGGCCAGAGCCCTCAGCTCCTTCAGATCCCCGCTTCCCTTCATCATCGCCAACTGGTTCCAGCGGGCGAAATTGGCGTAGTAATGGTTCGGGATCGACAGGATCTTGTCCATGGAGCGATAGCTGCCGCCCTTGCCAAGACGGGGTGACACCACCTGGTCGACGATGCGGTAATCGAAGGAATCACCTGCGATGCCGATACCGGAATGCCCGAGAGGTTCGGCCCGAAGGACTCCACCGCTGCGCGAAAACCGCATCACAGAGAAGTCGCTGGTGCCGCCGCCGAAATCGGCAACGAGCACGGTCGCGTCGTGCTCCAATTGACGCGCATAGAAGAAAGCCGCTCCGACGGGCTCATAGACATAATGAGCGTGTTCGGCGCCCAGCTTACCGAAGGCCGCCCGGTAGCGGCTCATCGCAAGGGCGTCATCCGGATGGGTGCCGGCGAACTGGACCGGCCTGCCGATCGCCACGTTACGCGCGGCAAAATCCATGCGGCTCCCGCCATGGCGCGCAAGCGTCCGCAGGAAAGCGCCCAGAAGATCCTCGAAACGATACCGCTCGCGGAAAATGCGGGTTTCCTGGAAGGATTGGCTGGCGGCGAAGGTCTTGAACGATTGGATGAACCGATGTGCCGTCAGCCCTTCCAGGAACTGGTCGATCGCCCAAGGTCCACCTTCGATCTCGGTACGAATGCCATTGCCGTGGCGCTCATCCCAGAAACAGAGGGCCGTGACATAGACCTTGAGATCCTTGCCTTGGTGATCGAAGGTCAGCGCCTCGACCCGCCCTTCCTGATCTGCGATGGCGACAACCGTGTTGCTGGTGCCGAAATCGATGCCAATGGACAGGTTTTCGGAAGAGGCTGGCATCTCGAACTCGGGCTAAAGCGGCTTACGGGGCCGGACGGTCTATCCTCCAAGGCGCGGGAGGCCAAGCAAAATCTCGGCAACGTAAGGCTTGCCCCTGCGGCAGCATGTCCTCCTCGCCAGGGCATCGTGGTTGACCCGAGGATACGCCGCGCCTAGAAGCCGCGCCTCGGCTCAATCGGAGATTTTCATGCAATCCATCGGTCAGCGCATCGCGGACGAGTTGAAGGCCCAGGAATGGCAGGTCAAGGCAGCAATCGACCTGCTCGATGGCGGCGCAACCGTGCCCTTCATCGCGCGCTACCGTAAGGAGGTCACCGGCACGCTCGATGATGCCCAGTTGCGAACCCTGGAGGAACGCCTGCGCTATCTCCGCGAGCTCGAGGACCGCCGGAAGACGATTCTCGACAGTGTTCGCGAGCAGGGCAAGCTGACGGACGAGCTGGCTCTTCAAATCAACACCGCCGACACCAAGGCGCGCCTCGAAGACCTGTATCTGCCCTATAAGCCGAAGCGACGCACGAAAGCGCAGATCGCAAAGGAAGCCGGGCTCGAGCCCCTCGCCGACCTGTTACTGAGCGCCCCGACCCGGGATCCGAAAGAAGCCGCCACCGCCTTCATTAATGCCGAAAAGGAAGTCGCGACCCCGGAGGCCGCGCTGGAAGGCGCGCGCGCGATTCTGGTCGAGCGTTTCGCGGAGAACGCGGAACTCGTCGGCGCGCTTCGCGAAAACTATTGGCAGCGCGGCCGACTGACATCGACAGTGCGCGACGGAAAGAAGACCGAAGGCGCGAAGTTCGCCGACTATTTCGATTTCTCCGAGCCGCTGACGAAGCTCCCGTCGCATCGCATCCTGGCCCTGTTCCGCGGCGAGAAGGAAGAGGTTCTCGACCTGCGCATGGACGAGGACAAGGACAGTGCGGAGCCCGGCTATATCAGTCCCTATGAGGGCCGGACGGCCTTGGCCTTCGGCATTTCCGACCAGGGCCGCCCCGGGGACCGCTGGCTTCTTGATACCGTGCGCTGGGCATGGCGCACGAAGCTGCGTTTCTCCATCGAACTCGACATGAAAATGCGTCTTTGGCAATTGGCCGAGGACGAGGCGGTAAAGGTCTTCGCGGGCAACCTGCGCGACTTGTTGCTGGCGGCACCCGCCGGCGCGCGCCCGACGCTGGGCCTCGATCCCGGCTATCGCACGGGCGTCAAGGTGGCCGTGGTCGATGCGACCGGAAAAGTCGTGGCGACCGACACGATCTATCCCCATGAGCCGAAGCGGCAATGGGATGAATCGATTGCGACACTGGCGCGTCTCTGCCGCGTGCACAAAGTCGAACTCATCGCTATCGGCAACGGCACCGCCTCGCGCGAAACCGACAAGCTCGCGGGCGAGTTGGTTTCCAAATACCCCGATCTCAAACTCACGAAGATCATGGTCTCGGAGGCGGGCGCGTCCGTCTATTCGGCCTCGGCCTTTGCGAGCCAAGAATTGCCGGAGCTCGACGTGTCGCTTCGCGGCGCGGTGTCCATCGCGCGCCGCCTCCAGGACCCCCTGGCCGAACTCGTGAAGATCGATCCGAAATCCATCGGCGTCGGCCAGTATCAGCACGATCTCGCGGAATACAAACTCTCGCGCTCTCTTGACGCGGTGGTGGAAGATTGTGTGAACGCGGTTGGTGTCGATCTTAACACCGCGTCAGCTCCTCTGCTCGCCCGTGTCTCCGGCCTCGGCGAATGGGTGGCGCAGAACATCGTGACTCATCGCAATGCCAATGGCCCGTTCAAGACCCGCGAAGGCCTTGGCAACGTGATGGGATTGGGGCCCAAAACTTTCGAGCTGGCCGCGGGCTTTCTTCGCATTCCGAATGGAGATGATCCGCTCGATTCGTCAGGCGTTCACCCGGAGGCCTACCCGGTCGTGCGTCGCATCATCGAAGCGACGAAAAGCGACATCAAGATTCTCATCGGCAATGGCTCGATTCTGAAGACGCTCAAGCCCGAGAAGTTCACGGACGAAACCTTCGGCGTGCCGACCGTGAAGGACATCTTGAGCGAATTGGAGAAGCCCGGCCGCGATCCGCGTCCGGAATTCAAGACCGCCACCTTCATGGACGGCGTCGAGAAGATCGACGATCTGAAACCCGGCATGATGCTTGAAGGCGTTGTCACCAACGTCGCGGCCTTCGGCGCCTTCGTCGACGTGGGCGTCCATCAGGATGGGTTGGTGCACATTTCGGCGTTGTCGGATACGTTCGTGAAAGATCCGCGCGATGTCGTGAAGCCTGGCGACATTGTTCGCGTTAAGGTGCTCGAAGTCGACAAGCCTCGCAAACGCATAGCGCTGACCATGCGCATGAGCGATCCCGTCGAGAAAAAACCTGCCGGCCCCCGCGAGGAAAATCGACCGGCTTTCCAGAAAGCTCGCGCTCCCGGAGGCGACAAGAAGCCATCCGGGCAGGGAGGCAAACCGCCCGCCGACAGTGCCCTCGCCGAGGCTCTGCGTCGAGCCGGGTTAACGAACGCATCGGGCAAGGACAAAAACCCTCGCCGATAAGTTCAGGTCAATGGTCCCTAGGCAAAGCCCAGAACGGCATCGTCGCCCTCTCCGTCTGGCGCGTCCGGCAACGGGATGCTGAGGATGCACAGGACACCGGAGGGGCGGAAATCCAGGTTCACCTCTCCGGCCAGTTCCAACTTGAGGCCTCGTTCGATCAGCCGCGAACCAAAACCCTTGTGCGTTGGCATGCGCACAGGAGGGCCGCCTTCTTCCCGCCATTGCATGATCAGTTGGCGACCCTCCGCGGTCGCCTCCACCTGCCAGCGGATCGTAACCCGTCCGTCATCGACGGAGAATGCGCCGTACTTGGCGGCATTCGTGGAAAGTTCATGCATGGCCATCGCAAGCGGCAGAGCAATTCTCGGCGGAAGCCGCAAAGTCGCTCCTTCGATATGGAAGCGCTCGACGTGCTCCCTCCGATAGGGAGCCATGGCCTCCTCGGCAATGTTGCGCAGACTTGCGCCTTCCCAGTTTTCACGCGTCAGCACGTCATGCGTCTTGGAAAGGGCAAACAGACGTGCTTCGAAGGCCGCCCGCGCGACGGTCGGCTCTCCAGACTTGAAGCTCTGCGCAGCGATGGATTGGACGGTCGCAAGAGTATTCTTCACGCGATGATTGAGTTCATTGATCAGCAAACGCTGGCGCGCATCCGATCTCGCCCGCTCGACCGCCGCCCAGGTCCGCTCGGCGACGTCGCGGCAGAGTTC
Source organism: Microvirga alba (assembly GCF_015694465.1). Taxonomy (GTDB): domain Bacteria; phylum Pseudomonadota; class Alphaproteobacteria; order Rhizobiales; family Beijerinckiaceae; genus Microvirga; species Microvirga alba. Next base: position 79,343 of record NZ_JADQDO010000002.1, read on the forward strand.
AATCTCGCTTGGAGTCCAGACGCGCGGTGCCTTGCTGTGCACATAGAGCACCGCCCGAAGCTGCCCCTCCTTGACGAGAGGGACGGAAATCGACGCGATGCACTGGAGCGCCAAATAGATCTCGGTATGCCCCTCAGCCCGGGGATCGGACAGCGCATCATTGAAGACAGCCGTTTGGCCTGCCCTGAGACCGGCGCAGAGGATGGGTCCGAAGGGGATAAGAGGATGCCTGCCCCGCACGTCGGGCATCTCATCCAAATGCCAGTCGACCAGCGTCGTCAGAACCATGGTCGCATCATTGACGTCGCCATAGCCCAGACGTGAAACCGCCAGATGATCACCTAACGTTTCCGCGACCGCCATCAAGATTTCGCCGGGGCGGTCGAGATCCCGTATTCTGTCGCTGAGACGGAGCAGGAAGCGCTCGCGCACTTCACTTTCCTTGCTCGGCGTGATGTCGAGATTGACGATGACCGTTCGCGAAGGCGCTCCCGTTTCATCGGGAATTGTTTGTCCCCGCATCAAGAGCCATCGCACCGCACCGTCGCGCATGACGATGCGATATTCGGACGTGAGAGGCTCCAGGGTCTGGGCCAAGAGCTTCACGGCCTGCTGCATCCGCTTGCGATCATCCGGATGGAGCACTCCCAACCACGCGGAGAGGGGATCCGCTTCATTCCGGTCGCTGTCCAGCCCGGTCAACCGAAACATCTGAGACGACCATGCGATCTCGCCTGTCGGATGGTCCCAGTCCCAGGTGCCGAGGCCGGCAACATCCTGAGCAAGTTGCAAACGCTCTTCGCCTTCGCGCAGCACGCGCATGACGCTTTCGCGCTCAGCCTCTCGCAGACTGAGCTTCGTCGCCATGTCATTGAAAGCCAGGCCAAGATGACCGACGGGTGTATGGGGATCGGAAACGGCGAACCGGGTTTGCAGATCGCCGTCGCGCCAACGGTCGACAGCCTGAGTGAAGGACGACAGTGGTCGCTGGGCGGAGGTTCGTCCGGCCAGCCATGCGGCTACGATGGCGAGGCAGGCACCGAACACATACAAACATGTCAGCCAATCGAACGCCGGCAGCCCTGCCATCTACGGAACCTAAAACACCACTACTGCTTTACTCATGGGCCGATCGCGCCTCTCTGTCGAGATCGTCCGCCCCTGCAATCCCATCAAAATCGTGCCATGTCTCCCAAACGCCCCTATCCGACGGAATCTAACTCCCCCGAAGCACGGTCTTCGTTAAAGGGGTCCTATCGAGCAAGCCCTGCTTGCTGCTGACTTTCACCCGCCGCCTTAAAGCGCGCCAGGGTGAAGGCCGAGAGATCTATGCCGCTTTGTCCTTCAGTCACAATCTGAGCCACGGCCTCGCCGATAGCCGCAGAATGCTTGAAGCCATGACCAGAGCACGGCGACACGACGAGGACCCGCTCCATGTTTGGATGGCGGTCGATGAGAAAGCCGGAATCCGGAGTAACGGTATAAATGCAGGTCACAGCCCTGGCGGCTATGGGTTTGAGACCCCGCACACGGCCCGCGAGATGATCTTCATACAGCGTTCGCGATTCCACAGGGTCTATGCGTCGCTCGATCCGGTCGGGGTCGATCGCCTGCTCATATTGCTCTCCGGCCGTCTTGATGGTGCCGGTTCCGGGCAGGGCGGGAAAGCCGTAGAAAAAGTCGCTCGCGTCCGGACCATGCGACCAGATGAAGACCGGGCTCTCGGCCCACCTGGTCGCGCTCTCCGCCTCGACCGGGAACCAATGCATCACCTGACGGGTCGGCGCGAGAAGCCGGTCGAAGGGCGATCCAAGCAATGCCGGCGCCCAGGGGCCGGCGGAAACGATCACCTCCCCGGCGAGAAAATCGCCCCGGTCGGTTGTGATGCGCACGGCGCCACCGATCGGCTGAATCGACAAAACCTTTGTTTCGCGCTGAAGCGCCGCGCCGAGATCCTTCGCCCGTGCAAGTTGGGCTGCGACGCAGTTCTCCGGGTTCAGATAGCCGCCACCGGATTCGAAATACCCGAACTCACTCTCCTTCGGGGTAAACTGCGGGTATCGATGCCGTATCTCAGCTGCCGAGAGGATCTCATGGTCGATGCGGTAGCGCACCGCCGCCTTGCGGGTCTGTGTCAGAAAGCCGGCGCGGGCGGTCCCCTGGACGGAGCCCCCCTCGGAGCCGACGATCAGACAGCCATTCTGGGTCAACAGGACTTTCCCCGTCTCCCCCTCCAACTCCCGCCATATCTCGTTGGAGCGCAAGGCCAGCGGGACATAGGCCTCGCCTTCGCCGATGGCCTGGCGGGTGATGCGGGTTTCCCCGTGGGTCGAGCCCTGATCATGGGGCGGCGAAAAGCGATCGATCCCCACCACCTTCACGCCACGCTTGGCTAATTGGTAGATGGCTGCCGAACCCATGGCGCCGAGTCCGATCACAGCAACGTCATAAGCAGGGGTAGGGCGTGGCATGTGGCGCTCCGCAAAATGGCTCGCTCATCCCACCAGAAACGCAGCCTGACAGCAATGGGGAGAGGAAGGAAGGAACCCGATCCGCATACCGGAACTTGTTCCGGTTACGGAACTGTTCTAGAAGCAAGACGTCTCACGGGGAGCCTCATACGGGGCTGAGAGGCGGCAGGGCCGCCGACCCGTCGAACCTGATCCGGATCATGCCGGCGGAGGGAATGAGCATGCGACATCGCAGACGAAACTGCGCCCCTTGCGAGTTGTGCCGCCCGACCGGCTTGTCTCACGCATGGGAGATTTCCTGATGTTACGCCGATTATCCGTCCTCATCCTGTCGCTGTGGTTCGCAACGGGCCTCGCCCAGGCGCAACCCAAGCCGACGCTGACCGTCTACACCTACAGCTCCTTTTCCGGAAAGTATGGCCCCGGCAAGGTGATCAAGGAGCGCTTCGAGGCGACCTGCAATTGCGAACTCGTCTGGGTGACTTCGGAGGACGCGGGCAGCATGGTCGGACGCCTGCGCCTTGAGGGCGACGGGACGAAGGCCGACGCAGTTGTCGGCCTCGACATGAATCTCGCGGCCGAGGCCAAGGCGCTCGGCCTGTTCGCTCCGCATGGCGCGGCCGCGAAGGATCTCTCGCTCCCGATCCAATGGGCGGACGACACCTTCATTCCGTTCGACTGGGGTTATTACGCCTTTGTCTATGACGCCAACAAACTCTCCAATCCGCCGAAGAGCCTGAAGGAGCTCGTTGAAAGTCCCAATGGTCCGAAGGTGGTGCTGCAAGATCCCCGCACAAGCGCGCCGGGCCTCGGTCTCCTGCTCTGGATGCGTCAGGTCTACGGCGACAAAGCCGATGAGGCGTGGGCGCAACTGAAGCCGCGCGTCGTCACCTTCACCAAAGGCTGGTCGGAAGCGTACGGGCTGTTCCTAAAGGGCGAGGCGGACATGGTGCTGTCCTACACGACTTCGCCCGCCTATCACATCGTGGCGGAGAAGAAGGACAATTACAAAGCAGCCCCCTTCGCTGAAGGCCACTACCTTCACGTTGAACTTGCCGGCATGACACGCACGACGAAGCAGCCTGAACTGGCGAAGAAGTTCATGGACTTCATCCTGAGCGACGCCTTTCAGTCGGCGATTCCCGACACCAATTGGATGTACCCGGCAAAGAACCCGCCATCGGGATCGCCCACGATCTTCACGGGCATGATCCAGCCCAGCAAGGCGCTGCTCTTCACGCCGGAAGAGGTGCAACAGAATCGCCGCGCCTTCACCGATGGCTGGCTCAACGCCACCGCGCGCTGAGGTTTCGGAGTGCGATACAAGCCGCCTCATCCCGGGACTCTCGTTGCGCTCGCGATCGTGGCGCTCGTGGCCGGCGGCTTCCTGGCCCTCATTCTCTTCGATGGAGGAAAGGCGACACTTTTCTCCATCGGCCCCTACCTGACGCGCATTCTCGCCTTTTCCGTCATTCAAGCCGGACTTTCGACGATACTCTCGCTGATACTCGGCGTCGGCCTTGCGCTTGCGCTGGCACGACGCCGTTTTCCCGGACGCGACATCGTCCTCGCAGCCTTGAGCACCACCATGGTGATGCCGACGATCGTCGCGGTCTTTGCGGTGTTTGCGGTTTATGGGCGAAATGGCTGGCTCAACACATCGCTGAATCTCATCGGGTGGGGCCATGGCTTCAGCATCTTCGGTTATCCGGGGATTCTCATTGCGCATGTCTTTCTCAACGCACCCTTCGTGGCGCGGATCGCCCTCGACGCCTTGAACGTCGTGCCCACCGAGCAATGGCGACTCGCCACTGTGCTCGGCTTCTCTCCCGGACAGATCTTCCGCCATCTCGACTGGCCGGTCTTGCGCGCAGAACTTCCCGGTGTGGCGGGTCTCGTCTTTCTTCTCTGCTTCAAGAGCTTCGCCATTGTGCTGGCGCTCGGCGGCGGTCCGGGCCGCGCCACCCTTGAGGTAGCGATCTTCGAGGCCCTCAAGATCGATCTCGATTTCGGTCGCGCTGCTTGGCTCGCGCTCATCCAGGTTGCGATTTGCTTGGCCATCACGGCCATCTTGAACCTGGCGTTCACTCGCCCTCCCACCGGCCAGACGCTCCGCGCGCAGGTCCCCCGCCCCGACGTTTCAAACCGCAGCCTGAAAATCATCGACGCAGCCATCCTGACGATTGGCACGCTCTTCATCGCGCCGCTCGCGCTCAGCGTTCTGAGCGGACTGAAGAACATGGAGAGCGTGGTTGATGCTGATTTGTTTCAAGCGGCGTCAACAAGCCTTGTAATCGCAGCAGCTGCAGCCATTCTCGCGTGCCTGCTGGCACTGGCGCTCGGATCGGCCTCACGGCGCGCACGCCTCCCGCTCCGCTCTCCGCGTGTTGCGGCCCTATACGATTTTCTCCCCAACACCCTGCTCGCGGTTCCACCTTTCGCGTTGACGGCGGGTCTCTTTCTCATGGTTCGCCGGTTGGTCGAACCCGCGACCGCCGGACTATTCCTCTTGCCGCTCATCAACGGCCTCGCCGCCCTCCCCTTCGCCTACCGCTACATCGCCCCGCGGCTGATGACGGCGGAAGAGCGATACGGCCGCCTCGCTGCGTCCCTCGGCGTCACCGGGATGGCGAAGCTAAAGATCGTGGACTGGCCGCTGATCAAGCGCCCGTTGGGCGCAGGCTTTGCGCTTGCCATGGCTCTGTCGTTCGGTGATTTCGGGGTTATCGCGCTCTTTGGCGGCCCCGACCTGCGCACGCTGCCTTATCTGCTGTATGAGCGCCTTGGCTCCTACCGGCTGGATGAAGCCTCGGCCATCGGCCTTTTCATTGTCCTCGTCGCCTTCCTCCTCGCTCATGTTTCAGGCCGGTTATCCCATGCTGGTGATTGAGAACTGCCGTTTGGCCTGGCCTGATTTCAAGGCCGAGTATTCCCTGTCCGTCGCGGCGGGCACCCTTTGCGCCGTGGTCGGCCCGTCCGGTGGAGGCAAAACCACCCTGCTGCACATGATCGCGGGCTTCGAGACGCCGGACAGCGGTTGCCTGACCTTCGCCGGCCAAGATCTCCTGCGTCTCGAACCGTCCGAACGCCCGGTTGCGATTGTCTTTCAGGATCACAACCTTTTTCCGCACCTGACCGCGGCGCAGAACGTCGCGCTCGGCTTGCGGCCTTCCTTACGTCTGTCCAAAGGGGAGGACGTGCTTGTTGCCGAAATGTTGAACGCCGTAGGGCTGGAGGGCCTGGAACGGCGCAAGCCTGGCGAAATGTCCGGCGGCCAACGTCAGCGTGTCGCTCTGGCGCGCGCCCTCATTTCGGGCCGCCCTCTCATTCTTCTTGATGAGCCATTCAGCGGCCTCGATCCAGGCCTTCGCCGCAGTATGATTCAACTTGTCGACGCGCTGCGGCACAAACGGCCTGTAACCATCGTCATGACGATCCACACGCCGGAGGATGTCGCCGACCTGGCGGACCAGATGGCCTATGTCGCGAACGGCCAGGTCGTCGCCTCGGGCCCACCCGCCGACATCCTGACCGGCCCCCTCGCCGCCCAGATCGCTGCATCGGCTTCCGAACCGTGATCGGAGACGGATCCGCTGTTTTTCCCAAATCCGGCGGCCTGAAGATCGCCAGTCGTCGTAAATGCGACCTCGAGAGTAGTATTCATTTATAATTGTTGGGCTTGGCGGCTTTCTCCAGTAAGGTCCCCTCCGCCTTGGCCTAAAGCCGCCGTTAACGAGACATTGAAACACTGTATGACAGCATCCGGGCGATGTCCTCTCAATCTCTCCCCCCCTTCGGCGGCGAATTTCTAACGCCCGAACGCGAAGCTGCGTTTCAAGCAGAGCGGTTGCCGGAAACGCTTCGGCATGTCCGCCTGCTATTCCTGCTCTCGGCGGCTCTGAACTCTCTGTTCTTCATCAGCGACTGGCGGTTTTATGGCGGGCCTCACTTCTACGCGGCGATCCCCGCCCGCATCGTCGTTGTCCTGATCGCCCTCGCCTGTTTCTGGACGGTTCGCAGCGCTACCAGCTTCCGTCAGGCGGAGAAATCCATGATCGCCTGGGAGTGGATCAACGCAAGCGCAGTGGCCGTGCTTGTCAGCTCTCACAGCGACCTCGCTCTTTTCGTCGTACTGATGTTGCCGTCGATCTACTATCTCGCCGTGCCGACGAGCTTTCGATGGTCCGTGATCTCGGGCATCGGCTGCAGCGTGCTGATGCTCCTCGGCTATATGTTTCCCGAGGAGAAGAGCGCGACGACGACTGGGCTTCTTCTGGCCATGGCCATGTTGAATTTTGCCCTGTTCCTCGTTGTGGCGCGGTCGAACCGGCTTCAGCGGATGGAATGGGCAGCGACTCGGGCCGAGCGGCGCGCCAATACGGAACTCGTCGAGAGCAGAACCATGTTCGAGACGATGTTCAAGACAGTGCCCATTCCAATGCTCGTTGTACGAGTGGATGGCAGCATCCTCGCCAGCAACGACGCCGCAATCCGTTATATGGGCGCGACCGCGGAAACCCTGGGCATCCAGACGATCGATGAGCTTTATGTCAATCCGAACGACCGCGAGGTGTTCGTCGCGGCCATCCTCAAGGATGGATATGTGAACGGCTTCGAAACGCAGGTACGGCTGGCGGATGGGACAATCCACACAGTCCTGCTCGCTGGCACGTCGATTGAAATTGGTGGCGTCCGGCACATCATGTCCGGCGTTGTCGACATTACCGAGCGCAAAGCGGCCGAGGAGCGGGTATGGCGCGCGGCGAGCCACGATCCCCTCACCGGCCTGCCCAATCGCGCCTTCTTTCAAAGCCGCCTGGAGCAGACCCTTGCTCAAGCGGAGCGCAGCGGTAACCGCGTCACCCTGCTGCTGATCGACATAGATAATCTCAAGACCACGAACGATACGCTCGGCCATGATGCGGGCGATCTTCTCATCAAGAAGACCGCCACACGCCTGAATCGCATGATGCGGGAATGCGATACCGTAGCGCGGCTTGGAGGTGACGAATTCGCCATCGTCGTCGTCGAGCCGTTTCCGCTTGAGAACGTGCTGACTCTCGCGGAGCAACTGCTTGCCGATCTGAGGCGGCCTTTCACTTACCGGGATGGGGTGTTAGCGAGCCAAGCCAGCGTCGGCATCGCCAGCTATCCCGAGCATGATCGAACTCCATCCGAGCTCATGCGGGACGCCGACCTCGCCCTTTCCGCCGCGAAGGCGATGGGCCGCAATCGTGCCGTCGTCTACTCGACAGACATGAGGGATCAGCTCGAGCAGAGAGCGACGGTCGCTCGCGACATTCAGGAAGCGCTGCGGCAAGGGCAGATCGTCCCCTTCTACCAACCGAAGATCGATCTCCGCACGGGTAAGGTCGTTGGCTTCGAGGCCCTCGCACGTTGGCACCATCTCGATCAAGGCCTGCTGACGCCCGCATCCTTCCAAACCGCCTTCGAGGAACCCGAGCTATCGATCGCGGTCGGCGAACACATCCTCAAGCAGGTAGCCGCCGACATCAGAGGCTGGCTCGATCAGGGGATCGATTGCGGCCGCGTGGCGGTGAATCTCTCGCCGGCCCAGTTCAACTGGATCGGCCTTGCCAAGCGGTTCCTCGAAATCATCCATGCCGCTGGCGTACCGACCGAGCGGCTGTCGGTGGAAATTACGGAGACCGTGTTCCTCGGCCGAACCGCCTCCCACGTGATCGCCGCGTTGAAGGAATTCCACGACAATGGCATCCGCATTGCTCTCGATGATTTCGGGACAGGCTATGCGTCGCTCACCCATCTCAAGCAGTTTCCTATCGACGACATCAAGATCGACCAGAGCTTCGTCAAGGACCTCGAAACCGATTCCGACAGCGCGGCCATCGTCATGGCCGTCATCGAGCTCGGGACGAGCCTTGGCATGGAGGTGATCGCCGAAGGCGTGGAACGGATAGGGCAAACGAATCTGTTGCGTGAGAAGGGTTGCTCGCAAGCTCAAGGCAATCTCTATTCCCCGCCGATGTCTGCCTGTCAGGTCGCACAGTTTCTCCGTGGCCACGAGGCGCAATGCGCGTGAAGCGAATGATATAACGCTTAAAACGCGTTATAATTCAAACCTTTAGCGATTTTTGAGTTGAACGCCTCATCATCTGTAAGGCATGCTCTGAGCTTGAGAATCGCCGGTGACGCTCGCTTGCGAATGCTTTCGGAAAGAAGGGCCATGGCACCGCTGAGAGCGGAGGCGAACGTGGATACGATCGTGCCTGATCGCTACCTCGTTCAGCTCTGCAAACACTTCGCTCCGAACACCCCGGCAGCCTATTCAGAGGCTGAGGGCCGAGCCGAGTTCGAATTCGGGCATTGCACTTTGCAAGCGATTGGAAAGGGTCTCATGCTCGTGGTGGAGGCCGAGGACGAGTCCTCGCTCGCCCAGGTCCAGCGCCTTGTCAGCACCTACCTGGAGAAATCCATGTGGCGAGAGCGGCCGACCATCACCTGGATAAGACGGGGCTGAGCAGAAGCGGAACGGCTGGCCTCCGGACCGGCGGCGTGCCTAGGGCATCCGCGTGGATGCCTGCATCGACTGCCCTTGCGCATCGAATATGTGCACGGACCGGCTTGGAACATGGGCGATATAGCCGCTGCCCGGAGCAGCATCCGCGTCCCCCGGCGACCGGACGATCACATCCTCCCCGCCTGCAAGCTTCATGTAGACGTAACTCGCCTCACCCAAACGTTCGATGGCGTCGATGCGGCCTTCCAGCGGAATAGTCTGCGGACCGTCCTGCGCCATGTGTTCCGGTCGAATGCCTACGGTGACTTCGTCGCCGGCTTTCACACGTCCGGGCGCAACCTCAAGAACCGCCTCCGCGCCCGCAAAGCCGATCGTTGCGCTGTGTCCCGCTACCGAGCGGACCTGCCCTTTGATGAAATTCATGCGCGGAGAACCGATGAAACCGGCAACGAACAGATTGCGGGGATTGCGATAGAGGTCCAGGGGGGCTCCCACCTGCTCAATCCGGCCATGATTCATGACCACGATCTTGGAGGCGAGCGTCATGGCCTCGACTTGATCGTGAGTCACATAGATCATGGTTGCCCCCAACTCCCGATGGAGCTTGGCGATCTCGAGCCGCGTGTTGACGCGCAAGGCCGCGTCGAGGTTCGAGAGCGGCTCGTCGAACAGAAAGACGGAAGGTTCGCGCACGATGGCCCGGCCGATGGCGACGCGCTGACGTTGGCCGCCCGACAATTCGCGCGGCTTGCGGTCGAGAAGCGCGGAAAGTTTCAAAATATCCGCCGCCCGACGCACCCGCCGGTCGACCTCCGACTTGTCGGTCTTCGCAAATTTGAGGCCGAAGGCCATGTTCTTGTAGACCGACATATGCGGGTAGAGCGCATAGGACTGAAACACCATCGCGATCTTGCGCTCGGCGGGTGGCATCTCGTTGACGCGCTTTCCGCCAATCCGCAATTCGCCCGCGCTGACATTCTCGAGGCCCGCAATGGTGCGCAAAAGCGTGGACTTGCCGCAACCCGAGGGACCGACGAAGACGACGAATTCCCCATCGTCGATGGAGAGATTGATGTCCCGCAATATCTCGGCCGAGCCGTAGGACTTTGCGATGCCGTGGAGGGAAACGTCAGCCATCGGGTTCAAATCCGTGAAGGGTGTTACTTGACCGCTCCCGCAGTGAGACCGCGGACCAAGTAGCGTGAGAAGAAAAGATACAGGACGAGGATCGGCGCGATGGCGAGCGTCAGGGATGCGAGAACCGCATTCCAGTCGGTGACGTATTGGCCGATGAATTGCTGCACCCCGAGCGTCACCGTCTGCTTGCCGTCGCCGGGCGCGAGGATCAAGGGGAACCAGAGATCGTTCCAGATTGGCACCATGGTGAACACGGCAACCGTCGCGATGGCGGGCGTGATCAGCGGCAGGATGATGCTGCCGAAGATGCGATACTCGCTGACTCCGTCGCACCGGGCGGCATCGCGGAGGTCCTTCGGAATCTGCTGGATGAATTCGCCGAGGATCAGAATGGCGAGCGGCAACCCTTGCGCCACATAGACCAGGATCAGCGCGGTGAGCGTGTTGACGAGGTTGAGGTCCACCATCATCCGCAGGATGCTGACGCTGCCGAGGCGGATCGGCACCATGATGCCGATGGCCATGTAAAGAGCGATGATCGTGTTGCCGCGGAAGCGATATTCCGTCAGGGCCCAGGCCGCCATCGCGCCGATAAGGATGATGAGTCCGAGGGAGATCACGGTCACCGTGAGGCTGTTCACGAAATAGAGCCCGAAATCAGATTTCGCGAAGACCTGATCGAAGCCAATGGTCGTAAAGGTTCGTGCATCCGGAAAGCCGAGCGGATCGGAAAAGATGGCGCGGCGCGTCTTGAATGCGTTGATGAGGATCAGCGCGATCGGGCCAACGGCGAGGATCGTGTAAAGGATCAGCGCAATGTGAACGGCGATGCGGCCCGGCCTGGCAAGCGGTCTCATGACGTCCCTCAGAATGTGTGCCGTTGCAGTCGCCGTTGCACGCCGAAGAGATAGATCAGCACGCCGATCAGAATGATGATCAGCATGGCGGTCGCCACCGTCGCGCCCATAGTCGGGCTGCCGACCTGAAGCTGGTAACCGAAGAAGGTGCGGTAGAAGAACGTGCCGAGAATATCGGTCGAAAAATTCGGGCCGGCCAGCGCGCCCTTGACGGCATAGATCAAATCGAAAGCGTTGAAGTTCGCGACAAAGGTGAGAATGGACACGACGCCGAGCGTCGGCAGGATCAGCGGCAGGCGCACGAACCAGAAAACGCTGAACGGTCCCGCGCCGTCGACCGTCGCCGCATCGAGGAGATCGTCAGGGATGTTCAGGAGTGCCGCATAGATCAGCATCATCGGGATGCCGACGAACTGCCACACGGAGATTAGGGACACAGTGATCAGCGCGGTCGATTCCTGGCCAAGCCACGGCCCGAAAAAGCTTCCCAGACCGACCGCATCCAGGATCTTCTCGGCGATCCCCCAGAGCGGGTTGAGCATGAGCTGCCAGATGAAGCCGATGATCACCACCGATAGCATCGTCGGCAGAAAAAGGAGCGTACGATAGACGCTGCCGCCGGTCAGGCGCGGCAGGCTGAGCAGCATCGCGAGCCCCAGGCCGATGCCGTTCTGCACCACCATGTGAATGCTGAAGAAGATCAGGTTGTTTTTAAGGGCGTTCCAAAAATGACCCGACCAAGCGGGGTCCGTCAGGAGCGTATAGAAATTGCTGAGCCCACTGAAATGGCGCGCGCCGGTCTCATCGCCCGAATAAAAGCTGAGGCGGATCGTGTCGACCAACGGATAGATCGAAAAGACCGTGTAGATCACCAGCGCGGGAGCGAGGAAGACAGCGATATGCAAAGGGAAGCGGGAGCGCGCGAAAACGCGTTCCGCCGGCTGCACGCCTAAGGCCGTGATGTCCGACATGTAAGCTCTAGCTCGAAGAGAAACGGGATCGCGGGCCGCCATCGCGGCGGCCCGCATCGTCTTTGAGCGATTACTTCTTGTGCGGTGCGTACCAACTCGCGAGGCCGTCCTCGGCCTTCTTCGCGGCCTCCTCGGGCTTCATCGTGCCATTGAGAACTTGCGCGCTCACGTTCCAAAGCTCGTTCTCAAGGTTCGGCGTGCCACGGGACAGAATTTGATAGGAGTTGCGGATCGAACTGTCGCAGGTGGCGCGCCATCCGACGAATTTCGCCGCGACTGGATCCTTCACCGTGACCTTCTCCTTGGAGAGCGGGAAAAAGCCCGGCAATGAATTCGCGTAGATATCCGCGAAATCGGAGGATGCGATCCAGGACAGGAAGGTCTTGGCGGCCTCCACGCTCTTCGACTTGGCGTTGATCCCGAGCGCGATATCCGTGTGGTCGCTGATGTAGCACTTGCTTGCGCCATCTGGCACCGGCGGAGCGAAGGCATCGAACTCGAAATCGGCCTGCTTGCGGAAGATCGGGACGTCCCAGGATCCCCCCGGATAGATCGCGGCCCGGCCGAGCGCGAAGAGGTTCTGCGTGTCCGGGTATTTCTGCGCCTGATAACCTTTGCCCATATAGGGAGCCCAGCTCGCGAGCTCCGCGAAGGTCTGGACATAGGCCGGATCGGTGAACTTCTGCTTGCCATCGATGAGCGCTTTGCGGCCCTCTTCCCCCTTCCAGTAATTCACGCCGATATTCTGGAGGCCCATGGTGGCCGCTTCCCATTGATCGGCGGTGCCCATGGCGATGGGGGTGTATTTGCCGTGCGCCTTGATCTTGTCGAGAACCGCATGGAACTCCGACACGGTCTTCGGTGGCGTCAGCTTCAACTCGTCGAAGATCGGCTTATTGTAGATGAAGCCGTGGATCACCGATGCCATCGGCATGCAGAAAGTCGTCTTGCCGTCATCCGTGGACCAGGCGCTCTTCGCCACGTCCGAGAAATTCTCGATGCCCTGGACATCATTGACGGGCAGAAGCTGGCCCTTTTTGAACAGATCGAGGGAGGCGTCGAACGGTCGGCACGTGATCAGGTCGCCAGCGGTACCACCGGTGAGGCGTGCATTGAGCGCGGCATTGTATTCGGTCGGCGGGTCGGCTTTGAACTGGACCTTGATATTCGGGTACTTCTTATTGAAGGCCGGGATGATCTGACTGTTCCAAACATCCGCATCGTCGTTGCGCCAACTCTCGATGGTGAGAGTCTGGGCGCCGGCCACATTCGCAAAGGCCATGGCAGCAGCGGCAACCGAAACGGTCGCAAGCATTTGCCCTGCCCTGCGCACGAGATTTTTCGCGTGGAGAGGCCTCATCGTTGGTAATCCTCCGGTCGGCGGGGCGTGTGAAACGCCCCTCTTGATCACCCCTCGACCTGTCCTTGCGCGCTTGCTGCGTTCTTGTGTCGCCAGTGGACTTCCCTGAACTGTTCCACTTGAAATGACCACGGACAAGTGACCTTATAGTGGTATCGCCAGGGCTGAAGCGCGACAAGTTCTTTAACGACTTGTTCCATAGTACCAATGTCCAATGGCCTTCACGTCTGCTCCCCGCTGTTGAGCGCCCTATTTAGCGATCTTTCTCGGAAAGAAGGTGCCCGCTTTTCCGTCACGCCCCTTCACGGACTGGATATTAAGTGGCATGGTAACCACCTTGAAATGACGTTTGCCGGCTGAGCCATCCGCGATCCAATTTGACATGAGTGAATTCCTCTTTCTCGGCATTGACGGCGGCGGCACCAAGTGCCGGGCGCGCCTGCGCGATGCGAAGGGCGCTTTGCTGGGCGAAGGAACGGGTGGTCCATCGAATATCCGGCTCGATCCCGATCTGGTCTGGAACTCGATTCTCACGGCCTGCCGCGAAGCCCTCGGTCAGGCCGGACTTCAGGAAGCCGATCTCAAGCGAATTCATGCGGGCATGGGGGCTGCCGGAGCCGGCCAGACCAGCGCGGTGGAGCGTCTTCTCTCGCGGCCCCATCCCTTCTTCTCCTTCGCCATCGACACCGATGCGCATACCGCATGGCTCGGCGCCTTCGGAGGCCGCGACGGCGCAATCCTGATCGTCGGCACGGGCTCGTGCGGTTATGGCGTCGTCGGCGGCCAGCGTCGTTACGTCGGCGGCTGGGGCTACGAGATTTCCGACGAAGGCAGCGGGGCCGCTATCGGCCGCGAAGCTCTGCGCCGGATCATCTGGGCCTATGACGGGCGCATCGCATCGACGCCGCTCTCCAGGACGCTTCTTGCCGAATTCGGCAACGATCCTGAAATTCTCGTCGACTGGGTCGGCAAGGCGCGCCCGAGCGACTATGCGCGCTATGCGCCGATTGTGCTCGAACACGCGGAGCAGCGGGATCCGCTCGGCATCGCGCTTGTGACCGAGGCCGCCTCCGGCATGGCCCAGATCGCGACGCGCCTGCTCGATCTCGGCGCGCCGGCCTTGTGCCTCTTCGGCGGATTGGCCGAGCCGTTGCGGCTCTGGCTTCCACCACCGCTCCAGCAAGCCATCGCCCCGCCGGCGGCCGATGCGCTGGATGGCGCGATCCTTTTAGGGCAGACCACGCATCGCGGAGGCAGGAATGACCGAACAAGCCTCTGAGTCGCTCCCGCTGATCCCCCTCGACGAGGCGAACCCGACGCCGCTCTATCTGCAACTGCAGCAATCGATCGAGGATGCTGTCAGGAAGGGGGCGATCAAAGCGGACGACGCCCTGCCGGGTGAACGCGACCTCGCCAAGCAACTCGGCATCTCGCGCGTCACCGTTCGCAAGGCGATTACGGGACTCGTCAAGAAGGGCGTGCTCGTTCAGCGCTGGGGGTCAGGCACCTTCATCGCGCCCCAGATGCGTCTCGAACAGCCGCTCTCTCGGCTATCGAGCTTCACCGATGACATGTCGGCCCGAGGCTTGCCTTCTTCGGCCGTGCTCTTGAGCCGCTCGATCGGCCCCGCCTCACCCAACGAGTTGATGGTGCTCGGCCTGTCGCCCGGCGATATGGTGAGCCGCGTCAACCGTCTCCGTCTCGCCAACGGCATTCCGATGGCGATAGAGCACGCCGTTGTTCCGAGCCGGTTTCTGCCGGATCCCTCGCTCGTCAAGCAATCGCTTTATGCGGTGCTGCACGAACAGGGTTTCATGCCGAGCCGCGCCTTGCAACGGCTTCATGCGGTCCTCTTGAGCGAGGAGCAGGCGGCCCTGCTTCAGGTGCCGCCGGAAAGCCCCGCTCTCTATATCGAACGCCGCTCGTTCACTGGAACGGGCGAAGCGGTCGAGTTCACCTCGTCCTATTATCGGGGCGATGCCTATGACTTCGTGGCTGAGCTGACGATCAGCCAGCCTGACCGAATGCAGAGTGATGATGTCTGAGAAAATGAATTCCGAATTTCCCGTGACAGCAATGCTGAGCGAAGCGCGCGAGGCCCCGCAGGTTGTAGCACGTCTGCTTGAGAGCAATGCTGCCCTGTGCCGTGATCTGGGCGCGCGCCTGCGCGCTTCGCCGCCGCCCTTCGCGGTGACCTGCGCCCGCGGAAGTTCGGACAACGCGGCGACCTTCGCCAAATACCTGCTGGAAATCCATTCAGGCCTCGTCACGGCCTCCGTCGGCCCCTCGGTGACCTCCGTCTATTCCGCCCGGCCGCGGATGCGCGATGCGCTCTTTCTCGCCGTCTCTCAATCGGGCCGCAGCCCCGACATCCTTCACCTCGCGAATGCGGGGCGGGAAGACGGCGCGCTGACGGTCGCGCTGGTGAACGACTCGACATCACCGCTCGCGTCCACCTGCGAAGTGGTGCTGCCGCTTCATGCCGGGCCTGAGAAGAGCGTCGCAGCGACAAAATCCTTCATCGCGGCGCTTGCCGCATCCTTGCAGCTCGTGGCCCATTGGTCGCAGGACCAGGCGCTCCTGAAGGCCCTCGAGACGTTGCCGGACGTGCTCGCCAAGGCGGCTTCGACGGACTGGTCGGCCGCGCTCCCCATGTTGTCGAAAGTTGACGACCTCTTCGTCGTCGGGCGCGGCGTGGGCTTTGCGATGGCGCAGGAAGCCGCGCTGAAGCTGAAGGAAACCTCCGGCCTGCACGCGGAAGCCATGAGCGCCGCCGAACTCATGCACGGTCCCTGGACCCTCGCGGGCGATCACTTCCCGATTCTCGTTCTCAGCCAGCGCGATGAGACCTTGAGCGGCGTCAACGATCTCGTGACGAAGCTGAACGAGCAGGGTGTTCCCGTTATCGTCGCGGGCGCGGCCGAAGGGCCTGCGAAGGTCATGCTGCCGTCGGTCGAGAACATTCATCCCTTCGTCGCGCCGATTGCGCTTATCCAGAGCTTCTATCCGCTGGTGAACGCCATCGCACAGGCGCGCGGTCGCAACCCCGATGCTCCGCCGCGCCTGCGCAAGGTGACGGAGACGGTCTGATGCCCTTTGCCCTCACCGGAGCCTGCGTTTTCGACGGCACGCATATTCTTGAGGGGCGCGCGGTCGTCATCGAGAACGGCCGCATTGTCGGCCTGCCATTTGAAAAGGATCTCGGCGCGGCAACCGAGCGCCGCAAAGTCGAAGGTCTGCTTGCGCCGGGCTTCATCGATGTTCAGGTCAATGGCGGCGGCGGTGTCTTCTTCAACGACGTGCGGACCGCCGAGGGCATCAAGACCATTGCCAAGGCCCATCGGGCTTTCGGCACCATCGGTCTTCTGCCGACTTTCATCACCGATACGCGTGAGCGGATGACAGAGGCTGTCGAGGCGATGCGTGTGGCGCTCGCCGCACGCACACCCGGCGTTCTCGGCATCCATGTCGAGGGTCCGTTCATCAATCCCGAGCGCAAGGGCGTACACAATCCCGCCTATATGCGCCCGATGGAGGAGGAAGACCTCGCGATCCTCACGTCGCTGAAGGAGGGCCGTACGCTCGTGACGCTTGCGCCCGAGCGCAACGCGATGGAGATGGTGGCGCGCCTCGCTGCTGCGGGCGTGCTCGTCTGCGCCGGACACACGGCGGGCGACTACGCGACGATCATGGAAGCCTGCCGCCACGGCCTGCGCGGGTTCACGCATCTCTTCAACGCCATGCCGCCGATGGCGGGCCGCGACCCCGGCCCGGTCGGCGCTGCGCTCGACAGCAACAGCACCTGGTGCGGGTTGATCGTCGACGGATACCACGTGAGCGACGCAGCACTTCGCATCGCCATTGCGGCGAAGGGCACGGGGCATATGATGCTCGTCACCGACGCGATGTCGGTGACCGGCACGGACATGACGAGCTTCGACATTCATGGCCGGACGATCTATCGCAAGGGCGGCAAACTGACGACGGCGGATGGAACGCTGGCCGGCTCCGATCTCGATATGGCGAGCGCAGTGCGCAACAGCGTACAGCGACTCGGCCTCGCGCTTCCTGACGTGTTGCGCATGGCGTCCCTTGCCCCAGCCGCTTTCCTCAGGCTCGATCATGAACTCGGCCGCATCGCCCCGGGGTACCGTGCGAGCCTGGTTCTGCTTGACGATGACCTGCACGTCCAAAAAACCTGGATCGACGGCGAAGACGATTAATGTAAGGAAATGACCATGGGCGTGAAGCGGGTTCTTGTCGTCGGTCTCGGCAATATGGGCCTTTCACATGCCCTCGCCTATTCCCGCATCGACGGTTTCGAAGTCGCGGGCCTCTGCACCCGCAATTCCGAGAGCATGGATCTGCCGCCGGCGTTGCAAGGCGCAAAGCGTTTTACGCATTTCGAGGAAGCACTCGAGGCTCTCAAGCCGGATGTGGTGTCGATCAACACCTGGTCCGACACTCATGCGTCCTACGCCATTGCCGCCATGGAAGCCGGCGCGCACGTCTTCGTGGAAAAGCCCCTCGCCGATACGGTGGTGGATGCGGAACAGGTCGTCGAAACCGCCATCCGTACCAAGCGCAAGCTCGTGATCGGCTACATCCTGCGCCATCATCCATCGTGGATCAAATTCATCGAAATCGCGAAGACGCTCGGCGTGCCGAATGTCTTTCGCATGAACCTCAATCAACAATCGAGCGGATCCGCCTGGGAGGCTCACAAGCGGCTGCTGCAATCGCTCTCACCGATCGTCGATTGCGGCGTCCACTATGTGGATGTCATGTGCCAGATCACCCGCGCAAGACCTTTGCAGGTCCACGCGGTCGGCGCACGTCTGACCCACGACATGCCCGCAGGCATGTATAATTACGGCCACCTCCATGTGACTTTCGATGACGGCTCAGTCGGCTGGTACGAGGCCGGCTGGGGGCCGATGATGAGCGAGACAGCCTATTTCGTGAAGGACGTGATCGGCCCGAAGGGCAGCGTCAGCATCGTCATGACCGAGACGGCGGGAGAGGTGAGATCCGCCGACATCAACGCCCACACCAAGACCAACCAGATCCTGCTGCATCACGCCGCGCTGACGCCAGATGGCACGCTCGCGAAGGCGGATGAGCGGATCAACACAGCGGATGAACCCGATCACGACGCGTTGTGCGAGCGCGAGCAGCGATTCCTGTTACGCGCCATCAACGAGGATCTCGACCTGACGGATCATATGACGGATGCGGTCAGATCACTGAGGATCGTGCTCGCTGCCGATGAATCGGTCCGCACGGGTCGCGTCATAGCGCTGTAGGACTGCCTACGCCATCTTTCACATAGAACACGAAGCTGCGGTTCTTGCCCGCAAATTCGCGGTCATATTCCCGTGCGATACGCCAGCCATGGCGCTCGTAGAACCGGCGTGCGCCTTGGTTGTCGCGAAAGCATTCGAGGCTCTTGGCTCCCGCCGCTTCCGCTTCGCGCAGCAACAATGTTCCCGCGCCCTTCCCGCTGGCATCGGGGTCCATGAACAGCATGTCGATATGGCCATCTGTCATGAGGAGAAAGCCGAGAGGCGTCCCCTCCTCGACGAGGATCGTGCGATCCCATGATCCAGCAAAGCGCGCCGCGAAGAAAGCCGCATCGCGCGTTGCCAGCACATCCTCCTCGAGGATCGTCTTGAACGCCTCACGATAGGAATGTTCGGCGATGATCGCCAGCGCCGGGATGTCGGCGGTGTTGGCCGGCCGCACCCTCACGGCTGGCCTCGCAGGCGCGGATCGAGCGTGTCGCGCAACGCATCGCCCAACAGGTTGAAGCCGAAGGACAGGAAGAGGATCGCGAAACCGGCGAAGATGGCGCTCCAAGGCGAGAGCATGAGGAAATTGCGTCCCTCCGAGAGCATCAGTCCGAGCGACGGCGTCGGCGGCTGCGTGCCGAGGCCGAGGAAGGAGAGCGACGCCTCGACCAGAATGGCGGCCGACAGCAAAAGGCTCGTCTGCACGAGAATGACGGAAGCGAGGTTCGGCAGGATGTGCAGGAAGATGATACGCGCATCCGACGCGCCGATGGCCTTTGCGCCCGCAACATATTCGCTTTCGCACAACACCAGCGCGGGGCCGCGCAGAAGTCGAGCGAATATCGGCGTGTAGACGACTGCAATCGCCGCCGCCGCGCTATAGGTGTGCGGCCCGAGCACCGCGATGATGCCGATAGCGAGCAGCATCACAGGAAATGCAAACAGCACGTCCATGATGCGCATGATGATGCGGTCGAGCCAGCCGCGATAATAGGCGGAGATCAGCCCGAGCGTACCGCCCGCCAGAAGCGCGATGCCGACGGCGAGCAGGCAGGCGATGAGCGAGGTGCGGTAGCCATAGAGAATGCGCGTCAACACATCGCGGCCGAGTTGGTCCGTGCCAAGCCAATTCAATTCGGACGGGCCGCGCAGACGACGCGCGACGCTCTGCGCCATCGGATCATAAGGCGCGATGACGGATGCGCCCAGCGCGAGGACCAGTTGCACCAGCACCAGAATGGCGGCGAAAGTAAGAAGCTTGTTCTTGGCCAAACGCGACACGGCTCAAGCCCTCACGCGGGGGTCGACAATCATGTACAGAAAATCCACGAGAAAATTCACCAGCACGAACACGGCCGTGACGACAAGAATGGTCGCCTGGATGACGGGATAATTCCGCTCGGCGATGGCCCCGAGGATGAGGCGCCCGAGGCCCGGAATGGCGAAGACCTGCTCGACCACGATCGCGCCGCCGAGCAGATAGCCGGTCATGATGCCGACGCTGGTGAGAAACGGGATCAGGGCGTTGCGCAAAGCGTGCTTGTAGACCACGCGCCGCTCGTTCAAGCCCTTGGCGCGAGCGGTACGGATATAATCCTGCCCCAAAGCGTCGAGCATGGCCGAGCGCACGAGGCGCGAAAGATTGGCGAGGATCGGCAGCGCCAAAGCGAAAGCCGGAAGCATCATGCGCTGCAGGTTGCCGATGGGGTCCTCCAAAAACGGCACATAGCCGAGGGAGGCAAAGCTCGGAGCAACGGTCGCGAGAAGAAGAATGAGGACGATACCGAGCCAGAAGGAAGGGATCGTCAAGCCGGCGATCGCGCCAATTCGCATGGCGACGTCCGCGCCGCCGCCGCGTGTCTGCGCCATCAGGCAACCCACGGGGACGGCGAGCACCGCGCCGAGGACCAGCGACAGCATGGTGAGCTCAAGCGTCGGCCAGAGGTGCGTCATGATCTCGGTTGCGACGGGCCTGCCGGTCCAGAGCGAGGTGCCGAAATCGCCGCGTAGCGCGGCCCCGGCCCAGAGCAGATATTGCTCGATCACGGGCCGGTCGAGGCCGACGCGGCTCTTGAGTTCCGCCATGCGCTCGGGCGTAATTTCCGTATTGGCCCCCAGCATAATCGCGACGGCGTCGCCGGGAATGAGGCGGATCATCAAGAACACGATGATCGAGACGCCGAAGAGAACGACGACCAGATCAATGAGGCGCGCGGCGAGGACTCGATTCATCGGAAAACAAACTTCGTTTGAAAATAACTCCGGCGCCGCGACATGGCGGCGCCGGAGTGGTGTCGTGGATTAGTAGCTCGCGCCGCGCAGCAGCACGAGCGAGCGGTTCGGCATGACTTCATAGCCCTGGAGCTTGTCACGCATCGCCGAGAACAGCGTGCCGTAGGTCAGGTGCGCAACCGGACCCGAGCAGGCGAGCTTCTTCTGCACCGCGTCGTAAGCAACCTTACGTGCGGCCTGATCGGACAGGGTGCGGGCACTGTCGAGAAGCCCGTCGATCTCGGTGTCCGAATACTTGAACACGTTGGTCGAACCGCCCGTGCGGAACGTGCGGTAGAAATACTCGTCCGGATCGGGGCTGCCGGAGTTGATCGAGGCGAACAGGTCAAAGTTGCTGTTGCGCCAATCCTGAATGAACTGCCCCTGCTCCTGGTTCTTCAACTCAACCTTGAAGCCGGCCTTGTTGAGCTGCTCCTGCACGACTTGCGCGATGTCCTTGATGTCCTGACGCGGCAGGACATTCATCGTCACCGCGACCGGCAGAGTCACGCCTGCCTCCTTCAGCAACGCCTGGGCCTTCGCCGGATCGAAGCTGTAGCAGGGGAACTCCTTCACATCGACCGCCCAGGTCTTCAGGGCCGGCGAAAGCGGACCACCGGGCACGCCCGCGCCGAAGAGCGCGGCATCCACGATCTCCTTGCGGTTGATCGCGTAGTTCAGGGCTTCGCGCACCTTGGCGTTATCGAAGGGAGCCTTCGACACGTTCATGCCGACGAGGGTGTAGGCCAGTTCGAGCGTCTCGGAGAGCTTGACGTTGGGCTTGCCCTTGAGCTGCAGCGCCGTCGCCGCGTCGATGTTCGGCAGCAGCGCGTACTGGCCGTTGGTCAGGCCGACTTGGCGCGTGGCCGATTCAGGCACGATGTTGAACTTCAAACCCGACAGCTTCGGCAGGCCCTGCTGCCAGTAGGCATCGTTCTTCGCCAGAAGAATGAAGCCGTTCGGCTGCCATTCCTGGAACTTGAACGGGCCGGTGCCGACCGGCGTCTTTTGCAGGATGTCCTTGTTCGTCTCGACAGAGCGCGGAACGATAGCGATGGTAGCAAGCGAAGCCAGAAGCGGAGCAGACGGCTCCTTCAGCTTCAGCTCGACGGTCTTGGCGTCGGTCGCCGCGGCGCTGTCGATGGCGGAAAGGCGGCTCGCGAGCGGGGACGCGATGTCCTTGCTCTGCACGCGCCGGATCGTCGACACCACGTCTTCCGCCTCCATGGCGGAACCGTCGTGGAATTTCACGCCGGAGCGCAGCTTGAAGGTATAGGTCTTACCGTCGGGCGAGATGGTCCATGATTCCGCGAGGGAGGGACCGATCTTCAAGTCCCTATCGACAGTGGTGAGGCCTTCATAGAGGTTGCCGTTCACCACCATGAAGCTTGGAAAAGCGGTGATGAGATGGGGGTCGAGACCGGTCGGGCTGGCCTCAGCCCCAATCTCGAGAACCTGAGCCGAGGCGGAGGCCATCATCGCCGCCATGAAACCCGCGCCGATTGCGCCGCGCAGTGCTGACCTGAACATGCGTCTTTTCTCCCTTGGAAGCCGCAGGTGAATTTATAAGCCATCGTTGCGAACCTGTCATGGTCCAATATCATACCACTCTAGACCACCCGACCGCTTGTGCTATGGTTCGCCACAGACCCAAATTGGCCGGAGCACTTGATGTTGCAACGTTCGCCCGTGAAAGCGATTGGCGTCATCAGCGGGACCTCCATGGACGGCATTGATGTCTCGATCGTCGAGACCGACGGCGACACAATCGTCAAGCCGGGGCCGGGACGCACTTTCTCCTATCCTGACGATCTACGGAAACGTCTCCAGGATCTGATCGCCGAGCCGGCGCGCGCGCAGAGCGAGCCCTTGAGCGACCTCGATCAAGAGGTGACGGACGCCCATATCGCCGCGATCCGGCGCTTCATGGCGGAGACTGGCATTGCGGCCAAAGACGTCCGCCTCATCGGCTTTCATGGACAGACGGTTTATCACCGGCCGGAGGTTCGCTTCACGCGGCAGCTCGGCACGGGAACCCGTGTTGCCCGCGAGCTGGGCATCGACACGGTCGACCGGTTCCGCCATGCGGATGTCGCCTCCGGAGGCGAGGGCGCGCCTTTCGTGCCGCTCTATCACCGAGCGCTGGCGAGCAACCTCCCGCAGCCGGTCATGATCTTGAATCTCGGCGGCGTCGGCAATGTCACCTACATCGACGGCGACACGGTCATCGCCTTCGATACCGGCCCGGCGAGCGCGCTTCTCGATGATTTCATGCTGCGCCGCCGCGGGCTGGCCTATGACGAGAACGGGCAGCTCGCCTCATCCGGTGTTGCTGACCCCAAGCTCGTCGCCGAGTTCATGAAGAACCCCTATTTCGACCGCCCTGCCCCGAAATCGCTCGACCGCCAGGATTTCCATGCCCGCGCCAAAAGCGTGGAAACGCTCTCGGACGAGAACGGCGCGGCGACGCTCGCCGCATTCACCATTGAATCCGTCATCGCCGCGCTCCGGCACGTTCCGCGCGCGCCGCAGCGTTGGCTGGTCACCGGCGGCGGACGGTGCAACGCGCACTTCATGAAGTGCCTGCGCAAGCGCCTCGGCGTGAGCGTCGATCCGGTGGAAGCGGTCGGCTGGAACGGCGATTTCCTGGAGGCGCAGGCCTTCGGCTATCTCGCCGTGCGGTCAACCCAAGGGTTGCCCTTGAGCCTTCCGACGACGACCGGCGTGCCTCATCCGATGCCCGGCGGCGAACTTCATCGCGCAGCCTGATTTTCATAAGCGAACCATGCCCCTGACAGACCTGATCGGGCAGGCTTTCGAGCCTGCCGCAAGCTCCATTCGCGACACCAAAATTCCTGGCGCGGTCCTGGGCATCGTCACAGCCGACGGAACGCGCGCGGTGCATTGGGCGGGCTCGGCGCAGATCGTGCCGGAGAGGCACGATCTATCGCGTGAGACGTGGTTCGATCTCGCCTCTCTCACCAAGGTCGTCTTTACGACGACGGGCATTCTCCGCCTCGTGGAGCAAGGCAGGATCGCGCTCGACGATCCGCTGATCGCGGTCATTCCCGATCTGCGCCAATACGATATGAACGCTGCCGAGCGGCGTCTCACGTTTCGCCAGTGCCTCGCCCATCAGACACATCTGCCCGCTGTCGAGCCGCTCTATACTTACGGCCAGGATCCCGAGACGCTGCGCGCCTTCATTCTGCAACGGGTCTGGCAGAGCGGGGCGCCGGTTTATTCCGACATCAACTACATGCTGCTCGGCATCGCCATCGAGCGCATCACGGACAAGCCCCTCATCGAGCAGCCCCTCCCCGACCGGCTGAGTTTTCGCCCCGACCCGCACCTGTGCGCGGCGACGGAGCGCTGCACTTGGCGCGGACGCGTGATCCGCGGCGAAGTGCATGACGAGAACGCCTTCGCGCTCGGCGGCGCGTCCGGCCATGCGGGCCTGTTCGGCACCATCGACGGCGTGCTCGATTTCGCGCACTCGCTCCTCGACGGAACCGGCCTCTCGGCGGCTTCCCTGAAGGCCATCCGCACCCGGGAATCCGAGAAGCGAACCATCGGCTGGGAGGGCTTTTATCCTGGCTGGCACGGGGGCGATGCCTGCTCGCCCACCACCATCGGGCATACGGGTTTCACGGGGACCGGCCTATGGCTCGATTTCGAGCGCGGGCTGGCGTGGTCGCTTCTAACCAACCGCGTCCATCCGAGCCGCCACACGGATAGCGGAATCCTGAGCCTCCGCCGCGCGACCGGGGAGCAGGTGATCGCGTTATTCGACCGTTAGGTACGGTCTTAACGACATTTACCGAAAGCCGTTGAATCCCCGCCCCACGGTGGAGACGGCGATTGCTGACGTAACGAACTGGACCTATATTGGTCTGCAATAGAGAGCACCCGATGGCCACAGAAACCTTCAGCACTCGCTTCCAGGATCTCGATTCCTGGCCCAGCCTCGACATCCTTTCCGCTTTCTATGAGGGCCAGCTATCCGCCGTTGCGGCGGTTCGGTCCTCGCTCCCCGCCATCGCGGCGGCCGCAGAGGAAGCAGTGGCGCGGCTGCGACGGGGCGGGCGCCTGGTTTACGTGGGCGCCGGAACCTCGGGCCGCATCGGAGTGCAGGACGGCACGGAACTTCCGCCCACTTTCAACTGGCCCGACGATAAACTGGTCTACCTGATCGCGGGCGGCGAAGGCGCGTTGCTGAAAGCGGTCGAAAACGCGGAAGATTCAGTCGAGCAGGGCATCGCCGGGATCAAGGATTCCCAGGTCGGCCCGAATGACGTGGTCATCGGGGTTGCCGCCAGCGGCCGCACGCCCTTTACCATTGCGGCCCTTGAGGAAGCAAAGGCGCGCGGCGCGCAGACGATCGGCATTTCCAACAACGCGGGCGCGCCGATCCTCGACGTGTGCTCTCACCCGATCCTCGCCGATACGGGCGAAGAGGTCGTCGCCGGCTCGACCCGCATGAAGGCGGGCACGGCGCAGAAGATCATTCTCAACCTTCTCTCCACCCTGATCATGGTTCGACTGGGCCGGGTCTATCGCGGCCTCATGGTGCATATGCGCGCGACCAACGCGAAACTGCGTCGCCGCAGCGAGATCATGGTGTCCCAGATTACCGGTTGCGATGACGCCACCGCCATCGCGGCGCTCCGTCAGGCAGACGGCGACATGAAACTCGCCTCCCTCATCGCGCTGGGCATCAATTCCACCGATGCGCAGGCGGCGCTCGCGCGTAGCGATGGCAATTTGCGCGAAGCGCTGGCAGACTTCTCCGACATCAGGGGCTGACTCCACCACATCAAGGTGGGTTGAGACAGGGAAGCGAAGTGTCATGGCGCTGGGGCTTGGCATCGACGCGGGCGGAACCGCCACGCGCTGGAGATTGGTGGATGCCGAGGGCAAATGCGTCGCGCAAGGCTCCGTCGAGCCTCTGACCGGCCATCTCTTCTCCACTGCTGCGGAAGAGCGGGCGAAGCGGATTGTCGGCGAGGTGGCGCAGGCCGCCGCCAAAAGCGACAAGCCCGTCGGCATCGTCGCAGGCATCACCGGCCTGACGCGCGACACGCCAGCCGAGGCGACGATGCGCAGCATTCTGGCGGAGGCGTTCAAGCTTCCTGAAGACAAGGTCTTCGTCGCCGAGGATATGTGGATCGCCTACCTGTCCCATTTCGCGCTCGGCGAGGGCATCCTGGTCTATAGCGGCACGGGCTCCATCGGCTACTACCTGTCCGAAGACAAGGAAGTGATCCGGGTCGGCGGACGGGGCAACCTGATCGACGACGGCGGTTCCGGCTTCTGGATCGCGCGGGAGGCCCTGAAAGCGGTGCTGCGCGCGGAGGAGGACACTCCCGGATCAGGCTGGGGAACACCCCTCGGCTCGTGTCTTGCCGAAGCGCTCGGCGGCACCGATTGGAATATCGTGCGAACCTTCGTCTATGGCGGGGATCGCGGAAAGATCGGCGTCCTCGCTCGTGTCGTCGGCGAAGCCGCTTCGAGGCCCGACAAGACCGCTCTTCGCATCCTGCGCGAAGCCGGAGAGGAACTCGCCCGCCTCGCCAACAGCCTGATCAAGCGGGTCGGCCCGCGCCCCGTCGCGCTCGTCGGCGGAGGCTCGCGTCTTCATCCAATCATTGCGGAGGCCTTTCGGCGGGATCTGGTCGCGCCGGTGGAAGTGATTGCCAACGACGTGGATGCGGCGCTGACTGCCGGGCGTTTGGCAGCCATGGTCCGTTGAGCCCCGAACCTTTACATTCCCGTAAGATAGCACCTTAACTCCGACCCGACCTCTCAGGAGGAGCGAAATGATCTTCGACAGCTGGCTCGATATGCCTGTTTGGGGAATTTTTGGCTCGGTGGCAGGGCTGTTTGCCCTCACGGCCATCCTGATCCATTGGCTTTGCTTTGGGAAAGCCTGCCGCACCCGCGCAGCGAACTTCAGCGGGGTGGTTGCGCCCTTCTTCGGTTCCGTCGCGGTGTTGTTTGCCCTCTTGACCGGTTTTCTGGCCAATGATGTCTGGGAGCGAAACAGGCAGGCGACCCGTACTGTGATGGCTGAAGAGGGCGGATTGCTGACTCTATACGCCGTCAGCGTCGCGACAGTGTCGGATATGAAGGACATCCGCGCAACGGCGCAACGTTACGCAGAATTGCTGATTTCCGATGAATGGCCACGCATGCGCGATCAGGACTATTCCGCCAAGGCGGGCCAGACGCTTCTGGAGCTGCTCAGCAAAGTCGCGGATCCCAAAATCACAGCCGATGCCGGCCCGGCAGCGCAAGGCGCGCTTCTCGACGTGGTGCTCAAGCTGCGCTCCGCGCGTGACGACCGTCTGGCTTTGAGCGGCGACCGCACGGACCGTACGAAATGGGCCGCTGTCGTGATCCTCGCACTCATTACGCAAATCGCGATTGCCGTCGTGCATCTGGAGCGTCCCCGAGCGCAGATCGCCGCTCTATCGATATTCTCCGTTGCCGTCGTCGTAGCCCTGGGCTTTGTCGCGATGCGCGAGCGTCCCTTTGACGGTCCCTTGCAACTATCTCCTGCCCCCTTGCAGGAAGTGCTCCAGGTCTACACCGGCGTATTGGCGCCTTGAGGCCGACCCGTAACGCTTGCACAATCCGTCATCCTCGGCCAAGACTCCCATGTCCGGAATCCAATTTCGAAACGATCCTTAGTGATGCATGCTCTCTTCGTCGGCCAGACCTATATCGATGTGACTTTCCTCGCGGATGAAATTCCGACCGGGGACGACAAGACCGTGGCGCGCGATTATGCTATCTCGTTCGGCGGTAACGCGGTCACCGCCGCATTTGCTTGCGCGAAGCTCGGTATCGTTCCGGACCTGCTCACCTCGATTGCGGATGACTGGTTGGGGCGCATGTTCATCGACATGGCCGCGAAGTATGGCATTTCGGTTCATCACCGGAAGGTCGCGGAATCGTCCTTGTCGTTCATTATGCCGCATGGTGGCAAGCGCGCCATCGTGCGCTGCCGCGACGACCACTATTTGCACCCTGTGCCGCCCTTGAATCTGACCGGCTGCAAGGCGCTTCACCTCGACGGCCACCAAGCCGACGCCGCGATGCATTACGCCCGCACCTGCCGCGAGGCCGGCATTCTCACCTCGCTCGACGGCGGCGGCCTGCGCTCCAACACGCATGAACTTCTCGAATTCATCGACGTCGCCATCGTTGCCGAGCGCCTTTGCGAGCAGATGAATCTGACGCCCTATGAAATGTTGGGTTACCTCAAGAGTCGCGGCTGCAAGATCGGCGGCGTGACCTTGGGCGAGCGCGGACTCGTCTGGTACGATGAAACCGGCGCGGAAGGCGTGCTCCCCGCGCTTGCAGTCCCGCCGGACGTGGTTGTTGATACCAACGGCGCGGGCGACATCTTCCACGGCGCGTATGTCTATTCGGCTATGGCGCGGCCCGAGCTTCCCTGGCGTGAGCATTTCATTTTCGCCCGCGCGGCGTCGGCCTACGCCATCCAGCATCTCGGCAACGAGGCCAGTTTGCCGACCGTCGCCGATATCAAGCGCACACAGGAAACGTTTCCAGAGAATGCCAAACCCGCTCCGGAGCTTCGTGTGCTGCACCAAAAACGCGTTTGAACCGAGCGGCGGAACGATTTAGGGTTGTGTAGCGCGGCGTTCCGATGCGCTAGCGATTGGGTGAGCGAAGGGTGCTGCGGTGAGTCCTTTCCAGGAGTGGGCCTCTGGACTCAATGAGTTCCGCTTTCAGGCGGGGGCGCAGGACTTTGGCCCCGACGCTCTCACGCAACTCCTTGAGCATGTTCCGCTCGCGCTCGCCGTGACGCTCGGCTCCGATCACCGCTGTGTCTTTGCCAATCGTCTTTTCCGTTCGGCATTCTCGACCCGTGACTCGGACTTCATCGGCAAAACCGTCTCGGAAATCATAGGCGATCGCTACGCTGCGGGGATCGCAACCTGCCAGGCGCGCGTCTTCGAGACCGGCGAGACATACGAAATCTCAGGCGCGCCATTCGACTTCATCCCCAATCGCGAGACAACCTATTGGGACATCAAGCTGGTGCCCACACGGGGCGGGGATGATCGTATCAGCGGTGTCCTGATCATCGGCGCCAATGTGACTGATCGCGTCAAGGCGCGCGCGGAGGCGGACCGGCAGGCACACCACGAGGCCCTGCATCATGAGCGCCTCGCGCTGGCCGCCGAAGCCACGGAGCTGGGTCTTTGGGAATGGGATGTCCGGACAGGCCAGACCTATTGGTCCGAACGTCAGAAGGAGATCTTTGGCCTCCCGATCGATCAACCCGCCACCTACGACGTCTGGCTTTCATCTCTTCATCCTGAAGATCGCGACCAGGTTCTGAAATGCGTGACATCGCTGCTTGATCCGAATTCGGATGGGCGATTGCAGCTCGAACATCGGATCACGCGCCCCGACGACGAGACCCGCTGGATCATAGCCCGCGGCAGAATGATGTATGATGTCGTGAAAGGCGTACGGGTGCCCTCACGCCTCCTCGGGACAATTCTCGACATCACGGAGCGCCGCAAGGGTGAGGAGACCCGGCAGCTTCTCGTGCAGGAGCTCAATCACCGGGTCAAAAACCTGTTCGCGATGGCGAGCGGCATGGTCGCATTGACGGCAAAAACGGCGCAAACGCCGAGGGACATGTCGGTCGTGCTGCGCGGACGCCTCCAGGCGCTTGCGCGCGCCCACGAGTTGATCCGCCCGGCCATTACGGGTGACGAGCCCGCCGGGCGCGAGACCTCGATCGATGAGATCGTTCGGGTCGTTCTCGCGCCGCATATCGATCAAGAGACGCAGATGTCGATTGACGGAACGCTGTTCCCGGTCGGACCGCGAGCGGCGACCAGCCTGACCCTGGTTCTCCACGAACTCGCGACCAATGCGTCCAAATATGGCGCCTTGTCGGTGCACGAGGGGCAGGTCCAGATCAGCTGGACGCACGACGATTCGACGCTTCTCCTGCTGTGGCAGGAAACCAACGGCCCGAGGATCGCAACCGCGCCCGCGGCGGAAGGCTTCGGCTCACAACTGGCCCGCACGAGCGTGACGGGCCAGCTGGGCGGTGACATCCACTACGACTGGCGCAGCGAAGGCTTGCACGTCCGCATCCGCCTGCCGCTCGACTTCCTCTCTCATTGAGGCGAGGCGCCGAAAGGCCGCGAAAGCTCACGCCGCCTTCTTCTGGTAATCCTTCACATCCGAGAACAGGATGCCCTTGTAGCGGTCCATCTCGTATTGGAGATTGAAGGTGTTCGCCGCCATGAAGACCGGGGCATCGTCGAGATCGCGCGCCATCGACGACAAATGGCCGTCGATGAACTTGTCGAGTTCGACGCGGTCGGTCGCGGTGATCCAGCGGCAGATGGTGAAGCGGGTCGGCTCATAGTCGATGGGCAGACCATATTCGCCGAGGAGACGCTCCTTCAGCACGTCGAGCTGCAGCGCACCGACCACACCGACGATGGCGCCGGAGCCGTCCTGAGGAACGAAGAGCTGAACCACGCCTTCTTCCGCCATCTGCTGCAGCGCCTCGCGCAGCTTCTTCGCCTTCATGGCATCCTGCAGCTTGATGCGGCGCAGGATTTCCGGCGCAAAGCTCGGGACGCCCCGGAACACCAGATCCTCGCCCTCGGTCAGCGTATCGCCGATGCGCAGCGTACCGTGGTTCGGAATCCCGACCACATCGCCCGCCCAGGCCTCGTCCGCGATAGCGCGATCCTGCGCGAAGAAGAACTGTGGCGTGTTCAGGCTCATGGGCTTGCCCGTGCGCACGAGCTTGGCCTTCATGCCGCGCTGGAGCTTGCCGGAGCAGATGCGCATGAAGGCGATGCGGTCGCGGTGGTTGGGGTCCATATTGGCTTGGATCTTGAACACGAAGCCCGACATCTTGGCCTCACCCGCCTCGACCAGGCGCTTATCCGCCTCCTGCCCGCGCGGCGGCGGCGCATAGGCCGCCATGGCGTCGATGAGATCGCGCACGCCGAAATTGCGCAGCGCGCTGCCGAAGAAGACCGGCGTCAGGTGACCTTCGCGGAAGGCCGTCAGATCGAACGGCTTGCAGGCCTCCTGCGCCAGCGAGACCTCCTCCAGCCACGCCTCCACCTCCTCCGGCGGGAGCAGCGCGGTCAGCGCCGGATCGTTCGGCCCCGAAACCGAAATCGGCTCCTCGTCCGTATCGATGCGGCGGATGAGATTGCGGCTCAGATCCAAGGTCCCCGCAAAGGTGCGGCCCTGGCTGATCGGCCAGGTCACGGGGGAGGTGTCGAGGGCCAGCGTCTTCTCGATTTCGTCGAGCAGATCGAAGGGGTTGCGTGCCTCGCGGTCCATCTTGTTGACGAAGGTGACGATGGGAATGTCGCGCATGCGGCACACCTCGAAGAGCTTGCGCGTGCGCGCCTCGATGCCCTTCGCCGCGTCGATCACCATGATGGCGGAATCGACGGCGGTCAGCGTGCGATAAGTGTCCTCCGAGAAGTCCTCGTGGCCTGGCGTGTCGAGCAGGTTGAAGACGCAGTCGCCATACTCGAAGGTCATGACCGAAGTCACAACCGAGATGCCGCGCTCCTTTTCGATCCCCATCCAGTCGGAGCGGGTGGAGACCCGGTTCTTCTTGGCCTTCACCTCACCGGCAAGCTGGATCGCGCCTCCGAACAGCAGCAGCTTCTCGGTCAGCGTGGTCTTACCCGCGTCCGGGTGGGAGATGATGGCAAAGGTGCGGCGGCGGCGCACGGGCGCCGGAAGGTCGGTCATGGCTTTCCAAGGTCTTTAGAGCATTTTCGACAAAACCGCACGCCGGTTTTGCGACTGAAAATGCGGCAAACAAAACTTTCTAGACTAGATCGCCTTTCAATCCAATCAGATCGGAATGCGCTTCGGGACGCGGATTGTCGGGACGAAAGGCGGGGGGCAAGACGCCGCAGTGCTACCCTCTTAACCCGCCTCGGCTTTCAAACCATATTGGTGGTCCCCGTCAACAACGAAAAGGAGGTGATCAAGTGTCTCATTGTCATACCCTACGGTTCCCGGTTGCCGTGACCTTGATCCTGGCCTCTGCCGAGATTGGTGCCTAAGGCACGAAAAGGGCGGCCCCATCCGGGCCGTGGACCGACAATGGAAAGGCCGCCTCAACGGGCGGCCTTTCTTTTTATTCTCTTGCAGCGGCTCCGTTAGTGACACTTAGTATCATCCATTAGCGAAGAATCGGAGGTCGTTTGAAAGGTTGGAGCCCCTTCGCGTATGTCTGCATGGTTCTGCTTGCCGTACCAGCGTGGTCGAAACCAGCCGAAGTCCCCCAGGCGCCTGATAATGATTAGTTTGAAGCGCTCCGTCGACAATGTCCGGCTCGACACCTAGAACATTTGAACCCTGGCATCCTCGTTGATGGAATCGAGGCTTTCCGGAATGAACTTCCTCTAGAACTCCGCATCCGTATCGACAGGATTGCGAAGCCAGAGCTGGCAAAATGCGAAGCCGGGGCAGGATGCGTCAATCGCGCCCATATTCGGGCAGCACGACGAATGAAGCTTTCCTCGAAGCTCGCCGAAGCGATTTGCAAGCTTCCCTACATTTGCCGGACCCCATTCGATTGCCGAGAGCTTTAGGCCCCCAAAAGCTTGCCCGTGCGCCGCGCATGGGTGCCGGCAACCTTGGCCAGGCGCGCGCCTTGCGTGGTGAAACGGATCAGGATGCGGGCGAACATGACGCCGTCATTTTCGCTCCGGGCGGGCGTCACGACGCCCGTCAGGGGATCGACGATATCCGCGATCACGTCACCTGCCTTGACCCGGTCGCCCACTTTCGCACGAAACACCACCATGCCCGAGGCCGGGGCGACAACCGGTTCGGAAGCGGCGAGCGGCGTCGGCGCGCAGAGCGCCGACGGCACCTTGGGAGCTTCCCCGGCGATCACACCCCGCAGGGTCAGATAGCCGATCATGGCGGTGGTATCGGTGCCGGCGAGATCATGGGCCACATCGCCCTCGCCGCGGAATTCGAGCGTCGTCGAATGACAGCTGAAGGGAATCGGATGCTCGGGGAAGCGGTCTGCAAGCTCTGCCCAGGGACGGCTGCAGGCCTCATCGAACGGATCGTCGCCGGATTCGTCCGCCAGCAGGAACGCGTGGGAACCGAGGAGCGCCGAGAGCGGGGTGAACTCCTCGGCCGAACGCGTGTGGCTGTAGAGGTGCACGACGGCTTCGGAATCGCAGTGCATGTCGAGCACGATATCCGCCTCGATGGCGAGGCCAAGGAGGGTCTTCTTCAGGACCTCGGCGGGATTGTGGGTCGGCCATACAGCCAGTTCCGCACTCAGGGCTTCCCGGATCAGGCGGACATTCGCCTCTCCGTCATTCGTCAGCCGGCCCTTGATGCGCTCCGCCACTTTCGGGACGAGATAGGCGTAGCCGCGATTGAAATTGATACCGTTCGACAGATCGAAACGGCCGACCGGCTCTCCCAGCACCTTTTGGGCGAGACCGATAGGGTTGGCCGAAGGCACGAGGATAACTTCGCCCTTGATCCGCCCTTCCGCCTCAAGCGCCGTCAGGCGCTCGCGCAGGTGATGCGCCGCGATCATGCCGGGGATCTCGTCCGCGTGCAGGGCGGCCTGGATATAGACGCGCGGACGCGCGCCCGCCTCACCGAAGCGCTGAACCGTGAGGGAAAGGTTCGCGCCGGGCGCAAGCGGAGAAAGGGCGATCTGTTCTGTCTTCATGATAACCGGAATGGGGCATGGGCCTGTGGCGGGAGAGAATGCCGGATTACCAGCGCTCACGCTGCTTGAACAGGGCAAAGCCTTGCCTAAGGAGCCTTCCAACCCTGCGACTGGAATACGAAGCGCCCCGGATGCGTGACCAGGGCGGCCAAGCCCTGCAGGGCCGGCTCCGGATTCACGATGACGAACGCAGGCACGCGCCTCGCCCAAGCCTCGTGCGGGGCCTTGTGGTCGAAGGCCTTCCGGAAAGCGTCCTTCTGGAGAATATCGACCATGCGCGGCGCGATGCCGCCGGCAATGAAGACGCCGCCGGAGGCCTCGAAAGTCAGAGCAAGGTCCCCCGCGAACCGCCCGAGCCACCGGGCGAAAAGATCGAGCACGTCGATGGCAAGCGCCTCACCCTCGCGCGCGGCGGCGAGGACATCGTTGGGCATTGTGTAGGGGCATGCGACCCCGCGATGCGCGGCGAGCGCCTTCGAGAGACGGAACAGTCCGGGTCCGGACAAGACCACTTCTGCCGTCACGCGCCCTCCGACCCGCTCAAGATGCGGCCAGAGCGCCGCCTCGTCATCCGTCACGGGGCCGAACTCCATGTGGCCGGCCTCCGTCGCCAGAATGGCGAGGCGATCCTCGACAGGCACCAGCGCCGCCACGCCGAAGCCCGTGCCCGGGCCCAAGACGACCCGTGTTCCCGTCAAGGCCGGCGCGGCGTCGCCCAGGCGTGCAAGGTCGCCCCGACCGACGTCGAGCACCGTCACCGAAGCGGCAACGGGGGTATAATCATTGACAAGGGTCACGCGCTCCAGCCCGAGAGCCCTGCCAATAGCCTCCGCGTCGATGGTCCAATGCGCATTGGTCAGGCGGATCACGGGTCGGTCGACGCGGGTCGCGACCGCGATCATGGCGGAGCGTGGGGCTGCCCCCGCATAATCCGTCATGGCAATCCTGATCGCATCGACCGGATCAGGCGTCTGCGCCGTCAGGGTTCGCGGCAGAAGTTGAACAGGCTCTCCGGGCGCAGGCAGAATTGCAAAGCGCGCATTGGTGCCACCAATATCGCCCAAAAGAACGGGAAACGCGAACATCAGACCCTATCGACCCTTTTGTTTCCGAAACCCCTGAGCCGAAGCATGACCCGGCAAAACGGAACGCGGTTTGCCGAAAAGATCATGCTCCAAGAATTCAGAACGCTTCCTCCCAGCTCCGGCTCAGGCGTACGGCGGAATTGATGAGACCCACCATGGAGTAGGTCTGCGGGAAATTGCCCCATAACTCGCCGGTCGTGAAGTCGGCATCTTCGGAAAAGAGGCCGAAGGAGTTGCGAAGGCTCAAAATACGCTCGAACAATTCACAGGCTTCCTGCTTCCGCCCGATGGCGTTGAGGGCATCCACATACCAGAAGCCGCAAATCATGAAGGCGTTGTGCATAAGGCCGAAATCGTCCTCGATTCCATAGCGCAAAAGCAGATCTCCACGCCGCAGCACCTTCCCCACCGCCTCCACGGTTGCGATGAAGCGCGGATCGTCCGGCTTAACGAAATTCAGTTCGGACAACAGAAGAAGGGTCGCATCGAGGTCGTCGCCATTGAAGGAGGAGACGAAGGTCCCCTTCCCTGGGTTGAAGGCGCGGGCATCGATGATCGCGTGCATGCGGTCGGCCTGCCCTCGCCAGAAGGCGGCGCGGTCTTCACGATCCATCGCAAGCGCGATCTTGGCGAGACGGTCGCAGGCCGCCCAGCACATCACGCTCGGAAAGGTGTGCACGGCAGCCTTGGTGCGCAGCTCCCAAGGGCCCGCATCAGGCTGGTCGAACACCTCGATCGCCCGCTGTCCGAGCTGTTCGAGATGATTGAAAAGGGCCCTGTTCCCGGTGCGGATGAGGCGCTTGTCGAGAAAAGCGTGCGTCGAGGCCAAAACGATGCTGCCATAGGCGTCGTTCTGAATCTGGGTATAGGCCGCATTGCCGACGCGCACCGGCCCCATGCCGCGATAGCCCGCCAGCGCGCTCGCCTCGCGCTCTTCGAGATTCGTCGACCGGGTGATGCTGAAGAGCGGCGGCATGTCCTTCTGCTCCGGCCGCGCCTCCGCATCATCGGCGATATTCGTGATGTAGGTGAGGTATTCCTCCATCGTCTTCGTCGTGCCGAGCCGGTTGAGGGCCTGGATGACGAAATAGGCATCGCGCAGCCAGCAATAGCGGTAATCCCAATTGCGCTGCGTGTGCGGCGCTTCCGGGACCGAGGTTGTCAGCGCGGCGACGATGGCGCCCGTTTCCTCGAAGTTGCAGAGCTTGAGGGTGATGGCGGCGCGGATGACCGCCTCCTGCCAATCGAACGGGATCGACAGCGAACGCACCCAATCGCGCCAGAAGTCGATGGTCTTGTCGAGAAACTCGCGCGCGGTGGCGTCGGCCTCCGAGCGCAGAGGTTCATCCTCCCCGAAGAAAAACGACATGGGACGCTCGACGACGAAAGGGCGTTCCTCATGCACATAGGACACCGACGCATCTGTCGTCATCCTGAGCGAGTGATGCGGCCCGACGAAGCGCAGATGGTTGCTGCCGCGTGTGAGATTGGGCTGAGTCGCGCCCCATTCGTAGTGTGGGCGCAGCCTCACCCGAATGCGCGGGCGGCCCTTCACCGGATTGACGCGGCGGATCAATTGCGGCGGGCGAAACGTACGGTCGAAATATTTGAAGCGTGGCGCAAAATCTGTGATCTCGACGATATTGCCATAAGCATCCGTCATCCGCGACACGAGGATCGCGGTGTTCTGAAGATAGCTCTGCTCGCAGCTCACCATCCCGATCTGATCGATGGCGAAGACACCGCGCTGATCAGCATCGTTGCGGTTCTCTGGACTATCGAGAAGCGCTGAGAAGACCGGGTCGGCGTCGAACCGGGGAAAGCAGCTCCAGACGATCTGCGCGCGACGGTCGATCAGCGCCGCGATCATGCAATTGCCGATGACGGCAAGGTCGAGTGAACTCATGTCCCTGATGCCTCATGGAAAGGAAGCGTGCCGGTGGTAGCCCATGCGGACAGCAAATGCCTCAGGTCGGAAGGCGTTCCCACGCGCTGCTGCGCGACCGTCTCACCCCGGCCGACGCGCACCGAAAGGCCACGATGAGCATTCACCAACTTGAATCCGTTCTCGTCGGTCAGATCATCCCCGATGAAGATCGGGCGACGCCCGCGATAAGGCGTCTGATGAAGAAACCGCTCGATGACATTTCCCTTTCCCGCACCGGATGGCACGATTTCCGCCACCGCCTTGCCGTATTGAATCCGATAGCCGTTACCCAAGGCCTCGAGAGCCGCATGCGCCATCGCGAGTGCGAATTCCTTCTCCTGAGGCGCAAGCCGCCAATGGAGTGCCACAGAGCACCCCTTGTCCTCGATCAAAAGGCCGGGCTTATGCTTCACGCTTTCGTCCAATCGCCGCACCATGTCGCGAAGGCGCGGATGATCCTCAGGGTCGCACAAATAGAGTTCATCGCCGATGCGGTGCTCAAGGCCGTGAAGGCCCGCAATATCGAAGCGATGAGGCGCGAAGCGTTGATCGAGGAACGCAATCGGCCGCCCGCTGATAATGGCGAGCGCACCGTTCAGCCGCGCCTGCAATCCCGTGAGTATTTGTGGCAGGACCGGATCGACCACAACGGCTTCCGGACGCTCGGCGATCTCCACGAGGGTTCCATCGAAATCCAGGAACAGCGCATAATCATCGATCGCGGAAGCCTTCCCTGATATCATCTCACGCATTGGCAGACGCTCGTCTCCGCCCCGCCGCAATCAAACGCCTGATCCGCAGCCGTTTGCGCAAGCGAGATGCAGCAAGCAGCATCTGCCCTGCCCAGCGGTAGACATTGCGCTCGCGCACCTGATCGCGCATCAAGCGCATTCGTTCGCGTTGCTCCTCCGGTGGCATGGTGAGCGCGCGATTGAACGCTTCACCCATGGCGTGAGCATTGTAAGGATTGACGATCAAGGCCTCCGACAACTCGCGCGACGCGCCGGCGAAGGCCGAGAGAATGAGAACGCCCGACTCATCGTCGCGCGCTGCGACGAATTCCTTGGCGACGAGATTCATGCCGTCATGCAAACTGGAGACAACGCAGATGTCAGCTGCGCGAAACAACTCGAAGACTTGATCCGGCCCGTGATGGCGGATGAGGAGTTTGATGGGTTCATACCCCTCCGTGCCATGTCTCGTATTGATGTCGCGCGCCAGGGCCTCGGCTTCTTCCTGGAGCTGCCGATAACTCGCCAGCTTGCTCCGTGTCGGGGCGGCAACCTGCACGAAGACGAAACGCCCTTTCCATTCCGGATACTCGGTGAACAGATTGTCGATGACCTGCATCCGGTCGATGATGCCCTTGGTGTAGTCGAACCGTTCGATCCCGACGCCGATGCGCATATCGGGCGGCAGCCCGAGACGCTGCCGAACGGCATGGCGGCATTCCTCGATCGACTTCTGGCCCGCAAGCGCTGTCGGCGGCCATTCAATGGAGATGGGATACGGGCGGATCAAGGTTTCCTCGCCACCATAGGTGACCGAGTCGCGCTCGCGGTCGATGCGGCTCTCCACATAGGTGTCGACCGCATCGAGGAAATGGTTGCAATGGGCCTGAGTGTGAAATCCGAGGATCGACGATCCTAACAGGCCGTCCACGATCTCCTCACGCCAGGGGCAGATGCCAAAGGTCTCCGCGTTGGGCCAGGGGATATGCCAGAACGTGACGATGGTCGCACGTGGAAGCCGCTCGCGGATCATGCGCGGCAGAAGCGCGAAGTGATAATCCTGCACGAGAATGACCGGATCCTCGCGCTTGGCCTCAGCCACGACCGCCTCCGCGAATTTTTCGTTGACCGCCCGGTACATCCTCCAATCGGATTCGCGGAAAGCCGGGCGCACGAAAGCGATGTGGCAGAGCGGCCAGAGGCCCTCGTTGGCCGCACCGTAATAATAGCCCTCCTGTTCTTCTTCCGTCAGCCAGACGCGGCGCAGGGTGTAGGACGGATTGTCCGGCGGAACGGCGACGCGGTCATAGGCATCGACGGATTCGCGGTCCGCCGTACCACTGCCATGCGCAATCCAGGTTCCGCCACAGGCGCGCGTGACCGGCTCCAAGGCCGCGACGAGACCGCTTGCGGGGATCTGCAGGACGATGCCGTCCTCCGTGCGATTGTGGATGTAGGGCTCGCGGTTCGACACCACGATGACCTCCGACCCCGATAGCTCATTCGACAGGGTCGCGCGCAAGGTTTCCGGGTTCCAATCCGTATGCGCCGCTTCGATGGTCCGGCGCGTGGCGTCGAGCTCTTGCAGCACATCGTGGATCTCCTTCCCGATGGCGGGAAGGTCCTCGTCGACGGAGGGCGTCGGTGTTCCAGTGCGCGCATTTTCCATGGCCTGCCGGATCGAGGCAACCCAGCGTCTCATGATAAGAAGAGCGATCGTCGCAACGAGCGCCGCAGCCCCCAATGCCACGCCCGCCAGCGCCAAGAGAATGGAGCTCCGCGCCTGGGTCCCCCGCCGCTCCACAAAGCTCATGTCGTGGAGAACGACGAGATGCCCTGCCCGTCCATTCACATTCAGCGGAAAGGCGCTGATCAGGGTATTGCCGCCTTGTTCCCGGATCGTGAAGGAACTCTCCCCATCGGACTGCGCCGCCTGCGCACAAGAAAAGAAGCTGGGCATATTTTTCGTCTGAAAGCGCAGCTGCTGCCCTTCGCAATATCCGATGGCAAGGACGCGTTCGTCTGTTGCAATGCGCTCGAACAATTTTTCGACTTGCGCGGAGTCATTGTGCGCCAGGAGTTCGACAACCTGGTCGCGAGCGGTGCTGAAGACCAATCGTGAACGCAGCTCCACGTCACGGCGCGACCATTGTTCCACGAACGATGTTGCGAAAGGCAACACAGCTAGGATCACAATGGCGGCGACCAGAATTGCAATTCCGCCAAACCGAAGAATGAGTCGCAAAAGTCCCTTCCCTCCCAAAACCAATTTGAAGCTTTGCCCCAACGGCTAAGCTTTAAACTCCCGGGAAGGCGCAAAGTTTCGTCCGGAAGGTCCGTGCGGCGAAGGGAGGCACGGACTACAGAGGAATTTCCGGTGAAGCTGCCAGGGACTTAGCCGCCACGGCGCAAGGCAAAAAAAATCCGCGACCGACGCGTTTGCGCCGGCCGCGGACAGGATTGGTCGCGTGAGGGGAAGAAGCCTAGGGTATGATCATGTCTCTCTGACATATGATCATACTCTGGTTTTCCGCATGATCCTTCCGGAAGACCGGATTGATCATGCTCTAGTGCTCGCGGAAAGCGCGCGCCATCTGCTCTTTCATCGGCTTGAAGAAGTACTCGAACGGCGTGCGCTCGTTGACTTCGACGAAGACCTCGGCCTGCATGCCCGCAATGATGCGCAGGTTTTCGAGACGCTTGATTTCGCTCGCCGGCAGCTCAACGCGAATGGTGTAGAAGGATGCACCACTCTGCTGATCGCGCGACACGTCCGCCGAAATCCGGCTGACCGCTCCGTGAAGCTCGGGAATCAAGCGCTGGTTCGAAGCGTGAACGCGAACCGTGGCCGCCTGTCCGATGGCGACCTGGTCGATCTCATTCGGCATCACTTTGGCTTCGAGCTCGAGCTTGTCGTTCATCGGAACGATGAGCATGACGGGCTCGGCCGGCGAGATCACGCCGCCGACGGTATGAGCATTCAGCTGATGAACATAGCCGTCGCTGGGCGAACGGATATCGATGCGCTTCAACTGGTCCTCGGCCGCGACGCGACGCTCGGTGTATTCCGCCACGCGGCCCTGCATTTCACGCAGATCCTTCAGAGCCTCGGCGCGCATTTCCTCATCGACCTGGATGATCTGCAAGGACGTTTCGGCGATGCGCCCTTCGGCCTGCGCGACCGCTGCGATCAACTGGCCGCGTTGGCCCTCGATGCTGGCACC
Source organism: Microvirga alba (assembly GCF_015694465.1). GTDB lineage: Bacteria > Pseudomonadota > Alphaproteobacteria > Rhizobiales > Beijerinckiaceae > Microvirga > Microvirga alba. Next base: position 119,918 of record NZ_JADQDO010000002.1, read on the forward strand.
ATCGCGCTCCAGTGCATTCAAGCGCGGGAGCTGAACGAGGTTCTTCTGGTAGAGGTCCCGAACGCCCTTGAGCTCCTCGGAAATCAGCTCCGCCTCACGGACTTTCGCATTCTGCTGGGCCTTGAGTCCGATGATTTCATCCTCGGACTGGGCAATGCGCTTTCTGAGCTGGCTCTTCTGCGCATCGCGGGCGGACCGGCGGGCCTCGAAGAGAGTTCGCTCGGAGGCCATCATGGTCTTGACGCCGGGCTCATCGAGCCGATTGGCGAATTCGGGCGGCGTCTTGACCTCCGGGGCTCCGTCGCGCTCGGCTTCAAGCCGGGCCTGACGGGCGAGGAACTCGTCGAGCTGCTTTGACACGACCTGCAGGTTGGCGCGGGTCACGGTCTCGTCCAAACGGATCAGCAGATCGCCCTGCGAGACGCGGGATCCCTCATGAACCTTCAGCTCGCCGACGATGCCGCCGGTCGCATGCTGAATTTTCTTCACGCTGGTATCGACCACGAATTGACCGCCGGCGACGACAGCGCCGGACAGGTTCGCGGTCGCGGCCCAGAGCCCGATCGTGCCACCGAACAAGGCGATCATCGCCATGCCCGCCGTCGCCGAGCGACGCAGGGCCTCCTGATGAAGCGAACGCTTCGTTTCTTTTACTTCGATCATCATTTAACCAACCTCCCGCAGAGTCGCGGCAGACGCGGCTCCCTGTTGCGGCCGCGCGGGGGCGGGCGTCGCATTACGTTTCATGACTGCCTGCAAGACCTCATCGCGCGGACCCATGGCCTTGATGCGGCCCTCTTCCATGATCGCCACGAGGTCGACATGCCCGAGCGCGGCGGGACGATGCGTGATGACGATCACGACACCACCGCGCTGCCGCACGGACAGAATGGCCTGGTTCAGAGCCTCATCGCCGGCGCCGTCGAGGCTGGCATTCGGCTCGTCGAGCACCACCAGGAACGGATTGCCGTAGAGGGCGCGCGCCAGGGCAACGCGCTGACGCTGGCCGCCCGAGAGGCTAGCTCCGCTCTCGCCGATACGGGTGTCGTATCCTTCCGGCAGATTGAGGATCAGCTCATGTGCACCTGCGGTGCGAGCGGCCTCAATGATCGCCTCCGCCGATGCCTCGGGCTGGAAGCGGGAGATGTTCTCGGCAACCGTGCCCTCGAACAACTCCACATCCTGCGGCAGATAGCCGATATGACGACCAAGATCATCCGATTCCCACTGATCGAGCGCCGCTCCGTCGAGACGGATTTGGCCGCGTAGGGTCGGCCAGACGCCGACGAGCGAGCGGGCGAGTGTCGACTTGCCCGAGGCGCTCGGTCCGATGAGGCCAAGACCCTGACCGGCTGTCAGCTGCAGGGAGGCGGCCTGAACGATCGGCTGCTGGGTACCGGGGGCGCCAACATAGGCGTCCTCGACCGAAACGGAGGCCTGCGGCGCCGGGAGGCTCATACGCGGATCCTGTGCCGGCACGATCGTCATGATGTGCTGGAGGCGACGATAGCCCTGGCGCGCCGCCACGAAGCCCTTCCAATGGGCGACGGCGATTTCGATGGGAGCCAGCGCACGGGACATCATGATCGACGCCGCGATCATCAGACCGCCGGACATCTGGCCCTGGATCACGAGATAGGCGCCAAGACCCAGGATGCCCGACTGCAACACCATGCGGAAGACTTTGGCGAACGCGCTGATGCCCGAGGCTGCTTCGCTGGCGCGAAGACCGTCGTTCACGTGGCGGCAATGCACCTCGTCGTAACGGTTGGCCAGGAACCTCAGCATGCCGAGCGCGCGGATGGCCTCGGCGTTGCGGCGGCTGGTTTCAGCCATCGTATGGCGTTCGGCGGCGCTCTTCGTCAGCTCGTAGGACGGCCCCTTGCTCTTGGCGTCCGTGTAGAGGGTCAGAATGACGATGCAGACGCCGCCCAGCACCGACATGACGCCGAGCCAGGGATGAATGATGAAGCAGCCGATGAAGAAGATCGGCATGAAGGGCATGTCGAATAGAGCCGTCGGCCCGAGGCTCGAAAGGAAACCGCGGATCTGATCGAGATCACGGATCGGCTGCATGCTTTCCGAGTGCTTCGCGCCCTTGAGCGGCATCGTCGCCACAAGGTCGAAGACGCGCGCCGACAGCATTTCGTCGAAGCGGGCGCCGATCCGCGCCAGCATCTTTCCGCGCAGCATGTCGAGGCCGCCCTGGAGCACGTAAGCAGCCAGGACGATCAGCGACAGGCCGACCAGAGTCGCGATGCTCCGGCTGGACAGCACCCGATCATAAATCTGGAGCATGTAAATGGAGCCGGTCAGGGCCAGGATGTTGACGACCGCCGAAAAGATCGCGACGCCGGTGAAAGAGGGACTGCATGATTTCAGAGCGTCATAGACCTCTGTGCTCTCTTCCCTATGGCTTTTGGATCGTTGCTTCATGTTGTTCTTCCATAGGCGGACCAGGATGCGGAGGCCGCGCCGTCCAGTTACGGTGACACCATGCAGACGGGGACAAGTCTAACACGATGCTAGCCGCCTCGCGACGGCTGATACGTTGGGCTAATACTTATGAGAACATGCAAATTACGCTGCTACGCAGCATTTCAATTTCGTGTCGCTCGCAGAAAGTGAAGAGCCCCAAAAGCAGCGCATTACGTTACGCCATGTCTTTTGTAACCCTATTCCATGTCATTGTGTCAACTGAAATGCATCGTAATTTCATGACCTTTTTTATGCACCTCTCCAAGTGGAGGGGGACATAACGTGATCACCCTCCATCGGATGGGAGCTGTTGGTTAAAACTCGTGGTTAACGCACGTTTGGCTGACGGATGTGGTCGCAATGTGGACAGCCAAGCATTCTCTCGGACGGCCGTCCCGCTTGCGCATCGCCTTCCGCCGAATCATCGAGCCGTCGAAGCGCGACGCGGCGGAGAGCGGCCTGATGGGTGAACCGGGAAGGAAAAAAGCCCGCGCAACCTCTTGATGGGGGAGGACGAAAAGGGAGGTTCCCTCGTCTCGGCGCGACGGTTAGAAGGGTTGACCTTCAGTCTGGAACGCCCGTGTCAGCCGCGCTTCAACCCAATCTCCATGGCCGCAAACTCGTCTTCGTCGTCACCGAAGACTGGTTCTTTGTGTCGCACTTCCTGCCCATGGCCCGGGCAGCACGCGAGCTCGGCCTTGATGTCGCGGTCGTGACGCGCGTGCGGTCGCATCGCGGCGCGATCGAAGCCACGGGTGCGCGGGTGATCCCTCTCGAAGCCGAGCGGCGCAGCCTCAACCCGATGGCGGCCGGCTTTGCGGCGGGGCAATTGGCCTCGATTCTCAAGGCCGAACGAGCGGACCTCGTGCATTGCATCGCACTCAGAAGCATCCTTGTCGGCGGCTTCGCGGCGATGCTGGCCGGCGTCGGCGCGCGGGTCTATGCCTTGACCGGCCTCGGCTTTCTGGGTGCGAGAACGGACGGGGTCGGACGCCTCTCCCAGCAAGCCGTGCGGCTTTTGGTGCGAAGCCTGGAGACCGGGCGGACCCGTTATCTGTTCGAAAATACGGATGACCCCCGATTGCTTGGTCTCGACCCGACGGGGTCCCGGGTGACTATCGTCGGCGGGGCGGGGATCGACCCTGACGCCCTCCTACCCTCCCCCCTCCCCGCGTTTCCGCCGCTCAAGGTCGCGGTCGTCGCCCGCATGCTGTGGTCCAAGGGCATCGACCTCGCGGTTGAAGCCGTTCGCGCGGCGCGAGCGCAAGGCGCTGCCGTCGAGCTTTCCCTCTACGGCGCGCCCGACCCCTCGAATCCCAAGGCGATCCCGGAAGAGACCCTGGAGGCCTGGAACGCGGAGCCCGGCATCGCTTGGCATGGCCCGACGCGCGACATCGCCGCAGTCTGGCGTGATCATCATGTCGCGTGCCTGCCTTCGCGGGGAGGCGAGGGATTGCCCCGCACCCTTCTGGAGGCCGCCGCCTGTGGCCGCGCAATCGTCACGACGGATGTCCCCGGCTGCCGCACCTTGGTGCGCAACGAGGTGGAAGGAAAGATCGTACCACCTGACGACGCCGCCAGCCTGACCGAGGCCTTCGTCTCCCTCGCCGCTCGGCCGGACCTCGTTGCCCGCATGGGCGAGGCGGCCCGCATCCGCGTTCTCGACGGCTTCACAGAGCGCAATGTCATGGACGCCGTCAAAGGGCTCTATGCCGAGATCCTGACCTCATGATCGCGGACCCGGTCGCCTTCATCCGTGCCGAGACGCGCCTGCGTCCGGTGCCCCACACGCCGGAACTCTCCCTGCACGTGGCGGATGAAGCCACAGAGCTCTGGCAGAAGACAGAAGAGGAACTCGGCAGGATCGGCCTTCCTCCGCCGTTCTGGGCCTTCGCGTGGGCCGGAGGACAAGCGCTTGCGCGTTATGTTCTCGACAACCCTGAGACGGTTCGCGGGCGTCGCGTGCTCGACTTTGCCTCTGGCTCTGGGCTCGTCGGGATCGCCGCCAAGAGGGCCGGCGCGATGGCAGTCACGGCATGCGACATCGATCCGTTCGCGGTCGCGGCAATTCGTCTCAACGCTGAGGCCAACACTGTCAGCCTCTATGCCGTTCAGGAGGACCTCGTCGGCCAGGACCAAGGCTGGGACACGATTCTCGCGGGCGACATCTGCTACGAACGCGACCTCGCCGAACGGGTGAGCGATTGGCTGTTCGGCTTGAGCGAGCGGGGCGCCACGGTTCTCATCGGCGATCCGGGGCGCAGCTACCTCCCGAAGGACCGCCTCGAAAGGCTTGCTCTGTACGAGGTCCCGGTGACTCGCACGCTTGAGGATTCGGACATCAAGAAAACCAGCGTTTGGCGCTTCCGAACCCGCTCGTGAATCGGCCACCGGGGCCGAAATGATACTTTGTTGCAAAAACCCTCTATGAATGAGTAGCATTATAACCTATACGAACGGAGTGGATTTCGGGTTCGATACCCTCTGATCCAACACCTTTGACTCCGACGATGGGTGATCAAGATGGCCAGATTGGCAGCTTACAAGCAGCACCACGAGCAGAGTGAGGGCGCTTGCGCCCACGCCATTGGGCAATCTGAGAAGGCTGAACGGGCACTCGCGCAGTCCGAAGCCATCTGCCGGGCCCATGGCGTCAGGCTGACGCCGATCCGCCGAAAGGTGCTCGAAACCCTCTATGCGACCCGCAGGCCTCTTGGCGCGTATGATCTCGCGGAAGCCCTCGCTCCGGATGGCCGCCGGCTTGCTCCAGTCACGATCTATCGGGCCCTGGAATTCCTGATCGAGCAGGGGCTCGCCCATCGGCTGGCGAGCCAGAACGCCTATATCGCAACGTTCCATGATGACCATGAAACAACGGCGTTTCTGATCTGTGAGGAGTGCGGAGACGTGAACGAGATCAATCCCGACGCCCTCAGCAGTACCCTCGCCGGGCTCGTTCAAGCCGAAGCCTTTCGACCGCACGCCAGATTTCTCGAAATAACCGGTAAGTGCTCGCAGTGCTAAGAAATCGCCTGATTCGGCTATCCCTGTCACGCTTGACGGAGAGGGCATTTCGCTTCAGCTAGTCAGCGGCAGCCTGGAGTTGCCGTTCTGGATCGCCGCATGTCCTTGATGTCCTCATCTCCTGTCGATGAAATGCTCTCCGAGACGCTGGCCGGACCGGCCCCGCGACACACCACGGTTGGTGTGCGGGTGGGATCAGTCCTCGTCGGCGGCGGGGCGCCTGTTGTCGTCCAGTCGATGACCAACACCGATACGGCCGATGTGGACGCCACTGTGGCCCAGGTCGCGGCTCTGGCGAGGGCTGGCTCGGAAATCGTCCGCATCACCGTCGACCGGGACGAGGCCGCGGCGGCCGTGCCGAAAATCCGCGAGCGACTCGACCGGCTCGGCGTCACAGTCCCCCTGGTCGGCGATTTTCACTATATCGGCCACCAACTTCTCGCCGATCACCCGGCCTGCGCCGAAGCCCTTGAAAAATATCGCATCAATCCGGGAAATGTCGGCTTCAAGGACAAGAAGGACCGGCAGTTCAGCGCCATTGTCGAAATCGCGATCAAGCACGGCAAGTCGGTGCGCATCGGCGCTAATTGGGGCTCGCTCGATCAGGAATTGCTCACCCACCTCATGAACGAGAACGCCGCCTCGGCCAATCCGCGCGAGGCGCGCTGGGTCACCCGCGAGGCAATGGTCCAGTCGGCGCTCCTGTCGGCCGCCCGCGCTGAGGAGATCGGCCTCGGGCGCGACCGTATCATTCTCTCCGCCAAGGTTTCCGCCGTTCAGGACCTGATCGCCGTCTATCAGGAGCTCGCCCGGCGATCCGATTACGCTATCCATCTCGGCCTGACTGAGGCCGGCATGGGCTCGAAGGGCATCGTGTCCTCCTCGGCCGCCATCGGCATCCTGTTGCAGCAAGGCATCGGCGATACCATCCGTTATTCCCTCACGCCGGAGCCCGGAGGCGACCGGACGCTTGAGGTCAAGACCGCCCAGGAACTGCTCCAGACCATGGGCTTTCGCGCCTTCGTGCCGCTGGTCGCCGCCTGCCCGGGTTGCGGACGCACCACGTCGTCCGTCTTCCAGGAGCTGGCGCGGGACATCCAGAACTGGATTTCGTCCTCCATGCCCGAATGGCGCCGGCAATATCCCGGCGTCGAGGGTCTGAACGTCGCCGTGATGGGCTGCATCGTGAATGGACCGGGCGAGTCGAAACATGCCCATATCGGCATTTCGCTGCCCGGGACGGGCGAACAGCCGACCGCGCCGGTCTTCATTGACGGCCGCAAGGCCGTGACCCTTCGTGGGCCGACCTTGGCGCAAGATTTCCAGAAGATCGTGCTCGACTATATCGAGAAGAACTACGGTCTCACTGGGCGTGATGCGGCAGAATAGGCGTGCCGGACGCTTTTCAAACCCTGAACGGCTGTTCAAATTCCGTTTTAAGCTTGCGCACGATGTGCTAGAGAGCCCGCCGCGCCGGCACTGACGACCGCCGCGTCCAACGAGGAGGGGCCGTCCCTTCGTCGCTCTGAAGCGCGTTTGAACGAGAACCGTCTGGCAGGCCTACCCGAAAAAGAAGATCATATGGCAGATCAACATGCTGTCGCCGCCGGACTCGCCAGCTCGGGCGCTCCGGAGACCACCTTATCCGAAAATCACGCCAAGCTCGGTCCTTGGACCCTCATGCTTGGGGCCATCGGCGTGGTCTTTGGCGACATCGGCACCAGTCCGCTCTACGCGTTCAAGGAATCCGTCGCGGCCGCCTCCCATGGTGGCCCGCTGACGCGCGACATCATTCTGGGTGTCCTGTCGCTGATCCTGTGGTCTCTCGTTCTGGTCGTGACCGTCAAATACGTGTTCATTCTCCTGCGCGCCGACAACCGGGGCGAAGGTGGAACGCTGACCCTCGTCGCTCTGGCGCAGCGTGCGACGGGCAAGAAGCGCGGGCTCGTCCTAATGCTCGGCATCGCAGGCGCGGGGCTGTTCTACGGCGATGCCGTGCTGACGCCCGCGATCTCGGTTCTCTCAGCCGTCGAGGGTCTGAAGCTCACCACGCCCGCGCTCGAATCCTACGTGGTGCCGATCACGATCGTGATCCTCACGACGCTCTTTCTCGTCCAAAGCCATGGCACGGGACGGGTCGCCGCCTTTTTCGGCCCGGTCATGCTGGTCTGGTTTGCGACGCTTGCGCTAACGGGCGCGTTGCACATCGCCGACGATCCGACCGTTCTGTTGGCAATGAGCCCCCATCACGGGGTCATGTTCTTCGTCAATCATCCGACCGTTTCGCTCATCGTTCTCGGCGCGGTTTGCCTGTCGGTGACAGGCGCGGAAGCGCTTTACGCGGATCTCGGGCATTTCGGCGCGAAGCCGATCAAGAGAGCCTGGCTCTACCTGATTTTCCCGGCGCTCGTGATCAACTATTTCGGCCAGGGCGCGCTCGTGCTCTCGGACATGACCGCTGCGGAATCCCCGCTCTTCCGGCTCGTGCCGGAATGGGCCCTCCTCCCGATGATCGGACTGGCGACGCTTGCCACGATCATCGCGAGTCAGTCGGTGATTACCGGAGCATTCTCTCTCACCCGTCAGGCCGTGCAGCTCGGATTGCTGCCCCGCATGGAGATCCGCTTTACCTCGGAGGCGCATCAGGGCCAGATCTATCTGCCGCGGGTGAACATGCTGCTCCTGTTCGGTGTGATCGTGCTGGTCCTGATTTTCGGCTCGTCGAGCAACCTGTCCCATGCCTACGGCGTATCCGTGTTCGGCGCGATGGCGGTGGATGCCGTTCTTGCCATCATCGTGATCTGGCGAGGCTGGCGCTGGTCGCTCGCCTTGACGCTTGTGGCGATGCTCCCCTTCCTCTTCATCGATCTCGCCTTCTTCGGCGCCAATCTGATGAAGCTGTTCACGGGCGGCTACGTCCCGGTGCTCCTCGCCGCCGTCCTCATCACGCTGATGTGGACCTGGGTGAAGGGGACCAGCATCCTGTTCGAGAAGACCCGCAAGGTCGACGTACCCTTCCTCGAACTGGTGAAGATGTTGGAGAAGAGCCCGCCGCACCGGGTGAAGGGAACCGCCGTGTTCCTGACCAGCGACCCCGATACCGCGCCCGCCGCGCTCCTGCACAATCTCAAGCACAACAAGGTGCTGCACGAGAAAAACGTGATCCTGACCATCCGCAGCGAGGACGTGCCGCGCGTGGAGGATGAAGACCGGATCGAGATCGAGGCTGCCGGCGATTCGTTCTGGCGCGTGCGCATGAGCTACGGCTACATGGAGACGCCCAACATTCCGCGCGGCCTCGCCATCCTGCGCAAGCAGGGCTTCAAGTTCGACATCATGGCGACGTCGTTCTTCCTTTCGCGGCGCTCCATCCGCCCCGCCGCCCATTCCGGCATGCCGCTCTGGCAGGACAAGGTTTTCATCGGCCTCGCGAAATCGGCCAGCGACGCCACGGACTTCTTCCAGATCCCGACGGGACGCGTGGTGGAAGTCGGCACGCAGGTCACCGTGTAAGAGTTGTCCTTTGGGCGGCCCGATGTCACTGTCGGGCCGCTATGACCGACACGATTACTCTCATCCGTCCCAACCTCGATTGGTTGCCGTCTTACGAACGCGCCTTGGCCCAAGGCTGGTCGCCCGACACCACGCGGGACGTCAGCGGCGAGTTCCTGGACAAGCTCCGGCGCGATCCCGAGCGCTTCCTGCACGATCTCCACAACAGTCCGACCATCCGGCTATCGGATGGCCGCGACGTTCCGCGTCTGCCGGCCCATGATTTCTGGATCAGCGACGGCGAATTCTGCGGCAGGATCAGCTTTCGCTATCAGCCGGGAACAGAGGAACTGCCGCCGAACGCCCTTGGGCATATCGGCTACGCTATCGTGCCCTGGAAGCGCAAACGCGGCTATGCCACGCAAGCGCTGCGGCAGATCCTGCCCGTTGCCCGCAGCGAAGGCTTCTCCCGGGTGCAGATTTCCTGCGACGCAGAGAACGAAGCTTCTCAAAAGGTTATTCTCGCCAATGGCGGAGTGCTCGCGAAAACGACGCCCCACCCAGACCACCCTGGGCAAGTAAAATTCGTTTACTGGGTGCGGACACCCGAAGGCCAATAAGCCAGCCCTGTTGCGTTTCGCTGGGTTTGGGGTCGCCTTGACCGTCTGGGATATTGCCCGTAACCGAACGGGCAACCCCTGTGAGGACCAAACGTGACCGTTGCCGCCCCTGCCCCCAAGGCCCGTTTCTACTTCAGCCGAAGCGAGGCCGTGCTGATCGGCGTCACGATGATCTGGGGCGCGACCTTCCTGATCGTTCAGAACGCGCTCGCCGTGAGCGGACCGCTGTTCTTCGTCGGCCTGCGCTTCGGCAGTGCGGCCCTGATCATGGCGGTCATCGCCGCCCCGGTGCTGCGCGGCATGACCTTTGCCGAGTTCAAGGCCGGCGTCCTGATCGGCATTGCCATTTTCCTAGGCTACACGCTCCAGACCTACGGGCTCCAGACCATCCCGAGCAGCAAATCCGCCTTCATCACAGCGCTTTACGTGCCCATCGTTCCCCTGCTGCAATGGCTCGTTCTGCGCCGGCCGCCGCGTTTCATGTCGTGGCTCGGCATCGCTCTGGCCTTCGCCGGCTTGATCCTGCTCGCAGGTCCTGAGGGAACGTCGATCGGGCTCGGCATCGGAGAATTGCTGACACTTCTCAGCGCCATCGCCATCGCGGCCGAGATCATCCTGATCGGCGGCTATGCCGGTCGCGTCGATGTCCGTCGTGTCACGGTGGTGCAACTCGCCACCACCTCGCTGCTGGCCCTCGGTTGGATGGCTCCTTTGGGAGAATCCGTGCCGACCTTCTCATGGCTGCTGGTCTTCAGCGCCGTCGGCCTCGGCATCGCCAGCGCCGGCATCCAGCTTGCGATGAATTGGGCGCAGAAGACGGTTTCGCCCACACGGGCAACCGTGATCTATGCCGGCGAGCCGGTCTGGGCCGGAATCGTCGGCTGGTACGCGGGCGAGCGCATGGTTGCCGCCGCCCTCATCGGCGCAGGCCTGATCGTCGCCGGCGTGATCGTGAGCGAGATGACACCGCCGCGCTGGGCCAAAGGCCGGCGATCAGTCAATGCGTGATCGCCAAGCCTGACAACCATTCCGGCCGCAGGATCGACATCAGCACCTGCGAGACCCGCCGACCATCGGGCCACGCATAAGCCTCACGCAAAAACCCGTCTTCTTGAAAGCCGACGCTGCGATAGACGTGCCGTGCCCGTTCGTTGTGAACGAACACATCGAGCCAGAGACGATGGGTCCCCTCGCGGCTGAACGCGTTCGCCATGACGAGCCGCAGGAAAGCCTTGCCGAAGCCAGCGCCCGGCTCGTGCACGGCAACGCGTTTCAACAGGACATTACCCGACGGATCGTCGAGATCGCGCAAGATGGCGAATCCATTGGGCGCGCCATCCTTCTCGCCGATGAGATAGGTGCTTGCCGGTTTCGAGAATTCGCCTTCGTGCTGGTCACGCTCCCAGCGTCCGACAAGATCGCCAAAGCCCTCGCGACGCTCCGTTTGCATGATGAAGGGAATGTCGGCGCGCTCGGCAGGCCGGATCGTGACCACCTCTAGATCTCCCGCTCCACGACGAAACGCACCGCCGCGCGCAGGGTCTCCGCGTCGGAACCAAAACCTTCAAGCGCGGCTTCGGCCTTCTCGACGAGTTGGCGGCATTCGCGCCGCGCGCCATCCATTCCGAGAAGATCGACGAGGGTGGCTTTGCCCTTCTCCTGATCCTTGCCGGTGCGCTTGCCGAGCGCCTCCGCCGAGGATTCCCGGTCGAGGATGTCGTCAGCCACCTGGAATGCCGCGCCGAGCGCGCGCCCGTAATCCTTGAGGTTCCGCAAGGCCGCCGCATCGGCACGGCCGAGGATCGCGCCGGCCTCGACGGAAAAGGTCAGGATCGCGCCGGTCTTCATCATCTGCAGCAACCGCACCTCGGCCTCGGTCAGATGGGCCGCCCCATAGCGCCCCTCCGCCGCCAGATCGAGCATCTGCCCGCCGACCATGCCCCCAAGGCCGGAAGCGCAGGCGAGGCCGAGAACCAGTTCGGACCGGATGGCCGGATCGAGATCGGTGGCGGAATCGGCGAGCACCTCAAAGGCAAGGGTCTGCAGGGCATCGCCCACGAGAATTGCCGTCGCCTCATCAAAAGCCTTGTGAACGGTCGGGCGGCCCCGGCGCAGGTCGTCATCGTCCATGGACGGCAGATCGTCGTGAACCAGGGAATAGCAGTGCAAAAGCTCGATGGCGCACCCGACCCGCAAGGGGCCTTCGCCCTCATGCCCGAACAGGCGCGCCGCCTCGATGGTCAGGAAGGGCCGCAGGCGCTTTCCTCCTCCCAAAGCAGCGTAGCGCATGGCCGCCATGAGGCGGGCGGGTCTCGCAATCTCGCCGTGATGCGCTTTGTCTGCTAGCAAGTCCGCGAGACTTGCCTCGACAGATGTGGCCGCTTCGGTGAGCCGTGCCGTGAAAGTGCTGGTGGATGCCGTCATGATGAGCCTGGATTCGGATGGTGCGTCCGCTCCGTCCGAGGAGAGCGCGAAAGGACAATCCCGGCCGGAATGGACGCTGCGGCCGGGACGGCTGAGGCGCCCTTCGGCAACCCTTCGTGCGCTCCGCCGCCTCGTCCGGATCAGCCTGGGGCTTATTCTCTTATGGGTGTCGGCGGTCATTTGGCTAGGTCTATTGTACTGGGTCGTCCCTCCGGTCTCGACGCTGATGCTCGGCCGGTGGATCAGCTTTCAGCCGGTTTCACGCGATTACGTGAACCTTGAGAACATATCACCGCACCTGCCGCTCGCCGTCCTGACCTCGGAAGACAGTCGCTTCTGCCAGCATGGCGGGGTGGATTGGGACGCTTTGCGGGAGGTTGTCGCGGCGGCCGACGAGGACGGACCCTCACGGGGCGCATCCACCATCCCCATGCAGACGGCCAAGAACCTGTTTCTCTGGCCCGGCCGGTCCTATCTCCGCAAAGGCCTGGAGCTTCCCGTCGCGCTCTATCTCGACCTGATCTGGTCGAAACAGCGCATGATGGAGGCCTATCTCAACGTCGCCGAGTGGGGCGAGGGAATCTTCGGGGCTGAGGCGGCGGCTCAGAAATATTTTCGCAAACCCGCCCGCAACCTCACCCGGCGGGAGGCGGCCCTTCTCGCGACGGCCCTGCCGAACCCGCTGGTGCGCAACCCCAGCCGCCCGAGCGCCCGTCATAGGGTCTTGGCGGAACGGCTCATGGCGCGTATGGAAGGGGCAGCTCCTTTCAGCGACTGCCTCAAGAACTAAGCGGCAGACGGGCAAGGGGACTAGATATTTCCCTGAAGACCTTGTATGAGGCCGGACCTTATCAAGTTTGAATGTGAGCGTTTCCCGGTTTGAGCGGGCGCTCCGCTGTTTGACCGGAGACGAAAAATGGCCGTTCCAAAAAGAAAAACGTCGCCCTCGCGGCGCGGAATGCGTCGCTCCGCCGATGCCTTGCAGGCCCCGACCTATATCGAGGACAAGGATTCTGGCGAGCTGCGCCGCCCTCACCACATCGACCTGAAGTCCGGCATGTACCGTGGCCGTCAGGTTCTGAAGGCGAAGGCTGAAGCGTAAAAAATCGCTACATGCGACAAGAAAGACCGGCGCCTTGAGCGCCGGTTTTTTTATGCCCCGACCGCGCCGCTCGGGCCAGTTTCCGTTTCGATTTTTTACAATTCGTTAAGTTTCAGGCCCGATCCTAGACCCTGTTTTCAGAGGTATTTTCGGGGGGGCAGCGTTTCATCGCCGCCGCCTGCTGCCCCGATGTATGCGTATGTCGAGGGTGTGAGTTCATGGTGACGAAGCGGCACGGCGGGGCGGGGATCTTTACCGGCGCATCCCGGACGCCACGCAAGCGCCAGGCTCCCACGGGCCCGCAATCGTCCCTCACCGCCCTTGGCGGCGTCGCCTATTGCTGGGACATCGCCACGGACACCCTGACCTGGGGGCCGAACGCCGCCCACCTGTTCGGCCCTTCGTCCCACGCCCTACCCCGGACCGGCCACGCCTTGTCGCAGATGGTGGAGCCTGGAAGCGGGCTCGACCGCCGGGCGGCGCTGAAGCCGGAGGACGGCCCCCGCTACGACACCCGCTATGCCTTGCGATTCGGCCCCGACCACGTGGCCATGGTGCAGGACGCGGGCCGCTTTCAGGCCGATGCGGAGGGACGCCCCGCCTTCGTACGCGGCCTGCTCCGGATCGATCCGAAGGCGAGTGCGAAGGAGCTCCTGCCTGCCACGATCAGGGCGCGCTCGGCCCTCCTCGAGCGTGTACAGGACGAGATCAACGAGGCGCTGCGGTTCTCCCATACCTGCACCCTGATCGTCGGCTCGTTCGACGAAGATGCACCGGAATCGCGAGAGGACATCGCACGGGCAGTGCGTCCGCTGATGCGTCGCCGCGATCACGTGGCGATTCTCACCTCTAACCGCTTCGCGCTCATGCTCACATCCTGCCCCCTGGCAGAGGCCGAGAGCGCCATGAAACGCCTCGCTGGGCTGTTAGGCGCATACCCCAACTTGCGCCTCGGCGCGGCCTGCGGGCCTGAGCAGACGTTCGAGGCAACGGCCTTGCTGCGCGCGGCGGAGCAGGCGCTGGACACGGCGCAGTCCGGGGCCGACGCGGCTTTCCTGCATGATGCCCGCAAGAACCCTCGCACTCCCTCACCCGCATCGAAACGGGCCCCCTACGACCTGATTGCCGCGCTCAATGATCGCCGGCTCGTACTGGCCTCCCGGCCGATGGTGGATGCGCATTCGCGTCACCCGGCCCTGCTCCAGACCTGTGCCGCCATTGCTGGTCCGGACGGGGACGTGATCCCCCTCAATGCGATCCCGGCCCTGGCGGAGGCCAATCTCGCCGCGCTCATCGACGGCCGTATGCTGGAGCTTGCGGCGGATCACCTCGTCCGGCATCCGGGCGAGCGCCTCGTGCTGCCGATTGCCGATGCGACCCTGCACGATGCGGAATGGTTGACCATGCTCGCCGCCCATCTCGGCGCGCGCCCCGGCATCGCGTCGCGGCTTCTGATCGAAGTCCCCGAGGTGGCCTTGCTCGATGCCGCCGCGGCGCGCGGGCGTCTCGATGCCATGAAGGCGCTCGGGATCGGCATCGCGCTCGGCGGGTTCGGAACCGGACACGCCACCTGCACGCATCTGCAAGTCCTGCCGATCGACCTCCTGAAGATCGACGGCGTCTTCATCCAGTCCCTCAGGCGCTCGACCGACGACCGACTCTTCGTCAGCACATTGGTCGATCTCGCCCATCACCTCGGCATTGCGACCGCGGCGGAATGGGTGGACGACGAGGACACGGCCCGCCTCTTGCAGAGCTTGGGCGTCGATTACCTGCAAGGCGCTGCGTTCGGCGAAGTCGAGCCGATCGTCAGCCCTCAGCCGGCCTGGCGGAGAGTGACGGCGAATTCCGGTTCTTAAGGTAAAGCTTCGCCCATAGGATTGGGCCCTTGAGGACACATATCGACACAGTATAACAATCTATCCAATCAACGTGTCGGCTTGCCGAGGGATAGAACCTTGAGCGGATTATTCTCAAATAGCTCCGATTTCGTGTCCTTTCGCGAGGTCGCCGTCCCCGGAACGATGCCGGTTGTTGCAGGCACCTATGATGCCGGGACCCAATACAATGCCCGCGGCGGGGATGACGTCGTCTACTTGCCCGAGACCTACCGTGACTCCACCCTGTCCGGTTATTTCACCCCGCTCTTTCACGCCTTCAACGGCGGAGATGGAAATGACCGCATCTATGGCGGCTATTGGTATGGATGGTTCATCTCCGGAGGCGCGGGAGACGATTATCTGATCGGCTCCACGCGTGAGCCGGATGAACTCACCGGAGGCAAGGGGGACGACGTCCTGGTGTTTGGAGGATCGATGGGCGTCGAGAGCGCGGTCTTTTCCGGACGCAGCGCGAACTATCAGATCACGGTGGGCAAGGATGGGGTGACCACGGTTCGCGATCTCACCGGAGCCGATGGAGTTGACTCGCTTCTGATGCCTGGGGATTACGCCAGCAACATGCTCGTCTTCAAGGACAAGACCATTTCGCTTGCCGATGTTCTTGGCGAAAATCCTTGGCTGGGAGACCCTGACACGAGAATCGCCGGTCTCAAGCTCTCGGGCGACAGCCTCATTGGGCAAGATGCCTCCGACGTGCTGCGCGGCCTGGGCCGGAACGACGTCATGAAGGGCGAAGGCGGCTTCGACACGCTGTTCGGCGGCGCGGGAAACGATCGTCTCCTCGGTGGCGCGGGCGAAGACAAACTCTGGGGCGATACCGGCAAGCAGGCCTTGAAGGGCGGAGCCGACACACTCCTTGGCGGATCGGGAGACGATCAGCTCTTCGGCGAGGGCGGCAATGACATGCTCAACGGGGGCACCGGCAACGATCGGCTGAAAGGCGGCATGGGGGCCGATCAATTGACCGGCGGCTCCGGTGCCGACACCTTCGTTTGGAGCGACGTGCGGGAGACAGGCCGGACCATCGGCAACGCGGACCTCGTGCGCGATTTCCAAGCGGGATGGGACAAGCTCGATCTCTCAGCCATCGATGCCGATGTCACGCTGCCCGGCAACCAGGCCTTCACCTTCGTTGGAACGGAAGCATTCACCGGGCCGGGGCAGATCCGCTACGCCCATGTCAGCGGCGAGACGGTCCTTTATCTGAACGCGGATGCGGATCTGTCGGCCGATGCGATCATCCGCCTTTCGGGCCAGAAGATTCCACAGGCCGATTGGTTTGCGCTTTAGATCAGAACAAGTGGAAACCGGTTGTTCGCCCGGATCATGCGCAACAAAAAATCTAAAGCCTGATCAGCGCGAATATTATCGGAGGGCCTTACTGACGAGCAAGCTTGTCGAGCTTGGCCTGCATGTCCGCCATCTGGCGCTTCAGCGTTTCGAGATCGCTCGTGGCTTCACCCTGCGGTCCCTTTGTGTCCGGCGCACCGACCGGCATTTGCGGCGCGAATGGCGCGAACATGCTCATGGCTTCGGTGAAGAAGCTCATGTTCTTGCGCACCTGCTCTTCCATGGCCTGGAAGGCGGACGGCCCGAAGGCCTGCGCCATCTGATCCCGCAGCTTCTGCTGCTCCTGGGACAGGTTGTTCATGGAGAATTCGAGATAGCTTGGCACCAGCGATTGCAGGCTGTCGCCGTAAAAGCGGATGAGCTGGCGCAAGACGGTCACGGGAAGGAGGTTTTGGCCCTCCTTGTTCTCCTGCTCGAAGATGATCTGCGTCAGGACGGAGCGGGTAATCTCCTCGCCCGACTTCGCATCGAAGACGACGAAATCTTCGCCCTCACGCACCATGCCGGCGAGATCTTCCAGCGTGACGTAGGTCGATGTGCCGGTATGATAGAGACGGCGATTGGCGTATTTCTTGATGATCGTCGGCTGTTTTTCCGTCGCCATTTGGTCTCGTCGTGGTCCTGGTTTGAGCTGGAAAATCCAGCGCTTCCGGCTTTTCTCACCTCTCGGGGTTTGAGAGTTGAGCCCATATGCCCAGATTATAGGCGTAATACTGCACGATCAAAGCGCTAAAAGTCTAAGACATGCTCACTCCCGGTCGACCAGCCCCGACCATAGTGTGCTTGACTTCCCATCATCCGGGGCTTTGATCGCACCATCAATCGGCTGCTCAAACATGCGGCATGCCAGCATAGGAGACAGGAATGGCCCGAGACAGCATCGTCATCGTCGGCGCGGCGCGCACACCCGTCGGCTCGTTCAACGGAGCCTTCGCCAATACCCCCGCCCATGAGCTCGGCGCGGTCGCCATCAAGGCAGCACTCGAGCGCGCCAAGGTCGACGCGGCCGAGGTCGACGAAGTGATTCTCGGCCAGATCCTCACCGCCGCGCAAGGGCAGAACCCGGCCCGCCAGGCCGCTATGGCGGCCGGCGTCCCGCAGGAAAAGACCGCCTGGGGCCTGAACCAGCTCTGCGGCTCGGGTCTGCGTACGGTCGCCATCGGCCTGCAACAGATCGCCAATGGCGACGCCAACATCATCGTCGCCGGCGGCCAGGAATCCATGTCGCAGGCCCCGCACGCAGCCTATATGCGCAGCGGCACCAAGATGGGCGATTTCAAGCTCGTCGACACCATGCTCAAGGACGGCCTGATTGACGCCTTCCACGGCTATCACATGGGCACCACCGCCGAGAACGTGGCTCAACGCTGGCAACTGACCCGCGAGGAGCAGGATCTTTTCGCGGTCGCCTCGCAGAACAAGGCGGAGGCCGCGCAGAAGGCCGGCCGCTTCAAGGATGAAATCGTGCCGGTCACGATCTCTTCCCGCAAAGGCGACATCGTCGTGGATCAGGACGAATACATCCGCCCCGGCACCACGCTCGATGCGGTCGCCAAACTCAAGCCCGCCTTCTCGAAGGACGGCACGGTTACCGCCGGCAACGCATCAGGCATCAATGACGGTGCGGCAGCCATCGTTCTGATGACGGAATCCGAGGCCAAGAGGCGCGGACTGACCCCGCTCGCCCGCATCGCCTCCTGGGCAACGTCCGGCGTCGACCCCGCGGTGATGGGAACGGGCCCGATTCCTTCTTCGCGCAAGGCGCTGGAGAAGGCTGGCTGGAAAGTGTCCGACCTCGACCTCGTCGAGGCGAACGAGGCCTTCGCGGCTCAGGCGATCGCGGTCAACAAGGATATGGGCTGGGATCCGGCCATCGTGAACGTCAATGGCGGCGCCATCGCCATCGGCCACCCGATCGGAGCGTCCGGCGGACGCGTGCTCGTCACGCTCCTGCACGAAATGGCCCGCCGCGACGCCAAGAAGGGCCTTGCCACGCTGTGCATCGGCGGCGGCATGGGCATCGCGATGTGCGTCGAGCGCTAATCGAGCATCTCGGCATAGCTCTAAAGTTGCGACGCTCCCCTTCTAGGACCGTGAATGAGTCCTAAGCTATGCTGTAAGGCGGCGCGGCTCGATCCGAGCCGCCTCAACAGCAAGACGGGTCCGGCAGAGACCTGCTTGGGAACGGTCCTGGGAAGGAGAACGACATGGCGCGCGTCGCATTGGTCACCGGTGGCACTCGCGGCATCGGTGCCGCGATTTCGACGGCCCTGAAGCAGGCGGGTTACAAGGTCGCCGCGAATTATGGCGGCAACGATGAAGCCGCGAACGCATTCAAGGCCGAGACTGGCATTCCGGTCTACAAATTCGACGTGTCCGACCCTGCTGCTTGCGAGGCGGGCATCAAGACCGTGGCTTCCGAACTCGGACCCATCGACATCCTGGTCAACAACGCGGGCATCACGCGGGACGTCACCTTCCACCGCATGACCTTCGAGCAATGGTCCGCCGTGATGCGCACCAATCTCGATTCCATGTTCACCTGCACCCGGCCCGTGATCGAGGGAATGCGCGAGCGCGGCTTCGGGCGCATCATCATCATTTCCTCCATCAACGGCCAGAAAGGCCAGATGGGGCAGGCTAATTATTCCGCGGCCAAGGCCGGTGTCATCGGCTTCGCGAAGGCGCTCGCGCAGGAAAACGCCAGTCGCGGGGTCACCGTCAACGTCATCGCGCCGGGCTATATCGCCACCGAGATGGTCAAGGCGGTGCCCGAGGAGATCCTCAAGACGAAGGTCCTGCCGCTGATCCCGGTTGGCCGTCTGGGCGAGGCCGAGGAGATCGCGCGCGGCGTTCTCTTCCTGGCGGCTGACGATGCCGGGTTCGTCACCGGTTCGACCCTGACCATGAATGGCGGCCAGTACATGACTTAGCCGAAAGATAGTATCCGGCGCTTCTTCGCTTCGACCGGAAAGACATGCTAGTGGCGGGGCAT
This sequence comes from Microvirga alba, assembly GCF_015694465.1. GTDB lineage: Bacteria > Pseudomonadota > Alphaproteobacteria > Rhizobiales > Beijerinckiaceae > Microvirga > Microvirga alba. Next base: position 139,304 of record NZ_JADQDO010000002.1, read on the forward strand.
GACGACACGCACCGCCACTTCCATCGGCCTTTTCGCCGTCCTTTTCTGGTCTCTCCTTGCCGTCCTCACGGCGGCAACCGGAAAAATCCCGCCGTTCCAGCTTGCCGCGATGACCTTCCTGGTTGGCGGCCTCGTCGGCATGACGAGTTGGATCGTTCGTCCGCAAGGACTGAAAGCGCTCTATCAGAAGCCCATGGTGTGGGCGCTCGGCCTCGGCGGTCTGTTCGGCTATCACGCCCTCTATTTCGCGGCTTTGCGCATGGCGCCGCCGGCGGAAGCGGGGCTTCTCAACTATCTCTGGCCGTTGCTGATCGTGCTGTTTTCCTCCCTGCTGCCGGGCGAGCATCTGCGGCGCGCGCATGTGGTGGGCGCGCTATTGGGATTTGCGGGCGTCGCGGTACTGATCGCCGGACGTGGTGCGCTCGACGCGAGGGCCGAGTACGTGCCCGGATATGTCTGCGCCTTCATCGCCGCCTTCGTTTGGGCGACCTATTCCGTTCTGTCCCGACGCTTCGGCGAGGTGCCGACGGATGCGGTGGCCGGCTTCTGCCTCATGACCTCGCTTCTGAGCCTCCTCTGCCACTTGGTGTTCGAGACGACCGTTTGGCCGGAAACCACCTCGCAATGGCTGGCGCTTCTGGCGCTCGGCATCGGGCCGGTGGGCGCGGCCTTTTATGTCTGGGATATTGGCATGAAGCGCGGCGACATTCGGCTTCTCGGCGTCGCGTCCTACGCAACCCCGGTTCTATCGACCCTGCTTCTGGTCGCCGCCGGTTATGCCGAGCCGTCCGCGACGCTCGCGATCTCCTGCGGACTGATCGTGCTCGGCGCGTTGGTGGCGACGCTGATGCCCAGAGCATTTTCCGCAGGAGCGGGAACCGATTCTGCGCCAAAATAAGAGTCCGTTTGAAAAAGCCACGGCCCCGGAATGGCGCGGCTCAATTCTCAAAACGTCTCTAAGAGCGCGGGGGCATAACCCGGTGCGTGTAGCGATAGGCGGGCCGGAACCCGAACGTGCCGTACAGCGAACGGGCGATTGCGTTTTCCTCGCGCACCTGCAGATAAGCGGTATGCGCGCCCTCACGACGTCCCCAGGCCATGAGGCTGCCGACGATGCGTCGCCCAAGGCCGATGCCGCGAAGGTCCGGTGAGACGACGATGTCGTAGAGACCGACATAACCCCGCTCGACCACGCCAAGGCCCCAGGCGACGGGCCGATCGTCGAGGCGAAGCGTCGCGAAAGCCGCCTTCTGGCGAATGCGCGAAACGATTGCCAGAAGCGTCGCGTCATCCGCCTTGTCGCCGCCGTACGATTGGGCCGCGTCTCGCACCCAATGCTTCGAGGCCTCGGGCTCGAGGAGAACCTCGACATCCGGATCGTGGTCGCCATCGAGAGGGGCCGCCAGAACATAGGTCGGCTCAATATCCTGGAAGCCCCGCTCGGCCAGAAGCCCGCCGACCTCGGGTGCTTCGAGCCCGTTAAGGCGGAAAGTCGGGCGCACATTGGCCTCGATGAAGCGGGCGATCATGTAATCGAGCAGCGCCTCGTCGAGCGCTGCACCAGCCAGAAAGGGCGTCGCGGAATTGGCCCGTTTTGAATAGCCGTTCGCAAGCCGCAGGATCCACCCGTCATAGGCCTGATAATCGAACGAGGGCCACGCATTCAGAAGGCGGCTCTCAAGGCCGAGGATGAGATTGTGATCGGTCATGGCTTGGTCACGGGTTCCCTGGAGCAGGATCCGAAAAGGGAGCTCCGGTCCTTCGGAAAAATCGCGCGATATGAAAACCTTTGCGTCAGAACCTGTTCTTCCATTCGCGCAGGGCCTGGAAGACCTCGACCGGCTTCGCGCCCTCCTTATGAACAGCTTTCGCCAAAGCGGGCTCCCCTGCGCGCAGGAACGGGTTGGTCGCTTTCTCCGCGCCGATAGTGGTCGGCACCAGGAAACGGCCTTGCGCCTTTGCGGCTTCGGCCTCCGCCATGCGGGCTTTCAGGGCCTGGTTGTCCGGATCGGCGGCAAGCGCGAAGCGGGCATTGGAGAGAGTGTAGTCGTGGCCGCAGAAGACCCGCGCTTCATCGGGCAGAGCCGCAAGACGCTGCAGCGATGACCATAGTTCGGCATAGGTGCCTTCCAGAACCCGGCCGCATCCGAGCGTGAAAAGCGTGTCGCCGGCGAACAGATCCCGGTCCGCCGCGAACCAATACGAGACATGATCGGCGCAATGACCCGGCGTTTCCCACACATGGGCCTGCAGGTCGCCCACGTGGACCGTATCGCCCTCACGCACCAGCGCGTCGGCGAGGGGAACGTGGTCCCGCGCCTTCCATGGCGCGACGACACGGCAGCCCGTGCGGCGTTTCAAGGGTTCGATCGCCTGGACATGATCCCCATGGCGGTGCGTCACGAGAATATCGGAGAGCCGCCAGCCGGTTTGCGCCAGGGCAGCGAGAATCGGCTTCTCCTCCGGCGCGTCGATCGCCGCGCAGGCCCCCGTGTTGGGGTCGTAGACAAGAGCGCCGATATTGTCGTCGAGACAGCGAAAAACGTGAACCTGGGCGGGCATGCAGGAAACCTTGTCTTGATGCTTCACGAGCTATCATGGGACAGTTCGGCGATGAAACCAGATCTTGATCGATCGCGCCGATATTTGACAGGCCGGACCACACGCCGGACGGACAAGGCATGAGCATCGACATCACTGACCTGCGCAGCTTCTATGCCAGCCCGTTGGGGAGCATAACCCAGCGCTTCGTGGGGCGGGCCATCGGCCGTTTCTGGGGGCCGCTGACGGGTCTGCGCGTGCTGGGTCTCGGCTATGCGCCACCCTATATGGCGACGGTGCGGGAAGCCTGTGAACGAGCGCTCGTCTTCATGCCCGCGAGTCAGGGCGTCATCCATTGGCCAAACACCGGTGCTTCGGCCTCCGCGCTCGTTGATCCCCTCACGATGCCTCTTCCCGATGCCTCGATCGACCGGGTGCTCCTGGTCCACGCGCTTGAGACGGTGGAAAGCCCGAGCGAACTTCTGCACGAGATCTGGCGCATTCTCACGCCCGGCGGCCGGATTATCATGGTGGCCCCTAACCGGCGCGGATTGTGGGCGCGCATGGACACGACACCCTTCGGCTACGGCCAGCCCTATAGCCGCTCCCAGTTGAAAAGCCTGATGCGGCAGACCTGGTTTTCCCCGGAAGGCTGGGCGGAGACGCTCTACATGCCGCCCCTGCGCAACCGCTTTCTGCTCCAGACGGCCCAGGCATGGGAGCAGGTCGGCATCGGGTTCTCGCTGCCCTTCGCCGGGCTTCATATCGTGGAAGCGACGAAGCAGCTTTACCGGCCCGGCGCGGTCCGCGTCGTGCGGCGGGCAAGCCGTGTGGCTCCGGTTTTCATTCCAGCCCCCGCCTCGCGGGTTTCGACACAATCGGAACCCTAACCCATCAATTCCTTTCTCCCGGTAGGATCCCAGCCCCATGTCCCTGGCCCCCCTGATCGCCGCGCCCCTTCTGATCCAGATTCACGCGGCAGCGGCAACGGCGGCGCTTGCCCTCGGCGGCTACCAGATGGCCTCCATCAAAGGCTCGAAAGCCCATCGTCGTCTGGGCTGGAGCTGGGTCGCCTTGATGGCCCTGGTTGCGGCCACCTCGCTGGGGATCGTGTCCAACTGGCCCGTGGTCGGGCGGTTCGGGCCAATCCACGGCCTGTCGGCCCTCGTACTCATCACCCTGCCCCTCGCGGTCCTTCACGCCCGACGCGGGCGGATCGCGAACCATCGCTCTGCGATGCGGGGCCTTTTCTTGGGCGGCCTCGTCATCGCGGGACTGTTCACGCTTTTGCCTGGGCGATTGATGTATCATGTGGTCTTTGGGGGCTAATTCAGCCTCCAACTTGACTTGGGGCCGTCAAATCGCCAGTGTCCGCCCGTTCCGGCGGGGGCTGCTGAAGTCAGCGCCGGTTTTTCATTTTCATAGAGTCTGATGCGCAGCTACCTCGATTTCGAAAAGCCCGTCGCCGAACTGGAAGCCAAGGTCGAAGAGCTTCGGGCGCTCGGAGAGAACCGGGACGCCGTCTCGATCTCGGACGATATCACTCGGCTCGAAAACAAGGCCTCGGACGCCTTGCGGGACCTCTATGCCAAGCTCACGCCCTGGCAGAAGACCCTCGTCGCCCGTCACCCACAACGGCCTCACTTCATCGATTACTGCTCCGGGCTGATCACCGAATTCACCCCGCTCGCGGGCGACCGCAAATTCGCGGAGGATGAGGCCATCGTCGGCGGCTTCGGCCGGTTCCGCGGCCAGGCCGTCTGCGTGATGGGCCAGGAAAAGGGCTTCAACACCGAAACCCGCATCCGGCACAATTTCGGCATGGCCCGGCCCGAGGGCTATCGCAAGGCCGTGCGCCTGATGGAGCTGGCGGACCGCTTCGGCCTGCCGGTCATCTGCTTCGTGGACACGGCGGGCGCTTATCCCGGCATCGAGGCCGAGGAGCGCGGACAGGCCGAGGCCATCGCCCGTTCGACCGAAATGCAGCTCTCGCTCGGCGTGCCGAACGTGTCCGTCGTCATCGGCGAAGGCGGTTCGGGCGGCGCGATCGCGATTGCCACCGCCAACAAGGTCTTGATGCTGGAACACGCGATCTACAGCGTGATTTCGCCGGAAGGCGCGGCCTCGATCCTGTGGCGCGATTCGGCCCGGGCGCAGGATGCGGCCACCAACATGAAGATCACCGCCCAGGATCTGCGCCGCCTCGGCATCATCGACGGTATCGTGGGCGAGCCCATGGGCGGCGCTCACCGCGACCCCAAGGCCGCCATCGCCTCGACCGGCAACGCCATCGAGGAAGCGCTCCTGGATCTCGGCAATATGGGACCGTCGGAGCTGCGCGATCACCGGGCCGAGAAGTTCCTCAATATCGGCCGCAAGCTCTAAAACCCGTTCCTTTAGCAATGTTTCAATCTCTCCGGCCGTACTTGGTTACCGGCCGGAGGGTGAATGCATGAACCATACGCGAAAAGTCGTCGGGCTGTTGTTCGGCGGACGCTCGGCGGAGCACGACGTTTCCAGAATGTCGGCCGCCAACATCCTTCGCGCGCTCGATCCTGCCCACTACGAGATCGTGCCCATCGGCATCCGCCGCGACGGGCGCTGGTTTTTGGGCAATGCCGCCGCTACCGACGCCAAATCCCTCGAAATCCCCTCCGACGCCCCGGAAGTGACGCTGCCTCCCGGCCGGAACGGCGAGCTCTTTGCCTTGGGCGATGCCTCGCGCGCTCCGCTGCGACTCGACGTGGTGTTCCCGGTGCTGCACGGGCCGAACGGCGAGGATGGGACCGTCCAGGGGCTCTTGGAGCTGGCAGGCGTTCCTTATGTCGGCTCAGGCGTCATGGGCTCCGCCGCCAGCATGGACAAGGATGTCGCCAAGCGCCTTTTGCGCGATGCCGGGCTCCCCATCGTCCCCTACCTGACGCTGACCGACCACGACCCGGTGGATTATATCGCTGCGACCGTAGCGGTCGGCTCGCCCGAGCTTTTCATCAAACCGGCGAATATGGGCTCCTCGGTCGGCGTTTCGCCGGCCAAAACGCCGGCGGAGTTCGCGCGGGCCTGTGAGCTCGCCTTCCGCTATGACCGCAAGATTATTGTGGAACGCAGCGTCGCTGGAGCACGCGAGATCGAATGCTCGGTGCTGGAGGAAGCCTCCGGAGCGTTGCGCGCCTCGCCGCTCGGCGAGATCGTCCCCGCGAGCAGCCACGGCTTTTATAGCTACGATGCGAAATATGAGGATGCGGCGGGTGCGGATTTGCGCATCCCGGCGGCCCTTTCGCCAGAGCAGGCCCGCCACGCGCAGGAGCTGGCCATCGCGGCCTTCCGGGTTCTCTGTTGCGAGGGCCTTGCCCGCGTCGACTTCTTCATCGATCCGCGCGACCCCAAAAGCCTGTTCGTCAACGAGATCAACACGCTTCCGGGATTTACCGCGATCAGCATGTATCCCAAGCTTTGGGAGGCGGGCGGATTGCCGCAGCGTGGCCTGATGGAAGCGTTGATTGGCCACGCTTTGGCCCGTGACCAGCGCAAAACACAGCCTTAAGCGCCGCTGCGGCTTACCTCCTCTTAACCATAACTCAATAACCCCAACCCTTGCAGTAAGCTTGAGTTAACGCTAACGATTTAGTCAGGTTGGGGAACTGTCTCGGCATCAATGACCGGGCAGATCAAGAATGCGGGGTCCCCCATGATGAAGCGTTTCGCATTGGCCGCGAGCCTCGCGCTCGCGCTCGCAGCCTGCCAGGATGACAGCTTCTCGCGAAGCTCGACGCGCCACCTGTCGCCGATTCCGGCAGCCACCATGTCTCTCATGGCCCAGAAGGGAATGTCGAAAAGCGATCCGATCCTGATCCGCTCCTACAAGAAGGAGTCGGAGATGGAGATCTGGAAGCGCGGCTCCGACGGCCGATACGCCCTTCTCAAGACCTATCCCATCTGCCGCTGGTCCGGCCAGCTCGGCCCGAAGGTCCGCGAAGGCGACCGCCAGGCGCCGGAGGGCTTCTACACGGTCACGCCCGGCCAGATGAACCCGAATTCGGCCTATTACCTGTCCTTCGATACGGGCTTCCCGAACGCTTACGACCGCTCCTTCGGTCGAACCGGCGGCAACCTCATGGTGCACGGCTCGTGCTCGTCGCGCGGCTGCTTCGCCATGACGGACCAGAACATCGCCGAGATCTACGCCCTGGCCCGTGAAGCCCTCGGTAGCGGCCAGCGCGGCTTCCAGTTCCAGTCCTACCCGTTCCGGATGAATGCCTACAACATGGCCGAGCACCGCCTCGACCCGAACATGGCCTTCTGGAAGAACCTGAAGGAAGGCTCGGACTACTTCGAGCTAACCAAGGAAGAGCCGCGCGTTTCGGTGGCCAACCACCGCTACCAGTTCAACGTCGCCGATGCGGGCGCTGATTCCGCCGTGGCGCAGAAGCAGCAGCAGGACGAGCAGGAAACGGCCAATCTGGTCGCCCGCGGCGTCCAGCCGATCAAGCTCGTCTACAATGACGGCGATTCGCACGAATCCTTCCGCCAGGCTCTCTCCAGCGCAATGGGCGCGGACGGTTCCCTCGTGGTCGAGGGCCGCATGCGCGACAAATTCGGCGATGTCAGCCGTCCCGAGGGCCTGTCTTCCGGCCCGCAGCGGATCGCGCTCGATGCCTCCGGCAAGCCGAAGGCGGAAGCGCCCTCGACGACCGTCGCAGCCATGAACCAGCCTGCCCCGGCGCCTGCCCCTGCCCCCGCGCCGGAGAAGGTTGCGGCGATCGCTCCCGCCCCGCAGGCCGCCCCTGCCGCCACCGGGTCATCGTCCTCGGAGACGCCGTTCTACAAGAAGATGTTCAACAGCGTCGGCGACCTGTTCGGCAACTCCACCACGTCGCAGCCCGCGACCGAGACGGCGCAGGCCCCGGCGACCACGCCGGCCGTGTCACCGCTCCCGCCCCAGCGCAATGCAACGCCGGCCGCAAAGGCCCCGCAGCGTCGCGCCCAAGGCGGCTCGACGATCAACGTGGCGGCGGCGAACTGATTCGGCCCAGCACGAGACAAGAATGATAAAGGCCCGCCTCATCGGCGGGCTTTTTCTTAGCCTCGGGATAATTCCGTAACGCCTCGCCAATCCCTGCCTATGTGATGCTCCCGATGCGCCGACTGCTTGCGATCGTTGTCATTCTTGTTCTCGCCGCGTGTGCCAGCATCACCATTCTCCGTCCGCAGCTTTTGCAGAGCGCCTCCGATCGAGCGATCAGGGTGGTTGCACTGATCGCGCCGGAGCTCGCCATCAGCCTCCGGCACGGCGCGGCAAAACCAGTATCCGCGCGGCTTGGGGAGAGGGGTTTTAGCCTGGGCGCAGCCGCCTTCATCCGCATCTTCAAGCAGGAAAGCGAACTCGAAGTCTGGCTCTCGCGAAATGGGATTTACGAGCTGTTCGCGACCTATCCGATCTGCACATGGTCGGGCGCGCTCGGGCCCAAGATCGCCGAGGGCGACGGCCAGAGCCCCGAGGGCTTTTACGCGGTCGACCTGAAGCAGCTCAACCCGAACAGCGCCTATTATCGCGCCTTCAATCTCGGATTCCCGAACGCTTATGACCGCGCCCACGGACGCACCGGATCATTCCTGATGGTCCACGGCGACTGCCTCTCTATCGGCTGCTACGCCATGACGGACAAGGGGATCGATGACATCTACGCCATCGTCGAAGCGGCTCTGCGTGAGGGGCAGCGCGAGGTCCCCGTGCATGCCTTCCCGTTCCGCATGACGGGGGACAAGCTGGCCGCGACGGAAGGGCATCGCTGGGCGGCCTATTGGGCCAATCTCAAGGAAGGTCACGATCTGTTCGAGACGACAAAGACGCCGCCCACCGCGTCGGTTTGCGGCGGACGATATGCGTTCGATGCGTCCATCTCGGGTCAATGCCAGAGGATTGCGTCCCCATAGGCGCTGTGCGCCTCTTCACTCGCCAGCGGGTCGGAAGATCGGAGCCGTGGTTGGGGAGCGGCGTGCTCCGGCGGATACCGTGCCCGCATTCCGCCATCACTCACCCGGTCGAACCACCCCCACCCCTGACCCCTCTCCCGTTGCGGAGAGGTCGAGAGAAGCAAGGGTGAGGGGGGCGCGTTATCCGAAAGAGGGCACAACCACCCCAACCCTCTCCCGCCGGGAGAGGGAGCAGGCGCGCCTCGCGATGGCCCCTGCGGCGGGTCCGGGGTGTCGAAAAGGGATGTCAAAGAACAAGCGGGTGCGGGCTCGGGGCTGAAAAAGCCCCAAGCCTGAGAAGCGATCGAGGGTGGCGCGACGTGCGGTCCGGCTCGATGATGGCAATGAGATGTGAGAGCCGGCTGGCACCTCGCGCACGGTTCTTTTAGGCGGACAGGCGGCGTTGGCTCCAACAGTTGCCCGTGGCGGACACCGTCTGCAAGAGACGGGCGGCCCCGGACCAACCTGAGCCCTCGGCACAGCCTGGGCCTCCCGCCGAATGGGGTTGCGTCACCCCATCCGCGGGACCGTGCCCGACCCCACAATCACGACGCCTCGCGAGCGCGCCCCTCGGTGGGTCGGGACAACGCCAACATGGATCAAACTGGGAATAATGTCAAGAACAAAAAAAGAACATGCCCTTCGTTCGTCATTTCGGATCGAGGGCACCCCCATCATTCCGGGACGGCCCGCAGGGCCGGGCCCGGAACCCATAAACGCTGACGGGTCAGGACAGGATGCGGCGGCTGTCGGTGCGTCTTGTTCGTAAAGCTCGGCGTTTATGGGTTCCGGGCTCCGCTTTCGCGGCCCCGGAATGACGGGGTGGTGCCCCTGTCATCCCCGGCAGCCATCAGGCCGAAGCGGATCGATTGGAACCCGCCGAGGCTGGTCGTGGATTCCCTTCCCCTCCGCTGCGCTTCGGCCGGGAATGACACCGTTGTCCGTCACGGACGGGGTGGCGGCTCGCCGCCCCCTCGCCTCTCCCCGCCGGGGAGATGAAGAAGGGCTATCCTTGCGACCGGAACCGGCTCGGTCAGGGAAAAGCCCTCACGCCACGAATTGCCCGTGGCAGTGCTTGAACTTCTTGCCGGAACCGCACGGGCAGGCTTCGTTGCGGCCGACGCGGCCCCAGGTGGAGGGGTCGTTCGGGTCGCGGGCTTCGACCGGCACGGTCGGGGCTGAGGCTGCGCTAAAGCCGAGCGCCGGGCCCGCGCCGAAGCCGCCGCCTTGCGGCATGTCGAGTTCATTCTCGCCCGTTGCCGGGTCGAGATGCTGCGCGAACATGGGCGGCAGCGACGGCTGTTCGGGCTGCTGGAACACCACCTGGATGCGCATGAGCTGACCCGTCACCTGCTCGCGCAAATGGCCGACCAGGTTGTTGAACAGCTCGAAGGCTTCAGACTTGTACTCGTTCAGCGGATCGCGCTGGGCATAGCCGCGCCAGCCGATGACCTGGCGCAGGTGGTCGAGGGTCACCAGGTGCTCGCGCCAGAGGTGATCGAGGCTCTGCAGCAGAACCTGCTTCTCCACATAGGTCATGACCTCGGACGAATTCGTCTCCACGCGCTGAGCATAAGCCTCGTCCGCCGCCTTGAGGATACGCTCGCGGATCTCGTCGTCGGCGATGCCTTCTTCCTTCGCCCATTCATCGACGGGCAAATCGAGGTTGAGGAAATTCTCCACGCTGCCTTTGAGGCCGGCAACGTCCCATTGCTCCGCATAAGCGTTCGCGGGAATGGCGCGGGAAACGATGTCCTCGACGACGCCATGGCGCATATCATCGATGGTCTCGCGCACGCTCTCTTCGGCCATGAACTCCTTGCGCTGCTCGAACACGACCTTGCGCTGGTCGTTCATGACGTTGTCGTATTTCAGGATGTTCTTGCGGATGTCGAAGTTGCGCGCCTCGACCTTCGCCTGCGCCCGCTCGATCGCCTTGTTGATCCAGGGGTGGATGATCGCCTCATCGTCCTTCAGGCCGAGCTTGGACAGCATGCCGTCCATGCGATCCGACCCGAAGATGCGCATCAGGTCGTCCTGAAGCGACAGGTAGAACTTGGACCGGCCGGGGTCGCCCTGACGGCCCGAACGGCCGCGCAGCTGGTTGTCGATGCGGCGGGATTCGTGGCGCTCGGTGCCGAGCACATAAAGACCGCCGCCGGACAGCGCCCGCTCCTTGAACGAGGCGATTTCCGCCAGGATCTCTTTTTCCTTCGCGGCGCGTTCTTCGCCCTCGATTCCGACAAGCTCGCGCTCGATGCGCATCTTGGCGTTGCCGCCGAGCTGGATGTCGGTGCCGCGACCGGCCATGTTGGTTGCGATCGTGATGGCGCCCGGCACGCCGGCCTGGGCGACGATAAAGGCTTCCTGCTCATGGAAGCGGGCATTCAGCACCGCGAAATAGCGCGTGCCCTTGCCTTCCCGTGCGGCCTTGTAGAGCGGCTCCAGCGCCAGCGGGTTTTCGAAATCGATCAGGGTGAAGCCGTCCTTGATCAAAAGCTCGGCCAGATGCTCCGACTTCTCGATGGACGTCGTGCCGACGAGGATCGGCTGCCCGCGCGCGGAAGCCGCCTCGATGTCGCGGATCACCGCCTTGTACTTCTCTTCCGCCGTCCGATAGACCTCGTCGTCCTCGTCGAGGCGGGATACGGGGCGGTTCGTCGGGATCTCGACCACTTCGAGATTGTAGATTTCGAGGAACTCGTCGGCTTCCGTCGCCGCCGTACCGGTCATGCCGCCGAGCTTGCCGTAAAGCCGGAAATAGTTCTGGAACGTGATGGAGGCGAGCGTCTGGTTCTCGGGCTGAACCTGCACGCGCTCCTTGGCTTCGAGCGCCTGGTGCAGACCTTCCGAATAGCGCCGGCCCGGCATCATGCGGCCGGTGAACTCGTCGATGATGACCACTTCGCCGTTGCGGACGATGTAATCCTTGTCGCGCTGGAACAGGGTGTGGGCCCGCAGGGCCTGGTTCATGTGGTGGACAAGGGTGGCGTTCTGGGCGTCGTAGAGGTCGCCCTCTTTCAAGAGACCCGCCTCGCGGAGCAGTTCCTCGATCTTCTCGTTGCCGGCCTCGGTGAGCGAGACCGAGCGCTGCTTCTCGTCGAGGTCGTAATCGCCCTTGTCGAGTCTCGGAATGACCACGTCGACGGCGTTGTAAAGCTCGGAGCGGTCGTCGAGCGGGCCGGAGATGATAAGCGGCGTACGGGCCTCGTCGATCAGGATCGAGTCCACCTCGTCGACGATCGCGAAGTTGTGGCCGCGCTGGACCATCTGCGCCATCTCGTACTTCATGTTATCGCGAAGATAATCGAAGCCGTATTCGTTGTTGGTGCCGTAGGTGATGTCCGCGGCGTAAGCGGCGGCGCGGTCGGCATCCTCGATGCCGTGGACGATCACGCCGACGGAAAGGCCGAGGAAGCGGTAGATCTGGCCCATCCACTCGCTATCGCGGCGGGCGAGGTAGTCGTTGACCGTGACCACATGGACGCCCTTGCCGGACAGCGCATTGAGATAGACCGGCAGGGTCGCGACCAGGGTCTTGCCTTCACCGGTGCGCATTTCGGCGATGGAGCCTTCATGCAGGACCATGCCGCCGAGGAGCTGCACATCGAAATGGCGCTGGCCCAAGGTGCGCTTGGCCGCCTCGCGCACCGTGGCGAAGGCGGGAACCAGAATATCGTCGAGGGTCTTGCCGGCTGCGAGCTGGGCCTTGAACTCCTCCGTCCGCGCCCGGAGCTGCTCGTCGGAGAGGGCCTCCAGCTCGGCCTCCATCGCGTTGATGGCCGCCACTTTTGGCCGGTAGGACTTCAGCCGGCGATCGTTGACCGAGCCAAAGATTTTCTTCGCGAGAGAACCGAACATCGGGAGCCTTCAGAATTCCAGGAACCAAGAGTAACGAGCGATTTGGGCAGGCTTATAGACTTAATTATGCAGGAACGCATCTTAAAGGCTGTGCCCCAGTGGCGCAGCCCGGCTTCCACAAGCTTGGCCGCCCCGGCCCTGTCAAGAGAGCACCTGCCAAGAGGGTCCCCTGCCAAGAGAGATGCTGTGACATAAATATGCCATCGCTTGCAAACGTAAACAGACTAGGCCATCGATCGCCGCTGTCCGTGGGCGGTCTCAAGCTCACTAGAGGATCCTACATGTCATTTTCATTGCAGCTTCGGAAGAGCCTCCTCGCCCTCGGGGTCGCCCTGCCCTTCGCCGCCGGCGCGGCCCTGGCTCAGACGAGCGCCCCCACACCTCCGGCTGCCGCTACGGCGGTCAATCCCGACAAAGTGATCGCCCGCGTCAACGGGACGAACATCACGGAAGCTGACCTCGCGGTCGCGACCGCCGATCCGGCCCTGCAGCTGCCGAACGTTCCCGAAGCGCAGAAGCGCGACATGCTGATCGGTTACCTGATCGATCTCAAGCTCGGCGCCAAGGCCGCCGAAGCCGCCAAGGTCGGCGATACGCCCGATTTCGCCCGCAAGCTCGCCTATACGCGGGACAAGACCCTGCTGGACCAGTATCTGGACCAGGAAGCCAAGAAGGCGGTCACCCCCGAGGCGGCCCGCAAGCTCTATGACGAAACCGCCAAGAGCGTGCCCGCCGAGCAGGAGGTGCGCGCCCGCCACATCCTCGTCGAATCCGAGGAAGAGGCCAAGAAAGCCGCCGCCCGCGTGAAGGGCGGCGAGGACTTCGCCAAGGTCGCAGCCGAACTCTCGAAGGATCCCGGCTCCAAGACCGATGGCGGCGATCTCGGCTTCTTCACCAAGGACCGCATGGTCGAGCCCTTTGCCGAAGCCGCTTTCAAGCTCGAACCCGGCCAGATCTCGGACCCGGTGAAGTCCCAGTTCGGCTGGCACGTCATCAAGGTCGAAGAAAAGCGCTCCAAACCGGTTCCGTCCTTCGAGGAAATGAAGGACCAGGTCGACACCTATCTGGAACGCAAGGCCCAGCAGGATCTGATTGGCGGCCTGCGTCAGAGCGCCAAGATCGAGCGCCTGGACGACAAGGGCAATCTCGTCGAGCAGAAGAAGTGAGGCTTTTTGATCCGCAAGCGGCAAGAACATCTCTTGCCGTAGCGGGGTCTTAGGCCGCTGAGCCCTGCGGGGCCGGAGGCATGAGATTAAAGGCGGGCCGTCGGCTCGCCTTTATTTTTTCGGTGTCCTTAAGACTGTCGGGATGCCGGAATATTCGCGCTCCCGTCCTCAGCCTAGGCGCCACGCGAACGGCGAGAGCTCTTGCTCTGGGGTCCAAACGCCGACGGCACCAGGTATCGCGAGCCGACGGCGTCGCTCAATCTAGAATTGCCGCCGATACAATATATTTAGCTCAAATTCACAACGTAACTATCGTAGTTTGTGTCATAACGTTAAAATAGTTTGAAACCGCGCGTCATTAAACGCATTCAGATCAATGATTACTTCGTTGTTTCGATAAATATTTACTGGTCTTATATTCTTAGTTGAAATGAAAGAACGCAAGGAAGCGGCATTTGCATATTTAATACACCGGTATATCGTTGCGTTAACGTTGCGCGTGAGTGCGCGACGCTTTGTCAAACGATGACTTCTATAGGACACGCACATGACCGATTACCGCACTCCCGATCACAGCTCCGGTGAGGCTGGCGTCCTCGTGACGAGGCCATATTACCTCGACGTCGGGGATACTCTGTTTGTCCAATGGGGAACATCGGTCGATACGATTCTCAATCGCACACCGGCCGTCTATATGAAATCCGACGCGGTCATCACTGTGTATGATCATTCGAACATCCGCGGGTTCAACGACACACTCTTCGCGACCGGCGGAAACATTACCGTCAATCTGCAGTACTTCAGCCACATCGGCGGCATAACGTCCGCCGTCAACTTCGCCGGCGAATATAACACGTTCAATCTCGCAGCCCGCGCAAAGATCTGGAGCGGCGCCAACCTGAACGACACTGCGGTCTTCAGCGGAGGTCACTCGGTCTTCAATCTGAGCGAACTTGCCGTTCTCGGCCACGAGCGAATGGATTACACGCGCCACACCGGCGTGGTCCTTTCCGGCGGAGACAACACCTTCAACATCGCCGAGACGGCGCTCGTCAAAGGCGGTTACAAAGCCATCGGAATCGAAGGCGCGGGCAACGTGTTCAACAACGATGGAACGATCCTTGCGAACAACGGAACGACCATCACGTTGAACAGCCTGTCCGGCGGCATCAACACCTTCAACAACACGGGCGAAATCGTGCGGACCATCGACCAGATTCCCCACGATCAGGTCTATAACCACAACGTCATCGTGAGCACCGGCAACGCAGTCGATCTCATCTACAACGGCTATGACGACTCGCGCGCCAAGACGGCCTACATCAAGGGCAACGTCTATCTGCACGACGGCGAAGACGTCCTCCTCAACAAGGCGTCGGGAGTCGTGATGGGCATCACTGTCAACAAGGGCATCGTCGACATGGGCGGCGGCAATGACCTCGTCATCAACGACGGCCGCATCGACAGCGTGGTTTATCTCGGCGAGGGCGAGGACCGCTATGAGGGCGCCAAGAGCCTCTATAATGTCGAGGTCGATGGCGGCGGCGGCAATGACGTCATCATCGGCGGATACGGCAACGACAGGCTCTATGGCGGCGGCGGCGACGATCTGCTCGTGGGCGGCGCGGGCTCCGACCGTCTGAGCGGCGGCCTGGGACGCGACCTGCTCGTCGGCGGCGAGGGCGCGGATGCGTTCGTGTTCGAGGCCGCGCTCGGTGCCTCGAACATCGATACAATCCGCGACTTCTCCGTATGGGACGACGTCATTCTGCTCCATCACGAAATCTTCGATGGCCTCTCCATCGGCAGCCTGTCGAGTAAAGCCTTCGAGATCGGAACCTCGGCGCAGACCGCCGATACCCGGATCGTCTACAACCGTGCCACGGGAGAACTCTCCTACGACGCGGATGGCAACGGCCGTGGCGAGGCGGTCACGTTCGCTGTTTTCGACACGAGCGTGGCGCTCAAGGCCAGCCACTTCCTCATCATCTGACGATTCAAAGCCCCTCCTCGCGGTCCGTCCGCGGGGAGGTCCGCCGCCGACAGAGCCGGCAGCGCGAGACGGAATGCCCCCAAGACGAAGCGCGGGCTTGACAAAAAGCGTTAAAAACCCGCACGTCGCGGATCTTAACGGCATTTCCTCGTTCGAGTTCATCCATGTCCAAAACCGTCTCCCCGCTCGCGCCTAAGTCCTATCCGGCGCTTCCCGCCATCGAAGGCGTCAGGATCGCGACTGCGGAGGCGGGGATCCGATACAAGAACCGGACGGACGTTCTCTATGTTGCACTCGCGAAGGACACCGCCGTGGCGGGCGTGTTCACGCGCTCGAAGTGCCCTTCGGCTCCCGTCGACTGGTGCCGCAAGAACCTCGCCAAGGGCGCCGCGCGGGCTCTCGTGGTCAATTCCGGCAACGCCAATGCCTTCACCGGCAAGAAGGGCGCCGAGGCAGTAAAGCTGACCGCCGACATCGCGGCGGAGGCCGCCGGATGCCGCGCCTCACAGGTCTTCATCGCCTCGACCGGAGTCATCGGCGAGCCGCTGGACGCAACCAAGTTCGATGGCGTGCTCCAGGCCTGCGAGAAAAAAGCCAAGCCGCTCAACTGGGTCGACGCCGCCAAGGCGATCATGACCACGGACACGTTCCCGAAAGTCGCAACCCGAACCGCCACCATCGGCGGCGTCGAGGTCACCATCAACGGCATCGCCAAAGGCGCGGGCATGATCGCCCCTGACATGGCGACGATGCTCTCCTTTATCTTCACCGACGCACCGATCGCCGCGCCGGTGCTTCAGGCGCTCCTCAAGAAGGGCGCCGACAAGAGCTTCAATTGCGTGACGGTGGACAGCGACACCTCGACGTCCGACACGCTTCTCTTCTTCGCGACCGGTGCAGCCGCCAAGCGTGGCGCGCCGGCGATCTCGCTGCCGAGCGACCGCCGCCTGAAAAATTTCCGGCAAGCGCTGGAGGATCTTCTCACCGACCTCGCGCAGCAGGTCGCCCGCGACGGCGAAGGCGCCCGCAAATTCGTGACCGTGAAGGTCACGGGCGCGACGGGCGCGACCTCCGCCAAGCGCATCGCCATGGCGATCGCCAATTCACCGCTGGTGAAAACGGCGGTTGCCGGCGAGGATGCGAATTGGGGCCGTGTGGTCATGGCGGTCGGCAAGGCGGGCGAGCCGGCGGAGCGCGACAAGCTCGCGATCTGGTTCGGCGACATCCGCGTCGCCGTGAAGGGGGCGCGCGACAACGACTATGACGAGAAGAAGACCTCCGCCTACATGAAGGGCGACGAGATCACGATCCGAGTCGATCTCGGCCTCGGGCGCGGCGAAGCCACCGCCTGGACCTGCGATCTCACCAAGGCCTATGTGGAGATAAACGGGGATTACCGGAGCTAAAGCCGTCCGGGGATCAGGGGACGACGGTGACTTTCAGCTTGGTAGTGACCCGCATCAGGCCGCCGTACTGGTCCGTCCCGATGATGGCGTAGGAGAATTCATCCGCCCCCTTGTAGCCGGGTTTCGCGACATAAAAGGGCGTCAACCCCTGCACACCCGCCAAGCCGACTTTCGGTTTCTGGACGATCACCGCTTCGTTGATCGCCCCTTGAATGCCGTTGAGGCCGAAGCCGCACCCCTTGCCTGCCTTGATCGTCATCTCCGCTTCAACATTCGCGATATGGGAGTTGAAGTTCATGGGTGAGACGGTGCAGTTATCCGCCCGGGCAGCATCCGCCCAGATCAGTGCGGCGAAAGCCGAGATAAGCAATTTCCTATTCATGGATATACCTAGCAAGCTTGGATCTGAAGAGGTCCGCGCCTTTCAGGATCTTCCGGGAAAACCCGAGGATCATGACGGAAACAGTAGTACAAGCGGGAATGGGTTAAGAATTCTGTCTGTTATTATGGAACAACTTTAACGGAGACTTGGACTGGCCAGGCGGTGTCGTTGCCCGAAATTCTGTTCGCCGCAGACTTAAAGCAGGCTATGAGAGTTCCTTTCCAATCCTAAAGCCTCTCCTGGCCAACTGGACCGATCATCCTTGTCCTCTCCCAAGCTCACCCTCGTCGTCGCCGTCGCCCTCATCGATGCTGATAACCACATCCTTCTCGCGCAGCGCCCGGAAGGGAAGCAGCTCGCGGGGCTCTGGGAGTTTCCCGGCGGCAAGGTGGAGCCCGGCGAACGCCCGGAAGAGACGCTGATCCGCGAATTGCGCGAGGAGCTTGGCATCACCGTGAAGGAGCCCTGCCTCGCGCCGCTCACCTTCGCGAGCCATGCCTATGAGAGCTTCCATCTCCTGATGCCGCTCTATGTCTGCCGGCGCTGGGACGGCTTCGTGCAATCGCTCGAGGGGCAGGCATTGAAATGGGTAAAGCCACAGGATTTGCGCAGCTATCCCATGCCGCCGGCGGATGAACCTTTGATTCCGTTTCTCGTGGATCTCGTCGCCATTTGAGCCGCAGTCATCGCCCTGACAGACCGCGCGGCAATCTCCGCCCTCCCAGCTCCGCCGCAAGGCTTCCTTTTCGCTTGCTCCGCGGCCGGCTGAAAGCGGCATCCGGCTAAAGACGGTCGTCGAACACCCTTCACGCCGGACGCAGACCGGCTACATTCTTTCAAACAAAAGGATGGGAGGGGCCCATGTCGACCCTGTTCGAACGCCAGCTCGCGACCTATTCGAGCTATCATCGGGATCACCGCAACCGCGCGACCCATTTCATCGGCATCCCGGCCATCGTCTGCTCGATTCTTTTGGTCTGCGCTCTTTGGTGGCCCCACCTTGGCTCGATCAGCGTCTCGGGCGCGTGGATTGTCTGGGCGGCAGCCTGCCTTGGCTGGATCGCCCTCGACCTGACCATCGGGTTGGCGATGGCGATCGCCCTCCTGCCGGTCGTGCTGTTCTCGAACTGGTTCACTTCGACCTATGGCAGCTCTGCGACCTGGTGGCTGTTCGGCGTCTTGTTCGTCGGCGGCTGGGTGTTTCAGTTTCTCGGCCACGCCTTCGAGGGACGGCGACCGGCGCTTGCGGACAATCTGTTCCAGGCCTTCATCGGGCCCATGTTCATCATGGCCGAGCTCCTGATGATGCTGGGCCTGCGCCGCGACCTCGCCCGGTTCACGGGCGACGGCGATGGGCGGACGTGAGCGCTCTCACACCATGAATTCCTCGATGTCGTCGACCTTGCTCGGATAGAAGGCGAGATGCCCGGCGATCACGGCGGCGACAGGATAGGGGTTCTCGTAGCAGCAAACCGCATTCTCGCGCACCAATCCGCCCGCCATCGCCGTGAAATACGACGCGTCGCCCTTGTACGGGCAATGGCTCTTGCGGTCGCTCGGTTCGAGCAGATCCATCCGCACGTCCTTGCGCGGAATGTAATGCACGGGCGGAAGCGAGGCTTCGTGAAGAGTGAGAGCGTCGGTCGTCTCGGCAACGATGAAGCCGCCAAGCACGACGCGGATGCGATGCGGATTCGTCTCGATGGTAATCGGATGATCGGGCCCGGGCTGTTTCATGACGGCCTCGCCTGCAGCTTTTGGATACCCCATGATCTTTACGGACAACGGTTTTCCACTTGTCCTGATCAGGCTCTAAAATACAGCAGCGCCTGCTCCAAGACAAAGGATTAACCGTGATTCAGGCCTGCGGCATCACTCCTGCCGCGCGCCACCGGCCGGCGTCTCCACGACGCCCAACGCATCGGCGAGGCGCATCTTGGCCGATCCCGGCTTGAGCGGCTTCTGCTGGCTCTCGTGCGGTGCCCAACCCGACAGCCAGACGATCTCGAAGGTCGCAGGCAACCGCCCGTCGGGATCTGCGAAGCGCTCCGCGTAAATCTGCGCCGCGCGCATGAGTGTCGCCCGCCGCAAGGGAGTCTTGCGACGATCATGGAGCGCATTGGAGAGGCCCATCTGGCGCAGGTCCCGCATGAGCGCGAAGGGGTCGCCATAGCGCACCCGGATCACGTCCGAATCCGTCACCGGCAGGGAAAAACCGGCGCGCTGGAGCAATCCGCCAAGATCGCGCACATCAGCGAAGGGCGCGACGCGGGGGCTCACGCCGCCTTCCAATTCGGCCTCGGCCTGGGTGAAGGCCTGCCGCAACTCGGTCAGGGTCGCGCCCCCGAGCAGCGCCGCGACGAAGAGCCCATCGGGCTTCAAGGCGCGGCGGATCTGGACCAACGCTCCGGGCAGGTCGTTCACGCTCTGGAGCGCAAGCAGCGACACCGCGAGATCGAAACGCTCACCCGCGAAAGGCAGGTGTTCCTCGTCGCCCAAGATGCTGCCGGGCTCCGCGACAGGCGACAGGCGCAGCACCGTCTCGACGCGCCCGCTCTCGCGCAGGCTATCCGCGGCGGCGGCCGTCGGGGTGCCGACATCGAGCGCATTCGAAAAAGGCCGCAGAACCGTGGAGAGCCGCTCCTGCATATCCTCGACGATCCGCATCAGCAGGAAATCGGCATAGCCGGATCGCAGGGCGCGCTGAAGGCGGCGGCGGACGAGAGGGCGGTCGAAGACGAGAGGCGTGCTCATGAGACGCCCGATATGGCGTGAAATGATGGCGCGGCCAAGGGCTATTAGGACGGAAGCCGGAGGGAGGCACCCTGGAAGGTCGCTTCTTTGTTGCAAATCGGCTAGAGCATGATCAGAACAAGTGGAAACCGGTTGTTCGCCCGGATCGTGCGGCAATAAGGAATCCGGAGCTTGATCAGGTTTCAAAGAGACATGATCAAGCTCTTGGTTTGCCCTGTGATGGACGAAGCCGAAACGAAGACGCCCAGCCTGACCGCCCGCCTGCTCCAGACGGCGCGGTACGCCTCGCGCGGGGTGCTTGGCCTGCTCTATCCCCCGACCTGCATCGCTTGCCAGGCGGCAACTGGCGAGGCGCATGCTCTTTGCGCAACCTGCTGGTCCGGCATTCGCTTCATCGAGCGGCCCTATTGCGAGCGGCTGGGCACGCCCTTCGCCGTCGACCTCGGCCAGCCGCTCCTCTCGCCCGCCGCCATTGCCGATCCACCGGTATTCGAGCGCGCCCGGGCTGTCGCCGAATATGACGGAACGGCCGCCATGCTCGTGCATCGGCTCAAATATGGCGACCGGCTGGAGCTGGCGCGGGCACTGGGCATCATGATGGCCCGCGCGGGCGCGGAACTGACGCAGGAGGCGGACGTGATCGTGCCCGTGCCCCTGCATCGCTGGCGGCTGTGGCGGCGGCGGTTCAACCAGGCCATGGCGCTATCCGCCGTCGTCTCAGGCGCGAGCGGCCTGCCGTGCGATCCCTTCCTCCTCACTCGCGTGAAGCACACCCGCCGGCAGGTCGGGCTGACCAAGGCGCAAAGGCAGGACAATTTGCAGGGCGCGTTTCGCGTCACCGACAGCGCCAAGGCGCGGCTTCAGGGCAAGCGGGTCCTGCTCATCGACGACGTGCTCACCACCGGAGCAACCGCGAACGCCGCCTCCCGGGCGCTCCTGCGAGGGGGTGCGACCCAAGTGGATGTGCTGGCCTTTGCGCGCGTGGTGCAAGGGTTGTGACCAAGGCACAGCTCATCTTATATGCTCCTTAACTCAGGAGACTGATCGGCCATGCCGTCCATCACGATCTACACGAAGGGCTGGTGCCCCTATTGCTCCGCCGCGAAGAAGCTTCTCGACGAAAAGGGCGCCGCCTTCATCGAAATCGACATCGAGGCCAAGCCCGAGACCCGCGCGGAGATGATCAGGAAGGCCGGAGGCCGCACCACGGTGCCGCAGATCTTCATCGGCGAGCGCCATGTGGGCGGTTGCGACGACCTTTACGCCCTGGACGACAAGGGCCAACTCGAGCCCCTGCTGCAGGCCTGACGGAGACCCTCGCCCATGACCGCCACCCGCTTTACCGCCGCCTGCGTCCAGATGCGCTCCACCCGCGATCCGCTGCAAAACCGCGACGCCGCCGTAGCGCTCGTGCGTGAGGCAGCCTCGAAAGGCGCCCATTTCGTCCAGACGCCGGAAATGACGTCCCTGGTCGAGCGCGAGCGGGCGGCCCTGTTCGAAAAAGTCGGGCCGCAAGCCCAGGACCCGACGCTCGCGGCCCTGCGCGAGGTCGCCCGTGAGAGCGGCATCATCATCCAGATCGGCTCGATCGCCGTGAAGGAGGGCGACAAGATCGCCAACCGCGCCTTCCTCATCGGCGCGGATGGCGAGATCATCGCGTCCTACGACAAGGTCCACCTCTTCGACGTGGATCTGCCGAACGGCGAGAGCTGGCGGGAATCGGCGACCTATACGGGCGGCGACAAGGCGGTGCTGGCCGAAACCCCCTGGGGCTATCTCGGCATGACCATTTGCTACGACGTGCGGTTCGCCGCGCTCTACCGGGCGCTGGCCGAGAATGGCGCGTCGTTCCTGTCCGCCCCCGCCTGCTTCACCAAGCAGACGGGCGAAGCGCATTGGAATGTGCTGCATCGGGCGCGCGCCATCGAGACCGGGTCCTTCATGATCTCGGCGGCGCAGGGCGGCCTGCACGAGGACGGACGCGAGACCTTCGGCCATTCGATCATCGTCGATCCCTGGGGCCGCGTTCTCGCCGAAGCGGGCGCGGAGCCCGGCGTCATTCTGGCCGAGATCGATCCTGGCCTCGTCGCGGATGCCAGGGGCCGCATCCCAACCCTCAAGAACGCTCGCCCCTTCGAGGTCGCGACAATGTCATCGCCGTCATCCGCCGGCAAAGCTGCAACGGCGTGAAGTCCTGGCATCGCGTTTTATGAATTCCCATCTTCAATGACATGATCAAATACGCCCTCGCCTGTGAACAGGCCCACGATTTCGAGAGCTGGTTTCCCTCAAGCGATGCGTTTGAAGCGCAACGCAAGCGCGGCTTCGTGACCTGTCCCTATTGCAACTCGGCCAAGGTCGAGAAGCAGATCATGGCGCCGTCCATCGCGCGCACCGACAAGGCTCCCGTTGTCAGTCCCGCGCCGCAGCCCGTGGCTGCGCTCTCCGACAAGGAGAAGGAAATTCGTGTCGCGCTACGCGCGCTGCGCGAGCACGTCATGCAGAATGCCGAGAATGTCGGTGCAGGCTTTGCCGAGGAAGCGCGCAAGATGCACTATGGCGAAACGGATCAACGCTCGATCTATGGCGAGACAGATCTGGCCGAGGCAAAAGCCTTGCTGGAGGAAGGCATCGACGTGTTGCCCCTTCCCGTCGTGCCCGATGACCGCAACTGACGCTTTGCGCTAGAGCATGATCGAGACAAGTGGAAACCGGTTGTTCGCCAGGATCATGCGGCAATAGGGAATCGAGAGCTTGATCATGTTTCAAGGAGACATGATCAAGCTCTAGCGTTTCATGACGTCGATGCGACCAATCATGTTCGGGTGATAGCGACAATAGTAGTCGATCGGGCCCGCCTTCTTGACCGTAAGAGCTCCGGCTCGGCCTGCGGGAAGCGGTACATCCCACGTCCCGTCTCTCGCCGTCGCGGTATGAGAGAAGAAGTCTCCATTGACCCACTCGATCGTATCGCCGACACGAGCGGAGATTTGCGCCGGGACGAAGGCAAAACCAGAAACCTTGACGTGAATCACATCAGCGTTCGCGGACGCGACGCTCGCGAGCGCGAGCGCCGCAGCTAAGGAAATCCGATAAAGGTTTCGCTGGCCATATGTCATTTCAATGTCTCCACGAGATGCTCGGCGTGCTGCTCGTGTCCTTGAAAGACCTTCAACCCCGTTGAGAGGAGATCCTTCAATTCGCTGTTGCTTGCGGATGGGATCAAGGTGTCTTGCAAGGCACTGTTGACGGTCTTGTGATAAGCGACCTCGTTGGCGGCATAGGCCTTGTCGAAGGCGGCGCCGCTCAGCTTCGCGAGACTCTCGCGCTCGGCATCGGCCTTTTTCACGAGCGCCTTGCTGGTATCGTTGTTCTCCGGCGTGACATGAAGCTTCTTGACCAGTGCCAACGCCTTCTTGTTCACCGTCGTATGGTCGCGCACCATATCCTGCGCGAAGGCCCTGACATTCTTGTTCTTGGACTTCCTGAGCGCTTGCTCGGCGGCCCTGACATCAATCTGGCCAGCCGTGTAGGCGATATGCGCGATTTGCGGATCGGTCGGCTTGGCCCCCTGGGCGGCGGCAGCACCAGAGACCAAGATCAGTGCGCTCAAAGCACCGGCCAGTCGAACGGACAACATCGGATTCTCCCCTGTTCAAGAGCCTCACCAACCCTGCACGTCTCGAGACATAGAGCGCACGAGCCTGAAAAGGTTCCCCCGCGCGGCAACAATTCGCCTCCTTCGCCATTCCGACGTCTTTCCGTCCTTTCGGCGGATTGATGCCCGATGGCCCGGCTTTCCTCGAAGCCTACATTCATCAATCGAAGCATTGTCTCCTGAGGGAATTGCCGTGGCGGTCTTCTTCACCAGCGATACCCATTTCGGCGACCCGCGTGTGTTGCGGGTGGACAAGCGCCCGTTCAAGACGATCCCCGAGCACGACGAAGCGCTTCTGGCGAACTGGAACGAAGTGGTGTCGCCCGACGATGAAGTGTGGCACCTCGGCGATTTCGCGCGAGCCGACAACCTTGAGCGGATCGACGAGCTGCTCGATCGCCTGTATGGCCGTAAACACCTCGTCACGGGCAACAACGACGGCCCGACGACCCTTGCGGCAAAGGGATGGGCGAGCGTGCAGGCCTATGCGGAACTGCATCTCGACGACAGGGATCTGGTGCTTTGCCATTATCCGTTTCGGACCTGGCACAGCATGAGCAAGGGTTGGATCGATCTGCACGGCCATAGCCATGGCAGGCTCTCTCACAAGACGCGGCAATACGATGTCGGCGTCGATGTGTGGGACTATCGCCCCGTCACGCTGTCCACGATCCTCGGATCGCGCCTGCACCGCTGGAAATCGACAAGCTGAGCCTTTCGCAACCGCGTCATGCGCCTTAGAGCATGATCAGGGCAAGTGGAATCCGGTTGTCCGTCAGGATCGTATCAAACTCCAAGACCGGAGCTGAGCAAAGGAGCGGCGAATGAATCCCAGCGCGAAGCACCCCCGGCAGAAATCGTTGATGCGCAGTTTCTTCGCCAGCGAGGCCGCCGGCGGCATCATCCTGATGGGCGTGACGATCCTTGCTCTTGTCGTCGCGAACTCACCCGCTGCGGGCGTCTATTCGGACGCTCTGCACAGCTACCTCTTCGGCCTGAGCATTCAGCACTGGATCAACGACGGCCTCATGGCCGTATTCTTCCTGCTCGTCGGCTTGGAGATCAAACGCGAATTCCTCGAGGGCCAACTCGCGACGTGGCCGAGGCGCGTCCTGCCCGGCGTCGCGGCCTTGGGCGGCATGATCGTTCCGGCGCTCGTCTATCTCGCCGTCACCTGGAATAATCCGGACCTCGTCCGAGGCTGGGCCATTCCGGCAGCCACCGATATCGCCTTCGCCCTCGGCGTCCTGGCGATCCTCGGATCGCGCATTCCGGCCTCTCTCAAGATCTTCCTGACGGCGCTCGCCATCCTCGACGATCTCGGCGCAATCATCATCATCGCGCTGTTCTACACGGGCGAATTGGCTGTGCCGATGCTCGGCGCGGCGGCCTTATGCATTCTAGTCCTCGTCGCACTGAACCGATCCGGCGTGACGATGCTCGCGCCCTATGTCGTTCTCGGCGCATTGCTGTGGTTCTTCGTCCTGAAATCGGGCATCCACGCTACGCTCGCCGGCGTCGCCCTGGCTCTGACCATTCCGCTCGGCAAGCAACGGCGCGAGGACGAGGATTCAGCCCTGCATCGCCTGGAGCATTCGCTGCAGAAATGGGTGGCTTACGCCATCATCCCGATCTTCGGCTTCGCCAATGCGGGCGTGTCGTTCGCGGGCCTGTCGTTCGGCACCCTGCTGAACCCGCTGCCCTTGGGCATCGCGCTCGGCCTCTTCGTCGGCAAGCAGGTCGGCGTCTTCGCCTTCATGATGCTGGCGATTCGCTTCGACCTCGCCGACGTGCCGGCGGGCGCGTCCCGGCTGCAATGCTACGGCGTGGCGCTTCTGTGCGGCATCGGCTTCACCATGAGCCTGTTCATCGGCGCGCTCGCGTTCCCGGACCGGCCCGAACTGACCGACGCCACCAAGCTCGGCGTGCTCGCGGGCTCGGTGGTGTCCGCGTTCGCGGGCTGGCTGATCCTGCGCTTCGCGGCCCGCGAGCAGCTTCAGCCGCGCGCGGCCAGCAGCATGTAGTTGACGGCGGTGTCAGCCGACAGAGACCAGTCGCCCCGCAGGGGGTTGTAGACCACGCCCTTGAGGTCGTCGACGGCAAAGCCTGCGACCCGCAGAGCCTCCGTCAACTCGTCCGGCGTGACGAACCTGTCCCATTCATGCGTGCCCTTCGGCAGCCAGCCCAAAATGTATTCCGCGCCGACGATGGCGAGCGCGAACGACCGCAGGGTCCGGTTGAGCGTCGCCATGGCGAGGACGCCCCCGGGCTTCACCGCCTGGCCGCAGGCGCTCACGAAGGCCTGCACGTCGGCCACATGCTCGACCACCTCCATGGCGAGCACCATGTCGAAGGTTTCACCCCGAGCGACGACCGCCTCGACCGTCTCGTTGCGGTAATCGACCGGAACACCCGCCCGCTCCGCGTGGAGCCGGGCAACCGAGATGTTGGTGGGGGCGGGATCGAGACCGGTCACCTTGGCTCCCAGGCGGCCCAAGGGTTCTGAAAGCACGCCGCCGCCGCAGCCCACATCGAGGATCGTCAGTCCGTCCAGCGAACGCGCCGAACGCGGATCGCGCCCGAACCGGCGGCAGGCCTCGTCGCGGATATAAGCGAGGCGCACCGGATTGAACTTGTGCAAAACCTTCATGGGCCCCTTCGGGTCCCACCACGTCTCGGCGATCCGCTCGAAACGGGCGACCTCCGCCGGGTCGATGGTCGTGGCTGGGCCGTCGGTCATTGAAAGCGCTCCTCTGCTCCCTCCCCCTTGCGGGGAGGGTCGGGGTACCCACCCGCTACGCTCCGGCCACCCTCCCCGCAAGGGGGAGGGAAATAAAAACCGCGCGTTGACAGCGCGCTACCCCACAGTCATGTATACGCCGCCCTCGCCTCCCCGGCGAAGAGGTAAAATTTCTTCTCACCTTTGGCCTTTTCGCCCATGCCCCGTCTCGTCATGAAGTTTGGCGGTACATCCGTCGCCACGGTCGATCGCATCCGTAATGTGGCGCGACACGTCAAACGCGAGACCGACGCCGGCTATGACGTGGCCGTCGTCGTCTCCGCCATGTCCGGCAAGACGAATGAGCTCGTTGGCTGGGTCAAGGACGCCTCCGCGCGCTACGATTCCAAGGAATACGATGTCGTCGTCGCCTCCGGCGAGCAGGTGACGTCGGGTCTTCTGGCCCTCGCCTTGCAGGAAATGGGCGTGAAAGCCCGCTCCTGGCAGGGCTGGCAGATCCCGATCATGACCTCGGAAGCCCATGGCTCGGCGCGAATCGCCGCCATCGACGGCACGGGTATCCTGGAAGGCTTCACGCGCGACAAGGAAGTGGCCGTGGTGTCGGGCTTCCAGGGCGTGCACCAGCCGACCCAGCGCATCACGACCCTCGGGCGCGGTGGCTCGGACACCAGCGCCGTGGCGCTGGCCGCCGCGATCCAGGCCGAGCGCTGCGACATCTACACGGATGTGGACGGGGTCTACACCACCGATCCGCGCATCGTGCCGA
The DNA here is from genome assembly GCF_015694465.1 of Microvirga alba. Lineage (GTDB taxonomy): Bacteria > Pseudomonadota > Alphaproteobacteria > Rhizobiales > Beijerinckiaceae > Microvirga > Microvirga alba. The sequence continues at coordinate 166,544 of NZ_JADQDO010000002.1, forward strand.
AGGCCAAGCGTCTCGATAAAGTATCCTACGAGGAAATGCTGGAAATGGCCTCGCTGGGGGCCAAGGTGCTTCAGGTCCGCTCGGTGGAGCTCGCCATGATGCACCGCGTCCCCACCTACGTGCGCTCCAGCTTCGACGATCCCGCCGATCCCAAGCTCGGCACCCTCATCTGCGACGAGGAAGACATCATGGAACAGCAGGTTGTCACCGGCATCGCCTATTCGCGCGACGAAGCCCAGATTACGCTGCGGAATGTAGCCGACAAACCCGGTATCGCCGCCTCGATTTTCGTGCCGCTGGCCGAGGCCAACATCAATGTGGACATGATCATCCAGGTTGTGTCGGACGATACCACCACCACGGACCTGACCTTCACGGTCCCGACCGCCGATTACGAACGCGCCTGCTCCGTCCTGAACGAGCATAAGGGCGAGATCGAGTTCAAGGACCTTCAGGGCGCGACCGACGTGGTGAAAGTCTCCGCCATCGGGGTCGGCATGCGCAGCCATGCGGGCGTGGCGGCCAAGGCTTTCAAGGCTTTGGCGGACAAGGGCATCAACATCCGGGCCATTACGACCTCGGAGATTAAGTTCTCGGTTCTGATCGACTCCGCCTACACGGAGCTTGCCGTCCGCACGCTCCACTCGCTATACGGCCTTGATCAAAGCTGATTGACGGCTCGTCGGTGAGGCTGCGACAACTCTAGGACAGCCGCCGGTTGACTCGTCGGCTTTATTAAGGACGGGACACGAAGCTCATGCCAAGCGCTCCCGGCGGTCCGCGCCTTCTGCTGCGCCGCCTCCGCGAGATCATGGCGGAGCCGGTCGGAGCGCAGGATCGCCTCGACAAAATCGTGATCCAGATCGCCGCCAACATGGTGGCCGAGGTGTGCTCCGTCTACGTCATGCGCGGCGACGGCGTCCTTGAGCTGTTCGCAACCGAGGGTTTGAACCGGGAAGCGGTCCACCATACCGTCATGCGTTCCGGCGAAGGCCTCGTGGGCCTGATCGCATCGACCGCGGAGCCCCTCGCCCTCTCGGACGCCCAGAGCCACCCGGCCTTCTCCTACAAGCCGGAGACGGGCGAGGAGATATACCACGCCTTCCTTGGCGTGCCTCTCTTGCGCGCGGGCAATACCCTGGGGGTCCTGGTCGTTCAGAACCGCACCTACCGGGTCTACGCGGAAGAGGAAATCGAGGCGCTCCAGACCACCGCGATGGTGCTGGCGGAGCTGATCGCCACGGGCGAATTACAAGCGCTCGCCCCCGTCGAGACCGGAATTGCGCTTCGCCGCCCGTTCCACCAGAAGGGCACCGCCCTCGCCGACGGCGTCGGCCTCGGCCATGTGGTGCTTCACGAACCTCGCGTGGTCGTGAAGAACCTCATCGCCGAGAATGTCGAATCGGAATTGCACCGGCTTGATGACGCGATCGCCGAAGTGCGCACCTCCATCGACGAGCTGATCGAACGAGGCGACGTGGCCCATCACGGCGAGCACCGGGAGGTTTTGGAGACCTTCCGCATGTTCGCCCACGACCAGGGCTGGCTGCGCCGCATGCGCGAAGCCGTCACCTCGGGCCTCACCGCCGAGGCCGCCGTGGAGCGGGTGCAGTCGGATAACCGGGCGCGGATGATGCGCCAGACCGACCCTTACTTGCGCGAGCGCCTGCACGATCTCGACGATCTCGCCAACCGTCTGCTGCATCGGCTGGTGGGTCGCGACCTCGTGGTGGAGCGGGGGTTGCTGCCCGAAAACGCGATTCTCGTCGCCCGGTCCATGGGCCCGGCGGCGCTCCTCGATTACGACCGCTCGCGTCTGCGCGGCCTCGTGCTCGAGGAGGGCGGCCCGACGAGCCATATCGCCATCGTCGCCCGGGCGCTGGGCATCCCCGCCGTGGGCGAGGTGGCGAACATCGCCTCCCTCACCGAGCAGGGCGACGCCATCATCGTCGACGGCGCGGCGGGCGAGGTGCAGGTGCGCCCGAGCCCGGACGTGGAAGCGGCCTATGCCGAAAAGGCGCGCCTTCGGGCACGGCGTCAGGAGCAATATCTCAAGCTGCGCGACGTGCCCTCCGTCACCAAGGACGGGGTCGAGGTGACGCTCCAGCTCAATGCGGGCCTGCTGGTCGACCTGCCGCATCTCGGGGAGACGGGGGCCGCCGGCGTCGGGCTGTTCCGTACCGAACTGCAATTCATGATCGCCGAGCGCATGCCGACGGCGACCGAGCAGCAATCCCTCTACAGCGCGGTCTTCGCGGCGGCGGGCGATCTGCCCATTACCTTCCGCACCCTCGATATCGGCGGCGACAAGGTTCTGCCTTACATGCAGGCCGTCGAGGAGGAGAATCCGGCTCTCGGTTGGCGTGCCATCCGCATCGGCCTCGACCGTCCCGGCCTCTTGCGCGCGCAGATTCGCGCGCTTCTGAAGGCGGCGGGTGAGCGGCCCCTGAAGATCATGTTCCCCATGGTCGCCACCTGCGACGAGTTTTTCCGCGCCAAGGAACTGGTCCAGCGGGAACGCAACCACCTCTCCCGCCACGGGCACGCCCATCCCTCCGATCTGAAGCTCGGGGTGATGCTGGAGGTCCCCTCCCTCCTGTTCCAGCTCAAGGAAATCTGCGCCAGCGCCGATTTCGTCTCCGTGGGTTCCAACGACCTGATGCAGTTCCTCTTCGCCATCGACCGGGAAAACCGGCGCGTGGCCGACCGTTTCGACCCCCTGAGCGCTCCGATGCTGCGGGCGCTGAGCCTTGTCGCGGAGCAGGCTAACGCCTCCAACTGCCTCGCAACCGTTTGCGGCGAGATCGGCGGGCGTCCGCTCGAAGCCATGGCCTTGATCGGGCTCGGCTTCCGCTCGCTCTCCATGTCCCCGGCCTCGATCGGCCCGGTCAAGGCGATGCTGCTGGCCCTTGACGCGGAGAAGGTCGGCGCCTTTATCAGGGAGGAGCTGGAACATGCCGGGGGCGGCGATAGCTTGCGCCCGAAGCTCGCCCGTTTTGCGGAAACCCATGGTATTCCGATCTGATGTCGATTGCCCCGCCTTCTGAACGACTGAACGCCATTCTCGCCCGCCATGACATCATCACGGCGACCCTGAACGCTGGTCCGGACCCCGAGACCTTCGTCGCCCTGTCGCGGGAATTGTCGGAACTCGACGACGTGGTAGGGGCGATTCGTGCCTATCACGCCATGGAAGAGAATCTGAACGGCCTGCAGGCCCTTCTGGACGATCCCGCGACCGATTCCGAAATGCGCGCGCTCGTCGCCGACGAGCTGCCCCAGGCGCGTGAAGAGGTGGAGAAGGCAGCGCAGGACCTGCGCCTCATTCTCCTGCCCAAGGACGAAGCGGACGAGAAAAGCGCCATCCTCGAAATCCGCGCCGGTACCGGCGGCGACGAGGCGGCCCTCTTCGCCGGCGACCTGTTTCGCATGTATGCCCGCTACGCCGACCTGAAGGGTTGGAAGGTCGAGATCGTCTCCGAGAGCGAGGGGACGGCGGGCGGCTACAAGGAAATCGTTGCCGAGGTCAAAGGACGGGGTGTCTTCGCCCGCCTGAAATTCGAGAGCGGCGTGCACCGGGTCCAGCGCGTGCCGAACACCGAAACGCAAGGGCGAATCCACACGTCCGCCGCCACGGTCGCCGTGCTACCGGAAGCGCAGGATGTCGATATCGCGATCAACGACGCGGATCTGAAGATCGACACCATGCGCGCCCAAGGCGCGGGCGGTCAGCACGTCAACAAGACCGAATCGGCGATCCGCATCACCCATATTCCGACCGGTACGGTGGTCTTCGTGCAGGACGAGCGATCCCAGCACAAGAACCGCGCCCGCGCGCTCGCCCTGCTGCGCGCGCGGCTCTACGACGCCGAGCGCAGCGCCAAGGACGCGGCTCGCGCCGCGGACCGCAAGTCCCAGGTCGGCTCCGGTGATCGCTCCGAGCGCATCCGCACCTATAACTTTCCGCAAGGAAGGGTGACCGACCACCGGATCAACCTGACCCTGTACAAACTCGAAGAGGTCATGAGCGGCAACGCCCTCGACGAGTTGATCGACGCCCTTGTGACCGAGCATCAGGCAGCCCAGCTCGCGGCACAGGACGAGGCGGCATGATCGAGGCTTTGAGCCACATCACCCTGATCACCAGCGACCTCGCCCGCATGAGCACGATCATTGAGCAGGTGCTCGACGGCCGCGAGGTCTACGCCTCCGGGGACGACACTTTTTCCCTGTCGCGCGAAAAATTCTTCATCGTCGGCGGCCATTGGGTCGCGATCATGGAGGGCGAGAGCCTCCCCAATCGAACCTACAACCACATCGCCTTCAAGATCGCCGCCACGGATGTCGACGTGTACCGCGCGCGGATCGAAAAACTCGGCCTGACCCTCCGGGAATCCCGCCCCCGGGTCGAAGGCGAGGGCCATTCGCTCTATTTCTACGACCACGACAACCATTTGTTCGAGCTGCATACGGGTACGCTGGAAGAGCGGCTGGAACGCTATCGGCGGGGCAAGGCGGCTTGAGCGACCCGCTCGCCACCCGTGACCAGGCGCTTCGGCAGTTGCGCCGCACCCTGACCGACGCCGGTTTCGAGAACGCGGCGCTCGATGCGCGGCTGCTCGTGCTGGCGGCGCTCGACATTTCGGCGACGAATCTGATCACGCGCCCCGATACCCTCCTGACGGAGGAGCAGGCGGGCAAGATCGCGGCCTACACGAGCCGCCGCCTCGCCCACGAGCCCGTGGCACGGATCATCGGGGAGCGCGAATTCTGGGGCCTGCCCTTCACCTTGTCGGACGACACGCTCGTGCCCCGGCCGGACACGGAAACCGTGGTGGAAACGGCGCTTCAGCTCCTCCCCGACCATCAGGCCGCGTTGACCATCGCCGATCTCGGCACCGGATCAGGCTGTATCCTCACGGCCCTCCTCTATGAATTGCCCCGGGCCAGGGGGATCGGAGTCGACCGCTCCTTCAACGCGGCCCGCACGGCGCGGTCCAATGCGGAGCGCAATGGCGTCGGGGAGCGGTCGCTGATCGCCGTCTCCGACTGGGCCAGCGCGCTCGCCGGGCGATTCGACCTCGTCGTCTCCAACCCGCCCTACATCGCCTCGTCGGTCGTCCTGGGGCTCGACCGGGAGGTGCGGGACTACGACCCGGCTCTCGCCCTCGACGGCGGGACTGACGGGCTCGATGCCTACCGGGTCATCCTCGCCGATGCCGCGCGCCTGTTGAAGCCCGGCGGCCTGCTGGTGCTGGAAATCGGCTATGATCAGGCAGACGCGTTGCAGCGTTTGGCCGCGGATCGCGCCCTTGACGTCCTGAGGATCGTGCACGATCTCTCCGGTAATCCGCGTTGCGTCGCCCTTAAACGGACATGATCACAGGGGATAACTTCTCTTCGCCCCATAGGGAAAAGGCTGAAATATCGCTTGTTGGACCGAGCGGAACCAGCTAGATTCAAATCAGAGATCGTCCTCGGTCTAAACAAATCGGTAGTCCCCGTTTGAGGGAGCATGCCGGAAGACCAAACGATATCAATCGCGCAGGCAGGGGCTTTTTGAACAGCTGAGCGCGATCATCTGAACCCGACACTGAAGGATGGCCAGGCCTTTCAAAAGCTATGGCTGAACGACAGACGGTTGCCACGCGAACGGTGGGCGATAAGCCCGTTCGGTGAACATTGGCTTGCATCGCGTGGGCTTTAAAGAACCAGCGAGGGTCGTAGACCAGAATGAGACCAGGACAGAACAGGCGTATGCGCGGTCGCAGCCGCAACAACAATAACAAGGGTCCGAACCCTCTGACCCGGAGTTATGAGTCGAACGGTCCGGACGTGAAAATCCGGGGCACCGCTCAGCATATCGCCGAGAAATACAGCCAGCTTGCCCGCGACGCTCAGGCGAGCGGCGACCCCGTGGCGGCGGAGAACTATTTCCAGCACGCCGAGCACTATTTCCGCATCATCGCCGCGGCCCAAGAGCAGCTGCGCGAGCAATACGGTTATCAGCAGCGGCCCTTCGACGAGGACGGCGACGACGAGGGCTTTGCCCAGGGCGAGCGCCAGGGCTTCGGCGGCGACGACAACGATTTCGGCTCCCAGCCGCAGCCCTACGAGGCGCGCCAGGATGGTGAGCGTTCGTCTCGCTTCGACCGTGGCGACCGCCAGGAGCGCGGTGACCGCGGAGATCGGCCTGAGCGTGGCGAACGCGGTGATCGGCCTGAACGTGGGGAGCGCCCCGAACGCGGTGAACGCCAGGATCGTCGCGAGCGCTTCCAGCGTGATCGCGGCCCCCGTCAGGATTTCCAGCGCGACGACCAGCCCTATGAGCGCGCTGAACGTGGCGATCGCCCCGAACGCGGGGATCGGCCCGAGCGCGGAGACCGCCCCGAACGCGCGGATCGTCCCGAACGTGGAGAACGCACCGAACGGGCGGATCGTCCCGAGCGTGGCGACCGTCCCGAGCGTGCGGATCGCCCCGAGCGTGGAGAACGCCCCGAGCGTGCGGATCGCCCCGAGCGTGGAGAACGCCCCGAGCGTGCGGATCGCCCCGAGCGTGCCGGCCGCGGCGATTTTCGTCGGGACCGTCGCCGCGATGAGGGTGAAGTCGCCGATACCGCTGGCCTGCCGGCGTTCCTGACCAACCCGGTTCGCACCCCGGCCCCGGTCGAGATCGAGGAAAAGGCTCCGGCTCCGGCACCTCAGGAAGCGGCGACCGATGAGGCTGAGGTTCGCCCTCGCCGCCGTCGGCGCACCCGCCAGGAAATGGAGGAAGCGGCCCGCGCAAAGGCTGGCTTCGCGGCGGATGACGTCAAGACGCCGGCCGCCGAATAAGGCCGGAAGCGTCTGCGAAAACACGAAGGGAGAGCATCGCTCTCCCTTTTTTATTGCTTGCCCGATGATGCGAGGGCGAGGGCCGCTTGTTCGGGCGCGAAACTGTCGCCTTCGGCGATCCGGCCGCCCGACAGAACCTCGGCATAGACGCCGCAATCCACATGGCCGAACGCCTGCATCAGGCCTTTCGGGATTTGCATGTCTCGCAGGCCGGTGGCGGGATCGACATTGGTCGCGGCGCACCTCTCGATTCGCTTGGTGATCCTCAGCCGCACGCCTGAGGGCGTCGCCAGAACCTTGTCGACGAGGTCGAATTCCTGCCAGGGCGCGAGACCTTCCACATGAAGGTTGCCCCGGAAACGTAAGGGATCAACGGGCGCGCCTAGCGCGTTTTCCAGCGCCTGCACGCTGGCGAGGTTGATGATAGAGACGAAGCCGCGCCGCGAATCCGTGAACCGCAACCCGTCTGGGGCGGTTAGAATTTTCAGCGCGCCGCGCAATGCCTTCGGCATGAAGCGGCGGATGAAGGCTTCGATGGCAAGACGCCCCTCCCCGGTCGAGAGGTCGCCGCGCGCCACCTCTCGCCCGCCTTCCTCGATCACCAGCGTCGTCGTCTCATCGAGATAGCGGGTTTTCAGCCGGGCCAGGTCCGCATGGCGCATCAGCACCAAAAACTTGTCCTTGGGCTGGTGGACCGGATTTTCCGGATCGAACCCAGACGGGCCGTTCTCGATGGCGAAAACGCGGTCGCCGGGAAAATGGTGGCCAGCCTTCAGCTCGGCGGAGGAAAGGGGTTCAGGCGAGAGGCTCTTGACCGGGTAGCGGTGGAGCGCGGCGATGCGGATGTTCATGCCACATTGTTAGAATCGTCGCCCGCGCTGGGCAAGAACGGGCGTCTATTCCTTCGCGCGGGAGAGCACATCCTCATCGGAGCCCGGGGGTCGCTCTTCCCCTTCCGGCCAGACCGGAACGATCCCGCTTTTCGGAATCGTACCCGTCCCCGTCGAATCGCCGTCATCGCGCTCGATCTCGAAGGCCTCGCGGCTCTGTTCGAGGTCCTCTTCGAGCTTCGCCTTTTCGGTCGTGTCTCCAAAGGTCTCCGGCGTCACTGAGGGGCCGCGTTCCGCCGGACTTTCGGGCACGGCCATGCCGAGGGCGTCGTTGCGGGCCAGGTCGGCGCGGGCCTTTTCGGCTTCCGATCGCGGGTCGCGTGCCATGCTGATCTCCGTTATCGATCGAAGGGTCAATGTCAGCGAGCCAAGGCGGTTCCTCCCCCTTGTTGTGACCGATTGGCTCCACCAACTAAGGTTCAGCGGATGCCTCATACGAGGGTCCGGCATCGCAGGGTATGTTTGCGCCTCATGTGAGGGCGGGCGAACCCGAGAAGGGATGAGACATGAATTTCGAAAAATACACCGAGCGCGCCCGTGGTTTCGTGCAGGCCGCGCAGAACCTCGCCATGCGGGAAGGCCACCCGCAATTGGCTCCCGGCCATCTTTTGAAGGTGCTGCTCGACGACCCTGAGGGTCTTTGCGCCGGTCTGATCGACCGCGCCGGCGGCCGCTCCCGCGAGGCTCACGCCGCGGTCGAGCAATGGCTCGCCAAACAGCCGAAAGTGTCCGGCGCCGCGGCCCAGCCGCAGGCGACGCGCGAACTGATGCGCTTTTTCGATTCTGCCGAAAGCGCCGCTGAAAAGGCGGGCGATTCCTTCGTCACCGTCGAGCGGATGCTGCTCGCGCTTGCCGTCGACAAGGACTCGGAAGCGGGAAAAATCCTCGCGCAGGCCGGTGTCACGCCGCAATCGCTCAACGCCGCAATCAATGCGCTGCGCAAGGGCCGCACCGCCGACAACGCGACGGCGGAAAACGCCTATGATGCGCTGAAGAAATACGCCCGCGACCTTACGGAAGCGGCCCGCGAGGGCAAACTCGACCCCGTGATCGGCCGCGACGAGGAAATCCGCCGCACGATCCAGGTTCTGTCGCGGCGCACGAAGAACAACCCCGTGCTTATCGGCGAACCCGGCGTCGGCAAGACCGCCATCGTCGAAGGGCTCGCCTTGCGCATCGTCGATGGCGACGTGCCCGAAAGCTTGAAGGACAAGCAATTGCTTGCCCTCGACATGGGCTCGCTGATCGCGGGCGCGAAATATCGCGGCGAGTTCGAGGAGCGCCTGAAGGCCGTGCTCAACGAAGTCACGGCGGCGGAAGGCGGCATCATCCTCTTCATCGACGAGATGCACACCCTTGTCGGCGCGGGCAAAGCCGACGGCGCGATGGATGCCTCGAACCTCCTGAAACCCGCTCTCGCCCGTGGCGAGTTGCACTGCGTCGGCGCGACCACGCTCGATGAGTACCGCAAGCATGTGGAGAAGGACGCGGCGCTCGCCCGCAGATTCCAGCCGGTTTTCGTCAGTGAGCCTACCGTGGAAGACACGGTGTCGATCCTGCGCGGCTTGAAGGAGAAGTACGAGCAGCATCACGGCGTGCGCATCACCGATAGCGCGCTTGTCGCGGCGGCGACCTTGTCGAACCGCTACATCACCGACCGCTTCCTGCCGGACAAGGCCATCGACCTCGTGGACGAGGCCTCGTCGCGCCTGCGCATGCAGGTGGATTCGAAGCCGGAGGAACTCGATTCCATCGATCGCGAGATCGTGCGCCTGAAGATCGAGGCGGAGGCTCTGAAGAAAGAGACCGACGCCGCTTCCAAGGACCGGCTTCAGCGGCTCGAAAAGGAACTCGCCGATCTGGAGGAGCGCTCGGACGCCATCACCACGCGCTGGAAATCCGAGAAGGACAAGCTCGGCCGCGCCGCCGCGCTGAAGAAGAAGCTCGAGGATGCGCGCAACGAACTCGCCTCCGCCCAGCGTCAGGGGCAGTACCAGCGCGCGGGCGAACTGGCCTACGGCATCATTCCGCAACTGGAGAAGGAACTCGCCGAGACCGAAGGCGCGGAAAACGGTTCCGGCCTGATGGAAGAGGCGGTGACGCCCGACCACGTGGCGCAGGTCGTCTCCCGCTGGACCGGCGTGCCCGTCGACAAGATGCTCGAAGGCGAGCGCGAGAAGCTGCTCCACATGGAGGAGGAACTGGCTAAGCGCGTCGTCGGCCAGCGCGAAGCGGTGGAGGCGGTCTCGACCGCCGTGCGCCGCGCCCGCGCGGGCCTGCAGGACCCGAACCGCCCGATGGGTTCGTTCATGTTCCTCGGCCCCACGGGAGTCGGCAAGACCGAGCTGACGAAGGCTCTCGCGGGCTTCCTGTTCGATGACGACAACGCGCTCGTGCGCATCGACATGTCGGAATACATGGAGAAGCATTCGGTCGCCCGCCTCATCGGCGCGCCTCCGGGCTATGTGGGCTATGAGGAAGGCGGCGCGCTCACCGAAGCGGTCCGCCGCAGGCCCTATCAGGTGGTGCTCTTCGACGAGATCGAAAAGGCGCATCCGGACGTGTTCAACGTGCTTTTGCAAGTGCTCGACGACGGACGCCTCACGGACGGCCAGGGCCGCACCGTGGACTTCCGCAACACGCTCATCATCATGACCTCCAATCTCGGCTCGGAATATCTCGTGGCCCAGCACGAGGGCGAGGATTCGGACGCGGTGCGCGGCGAGGTCATGGCGGTGGTGCGCTCGCATTTCCGGCCGGAATTCCTCAACCGCGTGGACGAGATCATCCTGTTCCACCGGCTGAAACGGTCGGAAATGGGTGCGATCGTCGACATCCAGCTCAAGCGGCTGCAGAAGCTCTTGGACGAACGCAAGATCACCCTGGAGGTCGATGTACAAGCGCGCGACTGGCTCGCCGACAAGGGCTACGACCCGGCCTATGGCGCGCGGCCCTTGAAGCGCGTGATCCAGAAGAACGTCCAGGACTCGCTGGCGGAACTCATCCTCTCCGGCGAGGTCAAGGACGGCGAGACCGTGTCCGTTCATCTTGGCCCCATGGGCCTGATGATCGGCGAGGTCACCGTCGGCAAGACCGCGGAGGCTGCTCCCGAAGGGGTGCGGTTGAATTAAATCTTTGACGCTCCCGGCGGCTCGGGATCGCGCGCTTTGCCGCGACCCGCGCCGCCTCTTTTGCCAGCCTTTCGGGGATCGAAGCTTCACCCGAGGCGTTTCTTTCCAAAGGGGGCGCGCGTTGGGCCCCGTCAGGAGAGATTGTATGAAGAATAAGCAACAAAATCAGACCGATTCACGCCAGAAGAACAATGCCAGGGATAAAAAACTGCCGGCGAACTCGAAGGAGGCTTTGGATCGCAGACTTGATGAAGCCTCTGAGGAATCCTTTCCCGCCAGCGACCCCGTTTCCGTGAAAATCACCAAATAATTCCGATCTTTCCCAAGAGCCCCAGCGCCTCGCGCCTGGGGCTTTTTTTCGCCGCGACTAGAGCTTGGCGAACAACCGGTTTCCACTTGTTCTGGCCATGCTCTAGCCCCGGCTCGCGACCGCGACGCCGAGCGCGGCGCAGGCCATTCCGGCGATCTGGATCAGGCTCAGGGTCTCGCCGAAAATGGCGAAAGCCATCAGCGCCGCAACCGGCGGAACGAGGTAAAGCAGCGTCGCGACGCCGACGACTGCACCTTGGCGGATGAGAAAAAGAAGCAAGCCGATCGCACCGATGGAGAGGCCAAGCACCGCCCAGGCGAGCGCTCCCAGAAGCGGCCACGTGAGGTCCATCCGCCCCTGCTCCGTCAGAAGCATGATCGGCAGGGTGACCGCGGCAGCCCCCAGATATTGAATGACCGCGTTGACGCGCAGATCGAGCGCGCCGCCGGTGCGCTTCTGCCAGATCGTGCCGAACGTGATCGAGAACATGGCGAGAAAGGCAACCCCAAGCGCGGCAGGCGGGACTTCGCCGCCCAGTTTCGGCAGCAGGACCAGCGACGCGCCGAGAAAGCCGATGCCGATCCCCGCCCAACGACGGCCCGTCACCTGCTCCCCTAGCAAGGGCCCGGCCAAGAGCCCCGTGACGAGCGGCTGCAGCCCTGCCACCAGCGCGGCGATCCCCGCCGGTAATCCGTTCTTCACGGCCCAGAAGACCCCGCCGAGATAGAACCCATGGAGCAGAACCCCGGCGATCAAGCCGTTGCGCCAGTCGCGCGCGCTCCTGGGCCAGGACGCGCCACCGGCAATCGCGACCCCGGCCAGCACCACGACGGCGAGGACATAGCGCACGAAGAGAAACGTCAGCGGTTCGGCGTAAGGCGGGATCACGCGCGCAACGATGAAGCCCGTGGCCCAGATGACGACGAACAGGGGCGGCGCGAGACCGGCAAGAAGATTTGCGTTCATGAGAAATCTGGCGAGGACGGCCCTGCGGCCTTGGGGAAAGGATCTCGGACTCGAGAGCCTGAGGTTATGCGCTCCAGGTTTCTCCTGTCGATTGCAAAGTGCCGCCGGGCAACAGATCGCGCCCTCGGGTTGCCCTGTCCCACCGGCCGAAATCAGCCAATGCCCTCATTCGTCAAGGCATGTGCGCTGCAGCACTTGTCTTTTCGCAATGGCGCAACATTATTTTGATGCAACACCCCTTCAGGATGCCTGCAAGGGGTGTTAAACGTTACGTAATAATATATGGGCATAACTGATTCGGACTTTGTCCGGACATTCGAGGTTGCTCTGGGTCGCTGGATGGCACGGCTTCAGACGTTCAGCGCAGAATAACTTCTCATGTGCCCGTATTTTTACAATTCCGCGATCCATCCGACTGAACTTGCCGGATCGCATAACAGATCTGTTGCGACCAGATAATCAAACCTGATCCCGATCTGCACATAACGACGCAACTGCCTTTGCATATGCAAAGCAATACCTGAGGACTACGATGACAACACGTTCGCTTAAGATTTCTTCTGCTTTCGCAGACCTGGTTGAAGTGACCCAGAAGGCGACTGAGGCCGGACAGGACCATGTCGGCACTGCCGCCCAATTCGACATTATCTCCTATGAGGATGCACCGGCGACAGCGACCACGCCCAAGATCCTGGGCCTTGTGGCCAGCCTCGACAACGCGTTTGCCGGGATCCAGACCGGTTGGGCCAAGGACGCAACCTATGACTCGATCGAGGGGCTCACGGGCTCGGCATTTGCCGACACGCTTATCGGCAACGCATCCGACAACATGTTGATCGGTGGCAAGGGCAGCGACATCCTCATCGGCGGCCTCGGTGCCGACACGCTCAATGGATCTGACGGCGACCCGCTGGACATCGACGTCGCCTCCTACCGGAATGCGACGGCTGCCGTCGAAGTCTATCTCGGCAATGCGGCCGCCAATAAAGGCGAGGCTGCTGGCGATAAGTTCATCTCGATCGAGGGCATCGAGGGCTCGCGCTTCAACGACCTTCTCGTGGGCGATGCGGGGAAGAACTCGATCTCGGGCGGCGCCGGCGACGACACCATCATCGGCGGGGCCGGAGGGGACACGCTCGATGGCGGCGACGGCATCGACACGCTCTCCTTCGTCACGGCCACCGCCGGCGTCCAGGCCAGCCTCCTGGCGGGTGGCGGCGATGGCAGCAACGGCGTCGATTCCGTCGGCGACAAGTACTCCAACTTCGAGAACATGATCGGCTCCGCTTACGCCGACTTCCTGACGGGTGACAGCAAGGATAACCTCATCCAGGCCGGCGCGGGCAACGACGGCCTTTACGCGGGCGCAGGCAACGATACGCTGGATGGCGGCACGGGTGCCGACAACATGCAGGGTCAGGCCGGTAACGACACCTATATGGTCGATGACCTCGGTGACGTGGTTATCGAGGCCGCCGGCAACGGCTATGACACCGTCATCACCAGCATCTCCCTCGTCTTGAGCGGCGCTGAAATCGAGGTTCTGAAGGCGGTTGCGGGAACGGCTCCGTTAAGCCTGACGGCCAACAGCTACAACAACCTCATCATCGGCAACGACGCGGGGAACATCATCGACGGCAAAGGCGGCGCCGATACGATGGAAGGCGGCAACGGCAACGACATCTATTATGTCGACAATGCCGGTGACCGGGTTCTCGAAACCGCCAAGGGCGGTTCGGACGACAAGGTGTTCACCAGCGTCAGCTACACCCTGGACGCCTATGTCGAACATCTGACCGCCGCGGGCTCCTCTGCGATTAAGCTGACCGGCAACGAACTCAACAACACGCTGCTCGGCAATTCCGGCGCCAACACCATCAACGGCGGCGCCGGCGACGACACCATCTATGGTGGTCTCGGCAAGGACGCACTGGCAGGCGGCGCGGGCAAGGATGTCTTCGTCTTCGACACGAAGGCATCGAGCGCGAACGTGGACAAGATCACCGACTTCAACGTGAAGGACGACTCGATCTACCTGGACAACGCGATCTTCAGGAAGCTCGGCAAGGGCGTTTTCGAAAGCCCGGGCAAGCTCAACAAGAAGTTCTTCACTGTTGGCAGCCAGGCCAAGGACAAGGACGATTACGTCATCTACGACAAGAAGGCGGGCGTTCTTTATTACGATGCGGACGGCAACGGCGCCGGCAAGGCCGTGGCCATCGCCACGCTCTCCAAGAATCTCAAGATGACCGCTGCCGATTTCTTCGTGATCTGATCGGCGGTCGCGCTAAAGCGACGTGGAAAAGGCCTCCTTCGGGAGGCCTTTTTTGTCGCCTGCCGACATCCGCTGCGGCCCAAATTTCAGAGGCGCGCGAAACCTCTGCAAGAGGTATGGTTCACAAAAGGGGAAACCGGGACGGCCTCACACGTGGTGGACTTCTCACTTGCCCCGTCACTTGCCCCCGGCGGCTCCTGCGCCATGTCCAAAAGCCCGGAGGCATGTTTCTTGAAACGGCTGCGCCTGCCCTTCGAAATCCTCGCAATCAGCGTCACGCGTTTCCTGCGGCACGATGCCTGGGCGATTGCCAGTCACATCGCCCTCTCGGTCCTGACGTCCCTGTTCCCCTTCCTGATCCTCGTGACGTCGCTCGCAGGCTTCTTCGGGACAGGGTCGGTCGCGGACGAGACCGCCAACATCATCCTGGGGGCCTGGCCGAAAGAGATTGCCGAACCGATCGCGGGAGAGGTCCATCGAATCCTCACCGGCCGGCAAGGCGGCGTCTTTACGCTCGGCCTCGTCTTCGCGCTCTACTTCTCATCGAGCGGCGTGGAGAGTCTGCGTGTCGGCCTGAACCGCGCCTACGGGGTGCGCGAAACGCGGGCCTGGTGGCTCACGCGTCTCGAGTCCATCGCCTTCGTCATCGGCGGCGCTTTCGTGATGATCGCGCTAACCTTTCTTGTCATCCTCGGGCCCTTCGTCTGGCGCGTGATCCTGCGCTGGGTTCCGGCGCTCGCCACTTTCGGCAGCATCATCGACCTCCTGCGGCTCGGCATTGCGACGCTGGTCATCGTGGCGGGCCTTCTCGCCGCGCATCAATTCGTGCCGGCGGGACGGCGCTCCTTCCTTTCCATCCTGCCGGGGGTCGGTGTGACGCTCGTGCTCTGGCTCCTCGGCGGCCTCGGCTTCGGGTGGTATCTCGAGTTCTTCCCGGGAGCCTATGCCTCCACCTATGGCGGCCTCGCCACCGCCATGGTCGCCCTCGTGTTCCTCTACACGCTCGGCGCGATCTTCCTCTTCGGTGGCGAGTTGAACGGCACCATCATCGCCGCGAAGCACAAACGCCTGGAGGAGGCGTCCTAGCGCTCGCTCATGTCTCGAGCAGGTTGCAGTCCCCGCGCTGATCGGAGCGGCGGGCCTCGCTGCGGGCGCGCGCGTCGTTGCGGTCAGGCAGATGCCGATACCGGGGATCATCACCTGTCGGTCCAGATCGACTGGGCTTCGTCCCACGAGTGTTTAGCATCACCCCGGATGTCACCGAACAACCCGCTGACACAACGAAAAACGGCCGGGCGGGGCCCGGCCGTTTTCAAAGTGTTGGAGGCGTTCGTCAGCCGACGACGCGGTACTTGATGAAACCTTCCGGCGCGTCGCCCATCTTCTCGATCTTGATGCCGGCCGGCTGATAGGCAGCCGCGTTCGGGCCCGTGGTGAAGATCGTCGTCACGTTCGACGGCGGCACGACGAGCGACCACGAACCGTCAGCCTTCGGCGCGACTTCCTTGCGCTCGATGATGAAGCGCATGATCGCATCGCGTGTGAGGTCCGGAGCCTCGAACACGATGGTCTTGCCGTCGGCGCCGGGGAAGTTGCCGCCGCCGCCCGCGCGGTAGTTGTTGGTCGCGACGATGAAGACCTGATCGTCCGTGACGGGCTTGCCGTTGTAGGTCAGGTCCTTGATGCGGTGCGCATCGGGCGCGACGACCTTGCCGTTGTCGTCATAGCGCGAGGCCTGCGTCGGATCGATCTTGTACTGCACGCCCGCGATCACGTCGAAGTTATAGGCCGGGAACTTGTCATTGATCAGATTCTGCTCGCCGCCCTTGGCCACGTCGATCTGGTTGTAGATGCCCGCCGAGCGCTCCAGCCATTCGCGCACCTGCGCGCCGGTCACCTTCACCGCGCGCACCGTATTCGGATAGATGTAGATGTCCGCCATGTCCTTGATGGCGAGCGGGCCGGGCTTGATCTCGGTGAAGTAGTTCGGGCCGCCGCGTCCGCCGGCCTTGAAGGGCGCGGCCGCCGAGAGAAGCGGCAGGTCCTTGTAGGGCGTGGTCTTGAGAAGATCGGCCACGTACCAGGCTTGCGCCTCGGCAACGATCTTCACGGAGGCGTCGTCGGCGACCAGCGAGAAGTACGAGTGGATCGGAACCGACGTGGTGCCGACGGGCTCGCGCACATATTTCAACGCGCCGTCGTGATCGCCCTGGACGGCTGCGACGACAGCCGCTTCCGATTCCACCTTCGGCACGATCTTGCGGTCGACGCGGTCATAGATCGGGCGCGCTTCGGTGCTGAAATTCGCGACCTTCCAGGTGTTGCCTGCCTTCACCAGTTCAAGATCAACGAGGCCGAGATGGCTGCCCCAGAAACCGGCCATGACCGCCGGCTTGCCGTGAAGGGTGCCCTTCTGGACATCGACGCCGGGGATGTTGGCGAATTCCTTGCCGCCCGGGAACACGAAATGCTGGTGCCCGGTGAAGATGACGTCGATGCCTTCAACCTTCGCGAGGTGAAGCGCCGCGTTCTCTTCGCCGCCCTTGCGCTCGCCGCCCGCAATGCCCGAATGACACAGCGCGACCACGATGTCGGCGCCGGCCTTCTTCAGATCCGGAACATGCTTGTTGGCCGCGTCCACGATGTCGAGGGTCGTCGCCTTGTTGTCGAGATGGGCCTTGTCCCACTGCACGATCTGCGGCGGCACGAATCCGATCACGCCGACCTTCAGCTTGTGCTTGGCGCCGGCCTCGTCGACGAATTCGCGGTCAAGGAGGAGCCAGGGCTTCAGAAGCGTCTCGCCATCGGCCTTGACGACGTTGGCGCACACAAGCGGGAATTTCGCCGTGCCAAGCGCGTTCTGCAGGTATTCCAGGCCATAGTTGAATTCGTGGTTGCCGAGCGTGCCGCAATCGTAATTCAGCGTGTTCATGGCGGCGACCATCGGATGCACGTCGCCCTTCTTCATGCCGCGGCGATAGGCGACGAAGTCGCCCAAGGGCGAACCCTGGATCAGGTCGCCGTTGTCGAAGAGCATGCTGTTCTTCGCCTCGGCCCGCGCCGCCTTCACGAGGGTCGCGGTCCGCGCCAGGCCGACCGTGTCGTCAGCCGCGTCGCGGTAGTAATCGTAAGGCATGACGTTCACGTGAAGATCGGTCGTCTCCAGAACGCGCAGCTTGATGACCGGATCGGCCGCGAATGCCATGCGCGGAGCTGCGGTCAGGAGGGCGGCTGCCGCGCCGGTTTGCAGGGCGCGACGGCGGGTAATCGACGAAGTCATGCTGGTCTTCCCTTTTTTTGAAACAGCGTTCCCTTAATTCAAGTGAACATAAGTTTCGTGACAAGATCAACAGCACTTGTGTCAGAGGGCTCGCAGCCCCTCGTCCAGATCTTGAAAAAGGTCGTCCACGTCCTCGATGCCTGTGGACAAACGCAGCAGATCCGGCGGGCACGGCGTGCCCGGCCCCTCGATCGAGGCCCGATGTTCGATGAGGCTCTCGACACCGCCAAGCGAGGTCGCCCGCTTCCAGAGGCGAACCCGCGCCGCCGTGCGGATCGCGGCAGCCTCCCCATCCGTGACCTGGATGGAGAGCATGAAACCGAACCCGCCTTCCATCTGCCGCGCGGCGATGTCATGGCCGGGATGCTGCGGCAATCCGGGGTAGAGAACCCGTGCGACTTTGGGGTGGGCCGAGAGACGCTCCGCCAAGGTCATGGCGCTTTTCGCCTGGGCGCCGGCGCGCAGATGCAGCGTCCGCATGCCGCGCATGAGCAGATAGGCCTCGAAGGGCCCGAGGATCGCCCCCTGCATCTTGCGGATTGAAACAACTTTCTCCCAGAAGGCATCCGCCTTGCCCCCCGCCAATACGCCCGCGACCACATCGGAATGACCGTTCAGCACTTTCGTGGCCGCATGCATGACGATGTCGGCCCCGAGCGTCAGGGGCCGGGTGTGGAACGGCGAGGCCGTGGTCGAATCGACCGCCAATCGCGCGCCCGCCGCATGGGCGATCCCGGCGGCTCCGGCGATATCGGTAATGGTCCAAAGCGGATTTGAGGGTGTCTCGATCCAGACGAGTTTTGTGCGCCCCGGCTTAATCGCGTTCCGCAGGGCGTCGAGATTGTCCGTCTCCACGAAATCGACGGAGAGGCCCCAGCGGACGGCTTCCGTCATCAACCAACTGCGCAGGGCCCAATACATGACCTTGGAGGCCACCACATGGTCGCCGGGGTTCAGCGCCTGGAACACGGCGGTCGCCGCCGCCATTCCGGAGGAAAACAAAAGCGCGCCGGCACCTGCCTCTTCCAGCATGGCGAGAACCTCTTCGGCCTCGCGGATGGTGGCGTTGTCGGGCCGGCCATAGACGAAACCCGAGGAATAGGCATTGTCCTCGTCGCGGATATAGGTGGTCGCCACGTGGATCGGCGGCACGACCGCCTTCGTGATCGGGTCCACATGGCCCATGGCTTGAGCGGTCAGGCTGCGCTTCGACCATTGCGGGCGCGATGAGGGCATGGGAACCTCCGATGGAAGGGTGGGTTTCGTGAAGGAATCGAGACTTTCAGTCCATTAAAGGATTTTCGGAATGATGCATCCAGGCCCTTCCGCGACAGGCAGCGAACCGACGCCGCCGCTGCAAAGGTTTTTGATCGCGGTCCTGCCGGTCGCCCTCGTCAGCTTTCTGGGAAGCCTGGCGACGATGCCGAATATTCCAACCTGGTATGCGGGTCTCGTCAAACCGGGGTTCACGCCGCCGAACTGGCTCTTCGCACCGGTCTGGACGCTGCTTTACGCCATGATGGCCTATGCGCTCTGGCGCATTCTGGCGCTGCCCAAAAGCACACCAGACCGCGCAGCCGCGATCACGACCTTCTTCGTGCAGCTGGCGCTCAACAGCCTGTGGTCCTGGGCCTTCTTCGGCGCGCGAAGCCCGCTGGCGGGCCTCGTCGTCATTCTCGCCCTGATCGTCGCGATCGTGGCGACGATTCGCGCCTTCTGGCCGCTTGATCGGACCGCAGCCCTGCTGCTCGTTCCCTACCTCGCCTGGGTCGGGTATGCCACGGCCCTCACCGGGGCGGTGTGGTATCTCAACCGCTAGATCCGGGGCTCGGTTCAGGCCCTGTCGAAGAGGTCGGGGTCGTGATTCGCGTGGTCAACCACGCCAACGAACGGAAGTTGGCGATAGGAATGCGCGACGTCCATGCCGTAGCCGACGACGAAAAGGTCGGGGCAGGTGAAACCGACGAACTCGGCCTGGATGTCGACGGCGCGCTTGCCGGGCTTTTCCAACAGCACCGTCGTCAGAACGCGCTTCGCGCCGCGAGCCATCAGCAGGTCTTTGGCGAAAGTGACTGTGCGGCCGGATTCCAGAATGTCATCCACCAGCAAAATGTCGCGCCCCCGCACCTCGCTTTCCACGTCACGCAGAATCGCGACCTGGCCGGTCGATACCGTTCCGTCGAGATAGCTCGACAGGTGCACGAACTCGACCTGAGGCTCGAGACTGGCCCGATGCAGGGCGCGGATTAAATCCGCCGCGAACATGAAGCTGCCCTTCAGCACGGCGACGACGAGGAGATTCTCAGGCTTCAAACGCGCGATTTCCTGCGCCAATTCCTCAATCCGCTTGGCGATCGTCGCTTCGTCGAAGAGTACCCGGATACGGGGGGAGCCAGTCATCGTCAGTCCGTCCAGAAGAATGATGCGGGCTCGCGAAAGCCGACGCAAAGGAAAGCTTCTCATTCACGACCATGGCGCGGCGGTGAAGTCAAACGGACTTAATGCCTCTCATCCTTAAAGTTCGAGCAAGCAACCCTTAAGCGGTTCATCCCCGAAGAAAGATCCGGTAGCATCGCCAGCATGTTTCGGGCTGCTTTGATCGAGCGTCCGGAAATTTATTAGCTTGTTGAGGATTAGAAGCGATAAGCAAGGCGAATCGGCATCTGGCGGACAACGTCTGCCGGTGTCTCTTGAATCGATTCAGGGATGGTTTGGGGGCGCGTGAAAGCGTTTTTCGACAACGACTTCGAGGAAAGTGCGGCTCCGTCCGTGCATTTCGAGAATGTGGGCGTGCGCTACGGCATGGGCCCCGAGGTCCTGCGCGACCTCACTTTCTCCATCGAGCCCAACTCGTTCCAGTTTCTCACCGGCCCCTCCGGCGCCGGAAAAACGACCTTGCTGCGTCTGATCCTGCTTTCGGTCAAACCAACGCGGGGCTTGATCTCCCTCTTTGGCGAGGACGTCTCGCGGATTTCGAAGGACGACCTGACGGATCTACGCCGCCGCATGGGTGTGGTTTTCCAGGATTTCCGCCTGCTCGACCACCTGACCACCTACGAGAACGTGGCGCTGCCCTTGCGTGTGCAGGGCAAGGAGGAGGCGAGCTACCGCAACGAGGTGGTTGAACTCCTGCGCTGGGTCGGTCTTGGCGACCGGATGCACATGCTGCCGCCCGTGCTCTCGGGCGGCGAGAAGCAGCGCGCCGCGATTGCGCGGGCGCTCATCGTGCGCCCGGACCTGCTGCTGGCCGACGAACCCACCGGCAACGTGGACCCGTCCCTCGCGCGCCGGCTCTTGCGCCTGTTCATTGAACTCAACCGGCTTGGAACCTCGGTCGTCATCGCGACCCACGATTTCGGCCTCATGGATCAGCTCAACGTGCGCCGCCTCGTGCTCGGCGACGGCCAGCTGCATATCGACGAGTAAGCGGGATGAATGATCCATCCCGCTCGGGCGCACCAAAACCGGAAGACGGCCAGCGTCCCCTCCCCGCCTCCCTGCGGCGCAATGCCCCGCTCGTCCCGGTCGATTCAGCCGGCGGACAGGCGCTCGCCGCCGTCATCGCGATCCTTACCTTCCTGGCCGCGCTTTGCGCCGGCGGGGCGGAATTGGTCGCCACCAGCTCTTCGCAATGGCGTTCCGACATCGCCCGCGAGGTGACGATCCAGGTCCGGCCCAATGCCAAGCGATCCATCGACGCGGACGTGGACCGCGCCGTCGCCCTGGCGCGGCAGACACCCGGCGTCGAGCAGGCTCAGCCCTTCTCCAAGACGGAATCCGAACGCCTGCTCGAGCCCTGGCTCGGCACCGGCCTCGATTTCAATGACCTGCCGGTTCCGCGCCTCATCGTCATCAAGCTCCAGGAAGGGCTGAAACCCGACTTCACCACCCTGCGGCAAGCCCTGAAGGAGCAGGTTCCGGGCGCGAGCCTCGACGACCACGCGCTCTGGGTTTCGCGGCTTTCCACCATGGCGAACACGATCATCGGCATCGGGACCGTGCTCGTGATCCTCGTCCTCGTCGCCGCAGGCCTTGCGGTCACTTTCGCGACCCGAGGCGCGATGGCCGGCAACAGAGAGGTCGTGGACGTCCTCCATTTCGTGGGGGCGAACGACGATTTCATCGCCAAGGAATTCCAGCGCCGCTTCTTCAAGCTGGGCTTGCGCGGAAGCGCCTTCGGCGCCGGGATCGCCCTTTTCTTGACCACGCTTCTGGGCTTCGTGACCAGCTCCTGGCGGGCAAGCCCCGCCGGCGATCAGATCGAGGCCCTCTTCGGCTCCTTCAGCATCAGCTGGCGCGGCTATCTGTTGGTCGTGCTCATCGCACTGGCCGTCGCGGTCATCACCGGCGTCGTGTCGCGCCTCACCGTGAGACGTTTTCTTAACGAAAATGGATGAGGGTATTGGTTACCACTGGGTAAAAGGGTTGCCACTCCATTGCCGCATTCTGCGCTATCCTCCGCCCGGATGACCTCGCGAACGCAGAGTTTGGCGACGCTGAATGCTATGGACCATACCGAGGCCTTGGGTTGGGGCTGGACTCACGCGGGATCGCCCGCTCTTCCTCGAAGGCGATCTTGGGTGAAGGTCGGCCTTTTGTCGGGCCTTTATGGTGCGATGGCCTGCCTGGCCATTGGTTTCCTGGGGTTCCTCGCCTTCGTCTATTCCCTCGACCGTTTCGAGCAGAAGCCGGAAACCCGGGCCGACGGCATCGTCGCCCTGACCGGCGGCGCGCAGCGGATCGGCGACGCCATCGATCTTCTCGCCAAGGGCTATGCCAAAAGGCTGCTGATTTCCGGCGTCAATGAGCGCACCAGCCGGGAGGAGATCTCCCGCCTCAATCCTGGCCAGCGACGCCTCTTCGATTGCTGCGTGGACCTCGATTACCGGGCGCGCAACACCATCGGCAACGCCATCGAGACCCGGCGCTGGGCCGAACGCAACCGGTTCGACGCGCTCATCGTGGTGACCTCGAACTACCATATGCCGCGCACGCTGGTGGAGCTCGACCACGCCTTGCCGAACCTGCAGAAAATCCCCTACCCGGTCGCCGCGACCATCGACCCGCACGATTGGTGGCGCAACACGGCGGCAGCGCGCGTGCTCGTGTCGGAATATGTCAAGTTCCTGGCGGTCTGGGTCCGGACCCGCTTCGAGGACGATCCCGAATCCTCGCCGGTCGTTCAAATCATGACCACGCCAGTGAAGCAGGTCGTCGCCGAGCCGCAATGGCGCTAGGCTTAGGGTCTCTTCTAACTTTTTGATGTCGCATGATCTTTCCGGAAAACCGGATTCCACTTTTCCTGATCATGCTCTAAGGTGGCGGCGCGCGGGGCTTGGAGCTCCGCTTTTTCTTTTACCGCGAAGCCATGCTCATTCTCCGTTCCCTGCTGTTCAACATCGCGTTTTATCTCAACCTCACGTTCTGGATGATTGTGCTCATCCCGACCCTCGTCGCGCCGCGCCGATTCTTCATGCGCGGTGCAAAGCTCTGGGCGACGTCCTCCCAGTGGCTGATGCGGGTCGTGGCGGGGATACGGGTTGAGATCGTCGGGCGGGAAAAGATCCCACCGGGTGGCATCCTGGTCGCTGCCAAGCACCAATCCCTCTGGGAGACGTTCGCGCTCTTGCCCCTCTTCGACGATCCGGCGTTCATTCTGAAGCGGGAGCTGATGTGGATTCCCTTTTTCGGCTGGTACACCTGGAAGGGAGGCTCCGTCCCGGTGAACCGCAAGAAAGGTGCGCAAGCGCTCATCCAGATGATGGCGCGGGCCCGCGAAGAGGCGCAGCACGGCCGGCAGATCCTGATTTTTCCGGAAGGAACGCGCCGTCCCGCCGGGGCTCCTCCGGCCTACAAGTTCGGCGTTTCGCATCTCTACCAGAACCTCGGCGTGCCCTGCCTGCCGATCGCGCTCAATTCCGGCCTCTACTGGCCGCGCCGCCGCTTCATCCGCCGTCCCGGGACGATCCGCCTGGAGATTCTCGATCTGATCCCGGCCGGCCTGACGCGCGACGAGTTCTTCAAGCGGATGCAGGAGGAGATCGAGACAGCCTCCGATCGGCTCCTGGCGGAGGGGCGCCGCGAGCTCGGCCTCGATCCGGCTCGGGAGGCCGCAGAGAGCCTGTCGAACGGCTAAGCAGTGCATTCTCCGCAGAAATAAGAGCCGACTCCGCGCGCTTTTCAGATCCCATCGGCCAGCGAGGCCGTGATCCGATGCAGCAGGGGATCGACGACTCCCATGCCGAGCAGATGTTCGTGCGTCGAGCGAACGTAATCCGGATTGGGACCCGAGACGCCGTGGCCCTGGCGCACCAGTGCCAGCACAGCGTCGAAGGAAAGCCGCCCCGCGTATTGCTCGTGCTTCCGATCGGCCACGTAAGCCAGCGCGGTGACGGCGCGCCCGTCATCGAGCCGCACGGGTAGACGACGCTCGAGATAGACCGCCGTCACCTGCTCGCGTTCACGCAAGTAATGCACCGTCGACTCCGCCTCTTCCTTCACCACGCGGAAGGCGACCCCATGGCATCGGCCGCCCCGGTCGAGCCCGAGCACAAGTCCGGGATTGTCGGGCGTGCCGCGATGGACGTGGGAGAAGACGCAAAGCGAACGGTGATAGCCGGAAAGCTGCGCGTGGCGACTTTCGACAAAGGGAAAGCCCGGCCTCCACATGAGGGAGCCATAGCCAAACACCCACAACTCGTCTGAAAAATCGTCCATCCTGCCCGAACCTTGCCTGTTTCCGGCACTAGCAGTTACTAGAGCGTGATCCGCAAAAGTGGAACCCGGTTTTCTCGTCCGAGATTGGTGCATGTCTTATTGCCGAACCGTTTCCATTTCGACGGATCACGCACCAAGGCCGACACAACCGGAGAAGCATGAATGGATGAGGCCCTCCCCACAGGGACTGTTCGCAAGAGCCGCTTCTGGCTCTACACGCCTTTTGCCCTTCTGCTTCTGGTCGCCGTCGCGTGGAGCATCGCCTGGCTCCTGATCCGCAACCGCACGAGCGAGGCGCTCGATGCGTGGTTCGCAATGGAGGCGAAAGCCGGCCGCCAATGGACATGCCAGAACCGTAATGTCGGCGGCTACCCGTTCCGGATCGAGGTGACGTGCGGCTCGCTTTCCATGAAACAAGGCGCGATGAGCGCCTCGCTGGGTCGTGTCGAGTCCATCGCCCAAGTCTACCAGCCGCGCTTCGTCATCACGGAAATCGAGGGACCGCTCAACCTGACGGATGGCACCGTGACGGTTCAGGGCACCTGGGACCTGCTCCTGACCAGTATCCACGCCACGCCGAGCGGTTTCCAGCGCCTTTCCATCGCGGCCGACTCGCCACGATTCACCGTGACCGGCCTTGCTCCGGACGACATCGTCACATCGGGCAAGCACGTGGAATTGCATCTGCGGCCCAACCCGTCTCGCGCGGCGGAAAAGGCCTATGACGCGGCACTTTCCGTCAAACAGGCCCGCATCCCGATCCTCGATGCCCTCGTCGGTGGCGCGGAGCCAGTCGATCTGAGCATGGATGCCACAGCCACGCAGGCGGAAGGATTTCGCGGCCGGCCCATCGTTGAGGAGCTGGAACGCTGGCGCGCAGCTGGCGGCAAGCTCGACATCCTGATGCTGTCCCTCGCCAAAGGTCCACGCCAGCTGGACGCGAAGGGCGCGCTGACACTCGACGATCTGCATCGACCGGCGGGTCAGCTGAACGTGTCGGCGACGGGTCTCGACGGCCTGCTCGGCAATGCCCTCGGTGGACGAAACGGAGGGGCCGTGCTCGGCGCTTTGCTGGGTCAGGGCGCGCGCGCTTCGACGGGCCAGCCCAATGGAAAGCCGCAGCCCCTGCCCCTGCCGCCTTTGCGGCTCGACAACGGACGCCTCGCGCTGGGGCCGTTCGTAGTCCCCAGCGTCAGGCTGATGCCGCTTTACTGACCTTCGCGGCGGCGGCCGAAATCCGGCTCCGCCGTTTCCTGGCCTTCCGAGATGATGCCGCGCCGGATGGCGCGGGTGCGGGTGAAAAGGTCGTGGAGCTTGTCGCCTTCGCCCCAGCGAATGGCGCGGGCGAGCAGCGCGATATCCTCGTTGAGACGGCCGAGCATTTCGAGCACCGCCTCCTTGTTGTGGAGGAACACGTCGCGCCACATGGTCGGATCGGACGCCGCGATGCGGGTGAAATCGCGGAAGCCGCCGGCGGAGAACTTGATCACCTCGGATTGGGTTACGGTCTCCAGGTCCGCTGCCGTGCCGACGATGTTGTAGGCGATCAGATGCGGCACATGGCTCGTGATGGCGAGAACGAGGTCGTGGTGCTGCGCCGTCATGACCTCCACCTTGGAGCCCATGGCCTGCCAGAAATCGCGCACACGCTCGGTCGCCGCCTCATCCGTGCCGTCGGGCGGCGTCAGGATGCACCAGCGATTGAAGAACAAAGTCGCGAAGCCCGCATCGGGACCGGAATGTTCCGTACCCGCGACCGGGTGGGCGGGCACGAACTGCACGCCTTTCGGCAGATGCGGCTGAACCTGCGCGATCACCGACGCCTTGACCGAACCCACATCGGACACGATGCAGCCGGGCTTCAAACCGGCCTTCATCGCTTCGGCGACAGCGCCGCACGCGCCGACCGGCACGCAGAGGATGACGAAGTCCGCATCCTTCACACCGGCCGCGACATCGGCGGTCGCCTCGTCCGCGATCCCCAGTTCGCGCACGCGGGCGACGACCGCCTCGTTCCCATCGATGGCGACGAGGGTGCGCGCGAGGTTGAGGTGCCGGACGGCGCGGGCGATGGACGAGCCGATCAGCCCAAGACCGACCAGCGCGACCCGGTCGAAGAGCGGCGTTTCACGAGGCGGACCGAGACGCTCAGGCATGGGATTTCGCGCCGTTCAGGAAATCGCGCAAAGCCGCGACGAGCAAACGGTTCGCTTCCTCGCTGCCGACGGTCAGCCGCAGGGCATGGGGCAGGCCATAGGCATCGATCCGGCGCAGGATCAGGCCACGACTCGAGAGGAAGGCGTCCGCCTCCTTCGAGGTCTTGCCGGGCTCTTGCGGGAAGTGGATCAGAAGGAAGTTGCCGACGCTCGGCGTGACCCTGAGGCCGAGGGCCTCGATCTCGCGGGTGAGCCAGGCGAGCCATTCCTCGTTGTGCGCGATAGCCTTGGCCACATGCACATCGTCCTGAACCGCCGCGATGCCGGCGACCAGAGCCGGACCATTGATGTTGAACGGGCCGCGAATGCGGTTGACCGCATCGATGACGTGAGCAGGGCCGACCATCCAGCCGAGGCGCAGATTGGCAAGGCCGTAGATCTTCGAGAAGGTGCGCGTCATCACCACGTTGTCCGAGGTCGCGACGAGTTCGAGACCGGATTCATAGTCGTTACGGCGCACGTATTCCGCATAGGCCGCGTCGAGCACGAGGAGCACATGCGGCGGCAGGCCGGCATGCAGGCGCTTCACCTCGTCGAAGGGCAGATAGGTGCCGGTCGGATTGTTGGGATTGGCGAGAAAGACGATCTTGGTCTTCGGCGTCACCTTGGCGAGGATCGCGTCCACATCGGCGCGATAATCCTTCTCCTTCGCCACGACGGGAACGCCGCCAGCGGCCAGGATCGCGATGCGATAAACGAGGAAGCCGTGCTCGGAGAAGATGCCCTCATCGCCCGGCCCCACATAGGCATTCGTGACCAGGGACAGAAGTTCATCCGAACCCGCGCCGCAGATGATGCGGTTGGCATCGAGCCCGTATTTCGCGGCGATGGCCTCGCGCAGGCGGGTGGCCGAACCGTCCGGGTAGAGTTCGAGGCTGTCGACAGCGCGGATGGCCTCCATCACCTTCGGCGACGGGCCGAGCGGGGTCTCGTTCGAAGACAGCTTATGGATCTTCGCGACGCCGGCAGCGGCACTCTTGCCGGGCACATAGGCCTCGATCTCCATGACGCTGGGACGGGGTACGGGACGAGAGGACATGGGGTGTTCCTGCAAACGGTCGAATTCTGAAAGATGGCTCTAGCGCAGCTTCGCGTTCATTTCACGCGGAAACGTTCGGCATGGCTCCCCACCTCGACGAGCTCGGCGAGGCTTGCGCCCGCCTTCGTCAGGGTCTCGTGGAGCTGGGCCGGGGCGATGGTGCCGGGAACGGCGATCAACTCGGACAGGCCGGTGGCGTCGGCGGCGCTCGCCACCACTTCGCCGCCCAGCCGGATCAGAGCCTCATTCGCGCCCTTGTGCCATCGCTCGAACTGCGCGGCATAAAGTATCACGTCGCGCATCGCCGCGTCGTCCAAGGGCTTCGAGATCACGAAGACCGGCGTGCCGGCCGGATGGTCGGGCCGCTCGATAAAGGGCAGCCGGGCAATGATCTTGGGGTGGTCCTCGTCCGCCAAGGCCCGCCACCACGCGCCGCTGGTCGCCCCTTGGTCGAGCCGGAAGATGCCAAGATCGCCGCGCGAGGAGGCGACTGCCTCGATCACCGCAGCCGCGCTCGGATGGGTGAGATAGGGCACCGTGAAGCCGAAATGGAACCGCGCGCTGTCGCGCATGGGCGCGTCGCCTGCCGAAATGTCGGCATGGACCGAATAGGGCGCCTGAACATAGGTAAAAGTCGCGATGATGACGCGCCAGATGCTCTCCGCCGTATCGAGCGGCAGAAGGCCCGTGTGGCGCTCGGCCAGCGCCCGCATCATCGAAGCCTCGCGCCCTGGCCGGAAGGCCTGGCCCGACTCGGAGGTTTTCTTCACCGCGATGAGCCGATCGATGATTGTTCCCCGCTCCATCAGGAGCCGGTGCATCGTCTCATCGATGCGGTCGATGTCCTGGCGCAGGTCGGTGAGGGAAAAAACGGGCTTTTCGGCGGACATGGGCGGTTATCCTGAACAGAACGCGCTCTTCTTTCGCAGCCCCGGGCGGCTCTGCCAAGTCTCGCTGGGCGGCAATCTTCTGCTTCCCGTTGTCATCCCCGGCCGGAAGCGGCGAAAGCCGCTGGAGCGGAAGGGGATCCAGTTTTGAACGCCGCGCGGTTTATGGATCCCCTTCCCGCGCTTCGCGCGCCGGGATGACAATGGGTCTGGCCTCCGAGGCGCGATGTTCGTTGACGGCTGCCCCTCGGCGAATTACCCGTGTTCGAAAGGACGAACGTTTTCGGTATTCATGTCCAGCACATCCGTTTCCCCCGAACCCCGCAGCCAGATCGACGATCCGTCGAGCCTTGTGGCGCGCTTCGGGCCGGACGAGCCGTTGATGATGGATGCGGGCGTTCCCCTGACCTCCTGGCAGATCGCCTACCAGACCTACGGCACGCTCAACGCCGACAAGTCCAACGCCGTCCTGATCTGCCATGCGCTCACGGGTGACCAGCATGTGGCGAATGTGAGCCCCGTGACGGGCAAACCCGGCTGGTGGACCACCATGATCGGCCCGGGCAAGCCGGTCGACACCGATCGCTTTTTCGTCATCTGCGCCAATGTCATCGGCGGCTGCATGGGAACGACGGGCCCGGCCTCGATCGATCCGGCGACGGGCCAGCCTTATGCGCTCGATTTTCCGGTCGTCACCATCCGTGACATGGTGCGCGCGCAAGCGGCGCTGATCGACCGGCTCGGCATCCAACGGCTGTTCTGCGTCGTTGGCGGCTCCATGGGCGGCATGCAGGTGCTGCAATGGGCGGCGAGCTATCCCGAGCGGGTCTTCGCCGCGCTGCCCATCGCGACCGCGGCGCGCCATTCGGCCCAGAACATCGCTTTCCACGAGGTCGGCCGGCAGGCCATCATGGCCGACCCCGACTGGCGCGGCGGACGCTATCTGGCGGAAGGCACCCGGCCTTCCAAGGGCCTCGCCGTCGCCCGCATGGGCGCGCATATCACCTATCTCTCCGAAATGGCCCTGCACCGGAAATTCGGCCGCAACTATCAGGACCGCAGCGCCCCGACCTTTTCCTTCGACGCCGATTTCCAGATCGAGAGCTACCTGCGCTATCAGGGCCTGTCTTTCGTCGAGCGGTTCGACGCCAATTCCTACCTCTATGTCACGCGGGCGATGGATTACTTCGACTTGGCGGCGGAGCATGGCGGAAGCTTGGCCCGCGTCTTCAAGGGATCGGCGACGCGCTTTTGCGTCATCTCCTTCACCTCGGATTGGCTCTTTCCCACGTCGGACTCGCGGGCCATCGTTCATGCGCTGAACGCGGCGGCGGCATCGGTCGGGTTCGTCGAGGTGGAAAGCGACAAGGGCCACGATGCGTTTCTGCTCGATGAGCCGGAAATGTTCGCGGCGGCGCGAGGCTTCATCGACGCGGCGGCCCGCGCGCGAGGGATCTCATGACACCTCAAGCCACGCTTCCTCCTGTGGATGATCGGGCTGGCCACAGGCTCGATTTTCTCCTCGTCGCGGACATGGTCGAGCCGGGCTCGCGCGTGCTCGATATCGGCTGCGGCGACGGGTCTCTTCTGGCGCTGCTGCGCGACCGCAAGGGCGTCGATGGGCGCGGCATCGAGCTTTCCCGCGAGGGCGTCAATGCCTGCCTCGCCAAGGGGCTCCCGGTCATCCAGGGCGACGCGGATACGGACCTCGCCGACTATCCCGACGACGCTTTCGACTACGTGATCCTCTCCCAGACGATCCAGGCGACGCGCCAGCCGAAGGTGGTGCTGGAACAACTCCTGCGCATCGGACGCAAGGCCATCGTGTCCTTTCCCAATTTCGGCCATTGGCGCGTGCGGTTCGATCTGACGTTGCGGGGCCGGATGCCGGTGTCAGAGAACCTGCCCTACGCGTGGTACGACACGCCCAACATTCATTTCTGCACCATCCGCGACTTCGTCGAACTCTGCCACGAGGTCGGCGCGCAGATGGAAAAGGCAGCGGCGCTCGACGCCGGGGGGCGGCCCGTGCGCATGACCCTGCCCTGGTGGGTGTGGAACCTGCTCGGTGAGCAGGGTGTGTTCTTGCTGCGCCGGCGCTGAACGGGAAACATGGAAAGGGCCGCCTGCGGCAGCCCTCTCCAAATCGACTAGCCGTTCACGGCCTTGCTATGCTCAGCGGTGACCGCCTTGAGGGGTCTGTCCGCCCTTGCGTCCCGCTTCACCCGACGGATGTTCCTTGGAGGGAGCAGGTTGCTCGCCCTTGCGGGGCATTTCCTGCGGCTTGCTCTTGTCGGTCGGCAACGGTCCGCGACCAGAACCAGGTTGATTACCCATTTCGACACACTCCATTATGATAAGTCGTGGCTTTGTGTAACCCTCGGATCGCGACTTGGTTCAAGCGTATCCGCGATTTTTTGCAAATCAATTTGATCGATATATTTCGAACACAATGCCACATAAGCGAGAGCTTTAGCCTTCAGACCGACAAAAGCGTCGTGCCAATACTCAAGATTCCCTCTCTGGTTCGGAGACAAAGCTCGACGTTGGTCAACCGGGACATGACCCACATCGCGAACGCGCCGGCGGCTTGGCTTCCCTAGCCTTCGCCCGATGACAGCGGATGCAGGTCGCGGACCATGCTCTTCAAGCGTTCGTCGAGCACGTGGGTATAGATCTGGGTCGTCGAGATGTCGGAATGCCCGAGCAGTTCCTGCACGACGCGCAAATCGGCCCCGTTCTGAAGCAGGTGACTGGCGAAAGCGTGGCGCAGGACGTGGGGACTTATCTTGTCGCTGCGAAGCCCGGCCCCCGCGGCGACGGTCTTCAGATCGCGTGCGAAGGCCTGGCGGGTCAGATGGCCGCTCTCGCTATCCGCCGGGAAAAGCCAGGGCCCAACCGCCGCTTTGTTCTGCTGCTCCAACAGCGCGAGGTAAGCCCGCGCGGCCTCCCGCGCCGCGTCGGTCAAGGGCACCAACCGCTCCTTCGCACCCTTGCCGCGAACCACGAGGAAACGATCCCGGGTCTTGGCGGCGCTCCGGGGCAGCGCGATCAATTCTGAAACGCGCAGGCCCGTGGCGTAGAGCAGCTCTAGCAGGCAGGCCATGCGCGCGGCGCGGAGACGTTCGGCGGGAGACGCCTTTTCGCGCAAAGCATCCTCATGGGCCACCTGCAGGAGGTGATCGACCTGATCGACCGAGAGCACCTTGGGCAAAGCCCGTCCGCGCTTCGGTGCCGATACCGCCGCCGTCGGATCGACCGTCGCATAGCCTTCCAGATAGAGAAATTTGTGGAACTGGCGCACCGCCGAGAGCCGCCGCGCGGCGGAGGTCGCCTTGAGACCCCGCTCTTCCAGGCTTACCAGGAAGCCCCGGACCGTGGCGGCATCGGCCGCGTCCGGCGCGCTCCC
Organism: Microvirga alba; assembly: GCF_015694465.1. Lineage (GTDB taxonomy): Bacteria > Pseudomonadota > Alphaproteobacteria > Rhizobiales > Beijerinckiaceae > Microvirga > Microvirga alba. The sequence continues at coordinate 198,498 of NZ_JADQDO010000002.1, forward strand.
GGCTTCTCCGAGATAAGCGAGGTAATCCTCGAGGTCGCGCCGATAGGCGTCGAGCGTGTTTTTGGAGGCGCCACGCTCGGCGGCGAGCATGTCGAGGAAGAGGCTGGCGTGCCGCTGACCGCTCATCAGGAGGACGGACGCGTGGTGGGGACCGGCACCGTGATCTCGCGGGAGGTCGGCTGAACAAACGTGGCCAGCGCGTACATGGCCGCGAAACCGAGAGCCGCGAGCACGGCGACGATGACGAGAAACCGGAAGAGTGTCGGCACGGGAGCCTCATGGAGCGTCGGCGTCTATCGAACAACCATGCACAAGCTGCGAAGGCAAGCCCTGATCAATCGCAAGTTCATCCCGCGATATCGCGAACGTCCTTGTGACAGCGGCCGCCCCCCATGCTAGGACAGGAGCATGAACAATATCAGCCGCTTCACCTCCCCCGAGGAAGCCGGCGAGCCAGAAACCGGAAGCCGGGGCGGCCACCCGATCAGCCGCCAACTTGGCACGCGATCCATCGTGCTCGTCGGCCTCATGGGAGCCGGAAAAAGTACCGTGGGCCGCAGGCTCAGCCAGACCCTCGGGCTGCCGTTTCGCGACGCCGATCACGAGATCGAGGCGGCAGCCGGCATGACCATTCCCGACATCTTCGCCACCCATGGCGAAGATCATTTCCGGGACGGGGAACGTCGGGTCATTGCCCGCCTCCTTCAGGAGGACGGGCCGATGGTGCTGGCAACCGGCGGCGGGGCCTTCATGAACGAAGAGACCCGCGCCCGGATCGCCGAGCACGGCATCTCGATCTGGCTCCGAGCCGATCTCGACGTGCTCATGCGGCGCGTCCGCAAGCGCGCGACCCGGCCCTTGCTCCAGAATCCGGACCCGGAAGGCACGATGCGGCAGCTCATGGAAGCCCGCTACCCGGTCTACGCGACAGCGGACCTGACCGTGGACTCGCACGAGGCCCCTCACGATCGCGTCGTCGCGGACATCATCGAGACCCTGAGCGGCTGGTTTGAACAACAGGGGAGTGCGCAACCTTGAGCGGCGCAGCAGAGCGGATGCCGGACGCATCCATCACCACCGTTCCGGTGCCGTTGGGCGACAGGGCCTATGAGATTTACGTCGGGCGCGGCCTGCTCCAGGAAGCGGGACAGCGCATCGCGGCCCTTGGCGCGCGAGCAGCCGCCATCGTCACCGACGAGCATGTGGGACCGCTCTACGCCGACATTCTGGCGCGGTCGCTCCAACAGCATGGCCTGCGCACTTCGGTCGTGACCGTCCCAGCCGGCGAGGCGACGAAATGCTATGCGTTTCTCGAAACCGTGTGCGACGCGGTGTTGGAAGCCAGGATCGAACGCGGTGATCTCGTCGTCGCTTTGGGCGGCGGCGTGGTGGGCGATCTGGCCGGTTTCGCGGCCGCCGTGGTGCGCCGGGGCGTTCGATTCGTGCAGGTGCCGACGACCCTGCTCTCGCAGGTCGACTCGTCCGTTGGCGGCAAGACCGGCATCAATTCGCGCCACGGCAAGAATCTCGTCGGCGCGTTCCACCAGCCGAGCCTCGTTCTCGCCGACACCGCTCTTCTCGACACGCTCCCGTTGCGCGAAATGCGCGCCGGCTATGCGGAGGTGGTGAAATACGGCCTCATCGACGACGCCGCGTTCTTCGCCTGGTGCGAGAAGAACTGGCAGGGCGTCTTCGCGGGCGGCCCGGAACGGAACGAAGCGGTCGCCCAAAGCTGCCGCGCCAAGGCCGCCGTCGTGGTGCGCGACGAGCGCGAGGACGGCGACCGTGCGTTGCTCAACCTCGGCCATACTTTCGGCCATGCCCTGGAGCGGATCACGCACTACAATTCCGCGCGCCTCGTCCACGGTGAAGGCGTGGCCATCGGGTTGTGCCTCGCTTTCCGCTTTTCGGCCTCGCTTGGGCTCTGCCCGGTTGCCGATGCGGAGCGCGTCGAGGCTCATCTGTCCGCCGCTGGACTTCCCACCCGCCTGAACCAGGTTGCGGGAGGGTGCGGCACGGTCGAAGACCTTCTCGACGCCATGGCCCAGGACAAGAAGGTGAAGGGGGGCGCCCTGACCTTCATTTTGGCCAGCGGCATCGGGAAAAGCTTCATTGCTCCCGGGATTTCCGTCGACAGCGTACGGGCCTTCCTGAAGGATGAGAACAGCGCATAACGGCCATGAGTGAAGATCATTCCGTCAACCTTTGGTTCGCGGCCCTCGTCGTGGTCTTCTGCCTTCTTTTGTCCGCGTTCTTCTCCGCGGGCGAGACGGCGTTCACCGGCGCGTCGCGGTCGCGCATGCTCTTTCTGGAAAAGAACGGCGATATCCGCGCGAAGCTGGTGAACCGCCTGCTGAATATGCGCGAGCGCTTCCTCGGCACCGCGCTGATCGGCAACAACATGGTCAATATCGGCGTCTCGGCCTTTACGACCAGCATCCTCGTCAATCTCTTCGGCAGCGAGGGCGCGTTGTATGCCACCGTCTTCATGTCGATCCTGGTGATTGTCTTTGCCGAGGTCCTGCCGAAGACGCTCGCGATCACCTCGCCTGACAGTGCCGCGCTTCTTCTGTCGCGGCCGATGTCCTGGGTCGTCGCGATCCTCGGCCCGTTGGCGCTGATGGTCGAGCGAGCGGTGCGGCTCATGCTGCTGCCCTTCGGCATCCGCATCGGGGAGAACACACCGATCCTGTCCGCGTCGGAGGAGATCCGTGGTCAACTCGATCTGTTGCGCAAGGAAGGCAACGTCGAGAAGGTCGAACGCGACATGTGGGGCGGCCTTCTTGACCTCCAGGAGCTCAGCGTCTCCGAGGTCATGGTCCACCGCACCAAGATGCGGACCATCAATGCCGATCTCTCATCGGAAGAAATCGTGCGCGAGGTGCTGGCCTCGCCCTATACCCGCATACCTCTCTGGCGCGGCAGCCAGGAGAACATCATCGGCGTCCTGCACGCGAAGGATCTCCTGCGTGCGCTCGATATGGTCAGCGGCGACGCGACCAAGCTCAAGGTCGAGGCCATTGCGCTTGAGAGCTGGTTCGTGCCCGACACGACCTCGCTCCGCGACCAGTTGAAGGCCTTCCTCGCCAAGAAGACCCACTTCGCGCTCGTGGTGGACGAATACGGCGAGGTGATGGGTCTTGTGACGCTGGAGGACATCCTCGAAGAGATCGTCGGCGACATCAAGGACGAGCACGACCTTTCGGTTCAGGGCGTTCGGCCCCAGCCCAACGGGTCGGTGAATGTCGACGGATCCGTGCCGATCCGCGACCTCAACCGCGCCATGGACTGGAATCTGCCCGACGAAGAAGCCACGACCATCGCCGGCCTCGTCATCCATGAGGCGCAAGCCATTCCCGACACGGGGCAGATCTTCACCTTCCACGGCTTCCGTTTCCAGGTGCTGCGCAAGTCGCGCAACCGCATCATGGCGCTTCGGATCACCCGGCTCGTCCCGGTCGGGAACAAGGCCGACTAGAGCATGATCGGAACAAGTGGAAACCGGTTGTTCGCCCGGATCATGCGGCAATAAGGAATCTGGAGCTTGATCAGGTTTCAAAGTGACATGATCAAGCTCTAAGGCGATTTCAGGAAGTCGATCAGCGCCTTGTTGACCGTCTCCGGCTCCTCGATATGCACCCAATGCGAGCCGTCTTCGAGCCAGAGGGCTTCGCCATTGTCGCACAGGCGCAGGCTGTCCTCGGCAAGCCCCCTTTGCAAATATCGGTCCTGGAGTCCCCAGATCACGAGGGTCGGCGGCTTGACGCGGGGATTCTCGATCTTTGGCCTGCGCCGCAGGGCGCGATACCAATTGACCATCCCCGTCATGGCTCCGGGCACCGACCACGTCCGCATATAGCGACTCAAATCGGCCTCGGAGAAGGTCCCCTTATGGGCACCAAGATGAAACAGCCCGCGAAGAATCGCGAAGTTGCGCAGGCTCAGCAATGCTTCCGGAAGCCAGGGGACCTGAAAGATCATCATGTAGATGCTGCGAAGCATCTGGGCCGGATGTTTGCGGATATAGGGGATCAGAATTTCGGGGTGGAACGCGTTGATCGCGACCATGCGCTCGACCCGATCCGGATAGCGGGTGGCAGTCCACCAAGCGAGGAGGCCGCCAAAATCATGCCCGATGAGATGGAATCTCTCGCGCCCGTAGGCCTCCGCCAAACCGACGATATCGGCTGCGAGAGTATCGAGGTCGTAGGATTTCAGCCCGATCGGCTTCTCGCTGAGGTTATATCCACGTTGATCGGGCGTCACGACGCGAAAACCGGCAGCCGCAAGGTCATCGACCTGCCGTCGCCAGCCCCACCAGAAATCAGCAAATCCATGGAGAAGAATGACGAGGGGAGCGTCAGCGGCTCCGAGCTCGACATCATGGAGCGCGATACCATTGACCTGATGGTGGCCATCGGTTGGATCGCCCGACCATTCAAGCGAGGTCAGTTCCGAGGTCAGTTCATGGGGTCGGTGCGACATGGTTTTCTATCCACAGCGGCACAATAGCCCCACCGCAAGCCGGCACAAACGCTTTCAGCATCTAACTCGCGTCAGGATTTGAGGAAAGAAACCAGAGCCTCGTTGACCCCTTCCGCTTCCTCGAGGTGAACCCAATGCGTGGCATTCTCAAATCCGAGGAATTGTCCGTTCTCGCACAGCTTCAAGCTCTCATCGGCGAGCCCGCGATCCAGGAAGTGATCGCGTAGCCCCCACATGACCAGTGTCGGCACCTTGACCGTCGCATCGGTCAGATTGGGCCGAATGCGCAGGGCGCGATACCAATTGACCATGCCGGTCAATGCTCCGGGCATGGCCCACGCGTTTTCGTAACGCTTCATATCGGCGGCCGAGAAAGTCCCGGCGCGACTGCTCATCGTGAGAGTCTTCCGCAACACCGCGTAGTCACGCAAACCAAGAATCGATTCCGGAACCCAGGGAAGCTGGAAAATTCCCATGTAGAAACTACGCATCATCTGGATCGGATGTCGGCGGACATACGAGAGCGCGATATGCGGATGCGGAGCGTTGATGGCGACAAGGCGTTCGACCCGATCAGGGTGCCGGGTCGCCGTCCACCAGCCGACGAAGCCGCCGAAATCGTGCCCGACGAGCTGAACTTTCTCGCAGCCATAGGCATCCGCCAAGCCAATGATGTCGGCGGCCAGCGTATCGAGGTCGTAGGCTTTAAAACCGATCGGCTTTTCGCTGAGATTGTAGCCGCGCTGATCGGGCACGACGACTCGAAAGCCCGACGCCGCGAGATGCCCGATCTGCCGACGCCAGCCCCACCAGAAATCAGGGAATCCATGCAACAGAATAACGAGAGGCGCACCGGGAGCACCAACCTCCACATCGTGCAGCGTGACGCCATTGATCTTGTGACGCGCTGTCGATGCCGGTCCCGACCAGTCAGTTATGCTCGGATCGCTCACAGCCAGGGACATCGATTTACTCCATCCCAAGGCTCTAGGCCTTTAGCGCCTCCTCCGCAACTATCCTCGGACGCTTCGGCTTCTCTTCCGTGGCCATGAATTGCGCCTTGGCAAGCTCCGCGAAACGCCCGCCCTTGGCGACGAGTTCGTCAAAGGTCCCTGTTTCGATGATATGGCCGTGATCGAAGACGAGGATCCGGTCGGCATTTCGGATGGTGGCGAGCCGGTGAGCGATGACGAAAGTCGTGCGGCCGCGCATGACCTCATCCAACGCCTTCTGCAGCTTCTGTTCGGTGGCGGCGTCAAGCGCGCTCGTCGCCTCGTCGAGAATGAGGACCGGCGGATTTTTCAGGAGCGCGCGCGCGATGGAAAGGCGCTGACGTTCGCCGCCGGAAAGCGAGCGGCCGCGTTCGCCGATGATCGTATCGAGACCCTCGCTCTGGCGGGAGATGAACTCGATGGCCTGGGCGCGCTCCAGCGCCTCGATCATCTCCGCGTCGGTGGCGTCTGGCCGCCCGACCTGGAGGTTCTCGCGGATGGATCGCGCGAACAGCATCGGCTCCTGGAACACGACGCCGATATTGCGGCGAAGAGACGAGAGCGCAATGTCGCGAATGTCGTCACCGTCGATGCGGATAGCGCCCGACTGCGGATCGAAAGCGCGGTGCAAAAGTCCCAATGTCGTCGATTTGCCGGAGCCGGTAGAGCCCACCAGTGCCACCGTCTCGCCGGGATTCGTGGAAAAGGTCACGTCCTCGATGGCAGTGCGCTTGCCGTCGTAGGAAAAGCTCACATCCTCGAAAGCGACGTGACCCTGGAAGCGCTCCACCTGCTTCGCGTTGGCACGATCGTGAACGACAGGCGCGGTGTCGAGAATCTCGAAGAATTCCCGCATCTTCGGCGCTTGCATGAAGAGCTGGTTGACGAAGCTCACCGCCTGTTCAAGCCGCGAAATGAGCATGGTCGCCATGCTCATGAACATGACGATCTCGCCGATGGTGGCGAGTCCATTGAGATGCAGGCCCGTGCCGACGAGGAAGATCGCGGTGACCGTGATCGTCGCGGCGGCGCGGGACGCGACAGAGGCGATGGCCCACCAGGACAGAACCGGATTCTGTGCCTGCAGCAATTGCTGGATGATGGTTTTAAGCGAGCGCGTCTCCGCCTCGACGCGAGTGAAGGACTGAATCACCGGCACGTTGCCGAGTGCGTCGGAGGCGTGTTCCGCGAGGCTGGAATGATAGCGCTCGACCGAGCCTTGCAGGCTCTCGGTCTTGCGCAGCACGATGATGGTGAGGATCGTGAAGACAATGACGAGCGCCACGAGCAAAAGGCCGAGCCGCCAGTTGAGGAAGACCGTGAGCGGAAGCAGCACGCAAAGCGCGACGAGCGCCGCGAAATGCTCGCGGAAGAAGCCGAGCCAGAGCCAGGCCATGCCGTTCGAGCCCTCCAGCATCACCTTCAGCACGCGGCCCGAATGGGTCGAGGTGTGGAAGGCGAGCGGCAGCTCGAGCACATGCTCGAAATAGTTCGCCACGACCGCAAGGCGGCAACGATGGGAGAGCCGGTCGGCATAGAGCGCCACCAGAGCGCCCGCGCCGATGGAGAAAAACCCGAACGCGACCCAGGCGACGATGAGCGGGGTCAGAACCGTGAACGTGATGCGTGGCGTGCCGGGAATCTGGGCACGGGTCAGAACATCAATGATGCGCCCGAACAGGATCGGCTCGGCAAAGGCCGAAATCGCGAGCGCCACATTGGCCAGGGCCAGGACACCGCCGATGCGAAGGTCGGAGCCGAGTTGGCCGAGGACGCGGGCATAAAGGCGGATCAGCCACATATGCGGTCTACCTGCGAGCTGGACGGAGCATGCCGAAACAGCTCCATCTTATAGCCGGCGTTACATGATCCGTTGCTGAACAAGTTCCCGGCTCTCAAGCCATGGACCTAAGCTCGCGCAGGCCGAGGACAAGTTCCGAAAGATCAGCGCTTGCCCGTGGCGACGACAAGCGCCCAATAGACCTTGTATTTCGAGCTCGGTGTATAGGCCGTAGCGATGCCGATGCGGGTCGCCTGAGGATCGAGCAGCACCCGGTCGTGCTGGGGGCTCTCGCGCCAGCCGGAAAACGCTTCCGCGAGGGTGTGGTAGCCGGCGGAGAGGTTGGCGGCCGGAGCCGTGAAGCCCGCAGCCGCAAGACGAGCCTTGAAGGCGTCCGCGGAGCTCGGCTTGTCCACAGCCGCCATCGCGTCGGCCTCCGCCTCGGCCGCTTTCTGCAGCTCCGGATCGAGGGTCAGGGGGCCGAGACCCTTGTTGCGGCGATAGGCGCTGATCATGTCCCGCGCGGTCGCCGCATCCACCACGGCGCTGGCATTCGCCATGGAGACGTAGAAGCTCGGGGTCTGGCGAGGACGCTGCGCGCCCTGACAGGCGGCGAGCGTCAGCGCCACGAGGCTGAGGAGGGCAAGATGTTTCATGGGGAGGACTTATCCTTGAGAAGGGTTAAGCCTTCCTCCTCGTCCGCCTTCACCTTGCGGACAGGCTCTTCCGGCTCTTCTTCCTTGGGGGCCGGAACCTCCGGAATGGAGGAAGCGCCGGCCTTCCGCAATCCCCGGAAAACCTCGAAATACAGGTCGCTCGCGACACGCCCCCCCGCATCGATATCGTCAACGAAGCAGACCAGATCGAAATCGATGGTATTTTCGGTGACCTTCTTGAAGATCACGCGCGGGGCGGGCTCGCTCATCACCTCGCGGTGTGCAAGCGCGGCGGTTCGCATGATGCCGGCAACGAGGTCCGGATCGGTGGCGCGGGGCACGGGCACCGAAACCAGCACGCGTCCGATACGGTCGTTGCGGACCCGGTTGCGCACGATGCCGGAAATCAGGTTCGAGTTCGGCACGATCAGCGTCGAACGGTCGTAGGTCTGGATTTCGGTCGAGCGCACGTTGATCCGGCGCACATAGCCCTCACCGTCACCAACGACAACGAGATCGCCCACGCGGATCGGACGCTCCCACAGGAGGATCAGGCCCGAGATGAAGTTATTGACGATGGATTGTAGACCGAAACCGATACCGACGGAGAGCGCACCGGCGACGATCGTCACGCGCTCCAGGCTGAGGCCGAGATAACTGAAGGCGATCACGCCGGCCGTGATGATGCCCACATAGCCCGTCGCCGTGCGGATCGAATTGCGCAATCCCGCATCGAGATCGGTCGCCGGCAGGAACGTGTGGTCGAGCCAGCGCTGGATCACGCGTGTCACCGCGAAGCCTGCGGCGAAAAGCAGGGCCGCGATCAGAATCGACGAGATGGAAATGGTCACATCGCCGACGCTGAAGCCGAAGAATACGGCCCGCACGGACCCCATCAAATCGGTGGATTCGATCCCCCAAGGCGCCAGGGTCAGAAGGATCGCCATGATGATGAGGCCGAGGCGCGCCGCGCCGCTCGCCAGAACGCCGATCTGCTCCAGAGAGCGGCGGCGCAGGCCCGTATTGGCTTGAAGAACCGTGGCGATCCGGCTCTCGCCGCGCAGCGTTCCGCCGATGAATTCATCGGCCAACGCGATGGAGAGAATGAGCAAGGCGACGATGATCGAGACCCAGACGACCTGATCGACCAGGAAGGACGCAAGCGCCACATAGCCGCTCAACACGCTGACGGCGACGATGCCGACCACGATCCAACCCAGGGTCCGCAGGGGGCCGCCGATATCCGGCTCCGGCGCCATGTAGGGTCCGAGGCAGGCCTCCTCCTGCGAAGCCTTGCGCGCAAAGCGGCGCAACAGCTCAGCGAAGATCAAGGTCGAAGCGAGAGCGAAGAACGCCCGGGTGATGACCGTGATCGGCAGGGCCGCGGCAATCGCCTGGTTGAACGATTCCAACACCTTTCCGGCCATCATGACCGTCGCAATCGTCACTGCGAAACTCATGATCCGCGTCGCGGAGGCATTCGAGACGTTGACCAGGCGCCAGGGCGTATGATCGGGCGCAAGGATGGCGTCCACCAGGGCGCGCACGAAGGCCACGAATGCGATGCCGAACAGAAGCGCCGCGACGACCTGTTCGAGGCGCGGTGGAAAGATGTCGGCCGAGTCGAGAGCGACCCAGACGATCCAGCTCCCGAAGAGGGCAGGAACCGCACCGAGGAGCACGACGGCAAGCGCCGCCAGCAGCCGACTGCGGCGCGCCGGGTCGGTGATCTCGGGATCGCGTCTGACCAGACGAGGGGCGATGTAGCGACGTCCGCCATAGAGCGCGATGGCGATACCAAGTGCCAGCCCGACGAACAGCAACACGCCGAGAGTCGCGTTGCGCTCCATCTGGCCCAAGGTGTCGGAGAGGGTGATCTGCTGGGCGCGAATTTCACGCGGGATGGCCTGGAGGACGCTGAGCCACAGGCTTGGACTTAAGATTCCATCGCTGCGCTCGAACAGCGCCCGCGTGAACCCGGCTCTGCGCCGATCGCTGATCTGGGCGTTGACCTGTTCTGCCTGGACGAGAAGTGCGCGGGCCAGGCGCTGCGTCTCATCGAGTTCCGCGACGGCCATCTCACGCTCGCTGCGGTCCTTGACGACGTCGGCGCTCTCTTCGGGCTGGCCATCCTTCGGCTTCGGCCCAAGCTGGGTCAACCGCGCCTTGCTCGCCTCGAGCTTGGGCGCCTGCTCTTCGATGAGCGTCCGGATGTTGCCGATGATCGGCTCCATCTGCTGTCGGAGGCTCTGGAGTTCCGCGTTGGACAGGGTCCGGCCCCGAAGCGCCAACTCCTTCTGATCGAGATCCGCCTTGAAGCCGTCGAGCTTGGCGCGCGCGGCCTTGGTGTCGGTCGAGATCGTGACCACAGGCTCCGCAGCGGGAGCGGCGGCCTGCGCGACCGGCGGCGGGCTTTGCGGTTGCGATTGGGTCTGCGGCTGGGCCTGAGCCTTCACCTGCGCCTGAGCGGCGCCGCCGGCGGCGATCGTCAACGTCATCATTGCGGCCCAGAGGAGCCGCCGCATTCCAATATTCGTCATTCAGTCCGCCTTGTCGCAATCCCGTGGGGGCTGGTTATGCGAATCATTGAGGCGAAAAGTCGCCTCCGGACGGGCCAAGTGCAAGAAAAAGCCAAGAATGATGAACAACATCGTTCCCATACCGTCCTCCGCGATAGCCCCAGCCACGGGCCTCACGCCCGGCGATTGGCGAGAAGAGGCTCCCCGATAACCGCCTCACGGACGCTCCGATTGCCACGAGGAGGCGACACCGGGACCGGCGCGTGGGATCCAATGCTCTGCTCGGTCGTTGTCGCAGATTGGGGCAAATCGCCATTGTCGCGGATGAGGACCAATGGTTCGAGCGACACCCGGGGTCGGACACGGTGCCGCGGATGGTGCGCCCGACCGGCAGCAGCGGGCTCAGTCATGTTTTCGCCGCTTTGGACGCCCTTGGGTAGAGCCAGATTCAAGGAGTTCTCATGCACGACAATTGCATCAGCCTGGATGGGACCTGGGAATTTCTGCACGTCGCGGATGACCGCCTGTCCGGCCCCGCCGAGATTCGTCAGATCGGAGTGCCGAGTCCCTGGCAGGCCCAGTTCTCGGATCTGCGCATGCGTGCGGGAATAGGGCTCTACCGCAAGACCATCGAGGTCGCTGCGGAGTGGCTCCATGACAGCATATGGCTGCGCTTCGGCGCGGTCTTTCACAACTCGCGCGTCTTCATCAACGGCGAACTGGTCGGCACGAACGAGGGCGGCTTTCTGCCTTTCTCCTTCGACGTAACGTCCTATCTCAAACCGGGAAGCAACGAGATCAAGGTGCGCGTCGATTCCCCAACCGACAATCCGGCCGAGTTTCCGGATTCGCCGCTCGCGGAAATTCCTTTCGGCAAGCAGAGCTGGTACGGCCCGCTTTCAGGCATCTGGCAACCGGTTTACCTCGAACGCCGCATCGCCGACCACATGACGCGCATCCGCCTGGTTCCCAACCGGGAAACGGGCCGGGTCATGGCGGGCGTCTTCTTCGCCAGGCCGCTGACCGACGAGGCGCAAATCCGGATCGAGGTGTCCGACCCATCCGGCAAGGTGGTGCTCGACGAGATGCACGAGACCCAGGTCGGCGTCACGAGCATGCCGTTCGAGTTTTCCGTGACCGACGTGGAATCCTGGTCGCCGGATCAACCGAACCTCTACCGCATCCGCATGTCACTCGTGCGCGGCGGCACGGTGAAGGACGAGGTCGAGGATCGGTTCGGCTTCCGCACCATCGAAGCCCGCAACGGCAAATTTTATCTCAATGGCGAGCCGCTCTATCTGCGCGCCGCACTCGACCAGGATTACTATCCCGACACGATCTGCACCGTGCCGTCGGTGGCCTTTCTCGAGGACCAGTTCCGCAAGGCGAAGGAGCTTGGGATCAACTGCCTGCGCTGTCACATCAAGGCGGCGGATCCGCGCTATTACGAAGTGGCCGACCGGATGGGCCTGCTCATCTGGACGGAGCTTCCCAATGGCGGCATGGCGACGGATCGCTCGCGGGGGCGAAAGGAAAAGCTCCTGAAGGGCATCGTCGACCGCGACGGCAACCATCCCTCGATCATCATCTGGACGATCATCAACGAGAATTGGGGCGTGGATCTCGTCAACGACCCGGATCATCGCGAGTGGCTCAAGCGGACCTTCGCGTGGCTCAAGGCCTATGACCCGACCCGCCTCGTGGTCGACAATTCACCACTTGCACCGAGTTTCCACGTGGAATCGGACATCGCGGATTATCACTTCTACGCCGCCATTCCCGACCATCGGGACGAATGGGACAAGTTCGTCGACGAACTCGCAAGCCGCGCCTCCTGGCTCTATTCCCCGCATGGCGACGCCGTGATCACGGGGCGCGAACCGCTCATGTGCTCCGAGTTCGGCAATTGGGGCCTGCCCTATCCGAAGGATCTGCGCGACGCCAACGGCGAGGAACCGTGGTGGTTCGAGACCGGTCACGATTGGGGCGAGGGCGTGATGTACGCCCACGGTGTCGAGAACCGCTTTTCCGACTGGAGCATGGACCGCGTTTTCGGCGATCTGCGCCGGTTCGTCATCGCCGCGCAGTGGCAGCAGTTCCGGGCACTCAAATACGAGATCGAGGCCATGCGCCGGAAGCCGAGCCTCGCCGGCTATGTCATCACGGAACTGCACGATTGCCATTGGGAGTCGAATGGTCTTCTCGACATGCGCCGCAATCCGCGCGTGTTCCATGAACTGTTCCACATCATCAACGCGGATACGGTGATCGTGCCGAAATGGGAGCGCGTCTCCTATTGGGCGGGCGAGACCGCGCGGCTCCATCTCTTCGTCGCTCATGGCGCGGGACCGGAGCTGGAGGATTGCCAGCTCGAAATCAGTCTCTGCGACGCACGGCAGAACCTGCCCCTGCCTCGCATCGACGCGCCGTTCGTGCTCGATCTCGGCCACGTGGAGGTGGCCATACCCGAGCTGACGGAGCCCAGCCTGCGCCGCATCGCGTTCGACTTGCGCGCATCGGACGGGCGGCTCATCGCACACAACCATGTGGACGTCGCCATCCACCCCAAACGCGCCGCGCCGGCCCAGGCCCGCCAGCTCGTCTGGTCGGCGGATGAGGATCTGCGCGACCGTCTTCACGCCATGGGATATGCCGCCGCCCGCGACCTTGAAGAGGCGACGGTGGTTGTCGCGCGCCATCATGACAAGGCGATCGCGGATCGCGTCCGCCAGGGCGCGAACCTCCTGCTGCTGCCGGAGCACGAGATGACCCTCTACCCGTTCTTTCCGCATTGGCAGAATGTGAAGGTCAAATCGCGCGACGGCACCTTGTGGCGCGGGGATTGGGCGTCGTCCTTCTCATGGCTGCGCCGCGCCGGGCATTTCGCGGAGTTCCCGGGCGGACCGCTTCTGGATGAAACCATGGACCGGGTCCTGCCCGATTATGTGATTTCCGGCTGCAATCTGCTCGATTTCCAGGCCCGCGTCTTCGCCGGTCTGGTGGTCGGCTGGATTCACAAGCCGGTCGCGCTTGGGGTCGAGCGCACGTACGGGCGCGGACGGATGGTCGCCTCGACACTGCGGCTCTTCCAGGACGATGCCATGGCGGATCCGACGGCGACGACCCTTCTCGACAGCCTCATCGATCTGTCGGTCGAAGCGCGTGCGCCGCGTTTGGAAGAGGCCGTGCGCGCGGCGGAAGCGGCCGCTTAGAGCATGATCAGAACAAGTGGAAACCGGTGTTCTGATCATGCGGCAATAAGGAAGCGAGAGCTTGATTGTTCAAAAAGACATGGATCAAGCTCTAGCGTCCGGACAGATCCGCCCTCGCTTTGTTTGCTTCGCGGACGCGGTGAGACTGTTCGTCATATAAAAAGGTCACAAATGCGTAGCGCCGATGCTGCGTTACGGGTGTCACTTCGTGCAAAAGGGAGCAGGAAAATACAATCGCATCTCCAGGCGCCGCACTGTAGGGCTGATTGCCATATTCAGGGAAGCGAAGGTGGCCTCCCTCATAACCCTCATTAAGATTGATCGTTAGTGCGAACCGACGATGCGCTACAGGTGGCGCTGTATTGTCACGGTGGGGCCGGAAATAGCCGCCCGTCACCGCATCGTAGCAACCAACGAGATACCGCTCGATGCGCGTCACAGGAAACTGGAATGCACGATAGACCATCGGCGCCAATCGACGCTCCACAGAGACGCGCATTCGCTGGAGCGCATCTTCATCCGAAATATAATGGTCCAGGCGCTTTCTGAATTTTGGATCAAATTGCTGGACGACTTCGCCCTTGTTCTCGATAGCGCCGATCTCCCTTCCGCCTGCTGCTTCATATAGTTCAATCAGCTGCGCGCAGAGAGAACGATCGAACACCTGCGGCACAATCAGCACGGGCGCGTTCTGAAATGCTGGCTTGCCCGAATGCTCGCGAAGCAGCGACACAACCTGCTCGGCGAATGCTGTCGGCTCGGTCAGCGGCACAATCCCCACGATCTGTAAGGCTGGGCTCAGGATGAAAGCGGTCGGGTGGACTTTGGATTGAGTTCCCGTGGTGCCGGGCTCCACCACTCCGTATCCGCGCGCTATGGCGCCACTACTGTCATCAAGAAAAAGCTGACCGGGTTGACGCTGGAGCATGCGCTCGCGGCTGCCGCCGCTGCCCGGACCGGAACTGATCCCTAAAAGCAGGGCGCGATCGTCGTCAAAGAGATCCGTACGTTGCGTGAATGCAGCGAGTGCACTCTGTACGCTCGGTTCCTCGCCCGCACCAAGGAAAAAAAGCACTATATGACGTCCCGCGAGCTCGTTGAACGCGATGTTTTCGCCGGAAGTGTCGCATGTTGCCGCCGAGAACCACGGTGCCGGTTCGCCGACATTGAGAATTGAAGTCATTGTCTTGTTCGCCTTCCTATCGGGTGAACCGCTATCGCTCCGGGAATGGCCAGCAGTTCGGGCACTCTTGGAGTTGAAATGAGATAATACTTGGGCAGCAAAGCGGATGCATTGGGCCACATGGAGCCGCCGCGCGCCGGCTTTAGCCTCCTGCTCGCCCTCATGCGGGGATCACTTCGCCCCAATCATCAACCCGGCGCGCGGCCACTGGTCCTTCTTCAGGTCCGCGATGCGTTTCTTGATTCCGAACCGCGCAACGACCGACGCGCCGGAAAGCGCGCATCCGCAACGCTCAATTAGCGGCCGAGATCAATGCCTTGACCCGCAAATCGCGAAAGACATCCAGCATCGGCTGGCAAGGAACACGCGCGCCATGGGGCTCCTGATGGCAGACCGGATCCCATAAGCCCATCGCCGTCCAATCCTGGGGAGAATGCCATTCCGGCATGCCGAGGATGGGATAAATGCAAACTCCCTGCAGCGGTACGCCGTCGCGCAGCAGGAGCTCCGATTCCTCGGCAACCTCGCGAAGCCAAGGGCCACGCTTCTCGCCCACATGGGTCGTCTCCGTGATTATGAGATCGCCGCCATAGCGGTCCCACACGTTCGTCACGAGATCGCCCAGCTTGACGCGGCGCGGATCGTGATCGGAGAGTGGCGGAATCGTTCCGTCAGGCGAGGGCTCGAGACCCCATTCCCACTGGTTCGTCCAGTAATAGTTGATGCCGACGATATCGAGATGCGCTCGGCTGCCGCCCAGTTCCGGCAGAAGGCGGCCGCAAAGCATATCCCAGGACTGGAAGACGAGCCGATTGTTGAAGTCCTCCACCTCGTCGCGGCAATCGGGCTGTTCTTCCGGCACCGCGGCGCGGCAGAGCGGGTCAGCGTTGACGATGCGCGCATCGGGGCGGACGGAGCGGATCGCGTCGATGCCCTGAATAGCGGCCCGCACAAGAGCGACCTTCAAGTCCCAGCCTCGCCCGGTCTCGTGCGGCGCGAACAATCCCTTTTCACCGGCCGCATAGGCCATGAACGAAGGCTCATTGACCGGCGTGACATAAAGCGCACCCTCCGAATGCCGATCAGCGAAGCGCGCGGCCGCGTAGCAGTAATCGGCGAAAAGACTCGGGAACTCCCTGCTCCACACATCGACATGCCGCGGGAAGCCATAGTGGAAGAGATCCCAGATCACCTCGATTCCATTTTCGGCAGCAGCCAGCATGAACGGCGCAACCGAGGAGAAATCGTAGCGGCCATGCCCCAGGTCGATCAGCGGCCAGCGCATGACTTCGCGAATTCCGTGAATGCCGAGTTTCGCGAGCGCGCGATAATCTTCGCGGAAGGTCTTCTCGTGCCCCGTGGCGACCACCTGGTCGAACCACTGACCGTGGCGGTTGTAGCCGGTCGAGCCCTCGAAACCGGCCAGAAAGAAACTGCGAAACATGAAGACGCCCCCGCATTGTCAACGCGCGACAAAATTGAGCGGCCCGACGGCGGATGCGCCGCCGGCCACATAGGTCTGATAGGAACTGACGAGAGGCGTGGGAGTTCGATCCAGGGTCGCGGGATTGAGGTCCCACAACCCCATCGCGGCGAAATAATCGGCGGGTTTTTTTGTACCCTGGCGATAGGCCCAGGCGACCATGTCGAACATCGGCCACCAGGTATAACCCACCATCGGGACGCCCTCGCTGCGCAATTGCCGTACCGAGGCGATGGAATCGTCCATCCAGCGCTGCCGCTTGGCCACCGAGCCGACGGACGCCGTCTCGCTGACGAAGAGCGGCGATTTGTAGCGCGCATGGTAGAGCCGTCCCAGCTGGGCCACGAGATCGCCGGACGCGTAAGGTTGGCGAATGCGAAACCGCCCCCTCGCCTCTCGTTGCAACCGCTTTTTCGTGAACATGGGATAGAGGTTCAAGCCGATGAAGGGCAGATCGACGGCGTTCTCCTGAAACCAGGCGAGATCCTCTTCCCGCGCGCCATGTTTGAGAAGCCATGGCCAGAGCCGGTGCTCGTGCCCGACCCGCCCGCTGACGAGATCAAGCGCGAGAAATACGATCTCCTGCCGCCGCTCGACCTCGTCGGTCAGAGCGGGATCCCGGGTCTCGTAGAGATCGGTTGCGTCCACATGAACCGGCAGAATATCCGGATCGGTCGCGCGAAACGCCTGCACCGTCCGCACGATGCCTCGCGCAATCGCCATCATGATCTCGATGAAGCCGGACCAGCCGCGCCGGAAAGGCGGCCACCAGCCGAGGCGACCGCAATACCAGGCCGTGATGCGCGGTTCGTTCAGCGGCGTGTACCAGAAAATCCGCCCCTGGAATCTCGCCGCGAGACGCGAGGCATATTCCGCGACGCGGTCAGGATATTCGGGGTTGAGATAGGCCCCTTTCAACCACGGCGGCAGGCCGTAATGGACGAGATCGACGATGGGATCGATGCGCAGATCGATGAGACGCCCGAGAGCCTTGTCGGGAAAGCTCCAATCCCACTGCCCGCGCTCCGGTTCGACATGGTGCCAGGGAATGCCATAGCGCACCGTCTTGACACCGAGCGCGGCCACAAGAGCAAGATCATCGGACCACCGCGCATAATGCCCAGTCAGCTCATATTCGTCGAGAATCCGCCCGGTCGAAGGCCAAGGTTCGGTGATGAAGGTGTCCTCGATCCCGGTCGACCACCAGAAGGCTTGCGGCGCGATGAGGCTCGACACTTTCGAGAAGAGTGGAAGGGATGTCATCGGTGATGAATCCATTCCGCCCTTCCTTGTTCAAGAAGCGAGCGCGGTTGTCTTGGCCGAGATGGGCAGAGCCGGCGGGCTCTCCGTGCGCAAGGGCAGCGTCTCATTGATGCGCCGGAATGTTGCCAGCGCCTGACCGACGATCTGGTCCATGTTGTAGTAGCGGTAGGTCGCGAGGCGTCCGACGAACCAGACATTCGGCGTCGCCAGTGCCAAGCGCTCATATTTCTTGAACAGCGCCTGATTTTCGGGCTTCGGGATGGGATAATACGGATCGCCGACAGCGGACGGATACTCATAGGTCAGCGCGGTCTTGGCGTGTTCCTGGCCCGTCAGATGCTTGTATTCCGTCACCCGTGTATAGTCATGCGTCTGAGGATAGTTCACGACCCCAACGGGCTGGTGCAACGGCTTGTCGAGCGTGACATGCTCGAAGCGCAGCGATCTGTAGGGCAGCTTTCCAAACCGGAAATCGAAGTACTCATCGATCGGCCCCGTAAAAATGACCCGGCGATGGGGGATGGCATATCGCACATCCTGGTAATCGGTCTGCGTCATCACATGGATGTTCGGATGGCTGACCATTTTCTCGAACATGCGCGTGTAACCATGGCGCGGCATGAACTGGAACTCGTCGCCGAAGTAGCGGTCGTCGCGGTTCGTGCGTGTCGGCACACGTGAGGTTACGGACTTGTCGAGTTCGGACGGATCGAGTCCCCATTGCTTGCGGGTATAACCCCGAAAGAACTTTTCGTAGAGCTCGCGCCCGACCACGGACACCACCACGTCCTCCGAGGTCTTGATCTCGCCCACCTTCTCCGCCCGGCCCGCAAACCAATCCTGCAGCTGCTCGGAGGTCAGATGAAGACCATAGAGCTTGTTGACCGTATCGAGATTGATGGGGATTGGCACGAGCAACCCGTCCACCTCGGCCAGCACCCGGTGCTCATAGAAACGCCACTGGGTGAAGCGCGACAGATAGTCGAAGATCTGCTTCGCGTTGGTGTGGAAGATGTGCGGACCGTATTGGTGGATCAACAGGCCATGCTCGTCAAAACGATCATAGGCATTGCCGCCAATATGGTTGCGGCGGTCGATCAGAAGGATGCGTTCATTGCGCTCGTTCGCAAGACGCTCCGCTAACACACTCCCCGCGAATCCTGCGCCGACGATGAGCCAATCGTACATGCCATCACTCCGCGGGCGTGCTGGCGTAGGTGGGGAGTGAATGCGTCACGCGATCGGTGGCAGGCTCGCCGCTGACATCGCGTATCAACCTGTGCATGGCGGCCCAGGTTTTGTCCCATGATCCCGATTCGAGATGACGATCGACCTTGGCGAGCCACGCGTCTTTCGGACGTGTGAGAATGGCCTCCGCTTTCGCGACAATCTCCTCCGCATTCCTCGCGATGTCCACGAGGCCTTTCTCGCCATAGGGGCTGACAACGTCGGCGATGGGGGTCGAGATGACGGGCACGCCCGCCGCGAGAAATTCCGGGGTCTTGGTCGGGCTGATGAATCGCGTCGCTTCGTTGAGCGCGAACGGCATGATCCCGACATTCCAGCCCGAAAGATAGCGGGGCAATTCCTGATAGGACTTGCCGCCAAGCCAATGGATGTTGGGTCTTTGCGGCAGAGACGCGGGGTCGATCTTCACCACCGGGCCGATCATCACGAATTGCCAGTCCGGACGTAAGTCCGCGGCCGTCGCCACAAGTTCGAGATCCATGCGCTCGTCGATGACGCCGAAGAAACCCAGGCGCGGGTAACCGATGCCTGCCTGATCCTGCGGATCGTTCTTCGCGCCGCGCGCCTTCGAGAAATGGTCGAAGTCGATGGAGGAGGGAAAGGCGTGAACGCTGTGATGCCGGTCGCGCTTGGCCTCGTAGAGGCTCATGCCGCCCGTGAAGACAAGATCGGAATGGGCGAACAATTCGCTCTCGAACGTCAGAAGCTCATGCGAGGCGCCCCTGAACAGTGACAGTTCGTCCATGTTGTCATAGATGCAGACATCGCATTCCAGGTCGTTCGTGAACGCCATTGCCATCGGCGTGTAGTACCAGAAGACACGCGGCTCGCGCGCCCGGCGGCCAATGAGAGCGGCAATGAGGCCGCGCTGCGTCGTGATCACTTCTTTCTGAGAGAGACCCTCTTTCAGGACCGGAACGGCGACAACGACGCCATGGGGCCGCTCGCTGACATCCATGTGCGCAGCGATGCCCGGCTTGAACACGGGCTCCTCGATCACGAGAACGTCGTAATGCCGCGCTGCGCGGCTCAACAGATGTTGCGGGCGCTGCCAGACGAAATCCCACCGAAGGTGAGAGAAGCAGACGAGAAGGGGTTTTTCTGACTCGGTGCTGAAAAGCGGACGATAGGCATGCGGCTGCGTCGTCAAGCGCTCATGCATAGCGTGATCCTTAAAATATCAAATGTTGTTACTGCCGGACGGAAAAACCGATCCGATGCGATGCATTCCAAGATATTCGTGAAGCGGACCGGCAATAGCTCACGGTCGCAACCGTTGGACTAACGCAAAAGGGGCAGTTGGGTTCCTGCTTCGTTAATCTTGGTGAACAAGCATTCAGAAAAGAATGAGGAATCATTTCTTTTCGAGCATGAGCGTTCCTTGCGCCTGAATGAAGGTCTTCGCCTTTTCCGCAACCACGGCCAGGATCCACGGCAATTGTACTTCGACACGCAATTGATCTTCGAACACATCCACAAGCCCCGCGACGGCCTGCCCCATGGCGCTGACGCGAAAGGCCATGCGGTCGTCTGTCCAGACTTCCTCGATCGAGGCGATGTTGTCGCCGAATTGCGATTTGAGCCGCGTCATGCCCCCGTGCAGGCGCCGCACGGCCTCCGCCTTACCGAGATTGTGAGGAACGCAAACGACCAGAGGTTTCGACATCGCTCTGCTCCGCTTTTCAGACACGACAAGCAAGGCGATGCGAGTCCGGTTCCGCCGCGCGAGCACGCGCCTGACAAGGGCTGCTAAAGCAGGTCTGCCTTGAACGCCCGCACGACGATGGTCTCCTGTTGGAAACGACGCTCAAGCTCGGCCCTGTATCTCTCCCACCAATGCTGGTCGATCTCGCGGGCCATGACCTCGAACACCACCAGATTGTCATGGGCGGTGTGGCCGCCCTCCTTCCAGGCGCCGTTGGCCGCGGCGCGGGTAAAGCTGGAAATGATTCCGAAATGCTCCGCGAGTTCGGAACGCACACGTCCATAGGCTGCGCCGTCGAACGGGCGGCCGGCGTTGTCGGTGAGCGGCAGGAGAAGCTGAACCAGATGCATCGCCACGCTCCTGGCGCATCAACCGGCGCGGCGACAAGGCCGCGCAGGATGCGTCAAGAACGGAATCTTAGGGTAGCTGATGCCGAAGACGAGGCCCGTCAGGCGTGCTGGGCCGCGAAGAGATCCAAATCCGACGCGGGCAGGCGGTCATCGACCCGGTAGCGGCCTGAGGGTTTCGCGATGCGCCACGGGCGGGCAGTGGAGGCGTGGATGGCCTCGGAGGGGCGCAAGCGGCGGGCCGTGCCATCGGCCTGCACCTCGTCGATCACGACGAGGCCGAAAATCGTCAGCCGCGTCGCCATGACCTTGGTCGCGCGGTCATCCGCGGCGATCGGCAGGGAGCCGGCGGCATAGACCGCATCCATCAGACCCTTCTGGTCGCGCCGTGGAGACGCCGCGGCGCGCGGGCCGGGAAAGCGGATAACGTTCGTCGGCTGAGAGCTCGATTCCATGTAAGCAACCCTTGGTCCCGAATCAGACCAAGCATCGCCACAAGGGATTAAGAAGCGCCTAACCCTAGAATCAGATCGTGTTTCGATTGAAGCACGATCTGATTCTAACGTATTGATCCCGCGTTATTTTTTCAGAAAGTCGAATTCCGTTTTTTCTGCTTCCTGCGCTAGTCGAGCCGATGCAGCGAGACATAGGCCGTTCCCACCAGGGTCAGGCCGAGCTCCTGCGCCGCACCCTTCGCAAGATCGATAATGCGGCGACCGGTAAAGGGCCCGCGGTCGTTGACGCGCACCACGACGGAACGGCCGTTCTTCACGTTCACGACACGCAGGGTCGTCCCAAATGGCAAGCTGCGGTGGGCCGCCGTCATGGCCCAGGAATTGAAGCTTTCGCCGCTTGCGGTTCGGCGGCCCTGGAACCCCGGTCCGTACCATGAGGCCAGCCCGCGCTGGTATTCCCTGCCGATGACAGGCTTTGATGGAGAAATGGACCCGGTAACCATAGGATCAACAGAGGTGTCGTTACACGCCGCGACGAATAGAAGTGGGGCCAATACTGGCACCCGCGAAATGATCTTCTTCACGGAAACAGCTCCCCTTGCATCGAGCTTGGCAGGGAAACTGACGGTCAAAGGGGCAGGAATAAGGCGCGATTAGTTTTGTCTTACGGACTCATACTTTTGCGTCAAAAATCTATACTAAAGAACTCCTTAAGTTGATGCCAAGGCTGGCAGTCAATAGCCTGGATAAGGTTTCAATATCCGCCGGCGCGGATGCCTTTCGGCGAGCGTTTCCGTCCGCCGAGAGGCGACCGAACGGGACAATTCTATGCCGGAAGCGTGAGGAGCCCGAGCCGATCGCGCCGAAGCCAGCGCCAAAGCATGAGCGCGGCCACGACCGCGAGCCCGGTGGCGAGGCCTATCCAGATGCCGACGCCCTTGAGGCTGGTGCCGAAGGCAAGGCCGACGCCGAGGGGAAGCCCGACGCCCCAATAACCCAGCGCGGCATAGAGCATCGGCACGCGGGTATCCTGAAGCCCGCGCAACATTCCGGCTCCCACGGCCTGCGCGCCGTCCACCAGTTGGAAGGCGGCCGCAAGCACCAGGAAGGAGAGCGCAAAGCCGATCACCTGGGCGTTCTTCGGATCGCCAAGATCCAGGAACGCCCCCACCAGCAGATGCGGCGCGACGATCATGAGCGTCGCCGTAAAGAACATGAATCCGACGCCGAGCACGAAAGCCGCCCAGCCGGCGCGGGTCACACCATCGGCATCCTGCGCTCCGTAAGCCCGGCCCACGCGCACGGTCACGGCCTGGCTGAAGCCGAAGGGCACCATGAAGCAGAAGGAAGCGATCTGCAGCGCGATGGCGTGAGCGGCAAGCTCGCTCGCGCCGATGCGGCCCATCAGCAAGGCCGCCGCGTTGAAGATCGTCACCTCGAAGGCCAGCGTCAGGCCGATCGGCACGCCGATGCGCCAAAGGTTGCGATAGCGCGGCCAATCAGCCCGCCAGAAGCGCCCGAAGAGATGGTAGCGCTTGAGCTGCCGGTCGAGGCTGATGACCAGCGCGAGGCTCACGAACATGAAGGTGCTGGAAATCACCGTGCCCAGCCCCGCGCCGACGAGGCCGAGCGGCGGCAGGCCGAACTTGCCGAACATCAGGCAATAGGCCGCTGCCAGATTGATCGGAACGGCCAGGATGCCGATGACGAGCGCCCAGCCCGGCCGTTCGAGCGCCGACAGGAAAGAGCGCAGCACGAGATAGAGCAGGAACGGCAACAGGCTCCATTGCAGGGCGCGCATATATTGCCCTGCATCATGGGCCAATGATGGCTCCTGGCCCATCAAGAGAAGCAGCTTTTCGCCGTTCCAGGACACGATCCAGATCGGCACCGCGACCGTGATCGCGGCCCAGAATCCCTGCCGGACGGTGCGTCTGACTTCCCTGACAGAGTGACGCTTGCGGCCAAGCTCCTCCGCGATGATCGGAGACGTGGCGCTGACGAGGCCGATGCCGAAAATAAGGAAGGCGAAATAGAGATTCGTCCCCAGCGCTCCCGCCGCCAGCGCGCCCGAGCCAAGCCACCCCATGAGAATGACGTCGGTGGTCATCAACGCATTCTGAGCCACGTTCGTCAGGATGAGAGGCCAGCCAAGGCTCAGGGTGGCGCGAAATTCCGCGGCCCAAGCGGTCCGGTCCGTCGATGAAGAGCTCGAAATCATGATGGTGGGCTTTTAGCCCGAACCTCATGCAAAAAGCCACACCTGCCCGAACGCAGGGCCGCCACGCGGGCTCAAGGCATCCGACGCGACGGCCGGGAGAAGAGCGGCACCACGTTGTTCTTGTCCGGCGCGGTGAGCTGCCGTTGAATCGCCGCGTGCAGATCCCGGCTCACGATCGGTTTCATGAGCAGCGGAAACTCCTTTTCGGCTTCCGCCGCTCCAGGATTGCCCGTGATGAGCAGAATGGGCAGGTCCGGGTACATCTCGCGTATCTCGCGGGCCAACATCACGCCGTTCATCGTGCCGTGCATGGCCACATCCGTGAGCACGATTCCGGGCTTGCGTCCCTTCAGGTTCTTCATGACCTGCCGCGCATTGGTGGCGACCCGCGTCACGTAGCCGACCTCTTCCAGCATACCCTGGATTGCCAGCGCCACTTCGACTTCGTCGTCGACGACGAGGATCTCGGTATTGGTGCTCACGGTTTCGTTCTCGCCCAGCTCATCGCGCAACGCTCCGGGCAGCATCCGCACGGAGGCGCTCGCGCGGGGGAGATAGAGCACGATCGACATGCCGGTTCCGGTATTGTGCACTTCCGCGGAGCCCCCGAGCGGCTGGAGGAATTGCAGGCTCCGGTTCAGGGTGAGCCACGACGAAAAATCCGCATCCCCCAGGGCGAAGGCTTGCTCGGCCTCGTGAGCGGGAACGTGCGGCGTCTCGTCCGCCCCAACGCTGCCGATGACGAGCTGCACGAAATCCCCTTCGAGCTCGAGGTTCGACAGGGATCCCTTCTCGACATGGACATTCCGCGCCTCCAAGGTCACGGTGCCGCCCTGCGTCAGCTCCCCACGGGCGTAGGCGCTCAAGGTGACGATCGCCATTTCGAGCTCGTCGGGATCCGCCTCGACCGGCCAAAGACCGCTCTCCAGAGAGAGACGCAGCTCCACAGTGTCGCGGAGGAGCGAGCGATTCATCAAGCCCGCGATGGAATCGATCCGCTCAGCAAGATCGATATGCTGCACCTGGCCGTCGTTTTGACGGGCGAAGGCGTTCGACCGGGCGATGAGGCTCGCCGCCTGATCGGATGCGACCAGCGCCGACAGAAGCTTGCGCTGGAGCGTGGGCTGATCCTTCAAATGCCGCGCGACGGAATCGATATTGGCGCTGATGACCAGAAGCTTGTTGTTGAGGTCGTGGACAATCCCTTCCCGCAACCGCTCCAGTACTTCCAGCTTCTGCACACGGCGAAGCTCGTGCTCATCCATCGCCGGTTCGGGAGTGTCGGCGAGGAACGGAGCAGAAAATTCGGGCTTCGCGTCCTGTGCCGGTAGATTGAACGCCGGGAACGGCTCGGATTCGGCCTCAAGTCGGCTCATCGACCCCGCTTGCGCGCGCAGCGCCCGCGTGATTCGCCGCCCCAGGCCCCAGATGCTCGTGATTGTCGCCAGAATGAAGATGACGCCGGTCATCACAAGCCATTCCGGCTGCCGGCTGAAGGCCGCGCCTGCGAGGGCAAGGCCTGAGAAGATCAGGGCGCAGGCTGAAACCGCAAGTGAAAACTTCAAGGTAAAAGGCAGCAAGGGCATCGCGTCTTTCAAACAATTGAATTGACCGGGCGCCCTGAAGACGCCACTTCCAACAAGTGTTTTATGTAGCACGAAGCGGGGCTGTGCGAGATTCTCAGCCAATAAAATTTTTGTGTTCGACAGGAAAATGGCTGTGCGACTTTTTCATCTTCCGGGTCCGGTGCGGCTCAGCGCGGCTTGCGTGCTTTTTCTTGGAGCCCTGGTCAGTGCGAAGGCCCAGGATGACATCGAGCGGAAGGTAAACGACCTTCTCTCCGCCATGACGCTGGAGGAAAAGGTCGGGCAGTTGAACCTGATCTCCCACGGCCCGCCGCTCCGGTGGGAGGAGATTTCGCAAGGGAAGATCGGTGCGCTTCTCAACTTCAACAGCGCCGCGGACGTCGCCCGCGCTCAGGCACTCGCCCGCCAATCCCGGCTGAAAATCCCGCCGCTCTTCGGCCTCGACATCCTGCACGGCTTTCGCACGCAGTTCCCCATTCCGCTGGGTGAAGCGGCGGCGTTTAGCCCGCGCCTGTCCGGTGTGGCCTCCGAATGGGCGGCGCGGGAAGCCTCCTATCTCGGCATCAACTGGACGTTCGCCCCCATGGCTGACCTGTCGCGCGACAGCCGATGGGGCCGCATCGTCGAAGGTTTCGGGGAAGATCCCTATCTCGGCGCCGTGCTGACCGCAGCCCGCGTCGAAGGCTTCCGCAAGGGCGGCCTCGCAACCTCCGCAAAACACTTCGCCGGATACGGCGCGCCGCAAGGCGGCCGGGATTACGACACCACGTACATTCCCCCCGCCGAGATGTACGATACCTATCTGCCGCCCTTCCGCGCTGCCGTCGCGGCGGGGTCCGTCAGCTTCATGGCCGCCTTCAATGCCCTGAACGGCGTTCCCTCCACAGCCAATCCCTGGCTCCTGACGGAAGTGCTGCGCAATCAATGGGGTTTCGACGGATTCGTCACCTCCGACTGGTCGGGCATTCATGAACTCACCGCGCACGGCGTCGCGGCGGACGACGCGGAAGCGGCCCGCAAGGCCCTTCTCGCAGGTGTCGACATGGACATGATGGGTGAGCTTTACGTCAAACACCTTCCCGGCGAGGTGCGCGCCGGCAGGGTGCCGGAGAGCGCGGTGGACGAAGCGGTTCGGCGTGTCTTGCGCGCGAAATTCCGTCTCGGCCTGTTTGACCGCCCCGATGCGAACCCGATACGCTCCGACGCCGAGTTCCCGTCCCCAGAGACGCGCCAGGTGGCCCGCGAGGTTGCGCGCGAAACGCTGGTTCTGCTGCAGAACCGGAACAACGTCCTTCCCGTCGCGCCCAGCGTCCGCTCGATCGCCGTCATCGGCCCCCTCGCCGACGCCGCGCGCGATCAACTCGGGCCGCACGCGGCCCGTGGGCACGCGCAGGATAGCGTCACGATCCTGCAAGGCATCCGCCAGCGGGCGCAATCGGCCGGCATCGCGGTCAAATACGTCCCGGCCTGCGACCTGTTCTGCCGGACGACCGATCAGCTCCCCGCAGCACTCGCCGCGGCGCAGGAAGCCGACCTCGTAATCGCGGCGTTCGGCGAGCCGCAGGATCTGTCCGGCGAAGCGGCTTCCCGCACGCGGCTTGCGCCCAGCGGCAAGCAGGTCGAGGTGCTGGAGGCGCTTGTCGCCACCGGCAAACCGATGGCGCTGGTGATCGTCGCCGGACGCCCGCTCGAACTGGGCGCGCTCGCGCAGAAAATTCCGTCGATCCTCATGGCCTGGTATCCGGGCACCGAGGGCGGTCCGGCCGTCGCGGACGTCCTGTTCGGCGACACCAATCCGAGCGGCAAGCTGCCGTTGAGCTGGCCACGCGCGGTCGGGCAATTGCCGCTCTACTACAACCGGCTGCCGACGGGCCGCCCGACCCTGCACAACAACCGCTTCACGTTGCAATATCTCGATGAGGCGATCACCCCGCTCTATCCCTTCGGCTGGGGGCTCAGTTACACGACCTTCGCCTACAAGGACGCCGCCATCGAGACGCCGCGTCTGAACGCCGGCGACGCGCTGAAAGTCTCCGTCACCGTCACCAACACGGGCGCGCGGGCGGGCCAGGAGGTTGTGCAGCTCTACACCCGCGATCCGGTCGCAAGCCGAAGCCGCCCCTTGCGCGAGCTGAAGGCCTTTGAAAAAATCGCGCTGGAACCGGGCCAATCGAAGCGCGTCAGCTTTCAGGTCCCGGTCGAGTCGCTCGGGTTCCATCTCGATGATGGCACCTATGTCGCCGAGGCCGGGGCGATCCAGGTTTTCCTGGGGGGCAACGCCGAGGCCGAGGCAGTCGGTGAAACCGCGATCGCAAACACGATCCGCATTCCGCCCTCGCAGCAGCGCGCATCGGTCTCCGCCACCCGTGCGCAATAAATCGCCCTTCGGAAGATCGACGAAAGCGTGATGAAACCGGTATAAGGTGGATCGTGATGGATCCGCGCAAAATGCGAAAAAAGCCCCGGGGCTTTACCGCCCGCTATCTCGGATCGGCGAAAAACCTCGTCGCCTCCGAGCGGACCGGCGCGGCGGACACCCAACTGGGAATGGCGCTGACCTTCGTCGCGGGCGCCATCAATGCCGGCGGGTTTCTCGCTGTCGGGCAATACACTTCGCATATGTCAGGCGTCTTCTCGACCATGGCGGACAATCTCGCGCTGGGTACCTTCAACGTGGTGCTGCTCGGTCTCAGTGCGTTCGTGCCGTTTGTCGTCGGCGCCGGTTGCTCCGCAATTCTGATCAACTGGGGCCGGCGTCATCACCTCGGCGGCCAGTTCGCATTGCCGTTGATGCTGGAAGCCGCGCTTCTGTTCGGCTTCGGTCTTTTGGGCTGGATCGCCTATCCCTCGGTTGGCTTTTCGTTGATCGCCGTCCCCCTGCTCTGTCTCATCATGGGTTTACAAAACGCGACGGTGACGAAGATTTCGGGCGCGCGGATGCGCACGACCCATGTGACCGGCATCGTCACCGATATCGGCATCGAACTCGGAAAATTCGTTTACTGGAACCGGGACAAGGCCGGTCCGGACGTCCGGGCGGATCGCGCCAAATTGCGCTTGCTGTCCCTGCTGCTCAGCTCGTTCTTCATCGGTGGCGTCATCGGAGCCATCGGGTTCAGCCAGCTCGGTTTCCTGTTTTCCCTGCCCTTTGCGGCTCTTCTGCTTCTGCTCGCCGGTCCTCCCATCGCGGCGGATGTGCTCGCCCACGGGCGGCGTGTCGGCGAAGGCTGATCGGACCTGCAGGATTGGCCTGCATATGGTTGCCGCAACAAGGTTCCAGCTCCCTCGAGACGAACCCGAATCCTGATCTCCCCATGTCGATCACTCAACCCTGAGCCGACGCGCCGAAACTCTGGAGGTTTCACGGGCGCATTCACGCCCGAAGTCCGTCCGCACTTCCTAACAAGGGCGTAGGGTGGGCTCGGTACCTTCACCTCGAACCGTGCAACACGGTCGTCTCGGGTCCACATTCCGAGCTTGAACCAGCACAGATTTCAAGCGTTCTCCAACGGCCTCTGAGCCGTGTGAATAGTCGGGCGTCTGACTTGTCGTAGTCCCTTTGCTCGTCGGATTTCTTTGGTGGTTTCCTTTTTGACATCAAGAAACCATGCTCCGCTACCGATTAGAAAGACAAATAATACGTAGCTTGAATTCCAGAAATGGACGGCCCACCCTGCTAAAAAAAAGCCAAGCATGGAAAGCAGATAGGCTGTGCGGTATTCTTTCAATCTTTCGTCCAGTCCCTTTTTGAGTCCTATGGCCCAAGACAGTGAGAGGAAAGCCACAAAGATCAAAATGCCGGCAGGAGCGCCATACGTAATTGCGTTGAAAAGCCAGAACATATCGATGCTAGCGACCATCCAATCTGGTCGCTCGTACTCATGAAAGCCGATTCCGAAAAAAGGGTGTGCCACCACTGACGCAGATCCGTAATCCCACTGCAAGAGGCGGTAGTAAGCGGACCACACATCGAATAAAGGCGCATGGGTAATGTAAAAAGCCGGCACCGATTGGTTTGATGCGACAGATATGAAGGCATACATTACCGCTAGAAGTCCCCAGAATATTTTCCATCGAGCTTCGATGCGCCGCAGCATCCCATTCCAAGAGAGAAGTAGGATCTGCGCCATCAGAGCGCTTAACGGGCCAGATGAAAGGGACAAACACGTTGTTGCTACAACCAGTCCTGATTTTAACCATCGTTGCGCCGGCGATTTCCCATAGCCGAGAACTAGGTGTGTCATAGCAAGCATACTGCCGCAACTTACGCCAAATAATATTGGATGGTCGAAGGGCCCCTGGACTCGCCAGAGTCCTCTTCGAGGCTCCATCATCGTAATATCAGTAGTCGGGAGGATGGCGCCGAAGGCAGCCAGCAAGGGTTTGTAGCCGGTTACCGTCTCGACGAGGCCAAAAGGCAGAAGAAATACAATTATTATAAATAGTAAACGGGCCATATTATAAAAGTCATTCTCATTTCGTATGTAGCATCTTGCAAGCAAATATGCGCCCATAGTCTCTACAAAAAGAATCCCTCCTGATTGGATAGCCGTCTCAATCCCGTGCACCATGGCTAAACTGAGTATGCCCCACGCGCAGAAGAGCAACAGAACAAAATCTGGAAATCTAACCCTCCCAGCCCTCCCAGACATCCACATAAACAAGCACGGTACGATAGTCGTAACCAAAACAATTCGGTAGATTGTCATTCTTAGGGGGCCAATCGGTATCACCCAAGGAATTACGATCCCCGTCAGAAACAAAATAACCGGCCAAGGAAGTTTTTTTGCCCGATTCCGAGGTTCTGCAGCTTGGCGGAACCTTTCAGCATTGCCTTTTGGTTTTCTGCTCACTGAGTCTAGTTCGACTTCATTCGTCGCCCGCTCGGGCGCCCGGACAGTAAAGCGGCGCGATCTACCCTTCCGCTCGCTGCTATAAAGCTCCATATCGATCATCTCTGCAATTGTAGTATCAATTGACGGGAGTTGCTGCTGTCAAAATTATCTCAATAATCGTTGGAAAACGAAGGGCTATCCTAGCTACAGCGCACTTTGGCTTGCCGCATCAATAGAGGATAGTGGGTACCCCATTTGGAATACGAGATGTCACTGCAGACGGGGATGTCACGGTCATCGGAGGGGGCGCAATGGGCCCTGCCTCGCTGATTTCAGGCAAGCACACCAGCTGTGGCTTTCCATTCTGCCATGGCCCGGAGGCGGTGAATGTGGATGGCCAACGCAGACCGATTGGAAGGGGATGGAACGAACAGGGTTCTAGCGGCTGAAAAGACAGAGGTGAACCGTTGCAGACCTCCTGTGGACCGGAACAGCCAGATCCCATGGGCGATAGTCTCGGATTGGAATCGGTGACGTTTGTAGCTGATGCGCTGGAGCATGCCTCAGCAATTAAGCCAGAGATCCCTGACCAAGAGTTACCGTGACACCCCTCCCTGTACCGGCACCCCTCTCGTGCCAATCTCCGATCAAAAGAGTAATTGTCCGAAGAATTGGCTGGTGGTTCTATGCCTGCGCACTGCCTAAAGCGGGCGCTGACCACAGGAGCCTTAGCATGACGCCGTTGTCATCCCGAATGGCGCTAAAGCACTTCAAGGGTCCCGGATTTGATCGCATTCGTGTTGTTGCAGCCTTGGTCGTCGTCGTACATCACTGTACAACATACATAACACCAAACATTTCACATGATATTCTTTTTCACTTCAGTCGCGGATCTATACAGTTTGGAATACTAGCCGTAAATGTATTTTTCGCCGTAAGCGGATTCTTGGTAGTGCCAGGTCTTATCCGCAAGAGGGATATCACAGCATTTGCTGTTCATCGTTTCTTAAGAATAATGCCAGCGCTTTTCATCAATATACTTTTAACGATATTCCTGGTCGGGCCTTTGTTGAGTAATTTGCCGCTTACCGAATATTTTCGTGATGCGGAGACATACCGCTATCTTAATAATTTGATTTTCAGAATGACATCGACGCTTCCTGGGGTGCAATTCGATAATGGATCAGCGCCCGTTATTAATGGATCGCTTTGGACACTGTATTTTGAAATGCTATCGTATGTTGTGTTAGTCTTGATGTTTTTCGTTGGCGCTCTATCAAACAGAATAGTTTTTATGATTTTATTTTCTGTCGTTTATTTATCGAATATTTTGCTTTGGTTTAGACCGGAACTGTCTGAAGCAATGCCGTCTCGTATAGTTGTTTTTAATAGCTTGTTTGTTTATTTTTTTTCTGGGGTTATGTTAAATATATTCGCAGATAAGGTGCCATATGATAAAAGAATAGCGATATTCATTTTGATGATGTGTATAATACTTTTGCCTCTAGGCCTAGGTCCGGTAATTTTACCACTCTCTGTGGCGTATTTGGTGGTTTATATCGGCTTCTCTGATGTATTTGGCAGTCGGCAATTTCGCTCGGATTATTCCTATGGAATTTACCTTAACCATGCTGTCGTCCTTACGATTCTGCTGATACTTGTCCCACAATTGAAAAGTTTTTTCGCTGCACTGATTTTTGTCACCCTTGCAGCGATCTTGATCGCATTTCTGTCTTGGCGATTTATCGAGGCGCCGTCATTGCGATTGAAGGAATGGAGCACCGATAGGGTTCGTAAGAAACTGGAGCATATGGTAAAATTGCTTGAGCGTATGGCTGGATATGGGAAGGCTCCCCGCCTCTGAAGTCGCCAGCCCCTATATGTGATCTGCGGCCAACCGCGTCGTCGCAAATTCGAGCTCTCCGCGGAACAGGTAAAGCGCACGGGGATGTCACGGTAACTCTTGGTCGGGGATCTCTGGCTTAATTGCTGAGGCATGCTCCAGCCCATCAGCTACAAACGTCACCGATTCCAATCCGAGACTATCGCCCATGCGGTCTGGCTGTTCCGGTCCAAAGGAGGTCTGCAACGGTTCACCTCTGTCTTTTCAGCCGTTAGAAACCTGTTCGTTCCATCCCCTTCCAATCGGTCTGCGTTGGCCACCCACATTCACCGCCTCCGGGCCATGGCAGAATGGAAAGCCACAGCCCGTGTGCTTGCCTGAAATCAGCGAGGCAGGGCCCATTGCGCCCCCTCCGATGACCGTGACATCCCCCTTCTTCATCCCTCAAATATGCCTCTGACCCGTCACCTTCGGTCAGTCCCAACAGTCAGGTTCAGAGAGAAAAGCCACCATCAATGAGGTGAATAGCGCCGGTTGTGTACGCGGATTCGTTTGAGGCGAGGTAAACCGCCAGCATCGCCACCTCGCCGACGGTCCCGAGCCTTCCGATCGGCTGCCGGTCCACAAAGGCCCGACGGACTTCATCGGTTGTCTTTCCAAGAGCCTGGGCTTGCGATTGAATCCGGAGATCTAACGAAGGCGATTCAATCGTGCCGGGGCAGATTGCGTTAGCGCGAATTCCGGATCGAATGAAATCAGCGGCAAGCGCCTTCGTAAGACCAATGATCGCCGCTTTGCTCGCGCCATAAGCATACCGGTTCGGTACGCCGCGGACGGACGAAACGCCCGATGAGATGTTGATGACCGAACCGCCACCGCGCTTCAGCATGCCCGGCAAGAAGGCGCGGATCGTGCGATGCATCGACTTGACGTTGAGATCGAAGGAGAAGTCCCAATCCTCCTCCGAGCAATCAAGGACGCTGCCGTGATGAACGTAACCCGCGGCGTTCACCAACACGTCGATGCCGCCGATCTCCTCAGCCAGCGCATTGACAGCGTTCGACGAACGCACATCGAGCGCGCGTCCGGAGGCTTGTCCAAGACCGGTGACTTTCTGGGCGTCGAGATCCGTCGCCCATACATTCGCGCCCTCGGCCAGGAAATGTTCGGCGATCGCGCGACCGATGCCCTGGCCAGCGGCCGTGACGAGGCAGGTTTTGCCGTTGAGACGTCCAGTCATGATGAGCGTTCCTAAGACCTGATCACGGACGGAAGGCGACGACGCGCTGATGCTGCTCACCGAGCCCCCGAATGCCGAGCCGGATTTCGTCTCCGGCTTTCAAAAAGACCGGGGGCTTCATGCCCATGCCGACGCCGGGCGGTGTACCCGTGGTAATGACGTCGCCGGGCTCGAGCACCATGAACTGGCTGATATAGCTCACCAACGTCGCAATGCCGAAGATCATCGTGGCGGTCGACCCGCTCTGCACACGGCGTCCGTTGACGTCGAGCCACATGTCCAGCTTCTGGACATCGGTGATCTCGTCAGCCGTCACAAGCCATGGGCCGAGAGGGCCGAAGGTTTCGCAACCCTTGCCTTTCATCCATTGCCCGCCACGCTCCATCTGGAAGGCGCGCTCGGAAACGTCATTGCAGACGCAATAGCCGGCAACGTGCGACAGGGCATCGGACTCGGATACATAACGCGTGCGACGCCCGATCACGACGGCGAGTTCGACCTCCCAATCCGTCTTGGACGAATTCTTGGGAATCATCACGTCGTCGTTGGGACCGACAATGCAGTTTGCCGTCTTGTTGAAGAGGATCGGCTCGGCCGGAATAGGTTGATTGGTCTCGCGTGCATGATCCTCGTAGTTGAGACCCACCGCGATGAAGTTCCGCGTTCCTGCGACCGGTGGGCCCAAACGCGTCCCTTTTGCGACAGGCGGCAATTCGGAAAGATCAATCGACCTCAAGCGGGCGAGATAGGTCGGATCCAGGGCTTCGCCGGCGAAATCTTTCACGTGAGAGGAAAGATCACGGACGGTACCTTCATTGTCGAGCAGACCGGGACGCTCCTGCCCCGCGTTTCCAAACCGAACCAACTTCATCGCGCTTCACCTTCCAAAGGTCGCGTTTGTTCCAATGTCGATTGCGTGTGCTGCCTATCCCCAGGCGCAACGCGGTGGATTTAGATGAATAGTTTGGACGCATCCGCCGCGTACCGCGCAACCTTTTCGCGATCGAGCTCCACACCGAGGCCGGGCGCATCCGGAATGGTAAGGTAACCCTCTGTGTCGAGCACAAAGGGCTCGGCGAGAATGCCGTCCACATACGGGCTCCCGCCGATGAACTCGACAAGATCTGCATCAGGGAAGGCTGCAGCCATCTGCAGATCGGCGGCAACACCTAGGGCGGTGTTCCAGCCATGCCCGATATATTTCACGCCGAAATCTGAAGCCATCCAGGCAATCCGTCGTTGTTCACTGATGCCACCGACTTTAGTGACGTCGGGCTGCACGATGTCGAAAGCCCCTCGGCTGAGCCAGGGAATGAAGGACTGCCGGCGCGTCAGCACTTCGCCACCCGCGATCGGCACCGGACTGGCGCGTCTGAGATCACAGAAATCATCGATCGCATCAGGTTTGAGGGCCTCTTCAAACCACCCGATCTGATAGTCCTTCAACATCTCCGCGGTGCGCATCGCCCATTTGAGGCCATTCGGCCAAAGGGCATCGCTGGCCCCCGCATCCACGAGCAACTGGTTCTCGTCTCCGGCGGCCTCGCGGGCCGCGCGAACAATGGCTTCGTCGAGTTTGGCGTCATTTCTGCGACCGAATGGCCCCCAACCGATCTTGAACGCGCGAAAGCCCTTGTCGCGATATTGCGCGACGACGTCGCGCATCTGTGCGGGCTCTTCCATGAGAAGCGAGCAATAGGGCTGAACGCGCCGACGGTAGGTTCCGCCCAGGAGACGACCGACGGGCATGCCCGTGACCTTGCCCAGGATGTCCCATAGGGCGATGTCGATCGCGCTGATCGTATGCGTGAGCGTACCGCCGCGGCCCATCCAGAACGTATTCTGGTGCAGCTTCTCGGTAACTCGCTCCGGCTCGAGAGCATTCTCGTTGGCAAACAGCGGTTCAAGCACTTTCACCCCG
Organism: Microvirga alba; assembly: GCF_015694465.1. GTDB lineage: Bacteria > Pseudomonadota > Alphaproteobacteria > Rhizobiales > Beijerinckiaceae > Microvirga > Microvirga alba. Next base: position 233,472 of record NZ_JADQDO010000002.1, read on the forward strand.
GCCTCGACCAGTCGGCCGTCCGTGAAGGCACTGCCATACCCGGTGATGCCCGCGTCGGTGTGAACGGCGACGATGGCATGGATGGAATCCTCCGGCTTGATCTCGGCCGTCCAGCCGCCCTTCGGGCTTTCTCCCAATAAAGGCGTGGTCTTAATGGAGCGGATTCTAACGGGCGGGAGGGTCGATGAAGAGTGGGCATGACCCGGTGTCACGAATGTCATGAGGAGCGCCTGTGTTGGGGAGCCGGAGGAGAAGGATCGGTGATCAGGTCTTGGAACGCTTGGTCCGCTCAGTCCTGTGACGTTCGATGATGCCCTGGAAATCGACTGCGTGCGTTTGCACGTTGATGTGGTCGTCGAGAGCCTGCGCCATCCGGGTCACGTCGCCCGATTCGAAAACCTTGATAAGGATTCGATGCTCGTTGACGATGTCCGACATCGCCTTTCCGAAAGTGGAAAGGCCGACGATGATGGTGAGTTGCCGCGACAGCATATCCCACAGATCGCAAATGACTTCATTACCGCTGAACTGACACAGTGCGCGGTGAAAGCTGGTATCCGCCGTCGCGAAGCCATATGCGTCACCTCTGACCCGCATGAGATCAAGCTCGTCGACGTGCTTGTGTAAGATCTGCACTTCCTCCGTGCCGTTTCGCCCTGCGAGGATCGCCCGTGTGGCTGCCGTTGTCTCAAGAGCTACGCGTGCTTCGATGAGGTGGTCGATGCGCTCCTGGGTGACCGTTCTCAGCCGGATTCCTTTGTAGGGTTCATTGACCACAAGCCCCTGACTCTCGAGAATCCGGAGCGCCTCCCGTACCGGTACGCGGCTGATGCCGAGTCCTTGCGCGAGTTCAGCCTCGACAATCCGATCGCCAGGAAGAATCCGCCCGGACGCCGCGGCGGCGATGACTTCGTCGATGACGGCATCGACGAGCGTGCGCGGGCGCAGTGGTTGCCAGCCCTGCTGAGGCTCGGCTGCTGCGACATCTGCAGGTTCTGCTTTGGGTGAGGGCGTCAGACGCGGTCGCGAAGTCATTGATTTCAGTGCTCTAAGTCGAAAAAATTGGCATGCCGTATGTGCTCCGATCCTTCCTCCTTCACGCATGTTTCGTAAAGGCTGACGAAAAGGAAGTACGCCATTGACATCTCGTCTAATCGTATACCATCATACGAATAACAAAACAAGGATGGGGACGGGCTGATGGGCGAGAGTGAGCTGAAAAGCAGAATTCGGTGTGGAATCGACTTTGACAAAGCGGGCCGCCAGGCCGGCTATTTGCGTGCGCCGCTGTCACGCAACACGTCCGGTTGGGGCACGGTGGAAATCCCGGTCGTGTGCGTAAAGAACGGCTCCGGACCCACCGTATTATTGACCGGCGGCGTCCATGGCGACGAGTACGAAGGGCTGATCGCGGTGTCGCGACTGGCGCGCACGCTCGATCCGGCAACGATCCAGGGCCGTGTGATCATGCTGCCCGCGATCAATGTCCCCGCGATCCTGAATGACACTCGCCTGTCACCGGTCGACGGGCGGGATCTCAATCGCTGTTTCCCAGGCAATCCGAAGGGCACATTCTCCGAAATGCTGGCGCATTTCATCGACGCAGTCGTGCTGCCGCACGTGGACATCTCTATCGATGTTCACACGGCGGGTCATTCCATGGAATCGGCTCTCTCGACCAACATGCACTATGCGTCCGATCCGGCGATGCGCAAACGCACCATGGAAGCCGCGGCTGCCTTTGGCGCACCTTTCAACGTGGTGTTCTGGGGCGTCGACGAGGGCGCCACGCTGACCTCCTCGGTCGAACGTCGCGGCATTCTCTCGCTCGGAACAGAACTCGGCGGATGGGGGCGCGTGAACGTAGAGGGCGTGCGCATCGGCGAGCGGGGGTTGACCAATACCCTCAAACATTTCGGCCTGATGGACGGATGTACCGAGACATCGCAGCGCGATGGCTCGGCACAAACGCGCCACATGATGGTGCGTGATCAGGATTGCTATCTGTTCTCGCCATCGGCCGGTCTGTTCGAGCCGCGCCACCTCGCCGGCGAAACTGTCGAAGCGGGCCAATCGGCGGGCTTCCTGCATTTCGTCGAGGATGTCGACCGTCCCGCAGTGGAGCTGTTCTATGCCCGTTCCGGGGTGCTCTGGATGGCATCTGGTCCAGGGCGCGTGCAACGCGGCGACGCGGTCGCCGTCGTGATGAACGATTACGACGATGCGCTTTGCGAAGCCTAGCACCGGGCATGACATCGTCGAACGAAGAATGGTGCGACAGAGAAGCTTCTAGAGCCTCGACATGAGGTGTTCCGGCGTCGAGCCGACCAGGAGGAGGAAGACATGAAACGGTGGATGATTTCCAGCTTGGCTGCCATGGGGGCGGTCGTCTTGACGGCAGCACCCGACGCCGCCCTCGCTCAGCGCAAGGGAGGCGATGTCATCATCGGTATGGTGCAGGCGCCGCCATCTCTCGATGCGCAGGTGACGTCGGCGCAGGCCGCGCGCAATGTCACATTGCATCTCTATGAAACCCTCTTCGCGCGCGACGAAAACGCCAAGCCTGTTCCGGAGCTGGCGGAAGACGTGAAGATTTCCGGGGATGGGAAGACCTATGTGTTTCCCATCCGCAAAGGCGTCAAATTCCATAACGGCAAGGAACTCGACGCGAACGACGTCGTCGCTTCTCTCGAACGCTATCGCAAGATCGGGGCCTCCGCATCTCTCTTGAAGGCAATCGATACTGTGAAGGCCACTGGGCCGCACGAGGTAACGATCGGTCTCAACGAGGTTCAATCCACCTTCCTCGACAATCTGTCATCGCCGCGCGCTCCCATCGCCATCTATCCGGCGGAAGAGGCGGCGAAGCCGGCCAACCAGATCAATTACATCGGCACCGGTCCCTTCCGGTTCGTTGAATACAAGCCTGACAGCCACGTGAAAATCGCGCGCTTCGACGGCTATGTGCCGAATCCCAAGGCCACGGGAAGGGATGGCCTCGCCGGGAAGAAGGAAGTGTTTTTGGACTCCGTGACATTCCGCTTCATGCCGGAAGCAGGCGCGCGCAACGCGGCCTTTGAAGCGGGAGAGGTGCAGTTGCTCGAAACGGTCGATGGACCAACGGCAAAGCGCCTCGAGGGCAACAAGAACTACGCAATCTATAAGGTGCTGCCCTTTGCCTTCCAGGTGATCAAGTTCAATCATGCTCAAGCGCCGACGGGCGATGTGAACTTCAGGCTCGCCGTTCAGGCAGCCCTCGACATGGAGGAGATCATGGGCATCTCCTATCCTGATATCTATCAGATGGACGGCGCCTGGCTCTATCCTGGTGCGCCTTTCTACTCGACGACCGGAACCGAGAAGTACAACAAGGCTGACCTCGCGGCAGGCAAGGCTCTCCTGGCAAAATCCGGATACAAGGGAGAAAAGCTCACCTTCATTGTCGACAACCTTCGTCCCAACATCGATACCGCCACCGTCCTTCAACAGCGCTTGAAAGAGATCGGCATCAATGTGGAGCTGTCGGTCGCGGATTGGCCGACCGTCTCGAAGACGGGGTTCACGCCGACGGGTTGGCACTTCTGGGTGCACGGCTACGGCATCGAGCCCTATGAAGGCCCAGCCTCGGTGATGGCGCCGTGGGTCAATGGAACGTCCCAGCAAAAGAAGGACGACAAGATCGACGCGCTCTACGCCAGCCTGAACACCGCCATGGACGAAGGCAAGCGCAAGCAAATCTTCACGGAATTCCAGACGCATATGTACGACAATGCCGTCGCCATGAAAGCTGGAAACTACGGCCTGTTCCAGGTCGCCACCGGCAAGCTCAAGAACTTCAAGCCATCGCGCATCCCACGCATGTGGGGCGTGTGGCTCGACTGAGACTCATCAGGCGGGCGTGCACCTCCCGCACGCCCGCCTGACAAAGGGGAGTTCTGAATGTCGTCATTCCTTGCCAAGAGACTTGCTGGCGCCTTGGTGGTTCTCGCGCTTGTTTCCATGATGTCGTTCGCGATCATCTGGCTTGTGCCCGGAGATCCAACCGCAGCCTTTCTCGATACGAGCGCAACGCCCGAGCAGGTCGCGCGGCTGCGCCGCGAACTCGGCCTCGACAAGCCGATCCTGGTGCAAATGGTGGATTGGTACGGACGCGTGCTGCGAGGCGATCTCGGACATTCAATCCTGCTCAACCGCAGTGTCACCGCAGCCATTTTGGAGCGGCTTCCGGTGACGCTCTCGCTCACCGGCTTCGCGCTGGTTCTCGCGCTTATCGGCGGAATCGCCGCCGGCATCGTGGCGGCAGTCAATCATAACCGCTGGCCTGATCAGCTTGTGATGACCGTGGCTCTCTTTGGGCTGTCGGTGCCCGACTTCTGGCTCGGAATTATGCTGATTTTGGTGCTCGCCGTGCAGTTCGGTCTTTTTCCAACCGGCGGCTACATACCGCTTGGCGACGATCCGTTTGGCTGGATGAGAAGCATTATCATGCCGGCGGCCACCCTGGCCATCATCCAGGTCGGCTTTATCGCCCGCATGACGCGTGCCTCCATGTTGGAAGTCCTGAACCAGGATTTCATCCGCACTGCGGATGCGAAAGGGCTGAAGCGGGCGGAAATCATGCTTCGTCACGGGCTGCCCAATGCCCTCGTACCGATCCTCACGGTCGGCGGAATCGTGGCTGGCGCGCTACTCGGCGGTGCCGTGATTGTCGAGCAGGTTTTCTCGATCCCGGGCGTTGGCCGCCTCATCATCGGAGGCATTCTGTCGCGCGACTATCCCGTTATTCAAGGAGGCCTTCTGTTCCTGGCCGTCATCTATCTCATGGTCAATCTGGCAGTCGATGTTCTCTACGCCGTTGCTGATCCGCGGGTGCGTCTGGAATGAAAGTCGAGTCATCAAATCTCGGCATCTCCCGCGCAAACCCCGCGTGGCAGACTCTAAGCCGATTGTTCCATAATCGTTCCTTTATGATCGGAATGAGCCTTGTCGTCCTGATTGCTGTCATCGCCGTATTCGCCGATCTGCTTTCGCCGTATGATCCATTGCGCAACAGTTTCCGGACACGATTGCGTCCGCCCGACGCGACATTCTGGTTCGGCACGGATCATTTCGGTCGAGATATCCTGTCTCGCGTCATCCATGGTGCGCGCATTTCGCTGATGATCGGCCTCATGACCGCACTTCTGACAGGCGTCGTCGGAACGCTCGTAGGGGCCACTGCCGGCTTTTTCCGCGCTCTCGACAATCCGATCATGCGGCTGATGGATGCGCTGATGGCTTTTCCGGCCATCCTTCTGGCCATCACTGTCGCGGCCGTCCTCGGCGCATCGGTGACGAACGTGGTGATCGCCCTTGCGGTCGCCACCACGCCCCACACGGCGCGCATTGTCCGGGCCTCGGTGTTGACCGTTCGCGAGCGCGAGTTCGTGGAGGCCGCGCGCGCACTAGGGGCCACGGATCTACGTCTCCTTTTCCGCCACGTCATTCCCAATACCTTCGGCCCGCTGATCGTGCGGCTGACCTATGTCTTCGCGACGGCCATTCTGGCCGAAGCAGCGCTGTCTTTCATTGGCGTAGGGCCTCCCCCTCCCGCGCCATCTTTCGGCAGCATTATCGCGCAAGGGCGGGATTTCATTGCGGAAGCTCCCTGGATCACGATCTTTCCCGGCCTGGCGATCATGATTTCGGTGCTCGGACTCAACCTTCTTGGTGATGGTCTCCGGGACGTTCTTGATCCACGCATGAGGGTTTGAGCGATGCCAGAGACATCTCCCATTCTTGACGTCGACGGCTTGACGACTGTCCTGACCGGCTCCAAGACAACCATTCTCGAGAACGTTTCCTTCTCACTGCGGGCAGGAGAGGTTCTCGGGGTGGTCGGTGAATCCGGCAGTGGCAAGAGCATGCTCGCTCTTGCGATGATGGGACTTCTGCCTAAAGCCATTCGCACCGCCTCAGGGCGGATCAGTCTCGACGGCGAGGATCTCATCCGGCTTCCAGCCGATCAGTGGCGCGAGAAACGCGGCCGCGACCTCGCCATGATTTTCCAGGAGCCGATGACCGCGCTCAATCCTGTGATGCGCGTCGGCGCTCAGGTGGAAGAAGTGCTGCGCCGCCGCCGGGGTCTTTCATCATCTCAGGCCCGGAAAGTGGCTATCGATCTCTTCCATCAAGTCGAGATTCCGTCCGCCGAAGCACGCCTGAAGTCTTATCCGCATGAAATGTCGGGCGGCATGCGGCAACGGGTGATGATCGCGATGGCGTTCGCTGCGGATGCCCGGCTGTTGATCGCCGACGAGCCGACGACCGCGCTCGATGTGACCGTGCAGGCGCAAATTCTCGATCTGCTGCGAAAGCTGCAGAAGGAGCGAGGGCTTGCGCTTCTCTTCATCACGCATGATCTCGGAGTGATTGCGGATATCGCGGACACGGTGCTCGTTCTTTATGCAGGCCGTGTTGCCGAGGTCGCGCCCGTGCGCCAGATCTTCGACGATCCGCAGCATCCTTATACCAAGGCGTTGATTGCTTCGATTCCAAAGATCGAAGGGCCCCGTGATCGTCTCGTCACGATCGAGGGCAACGTTCCGACGGTCGGAACAATGCCGCGAGGGTGTCGCTATGCGCCGCGCTGCCCCTATCGTCGCGACATCTGCGAGACGGAGGCGCCGCCATTGCGGCCCGTCACTCAAGGTCAGAAGGTCGCCTGCCTTCAACCGTTCGGTTTCCCGCAACTCCAAGAGGAGGCCTTTCTGTGACGCTCTCCCATGTCATCGAGGCGCGCGGTCTGACCAAAGTCTTCGGAGCCCGTGGCCGCTTTTTCGGTCGTGGAAAAGGCGGTGCGAAAGCCGTCGACGGTGTCGATCTCGCCGTACGGGCCGGTGAAACGCTCGGTCTCGTCGGTGAATCAGGTTGCGGGAAATCGACCACCGGCCGTTTGCTGCTGCGCCTGATCGAGCCGACGGATGGATCCGTGCATCTGAACGGTCGCGACCTGACCGACTTCTCTAAGGCGGAGCTGCGGCAGGCACGCCGTAAAATGCAGATCATCTTCCAGGATCCGTATGGTTCGCTTAATCCCCGCATGACCATCGGAGATGCGATTGCTGAGGCCTATGTCATCCACGGCATCGGCGATCGCATGGAGCGGCGGAAAGCGGTGCTTGAAATGCTTGATCTCGTGCGGCTGCCGCGCTCCGCAGCGGAGCGCTATCCGCACGAATTCTCAGGAGGGCAGCGCCAGCGTGTCGGCATCGCCCGCGCGCTCGCTCTCAAGCCGAACTTCGTGGTTTGCGATGAGGCGGTTTCCGCCCTCGATGTCTCGGTTCAGGCACAGATTATCAATCTGCTGCAGGATCTACAGCGTGATCTGAAACTCACATACCTGTTCATTTCCCATAATCTTTCAGTGGTTCGGCACATTTCGGATCGGGTTGCCGTCATGTACCTCGGTCGGATCGTCGAGATCGCTGACGCCAACGGATTGTTCGACAATCCGACCCATCCCTATACCCGCGCGCTGCTGTCAGCCATTCCGCCTTCGCATCCGGATGCGACACGTCATCGCCATCGATTGACAGGTGATCTGCCAAGTGCGCTGGACATCCCCTCCGGTTGTCGGTTTGCCGCCCGCTGTCCCTTCGCGGAGGAGCGCTGCCGCGCCATCGATCCTCCTCTCGCGCCTCTGCCGGATGGGAGGCTGGTGTCATGCCACCGCGCTGCCGATCGGACGCTCCCCACCTATGACTTGAATTCCTGAGGAAACGCCATGCCCAAAGTGATGATCATCGAATGCATGCAGGAGATCTCCTCCTTCAACCCGCTGCCATCGCACTATGAAAACTTCCACATCGAGCGCGGCGAGGAGATCTACGCGCAGCGTGGACTGAACACCGCCATCGGCGGCGCGTTGCAGGTTTTCGAAACGCAACCGGATCTGTCGGTCGTTCCGGTCATCGCCGCCCGCGCCGGTAGCGCAGGGCCATTGTCCGGACAAGGCTGGCAGCGGCTTTCGGAGGAAATACTCGAGGCCGTCGAGAATCGATTGTCCGGGGTCGACGCCATCTATTTCTCCCTCCATGGAGCGATGGGCGCGCAAACCGAGCTTGATCCGGAGGGACATCTCCTCGCTGAGATCCGCCGCATGGCCGGGCCCAACGTTCCGATCGTCATCTCCCTTGATCTGCACGGTATCCTGACCGACAAGATGCTCCGGCAGGTCGACGGGCTCGCGATCTATCACACCTATCCCCACGTCGATTTTGCGGATACGGGCGAGCGCGCCGCCCGACTTTTGGTGCGGTTGCTGGAAGGAAAGTCCAGGCCGGTGGTCGCGCGGGTCGTCATACCGGCATTGGTGCGTGGCGACGAACTGATTACGAGGACCGGTTGCTATGGCGACCTGATCCGCGAGTGCCAGCGTCTTGAACGCGACGGAACCGCCTTGGCGGCAGGCATCATGATCGGCAACCCCTTCACGGATGTACCGGAATTGTGCTCGCAGGTTCTCGTGATGACCGATGGCGATCAGGAGACTGCAAAGCGAGAGGCCGAGCGTATCGCCCACGAGTTTTGGCCGCAGCGTTTTAGAATGCAAGGCAAGCTCATCCCTCTTGATCGCGCCATTGCCCAGGCGCGGACCATCGAGGGGCCCGTGGTGTTCACCGACGCTGCCGATGCCACTTCATCGGGGGCAACCGGCGATTCCCACATCATCCTGAAGGCACTGCGTGATGCGGGCTATTCCAAGCGTGTGCTTGTCCAGATCGTTGACCCGGACGCAGCGGCGGCGGCGCATAAGGCGGGCGTGGGAGCCACGGTCAACGTCTCTCTCGGCGGCTTCTACGACAAGCAACGCTTCGAACCGATGCGGGTGCGAGCCGAGGTGAAACTTCTCTCAGACGGGAATTCGCGGCTCGAGACTATGAAGATCGGCCTCGCCGCAGGGCCGACGGCGGTGCTCGCCTTCGATAATTTCACAGTTGTCGTGTTCAGCCGCTCGATCAGCCTCTTCGACAGGGCGATGTACTATTCCAACGGCCTCGATCCGGAGGATTTCGACCTGATCGTCGTGAAGTCACCGCACACGGAATACCACATGTACGACGGTTGGGTCGAAAAGAACTTCAACGTCGACGCACCGGGAGCGACATCCGCCAATCTGAAGAGCCTCGGACATACCGTCTGCGCGAGGCCCATGTATCCGTTGGATGAAGGCGTCGCGTTCACCGCCGCCGCCCGCATCTACGAACGCTGATCCACCACGAATCGTCTGCTCGAGTGAGAACGATGAAAATCGAAGCCGTTGACTTTTTCTATCTCGCCATGCCGCAAGTCACCACGGAGGCGGATGGCAGTCAGGATGCGCTGTTGGTTCGCGTCGTGGCCGGAGGGCATGTCGGCTGGGGCGAGTGCGAGGCGTCACCCCTCGTTTCCATTGCGGGCTTCGTCACGCCCATGTCGCATGGCGTATGCCGGCCTGTCGCGGCCTCCGTGCTTGGCCAGACCCTCGATAGTCCGGCGGACATTGCCCGCATCGCCGCCGAGGTCGAATACAACAGCATGGATCTACTGCAGGCCGCCCACACGTTTTCCGGTATCGAGATGGCGCTTTGGGACCTTCTCGGCAAGGCGCGGGGCGAGCCGGTCTGGCGGTTGCTTGGATACAGGACGTCTTACAGCAAAACTCCCTATGCCTCGCAGCTTTTCGGCGATACGCCGCAGGACACCCTGCGCGGCGGCGAGGTTGCGCGGCGGGATGGCTTCAAAGCCGTGAAGTTCGGCTGGGGGCCGATCGGTCGCGGCACCGTCAAGGAAGATACCGATCACCTGCAGGCGGCGCGGGAAGGGCTTGGACCTGACGGAATCCTGCTCGTCGATGTGGGGCAGATATGGGGAGAGGATGTGGAGGCGGCGGCGGCGCGACTGCCGGCACTGGAGGAGGCTGGCGCGGTTTGGCTCGAGGAGCCCTTTCACGGCGGTGCGCTTGACGCATACCAGGCACTGGCGCGGCGAAGCAGTAAGGTCAAGATCGCGGGCGGCGAAGCTGCGCACAACGTGTTCATGGCGCGGCACATGATCGACTATGGCGGCGTCGGCTTTGTGCAGATCGATTGCGGTCGCATCGGAGGCATAGGGCCGGCCAAGAAAGTGGCCGAATACGCCGTGGCCCGGGGCGTGACCTATGTGAACCACACCTTCACGTCCCATCTTGCGTTGAGCGCGTCGCTGCAACCCTATGCGGGATTGGCCGACCATCGAATCTGTGAGTTTCCCTTCGCACCAAAGCCGGTTGCTCGCGAGTTTACCGCGAACCATCTGGACCGCGACGCGAATGGCGAGGTTGCCGCTCCCGAGGCGCCGGGCCTTGGCATTGAGATCAATCTCGATGCGGTGCGCAAATACCTCGTCGATGTGGAGATCAAGGTGTCGTCCCGGACCCTCTACGCGACGCCCGAGCTCGCCTAATACCCCCTATGCCCGGCGATCACCGTCGGGCATTCCTCGAACCGAGTAAAGATTATGTCCGGCGTCGCTGTCGGTGCCGCTTTCCTGATCGCTTCGAGCATCGTCTCGACCATCGAGGTCGTCTGCGTGCGTCTGCTTGCGGATCATGCAAGCGGTGGCCAGATCGTTCTCTTTCGCGCCTTGGCGCAGGTTATTCTTGCGGGTGGGTGTGTTGCGCTGATGGGTGGTCTACCGCTGTTGCGCACCACACGCATTAAGGTTCACCTCTTGCGGGGAGCACTCTCGGCCGGATCCTGGTGGATGTATTACACGAGCTTTCGGGTTCTGGATCTCGCGCTTGCGACCACTTTGAGTTTCTCAAGCCAAATCTTCGTCGTCATCCTCGCGACGATGTTTTTGGGCGAGAGGCTCACATGGCGACGAATGGGAGCGACTTTGCTCGGGCTGGCCGGGATCGCGGTCGCCATGCAGATCTGGAACGCGCAAGCGGTTGATGGCCGGGCGATTTATGGCCTCAGCAGCGCTTTTCTCGGCGCCGTCATGGTTGTCATCACGAGCTCGTTGTCGCGAACGGAGCGGACGCCAACCATCATGTTCTATATCGGCATTGTCGTCTTCATTGCTGCACTTCCGCAGGCGGCTTTGGACTGGAAGCCGATTGGGAGTCGAGAGGTTATGCTGTTGTCGGCCGTGGGTGTTCTGGGAACAGCTGGCATGTGGCTGATGGTGGAGGCGTATCGGCATGCCGAAGCATCGTCCTTGGCGCCGTTTCCTTATCTCCGCCTCGTCTTTTCTGCGATTGCAGGTGCCCTTCTGTTCGGGGAAGTGCTGCAGACCGAGACATTCATAGGGGCAGGTCTCATCGTGGCAAGCGCGCTGATGATCATTTTTGAAGCCAGAACGGGCAGGTCGCGCAAAGCGGCGGCGAACAAACTGCAAGGAGAGAAGTCACTATGAACGGCAATAGACGTTTCGAAGGGCGCAAGGCCGTCATCACCGGTGGGGCATCCGGTATCGGACTGGGCGTCAGCAAACGCATAGCCGCAGAGGGCGGCAAGGTCGCCATATGGGACGTCAGCCCGGATTCCCTCGCTGCCGCGAGCCAGGCACTCGATGGAAACGCTGTTGTCGTTCAGGTGGATATCACGGATCCATCGGCCGTCGCGAAGGCGTGCGGGGAGACGCGAGAGGTATTGGGCGGAATCGATATTCTCGTTGCGAGCGCCGGGATTACCGGGCCGAACGCCACCACCTGGGAATACCCGGTCGAGGCGTGGCAAAAGGTGATTGATGTCAATCTCAATGGGTTGTTCTACTGCAACCAGGCCGTCGTCCCGGTGATGCTGGCCGGCGGCTATGGACGCGTCGTCAATGTGGCCTCCATCGCGGGCAAGGAGGGGAACCCGAATGCCCCGGCCTACAGCGCCTCGAAAGCGGGCGTCATCGGATTGACCAAGTCGCTCGGAAAAGAACTGGCGAAGCAGAATATCACCGTCAACTGCGTGACGCCTGCGGCAGTCCATACCGCGATCTTCGATCAGATGAACCAGAGCCATATCGACTTCATGCTCTCCAAAATCCCCATGGGACGTTTCGGAAAGGTCGACGAGGTGACGGCGTTGATCTGCTGGCTGGCGAGCGAGGAATGCTCCTTCTCGACGGGGGCAGTCTTTGACGTATCAGGTGGCCGGGCGACATATTGAAATCAGGGGGATGCTGGACTTGTCCGGGAGGGGCTGTCCCCGTCACTCTTGGTCGGGAGCCTCAGCCCGCAGCTACGAGCGCCATCGATGCCCGCCTCAGTTCATCGCTCATCGGGGCAAATCATGCCAAGCGTTGAGCACCGGTCGGACCTCTGCGCAAGAAAATGCCAGAGATTGGCGAAGAATTCGGTCCGAAACGAATGGCGAACAACCGTTCGCCAAACCGGGACGACTGAAAGTGTCGACACACTGCCTTGGGGGCAGCAGAAAGAGAAAAATCTTTCACGGCCAATTATTTAGTTGGCGATCCCGGGAGGACTCGAACCTCCGACCTTCGGTTTAGGAAACCGCTGCTCTGTCCTGCTGAGCTACGGGACCGCTTGAGGGGATGAGTAGCACAATCCGCCGTCAGGTAAACTGGTGATGGACGCATCTCCCGCCAAGCTCCGCATGGCCGTTTTTTCGTGAACGGCTATGATCCGGGGATGAGACCGGGTCGGGCGATGCAAAATTCATGGGCTCTTGGCGTTGCGGTGGCTTTGGCGGCCTTGCCTGCAGCGGCGCAGGAGCGGCCTGCGCTCGTCACTCCGGCGACCTGCGCCGCGTCCGGCCAGCCAGATCGGCTCGAAGGCGTGACTCCGCAGGGAGATCTCGTGCTGTCCGCCGGCCGTCTGGCGAAACTTGCGGCGATCCGGCTGCCGGATGAGCCGTCTTTCCGCGGGCAGGCGTTGGTCTGGCTCCGCGCGCGGGTCGGACAAGCCCTTGTTGTCCAGGGGGCGCCGGAGCGTGATCGCTGGGACAGGCGTTCCGTGCGCATATGGCCATCGAATGACCTCAATACTGTCGATTTTGGCCGTGGCCTCGTCGAAGCCGGGCTCGCCCTGGTCGATCCAGCCGCCGCCGAGACATTCTGCCAGCCCGAATTGCTGGCTTTCGAGGAGAAAGCGCGGGAGCAAAGCCTTGGTCTCTGGCGGGATGACCGTTATAAGCCCATCAGCACTGAGCATGCCGACCGCTTGCGGGACCGGGTCGGGACCTTCGCGCTGGTTGAGGGCCGGGTCCGAAGCGTCGGTGAACGGGCGCAACGGACGTATTTGAATTTCGGGGGGCACTGGGCAGAGGATTTTACGATCGTCATTCCGAAGAAGACATGGAAATCGCTGGTGGATCGCGGCCTGGACGCCGCGGCGCTGAAGGGGCAGCGGATCAGGGTCCGAGGCATTTTGGAGCCTTGGCAGGGGACCTCGCTGACACTCCTCGTTCCGGAGATGATCGAACGCCTCGCGGGCGAGCGCCTGCCACGCTAATGACAGCATGAGGGAAAGACTGCTTTCACAAGGGGTACGGTTGATCGGCGGCGCGATGCTCGCCGCCTCGCTTGCCGGCTGCGCGGTCTTCGGCAACGGGGATGCCTCCCTGCCTGCCAACGCGCCGCGCGTCATCGGCCCGGAGTTGGAGAAAGATCGCGACCACCAGCGGCTCCTCGCAGCCTTCGGCGGCGAGGTCAGGGCACCTCAGCTTCAACGCCTGCTCACGGATGTCACGAACCGCCTCGTCATGGCGACCGACCGGCCCGACGAGGCCTATCAGGTCGCGATCCTGAATTCTCCCGTGGTCAATGCATTCGCGCTGCCGAATGGGCGTCTCTATGTCACGCGCGGGCTGCTGGCTCTGGCGAACGATTCCGCCGAGGTCGCGGCTGTGCTTTCTCACGAGATCGCTCATGTGACCTTACGTCACGCCTCCCAGCGCAACGAGATGCAGGCTCGCTCGACGCTAATCAAACGCGTCACGGAGAACGTGCTGAACGATGCGGCGCAAGCTGCCGTGGTGCAGAACCAGTCGCGATCGAGCCTCGCGAGTTTCTCCCGTTCGCAGGAACTCGAGGCTGACCGCATGGGCGTCCGGGTGCTCGCGCGGGCGGGTTTCGACCCCTATGGCGCGTCGCGTTTCCTGACCGCGCTGGGGCGTTCCGGCAGCGGCGGTCCCGCCACCGATGCAGCGGGGGCGGACATGATGGCCTCGCATCCCAGCACGAACGAGCGCACCTCGTTAGCGCTCCAGGCCGCTCGTCGCGTCAGCGCACCCGGCATCGGCGAGGCGGACCGAGCAGCTTATCTTTTCGCCCTGGACGGTATCGCCTTTGGCGATGATCCGGCGGACGGCGTCGTGAAGGGCCGTCGTTTCGTCCACGCGCGCTTGGGCGTGGCGTTCGAGGCCCCCGAGGGCTTCACGCTGGAAAACACCTCGCAGGCAGTTCTCGGCTCCTCGCAGGACGGGGCACGCCGGCTTTTGTTCGATGCGGCCGATACGCCAAGCGGTCAAAGCCTCGAAGACGTGCTGCGCTCAACCTGGAACGACACGATCGAGCCGGGCAGCCTCACGACGACGACGATCAAGGGCCTGCCGGTCGCCACGGCTTCTTCCACGGGAAAAGAGTGGCTGTTCCGGCTATCCGCCATTCGCATCGGGAACACGACGTATCGGCTCATCATGGCCGTGCGGAACGGCACCGGCGACCTTGAAGGCATGTTTCAGCGGACCCTCAATACGGTTCGCCAGGTTCATTCAGACGAGGCCCGCATGATCAGGCCCCTGACGCTCCAGATGGTCACGGCGCAACCGGGCGACACCGCGCAACGCCTCGCCGAACGCATGCCTGTCGACCGGGCGCTGGAGCGCTTCCTGCTGATCAACGGGCTTGAAAAGAACGGCCCGCTCAAGCCGGGCGAGCGCTACAAGGTCATCGTCGAGTAACCGGCGCAAAATCAACAGGTCAGAGTGCGTTTAAACGCAAGCGGACTCTAAACGAAAGCGCCCGATGCCTGCGGATGCTTCTCGATCAGGGCGCGTTTGAGCTTTTCCAAGGCGCGGTTTTCGATCTGCCGGACGCGTTCCTTCGAGATCCCGAGCCGGTCGCCCAGAAACTCCAGGGTCACCTGCTCCTCATCGAGCCGCCGCGCCCGCAGGATGCGCAGTTCGCGCTCGTTGAGCACTTCCAGCGCCTGCCGCAGCCACCGGACCCGGCGCTCGCTGTCGATGACCTCGCTGACGCTCTCGTCGGGCAACGGGCTGGTGTCCACCAGGAATTCGACCCGTTCCGCCGAATTGCCGGCATCGGCATCGAGAACGGGTGCGTTAAGAGAGGCGTCGGGAGCCGAGAGGCGGGCATCCATCAGCGCGACATCGGCCCGGGAAACCCCGATGGCGTCGGCGATCTTCTGATGGACTTCGCTTGCGATACGCTCCTCGCCGCCCCGGGTCAGGCGGGCGCGCAGACGGCGCAAGTTGAAGAAAAGAGCCTTCTGGGCGGAACTTGTTCCGCCTCGTACAATTGACCAGTTACGCAGGATGTAATCCTGGACCGAGGCGCGGATCCACCACGTGGCGTAGGTCGAGAACCGGACTTCGCGCTCGGGCTCGAAGCGCGCCGCGGCCTCGAGAAGACCCACGTGGCCTTCCTGAACCAGATCGGCCATGGGCAGTCCGTAATGTCGGAACCGGGCCGCCAGCGCAATCACAAGACGCATATGGGCGGCGGTGAGTTGGTGAAGAGCCGTTTCGTCGCCCTGGTCCTTCCATCGCACTGCGAGCAGGTGCTCCTCCTCCCGTTCGAGGAATGGAGCGTTCATGGCAGCACGCACAAACCGGCGACGAACCCCTGAGATTTCTCCCATCGTGTCCTCCCTTTGGCAGAGTCACAACGGGCGGCAGGGGAAAAAGTTCAGAGCAAAATAGCTAAGTTTCGAAAAATAGACTCCGATTTCCGGAAAACAAGGATCGCGACAATAAAAAAGCCCGGCTGGAACCGGGCTTTCTTGAATTCGCGAGAGAGGAACCTTCGATCAGGCAGCCTCTTCCTGCAGATCATCCGTATCGGCGTCACCCTCCGCCTCGGCACCTTTCGCGGCGCGGCGCGGCGACTTGGCGAGGCTCTGCTCGATGAGCTTCAGAGCTTCCGTGTCGGTGATCTTGTTGACGGCGGCAATCTCGCGCAACACCCGATCGAGGGCCGATTCATAGAGCTGACGCTCGCTGTAGGACTGCTCCGGCTGGGCGTCCGAGCGGTAGAGATCGCGCACGACTTCGGTCACGGCGATCAGATCGCCCGAATTGATCTTGGCCTCATATTCCTGCGCACGACGCGACCACATGGTACGCTTGATGCGGGCGCGACCGGTCAGCACATCCAGGGCCTTCTGCACAAGAGCCGGCTCGGCGAGCTTGCGCATGCCGACGCTGGTGGCTTTCGCGGTCGGGACGCGCAAAACCATCTTGTCCTTGTCGAAGGAAACCACGAACAGCTCCAGCTTGAATCCCGCGATCTCCTGCTCCTCGACGGCCGTGATACGGCCGACGCCATGAGCGGGGTAAACAATCGCTTCGCCGGTCTTGAAAGCTAGGCGCTGGGCGGACTTCTTGGCGGTCGTCATGCGAGAGAGGCCTCCTTGCATGGTCCCCGCCTTACGGCGAGGGCGCTTTAATTTCGTCCGGCAGGGCCCGGAGAAACGATAAAAACTGATTGCGGAACTTGACGGCTCCGCGCATATCCCTGATTAAGCCGACAGATAGAAACGCGCGAAATACTGACTTGCGGTAGCCAGCCTCTTCGCGTCATGGGTCGTGCGTCATTACTTCATTTTGTTCGACCGCCTACCTGCGGTATCGGCGCGCTTTTTCGGCGCAAGCGACGGTATTTGTGGACCGTATCACAGTCCGGCCGAAAAAGCAAAAATATTTCAGGAACAGCGTAAAGAAGTGACGCTTATGGCAAGGCTTCCGGATGGGAATGGAAGAACGCCGACGCTGGCCGTCTCTTTCCCCTATCCATTTCTGATCAATAAATTTTTCCGGGCCGATTGATTTCAGCCATCCAGGTTTGCGTCCTAGTCGCCTTCGCCGGGATTAGCCGAAAAGTACTTCTCGAATTTGCCCGTCACGCCATCGAAATCTTTGGCGTCGGCGGGGGCATCTTTCTTCTGGGTAATATTGGGCCAGCTCTTCGCCATGTCGGCGTTGATCTTCAGCCATTGCTCAAGACCGGGCTCCGCGTCGGGTTTGATCGCCTCGGCGGGACATTCCGGCTCGCAGACGCCACAATCGATGCACTCGTCCGGGTGGATGACGAGCATGTTCTCGCCCTCGTAGAAGCAATCGACCGGACACACTTCCACGCAGTCCATGTATTTGCACTTGATGCAATTATCCGTGACGACGTAGGTCATGACCGGTCCTTTATCGAGGGTCAGTTCGAGAATATAGGCGCGAGTTGGCGTCGCTCTAACCCTTGCCGCTGTCGCTGACAAGCGTACCATTGTCTGGGCCGAGCGTGACGTAGAGCTGCCTTGCTTCCGTTGCAGGGCCCCGACGCACGCCGAGGTCCTCCACCCGCACCAGAATCGTCGTCCGTGCGAGCGCCACGGTCACCACATCGCCGACCGCAACGGCCTTTGCCGCGTCGGTGGCGCGCTGGCCGTTGACCCGCACGAAGCCGCTCGTGACGAGCTTCGCCGCAAGAGTCCGGCTCTTCGCGAAGCGTGCGAACCACAGCCACTTGTCCAGCCGCTGGCGGTCCTCACGCATCGGGAATCAGCACCTCACTTCTTGCTGTCCTCAAGCTGCGCCTTGAGGGCCATGAGCTTAGCGAAGGGCGAATTCGGGTCCGGCTGCTTTTCGCGGCGCTCGTGGCCGCCATCGCGGCGTGCCTCGATGCGCTTCTCGGGACGCGGCCCGCGACGGTCATCGGGACGGCCGGGCCCACGCGGCGGACGATTTTGCGGCCGACCGCCCTCGCCTTGCCCCTCGCGACGGTCGGGGCGGCGATCCTGACGTGGCGGGCGCTCGCCAGAGGGACGCTCGCCAGAGTGTCGTTCGCCCTGGGAGCGCTCCGCCTGTCCGTCGCCGTGGCGCGGACGCCGGTCGCCCCGGTCGGGACGGCCACGGCCCTGGCGGGGCTGCCCACCTTCCTGATGGCGGCGGTGCTGACGCCAGACCTCGATCATGAGCGCCTCGGCGACAGGCTCCGCAGCCTCCTCCGAAGCCGGAGCTTCAACCGAAGGCGCATCCACGGCAACCGTTGCGGCCTCTGTCGTGGGAGTTTCGACAGGAGCCTCCACGACCGGGGCTTCGTCGGTCGTCTCGATCGCGGGGGCGGTCTCGCCTTCCGTCGCAGGAGCCGGAGCCTCCACCACGCGCGGCGCGGACACCAGCGGCACGGTGATCGCCGGTCCGTTGCGACGCTCCATCACGTAGCCGAGCGACTTCAGAATGGTGGCAAAATCCTCGCCGGCGCAGCCCACGAGCGAAGTCATGGACACGGTCGGGACGAAGCCCTCGCCATCCGCCGTGCCCGCCGGCGGCTCGCCAGGGGTGACGCCCGGACGATAGGCAATGGCCGGGCGGATCAGATCCGCCAGCCGCTCCAGGATGTCGACGCGCACAGCCCGGCCGCCGCAGACACGGAAGCCCGCCGCGCGGTAGAGGCCCGCCGCGATATCGGTGTCGACCGGGATCGAGGTCCGCCCGGATTGGGCGAGATGCGCAATCTCGTCGATGCCCTTCTGGTCGAGGCCGCCATTCTGGAGCGCCCAGAGCTGCGCCGCGAGAGTGCGGGGAGCGGGCTTCAACAGGGCAGGCAGGTAAAGGTGATAAGCACCGAACCGGATTCCGGCCTTCCGCAGGGCCCCGCGGGCCTCCTGGTCGAGGCTGCGCACGTCGTTCAGCACCTTGGCGCGCTCCAGCACGCCGAGCGCCTCGCCGATCTGGAACGCGATGCCACGGGCAAGGCCGGTCAGTTCGGCGCTGCTTTCGAGCTGAATCAGGGGGCCGAGCAGGCGCACGACATAGGCCTTGAGCCAGGCGCGCAGGCGATTCTCGACCTTTTCGTGGGCCGGACCGGTCAATTGCTCGTCGGAGAGGACGCGCAGGCGCGGCTCGAAAATCTTGTCGCCGGGCTCGAGCTTCGCCACCGGGTCGCCCATCCAGCGGATGGTGCCGTCATTGGAGAGCACGAGCAGGGTATCTGGCGTTTCGGCGAACCGATCCGCCCGCGCTTCGATTTCCCCGGCCAAGGCTTTGCTGGCCGCATTACGCAGGGTCTTGGCTTCCGTGGCATCGGCCTGGGGATCAGGCACGAAATGAAAGCCATGCAGGTGGCCAATGTGCTGACCCTCGACCGTAACATCGCCGGAGGTCGTAATTTCCGCTTCGAGCATCGTGTTCTCTCTCAAGCGCCGCATGAGAACGCTCGTGCGCCGATCAATAAAGCGCTGGGCGAGACGTTCATGGAGCGCGTCCGATAACTTGTCCTCTACCTGACGCGCAACACCCTGCCAATGCTCTGGGTCCTTTAACCAGTCAGGACGGTTAGCGACGAAGGACCACGTACGGACCTGTGCTATCCGGTTGGAGAGGGTGTCGATGTCCCCGTCAGTCCGGTCCATCGCCAGGAGATGGCGGGAAAACCAGTCGGCCGGAATCGCCCGGTCCGTCATGAGGAAACGATAGAGCTGGCCTATCAGATCCGCATGGGTCTGCGGCGAAACCTTACGATAATCCGGTACTTGGCAGACCTGCCAGAGGCGTTCCACCGCGATCTTCGAGCGGCTGAGGGCCTGGATGTCGTCTTCCCGCGCCAGCAATTCGAGCGCCGCCACGTCCTCGCCCATGGGCGCACGCACCAGGCCATGCTCGCGGGGCTGTTGCGCGAGAGAATCACGCAGGCGGCCAAGGGATGAAAAATCGAGATCCGGGTTGCGCCATTGCAGAATACGCAGGGGATCGAAGGTGTGATTCTCTAACGCCTCGACGGTTTCCGCATCGAAAGACGGGCAACGGCCCGTCGTGCCGAAGGTCCCGTCGCGCAGATGGCGGCCCGCGCGGCCGGCGATCTGCGCCAGTTCCGCAGGGTAAAGTTTGCGAAACCGGAATCCGTCGAATTTTTTGTCCGAGGCGAAGGCGACATGATCGACGTCGAGATTGAGCCCCATGCCGATGGCGTCGGTGGCAACGAGATATTCCACATCGCCGGACTGATAGAGCTCCACCTGAGCGTTGCGGGTCCGGGGCGACAGCGCCCCCAGAACCACCGCCGCGCCGCCGCGTTGGCGTCGGATCAGCTCCGCGATGGCATAGACCTCCTCCGCCGAGAAGGCGACGATGGCGGTGCGCCGGGGCAGCCGCGAGACTTTTTTCTCGCCCGCGAAGGTCAGTTTCGACAGGCGCGGCCGGGTCACGACGTGGACATGCGGAATCAGCGCCTCGATCAACGGACGCATGGTGCTGGAGCCGATGAGCAGCGTCTCATCCCGCCCACGCTGGTTCAACAGACGGTCCGTGAACACATGCCCCCGGTCGAGATCGCTGGCGAGCTGGATCTCGTCCACGGCGACGAAGGCGAGGTCCAGATCGCGCGGCATCGCCTCGACAGTCGAGATCCAATAACGCGGCTTGTCCGGCTTGATCTTCTCCTCGCCGGTCACCAGGGCAACGTTGTGCGCGCCCGCCCTTTCCACCACCCGTTGATAGACTTCGCGGGCGAGCAGCCGCAGCGGCAGGCCGATCATGCCGCTCTCATGGCCGAGCATCCGCTCGATGGCGAGGTGCGTCTTGCCCGTATTGGTGGGGCCGAGCACGGCTGTCACGCCGCGCGCGCGCATTTGCGGGAGAAGGGAACGGCGGGCCATACCTGGTTCGGTTTTGCGGGGTCTGATCCCGGTGAGAGCTTCGAGAGGCCCCGTGGCCGACATCCGGCGCAAGCGGCGTTCTCACATGGCGGCGGGGTGCTCTGAAGCGGCCCTGCTGCCGGTTGAGCCTTTATATGGGGGTTTGCATCGGGCGCGCTACGGCCGCGTGGCGCTTTGAACGCTTATTGCGCCGCGCCGGCCTTCACGGCCTGATCGGCGGAAATCGGGATCGCCTGAGATGCGCCATCGATCGCCCAATTCGAGGCCACGATCAGGCTCATGCCGACCATGGTGCGAACCGCGATCCGCACGGGGACGAGAACGCGCGGCCCCTCAACCGGGGCCAGCCAGACCGACATGTCCTTGTTGTCCTCCATGAATTTCGTGGAAGGACGCAAGGACCGGTGGCCGGAAATGGCGACATAGCGCGCGTTGCAGACCAGAACCGGCCCCCGGTAACCCGGCAGGTCGGCTTTTTTCGTCTCGGCATAGCTCAAGACCACGTCGAACCGCGCCGCCCCGTCGAAAACCGGGATGGTGCGGTTGCAATTGGCCGCATCGGTGAGGCTTCCGGTCGCAAGGGCTGGCATGAGAAGCGCGCTGACGGGATCGACGACGCCTTTCTTGTGATCGTCCATCACCGGCACCCGGTCGGGCTTTTCGTCGATGGGCGGCACGATCTCGACCGCCGCGACGCTCCCCTCCGTGAGGCCCATGCGCACGGTGCGCTGATCGCTGGAGGAACGGGAGGTCACTGCGAAGGCAGCCGGTTGCGGCTGAGGTCCGACGAGGGCACCGGACGCGGTCGCCGCGCCCCTGCCGCCGGTCAGCATCTTGGCAAGACCGGACAGCTTCACGCCCGCCTGCATCTTGTATTTCGGCCCCTCGAAGGTCGAGGACAGGTCGGCCTTGCCGAGGGGAAGGCCCGCGAGGCTGATGTCGTAATCCGCCTTGAGCGTCTGTGCCTCGCTCCGCGAGCCGACGCCGATGAGGGCCAGGGTCATAAGTGCTGAGGCGATGAGGCGCATGGGGTGTTCCGAGAAGTCTACCCTGTTACATCGCACGCGAATCCGAATAAATCGTGACCACGATGTTGCAAAAAATCAGGCTCCGGCTCCGCACTATTCTTGACGGCCCCCCCGGTTTCGGCCTATAGCCTCGCACCTTCCAAGGACTTCTGGTGTCCGGCGGCGTGGGATCTGCGTTGAAGCAAACCCGCGAAACTCAAGCCGCGACGCCCTGTGATAATAGGATTGAACCCATGTCGCGCCGTTGCGAACTGACCGGCAAGGCCGTGCTGAGTGGCCACCTCGTGAGCCACTCGAACCGCAAGACGAAGCGGAAGTTCCTGCCGAACCTCTGCAACGTCACGCTGCAATCGGACACGCTTCAGCGCTCCGTGCGCCTGCGTGTCTCCGCCAATGCGCTCCGCTCGGTCGAGCATCGCGGCGGCCTCGATGCCTTCCTCGCCAAGGCGAAGGCGGACGAGCTGTCGATGAACGCCCGCACGATCAAGCGCGAGATCGAGAAGAAGCTCGCCGCCGCGAGCTGATCTCGGATTTCAGCACAATTCGCGCAGCGGGCGGCCTCACAGCCGCCCGTTTTGCGTTGCCTGTTCAGGAATGGACCCCATGACCGCTCTGGATCGTCGCGATTTCGGAATCGCACTCGCCGCCATGACCGTGGTGGTGCTGTCGTCGAATATCCTGGTCCAGTATCCGTTCCATGCCTGGGGCCTTCAGGATTATTTCACCTGGGGCGCCTTTACCTATCCCTTCTCCTTCCTCGTGACGGAGTTGGCCAACCGGCGCTTCGGGCCGAAGGGTGCTCGCCGGGTCGTCTATGTGGGCTTCGTCCTCGCGGTCGTGCTCTCGGTGATCCTCGCGACGCCACGCATCGCCATCGCCTCGGGAACCGCCTTCCTGACGGCGCAGCTTCTGGACATCTCGATCTTCTCGCGCCTTCGCGACCGCGCCTGGTGGCTGCCGCCCTTCGCCTCCTCGACAATTTCGGCCGCGGTCGACACGATGCTCTTCTTCTCGATCGCGTTTTATTGCGGGGCCATCCCAGGCACCGAGCTGACCATCAGCGCCGTCCTGAATCAGGCCGGCATCGCAGATGAATGCATTGCATTGCCGTGGGTTACGTTGGCTCTTGCCGATTATGGCGTCAAACTGACCCTCTCCGCCGTCTCGATCATCCCCTACGGCGCGATGCTCCGGGTCATGCGCCCGGCCCTGATCCAGCGCAGCGCGGCCTGAGGCACATCGCTCAGGCTTTCAACGCGAATTCCAGCAGCAGTGTTTTCTGAAACGGACTGAAATTATCGTCCGAGATCAGGGTCAGGACGGTCTCGCCTCCCTCCTGGTGGACCGCCAATCCTTCCATGTTGTCGATCTGGTGGGATGAATCGCTCTCGAAGATCACCGCACCATCCACCTCGACATCAGGCTTGATCGCGTCGGCCGCGACACGGCGCATGCGGATGCGGAAACCCTCGAAAAGCGAAAAATGCCGCTCCAGCAGCAGCATCTCTCCGCTGGGCAGGAACGCCAGATCGCTGATGTCATAGCCCTTCGCCCGCCGGACCCAGAATGCGCCCCGGCGCGGGCCGGTCACGATGAAGCCCCGGGTCGGCTCATCAGCGTCGCCCGAGCGCTCCGCGATGGCGATGACGGACCCGGCCAAGGGCGAGCGAGGTGGCGCGACGCCGATGGCCTCAAGGCTCCGGTTGCTGGGCAGATCCTTGATCTCCCCCCGGATCGCCTCGGGCAGGGTCAGCAGGGTGCCCCGCGCCGCCACTCCCGAAGCGCCCCAGTCGAACCGCATGATCGCGTGCTTGCGCTCGATGCCCACATACGCGACCCCATTCTCGATGGTGAGGCTCTCGGTGTCGTAATAGCCCGTGCTGCCCAGGGGCCGTCCGTTCTCATGGAGAAGAGGCGCAAGCTTCGCCTCCGCAAGGCCGGAAAGACGGCCATCGGAGGTCTGCACGCGGGCGGTCAGCCATTGGGCGTTGTCGGCGACGGAGACGAGCCGCGCGCCGTCGGGCGAGCGCCACAAGGCGGAGAAACCGCCGAACCGGCTGTCAGATGAGCGCAGGTCAAGCCCGCCCCGAAACAGGAGGTCGCCGAAGCGATTGCGGCTTTGATCGGTCACCGAGAAATGGTCGATCGGCCTCGCAGAAATGTCGATGGGAGTGATCGCAGCAGCAGCCCGTGGGCGCGCAAGCGTACGCTCCGCAACGACGGCCGCGGCGGCGGTGACACCGCCGCCGATCAGGAACAAACGCCGATTGAGCCTCATTCGCCGATCCCGCGCCCGCCGCCTGTGTCGGGGGGCCCATCACGGTGATAGGGCGTCACGAAGGGGCGATCAAGCAACGGCCCGGCGGCGGCGGGGAGCCCTTGAGGGCAACGGCGGATTCTCTTCGAAGAGTTCCGCCAGCTTCTCGGTCATGACGCCGCCGAGCTCCTCGGCGTCAACGATGGTCACCGCGCGGCGATAATAGCGCGTCACGTCGTGGCCGATGCCGATGGCGATGAGTTCGACCGGCGAGCGTGTCTCGATCTCGTCGATGATGTAGCGCAGATGCCGTTCGAGATAATTGCCCGGATTGACCGACAAGGTGGAATCGTCCACCGGCGCGCCATCGGAAATGACCATCATGATGCGCCGCTGCTCGGGTCGCGAGAGCAGGCGCTTATGCGCCCAATCCAGCGCCTCGCCGTCGATATTCTCCTTCAGGAGTCCCTCACGCATCATCAAGCCGAGGTTTTTCCGCGCACGCCGCCACGGGGCGTCCGCCGATTTGTAGATGATGTGGCGCAGGTCGTTGAGGCGGCCGGGATTGGCGGGCTTGGCGTTCTGCAGCCACATCTCGCGCGATTGCCCGCCCTTCCAGGCCCGTGTGGTGAAGCCGAGAATCTCGACCTTCACGCCGCAGCGTTCCAGCGTGCGGGCGAGAATGTCGGCGCAGGTCGCGGCGACCGTGATCGGGCGTCCGCGCATCGAGCCGGAATTGTCGAGCAGCAGCGTCACCACCGTGTCGCGGAAATTGGTGTCCTGCTCGTGCTTGAAGGTGAGCGGCTGGAACGGGTCCATGACCACGCGCGGCAAACGCGCCGGATCGAGGATGCCCTCTTCGAGATCGAACTCCCAGGCCCGGTTCTGCTGCGCCAGGAGACGGCGCTGCAGGCGGTTCGCCAAGCGCCCGACCACGCCCTGGAGATGGGCGAGCTGTTTGTCGAGATAGGCGCGAAGCCGCGTCAACTCATCGGAATCGCAGAGATCCTCCGCATGGACGACCTCGTCGAATTTGTGCGTGAACGCCTTGTAGTCCGGCCCGCGTGCCTCGTTCGATCGTGACGGCGGACGCCAGGATTCACCGGCTTCATCCGCGTCGGCCTCGTCGGCCTCGTCGGGCATTTCGCCGGAAGGGCCATCGGCATCTTCCGCCGTGCCCTCTTCCATCTCGTCGCTCGAATCCTCGCCAGCCTCGACCTCGGCCTGGTCGCCTTGCGCTTCCTGGCCCGATTCGCCCTCGGCTTGCTGCTGATCCTGCTCGGATTCGTTCTCTTCCTCGTTCTCCTCGTCTTCTTCGTTGAAGGCTGCCTCATCGGCCATGTCGAGGGAGGAGAGAATCTCGCGGATGCCGCGCGCGAAATCGCGCTGGCTTTCGAT
Organism: Microvirga alba; assembly: GCF_015694465.1. GTDB lineage: Bacteria > Pseudomonadota > Alphaproteobacteria > Rhizobiales > Beijerinckiaceae > Microvirga > Microvirga alba. Next base: position 259,006 of record NZ_JADQDO010000002.1, read on the forward strand.
GTTCTTGAGCAGGCTGTCGAGATCGTGCCCGGCACGATCCTCAACGAAGTCGCGCCAGAGATTGACAATCTTCGTCGCCGCCGGCGGCGGCTTCTGGCCGGTCAGGCGTTCGCGCACCATGAGCGCGACCGCGTCCTCAAGAGGCGCGTCGGCACGGTCGGTGATTTCTTCGTATTTGCCGCCGCGATGATAGCGGTCTTCGAGCATGGCGGAGATGTTGGAAGCCACCCCGCTCATGCGGCGCGAGCCGATGGATTCGACGCGTGCCTGCTCGACCGCATCGAAAACCGCGCGCGCCGCCTGACCTTCCGGCGCAAGCCGGCGATGGAGCGTCGCATCATGGCAGGCGAGACGCAGAGCCATGGAATCCGCGTTGCCGCGCAGGATCGCCACGTCATGCGGCGTCAGACGCCGGGGCGGCTCGGGCAGACGGGCCTTGTCGCCCATGAGCGCGGGGCGATCAGAGGCGAAGGTCACCTCGAGATCCTGCTTACGGGCAATCGCCTTCATGCAGCCGGCGATGGAGCGCTTCAGCGGCTCCGCCGGCGCTTCCTTCTTCTCACCTGGCTTGCGGTTCGAGATGGACATGGCTGTCGGTCATTTCCGATAAGCCCTCATTCTGAGGAGGCCATAGGCCGTCTCGAACAACGAGGGCGCTTCCAGAGAATTCTGGACCCGGCATCCTGATCCTTCGAGACGCTACGCTCCTCAGGATGAGGATGCCTGATCGTTGCTTTTTAGCTCAGCACGATATTCACCGCGCTCTCGGGCAATTCCTTGCCGAAAGAGCGCTGATAGAACTCGGCGACCAGCGCCCGCTCCAACTCGTCGCACTTGTTGAGGAAGGTGACGCGGAACGAAAAGCCCGTATCGCCGAAGATCTCGGCGTTCTCGGCCCAGGTGATGACCGTGCGCGGGCTCATGACGGTCGAGAGATCGCCGTTCATGAAGGCGCTGCGGGTCAGATCGGCCACGCGCACCATCTTGTTGACGATATCGCGGCCCTCCGCGCTGTCCTGATAGTGCTTCGCCTTGGAGAGGACGATGTCCACTTCCTTGTCGTGCGGCAGGTAGTTGAGGGTCGTGACGATCGACCAGCGGTCCATCTGGCCCTGGTTGATCTGCTGCGTGCCGTGATAGAGGCCCGACGTATCGCCCAAGCCCACCGTGTTGGCGGTCGCGAAGAGACGGAAAGCCGGATGCGGCTTGATCACCCGCTTCTGGTCGAGAAGCGTCAGCTTGCCCGACTGCTCGAGCACGCGCTGGATCACGAACATCACGTCCGGACGGCCGGCATCGTATTCGTCGAACACCAAGGCCACGTTGTGCTGCAGGGCCCAGGGCAGGATGCCGTCCTGGAACGCCGTGACCTGCTTGCCCTCTTGCAGAACGATGGCGTCCTTGCCGACGAGGTCAATACGGGAGACGTGACTGTCCAGATTGACGCGCACGCAGGGCCAGTTCAGGCGGGCCGCGACCTGCTCGATGTGGGTCGACTTGCCGGTGCCGTGATAGCCCGTGATCATGACGCGACGGTTGCGGGCGAAGCCCGCGAGGATGGCGAGCGTCGTTTCCCGGTCAAACAGGTAATCCGGATCGAGATCCGGCACATGCTCCTCGGCTTGCGAAAACGCCGGAACTTCAAGATCCGAATCGATGCCGAAGACCTGTCGCACCGACACTTTCATGTCGGGCAGTTGGGTCGTGGTGTCGGTTTGTGCCGTCATAGGGGCCTCTCGATCGGATTGAAAAACGCTTCGTTTGCTAGTGTGTCGCTGGCTTCTTACCGCTCACGGCGGCATGGCGCAATTTCCTAAGAGCTTAACTGGGTTGCATTAAACAGCCCTGTTTCAGCACAGGCCGGCGGTCTTCAGGGCGTCATGCGCCTTGATGATGTCCCGCAAACGCTCCTCGAAGGAGCGGTCGCCGCCATTGGCGTCCGGATGGAAGCGCTTCACCAGCGCCTTGTACTGGGCCTTGATCGCCGGTCCGTCGGCGGTTTCATCGAGACCCAAAATGTCGAGCGCCCGCCGGACCTGGCCGGTATAGCGCGGCTTTTTCGGTTCGGCCGGGGTTCGGCGCTGCCGGCCCTGCCGGAAATCGGCGCCATTCAGAACGCCCAACGGATCGAAATAAGCCCAATCCCGAGGCTCCGCCTTGACGCCCTCGCCTTCCGCCTTGGCGGCGGAATTGACGCCCATGGCCCAGGTCGGCCGGTGGCCGATGATGGCGTCCTTCTGATAGGCCGCCACCGCGTTGTCCGACATGCCGGAAAAATAATTGTACGATGCGTTGTATTCGCGCACATGGGCGAGGCAGAAGCGCCAATATTGCCCCTCATGCTCACGCCCCTTCGGTGCACGATACATCCCCTCCGCCTTGCAGGACGGATGCTCGCAGACCGGTCCGTTGGTCTCGCGCGGCTCGTCGCAGGACGGCTTGATGCGGATGCTATCGAAAAGAGGCGAATTGAGATCCATGATGATGCGATTATGAGTGGCTTAAAGGCTGGAGCCAAGGGCTTAGCGCTTTTCGCCGCAGATACGTTCAAAAAGGCTTACAAAACAGCATGACCCTCGCCGCTTGGATCAAAGAAGAACTGCAGGAACGCCTGCAACCGGCCGAACTCGCTGTCACGGATGAGTCGGAGCAGCATCACGGCCATGCCGGATGGCGCGAGGGGGGCGAAACCCACTTCCGCATTCATATCGTATCGGAAGCCTTCACCGGCAAGAGCCGCGTCGAGCGTCACCGCCTTGTGAACGAGACGCTTAAAGGCGCCTTCGCGAAGGGTTTGCACGCACTCGCCATCGAAGCCCGCGCGCCGGGCGAGCCCGATCCGCGCGCGAGCCGGCGCACCTGAGCGACGCTAGGGCATGTCCGGATCGGAAAACCGGTTCCCACTTTTCCGGGACATAATTCTAACGGTGCATGTCCTGCTCGGAAAACCGGTTCCCACTTTTCCGGGACATGCCTCTACTTGATTCGCTCGAGCACGCTGACGTAGTTCGCGACCGCCGCACCACCCATGTTGAAGATGCCGCCGAGCACCGGGTTCTTGACCTGGATGCCCCCGGCTTCCTCGCAGAGCTGCATGGCGGAGAGCGCATGCATCGAGACGCCGGTCGCGCCGATCGGATGCCCCTTCGCCTTCAGCCCGCCGGATGGATTCACGGGGAGCTTGCCGTCGCGATTCGTCCAGCCCTCCTTGACCGCAATGGCCCCCTGCCCTTGGGGCGTCAGGCCCATCGCCTCGTATTCGATGAGTTCGGCGATGGTGAAGCAATCATGGGTCTCGACGAAAGACAGGTCGGTGAGCTGAATCCCGGCCTGGTCGAGCGCCCGCCGCCAGGCTTCGGCGCAGCCCTCGAACTTCACGATGTCGCGCTTCGACATCGGCAGGAAATCCTGGGCATGGGCGGTGGCGCGGAAGGCGACCGCGCGTTTCATGCGCAAGGCCGTTTCCGTATCGGCAATGATAAGCGCCGCCGCGCCATCCGAGACGAGCGAACAATCGGTGCGCTTCAAGGGCCCGGCGACGAACGGATTCTTCTCGCTCTCGGCGCGGCAGAACGCGTAGCCGAGGTCCTTGCGCATCTGGGCGTAGGGATTATCGACTCCGTTCTTGTGGTTCTTGGCCGCGATCAGCGCCAGCGCATCCGATTGATCGCCATGGCGCTGGAAATACAGGGCCGCGATCTTGCCGAACACGCCGGCAAAGCCGCCCTTGGTGTCGCCATCTTCGGGCAGATAGGAGGCTCTGAGGAGAATGTTGCCGATCTCCGGCCCCGGCGTCGTCGTCATCTGCTCGACGCCGACCACCAGCACTGTCCTGGCGCGCCGCGCCTCGATGGTCTTGATGGCCTGATGAACCGCCGCCGAGCCGGTCGCGCAGGCGTTTTCGACCCGGGTCGCGGGTTTGAAACGGAACTTGTCGCTGGTCTGGAACACGAGCGAGGCAGTGAATTCCTGAGGCGAGAAGCCACCGTTGAAATGGCCGAGCACGACCTCGTCCACGTCCTCCGGGCCGATTCCGGCATGAGCCATCGCCTCGCTCGCGACACGGACGATCAGGCTCTCGACCGTCTCGTTATCGAGCTTCCCAAAGGGCGTATGGGCCCACCCGACGATACAGGCCGTCATCGGCGCTTCCTCCAAAATCATGAGTTGTTGTCACAAAGATGGGGCTATTCGCGACACCCGGCAAGCTCGGCCATCAGGAGCGCATGACGGACATGTGTGCAAAGCCGCCGGCCGCGCCTTGTCTGTCAGGGGCATCTCATGATCCATGAGGGGAAAATGAAAGGGATTCCCATGCGCCTCTGCGTCTTCTGCGGCTCGAGCCCGGGCAACGATCCGATCTACCTGCAAGCGGCCCGGGACCTAGGCACGGCGCTGGCGAAGGCGGGTGTCGAGCTCGTCTATGGCGGCGCTTCGGTCGGCCTGATGGGCGCGGTCGCCGATGCTGCGCTCGCGGCCGGTGGCCATGTGATCGGGGTGATGCCGCAATCGCTCTTCGACAAGGAGATCGCGCACCGGGGCCTGAGCGATCTGCGCGTCGTCGGGTCCATGCACGAGCGCAAGGCGCTCATGGCCGAGCTTGCGGATGGTTTCATTGCGCTGCCGGGCGGCATCGGCACGTTTGAGGAATTGTTCGAGGTCTGGACCTGGGCGCAGCTCGGCTATCACGGAAAGCCCTGCGCGCTCTTCAACGCAGGCGGCTTCTACGACAAGCTCATCGACTTCCTCGACGACGTCGTGACGAAGGGATTCGTCAAGCCGCCCCATCGCGCCATGCTGATCGTCGAACAGGAGCCCGAGGCGATGATCCGCGCGGTCCGGGCCTATGAGCCGCCGGTTGTCATCAAATGGATCAAGACCGGCGAGGAATGATCGGCATCCTCGCCGGATTGATGTGTGACGGAAGCGAGCAATCTCAGGCCTGGTAAGCCTCGACGCCTTCGCCGAGATGCGCGTTGTTCCGCTCGCGGATGCGGGCAGCCTCATCGTCATAGATGAACGGCAGGAATGCGAAACGGCGGCCGGATGTGACTTTCGACACCGCATGAAGCAGAGAGCATGAGAACACGACGGCGCCGCCCGGCGGCGCTTTGTAGCCGCGTGACCCGTATTCCGGGAAGCTGACTTCCCCGCCCTCGAAATCGCCGTTGAGGTTGATGGAAACCGCGAATCGCCGGTGCGCCGTGCCCATGGTGGTGTTGTCGCGATGCGGACGGAAATGAGCGCCATCCTCCGCCGCGTAGCAGGAGACGATGTAGCGCTCCATGCGGGTCGGCTTGAAGAAGTGGATCTTCTGAACTTCAGGGTTGATGCGGCGGATCACGCGTGCCTGAAGCTGCCGGATGAGGGCATCATCCGTGATCGTAAAATCCTTGCGGCGCTTGTAGTGGAAATCGTGGACCGGCACGGTCTTCCCGTCGATCTCGCGCATATAGCCTGATTCTTCGCCGCCATGCTGCTCGTAAAGGCTGATCAGATGTTGGCAGAAGGTCGGTTCGAACACGTCGGGAATGATGAGGACCGGCGCCTGAATCTCGAATCCTGCGAAGCGATCGACCGGCGGGAGGTTCTTCAGATAGGCCATGACCTCTTCGTGGCCGTCCTGCTTGAAGGGGAATACGGCACGAACCCTCATGGTCGGGTTCAGCACCACCCAGAAACGGCGCATCGCAACAGGACTTTGGGGATCGAACGCCCCATCTTGCGCCAAAGCCCCGTACAGGCGGCTGACCTTGCCATCGAAATCCTGAAAATGCCGGATGCCCGGAATGCTGTCGCGCACCCGCTCCTCCGATAAATCGCCCGGATCGATGCTGACCCCGAAAAAGGCAATCTTGTCATCGTCGAAGAGGCTGCGGTTGGCCTGAACCAATTGCTGAACCGCTCCGCCGGCCCCGTCAGACGCCGTTCCATAAAAGCACAGCACCAGGTAGCGCCCGGCAACCGTGTCGAAACTATAGCTCGGATTTCCCCCGCAGACCTGTCGGAACCAGGGGGCCGGATCGCCGATAAGAAGTGTTTTAAAAGGTCGCGGCGCAGCCTCAGGTGTCATCGAATCCCCCATTTACGTTAGGTTATTATATTTTATCTAGCCGCCGGGAGCTGAACCTGCAAGTCAGCTCTGGGCGAGCAAGAGCAGCGCCACCCCGCCCACGATCAGGACCATGCCGATAATCTCGCGGCGGCTTGTGGCCTGGGACAGGAACCGGTGCGACACCGCCTGCGCCATCAGCACCTCAACGAGTGCAAGCGTGCGCACATTCGCCGCCGTCGTCAGCGCGAATCCGAGGAACCAGAATTGGGAGGCGAGCGCGCCCAGAAATCCGGCGCCGAGGGAGGGACGCCAGGCGGCAAAGCTCGCCGTCAGGGCCTTGCGGTCGAAAAGGCCGAGCCAGATGAGCAGAATGGCCGTTTGCAGCCCAAGCCCCCAGACCAGCGTCGTTGTCGCCCGAATCAGCGACGAGCCTTCGCCAAGCGAAAGGATTGCCCCACGAAAGCCGATGGCGGCCAGCGCGAAGAACGCGCCCGACACGACGCCGGACAAAACCGGCCTCAACCCGGATGAGGTCAAGCTCGCTCCCGGCTTCACCGACATGACGATCACGCCCAAGGTCGCGATCAGAATCGCCAGGGCGATCACCGGCGTCAGTTGGTCTCCAAGAAGGACGAGCCCGAACAGGGCCACCTGCACCGGCTCGGTCTTCGTATAGGCCGTCACGACCGAGAAGGCGCGCTCGCGCATCGCCGAGAGCATGAGTGCCGTGGCCATGATCTGGGACATCGCTCCAGCCAACACATAGAGAAAAAAAGTCCCATTGGGCAGCGGCACAGCCTCGGACGTCGCCAGGCGCACGACCGCCAAAGCAATGAGGGCAAAGGGAAACCCGTAAAGAAAACGGACCTGCGTCGCACCCACGGTCCCGATCTTTTCCGTCAACCGGCGCTGGGTGGCGTTGCGGCCCGTTTGAGCCGCGGCTGCGGCCAGGGTTACCGGGATCCAGAGAAGAGAGAGATTCATGCGTTGACCTTCAAACCGCGCCGCTCTTGCCACGCTCTTGCCATGGAATCTTTTAGAAAGAGTGCAGCTACGGGCGATAAAACCGCCCTGGCCTAGCCAAGACAGGGGTTCGAGGCTTAAACTGACCCTGCTGCCATAAGCGGGGCCGCCCCAATGTCCACCCCATCGTCTGTATGGATTCGATCCGCATGAACGCAAGCCGCGCCCTCCGCATGACGGCCTTCGCCATTGCCGCCCTCGTCAGCGGAACGGCTCTGGCCAGCAATCCGACCCTCGTCGTCGAGGTCGAATCCGGGCGCGTCCTCCACGCCGAACGGGCGACGGATCCCTGGTTCCCCGCTTCCATCACCAAGCTCATGACGACCTACGTGGCGCTCCATAAGGTCCGCGCGGGCGAGATGAAGATGGACACGCTTCTCACCGTCTCTGAGGACGCGGCGGCCTTGCCCCCTTCCAAGATGGGCTTCAAGCCGGGCACGCAGATCCGCTTGGACAATGCGCTTAAAGTCCTCATGGTGAAGTCGGCCAATGACGTCGCGGCCACCATCGCCGACAATATCGGCGGCTCGATCGAGGGATTTGCCGACATCATGAATGCCGAAGCCCGGCGGCTCGGCATGACCGACAGCCACTTCGCCAACCCCCACGGGCTTCCCGACGAGCGCAACCAGACCACCGCCCGTGACATGGCGATCCTCGCCCGCGCGCTTCTGCTCGAATTTCCCGATGAGCAGGATCTGTTCCATATCGGCGCCATCCAGTTCGGCCGCCGGATCATGCGCAACACCAATGGTCTCATCGGCCGCTATCCCGGCGCGGACGGCATGAAGACCGGCTTCATCTGCTCCGCCGGTTTCAACGTGGTGGCGAGCGCCACCCGCAACGGACGCCATCTCATCACCGTCGTCCTCGGCGCTCCCTCGGCGAACGAGCGCACGATGGCAGCCGCCGAGCTGTTTGATCGCGGCTTCAACAGCACGCCCAACTTCACCAATCCGTTGCTGACGGCCCTGCCCGCCTCGGCGGTCCATACCCCGCCGGACATGCGTGCCGTCATCTGCGACCGGCGTGGCCCGATGCCGAAGGAAGAGGACAGCCCCACGGTTGCCGCAACCGGCGATGAAGCCGGGTCGCCCAATCTGTTTTCCTCGGGCGTGATGGCCTTTGCCGGGGGCACTCCCCAGCCCCTCCGCACGACGCTTGCTCCCCGCGCCGATGTCGAGCCGGAACGGATCTGGGTCGGACTGAACCCGCCGTCCCAAGCCGAACTCGCCAGACAGGCGGCGGAAGAAGATGCCGCCGACCGGGCGCGCAAGGCCAAGAGCAAGAAGAAGCTCGCTCACACCCCTCCTGCGAAAGCATTGAAGAAGGATGCCGGCCGAAACACCTTGAGCCTGACGCCCGTGACCAAGGTATCTCCCAAGGCTGGCGCCAAAACGGCGGACAAGACGAAAACCATCAGGAAGTGACCGGACGGGCCGGGAAGCGGCCCCAATCCTGACGGTGTTGGGGCGGGCTTCGGCGCTCGCGGCTCTTGCAATCGGGGGCGATCCGCGCGAACGGTGCTGATCCTATCGCGATTGCCGAGATGACCCAGACCTCCTCCCCCGCCAACGGAATGCTCTTCGCCCTCGGTTCGGCATCCCTCTACGGGCTCAACATCGTCTATGCCCGCATGGCCTCGTTTGCGGGCGCCAGCGGTTCGGCCATCGTGGTCTACCGGGTGCTGCTGATGCTGGTGCTCGTCGGCATCGCGGCGGCGGTGGCCCGGCGCTCTCTGGCCATGGCGCGGGAGGAGCGGGGCACCATGCTCGTGCTCGGCGTCTCCACGGCGCTTCTCGGCATCTGTTACCTCTCGGCGGTGGCCTTCATTCCGGTGACGGTCGCGGCGGTGGTGTTCTACACCTTTCCGATCCTCATTGTGCTGGCGAGCCCCTTCGTCGAGGGAACGCGGCTCACGCCGACGCTTCTTGGCGTCGCCGCCATGGCCTCGCTCGGCGTCGTGATGGTGGTGGGACCGGCCTTCGGCGGCCTCGACTGGCGCGGCCTGGCCCTCGCCTTCGCGGCCAGCGTCGCCACCGCGATCCAGTTCTTTGCCGGAGCGCGCTGCCGCAAGACCGGCGTCGTCGCCAAGATCTTCTGGATCCATCTTCTCGTGCTGCCGACCGCCACCCTGATCGGGCTCGCGGCAGGGCAACTCACGCCTCCTTCGGGCCTTGCGGTCGCGCCCTTCGCCGTCGCCATGACCATCGGCGGCTACATCTTCGGCTTCGTGCTGCAGTTTCTCGCGCTCGGGCGCATCACCGCCGTCGCGGCGGGGATCATCTACTGCACCGAGCCGGTGGTCGCCGCCCTTTCATCGGTCCTGCTCCTCGGCGAAACCGTCAACGCCATGCAAATCGCGGGCGGCGTCCTGGTGCTCGCGGCAATCGTCACCAATGTCTTGCTGGAGCAGCGCCGTCACAAAGACGCGCCGATGATTGCCATCGCGGATTGAACCATGACCGATACCAGACCGACCATGCTCCCCTCGCCCATTCCGCTGACCATCCTCACCGGATTTCTCGGGGCGGGAAAGACGACGCTGCTCAATCGGCTGCTTCAAGACCCCGCTTTGCACGACACCGTCGTCATCATCAACGAGTTCGGTGAGATCGGCCTCGATCACCTCCTCGTCGAGAAGGTCGATGAAGGCATGGTTCTTTTGTCGGCGGGCTGTCTTTGCTGCACGGTGCGCGGCGATCTCATCGCGACGCTCGAAGACCTTCTGCGAAAGCGCGACAACGGACGCATCACACCGTTCCGCCGGGTCATCATCGAGACCACGGGCCTGGCGGACCCCGCGCCCATTCTCCACGCGGTTCTCTATCACCCCTATCTCTCGATGCGTTACGCGGTCGAGGGAGTGGTGACCGTGATCGATGCGGTGAATGGATCGGCGACGCTCGACGCACATCGCGAAGCCGTCAAACAGGCCGCCGTCGCGGAGCGGATCGTGTTGACCAAGACGGATCTCGTCTCGGATCAATCGCGCCTCGCCACCTTGCGCGCCAGGCTGCGGGACCTCAATCCCGGCGCGTCGATTCTACCCGCAGATGCGGCGGCCGACACCATTGTCGCGGGCGGCCTCTTCGATCTCGAAGGCAAGATCGCCGACGTGAGCGAATGGCTGAAGGCAGAGGCGGTGGAGAAGGCAGAGCGCGAGAGCCACGCGCATCAGCACGGCCACCACCATCACGGCCACGGGCATGACGATCACGGCCATCATCATCACGACGTGAACCGGCACGATGAGCGCATCCGCGCCTTCTGCCTGACGAGCGATCAACCGATCCGCCAGGGCACGCTCGACATGTTCCTCGATCTCTTGCGTTCGTCGCAAGGAACAAAGCTCCTGCGCGTGAAGGGACTTGTCGCGCTGGCGGAAGACCCGGAGCATCCGGTGGTCATCCATGGCGTGCAGCATGTCATTCACGTCCCCGCCATTCTGCCGAAATGGCCGAGCGAGGACCGACGCAGCCGTCTCGTCTTCATCGTCGACGATCTCGACCGGAGCGTCGTCGAAAAACTCTGGAACGCTTTTCTCGGCAGGCCCGCCATCGACCAACCGGATGCGGCGGCTCTTTCGGACAACCCGCTCTCGTTGCGGCGCTAGCGTATTTTCCGCGGAAGTAGAAACCGTTTCCGCGCAAGAGAATGCCGATCCGGCGGGTTCCCAAGAAACCGATCAGGCGCTATTGAACGGAATGATATTTATATCGTTACCGGGATCGAGGAATCATGCGTCCGACACACCAGCTTCTTGCCGCAACCTGCCTTGCCGCTTTCATGCTTCCGCAAGCCTCCCACGCGGGGCCCGCCCAACGTCTTCTGAAGATCGACGTTCGTGTCGAGGGTGAGGAATCCTGGAAGGACGGAGGAAGCTCGGAAAAAGGAACGATCTCGGAGCGGTTCTATTTCGCCACGATCCTGCAGGCGAGCCCGGACCTCAACTCGATGAACCTGCTCGATCCGGAGTCGGTCAAGAAGACGCAGGCGAAGAGCGCTCAGGTTCAGGCCCGGGTGGCGCAGGTTCAGCAACGCCAGAAGGCGTTGGGATCCGCCGGCATGCCAAGCGCCGCCGCGCAGGAGCAGATGAACGCCGCCATCATGCAAGCCTATCAACGCTGCAAGGGTGACGAATCCTGCATCCGCGAGGCGGTGATGAAGGCTCAGCCGCAGCTCATGGCGCCGGCACAGGGAATCTCGGTGGCTCCGAACTCGTCCATGAACACCGGCGGCGACGAGCCTGACGAGAAGGAAATCTATCAGAACTGGCTCAGCTTCGATGGCTGCGTCGGCAAGACGGTCGCGTTCCGAAACGACGTCAGCGATGGCTCGATCAGCGATGTCGGCGGTGCGCGCCCCCGCCATCGCGAAATCAAGATCAATGCCGGCGGCGTCAAATCCGGGTTGTGCAACGCATACACGATGACCATCGTCGATACGGAAACGAAGAAGCTTTATCTGGAAAGTTTCGCCTTCCCCGGCGTCGAGACGAAAAGCGTCACGACCGGCTCCAGCGTCGGCAATGTTCCGATCCCGCAGGGCACAAGCACCGTGCCGGCCGATGTGCAGGCCTGGCTCAACAAGAACGTGCGCGGCATTCCGCTCTCGGGCTCGAAGACGGAAACCATCACCCTGCGCACCCCGATTATCGTCTCTCCGTGGAAGAATTATTCGGGCAAGGCGAGGATCACCATGACGTGGAGCTTTGTGGATTCCTGGACAGGCCCCGCAGAAAAGCTGCCGGAAAACTGATCCGGCGCTCCGGAACACTCCCGGAAAACAAGAATGGCGGGGACAAACCCCGCCATTGTCATGTGGAGAGCATGCGAGCGGCGCTTATGCCGGCATGAGTTCCTTAGGCTTCGCAACGACGGGAGAAGGCGCTCCCTGCGACCGCTCCTGGGCCGGTGAACCATACCAATCGCCGTGGGCGGGGATGGATTCGCCCTTCATCACGAGCGTCAGTGGGCCGAGCGTTGCGAACGCACCAAGCTCCGTATCGTAGAGAACCGTCGAGCCCGAGCCCACCGACACACCCGTTCCGACGTGGATGCGTCCCACCTTCATGAGGCGGTCCTCATAAAGATGGGTCTGCAGGCACGCATTGGTGTTGATCGCCGCATAATCGCCGATCGTCACGCAATCGAACTCCGTGATGTCGGTCGTATCCATGTAGACGCCCTTGCCGGTCTTGGTGCCGAACAACCGCAAGGCCCAGGGCAGGAACGGCGTGCCGCGGAAATGGTCGAGAATGGCCTTGCCGGCCATGCCCCAATACATGACCGCCACCGCCTCGGTGCGCAGCGCCCACCACGACCACATCGGCCGCATCGTGGGTTTGTAGATGCCCATGAGCAGCCATTTATAGGCAGCGGCCACGAGCAGCTGAATGACCGCGATCACGACGCTCGCGGCGACGCAGAGCGCGAGCGCTGTTCCCCAGCGGCCTTCCGTCACCGAGGACGCCAGGACCTCCATCGCCATCGTCGCGAAGGTGATGAAGAGCGCGGTCGGCAGAGTGATGTTGAAGCCTTCAAAGAGCGCGCGGCCCCATTTCAAGCGTTTGGGCGGCTCATAGGTATCCGTCACGGCGGTGTTGAAGCGCTGCCGAACGGGGAGTTGGATCGGCGGCGAGCCGAACCAGGTCTCGTCCACTCCGACCAGTCCGCCCTCCGGCGGCTTCGATTTGACGCCGATGAGCGCGCCGCTGGCGATGGCATAGCCCGGAGGCACGACCGCGTCGTTGCCGATGAACACCCGCGAGCCGGTCGTGACGGTCCCGAGCGTCATCCAGCCGCGCCGCATCTCCTCATCGCCCAACACGACGTCGTCGGCGATGAAGTTCTGATCGCCGAGATCGATCAGATCGAACCGGCCGGCGAGGTTGGTGGAAATCTCTGAGCCTTTGCCAATCTTGGCGCCCATGAGCCGATACCATGCCCGCATGTAAACGGTCGCGAACAGGGAGGAGAGCACTTCGAGCATGACTTCTGTCGACAGCCCGACGAGCCATTTGCGCGCATAAAGGCCGCTATGGACCGAATAGACGCCGGGGCGCAGGCGCGGCAGCACGATCCAGCGGATGGCGGCGATCAGCAGAACGGTCGCGAAGATCATCGTGGCCGCCGCGGGCAGCGCGATGATCGGCATGTAGTAGAGGTAGTTAAGATGGATGAACGGCTTGAGCGCCACGTGAATGACCCAGTCGATCTGCTCCATCAAATGGAAAGCCGGAACGATCGGGATCAGCGCGATTGGCGGCGCGAAGACCAGCATGGTGATGTAGAACGCGGCGAGCCATCCACGCTGCGCGCGGCCTGCTTCGGCGGGAGCCGGCAGGTGCGATGGATCGAGATCCGCCACCTTGACGGCAGGCGAGCCGCGCCAGGCTTCCCACGCGCCAATCTTCGCTCCGCTTGAGACCGCCGTCAGATCGGCCAGCTCCGCGCCCTCGCCGATAACGACATCGTTCTCGATGACGCAGGATGAACCGATGGAGACATCACGCCCGATGGTCACCGGTCCGATGATCAGTTCATTGCCGACGACGCGCGCATTGGAGATGGTCACCTTGCCGCCGACGCTCGCGTGATCGCCGATCTCGACAAGATCGACGGCATTCGCGTCGATCTCGGAGATCAGCGCATCCTTGCCGACCTTGGCGCCGAGCGCGCGCAAATAAATCCGAATCGCGGGAGAGCCCTGGAACCACTTCATGTGGACCAGGCTGAGGAACCGCTGCGTGAGCCAGAGGCGATAGTAGTAAACGCCCCAAAGCGGATAACGTCCCGGTTTGATGCGCCCGATGATCAGCCATTTGGCGGCAATCGCGATGAAGGTGGTCGCGACATTGACGGCGAGGTAGGCCGCGAAGATCACGCCCATATCGCGAGCAATCGAGGCATCGTCGCCGGTGATCAGCGTGTAGCCGATGAAGATGCAGAGCCACGGCGCCGACATCAATGTCAGGATGAACGGCAAGGCGGCTGCCTGCGCGAGGCCGCACAGCGCGCGGCGCAGGAGCGGCGGCGGAGTAAAGGCCGGCTCGGGCAAGGCGTCGGAATCGGGCCGCATGCGTTCATCGAGCCGGGCGGCGATCGCCCGTAAGGAGCGGCCGGTATAAATATCCTGCAGCGTGATGTTCGAAAACCGTGCCGATTCACGCACGACCGACACGAACCGAGCCGCCAGCAGCGAGTGGCCGCCGAGGTCGAGAAAGAAGTCGGCGGTAAGCGGCACGACCTGATCGGGGAAGACGCGTTTCGCGGCCGCAAGCAACGCAGCCTCCGTCGCGGTCTCCGGCTCGTCCTGTTCGAGCGCGAGGCTCGCGGATGTCAGCGGCTGGATCTTCAGGGCCTTGCGGTCGATCTTGCCGGACGCGGCGAGGCGCGGAAACTCGGCGACGACCTCGAAATGCCCCGGCACCATATAAACGGGAAGCCGCTCGCGCAGCAGCAGACGGAGCTGGACGACATCGGGCTCGATTCCTCCGCGCGGCATCAGAAACGCGACGAGCCGATCGAGCCCGTCATCCTGGCGCAACACGACAGCGGCCTGCTCGATGCCGGGGAGGCTCGCGAGGACCGCCTCGATTTCGCCGGGCTCGACCCGGAAGCCGCGAATCTTGACCTGATCGTCGATACGGCCCTGAAACGCGATGCGGCCCGTCTCGTCGATCATCACCGCATCGCCGGAGCGATAGAGCACCGGATCGGATCCATCCGAGCCGAACGGATTGGAGATGAATTTTTCAGCCGTCAGATCGGGGCGGCCGAGATAACCGGCCGCGATGCCCGGTCCGCCGATCAAAAGCTCGCCTTGCACGCCACGAGGGACAAGATTCATCGCCTCATCGACAACGTAGCAGGAGTAGTTGGCAATCGGCGTGCCGATCGTGACCGCATCGCCGGGCGCCAACTCCGCCGCGCAGGCGACGACCGTCGCCTCGGTCGGGCCATAGCTGTTGAAGACCCGGCGGCCATTCTCGACGAAGCGCGCCGCGAGCGCCGGCGGGCAGGCTTCACCACCGAGAATGACGAGACGAAGCGAGGGCACCTCGTCGCCGATCATGGCGAGCAGGGTCGGAACGGTGTCGATAACCGTCACGCCGGCATCGCGCATGCCCCGCGCCAGTGCCTCGGTGTCGGTGAGAAGCTCCTGTCGGGCGACCCATAGGCTCGCTCCCGCGAGATACGGAACCCAGATTTCTTCCATCGACAGGTCGAAGGCGGCGGAACAGCCTTGCAGAACCACGTCGTCGGCATGAATGCCGTAGAGGTCGTTGGACGACCGCAGATAGTGGCAGATGTTCCGATGGGTGATGAGGATGCCTTTCGGCATCCCCGTCGAACCGGAGGTATAGATCACATAGGCCGGATGATCCGGGGTGAGACCGCGACTGCGGGCATCGCTGAACGTGCCCGCGCCTCCTTGGGCGAGGGAACCCGGCGTATGGACCGGCACGCCCGCTCCGGCCGCGCGGCTGTCCCAGCCATCCGCGACGAGAATGCCCTTGGCTTTGGAATCGCTCAGGCACACGGCAATGCGGTCGAGCGGAGCCTCGGAATCGAAGGGAAGCCAGGCGGCGCCCGCTTTCGCGACGGCGATCTGCGCAACCAGAAGATCCGAACCGCGCGGCAGCCAAAGGCCAACCACATCGCCTGGGCCTACGCCTTGCGCGACGAGGCCCTCGGCCATCGCCGTGGCAACACGATCCACCTCGCTATAGGTGAGACGAATTTCCCCGTCGACGATGGCGGCTTTATGCGGATTGCTCCGCGCCGTCGTCTCGAAAATCTCCGACAGCGTCTCGTCGCGAAGAAAATCGGTGCGGTTCAGACCGCGGAGGGGGTTGAACATCAGGGCCACATTCTGGCGGAGAGCGACGAATCGCGGAAAATGGGTTGCGGCGCAGGCTTGGGAACCCGCTCGGCGGTGAACGCACAAAAGGACGGAAGAGGCAAGTCTTTCACGACAACAGCGGCCTGTGCGGTCACAGCCCGCTCATATGTCGCCAACGTCGCCACATAGTCATCGTGCATCACGATCAGATGAACAAAAATGTCCGGCAGCGGCGCTTTTGCCGCACGCGCGGGGCGGACCCGGAATCCGCCGCCCCATTGCCGCGTCACGGCGAGATGGCGCGGATCGACCATTACCTCTCCGGTGAGCTTCAGCGCCGCCTCCTTGATAGACCACAGGATGGTCTCGGCGTGCTCCCGTATCTCGGAGAGACTTGCGAGGAGCCCCTCGTCTTCATCCGCCAAGGCAGCCGACAAGGAACCGGCCCCGTCCGAGGGGGCCGCAAGCCGCTCGATGTCGAGGCCGACGTCGAATGTCCGCGAGACGGCAACCAGGGTCATGTCACCCGCATGGCTCAAATTGAAGAACGGCCCGCCGGGGACGAAGGGCTTGCCCGCGGGTGTCGTCTCCAACCGGATCTCTTCGGGCGGGAACCCGCATTCCTCCGCCATGGCGAGTCGAAGGCCGCCGTGGCCGATGCGATACGCAAGACGGTCCGATTCACGTCTCAGGCGAGCGGCATGGCGTCGCTCCGCGCCGCCGGCGGTTCTCTCGAAAACGTCGAGGCAGCCGGAAAGCAAAATATCGGCCGATCGACGGCGATCGATTGCGTAGAGCGAGATCACGAGCAGAACTCCGCTCCCATGACACGAATTTCAGCGGAACCTTAAGCCGGCCCATATGAAGCGGCTATGAACGCCGTTAACCTCGCCGATCCGAATGGTCGCTATTTCTGAGGGAATCCCGAGGTCACTGCGACCAAATGGCCCCAGAATTCGCCGTGCCCGGCGGGCATCCAGGTGTCAGGTGAAATGGCGGCAGCCCTTATGCCGCCGCCATGTCGGAGCGCTGCGCCCAGCCGGTCATCGAGCGCTCGATGAGGGCGGTAATGACGTACATCACGACCCCGAGCACGGCCAGAACCACCAGGGCCGCCCAGACAAGGGGTACCTCGAAAGCGGCCGACGCCCGGGTCAGCAGGTTGCCGATGCCCACATTCGACGCGTTCTGCTCTCCGATCACCGAGCCGACATAGGCAAGCGTGATCGCCACTTTCAGCGAGCCGAAGAAATAGGGCATCGCCCGCGGCACCCCGACCTTGAACACGATGTCGCGTTTGGAGGCGCCGAGCGCGCGTAGGACGTCCTCCATCTCCGGCTCGACCGTCGCGATGCCGGTCGCGACATTCACCACGATGGGGAAGAACGAGATCAGGAAGGCCGTCATCACCGGCGGCACCCAGCCGACGCCGAACCAGAAGACGAGGATCGGCACAACCGCAACCTTCGGGATGGAATTGAATCCGACAAGAAGCGGATAGGTGCCCGCATTGATGAGCCGCGACGCGCCGAGCGCCATGCCGAGCAGTAGCCCAAATGCGACGGCGATGCCGAAACCCGCCAGCGTCATCCAGAGCGTGTGCATTGCGTGAAAGGCGAGCTGATTGCGGTACTCCCAAATCGCCTGCGCGATGGTGGATGGGGCGGGCAGAACGAAGGTTGAGACCTTCAAGACGCGGCAGATGATCTCCCAGGCCAGGAAGAAGCCAAGCGTGAAAATCCAGGGCGCGAGGTGCAAGTGGCGCTTTGTTGTCATGAACGATCTCACGCCGCCGCCCGCGCCTGCGCGATGTGACCGCGCAGTTCTTGAACGAGAGAGGCAAAGGGGGCGCTATAGGTGATTTCGAGATCGCGGGGCCGGGGGAATTCCACTTCGCGCTCGGCGACGATGCGGCCGGGTCGCGCGCTCATGCAGAAAATACGATCGGCGAGAAAGGCCGCCTCGCGCAGGTCATGCGTCACGAGGATAATTGTAACCTTTTGCGCCGCATGAAGGTCGCGCATGACGCACCACAATTCCTCGCGGGTGAAGGTGTCGAGCGCGCCGAAAGGCTCGTCGAGCATCAGAAGCTTCGGCTCGTGGATCAGCGCTCGGCAGAGAGACGCGCGCTGCTGCATGCCGCCGGACAATTGCCACGGGAATTTGTGCCCCTGCCCTTTCAGCCCGACCTGGGCGAGCAGGCATTCCGCCTTGGCGACATACTCGGCCTTGTGTTTACGCAGGCGCGAGCGATGCGGCTCGACGATTTCGAGCGGCAGGAGGATGTTGTCGAGCGTCGTGCGCCACGGCAGCATGGTCGGATTCTGGAACGCCATGCCCGCCAATTTAACGGGTGCGCCAACCTCCCTTCCGCCGACGATCACCGTGCCCTCACGCGGAAACTGCAATCCCGTCGCGAGTTTCATCAGCGTAGACTTGCCGCATCCCGAGGGGCCGACGATGGCGGCGAACTCGTCCTCACGCACGGTTAGATTGAGATTCTGCACGGCAGGCGCGCCGTCTTCCGCCCGCGCATAGACGTGGGTGACGTCCTGAATATCGACGAAGGTTGTCATGAAGGAACTCGTCCGGAAAAGAAAAAGGCCCGGCCGCTTTCGCGATCAGGCCTTCAGGGCTCAGTTCACTTTTCGCTGGTCGGACGCGGGGAGGAATTCCTCCGCGAAGACATCCTCGACCTTCGGCTTCGTCTTGTAGGTGAAGGTCAGGCCAATCTGGTCGAGCGCCCTGGCGAAGCGGTCCTTGTCGATGCCGCCAAAACCGTTCGCCTTGATCCAGGGAGTGAGCATGTTCTGATCGAGCACCATCTTCAGGCGCTCGAGCTCGACATCCTTCTTCGCCACGTCATTGCGCTTGATGACGGAATCGACCGCGCTCGCCGGGTCCTTCACCGTGTCGCGCACACCCTTCATGATCGCGCGCAAAAGCCCCTTCACCGCCTCGGGCTTCTCCTTGGCGAACTTCTCGGAGACGATGATCGTGTTGCCGTAAAGATCGACGCCATGATCGCTCATGAGTAGGACGACGATGTCCTCCTCCGGAACGCCGCGAGACTTGAGGTTGATATAGGAGGACATGGAGAAGCCGAAGACCGCATCGACCTCGCCTTGCGCCAGCATCGGCTCGCGAACGGGAAAGCCGACATTCTCGAACTTCATGCTGGAATCGTCGATCTTGTTGACCGACCTGAAGATCGGCCATTGCGCATAGGCCCCATCAGCGACGGGCGCGCCGAACTTCTTGCCCTGCAGGCTCGACACATCCTTCGTGATGCCACGGCTTTTCCGCCCGATGATCGCAAAAGGCGGGCGGTCATACATGACCATCACCGCCTTGATGTCGGTGCCGGGGTTCTCGTCACGGAAGCGGACAAGTGAGTTCACGTCGCCGAAGCCGGCATCGTAGGAACCTGAGGCGACCCGCGAGATCGGCTCGCGCGAGCCCGCCGCCGGATCGATCGTCACGTCGAGGCCCTCGGCCTTGAAGTAACCCTTGTCGAGCGCAACCGCGAAAGGCGCGGCCGGCCCCTCCCAGCGCCAATCCAGGCTGAACCGCACCGGCGTCTGCGCTTGCGCGGCACCGAGACCGAGAAAAACAGCTGCCCCGGCAACCATCCCCCTGGTCCACCATCCCGCTCGTGTCGAACGATTGGAAATCATCACCGTCACCTCTGTTTTTGTCGCCCCGTGCCCTTGGAGAGCCGGGACCTACAGGCCTCTTGGCAATCTGCGTGCCATTTCTTCTGAAACCCTGTTCATGCAAGCAGAACGGCGCGCGACGTCAAGCCCCTTTGCCGTTTCAACCGGCAGGTGCCCTCAAATGGGGCAGACGATCTCCGTAGCGGAAGCCCTTGACGGCGAAGAACCGCGTTCCCACGTAAGCTTGGTCGGTGACCGGGCCCCTCTGGCGGGCGCAGAATTGCGCGCGTGATGTCGGAACCGACAGATTTCAACATTAATGGGTTCGGTCATGCTCGAAGTCCTGCTGTTCAGCTGGCTCGGCAAGCCTCTTTGGATGTGGCTTGCCTTTCTGGTTATCGTCGTTTCTCTTCTCGCCCTCGATCTTGGCGTGCTCAATCGCAAAGACCATGAGATCGGTGTGCGCGAGAGCCTCTTCACGAGTGCCTTTTATATCGGGCTTGGCCTGCTCTTCGGTGCCTGGGTCTGGTGGCAACTCGGCCCTGAATCCGGCATCAACTATCTGACAGGCTTCGCCTTGGAAAAGGCGCTCGCGATGGACAACGTGTTCGTCATCGCGATGATCTTCAGCTTCTTCGCGGTGCCGCGCGTCTACCAGCACCGGGTTCTGTTCTGGGGCATCTTCGGCGTCATCGTGCTGCGCGCGCTGATGATCGGATTCGGCGCGGCCGCCATCGCGCAATTTTCCTGGATTCTCTACGTCTTTGCGTTGTTCCTGATCGCAACCGGCGTGAAGATGCTCGTCTTCGCGGACCAGACGCACGACATCGCGCAGAACCCCGTTCTGCGCTTCATGCGTCGCCGGTTCAACGTGACCGACCAGATGCACGGTCACGATTTTTTCGTGAAGCTGCCCCACCCGAAAAGCGGCGGGCTTGTCTGGTTCATGACGCCGCTGTTCCTGGCGCTCGCGCTCATCGAGATCGCGGACGTTGTTTTCGCGGTCGACTCGGTGCCGGCGATTTTCGCCATCACGACCGACCCGTTCATCGTCTACACGTCGAACATCTTCGCGATCCTGGGATTGCGCGCGCTCTACTTCGCGCTCGCCGCCATGGTGCACCGCTTCGATTACCTCAAATATGCCCTGGCGGTGGTGCTGATCTTCATCGGCGCGAAGATCTTCATCGCCGACGCGTTCGACCTGGCGAAAATTCCTCCGGCCATCTCGCTCGGCGTCACCTTCGGCATTCTCGCCGCAGGCGTTGGCTGGAGTCTCTGGAAGACGAAGGGCGAAGGGCCCGAAGCGAAGCAGGTCACCGGATAAGAGAACTGCGCGTCATCCCCCGGGCTTGTCCCGGGGATCCACGCCTTCTACCCGCTCAACGACGTGGATGGCCGGATCACGTCCGGCCATGACGATGGTGCCGTTAGACCGGCAACATCCCGTCGCTCTTCACTTCTTCCATCACCGCATAGGTGCGGGTTTCCTTCACGCCCGGAAGGGCGAGGAGGATCTCCCCGAGGAAATGGCGATAGGCGGCCATGTCGGCGACACGGGTCTTGACCAGATAGTCGAACCCGCCCGCGACCATGTGGCATTCGAGCACCTCCGGCGCGCGCCGAACGGCTTCGGCGAATTTCTCGAAGACGTCCGGCGTCGTCTTGTCGAGCGACACCTCCACGAAGACGAGCAATTCGAGGCCGAGCCGGTGCGGATCGAGCCGCGCCCCAAAGCCCGCGATGTAGCCCTCCCGCTGCAATCGCTTCATGCGCTCGCTGGTCGAGGTCGGCGAGAGACCCACCTTCTCGGCCAGATCCACGGTGGCGATGCGGCCATCGTTCTGGAGGCATTTCAGGATCTTGCGATCGATCCGGTCAATTTCCGTCATTATCGCGGCCCTATGGCTATCTAACCTCTGTTCTTACGGCAAAGCGGCTAATATTGCCATCGAAACGCGGCTCCCGGCCTCTTATATTCCACAAAACACCGGAGGACGCCGTGACCCTGATCTCAACCGCTACCCAGCCTTTCAACCCACCTTACGCGGAAGACGACAAAGTCGTCGCCGCGCGCCTGTTGGCGGATGCCCGGCTCTCGCCCGAGCGGGAACGGCAGGTGGACAGGCGGGCGCGGCGGTTGATCGAGGCGATCCGCGAAAAGAGCGGCGGCCTGGGCGGCGTCGAGGAGATGCTGCGGGAATACGCGCTCTCGACCAAGGAGGGCCTGGCCCTGATGGTGCTGGCGGAGGCCCTGCTGCGGGTGCCCGATGCGGCCACCGCCGACAAACTGATCGAAGACAAGCTCGGCCAGGCCGATTTCGCCGGGCATGAATCGAAATCCGACGCCTTTCTTGTGTCCGCCTCGGCCTGGGCGCTCGGCATCACCGCCCGCATCATCCAGCCCGGCGAGACGCCGGAAGGCATCTTGCGCCAGCTCACCAAGCGCCTCGGGCTGCCTGCCGTGCGCACGGCGACGCGCCAGGCCATGCGCGTGATGGGCAATCATTTCGTGCTCGGCCAGACCATCGAAGAAGCATTGAAGCGCGCAAGCTCCAGCAAGGGCCGGCTCTATCGCTATTCCTTCGACATGCTCGGCGAAGGCGCCCGCACGGCGGACGATGCGCGCCGCTATTTCGATTCTTATGCGTCGGCCATCGAGGCCATCGGCCAATCAGCCGGCAATGAACCCTTGCCGAACCGCCCCGGCATCTCGGTGAAGCTCTCCGCGCTCCACCCGCGCTATGAGGCCACGAGCCGCGAGCGGGTGATGCGCGAGCTCGTGCCCGCCGTGATCGAGCTGGCGCAGAAGGCCAAGTCCTACGATCTCAACTTCACCATCGACGCGGAAGAGGCGGACCGTCTCGAATTGTCCCTTGAGGTGATCGAGGCGGTGCTCGCTGATCCGTCGCTTGCGGGCTGGAGCGGATTCGGCCTCGCCATCCAAGGCTATCAGAAGCGCGCGGGCGCGGTGATCGATGCGATTGCCGCCATGGCCGAACGCCACGACCGACGCATGATGGTGCGCCTCGTCAAGGGCGCTTACTGGGACACGGAAGTGAAGCGCGCGCAGGAGCGCGGGCTCGACGATTATCCCGTCTTCACCCGCAAGGCGATGACCGATCTCAACTACGTCGCCTGCGCCGAGAAGCTTCTAAGCTTGCGCCCGCGCATTTATCCGCAATTCGCGACTCACAATGCGCTCACGGTCGCGTCGATCATCGAGCGCGCGGGCGGTCGCGAGGGCTACGAGTTCCAGCGTCTGCATGGCATGGGCGAAGCGCTCTATGCGCGCCTGCTCGAGGATGAGCCCGGTCTCGCCTGCCGCGCCTATGCGCCGGTCGGCGGGCATCGCGATCTTTTGGCTTATCTGGTGCGACGCCTGTTGGAGAACGGTGCGAATTCCTCGTTCGTGTCGGTCGCGGCGGACCCCGAGGTTCCGATCGAGGCGCTTCTGAAGCGCCCCGCCGACATCATCGTTTCCGCCGATCACGCGCGGCATCCCAAGCTGCCGCTGCCCCGCGATCTCTTCGGAAAGGAGCGGTCCAATTCCGACGGCGTCGAGTTCGGCAACAGCGACGCGCTTGATTCGCTTCTCGCCGAAATCGTTCAGGGCGCGCGCCAGACCTACAAGGCCGAGCCTCTGATCGACGGCAAGCCCGCCTCCGGCGAAACGCGCCCGGTGGTGAGCCCCATCGATGGCACCACCGTCGCGGGTCAGGTGACCGAGGCCTCGGCCGATATGGCCGACCGCGCCATCATGGCCGCCCGAGCTGGTTTCGCAGGCTGGAGTGGCACCGACGCGCAGGTCCGCGCCGCCGCCCTGGAGCGCGCGGCGGATTTGTTGGAAGCGCGCCGCGGCGCGTTCCTGCATCTGCTGCAGACGGAAGCGGGCAAGACCCTCGACGACGCCATGTCGGAGGTGCGTGAGGCGGTCGATTTCTGCCGCTACTACGCCGCGCAAGGTCGCAAGCTCTTCGGCTCGGACGAAGCGATGCCCGGCCCGACCGGCGAGAGCAACGCTCTGCGCATGCGCGGGCGTGGCGTGTTCATAGCCATCTCGCCCTGGAATTTCCCGCTCGCGATCTTCCTTGGTCAGGTTTCAGCGGCTCTCATGGCGGGCAATACCGTCGTCGCGAAACCCGCCGAGCAGACGCCGCTGATCGCGGCGCTCGCCGTGCGCGCCCTGCATGAGGCAGGCGTCCCGACTTCTGCCCTGCAATTTGCTCCCGGCGATGGCCGCGTCGGCGCGCGGCTTGTCGAGAACAAGCATGTGGCGGGCGTCGTCTTCACCGGCTCGACGGAGGTCGCGCGCATCATCAATCGCACGCTCGCGGCGAAAGACGGACCCATCGTCCCGCTGATCGCGGAGACCGGCGGCATCAATGCCATGATCGTCGATGCAACCGCTCTGCCTGAGCAGGTGGCCGATGACGTGGTCATGTCCGCGTTCCGCTCTGCCGGTCAACGCTGCTCGGCCCTGCGCCTGCTCTGTGTGCAGGAGGATGTGGCCGACCGCATGATCGAGATGATCGCGGGCAACGCGCGCGAGCTGAAACTCGGCGACCCGCGCGAGATCTCGACCCATGTGGGTCCGGTGATCGACCGCGAGGCGAAAGACCGGCTCGACGCGCATGTGCGCGCCATGCGGACGTCCGCCAAGGTGCATTACGCGGGCGAAGCGCCGACGGCCGGCACCTATGTCGCGCCGCATATCTTCGAGCTCGATCAGCCGAAGGCTCTCACCGAAGAAGTCTTCGGCCCGATTCTCCATGTGGTGCGCTACAAAGCCGGTCGTCTCGATGACGTGATTGAGGCCATCGACGCCACCGGCTACGGCTTGACGCTGGGCGTTCATTCCCGCATCGACGCCACGGTGAACCACATCGTCGAGCGTCTGTCGGTCGGCAATGTCTATGTGAACCGCAACATGATTGGCGCGGTCGTCGGCGTGCAGCCCTTCGGCGGTCATGGCCTTTCCGGTACCGGGCCGAAGGCGGGCGGGCCGCATTACCTGCTGCGGTTCGCCACCGAGCAGACAGTGACGATCAACACGGCGGCGGCGGGCGGCAATGCCAACCTGATCGCGATGGGAGAATGAGGATGGCGGGTGAGACGGATCTTCAACGGCTCATTGCCTCGATGACGCCCGTCCTCACGCCCGGCACCTACGTTTTCGCGACCACGGACAACCCTGGACCCGACCTTGTGGCTGCGGCCCTCATGCTCTTTCGGGAGGATGAGGGCGTGACCCTGATCGTGCCTCAGGCGCTCGCTGAAGCGCATGGTCTCAAGGCGATCTATCCCTGCCGGTGCATCACCTTGTCGATTCATTCGTCATTGGAAGCGGTCGGATTTCTGGCGGCCATCACGAGCGCGCTTGCGCAGGCCGGCATCGGCGTGAACCCGGTCTCGGCCTTCTTTCACGATCATCTGTTCATCGCGGAGGATCGCGCCGCTGAGGCGATGGAGATATTGCGGGGGCTGTCAGCGCAGGCGGGCGACTAAGCGCTCTGCTTCTCTTCTTGTTGTCTCAGGCGGATCAAGGTGGCGCTCCTGAGCGAGTTTGAAACACGCCTGGACGCGACAGTGAAAAGCCCATGTCTCAGGGCCACCGCCTTCTCCGTCATTCCGGGGCGAGCGGAGCGCGAGCCCGGAACCCATAAACTGTGACGGTGCCAAAAAATGACTGAACGCCCCGCCTCATCCGGCCGCCTCAGCGGTTCTGGGTTCCGGGCTCCGCTTTCGCGGCCCCGGAATGACGCTGGGGAAGGCCGTGACGTCGCGAGAAAAACGCTCGAAACGATTGTCCCAAACAAAAAACCCGGCTCGAAGCCGGGTTTTCAAACTCAGTAGTTCAGCGCCGCCTTGGCTTCGCGCAATTGCGCGAGGGCCGATTCGGCCGCGTGCTTTGCTGCGAGGTCGTTCGTCGCGTCATAGGCCATCTCGGCCTGGAGGATTTCCTTGTCCAGGATCTCCTGGGTCAGTTCCTCGGCCGGAAGGGCGCGCTCGGCCAAAACGGTCAAACCGTTCTGGCTGACATCGGCGAAGCCGCCGCGAACCAGAACCCGCTTTCCGTTGCCCGGCTTGTCCGTGACGACAAGAAACCCGGTCTTCAGGGTCGTCATCAGGGGCGCGTGCCCGGCAAGAACCGTCACATCACCGTCGGCTGCCGGCAGGATCACCGCATCGACGGAGCCCGAGAACAGCACGCGCTCGGGAGAGACGAGTTCGAAATTGAAGGTAGCCATTTTAGCTCCTCGTCACCCTACCCATCGTGACCGACGGCGCGGGATCGTTTGGGGAGACGGTCAACGCGCGGTCCCGGAACGCGGCAGCCGCGATCCGGGACAACGCTTTTGAATTAAGCCGCTTCAGCTGCGAGACGCTGAGCCTTCTCGATCGCTTCCTCGATGGTGCCGACCATGTAGAAGGCGGCCTCGGGGAGGTGATCGTACTGGCCTTCGACCAGACCCTTGAAGCCCTTGATGGTGTCTTCAAGCGCGACGAGCTTGCCCGGCGAACCGGTGAAGACTTCGGCCACGTGGAACGGTTGGCTGAGGAAGCGCTCGATCTTGCGGGCGCGGGCGACGGTGAGCTTGTCCTCTTCCGAGAGCTCGTCCATGCCCAGGATCGCGATGATGTCCTGGAGCGCCTTGTAGCGCTGCAGCACCTGCTGGACCTGACGGGCGATGTTGTAGTGCTCCTCGCCGACGATGGCAGCGGACAGCATGCGCGAGGTCGAGTCGAGCGGGTCCACCGCCGGATAGATGCCCTTTTCCGCGATCGAACGCGACAACACGGTCGTGGCGTCCAAGTGCGCGAAGGAGGTGGCCGGAGCCGGGTCGGTCAAGTCGTCGGCAGGCACGTAAATGGCCTGCACCGAGGTAATCGAACCCTTGGTGGTGGTGGTGATGCGCTCCTGCAGCGCGCCCATGTCGGTCGCGAGCGTCGGCTGATAGCCCACGGCTGACGGAATACGGCCGAGCAGCGCCGACACTTCCGAACCCGCCTGCGTGAAGCGGAAGATGTTGTCGACGAAGAACAGCACGTCCTGGCCCTGGTCGCGGAAGTTTTCAGCGACCGTCAGGCCGGTGAGCGCGACGCGAGCGCGGGCGCCCGGAGGCTCGTTCATCTGACCGTAGACGAGAGCGCACTTGGAACCGACAGCCGAGCCGGACTCGCGCGGATCCACGTTCACCTTCGACTCGATCATCTCGTGATAGAGGTCGTTACCCTCGCGGGTACGCTCGCCGACGCCGGCGAACACGGAGTAACCGCCGTGCGCCTTCGCGACGTTGTTGATCAGCTCCATGATGAGCACGGTCTTGCCGACGCCCGCGCCGCCGAACAGGCCGATCTTACCGCCCTTCGCGTAAGGAGCGAGCAGGTCGACGACCTTGATGCCGGTGACGAGGATCTGACCCTCGGTGGACTGCTCGGCATAGGACGGAGCCGGCTGGTGGATGGCGCGGAGGCTTTCACCGACGATCGGGCCGGCTTCGTCCACCGGCTCTCCGATGACGTTCATGATACGGCCGAGAGTGGCCGCGCCGACGGGCACCGAGATCGGCGCACCGGTGTCGGTGACCCTCTGGCCGCGAACAAGACCCTCGGAGGTGTCCATGGCGATGCAGCGGACGGTGTTCTCACCGAGCTGCTGCGCCACTTCGAGCACCATGCGAGCGCCGTTGTTCGTGGTCTCGAGCGCGTTCAGAATCTCGGGCAGGTGACCGTCGAACTTCACGTCGACGACCGCGCCGATGACCTGCGTGATGTGGCCGGCCTTGCCGGCGGTGTTGGCGGTATTGGCCATCAATGGCTCCTCTCGGATGTCGTCAGAGCGCCTCGGCGCCCGAGATGATTTCGATCAATTCCTTGGTGATCATCGCCTGACGCGACCGGTTGTAGGTCATCGTCTGCTTCTTGATCATTTCACCCGCGTTGCGGGTCGCACTGTCCATGGCGCTCATGCGCGCGCCCTGTTCGGACGCGGCGTTTTCCAGCAACGCACGAAAAACCTGAACGGTCAGGTTGCGCGGCAGGAGGGTCGTCAGAATATCGCCCTCGTCAGGCTCGTACTCGTAGACCGCGTCCGATGCGGCGCCGGAGGCTTCGAGCTGGGCGGGCACGATCTGATGCGCCGTCGGGACCTGCGCGATCACCGAGCGGAAGCGCGAGTAGAACAGGGTCGCCACGTCGAATTCGCCCTGCTCGAACAGCGTGAGCACCTTCTGGGCGATCATGTCGGCGTGTTCGAAGCCGATCTGGCGTGCCGCGCGAAGATCGACGAGCTCGATGATCTGTTCGGCGAACTGACGACGCAGGATGTCGTAGCCCTTCTTGCCGACGCAGATGATCTTGACCGTCTTGCCCTCGGCGAGGAGCCGGTTGGCATGATCGCGCGCCAGACGCGCAATCGAGGAGTTGAATGCGCCGCAGAGGCCGCGCTCTGCGGTGCAAACCACCAGGAGCTGAACCCGATCGGAGCCGGTGCCGGCGAGAAGACGCGGCGTCTCGGGACCGACGGTGACGCCGGAAGCGAGATTGCCGAGCACCACCGACATGCGTTCCGCGTAAGGACGCGCGGCTTCCGCCGCGCTCTGCGCACGGCGCAGTTTCGCGGCAGCCACCATTTGCATGGCCTTGGTGATCTTCTGCGTCGCCTTGACCGAGGCGATGCGGTTGCGAAGGTCTTTTAAGCTCGGCATCGAGCAGCCCTACCCTCTCCGGAAACCCGGAACGATCTGAACGACAACGACCTTACGAGAACGACTTGGCGAAGGACTGGACGACGTCCTTGAGCTTCGCTTCCGTGTCGCTCGACAGATCCTTCGAGGACCGGATGGCCTCAAGGATATCGACATGCTTGCCGCGGAGCAGGCTGAGCAGGCCGTCTTCGAAGGCGCGCACGCGGTTCAGCGGCAGCGCATCGAGATAGCCGTTCACGCCGGCGTAGATCACCCCGACCTGCTCTTCCATCTTCAGCGGCGAGAATTGCGGCTGCTTCAGGAGTTCGGTGAGGCGCGAGCCACGGTTCAGGAGGCGCTGCGTCGTGGCGTCGAGATCCGAGCCGAACTGCGCGAAGGCCGCCATTTCGCGGTACTGCGCCAGCTCGCCCTTGATCTTGCCGGCGACCTTCTTCATCGCCTTCGTCTGGGCCGAGGAGCCCACGCGCGACACCGAGAGACCGACGTTCACCGCCGGGCGAATGCCCTGGTAGAACAGGTCCGTCTCGAGGAAGATCTGGCCGTCGGTGATCGAGATCACGTTGGTCGGGATGTAGGCCGACACGTCGTTGGCCTGCGTCTCGATGACCGGCAGAGCGGTGAGCGAGCCCGACCCTTGCGAGTCGTTGAGCTTCGCAGCGCGCTCGAGCAGACGCGAATGGAGATAGAACACGTCGCCCGGATAAGCCTCGCGGCCCGGCGGACGGCGCAGAAGCAGCGACATCTGACGGTAGGCGACGGCCTGCTTGGACAGGTCGTCATAGGTGATCACGGCATGCATGCCGTTGTCGCGGAAGAATTCGCCCATGGCGCAACCGGTAAACGGCGCCAGGAACTGCATCGGAGCAGCGTCCGAGGCGGTAGCCGCGACGATGATCGAGTATTCCAGAGCGCCGTTCTCTTCGAGAACCTTCACGAACTGGGCAACCGTCGAGCGCTTCTGACCGATGGCGACGTAGACGCAGTAGAGCTTCTGGCTCTCGTCGTTGCCCTGGTTCAGCGGCTTCTGGTTCAGAATGGTGTCGAGCGCGATCGCGGTCTTGCCGGTCTGGCGGTCACCGATGATCAGCTCACGCTGGCCACGGCCGACCGGGATGAGGGCGTCGATGGACTTGAGGCCCGTCGCCATCGGCTCATGCACCGACTTACGCGGAATGATGCCCGGAGCCTTGACGTCCACGCGGCGACGCTCGGTCGACACGATCGGGCCCTTGCCGTCGATGGGATTGCCGAGCGCGTCGACGACGCGGCCGAGCAGACCCTTGCCGACCGGCACGTCCACGATGGCGCCCGTGCGCTTCACGGTCTGGCCTTCGGCGATCTCACGGTCGGAGCCGAAGATCACGACGCCGACGTTATCGGTCTCGAGGTTGAGGGCCATGCCGCGCACGCCGCTCTCGAACTCGACCATTTCACCGGCCTGGACATTGTCGAGGCCGTAGCAACGGGCGATACCGTCGCCGACGGACAGGACCTGACCGACTTCGGTGACTTCAGCCTCGGTGCCGAAGTTCTTGATCTGCTCTTTGAGGATCGCGGAGATCTCAGCGGCTCGAATGTCCATCAGCGGACCTCTTTCATCGCTAGACGAATGGAATTGAGTTTGGTGCGCACCGAGGCATCCACCATGCGGGAACCCATCTTCACGATGAGGCCGCCGATGAGGCTCGGGTCGATTTTGACGTCGATGGCGACATCAGCCTTGGCGACGTCGCGCAGCGCCGCCTTGATTTCGTTGAGAATTTGATCCGAGGGCTGCTCCGCCAGAACAACCTGGGCCCGCACGATGCCCTTCGCGTCGGAGACGAGATCGCGATAGGCACGGATCATGTCCGGAAGCGCGAAGAGACGGCGCTTGGAAGCAACCAGGCGGATGAAATTGCCGGCGAGGCCCGAAATGCCCGCCTTGTCGAGAAGGGCGTTGATCGCCGCCGACTGCTCTTCCGCCGTGAAGATGGGGTTGCGGATCAGGCGCTGCAGGTCGGTGCTGCCCTGAATGAGATCATCGAAGCGGCCGAGATCGCCAGCGACGGCGTCAACCGACTTCGCTTCATGAGCGAGCTCGAACAGCGCCGAGGCGTAACGGAGGGCTACACCCGACAGGAGGGGTCCTTCTTGCGAACCGCTTTGCGCCACGTCAACGTCTCTCTCAAGTCTTACGGGGTTCAAACCGGCAGAGCCTTAAATTAAGGCTTTAGGGAACCCCGTCAGGTCTGTGGAAATGAGCCTGGAGCGGAAATGGTCTCCGCTCGTCAGGCGGGGGTGCACTAGCATGGGTTTTTCGCATGTGCAAGGCGAGCCGGACCAAGCTCCTGCCAACAATTCGCCCAAAGCCCCGAGTCACGGTTAAGCGCCGTCACATCTCCAGGGTGGCGATCTCGCAATTCTGCAGGCGCTGGCCGGTCAGGTGGTAGAAAAACGTGCCGTGACCGACGACCGCGATCAAACGCTCGGGTCGGGCGGATAGCCATTCGCGGAACAATGCCGCCCGCGTGATCACGGTTTCCGGCGGCTCGACGACGAAGCCGCGCTCGTCCGGCTCGCCGTCCTTGTGCCACCACACATCTTCGAGGTGGTCAAAGGCGAGGCCGGGAAAATCCCTGATGAGCATGGCTGGAGCGCGGCCGACATCGCAACTGTTCTCCAAACGCTCCCGGTGCAGCCCCTCGACCCGGATCTGAGAAGCGGAGGGGTGATTCTTGAAAATACCCAGGGTCGTCTGGATGGCGCGCGTCAGCGGCGAGGTCACGATCAGCTCATAAGCCGTGTCCCGCACCTTCGGCGCCGTCTCGGCGACCTGCTGATGGCCCAGATCGGACAGCGTGGCGTCAAAATGCAGCGGATCGGTTCCGGTGAGCGCGTATTGGGCGTTGAAAGTCGATTGCCCGTGCCGGATGCAGTGGACGATTTTCGGCATGTTTTCCTTGAACCTTGATGCGTCATAAAAAGCTTTGTGGGTCGACGTCGATGGAAACCCGTGTATTGCCTCGGGTTTTCGGGCACCGGGCGATCCAGCCGCGCAGATAGCCCTGAAGATCGACCTCGCGTTCGGTCTTCACCAAGAGGCGGTAGCGATAGCGCCCCCGGATCAGCGCGAGAGGAGCTTCGGCGGGGCCGAGCACCGTGACGCCGGGAGGCGGCTCGGCGCATTTCGCCATGGCGCGGGCATGCCCCTCGGCGTCCTCGCGCTCGGTGGCCGAGACGATCAGCGCCGCGAGCCGTCCGAAGGGCGGCAGGCCCGCCATTTCGCGCACGCGGGTTTCCTCCCGGTAGAATCGTTCCGCATCGCCCGAGACCAGCGCCGAGATGACCGGATGATCCGGCTGCCATGTCTGGACGAGCGCGCGGCCGGGCTTTTCGCCGCGCCCCGCTCGCCCTGTGACCTGCTGGAGCAGCTGGAAGGTGCGCTCGGCAGCGCGGGGATCGCCGGAGGTCAGGCCAATATCCGCATCGAGCACGCCAACCAGCGTCATGAGCGGGAAATTATGCCCCTTGGCCACCAATTGCGTGCCGATGACGATGTCGAACTCGCCCGCCGCGATGGCGGCAAGCTCGGTCCGCAGGCGCTCGGTACCGCCCGGAAAGTCGCTGGAGAGGACGATGCGCCGCTTATCGGGGAATAATTCCGCCGCCTCTTCCGCGATTCGCTCGACGCCCGGCCCGCACGAAACCAGCGAATCGACGCTGCCGCAGGAGATGCAGGCATGGGGCGTCCGCTCCACATGGCCGCAATGGTGGCAGACAAGCGACCGGCGGAAGCGGTGCTCCACCAGCCAGGCAGAGCAATTGGGGCATTCGTAGCGATGCGCGCAGGACCCGCACAACGTCAGCGGCGCATAGCCGCGCCGGTTGAGGAAGAGCAGCGCCTGCTCGCCGCGCTCCAAGGTCTCGCCCATGGCGGAAACCAGGGTCGGCGACAGCCAGCGCCCGCGTGGAATCGTCTCGCGCTTCAGATCGACGGGCCGGATCTGCGGCATCTGCCGCCCGCCGAAGCGCTCCGGCAGTTCCACGTGGCGGTAGCGCCCACGCTCCACATTGACCCGGCTTTCGATGGAGGGCGTCGCGGAGGCGAGGATGACCGGCGCATTCTCGATCCGCCCGCGCACTACGGCCATGTCGCGGGCGTGGTAATGCACCCCGTCATCCTGCTTGTAGGCGCTTTCGTGCTCTTCATCGACCACGATCAGGCCAAGATCGGCATAAGGCAGGAACAGGGCCGAGCGCGCGCCCGCCACCACCTTCACCTCGCCCGAGGCGATACCGGCATAAAGCCGCTCGCGCTTTCGCCCCGACACGCCGGAATGCCAGGTGGCGGGCTTTACCCCGAAGCGGGCGGCGAATCGGTCAAGGAATTGGGCCGTTAGCGCGATTTCGGGCATGAGGATGAGGGCCTGGCGCCCCTGCCGCACCGCCTCCGCCACCGCCTCGAAATACACCTCCGTCTTGCCGGACCCGGTCACGCCTTCGAGCAGAGTCACGGGAGCTGGTTTCTCGGCCATCGAGGCGACGAGGGCAGCTGCAGCGGCGCGCTGGTCCTCGGAAAGACCGGCCTGCCCGAAATCCGGATCGGGCGTCTCGGCGGCGGGCTCGGGTAGAAGTGCGACCGTCTCGAACGTGCCTTCATCGACCAGTCCATCGATAACGCCGACGCTGACCCCGGCTTCCTGGGCCAGTTCACGCTTCAGGCGCACCAGCCCATCCTGCGCCGCCTCGACGACGCGTTGGCGCGCGGGAGTCATGCGCTTGGGCAGCGCCCCGGCAAGCCTCACCCCGACGCGCACCATTTCCGCCCGCTCGCCATCCGGGAGTTTCAGCCCCATGGCGAGGGTCGAGCCCTTCGGCGCGAGGGTGTACCAGGCGATCCATTCCAGGAATTTCCGCATGTTGGGCGACAGGCGCGGGCCGGGAATGAGATCGGCCACCGACTTGAAATTGCCGCCATGCCCCTCGCGCAAGGCCCAGACCACGCCGGCCACCTCACGATTGGCAAGCGGCACCTGGACCACGTCGCCCTCTTTCAGGTCGAGGCTCTCGGGCACCGCGTAGCTATAGGCCGTGTCCAGCGCGAGCGGGATGAGGACGTCGGCGATCTTGGAAACCATCTGAGGACAGGTATGAGGAATGACGGGCGATTGATAGACGAGTTACGTCCGTTTTGTCTTTTCAAAAGCGAGCTTCGTCCAGCTCACGCCGGGGCGTGCGTGCATGTCCTCGGATCTCATCATCTTGAGAAGCTCAAGGCCCTCCGCCCGCGCCGCCTCGATGAAGGGCTCGATGGGAACCTCGAACATCCGCGCGCCGGCCGGTACGGGTCCCTTGCGGATGCTCATCAGCAGGCGTCCTCCCGGCTTGAGGAGAGACGTGACATTCGGCAGCGCACGCTGCCGCTCCTCCTCAGTGAGATGCATCCACACCGCCGTCATGAGGACGAAATCCGCCTCGATGCCGAGCGCCCTTACGCGGGACAGGTCCGGCAGCAGGTCGTCGCACCAGGTGATGGCGGGCTCGGAATGGAGGCGCTGGCCATGCGCCCGCATTTCGGCAGTCGGCTCAACGGCGACGACCGAAAAGCCCCGCGCGGCAAGCGCCGCCGCATCGCGCCCCGTGCCCGCGCCGACATCGATGGCCTGCCCGCCCTCCGGCACGAAGGCGGCGAGGGCTCCGTAGATATCCTCGAACGAGATGCTCTCGTAGCGCAGGACCAGGGAATCGGCGTTTTCCGCATAACCCGCATTGCTTGGAAGGCGGTGGGTCGAATCAGTCATCGAATCTGTTCCTGCACCGGTTGGGCGGCCACTATCACACCGCCCTTCACGCTTTTGAAACGGCAAGCCGCCGATACTTGTGCCATGAGTTCACTAAAGCCCGCGTCGCCCCTTGATCTCGCCCTGCCCGGCGCGGAGGACACGCGCCGCGAGGCGATGCAATGGCTGACCTCGCTCGCCAAGGAGCGCCGGCTCTCCGCGAAGACGGTCGAGGCCTATGCCCGGGACTTACGCCAGTTCCTGACCTTTCTCACCGGCCACCTGGGCGAGCCGCCGAGCGTGAAGGCGATTCTGGGCCTCAAGCCTCTCGACATCCGCTCCTTCCTCGCGGCGCGACGAATGGTGTCGGTGGGAAGCCGTTCTCTCATGCGCCAACTCGCGGCCCTGCGCTCCTTCGCGCGCCATCTGGAGCGCGAGGGCCATGGCACGGCCTCCGCGTTCGCCGCGATTCGCTCGCCGAAGGTGGAGAAGAACCTGCCGCGTCCCCTCTCCGCCTCTTCCGCCGTCGCAGTCACCGATTCGGAAGTGCGCGCGGGCGAGAACCGCAAACCTTGGATTCTGGCGCGGGACGCTGCCGTCCTGTCGCTGCTCTACGGCGCGGGGCTGCGTATTTCAGAAGCGCTCGGCCTTCAGCGGCGGGATGCCCCGATCCATGGCACGGACTCGATCACGGTGACCGGGAAGGGCGAAAAGCAGCGCAGCGTGCCGGTGATTCCTGCGATCCAGCGCGCGGTGGAGGAATATCTCCACCTCTGTCCCTATACGGTGCCGCCGGAAGGCCCGCTCTTCGTCGGCGCGCGGGGCGGCCCGCTCTCACCACGCATCATCCAGCTCGCGGTGGAGGAATTGCGCGGCGCGCTCGGTTTACCGGACAGCGCGACGCCGCATGCCTTGCGCCATTCCTTCGCCACGCATCTTCTGGCGCGCGGCGGGGATCTGCGCGGTATCCAGGAACTTCTGGGCCACGCCTCGCTCTCGACGACGCAGCTCTACACGAAGGTGGACGCAACACGATTGATGGATGCGTTCGAAGCGGCCCATCCGAGGGCGCGACGGTAGGATCCCTCTCCCCTTGCACCAGAAGGTGGCCTCGCCTCGGCGAGTGACCCCGCCACGATCCTGCGCAACGCGCTCTCCTCCCTCTTGTGGGGAGGGAATTGCGGCGTGGTTCCGGCACGCGCTTCCCCTGGTAAAGGCGATGCAAAAAAGAAAATGGCCGGGCGAACCCGGCCATGTCCGATAGGCTCCGACAGAGCAGCGCAAGATCACATATGGATCGCGCGCTTCTCCACCGCCATCGCGGCTTCCTTCACCGCTTCGGCCAGCGTCGGATGCGCGTGGCAGGAGCGGGCGATGTCTTCCGACGAGCCGCCGAATTCCATGGCGATGACCGCCTCGTGGATCAACTCGCCCGCGTTCGCGCCGACGATGTGGACGCCGAGCACCTTGTCGGTCGCGGCATCGGCCAAAATCTTCACGAAGCCCTCGGTCAGGCCGATGGACTTCGCGCGTCCATTGGCCATGAAGGGGAACTTGCCGACATTGTAGGCGATGCCCGCAGCCTTCAGTTCCTCTTCGGTCTTGCCGACGGAGGCGACTTCCGGCGCGGTGTAGACCACGCCCGGGATCACGTCGTAATTCACGTGGCCCGCCTTGCCGGCGAGAATCTCCGCCACCGCGACACCCTCGTCCTCGGCCTTGTGCGCGAGCATCGGGCCCGCGATCACATCGCCGATGGCGTAGATGCCGGTGACGTTGGTGGAGAAATGAGCATCGGTCTGAATGCGGCCTTTCGCATCCTTCTGCACGCCGATCTCGTCGAGACCGAGACCCTGTGTGTAGGGCACGCGGCCGATGGCGACGAGCACCACATCGGCCTCGATGGTCTCCGAAGCGCCGCCAGCGGCGGGCTCGACGGTGAGGGTCGCGCCCTTACCCTTCTTCTCGACCTTCGTGACCTTCGAGCCGAGCTTGAACTGGAAACCCTGCTTTCCGAGCATGCGCTGGAAGTTCTTGGCGACGTCGCCATCCATGCCTGGCAGGATGCGGTCGAGATATTCGACCACGATCACCTCGGAGCCGAGACGGCGCCACACCGAACCGAGTTCGAGGCCGATGACGCCAGCGCCGATGACGACGAGGCGCTTCGGCACGCTTTCCAGTTCCAGCGCACCGGTGGAGGACACCACAACCTTCTCGTCGATCTCGACGCCCGGAAGGCGCGCGACATCCGAACCGGTGGCGATGACGATGTTCTTGGTCTGCAGAACCTGGTTCGTGCCGTCGTCAGCGGTCACTTCGACCTGACCGGCAGCCGCGATGCGGCCCAAGCCGAAGAACACATCGACCTTGTTCTTCTTGAGCAGGAACTCGACGCCCTTGGTGTTGCCGTCGACGCCTTCCTGCTTGAAGGCCTGCATCTTCTTCACGTCCATCTTCGGCGTGCCGACGCTGATTCCGAGCTTGTCGAAATGCGTGTTCGCATCCTCGAAGGCGTGGGAGGCGTGCAGCAGGGCCTTGGACGGAATGCAGCCCACATTCAGGCAAGTGCCGCCATGGGTCTTGCGCTTTTCGACGACAGCCACTTGAAGCCCGAGCTGCGCGGCGCGGATGGCGCACACATAGCCGCCGGGGCCGGTGCCGATGACGATGAGATCGTAGGACATTGACTTACCCTCGCTCTGTCATCACCGGGCCTGTCCCGGTGATCGCGATACGGAGAGCCTTAGCCTTTCCGATCGAGATGGCCGGGACGAGCCCGGCCATGACAGTCATGTTGAAAAACTTACAGATCGAGAACGAGACGCGCCGGATCCTCAAGCGCTTCCTTGACGCGCACCAGGAAGGTCACGGCTTCCTTGCCGTCGACGATGCGGTGATCATAAGACAGCGCGAGATACATCATCGGGCGCACGACGATCTGACCGTTGCGGACAACCGGACGTTCCTCGATGCGGTGCATGCCGAGAATGCCGGATTGCGGCGCATTGAGGATCGGCGTCGACATGAGCGAGCCGTAGATGCCGCCATTGGTGATCGTGAAGGTGCCGCCCTGCATCTCGTCGATGGAGAGCTTGCCGTCACGGGCGCGGCGGCCGAAATCGGCGATGGTCTTCTCGATACCGGCAACCGAAAGCAGGTCCGCGTCGCGCACGACCGGAACCACGAGGCCCTTCTCCGTGCCGACCGCGACGCCGATGTTGTAGTAGTTCTTATAGACGAGGTCCTGACCGTCGATCTCGGCATTGACCGCCGGGATCTCCTTCAACGCCTGGATCACCGCCTTGGTGAAGAAGCCCATGAAGCCGAGCTTGGTGCCGTGCTTCTTCTCGAACACGTCCTTGTACTGGGCGCGCAAGTTCATGACCGCGCTCATGTCCACGTCGTTGAACGTGGTGAGCATGGCGGCGGTGTTCTGGGCGTCCTTCAGGCGGCGCGCGATGGTCTGGCGCAGCTTGGTCATCTTCACGCGCTCTTCGCGCGACGCATCGGCCGGGGCGGAGGGCGCACGGACTTGAACCGGGGCGACAGGCGCCGGGGCAGCGGCGGCGGCACCGGACGCGATGGCGGCGAGCATGTCGCCCTTCGTCACACGACCGTCCTTGCCCGTGCCCGCGACGTTCGCGGACGAGATGCCGCTCTCAGCAGCGATCCGGCCGACAGCCGGACCGGGTTCCTTGGCCACCGCAGCGGCGGCCGCAGGAGCGGGTGCAGCCTTCGGCGCTTCAGCCTTGGGCGCGGGGGCTGCAGCAGCAGCCGCACCACCTTCGACGACCGAGCCGAGCAGCGCGCCGGGGGCCACCGTCTCGCCGTCCTTGGCGATGATGTCGCCGAGCGTGCCGCTCGCGGGTGCGTTGACCTCGAGGGTCACCTTGTCCGTCTCGAGCTCCACCAGGGGCTCGTCGGCCTTCACGGGATCGCCGGGCTTCTTGAACCAGCGGCCGATGGTGGCCTCTGAGACGGATTCGCCAAGGGTGGGTACGCGGATTTCGGTCGCCATGTTCGTCTTGTCGTTTTCGGGGCCTCGGCCCAAGGATAAGGATAAAGTCTTTCGCGGATAGTTAAGCCGCGAAAGCCTCGTCGAGGAAAGCCTGCAATTGCGCCAGATGCTTCGACATCAGGCCGGTCGCGGTCGCGGCGGAGGCGGCGCGGCCCACATAGCGGGGACGGTCCACCTTGGAGCCTGCGGTCTTGAGCACCCATTCGAGATAGGGCTCGACGAAGGTCCAGGAACCCATGTTCTTGGGCTCTTCCTGACACCACACCACGTCGGCCTTCTTGAAGCGGGCGAGTTCCGCCGCGAGCGACTTTGCCGGGAACGGATAGAGCTGCTCGACGCGCATGAGATACACATCGTCGATGCCGCGCTTCTCACGCTCCTCGAACAGGTCGTAATAGACCTTGCCCGTGCAGATCACGACGCGCCGGATCTTGTCGTCCTTGACGAGCTTGATACCGTCCGCCAGGCGCTGGGCATCGTCCCCGAGAACGCGGTGGAACGAGGTGCCTTCCGAGATCGCCGCAAGCGGCGACACGGCGCGCTTGTGGCGCAACAGCGACTTCGGCGTCATCAGGATCAGCGGCTTGCGGAACTCGCGCTTCAGCTGACGGCGCAGGATGTGGAAGTAGTTCGACGGCGTGGTGCAATAGGCAACCTGCATATTGTCTTCCGCGCACATCTGCAGCCAGCGCTCGAGACGAGCGGAGGAGTGCTCCGGTCCCTGGCCCTCATAGCCGTGCGGCAGCAGGCATACGAGGCCCGACATGCGCAGCCACTTGCGTTCACCGCTGGAGATGAACTGGTCGAACACCACCTGCGCGCCGTTGGCGAAGTCGCCGAACTGCGCTTCCCACAGGGTCAGCGCGTTGGGCTCGGAGAGGGTGTAGCCGTACTCGAAGCCCAGCACCGCCTCTTCCGAGAGCATCGAGTTGATGACCTCGTAGCGACCCTGATTCTCGCTGATGTGGTTGAGGGGGGTGTAGCGCTCCTCGTTCTCCTGGTCGGTCAGCACCGTGTGGCGCTGCGAGAAGGTGCCGCGCTCCACGTCCTGCCCGGACAGGCGAACGCGATGACCCTCGACCAGAAGCGAGCCGAAGGACAAAGCCTCGGCCATGGCCCAATCGAGGCCCTCGCCGGTCTCCATCATCTTCTTGCGGTTGTCGAGGAAGCGCTGGATCGTGCGGTGGAGGTGGAAACCTTCCGGCACGGTGGTGAGCGCCTTCGCGATGGTCTGCAAGGTCGCAACCGACACGCCGGTCTGACCGCGACGCGGATCGTCCGCATCCTCGCGCACGGCTTTGAGGCCGGCCCAGCGGCCGTCGAGCCAGTCAGCCTTATTGGGCTTGTAGTTCGAGGCGATGTCGAACTCGGCGTCGAGCTTCGAGCGCCAGGCGTTCTTCATCTCTTCGATCTCGGCCTCGGTGACCGTGCCTTCCGCGAGCAGCTTCTTGGAATAGATTTCCAGGATCGACGGATGCGACCGGATGGTGCGGTACATCAGCGGCTGGGTGAACGCGGGCTCGTCGCCCTCGTTGTGGCCGAAGCGGCGGTAGCAGAACATGTCCACCACGACGGGCTTCTGGAACTTCTGGCGATACTCGGTCGCGACCTTGGCCGCGAACACCACCGCCTCCGGATCGTCGCCGTTCACGTGGAAGATCGGCGCTTCGACCATCTTCGCCACATCCGACGGATAGGGCGAGGAGCGCGAGAAGCGCGGATCGGTGGTGAAGCCGATCTGGTTGTTGATGATGAAATGGATCGAGCCGCCGGTGCGGTGACCGCGCAGGCCGGAGAGACCAAGGCACTCCGCCACGACGCCC
The DNA here is from genome assembly GCF_015694465.1 of Microvirga alba. Taxonomy (GTDB): domain Bacteria; phylum Pseudomonadota; class Alphaproteobacteria; order Rhizobiales; family Beijerinckiaceae; genus Microvirga; species Microvirga alba. The sequence continues at coordinate 298,907 of NZ_JADQDO010000002.1, forward strand.
TGCCCTGCGAAAGCCGCATCGCCATGGATGAGGAGCGGCATCACCGCCGTGCGATTGTCAGGCGCGCAACCATGCTGGTCTTGCTTGGCGCGAACCTTGCCGAGCACCACCGGGTCGACGATTTCGAGGTGCGAGGGGTTGGCGGTCAGCGACAGGTGGACGTTGTTGCCGTCGAAGGTGCGATCCGAGGATGCGCCGAGGTGATACTTCACGTCGCCCGAGCCTTCCACGTCGTCGGGGGCGAACGAGCCGCCCTTGAACTCGTGGAACAGCGCACGGTGCGGCTTGCCCATGACCTGGGTCAGCACATTCAGACGGCCGCGGTGGGCCATGCCGAGCACGATTTCCTGGCAGCCGAGATTGCCGCCGCGCTTGATGATCTGCTCCAGCGCCGGGATGAGCGACTCGCTGCCGTCCAAGCCGAAGCGCTTGGTACCGGTGTATTTCAGGTCGAGGAACTTCTCGAAGCCTTCCGCCTCGACGATCTTGTTGAGGATCGCGCGCTTGCCCTCACGGGTGAAGGTGATTTCCTTGTCCGGCCCCTCGATGCGCTCCTGGATCCAGGCTTTTTCCACCGGGTCTGAGATGTGCATGAACTCGACGCCGAGCGTCTGGCAATAGGTGCGCTCGAGAATGGCGACGATCTCGCGGATCGTGCCGAATTCGAGGCCGAGCACGTTGTCGAGGAAGATCTTGCGGTCCCAGTCCGCTTCCGTGAAGCCGTAATGGGACGGATGCAATTCCTCGTCGCTCGGACGCGGATTGATGTCGAGCGGATCGAGCTTGGCGTGAAGGTGACCGCGCACGCGATAGGCGCGGATCAGCATGATCGCGCGCACGGAATCGCGGGTCGCCTGCAGCACCTGCTCCTGGCTGATTTCGGGGGCCTTGGCCGCAGCCTTCGCCTTGATCTTGTCGCCGACGGCCTTCTCGACCTGGGCCCAATTGCCATCGAGCGCGGAGATGAGTTCGCCGTTTGCCGGGATCGGCCAGTTGGGCTTCTCCCAGGACGCGCCACGCGCATTCTCCAGCACGGCCTGCTTGTCGTCTTTCAACGCGCCGAAGAACGCCTGCCACTCGGGATCGACCGAGGCGGGGTTCTCTTCATAGCGGGCATAAAGATCCTCGATATAGGAGGCGTTCGCCCCATAGAGGAAAGCGGTGTTCAGGAAAGTCTCGTTGGCGTCTTGGCGTGCCATGGCAATGCTCAATCCAAATGGTACAAATGGCCGCCCCAGCCTTCCGGGGCGGCCGGTGGCTTTATCGGCCTTTCAGAACCTCAACCAAGGTTTTTCCAAGGCGCGCCGGGGATGGCGACACGCGGATGCCCGCTGCCTCCATAGCCGCGATCTTGTCTTCCGCGCCGCCCTTGCCGCCGGAAATGATGGCGCCGGCATGGCCCATGCGGCGTCCGGGAGGAGCCGTGCGGCCAGCAATGAAGCCGACCATCGGCTTCTTGCGGCCCTTCTTGGCCTCGCGGGCGATGAAGTCGGCTGCCTCTTCTTCCGCCGAGCCGCCGATCTCGCCGATCATGACGATCGACTCGGTCTTGGGATCGGAGAGGAACATGTCGAGCATCTCGATGAACTCGGTGCCCTTGACCGGGTCGCCGCCGATGCCGACCGCCGTGGTCTGGCCGAGGCCCTCGTTGGTGGTCTGGAACACGGCCTCATAGGTCAGCGTGCCGGAGCGCGACACGATGCCGACCGAGCCGGGCTTGAAGATGTTGGCCGGCATGATGCCGATCTTCGATTCACCCGCCGTCACGATGCCGGGGCAGTTCGGGCCGATGAGGCGCGACTTCGAACCTTCGAGAGCGCGCTTCACGCGCACCATGTCGAGCACCGGAATGCCTTCCGTGATGCAGACGATGAGCGGGATTTCCGCCTGGATCGCCTCGCAGATCGCATCCGCCGCGCCCGGAGGCGGAACGTACACGACGGACGCATCCGCGCCGGTCTTCTCACGCGCTTCCATCACCGTGTCGAAGACGGGAAGGTTGAGATGCGTCGAGCCGCCTTTGCCGGGCGAGGTGCCGCCGACCATCTTGGTGCCGTAGGCAATGGCCTGCTCGGAATGGAAGGTGCCGTTCTTGCCGGTGAAGCCCTGGCAGATGACCTTGGTGTTCTTGTCGATGAGAATGGACATCTGAAGCCTCTTACTTTCCGCCGCGAACCGCGTTCACGATCTTCTGCGCCGCGTCGTCGAGGTCGTCCGCCGGAATCACGTTGAGGCCGGATTCGCGGATGATCTTCTTGCCTTCTTCGACGTTCGTGCCCTCAAGACGTACGACCAGCGGAACTTGCAGGCCCACCGCCTTCACCGCCGCGAGAACGCCGCGCGCGATGACGTCGCACTTCATGATGCCGCCGAAGATGTTGACGAGGATACCCTTCACCTGCGGATCGGCGGTGATGATCTTGAACGCCGCCGTCACTTTTTCTTCCGAAGCGCCGCCGCCCACATCGAGGAAGTTCGCCGGCTCTTCGCCGTAGAGCTTGATGATGTCGAGGGTCGCCATCGCAAGGCCAGCGCCGTTGACCATGCAGCCAATGGTGCCGTCGAGGGCGATGTAGGCGAGATCGTGCTTCGAGGCCTCGATCTCCTTCGCGTCCTCTTCCGTGATGTCGCGAAGCGCGACGATCTCGGGATGGCGATAGAGCGCGTTCGAGTCGAAGGAAATCTTCGCATCGAGGCACTTGAGATGCCCGTCCTTGGTGACGATGAGCGGGTTGATCTCGAGCATCTCCATGTCCTTCGCGATGAAGGCCTTGTAGAGCTTGGTCACCACGTCTTCCGCTTCCTTGGCGAGCGGGCCGGCAAGTCCGAGCGCCTTCGCCACGGTGCGGCCGTGATGGGGCATCACGCCGGTCGCGGGATCGACGGAGAAGGTCAGGATCTTCTCAGGGGTATCGTGCGCGACCTGCTCGATATCCATGCCGCCTTCCGTCGAAACGACGAAAGCGACACGGCCCGTGGCGCGGTCGACGAGCATGGAGAGATAAAGCTCGCGCTCGATGTCCGAGCCGTCTTCGATGTAGAGGCGGTTGACCTGCTTGCCGGCTTCGCCGGTCTGGATCGTGACCAGCGTGTTGCCCAGCATCTGCTGCGCAAACTGCTTCACCTCATCGATGGACTTGGCGAGGCGCACGCCGCCTTTTTCACCGGCAGCGGCTTCCTTGAACTTGCCCTTGCCGCGACCGCCCGCGTGGATCTGGGACTTCACGACCCAGAGCGGACCGCCGAGTTCCTTGGCAGCCGCTTCCGCCTCGGAGGCGGAGAAGATGGCCTTGCCGTTCGAGACCGGCAGGCCGAACTCTTTCAGGACGGCTTTGCCTTGGTATTCATGGATGTTCATACAAATTTTCTCCGCGTCATCCCCGGATTTGGTCCGGGGATCCACGCCTTATTGGCGTGGCGGTTTAAAGGCGTTGATGGCCGGATGATCCCCGGACCAGGCCCGGGGACGGCCAGACGATGGTGATTTATGCCAAAGCCGGGTTGATCTGCTTGCAGGCGTCCACGAGGCCCTGCACGGAAGCCACCGACTTCTCGAACATCGCCTTTTCATCGCCCGAGAACGAAACCTCGACGATGCGCTCGACGCCGTTCGAGCCGATCACGATCGGAACGCCGACGAACATGTCCTTGATACCATATTGCCCCGTGAGATAGGCGGCGCACGGCAGAACGCGCTTCTTGTCGCGGAGATAGCTCTCGGCCATCGCGATAGCGGACGCGGCCGGCGCATAGAAAGCCGAGCCGGTCTTGAGCAGGTTGACGATCTCGCCGCCGCCCTTACGGGTACGCTCGACCATGGCGTCGAGTTTCTCTTGGGTGGTCCAGCCCATCTTGACGAGGTCCGGCAGCGGAACACCGGCAACCGTGGAGTAGCGCACCAGCGGAACCATGTCGTCGCCGTGGCCGCCGAGCACGAAGGCGGTCACGTCCTCGACCGAAACGTTGAACTCTTCCGCAAGGAAGTGGCGGAAGCGGGCCGAGTCGAGCACGCCGGCCATGCCGACGATCTTTTCAGGAGCCAGGCCGGAGAACTTCTGCAGCGCCCACACCATCGCGTCGAGCGGGTTGGTGATGCAGATGACGAAGGCGTTCGGGGCATATTGCTTGATGCCGTTGCCGACCGCTTCCATGACCTTGAGGTTGATGCCGAGCAGGTCGTCGCGGCTCATGCCGGGCTTACGCGGCACGCCAGCGGTGACGATGATGACGTCAGCGCCCGCGATATCCGCGTAATCGTTCGCGCCCTGATACTTCGCATCGAACCCGTCAACCGGAGCCGACTCGGCAATATCGAGACCTTTGCCCTGGGGAATCCCCTCCGCGATGTCGAACAGAACGACGTCGCCGAGTTCCTTCAAGCCGACGAGATGGGCGAGCGTACCGCCGATCTGGCCAGCACCGATGAGCGCGATCTTATGACGAGCCATGGATTTATCCTTGGGTGTTGGGTAAGGCGCGAGCCTTTTTGAGGTGCCGCTGTGTGACTCAGAAATATGCATGCTTCAAGTCAGCGAAAGGTTAAACAGCAAGGGTTTGCGCCCCCGGTGACCGACCCTGACCTGCGACAAGTTGAAATAGCCGCCTGTTTTCAGCGCTTTAGATCGCCGAGCCGGCTCGACAATTTCATGTTACAAATTTTTAATTTTGTAACTAAAACTAGACGCTGCCATTGGCGAGCGCCCGCAGGATGACCCGCACGACAGCCCCAAGCCGCTGGTCCAGGATGTCCTGCGGCACCTCCGCATCAAGCCGGATCGCGATGGGATTGATGAACCGATAGGCCGCATCGCTGATGAACGACAGGGCGCGTTCCCGGTCGCGCGGGTCGAACTTGGCCGTGTTGATGCCCTCGTCGAGCACCCGCTCGATCAATTGCCGCATCCGGGAGCGGTGTTTGCGAATGAGCGCGCGGGAAGTCTCCGTCGCAGCGCAATAGACATCGAAAAGGTTGCGGTCCTCGATCAGGAGCTCGCGCTGGGTGCGGGCCCAGGCCTGGAGCAGGCGATCGAGCTTGTCATCCGCCGGATCCGGTGAATCGGCGATCTCGGCGATCAGGGCCTCCAGACTCCGCAGCCATTGCCCGGCCACCGCATCGATCAGGGCGGCCTTGGAGGCGAAATAGCGGTAGACATTGGCGTGGGTCATCCCCGCCGCATCGGCGATGCTGACCACCGTGACCTGCCGGGGGCCGAACCGTTTCAGGTGATCGGCGGCGATAGCGAGAAGGCGAGTATCGGCCGGAGCAGTTGCTTCCGCGAAGCGCGAGGAACCGCCGCGGGGCCGCTTCATGTTTCCACAAGCCCTGTTGCCAGCCCGGACGCGGCTGAATCGGCCGGTCCATGCGGCAGAGCAAGATACTCCTCCGACCGCATCTCGATGAGCCGCGACACGGTGCGGTCGAACTCGAACGCTTCCCGGCCCGTGTCGGCTCTATAGAGCTCCGTCGCCTCGGCCTCGGCGGAGGCCAGGAGCTTCACGTGGGAATCGTAGAGCGCGTCGATGAGCAGAATAAAGCGCTTGGCCTCGTTGCGGCGCTCGAAATCCATGCGGGGAATGTCTTCCACGATGACCGTGTGGAACTCCTCGGCGATCATCAGATAATCCGACGCGCCGAGCGGCTTTGAGCACAGGTCCTCGAAGGTGAACCGCGCGACACCACCCGCCGCTTGCGGGACCTCGACCGGATGGCCCTTGACCGTGAGGGTCATGGACTCCCCATGCCGCCGCCCGGAGAGGTTCTGGAAGGCGTGGGTCAGGGCCTCATGCGAATGCGCATTGGCCGGTGTGTAGAAAACCGGGCTTCCCGCGAGTTTTTCGAGACGGAAATCCGTGCGCGCATCAAGCTTCATCACGCTCATGCGCTCTTTCAAAAGCACGATGAACGGCAGGAACAGCGTGCGGTTGAGCCCGCCTTCATAGAGCCGGTCGGGGTCCACATTCGAGGTCGCGACGACCACGACGCCTTGCGCGAACAACGCCGTGAAGAGACGCCCCAAGATCATCGCATCGGCGATGTCGGTGACGGTGAATTCGTCGAAACAGAGAACCCAGGCTTCTTGGGCGAGCGCCTCCGCCACGGGACCGATGGGATCGTCGCCTTTCACCACGCCATTCTTCAATTGCTGACGCCATTGATGAATACGCTCATGCACATCGGCCATGAAGGCGTGGAAATGGACCCGACGTTTGCGCTGCACCGGCAGCGCCTCGAAGAATAGGTCCATCAGCATGGTCTTGCCGCGCCCGACGGAACCCCAGACATAGAGTCCTTTCGGGGCTGCGGGATTTCGTTTGCTGAAGAGCCAGCCGAGTGCGCTGGTTTTCCGCGCCAGGCGAAAACCGCGCAAACCTTCCGCCAGCGTTTCGAGCTGCTTCAAGAGCACCATCTGCGCGGCATCGCGCTCGATGGTCCCGTCAGCGACAAGGGCGTCGTAACGAGCGGTGATGGATTTCGGCATGTGGAGTTGAGGATCGATCACGGCATGATCGATACCGCCCTCGCCGCCCAAGCGCAAACGGCTTATCGCGCCAACGACAACGGCGCGCCGGATTTTGCGAGAACGCCGGTGAGCGAGCTCGATGATCCACGCAGGCGCGCGGCCACCGCGCCGCCCTGCTGATAGAGATAGACCTCGCCGTCCCGGTAATCCCAGGCATTGACCTTGGTCAGGTCCTGGCTGGCGCAGCCGGAGGCGGAAGCCCGGTAGAGATCGAGCGCGGGGGAGCTCGAAAGCTGGACCTTGCAGGTGCCGCCGGCGGCATCCTTAGCGGTCCAATTGCCGACCATGGAGGTGCGGCTCGCGGGCGCGGCAGGAGCGACAGGCGCGGGAGCCGCCGATTGCGGCGGCAGGGACGCGATGTCGGTTCCGGCGCCGGGAGCCTGCAGGCCGGGCGAGCCGGACATGGGCGCGCCCGCGACGGGCGGCAGGGGCTGACCGGCAAGCGGCGGAAGGGGTTCGGACATGATCGGCCCCGAGGGCACCGCCTCGACAGGCTCGGGAGCCACGGGCGCGGCCGCCGCGCTGCGGAACGGCGATCCACCGAACCGCGAGGACGAGGAACATGCGCCAAGCGCCAGCGCGGAGCAAAGCGTCGCGGTCATGATCCAGAAGGGGGTCTTCATCATCGTCCTCATCATGCTTGGCCGTATTCAGCGAGAGAATGCCGTCGGGCGCAAGTCGTTCCAAGCACAGGTTGGAATTCGTGCCTAGTGCAACCGCTGACCCGCCCAGAACCTATCGGCCCTGCACCAACAAAAAAAGGCGCACGAAGCGCCTTTTTGAGCAGGTGTTGCAGCTGAGCGTCACACCACGCGTTCGACCATCATCTTCTTGATCTCGGCAATGGCTTTTGCCGGGTTCAGGCCCTTCGGGCAGGCATTGGTGCAGTTCATGATGGTATGGCAGCGATAGAGCTTGAACGGATCGTGCAGCGCGTCGAGACGCTCGCCCGTCGATTCGTCGCGGCTGTCGATGAGCCAGCGATAGGCCTGGAGCAGAGCCGCCGGGCCGAGGAACTTGTCGCCGTTCCACCAATAGCTCGGGCAGGAGGTCGAGCAGCAGGCGCAGAGAATGCACTCGTAGAGGCCATCGAGCTTCGAGCGCTCTTCCGGCGACTGACGCCATTCCTTCTCCGGCTGCGGCGTCTCGGTGTGAAGCCAGGGCTCGACTGCGGCATGCTGCGCGAAGAAGTTCGTGAGGTCCGGCACCAGATCCTTCAGCACCGGCATGTGCGGCAGCGGATAGATCTTCACCGTGTCGCCGTTGCACTCGTCGATGCCGAGGGTGCAGGCCAGCGTGTTCTGCCCCATGATGTTCATGGCGCAGGAGCCGCAAATGCCTTCGCGGCAGGAGCGACGGAAGGTCAGGGTCGAGTCGACCTTGTTCTTGATCCAGATGAGCGCGTCGAGCACCATCGGGCCGCAATCATCACGATCGACATAATAGGTGTCGATGCGCGGCTTCGCGCCGTCATCCGGGTTCCAGCGATAGATGCGGAACGCCGTGACGTTCTTACCCGAAGGCTTCGGCCAAGCCTTGCCTTCGGTGTATTGCGAATTCTTGGGAAGCGTGAACTGGGCCATTGTTGAGCTCTTCCTTAGTACACCCGAGCCTTCGGCTCGATGTACTGGATCTCATTCGACATGGTGTAGGTGTGCACCGGCCGGTAATCGAGGGTCGCCTTGTGGGAGGTGTCATCGAGCCAGGACAGCGTGTGCTTCATCCAGGTCTTGTCGTCGCGATCCGGGAAATCCTCGCGGGCATGCGCGCCGCGCGATTCCTGACGGTTGAGCGCACCTTCCATGGTGACGACCGCCTGACCGATCAGGTTGTCGAATTCCAGCGTCTCCATCAGGTCCGTGTTCCAGATCAGCGAACGATCCGTGACCTTGATGTCGGCGGAAGCGTTCCAGACCTTGTGGATCAGTTCCTTGCCCTCGGCCAGAACCTCGCCGGTGCGGAAGACGGCGCAGTTGTTCTGCATGGTCTTCTGCATCTCAAGCCGCAATTCCGCCGTCGGCGTCGAGCCGTTGGCATAGCGGAACTTGTCGAGGCGCGAGAGCGCGAGTTCGTCCGCGCCCTTCGGCACGTCGGAATGCTTCTCGTTCGGCGTCATGATCTCGGCGCAGCGCAGGCCCGCCGCGCGGCCGAACACCACGAGGTCGATGAGCGAGTTGGAGCCGAGGCGGTTCGCGCCGTGCACCGACACGCAGGCCGCTTCGCCGAGCGCCATCAGGCCGGGCACCACCGTGTCCGGGTTGCCGTCCTTCAGGGTCAGCACTTCGCCGTGATAGTTCGTCGGGATGCCGCCCATGTTGTAGTGCACGGTCGGCAGAACCGGGATCGGCTCCTTGGTCACATCGACGCCGGCGAAGATCTTCGCGCTTTCCGAGATGCCGGGCAGGCGCTCGTGCAGGATCTTCGGATCGAGGTGATCGAGGTGGAGATAGATGTGGTCCTTGTTCTTGCCCACACCGCGCCCGCCACGGATTTCCATGGTCATCGCGCGGGAAACCACGTCGCGGGAAGCAAGGTCCTTCGCGGACGGCGCGTAGCGCTCCATGAAGCGCTCGCCTTCCGAATTGGTGAGATAACCGCCTTCGCCGCGCGCGCCTTCCGTGATGAGGCAGCCCGCGCCGTAGATGCCGGTCGGGTGGAACTGCACGAACTCCATGTCCTGCAGCGGCAGGCCGGCGCGCAGCACCATGGCGTTGCCGTCGCCTGTGCAGGTATGGGCCGAGGTGGCCGAGAAATACGCACGTCCGTAGCCGCCGGTCGCCAGGATGGTCATATGCGCACGGAAGCGGTGGATCTCACCCGTCGTCATATCGAGCGCGACGACGCCGACGCAGCGGCCTTCATCGTTCATCATCAGATCGAGGGCGAAGTATTCGATGAAGAAGTTGGTCTGGTTGCGCAGCGCCTCGCCGTAGAGCGTGTGCAGGATCGCGTGACCGGTGCGGTCGGCGGCGGCGCAGGTGCGCTGGGCGGTGCCCTTACCGTAATCAGTGGTCATGCCGCCGAAGGGGCGCTGATAGATCTTGCCCTCTTCCGTGCGGGAGAACGGCACGCCCCAATGTTCCAGCTCATAGACGGCGGCCGGCGCATTGCGGCAGAGATATTCGATGGCGTCCTGATCGCCGAGCCAATCCGACCCCTTGACGGTGTCGTACATGTGCCAGCGCCAATCGTCCGGCCCCATATTGCCGAGCGAGGCGGAAATGCCGCCTTGCGCCGCGACCGTGTGCGAGCGAGTCGGAAACACCTTCGAGATGCAGGCGGTGCGAAGACCAGCCTGTGAGCAGCCGACGGTAGCGCGAAGCCCCGCGCCGCCCGCGCCCACCACCACCACATCGAAGGTGTGATCGATGACCTTATAGGCGTTGCCGTTGGTTCCTTGGGCCATGATGAAAGTTCCTTAAAACAGAATCCGGCCGAGGCTGACCTTCAGGATCGCATAAAGACAGGCGACCGCGACGGCGACCGTGTAGAAGTTGTTCGCGATGATCGCGACGACGCGCGCCGCGCTGCCGTGCACGTAATCCTCGATGATGACCTGCATGCCGAGGCGCATGTGGTTGGCGACCGACACGACCGCGAGAATGAGGATGATCGCCACGAGCGGATGCGAGATGAGCGCCAACGCCTCCACATAGGAACTGCCGGCCAGCGCCGCGACGATGAAGGCGAAGGCGATCATGAGCGGCACGTTCGCCGCCGCCGTCAGGCGCTGGAGCCACCAATGCTCCACACCGTGCCCGGAGGCGCCGAGCCCCTTCACGCGGGAGAGCGGCGTGCGCATGGAAACGTTTTTGTCGGCCATGGCGTCTCTCCTCAGAGGAAGGTGAAGGCGGCGACCCAGATCGCCAGCGTCAGCGCGATCGAGCCGATCAGGGTGAGACGGGCCAACGCCATGCGCTCGTCGCCCATGCCGTAACCGAAATCCCAGATGAAGTGGCGGATGCCGCCGAGCAGGTGGTGCATCAGCACCCAGGTGTAGCCGAACAGGATCAAGAGCCCGAGGGGCGAGCCGAAGAACCATTGCACCGCATTGAACACCCGCGGGCCGGTGGCGAGCGCCACGAGCCAGACCGCGAACAGGGCGAAGCCGAAATACAGGGCCGTGCCGGTCGCCCTGTGAAAGACGGACATGGCCATCGTCCAGGTCACTCGGTAAATCTGAAGATGGGGGGACAAGGGCCTTTGGGCCTCTTTCGCCTCAGCCATGGCGTTCGCTCCTGATCGGCGGCGCAAGTCGCGCGTAATTTAGAACGGTTCGTATCTGATGCGGGGAGGCACCGCAATGCGCCTTCTGCAAGAGATGGTTACATCAGGCACACTTCGTCAGCAGCGAAGTTTGCCTCAGGGACATACTCTGGACAATCTTTAATAATTCTTATCTACCTTCGCGAAAGACGAAGGGAGCCGCATGCAATTCGATCTGACCGACCTGAGCCTTTTTCGCCATGTGGTCGAGGCCGGCAGCATCACCCATGGAGCGGAACGCGCGCATCTGGCGCTCGCCGCCGCCAGCACCCGCATCCGCAACATGGAAAAGTCCCTCGGCGCGCCGCTCCTCCTCCGGAACCGCCAGGGCGTGGTGCTGACGCCTGCCGGCCGGACCCTGCTCCAGCACGCCCGCGCCCTGCTCGCCCAAGCCGAGCGTCTGCGCGAGGATCTCAGCTCCTTTACCGGCGGTCTCGCGGGCCAGATCCGCATTCTGTCCAACACCAATGCGCTGACCGAGTTCCTGCCCGAGGCACTGAGCGCGTTCCTCGCCGGGCATCCGCAGGTGAGCATCGATCTGGAGGAGCGCCTCAGCGACGAGATCGTCGGGCTGATCGCCGAAGGGGTCGGCGACATCGGCATCGTCGCGGGCACCGTCGATACGGGACGGCTGGAAACCTACCCCTTCCGCAGCGACCGGTTTGTGCTGGTAACGCCACCGGGGCATCCCCTGGCGGCGGCTCGCCGGGCCACCTTTGCCGAGGTTCTGGAGCACAATCTCGTCGGCCTCGACCGGGCGAGCGCCTTGCAACGCTTTCTCGCCGCGAAGGCCGCGCGGATCGGCCTGCCGCTTCGCCTGCGCGTACAACTCCGCAGCTTCGATGCCGTCTGCCGCATGGTCGAGGCGGGCGTCGGGCTCGGCATCGTGCCCGAGACCACCGCGCAGCGCGCCGCCCACACGATGGCGATCACGGCCGTGGAACTCGAGGACCCCTGGGCCGCACGCGACCTCACCCTCTGCATCCGTTCCTTGGGCGATCTTCCGCCGTCAGCGCGTCAGCTTGTGGAGCACTTGCGGCAAAGACCGTGATGGGTCAGCCCCGCGCCATATCCACCGGCGGCATTTCCAGACCCCGCCGGACGCAAGCCGCCTGCAGCGTGTTGCGCAACAGGCAGGCAATGGTCATCGGCCCAACGCCGCCTGGAACCGGCGTGATGGCAGAGGCAACGCTGGCCGCCTCAGCAAAGGCCACATCTCCGACCACCTTGGTCTTGCCCTCCCCCGCCGCCGGGTTGGGCACGCGGTTGATACCCACATCGATCACGATGGCGCCGGGTTTGATCCAATCGCCGCGCACCATCTCCGGTCGGCCGACGGCGGCAACGAGGATGTCCGCGCGGCGGCACACCTCCGGAAGGTCCCGGGTTCTCGAATGAGCCACCGTCACCGTGCAGCTCTGGCCGACCAGAAGCTGCGCCATGGGCTTGCCGACGATGTTGGAGCGCCCGACGACGACGGCATCGAGGCCGGCGAGTTCCCGACGCACGGATTGAACGAGCAGAAGGCAGCCGAGCGGCGTGCAGGAGACGAAGCCCGGCACGCCGGTCATCAGCTTGCCCGCATTGATGGGGTGAAAGCCATCCACGTCCTTGGCCGGATCGATGGCCTCGATCACCTTCTGGGCGTCGATCTGCTTCGGCAAGGGCAGCTGCACCAGAATACCGTCCACCGCCGGGTCGGCATTGAGCTTGGCGACGAGGCCCAAAAGCGCCGCCTCGCTGGTCGACGCCGGCAGCACGTGCTCGAAGGAGCTCATGCCGACTTCCATCGTCTGCCGGGCCTTGTTGCGCACATAGATCTGGCTTGCCGGATCCTCGCCCACCAGCACGACGGCGAGCCCCGGAACCACGCCCTGGCGCGCAAAGCCCGACACCGCCTCCGCGATCCGGGTCCGCAGGCCGGCGGCATAGGCTTTTCCGTCAATGATCGTGGCGCTCATCAATCCTGTCCTGTCAAAGCGGCGAGCTGCGCGGCGAGGAGCCCCGCATCACCCAAGATTAAAAACGTCTTCAACCGGGCGGTGGCTCCCGCCTCGAGGCTCACCGCGGAAGCCGGAACTTTCAACGCCTTGGCCAGAAGCCGCCGGACGCCCTCATTGGCCGCCCCGTCCTCCGGAACGGCCCGGACGCGGACCTTCAGCACGCGCTTGCCGTCAGACAGGACATCGACCCCATCGATGGCGTCCCGTCCACCCCGTGGCGTCACGCGGACGCGGACCTCAAGTCCATCGGGACGGGGACGCCAGGGCAAAGCCTGTCGCCCTAGAACGCCACCGGCATGAGGTAATCGCCGATCAGCTTCTGGATGAAGATGATGATCAGGATCAGGATCACGGGGGAAATATCGACGCCGCCGAGATTCGGCAGGATCCTCCGGATCGGCCGCAGGGCGGGCTCCGTCACAGCATCCAGGAAATTCCAGATCGCCCGGACGAAATCGTTGCGGGTGTTGACCACATTGAAGGCCACAAGCCAGCTCAGGATCGCGGAGCCGACGATCAGGTACACATAGAGATTAAGAGCGAGCAGGATAACTTCGAGCAGAGCGCGCATGGGAAACTCGTCAGGACCGGGCGTTGCTCATGTAGCGTTCCTGACGGACGGGAACAACCCAGGAATAAGGCGGAACCGGCCTTCCTCGCGCAAAAGATATGCGAAGGGCCGTATGACGCCGATTGACAGACCAAACCCCTCGGGCCTAAAAACGCCGCCGCTTGGTCATGAAAACGACCGGGGCTGTAGCTCAGATGGGAGAGCGCTGCAATCGCACTGCAGAGGTCAGGGGTTCGAATCCCCTCAGCTCCACCAAGCCTTCAAGCGGCTGTGAAACCTTGTGTTTCTGCCTTAAGGCTTAACCTCCCACAAGGCAAGATCGACCAATCCGTCCCGGTCGCCCTTTCTCCCGTGATCCGATTGCCACCATTCGACCGAGCCGACGTCGCCCGGTGACTTCGACAGAGTAAGAACATCGCTCCCTCCCTCGTAGCGGGTCCGTGCGATATCCAAGCTTTGGTAACGGTGAGATCGATGAGCATGCCCTCGTCGGCTCATAGGACTTGAATCCGACAGATCGAAAAACATATGGTTCCGGCCACATCTGGAAGCGCCTCCGAAATGACGGAAAAACAAGACGTTCAGAGACGCAAATCCGGAGGGGCTTTTGGAACAGGTCGGACCAGAGTTACCCAGACAAGTAACCGCGCCCCAAGATCGAAGCTCTCCCTACCGTCCCACCTACCACCACCCCCGGAATTCGGGCCGGGAGCCGTGCGAGACACCAAAAATAATAATGCCTACGCAAGCCAGAACCCACATCGTGATCGAAAAGCATCTGGCAGGCGAATTCTGCCGCGCTTAACTCCTCAGTAACTTCAAGTCCCCCATTGCGGCCCCCCTGGCCCGTCGTGATCTTGGGCAGGGGGAAACGAAGTGAAGATAAAGACAAAGATTTTTGCGCTCGTGGGGGTGCTCAGCTTAGTCGCCATTGTCATCGCTGGTGTCGGTATGAGCACCTTGCGCACCTACAATGGAGCTGTTGAGGAGGTGAAGGCGGCGGCAACCCGCGCACTTTACGGCGAGCGCCTCAATCGGCTGGTGACCCATGTCGTCATGGAGGCACGTGGCATCTATGCCTCCAAGGACACGAAGGAGGCTCGGAAGTTTGGAGATGGCCTCCTATCGGCCCTCAATGACATCGACGCCCTCCTGAAACAGTGGGAGGCTCTGGTCCCACGCGATGACAGGGCGTTGTTCGATGCGGTGGTCCGCGATGCCGCAGACTTCAAAGCATTCAGGAACGAGACGGCTCGCCTCGGGGCCGACGTGTCGCCAGAAGCCGCCAATGCACAAGGCAACAACGAGGCCAACCGGGCGAACCGGAAGGCATTCCAGACCAGCATCGACACCCTGACCAAACGCGGCAGCGAGCAAGTCGAGGCAGTCGAAAAAGGAGCGCTAGCGCTCTATGACCAGCGCCTGAAACAACTCGCGTCAATTACGCTCGGCGGCACTCTCATCGCGCTCCTGATCGGTTGGCTCGTCGGCCACAGGCAAATCGCTCGACCGCTCCAAGGGGTCACAGGAGCGATCCAAAGACTCGCCTCGGGCGACTACAACCTGCCCCACGTCAGGCACAGCAAGGACGAGATCGGCGACATCTGGAAGGCAACTCAGGTCTTTGCCAGTGCAATGCAGGAGGCAGACGAGCTTCGTCAGGCACAGGCGAATACGGAGAAGCAGATGGCTGAGCGGCGCAAGGCCGACATGATGGCCCTTGCCCGGAAGTTCGAAGAGAGCGTCGGCGGTTTGGTACAGCATCTGTCGGTAGCTGCCCAGCAGATGGAGACCACCGCGCGCGCAATGTCATCCACCGCGGAGCAAACCAATCAGCAGACAAACTCGGTTGCGGCGGCGGCGGAGCAAACCTCGGCTAACGTCCAGGCAGTCGCCACCGCTACGGAGGAGTTGGCTGCGTCGTCGAACGAGATCGGATCGCAGGTGACCCAAACCTCGAAGGCAGCGGCGAAAGCCGTTGAGAGTTCGCGTAGGACGAATAGCCGAGTGGAGGCTTTGGCGCAGGGAGCGCAGAAGATTGGCGATGTTGTTGCGCTGATCAACACCATTGCAAGTCAGACGAACCTGTTGGCGTTGAACGCAACGATTGAGGCGGCTCGGGCTGGCGAGGCTGGCAAGGGCTTCGCTGTCGTTGCCTCCGAAGTCAAGGAACTTGCAAACCAAACCTCAAAGGCCACTGAGGAAATCTCCGCTCAAATCAACCAGATTCAGGAGGCGACCAAAGACATGGTTGAGGCGATCCAGGAGATTGGTCTCACTATCGAGGAGGTGCATCAGATTGCTGTGTGCGTTGCCGCTGCTGTCGAGGAACAGCAAGCGGCCACGCAGGAAATCGCCCGCAATGTCAGCGAGGCAGCGCGTGGCACGCAGGAGGTAACGGAGAACATTGTCCAGGTTCAGGGTGCAGCGACCTACTCGGGTTCAGCCGCCTCACAGGTGCTGTCCGCGGCGGGAGAACTCGCGCGCAACTCATCGACGCTCAGCGACGAGATCGAGGACTTTCTCCAGAGCGTCCGGGCGGCATAGAGCGAGCATGCGGCTCCGCTATGAGCCGCGCTTTGGACTCTTCTCACATGAGAAGCGATACAAACAGAGGGCGCGGGAGCGCCCTCTTTCTTTTTTCAGCCCGGCATTTTCGGAGTTACGTTTTAGGATAGAGAATGGGGAGGACCTATTAGCATCCTCGACGTGGCCTCTCGATCACAGGATCTGGGCCTCGCTTCGCGGATCAGCTCCGCAGGCCGGGCGCCTCTTGACCCGTGCGCGCCACGTATTCCGTATAGCCGCCGCCGTATTTATGAATGCCCTCGGGCGTCAGTTCCAAAACCCGATTGGACAAAGCGGCCAGGAAGTGCCGGTCGTGCGAGACGAACAGCATCGTGCCCTCGTATTGCGCCAACGCAGTGATGAGCATTTCCTTCGTCGCCATGTCCAGGTGGTTCGTGGGCTCGTCCAGCACGAGGAAGTTCGGCGGATCATAGAGCATTTTTGCCATGACCAGCCGCGCCTTCTCTCCCCCCGACAGGACCCGGCATCTTTTCTCGACATCGTCGCCGGAGAACCCGAAGCAGCCGGCGAGCGCGCGCAGCGAGCCCTGTCCCGCCTGGGGAAACGCATCTTCCAGCGACTGGAACACCGTGCGCTCGCCGTCCAGCACTTCCATGGCGTGCTGCGCGAAGTAGCCCATTTTCACGCTGCCCCCTAAGGCAACCGTCCCGTCGTCCGGGTGCGTGGCGCCCGTCACCAGCTTCAACAGCGTCGACTTACCCGCGCCGTTGATGCCCATGATGCACCAGCGCTCCTTGCGGCGGACCTGAAAATCCAGGCCCTCGTAGATGCTCCGGCTGCCATAGCGTTTGTGCACGTTCTTCAGGCTGACAACGTCCTCGCCCGAACGAGGTGCGGGCTGGAACTCGAACACAACCGTCTGGCGACGCTTGGGCGGCTCCACCCGGTCGATCTTCTCCAGCTTCTTCACGCGGCTCTGCACCTGGGCGGCGTGCGAGGCGCGCGCCTTGAAGCGTTCGATGAAGTTGATCTCCTTGGCGAGCATCGCCTGCTGACGTTCGAACTGAGCCTGCTGCTGCTTCTCGTTCAGCGCGCGCTGCTGCTCGTAGAATTCGTAATCACCCGAATAGGCCGTCAGCGCGCCCGCGTTGATCTCCACCACCTTGGTGACGATGCGGTTCATGAACTCGCGGTCGTGCGAGGTCATGAGCAGCGCGCCCTCGTAGCCCTTCAGGAACCCCTCCAGCCAGATGAGGCTCTCCAGGTCGAGGTGGTTGCTCGGCTCGTCGAGGAGCATGGCGTCAGGGCGCATGAGGAGGATTCGGGCGAGCGCGACGCGCATCTTCCAACCGCCGGACAGGGCGCCCACGTCGCCGTCCATCATCTCCTGGCTGAAGCCGAGGCCCGCAAGCACCTCGCGCGCGCGACCGTCCAGAGCGTAGCCGTCCAGCTCCTCGAAACGCCCCTGGACCTCGCCGTAGCGCTCGACGATCTCGTCCATGTCGTCCGCGCGCTCCGGATCGGCCATGGCGGCCTCCAGCTCCCTCAGCTCGGCGGCTACGACACTCACCGGGCCAGCGCCGTTCATCACTTCGGACACGGCGCTGTGGCCGGACATGTCGCCGACATCCTGGCTGAAATAGCCGATGGTCACGCCCCGATCGACGGCCACCTGGCCCTCGTCGGGCTGCTCCTGTCCCGTGATCATCCGAAAGAGCGTCGTCTTGCCGGCTCCATTGGGGCCGACGAGACCGATCTTCTCCCCCTTCTGGAGCGCCGCAGACGCCTCGATGAACACGATCTGCTTGCCATTCTGCTTGCCGATGTTTTCGAGACGAATCATGCGTGTACGGGATCCCAGTTGATTTGCCGCGTCCTTACGCCATGGGCCGCGCAGGCGGAAGAGGCCTGAATGCCACGGAATGGCTCTCGAACAACAGCCAAACCCGCCATGCATGGCTGCCCGGGCAGGCTTTCATTCCCGTAGGCTCATGCCTCAGCCGGTTGGCGCGAGAAGGCGATCTTCGCTCTCGTTAACGTGCAACGTTTGGTCGGCATGGGACCGCATCAATTCGAGCCGGTTCGCCAACCAAGGCTGTTACGGGTACTGGCACCGCTGCGTCCTCAATCTGCGCTCGTCCCTGACGAAATACCCTCCCAGCGCGACGTTTTTTCCGGCTGCGGCGCGTTGACAAGCGCACGAGACGGGGGCTTTGTGCGCCGGAAAGCGGATGGAACGCTACTCCTTCCGCTTTGCGGACAGCGCCCTTTTCGGGGTGTGATCCGCTCGACGTTCATCGGCACGTGAGCCGATCCGGTCGCAGCCTACCCGGTCAAAACAAGGAGCCCAGGTGAAGACTATTGTCGTCTGTTCCGGCGGGTTGGACTCCGTCACCCTCGCCTACAAGGTCGCCGCTGAGCGCACTCTCACGCGCCTCGTGTCCTTCGACTATGGTCAACGGCACAGGAAGGAGCTGGACGCTGCACGGGCATGTGCCTCGCGCCTCGGCGTGCCCCACGATATTGTCGATATCTCGGCGGTCGGACGCTGCCTCACCGGATCGGCGCTGACCAGCGGCGAACCCGTCCCGGAGGGGCATTATGCCAAGGACACGATGCGGATTACCGTCGTGCCCAACCGCAATGCCATCATGCTGGCGATTGCCTTCGGCATGGCAGCAGCGGATGAGGCCGATGCGGTCGCAGCCGCGGTCCATGGCGGCGACCACTTCATCTACCCCGATTGTCGGCCGGATTTCATCGAGGCCTTCGAGACGATGCAGCGCCATGCGCTCGAGGGGCTGGCGAAGATCGCCCTCTACACGCCGTTCGTCCGGCTGAGCAAAGCCGACATCGTCCGCGAAGGAGCACGGCTTGGCGTTCCCTTCGCCGAAACCTGGTCCTGCTACCAGGGCGGCGATGTTCATTGCGGGCGCTGCGGCACCTGCGTCGAGCGGCGCGAGGCCTTTCATCTCGCCGGCCAGGATGACCCAACGCCTTACGGGGATCCGGACTACTGGATCGAGGCGTGTCGGGAGCACCAAGCCAGACAATCGTCATAGGCGCGGCCATGTACACCATCGCCAAGCGATTTTCGTTCTCGGCCTCGCACATGATCGGGGGCCTGCCGGCGCATCATCCTTGTGCCCGGCTCCACGGCCATAACTACGAAGTGGAGATCGTGCTGCAATCCGCCGAGCTCGATCCGGTCGGCTTTGTCCGCGACTACCGTGAGTTCTCGGCGCTCAAGGAGTTCATCGACGACACTCTCGACCATCGCCACCTCAACGAGGTCTTTGGACATGACCGGACGACCAGCGAGGTCATCGCCAAATGGCTCTACGACTGGTGCCGGGCGCGCTGGCCGGAGGTTGCAGCCGTGCGCGTCAGCGAGACCCCGAAAACATGGGCGGAATACCGTCCATGAAGGGGAGCATCCGCATCAGCGAAATCTTCGGTCCGACGGTCCAGGGAGAAGGCCCGTTGATCGGACGGCCGACAGTATTCGTGCGCACCGGCGGCTGCGATTATCGCTGCAGCTGGTGCGATACGCTCTACGCAGTGCTGCCTGAGTTTCGCGAGGAATGGACTCTGATGAGTCCAGCCGCAATCCTGGCGCAGGTCGAGCACTTGGCCGGCTCCACGCCGGTGCTCGTGTCGCTGTCCGGCGGCAATCCCGCGCTTCAGCCGCTGGCACCGCTCATCGAACAGGGCCACCGGAAGGGACACACGTTTGCCCTGGAAACCCAGGGCAGCGTGCCCCAGCCCTGGTTTGCGGCGCTCGACTGGCTCATGCTGAGCCCGAAGCCACCATCTTCAGAGATGACAACCGACTGGCAGGCTCTGGACGATTGCATCTCGGCAGCGGCAGGCGGACCACACTGCGCCCTCAAGGTGGTTGTGTTCGACGAGGACGACTATGCTTATGCCCGGTTTGCGGCGTGTCGCTATCCGACTCTGCCGGTTTATCTCCAGGTCGGAAATCCCGCTCCGCTGGTAACCCATACCGGCCCAGGCAGCGAGGAGGCCAACATCGATGATGTGATGCGGGGCTTCCGCTGGCTTGTCGACAAGGTGACGGCGGATCGGTGGTATGCGGCGACGGTCCTGCCGCAACTGCACGTCCTGGCCTGGGGGAACAGACGCGGTTTCTAGCGGATCCCCTGCGCGACCGCCTCCCTCGGATCGGTATCCTCCGGTCGATCCCCTCATTCACGCCCGAGCGCTCAGCGCTACAAGAAGACATTCAAGCGAGACGGCCAAACGGGATGATCTCCTCGGCCATTGGATGATAGGGATTACCCTCCCAGCCGCCGAGCCATTTCTCGACTACGAGCCCGGCGGACTCGATCATGTCGGCGAGTTCGTCTTGCGGCGTGTAGCGGATCTGCGCCGATGCCGAAAAGACCTTGCCTGTATCGAGGACCCGATAGCCGTTTTCATAGGTCAGGATGCTGGTGGTTTCGTCAAATGAAGGCTCATTCCAGGCTTCGATCCTGCCGAGCTGGGGATGATCGAGTTGATGCAGGCTATTGCGCCGGTTCCGGTTTTCCCACGTCCTGAGCACGGGATTTCGACTATCGAAGATGAACCGTCCGTTCGGCTTCAGGTGCGCGGCGATCGTCGAGAGCGCCGCTTTCTGATCCTTGCCGGTGAGAAAGACCTGAAACACATGCCCTGTCAGAAGAACAAGGTCGAAGCGGTCATCAAGACGAACCGAGCGGGCATCGGCCTGGACCCAGGTGACCTCATGGCCACCCGGCCGCTTTCGCGCAATGTCGAGCATCGCCGCCGCAGGGTCGACGCCCGTCACCGCCCGGTTCTGCGCAAGCGCGGTCGCTAGCTCGCCTGTGCCGCAACCCAGGTCGAGAACGGATGCCGCATCCGTCGCAAGGGCCATGCAATAATCGAAATCAACGCCCCATGTGTTCGCCGCATCGTAGAACTGCGCCAAATCCGGATCACGGTAGAGACCATCGTCCGTGGGCTCACTCATCCAGCCATCTCCTTCGCGCATTCCCGAACCATAGGCGCCCAGCCGCTGATGCGCCTATGGCCCCGAGAGTGCCGATATACGCCGACAGAGCAATACCGGACGAATGGAATTTGGCCTGGCCGGAAGGCTGAGGCATTGCGGGCTCAGATGACGTGATCCGAACGGATGCCTCACTCCCCAACTCACGCCTGCTCCGCCCCAAGCGCGAAACGCTTCAAGGCCTCCGCGGCGATGAGATAGCCCACGACCAGCAGAAGGATGATCGCCAGGATCGGCCAGAGCACCGCGCCGAATCCCAGCTTCAGCCCGATCGGCGTGAGAGCGATGAGGTTGGCGACGGCGAGCGCCGTCAGCGAGATGATGACAAGCACGCGGTTCGGTCGGCTCTTCCAGACCGGCAAGGCCGTTCGGATGAGGAAGACGACGAGAATCTGCGTCGCCATGGATTCCACGAACCAGGCTGTCCGGAACTCCGCGGCCGCCGCGCCGAAGCCGAGAATGAGGACGATGAATGTCGCGATGTCGAAGATGGATGAGAGCGGTCCCATGATCAGCGAAAATCGCAGCACGCTGTTCATGTCCCAGTTGTGAGGCCGGGCGACCTTCTGCTCGTCGACATTGTCGAACGGAATGCCGGTCTCGCTCATGTCGTAGATCAGGTTGTTCAACAGAACCTGGATCGGCGTGAGCGGAAGGAAGGGCAGGAACATCGAGGCGATCGCCATGGAGAGCATGTTGCCAAAATTCGATGAGGTGCCCATGCGAACGTATTTCATGATGTTGGCGTAAGTGTAGCGCCCCTCCGCGACGCCATCCGCGACCACGCCGAGATCGTGCTCCAGCAGGATCAGGTCGGCGGCGGCCCGGGCGACGTCGGAGGCTCCATCCACCGACAACCCGGCATCGGCGGCCTTGATGGCGGGGGCATCGTTGATCCCGTCACCGATGAATCCGACCGTATGCCCGCGCAGCTGCAACGCGCGCACGATGCGGGTCTTCTGGTCGGGCGCGACCCGCGCGAAGAGATCCGTCTCCTCGACGCGCAAGGCGAGCGCCGTATCGGTAAGCTCGGAAATTTCCGCGCCGGTCAGCAGGCCCTTGGCCGGGATGCCAAGCGTCTCGACGATATGGTGCAGGACCGGCGCGGCATCACCCGAGACGATCTTGACCCTGACGCCGACCTCCTCCAACCGCGCGATGGCCGAGGCCGCCGATGGCTTTGGCGGATCGACGAAGACGCAGTAGCCTGCGAAGACGAGATTGGCCTCGTCCTCCACGCCTGGCCGTAGGCGCTCGGGCGGCATCTCGCGCCAGGCGATGCCGAGGGAGCGCAAGCCCTGCCCGGCCTTGTCGTCATAAAGACGCGTCAGGCTCGCCCGTTTCGCGTCATCGAGGGCCACGGGCGCGCCTGTCCCGAGGTCGACTTGCGTGGACAGCGCCAGAACCTCTTCCGGCGCGCCCTTCACGATGAGAAGCGGTCGCCCGTCCTTCTCCGCCAGCACGGACACACGCCGACGCTCGAAGTCGAACGGGACGTCGGCGATCCGCTTCCACGACGTGAGCGGCATGTCATCGCCATGGGCGATGATGGCGTCGTCGAGGGCGCTTCTGACGCCGCTCTCGAAGCGAGAGTTCACGGTCGCGAGTTCGAGCACCCGTTCGGAATCGACGCCGTCGCAGCCGGGATGCCCGACCAGCGCGATGCGGGCTTCGGTCAGCGTGCCGGTCTTGTCGGTGCAGAGAATGTCCATCGCGCCGAGGTCGTGGATGGCGGCGAGCCGTTTCACCACCACCTTGCGTGCGGCCATGCGCACCGCTCCGCGCGACAGGGTCACGGTCATGATCATGGGCAGGAGTTCCGGCGTGAGCCCGACGGCGAGCGCGACGGCGAAGAGGAAGGATTCGAGGACCGGGCGATGAAGCGCGAGGTTCGCCAAAAGGACGAGCAGCACGAGAAACGCCGTCATGCGCAGGATCAGCACCCCGAGCGCGTGCAGCCCCCTCTCGAAGGCCGTCGGCGGCTCCGCGGATCGCAGCGCCGCCGCGATGCCGCCGAAGCGCGTCCGCGCTCCGGTTGCGACCACGAGCATGGTCGCGTCTCCGCTCACCAAAGCGGTGCCCCCGAACAGCGCGTTGAAGGCGTCGGCCGTCGCCTCGGCATCGCAGGGTCCCGGCCGCTTCTCGACAGGGAACGCTTCGCCGGTCAGAAGCGCCTCGTTGGTGTGCGCGGCCCGGCTGTCGAGCACGATGCCGTCCGCCGGCACGAGATCGCCCGCACGCAGCTCGACCACATCCCCCGGCACGATATCCTCGACCGCGAGGCCGATGGTTTTTCCATCGCGACGGACCTGCGAACGGACGGCGACCGAACGCTTGAGGGCTTCGGCGGTGACCTCGGCACGGTGCTCCTGGATTACGTCAAGCGCGATGGACAGGCTGAGAATGGTCAGGATGATGACGAAGCTCGCCCAGTCGCCCGTGGCCCCCGAAATCAGCGCCGCGACGATCAGAATGGCGATTAGCGGCTCGATCAGGCGGCGGCCGATCTTGGCCAGGAGCCTGAGGCGGACAGGCTCGACCGCCACGTTCGACCCTGTCTCGGCCAGCCGCCGGGCGGCCTCCGCGCTCGACAACCCCTGCGCGCTGCATCGGAGAGCCGCAAAGCTCGCCTCGGTGGAGCGGCGCCAAAAAGGGTCGGAAGCGTTCGGCTGCATGGGCGCACCTTCATGGAAGGAGCCCCTTCATCGCCCGCCAATCGCAGCCGCGCTTTGATCTAGCGCAGAATGCGCTGCGCCTTTTCAAGCTCACCCGTCAGCGGGTCAGTTCCTTCTCCACACTCGCGGAGATGTCGAGCAGCCGCTGATCGTGACCATGGCGCGCCACGAGCATGAACCCGACCGGGAGCGCACAAGCAGGGATCGGCAGCGAAATGGCGGTCAGATCGAACTGGTTGGCGAACATGGGGTTGCGCAAGATCAGCCAATCCGTCCTGTCGTAGAGTTCCTCATCCGCCATCAACGGCGCGGTCAGCGGCGCGGAGATCGCGGTTGCCGGCAACGCGAGAACGTCGATGGGCGCGAGCCGCTCGTCCATGGCGGTAACGAGCGCCTTTCGCCGACGCAACGCCCGAATATAGACCGGCGACGGCACCCTCCCCGCACGCGCGATCGAACCGCGCACGAGTGGATCGATCATGTGGGCTTTCGCCTCGATCCAATCCGCGTGAATCTCGGACGCTTCGATGGAGGCAATCGAGGCCCGCGCGGTCGCATCCGCCATGGCCTGGAGGAGATCGTCGATAGGAAGCGCGATGATCTGCGCGCCGGCCTGCGACAGACGCCGCAGGCTCGCCTCGAAGGCTTCTGCGACCATCGGCTCGGTCTCGG
This sequence comes from Microvirga alba, assembly GCF_015694465.1. GTDB lineage: Bacteria > Pseudomonadota > Alphaproteobacteria > Rhizobiales > Beijerinckiaceae > Microvirga > Microvirga alba. Next base: position 323,179 of record NZ_JADQDO010000002.1, read on the forward strand.
TGAACAGACGCCCATGCGGAACCCCGATGCGCAGACCGGCGAGAGGATAGGGGGTCAGGGTTCGCGCCTCGTCGCCTGCCATGATCGCATCGGCCCAGGCGCAATCCTGCACGGTCGCGGCGAGCGGACCGATGGAATCGAGGGTGTAGGAAAGGGGGAAGACTCCGTCCAACGGCACACGATGCGCGGTCGGTTTGAACCCGACGACACCGTTGAACGCCGCCGGGATACGCACGGAACCACCCGTGTCGCTACCAATTGCAATCTCGCTCGTGCCCTCAGCGACCGACACGCCAGCCCCGGAGGACGACCCACCCGGAACGCGGGCGGGATCTGCCGCATTGCCGGGCGTGCCGTAATGCGGATTGAGGCCGATTCCGGAAAAGGCGAACTCGACCATGTTCGTCTTGCCGAGGATCACCGCGCCCGCCTGACGCAAGCGGCGAACGATCGTTGCGTCCCGCGACGCGGGCGGCGCGTCGCGCAACACGATCGACCCTGCCGTGGTGGCCTCTCCGGCCACGTCGAACAGATCCTTGATCGAGACGATGCTTCCGTCGAGAGGTCCGAGACTGACGCCATCGCGCCTGCGTGCATCGGCGGCATCCGCGGCCGACCGCGCGGCATCGGCATAAAGGCGCACGAAAACGCATTCGTCGGCGGCGCGCGCGGTCAATCGCGCGAGAATGTCTTCAAGCTTGTCGCGAACCGGGGCCATGATGATTCCGCAATCGAGGCGGGCGACAACCCGCGCTTCATCGCAGCAGGTTAGCACCTGACGGGCACGGTGCTGTCAAGCCTTCGGGCCGCGGCTGGAAAAGCGGCCGGCTTGCACGCTTCGCGCACCTGCGTGACGAATTGGCCCGCAAGGCGTTAGAAAAGAGCGACTCTGATCTCGCAACAGGTGGATGAGACGATATGCGGAAAGACCCGATCCTGCCGGTCGACGACGAGGCCCGCCTGCTTGCCAAGCAGTTGATGCGGACCGCGCGATCCGGCGCGCTTGCGACCAACGATGGCGAGAGCGGGTTTCCTTTCGCCAGTCTCGTGGCCGTCGGGAGCGACCTCGACGGGTCGCCCATCATTCTCACGTCGCAGCTCTCCACCCATACCAGGCTGCTGGAGGCGGATGAGCGCTGCTCCCTGTTGCTCTCGGACATCGGCAAGGGCGATCCACTGGCCCATCCCCGTCTGACGCTGCTTGCCGATGCAACGCGTCTCGAGCCCGGATCGCGGGAGGCCCAGGGCGTCCGGCGGCGGTATCTGACGCAGCATCCGAAAGCGGCCCTCTACGTGGACTTTCCCGACTTCGCGTTCTGGCGGCTCAACGTGACGTCCGCGAGCCTCAATGGAGGGTTCGGCCGGTCCTATCGCATGACCAAAGCCGATATCTTGACGGACATGACCGGCTTTGACGGCTTCTCGGATATGGAAGCGGAAGCCGTCGAGCACATGAATACGGATCACAGGGAAGCTGTCGCCCTCTACGCCACCAAGCTATGCGGCGCGCCTGCCGGCGCTTGGAAGCTGATCGGCATCGATCCGGAGGGCGTGCAGCTTGGCTTAGGCGACAAGATCCTGCGCCTCGTCTTTCCGCATCGTCTGACGAGCCCGGCGGATCTGCGGCCGGTGCTCGTCCATCTGGCGCGGGAAGCCCGGGGCCATGAGGCGCTGGGCTAAAGCCCGGTCTCAGGCCGCGTACTTGGCGCTGAGGTAGGCAAGGTAGGGCGCGGGATCGAGGCCACGTCCGGTTTCCCGCACCAACAGCTCGTCGCGGTTGAAGCGACGGCCATGGCACCAGATCTTGGTGCGCAGCGCCTCGGCGAGACCCGTATAGTCACCGGCCTCGATGGCCGCATCGAGCGCGCGATCCTGACGCAGCGTTTCCATCATCTGCGCCGCCATGACGTTGCCGACCGTATAGGTCGGGAACGAGCCGATATAGCCCGTCGACCAATGCACATCCTGCAAGACGCCGCGTGAATCGTTGGGCACATCGAGATCGAGGTCGCGCTTGATGGCCGCGTTCCAGGCTGAAGGCAGATCCGCGACAGCGAGCGAGCCGTCCATGAGCGCGCATTCGATGTCGACGCGCAGCATGATGTGGAAATCATAGGTCAGCTCATCCGCTTCGACGCGAATGAAACCGGGCTCGACGCGGGTAACGGCGCGATAAAACTCTTCCGCGCTCACATCGCCGAGTTCGGTCGGGAACTGCTTCTGCAGTTCGGGGAAGTGCAGCTGCCAGAACATCGGGCTGCGCACCACGTGGTTTTCCCACAGGCGCGACTGGGATTCGTGCGCCCCGAAGCTCGTGCCGCCGACCGCGTAGAGCCCGACCAGATCGGTGGCGAGCGTCGTGCGCGTATAGGCCGGATCAACGCCCTGCTCATAGAGCGCGTGGCCGGTCTCATGCGCCGTTCCGAAGATGGAGGCAGGCAGATAGTTGCGGGTGTAGCGGGTGGTGATGCGCACGTCGTTACGCGTGAACGACACCTCGAACGGGTGCACGGTGGTGTCGAGGCGACCGCGCTTGAAATCGTAACCGAGCTTTTCCGCCACGGTCAGGCCAAAGGCGCGCTGCCCTTCCTCCGAAAAATCCCGGAACAGGAAGTCGGACCGGGGCGCGGGGCGGGAGCGAGCTGCGGCGAGGATCGGCAGAAGACCTGCCCGCAGCGTTGCGAACAGCCCTTTCAGGCTCGCCGCCGTCTCGCCCGGCTCGTAGATCGAGACCATGGCGTCATAGGGATGCTCGGTCCAGCCGATGCAATCCGCGTAGGCCCGCGCCAACTCGACCGTCTTTTTCAGATGCGGCGAAAAGATCGAAAAATCGCTCTTCGACCGGCCTTCGATCCACGCGGCTTGCGCCACCGTGCGAAGGGAAGCGCGTTCCTGAATGAGGGACGCCGGCACGCGCCGGTGATGCTCCACCGCATGACGGGTCTGGGAGACGAGGCGGCGCTCGGCCTCGTTCTCCGGCAAGGATTCGACCGCTCGCTCGGCCGCCTCGAGCGCCTTTTCGGTTTCCGGCGCAAGCAGAAGGTCGCGCGCGACGCGGGTCAAGGTCGCGATCTGGTTTCCGCGCGTCTCGGCCCCTCCGGCGGGCATCATGGTGCGGGAATCCCAGGTCAGGAGCGACGTGGCGTTGAGCACGTCATTAACGGCGGCGATGCGCTCCTTGAGCGCCGCGAGAGAGGCTTCCTGGTTCATGATCGTATCTCTTCTGGTCAGTCTGTTCCGCCGCCATTGAGATGGCAGGCCGAGGCGCGCCCGGGGCCGATGGCGCTGAGCGCGGGGGCTTCGCGCTTGCAACGCGGTCCCGCGAGGGGACAACGCGGGTGGAAATGGCAGCCGTTCGGCGGATGAAGCGGCGAAGGAATCTCACCCGCGATGGGGCGGAAATCCTTGCGGCCCACGCCGACGCGCGGAACGCTCTCGAACAGCGCCTTCGTATAGGGATGGTTCGGCGCCGCATAGAGTTCCGCCGTCGGGGCCAACTCGACGATGCGGCCGAGATACATGATCGCGACCCGGTCCGACACATGGCGCACCACGCCGAGATCGTGGCTGATGAAGATCGCCGTCAGGTCGAGGTCCTGCCGCAGATCCATGAACAGGTTGAGCACCTGCGCCTGGATCGACACGTCGAGGGACGCCACCGGCTCATCGAGCACGAGCAGATCCGGCTTCATCGCGAGCGCGCGGGCGATGGCGATGCGCTGGCGCTGGCCGCCGGAGAACTGGTGCGGGAAGCGTCGGCGATAGCTCGGATCGAGTCCGACGCGGCCCAGCATGTCAGCCACATAGGCATCGGCGTCGCGCGCCTTGACGATGTTGTGAGTCACCGGGCCTTCGGCCACCGTGTCGCCGATGCGCATGCGTGGATTGAGGCTGGCGAAGGGATCCTGATGCACCATCTGGACTTGTGTCGTCAGCTTCTCGGTCCGCCGCCCCTGCTCTTTCGCAACGGGGGCATTGCCGAACAACACCTTGCCGTCGCTGGGCGCATAGATGCCGGCGATGATCCGCCCGAGGGTGGACTTGCCGCAACCGGATTCGCCGACGAGGCCGACGACCTCACCCTTGCGCACGGTGAGGCTCACGTCGCTGACGGCGCGCACGATCTCGGTCTTGCGCCCCGCGCCCAAAAGGCCCGCGATGCGCTCGCCGAGGCTCGGACGCTTTACGAAGCGCTTCGATACGTGGTCGATGTCGAGGAGAGCGGCTGACATGAAACGGGCTCAATCGGATAATGGCAAAGGGCGGAGCGCCCATCCGCGAAAGTCTGGACGGGCGGCGTGGTCGTGCAGGCGGGGCCCGCCTTGAAGCAACGGGGCGCGAAGGCGCATCCGGGCGGAAGGTCCGCAAGCGACGGCGTCGAACCGGGAACCTGCGGCAGGCGTTCGCCGGGCTCATGCTCGGCCGGAACCGACGCGAGAAGACCCGCCGTATAAGGATGACGAGGCGAGGCGATGACATCCGCCGCAGCGCCTGTCTCGACGACGCGGCCCGCATACATGACGCAGATATCGTCGGCGAGGCTGGAGACGACCGCGAGATCGTGCGTGACCCACACGAAAGCCGTTCCGGTTTCATCCGCGAGGCGGCGCACCTCGGCGAGGATCTGCCCCTGGATCGACACGTCGAGCGCGGTCGTCGGTTCGTCCGCGATAATCACCGCCGGACTGTGCAGAAGCGCGATCGCAATCGCCACGCGCTGGCGCATGCCGCCGGAGAGCTGATGCGGATAGGCGTCGAGACGCTCTTCGGGGCTGGGGATGCCGACCTTGGCGAGCGCATCGCGCGCCCTGCCCCAGGCCACCTTGCGGGAAACCTTGTCGTGAGCGCGCACGGCGGCGATCATCTGCGTCCCGATCTTGAGGACCGGGTTCAGGGTCATCATCGGGTCCTGGAAGACCATGGCGATCTGCGCACCGCGGACGCGACGCATGGCCTCGCCCTTGAGACGCGTGAGATCCTGGCCTTTCAGCAGCACCTCGCCACCCGCGACCTCGCCGGGAGCCTCGATCAGGCCGAGGATCGAATAGCCGGTGACGCTCTTGCCCGAGCCGGATTCGCCGACGAGGCCGAGGATGCGGCCGCGACCGACCTCGAAGCTCACCCCATCGACGGCCTTGAGCACCCCATTACGGGTCTGGAATTGGGTCTGGAGATTGTTGACACGAAGAATAGCGTCACTCATCGGCTGCGCCTCGGGTTCAGGACGTGGCGAACCTGATCGCCGACGAGGTTGATGGCAACCACCGTCAACATCAGCGCGATGCCGGGATAGATCGAGATCCAGTAGCGGCCCGAGAGCAGAAACTGGAATCCATTGGAGATGAGCGAGCCCAGCGAAGGCTTGGTCAGCGGCAATCCGAGGCCGAGGAACGACAACGTCGCTTCAAGCGCAATGGAATTGGCCACCTGCACCGTCGCGACCACAAGCAACGGCGGCAACGCATTCGGAAGCAAATGCCGGAACAGCACCCGGCGCGCGGGCAAGGGCGTCGAGAGCGCGGCCTCGATGTAGTCCTTGCCCCGCTCGGCGCTCGCCGCGCCATGGGTCGTGCGCGCGAAATAGGCGTATTGCGCGGCAACCAGCGCAGCGACGAGCTGCGGCAATCCTTGACCGAGCATCGCCACCAGCACCAGCGCCAGCAAAATCGCGGGCAGCGAGAGCTGCAAATCGATGACGCGCATGATCAGCGCCTCGGTGCGGCCGCCGTAATAGGCCGCGATCAGCCCCACCGTCGCGCCGAGCACGAGGGCGAAGGTTCCCGCGAGCATGCCGATGATGAGGCTCGTCCGCAGGCCATAGAGAATGGCGGAAAACAGGTCGCGCCCGGCGGCATCGGTACCGAGCCAATGGACGTAGCCCCCGGATCCGATCTCACCCGGCGGCAAACGGGCGTCGAAGAGATCCAAAGTCTTCTGATTGTACGGGTCCTGCGGCGCTACCAGCGGCGCGAAGATCGCCATCAAAATGACGGAGACGATGACAATAAGGGCTGCGACCGCCACCGGGTTCTGGCGGAAATCCGTCCAGAAATTGGCGAGCCGGCCCCAGCGGGTTTCAACAGGGGCGCTCATGACGCGGCCTTCACGCGAATGCGCGGATCGAGCTGGCCATAAACCAGGTCGACCACGAGGTTGATGAGAACGAACAGAAACACGACGAGAATGAGGTAAGCGACCATCACGGGCCGGTCGAGCACAGTGATGGAATCGATGATGAGTTTGCCCATGCCGGGCCAGTTGAACACGGTCTCGGTCACGACCGCGAAAGCCAGGGTCGAGCCGAGTTCGAGACCGAACACGGTGACGATGGGAATCGAGATGTTCTTCAGCACATGCAGTCCGACAACTTTGCCCTCCGACAATCCTTGCGCGCGGGCGAAGCGCACGTAATCGGAACTCATGACCTCAATCGTGCCAGCGCGGGTGAGACGGATCAGGAGCCCGAGCTTGAACAGAGCGAGGTTGAAAGCTGGCAGGATGATGTAGCTCCAGCCTTCGAGCGAGCCGATGGACAGTTTCAGGCCGAACACATTCGACACCGGCCCGCGTCCGCCGGAAGGCAGCCAGCCGAGTTCGACGGCGAATGTCATGATGAGGAGAAGCCCGACCCAGAAGGTCGGCACGCTGAAACCGAGAACCGAGAAGGTCATGATGGCCTTCGCAGACCATGAATCCGGCTTGTACCCCGCCCACAACCCGAGCGGGATGCCAAGGCAGGTTGCGATCATCATTGCGGTCAGCGCCAGTTCCAGCGTCGCGGGAAAGCGCGACCAGATCAGGCCGATCACGGGCAGGCGATAGATGAAGGATTCACCAAAATCCCCGTGCAGCATGTTGTTCATGAACACGAAGTATTGCTCGATCAGCGGTCGATCGAGGCCATAGCGGTGAATCAGGGCCTCACGCAGCGCCTGGTCGGAAGCAGGGTCGATCATCACGTCGATCGGGTTCCCGATGGCGTAAACGCCGAGGAACACGAGGACCGACATCGCGACGATGACCATAAGCGCCTGCAAGACGCGCTGGATAAGAAAACCGATCATGCTCACTCATGCATGGGGTTGAAAAAACATTTCCAGGCGGAGCGCAACGTGGCTGCCGTCTGGAAGGGGTTCAAGAAACGAGCCGGAGCGGGATCGTGGTGAAACCGCTCCGGAAGGAGGCCGACCGGGATAGTCCCGGCCGGCATCTTTTTTGTCGAACGATCAGCTCTTCGGCTTGATTTCGTAAGCCAGCGTTTCCTGGTCGACGCGTGCGGGGATCGTAAGCGCTCCCTTTTTCGCCGCCCAGACCGTCTGGAGCTGAACCATCGGGATCAGCGCGCGGTCGTTCATGGAGATCTCGGTCGCCTTCTCGAACAGGGCGCGACGCTTGGTGTCATCCATGGTGCGGCTGCCTTCCTGAAGCAGCTTGTCCACTTCCGGATTGGAATAGCCCTGCTTGTTGAACGCGCCGAGACCCGTGCTCGGATCCGCCGTGTGCACGAGCGAGCCGTAGGTGTAGCTCGCCTCACCCGTCAGCGTGCCCCAGCCGCTCATCCACATCGGGAATTCACCCTTCTGCTGCGCCGGGAAGAACACGGTGCCGTTGAGCGCGTTTGCGTTGACCTTCAGGCCTGCGCGCGCCCACATCTGGGAGAGAGCCTCGCACATCGCGCCATCGCCCGGCAGACGGTTGTTGGTGCAGAAGAAGTCGATCTCGAAGCCGTTCGGATAACCCGCGTCGGCCAGGAGCTTCTTGGACTTGGCGACATCGTAAGCGCGCTCCGGCAGGTTCTTGCTGCCGCCGAAGAAGTGCGTCGGCATCAGCTGGTTGGCCGGACGGCCCAGGCCCTCGAGCACGACGCGGACGAGCGTCTTGCGGTCGATGGCAAGATCCATCGCTTCGCGGACCCGCGGGTCGCGCAACGGGTTAGCGGTGATTTCCTTGCCGTCGACCTTCACAGGCTTCGGCAGGGTTTCCTTCTGGTTCGGGTAGAGATCGAAGAAGTACACCGAGTCGGCGACGAAGGTGTCGACCGACTTGTCCTTCTGCATCGATGCGTAGTCGGTGGCGGGCACGTAGTTGACGAGATCGACCTGACCGGATTTCAGCGCGGCCATGCGAGCCGGATCGTTCGGGATTTCCTTACGGATCACCTTCGCCCAAGGCTGCTTCTCGCCCCAGTAGCCGTCGAAGCGCTCGACGACGAAGTCACCCTTCGGCTCCCACGAGACGAACTTGTACGGACCGGTGCCGATGGCGGCCTTGCCCGAATTGAACTGCTCGTTGCGGGCATCCATGCCGACGGACTTCGACACGACGAAAAGACGAATGAAGTCGTTCGGCAGGGTCGGCGCGGCCACCTTCGTGATCACGTGCAGGGTGTATTTGTCGACGACCTTCGTCTCTTTCACCTGCTTGGTGTAGATCGTCATGCTCATCGGCCCGGTCACCACGGGGATGCGGTCGATGGAGAATTTCACGTCCTCGGCGGTCAACTCGGAACCGTCGTGGAATTTCACGCCTTCGCGGATCTTGAATTCCCAGGTCGTGTCATCGACCGGCTTCCAAGAGGTCGCGAGACCCGGCTTCATGTTCAGGTTCTCATCCGCCATCACGAGCGTGTCGAAGACGTGGCGGAGGGTCTCAGCCTGGCTGCCGAGGGTCGACCAATGCGGGTCGATCGAGTCCGGACCGGCGCGGACGCCCATGGTCAGTGTCTGCGCCGACACCGCGCCGCCAAGCGCCGTGCCGAGGAGCAGAGCCGCCGCCAGCGCCCCGCCAAGCTTGAAATTAAGTTTCATGAGATATCCCCTCTTGCTAAGAACCGATCTTTTCGTCCAAGGTGTTCTTATCGATTAGAACGGTAGGTCAGTAAATTCATTAAAGTCAACTCCATCGTGCCCAAAACGCCATCACCCACTGACGATTCTCACGGCATCTGTTATAATGAAACAGAACAGACGCCCGAACAGCGCATTCTGAACAGCCTCGCCGGCGCGCTCGATCGCACGCTGCCGGTGCCACTGGGCATTCAATTGCGCGGGCTGATCGAATTCGGGATCGCGTTGGGTGAATTGCCGAGTGGGCAGCGGCTCCCCTCCGTGCGCGAACTCGCCGAACACGCGGGCATCGCCAACATGACCGTCGCCACGGTCTATCGGGAACTGCGCGAGGCCGGTCTGATCGAAGCCAAGCCGGGCGCCGGCACCTATGTGGGCGATGGGAATACCGGAGACGGTCTGCGCTCGACCGCCATGCGCAAGATCCAGCGTCGCATCGAGATGCTGTTCAACGAGGCCGAGGAATTGGGACTCGCTCCCTCGGTCGTCTCCTCGCTGGTCAATGCGCGGGCCGCGCGCGGCCGCACGCAGACACGGCCGCTTCGCCTCGTCATGGTCGGCAATTTCATCGACACGACGCAGCAATACGCCGACCGGATTCAGGAGTATCTCGGGTCAGGCGACACCATCGCCGTGACGACCGTCGACGCGTTGCAGGCGGGTGAGGCCTTTCCGCAGCCCTGCGATGTCTGCGTGACCCTCGCCCATCGCCGCGGCGAGGTCGAGCACCTGATTCCCGGGGGGATTCCCGTTTTGGGCCTGAGCTTCATTCCGGCCGAGGAAACACGCGCGCGACTGGCGCTGATCGATCCGATGGCGCGCGTCGGCATCGTGTCGGTCTTCCCTGAATTCATGGCGTTGATGAAACCCGGCGTGCTGCGTTTTGCGCCGCATGTGTCCGATGTCGATGTCCGCCTTCTGACCGCTCCCGATCTTGAGGCGTTTCTCGCCCAGGTCGATGTCGCCATCTACGCCAGCGGCGCGGAGACGAAGGTCAAACAGCTCCTGCCGCCAGACCGGCAGGCGATGGAATTCCGCTACGTGCCGGATCCGCATGCGATCCGCGCCACGTTGCTGCCCGTGATCGAGCGGTTGCGCTCGTCAAATGTCAGACAAGAGGAAAAGTCTTTATGAAGATCAGCGAGATGAACTGGTTTCAGGTCGAAGAGTACCTGAAGACGGATGACCGCGCCGTTGTGCCGCTCGGCTGCACCGAGCAGCACGCCTATTTGAGCCTGTCGGTCGACAGCATTCTCGCCGAACGCGTCGCGGTGGAAGCAGCAGCGCCCGTCGGCGTGCCGGTCTTCCCCGTGCAGGCCTATGGCATCACGCCCTATTTCATGGCCTATCCCGGCACCGTCACCCTGAAGGCGGAAACCTATCTGCGCGTCATCACCGACATTCTCGACTCGCTGCGCCGCACCGGCTTTCGTCGCATCCTGTTCGTCAACGGCCATGGCGGCAATTCGCCCGGCCAGACGGCGGCGATCGAATGGATGGACAAGAATTCCGATTGTCGCGTGCGCTTCCACAACTGGTGGAATGCGCCCCGCACCTTCGAGAAGGTCAAGGAAATCGACCCCGTCGCCTCGCACGCCTCGTGGATGGAAAACTTCCCCTGGACGCGCCTGCCCGGCATCGAACAGCCCGACGTCCAGAAGCCCATGGTCGATCTGGAGCGCATGCGCACCTTCGGACCTGAAGGCGTGCGCGAGATTCTGACCGACGGCAATTTCGGCGGACGCTTCCAGCGCCCTGACGAGGACATGCACGCCATCTGGGACGTCGCAATCGCGGAAACCCGCGCGCTGATCGAGACCTGGTAATGAACGAGAACACGATTCTGATCTGGGGTGCCGGCGCCATCGGCGGCACCCTCGGCGCTTACTTTGCCCGCGCGGGCGAGGACGTGCTTCTCGTCGACATCGTCGAGCCGCATGTGGAGGCCATGAACCGCGATGGGCTTGCCATCGAGGGGCCGGTCGAGACTTTCACGCAGGCCGTGCGCGCGACGACGCCGGAGGGGGTGAAGGGCCAATTCAAGCGCATCATCCTCGCGGTCAAGGCACATCACACCCGCGATGCGGTGCGCGCTTTGAAACCGCATCTTGCCGATGACGGCACCGTGCTCTCCGCGCAGAACGGACTCAACGAGCTCGTGATCGCGGAGGAGATCGGTGCGGAACGGACGATCGGCTGCTTCGTCAATTTCGGCGCGGATTGGCTGGAGCCGGGGCGCATTCTCTTCGGCAACCGCGCTGCGGTCGCCATCGGCGCGCTCGATGGCGTGACCACGCCCGAGATCGAGGACTATCATCGCCTGCTGTCGATCTTCGAGCCGAACGCGGTGCTCACCGACAATATCTGGGGCTATCTCTGGGGCAAGCTCGGTTACGGCGCGATGCTGTTCGCGACCGCTCTGACGCCGGCCTCCATGTCGGAGAACCTCGCTTCCGAGCGTCACTTCCCGGTCTTCCACGCTCTTGGCCGCGAGGTCATGGCGGTGGCCCAGAAGCGGGGCGTCTCGCCGCTCGGCTTCAACGGCTTCGATCCCGAGGCTTTCAAGCCCGGTGCCGAAACAGAAGCAGCGCGCAGCTCGGTCGCCGCCATGGCGGAGTTCAACCGCCACACGGCCAAAACCCATTCCGGCATCTGGCGCGATCTGGCGGTGCGCAAGCGCAAGACCGAGGTCGATGCGCAGATCGCGATTATCGGCACGCTCGCCGCTGAATCCGGAATCGCAACGCCGACCATCGGCAAGCTCGTCGACCTGATCCACGACATCGAGGACGGGCGGCGTGAGCAATCCTGGGCCACTCTCGATCTGTTGCTGAACACATGAAACTCGACTTCACCAACCGCCGCGTCGTGGTCACCGGCGCGGCCCAGGGCATCGGGCGCACCATCGTCCAGGCTCTCGCCGCCGAGGGCGCGCAGGTCTGGGCGCTCGATCTCGACGAGCAGGGCCTCCGCACCGCATCCGAGGCGGGCGCGAAAGCCACCCGCACCCTCGACCTCGCCGACCGCGCTGCCGTCTCGCGCGCCATGAACGAGATGGCCGATGCCCTTGGCGGCATCGACATTCTGGTCAATTGCGCCGGTGGCGTGCGCGGCCAGGTGGCAAAGCCCATCGAGGACGTCGCGGAGCAGGATTGGCTCGTGCTGTTCGAGGCCAATGTGCACGGCGCCTTCTGGTGCTCTCAGGCGGTTGCGCCGCACATGAAGCGGCAGAAATCGGGCCGGATCGTCAACATCTCCTCCGGCGCGGGCCTGCGCCCCTCTCTCACCGGCATTCAGGCCTACACCGCCTCGAAGCACGCACTTGTCGGCCTGACGAAGCAACTGAGCTTCGAGCTCGGCCCCTTCGGCATCACCGTGAACAGCGTCGCGCCGGGCTTCGTTCTCTCGAATCCGGCCACGCAACGCCAATGGGAGAGCTATGGACCGGAGGGTCAGGCGCGGCTGGTGGAGAGCATCCACACCCGCCGCCTGGGCCACCCGCAGGATATTGCCGAGATGGTGATGTTCTTGGTCTCGGACGCAGCGTCCTGGGTCTCCGGCCAGATCATTTCCGTGGATGGCGGGCGTTCTTAAAAGCGCCCCCTTTTCATCAAGTTTTCATTGTCAGGAAGAAGTTATGAACGACGTAAACGCCCAGCCCTGGACCTGGCCGGAGGAGACGTGGCGCACCAAGGTCGACCATGTCCGCGCCGGCCGCTCCATGAAGCCCGCGAAATGGAAGAATGGCGCGCGCTGTGCCGTGGCGCTCTCCTTCGATTCGGACCATGAGACCAACGAGTTGCGCGACGGCGGCAAATCCATTGGCCGCATGTCGCAGGGCCAGTACGGCAACCGCCAGGGCGTTCCGCGCATTCTGAATGCGCTCGCCAAGCACAATGCGAAGGCGACTTTCTTCGTCCCCGCCGTCGCGGCACTCCTCTATCCGGACGAGCAGAAGCGCGTCGTCGCCGAGGGCCATGAGGTCGGCATCCATGGCTGGATCCACGAACTCAACAGCCAGCTGCCTTACGAGGTCGAGCGCGACCTGATGTTCCGCGCCGCCGATACGCTGGAACAGGTCACCGGCACGCGTCCCGTCGGCATGCGCACACCCTCCTGGGATTTCAGCCCGGACACGCTTCGCATCGAGCGCGAACTCGGACTGCTTTACGATTCGTCCCTGATGGCCGATGACGACCCGTATGAGCTGGTGGAAAAGGGCGAGCCGACCGGCATCGTCGAATTGCCGGTGGAATGGATCCGCGACGACGCGGTCTATTTCAACATGCACCGTTTCAACGGCTTGCGCCCGCACACGCCGCCGACGGCCGTCTTCGACATCTTCTTGCGCGAATTCGAGCGCGCTTATGAAGAAGGTGGGCTCTTCCTTCTCACCATGCATCCGCACGTGACCGGTTATCGCTCGCGCATCTGGATTCTGGAAAAGCTGCTGGAAGAAATCACCCGGCGCTCGGATGTGTGGATCGCCACCCATGCGGAGATCGCGGCTTTCGTGAAAGCGGAATGCCCCTGATGAGCAAAAGCCTTCGTGCACGGGATGCGGGGCTTGCCTGCGGCAAGCTGCCGGCGGGCCCCAGGAACAGCATCACCGACGTACCGGGCGTGCGCGTCGGCCATGTCACGCTCAATCGCGATGAACTCCGCACCGGGGTGACCGCCATATTGCCCCATGGCGGTAATCTCTATCGCGAAAAACCCGTCGCCGCCGTTCATGTTTTGAACGGGTTCGGCAAGAGCACCGGCCTGGTCCAGGTCGAGGAACTGGGCGTCATCGAGACGCCGCTTCTCCTCACCAACACCCTCTCGGTCGGCACCTGCGCGACCGCGCTCGTGCGCCACGCCATCGCGCACAACCCGGACATCGGTCGCGAGACCGCGACCGTGAACCCGGTCGTGTTCGAGTGCAACGACGGCTTTCTCAACGATATTCAAGCTCTCGCGATCACCGAGGACCATGCGCAAGCCGCGCTCAAGGCCGCCTCCGCCGATGTCGCCGTGGGCGCGGTCGGCGCAGGCTGCGGCATGAGCACCTTCGGTTTCAAGGGCGGCATCGGCACCGCCTCGCGCGTGCTCGATCTCGACGGCAAAATCTTCCATTTCGGAGTGCTGGTTCTGGCCAATTTCGGCCGCCCCGGAGACTTGCGCCTGCCGGACGGGACAGTCGTGACGCCCGCGATGGCGGAGCCCGCAGCGACCGAGAAGGGCTCGATCATCATCATCGCCGCGACCGACATTCCCTTGAGCGACCGCCAGCTCCAGCGCGTCATCCGTCGCTCCGGCGTCGGCCTTGCGCGCCTCGGCTCCTTCTGGGGCCACGGCAGCGGCGACATCGCGCTCGGGTTCTCGACCGCCAACATCCTGTTCCACGACGAGAAGGCCGCGTTGGTGGACCAGCGCGTTCTGAACGAGAACCGCATCGATCTTTTGTTCGAGGCCATGGCCGATACCACACAGGAAGCCGTGCTCGACGCCCTCATTGCCGCCGGTCCCATGACCGGACGTTCGGGCCATCATCGCCCCGGCCTCGCCGACGCCCTCAACCACCTTCGTTCAACAAAAGCCTGAGAGCCATGACCAGCACACAAAACGATTTCGTTCTCGCCATCCACGGTGGCGCGGGCACGATTCTGCGCAGCAAGATGACGCCCGAGCGTGAGGCCGCTTATCACGCAGGTCTGCGCCGCTCGCTTGAAGCCGGTCGCGCGGTGCTCGCCGATGGGGGTGCTGCGCTCGACGCGGTCACCGCCGCCGTGATGGCGCTCGAGGACGAGCCCCTGTTCAACGCCGGACGCGGCGCGGTTTATACCTCCGCCGGCAAGCAGGAGATGGACGCGGCAATCATGGACGGGCGCGACCGCGCGGCGGGCGCCATCGCGGGCATTTGCGGCCCGCGCAACCCGATCCTCGCGGCACGCGCCGTGATGGAGCATTCCGGCCACGTGTTTCTCATCGGCGACAGCGCGCTGAAATTCTGCCGCGAGCGTGGACTGGCCTTCGAGGAAGCGTCGTATTTCTACACCGATGCACGCTGGAACGCCCTGCAGGAAACGCTTGCGATGCGCAACAGCGGATCTGAGGATCAGGACGAATCCCGCAAGCACGGCACCGTCGGCGCGGTGGCGCGGGACCGCAACGGCCACCTCGCGGCGGCGACCTCGACCGGCGGAATGACCGCGAAGGCCCCTGGCCGCGTGGGCGACAGCCCGGTCATCGGCGCGGGCACCTGGGCCGACAACGCAACCTGCGCGGTGTCGGGCACCGGCCATGGCGAGATCTTCATTCGCTATGCGGCAGGCCACGAGATCGCGTCGTTGATGCGCTATGCGGGCAAGTCGCTGGAAGAAGCCTCGCGCGCCGTGGTGATGGATATGCTCGCACCCGCGGGCGGCTCGGGCGGCATCATCGCCGTCGATCACACGGGCGCGGTGTCGCTGCCCTTCAACTGCTCGGGGATGTATCGCGGCTATGTGCGTGGCGACAACGTGCTGCGCACCGCGATCTATGACGAGCCGATGGTGGAGTTCCGCGAGGGCTGATTATGACGGCGCTTGGCCGAGTTTGCGCGCCGCAAACCGCTCCACGCTCATCAGCGCATCGCTGATCAGGACAGCAAGCAGGGCGACCACCAGGCCGCCCTGCAGAATGAAGGCCATGTTGTTCGATTGCAGCCCGGCGATGATGACCTCGCCGAGCCCCTTCGCCGCCACCGTCGAGCCGATGGTGGCGGTGCCAAGATTGATGACCACCGACAGCCGGATGCCGGCGAGGATCACCGGCAGGGCGAGCGGCAACTCCACCTCGATCAAGCGGCGGCGCGGGCTCATGCCCATGCCCTTGGCCGCTTCCAAAGTCAGCGGCGACACTTGCGTAAGACCGCTCAGCGTATTCTCGAAGATCGGCAACAGGCCGTAGAGAAACAGCGCGATCAAAGTCGGCTTTTCCCCAAACCCGACGAGCGGCACGGCGATGGCCAGAACCGCGATGGGCGGGAAGGTCTGGCCGATATTGACGAGGCTGCGCGACAGGGCCAGGAATTCGAGGCCGGACGGCCGCGTGACGAAGATGCCGAGCGTCACGGCGATGATGGTGCTCGCCAAGGCCGCGCTGAAGACCGTGCCGAGATGCGCCAGCGTCAGGGAAAACAGGCTGCCCTGATTGTAGATCGCCGGCGCGTTATTGATGGTCAACGGCTCGAAGACGAAGGCGAACAGCTGCGGCTTCGTGATGAAGACCAGGAGGAGGACCAGGGCGGCCAGCCGCCAAAGGACGGGTCCGGCTCTCATGCGGGCTGCCGCCCATGGGCAAGAATGCCATCGATGCTGATGCGCCCGAGGATCGCGCCGCTTGCGTCAGTGACGGGAAGGCTCTCCCGCCCGGTCCAGACCAGTTGCGACAGCGCCTCGCGCAACGTGGCGGAGACCGGCAACGGCTCGCCTTGCGACGGACCGGGCTCGATGGCGTCCTTCACCCGCGCCAGCGACAGCAGGCGGAAGGGGCGCTCGGCGGTGCCGACGAGACGCTCGACGAATTCTTCCGCCGGGCGCGTCAGCAACTCGGCGGGCGTCGCATATTGCAACAGGCGTGCCTGATCCATCACCGCGATCCGATCGCCGAGATGAAACGCCTCGTCCATGTCGTGGGTGACGAGCATGATGGTCGTGCCCAAACGGCGCTGGATCGCCAGCAGGTCCTCCTGCGCCTTGTGGCGGATGACCGGATCGAGCGCGCCGAAAGGCTCGTCCATCAACAGAAGCGCGGGCTTCGCCGCCAACGCCCGCGCCACGCCGACGCGTTGCTGTTGGCCGCCCGACAATTCATGCGGATATTTCGCTGCGAACTCAGCCGAGTCGAGCTGGAACAGATCGAGCAATTCCTCGACGCGGGCCGCGATCCGTTTCGCGTCCCAGCCCAGCAGGCGGGGCACGGTGGCGATGTTCTCGATCACCGTTCGATGCGGAAAAAGGCCATACCCCTGAATGACGTAGCCGATGCGATGCCTCAGATCGTCCTCCGGGATCGCCATGGTGTCCTGACCGTCGATCAGCACGCGGCCGGAACTCGGCTCGATGAGCCGGTTGATCATGCGCAGCAAGGTCGATTTACCGGCACCCGATGTGCCGACGAAAACCGCGATCGTGCCCTCGTCCACCGTGAGCGAGACGTCGTCGACAACGATCGTTTCGCCAAATCGCTTGGTCAGATGCTCGATCTCAATCACGGGACGGTCCCCTCGCGAGATCGATGGCCGCATCGAGGATCACCGCCGCCATGAAGGACAGCGCCACCGTCGGGATCGCGCCGAGCAGCACGAGGTCGATGGCGGTCTGGCCGATGCCCTGAAAGACGAAGGTGCCGAAGCCCCCTCCTCCGATCAAGGCGGCCACCGTCGCAAGCCCGAGATTTTGCACGAGCACGATGCGGATGCCGGTGAGGATGATGGGAAAGGCGAGCGGCAGCTCGACCTGAAACAGCCGCTGGCGCTTGGAGAGCCCCATGCCGCGCGCCGCATCGACCACGGAAGCCGGCACCTGTTCGAGACCCACGACCGTGTTGGCGACAACCGGCAGCAGGGAATAAAGGAACAGCGCTACGAAGGCGGGCGCGGCGCCGATGCCGTGGATGCCGAGCGCGGCGGCAAGCGGCACCTTCGCCGACAGAATGCTCAACGGCACCATGAGAATGCCGAAGAGCGCGATGCTCGGAATCGTCTGGATGATGTTGAGCACCTGGAGGATGGCGGTCTTGATGCGCGGGACCCGGTAGCAGACCATGCCGAGCGGCAGGCCGACGAGCGTCGCCGCCGCAAGCGAACCGAGGGCGAGAAAGAGGTGCTGGCGCGCCTCGCGCCAAAAGCTGTCCGCCCGCGTCGCGTATTCTTTCAGGAGCGACAGACCATCCCACGCGCCGGAGAGAAGCAGCATCGCCATGGCAGCGGCGGCGACCGCGAGCGCCGCGAGTCTCGCAAAGGGCCCAAGGCGCAGGCGCGTGATGGAATCCGCGACCAGCAGGGCGAAGGCGAGCGTCAGCAGCCAGAAGCCGAAAGCAGGAGAGACCCGCGCGAAAGTGTTGCCGGGGGGCGTCACGAAACCGGGCGCGCGACCGACGGCGAGGAAGATGACCGCCAATCCCAGCGCGGCTGCGGAGAGCCGCAGGATCGGCTGGCGTATGGTTGCCGCCACGAGCGCCACACCGAGTGCGACGCTCATGACGCCGACCGCCATCGCCATAGGCAAGGCGTCGAGCAACATGCGCGCTTCGCCCGCCACGATCCGGTTGGCGCGATAGGTGACGAAGGGTGCGACGAACAGCGCCACACCGATGAGCACGGCGACGACGCCGCCGAGCCGGTCCAGAGAAACGGCCGCGCCGGCTGATGCCACACGCGGCGCGCTGGTATGAGGAGAGATCGCGTTCACAATCGGCCTGGCTTCTCTCCGCAACCCCATTCAGGGCGTCAGGTCACTTCACGAAGCCCCTGGACTTCAGGTAATCCGCCGCAACCACCTTCGCCGCCTCGCCGCCCACCTGAACACGGGCATTCAGGCCTTGCAACGTGGTCAAGTCGAGGGATTCGAAGACGGGTTTCAGGACCTCGGCGATCTTCGGATTCTCTTTCAGCGCCGCTTCGCGAATGATCGGAGCCGGGGCATAGACGGGCTGCACGCCCTTGTCGTCCTGCAACACCACAAGGCCGGACGGGGCGATGCCGCCATCGGTGCCATAGACCATGGCGGCGTTGACGTCGTTGGTCTTTTCGGCGGCCGCCTTGATCGTCGCCGCGGTATCGCCACCGGAGAGCACGATGAGCTGCTCGGGCTTCATGCTGAAGCCATAGGCCGCCTGGAAGGCCGGCAAAGCCGCCGCCGAATTGACGAACTCGGCCGAGGCGGCAAGCTTCACCTTGCCGCCGCCCGACACCCATTTGCCGAAATCGGACAGGGTCACGAGTTTGTTCGGCTCGACCACATCCTTGCGCAGCGCAATGGCCCAGGTGTTGTTGGCGGGCGACGGGTTAAGCCAGACGATCTTGTTGGCGTCGTAGTCCAGCATCTTGGCCGCCTCGAAGCCCTTCTTGGCGTCCTTCCAGACCGGATCGTCGGCCTTGTTGAAGAAGAATCCCGCATTGCCGGTATATTCGGGATAGATATCGATCTCGCCCGCCGCGATGGCCTTGCGCACCACCGGCGTCGCACCGAGCTGGATCCGGTCCTGCGTCTTGATGCCGTTGGCGTTGAGCGTCAAAAGGATGATGTTGCCGAGAACCGAGCCCTCCGTATCGATCTTGGAGGAGACAACCACATCGGCCTTGGCGGTGGTCGCAGCGGCCAAGCCAAGGGCCAGCGCGACAGTCAGGGATTTCAGGGCGGCTTTCATTGAGAACCCTCTCCAACAGCGACGACTGAACAGCCTGTTCTAGGTCACGCGCCGCCGAGGGGCAGAGGCAGAGGCGCAAGAAGTTTGTCTCACGCCGGATAAATTTTATCCCGAGGCGATCACAGGCACGAAACCCGCCGACAGCCCGAAGGCCAGCGGCGGGTCGAATGGCCTTGAACGCGATGGTCAGGCATTCATCGTCAAATGCTCGTGCGCGATGGTGAAGCGCACTTGGGCCTGCGGCCGGTGGTCTTCCGACAGGACGCGCCAGGTGCGCTCAGCATCGCCGCGGGTCTCGAACGGGCCCACGACCCGTTCCGTACCCTGGATCAGGGTTTCGAAATCGGTGGAGGTGTATTCGCCTCCAACCACCCAAAAGCGGGACTTGTTCATGTTGGTTCTCCGTTTTTGACAGGGCTCGAGGATCACTCGGCAGCTTGCAGCTTCTTGGTCTGGAACTGGGCGGTCTCAGTCGAGTCGCCCATGGCGGTGGTCGAGGACTTGCCGCCCGTGATCACCACCGAGACCTGGTCGAAATAGCCGGTTCCGACTTCGCGCTGATGGCGCGTTGCGGTGTAGCCATCGGCCTCGGCGTCGAACTCGCGGACCTGGAGTTCCGAATAGGCGCCCATGCCACGGTCGCGATAGCCGCTCGCCAGATCGAACATGCCGAAATTGAGCTGATGGAAGCCGGCAAGCGTCACGAACTGGAACTTGTAGCCCATGGCCCCCAGCTCACGCTGGAACTTGGCGATGGTGGCGTCGTCGAGCTTCTTTTTCCAATTGAACGAGGGCGAGCAATTATAGGCCAGAAGCTTGCCCGGATAACGCTTGTGAACGGCTTCAGCGAAAGCCCGCGCGTCGTCGAGATCGGGATGCGAGGTCTCCCACCACAACAGGTCGGCATATTCCGCGTAAGCGAGGCCGCGCGCTATGCAATGGTCAAGGCCGGTGCCATCCTTGAGGCGGAAGAAGCCTTCCGGTGTACGGCTGTCGGGCTCGATGAAGGGCCGGTCGCGCTCGTCCACGTCGGAGGTGATGAGCTTGGCCGATTCCGCGTCCGTGCGGGCCATGATGAGGGTCGGGGTGCCCATGACGTCGGCGGCAAGTCGCGCCGCGACGAGATTGCGCTCATGCGCCGAAGTCGGGATCAGCACCTTGCCGCCGAGATGGCCGCACTTCTTCTCCGAGGCGAGCTGATCCTCGAAATGGACGCCCGCCGCGCCGGCTTCGATATAGGCCTTCATGATCTCGAAGGTGTTGAGCGGGCCGCCGAAGCCTGCTTCCGCATCCGCGACGATGGGCAGGAACCAGTCCCGCTTCGCGCCGCCTTCCGCATGCTCGATCTGGTCGGCGCGCTGCAGGGTGCGGTTGATGCGGCGGCAGAGTTCCGGGCCGGAATTGGCCGGATAGAGCGATTGGTCGGGATACATGGCACCGGCAACGTTCGAATCCGCCGCGACCTGCCATCCGGACAAATAGATCGCCTCGAGACCCGCGCGGGCCATCTGCATGGCCTGGTTGCCGGTCATCGCACCGAGCGAATGGATGTAGGGGCGCTCCTGCAGGAGCTGCCACAACCGAAGCGCGCCGTGCTCGGCCAGCGTATGGGCGATCGGGAAAGAACCGCGCAACCGGAGTACGTCTTCGACCGAATAGGGCCGACGGATGCCGTCGAACCGCCCGGCGGGCGCCGAGGGGATCAGGGTTTCGAACGAGGACGGCTTGGTGTGTGCGGTCATTATCGTTTCTTCCGTTTACATCCGTTGACAAAAGACGGCTGCGAGCCCCAATGTCTTGGTGTTGGCAGGGCAGCTGTCTGTCATATTTACAAAGGCTGCACTGGATTCAACGGGAGAATTTGGAAGAAAAGTCGCGTTGTCACATAACGACAGACCTTATTCTGTAAAACTGTAAAGTAATTTACAAATGGATGAGAGCAGGAAACTCTTTGTCGGCCCGCGTCTGAAACGCCTGAGGCGTGAGCGTAATCTCAGCCAGGCCCGCATGGCCGAGGAGCTGGGGTTGTCGCCGAGCTATCTCAACCTGATGGAGCGCAACCAGCGGCCCATCACGGCGCAGGTTCTGATCCGCCTCGCCCATGCCTATTCCCTCGACCCGCGCGAATTCGCCACCGACGATCATGAGCGCTCCATCTCCGAGCTGGACGAGGTTTTCGCGGATCCGCTGTTCCGCAGCGCGCCGGTCTCGCGTCTCGAACTACGCGAGACGGTGGAGAGCGCGCCCACCCTCGTCGATGCCGTCAACCGGCTCTACCGGGCCTATCTTTCCATGCGCGGTGCGACCGACGCGCGGATGCCGAGTGTGCGCGACCGGGACCGGGCCGAGGACGCGCCGCAGGACAACCCGGTCGACCGGGTCCGTGACCTGATCCAGGAGGCCAAGAACCACTTTCCGGAACTCGACGAGGCCGCTGAGACCCTCGCCTCCGACCTGCAGCTGAGCGGGCACGAGCCCTTCTTTGCCATCGCCGAGCGCCTGCATGCGAAGCACGGCATCCGCGTGCGCATCATGCCCATCGACGTCATGTCGGATACGCTGCGCCGCTACGACCACCACCGCCGCCAGTTGCTCATTTCCGAAATGGTCGAACCGTCCGGGCGCACCTTTCAGGCGGCCTATCAGCTCGCCTTCACGGAAATGCGCGACGTCATGGATGCGCTCGCCGCGCGGCTCGAACCCGTGGACGGCCCGGCGCGGCGGCTCCTGCGGGTCTCGTTCGGCAATTATTTCGCGGGCGCGCTGATGATGCCCTATGGCAAGTTCCACGCGGCGGCGGAGGCGCTCGGCTATGACGTGGAAGTGCTGGGCGCGCGCTTCGGCGCGAGCTTCGAGCAGGTCGCCCATCGCCTCACCACACTGGCCCGTCCCGGTGCGCGCGGCATCCCGTTCTTCCTGCTACGCGTCGACTCGGCGGGGAATGTCTCCAAGCGCTTTTCCTCGGGCCGCTTCCCGTTCTCGCAATTCGGCGGCACCTGTCCGTTGTGGAACGTGCATGCCACCTTCAAGACGCCGGGGCAGGTGGTGACGCAGATTATCGAACTGCCCGACACCTCGCGCTGGTTCTCCGTTGCGCGTTCGGTCAGGCGGGCCTTCAACCCGTGGGGCACGCCCGATCCGCAATTGGTCGTGGGGCTCGGTTGCGAGCTCAAATACGCCCACCGCCTCGTCTATGCGCGCGGGCTCGATCTGTCCTCGCCCGAGCCGACCCTGATCGGCATCAATTGTCGCCTCTGCGAGCGCGTGGGATGCCCCCAGCGCGCCGCGCCGCCGCTGATGCATGCCCTGGTCGTGGACGAGATGAAGCGCGGCGTATCGCCATTCGAGTTCGACGCGACATGAGCGTCAATCGGTATCCAGCCAATGGTCGAGGAAAAGATCGAGCCAGCGCGACACATGCGGATCGTACATGAAGCGCCCCTCGATCTGGCGCATGCGGTCCTGCGCGCCGGGAGTTGAGAGGCGCTCAGCCGCCTTGACGGTCCAGCGGCAGATCATGGCGTGCGTGACCTCGGGGTGAAACTGGAGGCCATAGGCCGCATCGCCAACGCGAATGGCCTGGGTTGGAAAATCGTCGCCGGTCGCCAAGGTCTCCGCGCCTGTGGGGCAATCGAAACCCTCCCGATGCCAGTGATAGACGTGGCTCGGCCAGGAGATGCCCCAGCGCTCGCTCAGCGCCTCGCCGGCCTGCGTGGGAAGCAAAGGATAATAGCCGATCTCCGCCTTGCCGTCGGGATGCTCCCACACTTTCGCGCCGAGATGCTTCGCCATCATCTGCGCGCCGAGACAGAGGCCGAGATAAGGCTTCTCCTCCTTGAGAGGCACGCCGATCCAGTCGATTTCGGCCTTGATGAAATCCTCCGGATCGTTGGCGCTCATCGGCCCGCCGAAGATGATCGCGCCAGTGTGTTCCGCGAGGGTCTCCGGCAAAGGATCGCCGAAACGGGGACGGCGGATGTCGAGGGCAAAGCCGCGCTCGGAGAGCAGGCGCCCGACCCGGCCCGGCGTCGAATGTTCCTGGTGCAGAACGATAAGGATCGGCGCCTTCAGTCCGTCATCAGCCATCGGCCCGACCGGACGTGAGATTGGTCAAGGCAGCGGCCTTGATCGCGGTGAGATCGCTTTCGGAAAAGCCGAGCAGACGCCCGGTGCGCCAGATCAGGTCATCCTCGAAATCGTGCACGACGCCGTCGATGGCGGCGATCCGATAAGCCAGCTTAAGCAGTGCAGGCCGATCCTTGAAGCGGACATCATGCAGAATGCGGTCGATGAGGGTTGTGGAGGGATCTAGGGTCTCTTCGATCTCACCCGCATGCGCGAGCAAATGCTCGACCTCATCCTCGCCGAGACCGAACCGCGAACGGAGCAGACTGCGCAGGCCCTCCGCCTCGACCTGAAGCACCCGCCCATCGGCATGGACGACGAGCGTCAACAAAGCCGCGACGGTCAGATGCTCATTGTAACCGGAGCTGACGGGCCGATGGAAAAGATCGGTGAGGCAAGAAATCAGGGACATGCGCCGATTATTCAGGACACCATGTCATCTCCGCAAGAGGCGGCGGACGAGATCCGTTCCTGGCGGGATGCCATCCGCGGTCCCGACCCGATGACGCAGGCGCTCATCCACAATAACAGGCCTGCCCAGAGGGCTATCATCCGAAAGAGAAAGAATTCGTTCAATGATTCCAGCGAAAGTCTGATGCCGGCCAATCAGCCCGCAACCAAACTAGGCTTTTTCCATAGCTTTGTCGGTGGTATATTCTTGCATACAATCAAAGGTGATGAGAATCCGCTCGATCATTCGGCCCTGCCCGACTTTTGTCGTGGCGCAGGGGAATGGTACAAGCGGATGATTCTCGGCGCCGTGACAAAACCTGCGGCATCCTCGCGTGAAAGAGAGTAAAGCTGTGACCGAAAGCGTAGCGAGCGGCCTCAACGGTTTGCGTATCCTTGTCGTGGAGGACGAAGCGGCGATCTCCCTTCTGCTGGAGGACATGCTGCTCGATTTCGGTTGCGAGGTGGTCGGCCCGGCGGCCCGCCTCTCCGCTGCCCTCGACACTCTGGCGCGCGAAAAGGTCGACCTCGCCATTCTCGATGTGAATGTCGCCGGAGAGCCGATCTACCCCGTCGCCGAGGCGCTGGCTGAGCGCTCGATCCCCTTCGTGTTCTCGACCGGTTACGGCAGCGCCGGCATCCGCGACGCCTTCCGCGACCGGCCCGTCCTGCAAAAACCTTTCGCCCAGCATGATCTGAAGCAAAAACTCCTCCTGGCGCGTGGCAATAACCCGTGAATAAATCGGGCGCGAGTTCCGCGCTGTGTTGTGAAACACATGGTTGAGTGCTGAATCGGCTTTAAAGTTACCCGATCCCTGCTAAGGTCCCGCTGACCTTTGGACACGTTGTAACTTTCTTGCCGATTTTCCTATGACCTCTCGCTCTCTCCGGTTTTTTGTCACGACGAGCGCCGTCGCGCTTTGTTTGACGGGAGCGCATGCCCAGTCGCCCGTGCCGAGACCAGCTTCGGCGGCTGGTTCCATCGTCGCCACCAAGGGCGGTGAGGAGCTGCGGTTCGTGCGCGAAGAGCGGTGGCGCCCGGCGGAAGTGAAGCAGGACGTCATCGGCGGCGACGTGCTGCGCACTAACGCCATCGGCAACCTCGCGATCCTGTTCGCCGATCAGACCCAGATCCGCGTCGGGCGCAATTCGACGCTGACCGTGAACGACGTGGCCGGAGCCAACAACGCGACCACCCATCTGGATCTGCAGTCCGGCAATCTCTGGGCGCGGGCGGCGCGCGGGGGCACCGGCGTCGATGTCAAGACTCCGGCTGCGGTGGCGGCCATCCGCGGCACGGACTGGTCTCTGACCGTCGATGCGTCCGGAAAAACCGCGCTCGTCGTGCTCGAAGGCACGGTCGAACTGAAGAACGCGCAAGGCGCGGTCACCGTCCGGCAGGGTGAAGGCGCGGTCGCCGCCATCGGACAGGCGCCGACGAAGTTCGTGCTCGTGAATTCCGACGATCGCGAGCAGATGCTGTTCTATCTCACGCTGCGCGATGTCTTCACGTCGATTTCGCTCTCCCCGCTGACGGGTCCTGCGCTCCGCGCCGAGCGGGCGCGGATCGAGGCGATCCCAGCCGAGCGGCGCAAAGTCGAGGATTGGCTCAGCCTTGCTGAAATCGCCTCCTATTTCGATGGCCGCGCCGTCGCCGCCAAGGCGCTCGCCGAGGCGCGCCGCCTTTCCCTCAACCCGACGCAGCGAGCCCGCGCCGATGTGGTGGAAGGCACGCTCGCAGGCGCACAACGGCGCTGGCGCGAGGCGGCGACCCTGTTCGCGGGCGCCGAACGTGGCGGCCTCGATTCCAAGCGGCGCATCAACGCGGCCTATGGGCGCTACATCGCGCAGTCGCTGGCCGACCCGAAGCGGGTCTATCCCGAGCCGCCGCTCGATCCGCGTGAGCCGGAAGCGGCCCTGGCCCATGCCTATATCGTCGCCTTCCGGGAGGACCTGAACGCGGCCTCCAAGGTTATCAAGGCGGCTGAGAAGCGCTTTCCGAACAATGCCCGCATCGCCGTCCTCTCCGCGCAGCTCGCTCTGGCCCTCAACCGCCGCGAGGAGATGCGCGCCGCTATCGAACGGGCGCGCC
Source organism: Microvirga alba (assembly GCF_015694465.1). GTDB lineage: Bacteria > Pseudomonadota > Alphaproteobacteria > Rhizobiales > Beijerinckiaceae > Microvirga > Microvirga alba. The sequence continues at coordinate 349,087 of NZ_JADQDO010000002.1, forward strand.
GGATCGATCCGGACGACCCGAATGTCATCCTGACCTACGGCTCAATCAAGGCCGATATCGATGGCGAGGTCGAAGGCGGGCTCGCGGAGCTGCGCCGCGCCACGATCGTCGCGCCCGGCAATACCGACCTCTGGAACGGGATCGGCCTTTTCGAGTCGAGCAAGGACCGGACGCTCGCAGCGGAAGAAGCCTTTCGACGGGCCATCGCGGAAGATCCTGAAAGCCCCGTCCCCTATGCCAATCTTGCGATCCTGCTACTCGACCAGAGCCGCGTCGATGAAGCGGGCGCGCTGATCGACAAGGCGCTCGCTATCGATCCAGCCTTCAGCGTCGGCTCTATCGCGCTTGGCCGCTATCTTCTCCAGAAGGGCGAAACCGCGAAGGGGCTCGAGGCCATTCTGGCAGGCTCCACGGCGAACCCGGCCTATTCGCAGGGGCTCCTGCTGACAGCCATCGCCTATTACCAGAACGGTGACGTCGAACTCGCCGACCAGGCCCTCGACAATGCCGACCGGCTCGATCCGAACGATCCCGTCGTCTCGGTCACGCGCACGGCGATCGCCCTCGACCAGTATCAAGCCGATCAAGCCATCGTCAGCGCGCGCGAGGCGGTGCGCCGTTACCGGCAGCGGGGCGGCGATTTCGCCGGTCTTGCGGTCAACCGCGAGGCGGGCTCCTATCCCGCGCAAGCCTATCGTTTCCTGAATCTCGACGAATGGGCGCGCTATTACGGCGACCGGGTGTTCGATCCCTTCACCGCATCGAGCTATTTCGACGAAGCGGCCGCGCGCCGCCCCAGCATTTTCGCCACGCGGCCCACGATCTCCTCGGCGCAAGGCGACGATATCGACCTGACGACCTATACGCTCATGATCCAAGGGTTGTTCTTCGACCCGCTCGCGGTCTCGAGCCGCATCGGGCGCGTCGATCTCTTGCGCCGCCCCTTCATCGACACCGAATTCGGTGGGAGCGTGCTCGTCCGCAACAACCGCATCGGCTGGGAGGCGGATGCGAGCGTTCAGGGCTTTTCGAACGAACCGGTTCCGACCTCGTTTTCGCTGTCGGCGGCCCGCGCCCTCTTCGACGGCGACACCTCCCTCGACCGGGAAAACGCCAGCAACGCTTCCTTCTTTATCGGCACCGCGCCCTCGGCGGCGGATCGGTTCCTGATCTTCGGCGCGGCATCCTCGGTGGAGCCTGGACTGGCGAAATTCGATACGCGAACCCGCTTCTTCGCGGGCACGCAGGACCTCACCTCGATGCAGGCGGGCGCGGGCTGGAGCCACAGCTTCGGCGATCGCAACGTGCTGACCGGCGCGGTCTATGCCACGCGAGGCATCGACCGGCGATACTCCAATGCGGTCAGCGCGGATCTCTTCCCGCTCTTCGTATCAGCGGAGCAATGGCAGCGTAACCGGAATGAAGGATTGGTGGCCGCGTTGGGCCACACGCTCGGCTTCGGCGATTTCACCGTTCGCTATGGGATCGAGGGACAGACCGGCCGAACTCTCGGATGGACCTCCGGCACTTCGCGGACCTACAACGCGGCGACCGGCGCATTCGACAGCAACGTCATCGATGAGCGACCGGATTCCACATTCCAGGCGGCCCGTCTCTTCGCGGATGCGTTCTGGCGTCCCTCGGACCGCTTCGAGATACAAGCCGGCGTGGAGGGAGATTTCGTCGATATCGAATCGCGGCCCTCGGAGAATTCAATCGCCCCTCGCATCGGCATCGGCGTGTCGCCTCTCGACGGACAATGGCTGCGCGCCGCCTATCGCCGCGACGGTCTGCTGCCGTTGAACTTCACGCTCTCGCCCGTGACGACCGTCGGACTCGTTCCCAACAATCTGCCGATCTCCCTCGGCGGCCGGACCGACACGATGGCTTTGCGCTGGGATGCCGAATGGAGCCCACATGTCTTCACCGCCGTGGAATATCAGCGGCAGGATGTGCGCGGCCTCGATATTCCCGTCGTGAATACATTCGACAGCATCGCGATCGAGAAGGGCCATATCGAGCGGCTGTCCGCGACGGCGAATGTCTGGCTCGGCCACGGCTTCGGCGTGTTCGGTACGGTCGGCACCCTGTCGAGCGACGTGCGCTCCGGCGATACGCTCGGCGCCGACATTCCCTTCCTCTCGGGACGCTTCGCGCGCGCGGGCATTACTTTCGCCGATCCGAGCCGGCTCAAGATCGCCGTTGCCGCCACCTTCGTCGGTGACCGCAAGGGAAATCTGGCGGGCCTGAAACTCGACGATTACTGGACCGCCGATGCCTCGATCACCTGGGAAACGCCGGACCGTCGCCTCCTCCTCGGCCTGACCTTCCTGAATCTGCTCGATCAGGATTACGAACTCGCGCCGGGTATCCGGGGCACCGGGCGGACCTTTGCCGCGACCATGAAGGCGCGGTTCTAACGTATGAGCGGGAACGAGCCGGGATCCGCGGAAACGGGGTTCTCCCCCTGGCGTCACTTCGCCATGGCAGGGCTGATCGCTGCCCTGCTGATCCCGGTATCGTTCCTCAAGCCGTTTCATCTTGTGGAGATGCGGCTCTACGACCTGTTCTCCATCGTCGGCCCTCCGCTTCCTCCGCATCCGGGCGCGGTGGTCGTCGCTATCGACGAGCCGTCCTTCTCCGAAATCGGGCAGCGCTGGCCCTGGCCGCGGGATCTGCACGCGAAGCTCGTTGCAAGTCTGCGCGCGGCGGGCGCGAAGGTGATCGCCTTCGACATCATCTTCGCCGAACCCTCGGAGGGCGAAGAGGATGCCAAATTGGCGAACGCCCTCGGTCCCGACGTGGTGCTGGCGGCGGACGACGTCACGACCCCGCTCGACCAGGGCATTCAGACGACCCGCGTCAATCCCATCGATCCCTTTCTCGATGCCGGCGCGCACCCCGGCGTGACCTCGGTCGATCTCGACGGCGATGCCTACTTGCGCCGCATGCCGACCTTGCCCGACAGCTTCGCGGCGGAAACCTTGCGCCTGAGCGGTCACCCCGTCACCCCGCCTCCCGAGGGCGCCCTGATCCAGTATTTCGGACCCTTCCGCACCTACCCGACGGTCTCCTATTATCAGGCCCTCGACCCTGAGAATTTTCTGCCACCGGGCCGGTTCAAGGACCAGATCGTGCTGGTGGGCCTGAGCCTGAAGGCCGCCACGTCGCCCGATAGCGGCGCGCCCGACAGTTTCCCGACCGCCTATACCTTAAGGACGGAAAGCCTCACCGCCGGGGTCGAGGTGCATGCAACGATCCTCGACAACCTCCGCCACGGCCTTTACGCCCTGCCCGCCCCCCGCCTCGCGATAGCCGGATTGATCCTCGCGGCGGCCTTGTCGGCAGCTGCCCTGTGCCGGCGCGGGATCTCCTGGCGGACGGGATTGGCGGCCTTCGCCACGGTCGCGTTCTTCATCCTCGGAGCCTGGGCTCTTCTGCGCTTCGGCCGCATCTGGGTCGCGCCTGCGCTGCCCATCGCCGCGACGCTGACGGTCTTCGGCGCGCGCTTTGGTCTCGACTTCGCCCGCGAGCGGCAGATGCGCCAAGCCGTATCGACTGCGTTCTCCCGTTATCTTTCGCCGGAACTCGTGGCGCAGCTCGCGCGCGATCCGGGCGCGCTCAAGCTTGGCGGGGAGCGTCGCAATCTCTCGATCCTGTTCTGCGACGTGCGCGGCTTCACGACCTTGTCCGAAAAGCTCAAGGATTCGCCCGAGCGGCTGACGAGCCTCATCAACCGCCTGCTCGATCCGCTCTCGGAGGCCATCCTCAACGAGGGCGGCACCATCGACAAATATATGGGCGACTGCGTGATGGCGTTCTGGAACGCGCCGCTGCCGACACCGGATCACGCCGTGCGCTCCGTGCGCGCCTCGCTGCGTATGATGGATGCGGTGACTGCGCTGAACGAGACCTTGCGCAAGGAACAGGGCGACGATGCGCCCGTCTTCGCGGTTGGGGTCGGCATCAACACGGGCGATTGCGTCGTCGGCAATGTGGGCTCGCGCTGGCGCTATGATTATACAGCGCTTGGCGACTCCGTGAATCTCGCGTCGCGGTTGGAAAGCCTGTCGAAGGAATACGGCGTATCGCTGATTCTCGGTCCCACCACGGCCGAGGCCGTGCGCGAGCATTATGTTCTGATCGAGCTGGATCGGATCGCCGTGCGCGGACGGGCGACCGAATCCGCGATCTTCACCGTTGTCGCCCCCGCTGAGAACCGCGCCGATCCGGACATCGCCGAGCTCCGGAACCTGCACCCGCGCCTTCTCGCCCATTTGCGCGCCGGACACTTCGGCGAAGCGACGGAGATGGTCGAACGCTGCAAGATCCTCGCTCCGTCACTCTCGGCGTATTACGCACGCCTGACCGCACGGTTCCCGGAGACGACGTAAGGTGCCTCCAGGAGCGGGGATTCATCGGATTCCCAGTGCTGTTGCGAGCTATTTGCAAATATAAACAAAGGCTTGCAGGTTCGGCGCCACACTCTATAAGGTCGCCTCCGCAACTCCCTGCCGCCCGTATTTTGTGTGACTCGATGGACAAGATCCAAAAACTTGCCATTGGCAGCATTTTCATTGGAACGATTGTTCTCGTCCTGAAATACGCTGCCTATTACATCACGGGCAGTATCGCGCTCTATTCAGATGCGCTCGAGAGCATCATCAACGTGGTCACGGCGATCGCGGCGTTCCTCGCCGTGCGGCTGAGCGCGCGGCCCGCCGACGCCAACCATCCTTACGGCCACCACAAGGTCGAATATTTCTCGGCGGTGCTCGAAGGCGTCCTGATCATCGTCGCAGCCCTGACGATCTTGCGGGAGGCATATTTCGGGTTCCTGTCGCCGAAGGCGCTCGATGCGCCTCTCGAAGGCCTCGCGATCAACGCCCTTGCGAGCTTCATCAACGCGATCTGGTCCTGGGTGCTGATCCGGCAGGGCCGCAAGCTCCGCTCCCCCGCGATCACCGCCGATGGGCGGCACCTGCTGACGGACGTGGTGACCTCGGTCGGGGTTCTGGCGGGCCTGCTCCTGGTTCCGCTCACAGGCTGGTACCAGCTCGACCCCCTGCTCGCCGCGCTCGTCGCCCTCAACATCCTCTGGTCCGGCTGGGATCTGATGAAGGAAAGCTTGAGCGGCCTGATGGACGAGGCCGTTCCCGAGGCCGTCCTGGCCCGCGTCCGCGAGGCGATTTCCAGCAATGCGGAAGGCGCCATCGAGGCCCACGACCTGCGCACCCGCCACGCGGGAAAACTGACCTTCATCGACTTCCACCTGGTCGTCCCCGGCGCCATGAGCGTCACGGACGCTCACGACATCTGCGACCGGCTGGAGCGGGCGCTGAAAGATCAGGTCGACGGCGCGCAGATCACAATCCATGTGGAGCCCGACGCCAAGGCCAAGCATGCGGGAATCGTGGTTCTGTAAGGGTCGAGCCGAGCTGTCGGATTCGCGATGCGCGGATCACCGATCCCGCGTATCCGAGGCCGACACGGCACGGCGCGTGAACGGCTGCGCGAGACTGTCCTGACATCGTTCTCTGCAAGGTATCGGCTGCACAGACGGAACAGCGCGCCATCGCGATTCCTTCAGCACTGAAAACCAAGGCGAAGATTGCCGATCTCGCTGTCGCACGAGACCGATCACGCGATCTAACCTCCCGCGAGCGCTGCTCAACAAACAGATCCGAAAGAACGCCGCTGTTCTCTCTCGGGATTCGCGAGGCGCAACACGCGAGTCGCAATCATGTCGCCTCAAATCGCGATCGACGCGAAGATGTCTATTGGCATCGCGCCCAAACAATTGATACCGTAATAACGTAATGAGCTAAAATCTAAACACGACACGAATCGGGGGGGCGTCTTTGTCTCAGGGACCGACAGCATCGATCCAGGAACTTCTCGTTGCCGCGCAACGCTTGAAAACCGAGGGTCGCAAATCCGAGGCCGCCGATCTCCTGATCCAAGCCATTGAGCAGAATAAGAGCCATCGCGCCGCTCTGCCGAGAGGCGTGCATGGCGAGCTGTGCATTCTTCTCTACGAACTCGGCCGATACGAGGATGCGTTGCATTGGAGCGCCGAGGGGCTGGCGCGTTTGAAGAAGGATTTCACGCTGACGAACCTGCGCGGCATCCTCTTTCGCCGGTTGAGCCGCTACGAGGAAGCGCTCGCCTGCTTCCGCGAGGCCGGCAAGCTCGATTCGAAAAGCATCATGCCGATCGCCAATGCGGGAAATGTGTATCTCGACCTGCACGACGGGCCGCGGGCGATCGAGGCCTTCTCGCGCATCGTGAGGCAGATGCCGAGATCGAGCGACTACCAGCGATTGCTTGGCATGGGGCATTTCTATGCGGGCGATCTCGAGCGGGCGCGTCGCCTTTTCGAATTGGCGCGACAGTTGGCGCCGAACGATCCGATGCCCTGGATCAGCCTCGCCAACGTGCTGGAGGAAACCAACCAGTTCGAGACGGCGCTCGCCACGCTCGACCAGGCCATCGCCCGAATCGGCCTGACCGAGCAGTTGATGACATCCAGGCTCGCCGCCCTGCGCCGCAACGGGCGCTTCGAAGAGGTCGTCGCATGGCTGCAGAAATTGATCGTCGCGACCCCGGACGATGCCGTGCTGCATTACCAGCTCGGGCGAACCCTGACGCGTTTCGACAGAGATAAAGCGAACGAGTGTTTTGCGAGAGCCCTTGCCCTCGCGCCGGACGATGAGGACATCATCGCCGAATACGCCGAGTCTCTCGACCGCACGCGCGGGCCCGAGGAACCGAAGAATATCGCTCAGGCCTATGAGCTTGCTCACCGGCGCAAAGCCTTGGGAGGCAACCTGCTTCCCGACGCACGGATCTTGCGCAATATCATGATCCGATCCGCCGATTACGCGGGCGCGGAGCGCCTCGGGTCCTTTGAGGAACTCGGCGCCTATTGGGCAAGGACGAACCAGGAGACCGCGCTTCACCATCTGATGGGGCAGATCCAGACACCGGAACAGCGACGGCACCTGGTTTCCTGGCATCGCATCTGGGGTCAGTCCTCCGAGAAGCGTGCGGCTCAGACGCCGCTTCGCACAGCCCCGGCCATCACTGGACGCGCCAAGATCCGCGTCGGGTTCATGTCGTCCGACCTGCGCCATCATCCAGTGGCCTATTTCGCAGCCCCGTTGATCGTCGGCTACGATCGAAGCCGGTTCGAATTCTACTGCTACTCCTGGAACACGAAACCCGAGGATGGAGTGCAGCAACGATTGAGCGAACTGGCGGATGTGTTCCGTTTGCATCCCACCATTTCCGATCGCGACGCGGCGCAGCTCATCGCCGACGACCAACTCGACGTGCTGTTCGAGCTCGGCGGCTCGACGGACATGAACAAGATCCGCACGATGGCCTGGCGTCCGGCGCCGCGTCAGGCGAGCTGGCTCGGTTACCCGCATTCCGCCGGCATCGGCACCATCGACAAAATCCTGACCGACCCTTTCATCACGCCGCCCGATCCGGCCCTGTTGATCGAAAAGCCCCTGGAGCTGGCCCATAGCTGGGTGGCGTTCGAACAGCCGGGCTTCGGACCGCTGCCCGGAATCGAGCCGACGACGCCGGAAGAGCGCGAAGGCCGCGTGACCTTCGGCACCATGAACAACCCCTACAAGTACAATCCCACCTGCATCGAAACCTGGGCCGCGATCCTGCGCGCGGTGCCGGGGTCGCGCTTCCTGTTCGTGCGGCCGGAAGGCGCGGTGCCGTCGTTCCGCGCCAATATCGAGCGCCTGTTCGCGGAGCACGGGATCGAAGCGGACCGGGTGAGCTACATGCCGGTGCGCGGGACGCATCTGCCGCATTACAACGCGATCGACGTGGCGCTCGATACCTTCCCTCAAACGGGCGGCACCACGACCTGCGAAACCTTATGGATGGGCGTACCGGTGGTGAGCCTGCTCGGCGAGGCTTTTTTCGAGCGTTTGTCCCACTCGAACCTGAACAACGCGGGCTTGGGCGATCTCTGCGTCACCTCCCGCGAGGCCTACATCGCGAAAGCGGTCGAGATCGCCAAGGATACCGCCTGGCGCACCGAATTGCGGCGCACCATGCGGGAGCGTCTGCGGTCGCATCCCCTCGGCAGGCCTGACCTTTTCGTGCACGACTTTCAGGAAGCCGTGGTGCGTTGGATGGAGGAGCCGCGTCCATGACGACAGCCGTGATTCTGGCGGGCGGGCGGGGCACCCGGCTCGCGGAGGAAACAAGCGCCCGGCCCAAGCCCATGGTCGAGATCGGGCGCAGGCCGATCCTTTGGCATATCATGAAGATCTATGCCGCCCACGGCGTCACCGATTTCGTGATCTGCCTCGGTTACATGGGCTTCCTGATCAAGGAATTCTTCGTCAATTACCACCTGCATGAAGCGGACGTCTCGGTCGATCTCAACTCCGGCGCGGTGAGCTATCACCGCAACGCGGCGGAGCCCTGGCGCGTGACCCTGATCGACACCGGCGACGACACCCAGACCGGCGGCCGGTTGAAGCGAGTGGCGCGTTATCTCGATCCGACAGAACCCTTTTGCCTCACCTACGGCGACGGGGTCGGCGATGTCGACGTCACCGCGCTTCTCGCCTTTCATCGCACCCATGGGCGGCTCGCCACCGTGACGGCCGTGGCCCCGCCCGGACGATTCGGGGCGCTTGCCCGGACGGGCGAGCGCGTGACGGCGTTCATGGAAAAGCCGCTTGGAGACGGCGGCGCCATCAACGGGGGCTTCTTCGTGCTCTCACCGACCGTGCTGGAACGCATCCCCGGCGACGCAACGGTTTTCGAGAAGGAGCCGCTGGAGAGCCTCGCCGCCGATGGGCAATTGTGCGCCTATGACCATCCTGGGTTCTGGCAGCCCATGGACACCCTGCGCGACAAGCTGCATCTGGAAGAGCTCTGGAGGAGCGGGGCAGCGCCATGGAAGATCTGGTGAGGACGACGCCGCGCGATTCGCGGCGGCCGGCACCGGACCTCTGGCGCAATCGTCGCGTGCTGGTCACGGGTCATACCGGCTTCAAAGGCTCCTGGCTCTGTCTTCTCCTCTCCGGTCTTGGCGCGAATGTCTCCGGTTTCGCTCTTCCTCAAGAGCCGGGTCCGACGGCCTTCGATTTGCTCGGCGTCGCCGACCATCTTCAGCAAAGTCAGCTCGGCGATCTGCGGGATACGAGTGCGGTCGCGGCGGCGGTGCGCGAGGCTAATCCCGAGATCGTCCTGCATCTCGCCGCTCAAGCCGTGGTCGGCCGTGGTTATCGCGACCCGGCGGGCACCTTCGCCACGAACGTCACCGGCACGATCAACCTGCTCGAAGCCTTGCGGGCGCAGATGGACAGCCTCGCCGCGGCTGTGATCGTCACGAGCGACAAGGTCTATCGCAATGACGGGACGGGCCAAGCCTTTCGTGAGACGGATCCGCTCGGAGGCGGCGACCCTTACAGCGCGTCGAAGGCGGCCTGCGAGATCGCGGTCGCATCCTACGCCCATTCGTTCGCGGGCGCTCTCCCGCCGCTTGCGACGGCGCGCGCCGGCAACGTGATCGGCGGCGGCGATTTCGGCGAGGATCGATTGATCCCCGACCTGTTCCGGGCCGAGCGCGCGGGACAACCGCTCCTGATCCGCCGCCCCGACGCGACGCGCCCCTTCCAGCACGTGCTCGATGTTCTCTGCGGCTATCTTCTCCTCGCCGAGGATCTCACCCTTCGCTCCCCCGAGACCCCGCGCGCGGTTAATTTCGGACCTGAGGATCGCGAGATGAGCGTCCGCGACGTGCTTGGCACCTTGGGGCGCGTGCGCGGCCGCCCTGTTGAATGGCGACAGGCTGATCCGCAAGCCGTCTATGCGGAAGCGCCGCGCCTTGCCATCGACGCATCGCTCGCCCGGCAGTCGCTTCGATGGGAGCCTCGCCTCAAGGGCGACGCCATCTTTACCGAGACAGCGGCATGGTATGAAGCTTGGCTCAAGGGCGAAACACTGCGCGGCCTGTCCGAACGCGCCATCGAAAGGGCGATCACTCCATGACGATTCTGAAAGGGCGGGCCATCACATCCTGTCGGGCATGTAGCGGCGCATTGTCGATACCGTTCTGCGATCTTGGCGCGCAGCCGGTGGCCAACAGCTATGTTGCGATGGAAGAACGCGACAGACCCGATCCGGTCTTCCCGCTGAACGTGCGGGTCTGCGAGCGTTGCAAGCTGGCCCAACTCGATCACGTGGTCGATGCGGGGGCGATCTTCAGCGACTACGCCTATCTGTCATCCGTGTCCGCCGGATGGCTCGCGCATGCACGCGCCTTCAGCGAAACCATGATCCAGCGCCTCGGGCTCGATGCCGAAAGCTTCGTCGTCGAGGTGGCCTCGAACGACGGCTATCTCTTGCGGAACTTCGTCGCGGCAGGAATCCCCTGCCTCGGCATCGAACCTGCCGCCAATGTGGCCGCCATCGCGGTGGCGGCGGGTATTCCGACCGAGACGCGCTTCTTCGGTCGCGAGGCCGCCGCAGCAATCCTGCGCGAGCGAAACCGCGCGCCCGACCTCATCATCGCCAACAACGTTCTGGCGCATGTTCCGGATGTGGAGGATTTCGTCGCGGGCCTTTCTCTGCTCGCGGGCGATCACGGCATCGTTTCGATTGAAGCGCCTCATCTCGTGCGGCTGGTAGAGAACGTGCAGTTCGACACGATCTATCACGAGCACTACGCCTATTGGTCCCTGCTCGCGGCCGAGCGCGTGCTGAACCGGCATGGGCTTGCGATTGTCGACGTCGAGCGTCTTCCCACCCATGGCGGATCTTTGCGCCTGTTCGCCCGTCGAGCCGAATCCTCGCTTCACCCCTCCCCGATGCTCGAGGCGATCCGCGCCGAGGAAGCGGCGGCGGGTCTCGACAGCCCCTCGTTCTATGACGGCTTCGAGCCGCGCGTGCGGGCTGTGCTCGACGCCTTCAGGACCTATCTCGACGAAAGCCGCGCCGCGGGCCGCAAAGTCGCCGCCTATGGCGCGGCGGCAAAGGGCAACACCTTCCTCAACGCTGTCGGCGCGACGGCAGACGACATCGCTCTCGTGGCGGATGCCAACCCGTTGAAGCAGGGCCGCCTCCTGCCCGGAAGCCGCATACCCATCGTGTCGCCGGACGCCCTGTTGGCGGCGCAGCCCGACGACATCGTCATCCTGCCCTGGAACATCGCACCCGAGATCATGCGCAACCTCTCGGCCAAGGGATGGAAGGGCCGCTTCGTCACGGCGATCCCCTCATTGAGCATTCACGAGAATTCGCCGTGATCCTGGAGGCCACCTCTCTGCCGGGAGTCCGCCTGCTGCGGCCCGAACCTCACGCGGACAAGCGCGGTCTTTTCGCCCGGACCTATTGCCGCGAGACCTTCGCGGCGGCGGGGATCGATTTCACGCCTCTGCAGATGAGCACATCCTTCAACCGCATCGCCGGCACCTTGCGCGGCCTGCATTGGCAAGAGGCTCCGCACGGCGAGGCGAAGCTCGTGCGAGTCACGCGCGGAGCGATGTTCGATGTGGCCGTGGATCTGCGCGCGGATTCGCCAACTTATCGAAAGTGGTTCGGGCTCGAACTCTCGGCTGAGAATCGCCTGTCGCTGTTCATTCCGGCAGGTTTCGCCCACGGCTTCATCACCCTCGAAGACGAGACGGAAATCGCCTACGCAATCGATGCCGCCTATGCTCCGGTTGCAGCGCGCGGCGCGCGTTTCGACGATCCGGCTTTCGCCATCGCGTGGCCCCTCGCGCCATCCCTCGTGGGCGAGCGGGATCTCGCCTGGCCCGGGTTCGAGGGCTGAGAATGGCGGCACCGCGCATCCTTGTGACGGGCGCCTCCGGGTTCATCGGGGCTTGCGTCCTCGCGCCTCTGCAGGCGCGCGGCTTCAGCGTTCATACACTCGGCAGACGCACGCCGGAGGGACCTTTCGAGGCCCATCACCAGATCGACCTGATGGATGCCGCAGCAATCGACACCCTGCTTGCGGCGCTACGCCCGTCCCACGTGCTTCATCTGGCCTGGTTTGCGGAACACGGCCGATTCTGGACCGCGCCGGAAAATCTCGACTGGGTCGCCGCAACTCTCACCCTCGGCCGCCTCGCCGCCCGGCACGGCGTGGAACGTTTCGTCGGGGTCGGCACCTGCGCCGAATACGACTGGTCCGATGGCGGCAGCTCCCCACGGCGCGAAAGCGACGCGCTCGCCCCAGCGACCCTTTATGGACGCGCGAAGGCGGTCACCGCCGCTCATCTCGAGGCGTTGTTTGCGGACGAGGGCGTGAGCTTTGCCTGGGCCCGGATGTTCCATCTGTTCGGCGCAAATGAGCCGTCCGGCAAACTTGTCGCCTCGATTCTGGCATCGCTTCGATCGGGACAAAAGGTGGAGCTGCGCGCGGGCGCGGCCATCCGTGACTACATCCCCGTCCAGCATGCGGGTGGCGCACTGACCTCACTCGTCGCGGCGAACGTCACGGGCCCGGTCAACCTGGCGAGCGGCCAATCCGTCCGCATCAGCGAAATAGCCGGCCTCCTGGCGCAACTAACAGGTCGCGAAGACCTCTTCGACAACAGCGACCGCCCACTCCCGCCCGGGGAGATCCCAGCCATGCTGGCGGATGTCACGAAACTGCGGCGTGAGGCCGGTGCCCCCGAGCCGCCGCCCTTGATCGAGAGCCTGCGGCAGCTCTGCGCCGAGGCCGGCAATCGTCCTTGACGAACGAGCGACCCACTCGGCGCTATGGGCGACCCGCAACAGGTCGCGGTCAACGGCCATGAGACGCTTGAATATCGATGAATTTCCCCGAGGAGAAATTGGAGCGGGCGAAGGGATTCGAACCCTCGACCCCAACCTTGGCAAGGTTGTGCTCTACCCCTGAGCTACACCCGCGCTCCATCGTTTCATCAGATTGGTGGAGCCAGGCGGAATCGAACCGCCGACCTCTTGAATGCCATTCAAGCGCTCTCCCAACTGAGCTATGGCCCCAATCTGATCCTTGGATCGTACGGCCCCAACTCTTCCCGTGGGGGTCATCCGGGCCGGCGGCAGGCCTCGAAAGCCGCAGCAAGCCAAGAAAACCCTATTTTCTAAGGGAAGAATGGTGCCGCAAGAGGGATTCGAACCCCCGACCCCCTCATTACGAATGAGGTGCTCTACCAGCTGAGCTATTGCGGCGTCACGATCGTGCGATCGAAGAGGGCGACCTCATAACCTCAAGCCCGGCGCTTGGCAAGGGATGCCGGGGCGCAGATGTGCATCCTTCTAGCGAAAAAGGCTGCGGCGGGTGGGCGGCGTCTCTTCCGGCGGGGCAACATCCGGTGGGCTTGCGGGGAAAACGACCGGCTCCGGTTGGGGCGGAACGGGTTGCACCGCCTTCACCGTCACGGGCGGTTCGGCCGCCTTGGGGAGCGCCGGAGCGAGCTCCTCCCGAAGGGCGGGAGCCGGCTCCAACGATATGATCGGAATGACTTTCTGCTCCTCGTGGAGGTCGGCGGTCACGTCGTCGCTCATGGCGAGCTCAGGCGCGACGAGCACGTCGGGCGGGGCCTGCCAGACGAAGGCATCGAGACGCCCGGTGACAGGCGAGATGGGAGCCCATTGCTCGGACACGACGCCGTCCGCGATCCAGGCCGGATCGCGCGGCGCGCGGGTGGCGCGGGCGAGCCACTCCCGGCCCTTGCCGGTCGCGCCATGCTCGGCCTGCTCCAGATCGGACATGAGGAGGCAGACCCGCATGGTCGGGCGCTCTGCGATGAGAGGTTCCAGCGCCGCGCGGGCGCGGGCGAATTCGCGCGATTCGAGAGCGGCGCGGGCGACCGCGAGGCGGCCTTCCGGCGCGCCATCCGAGAGCTTCTGCAGGGTGTCGGCGCGCTTGAGCCGGTCGAGGGCCGAATCGCCGGGCCGCAGATTGAGATAGACCTCCGCCAGATCCGGATGCGGCTGGCTGCGCCAGGCGGTTTCCACCACCTTGGCGGCGCGGCGCAGCTCGCCTTTGTGCGACAGAAGCCGCCCTGCCAGCGCCGCCGCCGGAATCAGGGTCGGCGCGAGTTTTACCGCCTCCTGCGCGCTATAGAGCGCGCCATCAGGATCATGCTCGACCCGATCGAGGGCATCGGCGGTGAGAAGAACCGCCCGATGCCGCTTCGCCGTTGCCTTGTCGACAAGGCCGAGAGACGCCCGGCGCTCGATGGCGTCCAACGCCCCGCGCCAGTCGCGGTCGGCGCAGCGCGCTTCGAGCACCGCATCGCTCGCCCAAGAGGCGGCAGGTGCGAGCCGGATGGCCTCGGCGGCATATTCGCGGGCTGCGGCAGCATCGCCCCGGCGGCGCGCTTCGACGAAAAGACCGCGCAGGCCCAGAACCCGCGTCTCGTCCCGATCGATCATTTGGGTGAAAGCCGCCTCCGCCCCCGCGCGGTTGCCGGACACTTGCGCCGCCTGGGCTTTGAGAAGCAGCGCCAGCGGCTCATGGCCGAGCAGGCGCTCGGCCTCCCCCGCATAGCGGCGCGCGGCGATGGTGTCGCCCGCGCCGACGGCCACCATGCCGCGCGACACGGCCTGATAACCGCGCGCCCGACGGCGCGCCCGCGACGCGAAGGTCAGGCGGGAGGGCAGGCCCAAAATGGTCGTCACGACCGACCAGAGCAGCGTCAGCGCCAGCGCAAGGCCGACCAGCGCGACAGCGGCAACCGCGACGGAAGTCTGCATTTCGTAGCCGCCGAAGGTGACGAGCACCGTGCCAGGCCGGTCGGCGAGCCAGACCGCGCCGAAAGCCGCGACGCAGAGAAGACCGATGAAGACGAGAGTGCGCCACATGCTGGCCTGATCCTTTTACTGCGCCGTACGATTAAGCGCCGCGAGCGCATCGGAAGCGACGGCCGAGGCCGCTTTTTCAGCTGCCGCGCGGTTCTTGACCAGGATGCCCCATTTTTCGGACATCCGTCGCGCCGGTTCGGGCAGGGCATCCCAGGCTGCCGCTGCATCCACCACATCCCCGCGCGCCAAGGCCTGCTCGATCCGGGCGACGAGGCTCGGAACGCTCGTGGAGCCCGGCTGATCGACAGGCCGAATCGTGACGATGCGGTCGGCCATGCGCATCAGGCGGTCCGTCCAGCTGCCGGCGGCGGCGCGGTCCTCACGCAGGATGTCGGCGCTCACGGGCTTGAAGCTTTGCGCCAGCGCGGTGGCGGTCGGAGCACCGCGTTCCGCGAAGGGTTCGAGCGGGGCGAGGCGGGCGGCATCGCCATCCACTTTCTTCAAAGTAGCCAAGACGTCGGCATAAGAGGTGCCGGCGCGCACGGAATCGTTCAGCCGCTCGGCCAGAACGACGCGAATTCCCGCTTGGGCCGCAGCCTGCGGGCCCTCGGCAAATTTCTGCGACAAGGCCGCGAACGCCTGCCCCTGATCGGCCAGCCGGCGATCCAGACCTTGCGTCGCGCTCGCGACCCTCTCATTTTCGGAATTGACCTGATTCTCCAACGAGGAAACGCGGTTGGACAGGTCGGTCAGCGCGGCCTCGTTCTGCGG
The DNA here is from genome assembly GCF_015694465.1 of Microvirga alba. Classification (GTDB taxonomy): domain Bacteria; phylum Pseudomonadota; class Alphaproteobacteria; order Rhizobiales; family Beijerinckiaceae; genus Microvirga; species Microvirga alba. Next base: position 364,624 of record NZ_JADQDO010000002.1, read on the forward strand.
GGCCTGGATCGGCGCAAGCGGGCGATTCAGGGCTTCTTCAGCGCGAGCCGCTGCTTTTTCCGCCGCTGTTTGCGCGACCTGCACGCGCTGATCGAGCACCGTTCGGCCGGTCTCAAGCGCCTTGATCCGGCCATCCAGCGCCTGAAGGTTGCCCGTTTGGCTCAAAACTCCGACCCGCTGCTCCAGTTGGACCAGGCGCGAATCATCGAGCCCGGCAGGCCCGCGCCAAACCTGGAGCCCATAGACCAGACCGGCGCCGATGAGGCCGCCGACAAGGCCCGCGCCGATCAGGGCCGGGACTTGATGGTCCCGCGCGGGTGGGGCTGGCGGCGGGGCCGCCTGGAACGGGCCGCCCGACGCGATGGAATCCGTCCCGGCCCCCGAATCAAACGTCTCTTCCGGCTGCGATACGGCCTCGTCGGCAACCCGCTCCGCCTCGGCGGCGGTCTTTTCGTCAGGCCGCGCGCCGTCGTCGATGATGGTCGCCTTGAGGTCGATGGTCGCCGGCTCCCGCGTCGTCTTCTTGCGGGAGGAATTCGGGGCTTTGGGATCGGATGAATCGGTCACGGGTCCCTCTTGGCGGTCATCTCGATGGAGCACTCTGAGATAGAGATGTGGCAAGCTTGAGTGCTAGCGCCGCATGATTTTATCAGAAAACCGGATTCCGCTGTTCTGAATCATGCTCCCCTTTCCGATCCGATTGAACCGGAAAGGGCCCTAGAAACTCTTATTTCGCCGCATCTGTCTCGCGCAGAGCCGGTTCCCGCTTCTGCGAAAATGCTCCTGGTTTCGGTTCCTCGTTAACCGCAGATGGTAAAGGAACCGGTCACAAGCGTCACGACCGGCGGTCAAGCAAAGCGAGGATCGAATCCTCGTCGGGCTGTGAGGCGCAAAGGGTCGTCATCCCGAGCCCTTCGAACGGTCCCGCCACATCAGCCGACAGGCAGAGATGCGGAAAGGATCGAAGGGTGGAGGTGAGCCCGGCCTGTTCCGCAAGCCGCAGGAAGATGTCCACGCTTCGCCGGGAATAATGGAGCGCTGCTCCGATTTGGCCAGCGGAAAGCGCCTCCCGCGCGGCAAGCGGCAGGGCCTCGATAGCCTGCGCCTCGTAGGCCTCCCATTGCACAACGAAAAACCCGGCCGCCCGCAACGAGGCCGCCGGTTCAGCTTTGTGATGGCGGGCCGTGACATGGAGCAGCCGCAAGCCGTGGCTCAACGTGCCGCGGATGAGAGCGGAGAGCGATTTCGCGTCCCCGTCCGCCACAACAATCGAAGAAAAGCCCGCCTCCCGCACGGCGGAGGCAGTGTGCGGCCCAACGGCAAAGACGGGGATCCGCTTGTCCTCGACCAGTGCCAACGCATCGATGGCGTGGGCGCTGGTGACGATGAGCGCATCCCATGAATCGCGCGGCAGAGGCTCGCCGGTCGGCACGATCCGGGTAGTGGGAGCGACGAGCGCCTCATGGCCGCGAGCGACGAGGCGTTGGCTGGTGCGCTCGGCGTCGTCCTGCGAGCGGGTGACGAGAATGCGCATCATCAGGAATCGGTGAACCCGGCGGGCATCCGCGCGCGAAGGTCGAGCCCGGCTTCCCGGCCGAGGGCAGCGGCATCGGAAGGCGCGCCGCGCCGGACAACCTCGAGGCTTTCCGAGCCGTCGGGCCGCATCACGAGGCCGCGAATCTCAAGCTCGGAGCCGATCATCCGCGCATGGCCCGCGATGGGCGTGCGGCATGAGCCGTCAAGCACGGTCAGGAACGCCCGTTCCGCCGCCAGCGCCACGCCGGTCGGCGCATCGATGATCGGCGCGACCGCCTTTTGCGCCCGCTCGTCGTCGGCGCGGATGGCGATGGCGATGGCCCCCTGCCCGACGGCGGGCAGGAAATCGTCCGTCTCAAGGATCGTGGTGACGTGCTCCGTCAGGCCGAGCCGCCGCAGGCCCGCCATGGCGAGCAGAGTGCCGTCGACCTCGCCGCGCTCGAGCTTGTCGAGCCGGGTCTGCACGTTGCCGCGAAGCAGCGTGACCTTGAGATCCGGCCGCAGGCGGCGCACTTCCGCCTGGCGCCGCAACGAGGCGGAGCCGACGACGGCGCCGGGCGGCAGATCCTGAAGGCTTTTGAAACGGCGGCTGATGAAGGCGTCGCGCACATCCTCGCGCGGCAGATAACCGGCGATCACGATGCCCTCGGGCAGAACCGTCGGCAGGTCCTTGGCGGAATGGACGGCGAGGTCGAGCGAGCCGTCGAGAAGCCCGATATCGAGCTCCTTGGTGAAGAGACCCTTGCCGCCCGCTTCCGAGAGCGCCCGGTCCTGGATGGTGTCGCCCGTCGTCTTGATCAGCGCCAGGGGCAATTGCTCGAGCGTCCAGCCATGGGCGGCAATCAGCCGGTTTTGCGTCTCGTGAGCCTGGGCCAGCGCTAAGGGACTGCCGCGCGTGCCAATGACCAGGGCGGATGATTCGGCCATTCTTCTTGTGTTCTCCTAAACGAACCGCGATCGGCGTTTGATCTTGTACGGCGCGGCGGACTATAGGGGGAGGACAGGCGGGCCGCAAAGCCCGAAAGATCAGCTCCAACGACGCCTTATATAAACGATCATGCGCATTCTCGGGATTGAGACGACCTGTGACGAGACCGCCGCCGCCGTGGTCGGCATCGGCTTCGACGGACGTGGCGAAATCCTCTCCAACGAGGTCTTGAGCCAGATCGCCGAACATGCCGCCTATGGCGGCGTTGTGCCGGAGATCGCCGCTCGCGCCCATGTGGAGGTGATCGACCGCCTGATCGCGCGGGCGCTGAAAAAGGCCGGCTGCACCATCAAGGACATCGACGGCATTGCCGCCGCCGCCGGCCCTGGCCTGATCGGCGGCGTGCTGGTCGGCCTCACCACCGCCAAGGCGATGGCGCTGGTCACCCGCAAGCCGCTGATGGCGGTGAACCACCTCGAAGCCCATGCGCTGACCGCGCGCCTCACCGACGGCGTCGGCTTCCCCTATCTCCTGCTTCTCGCCTCCGGTGGCCACACGCAGCTCGTCGCGGTGCGCGGCGTCGGCGATTACGTGCGCATCGGCACGACCATCGACGACGCCATCGGCGAGGCCTTCGACAAGGTGGCGAAGCTGTTGGGACTGCCCTATCCCGGCGGGCCACATGTGGAAAAGGAAGCCGCCAAGGGCAACCCGGAGCGCTTCAACCTGCCCCGGCCCATGCAGGGTCGCGCTGAACCGAATTTCTCCCTCTCCGGCCTCAAGACCGCCGTGCGGCTGGAAGCGGAGCGCATCGCGCCGCTGACCCAGAGCGACGTGGCCGATCTCTGCGCCAGCTTCCAGGCGGCCGTCGTCGATGTGGTGGTCGACCGCACCCGCGTGGCGCTTCGCGCCTTCCGCGACATCGCGGGCCATCCGACCGCCCTCGTGGTGGCGGGCGGCGTTTCCGCCAACCAGGCGGTGCGCTCCGGCCTGCAGCGCCTCGCGGTCGAGACGGGTCTTCGCATGATCGCGCCGCCACTGCATCTGTGCGGCGATAACGGCGCGATGATCGCCTGGGCGGGGCTGGAGCGCCTGCGGCTCGGCCTGATCGACGACATTTCCGCGCCCGCCCGCGCCCGCTGGCCCCTCGATACCAGCCGCGACGAAGCCGGAGCCAAAGCCTGATGCGCCCCTGCCCCGCCGAGATCCGCACCGAGCGCCTGATCCTGCGCCGCTGGCGCGAGAACGATAGGCCAGGTTATGCGCGGCTCAACGCCGACGCCCATGTGATGCGTTTCTTCCATAAGATGCGCAGCCGCGCGGAAAGCGACGCAGAGGCGCAATGGCTCGACGACCGCTTCGGCCTCGACGGATTCGGGCCCTGGGCGGTGGAAGTGCCGGGAGTGGCCGATTTCATCGGCTTCGTCGGCATCTGGCGCATCGTGCGCGAATTGCCCTTCACGCCGGCTGTCGAAATCGGCTGGCGGCTCGATCAGCCCTATTGGGGCAAAGGCTACGCGGTGGAAGCGGCAAAGGCCTCATTGCGCGATGTCTTCGAGCGGACGGACTTGGCCGAGATCGTGGCCTATACCGCCGTACAGAATGAGCCCTCTCGCCGCGTCATGGCAAAACTCGGGATGACCTATGATCCGGCTGCCGATTTCGCCCACCCGGCCATCGAGGAAGGGCACCCCTTGCAAAGGCACGTCCTTTACCGAATCTCCCGTCAGGCATTTCTCGCCGACAATTCATAGGTCCGTTCCATGCGCGTGATCGGCATTGCGGGAGCCGGAGCTTGGGGCACAGCGCTCGCCAATGCCGCCGCCTTGGCCGGGAACGACGTGGTCTTATGGATGCGCGATCCCGACCAGGCGACGACGCTGACCGCAACCCGGACGAACGAGCGCTTCCTGCCCGGCGTGCGCCTGCATGGCCGGATCCGGTTCACCGCCGATCTGCCCGATCTTGCGGATACGCAGGCCGTCCTGCTCGTCACCCCGGCGCAGACGACGCGGGAGATGACAGCGGCGCTTGCGGCCGTGCTTCCGGCTCAAACGCCTCTCGTGCTCTGCGCCAAAGGCATCGAACGCGGCTCGAATGCCTTCCTGAGCGACATCGTGACCGAGGTCCGGCCGGGCGCACCTCTGGCAATCCTGTCGGGCCCGAGCTTCGCCCATGACGTCGCGCGCGGCCTGCCGACCGCCGTGACGCTTGCCTGCGAGAACGGGGCCCTGGCCGAGGATATCGCCACCGCCCTCTCCGGCTCGACCTTCCGCGTCTATCACATCACCGATGTGCGCGGCGTCGAGATCGGCGGCGCGGCGAAGAACGTGCTGGCCATCGCCTGCGGCGCGGTGGTGGGGCGCGGGCTCGGCGAAAGCGCCAAGGCCGCCCTCGTCGCGCGGGGCTTCGCGGAACTGCTGCGTTTCGCCCGCGCCTATGGCGGGCAGGCGGAAACGCTGATGGGGCTCTCGGGCCTCGGCGATCTCGTGCTGACCTGCTCCTCCGCCCAATCCCGCAACTTCGCCTTCGGCATGCGCCTGGGCCAGGGGCTCTCGCCGCAGGAGGCGGCCGGAGGCAAGCTGGTCGAAGGGGCCGCGACCGCAAGCGCGCTTACCGCTCTGGCGCGTGCGCGGCATGTGGACATGCCCATCGCGGAGGCGGTCGAGCAGATCTTAAACGGCGCCTGGACTCTCGATCAGGCCGTCGACACGTTGATGAACCGTCCGATCAGGTCCGAACACTAGAGAGACACGCATGGCCCATTGGCTCTACAAATCCGAACCCTCCGTCTGGTCCTGGGACCAACAGGTTGCGCAAGGCGACAAGGGCACGTTCTGGAGCGGCGTGCGCAACCATGTCGCCAAGCAGAACCTCATGGCCATGAAGAAGGGCGAGAAGGGTTTTTTCTACCATTCGAACGAGGGCAAGGCGATTGTCGGCATCGTCGAGGTGATCAAGGAATATTACCCCGACCACACGGATGAGAGCGGCAAGTTCGGCATGGTCGACATCAAGGCCGTCAAACCGTTCAAGCGCCCCGTCACGCTCGAGGAAATCAAGGCCGAGCCCAGGCTCAAGGACATGATCCTCGTCAATAATTCGCGCCTCTCGGTGCAGCCGGTCACCGCCGAGGAATGGGCGCTCATCTGCAAGATGGGCGGGTTGTAATTCGCCGGGCAACAAGACGCGGAGGGCTTTCACGTGTTCGCAACGACCAATCTCTGGGCCATTCTCCTCGCCGCGATCGCGGCCTGGCTGGTCGGCTCGGTCTGGTACATGGTACTCGCCAAGCCCTGGATGGCCGCGCTCGGCAAGACGAAGGACGAGCTGATGGGCCCCTCGGGCAAGCCCTCGCCGATCCCCCTCATCGTTTCCTTTCTCGCCGAGATCGTCATGGCGGTGGTGCTCTCGGGCATCATCTGGCACGCCGGGCCGGTCACGGTCGCGAATGGCGTGACGGCGGGGTTCCTCGCCTGGCTCGGCTTCGTGCTCACCACCATGGCCGTCAACCACGGCTTTGGCGGCGCGCGGCCGATGCTGACCGTCATCGATGCGGGCCACTGGCTCGCGGTTCTGCTGATCCAGGGCGCGATCATCGGCGCGTTCGGTCGATGATGCCTCACGACTAACGACCAAAGTGCGATCGGCGCGCGCTTGCCCGTAGCCCCGCTCTTTCCGTAAAGCTAAAACCAACTAGGTACAAAAGTCTGGGAGAAACGCCATGGCAGAGAAGATCTACGAGGTATCGCCCGAATGGCAGCGCCGCGCCTACCTCGATGACGCCGGATATCGGGCGAAGTACGAAGCGTCCGTGAAGGACCCGAACGGGTTCTGGGCGGAAGAGGCCAAGCGTATCAATTGGTTCAAGCCCTTCACGTTGGTGAAGAACACCAATTTCGGCCCGGAGAACGTCAACATCCGCTGGTTCGAGGACGGCACCACCAACGTCGCCTATAACTGCATCGACCGGCATCTCGAGACCCGCGGCGATCAGGTCGCGATCATCTGGGAAGGCGACGATCCCTCGGAGTCGAAAAAGATCACCTACCGCGAGCTGCACGCGGAAGTGTGCCGCATGGCCAACATCATGCGCAATCGCGGCGTCTCGAAGGGCGACCGGGTGACGATCTATCTGCCGATGATTCCGGAAGCAGCGTACGCCATGCTCGCCTGTGCGCGGCTGGGAGCGATCCATTCGGTGGTGTTCGGCGGCTTCTCGCCGGATTCCCTCGCCGGGCGCATCGAGGATGCGAAATCGGCCTTCGTCGTCACCGCGGACGAGGGCTTGCGCGGTGGCCGCAAAGTGCCGCTGAAAGTGAACGTGGACGCCGCCATCGAGCGCGTCGGCGGCGTCGATCATGTGCTCGTCGTGCGCCGGACCGGCGCTCCCGTGAACATGGTTCCTGGCCGCGACGTCTATTACGATGAGGCTGCCAAGCAGGTGACCGACGAATGCCCGGTCGAGGAGATGAACGCGGAAGATCCGCTGTTCATCCTCTACACCTCGGGCTCGACGGGCAAGCCGAAGGGCGTGCTGCACACCACGGGCGGCTACCTCGTCTACACGGCGATGACGCATCAATACGTCTTCGATTATCACGACGGCGACATCTACTGGTGCACGGCGGATGTGGGCTGGGTGACGGGCCACTCCTACATTCTCTACGGACCGCTGGCGAACGGCGCGACGACGCTGATGTTCGAGGGTGTGCCGACCTATCCCACGATCTCCCGTTTCTGGGACGTGATCGACAAGCACAACGTCAACATCTTCTACACCGCACCGACCGCCATCCGCTCGCTGATGCAGGCGGGCGAGGAGCCGGTGCGGAAGACCTCGCGCAAGTCGCTGCGTCTTCTCGGTTCCGTCGGCGAGCCGATCAATCCGGAAGCCTGGGAATGGTACTATCGCGTGGTCGGCGACAACCGCTGCCCCATCGTCGATACCTGGTGGCAGACGGAGACCGGCGGCATTCTCATCACGCCGCTTCCCGGCGCGACCAGGCTCAAGCCCGGCTCGGCCACGCGGCCCTTCTTCGGCGTCAAGCCGCAGGTGATGGACGCGGACGGAAAGGTGCTGGACGGCGCGTGCGAGGGCAATCTCGTCATCGCGGATTCCTGGCCTGGCCAGATGCGTACGATCTACGGCGATCATGAGCGCTTCATCCAGACCTACTTCTCGACCTACCCGGGCAAGTATTTTACCGGCGACGGCTGCCGCCGCGACACGGATGGCTATTACTGGATCACGGGCCGCGTCGACGACGTGCTCAACGTCTCCGGCCACCGCATGGGCACGGCGGAGGTCGAATCCGCCCTCGTCGCGCATCCGAAAGTGTCGGAGGCCGCCGTCGTCGGCTATCCGCACGACATCAAGGGCCAGGGCATCTACGCCTATGTTACCCTGATGGCGGGCGAGCAGCCCTCCGAGGACCTGCGCAAGGAACTCGTCGCCTGGGTCCGCAAGGAAATCGGCCCGATCGCCTCGCCGGACCTGATCCAGTTCGCGCCGGGCCTGCCCAAAACCCGCTCCGGCAAGATCATGCGCCGAATCCTGCGCAAGATCGCCGAGGACGAGTTCGGCAATCTCGGCGACACCTCGACGCTCGCCGATCCGGGCGTGGTCGACGATCTGGTGACGAACCGCCAGAACAAGCGGACACAAGCCGCGTAAGCTTGGTCGGAACAGACTCCTGCTCATGGCCGGGCCTTGCCCGGCCATGACGGTTTAGAGGCGGATCTCGATGCAACTCGACCAGGTCCAAAGGAATGCGGCCAGCGGCCGGGGCGGCGGGCCTCAAGGGGGCTTCAATCCGCTCGTGCCCGAGCTCGATGTCACCGATATCGAAAAGAGCCTTTGGTTCTGGTGCGATCTGCTTGGCTTCGAAGTGGCCTATGACAGGCCGAAAGCCAAATTCGCCTATCTCCAGCGCGAAGGCGCGCAGATCATGCTCTGCCAGATCAACGGGAACTGGCAAACCGGCACATTGGAAGCCCCCTTCGGCCGAGGCGTGAACTTTCAGATCGCGGCGCGAAACCTCGACCCGATGCTGAAGGCCCTCGCAGATGCAGGCTGGCCGCTCTTTCGGGAGCCCTCCGAAGCCTGGTATCGGATCGGCGATCAATTGATGGAAAACGGATCGCGCGAATTTCTCGTTCAGGATCCCGACGGCTACCTCATCCGTTTTGCCGAGAGCATCGGCAGCAGGCCCATCGGCGACTGAAGCCACCTTCGATACTTGAGCCGGCAATGCGTCGGCCATACAATGTCGGTGTTCAAGAGGAGCCTCCCATGTCCCTGAAACGCCTGTTCACCGAGCACCCTGACTCCGTTGGCGAATCCTATTTCGAGCACATGGGCGTCGCGTTGAGCTTTGCCGGACCGCTCATCGCGGCAGGCTTCGCGGCGTTGGTTCATGCCTTCCTGCCCTTCCTATGTGTGACAACGGCAAGCGCGACCGTGAAGCGGCTTTACGCGCGCATGACGAATCGCGCGCCGCGCGCGGTGCCGCAGGCGAAGACCGACGGCATGATGGCTTGGGACCCGGTGATCTGAAGCCCACGTTCCTTACGCGGAACCGGTTCCCGCATATCATGACAATCCTCTAACTCTTCTGGTCTAGGAACCTTCAGCCTTCGCTTTGCGTCTCACCCCTGCGCAGCTCTTGCAGGAGGGTTGGGACATGTCGAAGACCGCCTTCGCCGTCATCATCGGCTTGAGCAGTCTCTGGTCCGCAGGCGCGATTGCTCGCGAAGTCGTTCCGTTCTCCATGGGCGCGATGCCCGGCACGATCGTGATCAAGACCGCGGAGCGAAGTCTTTACTTCGTGCGCGGCGATGGGACCGCCCTCCGCTACAAGGTCGCCGTAGGCCGTCTCGGCAAGCAATGGTTCGGCGAGGCAAGGGTCGACGGAAAATACGTCCGGCCTGCCTGGTCACCGCCCGATGAGGTGCGGCGCGACAATCCGAAACTCCCAGACGTCATTCCCGGCGGCGCACCGAACAACCCCATGGGCGCGCGCGCGCTCACCCTCGACCGCGGTCAATACGCCATCCACGGCACCAACCGCCCGAGTTCCATCGGCACCTACGCGTCCTACGGCTGCATCCGCATGTTCAACGAGGACATCATGGACCTCTTCGAGCAGGTCGGGGTGGGGACGCGGGTGGTGGTGGAGCGCTGAATCATTGAGCCACGAGGCGGCAAGCAAGTTTGAGATAAAACTGCGAATGGGAGATTTCTGAAGCGCTGGTCGGTTCGATCAAGCCGGAAAGGGCTCTCACTTAGACGCTCTGAGAACGCCCTCCCTGAGCAGTTCATAGTTCTTGATGCCCGTATCCGCGAAAACCTCTTCGCGACTGGCCGGCAGATCGTCGTAGCCGATGGGCGTCGCAAATTGGCTCACGGTCAGATCCCACCGCTTTGCGCCGATCTGATTGTAGAAGTGCCACCCTTCGCCGATGGCGGTCTTCAGAAGATCGCCGCCCGACACATCCTGAACAACGAGCGAGGTGACGCTGCATTGTCCGCGCGTGGGATTGTCAGGGCGCCATTTGCTGCTCGTCTCGACCGACCAACAGCGGCGCAGGATGGCGTAGAGTTCAAGCGGCGATGAACCGGCGCGCATTCCGACTCACCGATACAAATCCGCCCGCGACGGCGGCAGCCCAGCGGGGCCGCGTGTGCGCTTCGAAGCCAGAGTCTGATTCACGCCCACCGCCGCGCGCTCGAAGGCAAGCGAGCAGCCTGCGAGATAGAGCAGCCACATGCGGGTTTTTTCGCGGCCCACCAGCGCCTCGGCTTCCGCGCGGCGGGCGTTGAGGTTATCCCACCACAGGCGCGTGGTGCGCTGATAATGCTCGCGCCAGCTTTCCACGTCGTGCACCTCGAAGCCGTGACGCTCCAGGTTCGCCACCGACATGCCGAGATGATCGAGTTCGCCGCCGGGGAAGATGTAGCGTGTCAGCGCCTTGTATTCGGCTTTGAGCTTGCGAAACGCCTTGTCGGAGCGTTTCGCGCGCCGCGCGATGGTGTGATGCAGGTAAAGCCCGCGCGGCCTGAGCAGGCGGTGCACGGACCGGAAATATTTCGGGTGGTTGGCGATGCCCACATGCTCGAACATGCCGATGGAGGAGATCTTGTCGAACTCACCCTCCATCTGGGTGAAATCCTTCACCACCACTTCGACACGCTCTTGCAAGCCCAGCCGCGCAATCTTGTCTCGCGCCAGCTTCGCCTGCTCTTCGGCGAGCGTCACGCCGGTCGCCTTGACGCCGTAATGCTGCGCCGCATGGCAGATCAGCGCGCCCCAGCCGCAGCCGATGTCGAGGAGCCGCTCGCCGGGTTTGAGCCGCAGCTTGCGGCAGATCATGTCGAGCTTGTCGAATTGCGCGCGGGCGAGATCGTCGTGCCATTCGGTGAAGTAGGCGCAGGTGTAGACCATCTCCGGGTCGAGAAAGAGCTGATAGAACGCATTCGACACGTCGTAGTGATAGGCGACGTTCTCTTTGTTGGTTTTCGGCTGCCCGTCCCGCGCATCCGGCTTGTCCTTCACGCGGTCGAGGGGACGCGGCATGTCAGCGGGCGCGCGCAGGAAATGGTAGACGGCCTTCAGCGCCTTGAGCTTGCTCACGCCCCTCAGACGGCGGGCGATCTTGCCGCGCGGGCGCTGGTCGGCGAGATCGAAGATCGTGCCGTTCTTGAGGTCGAGCAGGCCGGACACGTAAGCGTTGATCACCGTGTCGAGGGTCGGACGCCGCAGGAGGCTGGCGATCACGTTCTCGCGCTTGACGACGATGCGCATGGCATAGGACGGCAGATCGCGCGGTACGGTCGAACCGTCCCAGAGCTCGAATCCGAAGGGCAGATCGAGCGCGTGTTGCGCTTCGCTGAGGAGACCCCGAAAAATCTCCAGACGTGCCGAGCCGCTCATGCAACCTCCCGTTTCGGGAAGACTAAGCGGGGCTCAACCGGGAAACAACGCTCCGAGGCACATTCTGACGGTACAACGCCCGGTTTCCCCGGAAAACCGCTAAAAGTCGCTCGCTAGGCCTTTGACTTCCCAATCCTCGTAGCGGACGGGCTCCAACCCGCCGCGACCCCGGTGCTCTTTCTGCTGTGCCAGATCCGCCGCGCGGGCGTCGATTGCGAGGCGGCGCTGGGCCGCTTCCTCCAGCGCCCGCTTGGCGGCGGGAGATAGTTCCTTACCGGGGGCCGCCCCTTCGATTCCGTTGGGGAGGCTCGCGATTCCGTTGGGGAGGCTTGTGCTCGATATGTCGTTCGTGCTCATGAAGCGCCTTATGCCAGTTCCCCGAAACTCTTGCGAGTGCCCTCGCAGGCTCTTGGGAGAGGGCCAAACCCTACCCACATAGCCTCGTGCAGGGATCAACACGAGGTGGAGACCGCGATGAACACCGTCAAGACCGGGATGCTGCTGGCGGCCCTGACCGCCCTGTTCGGCGTTGTCGGCTACCTGCTCGGCGGCGCATCGGGCATGATGATCGCGCTCGGCCTCGCTGTGGTGACCAACGCTTTCGCCTATTGGAACTCGGACCGTTTGGCCTTGGCCGCCCACCATGCGGTCGAGGTGGACGAGCGCTCCGCCCCCGAATTGTTCGCCATGGTGCGGGAGCTGGCGCGGCGCGCCGGACTGCCGATGCCCAAGGTCTACCTCATCGACAACCCGCAGCCGAACGCCTTCGCCACGGGGCGCAACCCGGAAAACGCGGCGGTGGCGGCGACCACCGGTATTCTGCAGACCCTCTCCCGCGATGAGCTGGCAGGCGTGATGGCGCACGAATTGGCGCATATCAAGAACCGCGACACCCTCACCATGACGGTCAGCGCGACGATCGCGGGTGCGATTTCCTCCATCGCGCAATTCGGCCTGTTCTTCGGCGGCCGCGGCAGCGACAGGCCAAGCCCGGTTGCGGCGATTCTGACCGCCATCATCGCGCCGCTTGCGGCCATGATCATCCAGATGGCGATCAGCCGTTCGCGGGAGTATGAAGCCGACCGGATCGGTGCGGAGATCTCCGGAACGCCCCTGGCGCTGGCCTCGGCGCTGGCCAAAATCGCGGGCGGCGTGGCGCATATTCCCAACGCGGATGCGGAAAGCCACCCGGCGACCGCGCCGCTTTTCATCATCAATCCCCTTTCAGGCCACGGCATGGACAATCTCTTCTCGACTCACCCGGCGACGGAAAACCGGATCGCCGCCCTTCAATCACTCGCGCAAGCGATGGGCGCCACCGCCCCCGGCGCTTTCTCGGGCGCGCCTTCGGCCGGCCCGTGGAACGCCACCTCCCGCCGCGGACCCTGGGGCTAAGACGTGGATCAATCTCAAGAACAAGCCGGTCTCGGCGCGCGCCGCCTCGCCTGGAACGCCGTCACCGAAACCCTGAAGCGCCGCGTTCCGCTCGACGACGTGCTCGACGAGCTGGGACAGACCGAAAATCTCTCCTCCCGCGATGAAGCCTTGGCCCGCGCCATCGCCATCGTCGCCTTCCGCCGGCTCGGCACCATCGGCCAGGCGTTGCGCGACCGGCTCGACAAGGGCGCGCGCGACGAACGGCTGTTGCATCTTCTCGCCATCGGCGCGGCGCAGATTCTCTATCTCGACGTGCCGGACCATGCCGCCGTCGACACCGCCGTACAGCTGGCGCAAGGCGATCACCGGCTCAAACATGCGGGCGGCCTCATCAACGCCGTTTTGCGCCGGGTGGCGCGCGAACGCGACGCAATCCTGTCCGCGAACGATCCTTGGATCGACACGCCGACATGGCTCGAAGAGGGCTGGGTCTCCCATTACGGCGAACCGCTCGCCAGACAGATCGCCGAGGCGCATCGCACGATGGCTTCGGTCGATCTCACAACAAAGGACAATGCGGCGGGCTGGGCCGAGCGTCTCGGCGGCATCTTGCTGCCGACCGGCAGCATCCGCTTGACCGAACGCACCGCGATCCGCGATCTGCCGGGCTATGATGAAGGCGCGTGGTGGGTGCAGGACGCCGCCGCCGCCCTGCCCGCGCGCCTCTTACGTCCGCAGGCGGGCGAGCGAATCGCCGATCTCTGCGCCGCCCCCGGCGGCAAGACGGCGCAACTCGCCGCCGCCGGAGCGGAGGTTTTGGCGGTCGACCGCTCGGCCAAGCGCCTGGAACGGCTGGAGGAAAATCTCGCCCGTCTCAACTTGACCGTCGCCACCCTCGCCATCCCCGCCGAAAAGCTCGATGAGGAGCCCTTCGACGCCATTTTGCTCGACGCCCCCTGCTCGGCGACCGGCACCATCCGCCGCCATCCCGATGTGGCCTGGACCAAGGACGAGCAGGACATGCGCAAGCTCGCCGCCCTCCAGTCCCGCCTGCTCGACAAATCCGCGAGTCTTTTGAAACCCGGCGGACGCCTGGTCTATTGCACCTGCTCGCTCGAAGCCGAGGAAGGCGAGCAGCAGGCCGAGGCTTTTCTCAATCGCCATCCGCACATGAAGCGCGACCCGATCACGCCCGCCGAGATCGGCGGCATGGCCGAGTGGCTCACGCCCGCCGGAGACCTGCGCACCCTGCCCTGCCACCTCACGCTCCCGGACCACGACCGCAGCGGCCTCGATGGCTTTTTCGCCGCGCGCTTCGTACGGAGCGTGGAGTGACGGGACGCGCTGTTCGACCATCATTTCGCGCAAGGGCCATCCGCGCACGCCAAAGCCGATGCCGAGATTGACGAGAAGATCTCGGGATAAAGATACGAGATAACTTTTCATTAATGACCACCTATCAAAAGGCGGTCCTTTCTGTCCATCCATTGCGATTTATCCGGCCGCGCTTACCTTTTGTTAACCGGATAGCGAGGACTCCTTCTCTAAGCTGTCGTCGGATTCAGCATGACAAAAGGAGCGCCACGCTTGGATTGGGGGCCGGATCGTTGGCGGCTATATCGCCTCGCCTTACGCGAGAGCGGTCGTGCTTTGCGTGGCGGCCTGGCCTGGAGCGCGTCCAAGGTGTTCCTCGGCACCCCTGTTCCGACGCGTCTACTCTTTGCGCCTCAGGATCTGCGCACCGCCGATCCGACCATCGCCACCGACATCTATTCCGGCTTCTTCTCTTTCGCGGGCCGCGCCATCACCACGAGCGGGCGCTCGCCTTTCGGCTTCACGCCTCCGAGCCGCGCCTGGGGTGAATCGCTTTACGGCTTCGGATGGCTGCGCCACCTGCGCGCCGCCGGAACCGCGCTCGCCCAGGCCAATGCCCGCTCCCTCGTCGACGAATTCGTGACCTCGAAGCTCGGCGACCGGAAGATCGCCTGCCACACGCAGGTCGTGGCGCGGCGGCTGATTTCCTTCATCAGCCAGTCGCCGTTGATCCTGGAGGGGGCGGACCACGCCTTCTATCAACGCTTCCTGCGGATCCTCGGGCAAGGCATCCGGGACCTCGAGCGCCATGTGCGCGCGGGCGCGCTGCCCTATGACCAGCTCATGGCCGCCATCGCTTTGTGCTATGCGGGCCTGTGCTGCGAGGGTCTGGATAAGACCCTGAAGCGCGCGAGCCGCCTTCTGGTGCGCGAGCTCGACCGCCAGATTCTCTCCGATGGCGGACATGCCAGCCGCAACCCGCGTGTCATCGTCGATCTCCTGTTCGATCTTCTGCCCCTGCGCCAGATGTTCGCGAGCCGCGAGGTCGATACGCCGGAGGCGCTGCTGCACGCCATCGACCGGATGCTGCCGATGGTGCGCCTGTTTCGGCACGGGGACGGCACATTGTCTCACTTCAACGGCATGGGCGTGACGGCGGCGGACCATCTGGCGACGCTTCTGACCTATGACGACATGCGCAGCCAGCCGATCCATCACGCGCCCTATTCC
The DNA here is from genome assembly GCF_015694465.1 of Microvirga alba. Taxonomy (GTDB): domain Bacteria; phylum Pseudomonadota; class Alphaproteobacteria; order Rhizobiales; family Beijerinckiaceae; genus Microvirga; species Microvirga alba. The sequence goes on from NZ_JADQDO010000002.1 coordinate 379,945, forward strand.
GGCTACGAGCGGCTGGAAGCGGGGCGCTCCCTGCTGGTCGCCGATGTGGGCGGGCCGCCGCCGCGATTGCTCTCCTCCGAGGCCGGCGCGGGCTGCCTGTCGTTCGAGTTTTCCAGCGGCACGCAACGCATCGTGGTCAATTGCGGTACGCCCCGCATCGCCGGCGACGCCATTCTGCAAGCCTCGCGCTCGACGGTCGCCCATTCCACCACCTCCCTCGACGACATCTCGTCCTGTCAGATGGTCGCCGTCAAAGGCCATGCGCTCGACCGGGCGGCGGCGCGCTGGATCCTCGGGCGGATCGGACCCGTTGTCATCAGCGGGCCGGACAACGTGACGGCGGAGCGCGGCGAGCGCGAGCACGCCCAGACACTCAACGCGAGCCATGACGGTTACCTGGCCCGCTTCGGCCTGACCCATGAGCGGCGCTGGATGCTTTCGCCCAAGGGCGAGGCGCTGGAAGGCGAGGACGTGTTCTGGGGCGAGGGGGTCGAGACGAAAACCTGCGAGGCCATCATCCGCTTCCACCTCGCGCCCGGCGTCAAGACGAGTCGGGCCCAAGGCGGGCGCGTGGTCATGCTGCTTCTGCCGAACCGGGAAGCCTGGCAATTCACCGTGAGTGCCGGCGCGGCCTTCGTCGAGGACAGCGTGTTTCTGGCAGCGCCCGACGGCATGCGCCGCGCGGAACAGATCGTCCTGGCCTTCAAACCCGCCGAGACGCCCTCGATACGGTGGCGTTTTGAACGTCTGGCGCGCGCCTACAGCCCCGATCCACAAGCGGGCACGCCCGGGTCGGAACTGATCTGAAACCCAGTTACAGCAAGGCGGGATGCGGTTTCCATCCCCGCCGTCCCGTGCTATCGCGCCCGCTATCGAGAAACCTGCTCATGTCTCTTTGAAACATGAGCAGGTTCTCATTCGTTGATGCCGCATGATCCTGACGGACAACCGGTTTCCACTTGTCCTGATCATGCTCTAACCCTTCCATGGAGCAGCCGCCATGCCGAGCGATCTGAAGCGCGTGACGCGCGCCCTTCTTTCCGTGTCCGACAAGACGGGTCTCGTCGACTTCGCCCGCGCACTGTCCCAGCGCGGCATCGAGCTGGTCTCCACCGGCGGCACGCACAAGACGCTGCGCGAGGCGGGCCTGCCGGTGAAGGACGTAAGCGACCTCACGGGTTTCCCGGAGATGATGGACGGTCGCGTGAAGACGCTCCATCCCGCCGTCCATGGCGGCCTTTTGAGCATCCGCGACAATCCGGAGCATCAAGCGGCGATGCTCGCACACGGCATCGTGCAGATCGATCTTCTGGTGGTGAACCTCTACCCCTTCGAGGCGACGATCGCGGCCAACAAGCCTTATGACGATTGCATCGAGAACATCGATATCGGCGGACCCGCGATGATCCGCGCCGCCGCGAAGAACCACGGCGACGTGGCCGTGGTGGTGGACGGGGCCGACTATGCCGCCGTGCTCGACGAGCTTTCAGAAAATGACGGTTCGGTAAGCCTCGCGCTGCGCCGCCGCCTGGCGCAGAAAGCCTATGCCCGCACCGCCGCCTACGATGCTGCGATTTCGAACTGGTTCGCGAACGAACTCGGCGAGGAATCCCCGCCCTTCCGCGCGCTCGGCGGCTCGATTGCAGAAGTGCTTCGCTACGGCGAGAACCCGCACCAATCCGCCGCGTTCTACCGCACGCCCGAACGGCGCCCCGGTGTCGCCACCACGCGTCAGGTGCAGGGCAAGCAGCTCTCCTACAACAACATCAACGACACCGATGCGGCCTATGAGGCGGTGGCGGAATTCGCGCCCGAGCGCTCCGCCGCCATCGTCATCGTCAAACATGCCAACCCCTGCGGCGTGGCCCAAGGCACGACTTTGCGCGAAGCCTATGAGAAAGCGCTGCGTTGCGATCCCGTTTCGGCCTTCGGCGGCATCGTCGCCATGAACCGTCCGCTCGATGCGGAGGCCGCGCGCGCCATCGTCGAGATCTTCACCGAAGTCATCATCGCGCCCGATGCGAGCGAGGAAGCCATCGCCATCGTCGCGGCGAAGAAGAACCTGCGCCTGCTTCTCGCCGGCGGCCTGCCCGATCCGCGCCAGGAAGGCCTGACCCTTCGCACCGTCGCGGGCGGTTTCCTGGCGCAATCCCGCGACAACGCGGTCGTCGACGCCATGGACCTGAAAGTCGTGACGAAGCGGGCGCCGTCGGATCGCGAGTTGGAAGACCTGCGCTTCGCTTTCCGCGTCGCCAAGCACGTGAAGTCGAATGCCATCGTCTACGCCAGGGATCTTGCGACGGTCGGCATCGGCGCGGGCCAGATGAGCCGCGTCGATTCCTCCCGCATCGCCGCCTGGAAGGCTGCCGAGGCTGCGAAGGCCGCAGGCCTGCCTGAGACCCTCGCCAAGGGCTCCGTCGTCGCCTCAGACGCCTTCTTCCCCTTCGCCGACGGCCTCCTCGCAGCAGCGGAAGCCGGCGCGACCGCCGTGATCCAACCCGGCGGCTCCATGCGCGACGAGGAAGTGATCAAAGCCGCCGATGAGGCCGGACTCGCGATGGTGTTCACGGGGTATCGCCACTTCAGGCACTGACAAGCGCGACAGTCCCCCTCTCCCTCGGGGAGAGGGTTGGGGTGAGGGGTTACGTCCTATCCGGATCGACCTGCATGCCCTCACCCTCGCTTCGCTCGACCTCTCCCCACCGGGGAGAGGTGACAGAAGGGTCTGCGCCTCACACCCGCTTCACGCCCCTGAGCAGCAACCCGCCGACGCCAAAGAACGCAATCAGCACGGCGGGGCCTGCGGCCTGCGTATCGAAGAGCCAGGTCGCCGTCGCGACCGCGAGCGGCGCGAGGAAGGACGTGACTTTTCCCGACAGGGCCAAAAGCCCGAAATAGCGTCCCGCCTCACGCGCCGGAACGAGCCGCGCCAACATGCTCCGTGAAGAGGCCTGCAACGGCCCCGCGACCGCGCCGATGACGAGGCCGAGCGCCAAAAACATCTTTTCCGGCACGCTGCCATAGAGGCCGCCGGACGGCGGCGCCGTCGCAATGACGAAGAAGATGTGATCGCGGCCGAGCGAGAGCACGCCGAGGCAAACGCAGGCCAGAACCACAATCGCGCCGAGGATCACGGGCTTTGCCCCGAAGGCATCGTCGAGCCGCCCGCCGATCAACGCGCCGATGGTTCCGGTAACCGTCAGGAGAATGCCGAAGACACCGAGCTCGGTCGCCTCCCAGCCGAACACGCCCGCTCCGTAAATTCCGCCGAAGGCGAAGAGCGCAACGAGCGCGTCCTGATAGACCATGTTGGCGAGCAGGAACCGGCCGACGCTCTCATGTCGACGCGCATCGGCGATGGTGCTTTTCACCTGCAAGAAGCCCTTCTTCACCGCATCGCGGACACGAAGCGTCGAGCGCGCGATGTCCGTTGTGAAGAGGAAGAGCGGCAGGATGAAGATGAGGAACCATACGGCCGACAAGGGCCCGGTGATGCGGTCGCCCTCGCGCATGGCCGGGTCGAGCCCGAAGAGCGGGTGAATCCCGAAGAAGGTCTTGCCCGTCTCGCTATCGGCGGCAAGGAAGCCGAGCACGATCACCAGCGAGACGAGCCCGCCGAGATAGCCGATGGCCCAGCCGGTGCCGGAGAGCCGCCCGAACCGCTCGGGGGGCACGAGATGCGGGATCATGGCGTTGTTGAACACCGCCGCGACCTCAACCGCCACCGTGCCGACAGCAAAGCCGACAAGCGCAACGGGAATGGCGTGGGCCCCGCCCGGCGCGGCATACCAGAGGGCGAAGGAACTGACGAAGAGAACCAGGCCGCAGGAGGCGATCCACGGTTTCTTCGGGCCCGTCGCATCCGCGATGGAGCCGAGGATGGGCGAGAGAAAAGCCAGCACCAGCCCCGCAGCCGCGGTGGCGAACCCCCACAGGCTTTGTCCGGCGACCGGATCGGGCGCGAGCGCCGCCGCAAAATAGGGCGCGAAGACGAAGGTGGTGACGAGAGTGAAGAAGGGCTGGCAGGCCCAATCGAACATCAGCCAGCCCAGAATGGCCCGGCGCGGCGCGGTTCCGGCCGCCGCTCCAGCGTCATCCCCGGCCGGGGACAATGCCGTCGAAGGGGATGCAGCGTTCAACCGGCGCACTCCTTGGTTCCCTGTTGCTGGGGACGGCAAGAGCGCGCCAGTGATGTTGCGTTCACGATCAACCTCTTGCGAGATCGCCGAGAAGGCTCGCCGCCACGGTGACTTTCGACAACGTCAGACCGGACGACACGATGTTGTCGACCGCGCTTCTGATCCGGTTGACGTCCGCGCCACGCCGCTCGCTCCAGGCCTGGACTGCCTCGGCTCCCGACAGGTTCTGCGCGGACACTTCCGCGGTCAGGTTGCGGTGAGCGGAGGCGATGCCGTCGATGGCCCGGTCGAGCGCCAGCCGGTCGAAGTAATCGCTGACGCTGATCTCGCGTGCCGCGCCCGTGAGGGAACCCAGACGGAAGGCGGTCTCGAGGGCGAAATGCGTCCGCGCGATGTCCTGCACGGGTTTGCCCGTCTTCTGCGCCGTCAGGACGATGTCGGGCGCTGCGACGAGATCCGGCAGAGCCGCGAGGCGACGCGCCAGAGCCTCCGGCACCCCCTGGTCGGAAAGCGCCTTCGCGCGGGCCTCCCACGCCACCCGCTCCTCGGACGACAGGGTGTGCGGAAGCGCGCGCTCGATCTCCGCGATCCCGGCCTGATAAGTGCCGATGATCGTGTCGAGGGAAGCGGTGGAGAAATCGACGTTGCGGATGAACCAGACGATCCGGTTCATGAGCAATTCCTGCAGATCGCCGTAGAGGCGCAGCTGCAATTGTCCCGGCACGACACCATCGAGATCGTCGATGGCGAGGTTGAGGTCGGCGAGCCCGAAGGAGTCGCGGGTCGCCGCATAGGCCGCGGCGATCGTCGGCGCATCCGCGCCGGTCTGGTCCACGAGACGCGCCACCATGGTCGCGCCGCCGCGATTGATGATCGCGTTGGCGAGCTGTGTCGCGATGATCTCGCGGCGCAGGCGATGGCCCGCGACGGCATCGGGGAAACGCTCGAGCATCTGAACGGGGAAATAGCGCTCGAGCTCTTTTGCCAGATACGGATCGTCCGGCACCGGGCTCGCCAGAAGCTCATCGTGCAGGGAGAGCTTGGCATAGGCCAGAAGCACGGCGAGTTCCGGCCGCGTCAAAGCCTCGCCCCGGCGGGCACGCTCCGTCAGGGTCGCGTCGTCGGGCAGATATTCCACGGCGCGGTTGAGACGGCCTTGGGCTTCGAGCATATGCATCAACCGGCGCGCGAAGCCGAGATCGCCGGTGCCGCGCCGCTCGGAGAGCGAGAGCGCCAGCGTCTGCAGATAGTTGTTGCGCAAGACGAGCTTGCCGACATCGTTTGTCATGTCGACGAGGAGCGCGTTGCGCGCGTCCTGGCTGAGGCGGCCGTCGCGCTCGGGCACGGTCAGCGCGATCTTGATGTTCACTTCCAGGTCGGATGTGTTCACGCCCGCCGAATTGTCGATGGCATCCGTGTTGATGCGCACGCCCGCCCGCGCGGCCTCGATGCGCCCGCGTTGGGTGCAGCCGAGATTGGCGCCCTCGCCGACCACCTTGGCGCGAATGTCCGCGCCGGCAATGCGGATCGCGTCGTTGGCGCGGTCGCCGACCTGCTCGTCGGTTTCCGTGGAGGCGCGAATATAGGTGCCGATGCCGCCGAACCAGAGCAGGCCCACCTGAGCCTTCAGGATCGCGCTCATCACCTCCGCCGGAGTCGTCTCGGCCTTGTCCAGGCCGAGAAGTGCGCGAACCTCGTCCGACAACACGATTGATTTCGCGCTGCGCGGGAAGATTCCGCCGCCCTTCGAGAGAAGGGCTTTGTCGTAATCCTGCCAGCTCGAACGAGGCAGCTTGAACAGGCGCTCGCGCTCCTTGAAGGCGGCTTCCGGCTCCGGATTCGGATCGAGGAAGATGTCGCGATGGTCGAAGGCGGCGACGAGCTTGAGGCTGCGCGACAAAAGCATGCCGTTGCCGAACACGTCGCCCGACATGTCGCCCACGCCCGCCACCGTGACCGGCTCGGACTGGATGTCGATATCCATTTCGCGGAAGTGGCGCTTTACCGCCTCCCACGCGCCGCGAGCGGTGATGCCCATGCCCTTGTGATCGTAGCCCTGGCTGCCGCCGGAGGCGAAGGCATCGCCGAGCCAATGGCCCTTCTCGGCGGAAAGCTTGTTCGCCGTATCGGAGAACGTCGCCGTGCCCTTGTCGGCCGCGACCACGAGATACGGGTCGTCCCCGTCGTGGCGCACCGTGTCCGGCGGCGGCACGATGTGATCGCCGACGATGTTGTCGGTGAGCTGCAAGAGCGTGCGCACGAAGATGCGGTAGCTCTCGGTGCCTTCCGCAAGCCATGCCTGGCGATCGCTCGCCGGGGGCAATTGCTTGGGCACGAAACCGCCCTTCGCGCCGACCGGCACGATGACCGCGTTCTTGACCTGCTGTGCCTTGACGAGACCCAGGACCTCCGTGCGGAAATCCTGAGGACGGTCGGACCAGCGAAGCCCTCCACGCGCCACCTTGCCGTAGCGCAGATGCACGCCTTCAACGCGAGGCGAATACACGAAGATCTCATAGAGCGGCTTCGGCAGCGGCAGGCCGTCCACCTTGGCGCATTCGAACTTGAAGGCGATGGTCTGGCGCGGCAGGCCGTTGTCTTCGAGCTGGAAGAAATTGGTGCGGATCGCCGCCTCGATGAGGTTGATGAAGCGGCGCAAGATGCGGTCATCGTCGAGGCTGGTGACGTTCTTCAGGCGCTCTTCGATGTCGGCGCGGATCTCCGCTTGGGACGACGCGTGCTTCGCCTCGCTCATGCGCGGATCGAAGCGCGCGTAGAACAATTCGACGATCTTGACGGCGATGGCGCTGTGACGGGCGAGCGTGTCGGCAAGGTAATCCTGCGCATAGGCGACCGGCACCTGACGCAAGTAGCGCCCGAGTGCGCGCACCATGGCCACGTCGCGCCATCCAAGCCCGGCCTCCAGCACGAGGCGATTGAATCCATCCGACTCGGCAAGGCCCCGGAACAGGGCCAGCAAGGCGGCCTCGATCAGATGCTGGATCTCATCGATGTTGATCGGCCCGCCGGAGGCGCGCTCCAGCGTCATGTCGTAGAGCCACACGCGCTCCATGCCCGAGGCACTGGCCAGGGCCACGCGATAGGTTCGCTCGTTCACGACGCGGAAACCGAGCTTCTCCAACAGCGGAACGCGCTCGGAGAGCGGCAACGCCGTGTTGCGCGAGAAGACCTTGAGATGCACGCGCGTGTCATCGTCGCCCTCGCGCCGATAGAGATCGACGGCGCGGGGACGGGCTTCGGAGAGCTGCTCCAGAATGCCCACATCGACGATGGCCTGCTCGGCCCCGAAAGCCTCACGATAGGCCGCGCTGAAGGCGTCGGCGTAGCGTGCCGCGAGCGAGCGAGCGCGCTGCCCGCCGACGGTGTCGTCGAGCTGATCGCGCAGCGCATCGGCCCAGGTGCGCACGATGGTCGCGATTCCCTTTTCGAGGGTTTCACGGGCCACCTGCGGAGTCTTGCCCTCGTCGCGGCCGATGATGAAATGCGTGCGCGCCAGCGGTCCTTCCGGATAGGCCGGATAAGACGCGGAGACGCGGCCTTCATAGATGCTTGCCAGGAACTCGCCGATGCGGCGGCGGGCATCCGTGTCGTAGCGGTCCTTCGGCACGAAGACGAGAACCGAGACGAAACGGTCGAATTCGTCGACACGCGCCAGCGCCCGCACGCGCGGACGCTCGGAAAGATTCATGACATCGATGGCAAAACGATAGAGCGTTTCTTCATCGATCTGGAACAGCTCGTCGCGCGGATAGCTCTCGAGCACGTTGAGGAGCGCGCGGCCCGCGTAACTCGCGGGGTCGAACCCGGCGCGGGCGATGACCTTCGCCACCTTGTGGCGCAGATAGGGCACTTCCGCCGTGGTGTTGGTGTAGGCGCTCGCGGTGAACAGGCCGACGATGCGCAACTCGCCCTGCAAACGGCCATCGCCGTCGAACAGCTTCACGCCGATATAATCGAGATGGGCGCGGCGGTGCACGCGGGACTTGACGTTCGCCTTGGTGATGATGAGCGCCTGGGGGCGGGCCAGGAAGTCGCGGATTTCCTGAGTCATCGCCACAAGTTCGCGACCGCGGCGCAGCACGCGCACGGACGGATCGCGCAACAGGCCGAGGCCCGACCCTTCCACCGGATCGGCGGCGGCATCACCGGACGGGAGCCGGTATTCGCGCAGACCGAGGAAAGTGAAATTGTCTTGCGCAATCCAGTCGAGGAATGCGACCGCTTCCTTCACCTCGTCTTCCGGCAACGGCGGCGAATGCAGGCGATAATTCTGCACGAGTTCGGTGACGCGGGCGCGCATGCCGGGCCAGTCGTGGACCGCGAGCGACACATCCTTGTGCACACGCCGCATCGCTTCGGTCAGCCGAATGCGGGTTTGCTCGTCGTCGATGCGCGGCAGATGAATGTGAATGAAGCTTTCGCGCTTCACGCCAACCCGCGAGGAGGCGGTGGCCTCGCCGACGAGGCGGATCAGCGCGCCCGCCGCATCCCGCTCCACCGCAAGAATCGGATGCGCCACAAGAAGTGGCTCGTATCCTTCGTCGACGATCTCGGCGAGCGTCGAATCGAGCAGGAACGGCATATTGTCGTTGACGACTTCGAGCACCGTCACATCGCGACGGCGACCGTCGCGCTCGACCTCTACATCGACGAGGCGCAGATCCTCTCCGCCGCTGCTGCGCGGCGCCTTGAGGTGCTCATACGCACCGGCGGCAAGATCCGCGAGAGCCTGGGGTGAATAGGATGCAAGATCCTCGGGCGGAACGCGTCCGAAAAGGTCGTGCACAAAGGTCGAAGGAATGGCCTTATGCCCGGTTTCCAGCACAGCGACGGCTTCCGCCGTCAGTTCGCTTCCACTGGTTGGCGTTTCCAGTTTCATGCGCACATCCTCGCTTATGATCGTTGCGGGGACCGTTCGCACAGACCTCGCACGGAAGCAACAACAGCCTACGATTCTGCACATTGAAGCGGCAAACCGCTGCAGTGCACAACGTTTTACGCTGCCTGAGCCCGCTCCGACGACAGATTCATGTCGCCCCACGACTTAAGCGCCATGATCACAGGTTCAAGACTGCGGCCACGCTCCGACAGGCTGTATTCGACTCGCGGCGGAACCACTGGATAGACTTTGCGGATGACAAGGCCGTCCGCCTCAAGTTCGCGCAGCTGGTTGGTCAGCATGCGTTGGGTCACGGCCGGGATCAGACGCCGGATCTCGTTGAAGCGGAGCGTTCCACCGACGAGAAGCTTGTAGAGAACGACGATCTTCCACTTGCCATCGATCAGGTTGAGCGTGGCCTCCACGGAGCATCCGGCGCAGGTTGGGGGTTTCGCGACTTTACGCGGCATCACAGTATCCTTTTCGACACTATGTGCGTTTAAAGTGCGTTCTTGCAACAAGAATTGATATTCTCAATCTGGTCTCCACCAGCAACGAGGAGACAGGCCATGCGCGCCGTCGGCTATAAAACTTCCCTTCCCATCGACGTAGACGCTTCCCTGATCGATCTCGATCTGCCGCGCCCTGAGCCGAAGGGTCACGATCTTCTGGTCGAGATCAAGGCGATTTCGGTCAATCCGGTCGATGTGAAGGTGCGCTTGCGCGCACAGCCCGAAGCAGGCGCGGCGCGAGTGCTGGGCTTCGATGCGGCGGGAATTGTCACGGCGGCCGGGCCGCATGCCTCCCTGTTCAAGCCGGGCGATGCGGTGTTCTATGCGGGCACGTTGAATCGTCCCGGCACAAACGCCGAATACCATCTCGTTGACGAACGCATCGTCGGCCTCAAGCCGAAAACCATCGATTTTCCCCAAGCGGCGGCCTTGCCGCTGACCAGTCTGACGGCCTTTGAAACTCTGTTCGACCGGCTGGACATCAAGCGCCCGGTTCCCGGCGCGGCGAAGGCGATTCTGATCGTCGGCGGCGCGGGCGGCGTCGGCTCCATGGCGATCCAGCTGGCGCGCCAGTTGACGGATCTCACAATCATCACCACCGCCTCGCGGCCGGAGACGAAGGAATGGGTGACGGCGCTCGGAGCCCATCACGTCATAGACCACTCTCAACCGATCGCACCGCAGGTGAATGCGCTCGGAATCGGTGCGCCCGCCTTCGTGTTCTCGATCACGCAAACGCAGGCGCATTTCGCGGAAATCGCCGCCATCATCGCGCCGCAGGGCCGCTTCGCGCTCATCGACGATCCCGGCACCCTCGACATCGGCCTGCTCAAGGGCAAGAGCGTCTCGCTGCACTGGGAATCCATGTTCACGCGCTCGATCTTCCAGACCGCCGACATGCAACGTCAGCACGACATTCTCAACGAGGTCGCCCGGCTGGTCGATGCGGGCACGATCCGCACCACGCTTTCCGAGACCTTCGGCACGATCAACGCGACGAATCTCAAGCGGGCACATGCCTTCATCGAAAGCGGGAAGGCGCGCGGCAAAATCGTACTGACGGGGTTTTGAAAGAAAAAGACCGCCCTTTGGGGGGCGGTCTAAACCTCGACTTAAAATTGGCCCGGCCTACCAAATGACCCGGCGGGCTGGGGGGCTGACGTGTCCGAATCAAACGATGAGCCGGGCCGTCGAGGCAACGATGATGTTATCGTCATCCAGTGGGGCCACCACGCGGCACGAATACGGCAACAATAAGATCCGGCTAACAGGGCTGTGAACAGCGGGGACGCATTGGGGTTGAACGGGCCGCCGGACGGGCCCATCATGACAATCGGAGATGAATGGTCTCGGGGAGGGGTCATGAGCGAAGGTGACATCGCAGAGCCGTTGCGCGGCGGCGTGGCGCAGGGTTCGGCCCACATCGTCCCTTTCCCCGCCGCGCCGAAACGGGTGTCCTTCGACCGAGGAGAGTTGCAGGTCATCCTGAACCTTTACGGGCGCATGGTCGCGGAAGGAGAATGGCGCGACTACGCCATCGATTTCACGCCCGACAAGGCGATCTTCTCCATCTACCGGCGCACCTCCGAGGTGCCGCTCTATCGCATCGAGAAAGACCCGAAACTCGCCCGCAAACAGGGCGCCTATTCGGTCGTCGTCGCAAGCGGCCTCATCCTCAAGCGTGGCCACGAACTCGACCGGGTGATTCGCGTGCTCGACAAGCGCCTGAAGGTGGTATCGAACTAGGGCATCTTCCGCAGACGTTTGGAAATGGGCTCTAAACCGCACGCTCCTTCGGCATTTGCAGCAGCCAAAGGCTCGACGCGATCACGCCCAGCCCGGCCGCCCACAGAACGGGCTTGATGCCGACCTGATCGGCCGCCGTCCCGGCAACCAAGGCCGCGACCAGTCCCAATCCACCGGTCAGAAGATGCAGCGTTCCGGCCTCGCGGCCGCGCATGGCGTCGGGCGTCACCTTCTGCCGAAGCGCCACAGCGTTGGTGTAGAAGACCACGTACAGGCCATCGCCGAGGAGCTGCGGAATGCACAGCAGCGCGACTTTGAGCCAAAGCGGACCCTGGGCCAGCGGAATGAGACAGGCCACGAGACCGTAGCCGATCATCATGCTCATCAGGAGGCCGCGTTGGGAAAACCGAGCGCCCGCCTTCTCGGCATAACGCGCGCCGATCAAGGCGCTGATGCCGCCCAGGGCCACGATGAAGCCGAGCAAGCCCGGCTGGATGCCGAGATCGCGCACCGCATAGAGAACATAGAGCGGTGAGAAGAAGCACAGAAAGAACGTCAATGTCGCGATGCAGAGCGTCAAAGGCCGCAAGACCGGATGCCCGAAGACGAACCGCAGGCCCTCAGCCGTCTCGCGCCGGAGATCGGGCGCGCGGTCGCCGGAGACGAGCGGCGGCTCGGGCCGTTTGATCGTACCGAGCAATACCGCCGACCACAGATACGACAACGCATCGAAGAGAATGGCGAAGGGCGCTGTCAGAATCTGAATGAAAACGCCTGCGAGCGCGGGACCGGCGATTTCCGCAACCGCGTCCGTGGTCGCAAGCTTCGCATTGCCTTCCAGAAGCTGTTCGCGCTCGACCACCGTCGGCAGATAGGCGTTGTCGGCGGTCTGGAAGACCATGGAAAACAGGGCGACCACCGTCGCGACCACCATGATCTGGCCAATGGTGATGGCATTGAACCAGGCCATGGCCGGCAGACTGGCGAGCACCGCGGCGCGCACGAGATCGGCCATGATCAGCACCCGACGACGGCGGGTGCGGTCGATCCAGCTGCCGACGAACGGGCTCAGGATCACACCGGGCAACGTGCTGAGGGCCACCAGAAATCCGAGATCGGTCGCCGAGGCGTCGAGCGTCAGGGCCGCGATCATCGGCAACCCCTCGCGGGTGAAGCGGGTGCCGACCGCCGACAGGCTCTGCGCCGCCCACAGTTTCATGAAATCGGGGTTATGCCAGAGATGGCCGCTCGGCTTGCGCATCCATTTGGTCATGGAGATTTATTCCGCGAAAGGGGGCGTGTCGGCGGCTGTGTCATGCCGGGGCCGAGAGAGCGCTGCATCAGGACGGTGGAGAGCCAGCGGCCGTGTTTGTAGCCGACGCCTTTCAGGATGCCCGCCGGCTCGAAGCCGAGGCTTGCGTGCACTGCGATGGAACCGTGGGATTCCTCGTCGCCGATCACCGCGACCATGAGCCGGAAATCCCGCGCCTCGCATGCCTCGATCAACGCCGCCAGAAGCTTGCGGCCCAAGCCCTCGCGCTGGGCCTTCGGCGCAATGTAGATCGAATCCTCGACCGTCGAACGATAGGCCGGACGGGGCCGGTAGGGGCCCGCATAGGCATAGCCGAGAACCGCGCCGTCACGCTCCGCGACCAGATAGGGATAGCCACCCTCAAGGAGGGCCTGGCGGCGGCGGGCCATTTCCGCCTCGTCGGGCGGATCGAGCTCGAACGAGGCCGTGCCATGCGTGACCGCATGGGCATAGATGGCGGCGATGGTCGGAATGTCGGATTCCAGCGACGGGCGGATCAGGAGGCTCATGCGCCTATTGTGCTAGTTTTCCGCACGAGGCGACGCAACAAAAAGCCCCGGCTTTGGGCCGGGGCTCGATGATTTTCAGTAATGGCGTTGCTTACTGGTTGCGGTTCCCCAAGAGCGACAGCAGGAACTGGAACATGTTGATGAAGTCCAGATAAAGCTGCAGCGCACCGTAAACCGACACCTTGGCGGCCGCCTCGGTGTCGTAGTTCCCGTAGAGATACATCTCCTTGAGCTTCTGCGTGTCATAAGCCGTGAGACCCGCGAAGATCAGAACGCCGATCACCGAGATGCCGAACTGCAGAGCGCTCGACTGGAAAAAGAAATTGGCGAGCGAGGCGATGATCAGGCCGACCACGCCCATGATCAGGAACGAGCCCATGCCCGACAGGCTGCGGTTGGTGGTGTAGCCCCACAGCGACAGCGAGCCGAAGGCCGCCGCCGTGATGAAGAACACCTGCACGACGCTCGCGCCCGTATAACGGATGAGAAGCGTCGAGAGCGAAGCGCCCATCACCGCCGCGAAGGCGAAGAAGGTGGTGCGCGCCGCGGCTGCCGTCATCCGGTCCATGCGGAACGAGAAGAAGAAGATGAAAGCCAGCGGCGCCAGCGCCACGACCCACATCAGGGGCGTGCCGTAAAGCGTGCGGCCGAACTCGGTCAGGTAAACGCCGCCCATGCGGGTGACGGCCTGCGCCGGATCACTCGTGGTGGCGAGCTTGTTCACGCCAAGGGCGACCAGGGCTGAAATCGCCAGGCCCAGGACCATGTTGTTGTAGACGCCGAGCATGAAGGCGCGCAGGCCTTGATCGACCTGTGCTGCCGTCCGGGCAAAGCCGGTGCCAGAGGCGTATTGGTTTTGCTCATACGGTTGCATCGGAGTCCTTTCTCCCAGTGTCCCGTTGAATTTGCCTCGAAAGGCCGGGAAGTTAGCCTTCAATCGCCCCATCTGTGGCGACGATCCAAATATGAGAGGTCGCCACCGCTTCTGCAAGAGGCAAAGCAAAGCTTTGGGCGAGCTTAACAAGAACTCTCAAGATGAAGCGTCCCGCTCCATGTCCGGACGCTCTCTTGTAACGCCTCGCAGCGCACCCAAACGTTAAAGATTTCTCAAGTATAACGCCGGTTTTTGACTCAGGATCCGCCAGGTTCCCATCAATCCAAGCCCCACGGTCACGAGAACCGCCAACGCCGAAGCGGTCAGCGCGCCCGATAAATCTAAGGCAAAGCTCAGGTTCATGACCCGCGTGATGATGAGGTAAGCCGCAAGAGTGCCCGCGAGCAGGCCGAACAACGCCGTCGCCAGACCCAGGAGCCCGTATTCCAGGGCATAGGCCGAGAGCAGGCGGGCGCGGGTTGCGCCCAGCGTCTTCAACACCACCGCATCGTAGAGCCGCGCCCGGTGCCCCGCCGCGAGAGCGCCGGCGAGCACCAGAAGGCTGGCAACGAGCGCAATGGAACTCGCCCCGCGAATGGCCGTGATGAGCTGCGAGACCACATCGTTGACCGCATCGAGCGCATCCTTGACCCGCACGCTCGTCACCATGGGATAGGCCAGCGCCGCGCTGCGCAGGATTCGGGCGTCGACCGCCGCATCGGAACCGTTCGGGAAAGTGACGGTGGCGAGATGCGTATGGGGCGCGCCGGCGAAGGTGTTGGGGGAGAAGACCATCACGAAATTGATCCCGAGCGAGCGCCATTCCACCTGGCGCAGGTTCGCGATGGTCGCCGTGATGTTGCGGCCGAGCACGTTGACCGTCACCTCGTCGCCGAGCTTCAGCCCGAGCCCTTGGGCGATCTTGTCGTCGAAGGAGACGAGCGGCTTTCCTTTGTAATCCTCGGCCCACCAGTTCCCCGCCGTGAGGCGCGAACCTTCCGGCGCGGTCTTCGCATAGGTAATGCCGCGATCCCCTTCGAGCACCCATGACACATCCTCGTTGGCCTTGATCTGGCTGACCGGGAGCCCGCGCAAGGTCACCAGCCGGCCCCGCATCATCGGCACGCGCTCGATCTGCGCCGTACCCGCCTGATTTTTCAGGAACCCTTCAAACCCGTCCGCCTGGGCATTGGGAATGTCGAGGAAGAAGAAGCTCGGCGCGCTCTTCGGCAGGGTTTGCTGGAGTTCACGCGTCAGGTTGCCGTCGATGAGCGCCAGCGTCACCAGAAGCGTAATGCCGAGCCCGAGCGACAGAACGAGCGAAGGCGTCAGCGCGCCGGGACGGTGGATGTTGGAAAGCGCCAGGCGCGGGGCCGTCCGGCGCGGACGCGGCAGGCGGCGCGCGAGCGTCATGATGCCCGAGGCCACGAGGCGCAGAAGCGCGAAGGACACGGCCGCGGCGGCGACGAACATCAGCGCGATTTTCCGGTCATAGGCCGCGAATACCGCGAGGAACACGAGCGCCGCGACGGACAACACGAGGCCTGTCACATAGCGTCGGCGCGGCCAGCGCCGCTCGGGGTCGATCTGGTCGCGGAAAAGCCCCGAGACCGGCACGTCATGGGCGCGGCCCAACGGGCCCAGCGCGAAGACTAAAGCGGTAAGGAAGCCATAAAGCGCGGCGATGCCAAGCTCGCCCCAGGCGAGCGTCGGATGAATCGGGATCGGCAGCAGATGGCCGAACAGGCCGGTGACGATGAAGGGAACCGCGCCGCCGACGACAAGGCCGATGCCGACGCCGATGGCGGCGATCAGCATGACTTGCGTGAGATAAAGCCTCACCACCTGCCCGCCCGGCGCGCCGAGGCTCTTCAGGGTGGCGATGGAGGCCCGCTTGCGGTCGACGTAGCCACGCACCGCATTGGCGACGCCAACCCCGCCGACGAGAAGCGCGGTCAGGCCAACCAACGTCAGAAACTGCGTGAAGCGCTCGATGTTGCGGGCGAACCGCGCATCCGCGTTGACGCGGGTGCGGATGTTCCAACCCGCCTCCGGCAGGACACGATTGGCCTCGGCCTCGATCTGATCCAATGCCTCATCCGTCGAGAGCGCAGGCGGCAGGGTCAGCCGATAGGTCCAGCGCACCAGACTTCCAGGTTGGATCAGGCCCGTTGCCCGCAAAGCCTCCTGCGACATGATCAGGCGCGGCCCGAAACCGATTCCGCTCGCGATCTTGTCGGGCTCGGAAACGAGGCTCGCGCGCAATTCGACGTTCGCCGCTCCGATCGTGACACGATCGCCCACCTTGAGATCGAGCCGCGCCAGCAGCGCCGGATCGACCGCCGCGCCGAACGCGCCGTTGCGCTGGGCCATGAGATCGGCGGGCGCGAGTTGCGGGTCCGTTTCAAGCTGGCCGACAGCAGGATAGGCGCCATCGACGGCCTTCAACTCGACGAGCGCGGAACCCTTCTCACCCGCAACCGCCATGGCGCGAAGGCTGGCGATGGCGCTGACTTGGCCTTTGGCGCTCAAAAACGCCCGCTCGGCCTCATTCGCCTCCCGCTGCAGCAGGGAGAACGCCATGTCGCCGCCGAGGATGCGGCGGCCTTCGCGGGAAATGCCATCGGTCAGGGAGCGCGAGAGCGACGAGACCCCCGCAATCGCCGCGACGCCGAGCGCGATGCAGGCGAGGAAAATCGCAAAGCCCTTCAACCCGCCGCGCAGCTCCCGCAGGGCAAGGCGCAAAACGAGGGGAAGGACGGGGGTTGGTTTGGGCTGCCGTTGCGGAGGAGCGGGAAGTGTGCCGTGCATGGAAACGCTCCCGGTCAGGCGGCAGTCGAGGCCGCATCGACCTCCACATGGCCGGAGCGCAAGCGCACCATGCGGTCGCAGAGCCGGGCGAGATTGAGATCGTGGGTCACAAGCACGAGGGTCGAACCCCGGTCGCGTTTAAGCGCAAAAAGCAGGTCGATGATCGATTGGCCGGTATCCTCATCGAGATTGCCCGTGGGTTCGTCCGCCACCAGGATCGCGGGGTTGGGCACGATGGCGCGGGCAATCGCCACGCGCTGCTGCTCGCCGCCGGACAATTGGGCCGGATAATGGTGCAGGCGATGTCGAAGACCCACGGCCTGCAATTCGGCCTCCGCCCGCTCGAAGGCATCGCCCGCGCCCGCAAGTTCGAGCGGCAGGGCGACGTTTTCGAGCGCGGTCATGGTCGGAACGAGGTGGAAGGACTGGAACACGATGCCGATGCGCCGTCCGCGAAACCGCGCCAGCGCGTCTTCATTGAGCGCCGCAAGATCGGTGCCCTCGACGAGGATCCGGCCCGAATCCGGGCGCTCCAACCCTGCCATGGTCATGAGAAGGGTGGATTTTCCCGATCCCGACGGGCCGACGAGACCGACCGCCTCACCCCGGGCGATGTCGAGCGAAATCCCTTTCAAGATATGCACCCGCGCAGCCCCGCGCCCAAGGCTCAAATCCACATCTTGCAGCGCGATGGCCTTGTCCTGCATGCCCGCTCATCCGATCTTGTTGGAAACCGCCGAGACGCTCGGCTTAGTTTGGCACATATGGGAAGCATAGAGATGAAGCGCCAATCCGGCCCGTTCATGGCAATCATTTTTGCGTGTGCGGCCGTTTTCTTCGCCCTGACCGGGCCGCTCCAACCCGCCCACGCCCAAGGCCCGCCGATTCGCCTCGTCGCTTTCGGCGACAGTCTGTCGGCCGGGTATGGGCTGCCCAACGAGGCGGCCTTCCCGGCAGCGTTGGAGCGCGCCCTGAAAGCCAAGGGCTACAACGTGGAAGTGGCCAATGCAGGCGTTTCCGGCGACACCGCCTCGGCGGGACTCGACCGGCTCGATTGGTCGGTGCCCGACGGCATAGATGGGGTGATCGTGGAACTCGGGGCCAACGACATGCTGCGCGGGCTCGATCCCGCCGTTCCTCGCCAGGCCATCGAGGGCATCGTCGAGCAATTGAAGGCCCGCAACATCCCGGTCATGCTGGCGGGCATGGTCGCCTCGCGCAATCTCGGGCCGGATTACGCGCAAAAATTCGACTCGCTCTATCCGGACATTGCGAAGAAGCACGGCCTTGTGCTCTATCCCTTCTTTCTGGATGGCGTCGCTGGCGAGACGGCCCTCAACCTCCAAGATGGCCTTCACCCGACGGCCAGGGGAATTGAGATCATCGTCGGTCGCATCCTGCCCACCGTCGAGACTTTTCTCGCCAGTCTTCCCAAACGCTGACGCCCGTCAGCGCCTTCCTTTCGCCGAAACGCGGCCTCTCCCGCCGCGAGGAGCCTTGCCATGGACTACCGCCGCCTCGGCCGCACGGATCTCAATGTCAGCCTCATCTGCCTCGGCACCATGACCTGGGGGCAGCAGAACACCGAGGCCGAGGGCCACGCGCAGATGGATTACGCCCTCGACCAGGGCGTCAACTTCTTCGACACCGCCGAACTTTACTCGATCCCGCCGAAGCCCGAGACCCAGGGCTCGACCGAGCGGATCATCGGCTCGTGGTTCAAAGCGCGGGGCAGCCGCGACAAGGTGATTCTCGCCACGAAAATCGTCGGTCGCTCGGAGATGAACTGGTTCCGGAAGGACGGCTCGCCCGCCGAACTCTCCCGCAAGCAGATCGAGGAGGCTATCGACGGCAGCCTCAAGCGCCTGCAGACCGACTACATCGACCTCTACCAGATCCACTGGCCCGACCGCCCCATGCCCTGGGGCTCGAACCCGACGATCTATCGCCATCAGCCGGGCGATTCGCATCCCATCGAAGAAACACTCGCGATCATGGGCGATCTGGTGAAGGCCGGGAAAATCCGCCATTTCGGCCTCTCGAACGAGAGCGCCTGGGGCACCATGAGCTTCCTCAAAGCCTCCGAAACCAAGAGCCTGCCGCGGGTGCAATCGGTCCAGAACGCCTACAATCTCCTCAACCGCACCTATGAGGTGGCGCTGGCCGAGGTGAGCATGCGCGAGGATGTCGGGTTGCTGGCCTATTCGCCCCTCGCGCAGGGCTATCTCACCGGCAAGTATCTCGACGGGGCCCGCCCGGCCGGAGCGCGCACCACTCTCTTCCAGCGCGGCCAGCGCTACGAGACGCCCGGGGCGGAAGCGGCGATCCGCAAATACATCGCGCTCGCCCGCGAATTCAGCCTCGATCCGGCCCAGATGGCACTGGCCTTCGTCAATTCGCGCCCCTTCGTCCATTCAAACATCATCGGCGCGACCTCGATGGAGCAGCTCAAAACCGATATTGGCTCGATCAACCTCAAGATCTCGCCGGAGCTGGAAGAGAGGATCAACGCGATCCACCTCGAACATTGCAATCCCTGCCCGTAACCACGCGCCTCATCCCGGACGCCACGAGGCGAGCCGGGATGAGCTGGCCTCGGACCTCGATATAGGTCTCGCCTACACGCGACAGAAAGCAAAGGGTTGCGACTGAGCTTGCAAAACGGCCCGCGACTGGGCGACCCCGTCAGTTCTTGCGCAGCCCTCAAGGACGGCTTGCCTCGGCCTCCATGTTGCCGCGCAGTCCGCCTGGCTGACTGAGATTTGGATAGAGACGGACCATTTCGGCCATGAGAAATTTGGTTGGCACGTCAAAGAAGCTCCCGTGGTCCAGGAGATACTCCATGAACCTACGGCCTTCGCCATCGTAGGCCTGCAATAGGGCATCGCCGGTTCCATCGAAATCCAATGGAGCGACACCCAGCTTGGCGCAAAGAGAGGAATTGAAGGTCGGGGTAACCTTGACCCAGCGGCCCTCCAATTGCACCTCAACGTAGCCATGGAACGCGAAGACATCGGTTCCAACCGCCTCGATCAGGCGTGGCGTGGCAAGATGGTTGCGCACATCCGCCAGGCCGACCCGCGCGGGCAGTCCCACGGCGCGGCAGAGTGCGGCGTAAAGGGCAGCCTTGCCCACGCAGTACCCGGCCCCTGCCTGGAGCACACTACTGGCGCGGAAAACCTCACGGTCCGTATAGTCGACATACGGATCGTATCGAATGCTATCCCGAACCACATCATAAAGGCGGCGGGCTTTGCCAGCTGCACTGGCAATCCCGGCTGTCGCCTCGCTGGCATATGACCTGATCGCAGGATGATCGCTGTCGACGTACTCGGCAGGGCTCAGCAGAAGCCGGATCTCTGTACTGCTCATTGCGAGGCCCCTCCCCTATCCTACAAGGGACGCTTCAATTTTGAGGCAATAAAGCCAACAATTCCTTCGCGGAAGAGCAGCACGCACGCGACAAAGACAAGACCCTGTATGACCGTAACCCAGTCGCCGACCGAGGCGAGGTAGTTCTGCATCAAGACAACGAGGGCCGCACCAACGATCGGTCCAAAGAAAGTATACATGCCCCCAATGAGGGTCATAAGGACCACTTCCCCGGACATCGTCCAGTAGACGTCCGTCAAGGTCGCCAGCTGGAAGACGATTGCCTTGGTCCCGCCGGCAACTCCTGCCAAGGCGGCCGACAGAACGAAGGCGATAAATTTGTACTGATTGACGCGATAACCCAGTGAGACCGCCCGTGCCTCATTGTCCCGAATAGCCTTCAGCACCTGCCCAAACGGCGAATGGATGATGCGGTAGAGCGCCAGCAGGCAAGCAAAGAAGACAACGAGGACGAACCAATACAGCGTCTTGTCGTCAGCCAGAGGGATGAGCCCGAATAGCGCGCCTCGCGGCACTTTCTGGATGCCGTCTTCTCCCCCGGTGAATGGAGCCTGGAGCGCGAAGAAATACACCATTTGTGCGAAGGCGAGTGTGACCATCGCAAAGTAAATGCCTTGGCGCCTGATCGCGAGCGCGCCAAAAATGCAGCCCAACAGGACAGCAATACCAACACCGCACAATATCGCCAGTTCCGGAGAGAGCCCCCAGACCTTAGCCGCATGCGCAGCCACGTAGCTGGACATGCCGAAATATGCCGCGTGCCCAAACGAGAGGAGGCCGGCATAACCGAGCAGCAGATTGACCGAGCAGGCGAACAGCGCAAAGCACAGGATCTTTATCATCAGGATGGGATAAAGCAGGAATGGCGCGACAGAGAGCACAGCGGCCAGTCCCAGCATGATCATCAGATGATAGCGCGGCATGCCCAATTTTCGGAACGGGGCCGCGACGGGTACGCTGCTATGAGTCGGCATATCAGGAACTTCTCCCAAAAAGGCCCGCGGGCTTTGCCATGAGGACAATGGCCATGATCACGAAGATGACGGTAGCTGATGCTTCCGGCCAGAAAACCTTGGTCAATCCTTCGACGATCCCCAGGGAGAAGCCCGTGATGATCGAGCCAAGGATTGAGCCCATGCCTCCGATGACGACCACCGCGAAGACAACGATGATGAGGTCGGAACCCATGGTTGGATTGACCGAATAGATGGGAGCCGCGAGCACGCCGGCGAAACCTGCCAGTGCCACACCGAAGCCATAGGTCATGGTGACCAGCAGCGAGACGTTGATGCCAAAGGCTTCCGTCAGCGCCGGGTTTTCCGTTGCTGCCCGCAGATAGGAGCCCAGACGCGTCCTTTCGATGACGAACCAAGTCGACAGACACACGATGAGCGAGGACGCGATCACGAACGCGCGTGAGTTCGGCAGGAACATGAACCCGAGATTGTGCCCGCCGGTGAGAAGCGGCGGCAAAGTATAAGGCATGCCGGTCGCGCCATAGAAGTTCCGGAAGAGACCGGTGATCACCAACGCAAGACCGAATGTGAGGATCATGCCGTAGAGATGATCAAGGTCGTAGAGCCATCGCAGCAGTAAACGTTCGATGAGAACACCGAACAATCCGACCATGAGCGGTGATAGAAGAAGCGCCCACCAATACCCGATACCGAGGTAGTTGAGCAGCATCCAGGCACCGAAAGCGCCCATCATGTAGAGGGCGCCGTGGGCGAAATTGACGATGTTGAGAAGGCCGAAGATC
Source organism: Microvirga alba (assembly GCF_015694465.1). Lineage (GTDB taxonomy): Bacteria > Pseudomonadota > Alphaproteobacteria > Rhizobiales > Beijerinckiaceae > Microvirga > Microvirga alba. Next base: position 401,900 of record NZ_JADQDO010000002.1, read on the forward strand.
ACCGCCAGCCCGAGGCTGAGCATGGCGTAGAAAGCGCCATTGATGAGCCCCAACAGAAGCTGGCTGAAAAGAACCTGAGGAGGGATGCCAAGAAGATCGAACATGAAATCCCCTTTCTAGACGCCAAGATAGCGGCTGAGTTTCGCGGCGCTCGCCGCAAGATCAGCGTTTGGAACCATGTCAACGACCCGACCGTGCTCCATGACGTAGTGGCGGTCCGCAACGGTTGAGGCGAAATGAAAATTCTGCTCCACGAGCACGATGGTGAATCCGCGTGCCTTCAATTCCTTAATCGTGCGACCGATCTGTTGCACGATGACCGGCGCCAATCCCTCCGTCGGCTCGTCAAGGAGCAGGAATTTCGCACCGGTTCTCAGGATGCGTCCGATGGCGAGCATCTGCTGTTCACCTCCGGATAGCTTCGTACCGGGGCTCTTCAGCCGCTCACGAAGATTGGGGAACATGTCGAAAATCTCATCAACAGAGAGGCCGCCATCCTGGACGACGGGAGGGAGCCGCAAGTTTTCTTCAACGTTGAGGCTTGAGTAGATTCCCCGATCCTCAGGGCAGAACGCAATTCCGCTTCTCGCAATGGCGCGCGCACTCAGGCCGATGGTCTCCTTGCCGGAGAAACGGATCGATCCTTTGCGTCGGCGCATGATCCCGATAATGGCCTTGAGCGTCGTGCTCTTTCCAGCGCCATTCCGACCAAGCAGCGTTACGACCTCTCCGGATGGGACATCAAACGTCACACCGTGGAGAACGTGACTTTCACCGTACCAAGCCTCAAGCTCTTTTACAGCGAGCAGCGGCATGGGCCCGGTATATCCAGCGGAAACCCTATGCATGAGGCACCCCGATGTATGCCTCGATGACACGAGGATCCTTCGACACGGTTGCATAATCACCTTCGGCCAGGACCTTTCCTCGCGTCAGGACAGTGATCCGGTCGGACAGCGATGCCACGACCGAGAGATTATGTTCCACCATCAGGATGGTTCGTTTCTGCGAAATTTCCTTAATGAGTGCGGAGACGCGCTCAACATCTTCCTGGGTCATTCCCGCCATCGGCTCATCCAGCAGAAGCATCTCGGGATCCAGGGCAAGAGTTGTCGCGATTTCAAGCGCACGCTTGCGTCCATAGGAAAGCTCGCGAGCCGGGATCATGGCGAACTCCGTGAGACCCACGGCCGTGATCAACTCCCAGGCTTCGTCATGGAGAGAGGAGAGCACGCGTTCGGAGCACCAGAAATCAAAAGAGTCTCCCCGGATGCGGCGCTGAAGGGCGATCCGGACGTTCTCAAGCGCCGTCATGTGACCGAAGACCGCCGAGATCTGGAACGAGCGAACCAGTCCGAGGCGGGCGACGTTCGCCGGCGACATCTTTGTGATGTCACGACCGTTGTAGATGATACGGCCAGCCGTCGGACTCAGAACTTTTGTAAGAAGATTGAAGCAGGTTGTCTTTCCGGCTCCGTTGGGACCGATTAAGGCGTGAATCGTGCCGCGCCGAACGGAAAGCGTGACGTCGTCAACGGCGACAAACCCCTTGAACTCTTTGGTAAGCCCCGATGCGCTCAGAATGATTTCGTTCGCCATGGCTCCATAAACACCGTTGGAGGGCGCGCGCCCGGAGGGCACGCGCCGATTTCAGGTTGGGAGAGGCCGAAGCCTGCCTATGCCGCGACTACTTGCGGACGAGCGAGCACTCGCTCTCCGACAGAGGGCGGAAGGCTTCCTCGCCAGGCACAGTGCGCAGGATCTTGTAATAGTCCCAGGCAGCCTTCGACTCGGCGGGCGTCTTCACCTGCGCCAGATACATGTCGTGAACCATACGACCATCGGCACGGATCTTGCCATTCTTTGCGAAGAAGTCGTTGACCGGGGTTTCCTTCATGCGAGCAACCACCTTTTCGGCGGCATCGCTTCCCACGCCCTCAATCGACTTCAGGTAATGCATGATCGCCGAGTAGACGCCGGCCTGAGACATCGTGGGCATTGCGCCGTGACGCTTGAAGAAACGCTGTGACCATTCACGGGTTTCGTCGTTCCGATCCCAATAGAATCCCGTCGTCAGGTAGAGACCCTGCGCCGTCTGAAGTCCGATCGAATGGACATCGGTCAGGAAGATAGCAAGCCCCGCGATCTTTGCTTTCTGCGTAAGACCGAACTCTTGTGCCTGCTTGAGGGAGTTGATCGTATCGCTGCCGCCGTTGGCAAGCGCGATCACATCAGCGTTCGTGCTCGGAACCCGCATCAGGAACGAGGAAAAATCGGACGTGTTGAGCGGATGCTGCACCGATCCGACAACCTTTCCGCCCGTCGCTTCGACGACACGCGCAACGTCCGCCTTCATCGTGTGACCGAATGCGTAGTCAGCGGTCAGGAAGTACCACGACTTGCCGCCTTCCTGAACAATGGCCTTGGCCGTGCTCACAGCGGCGGAATAAGTGTCCCAGGTCCAATGGATACCATTGGGTGAACAGGCCTTGTTGGTGAGATCGGCCGTCCCGGCACCAGACACGATAAGGACGCGGTTCTTTTCGCGCGCCAATTCTTGAACGGCAAGCACAACGGACGAGTTGGGCACATCGATGATCATGTCGACGCCCTCGGCGTCGAACCAGCGCCGGGCGATTTGTGTGCCCACATCAGCCTTGTTCTGATGATCGGCGCTGACAAGCTCGACCTTCTTGCCACCAATCTTGGTGCCGAAATCCTCAATCGCCATTTCGGCGGCAACGACCGAGCCCTTGCCGGCCAAAGAGGAGAATACTCCCGTCTGGTCAGTGAGCACGCCGATTTTGACGGTGTTGTCAGATAGCTGCGCGGAAGCTGCCGTAATGGAGCAGGCCGCGCCGATGATGCCGAGGCAGAGTTTTTTCATAGAGTCCTCCCGATCGATATCTTGGAATTGATGGCGTTCATTTTTGTTGTTGCGCCCGGAGATTGCCAGAAAACCACTACCGTTGTGCAAAAAAATATTCCGCTACGCGGAAGGATTGAGGCGTTTCTATCCCGGATCGAAATTTATCAAAGTGCGCTCATGTCGATAGTGCTGAGCGCGGCAAACCAGCGAGCTACGAGATCACTTGCTCGTTGTCATCCATCAGAGAAGGCCACGAATGAGACCTCCATCCACCGCGATGTTTTGTGCCGTGATATAATCGGCGTGACGGGAACAGAGGAAGGCGCACAGGGGACCGAAATCCTCTGACGTGCCGAGACGGCCCGCCGGTACGGATGCTGCCATGCGTGCCGATGCTTCCGGCTCCGTGATTCCGTCGCGCGTCGCGCGAGCTCTGATGACGCGATCGAGTGCGCCGGTGGCCATGAGCCCAGGCAGAATGTTGTTGACCGTTACGCCCTTGCCGGCAACCTCCCGCGCTAGGGTTGCCATCGCTCCCGTCAATCCGGCACGTACTCCGTTGGCGAGGGCCATGTTCGGGTACGGTTCTTTGACGGCAAACGACGTGATGTTCACGATCCGGCCGTACCTGGCTTCGATCATGCCCGGCAGGAGAAGGCGCGCGGCTTGGATTGCCGACAACATGTTGACTTCCAACGCCTTACGCCAGGTTTCGACCGTGTGATCCGTGAACTCACCCGTCGGTGGGCCGCCTGCATTCGTGACGAGGATATGAAGTGGTCCGAGCTGGCGCTGGGCTTCCTCGATGAGACGCGAGGGCTGATCCGGGTCAGCGAGATCTCCCTGCACGAAGATGGCTCCATCCCCAAGCAGAGCAACCGCATGCGCTCCCTCGTCGGCATTGCGGCCATTGACCGCGACGCGAACGCCGGCTGCACTCAACTCCCGGGCACAGGCGAAGCCAAGGCCCTTCGTGCCGCCCAGTATCAGTGCGGTTTCGCCACTTATCCTGAGATCCATGAGATCGTCCCTTTCCTGTCTTGGGCGTCCCTCCCTCCCTTTCGAAAGGGAGAGCGACGAGTTTGCATTCCCGGGTCTTATGCCCCCGTGTAGTTCGGAGCCCGCTTTTCCAAGAACGCCCGCATGCCTTCATTCTTGTCGTTGGTGGCGAAGAGAACCTGAAGCGCCTTTCGCTCGAGAGCGAGCGCTGCGCCGAGCGGTGCGTCTTGACCGTGAAGAATGACTTCCTTGATCTGCGCAAGCGCAATTGGCGGAAGCTTGGTTAACTGCTCGGCCATCGCCATCGCTGTTTCGAAGACTGCCTCGTCCGCCACCACCTTGCTGACGAGGCCCATGTCGCAGGCCTCTTCGGCATCAATGATCTCACCCGTGAGGCACAGGCGCATTGCCTTGAACTTGCCGACCGCGCGCGTCAGGCGCTGGGTTCCGCCTGCGCCCGGCATGATGCCGACGCGTACTTCAGGTTGGCCGAGCTTGGCGCTGCGTCCGGCAATGATGATATCCGCGTGCATCGCGAGTTCGAGGCCGCCGCCGAGCGCGAATCCATTCACTGCGGCGATGACAGGCTGCGGGCATCGACCGACGGCTTCCCAGAGCCGCTCATTGTGACGCAGATACATGTCAACTGCGCTGATCTCCGCCATGTCCTGAATATCGGCACCGGCGGCGAAGCTGGTCTCGTCACCGGTCAGGACCACGCAGCGTAGCGCGGTATCATCCACGAAGCTCTCGAAGATTTCCGCCAGCCTGCGTCGCACCGACATATTGAGGGCATTGCGCACCTTTGGTCTGTTGATGCGAACCACCGCAATGGCGGCGCTCTTGCGCTCGAGAATAACTTCCGAAGTGGCGGGGTTATCCATCATGCTTTCTCCACCACGAGGGCAATGCCCTGCCCCACGCCGATGCACATGCTGCACAACGCCCGCTTTGCATCGCGCTGTTGCAGTTCCAGCGCTGCTGTCAACGCGAGGCGCGCACCGGACATGCCGAGGGGATGCCCGAGGGCGATGGCGCCGCCGTTGGGGTTTACATGCTCGGCATCGTCCGGAAGCCCGAGTTGGCGCAGGCATGCCAACGCCTGGGCCGCGAAAGCCTCGTTGAGCTCGATCACATCCATGTCGGAAATCTGCAGGCCGAGACGGGCCATCAATTTTTGACTGGCGGGAACCGGGCCGATGCCCATGATCCGTGGCTCAACGCCTGCCGTCGCGAGGCCAGCGACGCGGGCGAGAGGAGTCAGACCGTATTCGGAGACCGCCTCTGCCGACGCAATGACCATAGCCGCGGCACCATCGTTAACGCCCGAGGCATTGCCTGCAGTCACACTCCCCCCCTTTCGGAACGGGGTGGCCAATTGGCCGAGCTTTTCCAGGGTGGTCTCGCGGGGATGCTCGTCGCGCTCGACCCTGATCGGGTCACCCTTTCTTTGAGGAACGCTGACTGCCACGATCTCGCGATCGAAACGGCCCGATTGTTGCGCGCGCGCGGCGCGTTGCTGACTGCGCACGGCGAACGCATCCTGGTCCTGCCGGGAAATCTGGAACTGCTCGGCAAGGTTCTCCGCCGTTTCAGGCATGGAATCGATGCCAAACCGCCCCTTCAGGACGGGGTTGACGAAGCGCCATCCGATCGTCGTGTCGAAGATGTCGGCGGAGCGAGAGAACGCGGTGTCGGCCTTGCCCATGACAAAGGGCGCCCGTGTCATCGACTCGACGCCACCCGCTATGATGACCTCGGCCTCGCCGGCCCGAATAGCCCGTGCGGCCTGGCCGACCGCATCAAGACCGGAGCCGCAGAGCCGGTTGATCGTCGTTCCAGGTACCGTATCAGGCAGGCCAGATAAAAGAACAGCCATCCGCGCGACGTTGCGGTTGTCCTCCCCGGCCTGGTTGGCACAACCCAAGATGACATCATCGATTGCATCAGCGGGGAGCTGGGGCACCCGCGCCATCAGTTCGCGCAGGACAAGGCCTGCCATGTCGTCGGGCCGCACGGCCGCCAGCACGCCACCATAGCGCCCTATCGGAGTTCGCACGCCCGCGCAGATATACGCTTCCGTCATGGAGCGATCTCCTTAGAGGGGACAGTCTTTGGTGAAGTTCGGACGTCGCTTTTCGCGCAGGGAGGCCAGGCCTTCCTGGACATCCGGCCCCTTGAATCCCATGAATTCGAGCGCGAGCGATGTGTCGAAGGTCGGTCCAGCCATGCGCAGCCAATTGTTCAGCGCGTACTTGGTCCAGCGAATGGCGGTCGGCGATCCGGCGGCAAGCTTTCTTGCCACCTCCAGAGCCTTGTCATGGAGCTGCGCGTCGTCGACACACAAGGACACCAAGCCAATGCGCTCCGCTTCCTCACCGCTCACCGACTCGCAAAGAAGAAGATAGTATTTCGACTTCGCGAGACCGCAGAGAAGCGGCCAGACGATCGCTGCGTGATCGCCCGCAGCAACGCCGAGCCGCGTGTGTCCGTCAATGATACGAGCAGAGCGGGAGGCGATCGATATGTCAGCCAAAAGACCGGCAACGAGGCCGGCGCCGACAGCCGGGCCCTGCATGGCGGAAACGATCGGCTTGGAGCAATTCACCAGGTTGTAGACCAGATCACGAGCTTCTTTCCACACTCGCGTGAGCGTGTGGAAGTCTTCCGTCATCTCCTTCACGAGATCGAGATCCCCACCCGAGGAGAATGCCTCGCCCGCACCGCGGATAATGACCGCCGAGACGTTGGGATCGGAGTCGATGTCGCGCCAGATTCGAACCAGTTCGCCATGCATGACGGCATCGGCCGAGTTGAGGCGGCCTGGATTTTCCATGGTAATCCGCAGGATGCGCTCTTCTGGCCAGTCGAACTTCAGTCGGCTGTAATTCGCGTAATGGCTGCTCATATTTTTTTCTCCCGATCTCTCCAGTAGGGCTCCCGCAGGATGTTCTTCTGAATCTTGCCAATAGGGGTCTTGGGGAAATCCGGCACAAATTTCACGACGCGAGGACGCTTGAATCGGGCCAGACGCTCTGCACAATGCGCCACGATCTCATCCTCGCTCACCACCATGCCGGCCTTGATCTGAATGTAGGCCACGGGCACTTCGCCCCATTTATCGTCGGGGATGCCGAAGACCGCAGATTCCGCGACGGCGGCGTGCTCATAGAGGACGTTCTCGATTTCCTTCGGATAAACGTTCTCGCCGCCGGATATGATCATGTCTTTCGAACGGTCCACGAGAGTGACGAAGCCCTCCTCGTCCACCGTCGCCAGATCGCCGGTCCAGCCCCAGCCATTCCGGAAGAAGTTCGCAGTCTGCTCGGGTTCCTTGTAGTACTCAAGCATGACGTTTTCGCCGCGCGAGACGAGTTCGCCGATCTCTCCAGCCTTGACCGGTTTCCCATCACGATCCACGACCGCGACATCCACATTGTATCCTTGCCGGCCGATAGAGCCGAGTTTGCCGGGCAGATACCAATGCCGCAGGACGGTCAGCACGCCGACCTCGGATTGACCGTAGATTTGAGTCAGCTTCAGATCTGGAAGTTTCTCCAGCAGCTCCCGTTGCACCCAATCAGGCATCGGCGCACCGGCGAAGGCGAGCTTGGTCCATGTCTTGTAATTGGCCGCGTCGAATGCCGGATCGCTGACAACCATGCTGGCCTGGGTCGGCACCATGAAGACCGCCGTCATACCCGTTGTGCGCGCCATGGCGGCAAAATCGGCGACGTTCCACTTCGACAGGAAGGTACTGGTCGCCCCGGCGAGAACAGCCGGCTGGAACATGATGTTGAGCGCGGCCACGTGAAAGAGAGGCGTGACGATGCCAACGACATCGCGCTCATCGATCGCCTCTTCGACCATGACCGTATGAGCCGTGATCATGCGGTTGCGATGGCTCGTGAGAACACCTTTCGGGCGGCCCGTTGTGCCGCCCGTGTACGTCATGCTGAACGGGTCGTCCTCATGGATGTCGACAGGGGGATGGTCCTCAGAGCCGCGTGCGAGGATCGCCTCGAACGGAATCGCTCCCTCGACCTCGCCGCCAACGCAGATGAGCGTCTTGATCCTGGGCAGATTGGCGCGCGCCGCCATGACCTTCTCGGCGAACGGATGCTCGAAGATCAGGATTTCAACATCGGCCTTGTCGAGCACGTACTGCAGTTCTTCGGGCGCATAAAGAACGGAGATATTGACCAGAACACCTCCCGAGCGCGCGGCGCCGAAAAAGGTGATGCCATACTCGGTACGATTGCGGCTGATGATGCCGACCTTGCCACCCTTCGCCAGCCCGAGATCAATCAGGGCGTTCGCCAGCCGATTGGCGGCCAGGTCGAGATCCCGGTAACTGAGTGACGTGCCGTCCCAGAGGATGGCGGGCTTCCTAGGAAAACGCTCGGCCGAGCGACGCAACATGTCACCAGTCAGCATCCTGTTCCTCCCTTATTCCGCGGTGAATAACTATTCATTTCCGTAACGGCGGTTGCGTGGACTTTCTCCGAGAGCAGTGCTATTCGCAACGGGTATTTGCGAAAAGCCTTTCCGCAGTGCGGAATAGTTGGGACGTTGTCATGGAGCGTGCAGACCGCCAGTTTGTCGATGCTTTCGCGAGAGGTCTGGCCATTCTCGAAGCCCTCTCGCGCGCGCAGCGGCCGTTGAGCAACGGCGAGCTCTCGCGGGCCACCGGGCTCCCGCCTTCGACGGTCAGTCGGTTGACCCACACGGCAATGGAACTGGGCTACCTACGTTTCAGTCAGTCAAAGCGCGCTTACGAGCTGACCCCCAAGAACCTGGCTCTCGGCTATCCGGTACTCGCGGGGATGACAATGCTCGATCGGGCGAAGCCCATGTTGAAGCAGCTTTCCGAAGAGACCGGAGAGACCGTCGGCCTCGTGATCCGTGACGGGCTGCATGTCACCTTTGTCGAAGTCGTCCAGGGCTCCGAGCTTGTCGCAGTGCGGCTCGCGACGGGCGGCCGTCTGCCCGTCGCCGTGTCTGCGGCGGGGATCGCGATTCTCGCTGCAATGCCAGAACGTGACCGGCGATTGCTTGCCGCGCGTGTGTGCGCTCACCTCGCCAAGCGCGGCGGCAATGTCGAGGCCTTCAAAGCCAACCTCGCTGAAGCATGCGAACTCGGCATCTCCTTCATTCGCGATGCCTGGCGGCGTGGCATCGGCGGCATCGCTGTCGCCCTTGAGGACAACGGCGAAATGGCAGCGATCACCATACCGATCGCCACCGGCAGCGTCAGCGAAGCTGACATGAGGGGTCGCCTCGCCGACGCGCTGAAGGGAACCGTCACGACCCTGTGGGGACCGTAGGGCGGCCCTCACACCGTCCAGACAGGAATACCGAGCGAGGCCCGGCGACGCAGCCACTGACTGGGGCGATAACGGTCGTCGCCTGTCAGCGACTGCAACGCCGTCAGCACAGCGAGGACATGACGCGGGCCAATCGATTGGGCGAATTCGAGCGGACCTTGCGGGTAATTGAGACCAAGGCGCATGGCCTTGTCGATATCTCGAGGAGCAGCAAGCCCCGCCTGAGCCATCTCACAACCGAGATTGGCCACCATTGCTACAATTCGTTGCGCGATGAAGCCTGGAGAATCCGCAATTGCCGTTACAGCGCGGCCGCTCCCAATCAGTGCATTGATGACCGCCTGCCGAATGGCGGGATCGCAGCCTGGTGCCGTCATGGCGGTGATCCGCTTGGATGTATCGAAGCTCAGATCCAGAGCCACCAGCCGGCGGGCGTCACTTCCCGTGCGCGTGGCGAAAGCGGTTGTGTCCTCTCCAAGCGGCGCACCCAACAGCGGCGAAACACCGTCATCCGTGTCGAGAATGGAAACCCCCAGTTCGAGTGCCAAAGTCTTTAGCACGTCGCTGGGCTCAACCAGAAAAACCTTCTCGGCGGCAGCGCCCATTCTGACGGCGTCGGCCGAGGGCTTCTGCGCTCCCTCGCCATAGTGATAGAAGCCTCGTCCCGTTTTGCGACCAAGCTGGCCGGTCTCCAGCAGGTAGCGATGATAGGGCGTCGAACGCAGGCGCGGATCGCCAAAGAAGCTCTCGTGAACGAAACGCGTCACGGGGAAGTTTACGTCAATTCCGGTCAGATCCATCAATTCGAACGGACCCATACGAAAGCCGCAGCAATCACGCATGACGGCATCGATTTGTGCGGGGGTCGCCACGTTCTCGTGCAGGATGGCAAGCGCCTCGGTGGTATAGGCCCGGCCGCCGAGATTGACGAGAAAGCCGGGCGTGTCCCGCACGACGACGGGGTCCCGCCCAAGCCGCTTGCCCAGCGCGACGAGGGTTTCGACGACCGCGTCAGTTGTATCCGGACCGGGGATGACCTCCACCAGCCGCATAAGAGGAACCGGGTTGAAGAAGTGCAGGCCACCGACCCGCTGGCGGTGCTTCAGCCCCGCCGCGATGGCGCCAATCGGCAGAGATGAGGTGTTGGACGCGAGGATGGTCTCTTCACTGACGATCCCTTCCAGGGCTTTGAACAACTCGCGCTTGACGTCGAGATTCTCGACAATCGCCTCGACGATGACGTCACAAGCGGCAAGGTCCTCGATCCGGTCCGCCACGTTGAGGCAGGCGATGGTCGTCTCGGCTTCGTCAGCCGTGAGCTTACCTTCATCGACCCGCTTTCGTAGGCGCTTGGCAACGTCATTCCTGCTGTTGGCCGCGGCGTCCGCGCGCATGTCGAAGATGTGCACGTTGATCCCGGCGGCGGCAGCAACCTGGGCAATCCCTGAGCCCATGGCACCGGCTCCGACGATGCCTAAGGTGAGACGGGCTTCGTTTGTGTTCCCCATGACTCTTGTCCTCTCTGTGACCCGCGTGAAAAGCCTGTCCTGCACGTCACCGTGAGCATGCCGACCAAAGAACGGACATTGGAGTTCGTTGCGGAAAAGCGGTTCTTGAATGGGGCCTAAAAGACCTTTGTCAGGCAGACCGGTCAAGCGAATTTGCGGAAAACTATTCCGCTGTGCGGAACAGTTTCAGTCGCCTCACCGCTCCCGCTCCGCTAGAGTGGCGGCCTCAAGAATCGCCTGCCTTTCCTTCCGTGATACAAGAAGACCCGACTATGCCGAATGAGCTTCGAGACCCAAACCATGCGGCGGCCGAGCTCATATTGACGGAACTGGGTGAGGGCTATCGTGTCCTGACGCTCAACCGCCCTTCCCGCCTGAACGCCTTCAACGTCTCGATGCACGAGGCATTGATGGCTGCTCTCGATGAAGCAGAAGCGGATGCGGCTTGCCGAGCTGTGATATTGACAGGCGCGGGACGCGGATTCTGCACAGGCCAGGATCTCGCGGATCGGATTCGTCCGGACGGATTGGCGCCGGATCTCGGAGCCAGCCTCGATCAATACTACAACCCACTCGTGCGCCGTCTGCGCTCCTTCCGGTTCCCGGTGATTGCCGCGGTCAACGGGGTCGCCGCAGGTGCAGGCGCAAACATCGCGCTGGCCTGCGATATCGTTATCGCTGCCCGTTCGGCGCGCTTCCTCGAACTCTTCACGAATCTTGGCCTTGTTCCTGACTGCGGCGGCACCTGGTTCCTCCCGCGCCTGATCGGCACCGCTCGCGCCAGAGCTGTGGCGCTGCTCGGCGAGCCGCTTTCCGCTGAGCAAGCGGCTGAATGGGGATTGATCTGGAAAACATGCGACGATCAGGCACTGTTGCCTGAGGCCCGTGACATCGCTGCGCGCATCGCCTCGAAGCCGCCTTACGGCGTCACACTGACGAAGGAAGCACTAGAGGCCTCCGCTACCAACGACCTCACGACTCAGCTCGATCTGGAACGCGATCTTCAGCGCGAGGCGGGCCTTGATCCGGGGTATGTGGAGCGTGTCAAAGCCTTTCTCGTAAAGCGATGAGCACCGGAGATACCATTTCCGCCAAGCTTCTCTGTCGCGGGTCTTTCGGCCACTCAGGTCGCATCGGGTGAACTTGCTGCGTCACCGAAACTCAGGCCCAACGGGCTGTTGATCGTCTCAATCGGCCCTTGTGGTGACAGGCCTTCTGCCCCCATCATCTTGTTGAAGAGTCCGCCAGGCTCAGGAGGTGCGACATGCCACGCCTGTTCACCGGCATCGAGATCCCGGCCGAGGTCGGCCTTCAGCTCTCGACCTATCGCGGCGGGCTCCCTGGAGCGCGCTGGATCGATCCCCAAAACTACCACATCACCTTACGCTTCCTCGGCGACATCGATGAGCGCATGGCCGAGGATGTGCTGTCGGTCCTTGGCGAGAGCCGCCGGCGCGACCCCGTCAACGTCACCCTCGACAGTCTCGACACCTTCGGCGGGTCGAAGCCGCGCACGGTCTTTGCCCGCGCGGTCGCGACCAACGGGATCAACGATCTGCAGGCGGAACAGGAGCGCCTGGTGCGCCGGGTCGGCCTGCCGCCGGAAAAGCGCAAGTTCACGCCCCACGTGACCCTTGCGCGCCTGCGCGACGCCTCGCCCATCGACGTGGCGGATTACTTCGCCACACGCGGGCATTTCCGGAAACTGATCTTCACCGCCCGCCGCTTCGTGCTGTTCTCATCCCGCGATTCCGTTGGCGGCGGCCCATATGTCGTCGAGGCGGCCTACCCCCTAGGCTAGGGCTCGACAAAAGATACGGTATTTCATAAACCGACCCCATGGCATCACTCATCTTCGTCACCCATCCCGAAGTCGTCATCGACCCGAACCAGCCGGTTCCCGAATGGCCGCTCAACGCCATCGGGCGCGCCCGTATGGAGCGTTTCGCGGAGACGCTTGCGGGCAAGAATGTCTCCGCCGTTTATGCCAGCACCGAGCGCAAAGCGATGGACGGGGCTGAGATCGTCGCCGGTCGCCTCGGCCTGCCCTATCGGACCGACGAGCATCTCGGTGAAAACGACCGCTCGGCAACCGGCTACGTCGCCCCACCGGAATTCTGGGAGATCGTAGCCGAATTCTTCGGACGCCCGCATGAGAGCGTGCGCGGCTGGGAGCGGGCCATCGACGCGCAGGCCAGGATCGTCAAGGCCGTCACCTCCGTCGCGCGGGACGAGCCCACCTCCGGCGACATCGTCATCGTTTCCCATGGCGGCGTCGGCTGCCTGCTCACCGCCCATCTGCAAGGCGTCGCCATCGGCCAGGAAAGCCGTCCCTCTCATCCGGGCGGCGGCTGCTATCTCGTCCTCGACCGTGATCCCCTTGCCCTGAGGCGCGATTGGCGCGTCATCGAGGATGGTTTCGGAGCGTGAGATTGTCTCCGCGCCCGTTTTGAGACTTGCGCCATCCGCCATGGGGGACTAGCCCGTCTTCACCGAGCGCCGCTGAAAAAAGCGCGACAGGAAGCGGGACGAAAACAATGGACGGCAAGCGCATCGCGCAACTGGCTCCGGGCATTGCCCTGTGCATTGTTATCTCGCTGATCGCCATCGGCCTGCAGCATCTGGAAGAATTCTGGAGCGGCCGCCCCTATCTCGAAGCCCTCGTCATCGCAATCCTGCTCGGCACAGCCGTACGGACCGCGTGGAATCCGAGCCTGCGCTGGATTCCCGGCATCGTGTTCAGCGCCAAGACCCTGCTCGAGATCGCGGTGATGTTGCTTGGCGCGTCGATCAGCTTTCAGGCCGTGATGCAAGCCGGCTCCGGGCTTATCTTCGGCATCGCGGTCGTCGTGGCCGTCACCATCGGCGCGAGCTATGGCTTATCCCGCCTGCTCGGATTGCCGAAACGCATGTCGATGCTGGTCGCCTGCGGCAACGCGATCTGCGGCAATTCCGCCATCGCGGCGGTGGCCCCCGTGATCGGCGCGAAGAGCGAGGACGTCGCCTCCTCCATCGCGTTCACGGCCATTCTGGGTGTGATCGTGGTGCTGACCCTGCCTTTCTTCGTGCCGCTCCTCGGATTGTCCGCGACGCAATACGGCGTGCTCGCGGGCCTCACCGTCTACGCTGTGCCGCAGGTGCTTGCGGCCACCGTGCCGGTGAGCGTTGTCTCGACGCAGCTCGGCACGCTGGTGAAGCTGGTCCGCGTGCTGATGCTCGGGCCAGTGGTGATTCTGCTTTCGATCATCGCGGGCCGCAGCTCGCCCGCCGCGCGAAATAGCCTGTCGCTGAAGCGTCTCGTGCCCTGGTTCATCGTCGGCTTCCTGGGCCTTGCGGCTTTGCGCTCCTGGGGCGTCATTCCGGATGCGGTCTTGAGCCTCGTTCTGCCGACGGCGACGATGCTGACGGTCGTCTCCATGGCGGCGCTGGGTCTGGGGGTCGATCTGCGCGTGCTCGGCCGCGTTGGCGGGCGCGTGACGCTGGCGGTGACGCTCTCGCTTCTCGTTTTGATCGCCATCAGCCTCGGGCTGATCCGGCTCTTGGGTGTTGCTTAACCTTCGTCGGGGCTTGAAACTGCGACCGGGAACGTCATCACTCGTGTCAACGGTTCAGGGGAAGCAACGCGATGAAGCCTTTGAGTGATTCCGAACGCGCCGAGCTTTTGGCCGGTCTCGATGGCTGGAGCCTCGTGGAAGGTCGCGACGCGATCCGCAAGCATTTCATCTTCGACGATTTCAACGCCGCCTTCGCCTGGATGACGCGCGTCGCGATGGTGGCGGAGAAGATGGACCACCACCCGGAATGGTTTAACGTCTATCGCAAGGTCGACGTGACGCTCTCCACCCACGACGCCAACGGCCTCACGCGCCGCGACATCGAGATGGCGCAGCGCATGGACCAGTTCGCGGCGGGCCTCAACGAGGCCTGAGTTTCATTTCGGCTGCATGCGCAGCGCGCCGTCGAGGCGGATCGCTTCGCCGTTGAGCATGTCGTTCTCGACGATGCTCCGGACGAGCTGCGCATATTCCTCCGGCCGTCCGAGGCGCGAGGGAAACGGCACGTTGGCTTCCAGCGCCTTGCGATAATCCTCCGCGATGCCCTCGAAAAGCGGCGTGTGGAAAAGCCCCGGCATGATCGTCATGACCCGGATGCCGAAGCCCGACAAGTCGCGGGCGACGGGGAGCGTCATCCCGAGCACGCCGCCCTTGGAAGCCGCATAGGCCGCCTGCCCGATCTGCCCATCCTGCGCGGCAACGGAGGCCGTGTTGACGATCACGCCGCGCCCGCCATCCGCTGTTACCGGATCGAGCCCGGCCATGGCGGCGGCGCTCTTGGCGATCATGCCGAAGGTGCCGATGAGGTTGATCTCGACCGTGCGGCGGAAGGAGGCGAGATCGTGCGCGATCAATTCGCCGGTCTCACGCTTCTTGGTCACTGTGCGCTTTCCCGGCGCGATGCCGGCGCAGTTGACGAGGATACGCTCGACGCCATGAGCCGCGCGCGCCTTCGCGAGCGCCGCGTCAACGGAGGCCTCGTCCGTCACGTCCGCGAGGCAGAAGATCGCGCCGATCTCACCTGCCAGCGCCTCGCCACGTTCTGCGTTCAGGTCGAAGATCGCAACCTTCGCGCCGTGAGAGGCCAGCATGCGGGCGGTTGCCCCGCCGAGACCGGATGCGCCGCCTGTGACAATGGCTGCCATAGATTCGTCGAGCTTCATGGGTTTCCTCTCGCGCGTAGCGATGATGCGATGTCTTTAAGATATACGCCGGCGCGGACAAACGAGATTGTTGCAAGATTGTCGAAGGAGAAAGACCGCATGAGCGAGGCATTGACGAAGCCTTTCAGCAAGGCTGAGATGGACGCCATGCGCCAGGCAGTCCGCGATGAGGAAGGCGTCACCCGCAAGTTCTGGGCCAAGCTGAAACGGGTCGGAAGCCGCATCCCCTTCGCCGAGGAGCTTTTGGCCGCTTTCTATTGCGCCACCGACCCGGCGACCCCGAGACGGGTGAAACTGATTCTCATGGGCGCGATCGCCTATTTCGTGCTGCCGACCGACGCCATCCCCGACATCCTGCCGCTCATCGGCTTCGCGGATGATGCGGCCGTGCTGGCGGCAGCGATCGCGCAGGTTTCGGGCTCGATCACGGAGCAGCATCGCGCAAAGGCGCGGGATACTTTGCACAGCCAGGCCTGACATGCTCCGCGCACGCGAGAATCGATGACCGGGAAGCACCCTGTAATGGCGATAGAATACACGAAACAACCTTGGGTCGAGGCAACTGGACGTTGTTTCCTCTGCGGAATCTAAGGAAATATTCCGCTATATTTTCTCATTTATCTTCTTGCGTCACCATTTTATACGTTATATAGTTCTTTTCGTGAGACGTTGAGTCTTGCTTTTCACTTATGCCTTTGAACCAAAAATCATCATTTCAAAGCACCTGGAGGCCGCTGTTGCGGCCTCTTTTATTTTTGTCCCCATGGATCGCGCTCCCACGCCACCTTTTCGACGCATCGGACCCGCACAAGCGCGGGTGCGTCGAAGGGTGGGACCCTCCTCACCCGGGCTGTCCCCAGCTGTCCTCCTTGTCGGGGCACAATCCGCACGGGAACCGGAGACCCCGGTGGCGGATCGTGCTTTAACGGACATGGTGAAGAGTTCTTAACCATCTCGTGTGTAGGCTTCGCTTCATGATTCTCGCATCTCTTCAGCGCGGCTTGGCCGCGGGCATCATCTCCGCCGTTTTCCTTATCGGGGCCGGGCCTGTTCAGGCGCGGACTCAGGTCGCGCAGGCCAAGACTCCGGCCAAGACGCCCGCCAAACCGGCGGCAGCGTCGAAGGCCAAGCCTGCGGCCGCGGGCGCGGCGGTCGGGGCAGCGGCGGCAACGGCAGCCAAACCCGCTCAGGCGGCGACGGGCCCCGGCGGCGCGGCGCTTCTGGCGTCCTACGGCGATTGGGGCGTCTATACCGCCCAGTCCGGACGCTCGAAGATCTGCTACGCCCTGAGCCAGCCGAAGGAACGGCTGCCGAAGAACCTGAGCCGCGACCCGGCCTATCTCTTCGTGTCCTTCCGCCCGGCGGAAAACGTGAAGAACGAGGTCGCGCTCGTCCTCGGCTTTGCCGCCAAGGACAACGGTCCCTCGAACGCCGCCATCGGCACCACATCCTATGCGCTTCTGACCAAGGCGACGAATGCGTGGCTCAAGAACCCGGCTGAGGAGACTCAGGCCATCGCCACCATGTCGAAGGGCCAGAACGTCCTGGTGAAGGCGCAATCGGCCCGAGGCAACCAGCTCACCGACCGCTATTCGCTCAACGGCTTCGGGCCGGCGCTCGAGCGCGCGCGCAAGGAATGCGCCCAACAGTGATTTCAGGCGAAGCGCTGCCGTTTCGCCTTTGAGAATCATTGTGTTTCAAGGCCCACGGGCGACCTCTGCGGCCTCCCCGTACGAAATTGCGTTGAGCCCTCACGTTTCCGACGCAATCGTGCTATACGAGCCGCTCGTTCCCTTCCAACCAAGGCGTGATTTCCCATGGCGACGGCGCTCGACATCGCCAAGCTCAACCCCAATGCGGTCCCGCTGACCGTAACCGATTCCGCGCGCGCTGCCGGCCAGGAGGCTCTGTCGCAAGAGACTCTCTCGATCGAGAAGACGGCCGAGATCAATGTGGTCGCGGGCGCGTCTCCCGGCGGCGGTTCGCTCGTCGGCCTGACCCGTGATGAGCTGAAGGACAGCCTTGCCAAGATCGGGGTGCCCGAGCGCGAACAGAAGATGCGCGTGGCGCAGCTCTGGCACTGGATCTATTTCCGCGGTGCGAAGCACTTCGACGAGATGACCAATGTAGGCAAGCCCTTACGTGCGGCGCTCTCGGAGGCCTACACGCTCGCCCGTCCCGAGGTCGTCTCCGAACAGGTATCGAAGGACGGCACCCGCAAGTGGCTGATCCGCATGCCCTCGACCGGCCCCTTCGACAAGGGCGCGGAGATTGAGTGCGTCTATATCCCCGAGGTCGATCGCGGCACGCTGTGCGTATCGAGCCAGGTCGGCTGCACGCTGACCTGCTCCTTCTGCCACACGGGCACGCAGCGTCTTGTGCGCAACCTGACCTCCGCCGAGATCGTGGCGCAGCTCGTGGTCGCCCGCGATTGCATCGGCGACTGGCCGGATGCGACGCCGCCGGAAGGTGCGCAAGAGAAGGGACTTTTGCCGACCGATGGTGGACGCTTCGTGTCCAACATCGTGTTCATGGGCATGGGCGAACCGCTCTACAACACGGACAACGTGGTTGCCGCCATCAGCGTCCTGTCGGACAACGAGGGCCTCAGCCTCTCGCGCCGCCGCATCACGGTCTCCACCTCCGGCGTCGTGCCGCAGATAGAGCGTTTGGGCGCGGAAGCGAACACCATGCTGGCGATCTCGCTCCACGCCGTGCGCGATGATCTGCGCGACGAACTCGTGCCGATCAATCGCAAATACGACATCAGGGAACTTCTCGACGCCTGCCGCGCCTATCCCGGCCTGTCGAACGCCCGCCGCATCACGTTCGAATACGTGATGCTGAAGGACGTGAACGATTCGGATGCCGATGCGCGCAAACTCGTACAGCTGCTCAAGGGCATTCCGGCCAAGATCAACCTGATCCCGTTCAATCCCTGGCCCGGCTCGAAATACGAATGCTCGGATTGGGAGCGCATCGAGCGCTTCTCCGAGATCGTCTATCGCGCCGGCTACGCCTCCCCCGTGCGCACCCCGCGCGGCCGCGATATTCTGGCGGCCTGCGGCCAGCTCAAGAGCGAGACGGAAAAGCTGCGCGCCCGCGCCCGCATGATGCTCGAACAGGGCATCGGAGCGGAAGGGGTGTATGCGTTGGGGGATGGGGAGTAAGACGACGGAACGTCCCCTTTCATGGGAAAACATTTTTTCCTGCCCCTTGCCGCGTTGTCCGGCGCGATCTGCGGCTGGATCTATTGGGTCATTGCAATAAGGCGGACGATTGAAAGCCCCCGTGCTATAGCTAGCCCATGATCCGCTGGCTTCTCCTCATCCCGTTCGCGCTCCTCATCGCCATCGGCGCCAGCAGCTTCTTTCTTTTCATTGCCTCCATCATCGACCCGGTCATGGCGAACCTGACCGGGGAGACGCTGTTCGTCGGGTTCTGGGGATTCTTCGACGCGATCTTCTCCTCGGACGATCCCGGATCGGTCGTGGCGGACGCCCTTTCCGATGTCGGGCGTCTGATCTTCACCCTCCTCGTCTTCCCGGCCCTTCTCGTCGCCATCGTGGGCGAAGTGATTCGCGCGCGCAGCTACCTCTGGTATGCGGGCGCGACCGGCGTGCTGACGGCGGCGGTGCCATGGATCCTGCGTGGCTCGGCGCGCGTCGCCTCACCGGGCGAACTGCACGTGAGCCTGGTCCTCGGTCTGACGGGGGCCGTGGCGGGATTCGTCTATTGGCTGATCGCCGGACGGGACACCGGCGCAGACCGTCAGGCGCCACGCTGATTCCCCCCCCTTGCCGGGACGGCAGGGGTGGAGGGAAAGCAGCCTACCGCGCCGCCGTCGCCAGAATTTTCACCGCGAAGGCCGAAAACAGCCCGGCGAAGGAATAGTCGATCGCCCGCATCACCTTCGGGCGGCGGCGCAGCAGCGCGATTACCTTGTCCGCGCCCAGGATCATGATGGCTGCCATCGGCGCGGTCAGCGCGATGAAATAAAGCCCGAGGAAGACAAGCTTCTCCGCCGCATTCGGATCACCCGCCTGCACGAATTGCGGCAGGAAGGTCACGAAGAACAAAACGACCTTGGGATTCGTCAGGTTGATCCCGACACCCACGAAAAAGGTCCTCCAGATCGACACCTCGGCCTTGTCGTCCTGCTTCAGGTTGAGCGCCGAGCCGTGCCGCACGGCGTCGATGGCGAGCCACAAAAGATAAAGCGCGCCGACGATTTTCAGCACCATGAAGGCGGTGACGGAGGCGGCAAGCAGGGCCGACAAGCCGAGCGCGGCGAGCAGGGTGTGGAAGCAGCATCCCGTCATGGCGCCCAGCATCGAAGCGATGCCCGCCCTGCGGCCGCCCGCCATGGTCTTGGCGAGAAACAGGCTCATGTCCGGCCCGGGCGTGATGAACAAGACCGTGCAGGCGAGCGAATAGGTCAGCAACGTGCTGAGATCGGGCAGGAAAGTCATCTCTTTCATCCAAGCGTGGCAATAATGGGGGAGGTGCGCGTTGATGGCACTCTATCACCGGAAAAACCGCTTGGCGAAACCGGATCGTTGCCCCATGTCATGGGGACTTGCGCCTCAGCCGGATGTGAATCGAGGATCGTGATCATGCCAAGGTTTTTCCCTCATCGGCTGCGCGCCGCTCTGATAGGGCTGGGTCTGGCCCTCGGCCTCTCCGCCTGCGGCATCAACAATGTGCCGACCCTCGAAGAGAAGTCCAAGTCCGCCTGGAGCGAGGTGCAGAACCAATACCAACGCCGGAGCGATCTGGTTCCGAACCTCGTCGAGACCGTGAAAGGCTTCGCGCAGCAGGAGCGTGAGGTGCTGACCCAGGTGACGGAGGCCCGCGCGAAGGCGAGCCAGATCAAGGTCGATGCCTCCACCGTGACCGACCCGGAAAAGTTCCGCCAGTTCCAGGAAGCGCAGAATCAGCTCTCCGGCGCATTGGGCCGGCTGCTCGCCACCGTCGAGCGGTATCCGGAGCTGAAATCGAATGCCAACTTCCTCGCCCTGCAATCGCAGCTCGAGGGCACGGAGAACCGCATCGCGGTGGCGCGGCGCGATTATATCGAGACCGTGCGCGCCTATAACACCGAGCTTCGCACCATTCCCGGCCGCTGGATCGCCGCCGTCCTCTATCCCGACGCCAAGCCCATGGAAACCTTTACCGCGACCGCAGGCTCCGAACGGCCGCCGGCGGTGAAGTTCTAGTCGAATGGGCGCGATCACGCGCTGGCGTCCCTCCCCCTTACCGGGAGGGATCGAGGATGAGGGTCGGAAAGTCGGAGCGGCTTGCGGGATCCGGTGGGAGGGAAAGTGCACAGCGCTTCTCTTCGCGCTCCTTCTCCTCCTCATCCCCCTCGCTGCCCTCGCCCAAACCTTCCCGCCGCTCTCAGGCCGCGTGGTCGATGCGGCCAACCTCCTGAAGCCGGAGCAGAGGGCGGCGCTCGAGGCCAAGCTCAAGGCTTACGAGGACAAGACGAGCGATCAGGTGGTCGTCGCCACCGTACCGTCTCTCGAAGGCTACGAGATCGAGGATTACGGCAACCGCCTCTACCGCCAATGGCAACTCGGCCAGAAGGACAAGAACAACGGCGCGTTGCTTCTCGTCGCGCCGAAGGAGCGCAAGGTGCGCATCGAGGTCGGCTACGGGCTGGAGGGCGCGCTGACCGATGCGCTCTCCAAGGTCATCATCACCACCGCCATCGCGCCGCAATTCCAGAAAGGCGATTTTGCCGGCGGCATCAATGCGGGCACCGACGCCATGCTTTCGATCCTGACCGGCGATGCGGAGGAATGGCAACGCCGGGCGAAAGTTCGCGAGGATGAAAGCACGCCGATCGATCCGTTCATCACCTTCCTCCTCTTCCTGGTCGTCGTCTACACGATCCACCGTATGCTCAATGCCAGCAACACGAATGTCCGTTCAGGCGGTCGCCGCGGCGGCGGCTGGATCATTCCGATGGGCGGCGGCGGCTGGTCCAGTGGTGGCGGGGGATGGTCCGGCGGCGGCGGGTTCTCGGGCGGCGGCGGCTCGTCCGGGGGCGGCGGCGCCTCGGGGAGTTGGTAGAATGATCTCGGCAGAAGACCATGCCCGCCTGACCGGTGCGATCCGCGAGGCGGAGAGCCATACGGCGGGCGAGATCGTCGTGGTGGTGGCGGAACAGGCGAGCAATTATCGGTCGATCCCGGTCGTCTGGGCGCTGCTCGGCGCACTCCTCACGCCCTGGCCGTTGATCTGGATCACGAATTTAAGCGCCGCGCGCATCTTCTCGGTGCAGCTCGTGGTCGCGTTCCTGCTCAGCCTGTTTCTGTCCTGGCCGAGCCGGCGTTTCTCGCTCGTTCCGCGCTTCATCAAGCGCACCCGCGCCCGCGAGGCGGCGGCACGGGAATTCATCGGCCGAGGACTGACCCGCACCCGGGGACGGACCGGCGTGCTGATCTATGTCGCGCTGGCCGAGCACCATGCCGAGATCATCGCCGATACGGGCATCGCGGACCGGGTCGAGGCGAGGGCCTGGCAAGAGATCATCGACGCGCTCACCACCGCGATCAAAAACGGCCGGATCAGCGACGGGCTGTTCGAGGCGATTCAACGTGCGGGCGCATTGCTCGCCCAACACGCGCCGCCGCAAGCCGACGACGTGGATGAATTACCGAACAAGGTGATCGTGCTCTGATCAGAGGCCGCGGCTCTTCGCGGCTCCGAGAATGACGCCGGGCCTGTCATCGGTCGAGGTCTGCAGCAGCACGACATAGCCATCCGCATCGCCGCGCGCAGCGGCAAGCGGCACCTCGAAGCGAGCGGAGCCGCCGCGCCATTCGCCGACGCGGGTCATGCCGCGCACCACGTTGACATAGGTCACGGTGCGGCCGCCGTTCTCGCCCCTGCCGATGGGCACGGTCTTCGCGCGCAGGACAGGAAGCACCCACACCTCCGCGTCGCGCGCCGCGGTCTGGACGGCCCCGTCGATCGAGATCGTGACCGCGCCGTTCTGCTCCTTCAGCTCCACATCGACAGGCAGATGCGTGCGGCCCGCGGTCGTTTCCTGGATCGACCTTTCGATGCGCGCCCGGTCCGAGCCGATGCAGGGCTTCGTGCCGTTCACGATCATCTGCGGAGTATAGACCTGCCGGTCGCTGCGGGCCTGGGCATAGGACTTCTGCCGCTCGGTGAAGGCCGCATGCGCCAACGTGTCCTTCCAACCGAGATAGTCCCAGTAATTGACCGGGAAGGACAGGGCGACGATGTCGGGTTTTCCCGCAAGCTCCGCCAACACGGCGTCCGCCGGCGGGCAGGACGAGCAGCCCTGGCTCGTGAACAGCTCGACGACCGCGCGCGGCGGCTCGGCCCAAGCAGGCTGCATGACAGCGGCGGCAACAGCGACAGCCGCGAGATAATATTTCAGGCGTGAACCCATGATGACGCCATGGAACACGAAACCGCGCTCAAGGGGAACTCACTTTACCTTGAGCGGGCACGCGCCAGCGTCGGTGCATCCACAGCCATTGCTCGGGATTTTCGCGCACCCAGCCCTCCACGACGGAGGTCATCGCCTGCATCGCGCCCTGCACGTCGATCTGGCCGTCCGCGTCGCGGGGCAGATCGAGCGGCGGGGTCAGCTGGAGTCGGAAGCGATGGTTGGGCAGGCGAATCACCCGAACGCCATGGACCGGGCAGTCGAAGCGACGCGCGAACTTCCCCAGGATCGGGTTCACCAGCGCCGGACGACCCATGAAGTTCACCAGCACACCCCGGGTGAAATGCTGGTCGATGAGCATGCCGAGATGGCCGCCCTTTTCCAGAGCGCCCTGCATGGCGAAGGCCGCGCCCTGGCGCGCCGCCTCCAGACCGCCCATGGTCTCGCTGCGGATCTCGTGCAGCACGCGGGCGATGGCGGGATCATTGGGCGCCCGAAACACCGCCGTTGCGTCGAGCCCGAACCGGGCGGCGCAGATGGCGGGCAATTCCCAATTGGCGAGATGGGCGGAGAAGATGATGCCGGGCTTGCCGTCGTCCCGCAGGCTTAGGAAATGCTCGATGCCGTCGACTTCCGTGCGGCCGGGAACGGTGCTGTCCGGGTCGAAATCGAACAATCTGCCGAGATGCGGATATTCGCCGCCCGTGCGACCGAGGTTGTCCCATGCGCCACGCGCGATGGCCCGCACTTCGGCATCCGACTTATCCGGATAGACCGCGCGGATATTGGCGAGCGCCGTCTTGTGCGCGGGAAGCAGCGGCCCGATCGTCCGCGCCAGGGCCGCGCCGACCGCCCCGGAGCGCTCCGGGCCGAGCGCCCGCGCCACGGCGAAGACGCCGCGCACGAATCCGACCATGACGCTTTCGGTCAGGCGCGAGGCAAGGCTGCGGGAGCGTTGGGTGTGATGGGCCACAAATTCGTCCTGGCGTGAAAACAGACCGCCTCTTTCCGCGACTTCTGCGCCGCGTCAAGAGCCGGAGGCGCGCGGCAGCTTGTCGTAGACGGAGATCAGCGTCTCGCGCTCCCGCGTCCAGCTCAAGGCGTCGGCGGCGACAAGAGCCTGCCGTTTCATCCGGTCGATGGCCGGGCGGTCGAGGCCGTTGAGGGCGTCGGCGATGGCGACCTCGTCGACCGGCGTGAGGCGGCCGCATTCATAACGCCCCAGAATTTCAGCCATGTCGGGAAGGGGCGAGGTGATGACCGCCAGACCCGCCGTCAGGTACTCGAACAGCTTGTTGGGCAGGGCGAAGCGGTTGTGGCGGCTTGAATCCGGCAGGATGCAAAGGCCGATATCAGCCTCGGAAGCCTGTGAGACCACATGGCGCGGGGCAACAGAGGGTTCGAACCGGATGCGATCCGCCACGCCCTTCGACTCGGCCCGGGCCTTCAGGCCATCGAGATAGTTCGGAGCTCCTGATCCCCGCAGGATCAAGCGGAATTCGTCGCGCCAGAGGGGAACGGAATCGATGACGGCCTCCAGCCCGCGATTGTCGCGCAGGAGACCGTGGAAGAGAACCGCGATGGAAGAACCGACCGGACGGTATGGCGCGGGAGACGAATCCGGCACATTACGAACGACCGCCGGAACCGCGAGGCCGGGATACGCCTCCGTCAGCGCCTGGGCGATGCCGGGGCTGACCGTAATGACCGCATCGGCGGCGCGGATGCCGCGCTTCTCGATGGTCTTGACGTGGGCAAGCGCGGCGAGGCGCCATTTCAGGCTGTGCTCGTATTCGGCAATTGCCATTTCGTGGGTGTCGTAAACGATCCGCGACCCGCATTCCGCTTTGGCGTCGAGAGCCAGCGGCAGGGTGTTCCAATCGTTGGCGTGGACCGCATCCGGGCGGAAAGCGCGCAAAATCTTGCGGGCGCGGCGGCGGCCCTCATGAAGCCAGTAGAAGGCGTGCGAGGAGGCAGGCAGAAAATTCGCCGGAGCCTGGCGCAGAAGAATGCCCGCGCGAATGGCGAAGGGCGACGGCAGATCGGGCAGCAGGGCCACGCCGTAAGCCACGCCGCTCGGTGCGGGACCGTAGCCGACCAGCAGCACCTCGTGACCCGCCTGATGCAGGGTCTCGGCCGTTCGCAACACGCGCGAATCGCTGGCAAGGGGGTGGAAATCGAGAACGGCGATGCGCATGAACGGTCAATAATCCTTGGCAGGGGCGATAGACCCTGCTGGCAACATTGTCCAGTGACCTAACGTGAAGCACTCGACGTCCAGACGGCAAGTTTGTACAACGCCGGACCCTTTGCAGCGGCGAGATTGTCCCTGACCACTTCGAGCACACACCGCGTCCTCTATATCTGTTGTGAGCGTATCGTCGCCGGCAGCGCCGCCGCGACGCATGTGCACGAGATCTGCGACGGTCTGACAAGACGCGGCTACGACGTCACGCTGCAGGCGGAGCACGGCGAGGCCCGCAGCAACCTCGCGGGACAACTGGGCCGCTATGCCCGCGTTATCCTGGGCTCGCTTACCAGATTGCCCCGGGCCGACATCGTCTATTTCCGCTCGCATTTCGCCGCCTTCCCCATCGCCCTGGCAGCGTGGCTTTTGCGCAAGCCGACGATTCAGGAAATCAACGGCGTCTATGCGGAGGCCTTCGTCACCCATCCGCGATTCGCGCGCCTGAAGGGCGTGTTGTCGTGGATGCAGCGCCAGCAATATCGCTGGGCGAGCGCGCTCATCGCGGTCACGCCGCAACTCGTCGAATGGGGCTCCAAGGAAGCGGGACACACCCGCGCCTATCATGTGGGCAATGGCGCGAACACGGAGCGCTTCCGGCCCGAGGGGCCGAAGACGCAGCGGACCCTCCCTTATGTGCTGTTTTTCGGCGGCATGACCCGCTGGCACGGCGTCGAGGTCATGCTCGATGCGGTGCAATCACCCGTGTGGCCGGAAGGCGTCGATCTGCTGCTCGCCGGCCCCGTGGTCGATCCCAGCCTGAAAGCCCGCATCATGGACGCGCCGCCCCATGTGGCGTGGCTCGACCGGGTGCCGCAGGAAGAGCTTCCGGCCCTGATTCGCGGCGCGGTCGCAGCGCTGGTGCCCACCGTCGATCCGAGCGGGATCACCGCGCATGGCATCACGCCGCTCAAGCTGTTCGAGATGATGGCCTGCGGCCGACCCGTGATCGTCAGCGATTTCAAGGGCATGGCCGACCTGGTGCGCCAGGGGCCGGGCGGTCTGGTGATTCCCTCCGGCGACCCGGAGGCGCTCGCCCGCGCGGTCGGGACCCTCATCGCCGATCAGGCTGAGGCCGACGCGCTCGGCGCAGCCGGGGCCCGCATGATCGCCGCCGACCATTCCTGGGACGCCCGCGCCGCCGAGACGGCGCAGGTCATCGAGAGTGTGGTGAAAGGATAACGGCACCCGCCACTGTCATTCCGGGGCCGCGAAGCGGAGACTGGAACCCATAAGCGCCGACGTTTCCAAAGACGACGATACGGAAAAGACTGCGTTTCTTCCGAAAAGGTCAGCGTTTCTGGGTTCCGGGCGCTCGCGAACGCTCGCCCCGGAATGACGGTCGTCGAACTTCGAGCACCCTTAGAACGTCACGACGATCTTGCCGAAAGCCTTGCGGCTTTCCAGCCGTTCCAGCCCCTTTTGGAAATCGTCGAGCTTGAAGACGGAATCGATCACCGGGGACATGCCGCCCGCCATCTTGTCGAGCGATTCCGTGATGTTGCGCATGTTGCAGCCGAACGACCCGAAGATCCGGTATTGCTGCTGGAAGAGTTGCATCAGGTTCATGGTCGTCGAGATGCCCGACGTCGAGCCGCAGGTGACGAGCCGCCCGCCGCGCTTGAGGCAGAGAAGCGAACCATTCCAGGTGTCGACGCCCACATGCTCGAACACCACATCGACGCCTTTTCGCTTGGTGAGGCGGCGAACTTCGCCCTCGAAACGCTCGGTGCGGTAATTGATGACATGGTCCGCGCCGAGCGCCTTGGCCTTCTCACCCTTCTCGTCGTCGCCGACGGTGGTGAAAACCTCGCAGCCGATGGCCTTCGCCATCTTGATCGCCGCCGTGCCGATGCCGGAGCCGCCCGCGTGGACGAGGATCGATTCACCGGGCTCCAGCTTGGCGTTGTCGAACAGCATGTGTTGCACGGTGCCAAAGCCGATGGGCGCGCAGGCCGCGTCCTCGAAAGACACGTTCGACGGTACCGGGATCACGAGACGCTCGGGCCGGTTGATCAGTTCACGCGCGAAGCCGTCGATATGGAAGCCCATGATGCCGGCGACGTTCTCGCAGAGATTGTCGCGCCCCTCACGGCATGCCTTGCAGTGCCCGCAGGTCTCCGCGCCATACATGGTGACCTTGTCGCCGACCTTGAATTTCGTGACGCCGTCGCCCACGGCCGCGATCTCGCCGGAGGCTTCCACG
Organism: Microvirga alba; assembly: GCF_015694465.1. GTDB lineage: Bacteria > Pseudomonadota > Alphaproteobacteria > Rhizobiales > Beijerinckiaceae > Microvirga > Microvirga alba. The sequence goes on from NZ_JADQDO010000002.1 coordinate 429,200, forward strand.
CCCACCGCCTGCGGCATCTTGCGCTTGGCGAACGCCATGCCGCGAAAGCCCCAGACATCGAGATAGTTGAGCGCCAACGCCTTCACGCGGATCTGCACCTCGCCGGAGCCCGGAGGCGGCGGGGCGTCCATCTCGGTGATGCGAAGGTCACGGTCGCCGAAAAGCTGAAGGGCACGCATGGGGTGGGGTCCTTGACGGTCTTTTCCGGGCTTCACGGGGAAGCCTCTCGAAACGAGATCCCGAGACAAGCCCGGGGGATGGACATGAAACTTGAGCCAAGGCGATTAAAGCGCGGGCTGCCGGATGACAAGCTCTGCAGCTCTCTCAGTGCCATGGCTTACGCTGGAGGCGATCTGGAGTCGGGTTCAGGATGAGGCGCGAGCACCGCAACATTGTCATTCCCGCGTAGGCGGGAACCCATATCCGCCGACGGAGCCTCATCGCGCTGCGACAGAGGCTATGGATCCGGCCTTCGCCGGGATGACGGGCAGGACTTTACCGATGCACGCCGATCATCGAGGTGAGGCCGCCGTCGAGGGGGAGCACCGTGCCGGTCATGTAGGCGGCGGGTTCGCTCATGAGGAAGGCGGCAAGCCCCGCGATTTCCTCCGGCTTGGCGAAGCGGCCGGCCGGGATCTGCTTTTCCATGTTTTCGCGATAGGCGGCGTAAGGGGCCATCATGTCCGTGTCGATGAAGCCCGGAGCGATGACGTTGACGGTCACACCGCGCTTGGCCGTCTCGATGGCGAGCGTGCGGCAATAGGACAGGAGCGCGCCTTTCGAGGCCGCGTAGGCCGCGTTACCGGGGTTGCCCTGGAGCGCGGCGACGGAGCCGATGGCGACGATGCGTCCGGCCCGCGCACGGATCATGTTCCGCATCAGGGTCTTGGCGATGCGAGTCATGGACCAGAAGTTCACCTGCATGGCGGCTTCGGCCTTGTCCTGCTGCATCATGGCGGCAAGCGCGTCGTAAGGCTGGCCGGCATTGTGCACGAAACCGAAGAAGGTCTCGGCTTCGATGCTCTCGCAGAAATCCTCCAAAGCCGCCTTGTTGGCGAGATCGAGCGCGTGCGCCTTGATGGAGCGGCCCGGGTGCGCCGTCATCAGCTCATCGGCCAGCTCAAGCGCAGCGCCGCCCGAGGAGCGATAGGTGAAATCCACGTCGTGGCCGGAAGCGGCCAGCGCCCGCACGATCGCCGCGCCGACACCCTTGCCGCCGCCTGTCACAAAAACACGGGTCATGGATCAATGCTCCGACAGAGTGCCCTCCCCCTTATGGGGAGGATTTAAGGTGGGGCGCACCGCAGGATGGCGCGTTTGTTGAAGACCAGCGGTCGGCGTTACTTCGGCTCCGCCCCGAACACGAGGCAGGTGTTCTGGCCGCCGAACCCGAAGGAGTTCGAGAGCACGTAATTGACGGAAGCATCCCGCGCCACGTTCGGCACCACATCGAGCGGGATCGCCGGATCCGGCACGTTGTAATTGATGGTCGGCGGAATGCGCCCCGTCGCGATGGTGAGAAGCGACATCACCGCCTCGACCGCGCCCGCCGCGGTCAGCGTGTGCCCGATCATCGACTTGTTCGACGAAATCGGCAGGCTGGCCATGCGCTCGCCGAACACCGCGGTGCAGCTCATGGCTTCCATCTTGTCGTTTTCCGGCGTCGAGGTGCCGTGGGCGTTGATATAGCCAATGTCGTCGGGCGACAGGCCGGCATCGGAAAGCGCGTCCCGGATCGCCGCGATGCCCGGCGCACCGTCCGGGCTGGAGCGGGTGCGGTGGAAGCCGTCGCCCTTTTCGCCGCAGCCGAGCACATAGCCGAGGATTGTCGCGCCGCGCGCCTTGGCGGATTCCGCGTTCTCCAGAACAAGCGCCGCGCCGCCCTCGCCCATGACGAAGCCATCGCGGTTCTTCGAGAAGGGTTTTGAGGCCGCGTCCGGGTTGTCGTTCTGCGTCGAGAGCGCCGAGAGCAGCGAGAAGCGGATCAACGATTCCGGGTTCACGGAGCCGTCGGTGCCGATGCAGAGCGCCGCATCCGTTTCACCACGCCGGATCGCCTCGACGCCGAGCTGGATTGCGGTCGCGCCAGACGAGCAGGCAGTCGAGAGCGAGATCGGCGAACCCTTGGTGCCGAATTTGTCGGCGACCCGGTCGGCGACCGTGCCGAAAATGAAGAGATCGTGCCACGCCTTGAACCGGCCCTCGGAAGCGGCCTTCAGGACATCGGCATAGGTCACGTCGCCCTGTTGGCCGGAAGCCTTGGCCAGCGCCTCGCGCTGCGGCCATTCCATCTCGACCGGCGGCACGGCGATGAAAAGCGCCCCCGGGAAGTCGGCCGTCGCCAATCCCGATTGCCCCACCGCCTCCTCGGCCGCGAGAACGGCGAGGCGCTCGGAGAGCATGGGCGCGCAGAAGGGATCGACCTGAACGTTGTCGATGGTGCCCGCGATGGTGGTGCGCAGGCCATCGACCGGGAAACGGTTGATGCGGTGAATGCCGGATTTGCCCGCCGTCAGCGCGGCCCAGGTGTCGTCCTTGCCCTGGCCGATGGAGGTGACCACGCCGATGCCGGTGACGGCAACGAGCGGACGGCCTTGTTTGTCATGAGCCATGCCGTTCTCCTCAACCCGCCTTGGTGAGCCGCACGGCCCCTTCGCCGCGCCAATGCCCGATGGACGTGACCAGCGCGTCGGACGCCTGTCCCTTCGCGATCAGCGCCGCTGCGATCGCAACGCCTGCGGGAGCCTGCGCCTCCATGGTGTGGCCGATGACATCGGCCGTCGCATAGACCGCCGCGTTCGGCGCGAAATCCTTCAAGGCGGCCTGTTCGTCTTCCGTGATACCCTTCACGCCGGTCGCGCCGGACAGAACGACATCGGGCTTTGCACCGAGGGCGGCAGCTTGCGCCTGCAGCTTCTTCCCGACGCTGCCCGGCCCGCGCCGATGGCGGTCGGATGTGATGCCGGTGACAGAAGCAAGTGCCGTTGCACCACGCGTGGCGGCGTGCTCGCGGGATTCCAGAACCAGGAAGCACGCGCCGCTGCCGAGAATGAGGCCGCCGCCGTCAGCGGGGCGGTCCCAGACCGGGCGATGCGGCTTCTTCCAGAGGAAGCCGCCCATTTCGTAGATCAGAAGCGCGTCGGGGCGCTCGGCATTGTAGGCGCCGCCCACGAGGAAGATGTCGTTCTGGCCCGAGGCGATGCGCGATTGCGCCACGCGCAGGGCGTCGACGCCGCTCGATTCCTCGCCCATGAAGGTCCGCGAGGCGCCGGTCACGCCGTGAACGATGGAGATGTTGCCGGCCAGAAGGTTCGAGAGCTGCGCCAGAAACAGGGTCGGACGCAGGTCGCCCATTAGGCGCTCGTTGAGGAACACGCCCGGGTTTTCGGCTCCGCGAAGCCCCGTGAGGATCTGCCCGTCAACCGCATAATCCCGCTCGCCGCCGCCGGCGGCCACGATCAGGTGCATGCGGCTCTTGAGGGCGGCGTCCTCCTTGACCCCGGCGGATTCGAGCGCGAGGCCCGCCGCGTAGCAGCCGAGCTTCTGCCAGGGCTCCATCTGCCGTTGGTCGGATTTCTTGGCTATCTGCTTGTCGTAATCCGGTGCCGCCACCGGGTGCACCGGATAGGGCGCGAAGGTTTCGAGGTCCGTGCGCGGGGATGAAGTCGTCAGGGCCGCCAGATGGGCGTCCACGCCCTCGCCCGCGCAGGAGATAAGGCCAATGCCGGTTACAACGACGTCACGCATCAAGCGGTCTCCGTCAACAGGCCGATACGGCGCGCCTGCGCCCGCATGAGGCCATCCATGCCTTCAGGAAAGGGCATGATCCTGAACCGCAACTCCGCGTCGCAGATCGGCTTGCCCTCGGCGGCAATCTTGGCTTTCGTCACCGCATAGCCCGAGCCCTCGTGCTCCAGCTGCGCAGTGACGGTCAGAACCGTGCCCGGACCCACGAAGGTGCGGAAGCGCGCCTTGTCGACGCCCATCAGGAACGGCATGTGGGTGAAGTTCATCAGGCCCAGCACGAGATAGCCGGAGGCCTGGGCCATGGTCTCGGTGAGCAGGACGCCCGGCACGAGAGGATGTCCGGGGAAATGTCCCTCGAAGACGGGACTTTCCATCGGCACGGTCGACGACACCTCGATCCGCTTCGCGTCGCGGTCGAGGATCGTCACCCGATCGATCATTTCAAAATATTCGAGGCGCATCCGGATCCCGAACCACTTCCTGGTGAACCTGCCCATGTCGCCCCGGCCGGGTCAAGCAAGGATCAAGGAATCCACGAGGGCAAGCTCTTGATGGATCGCCTCTCCGAGCCGGCTTCGAAAGCCAGCCCGCCGGGGTGCGACATGCGCGGTGTTTTTAAGCGGCCTTCGCGGCGATCAACGCGTCGATGCGCGCCACGAGGTTCTTGAGAACGAAATATTCCTCGGCCGGAGCCTTGCCCTCGTTCACTTCCTGCGTCCACTGCTCGAGCGGCAGCTTGATGCCGAAAGCCTTGTCGATGGCAAACGCGATGTCGAGGAAGGCCAGCGAGTCGATGCCGAGATCGTCGATGGCATGGCTTTCCGGCGTGATCTGCTCGCGCGGAATGTCGGCGGTCTCGGAAATGATGCCGGCGACGGTCTCATAGGTGGACGACATAGCGCCGCTCTCCTGCAAATGCGTGGTCTCGACGGTGCGGCGCTGCCCGGCCTGAAAGCCCGATCTTCTGCCGCTCTTCACGTCAAAGAAGGATGTCTCGAAACGCACCCCTTACACGACAGGTCGCAACGCGGCAACTGATAGGATGACTTTGGCCTGTGCGTCGGGATCTCGACGCGAACCCCGCTCGACCATGCGAGATCGGTTCTTCCTCTTGGGAAGATCTTAAGCTTCAGCCCCAGGCCGCCCTCGTTTTGAGCGAAGAGGACCACAAGTCATAAACCTCAGGTTGCTCTAACGCGGCGACAACGACGTTGTCGCTCACCGTATATCCTTGCAATCAATAATGTTATTAAGTAACTATAACCTGCTAATGCCTTTCCGTATCACCAAAAGCCCATTCGTTTCCCAGCCTGGCGTCTCAGACCTTTCTAATTCGGACCGCGACAATGGTAGATTTTCCTAAAGAACAATCGATTTGGGCCGTCAGCCTCGAGGCCGTGAGCCCGATTCTCGTGGTCGATTACGCCGAGAACTACAATAACCATGCCGTGGCTTTGGGCTTCCCGACATTTTCGGGCATCCCGCGCGGCTCGAATTACAGCCCCTACTTTGGCAGCGAGCGCGGCGACGTGCTCAGGGGTGGCTCGGAAGACAACGCCTATTACGGCTGGATGGGCAATGACAGGCTCTACGGCAACGGCGGAAATGACTATCTCGCGGGCGAGGCCGGAAACGACAAGCTCTATGGCGGCGCGGGCGACGACATTCTCAATGGCGGCAGCGGCAACGACACCTTGAACGGCGGTAGCGGCAACGACACCGCCTATTTCCTTGGAAACACCAATATTAAGGTCAGCCTCGCCACGACGAAGGCTCAAAATACCGGCCAAGGCAAGGACGTGCTGATTTCGATCGAGAATCTGGTCACCGGCGACGGCAATGACCGGCTCAACGGATCCGCGGTCGCCAATGTTCTGATCGCCAACAAGGGCGACGACACCCTGGACGGGGGCTTCGGCAACGACAGGCTGACCGGCGGAGCCGGAAAGGACGCCTTCGTGTTCAGCACGGCCTTGGACGCCAGCGCCAATGTGGACACGATCACCGACTTCAGCGTGAAGGACGACATGATCCACCTCAATCAGGCGGTGTTTTCCGCGCTGGGGGCAGGCGCATTGTCCGCCGCTGCATTCTGCGTTGGGGCGACGGCGCAGGATGGCGACGATCGCATTATTTATGACGCTGCGACGGGCGCGATCTCCTACGATCCCGATGGCAGCGGCAGCGCCGCGCAGATCCTGTTCGCCACGGTCAAGGCAGGCCTTGCCCTCTCCCAGAGCCATTTTCTGGTCATTTGAGGGCCACGCCGGAGAGCCCCCGCGTCACCGGCTTTCGTGAAACATTGATTAATCCTCGCCTATCGTCGATAAGTGCGTCGCAAAGGCTCGAGAGCCTGACGCTTGCACGAACTCTCGCAATTGGACCGACGTGATCAACAGGTTCCTCAAACCTGAAGTCCGCTATGCGCGGCGCATGGCCCGGATCGCCCGATGGGACAAACCCGTCGAGGGCAGCGCCGGTCGCGTTCGCGCGTGGGCGAACATGCTTTTGGTCGATCACGGCGTGTTTCGCCTCGTCTATCTCAACAAGCACCGGGTTTCCGACCGCCTCTGGCGCTCGGCCCAACCCGCGCCCTACCAGATCGCGCGGCTGAAGGCCGAGGGCGTGCGCACCATCATCAATCTGCGCGGCGGCCGGGAGCACGGATCCTGGCAGCTTCAGAAAGAGGCCTGCGACAGGCTGGGCGTGCATCTCGCCGAATTCATCGTGCGCTCCCGCGAGGCCCCGAGCCGGGAAACGCTGCTGACGACCAAGGACTTTTTCGACAACATCGCCTATCCCGCCATCTTGCACTGCAAATCGGGCGCGGATCGAGCCGGTTTCGTGGCGGCTCTCTATCTGATCGTCCACGAGGGCAAGACAGTCGATGAGGCCTTAAGCCAGCTCTCAGTGCGCTACGGCCATTTCCGGTTCTCGAAGACCGGCATTCTGGATGCGTTTTTCGAGTCCTACCGCCGCAACGGCGAGGCGAAGGGCATTCCGTTCCTGACCTGGGTCGAAACCGAATACGATCCCGAAACCCTGGAGCGGGAGTTCCGCCCCGGTTTCTGGTCGAACATCCTCGTCGACCGGATCATGCGGCGGGAATAGCCCTGAGCCAAAACCGGCTTTTCGGTCGGATCATGCGGCCGGCGTCGCAGGCTCCGCGTCGTGCGAGAGCTGCAGCCGGTGGAGGCGGGCATAAGTGCCGGCCTCGGCAATCAGGGTCTCGTGCGAGCCCATCTCGACAATCCGCCCCGCCTCCATCACGACGATCCGGTTCGCATCGCGCACGGTGGAGAGCCGATGGGCAATCACCAGCGTCGTGCGGCCCTGCATGAGCTTTTTCACCGCGTTCTGCACGAGGCGCTCGGATTCCGAATCGAGGGCGCTCGTCGCCTCGTCGAGGAGCAGGATCGGCGCATCTTTAAGGAAGGCGCGGGCCAGCGACACGCGTTGGCGCTCGCCGCCCGACAGACGCCCGCCGCCGGTTCCGACGAGGGAATCGTAGCCTTCCGGCATCTTCATGATGAACTCATGGGCGGCCGCCGCCTTCGCCGCCGCGATGATGTCCTCCTCGGACGCGTCCGGCCGTCCGAAGGCGATATTTGCCCGCACCGTGTCGTCGAAGAGGACCACGTCCTGGCTGACCACGGCGATGGCGGCGCGCAGGCTCTTCAGGCTCACGTCGCGCACGTCCTGCCCATCCACGAGAACGGCCCCCTCGGTGACGTCATAAAGACGCGGCACGAGGGACAGGAGCGTCGATTTGCCCGATCCGGAGCGTCCGACGAGAGCCGTGGTGCGGCCCGCCTCCGCGACGAGATCGATGCCGTCGAGCGCGACCGCGTCGTCACGATAGGAAAAGCCCAGATTCGAGAAGCGGATCTCGCCTCCGGTCACGACGAGCGGCCGCGCGCCGGGCTTGTCCTTGATCTGCGGCGCTTCGTCCATGACGGCGAAGGTGCGCTGCAGGGCGGCGGCGGCCTCCTGCACGATGGCGTTGAGGTTACCGAGCGCGCGGATCGGCTGGGCTGCCAGGATGAGGGCGCTGACGAAGCCGGTGAAATCGCCGACCGTGCTGCCGCCGGAGACGATGCGCTGGCCGATCAGCACCAACACCGCCGCCACGGCAAAGCCCCCGCCCGCTTCGAGCAGCGGGTCAAGCCGCCCGCGCGCATTGGCCGCCTTCATCTTCAGCTTGCGCACCTCGTCGAAGGTGTGCGCCGCCTTGCCCTTGAGATAGCCCTCGAGCCCATAGGTCTTGGCAATGCGCGTGCCGGCGAGGCTCTCGCTGATGAGACTTGCCATCTGGCCGGTCTGCTCCTGGGTCGAAATCGCCACGCGCCGCAGCTTCTTGCCGATCTTCCCGATGGGATGGGCAATGAAAGGCACGGTGACGCCTGCGACGAGCGTCAGGACCGGGTCGATCCAGAGCATCGCGCCGATCAGGGCGATGATCGTGGTGACCTCGCGCAGGAAAACCGTCGAGAGGCGCGTCAACGCCTCCTTGATGAACAGGAAGTCGGTGGTGAAGCGCTGGGTCAGGGCCGCGGGGCTCTCGCGGCCGATCTGGGCGAGATCCGCCTCGATCATGTGGCCGTAGAGGGACGTCTGCATATCCGCCTCGATCCGCGTCACGACCTTGTTGGTGAGGATCGTCAGCGCCAGGAGCGAAAAGCCCTTCACCGAGGTCACCCCGATGACGAAGAGCGGCCCCAGCAGAATCGCCGTCTGGTCTTTCGCGGAGAAGGCGTCGAACGCCTCCTTGATCAGGACCGGGTACAGGCCCGTCGCCCCGGAGACGAGGACGACCAGCACGAGCACCATCGCCAGCGTCTTGGCATGCGGACGCATCCAGTCCCGCCACAGGCGGCGGATCAAGGGAAGGGTATCGCCCCGGAAGAGGCTTTTGCGGGCCATGTATCGCTCCACGATGAGCGGCTTCGGGTAGCACGCGGATCGTGGAGCGGCAAACCGCGGGCGGTTTTCGGGATCAGAAGAAAAGGAAATCCGACCAGGAAAGGGCCGTTCCGGCCTTGAGGGTCGCAATCGTCACGGCCGCCTCGACGCCGCTGCCGTCCCGGTCATAGGAGAGCGTGCCGGTCGTCTGGTCGTAGATGATCCGATCTTTTTCCGAGAGCGCTGTCGGGCCGAGGCGGAACTGCTCCTCCGCCAGATGGCCGATCGGGAGATTGAGGCGGCCATCCTTCTCGGTCCGTCCGAACGTGTCGGTTTTCAGCACGAGATCGACCGCGTTGAAATGCTTGTAAGCCAGGAGGATCCTGTCGCCCTGCTTATGAGAGAAGTCCATGATGCGATCGATGTTGTTGCCGCCGGGAGCCCGGTCGAACAAGAAATAGTCCGCGCCCTTGCCACCGTAGAGAACATCCCGTCCGGCCCCGCCGCAGAGAAGGTCGTCGCCGCCCTTGCCGTAAAGCGTGTCGTTGCCGTTGTTGCCGTAAAGATCGTTCGGGCCATTGCCCGCGATGATCCGGTCACTCGCCGCATTGCTGATGTATTGCTTGGGCTCAAAGGTCAGCGAGTCGAGATCGTGCCCGCCATATCCAACCGTTCCCGCTGTCCGAACCGCCATCGCAACCCCCGAAATGTTTCTAAGTTACATTTTCTCGACGAATAGAAGAGATGCCTCCCTGTGTCCAGTCATGCACGCAAAGGTAGCGGCAACGGCCATTCGCGCGGGACCGGATCGTCGTGAAATCGGGATCCTGGAAGAGCCGGCCCAACCGAAAAACCCACCAAGCGGCGGGGGCGGGTGGTTAAGCCCGAGGACCATCGAGAAATTGTCATAGGGGGTGAAGGGCAGCAGCACATGGCTGCCGCCCTTCTCCATTTCGTTAAGCAGCCTTGACGTCCGATAGAAACGACTGGACCTCCCGGCTGAGGTTACTCGAATGGCGAGCAAGCTCCTGTGCGGCTCCAAGCACCTGAGAGGCGGCAGCACCGGTCTCGCCTGCCCCGCGCTTGACTTCACTGATGTTCAACGTGACCTGCTCGGTGCCACGCGCCGCCTCGCTCACGTTGCGGGCGATTTCTCTCGTTGCGGCCCCCTGTTCCTCGATGGCTGCCGCAATCCCGGTCGAGATGTTCGACGTCTCCGAGATGATCTTGGCGATCTGCTGACCGATTTCGTCCGTGGCCTTTGCAGTTTGACCTGCCAGTTCCTTGACCTCGGAGGCGACCACGGCGAAGCCCTTGCCCGCCTCACCGGCCCGGGCCGCCTCGATCGTCGCGTTCAGCGCCAGAAGATTGGTCTGCCCGGCGATATTGTTGATGAGCGTGATCACGTTGTTGATCTTCTCGGCCGTGGCCGCAAGCGCCTTGACGGTGCCGTCGGTGCGTTTTGCTTCCTCGACCGCCGTGCCCGCGATTGTCATCGAGTGGGAGACCTGGTTCGAAATTTCCTGGACGGAGATCGACAGTTCCTCTGTCGCCGCCGCGACCGTCTGGACATTGGCCGAAGTCTGCTCGGCAGCACTGGCGACGTTGACCGCCTGGTTGTTGGTTTGCTGAGCCGTCGAGCTCATGGATTGCGCGGTGGCTTCCATCTCGGTCGCGGCGCTCGCCAGGCCCTGTGTCAGGCTCGAGACATTCGCTTCGAATTTCTGGGTCAGCTCATCGAGGATCAACGCCCGGCGCATCTTGGCCTCGTTTTCGGCCGCCTGCTCTGCCTCAAGACGGCGGGCCTCGATGGCGTTGTCCTTGAAGACCTGGAGAGCGCGGGCCAATTGCCCGACCTCGTCCTTGCGCTCGGCACCGGTCACGCTGACGGTGAGATCACCTGTGGCGAGGCGGCCCATGGCGCCGGTGATGTCGCCGAGCGGGCGCGCAATGCCAGCGAGAGCGATGGCCCCGAGCAGGCTGACGGCGAGCACCAGACCGATCACCGAGGCAATGATCAACGTCCTGGACGTCGATGAGGCCAAGGCCGCCGCATCCGCGTTAGCCGCGTCGAAGGCCTTTCCACTCGCTTCCGTCCGCTCGTCCAGAAACTGTTGGACCTTGTTACGCAGGGCGCGTGCTTCAGTGCTGCTGATCTTGTACGCCGCCTGGTTCTCATTCTTCAACGCCAGGGCCGCAGCCTTATCCATGACCGCAAAGAACTCCTCGACGGTCCGCTTCAGGTCCTGGTTCATGGCGCGCCGCTCCGGCGTGTCGGCAAGCGCGATGAGGCCATCGAGGCTTTTCAGGGCTGCTTGCTCGGCCTCCCGGTAGCGCTTTTCGGAACTCGCCATCTCCTCAGAATTTGTCTCGATGATGAGATTTTTTGCCTGATTGTTCGCCTCGTTCACATTGATTTTCGTCTCAAGAACAAGTCTGAGGCGCGCCCCGGTGACCTCGGCGAGATCATGTGTGTTCTCTGCAAGTGTATCGAGGCCGCGGCTGGCTAGAGTGATGAGTCCTATCGTAACGGCGATCATCAAGACGACAGGGATCGCGAGTTTTACGAGAAGTTTGAGGTTGTTGAGAATACGCATGGTCTTTTGATAACCTGCTTGCATCACCGCAAGAAGCGCGCGCCCCCATGACACGACATTAATCAGGCGCCCTGAACGTGAATCATGGTAGTAAACACAATATTAATTATATTTCGAAAATCTTCCTATTCGTAACTTAATCGATTAATTATAATATTGTTATATAACAATTCCACCTTATTCTGAGCGCAACTGCCCACTATTAGCTCCATGGCAAGGCCACGATCGCTGGTATTCAACGGACAAGCGCAGTGGGGAAATCTCCGGTTCGCGAGACAACTTGGGTGCGATGAATTACGGATCAATTCCGAGATTTTGTATACAACCGTTGCCGACTGTTGTTTCGTTGAAAGATTGTTCAGCTGCGCGCCTTCCGTTCAGATCTGAAGAGATCGTGACGTCACGTCTATGACAGTTGAACGACAGCACATTGGCCCCCTCACCAATTCACCGCTCGACGCGCCTCGCTTGCCGTAATCGTTGCCCAAAAACTCTTCAATTGCTGCTGTCAGACCGGCAATTTGCTGATGCACATCAGCATGAGGTGGCGGACGGACATGCCGTGTGTCCCATTCTGAGATCCGCCCCAGGATTTGGATGAACGAAGCGCTCACGAGGGGGATCCGGTTGACCACGGATCCCGGTGTCCCTGGGCGGCTCCTATCAAGCCGGTTCTGTGCGAGACCGGTTCCGGATGCGGGAAACCCTACGCTGGCATGGAGTGAGGATCGTTCGTCGGTGCGAATGGCGCGGTGCCGCCTTGGAGCGGTTCGGGCATCCCAAACACAGGTCCAAAAACGACGAAGGCGGCCCGAAGGCCGCCTGCCGAAACCCTAATCAAATAGGGAGAAATTGGAGCGGGCGAAGGGATTCGAACCCTCGACCCCAACCTTGGCAAGGTTGTGCTCTACCCCTGAGCTACACCCGCGCTCCGCGGCGCGCTGCGCCGTTGCGAGGCCGCTGATGTGCCCCAAATCGATTCACATTGCAAGAGGGTCCCGCAGAACTTTTTCGACGAAAGCTTGAGGGACGGATGCCGGATCGTTAGAAGCCATTGTCATCTGGAGTTTTCAGCACCGTGGCCCACCTTTCTCCGCAAGCCCTTCTGGATCGCCTGGCCGAACTCGGCATCCCGGCCGAGACGGTCGAGCACGAACCGGTCTTCACAGTGGCCGAATCGCGCCCGGTCAAGGAGCGGATTCCGGGAGCCCATTCGAAGAACCTGTTCGTCAAGGATAAGAAGGGCCGCCTCTTCCTGATCACCGCCAAGCACGAGACGCCCATCGACCTGAAGCGCGCACACGAGGCGATTGGTGCGTCGGGCCGCCTGTCCTTCGGGTCCGCCGATCAGCTTCGCGCGATTCTCGGCGTCGAGCCCGGCTCGGTGACGCCGTTTGCGGTGGCTAACGACACGCAGCGCCAGGTCACGGTGATTCTCGACGCCAATCTGATGGAGCATGAGCGGGTGAACTTTCACCCCCTCGTCAATTCCATGACGACCGGCGTGTCGCGGGAGGATCTGCTGCGGTTCCTGCACTCCACCGGTCACGACCCGCTGATTCTGCGTCTGCCCGAGCCGCCGCAAGAATTGTCAGACGACCATTGAGTTCCCATCTAGAGCCTGTTCCAATCCAACAAAATTGGAACAGGCTCTAGCTTATCTTCTTTTGGCGCATTTTCATTTCGCAAAACGGGACCGACTTTTGCGGAAAAAAATGCTCCAGGGACGGACCCTTCCTTCACGATTGCATTCGAGGATCGCATGCTCGCCGACACCCCCTCTCCCGGGACTTCTCCCAACGATCTGGTGAAGGACACGACGACGGCCACGTTCCGTCAGGACGTGCTGAACGAATCGATGAAGCAGCCCGTGCTGGTCGATTTCTGGGCGCCCTGGTGCGGCCCGTGCAAGCAGCTCACCCCCGTTATCGAAAAGGCGGTGCGTGACGCCGGCGGCAAGGTGAAGCTCGTCAAAATGAACATCGACGAGCATCCGCAGATCGCGGGCCAGCTTGGGGTACAGTCGATTCCCGCCGTCTTCGCCTTCCAGCGCGGCCAGCCGGTCGATGGCTTCATGGGTGCGCTGCCGGAGAGCCAGATCAAGGCCTTCATCGAGCGCCTTGTCGGCCCCCTCGGCCCGACCGCCACCGACGAGCTGATGGCCGAGGCGGCACAGGCCGCCGAGAATGGCGATGCGGGTGCTGCGGCCGAGCTTTACGCCGCCGTGCTTGCGCAGGAACCTGAGAATGTGACCGCCCTCGCGGCGATGGCGAAGCTGCATGTGGACGTGGGTGACCTCGAAGGCGCGAAGCGTCTGCTCGACGCCACGCCCGCGGCCAAGGCGAATGACCCGGCGATCCTGGGCGCGCGCGCCGCCATCGAACTCGCCGAGCAGGCCGAATCGCTCGGCGACGTGGCGGACCTTGTGCGCAAGGTCGAGGCGAACCCGCTCGACCATCAGGCGCGCTTCGATCTCGCCGTGGCGCTCAACGCGCGCGGCAAGCGTGAAGAAGCGCTCGATCAGCTCCTTGAAATCGTCCGCCGCGACCGCAATTGGAACGAAGACGGCGCGCGCAAGCAGCTCGTCCAGTTCTTCGAGGCCTGGGGCCCGATGGATGAGATGACCCTCGCAGGACGCCGGAGACTCTCCTCGATCCTGTTTGCGTGACAGCACTCCACCGCTTGGGAGATCGGAATGGGAATGAACGCGGTTTACCGAGGGCCAGGGGATTGCCCGACGGTCATTCCGGTCTTCCCTCTTCCGGGTGCGCTCCTGCTGCCGCGCGGCCAGATTCCGCTCAACATTTTCGAGCCGCGCTATCTGGCGATGGTCGATGATGCGCTGCGCGGCGACCGCGTCATCGGCATGGTGCAACCGGATGCGGATGGCGGCGGCACGGCGCTGGCGCCCAAGCTCTACCATGTGGGCTGCGCGGGCCGGATCACCCAGTTCGCGGAAACCGGGGACGGGCGTTACCTGATCACGCTCGTCGGCATCTCGCGCTTTCGCATCGAGCAGGACACACCGGCGGCGACGCTTTATCGCCAATGCCGCGTGACCTTCGAGCCGTTCGCAGCCGATTTCACCGCTCGCGCCGGCGAGAACGAAGTCGATCGCGCGGGCGTGGTGAAGGCGCTGCGTGACTTCGTCGAGGCGGCGGATGTGCGCGTCGATTGGCGCGGCATCGAGGAAGCGCCGAACGAGGCCCTCGTCAACGCCCTTTGCATGATGAGCCCCTTCGGCGTGCGCGAGAAGCAGGCGTTGCTCGAAGCTCCCAATCTCAAGAAGCGCGCCGAAGTGTTGATCGCGCTGACCGAAATCGAGCTCGCCCGCGGCGGCGCGGCGTCCGACACCACGATGCAATAGGAATGAAACCCATGACCGAGGATGCTCCGCACCCCGTCGAGACGACCCGCATCGACCCCAAGCTTCTGGAGCTTCTGGTCTGCCCGCTGACCAAGGAATCGCTCGATTACGACCCGGTTCGCCAGGAACTCATCAGCCGCCAGGCCAAGCTCGCCTATCCGATCCGCGACGGCATCCCGATCATGCTGCCCGAAGAGGCGCGACCTTTGAGCGATTGAGGGACGGCCCCGTGACCGCGGCAAACCGGGAAACGGCGCTACCCTCTGACCGCTAAGCCGACGCCTCCCGCTCCCGAATCGCCTCTGCCAACGCCAGAACCCGCTTCGCCATGTCCGCGTGAAGCCGCTCGACCATGCGCCCATTGATGGCAACCGCGCCCTTATCCGCGTTCTCCGGCCGCTCGAAGGCGGCGATGACCACGCGGGCGGCATCAATCTCGGCATGGGAGGGCGCGAACACGTCGTTGGCCGTCGCGATCTGGTTGGGATGAATCAGGGTCTTGCCGTCGAACCCGCAATCGCGGCCCTGTTCGCACTCGGCCCGAAGCCCGATCTCGTCGGAGAGGCTGTTGTAGACTCCGTCGAGAATATCGATGCCATAGGCTCGCGCCGCGGCGAGCGCGGTCATCAGCCAAGGCAGCATCGTCGCGCGTCCGGGCGCGAGGCGGGTCCGCATGTCCTTGGCGAGATCGTTGGTTCCCATGACAAAGCAGGACAGGCGCGTATCCACATCATGCGCGGCGCTTGCGATGGCAGCAGCGTCGAGGATGGCGAGCGGCGTCTCGATCATCGCCCAGACCCGCGTGCGCTCCGGCGCGCCGAGCCGCCGCAGGCGGGTGCCGACCGCCACGAGCGCATCCGCCGACGACACCTTTGGGACGAGAACCGCATCCGGCGCCGCGGTCGCGGCGGCGATCAGGTCGGCCTCGCCCCAAGGCGTGTCCAAGGCGTTGACCCGAACCACCACCTCGCGCGACCCATAGTCGCCGCTCCTCACCGCATCGCACACCTGTTCGCGCGCCACCGCCTTCATCTCGGGCGCGACCGCGTCCTCCAGATCGAAAATCAGAGTATCGGCGGCAAGGGTCCTGGCCTTCTCGAGGGCGCGGGCATTGGAACCGGGCATGTAGAGCGCGCTTCGGCGCGGACGGAGGGGGATCATGGAAATACCTCTGGGGTAGAAGTATCGATAAACTCGACCTTTAGTGGGATTCTATGCCAGCACCAAGCTGGCAGGAGAAGAATCATGGGGCGTTGGATCGCCGGCGTGGACGGTTGCAAAGGGGGCTGGATAGTTGTCTTGCGCGACCTCGATTCTCCAGAAAACATCAGAGTTAGGATCGAGCCCGACTTCATATCATTGATCGCGTGTGACGAGGCTCCAATCGTCATTGCGGTGGACATGCCGATTGGCCTTCCCAAGGAGGTCGGCAGACTGGGGCGAAAGGCCGAGGAGATGGTACGCCCGTTACTCGGATCGCTTCGGAATGCCGTTTTCCCCACGTCCACCCGGCCAGTCATCTATGCTGAAGATTACACTTCCGCGATTAGTCTGGCTCGCTCAGGCCTCCAACCGTTCGCTCCGTCACCTGTCGCGAAAGCCATCTTCCCACGGATTCGGCAAATCGATTCATTGCTCCGGGAACGCCCGGATGTTTGTGAGCGTGTATACGAGGTTCATCCGGAGCTTGCATTTTGGACGATGAACGAAGAACGTTCTCTCTCTGAGACGAAGAGAACGCAATCTGGTATTGAAATACGCCGTGCGCTGCTACGCAGCGCTGGCATCCCAAATCTAACAACCGATTCAATGCCGCCGCGTGGCGCAAAAACGGATGACCTGCTTGATGCACTGGCGGCTTTGGTTGTTGCCGAGCAAATAGCCGCCGGACGAGGTAAGCCTTACCCAAACCCTCCCGAGTTTGATGAATTCGGTTTGCCTGCTGCTATTTGGAGCTTCGAGGTTGACCGCATCTCATCCTCTCAACCCTCGAAGCCTGGATTGCCCAAGACCTTGACAAACGCTGCCATCACCCGCGCCCATATCGAAGCCGCCCACGCTCGCATCGCCCCACATGTCCGCCGCACCCCGTCCTGGACCCTGCCCGGCGCGTTCGGCCATGACGGACCGGTGAGCCTGAAGCTTGAATTTCTGCAGCATGCGGGCTCGTTCAAGACGCGGGGCGCGTTCAATACGCTGTTGTCGAAGCCCGTGCCCGCCGCAGGCGTCGCCGCGGCATCCGGCGGCAATCACGGGGCGGCGGTGGCCTACGCGGCCAAGCAGCTTGGGTTGAAAGCCCGCATCTTCGTGCCGGAAATCTCAAGCCCCGCGAAAATCGCGGTCATTCGCTCCCATGGGGCCGACGTGGTGATCGGCGGCGCGCGTTATGCGGATGCGCAAGCCGCCTGCGACCGTTACGTGGCCGAGAGCGGGGCGCTGCGCATTCATCCGTTCGATGCGGATGCCACCATCGCCGGTCAGGGCACGGTCGCGCTCGAATGGGAAGCGGATGCCGCGCCCCTCGACACGGTTCTCATCGCGGTCGGCGGCGGCGGGCTGATCAGCGGCGTCGCGAGCTGGTGGGCGGGGCGCGTGAAAGTGGTCGGCGTCGAGCCCGAAGGCTCGCGCGCTCTCCATGCCGCCCTCGAAGCCGGAAAGCCCGTCGATGTGGACGTCGATTCCATCGCCGCCGATTCGCTCGGCGCGCGCAATACGGGCGACCTCGTCTATTCGATCTGCGGCAACAGCGTGGACCACGTCGCGCTCGTCACGGACGAGGCGATCCGCCAGGCGCAAGCCCAACTCTGGCGCGATTGGCGCATCGCCACCGAACCGGGCGGCGCAACGGCACTCGCCGCGCTCACCTCAGGCGCTTACAAGCCCAAACCCGGCGAGCGGGTCGGCGTGCTTCTCTGCGGCGCGAATGTGGAGCTCGCAAAGCTCGACAGCGTGGTGCAAAGCCTCGCTTGAGATTGCGATTCGACGGATCAGGCCGGCTTCTCGCAATTCACCATCCACGGGATGCCGAATTGGTCGACGAGCATGCCGAAACGGACGGCCCAGAAGGTTTCCTGCATCGGCATCCGCACCGCTCCGTTTTCGGCCAGCGCGTGAAAGACGCGTTCCGCCTCGCTCGGATCTTCGGTGTTGATCGACACGGAGAAGCCTTTCGTTCCCTCGTAACGATCCGGCGAGGCGTCGGATCCCATCAAGACATTGCCGCCGGCAACGAGGCGCGCATGAAGGATTGTGTCGAGCGATTCCGGCGGCACATGGTCGGCCGCTGGCGTCCCGCGATGCGGGATCATGGCGACGATCTCGCCGCCGAGGCATTTCGCGTAGAACTTGAATGCCTCTTCGCACCGGCCGTTGAAGATCAGATAGGGATTCATCTGCATCGTGGATTCCTTGAAGACGAACGAGTATGCCCGCAGCCGACAAGGCTGGGCAATAAAACCGCAGCTGCCTGACGCGACCCTTAGCCTGCCCTACTTCTTCGCCTCGACCGCCATCTGCACAGCGAGCCCACCGAGGACCGTGCCCATGAGCCAGCGCTGGACCGTGATCCAGCGGGGATTACGCGCCAGAAAGGCCGCGATCGTTCCCGCCGTGATCGCGATCAGGGCGTTGACGGACAGGCTGATGGCGATCTGCGTGGATCCGAGCACGAGGGATTGGGCCAGCACGTTCCCCTTCGACGGGTCGATGAATTGCGGCAGGAGCGACAGATAGAGCATCGCGGCCTTCGGGTTCAGCAGGTTCGTCACCAGGCCCATGGTGAAAAGCTTGGCGTGGCTGTCCCGCGGCAGTTCCCGCACCTGGAAGGGCGAGCGCCCGTTCGGCTTCAGGGCCTGCCAGGCAAGATAGAGGAGATAGGCCGCGCCGGTCAGGCGAAGGGCGTCATAGGCATAAGGCACGGCGAAGATGAGGGACGTGATGCCCAAAGCCGCGCACAGCATGTAAAACAGAAATCCGAGCGCCACGCCGCCGAGCGAGACCAGCCCGGCCATGCGCCCTTGGCAGATCGAGCGGGAAATCAGGTAGATCATGTTCGGGCCGGGGGTCAGAACCATGCCCAGGGCGACGAGCCCGAAGGCGATGGCTGTCGTCATTTCAACCATGAGCATTTCTCCTCGACCGCCGCCTTCATCGCATGGCCCCGCCCGGGGGGAAAGTTCATGACAGCCGCGAGCGGAGGAATTCAAGTATCGCCCGATGAGGCCTGCGGTATCTACTTCAGCAATCGGACACACCCTCCCGCCGGAAGCTGGTACTTGAATGTCGTAAATCTCACGGCGGTCATTTCGTGACCATCAAAGGCAACGAGCATGTTCTCGCCATCCAACGTCCTGATTTCGTCGAATTGATCAGGCTCAATCCCGATGTCTTGGAGCTGGCCCCGCAAGTTCCCATGCTGGTCGAGGCGGCAGAGAAAGGGGGCGGAAGGTTGTTCGACGCGTTTTGTGACGAGGGCCAAGACCTCGCTGCGCGGCAAATCCTGGGAGATGGCGCCCAATAGAAGGCCGAAAAGCAGGCAGAATACTGCGCCCAGGAATTGGAGTATCAGACGGCCCATACGTTAGCCCCATGTTACGTCAACTTAAATTGGTATAAAATTCGCAATCTGCTTTTGCATATATTCCTGAGTGCGTCCATTTCGGCGGCACCCGATGCTTTTCACGTGAACCCGCGCGTGATCGAGGAAAAGTTGCGCATAAGCCCCGCATCGGCCTAGTGAAGGGACGCAAGCCAGTGAAAGAGACAGCCATGTTTCCAGACCGCCTGACCGAAGGCTATCGCAGCTTCCTCGACGAACGTTTCGCCCGTGAGAAGGGACGCTATGAATCGCTTGCCGAGCGCGGCCAATCGCCGGAAATCATGGTGGTGGGCTGCTGCGACAGCCGCGTCTCGCCGGAGGTGATTTTCGACGCGAGCCCCGGAGAGCTGTTCGTGGTCCGCAACGTGGCGAACCTCGTGCCGCCTTACGAGACCGGGGGCGATTATCACGGCACCAGCGCCGCGCTGGAATTCGCCGTGCAGGCCCTGCGCGTGAAGCACATCGTCGTGATGGGACATGCCCGCTGCGGCGGCATCCGCGCCTTCGCCGACGACAGCGCTCCGCTCTCGCCCGGCGATTTCATCGGCCGCTGGATGAACCTGATCGCGCCCGCCGCCGAAAAGATCGGCCCGCGCACGGGCGACGCGGCCGAGTATCAGGCCCGGCTCGAACTCGCCGCCATCGAGAACAGCCTGAAGAACCTGATGACATTTCCATGCGTCCGCATCCTCACGGAACGCGGCAAGCTTCAGCTCCACGGCGCCTATTTCGGCGTCGCGACCGGCGTGTTGATGATCCGCGACCCGGAAACCGGTGCATTCAAACCGGCGGTGGAGGACATGCCGGAGCGTGTTTCGATGTTCAGCGCCCGCGAAGCCGGTCCGCTTTAGGGCGCTGGATCAAATCCGGTGCGCTTCAAATTGAAATGGCCGGGACAAGCCCGGCCATGACGAATACGGAGACGAAGGCAGGAAGCCTCAGGCCGCCTTTTTCTTCGACGGCAGCAAGCCGCGATTGACCATCGCTTCGGCGATCTGGATGGCGTTGAGCGCCGCACCCTTACGCAGGTTGTCGGAGACGCACCAGAACGAGAGGCCGTTTTCGACCGTGATGTCCTCGCGGATGCGGGAGATGTAGGTCGCGTCCTCGCCGGCAGCCTCATGCGGGGTGATGTAACCGCCGGGCTCGTGCTTATCGATCACCATGACGCCGGGTGCCGAGCGCAGGATCTGGCGCGCCTCGTCCGCCGTAATCGGCTTCTCGAATTCCACGTTCACCGCTTCCGAATGGCTGATGAAGACCGGCACGCGCACGCAAGTGGCGGTGAGCTTGATCTTGGGGTCCAGGATCTTCTTGGTCTCCGCCATCATCTTCCACTCCTCCTTCGTGTACCCGTCCTCCATGAACACGTCGATCTGGGGGATCAGGTTGAAGGCGATGCGCTTGGGAAACTTCTTCTCGACCACATCCTGGAGCGAGTAGAGCGCCTTGGTCTGGCGGTCGAGCTCGTCGATGCCGTCCTTGCCCGCGCCGGAAACCGACTGATAGGTCGCAACGACGACGCGCTTGATGGTGGCGTGATCGTGCAAGGGCTTCAATGCGACGACAAGCTGCGCCGTGGAGCAGTTCGGGTTGGCGATGATGCCCTTCTTCATCTGGCGCACCGCTTCGGCGTTGACCTCCGGCACCACCAGCGGCACCTCCGGGTCGTAGCGCCAGGCGGACGAGTTATCGATCACCACCGCGCCTTGCGCTGCGATCTTGGGCGACCATTCCTTGGAAATCTCGCCGCCGGCCGACATCAGGCAAAGATCGACATCGGAAAAGTCGTAGGTATCGAGCGTCTTCGCCTTCAGCGTCTTGTCGCCGTAGGAAATCTCGACACCCTGGCTGCGGCGGGAGGCCAGCGCCACCACCTCATCGGCCGGAAAAGCGCGCTCGGCGAGGATGTTGAGCATCTCGCGGCCCACATTGCCCGTCGCGCCGACGACAGCGACCTTGTAACCCATTGGACTTCTCCTGTTATCGCTCTCCCCGGAGATATAAGAACCCTTTTCGGGTGTCGCCTCTCGCCCCGACGGGAGAGAGGACCGGGGACGACGAGGCTACTCGACCGTTTTCACGGTCGTCATGACGGTTTTCGTTTTGCTCGTCGTGTGCGTGAGCAGCGTCATTGCCATCGTCCATCCGAAGACCCGGTTCGGGCTCGGTGCAGCAGAAACACACCAAAGGTCAGCCGTCGTCAAGCGCTCTCTTCGGTTTGAGCCCTTTTCAATCGCCCGTCAGCACGTCGGTCGAGAGATTGAAGCGGTAGAACACCTTGTCCATTCTGTCGGCCCCGAGCCGCTCATAGAACGCCTGCGCGCCCCGATTGCCGCCATCGGTGGTCAGATCGATGCGGGTGACGCCGTGGGCGCGGGCGTATTCCGCGAGCCAGTGCATCAAAGCCGCGCCGATGGCTCGGCCGCGCGCGTCGCTTTCGACGAACAGCTCCTTCACGAAAAGCAGCCCTGTGAGTTTGAAGCCGGGTCTCAGCATCGCAAAACAGGCAAGACCGACAGCGCGCCCGTCCAGATAGGCCAGGGCATAGCGCGTCCCTTCCGCTTCCCGCATCGATTGCTCAACCATGGCGCGCGTCGGCTCGATGGGCTGGGCCACATCCGGGCCGACATAGTGCAGGTCCACCGCGCGAACCATCGCTGCGACGTCGGGCGTATCCTCCGGGGTGGCGAGGCGGATGTGGGGCTGGGACATCGGATGGGCTCGTTAAGGTTTCTCGTTAAGGTCTTCCGGCGGACAGTAACGTTCGATTCACGTTGCTTAGCGAAAGCTTTCGAAGCTGCGCCAGCGCTACGGTAGAACAATCCCACACGAAATTGCCAGCGCGGGATGTTCAAGCGTGATGCCCAAGGCCACCTATGCCGATCTGGACGAGGACGACCTGCTCGACGAGCGGCCTCTTCCGCGTCGGCGCAAGCCGATGCCGTGGCTGCGGATGGCGATTCTGTCCTCTCTGACGGTTGCCGGTCTCGCCTATCTGGCGCAACGCGACGAGCGGGAGGCGGAAGCCGGCGATCCCAAGACGATCGCGCCTTCGGTCCTGATCGCGCCCGCGCCGATCTGGAAGCCGATTCCCGCCTCCCCTGCCCTCTACGGCCTCGACAAGTCCCTCGGTCCCGCAACAGTCGAAGCGCGCCAGCATACCAGCGGCGGGCGCGAGGACACGCTCAGTCTCGGCACGCTCGGCGAAGCCCGCTATGCCCGGATCAGCCTCATGCACGGCTTCACCGAACCGGCGCGAAGCTTCTTCGTCGATCTCGCCCGTCGCGCCGCCGAGGCGGGCTTGTCCGTGGCGCGCAACACCCAGAGCCGGATGGTGCCGACGAAATTCGGGCCCGTCGAAGCCGCCGCCGTGACGCTGGCCGCCACGACGGAACAGAATTGCCAAGCCTTCCGATTCGCGGATGCGGAGGCCGGGTTCGGCTTCCACGGTTGGTTCTGCGGGGCGGCGAGCGTCACGGCGGTGGACGACACCCAGCTCACCTGCTTCATCGACAAGATCTCGTTTGCCGGCAGCGACTATCCGGCGCTGAAGGCCTTGTTCGCCCGGGCCGAGCGCAATCGCCTGGAAGCCTGTTCGCCGGCCGCGAGAACCGCCTCGATCGGCGTCAAGGCGCAGGGCCGACCGTAACCACGACCTGGTGCATGACGTTGCACCCGTAGCCGTTCGGGTTCCAGTTGGTGGGGCGGACGGGCTGGGCGCGGCCTTGCGCATCCGTCGCGCGCGCGGAAATTTCGTAGTAGCCGTCGCCCGGCAACCGGAGCGTCGCGGTCCAGCGCACCCAATCGTAGCGGTTGCGCGGAGGCTGCATCGCCGCCGCGATCCAGGTCGTTCCGCCATCGACGGAGAGATCGACCCGCGCCACCGCGTCGTCACCGGCCCAGGCCGCGCCGCGCACCGTGATGGCCCGCGTGCCTGCGGGATAGACACTGCCATCGGCGGGCGTGGAGATGATGCTCCGCACCGGCATCGATTCGAGGACCCGGAGTTCGACGTCATTGGCCGCAGCGCCCGGCGGAATCGGATGCACCGGCACCCGATAGGACAAGCCCATCATCCCCGGGCCGTCATGCTCCCGGTCGCGGACCCAGATCCGCTTCAGCCATTTCTGGCTCAACGACCCCGGCCAACCAGGCACGACGAGGCGCAGCGGGCCGCCGTGATAGAACGGCAATGGCTCGCCGTTCATGGCCCAGGCCAGAAGCGTGTGCTCCTCCAGCGCCTTGGCGATCGGCATGCCGCGCGAGATCGCCGGGCGGTCGGGATCGCCGGAGGAATCGGGGTCCGCGCCGTAATGGGCGGTGTGGAGGCCGGTGTCCTTCAGGCCCGCGCGACGCAGCACGTCGCCAAGTGAAACACCGGTCCATTCGGCGCAGCCGATGCCGCCATGGGTCCACGGATTGCCCACCGCGCGCGGCGTAAAGAACGAGCGGCCGTTGCCGCCGCATTCGAGCACCATGCGCAACGTCTTGACCGGGAAATGGCTCTTCAATTCGGCCAGCGTCAGCCGAAGCGCGCGCTCCACCTCACCGTTGATGGTGAGGCTCCACGCATCCGGCTCCGTCGCCAGCTCCGGCAGGAGACCGTTGTTGCGGATGAAAAACCTTTGGATCGGAGTCGTGTCGTCGTCGAGAAGCTCCGCGGGTGTCTCGGCCACGAGCGGCTTCTCGCCCAAAAGGGTGAGGCGATCCTTCTCTGGAAGCCGCACTTCATTACCGGGTTGATCACCCATTCGCACCGTCCTCACCTCTGCTTGGCAGCGGAACAAATTATACGAAGCAGCCTTGTCTTCACAATGCGCTGATACCGAATGGCGCCGCGGCGGAGGACGACACCTCACGAATGCTGGAGGTCTTGAAATGCGTCGCTCTCTTGTCTTGGGTTTGGCTTCGCTGGCCGCGATGACGGCCCTTTCTGTCGCCGCGGAAGCCCAACCTCGCCGGGAACGTCCCCTCGTGCTGAGGGTCACGCCCCGCTCTTATCTCAATCCCGGAACGATGGTGCCCGTCGATTCACTCTATCCCGGCGTCAGCGGGTATGGGCAGACGCAGGCCTATCTGCTGAGCCCGCCCTATGCCCAGCAACGCGAGCGTTTCGGCCAAGGGGTGCTACCCGATCCCATCACGAACGGGCCCTATGTCGGAGCCCGCAACCCCTTCGGCCCGATCGACTTTACCGGGTCGCTCCGTTGAGCATGACGTAACGCCAACCCTTGTCCTGATCCTGTTCCGGGAGGGAAATCATGATGAGAACGATGTCGCTCGCCGCGGCACTCGCGTTCTTCGCCTCGAGCGTGTTGGCGCAGCAAGCGTCGACGCTCACGATGACCTGCGAAGAGGCGGCCCACATGGTCGCATCCGAGGGGGCGGCTGTCTTGAGCACCGGGCCGGGCACGTATGACCGCTATGTCAGCAGCCTGAATTCCTGCGAGCTCGATCAGGTTCTGGAGCCGGCCTGGGTCCCGACGGCGAACTCGGCGCAATGCCCGGTCGGTTATCGGTGCCGCTCACCCGGTTACTAGCCGGGACATAAAAAAAGCCCCGGAGGATGTCCGGGGCTTTTCTCTTTTTAGGAGAGAGCGTTCAGCTCCTTCACGATCGCGTCGCCCAGCTCCTGGGTGCCGACGGCGTTCGTGCCGGGAGGTGCGATGTCCTTCGTGCGCGTGCCGGAGGCCAGCACGTTGGCGGTGGCCTTGTCGAGCAGGTCCGCCTCGTCGAGGAGGCCGAAGGAATAACGAAGCGCCATCCCGAACGACCCGATCATGGCGAGCGGATTGGCAAGGCCCTTGCCCGCGATGTCGGGCGCGGAGCCGTGGACCGGCTCGTAGAGCGCCTTGCGGCTGCCGGTCACCGGATCGACCGCGCCGAGCGAGGCGGACGGCAACATGCCGAGCGAACCGGTCAGCATCGCCGCGATGTCGGAGAGAATATCGCCGAACAGATTGTCGGTGACGATCACGTCGAACTGCTTCGGGTTCCGCACGAGCTGCATGGCGCAGTTATCCGCCAGCACATGCTCGAGCTGCACATCGGCGAATTCCGCCTTGTGGATCTTCGACACCACCTGACGCCAGAGCACGCCGGTCTTCATGACGTTGCTCTTCTCGGCCGAGGACACCTTGTTGCGGCGCTTCTTGGCAAGGTCGAAGGCGACGCGCGTGATGCGCTCGATTTCGCCCGTGGTGTAGAGCTGCGTATCGACCGCGCGCTGCGAGCCGTCCTCCAGCGTCACCAGCTCCTTCGGCTCGCCGAAATAGACGCCGCCGGTGAGTTCGCGCACGATCATGATGTCGAGCCCTTCCACCACCTCGCGCTTGAGGGACGACGAGTCCGCAAGCGCCGGATAGCAGATGGCCGGGCGCAAATTGGCGAAGAGGCCGAGATCCTTGCGCAGGCGCAGCAGACCGGCTTCGGGGCGAACCGCGTAAGGCACGTTGTCCCATTTCGCGCCGCCGACCGCGCCGAACAGCACCGCATCGGCCGCTTGCGCGCGCTTCATCGCATCTTCGGAGATCGACACTTTGTGGGCGTCATAAGCCGCGCCGCCGACGAGATCCGTCTCGGTCTCGAAGCCGAGGCCGCGGGCGTTGAACCAGCGAACAAGCTTCTCGACCTCGCGCATGACCTCCGGGCCGATGCCGTCACCGGGGAGAAGGAGAAGCTTGTGCGTTGCCATGATGAATCCCTGATCGCTGAAGCGTCGGCTTTGCGCTCGGCGCGAAAGAAAATGAAGGGCTGGCCTCAAGGCCAACCAGGACAGGGAGGGTTTAGGCGCGACAGGCTACGCTTGGCAAGGGATTGTCGCGTCGTCCGTTAGGGGGAGCGCAAAGGACTAGATAAAATCCGCCCCGTCTTACGCAGGACGGCGTGCGAATGCGAGGGCGACGCCGAACGCGACCATCGTGGAGCCCGACACGCGGTTGAACCAGGTCAAGGTCCGCCCCGTGCGGGCGAACGAGCCCAAGCGCCGACCGAGCAGGGCATAGAGAACGATCGCGACGATCTCGAGGAGCAGAAAGGTCGCGCCCATCACCGCAAAGCTTGCGCCATAAGCGTTCAGATCGATGAATTGCGGAAAGAAGGCGGTGAAGACCAGAATGGCTTTCGGATTGCCGATCGCCGTCCAGAATTCCTGCGCGACAAGGGTCGCGAGCGGCTGGCGGGAGAACGTATCCCGCGCCACCGCCTCACCCTTGCCGCTCGCCCGCAGGATCTTGACGCCGAGCCAGACGAGATAGGCCGCGCCCGCCCATTTCACGACCGAGAAGGCCTGTTCGGACGCCGCGAGAACCGCCCCCAGGCCGATGGCGGCAAGAAAGATCATCAGTGCGAAGGCGACAAGACGGCCAAGCGCCGCGACGGCCGCAACGCGCACGCCGCTTCGCATGCCGTAGGTCAGCGACAGCAGGTTGTTGGGCCCGAAGGCGAGATTGATCGCGAAGCAGGCTGGGGCGAACAGGAGAAAGGTGTTCCAGGACATTCTCGGACCTTAAACTCACACAGCTCTCGGCGCCATGGCGGACGGCGCTCGACTACGATGTGAGATGCGATGTCATTTCAGCGACGAGCATTGCTGCCGGAACACGGCGAAGGCCTTCCGGGCTTGGCCGTTGAGGGGAATCGAGTAGCGCTTTCCGGGTACCGCAATGTGGAGCCGACCGCTCCCACGAAAGACGGCGATGAGATCATCCGCGCTTTTTGGCGGTCCGCTGATTTGTAGCGTCTCGTACAGCTCGGAGAGGAACACCACCCCTTCAATGGTTGCGCTGCCTCCGGGGCTGGAGAGGACGATCGAACCTTTTTCCCCGGCCTTTAGACCTTTGATCGTCGCGGGTGGATAAATGTCGATCACACCTGTCTTCGCATCGCACGAGATCCAGAGATCGCCCTCGTCACTCTCGGGCTCGGCGTAATACAGGCCGGCTATACTCTCATCGAAAGTCGTTCCCCACTCCATCCGGGACTTGGCCCATACGCTGGACGAACCGATGGCCAAGATCCCGAGCGCCGTGGCGAACCTCAACAGTTTCATCGGCAATCCTCCAACCGAACCAACGTCCGCGGCAGGAATATCGTCTCCGAACACTTTGATTTTGCAAGCTGAATCCGCGACAAAGCGCGGTTTTCCTGACTATCCGCGCAACGCTTCCAGCACCTTGCCGCCAGGACGTCCGCGTGGTTCGAGGCCGATGCGGCGCTCCACGTCCTTGATCGCTTCGCGGGTTTTCTGGCCGATCTTGCCGTCCGGCTCGCCGACATCGTAACCGCGAGACGTCAGCAGGTGTTGCAGCTCGCGGCGCTGGGCGCGCGACAACGGCGGATCGTCGGTCGGCCAGGCCGTGCGGATGCCGGGCAGGCCCTTCATCCGGTCGCCGAGGAGCGCGATGGCGAGGCCGTAGGATTCGGCGGCGTTGTAGGAATAGACCGCGTCGAAATTCTTGGTGACGATGAAGGCCGGACCGTCCACGCCCGCCGGGACGATGATGCCGGCGGCATAATCGCCTGAGAGCGGACGCCCGTCGATGCGGGTGACGCCCATGGCGGCCCAGGAGGCCAGCGGGCGCTTGTTCTTGCGACCGGCGAGGTTGGCGCTGAAGCTCGCCGGCAGACGCACCTCATAGCCCCAGGGCAGGCCGTTTTCCCAGCCCGCCTTCTTGAGGAAGTTGGCGGTGGAATGGACCGCATCGGGCACCGACGTCATGATGTCGCGATGCCCGTCCCCGTCGCCGTCGACCGCGAGGCGTTGGAAGGTGGAGGGCATGAACTGGGTATGACCGAAGGCTCCCGCCCACGAGCCGCGCAAGTTCGCCGGATCGATGTCACCGTCCTGCACGATCTTGAGGGTCGCCATCAGCTCGCCGGTAAAGTACTCGCGGCGGCGCGGCGCGTAGCAGGCAAGCGTCGAGAGCGACTGCACGAGTGGCCGCCCGCCGATATCCTTACCGAAATTGGATTCGACGCCCCACACACCCGCGATCACGTGGCGATCGACGCCGAAACGGGCTTCCGCCGACGCCAGCGCCTGGCCCCATTGGCGCATGGCGGCCTTCCCGTCCTGCACCCGCTCATCGTCCACAAGAGCGGCGAGATAATCCCAGATTGGCGTCTTGAACTCCGGCTGATTGTCCATGAGTTCGAGGATCTGCATGTCCGGCGCGATGCCCCGGGTAGCGACATCGAAAGCCTGGCCCGAGATGCCCTTGGCAGCGGCCTGGCTGCGCAGGCCCGACAGGCACGAGCGGAAATCGGCCTGGGCGGATACCGGCGTCGCGGCAGCCAGCCCGGCAAGAGCGAGAATCGCGGGGGCAAGATTACGAATCATGTCCCCGAGTGTGCGGGGAATTTGGTTAATATAGGGCAACCGGCAGCGACTGCGTCCATTCTTCATCGCGTCCTGCAAGCCTCAAGGCTGCCGGACACTTACCTCTCCCCGGCGGGGAGAGGTCGAGCGCAGCGAGGGTAAGGCGGTGCGCCCTTTCCGGATATCTGTAACCCTCACCCGGACCTAAAGGTCCGACCTCTCCCTGAGGGAGAGGTGTGGGCGCGAGGATGACAGGGCGCCTCAAGCCCAGGCGCGCTCGGACAGCTTCTTCTCGTAGGTGTCGATGGAGGCAGCCTTTTCCATGGTCAGGCCGATGCCATCGAGGCCGTTGAGCATGCAATGCTTGCGGAACGGGTCGATGTCGAACTTGACCGAGCCGCCATCGGGGCCACGGATTTCCTGGTTTTCGAGATCGATGGTGAGCGTCGCGTTCGCGCCGCGATCGGCGTCGTCGAAGAGCTTATCCAGATCCTCAGGCGAGACCTGGATCGGCAGAATGCCGTTCTGGAAGCAGTTGTTGTAGAAAATGTCGGCGAAGCTCGTGGAGATCACGCAGCGGATGCCGAAATCGAGCAGCGCCCACGGAGCATGCTCACGCGACGAGCCGCAGCCGAAATTGTCGCCCGCGACGAGGATCTTCGCGTTGCGATAGGCCGGCTGATTCAGCACGAAATCCGGGTTCTCCGAACCGTCCTCGCGATAGCGCATCTCGGAGAACAGGCCGGTGCCAAGCCCCGTGCGCTTGATCGTCTTCAGGTACTGCTTCGGAATGATCATATCGGTGTCGATATTGATGATCCGCAGCGGCGCCGCGACGCTCTCCAACACAGTGAACTTGTCCATAACCCTCAATCCCTTTCGCGGGAACTTGCCGTCATCGCCAGCCTCTTAGCAAAGAGGAAGCCCAGCGACTAGACATATCATCGTCGCGGCAATCCGGCGCGCTATCTCATGCTGCACCGCTGCCAATGAAAGCATGATCTTTCCGGCGGAGCGGAATCCGCTTCGCCGGATGCTTTTGTCTGCCGAAAGGTGCCTTGCCGCACGGGCTCAGTAACCCAACCCTTCAATCTCGCGATAATAGTGCAGGTTAGGGTATCCGGCCGCCGTGCAGGCAGGCCCGTCGGTGAAGCAGGGTTGCCAGAGTGCGGGCGCACCGAAGCCCTGTCGCGGGACGAAAACAACGCCCGGCCCCGCTGGCCCGATCGAGCCCGTCACGGCGAGATCATAGGGTCGCGGCTCGACAAACCCGTCGGGCCCATAGCCATAGTGATAATAGTGCGCATAATGCCGCCCGTGATGCACTACCCGCCGATGTGGTTTCCGGCTCGAGTGAGTGGTGCCAGGCTGGGCAACCAGCTCCGACAGATATTTTTCGGTCAAGGCCTGCGCTCGGACCTGTGCGGTGGAACCCAACAGAAGGGATGCCGCTCCGACGGCTGAGGCCGCTAGGGTTGTGGCGATTACTTTACGCATGGGGAACATCCTCTTGAAGAGGAAACGCCTCCCTTCAATCAGCCGTTCCGGATTTGCGGCCCGAGCGGCGCGGGTTCACCGGAGTGTGAACGAACGGCTTTCTCATCGGTCGCGGAAGTCATCCTGTCGTGATGCGAAGCATCGAAAGCCGCCACAGCATCGGGACGGGCCTTTGCTTCGTTTCCGATTCACTGACTGCCGGGTTCCGAGAACCTTTCCATGTTTGTTACGCTATTCCCTTGCATCAATAGAATAAAATTATATTGCTTGTACCCTTGCAGCCTTAAGGAACACTTTTCAAAATGACGACCCAATTCCTGACAGCCGGAGCCCTGGATTTCACGATTGCTGAGGTGAATTCCGGCGATACCCCCCTCATTATCGGCACCATCAGCCAGGCCGGGGACCCTGCGGATGTGTCCTATGCCGTTCAGGGTGGGGTGAACAGCCTGTTTACCATTGTCGCAGAAGGCGGCGAATATAAGCTCGCATTGAAAGCTCATAGTTCTCTCAACTACGAGGCCTCTGCCGACCATAAGGTGAATGCGGTCATCGTCCTGAACACGGACCTCGGCGAGCCCACCTATCGAAACGTGGTTGTAACGCTGACCGACGTCAACGAGAGGCCGGTCCTGACGGTGCCGACCGCCCCTCTCCTGACGGCGGACAATGCGCCCGCCTTCAAACCCTTTGAGATCGTGGCGATCTCCGATGAGGATATTGGCGACGAACTGACGGTTTCCATCAGCTTTGACACCAGCCTCGGAACGCTCGGCAATCTCGGCGGCGGCACTGTCGATACCGAAACCGGAACTTACACGGTCAAGGGCTCCGCGGCGCTCGTTCAGGCCGCGGTCAAGGCATTGGCCTTCGATCCCCGCGACCGCCCCGCCGCAGCCGGCTCGCAGGAGATGATCAGATTCACGATCAAGGTCGAGGACAAGGAAGGTCTCAAGGTTGAAAAGACCGTCGACGTTGTGTCCACCACCCACAATCATCTTCCAACCGATGTCGCCCTCTCGAACAACAAGATCGTCGAAAATTCGGCATCGGTGACCGTCGGCACCTTGAGCGCCAACGACTTCAACGGTGACACCCTGACATTCACCCTCGTCACGGATGCGACCGGCGCCGAGGAAAAAACCGACGGCCCCTTCGTCGTGAAGACGGAAATCGTCGACGGAAATACCGTCTACGCGCTCGCGACCGCCGGGGGGATCGACATCGACGTCAAGGAAACCCACGCCGTCTGGATCAAGGTGAATGACGGCCACGGGGGAATCGTGACGAAGAAGTTCGACGTCACGATCAACCCGGACAATACGATTCCGATGGTCGTGGTCGATGCGGCCAAGGCGTGGATTCAGACTGAGGATAACGGCCCGAGCGTGGCGCCGTTCACGGGCGTCACCTTCGACGACGGCGACGACAATGATGACCTCACGGTCAAGATTTCGTTCACCGCCGCCAATGGCGTGCTCGAAAACTTCGGCACCGCCCCCTCCGAGGTCGCCGACGGCGTCAAGACCTACACGTTCAAGGGCAAGGCTGCCGATCTGGCCACGACCCTGGCCGCCGTGAAGTTCAACCCGACCGACAATCCGACCGGAATAACGGGCGACGGGCTCACCACGACCTTCACCATCTCGGTCACCGATGACGCTCACCCCACCCCGGCCACGAACCGCACCGTGACGGTGATCTCCGTGGTGGCCAACCGCGCCCCGACGGATATCAAGCTGAGCGGCAGCCTGTCGGTGCTGGAAATGGCGGATACCGACACCCTCGTCGGCGCTCTGTCGGCGGTCGACACCAATGCCGAGGAGACCTTCACCTACAAGCTCGTCGATGATGCGGGCGGCCGCTTCAAGCTCGACGCGAGCGGAACCAAACTCGTGGTGGCCAACGGCCTGAAGCTCGATTACGAGCAGGCCAAGTCGCACACGATCAAGGTGCAAGTGAAAGACAAGGAGGGGGCCACCTTCGAGAAGACCTTCAAGATCGATGTCGGCGACGTGGCCGTCGAGAACCGGGTCGGTTCCGTCGGTGATGACTTCCTTGTCGGCGGCACCGGCAAGGACAACTTCAACGGCGGGGCCGGCAACGACACGCTCAGCGGCGGTCTCGGCAACGACACCCTGACCGGCGGCGCCGGCAAGGACGTGTTCGTGTTCGACACCAAGCTGAACGCGAAGAACAACCTCGACAAGATCGTCGACTTCAACGTCAAGGACGACACGATCTGGCTCGACAACGCCATCTTCACCAAGCTCGGCAAGAAAGGCTCGCCCACGAGCCCGGCGAAGCTCGACAAGAAGTTCTTCACCATCGGCGACAAGGCCAAGGATAAGGACGACTACATCGTCTACGACAACAAGAAGGGCGTCCTCTATTACGATGCCGACGGTTCGGGTGCGGGCAAGGCTGTCGCCTTCGCCACGATCTCCAAGAACCTCAAGATGACCGCCGCCGACTTCATGGTCATCTAAGCGCGGATCATTCCGCCACGACAAATCGATGGAAGGCCCCGGCAGCAAAACTGCCGGGGCCTTCATGCTTTACGGCGGCGTTGGTCGCGAATTACCCCGCTGCGGCTTCGATGGCTTCCATGTCCTCATCAGAAAGGCCGAAATGATGGCCGATCTCATGCACCAGAACATGGGTGACGAGCGCGCCGAGGCTATCCTCGTGCTCGGCCCAGTAATCGAGGATCGGACGGCGATAGAGCCAGACCATATTGGGAAACTGGCCCGTGTGCATGATGCCGCCGGTTTGCGCGAGGCCGACGCCGCGAAACAGGCCGAGCAGATCGAACGGCGTTTCGCACTCCATCTCGCGCAATGTCTCGTCGTCGGGAAAATCGTCGATCTTGATGACAACGCCTTCGCAAAGCGCGCGAAACTCTTCCGGCAGGCGCCGGAAGGCGGCGTCCGCAAGAATCTCGAAATCCGCCAGGGACGGAGCTTGCAGGTTTGCCAGATCGGTCATGGAATCACAGGAGACGAAGCTGCACCGCAAGCCAATAGGCCAGGACCACGAAGCCGATCACCGACAACGCGCGACCGATGCGGCGGCCCCACAATTCGATGGGGTCGGTGCCGCCGCCTTCCGCGTCGCCGATGGCGTCCTTTGCCGAAAAGTGATCCCGCAGCCGGTTGCTCGTGCGGGACAGGGACGAGGTGCCGAGGGTCTCGGAATCCCGCTGGACGCGTTCCAGCGCCTCGCGGGATTCCCGTTCGCGATCCTGCGGCGTTTCGGTCACCTCAGGCCCATTGGCGAATGTCGACAAACCGGCCCGCTATCGCCGCCGCCGCCGCCATGGCGGGGGAGACGAGGTGCGTGCGGCCCTTGAAGCCCTGGCGGCCCTCGAAGTTACGGTTCGAGGTCGAGGCGCAGCGCTCCTGCGGGCTCAGGCGGTCGGCGTTCATGGCCAGGCACATGGAGCAGCCGGGCTCACGCCAGTCGAAGCCGGCGGCCTTGAAGATCTTGTCGAGACCCTCGGCCTCGGCCTGCATCTTCACGATGCCGGAGCCGGGCACGATCATGGCGTTCACCGCCTGATGGACCTGGCGGCCTTCCACGACCTTGGCCACGGCGCGCAGGTCTTCGATGCGGCCGTTGGTGCAGGAACCGATGAAGACGCGGTCAAGCGTGATGTCGGTGATCTTGGTGCCGGGCTTGAGGCCCATATATTCCAGCGCGCGCCACTTGGAGATACGCTTGTTCTCGTCCTTGATGTCGTCCGGGTTCGGCACCGCGCCGGCCACCGAGATGACGTCTTCCGGGCTCGTGCCCCAGGTCACGATGGGCGGCAGGTTCGCCGCATCGAGCCTGAGCTCGGTGTCGAAGAACGCGCCTTCGTCGGTGCGCAAGGAATCCCAATAGCGCACGGCCTCGTCCCATGCCGCGCCCTTCGGGGCCTTGGGGCGGTCCTTCAGGTAGGCATAGGTCTTCTCGTCGGGAGCGACCATGCCCGCGCGCGCGCCGCCTTCGATGGCCATGTTGCAGACCGTCATGCGGCCTTCCATGGACAGCGAGCGGATGGCTTCGCCCGCATATTCCATCACGTGGCCGGTGCCGCCGGCGGTGCCGGTCTCACCGATGATGGCGAGGATGATGTCCTTCGCCGTCACGCCTTCGGGCAGCTTGCCGTCGACGGTGACGCGGAAATTCTTGGCCTTCTTCTGGATCAGCGTCTGGGTCGCGAGCACGTGCTCGACTTCCGATGTGCCGATGCCGTGCGCCAGCGAGCCGAACGCGCCGTGGGTCGAGGTGTGGCTGTCGCCGCAGACGATGGTCATGCCAGGCAGGGTGAAGCCTTGCTCCGGGCCGACCACGTGCACGATGCCCTGACGGGTATCGAGTTCGTTGTAATACTCGACGCCGAATTCCTTGGCGTTCTGGGCCAAGGTTTCGACCTGCGTCGCGGATTCGGGATCGTCGATGCCCTTGGAGCGGTCCGTCGTCGGCACGTTGTGATCGACCACGGCCAGCGTCTTCTGCGGCTGGCGCACCTTGCGGCCGGTATTGCGCAGACCCTCGAAGGCCTGCGGGCTCGTCACTTCATGCACGAGGTGGCGGTCAATGTAGAGGAGGCACGTCCCATCATCCTGCTGATCGACGACGTGGTCGTCCCAGATCTTGTCATAGAGGGTGCGGGCTTTGGCCATTGTTCCTGTTCCACCGATAGAGGGTTCGACTTGGTGTTTAGCGGGACTCGCTCACGAGGAAAAGGTGTCCCGAGAGCGCAGAGCTTTGAAAGTATCGCATAGCTGACAGGTAACGTGGCGCAATAAAATTGTTACGCTCCACATTTGGGCCAGACAGCAAAAAAGCGCGGCCGGGACCGCGCTTTTCAAACCTTCGCAGGATATGCGGTGCCGCTTACTTAGCGGCAGACTTGTCCTGCTGGCGGTCGGTGCGCTCGGCGATACGAGCCGACTTGCCGCGACGGTCGCGCAAGTAATACAGCTTGGCGCGGCGAACGGCGCCACGGCGCACGACCTTGATGGAATCGATCATCGGCGAATAGACCGGGAACACGCGCTCGACGCCTTCGCCGTAAGAGATCTTGCGGACCGTGAAGCTCTCCTGGAAGCCGGCGCCGGAACGGGCGATGCAAACGCCTTCATAGGCCTGCACGCGGCTACGGTCGCCTTCCTTCACCTTCACGTTGACGATGACGGTGTCGCCGGGCTGGAAATCCGGAATGGTCTTGCCGAGCTTTTCGATCTGCTCTTTTTCGAGCGTCTGAATGATATTCATGTCTATACTCCTGCCGTTGCAAGGTCTCGGGCGCTGCCTGAGCCTTACTGGATTTCGGCGTCCTGTTTTAAGTTGAGGCGGCGGCTATACAGGGTTTTTGTGGGGTTGTCGAGGGAGGAGAGGGAATCCCCGACGCATCGCCACGGGGCGCTAAGCCAGACAAAAGCGATCCTTCATTGCCTGTTAAAAGGACGTCCGTTCTATTGCTATAGCGTGGCAAAAGGGTAACCGTTTGACCGCGCAGGTACGCCGTTGCGCATGACAGCCCGGGTTTGGCCCACGCGCCCGCAGGGAGAAATCTTTCCGATGGCAAGCAGGAGCCCCAGTCTCGGCATTGGGCTGTCTTTCGTCTGTCTGGCCATTCTTGGGGTCATGCCAGTCATATCGAACGGCCGCCCGGACAATTTCGACGCTTTGAGCTTCGCCTGCTGCCTTTCGTTCTGGCAGCTCCTCTGTTCATTTCCGTTGCTCCTTCACGAACGGCGTTCGGCCGGAAGGAGCGTTTCCGCGCCGCAGTGCCCGTCGCCCTTCAGGAGGCGGCGCACGCTCGCGATCACCTTGGTTACCGGCGCGATTTTCGGGCTGTCGACCTACATGTATGTCCTGGCGGTCGAAAAGGCGGGCGCTGTCAGCGCGGCGATCGCCATTCAGGCCTACCCGCTCTTCGCCATCCTCTGGGAGACCCTGTTCCTCGGCAGGAGAAAGAGCGTGGCGGAATTGGCTTTTACCGCTCTGATCATCCTAACGCTCTATTATCTGACCACGAACGGCACATGGCTAATCGGGAACTTCTCGTTCTGGTCGGTTTTTGCGCTCGGCATTCCGTTCCTGTGGAGCGTGGCGCATGTCATCCTGAAGGAATTACTGGTCACGACGTCGATCACGCCGAGCCAGGTGACGTTTTCACGGGTGCTGATTTCGACGGCCTTGCTCCTTGCCCTCCATATCGTGCTCGGACGCGCGGACGTGCTTTTCAGTGACCTGACAAATCCCGAATTTCAAAAGTTCGCGTTCTTCATGGGGCTTGTCTATTATCTGGAGCTGATCGTCTGGTTCTACGCCGTGAAATACATCGACGTATCGCTCGCCAGTTCTATCACCGTACCTTCACCGGCTGTGACGATGGGTTTTGCCGTCCTGTTCTTGAATGAAGCCATTCAACCCTATCAGTTGATCGCGATCGCGTTCATCGCTCTCGGCATGTACGGATTGCTGTTTACGGGCGGGAGGAATAGGCGAGTGGCGACTTCTCGGGAGAGGAGTCCGGCGGCCGGTGACAGCAGGGCGCCGCATCGGGAAAAGGCACAGCCATCATGAGCGAATCGCGGCGGGACATTCTTCAATGCATCGGCAACACGTCTCTGACGGCGTTGCGCAACATCGTGCCCGCGAACGGCTCCCGCATCCTGCTGAAGCTGGAAAACGAGAACCCCACCGGCAGCATGAAAGACCGCATGGCGTTTGCCATGATCGAAGCGGCGGAGGCGGATGGACGCCTCGCGCCGGGCGGCTCCGTCGTCGAGTACACGGGCGGCAGTACGGGCGTGTCCCTGTCTCTCATCTGCGCAGTGAAGGGATACCCGCTTCATATCGTGACGTCGGATGCCTTCGCCCGGGAAAAGCTCGATCATATGAGCATCCTGGGAGCGAGGCTTCACATCGTGCCAAGCGACGGCGGGCGCATGACGGAGAAGCTGACGCGGGGTATGATCGAGGCCGCCCGCATCATCGCGGAAGAAACCGGCTCCTTCTGGACCGACCAGATGAAGAACAGAGACCAGCTCGCCGCCTATCACGGCATGGCGGAGGAAATCTGGGCTCAGACGGGCGGTCGGATCGACGGCTTCGTTCAGAGCGTGGGAACGGCGGCGTCCCTACGGGGAATCGCGGAGGCCCTGCGCCGCCGGGACGAACGGATCGACATCGTTGCCGTGGAGCCCTCCGAATCGCCGGTTCTGTCGGGCGGCCCGCCGGGAGCCCACAAGATCGACGGCATCGGTGCGGGTTATGTGGTCCCGCTCTGGCAGGATGGCATCGCCAACCGGATTGAACGGGTTTCCACCGAAGAGGCCATCGCCATGGCTTTTCGGCTGGCGCGCGAAGAGGGCCTGTTTGCGGGTGCCTCCACCGGTGCCAATGTCATCGCTGCTTTGCGGCTGGCCGAACAGATGGGACCTGACGCCACCATCGTCACCATCATGTGCGATACCGGGATGAAATATCTCAGGTCCTATGGAACGAGGCTCGAAGAGACATCCCGATGATGTCGAACGGAGCCGCTATCGTTCCAGCAGATCCGGCCGTCTTTCCCGCGTGATCCGATCCGATTCCGCGCGCCGCCATTTCTCGATGGTGGCGTGATTGCCGCCGAGCAGCACGTCGGGGATCGGGCGGCCCTCCCACTCGCGGGGCCGCGTGTAGTGCGGATATTCGAGGCGGTTGGTCTCGAAGCTCTCCTCCTGGCCGGAGGCTTCCTTGCCCATGACGCCGGGGAGCAAGCGCACGCAGGCATCGAGTACGACCATCGCGGCCATCTCACCGCCGGAAAGCACATAATCGCCGATGGAGACCTCTTCGAGGCCCCTGCCCTCGATCACCCGCTCGTCCACGCCCTCGAACCGGCCGCAGACGATGACGATTCCCGGGCCCGCCGCCAGCTCGCGCACGCGGGCCTGCGTGAGAGGTTTGCCGCGCGGGCTCATGAGCAGTTTCGGGCGCGGATCGTCCGCCGGCACGGACGCGTCGATGGCCGCCGCCAGCACGTCGCAGCGAAGCACCATGCCGACGCCTCCGCCTGCCGGCGTGTCATCGACATTCTTGTGTCGGCCGAGCCCATGATCGCGGATGTTTCTGGCCTCGAGGCTCCACACGCCACGCGACAGCGCGTCGCCGGAAAGCGACAGGCCGAGCGGGCCGGGAAACATGTCCGGGTAAAGGGTCAGGATCGTGGCGTCGAAGGTCACGATTCATCCTCAGGGGCGGCCTTCGCCGGCGCGAAGAAATCCTCCGGCGGCGCGATGACGATGCGCTTTTGCGCGATCTCGACAACCGGCACGAACGCTTTGGTGAACGGCAGGAACGCCGTCGGGCCCGTCAGCGCCGGGGCGATTTCCAAAAGATCGCCGCCGCCGTAATTCGGCACGTCGATGATGGTGCCGAGAACGGTGCCGGTTTCATTCTGAACGGGCAAGCCGATGAGATCGGCCAGCAGAAATTCGTCTTCCTCGTCAGGTTCGGGAAGCTTGGCGCGCTCGAGATAAAGCTGGACGCGATTGAGAGCCTCCGCCCCCTCGCGCGAGGACACGCCTTCGACGCGCACAACGAGCATGTCGGCGGCGCCGCCCGGAGCCTGACGGGCATTCTTGAGGGACAGCGAGCGGCCATCGGCGGCGGTGAGCGGGTTGTAATCCGCAATCGCTGCCGGATCGGCCGTATAGGATTTCAGCCGCACCTCGCCTTTGAGGCCATGGGCGCGACCGAATTCGCCGACGAGGACGAGATCCTCGCGTGTGGCTTCACCTCTCCCGACGGGAGAGGCCGGACCGGAGGTCCGGGTGAGGGGGGAGGGCTGTCCGGAGGGGGCACGCCCCTCACCCGCCGCGCTTTCGCGCGTCGACCTCTCCCCGTGAGAGAGGTTTTTGTACTGGCCCCGCCCCTTCATCCGATCTTACGCAGCCTCGCCTTCAGCGGGAGCAGCGGCGGCAGCAGCCTTCGCCTCGGCGCGCTCCTGGGCCTTCTTGCCCGGAACGGCCTTCTCGGGGTTGTTGCGCGGGGTGCGCTTCAGGAGGCCGGCGGCGTCGATGAAACGCAGCACGCGGTCGGTCGGCTGAGCGCCCTTGGCGAGCCAGGTCTTGATCTTCTCGACATCGAGAACGACGCGGCCGGCATCATCCTTCGGCTTCATCGGGTCGTAGGTGCCGACCTTCTCGATGAAACGGCCATCGCGCGGCGAACGGGCGTCGGCGACGACGATGCGGTAGTAGGGGCGCTTCTTCGCGCCACCACGGGTCAGACGGATCTTGAGGGACATGGGTTTCTCCTAGGTTTAACGTTTCTGTCCGCCAGCCATGCCGATGGCTTCGTGGTGGCGGATAACTTCCGTGACGATGAAAGTCAGGAATTTCTCGGCGAAGTCCGGATCGAGCTTCGCGGTTTCAGCGAGAGAGCGCAGGCGTTTGATTTGCGCCGCTTCGCGGATCGGATCGGCGGGAGGCAAGCCGTGCCTGGCCTTATGCTCCCCCACCTTTTGCGTGAATTTGAAGCGCTCGGCCAGGGTATGGATGAGCACGGCATCAATGTTGTCGATGGAGGCGCGCAGACGCTGCAACTCGGCGCCGACGGCATCTTCCTGATCGTTCACAGCGGACATGACAGCGGACATGGCGACCCTACTTCTTCTTACCGAACGGGAAGCCGCCGAGGCCCGGCAACCCGGGGATCTTCGGTCCGCCAAGGCCCGGAAGTCCGGGCAGCCCTGAGCCCTTGCCGCCGAGGCCCGCCGGCATCGGGGGAAGGCCGCCACCGCCGCCGCCCATCTGCTTCTGCATCGCTTCGATCTGCTCCGGCGTCGGCTGGGGCATGCCGCCCATGCCGCCACCGAGACCGAACATCTTGCCGAGCGCGCCAGCCATGCCCTTGCCCTTGCCGCCACCCATCATCTTCATGACGTCGGCCATCTGGCGATGCATTTTCAGAAGCTTGTTGACGTCCTCGACCTTGGTGCCGGAGCCCGCCGCGATGCGCTTTTTGCGCGACGCTTTCAGCACGTCGGGATTGCGGCGCTCTTGCACGGTCATGGAATCGATGATCGCGCGCTGGCGCTTGATGACCCGGTCATCGAGATTGGCGTTTTCCAACTGCGACTTCATCTTGGCGATGCCGGGCAGCATGCCGAGCATGCCGCCGATGCCGCCGATCTTTTCCATCTGCGCCAGCTGATCGCGCAGATCCTCCAGGTCGAACTTGCCCTTGCGCATCTTCTCGGCGATGCGAAGCGCCTTCTCCTGGTCGAAGTTTTCCGCGGCCTTCTCGACGAGGGAGACGATGTCGCCCATGCCGAGGATGCGGCTGGCGACGCGCGAGGGATGGAATTCCTCCAGCGCATCGACCTTTTCACCCGTGCCGATGAGCTTGATCGGCTTACCCGTGACGGCGCGCATGGAGAGCGCCGCACCGCCGCGCGCATCGCCGTCCATGCGGGTCAGCACGATGCCGGTGACGCCGAGGCGCTGATCGAAGGCGCGCGCGGTGTTGACCGCGTCCTGGCCGGTGAGCGCATCGGCGACGAGCAGAACCTCGTGCGGGTCGGTGGCCGCCTTGACCTCGGCGGCCTCCAGCATCAAGCCTTCATCGACCGTGACGCGGCCCGCCGTGTCGAGCATGACCACGTCGTAGCCGCCGAGCCGCGCGGCTTCCATGGCGCGCCGGGCGATCTGCACGGCGGATTGTCCGGCGACGATCGGCAGCGTGTCGACGCCGACCTGTTTGCCCAGAACCGCGAGCTGCTCCATGGCCGCCGGGCGGCGGGTATCAAGGGAAGCAAGCAGGACCTTCCGCTTCTCGCGGTCGGTCAGACGCTTGGCGATCTTGGCGGTGGTCGTCGTCTTACCCGAACCCTGCAAGCCCACCATGAGGATGGCGACGGGCGGGGCGGCATTGAGGTCGATGACTTCCGCATCCGCGCCCAGCATCTCGACGAGCTGGTCGTGGACGATCTTGACCACCTGCTGGCCGGGGGAGACCGACTTGATGACCTCCGCGCCGACCGCGCGGGCGCGCACCTTGTCGGTGAACGAGCGCACGACCTCGAGCGCAACGTCGGCCTCGAGCAGGGCGCGGCGGACTTC
Source organism: Microvirga alba (assembly GCF_015694465.1). Taxonomy (GTDB): domain Bacteria; phylum Pseudomonadota; class Alphaproteobacteria; order Rhizobiales; family Beijerinckiaceae; genus Microvirga; species Microvirga alba. Next base: position 470,340 of record NZ_JADQDO010000002.1, read on the forward strand.
GCGAAGCGCGGCATTGACATCCTCCTCCGTCAGCGCGCCGCGGCGCGTGAGAGAGTTGAGAATGCCGGAAAGTTTGTCGGAAAGGCCGTCGAACATGCTTATTCAATTCCCTTCGCGATCGGCGGCACGCCACGCTGGGTGAACGCGCCCTCAAAATGGTCAACGGCGGCCCTGAACTTGTCGCGGCAACCCGGATTGCAGAAGCCGACGACCGCGCCGCGATAGAGGGTGAGCGAATCCGCCGCGATCGGCTTTCCCGACCACGGGCAGGTCTCGTTGACCGCATCCTCAATCCGCAACGTGTCGTCCGACATCCGTCACCATTTCCTCTACAGAGAGCAAAGACCAAGAGCGCCCGAGGGCGCATCGCGCTGTCGGACGTTGACCTCCAGCCTCTCGGGCTGGTCGGCGGCTCAAAGGGCTCGCTCTACAGATTTGAGGGCAGGACGTAAGAGAGAAACACGGCAAAGTCAAGGAAAGGGCGAACGAGACCGTGCCTCTGCCCGAAATCTGGACCCGAACTCAGCTCACTTCGTGGGCGATATAACAGCCGTGTCCCGGAACGCCGATCTGGGTCGCCCGGCCACGGTTCGATTTGCAACAATGACACGAGAATGAATTGCCAGCACCTTGTCGAAGCGCCCCTGAATCCCCACGCTTAGAACTTCGCTTGGACCCTGCCTTTTCATGAAGAGCATCATCCTCAGAGCCCTCAGCCGCCCCCGCGCGAGTAATCCCTATTACAAGGGCCCAGTCTCAGACCATTTCGACGGAATGCGGTTCTTTTCCCGCGCGCAAGGGGTGGACAAGCGCCCCGAGGAGGTCCTGCGCTGGCAGCAGGAGCGCAAGCCGACGCCCTGGCCTCAAAACTTTCCGAGCCCGTTCCAGGACAAGCCCCCGGCCGAGGTATCGGGCCTGCGCAGTGTGCTCATCGGCCATGCCTCGTTCCTGATCCAGGTGGCCGGGCTCAACATTCTCACCGATCCGGTGTTTTCCAAACGCGCAAGCCCGCTCTCCTTCGCCGGACCGAAGCGGGTCAACCCGCCCGGCATCGCGCTCGACGATCTGCCGCCGATCCATGCGGTGCTGATCACCCATAACCATTACGACCATCTCGACCTCGCGGCCTTAAAGCGGATCTGGAAAAAGCACCGGCCGCGCCTCATCGCCCCGCTCGGGAACGACACAATCATCCGCGCCCGCCATCCGGAGATGCAGGTCGAAACCGGGGATTGGGGACAGTCGGTCGATCTCGGGAACGGCGTCCGCGCTCATTTCACCCCCGCTTATCACTGGTCCGCGCGGGGCTTGCGCGACCGGCGCATGGCGCTCTGGTGCGCCTATGTGCTCACCACGCCCTCCGGCGTCATTTACCATGTGGGCGATACGGGCTTCGGCGACGGGCAGATTTTTCGCGACGTGCGGCAGCTTTTCGGCGCTCCGCGTCTCGCGCATCTCCCCATCGGAGCCTACGAGCCGCGCTGGTTCATGCAGCCGCAGCACATGAACCCGGAAGATGCGGTGCGCGCCTTTGAGATCCTCGGAGCCGAGCAGGCGCTGGGCCACCATTGGGGCACGTTCCGCCTCACCGACGAGGGCGTCGAGGAGCCACCGGAAGCCCTGGCGGCCGCGTTGCGGGAAGCGGGTCTCTCAAGCGGCCGATTCAAGCCCCTGCGCCCCGGCGAGGCCTGGTCTCACTCCTTGGGCTGAACGTAGATGTTCACTTCCAGGTTGGTGTCCGCGGAATCGGTGAGCTCGCTCACATATTCCTCGATGAAGGCGTCCTTCGACACGATGTCCTTGGCGTCGAGATAGGCCGTGATCGTCTCGTAGGTGCCGTCGATCTCCTCGTAGGCATCCTTGTGCACGAAGCGGAAGGCCTTGCCCTCGGGGGTCTTGCCGAACTTGATGTCAGGCGTCAGCTCGCTCTTGCCCTCGGGGACTTGCGCGACCGGAATCATCGCGTCGAAGCGGAAACCCTTGTCATCCGTGTGGACGAAGACCGTCACCGGTCGTCCGCTGGGCGCGACGCCCGCCTTCTTCAGCTCATCCTCGATCTTGCGGAAGGCGTTCTTCAACGTGTTGAAGCCCTCCTCCCAGGTCACGGTGCCGGACAGGATCGCCGACGGCTTCGCGACGAGCACGCCCTCCTCCACATTGGTCGGATCGCCCGGGCCCGGAAACAGGGTTGAAGGCGCAGCCGTAACGGGAGCAGGAGCCGGGCTCGCGGGAGCCGCCGGGGCGGGCGTGGGCTGCGCGGTGACGGGCGGCTGGGGCTGGGCCGGAGCGGCGGGTGCGGCCGGCGCAGGACTCGGAGGCGTCTGCGCCTGGGTCACGGGAGGCTGTTGCGCGGGATGCTCAGCCGCCGGGGCGGGCGTTGCCGGGGGTGTTGCCGCCTGAGCCGGGGCTGCGGCGGGTGCCGGAGCCGGTGTGGCCGGCGCGGCCAGCGGCGCGGATTCCACCGCGGGCGGCGTCTGCGCGAAAGCCGAGCCGGTCGAGAGGGCGAGGAGAACAACCAGAGAAGAAGAGCGCAGCCGCATGAAAAGATGCCTCACCCGCGAATCAAAAAAGACGGTGTTGGAGAACAGCATAGGAGGCTTTTTTGACAGCGGCGAGATGCCTCAAACGGATCTGTGGAGGACGCTCGCGGCGAACTACGTCCTTTCCCCCTCGCGATTTGGCGAATTTTGAGCCATATACGGCCCCATGAGCGCCCTTGCGAACCGCCGTTTCCTCAAAATGAACGGTCTCGGCAACGAGATCACCGTGCTCGATCTGCGCGGCACGCCGTTGCGCGTGAGCGCCGTGGAAGCGCGCGCCATCGCGGCCGATCCGTGCTCGCATTTCGACCAGTTGATGGTGCTGCATGACCCCGTCACGCCGGGGACCGACGCCTCCATGCGGATCTACAACACCGACGGCTCCGAATCCGGCGCCTGCGGCAACGGCACCCGCTGCGTCGCCTGGGCCATGGTGGCCGACCCGGTGATGCGCCGCCCCTCGGCGAAGGGGCTCGTTCTCGAAACCAAGGCCGGGCTTCTGCCCGTCGAGCGCGTCTCCGAGACGGTGTTCACCGTCGATATGGGGTCTCCCGGCCTCGCCTGGACCGACATCCCCTTGCGCGATCCGCAATCCGACACCCGCGCCATCGACATCGATACCCGCATGGCCGATGCGCCGGAGCTGACGAAGCCCTCCGCCGTCAGCATGGGCAACCCGCACATCATTTTCTGGGTCAAGGACGCGACGGCCTACGACCTGCCGCGCATTGGCCGCGTGTTCGAACACGACGCCATGTTCCCGGAAAAGGCCAATATCTCGCTCGCGCAAATCATCAGCCCTGACCACATTCTCCTGCGCGTCTGGGAGCGCGGCGCGGGGCTGACCCGCGCCTGCGGTTCGGCCGCCTGCGCCACGCTTGTCGCGGCATCGCGAAAAGGGCTGACCGGCCGCAAGGCGACGCTCTCGCTTCCCGGCGGCGATCTTCTGATCGAATGGCGGGAAAGTGACGGCCATGTGCTCATGACCGGGCCGACCGAATTCGAGCACGAGGGCGTGTTCTCGCCCGCCCTGTTTGCCGGCGCGGCCTGATGGCGGTCGAGGTCGTCACCTTCGGCTGCCGGCTCAATATCGTCGAGTCGGAGACGATGCAGCGTCACGCCGAGGAGGCGGGGCTTGGCGATGTCATCATCGTCAACACCTGCGCCGTGACGGCGGAAGCGACCCGCCAGGCGCGCCAATCGATCCGCCGCATCGCGCGCGAAAAGCCCGACGCCCGCATCGTCGTCACCGGCTGCGCGGCTCAGGTCGAGCCGGAAACCTTCGCCTCCATGCCGGAAGTGGCGCAGGTCGTTGGCAACCACGAAAAGATGAAGGCCGAGACCTGGTCGGGATTGCGGGATTTCGGCACCGTCGCGTCAGAAAAAATTCTCGTCAACGACATCATGGCGGTGAAGGAAACCGCCATGCACCTGATCGACGGCCTGCGCGGCCACACGCGCGCCTTCGTGCAGGTGCAGAACGGCTGCGATCATCGCTGCACCTTCTGCATCATCCCTTACGGGCGCGGCAATTCGCGCTCGGTGCCCATGGGCGCGGTGGTCGAGCAGGTGCGCACCCTTGTCGAGCACGGCTCGCGCGAGGTGGTGCTGACCGGCGTCGACATCACCAGCTACGGCGCGGATCTGCCCGGTGCGCCGAGACTCGGCGCGCTGGTGAAAAGCCTTTTGCGCCATGTGCCGGAGCTGGAACGCTTACGCATCTCCTCCATCGATTCCGTCGAGGCGGATGACGACCTTCTCGACGCCATCGCCAACGACCATCGCCTGATGCCGCATCTGCATCTCTCATTGCAGGCGGGCGACGACATGATTTTGAAGCGCATGAAGCGCCGCCATTCCCGCGCCGACGCCATCCGCTTCTGTGACACGGTTCGAAAGCTTCGCACCGACATGGTGTTCGGAGCCGACATCATCGCGGGCTTTCCGACGGAAACCGAGGAGATGTTCTCCCGCTCCCTCGCCATCGTCGAGGAATGCGGCCTGACGCATCTGCACGTCTTCCCCTTCTCGCCCCGCCCCGGCACGCCCGCCGCGCGCATGCCGCAAGTGGCCCGCGACGTGGTGAAGGACCGCGCCCGCCGCTTACGCGAACGCGGCGAGATTGCTCTCCTGAAACATCTCGACGCGGAAGTCGGCCAACCCCGCAACGTGCTGACCGAGCGCGGCGGCGTCGGCCGGACGGAAGGCTTTACGCTGGTGCGCTTTTCCTCGCCGGTCGAGCCGGGCGAGATCCGCCCGGTCACGATTGCCGGGCATGACGGGCGGGATCTGGTGGCAGCCTAGCGAAGCCGCCATTCCGGGGCCCGCTTGAGCGGAACCCGCTTTTAACCTCCAGACGATCCCGGATCGGCCACGCCGTCCGGGATGACGCCGAGGGTCACGCCGCAGGCCTGAACCCGCTCGCGCATATGCTCCGGCACCGGCGCTTCCACCGTGATCGGCGCTTTCTTCGGATAGAGCGGCACCGTCACCGCGCGAGCGTGGAGGTGCAGGCCGGGACCGCCGAAGCGCGGGGCCGTGCCGTAGATCGGATCGCCCAGGATCGGGAAGCCGGACGCGGCGCAATGGACGCGAAGCTGATGGGTTCGGCCCGTGATGGGGCGCAGTTCGAGCAGCGTGAGGCGCGACCGATTCCCCTCCCCGTCGCCGGGAGGGGTTAAGGGTGGGGGTGTCGGCGCTCCATTCTGAGAGGTCGCACTCTCACTCCCCTCTCCAGCTCTCCTCCACAAGGGGGGAGAGGGCATCGCAGCGCTTCCAGCGCCCTGCCCGCTAGCGGTGAGGCTTCGCCCCAACACCCGCCACTTGGTCAAGGAAGGCTGCCCCTTCGGATCGACCTTCATCCACCAGCCCCGATCGGGGGATTTCGGGGCGAGCGGCAGATCGATCTCGCCCTCGTCACCGTCCGGCCCGCCCTCGACCACGGCCCAATAGACCTTGTCGATTTCGTTACGCTTGAACATTTCGTTCAGGCGCGCGAGCGCCTTGGCGTGGCGGCCGAGGATCAGGCAGCCGGAAGTGTCCTTGTCGAGCCGGTGCGCGGCTTCCGGCCGCCGGGGCAGGCCGAAGCGCAAGGCATCGAGGTGGTGGGTCAGGGTCTCGCCACCTTTCGGGCCCGGATGCACCGGCAAACCGGCAGGCTTGTTGATCACGAGCATCAGGGCATCGCGATACAGCAACTTCGACACTATCTCTTCCGCATTCATGAGGCCTCGGCTATCGAGGCTCGACGAGCAAAGCAAGAGGCATGACGAGACCCCATGACAGAGACGAAGCCTGACAAGCCCGGATTCCTGTCCCGCCTCTTCGGGCGTCAGGCGGAACCATCGACTGACGCCGCGCCCCTGCCCGAGGTTCCGCTCGCCAATGCGGCCGAGGAGCTTGTCGCCGTCCCGCCGACGGTCGCGTCCGCGTCTCCGGATCTGGCGCCCTACCAAAAGCTCCCCGAGGAGCTGGCAGGCGCGGATCTGCAGCCGGTCGAAAACGCCGCACCCGAAGTCGCGCCTGCCGAGCCGCGCGGCTGGTGGCAGCGTCTCACGCAGGGGATGCGCCGCACCTCCTCCTCCCTGTCGGAGAGCGTCACGAGCCTGTTCACCAAGCGCAAGCTCGACGCGGCGACGCTGGAAGACCTCGAAGACGCCCTGGTCCAGGCCGATCTCGGTGTCCAGACCGCCATGCAGATCACGCAAGCGATCTCGTCGGGTCGCTACAACAAGGAAATCGCGCCCGAGGAGGTGAAGGCCATTCTCGCGAGCGAGGTGGAAAAGACCCTCGCCCCCGTGGCCCTGCCCCTGACACTCGATCGCTCGAAGAAGCCCTTCGTCATCCTGATGGTGGGCGTCAACGGCGCGGGGAAAACCACGACCATCGGCAAGCTCGCGCAAAAATTCCGCGCCCAAGGCTTGAGCGTGATGCTCGCCGCCGGCGACACTTTCCGCGCCGCCGCCATCGAGCAACTGAAAGTCTGGGGTGAGCGCGTCGGCGCGCCGGTGCTCGCCCGCGAGCAGGGCTCCGACGCGGCGGGCCTCGCCTACGATGCCTTGCAGGAGGCGAAAGCGAATGGCTCCGACGTGCTGCTCATCGACACGGCAGGCCGGTTGCAGAACAAGGCCGGGCTCATGTCGGAGCTCGAAAAGATCGTCCGCGTGATCAAGAAATTCGACGCCATCGCGCCCCATGCCACGCTTCTCGTGCTCGACGCCACGGTCGGCCAGAACGCCATGAGCCAGGTGGAGCTGTTTCAGAAAGCCGCAGGCGTCACCGGCCTCGTCATGACCAAGCTCGACGGCACCGCGCGCGGCGGCATTCTCGTGGCGCTCGCCGCGAAATTCGGGCTCCCTGTCCACTTCATCGGTGTTGGCGAGGGCGTTGAAGACCTGGAGCCCTTCGCGGCAAGGGATTTCGCCCGCGCCATTGCCGGGTTAGAAGAGACTGCATGACCGATCAAAAGCGCCTCCCTCCCCTTCTCAAGCTCGCGCTCGAACTCGGGCCGCTGGCCCTGTTCTTCTTCGCCAATGCTTATGCGGACAAGTTCGGCTATGCGGACAACCAACGCATCTATGCGGCGACCGCGCTCTTCATCGTGGCGACGGTCGCAGCGCTCGCCATCAACTACGCGCTGATCCGCAAATTGCCGATCATGCCTATGGTGTCGGGCGTGGTGGTGGTGGTGTTCGGCGGGCTGACGCTTGCCTTGCAGAACGACATCTTCATCAAGCTCAAGCCCACCATCGTGAACACGCTGTTCGGCGTGCTGCTCCTCGGTGGCCTCTATTTCCGCAAGCCCCTGCTCCAGATCGTCCTCGATAGCGTGTTCGAACTCACCGACGAGGGTTGGCGCAAGCTCACGCTTCGCTGGGCCGCGTTCTTCTTCGTGCTCGCCGCGTTGAACGAAATCGTCTGGCGCACCCAGACCACGGATTTCTGGGTCAGCTTCAAGGTTATGGGTATCATGCCGCTGACGATCGTCTTCGCAATCGCGCAAACGCCGCTGTTGATGCGGTATGACGCGAGCAAGAAGGCGGAAGAGGCTTAGAAAACGATCCAAGCGCGATAAGGCGCGGGTCGCCGCTCTGACGGCAGCCGAATTCGTCGTCATCTAAGGCGGCTGATTATCTCGATCTTGGGCCCCGGCAGCGAACCTGCCGGGGCTTTTTTGTTGGGTTGATCGGAGCCCCTGATCCCTGACAACACAATCTTGAGACGGTAAGGGACCTTGCGCAGCGGCCGGCAATGACGGCGGCTCCTTTCGGGCTTTCGGGCGCGCACCTTCGAGGGCAGCCGGAAATCGGCAAAGCCTTCGGTCGCGCCGATCGCGGCCTAGGCGTGGGGCCCCATGATCCCGCTCGAATCCGATAGATCCGCAATCCCACGCAACCTCGCGAATGCACTCCGCGAATACGGCGCCGTTGCCGAGGTCTTAGGGATGTCGACCCACCGGGCACGTTGTCCACCAAGCCCTTCTGACAGCAGCTAGCTTCTTCGTCATTTAAGCAAAACAAACGGGGCGCTCCATCGCTGGAACGCCCCGTTGTGATTATCCGATCCGCCCGCTCCTCGTCACCGAGGAGCGGGCGTTTTGTTGGTCGGGTCTTACGCCGCAAGCTGGCGCAGGACGTACTGGAGAATGCCGCCGTTGCGGAAGTATTCCAGTTCGTCGAGCGTATCGATGCGGCAGATCAGCGGCACCTTCTGCACCTTGCCGTCGGCCGAGGTGATTTCGGCTTCCATACGCTGGCGGGGCTTCAGGTCTCCGGCGAGGCCCTTGATCGTGACCTGCTCGTTGCCTTTCAGGCCGAGGGACTGCCACGAAGTGTCGCCCTCGAACACGAACGGCACCACGCCCATGCCGACGAGGTTCGAGCGGTGGATGCGCTCGAAGCTCTCGGCGATCACGGCGCGCACACCCAGGAGGTTCGTGCCCTTGGCCGCCCAGTCGCGGGACGAGCCGGTGCCGTATTCCTTGCCGGCGAGAACGACCAGCGGCACGCCTTCCTTCTGGTAGCGCATGGCGGCGTCGTAGATCCACATGCGCTCGCCGGACGGTTGGTGGATGGCGTAGCCGCCCTCGACCACGTTGGCGCTTTCGTCCTTCACCATCTGGTTCTTGATGCGGATATTGGCGAAGGTGCCGCGCATCATGACCTGATGGTTGCCGCGACGGGTGCCGTACTGATTGAAGTCGGCGACGCGGACCTGATGGGCCTGCAGGTATTCACCAGCCGGCGAGTTGGCGCGGATGTTGCCCGCGGGCGAGATGTGGTCGGTGGTGATCGAGTCGAGGAAGAGGCCGAGGATGCGCGCGTTCACGATATCCGTGACGGGCTTCGGCTCTTTCGTCATGCCTTCGAAATAGGGCGGGTTCTGCACATAGGTCGAACCCATGTCCCACTCGAAGGTCAGGCCCGGCTTCACCGTGACCTTCTTCCAGTTTTCGTCGCCCGTGAACACGTCCGCGTAGCGGCTCTTGAACAGCTCGTTCGTGACCGTGCGGTCGATGAACTCCTGCACTTCCGCCGAGGACGGCCAGATGTCCTTCAGGTACACCGGCTTGCCGTCCGAACCCGTTCCGAGCGGCTCCTTGGTCAGGTCGACCTGGAGCGAGCCCGCGAGCGCGTAGGCGACGACCAGCGGCGGCGAGGCGAGGTAGTTCGCCCGCACGTCCGGGTTCACGCGGCCTTCGAAGTTCCGGTTGCCCGACAAGACCGAGGCGGCGACGAGATCGTTGTCGTTAATCGCCTTGGAGATGTTCTCCGGCAGCGGACCCGAATTGCCGATGCAGGTGGTGCAGCCGAAACCGACGAGATTGAAGCCGAGCGCGTCGAGATCGTCCTGCAGACCGGCCTTCTTGAAGTACTCTTCAACGATCTGCGATCCGGGCGCGAGCGAAGTCTTCACCCACGGCTTGGTCTTGAGGCCCTTCGCGACCGCATTGCGGGCAAGAAGGCCCGCGCCGATCATCACGCTCGGGTTCGAGGTGTTGGTGCAGGACGTGATCGCCGCGATCACCACGTCGCCGTGGCCGAGATCGAAATTCGCACCTTCAACCTTGACGCGCTTGGCGAGCTCGCCGGCCTTGCGGAACTCCTTCTCCATCGCAGCCTCGAATTCGGGCTTCGAAGTGTCGAGGGTGACGCGATCCTGCGGACGCTTCGGACCAGCCAGCGAAGGCACGACGTCGGCGAGGTTGAGTTCGAGCATGTCGGTGAAGACCGGGTCCGCCATGTCGGCCGTGCGCCACATGCCTTGCGCCTTGGCGTAAGCCTCGACGAGGGCGATGCGGTCATCCGTGCGGCTGGTGGTCTTGAGGTAGTCGATGGTGCGGGTATCTACGGGGAAGAAGCCGCAGGTCGCGCCGTATTCGGGGGCCATGTTGCCGATGGTGGCACGGTCTGCCACCGTCATGTCATTGAGGCCGGGGCCGAAGAACTCGACGAACTTGCCGACCACACCCTTCTTGCGCAGCATCTGCGTGACGGTGAGCACGAGGTCGGTGGCGGTCACGCCCTCACGGAGCTTGCCCGTGAGCTTCATGCCGATGACCTCGGGGATGAGCATGGAGACCGGCTGGCCGAGCATGGCCGCTTCAGCCTCGATGCCGCCGACGCCCCAGCCCAGAACAGCGAGGCCGTTGACCATGGTGGTGTGCGAATCGGTGCCGACGAGGGTGTCCGGATAGGCGACTTCCGTGCCGTCCTTCTCCTTGCGGGTCCAGATGGTCTGCGACAGGAACTCGAGGTTCACCTGATGGCAGATACCGGTGCCGGGGGGCACGACGGAGAAGTTTTCGAACGCCGATTGGCCCCATTTGAGGAAGCGGTAGCGCTCGCCGTTGCGTTGATATTCCAGCTCGACATTATGGCCGAAGGCCTTCGGCGTGCCGAACTCGTCGACGATCACCGAATGGTCGATGACGAGATCGACGGGGACGAGCGGGTTAATCTTCTCCGGATCGCCGCCGAGGTTCTTCATGGCGTCGCGCATGGCGGCGAGATCCACTACCGCAGGCACGCCGGTGAAGTCCTGCATCAGGACGCGGGCGGGGCGATAGGCGATTTCCTTCTCGTCCTTGCCCTTGTTGTCGACCCAGGCGGCCACCGCCTCGATATCGGCCTTGGTGACCGTGCGGCCATCCTCGAAGCGGAGCAGGTTCTCGAGCAGCACCTTCATGGAGAAGGGCAGCTTCGAGGCTCCGGTCAGGCCGTTCTTCTCGGCCTCGACGAGGGAGTAATAGGTGTAGGTCTTGTCGCCGACCTTGAGGGTCTGGCGAGCGTTAAAGCTGTTTGAGAGCGTCACGGCGAATCCTCGCGTGCATTTGGGTTACGAACGGTTTGTTCGGCCGAAAGCGCGATATGCGCGCGCCGCTCCGGGGGCGCCCGGACAGGGGAGAAGCGCGCGAGACGGATTGGACGCCTTGGCGCGCGGCGCAGCCGAGGGTGATATAGATCATTTCCTAGGACCCCGCTACACGGATTAGAACCATTCTGGGGTAGTTTGAAGGCAAGGGATTCACGTTTGCGTCTGGATGTTCAGAATTTGGCTTGCGACCGGGGCGAGCGCCGCATTTTCAATGCGGTCTCGTTCGCGCTCGCGCCCGGCGACGCCCTTGTGGTGACGGGCCGCAACGGGGCCGGAAAGTCGTCGCTTCTGGACATTCTGGCCGGACGGCTCGAGCCCGCCTCTGGCACGGTCCGCCTCTCGAGGTCCGGGGACCGGAGCCTGCCGGAATGCCTGCATTACATCGGCCATCGAGATGCGCTGAAGGCCGCGCTGACGACAGAGGAAAACCTCACCTTCGCTCGCGATTTCCTTGGCGATCCGGCGCTGCCGGCTCACGCCGCGCTGGAAGCCGTTGGGCTTGCGCATGCGGCGGCGTTGCCGGTGGGCTACCTCTCTGCCGGACAGCGCCGGCGAATCGCTCTCGCCCGTTTGCTCGTGGCGCATCGGCCGCTCTGGCTCCTCGACGAGCCGACCTCCGCCCTCGATGCCGCCTCCCAAGACATGCTGTTCGGGCTCATGGAGCGCCACCGCGCGGACGGCGGGATCATCGTCGCCACGACCCACGCGCCACTCGCCTTGAAGGATGCGAAGGAAATTCGAATCGAACGTGCGCCCGTTCCGTCCTCCCTCGCGGGAGAAGGCTCATGATTCGGTCCTTCCGCGCCCTTCTGATCCGCGATCTGAAGCTCGCCGCCCGCGTCGGTGGGTCGGGCATGATGGGGCTCATCTTCTTCCTGACCATCGTCACCCTGATGCCCTTCGCGCTCGGGCCCGACCTCAATCTGCTGTCGCGGATCGGCCCGGCGATCCTGTGGATCGCGGCTTTGCTCGCCACCCTGATCGGCCTCGACCGGCTGTTTCAGGCCGACCAGGAGGATGGCTCGCTCGATTTGCTGCGTCTGGCCCCTGTTCCGATGGAGGTCGTCGTGCTCGCCAAGGTGGCGGCCCATTGGCTCGTAACGGGGCTGCCGCTCGCCATCGCCGCGCCCTTCCTCGGCCTTCTGGTGGCTCTGACGCCCGACGCCATGCTCGCCATGGTCGTGACGTTGCTCGTCGGAACGCCCGCGCTCACCTTCATTGGAGCCATCGGGGCCGCGCTCACCGCGAGCTTGCGGCGGGGCGGATTGATTCTGGCGATCCTCGTCCTGCCCTTCATGATCCCGACCCTGATCTTCGGCGTGTCGGCAGCCAATGCGGCTTTGGGTGGAACAGTGCCGTTTGCGACCCCGTTCCTGATCCTCGTCGCCCTTTCGCTCATCGCCGCCGTCGTCGGCACGGTCGGCGCGGCGGCGGCGCTCAGGTCGGGGGAATCATAACCCCGTCATTCCGGGGCGAGCGATAGCGAGAGCCCGGAGCCCATAGCCACCAGTGGTTCCGGAGAAGACGCATCAAGGATGATCGTTCTGGACGGTCGGCGGTCAAGGGTTCCGGGCTCGCCCAAAGGCGACCGGAATGACAGGGCTCAAGGCCTCAACGCAATCCCAAAAGCCTGCTCGATGGCCGGTTTGCCGTCGCGCATCACGCGATAGACCGCGCGGTACAGGCCGGGGCGAAAGCCGCCCTCCGGCTGTTTGACGCCGGAGAACACGAACCATTGCGCCTTGTCGCCGTCGAGCGGGTCGGCTTTGTTCTGCGCCAGCGCTTTGCCGTCCGGATCGAACAGGCCCAAAATCTGCTCGTCGCCCCGTTTCAGGCCGATCGCGCGCACGAAGGCGACGAGAGCGGGTGCGCGCGTCGTCGGGATGTCCCGTTCGGCTGCGCCTGATTCGATGCCCTCCATCGTCACCGGACCGGGAGCGAAGCCCTTGTTCAGCACATTCGTCGCCTCGTAGGGCAGCGCTCGCCGGGCGGTGTCGTCCCAAAGCGCGGTGCCACCGCCGCAGGATTTTTCCGGCGCATTGTAGGCGAAGGGGTCCACCGCCTTGTTGTCCTTGAGCACGGTGAAATGCAGGTGCGGGAATTCCGTCAGCCCGGAAAGGCCGACCTGCCCAATCTTCTCGCCGGCCTTGACCGCTTGACCCGAGCGCACCGTGAGGCTGCCCTTTGCCATGTGGCAATAGGCCGTGTGCCACCCATTGCCGTGATCGATGACCGCCGCGTTGCCGCAGCCGATCTGCGAGACCTTCTCGCGATCTGTCAGATTGACCGAGATGTCGGGCACGCCCTCGCGGGTGCGCAACACAATGCCGTCCGCCGCCGCCAGGACATCGATGCCGGCCCGCTGCGCAGCCATGCTGGTCAGGCGGATATCGGTGCCGTCATGGGTGTCGTATGTGCGCGCGCCGCAGTGGTAATCCTGCGCCGCGGGCGAGGGATCCCGGTCCACATAATGCTGGACGAAACAGGTGCGCCCGACCTCGCAGGCGATGGGGAGGCGCAGCGAGATGTCTTGCGCCTGTGCCGAAGCGTTGCACGCGAACGCCGCGAGGGTGAACAGGCTTAAGCTCAGGGCGCGCATGACGGTCTCCGCAACATTGATGCGAAGGTTATAGCCTCTCCGGCATGGCCGATTAAAGGCGATCCTCGCAATCGTGGTGGCGCGCGTTGCCTTGGCGCTGTCATCCCCGGGCTTGTCCCTCCCGATCACAAGCTCGCAATTGCGGCAATCCTCTCGTTGCAGGCTGCGCGCTGGGCCGTTACACCGTGCCTATGATCCGCGATCTTGCGAACCCGACCCGTTTCATGAGCCTGTCCCGCGCGCTTTTGCCGTGGGTGTCCGGCTTGGCGGCGCTTCTTCTCGTAGCCGGCCTCTACATGGTCTGGTTCGTCGCTCCCGCCGATTACCAACAGGGCGAGACGGTCAAGATCATGTATATCCACGTGCCCGCGGCGTGGCTGTCCCTGTTTTTCTACTCCCTCATGGCCGTGTCGGCGCTGGGCACCCTGGTCTGGCGGCATCCGCTGGCGGATGTGTCGCAGAAGGCGGCAGCGCCCATCGGCGCCGCGTTCACGCTGATCTGCCTCGTCACCGGTTCGCTCTGGGGCAAGCCCATGTGGGGCACCTATTGGCAATGGGATGCCCGGTTGACCTCCATGCTGGTGATGTTTCTCATTTATGCCGGCATTCTGGCCCTCTGGCGCGCCATCGAGGAGCCGAACCGGGCGGCGCGGGCGGTGTCGATTCTCACCCTCGTCGGCGCGGTCAACGTGCCGATCGTGAAGTTTTCCGTCGATTGGTGGAATACCCTGCACCAGCCGGCTTCCGTGTTTCGCCTCGGCGGGCCGACGATCCATCCCTCCATGCTCGTGCCCTTGCTCGTGATGGCCGTGGCCTTCACCCTCGTCGGGGTGGCGCTGCATCTGTCGGGCATGCGCACTGAAATCCTGCGCCGCCGGGTGCGCACGCTGACGATTCTTGAGGCCGAGCGCCTCGACGCACAGGCCGCCTGATGAGCACCCACACCTTCTTCATCGCCGCCGCCTATGCCGTGACCGCCTTCGTGGTGGGAGGGCTGGCCTTGCGCGCGGTTCTCGACCATCGGACCCAAGCACGCGCGCTCGAAGCGCTCGAAGCGCGGGGCGTGAACCGCAGATCGCGGCCCAAGGCTTCACCTCGCCCCGATGGGGAGAGGTCGGCGCAAAGCGCCGGGTGAGGGGGCGGTTTTGCCGGACAAGTCACCCTCTCAAGCTGCGGATGCTTCCCCTTACCCCGACCCACTCCCCGCCGGCGAGAGGGAGAAGTCGCGCAGCCGCCTTCTCTTCCTGCTGCCGGGGGCGGTCTTCGTTGGCCTCGCCGCGCTCTTCGTCTTTCGCCTCGGCGGCGGCGATCCTTCCCAGGTTCCCTCCGCGCTCATCGGCAAGCCGGTTCCCGCCTTCGCCCTTGCGCCCCTCGAGGGCCTTGTCGCCGGCGGCAAGCCCGTTCCGGGGCTCTCGAACGAGGATTTGAAGGGCAAGGTCACGGTGGTAAATGTCTGGGCGTCCTGGTGCGCGCCCTGCCGTCAGGAACATCCGCTTTTGGTCGAACTGGCGAAGGACCCCTCGATCCGGGTCGTCGGCATCAACCAGAAGGACAACCCCGACAATGCCCGCCGTTTCCTCGGCGCGCTCGGCAATCCCTTTGCCGCCGTCGGCGCCGATTCCAACGGCCGCGTCTCCATCGATTGGGGCGTCTACGGGGTGCCGGAAACCTTCATCGTCGGCCCGGACGGCCTGATCCGACACAAGCATATCGGACCGCTGACGCCCGAAACGCTGCCTGCCTTCAAGGCGCGGTTGAAGGAAATCCCCCCCGCTTGAGACGCACGATCGCGAGATCGAGCGCCGACAGGAACGTCGAGCGGTCCTTGGCCGAGAACGGCTTGGGCCCGCCGGACACGTCGCCCATGGCGCGCAGATCCTCCATGAGATTTCGGGTGGCGAGCGCCATGCCGATGGACGCCTCGGTGAAGGGCCGCCCTGTCGGGCCGATCACGTCCGAGCCCGCCGTCACGCAGCGATGGGCCAGAGGAATATCGGCCGTGATCACGATGGCGCCCCGCCGCGCCCGCTCCGCGATCCAGTCATCCGCCGCGTCGAATGCGGCGCTCACCAGCACCCGCTCGACCAGCGGCGTCTGCGGCACGTTGATGAAGCTGTTGGCGACCACGAACACCTTCAAGGAATGTCTTTCTGCCACGCGGTAGATTTCCGCTTTGACCGGGCAGGCATCCGCATCCACGTAGATTTCGATGGCTTGCTGCGCCGTGGCCATTGTCGATTCATTCCTCTCGTGAGCACTCTTCTGCCGAAATCGCGTGACATGGCCTTTGCCTGATCGATTCGGGGCCTGTCGCCGATCGAGAAGAGGCTCTTAACCCTGCCGCAAAGCGATAAAAAGCCCGTGTTTCTTCGCCGCCGAATTTCCGCCCTCTGGACCTGGTTCCTCAATCTGCGAACCACGCCGTCCCTGAGCGGCACCACCCAACAGCTTATCCGCGAGGCGGATGTGGCTGCCTTGCGGCGCGCGGGGTTGGCACGGGTCGTCGTCGCCGGGATTCTGTTGATCGCCGTTCTGGTCGCAACCGATGGCGTGCCCCAGGACGATCTGCTCGCAACCCACCAGATCCGCTCCGCCCAGATGACGCTGACCCTTCTCGGCGCTGTGGGTCTCGCAGGGGCCTGGCTCGCCTCGCGCCGCCTGGCCGTGACCTGGCTTCCGGGAGTGACCGCGACCCTCGACGCCGTGCTCATTTTCGGCAATCTCGGCTACAGCCACGTCATTCTGGGCATTCCCGGCGGGTTCTTCGCCGTCTCTCCCGGCATCTGGGTGATCCCGATCACCATGGCCGCGGTGGCGATCCACTACAGCCCGCGCCTCCAGGCCTATGTGGCGCTCCTCTATGTCGGGGGGCTCGGAATTCTGACGCTGGGCAGCCGGTATTTGAATCCTTTCGAGGTCAGCCAGAATATCGCGGATTTCTCGGGTCAGTTCGGTTGGCAGGCCAACACAGTCCGCGTTGTGATGGTGTTCGCCGCCGCGCTGATCCTGATCCTCGTCGCGCGCCAGGGACGTCTCATGCTGGAACGCGCGGTGCGGGAGACGACACTGCGCGCCAATCTCACGCGCTATGTCCCGCGCGAACTCGCCCCGATTCTCTCCGAGCAAGCCTTCGCGTCGCTGCGCGCGGGGCGGCGCATTCCGGTCACGCTTCTCTTCGTCGATATCCGCGCCTCCTCGAGCCTTGGCGAGAGCATGGACCCGAGCCGCCTCGCGGTTTTCGTGTCGTCCTTCCGCCGCCGCGTCATCCGCGCGGCCGCGCAACATGGCGGAATCATCGACAAGTTCATCGGCGATGGCGCGCTGATCCTGTTCGGCGTCCCGAATGCGGGCCCGGACGACAGCGCCCGCGCGCTCGCCTGTGGCCGGACCTTGCTGCATCTCATCGCACGCTGGAACGCCAAGCGCGGCTTCAATCCGCCGCTGCGGATCGGCGTCGGCATCCATACCGGCGAGGTGTTCTGCGGCGTCGTGGGTGACGACGACCGGCGCGAGTTCACCGTGCTCGGGGAGAATGTCAACATCGCATCCCGCATCGAGCAAGCGACGAAAACCGCCCAGTGCCAGCTTCTCGCCTCCCATGAAGTCGTCGCCGCAGCGGGCGAGGACGCGCTCTGGACCGAAATCGAACACGACCCGCTGCCGGGCGTTACCCGCAAGGTCGTGCTGATGAAGCCGGTTTAGAGCCGCACCGCGATCTGCCCGGGCAGGCATGGGAGGTGGAAGGTGCTGCACAAGCGCTTCCGTCGTCGGCCAAGGCCGAGGTTTCGGAGCGGGCGTTCGACGACCTGACCGGCCACAATCAGTCCCCGATGCCCGACAGCACCCACCGGCAGGCCGCACGGAAAAGAGGCCTAGACCGAGCTCCGGGGCGCTTCCGCAGCAGCCTGACCACCGGAGTTCCTACGGCCGCCGACGCTCCGGGTCGGCCCTTGCGGCGCGTCCTGAGCGACGGCCCGGAACGGCGACATCCTGGCCGTTCCCGCTCTCCTCGAAGGCTTCCGCCAAAGCCGTTCTGGCTGTCAAGGTTACGACTCAAACGCCATGCGCCGGATGATCGCCATTAATGCTGAGGCGATCATCCGTCCAACAGAGAACCTGCCCCCTACGAGGAAGCAGGATACCGCCGTCGCAATGGCATCGAATGCGAAGGACAACAAGCGAAGATTCCCTCTCACGTCCTGCGTCGCTTGCGGCGTAGCCTGCGCAATAAAAAAAAGCCCCGGCAGTTGTGCTGCCGGGGCCGGGCTTTGAATGTTGGGCGATTTAGATGACGAAGAATTCAGCGGCCGTCATCTTGAGGTTCTTCTTGAGGGTGGCGATTTCGACTGCCTTGCCGGCGCCGTCACCATCCGCATCGTAGTAGAGGACGCCCTTCTTGGCATTGTAGATGATGTAATCATCCTTGTCCTTGGCGGCGTCACCAATCGTGAAGAAGGCCTTGTTCATCTTGACCGGCTTGTCGGGCGTACCCTTCTTGCCGAGCTTCTTGAAGATCGCATTGTCGAGATAGATGCTGTCATCTTTCACGACATAATCGGTGATCTTGTCGAGGTTCTTCTTCTTGTCCAACTTGGTGTCGAACACGAAGACATCCTTGCCCGCGCCGCCGCTCAGGGTGTCGTTGCCGAGACCACCGGACAGCGTATCGTTGCCGAGGCCGCCGCCAAGGTTGTCCTTACCGACGCCGCCGACGATCTTGTCATCCTCGGCGCTGCCGGCCGTGATCTCGGGATTCACGTCCGTCACGCTGATGGTCATGGTCTTCGTGAAGGTCAGACCGCCGCCGTCCTTCGCTTCGACCGTGATCTGATGAGACGTGGCCTGCTCGAAGTCGAGCTTGATGCCCTTCTTCACCTTGAGCGCGTTGCCGACGATCTCGAAACGATCGTCGGCGCTGCTGAGGAGTTTATACGAGAAGGCCGTGTTGCCATCCGGGTCCAGCGCCGAGAGGGAACCGACGCTGGTGCCCGCCGCGCTCAACTCCGCCACGCTGTACTTGCTTAGCGTGATGTCGGTCGGCGCGCGGTTCGGGATCGGCGTCGTCTCGAAGTCGTCGTTCAGGATCTTGCCGTTAGCGGAGATCTTCGTGGGGTTGATCTGAGCCCCGAGCGCATTGGAGAGCGTGACAGTGAACGCCTCGTCCGACTCGATAAGCTTGTCACCCTTGACCTTGACGGTGATGGTGGCGGTCGTTTGGTTGGCCGCGAAATTGACGACGTCGCTCATCTTCTCAACGTCGGCGGCGTCCACGGCTCCGGTGATTGCCCAATTCACGCTCGCCGCCGCCGTCGCGTTCGTCCGCGTCACTGTGAAGGTGAAGTCCGTGAAGCCCGTGTCGCCCTCGTATTTCACGGCATCGGTGGCCGCGATGGAAATGACCGAGGCCGCAGGATCGATGTCGTCGTTGCGGATCGTGCCGTTGGCGGTTGCAACGGCGATGTCTGCATTGGTGGCGTTGCTCAGCCGGACAAGGAACGTTTCGTCAAAACCACCCTCGTATTCCGTGTCGCCGATGACCTTGACCTTGATGACCTGGGACGTTTCGCCGTCGGCAAAGTTCACCGTGCCCGTGAACGTCGCAAAATCCACCCCAGGTGTGGCCGGATGCGTACCGGTTCCTTCCACCGTCCAGGTGACGCTCGAAGCGCCAGTTCCGCTGCTGCGAGTGACCGTAAAGAGGAATTCAGTCGTGCCCGAGTCGCCCTCGAACTTGTCCGCATCCGTCGCCACAATCGACAGGGCCGGCTTATTTCCGCTCACGACATTGACGTTATAGGTCTTGGTCGGGGACACGAGGGTGCCGTCATAGGCAATGACCTTCAGGTCATACGAGCCCACATGCGCGTTGGTGATATTCGTGTTCGTCGTGATCTGGCCCGTCGTGGCGTTGATCGTGAAGATCCCGTCCGTCACCCCCCCGTTCTCGAACTTGTAGAGGTTGTTGCGGAAGCCGCTGGCGGGCCCATCCGGATCCACAGCCGTTGCCAGAACCACCTGCGAGTTGATTGCCGTCGATCCCGCTTGAATCACATGCGGGCTGGAGAACGTCACGTCCGTCGGCGCTTCGTTCACGTCTTTGAGGTTGATCGTGAAGTTCTGGGTTGTCGACATTGCGCCAGCGCCGCCGTCCAGGTCTTTGACCGTGACCGCGACTGCGAATTGATTCGTGGCCTCGAAGTTGAGGTTGGCCCCGTTCTTGACGAAGATCCGGCCGGTCATCGCATCGATGTCGAAGCGGGTATCGTTCATGAAGTAGCGAAGATGGGTCGGTCCGCCGTCGTCGTCCGCCGTAACGGTCCCGACAGTCACATTGAACCCCGAGTTCTCGTCCACCTGCGCGGTCGTTCCGCCGTTCAACTTCACGTTCGTCGGCGCCGTGTTGGCTGCCGCCGCGACGGTGACGTTAAAGGTCTTGGTCGGGGACACGAGGGCGCCGTCATAGGCAATGACCTTCAGGCCATACGAACCCACATGCGCGTTGGTGATATTCGTGTTGGTCGTGATCTGGCCCGTCGCGGCATCAATCGTGAAGATCCCGTCCGTCACCCCGCCGTTCTCAAACTTGTAGCGGTTGTTGCGGAAGCCGCTGGCAGGCCCATCCGGATCCACCGCCGTTGCCAGAACAACCTGCGAGTTGATTGCCGTCGATCCCGCCTGGATCGTCTGAGCGTTGGAGAACGTCACGTCCGTCGGCGCTTCGTTCACGTCTTTGAGGTTGATCGTGAAGTTCTGGGTTACCGAATTTGCGCCAGTGCCGCCATCCAGGTCCTTGACCGTGACCGCGACCGTGAACTGGTTCGCGGCCTCGAAGTTGAGGTTGGCCCCGTTCTTGACGAAGATTCGGCCGGTCGTCGCATCGATGTCGAAGCGGGTATCGTTCATGAAGTAGCGAAGATGGGTCGGTCCGCCGTCGTCGTCCGCCGTAACGGTCCCGACAGTCACATTGAACCCGGAGTTCTCGTCCACCTGCGCGGTCGTTCCGCCGTTCAACTTCACATTCGTCGGCGGCGTGTTGACCGTGTCATTCTTATCGTTGACGAAGACCTTGAAAGTCTTTTCCAGGAACAAGGGCGTAGTCCCGACAGCGCCGCCGCCGTCAGTGACGCGCACTTTAACTTCGTAATACCTGCTTAGGCCGCCATCGTCCGACTTCAGGAGATTTCCCGGGAGGCCGTAATCCTCGAAATCAAGACTGCCCGTCGTCAGAATTTTCTTGCCGGTTCCATCGAGCTTGAACAGATTGCCCGGATTTCCAACGATCGAGTACGAGAAGGTATCGCCGTCACCGCCCGACACGAGTCTGTCCGGATCCGTTGAGAAGAGATCTGCAACGAATATGTTGGCGCCCAAATTTTCGTCCAACGCAAGATTTGTTCCGCCCGCCGCATTCTTGGCAGTGAGACTGTCGGGTGCCTCGTTAACGTCCGAAATCGTAAAGTAGTACGTTCCGTCATGCTTCAAGACGCCGGTTGTCTTGTCCGTGGCCTTGAACCGGATTTCGTGAAGCGTAATGTCTTCGTAGTTGAAGTTGACCTTGCCGCCCGCCGCGACTTTGACAACCCATTTCGTGACCCCACCGATCACGGCCGTATCGATTTTGTAACGGCCATCCGCATCGCCCGGGAGGTCTGGCTGGGAGCCGGTGGGATAGAGGAATTCGAATTTCAGGGTATTCGGATCGACGTCAAAACCATCGATAATCCCGACGATTTGATTGTCCTCCAGATTCTCCGTCAGATTCACCGTCTTGTTCCAAAGTGGGTCCGAAGGGTCAAGATTGGTGAATCCGGTGTAGGCGATGATCGTTAATGCACGTGCCATGGAGAACCCCCGAAAGGCATAGAGTGGTTTGTCGCTCCGCAACGTAACATCGTTATAATCCGTGTGCAACAGCATATCGCATGAACTGACGTTATCGGAGTTCGTCCTATTTCAGGCCGTGACGCTTCGTGAGTTGTCTTTCGAAGGGGCGATTGCCGCGGACCGGTATGGGCCCTCGTTGCGTGGCAGCCAGGGCCAAGCTCCGAGTGAGGTTTTGCGCAGCGCCATTTCAAGCTGGTCCCGCCAGGGTCCTATCTCGCCTTCTTGCAGGGACTGCCACTTCGGGAAGCCGCCAAGCGTGGAGCCTTCCGTGTAACGTCGCAGGTCGTATGCCGATGCAAGCGAGTCGGGGTCGGAGAGACTCCTGAGCTGAATTGGAAAAGCGCAAAGAAAAACACCCGCGCTGCTGTGTGAGCGCGGGTGTCTTTGCAGGCTCAGCCTTGTTGGCGGATCGCCTCGCGAGGCGTCAGATCACCAGGAAATTGGTGTGAGACAGATCGGGCGCCTTCTGCAGGATCGCGAACTGAACCGCCTTCGCATCCGTGCCGCTGCCGTCCGCGTCGTAATACAGGAAGCCGGTCGTATCGTCGTAAATGATCCGCTGGAACTCGTCCGTCGCCTCCGCTCCCACATGGAACTGCGCCGCACTCAGCGCACCCTTCGTCAACAGCGTGAACGCACCCACCTTCTGCAGGTGGATCATGTCGTCGGCCTTGTTGAAGTCCGTGATCGTATCGATGTTCTTGTCGCTCGGCTTCGTGTCGAAAACAAACACGTCCTTGCCGCCGCCGCCCGTCAACTTATCGTTACCCAGGCCGCCCCAAAGCGTGTCGTTGCCTTCGCCGCCGATCAGAACATCCTTGCCGCCCGTCGCCTTGATCTTGTCGTCCGTCGCGGCGCCGACCCGCATGATCTCCGTCGACAGGTTCAGGATATCGACCTTCCTCGACACGACAAGCTCATGGCCTGCCGAGTCCTTCACCAGGATCTCGATCTCGTACTCGCTGCCAAACTCGTAATCGAGCTTCACACCGTTCTTCACGAGAAGAACGTTGTTCGCTGTCGGATCCAGTTCAAACGCATCCCCGCCTTTGAGAAGCGTGTAGGTGAACGTGTCGCCCGTATCCGGGTCCACTGCCGCAAGCGTCCCGACATATGTCCCACTCGACGAAAGCTCCGCTACAGAACCGCCATCCGAAAACTCAATACCCGTCGGAGCGCTGTTGCTGGAGAAATAGCGGATATCATCGATGCCTTGCGCCTGGAGATGCGCGATGAAATCTGCAAGCCCCGTCTCGCTATAGTTGCTCTTATCAAGGTAGGCGATGTCCCACCCGCCGGTGTCGAGTCCGACATCGTCCAATGCGCTGCGGAGGTAGTATTTATCGTTGCCGCCGCCGCCGATGAGCGTAACGCCAGCCAGCGGATCGACATGGGCGCCGCTATCGAGGATGTCATTCCAATTTCCACCCTCGATGGTCTGGGTGTGCGCGCCCGCGATCAGGTGCACGCCGACAGGCTCACCGTCGGATTCCGGATCGAGGGGATCCGGTGCGAAGCTGATGTTGCCTGCCTTGAGCACCTCGATGCCGAGGTCATCCGCGATCCTGTACTTGCGGAGATACACCTCGGCGACGTCACGCGTGCCGTCCGCCTTGTCGAGGCTCTCCTGGATCAGGTCGTTCTCGTGGCGGATGAAATAGGTGTCGTTGCCGATGCCGCCCTGGAGCGTATCGGCGTCGCTGCCGCCGATGCCGCCATCCAGCGTATCGTCTCCGCCGAGCCCGATGAGCTTGTTGGCGAATTCGTTGCCGACGATCTCGTTGCTCGCGCCGTTGCCGATCAGTTCGATCGCGCCCGTGCCGGCGCCCGCCTGCAGATTCTCGAAGTTCTCGAGGAGCGTGTAGGTGGGGAGTGCCGTGTTGACGAGGCGAATGGTATCCCTGCCATGATCGAGACCATTGGTCTCATCGAGGATCACCGTGGTCGGATCGCTGATGATGTACAGATCATCGCCGAGGCCGCCGCGAAGAATGTCCTTGCCTGCCGGGCCGGTGCCGGGAGCTCCGTCGTGACCGAAGACGCCACCGCCATCAAGCGTATCGTCACCCTGGCCGCCGATGATGGTGTTGGTCAGGTTGTTGCCGATCAAATGCACGCCGAAGGTGACGTCCCCGCCAACCTCGAGCTGCTCGACACCGACCGTGTCCTGCAGTTGGAACTTCTCGATAAAGACGATGGCCTTGTCGAAACCGCCGCTGACATCCGTGGTCTCGATGATCGCGTCGCCTTTATGACGGATGTAGTAGGTGTCGTTGCCGTCACCGCCATCCATCGTGGCGTCGTGATCCGGGTCGATGACATCGTCGCCGGGGCCTGTCTTGATCGTATCGTGCCCCTCGCTGTCGCGGAAGATGATACGCTCGACGTTCTTCAACGTGGAGATATCGTAGCCGTCGACCAGCACGATGGCCGTGTCGAAACCACCCTTCAATCCATCAAGCTCGGTCACCCGATCGTGCAGATTCCGGATGTAGTAGGTATCGTTGCCGTCACCGCCGATCAGCGTGTCGCCGGCGGTGATATCAGCGCGGTTGACACCGCCATCGAGCGTATCGTTACCCTTCAATCCGCTGATTTCCTGAGCGAATTCGTTGCCCGTGAGCTTGAATTCCTTTGTTCCCGTACGGCCATCCGCCTCGATTCTCTCGATCGCCACCGTGCCACCAAGCGTGTACTCCGCGAGAGTTACCTTGGCGATGTCGATGCCGGTTCCCGTTTCCTTCTCCTCGATCTTCGCGGTGTTGGCGCGCACGATATAGGTGTCGCCACCATCGCCGCCGATCAGGGTGTGGGCGACAGCGCCGGCCCCGCCATCGAGCTCGTCGTCGAACTTGCTGCCGATGACGTAATCCTCGTTTCCGTTGCCGGTGAGCTTGAGTCCGGCCGTGACGTTGGTATCGGCCTTGAGGGTTCCCGCCGTCACCTTGTTGGTCAGCTTGTAATCGACGGATGCGATGACCGTGTTCGAGCCCTGGTCATCGATGATGACATCATTCGGGTCGTCGACATAATAGGTGTCGTCTCCGAGGCCGCCCCGCATCTCGTCGGCGCCCTTGCCGCCGTTGATGATGTCGTTCTTGTTGCTGCCGTAGATCGTGTTGGCGTAATCGCTGCCGACGATGGACACCGCGGTGTCCATGTAGTCCGCATGAACCTTGATGACTTCGACCCGCGCCGCCCCGGCAAGCGTATAGGCAGTGGTCTTCAGTTCGACGGTGTCGATATCGGCCGGATTGCTGGTGTCCGTCTCTTCGATGGTTTCGCGTGAGTCGGTGATGATGTAGGTGTCACCGCCCTTACCACCCCTGAGAATGTCGGCGCCGCCACCGCCTTCGATCGTGTCGGCATAATCGCTGCCGACGATGCGCTGGGCGAGTTCGTTGCCCTTAACGTTGACGCTATGGGAGGCCCATATGGAGGTGAGCTCCTCGACCGAGGAACCACCGTCGAGGGTGAACCCATTCCCCCAAACCATGACGGTGTCGTATCCTTCGCCCGCATTCTCGAAGACACGTGCGCGCTCATCCTCGACGACGTAGGTATCGTTCCCGTTGCCGCCCCTCAAAGTGTCTTGGCCGGTATAGCCAGCGATGTAATCGTCAAACTGGGTGCCGATGATCTCATCGTCCTGGCCGTAGACACCGTAGAGCTCCAACCCCACCTTCACAGCGCTGGCGTCCAGCACCTCGAATCCGCGCTGCAACTCGTAGGAAAAGTCGTTGGTGTCCGGATCCCAGAGGCCGTTCGCGGCAAGCTTGACCGTGTCGCGGCCGCCGCTCTCCAGGGTGCTCTCCTCCAGCGTGGAACTCAGCCGATCGTAGACGATGTAGGTGTCGTTGCCGGCGCCGCCTCGCAGCGTGTCCTGGCCACCAGCACCGTCGAGCGTGTTTTGCTTCTCATTACCGACGATGAGATTGTTATGGTAATTGCCGATGAGCGCGATCGGACCGGTTCCATCGCCGGCCTCGAGCGTCTCAAAGCCGTTGCCCAGCGTATAGCTGGCATCCTTTATGTTGATGAGACGGACCGTATCGAGTCCCCACCCCGGATCAGGGTCGTCCAATTCGTTGATTTTAACGGAGGAAACGCTGTCGCGGATAATGTAGACATCGCTGCCCTGGCCGCCGTCCAGCGAATCGTTGCCGCCGCCGCCATCGAGCGTGTCGTCGTAAGCGGATCCGTGGAGAGTCTGATTGAGCTTGTTTCCGGTCAGACCCACTCCGAGGGCAGGGCCTTTGTCCCCATCCGAGGCGACCGAATAGCCGTCAGCGGACAGATGCTCGATGCCAAGGCCTCCTTCAAGTGTGTAGGACAAGCCTCTGGTGATGTAGACCCAATCCTGGGCGCCGCCGCTGTCGACGATTTTGACCTTGGAATCGCGGACATAGTATTTGTCGTCCCCGATGCCGCCATCGAGAATGTCCTGCCCACCCGGCGAGCTGCCGATACCGCCGCTGTCCAGGGTGTCGTTCCCGTCACCGCCCTCAAGCGTGTTGGCGTAATCGTTGCCGCGAATGTAATTGTTGAGGGTATTTCCCTCGACCCGCATGGCAACGGTGCCCGCGCCGAGGATGACGTTCTCAAGGCCGAGACCGTTATTGATCGTATAAAAACCCGGAAACTTCGCGCCCTCGAGAATGGCCGTGTCGCTGGTGCCGCTGCTGTCGACGATGAGATCTCCGACATCGTCGATGACATAGGTGTCGTTGCCCGCGCCGCCGTAAAGCGTATCGGCACCCGCACCGCCATTGAGCGTATTGTCTAGAGAGTTTCCGCCCAGGCGGTCGGCCTTATCCGTTCCGATCAGCCCCTCGATCTCAACGTAGGTGTCGCCCAGGGCATCGAAAGTGTTCGTCTTGCCGGAAAACGGGTCCTGTTCCAGGAAGGCATCGACTTTGTTCGCGGAGCCCGCATAGCTGACAATGTCAACGCCGGCCCCTCCGTTGAGATAGTCGCCGCCCTCGCCGCCCTTCAGCGTGTCGGAACCGCTCCCGCCATAGAGGTAGTCGGCACCCTGGCCGCCGTCGATGAAGTCGTCGTCCTCCCGACCGTCGAGCGTATCCGCCTCGGTGCTTCCGTACATGACGTCGTTGCCAGCGCCGCCGGCCATCTCTTTGATGGTCGTGCTCGCGTACATCGTGTCGGCGCCGGCACTTCCATTGATCGCTTCGATTTCCACATAGATGTCGCTATGCGCCTCGTTCGAACTTTTGGATGTGTCGTTGGCGTTGATCACCAATCCTTTGCCGCCAACGACGTTCGCCCAGTTGTAGAGAACCCAGTCCTTACCTTCGCCACCGTGATAGAGGTCCGCGAAATCGCGAGAACCCGATATGAGCAGGTCATCGCCCTCGCCGCCATAGAGCGAGTCACTGCCATCGCCGCCATCCAGCGTATCGTTGTACCTGGTCCCGGCATATTGCATGTCCTTCGGGTCGCCTGCACCCGAGGTCCATTTCACCGGACTCTGCCGCCCGTCATAGACGCGTACATTGTCCCAGTAAGTGAATTTGGAATCAAAGTCGATCCAATCAACGGTATATCGCCCGTCGTGGAGGGATGACAGGTTCCCCGCGAACTTTCGCGGAGCCTCGGCTACGAGGGCATTCTCGGTGACCTTCGCACCATTCGAATCGAAGCTTTGCGTGTACCACGCGTAATAGGTTTCGCCTTCTACGACCTTGGAGCTCCGGATCGAGTAGAGGACCGCGAAGTTCCCATTGTCGAGCTCCACGATTTTGTTGGTGGTAATGTCGGTACTCGCATGCGCCATATTAATCTGGGTCAGCACATCGCCAGTTGAGGACAAGATGATGACCTTGCCCTGGTTGAAAACTGCGAATTTTCCATTGGACAACTGCGTGAAGCCCGCGCCTTCGTAGTCATAAACGGCAAGAGGCAACAGCCTCGGTGCGGAGACTTGGGTCCCGAGGGGACTGGTGAAGTATATGTGGGTCCCCGAACCTTCAGCCGAGTTCCCGGCCGCGAGATAGGCAATGCCGCCATTCTTCGTATCGATGATCGGTGCCTTTATAAATCCTACCGTCGCCGGAGGCGCGCCCGGATTCTGGAGAACCCCCGAGTTATCATAATACGAGATCACGCGACTGCCGGCAGAATAGTCATTGATCGTGAAGCCGCCGCCGGTAAGTCCCGTGATCTGGCCGGCAGTCGCCTCGAAGGAGGTTGCATTCCCGGAGGAATCGAAAATGGCGCCCTTCCTTTTGCCCGAAGTATCGGTCCAGGTCGCAGCGAAACCACCGCCATCGAGCGCAGCGGTTTCGATATTCTTTCCGAGGTTTTTCCATGGGGTGGACGTAAACGTGCCGTCCGCATTCAGGAAGAAATATGACTGCTGACTCGCGACCAGCATCCTTCCGTCCTTGAGCGCCGTTATCCTGGCGGTCTTTTCGCTGTAATCCGTAACGAATCTTGTGCTTGCCCAAACATACGGAAACAAGGCCATGGCGATTCCCCTCTCGCGACTAAGTCCACACCGGACGGTATTTCATGGCAAAAATACAATGTCATATCGTAACAATCAAGAGCCGAAGGAACTCCCGCCGTTGAGATCGCGAAGTGTTATTTTGCGGTTACGTTATAGATATTGATGCAATGATTGGGTCACGATGAATCAAATTCCCATTTTTGTTAACAAAACCGCGTGTATTTAACGCAAATTAACCAATTTATATCACGTACATGGAAGTTATAAGCCGCGCTTCAACTCGAACAATAGGAAAATCGACTTGCTCTCTATCGGTTTTCGTTTTCAGTACGCATGACATTCTTGACCTTTCGCAGGCCCCTTCGCGTCGGGGCCACATCCGCCGCGCCATCCCCAGAATTGCGACCTCACCACTGGCACGACTTTCGGCGCCCGGAATACGCCAGTCGAAGCGGCGCAGGGAGCAAAGCACACTGCACGAGAAGGCTGCTCGGACAGCCTTTTCTTCAAGCGTGATAATGACGCCCGAGATTTTGAGACCCTGCCGGAATAGCTTTCGGGTCGACCGTTCGAGCCATACCAAGGTTTGTCGTCCGCTGCTCTTTCTTAATTCTCACGTGCTTTTCACGCGTCCTAACGCCGAGCATTTTCATGAGGACCCAACGCAAAACACCCGCGCTGCTATGTGAGCGCGGGTGTCTTTGCAGGCTCAGCCTTGTTGGCGGATTGCCTCGCGAGGCGTCAGATCACCAGGAAGTTGGTGTGAGACAGATCGGGCGCCTTCTGCAGGATCGCGAACTGAACCGCCTTCGCATCCGTGCCGCTGCCGTCCGCGTCGTAATACAGGAAGCCGGTCGTATCGTCGTAAATGATCCGCTGGAACTCGTCCGTCGCCTCCGCTCCCACATGGAACTGCGCCGCACTCAGCGCACCCCTCGTCAGCAGCGTGAACGCACCCGCCTTCTGCAGGTGGATCATGTCGTCCGCCTTGTTGAAGTCCGTGATCGTATCGATGTTCTTGTCGCTCGGCTTCGTGTCGAAAACAAACACGTCCTTGCCGCCGCCGCCCGTCAACTTATCGTTACCCAGGCCGCCCCAGAGCGTGTCGTTGCCTTCGCCGCCGATCAGAACATCCTTGCCGCCCGTCGCCTTGATCTTGTCGTCCGTCGCGGCGCCAACCCGCATGATCTCCGTCGACAGGTTCAGGATATCGACCTTCGTCGACACGACAAGCTCACGGCCAGCCGAGTCCTTCACCAGGACCTTGATCGCATACTCGCTGCCGAACTCGTAATCGAGCTTCACGCCGTTCTTCACGAGAAGAACGTTGTTCGCTGTCGGATCCAGTTCAAACGCATCAGTCCCCTCAAGCAGGGTGTATGTCAGCGCACCACTCATTCCCGCGCCAGCCGCGGAAAGCGTGCCGACATAGGTTCCGCTCGATGAAAGCTCCGCGACAAAGCCGCCATCCGAAAAGACAGCGTCCGTCGGGCCACCCGATCCGGGTTTCTCGATCCCGATCGTAAAATTCTTCTGGCTGACATGGCCGTGTCCGTCATCGGCGAGGATCGTTACGACGGCCTGGTGGAGATAGACCGTGTCATAGTCGATCTTGCTGCCGTCTTTGACACGCAACTCGTATCGATTCCAGGCCTCGTTCTTGACGATCCAAAACGCGTCCGGCAGCGTTCCGCCGGCGATCGAGTAAGTGATGTCGTCCCCTTCGGGATCGATAGCGCTGACGACGCCGACGAGCGTGAAATCGGCGGCGTGATGAGCGACCTTATCGTCCGACAAGGAGATATTATAGGGCGCTCCATTCGGCGTGACGGTGGTGAGCACGATCGGCTTTTCGACGATATGCCCGTGCCCGTCATTGGCGGACAAGGTCAGGTTGATCGTCGTGATGGAGTTGTAATCGATCAGCCCCGCGTTCACCAGCTTCAGCTGGAACGCGCGCGTTGCCGCATTGTACTCCACCTTGAACGCGTCCGCCAAGGCACCGGAGAGGGTGTAGGTGATCGGATCCCCTTCGGGGTCCTTGGCACTGACGATGCCGATGACGGTTCCGTCCGACGAGCCCTTCAGAAACTCGCCGCCAATGAAACGGAGATTCTCGGGAGCCTCGTTGACGTCGTTGACGATGATCTCGAAATCCTTCCGGCTCACGTGACCATGTCCGTCGTCGGCGACGATCGTCACGGGGAGACGATCGGCTGTTTCGTAGTCGATCTTGCTGCCGTCCTTGACGCGCAACTCGTACAAGCCCGTTGTGGGGTTTTTTACCACCTCGAACACGTTCGCCATCGCTCCCGCGACGGAATAGGTGATCGCGTCCCCCTGGCGATCCATGGCGCTGACGACGCCAACGACCGTCTGGTTCGGAGCCTGCTCATCGACCGTGTTGTTCGACAGGGAGATATTGTATGGCCCGTCCGTCGCGGAAACGATTTTTACGGTGACGTATCTCTCGGTTTTATGATTTTGAAGGTCTGAAGCGACAATCATAAGGTCGATGAAGTCGAGACTATAGTCGATCAGGCTGGCGTCCTCGACCCGCAATTCGAATTGTCCGGTTTCTTCGTTCAGGACGACATTGAAAGCGTCCGCATAGGCACCGAGAATTACAAAATTGACGATGCCGCCCTCGGGATCGATGGCACTGACGGTACCGATCATCGTTCCATTGGGTGAGTCTTTGAGCAGCTCGTCGCCCGTGATCTGAAGGCTCGGAGCCTCATCCACATCGACGATATCGAGCGTGATCTTTTGCTCGACGGCGATCCCCCCGCTCGTCTTCTGGCAGAGAACCGTGATGTCGATCTTATGGCCCGGCGTGGTTTCATAGTCGATCTTGCTGCCGTCCCTGAGGAAAAGTTGATAAACTGTTTTTCCGAGCGCGGAGTCGTAATAGGAAGAGATATAGAAGGGACTGGTTGCGGCATCTTTCAGGGTGAAAATGAATTCATCCCCGAAGTCCGCCTCCGCGCTCAGTTCGCCGACGAACTGTCCGCTTGCCCCCTCCCGAACCTGAGTGGCGCTCAGGCGAATATCACGAGGAGGCTCCGGAAGATCGATGACATCGATGGTAACCTCTTTCTCGAAAGAGAGACCGCCCTTGTCGGTGGCAACGAGTTTGACTTTTATCTTGCCGCCGGGAAGTTTCTCATAATCGAGCTTGGATCGATCCCTTACGACCAGCTGGAAGTCCCAGAAGCCAAGCTCGTTCCAAACCTTTGTCACGTCGAAGGCGCTATTTGCGACATCGACGACCGAAATATCGGCAATGTCCTTTGCCCCCTCGGGATCGACAGCGAAAAGGTCTGCAACGACCGCTCCATTCGAAGCGAGCTCTACAACCGAAAAATTGCTCAGCAGAATATCTGTCGGGCGTTCGTTGGCGTTGAGAATCTGAATCGAGAACCTCTTCAGCGTCGAAGCCAGCCCGTCGCTGCA
This sequence comes from Microvirga alba, assembly GCF_015694465.1. GTDB lineage: Bacteria > Pseudomonadota > Alphaproteobacteria > Rhizobiales > Beijerinckiaceae > Microvirga > Microvirga alba. The sequence goes on from NZ_JADQDO010000002.1 coordinate 501,664, forward strand.
TTCGACTGTAATGTCGATCGTGTGAAACGGCAGATATGGCGACTCATAATCGAGATAGTTATTGTCTTTCACGTATAGGTAGTAACCGGTGGCCCCGTTCCCGCCGATCTCAAGAATGGGATTGGATTCAACCAGACTGAATACGAGCTTGGAGAGTGGCTGTTCCTTATCCTTGGCCGAAAAATAGCCAATGATCGTGCCGACAGGCACGTTTTCCACGACCGAGGTGTTAGTTAAGGCGACCTGGGTGGGAGCTGTGTTCGGCGGGCCTTCACCATCACCGGGAACGGCTTGAGGAAAATCACTGAGCATAGGGACCTCCTACGACATTACGCTTCGTAATAATATTGCTGAACAAACTATGAATTGCAACAACATTCCGTCAATCCGTTTGCTCGACTGTTGGTTAACCGAGAGGCGAACGATCCTCCCCTAATGCGATCTGCAATTTAAAATTGCGCTAACCTTCGGAGAACAAAGAAGTGACTTAGCCGCGGCTCGATGCGCCACGGCAGGTTGATCCTTCCGGCATTGTCCAAAGGATGCGGCCCGCAGCCATTCTTCGGGCCGGATTGCGGCGCCTTTCTTCAACTTCTAGATCACGAAGAAATCTTTCTCCGACAGCGTCTTGAGGCCCTTCGGCAAGGTTGCGATCAGGATCGCGGCGGCTTTGCCGGAGCCGTCGGAATCGTAATAGAGCGCGCCTTTCTTGAGGTCGTAGATGATGCGGTCACTCTTGTCGTGCGCCTTCGCGCCGATCCAGAAGGCGTCCTTCTTCAGTTGAACCGGATTGGCGGGAGTGCCCTTCTTGCCGAGCGCCCTGAAGATCGCGTTGTCGAGCCAGATGCCGTCGTCCTTGACGTTGAAATCGGTGATCAGATCGACCTGCGTCTTTGTCTTGTCGATTCTGGTGTCGAACACGAAGGTGTCCTTGCCCGCGCCGCCGGTCAGCGTGTCCTTACCCTGCCCGCCGTAGAGCGTGTCATGGCCGGAACCACCCGTGATCACGTTGTCGAGCGTGTTGCCCGTCAGGGTCAGAGACGACGCGCCTGAACCTGTCAGGTTCTCGACGAAAGCGCCGAGCGTGAAACTGACGCTCGCGATGACCGTATCGAGGCCATCGCCAGCGGCCACCTCCGTCACGACGTCGCCGGTATTGTCCACGTGGTAGGTATCGTTGCCCGAACCGCCGAGCATGTGGTCTGCGCCCGCGCCGCCATCGAGGGTGTCGGCCCCTGCGCCGCCGTTGAGAACATTGTTGGCGGCGTTGCCCTTGATATTGTTGTCGAGCCCGTTGCCCGTGAGGGTCAGCGCACCGGTCGCGGCCGCGCTCAGGTTTTCCACCTGGTCGGTCAGAGCATAGCTGATGCTGGCGACGACCTCGTCCACACCACCGCCCGCAATTTCGACAACGACATCTCCGGCATTGTCGACATAGAACTTGTCATTGCCGACGCCGCCCTCCATGCGGTCCGCGCCCGCGCCGCCGATGAGCGTGTCGTCGCCGCCGCCGCCTCTGAGCGTGTCATTGCCGGCCGCCCCATCGAAGAGATTGCCAAGCGCATCGCCGGTGAAGGTGTCGCCGAGCTTGGTTCCGAGGAAGGCCTCGACGTTGATGTAAGTGTCGGCGCCATAGGTGTTGCCGGGCGAGGACGGGTTGGACAGATCGAGCGTCACCGCCCGGTTGAGCGTTTCCGCGTCGCGGAAGGTCACGGTGTCGTAGCCCGCGCCGCCATCGACGGTATCATTCCCCTGCCCACCATCGAGCGTATCGTTACCCTCGCCGCCGAAGAGCTTGTCATCGCCCGTTCCGCCAAACAGCTGGTCGTCGCCGCCGCCGCCATCGAGCGTGTCAAAGCCGCTTTTGGAATCGAAGACGTTGGCGAGCGCGTTGCCAGTCAGCTTGTCCGAACCGATACCGCTCACGATGTTTTCGATGTTGCGGATCACGTCCATGCCGAGGCCGGTATTCTGAGGGCCGGTCACGGACAGGTCGAGCGTCAGCGCGACCTCAGAGATGGTGAAGGTGTCGATGCCGTCGCCGCCATCGATGGTGTCGTTGCCGGTCAAGGCGGTAAAGGTTTCCGAACCCGCGCCGCCATAGGCCTGGTTGTCGCCGAAGCCGAGATCGATGATGCCTTCGACGGTTCCGCCCTTGCCGAAATAGAGATCGTTGCCGTCCCCGAGCGAAACGTTGCCGCGGATCCTGCCGGTGTTGACGACCGTGTCGGCGCCAAACCCCTCGGCCCAGATCGCCCCGACGCCATTGCCCGAGCCGGTGGCGCCCAGGATCTCGCCGGAATTGAATACCGTGAGGCCCTCAGCCGAGCTGGGCGAGCTGTAAAGGATGGCGCATCCCCAATTCTTCCCATTCGCGATGGTTCCACCGTTCTGGACGGTGGCGGACCCATTGCCGAGGGCCATGCCATAGAGGCTGCCATAGACGATTCCACCCGATCCGATCGTCGTCGTCGTCGGGCCGTTCACCGCGGAGATGGCCGTGTCGTCGATGCTGCCGACGGCACCGTAAACGGTAATCGACGCCTTGCCGGCCGCCATGATTCCGTTGGCCGAGGATCCGGTCGCCGTGATGTAGCCCCACCGCGAGATCACGATCTCGTCACCATTGGGAAGCGAGAAGCCGGGGGCGCCAGTCACATTGATCGCGTTGTCTTCATTAATGATATGCCGGGTCATGGGCGTGTTTCCAAAGATCGAGGTTAGGAAATCGATTTTCATCGTTATGACGTATCTAGTCTCAGTATAACGTTATGGAAGTGCATTCGCGCACTTCGAGGAGGCCGGGTGGGAACTCTGGATTAAGAAGAACATCCAGAGGAGCCGCGCGCGTACACTGAATGGACGACGTCACAGCCCCGTCGGCCTTTGCGTCATTTTGCCAGCTGCGCAGGGCAATGCCTTCTGTTTCAATGGTTACGCTTCGTCGGATCGGAGGCGGCAACGTCACCGCTTCATGTCCGCACGAAGCGCCCATGCCGTCTTTTCGGAGAACCCGACCGAGCCATGAGCGACCTTCTCGTCAGTATCCGTCACGCCAAGACGGAGGATGCCGCTGCCCTGTCCAAGGTCTTCGATGCCGCCTGGCGCGAAGCCTATCAGGGTATCATTCCCGGCGTCGCGCTGGAGAAGATGCTGGCAAGACGGGGAACGCGCTGGTGGCGCTCCACCCTCTCGCGGGGCCGCCCGCTGGCGGTTCTGGACATCGGGCAGGGCATCGCGGGCTATGCCTCCTACGGGCGCTGTCGCGACCGGGCGTTGCCGGCCGCAGGCGAAATCGACGAGCTTTATCTGCTGCCGGAATATCAGGGCCTCGGCTTCGGCCGCCGGCTCTTCAAGGCCGTATGCAACGATCTGCGCGCCCGGGAAATGAACGGTATCGTGCTATGGGCGCTCGCCGACAACGAGCGCGCCTGTGCCTTCTACGAGGGTTTGGGCGGCCAGGGCGTCGCGCGGGTGGAAGAGCGCATCGGCGGCGTATTGTTGGCAAAAATCGCCTATCTCTTCCGCTAAAGGCCTTTTCGGCCCCTGTCGCCGAGGCCCGCCCTAAACGCTTGAATCTGCGCATGATCCGACCGCCGAACCGTTGCCACTTCAGCGGATCATGCGCTAGGGAAGCGGCGACCTTTTTTGCCTACTTTTCGGAGACTACGTTTATGCGCCTTGATGCGATCGCGATTGGAAAGAACCCGCCGGACGACGTGAACGTCGTCATCGAAGTGCCGATCGGCGGCGAGCCCATCAAATACGAGATGGACAAGGATGCCGGCACCCTCTTCGTCGACCGCTTCCTTTACACCGCCATGCGCTATCCGGGGAATTACGGCTTCATCCCGCACACCCTGTCCGGCGACGGCGACCCCTGCGACGTGCTGGTCGCCAACACCCGCGCTATCATTGCGGGCGCGGTCATGAGCGTGCGCCCCGTCGGCGTGCTGGTGATGGAAGACAATGCGGGCGAGGACGAGAAGATCATCGCCGTCCCCTCAGCCCACATCACCCAGCGCTACGACCGGGTGAAGACCTATACCGATCTGCCGGAGATCACCCTCAAGCAGATCGAGCACTTCTTCCAGCATTACAAGGATCTGGAGCCCGGCAAGTGGGTCAAGATCATCCGCTGGGGCGATGCGGACGAGGCCAAGCGCCTGATCCTCGAGGGCATCGAGCGGGCGAAGAAGAAGGGCTGAGGCTTTTTTTTCACGATTTGGAATGGCCGGGCTTCGCTCCGGCCATTTTTTTGAGCGGTCGGGCGTTGCTTAACCCACGCGATTCACGACGAACCTGGCGGCACGAAGAAGCAGATGATGGCGCTGGTGGTCGCTTCCTCGCAAAGATGGAACTTCCTGTCCGGCGACAGCTTCGCCGACCCGCGCGCGGCGATCCGCCCATCCCACAGGTGCCAGCCGTCGGGAGCCTCCCGAACCGTCTCGCCCTTTTCCTCCGAAAGCGCGCGGCAATCCTTGTCGTCGCAGCACCACGGGGGATACCAATCATGGGCGCCGATCGCCGAGGTTCCCGAGAGCCACGCCCCCGCCGCGAGCATGACGAGAGCCGTGCGAGGCCGCCGAGGCCGCCGAGGCCGATAACGCGGATCGCTCAAGGAACCGCCCCCCACGAGCCTGATCCTGCCGGAGCCGAGGGGCTGGTACGGCCTCGCTCTCGGGGGCAGAGATTGCCGATCACGGGGTCCCATCCGAGGTGAAGCGCATCGAATCGCCCGTCATCGGTCTTTTCTCTCCCGCCGCGGAACCCGCCATCCGATCCATGACCCCGATGGACAAGATTACATCCCCCGGCCGGAAGGTCTACTTCGCCTAAAGCAGGGTCTGCGGGGAACCCTGTTTCATGGGGGCCTACAGCGCCTCGCCCTTCAGCAACCGCGGCGCGTCCCGCTCCGTCAGCCCGGCCGCCTCGCGGATGAAGAAGCGCTTCAGGCCCGGCATCCGGTCGACGAGGCCCAAGCCCAGATCGCGGATCAGGCGCACGGGCAGGAGATCGTTGGAAAACAGCCGGTTCAGCCCATCGGTCATGACGCCCATGGCGGTGATGTCGGCGCGCCGCGCGCGCTCATAACCCTCCAGCACATCCGCCCCGCCGGGATCCATGCCGAGGCGCAGCGCATCGGCGATGGTCTCGGCCAGAGCCGCCGCGTCGTGCAGGCCGAGATTAAGGCCCTGCCCGGCAATCGGGTGGATGACATGCGCCGCGTCACCCAGGAGCGCGATGCGCTCAGCCACGAAGGAGCGCGCCACGCCGAAGGAAAGCGGAAAGGCCTGCGGCCTGGTCTCGAAGGAAATCCGCCCGAGCTGCAGCCCGAAGCGGCGCTCCAGCTCGACGAGCCGATCCTCCGGATCGGATTCGAGCAGCGCCGGGACATTGGCGGTCTTTTCGCTCCAGACGATGGAGGAACGATGCTTGACCGTGCCGTCGGGCAGGGTTTCGGATTTCAGGGGCAGGATGGCGAAGGGGCCGGAAGGCAAGAAGTGCTCGACCGCCCTGCCCTCGTGATCGCGCTCATGGGCGATGGTCGCAACGATGCCGGACTGGTGATACGGCCAGGAGATCCAGCCGATGCCCGCCTGTTCGCGCAGGCGCGAGCGCGCGCCGTCGGCGGCGACCAGAAGGGCCGCGGGAACGCTCTCGCCGTTGCTGAACGTCACGTCGATGCGCGCGCTTTGCGCCGCAAATCCTGTCACGCCTTCCGCTCTGAGGATGACGCCCGAGTCTTTGCAGGCCTCGATCAGGGCGGCGGTGAGATCGCCCGCCGTGACCATGTGGGCGAAGGCCTCGCCCTCGGCCACCTCGCCCTCGAAGGTCAGGAAGGTCGGCCGGACCGGATCGTTCAGGCGGCTGTCGGTGATGACCATGTCGAGGATCGGCTGCGCCTTGTCGGCGACCTGATCCCAGACCTTCAACGTTTCGAGCATCCGGCGCGCGGCGGCGGCGATGGCATAGGCGCGCAGGTCGCCGTGCGGGTCGCGCTTGAGGGCCGGATCGGCCATGATGACGTCGAGGCCGTCGGTCAGGGCGCGCTTGAGGGCCAGGGCCAGCGACAGGCCGGCGAGGCCACCTCCTGCGATGACGATGCGGGGGCGTTCTACGCTCATGGCTTTCTCTCCTCGACATCCACCGCCTGAGGGGAATCTAGGGTACAAGATGGGTGTCAGCGATCGACCGGCCAGCGTCAAGCTTGACCTCGCGGCCCAGCTCTTCGATGGATGACGTTTCTTGGGAGGATCTGAAACCCATGTCCAGCGCCGTCGCGAACCTTCTGTCGATTCTCGATCTCGAACAGCTCGAGGTGAACCTGTTTCGCGGGCAAAGTCCGAAGAGTGGCTGGCAGCGGGTGTTCGGCGGACAGGTGATCGGGCAGGCGCTGGTCGCCGCGAGCCGCACCGTCGAGGGACGGCATCCCCATTCGCTGCACGGCTATTTCATGCTGCCGGGCGACCCCAAGGTGCCGATCATCTACGAGGTCGACCGCATCCGCGACGGGCGCAGCTTCACCACGCGGCGGGTGGTGGCGATCCAGCACGGGCAGGCGATCTTCTCCATGTCGGCCTCCTATCAGATCGACGAGCCCGGTTTCGACCATCAGGCCCCGATGCCGAAGGTCCCCGGCCCGGACGAGTTGCCGACGGAAGAAGAGGTGAAGGCCGATCTTCTACCGAAGATGCCGGAGCCGATGCGCACCTATTACCAGCGCGAGCGCCCCATCGAGCTGCGCCCTGTCGAGATCAACCGCTATATGTCGCGTGATCCGATGGCCCCGAATTTCCATGTCTGGATCCGCACCACGGGTCGGCTGCCCGACATTCCGGCCATCCACCAATGCGTGCTCGCCTACGCCACGGACATGACCCTGCTCGACACCTCGCTCATGCCCCATGGCCGAACCGTGTTCGAGCCGGTGATTCAGGCGGCGAGCCTCGACCATGCCTTGTGGTTCCACCGCCCCTTCCGGGCGGATGAATGGCTGCTCTACGCTCAGGACACGCCGAACGCCTCGGGCGCGCGCGGCTTCTCGCGCGGGCTGATCTTCAAGCAGGACGGCACCCTCGTCGCCTCGGTGGCGCAGGAAGGTTTGATCCGCGACCGTTCTGCCTGATTCCAGACGAGAGCATGGTCATGTCTCTTTGAAACATGATCAAGCTCTCGATCCCTTATTGCCGCATGATCCAGGCGAACAACCGGTTTCCGCTTGTTCTGATCATGCTCTAGAACTTCCAGGTGAGGTTCCCCTTCACGGCGTGATCCTGCGCCTGCGATCCGATCTGGCCCGTATAGGCGACGCCGAGGCTGAGGTTGGAGGTCGCCTGCCAATCGAGGCCCGCTTCCGCGACCAGCGCATTGCGGTCCACCGGCACGCCCGACACGGCGAAGGCCGAGGTTCCGCCCGCGAAGGCCTGAAGGGCGCTGGGCGCCACATCGCCATAAGCGGCGCGCCAGCCCAGCATGCCGCGAAGGGTCAGCGGGATGTCGTCGCTCAGGCGCGCCTCTGCCCGGACGCCCAGGGTTGTCGTCGCCAGATCATAAGTCCGGCCGTATCCGGTCAGCGCGGCCGCGCCGCCATTCTCCTGGAAGCGGTCAGTGTGCAGGCGCAGGATGGAGGCTCCGGCGAAGGGCTCAACCTGGAACCCGCCCCAGGCGAAACGATACCCGACCTCTCCGAAGGCCTGCATCGTCGATCCACCGTACGAGGTCGACACAGCATCTCGGAAGCCGGGGAAGACGACGGTTCGGTTCAGGTCGATGTCATGCGAGGCGTAAGCTGCGCCGAGCCTGACCCGGATCGCATCCCATTGGGCGGAACCGTAGGCCGCGCCGAACACGCTCTCGTTCGCGCCCGATGACGCGCGACCGGTGATGTCGAAGGTCGTGCGGGTGAAGCCGCCGGCGATGCCGACCCGGTAGGCGGAATTGATCGACGCGTCGGCGCCAATGATGAATCCGCCCGTGGACGTGTCGAGACCGGCTGCGTTCCCATTCGAACCGAGCTTGCCCCAGGAGCCGAAGCCGTCACCCCACAGGGCAATCCCGCCCGGCTGAGAATCCGAGGCATTGCGCAGCCGGCTCAGGAGCGCGTTGCGCACCAGCGCCGCATCGCCATAGGCCGTCGTGGCCGCGCTGGCGTGTGCCTCGCCCGAGAGCGCGTCGAAGGCCTGGCGGGCACCGGAGGCATTGGTCCCCAGAACCGCACCGAAGAGAGGGTTGCCACCGCCCAACGCTTCGAGCCCATTCGCCGTATTCCATTGGTTGGCTGTCACGGCCACCGAATTGAACGCGACGGGCGTAGGCGTAGGTGTAGGCGTAGGATCAGGCTTGGGAGGAACTGTTGGATCCGTCTTGCGCACCAGCGTCAGAATCACCGCATTGGCCTGGTAGCCGAGCGAGGGGGTCAGAAACGCCAGGTCCGTATTGACGTCGGCGAAAGTCCCGTTGACCCCGCCCGTCGCGCTCAGGATCTGGTAGGTGGTCGAGGGGCTATAGTTTCCGCTCTCTGCCAGCACCTGCACGGTGCCGCCCGAGAGGGTTGCCGTACCGGTCGCCTCGATACGGTCGGATTGGCCGGCGGCGTTCACCTCAACCTGATAAACCGAACCGGCTGCGAAGCCGATATTGCCCGCGACGTGGAGCGTCCCGATGGAATTGCCCGGCGCAACCGTCGCGCCGCCCTGGGCGAACAGGCCGCCGATGGTACCCGAACCCGAGAGCGTGGCCCCGCTTTGCGTCGTCACCACGGAACTCGCCAGCGACCCGTTCACGGCCAGCCGGCCAGCCTCGACAGTGGTCTGGCCGGAGAGCGTGCTTGTGCCAGTGAGGTTGAGCAGGCCGGATCCCGTCTTGGTAAACGTGCCGCCGCCGCTGAGCGGGGCCTGCATCGTCTGATTGTTGCCGTTGGTATCGGCGGTGAAACCGCTCCCACCGACGTCAATGGGCCGGTCGAGCGCGCCGGTATAAGAGAAGCGCAGGACGCCACCGTTGAATGTCACGGGGCCGCTGGCCAGCGCACCGGGGCCGGCGATCACGAGCGTGCCGCGATTCACGTTGGTTCCGCCCGTATAGGTATTGATGCCGGTGAGCGTGAGGGTCCCGGTGCCGGCCTTGGTCAGAGATCCGCTACCGCTGATGTTGTCCGCGAATGTTCCGTCGATGGATTGCTTGAAGACGAGGGCCCCATTGTTGACGATGGGTCCCTTCAGACTGGTCGAATCCCCGACGAGGGTGCCGGCCGAAATGGTCGTGCCGCCGGAATAGTTGTTCGCACCCGACAGCGCCAACGTGCCGAGGCCTGTCTTCGTCAGTCTACCGCTGCCGGAGATGCCTTGACTGACGGTGAGGGTGTGATTGGCATCGACGATCTCGAAGCTGCCGCCGTTCGCGCCCAAATTGATGGCGCGCGCGGTCGAGGAGAAGCCGGTACCCGTCACTTGAAGCGTGCCGCCGTTGAAGGTCAGCGCGCCCGTGCCGAGATTGTTGTCGGCCGAAACCGACAGCGTTCCCTCGCTGAGGGTCCAAGGGGTTGCCTTGGTCGTCGCGCCCGTCAGCGTCCAGGTGCTCGTGCCCGCCTTCTCGAGCGACGTGAAGCCTTGGTATTGCGAGCCCGGTTGAAGGGCCGAGACGTTGAACGAGCTGTTGGCCGCTCCGCCGAGCGCCAAAACGCCCGTGCCGCTTTGCACCACGGCATTGCCGGTGATGCTGGAGCCAGCCTGAAGCTCGAGACGGTTCGCGCCTCCGGTGAAAACGATGGCATTGGCCGTCCCGCCGCCGTTGATCGTCCCGCTGTTGATGATGGTGAGGTCTCGGCCCTTGATGCCGACACCACCTTGCCCTCGCACCGAAGTCGCGTTGCCGCCGTTGCCGCCTTCGATCGTGCCGCTGTTCTCGATGCGCGCGGCCGGGCCGCCTGTCTGAACCAGGATGCCGCTGCCGCCGGCTCCTCCTGCTCCGTCATCTATTGTCGGGCTATAATTGCCGCCCGTTCCGACGCCGCCGCTGCCGCCGTTGCCACCCCTGATCGTGCCGGAGTTGATCAGCACGGGAGCGACCAGAACGACGCCATTGCCGCCGCCGCCGCCGCCGCCACCGCCGGCCCAGCTACCAGAACTGGAGCCGTTGCCACCGTTGCCGCCATTGCCGCCGACAATGGTGGACGTATTGTTGAAATCCGTTGTGATGGCCGCGCCCCGGCCTCCGCCGCCGCCGCCACCGCCGCCATACGCACCACTATCGCTCGATGTCGTCGCTCCAGCTCCGCCGCTGTCGGGGCCTCCGCCCGCACCGCGTCCCGAACCGGAGGTCCCTGACGGTCCACCCTCCGGACCCGATCCGGCTGAGCCGATACCGTTATGGGCACCGACGCCGCCCACGCCGTCGCTGAGGCTCCCATCCCCTGAGGCTCCGCTGGCCCCACCGGCCCCGGCGACACCGGGGGTTGCGCTCGCACCGTTCGACCCATTGGTACCGGCGAACTGCGCAGCCGCAGGCGTTGCGGAGATCGCGAGCAATGCGGCCACGGTTGTGGCGAGCGTGGTGCGGGCAGCAGTCGTCGATAGCAGGGCAAAACGCCAGGTCGGCATTGGGAGGGTCTCCAACGAATCACAGCGCTGCGGATCTCGCCGCAGCGGGAGACGCGGATACGTGGCGAAGCTGTTGTGACGCTAGGACACCTGTCATTACGGAATGCAAATAATTCGCTCTGTTGCCAAGCCACAACGAACGTTATTGCAAAAAATGGACTGCGCCGCCGGAGATCGGTCGATCGCGCCGTAAGGCGGGTGTGGATGCTGCAACCCGCTAACCAGTGCGCTTTGAGGCGACGTACGCCGCCTGACGGGAAGGCGCGATGAGCCGCGAGATTAACCTGCCCTATTTTTAGGCATTTGCGCCTTTTCTGGCTGAATCCCGGCTGCCCATTCAAGAGGCAGCGAATGTTGAATCGCGTCCAGACAAGTCTTGGCACATCTTTTGCTTACCCTTCCCGACACTCGCACCAGCCGGGCGGGTTCATGTGGAACTCGTTGCTCCGGGCCGGATTACGTTCCTGTCCAGGCAACGTCTCAAAGGGGGCTCAACCCATGAAAATCGTGATGGCGGTCATCAAGCCGTTCAAGCTCGAGGAGGTCCGCGATGCGCTGACCGCGCTCGGCGTGCACGGCCTCACCGTGACCGAGGTGAAGGGGTACGGACGGCAGAAGGGTCATACCGAGATCTATCGCGGCGCCGAATATGCCGTGAGCTTCCTGCCGAAACTGAAAATCGAAGTAGCGGTCGCGTCCGATCTGGTTCCGCAGGTGATCGATGCAATCACGGCGGCGGCCCGCACCGGCCAGATCGGCGACGGCAAGATCTTCGTCCTGTCGCTGGAAAAGGCGGTTCGCATCCGCACGGGCGAGACCGATGTCGACGCCCTCTGATCAACCCCTTCCCTCGTCTTTCCGGAGTTTTAGTCCGATGAATCTTCGTACCCGTGTCACGACCGCCTTGGGGGGATTGGGTTTGAGCCTGATCGCCCTCACCCCCGCTTTGGCGCAAGGCGCCGCCGCTGCGACCGTCAACAAGGGCGACACCACCTGGATGCTGACCTCCACCATCCTCGTGATCCTCATGACCATCCCGGGCCTCGCCCTGTTCTATGGCGGCCTCGTCCGCACCAAGAACATGCTCTCCCTGCTGACCCAGGTTCTCGCCATCTTCTGTCTGGTGGCGATCATCTGGGTCTTTTACGGCTATTCACTCGCCTTCACCGCCGGTCCGGGCAGCGTCGGCGCATTCATCGGCGGCTTCTCCAAGGCCTTCCTCGCCGGCGTGACGACGGAGACGACCGCCGACACCTTCACCAAGGGCGTGGCGATTCCCGAACTCGCCTTCCTGGCGTTCCAGCTCACCTTCGCGGCCATCACGCCCGCCCTGATCGTCGGCGCCTTCGCCGAACGCATCAAGTTCGGCGCGGTGCTTCTGTTCACGGCGTTGTGGGTCACCTTCGTCTACTTCCCCGTCGCCCACATGGTGTGGTTCTCGGAAGGCTATCTCTTCGGCCTCGGCGCGCTTGATTTTGCCGGCGGCACGGTGGTCCACATCAATTCCGGCGTCGCCGGCCTTGTGGGCGCACTCCTGATCGGCAAGCGCATCGGCTACGGCCGGGACCTTTTGGCTCCGCACTCGCTGACACTGACCTTCGTCGGCGCGTGCCTGCTCTGGGTCGGCTGGTTCGGCTTCAACGCGGGCTCGAACCTGGAGGCCACCGGCACGGCGGCGCTCGCCGTGATCAACACCATCCTTGCGCCTGCCGCCGCCGGTCTCGCCTGGATGGCCGTCGAAGCACTCGGCAAGGGGAAGGGTTCGCTTCTCGGTCTCGCCTCCGGCGCGGTGGCGGGCCTCGTCGCGATCACCCCCGCCGCCGGTCTTTCCGGCCCGATGGGCTCCATCGTGCTCGGCCTCGTGGCGGGCGTCGTCTGCTACTTCGCGGTGACGGCCGTGAAGAACGCGCTCGGCTATGACGACGCCCTCGATGTGTTCGGCATCCACGGCGTCGGCGGCATCGTCGGCGCCATCGGCACCGGCATCGTCGCTGCCCCCTCCCTCGGCGGCCTCGGCGCGGGCGAATACTCGATCGGCGGCCAGGTCTGGACGCAATTCATCGCGGTGGTGATCACCATTGCCTGGACCGGCATCGGCTCGGCCATCCTGTTCAAGATCGTCGATGTGATCGTGGGCTTGCGCGTGACGCAGGAAGCCGAGCGCGAAGGCCTCGACCTCGCCAGCCATGGTGAGCGGGCCTATAATTACTGACATAACGAAGCCTTCCAGAGGCTCGAAAAAGGAAAAGCCCCGGTCGCAAAGGCCGGGGCTTTTTCATGTCGGTGTTCTCCGTCATTCCGGGGCGAGCATGCGAGAGCCCGGAACCCATAAACGCCAACGGAGCCGGATAAGAGGCGGCGGCCTCCGTGGTCCTCTATCCGCCCACCTCAGCGGCTCTGGGTTCCGGGCTCCGCTGCGCGGCCCCGGAATGACGCTGGGTTGGGACTCACCCGTTCTTGATGAGCTGCTTCAGCTTTCCGCGCCGGACATCCTCCGATTCCTGAAAGTTCGACGCGCCGTAGAAGTCGCCCTTACTGTCCATCAGGAAGATCGTCGCCGTGTGGTCCATGGTGTAACCGGAATCGGTCGGGACCTTGCGGTAATAGACCTTGTAGGCCTTCGCCACCGCCGCGATCTCCTCATCCGAGCCGGTCAGCCCGACGATGCGCGGATCGAAGGAGGAGAGATAGGTCTTCATCAGCTCCGGCGTGTCTTGCGCCGGATCGACGGTGACGAAGACCACCCTCATCTTGTCCGCATCCTTGCCCAGGGATTCGAGATCCTGGGTCAGGTCGTAGAGCGTGGTCGGGCAGACCTCCGGGCAATGGGTGAACCCGAAGAAGATCGCGAAGGGCTTGCCCTTCAAATCCTCGTCCGAGAACGGCTTGCCCTCTTGCGAGGTCAACTGGAACGGCCCGCCGATCGGCACCCGCGCCGCGTTCTGTTTCGGCTCGGGCACCAGCAACAGCACCGTGATGAGAAGCGCCAGCGCGGCGGTGAGAAAGAGGCCTAACGGCAACAACAGAGATCGTTTGAGAACCATCATCGTCTCCAGATCGGATGCCCCGCCGAAACGAGGCATCCCGTGACGGAAAACCGCTAGTGCTTATGCTCGGTCGCCGCGCCCTGACCGGCCATGGAGCGGATCGTGTAATCCACATTCACTGTCCCGGCCTTCTCGAAGACCAGCGTGCCCTTGAAGGTCTGGCCCTCCTTCAGCGGCTCCTTCAGGTCCATCAACATGAGATGGTAGCCACCGGGCTTCAATTCGACGCTCTCGCCCGGCTTGATTTCAAGGCCGCCCTCGACCGGCTTCATGCGCATGACATTGTCCTGCACGGACATTTCATGCACCTCGACTTTTGAAGCCAATGGGAACGAGCCGCCGATCAGCCGGTCTGATTCCTTGCCCGTGTTGGTGATGCGCAGGTAGCCGCCGCCAACCTTCGCGCCCACCGGCGTCGCGCGCGACCAGGGTTGCTCGATCGTGAGCGCCCCCGCCTTGATCGCAGCGGGCGCGCCGGAGGCCGCAGCGACGATCTTCACGCCGGGAGCGGGCGACTTGAGGCTGTGCGCATCCTGTCCGGCGGCCGGGATTTGCGTCCATTCCTCCTTGGCGGTGGCGCATTCCTGCACGACCGGGAAATAGACCGTCTCGCCCGGCTGGAAGGCATCGGTCACCCGCGCCTGGAACACGAACTCGTCGTAATAGCCATCGTCGAGCGAACCCGACCAGACGATTCCGGTGACGCCCTCCGCGACCTGATCGCCATAGAGCTGATAGGTCTTGGCGTAGGCGCCTTTGGTGGTTTCCAGCGCCCAGCCCGCCTTGGGCATCGGCTTGACCGCGATCACGCCCTCGGGGATGCGCACGCGGACCTTCAAGGTCGGCTGGCCTGCGCAGCCATGGCCGATGCGCACCACCGCCTTGTAGGTGGAATTAGGCGCGGCCTGCGCGGTCTCCAGCGTGGCGTGAGCGAAAACGGGCGAAGCAATGGCAATCGAGGCGGCCGCGACAAGCGCGCCACTGGTAAGCGACAGTTTCATGGGATTTGTCCTGAGTTTCGGTTGATAGGGTCGACGAAAGATCAACCGAGGCGCGGCGGCGCGCGCGACCCCACCGGCAGGACTTTGGAGGCGACGCGAAGAAACGGCGTTTCCAGGGAAAAGCCGACGAGGATCGCGACGGGCAGAACCTGTTCAAGGACTGCGAAGGCTGGAACCGGTCCGGCAGCGGAAACCGAACCGTTGCAGCCCAATATGCAGCACACGCCGTCATGGGCCTTGGCCGGGGACTGATCCGGGCTCGGTGTCGCGTCCCACGCGCAGAGAATCCCCTGCGGCAGATTGACCGACCCCGCATGGAGCGCGCCGCTGAACGACAGAAGCAGGGCCTGCACAGCCAAGGCATAAGCGATCGTGGCCGTGATCGCGGCCCGCTTCCACCCGGTCATGAATGCCCTGTTCGCCATGGCTGGGACATGACTCCTTCCCCATTCCTCGTCAACAACGGAAAAAGGGTGGCCGTAGGGTTAAAGGACCCTTAACCCGCCTGTTCTAGAGTGACGGCGAGTCATTTTTAGATCCTGGTCGAGTCAATCGATGCGCACGGTCCGCCGTTCCTCCAATTCCGCCTATGACGGGCTTTCCAGCGCCTTGCGGGCCTTTTTCGCCCGTCGGGCGCAGGAATTGATCGGCCTGTTCCTCATCGCGCTCTCCGGAGCCGTGGCGGTGGCGCTCGCGACCTGGTCCGTCGACGATCCGAGCCTGAACAATGCCACCGATCTGCCCGTGCGCAACATGCTCGGCTGGCCGGGTGCCATCGTCGCCGATCTGTTCATGCAACTCTTGGGGTTGGGCGCCATCGGGGCCCTGCTGCCGCTGGCGCTCTGGGGTTGGCGGCTGATGAAGTCGGGCGAACTCGGCCGCACGCAACTGCGCCTGGTGCTCTGGGTTCTCGGCGCGGGTTCTGCGACCGCACTCGCCGGCACACTTCCCGCCACCGACCGCTGGCCCTTGCCGACGGGCCTCGGCGGCGTGGTGGGCGATGCGATTCTGGCCGGCGCGAAGGCCGTGACCGGCCTGTCGAGCGGCTCGTCGGTCGGCATTCTCGGCTTCGTCTTCGCGGGCATCGCGATTTTGAGCCTGACCGCCGCCTGCGGCCTCGGCCTCGCAGAGGAGCGGCATCGTCCGGAGCCGGAGGAATTCGAAGAGCCTCGCCCCGCCAAGCGGAAGCCCAAGACCTCCGATTGGGAGGATTCCGAAGATGTGGGGCATGACGAGCCCGGCTGGGGCATCGTGTCCCTCGGCGCGCTCGCCCATGGCCTGATGAGCGTGCGCGGAGCCGCGCGTCGCTGGAGCGAACGCCGCAACCACGACGAAGACGACTATATTCCCGCGCCCGGCGGCTCGAAACGCGGAGCGGCCGAGGCGGGCTTCACCCGCCGTGAACCGACCCTTGACGGCGCTCCGCCCCGCGCACGACCGGCGCCGGCCGCCACTCCGATGCATGACGAGGACGAGGAGCCTTGGGGCCCAGAGGACGATTACGCCCCCGCGCCACCGAGCGCCTCCAGGGTGTCACACCCCGAACCGACCCCGAACCGCGTGGCGCCAGCGCCGGCCGCGCCAAAGCCCGGCCGCCGCATGGCTCGCGAGGCGCAGCCTTCGCTGCTCGACAACGGCGATTACGCCCTGCCCGCGTTGAACCTCCTGGCCGAGCCGAAGAAGCCTGCGGGTCCCCTCGTCTCCGCCGACGCGCTGGAGCAGAACGCAACGCTTCTCGAAGGCACGCTCGAGGATTTCGGCGTCAAGGGCGAGATCATCAACGTGCGTCCCGGCCCCGTGGTCACGCTCTATGAGCTCGAACCCGCGCCGGGCACCAAATCCTCGCGCGTGATTTCGCTCGCCGACGACATCGCCCGCTCCATGAGCGCGATTTCGGCCCGCGTCGCGGTGGTGCAAGGCCGCAACGCCATCGGCATCGAATTGCCGAACCACAAGCGCGAAACGGTTTTCCTGCGCGAACTCCTGGCGAGCCAGGATTTCGAATCGACCAAGCAGAAGCTCGCGCTCTGCCTCGGCAAGACCATCGGCGGCGAACCGGTGATCGCGGATCTTGCCCGCATGCCGCACCTGCTCGTCGCGGGCACCACCGGCTCCGGTAAATCGGTCGCCATCAACACCATGATTCTGTCGCTGGTCTATCGCCTCAAGCCTGAGGAATGCCGCCTGATCATGGTCGATCCCAAGATGCTGGAATTGTCGGTCTATGACGGCATTCCGCATCTGCTCACGCCCGTCGTGACCGACCCCAAGAAGGCGGTGGTCGCGCTCAAATGGGCGGTACGCGAGATGGAGGATCGCTACAAGAAGATGTCGAAGCTCGGCGTGCGCAACATCGACGGCTTCAACGCGCGCGTCTCGGAAGCCAAAGCCCGTGGCGAGGTCATTACCCGCACGGTTCAGACCGGCTTCGAGAAGGAAACCGGGCAGGCGATCTATGAGGACGAGATCATGGATCTCGAGCCCCTGCCCTACATCGTCGTCATCGTCGACGAGATGGCCGACCTGATGATGGTGGCCGGAAAAGACATCGAAGGCGCGATCCAGCGTCTCGCCCAGATGGCACGCGCGGCGGGCATCCATGTGATCCTGGCGACGCAGCGCCCGTCGGTGGACGTCATCACCGGCACGATCAAGGCGAACTTCCCGACCCGCATCTCCTTCCAGGTCACGTCGAAGATCGACTCACGCACCATTCTCGGCGAGATGGGCGCAGAGCAGCTGCTCGGCCAGGGCGATATGCTCTACATGGCGGGCGGCGGACGCATCACCCGCGTCCACGGCCCCTTCTGCTCCGACGAGGAAGTAGAGAAGGTGGTGGCCCATCTCAAGCGCCAGGCCCGTCCGCAATATCTCGAAGCCGTCACGGCGGACGAGGACGAGGGCGGCGGCGGCGGCGACACGCCGGTCTTCGACCAGGGCGAGTTCGGCTCCGGCTCGGGCGATCTCTACGATCAGGCCATCGCCGTGGTCCTGCGCGACAAGAAGGCTTCGACCTCTTACATCCAGCGCCGGTTGCAGATCGGCTATAACCGCGCCGCCTCGCTCATGGAGCGCATGGAGAAAGAGGGCATCGTGGGACCCGCGAACCACGCGGGTAAGCGCGACATCCTGCTCGAGTCCGCCGGGGTGGACGAGGATTAAGCGCGCGGTTTGGGAACCGAATCCCGCGCGGCGCGTCATCGAATGGCTAAGCCATTGAATAGCCATACCGAACCGTTAGCGCACCGCCCTGTGTACAGAGTCGAGGAGTTTCTTCGGATGCGGTTTTCGAGCCTTGCAGGCCTTGCGACGATCCTTGCCGCCACGGCGGGCGCGGGAGCGTTTCCGGCTGCGGCTCAGGTCCTTCCGATGGAGATGATCCTCCCGCCGCAGCGGCCCTCCGCCGCGCCCGCGACAATTGCCTCAGCGGCCGAGGGATTCAACCTCTCCGCCGCTCCCCTGCCGACCGCGACATTCCGACCGCACGCAGCGCAGCCGGCCGCCAAAGGGGAGGCCGACGCTCCCGCCAAGCCTGAACCCAAGGCGGAGCCGGCCATGGCTGCGCGAGCCCCGCTGCCTCCGGTCCGGCCGATGCCCCCCGTCGCGCAAGCGGAATTCCGCGCGGACGAGCCCATCGTCATCACACCGAAGCCCGTCGTGGCCGCCGCGGCTGGCGCTGCCGCGACCGCCAAGGTCGAGCACCTCTCGAACCAGGAGATCGTCGACCGGGCGAACGCCTATTTCACCGGCCTCGGCACGCTTGTGGCGGATTTCACGCAAATTGGCGGCGATGGCCGCAGGCTCGGCGGCACCCTCTATCTCCAGCGCCCCGGCAAGCTTAGGTTCGACTACGATCCGCCCGCGACCCTGGAAGTCATCGCAGACGGCACCTCGGTCGCGGTGCGGGACAAAAAGCTCCTGACGCAGGATCTCTATTTCATCCAGCAGACGCCGCTGAAATTCCTGCTGCGCGAGCAGGTCAATCTCGGCCGCGACATCGCCGTCACCGGCGTCACCAGCGAGCCGAACTCCGTCCGCGTCAATCTGGAGGACAGCTCGACCCTCGGGGGCACCTCCCGCATTACGCTCTATTTCGATCCCGCGGTGCAAACCCTGACGCAATGGCGGATCGTCGATCCGCAAGGGTTCCAGACCGTGGTGATGCTCAATAAGACGGATCGCAGCAGGCGCATCGACCAGAGCCTCTTCCGCATTCCGAACGCGCCGACGATCGGCAGCAGCCGGTAGAATAAGGACCGCCCGTATCGCTACCTTCCACCGGTGTCCTTCCGGGCTCCGCTTTCGCGGCCCCAGAATGACACCCCGGAATGACAGTGGGACCTCCGGCGCGCTTCCCTCGCGAGAGAATCTGTCGTAGCCCGGAGAGGTCCGTCCGAAACGAGGCCTTGCCGTGAAACTGTCCGTCTCCACCTGGAACATCAATTCCGTCCGCCTGCGCATCGATCAGGTGCGCCGGTTCCTGCAAGAGCAGCGGCCCGACATCCTGTGCTTGCAGGAGACGAAATGCCCGGACGACAAGTTTCCGCTGAAAGAACTCCAGGCCTGCGGCTATCCCTTCGTCGTCCACATGGGCCAGAAGGGCTATAACGGCGTCGCGATCCTCTCCCGCTATCCATTTTCGCAGACCAGCATCATGGAAATGTGCGGCAGGGCCGATGCGCGCCACATCACCGTGACCCTAACCCAGGCCAAGGCAGCCTCGGGCCTCGTGATCCACAACTTTTACGTGCCTGCCGGCGGCGATATTCCGGACCCGGAACTGAACGAGAAGTTCCGCCACAAGCTGCAATTCATGGAAGAGTTGCGTGGCTGGGGCGGCCGGGCAAAGCCCACCGCCACGCCCGCGATTCTCGTGGGCGATCTCAATGTCGCGCCACTGGAACACGACGTCTGGAGCCACAAGCAGCTTTTGGACGTGGTCAGCCACACCCCCATCGAAACCGCCGCCCTGGAGGAATTGCGCCAGGAAGGCGGCTGGGCCGACGCCATGCGGCATATCAGGCCTGAACCGGAAAAGATCTATTCCTGGTGGAGCTACCGCTCGCCCGATTGGGCCGCCGCCAACAAGGGCCGCCGCCTCGACCATATCTGGCTGTCGCAGAACCTCGCCGGCACGATCCGCTCCGTCGAGGTCACCCGCGAAACCCGCGGCTGGGAGCGTCCCTCGGACCACGCGCCGGTGACGGCGGTGCTGGAGCTTTGATTTTTCTTTCATGAGTCTTTCTCGAATGACCGAAAAATCTCCCTTTCTCGTTTCGGCGAAATGGTTGGCCGACCATTTGAACCATGCGGATGTGGTCGTCGTCGACGCGCGCCTTCCGCCCGTTGGGATGACACCGAAGCCCGATCCCAAGGCCCTCTATCTGGCCGGTCATACGCAGGAGCGCCTTAACTTTTAAGATTCGTCCGGCGCGACCGCCGGTATCTCCTCGCCATCGATCGCGATCAGTTTCTGGCGCACCTGCTCCAGCCCGCGCGACAGGCGGGTCAACTCCTCGGCCATCGCCTGTTCCATGGCGGCGGCGGCGGCGGGGAATTCTTCGAGCACGCGGCGCATCAGGCTGGGGGAGACCCGAATGACCGTCGAGGGCTCGCGGGCGGTGGCGGTCGCCGGGCGCTCGATGCGGGCGAACAAGGCCGCCTTGCCGATGACAGCCCCCGGCCCGGCGATGAAGGCCGCCGGCGATCCGTCGTCATTGGCGTCGAGCGCAATGGCGCCCTTCACAACCACAAAGCCGCCATCCGAGCGATCGCCCTTGCGAAACAGCGTGTCGCCCGCGCGTAGGACGCGGCTCTCGGCGGCAAAAGCCACGAGGCGAAGGGCGTCCCGGTCGAGCAGGTTGAACAGGGGCGCGCCGGACAGGATCGTGATGTCGTCTTCGAGCGCCATTTTTACGGGATCAGCTTGTAGCCGCCGGGCTCGGTGACGAGGATGCGGGCATTGGAGGGATCGGTTTCGATCTTCTGGCGCAGACGGTAGATATGCGTCTCGAGGGTGTGGGTCGTGACGTTGGAATTGTAGCCCCAGACCTCGGTCAGCAGGGTGTCGCGCCCGACCACGGCCTGACCGGCGCGGTAAAGATAGCGCAGGATCGCCGTTTCCTTTTCCGTCAGCTTGAGCTTCGAGCCCTTTTCCGTGGTGAGGAGCTTTGAGCCCGGACGGAACGTATAATGGCCGATCTGGAACACCGCATCCTCGCTCGCCTCGTATTGGCGCAGCTGCGCCCGGATACGGGCGAGAAGCACGGCGAATTTGAACGGCTTCACCACATAGTCGTTGGCACCGGCCTCGAGGCCCATCACCGTGTCGGTATCCGATCCTTGCGCGGTGAGCATGATGATCGGGCTGCGAAAGCCCTCGCGGCGCATGACCTTGACCGCGTCGCGGCCGTCCATGTCGGGCAGGCCCACATCCATGATGGCGAGATCGATCCGGTCGACCTTCACCGCCTCGATGGCCTCGGCCGCCGATTCGGCGGTGACGACCTGAAACTCTTCGTAGAAGCCCAGCTGCTCGGCGAGGGTGTCGCGCAGGTCCCGATCGTCATCCACGACGAGGAGTCGGCTGGCATTCGACATCTCAAACCCTTCAACACGATGGAACTCAACGAGCGGTCAAAAGAAACGCGCCGACTTGCTGCAAGTCATCGCGCCCGCTCATGTCCTTTTATTCACGCATGATCGTTTCGGAAAAGACTTAACCCACTTTTCTTGATCATGCTCTAGCCGTTAGAGTAGTCACTCCCAGCTTGACAACAAGGGCCTTGACCAGCCCTTCCACTGCCGATGAAGCGCACCCACGTCAACCTCATCCGCGTTTATCGATCTCCGCTCGACCATCGCCAGGGGCGACTGGAGGCCGGAAATCTCGTGATGCCTTGCGCGCTCGGGCGTTCCGGCACGAGGCACGCCAAGCGTGAGGGCGACGGCGCATCGCCGGTGGGGCGGTTTGCCCTGCTCCAGGCCTTCTACCGGGCTGATCATGGTCCACGCCCCCGTTCGGGCCTGCGCCTGCGACCGATTCGCCGCGGCGACGGCTGGTCGGACGATCCGAAGGACCGGCGCTATAACCGCCTCGTCCCGCTCCCCTGCGCCACGAGCCACGAGACCATGTGGCGGGACGACCATCTCTATGACATCGTGGTCGATATCGGCTGGAATCGTGGCCCCATCACGCGCGGAAAGGGCAGCGCGATCTTCCTCCACCTCGCCCGCCCCGGCTTCCAACCGACGGAGGGCTGCGTCGCCGTCGAGCAACGCATGATCCGCCGGCTGCTGGAGCGCGTCGGACCAAAAACCAAGATCGAAATCGTGGGATAGGAAGCCACGCGGCTGCTGCGCTACGCGTCCGGTATCCTCTCATAGACCATGTTCAGCCGCGTGGTCAGCATCAGATTGTATCCGACCCGCTCGAGCGCCTGGGCGGCATTATTCGTCGCTGTGTAATGGGTCCGTTCGATCATGAACATGAGGGGCCAAAGGTGCTCGGGAGCCTCTCGGAAAAACGGCTCGAGAATGAGACCCTCCGCGCCTTCCACATCCAGCTTGACGAGATCGGGCCGCTCGAAGGCCTCCTCCTGCAGCGCTCGAAGGAGCGTGATCGCGTTCACCTTCAGGCTGCTCAGCGTTTCGCCCGCCGGCATGATCTGGATGCTCGACTGCCCCTTGTTCCGGGTGTCGATGAACATCACCACGTCGCCGTCGCGATCCGCGAGAGCGCAATTGACCGCCTTCACGTTCGGCAGATCGTTCTGGCGCAGATTATACGCCAAGCGGTCGAAAAGATCGGGCTGCGGCTCGAAAGCGAGCACGCGCGCGCCCAGCGACGCCGCGAAAAACGTGTAGGGACCGACATTCGCCCCCACATCCACGAACTTGAAGCCTTCACGGACCCGCGCGTCGAGAAACGAAAGCTCGTCCGGGTCGAAATGGTGTGGCGTAAAGAGGATCCGCCCTTCGCAGGTATTGCCGGAGGCAAAGAGGCGCATTCGCGCCCCGAAGACGACCGTATCGACGGGCCGCCCTTGCAGGAGCCAGCGGACCGCGCGACGGACAATGAGAGCCGCGCGGCGGCCGAACCACCCGCGCGGCAGACGGCGGGTCAACGCGATGCCGAAGCCGGTCACGGTCGATGGAGAAAACGCCCCGAAAGGCGCCTCGCCGAACGACCCAAAGCTTTCGTGCTTCGTTTCGGAAACCAGCGCGCTCAACGGCCGAATACACCCTTGAGGACCTGGGCAAAGCTGTTGCGACGGCGCTTCCGGTCGAGTTCCTTTTGATCCTTGATCCAGGCGATCTGGACGACGCCGCGCTCGCCGGCAAACGGCCTGTGTCCATGCCAGGAATTGTCGGTTCGCAGGAAGCCGAACACGGAGCCCATGATCGGCGGCACCTCGCAGGCGTAAGGCTCGAAATCGGTCCCGTTATAGAGCGCGCGCAGGCGGCCACCCTCTCCCTGCTGCCATTCGTCATTCATGTAGACGAGCATCGTCATGACCTTCGACGGGCCATCCGTATGAATCGCACCGTATTTCGGTTGCGAGCGTTTCATGATCGTGGTCAGGCGCGGATAGGGGTGAAGGTCGATCCCGAACCGGGCGGAGAGAACCTCGGTGAGTTCGGGACTTTCCAACTCCCGGATGAGATCCCGGAAGGCTCCTTTGAGTTCAACGTCGTCGACCGTCAGGTAGCCCGGTTTCGTGATTTCGGGGAAATCGCGGCGCAAGGCAGGGATCGCTTCCGCCCGCAAAAAATTGGCTCCGAGAAAGTGCGGATAGGGATCGGCTGCGTATTGGCTTTGGCGGATGGATTCGGCGTTCAGGAGAGACGTCATCGGGGGGTGCACCAGAAGAATTGATCGGACCGCGAAGAGCAGACCTCACGCTGCAGGAGAGAAGAAGCTCTTGATTTTCTTGATCCGGGTCGACAGGCGATGACGCGATTGTTCCTTCGTCACCACCCTCTGCTCCGTCACCCAGTTGAACTGGATCGCGCGGCGGCGGCCCTCATGGGGCTTATGCCCGTGCCAGGAATTGTTGGAGCGGCGGAACACGAGAAGCGTTCCGTTCACCGGCGGGATCTCGGCGACGTAGTCTTCGAGATCGGTTCCATTCTTCAACAGACGAAGACGGCCGCCATCATGGTCCCAATCCTCGTTGAGATAGAGAAGCACAGTGATGATCTTCGTCGTGCTGTCGGTGTGAATCGCCCCGTCCTTCATCCGTAAGAAACCGCGGACCGTGTACATGGTCGGCCGTCCCGCGAGGTCCACATCGAACTTCTCCTCGACCGCCTCGCGGAAGGCGTCTGCGTGAAGTTCGCGGATCAACTCGGCGAAATGTCCCTTGATCTTGAGTTCGGCTGGAGGATGCGAACCCGCGCCCGGTACAGTCGGAAAATCATTGACGACTTTCCGGAAAGCATCGCGCGGTACGAAATTGGGGACGATCACGTGTTCGAAAGGCTGACTCGTCAGCGGTGTTTCCGCGAGCGCGTCGAGATCCAGATAATTCATGGCCCGATCCCATCATCCGATGTGACACGACCCGACGACATGCCCCTACGGAAATCACCGCAAAAGCCAGCGACCGCCGTTCAGCCCCCCGGGTCGCCTGGGAAGAGCATTCCCAGGCTATGGACCCATCTAGGGTTTTAGAGACCCGGCGACAGAGAAGGCCCTTTTATACTTTAGCTGGATCGTAAAGCGGGTGCCGTTCGCGCTCTCAGATGGGCGCTCCCGATAAGGTTTGCCGAACAAGGAAGGCTCCGCCGATCCCCTTTGTTCGAGCTTTTTGGCCTGCCGCGCCTATCGCGGCGGGGCATCGGCCCCCATCGCCTTGTAGAACACCTCCGGCGAGTCGACTTCCTTCAGCTTCGTGCCCTCGATCACGAGGAAACGCGTGCCGATCGTTTTCACGAAACTTCGGTCGTGAGAGACCACGATGCTGGTGGCGTCCGACGACAGAATCTCGGCCTCCAGCTGCTCCCGGCCCGGAATGTCCACGTGGTTGGTGGGTTCGTCCATCAGGTAGAAGTTGGGCTCGGAAAGGCGCAACGCCAGGAGCCCGAGCCGCGCCTTCTGGCCGGCTGAAAGTTTCGCGATCGGCTGCTGCTGTTTCTCGATGGAGAAGCCCGCGCCCGCAAGCAGGCTGAGGCTTTTCTGGTCGCCGAGGCGGAACGTGGAAAGGATGAAGTCGAGCGGCGTCGCCTTGTTCGGCAATTGCGACATGTCCTGATCCGTATAGCCGAGCACCACGGACGGGCTGACCTTGATGCCGGTCTGCCCATCGGCGGCGCTCATGGCCTTGTGAAGCAGCCGGATGAGCTGCGACTTGCCCGCTCCGTTGCGTCCCAACAGCACGATACGGTCGCGCTGAGCGACCTCGAGCTTCGGAATTTCGAACAGACGCCCGCCATCGGGCTTGCGCACGGCGACGTTTTCCAGCGCGGCGAGAACCTTGGCATGCGTGCCGCGATTGGCGAGGCGGATCTCGCCCGAGCGCTCCTTGTGCACCGCCTGCAACCCCTCCTCCAGCGCCTGCGCGCGGTTCTTAAGCTGCTTGGCCTTGGTCAGGAGAAGATCGCTGCCGCTGTTGATGCCGACATTGCGGAGTTCGCCCGCATTCTGCCGCAGCCGTTTGATTTCCCGCCGGTCCTTCTCGTTCCTGTCGGCAAGCGCCGCATCATGCGCATCGAGCAGATCGCGAGCCCGGCGATAGGGATGCGCGAAGCTCACCGAATTTTCGGGCCGCAAGAAGAGCGTCTTCGTCGTGCAGGCTTGAAGAAAATCGCGGTCGTGGCTGGCGATCACCATGGGAATCGACCCGGCCGCGCTGGCGATCCAGCGCTCCAGGAGCAGAAGCTTTTCGAGATCGAGGTGATTGGTCGGCTCATCGAGTAGAAGCGCGTCCGGCTCCGTGACCCAGGCGCGGGCGATCAACGCCAGACGCTGCCAGCCGCCGCTGAGCGCCCGCACCGGCCGCTCGCGCAGATCGAGCGGCGTCTCGAATTCGTCGAGGACCACATCGACCCGCCATTCCTGGCCGTCCCGCTCAAACGGCGGAAGGGCACGCGAGACGGCCTCGTGAAGGGGCAAGTCGAACAGGGCCTCCGGGACGTCCTGCTCGACGAGCGCAATGCGCATGCCCCGCGAACGGAGGATCTCGCCGTGGGTCGGCTCGGACAGGCCCGCGAGACATTTGAGGAGCGTTGATTTTCCCGCGCCATTGCCGGCCACGAGACCGAGGCGATCCCGCTCGCCGATGACGAGGTTCAGATCCTGAAACAGCGGGGTTTGTGCAAGAACGGTGACATTGCGAAGGCTGATCGAGCCCATTTTTCATCTCTTGAGGTGCAGCGCGCCCGCATCATGGCGGCGGCGCGCGAAATATCTTGAACGTTCGTCAGACGCGCGAAGCCTGCGAGGCCTCGGCGGATAAGCCGTTCAGAGCTGACCTGAGATGAGATAAGGACGGGAAAACCCGTCAGATCCGTTTCATGGCCGGCCCTGCAACAAGCTGCTGCAGGGCGTTCCAGGGGCCGAACATGCGAAGATGGTGTTGCTCACACATGCAGCCCTCCCTTGGTTGGCATCGTGGATCTGATCAAGAATTTAACGGTGGCCGTCGCGAAAGACAACTCCCCTGTCAGGCACTAGCGGTTGCCTTGAAGGCCGCAGCAAGGCTTCGAAGGGCCGCACGGCCCTGAGGCGTCGAGACTTTGGAGTGCAGCATCACATCGCGCGCGGGCAATGGCGGAAGACCAAGCCGGTCACCGACATCGATGGTTCCGCCGGGAGCGACACGCCTGGCGAGCGCCGCGACCGCGATCCCGGCAGCGGCCGCCGAACCGATGGTCGCCACGCCACCTCCGATGAACGCCTCCCGCCATGGCAAGCCCGCTCGGTCGAGGCAATCAACCGCCATCTTTCGCAGGCGGCAGGGGTCGGCCTGCATGGCCAGCGGAATCGGTTCTCCCGCGAAATGCGCGAAGGACGGGCTTGAGAACCAGCCGAAGGACTCGGCGACGAGTTTCTCTCCGTCGCGTCGGCTCTCGTCGTAGCGGACGACGATGGCGGCATCGAGAGCACCGGCATCATAGCTCTCGAGGATCGCCCGCGTCGTTCCGATGCGAAGTTCGAGCACGGTCGCGCGATCCGCCTCGTTGAGGCGCTTGAGCATCATCGGCAGATCGGCACCGACAATGTGATGGGTGACGCCCACGACGAGGCGGCTTTGCACCGTGGTGAAAGCCTCTGCGGCTCGCCGATGCGCCGCGACGACCTCGCGGGCCGGTTCCAGGAACGCGACCCCGTCCGAGGTGAGCCTGACGGATCGCGGGGTGCGTTCGACGAGGACCCGCCCGAGGCGCGCCTCCAGACGCTTCAACTTGAGGCTGACAGCCGCCTGGGTGGTGTTCAGAACCTCGGCGGCCCGCGTGAAGTTCTTCAGGTCGGCGATGAGCACGAAAGCATGGAGGGAGGCCGGATCGAGGTTTTGCATGGTGCGTGATATATTTTTGTTATCATTGAAATCTGCAATAACGCAGTTCAGATATGATCATTCCGCATCTAGCTTGCCGGGACAAGAGGCAGGTGATGATGCAAACCGCAACAACGACAGCAAATCAGGTTCGAGACGAAGCACCGGGTGGTGCTGCGCTTTCCACGGTGCTCGCGGTGGCGGTCACGGTCCAGACCGCCGGATCCTTCGTATCCCAGGGCGTCTACACGCTCGTCCCTTTCTGGCGTGACACGTTCGATCTGTCGCAAAGCTCGGCAGCCCTTGCCGTGACCGCCATGAACGGCGGCCAGATCCTGTCGATGATGGCTCTTGGCCGCGCGATCGATCGTTATGGCGAGCGCAGCGTGGTTTCCCTCACGCTGCTCGCCATCGGAATCAGCCTGATCACCGGCGCGCTGGTCGCATCGAGCTATGTCGCGGTCCTCGCCCTCGTCACCCTGCTCGGCGCGCTTTATGCATCCGTCCAACCGGGTGGTGCGCGCGCGATCCTGCGCTGGTTTCCGCCCGGCAAGCGCGGGCTTCCCACCGGTCTTCGGCAGGCGGCCGTGCCGCTCGGCACCGCGATCGCTGCCTTTTGCCTTCCCCTCCTCGCGACGCTTTATGGCTGGCCGGTCGCGGTCATGGCACAAGGCGGAATTGCCGCTGCTGGCGGCGTTCTCTTCTGGGCGCTCTATCGGGAGCGCGAGGGCGATGGGCTCACGAGCGCCGCCCGCCCCATTCCGCTTGCTGCGCTGATCCGTCAGTTGCTGCGGGAGAAAAGCTTTTGCCGCGTGCTGGCGGCAGGCATCGCGATGTCGGCGTTCCAGTTCACCTTTACCGCGCACGCAATCTCTTTCATGGCGGATGGGTTGGGGCTGGGGCTTGTCTCCGCCGCGTCGTTCTTCGCGGCGACCCAGATCATCGGCATCCTCGGCCGTGTCCTCGCGCCCTGGCTCAGCGACAGGTTCTGGCCCGGACAGCGCGCCCGCTCGCTCGGCGTTCTGATGATCGCGGCCGCGGCGGCAGCCGTCTTCTTCCTGGCGTTGCCCACCGCCCCATCGGCGTGGACGCTCGTGCCGGTTCTCGCGGCAATCGGCTTCTTCGGCATCGGCTGGTACCCGCTTTTTCTCCTGGAGATCGCCGAACGGGCACCGAGGACGGCGATCGCGGCGACGATCGGGTTTGCCTCCACCATCGGCTTGCTGGCGATGTCGTTGGGCCCCTATTTCTTCGGGCTCGTGGTGGATTTCAGCGGATATGTCCCCGCCTGGATCGCCCTGATCGTTCCGGTCGTGCTGACCGCGCTCCCGCTCTGCACCTCGAACCTGCGACCGGCATGCGCTCCCTCATGAAGACCTGACGCAAGCCTCCTCGATCGACCGCCGCACCTTGGCGGGTTCCTGGCCAATATCGAGGAGGAGATGGTCGCCGAGCGCCGCCAGACGCCGCGCCTCCCGGCGCGACATGCCGGTCGTCGAGGCTTTTCGGCAATGGCTTCTGGAGGAAGCGGCGCCCGAGGCTGAAATGGCGTGAGCCTTCCTACGAAGCATTGCGCACAGACCGCCTAATAATCCGCCGCGAACGGGAATGTCACATCCTATCGGCGGTCAAGCCGCCTTCGGCCGCGTCCCGAAAATCGCGCTCCCCACCCGCACATGGGTCGCGCCCATCTGGATCGCCGCGTCGAAATCGGCGCTCATGCCCATGGAGAGCCATCTCAGCCCATTGCGCTTCGCCATCGTGTTGAGCAGGGCGAAATGGGGGGATGGCGGGTCTTCCGCCGGGGGAATGCACATCAGGCCCTCGATGGTCAGGCCATATTTCGAGCGGCAGGCCGCCAGGAACGCATCGACCTCGGCGGGCATGACGCCGCCCTTTTGCGGCTCCTCACCCGTGTTGACCTGCACCAGGAGGCGTGGGGTTTTGCCCGATTTGGCGATTTCCTTGGCGAGCGCCTCCGCCAGCGAGGGCCGGTCGAGGGTGTGAATCACGTCGAAAAGCTCGACCGCGTCCTTGGCCTTGTTGGATTGCAGCGGCCCGATGAGGTGCAGCTCCACGCCGGAATAACGCTGACGCAGATCCGGCCACTTGGCTTTGGCCTCCTGCACGTAATTCTCGCCGAACACGCGCTGGCCCGCCGCGAGGACGGGCTCGATGTCCTCGGCCGGGAAGGTTTTGGAGACCGCGATGAGGGTCACCGAAGCGGGATCGCGCGCGTAGTCAGAGGCCGAGCGTTTGACGCTCGCCTGGACGTGTTTCAGGCGTTCGACGGAACTGTTGTCGCTCATGAAATCCCCTTAACCGTGCTCTCGTTCATACATCAGACCCCGTCATTCCGGGGCCGATTGAGCGGAGCCCGGAACCCATAAACGCCGAGTTCGCAGAATCATCCGCAACGACCCCGCCGCTTCCGATCCTGAACCACCGGCGTTTATGGGTTCCGGGCTCGCCTGCGGCGCCCCGGAATGACGCGGTGGCGACAAACCGACCGCCCTCTCGCGCGCGAAGGCGTTGACCGCGCGGGAGAGCTGTGTCCTAGTCCGCGCCAACCCGGCGGCGCAAGGTGCTAATATCTTCGCCGCTAAAATCTCTACAATGACGGATGTGTTACGAAAAATGAGGCCCGAGCGCTACAACGCCAAGGAAGCCGAGCTGAAATGGCGGAAGGTCTGGAACGACCGCGACCTGTTCAAGACCAACAACGACGACCCGCGTCCGAAATATTACGTGCTCGAGATGTTCCCCTATCCGTCGGGGCGCATCCATATGGGCCACGTGCGCAACTACACCATGGGCGACGTGGTGGCGCGCTACAAGCGGGCCAAGGGCTTCAACGTGCTCCATCCGATGGGTTGGGACGCCTTCGGCATGCCGGCGGAAAACGCTGCCATGCAGAACAAGGTCCACCCGAAGGAATGGACCTACGCCAATATCGCGACCATGCGCGGCCAGCTGCAATCCATGGGCCTGTCGCTCGACTGGAGCCGTGAGATCGCGACCTGCGATCCGAGCTATTATAAGCACCAGCAGCGCATGTTCCTCGATTTCGTCGAGGCGGGCCTCGTCGATCGCAAGACCGCCAAGGTGAACTGGGACCCGGTGGACCACACGGTGCTCGCCAACGAACAGGTGATCGACGGGCGCGGCTGGCGCTCCGGCGCTCTGGTCGAGAGCCGCGAACTGACCCAGTGGTTCCTGAGAATCACCGATTACGCGCAGGACCTGCACGACAAGCTCGACACCCTCGACCGCTGGCCGGAGAAGGTGCGCCTGATGCAGCGCAACTGGATCGGCCGCTCCGAAGGGTTGCTGATCCGATTTGCCCTGCGCACCGACACGACACCCCGTGGCGAGGACGAGGTCGAGGTCTACACGACGCGTCCCGACACGCTGTTCGGCGCGAAATTCGTGGCTGTCGCCCCCGATCACCCGCTGGCGAAGGCCGTTGCCGAAAAGAATCCGGACCTTGCCGCCTTCATCGAGACGGCCAAGCGCACCGGCACCGCGCAGGAAGCCATCGACAAGGCGGAAAAGCTTGGATTCGACACCGGCATCCGGGCCGAGCATCCCCTCGACCCGTCCTGGACGCTGCCGGTCTACGTGGCGAATTTCGTGCTCATGGAATATGGCACCGGCGCGATCTTCGGCTGCCCGGCGCACGACCAGCGCGACCTGGATTTCGTCAACAAATACGGCCTCGGCAACACGCCCGTCGTGTGCCCGCCGGATGTGGACCCGGCCAGCTTCGTCATCACCGACACCGCCTATGACGGCGAGGGCCGCCTGATCAATTCCCGCTTCCTCGACGGCATGACCATTGCGGAGGCGAAGGAGGAAGTCGCGCGCCGTCTGGAGACGCAAACCCGCGGGAACAAGCCGGTCGGCCAGCGCAAGGTCAATTTCCGCCTGCGCGACTGGGGCATCTCGCGCCAGCGCTATTGGGGCTGCCCGATCCCGATCATCCATTGCGACGATTGCGGCGTCGTGCCGGTGCCCAAGAGCCAGTTGCCGGTGACGCTGCCGGACGACGTGTCCTTCGACGTGCCCGGCAACCCGCTCGACCGGCATCCGACCTGGAAGCATGTGGATTGCCCGAAATGCGGCAAGGGGGCCCGGCGCGAGACGGACACCATGGACACCTTTGTGGATTCGTCCTGGTATTTCGCCCGCTTTACCGACCCGACCCTTGCCGACAAGCCGACCGATCGCGAGACCGTCGATGCCTGGCTGCCGGTCGATCAATATATCGGCGGCATCGAGCACGCGATTCTGCACCTGCTCTATTCGCGCTTCTTCACCCGCGCCATGAAGAAGGCCGGCCATGCGGGGCTCGACGAGCCCTTCGCCGGCCTCTTCACGCAGGGCATGGTCGTGCATGAGACCTATAAGGATGCCGAAGGCCGCTGGGTCCTGCCGAGCGACGTGCGTTTCGAGACCGAAGGCGCGGCGCGAAAGGCCTTCCACGTGACGACCGGCGCTCCGGTTTCCATCGGCTCGATCGAGAAGATGTCGAAATCGAAGAAGAACACCGTCGATCCGGACGAGATCATCGCGTCCTATGGCGCCGATACCGCCCGCTGGTTCATGCTGTCCGATTCGCCGCCGGAGCGCGACGTGATCTGGACCGAGGAAGGCGTTCAGGGCGCGGGCCGCTTCGTGCAGCGCGTGTGGCGTCTCGTCGGCGAATTGGCCGACCGATCGGCCTCGGCGGACGGCGCGGCGGCGCAAGGCCCCATCGGCACGGCTGTCCGCAAGGCCGCGCACAAGGCTCTCGCCGCGGTCGAGGACGACGTGGAGCGCCTGCGCTTCAACCGCTGCGTCGCGCATCTCTATGAGCTCGCCAACAGCCTGCTGGATCTGGTCAATCAGGGCAAAGCCGCCGACGAACCGGGTTTGGCGCAAGCCTTCCGCGAGGCCGGGCGCATCTTCATCCAGATGCTGGCCCCGATGATGCCGCACCTGGCGGAGGAATGCTGGGAATCCCTGCGCCAACCGGGTCTCGCCGCCGATACGGCCTGGCCGGTCGTGGACCGCTCGTTGCTGGTTGAGGATTCCATCACCCTGCCCGTCCAGGTCAATGGCAAGAAGCGCGCCGACGTCACCGTGCCGCGCGATGCCGACCAGAAGGCCATCGAAGCCGCCGTGCTCTCGCTTGAGGCCGTGCAAAAGGCTATGGAAGGCAAGCCGCCTCGCAAGATCATCGTCGTCCCACAGAGGATCGTGAATGTCGTCGCTTAACTTCAAAGGCTTCGCCCGCATCGTCCTGGCGGCAGGCCTCGTGCTCAGCGTGTCCGCCTGCTTCCGTCCCCTCTATGGCCCGACGGCCTCGGGCGAGTCGCTCCAGACCGTCCTCGCGACCATCGATGTGCCGGAGGTGAAGTGGCCGGATTCGCAGGCGCGAATCGGCCATTATCTGCGCAGCGAGCTGATCTACGCCCTCAACGGCTCGGGCTCCGACACGCCGAAGAAATACGTGCTCCGGCTGTCGCTCGGAGAGCAGCTGACGACGCCGATCGTGGATTCCCAGTCGGGCCGCGCTCTATCGGCGACGCTCACCGGCAAGCTGGCCTACACGCTGACCACCCCGGACGGCTCGACGGTGATCACGACGGGAACGGCGACGTCATCGGCGACCTACGACCGTTTCGAGCAACGTTTCGCTACCCTGCGCGCAGGCCGGGAAGCGGAAATCAGGCTCGCTAAGCTGCTGTCGGAACAGGTCAAGACACGGCTGGCGGCGACGCTCCAAGCCCGCTCCTGATCTGATGGTCGCGGTCAAGGCAGGTGACGTGGATGGGGCGCTCCGCCGCCCCGATCCGCGCATCGGCGTCTATTTGTTCTACGGCCCGGATATCGGCCTGATCAACGAGCGCGCCCGAGCGGTCGCCGAGCGCTCCGTGGATGACCCGAACGACCCGTTCCAGCTCATTCGCATCGACGGCGACGATCTCGCCTCGGACCCGGCGCGGCTGGCGGACGAGGCCGGAACCATGGGCCTGTTCGGCGGCAAGCGCGCCCTGTGGATCAGGGCGACGTCCCGCAACATCGCACCAGCGGTCGATGCGGTTCTCAAGGGCGAGCTGCAGGACACGGTCATCGTCATCGAAGGCGGCGATCTGGCCAAGACCTCGCCCTTGCGGACCCTTTGCGAGCGCTCGCAGCGGGCGCTCGCCCTGCCCTGTTACGGCGATACCGGCCGCGATCTCGGCGCGGTCGTCGATGAAACCCTGCAAAAAGGCGGCTTTTCCCTCAGCCGCGAGGTCCGAACCGCCCTTTTGGCCAGCCTCGGCGGCGACCGCCTCGCCACACGCGGCGAATTGGCGAAGCTGATGCTCTACGCTCACGGCCAACGCGAAATCACGCTGGCCGATGTCGATGCCATCATGAGCGACGTGTCGAGCCTCGCCATGGACGCGGTGGTGGATGCGGCCTTCGCCGGAGAAGGCGCGGGCCTCGAGACCGGCTCGCGACGGCTTGCGGCCGAGGGCGTCCATGCCTCGCAGGTCCTCGGCGCGGCGCTCCGCCATGCCCTGATGCTGCTCTCCACGCGCCTGATCGTGGAAGAAGGCCGCCCCATCACGACGGCCATGGAAACCCTGCGCGGCCTGCATTTTCGCCGGAAGCCGCTGGTGGAACGCCATTTGCAGCGCTGGACCAGCGAGAGCCTGAAACAAGCCATCGCGCAGATCCAGGCAAGCCTTTTGGACACCCGGCGGCTCTCACAACTCGACGACACCATCGCCGCCAAGACCCTGCTCGATCTGGCCCGCGCCGCAAGGCGGTAGAGCTTGATCCCTGATTGCTCTACGGACAAGCCACGATCTACGGCTGCCTGATGGGTTCGCCAGCCGTGGTTTGACGACCAGCCTCCAGCTCGCTGCGTGACACCGATTCGGCGAACCCCGTACGCACGGCTGGAGCCAACATCGTTTCCGTGAGTGCCGGGTACACCGTGCCGGTCCGACCGCCAAACCAGCCCGCCAAGGCACCGACGACAAGGGCGAGCGAGCCAAACAGAGCACTCCGGGAGACAGCTTGGGCGGCAGCGTCGGCGGCCTGCGTCGCCCGCAGCTTGGCCTGATCCACCGCCTGCCGGTATTGCTGCTCGTATTGCTGAATCTGGGCTCGGGCCTGATCCTCCGGGATGTTCTGCGCCCGGGCCAACGCAGCGACGGCGCGATTCCGCGCGGCCTGCGCCTGAGCCTGGTCACCCGTGAGCGTGGCACGTATGGCGGTGATAGCCGCGTCGCGCAGCGCAGCGGGGTCATTGCCGCCGGTTACGCCCCGTATCTGGTTCTCGATAGCGCTGAACGGATCGGTGACCTGCGATAATGATGGGGCAGCGGCCTGAAGTGCGGTTTGGGCCGTGGCTCCGACTGTGCGGCTCACGCCTCCAAGTGCGCCCGTCACCGTACTGTAGGCCCCGCCCACCAGGCTGCTGGCCGTGGACGTTAGGAGATAGAAGATGACCAGGGTCGTGAGCGCCCAGGCCGTGAGGCCGTGCCACCCCGCAGTCGATTCCTTCGGCTTGCCCGCAAGCCGACCTGCGGCGTAGCCGCCCGCAAAGGAGGCAATCACGCCGGACAGGAGAAACCAGACCCCGGCCCCGATGGAAAGGGACATCGCGGAGGGGTTCGCACTCGCGCCCGCGCCCGGATTGAGCGTCGACACGCCAATTCCGACGCCGATCATGTTGAGGATAAGCTGCGTGACGAGAGCGATGACGACGCCGGCAAAGACGGCGCCCCAGGCGATGCGGTTGAGCATCATCGTGCGGGCATCCTCGGCGGGCAGTGTGACAGGGCGATCGACCATAGCTGCCTCCTGAACACAAGATTGCCCAGAAGGAACGTGCGCCCTGCATGCGTGTTCCGGAAGGCCGCTTTCCGGGAACCTGCGCGCGGCCGCAGGTCGAGGGGCCGTCTTGACGGCATTCTCAGGCCCGACGCCCGAGAATTTCAGCGCTGGGGTCCCTTGTAATGCGATCGAGTCATCCCAAATACCATCCATGTGGATGGTCAATGGATGGTCGAGATGTCTGATAAAGTACAGGAGCTCCGGCCGAAGGCAGCCGACAGCGAGAAGATCACGATCAATCTCGGCTATGTCGATCTCGGCCATGTCGACCTCCTGGTGCAGGAGGGGTTTTACTCGAACCGCACCGATTTCATCCGGACGGCGATCCGGAACCAGCTCGATCGCCACAACGACGCCGTCAAGCAGTCCGTCGCGAGGCACCAACTCGATCTCGGTCTGCGCCAATACAGTCGGCAGGACCTGGAGACCGTCAGAGCGGCAGGTGAGACGCTTCACATCCAGGTCCTCGGGCTGGCCGTCATCGCGGCAGACGTCTCTCCCGAACTGGCGCGCGAAACCATTGCCTCCATTCACGTGCTTGGCGCCTTGCAAGCCAGTCCCGCGGTGAAGGCGGCGTTGAGCGACCGCATCCGATAAGGGTCTGATTTTCCGCTACTCGAAGACCGAGTGAGCGCCTTCAATCCCTTCCGAGAGGAAGGGCAGCGCTCTTTCTTTGCCGGAATCCGACCCCACACAGGAGCTACTTCCATGAACGTATTCCTGAAAATCGATATGATGGAGGCAACCCGCCTCACGCGCGAAGGGCAGCTCGAAGAGGCGATGGCCGTCCTGCGTGGAGGGCTCGCCCCTTCATCCGCCGCCGCGTCCTATTTCGACGGTGATGCACAGCAGAAGCCGGCCGGAACGCCGCCCATTCTCGATATGGTGCCGCCGTCCATGGAAACCGGAGGCGCTTGGACGTCCCCGCAATTTCGTGAGGCGCACTCCGCCGGTCGTCCCGGGGGCATGAGCCCGCCGCAGATGCCTGAGGCGCTCCGCGGGTTCCTCGACCGGTTCGTGCAACCCGGCTCCGTCCGTGGGCTCGACGGACTGGTCGGGCCTGCAGTGGTGCGCGCCCCGGCTCCTCTGCCGGACGGGGCGCAGTTTGAAGAGCGCGGCTATGCCAATGCGGCGGGAAGCCGAGCGTACAAACTCTACGTTCCAAGCGGCTACGACGGAACGGCGCTGCCCCTTGTGGTGATGCTCCACGGCTGCACCCAGTCGCCCGACGACTTTGCCGCCGGAACGCGAATGAACGATCTGGCTGAAGAACAGACTTTCCTTGTCGCTTATCCGGCGCAGGCACAGTCGGCCAATGTCTCGAAATGCTGGAACTGGTTCAGCGCGGGCCATCAGCAGCGCGACCGGGGCGAACCCTCGTTGATCGCCGGGATCACCCGCCAGATCATGCGCGACTTCCCCGTCGAGCCCGGCCGCGTGTATATCGCCGGCCTGTCTGCCGGAGGCGCCGCAGCGGCCGTCATGGGCTCGGCCTACCCGGATCTCTACGCGGCCGTCGGGGTCCATTCCGGATTGGCGTGCGGTGCCGCGAGCGACATGCCATCCGCCTTAGCCGCGATGCGGCAGGGCGGATCTTCCCCGGGATCGCGCGGGTTCGGCGCCGTTCCGATCATCGTATTCCATGGTGACCGCGACACGACCGTCAATCCAGTCAACGGCGATCAGGTCATCGCCCAGTCGCGTGCTGCGGCGGATCTCCGGACCACCGTCAGCCACGGCGAGGCTCCGGGCGGAATCAGGTACACCCGTACCGTGCAGGCGGACGAAAGCGGGCGGCCAATGCGGGAGCAATGGATCCTTCACGGCGTGGGCCACGCATGGTCCGGCGGAAGCACCGCCGGATCGTACACGGACCCGAGCGGGCCCGACGCCAGTCGCGAGATGATGCGCTTCTTCCTCCAACACCCAACGAAAGCCGCGCCTCTCGGCTAGAACATGATCGGGACAAGCGGACCTCACCGACACCATCGCCGCCAAGAGCTTGATCATGTTTCAAAAAGACATGATCAAGCCATACCGGCTGATCGTTGCAACTCCACACCCAGGCTTAAGCCGCCGCGTCGAACATCGCGATGCGTCCACCGGTGATCGGCTGCTTGACGCCCGTCGTCAGCGGGAAGCTGATCGGCAATCCGCGAAGGGCGCGCATGGCAAGAAATGCAAAGCACTCCGCCTCCACGGCATCGCCGCGCCAACCCACTGCCTCCGCCATGATCGGCTCGACGCGCGCGCGCTTGCGAATGGCATCCACCAGCGTCGGGTTTCTTCGCCCGCCGCCGCACAGGATGAGCCGCGCGGGGCGTTGGGGCAGCAGATCGAGCGCTTTGCCCACGGCGCCTGCGGTGAACGCCGTCAACGTGGCTGCGCCATCCTCCACGCTCAGCCCGTCAGCCATGGACGCCGTGAAATCGTTGCGATCCAGCGACTTGGGATAGGGCGCCGTGAGATAAGGATGCTCGAGAAGGCGGGCAAGCCGCGCCTCATCCACTGTTCCACGGGCCGCGATGAGGCCGTCGCGATCCATGTCGCCAAGGCCATATCGGCCGATCCAGTCGTTGAGCGGAGCGTTGGCCGGGCCGGTATCGAACGCAACCATCGTGTCGCCGCCCCACCAGGTGACGTTGCTCACGCCACCCAAATTGAGGACCGCCGCGTTCGACTTGGCGTCGATGCTGCGCAGCAGCGCGACGTGGTAGCTCGCCGCCAAGGGCGCGCCCTGCCCGCCCGCCGCCATATCGGCGGTCCGGAAATCAAAGGCCACGTTCGCGCCGACGAGGTTCGCCATCAGCGCGCCGTTGCCGAGTTGCCGGGTCTTGCCCCGGCGCTCGCCCTCGGGGGCGCGGTGAAGCATGGTCTGGCCGTGAAAACCGATGACGGAGATGTCCGATGGCTTGATTTCGGCCTTCGCGAGAAAGGCTGAGACAGCCGCCGATTGCGCCCGGGTCAGGGCGTCTTCCGCGCGCGCGAAGATCTCAGGCTCGGGACCTTCGAAACCCCAGTCGCGCGCCTGGGCCATGGCCTCTCGGAGCAGCGGGCGGAGTTCCGGTGGATACGGCGCGAGCGTCCAGGGCCCGAATTCTTGCACCGTCTCGCCGTCCGTCTTGATCAAGGCGATGTCGATGTTGCCGTCGAGGACGGTTCCGGTCATCAATCCGATGGCCCACGCTGGCTTCACGACAATCTCCCCTTCACGGATCGGGCGAACTCTTCGCACCGGTTTCGGCCAGTCAAGCTCGCCTGATGACCGTGATCATATCGTCGGGCCGAGCAATCGCAATGCTCTTTCCGATAGGTCATAGCCGAGGATCAGGCCCGCCTTGCGCGAGAGGTTGATCCAGCCTCAGGCCGGGTCACCCCGCCTGGATCAACCAGGGCGATACAGAAAAAAAGCGGGCGCGACAATAGTCGCAGACCCGCTTTAACATATTGATAAAATAGTGTTTTTCGTCGTTACGGATTCAGCCTGCGGCAAAGCCCGTCAAGTTGCTCCAGGGTCTTGTAGCGGATGCGCAATTCGCCGCCCTGCCCCTTGTGGTCAATGGCGACGGTGAGGCCGAGCACGTCCTGCAGCGCCTTTTCGAGCGCGCGGGTATCGGGGTCCTTTGCCGCCTTGGGCTTCGCCGATTTGGTCTCGAGCGTCGAGGGCTCCGCGTGTTCGGCTTGCGCGATTTCCTCGACCTGACGGACGCTCAAGCCGGCGCTCATGATCTTCTTGGCAACGCCGAGCGGGTCTTTGACCGACAGAAGCGCGCGGCCGTGGCCGGCGGTGATCTGGCGGTTGACCAGCAACGTCTTGACCGATTCCGGCAGATCCGAGAGGCGCATCATGTTGGCGATATGGCTGCGGCTCTTGCCGATGATCTTCGACAGGTTCTCCTGCGTGTAGGAAAACTCGGCCATCAACCGGGAATAGCCCTGCGCCTCCTCGACCGGGTTGAGGTCCGCGCGCTGCACGTTTTCAAGAATCGCGTATTCGAGCGAGGTCTTGTCGTCGATATCGACCACGACGACCGGCACCTCATGCAAACCGGCGGCTTGAGCCGCGCGCCAGCGGCGCTCGCCCGCGACGATCTCATAGGCATCGGACTTGTTCGGCAGCGGTCGCACCACGATGGGTTGGATGATGCCGCGATCCTTGATCGACTGGGACAGCTCCTGCAGCTCGCTGTCTTCGAAAGTCTTGCGCGGATTGCGCGGGTTGGGACGCAGGAACTCCACCGGTACCCGGCGCTGGCCCTTGCCGCGCTCAACCACGCCGATCTCGTCGCCGACCTCGCCGATCAGCGCCGCCAGTCCCCGCCCCAAACGCGACTTGCCTTCTTCTGCCATTGGTTCTCTCAATTGTTTTTGATTTTAAGCCGCGCGGAGAGCGCGCTCACGCTGAATGATTTCGGATGCGAGTCGAAGATAGGCCTGCGAGCCGGCGCATTTCAGATCGTAGAGCAGCACCGGCTTGCCGTGCGACGGCGCTTCCGACACGCGAACGTTACGCGGGATCATGGTCTCGTAAACCTTGTTGCCCATGAACTCGCGCACGTCGGCCACGACCTGCCCCGACAGGTTGTTGCGCGGGTCGAACATGGTCAGCACGACGCCATGAATCGACAATTGCGGATTGAGCGCCGCACGGACCTGTTCGACGGTCTTTAGCAACTGGCTGAGGCCTTCCAGCGCAAAAAATTCGCATTGGAGCGGCACCAGGACGGCATCAGACGCGGTCAAGGCATTGATGGTCAAAAGATTGAGCGAAGGCGGGCAGTCGATCAAAACATAGGTAAAGGGATCATTTACCTCGACGCTCATCAGACCCTCGATCGCCGAGCGGAGCCGGTGCGCGCGATTGCGCTCGCTGGCGATCTCCAATTCGATGCCCAACAGGTCGAGAGTCGAGGGCGCCACGTAGAGACGCGGCACCACGGTCTCGGTGATGGCCTCCGCCAAGGACGACTCTCCGGCGAGCACATGATAGGTCGAAACGCGACGGCTCTTGCGATCGATGCCGAGGCCAGTCGACGCGTTGCCCTGCGGATCGAGGTCGACGATCAGCACCTTCTCGCCGATGGCGGCCAAAGCGGTTCCGAGATTGATGGCCGTGGTGGTCTTGCCGACGCCGCCCTTTTGATTGGCGAGCACCAGAATGCGGGGCTTGCCCGGGCGCGTCCCTTGGTCGGATCCGCTGCGGTCGGTGATCATGACAGGTTCTCGATGGAAGTGATGCGAAGAATCCTGGCTTCGGAATCGGTCCGGCTCGGCAGGATTTCTGCTTCGAATGTCCACGATTCCCGCGCCTCGGTCAATTCCGACTCCACGTCCCGTCCCTTGGGAAACAGACCAGTTGTCCCCGTTTTCAACAACGGTTCCGTCCATTCTATCAACTTGGTTAGCGAGGCGAGTGCCCTTGCGGAAACCACATCGGCTTTACCCACGAAAGTAGGAATGACGGTTTCCAGCCGTGCTTCATGCACGAAAGCCCGCACACCGGTCAGCCGAGCGATGTTCCGGAGGAAAGCGCATTTACGCGAATTGCTCTCGACGAGATGGACCGTCAGGCCGCGTTCAAACCCGGCGATGGCGAGAACCAGCCCGGGGAATCCGGCGCCCGAACCGAGGTCGAGCCAGGTCCGCGCCTCTGGTTCCAGGTCGAGCAATTGAAGCGAATCGACGATGTGCCGGTCCCAGATGTGATCGAGGGTCCCGGGGCCGACGAGATTCTTGATCGCTTGCCAACGGCGCAGTTCGCTCTCGAGGAGAGAGAGCCTCTCCTCTGTTTCACGTGAAACATCGAACGGCGCGAGGCTGTCCAAATGCGATGCGGCAGAAGGTTTCATGGCGATACCGAATCCATTTCCTGGACACTACGTGCGGATAATTTCTTGGCGTGAGCCGCAAGGAGGGTCAAAGCGGCGGGCGTGATGCCTTCGATTCGGGCCGCCTGCCCCAAAGTCTGCGGGCGCACCAGATCAAGCTTGGCCTTGATCTCGTTCGACAAGCCGGGAAGGTTCTGGAAGTCGATCGCGTCCTCGAGCACGACACCCTCGTCCCGGCGGTAAGCGGCGATATCCGCCTTCTGACGGTCGAGATAGACAGCATAGGTCGCGTCGGTCTCAAGCCGCTCCTTCACGGATGCGGGCACCGCCACCAGTTCCGGCCAGACCGCGATCAGCCGGTCCCAGCCGATATTCGGATAGGACAGAAGCTGGTAGGCGCTGCGGCGAATGCCGTCCTGGTTCAGCTCCAAACCGTAGCGGAGAGCCTCCTTCGGCGTCACGTTGAGCGCCTGAAGCTGCGCCGTGGTCTGCCGAATGTCGTCCTGCGATTGCCGGAAATGCGCCGCGCGCTCCGGGCCGACACAGCCGATGTCCTGCCCCTTCCCGGTCAGCCGCTCGTCTGCATTGTCGATGCGCAGGCTGAGCCGATACTCGGAGCGTGAGGTGAACATACGGTAGGGCTCGCTCACCCCTCGGGTCACGAGATCGTCGATCAACACGCCGATATAGGATTCGGCCCGGTCGAACACGACGCCGTCCTGACCGGAAGCGCAGCGGGCGGCATTGAGACCGGCGACCAGTCCTTGCGCCCCCGCCTCCTCATAGCCAGTCGTCCCGTTGATCTGACCGGCGAGAAAAAGACCCCGCACGGCCTTGGTTTCGAGGCTCGGCGTCAGGTTGCGTGGATCGACATAATCGTACTCGATCGCGTAGCCGGGCTGGATCATCCGGACCTTTTCCAGGCCAGGAATATGGGCCAGGAGGCCAAGCTGGACGTCCTCCGGCAAGGAGGTCGAGATACCGTTGGGATAAACGGTGATGTCGTCGAGCCCCTCCGGCTCCAAAAAGATCTGGTGCCCGTCACGGTCGCCGAAGCGCACCACCTTATCCTCGATGGAGGGGCAATAGCGCGGCCCCCGCCCCTGGATGTCGCCCGAGTACATCGGGGCGCGGTGGAGGTTGTCCCGGATGAGGGCATGGACCTGCGCCGTCGTGCGGGTGATCCCGCACTCGATCTGCGGCACAGTGATGGTCGTCGTCAGCGCCGAGAACGGTACCGGCTCATCATCGGCGGCCTGCTTTTCGACCGAGGCCCAATCGATGGTGCGGCCATCGAGGCGCGGCGGCGTGCCGGTCTTGAGCCGCCCGAGGGTGAAGCCGAGTCGCTGAAAGGTTTTGGGCAAGCCGAGCGAGGGACGCTCCCCCATCCGGCCCGCCGGGATCTTGCGTTCGCCAATATGGATCAGGCCGGACAGGAAGGTGCCGGTCGTCAACACGACGGCGCCGGTGCCGAGCCTGCGGCCGTCGGCCAGGAGCAGGCTCGTCACCCGGCCCTCCTCGAC
Source organism: Microvirga alba (assembly GCF_015694465.1). Taxonomy (GTDB): domain Bacteria; phylum Pseudomonadota; class Alphaproteobacteria; order Rhizobiales; family Beijerinckiaceae; genus Microvirga; species Microvirga alba. The sequence goes on from NZ_JADQDO010000002.1 coordinate 544,042, forward strand.
CACGATGTCGTCAGCCTCGCCTTCGACAATGGTCAGGTTCGGCGTCCGGGACAGTTCGGCCTGCATGGCGCGGGCATAGAGCTTGCGGTCGGCCTGGGTGCGTGGGCCGCGCACGGCGGGTCCCTTACGGCGGTTAAGAAGGCGGAACTGGATGCCGGCCTGATCGGCGATGCGCCCCATCACCCCGTCGAGGGCGTCGATCTCACGAACGAGGTGGCCCTTGCCCAGACCGCCGATGGCCGGGTTGCAGGACATGGCGCCGATGGTCCCGGCCTTATGGGTGACGAGCGCGGTGCGCGCGCCCATGCGCGCGGAAGCGGCCGCCGCTTCAGCACCGGCATGGCCGCCGCCGACAACAATCACGTCGAATCGGTGAATCATGGAAATCTCCAGGACACGCCTGTACGGCCTGTCGGGATCGCGGTCAAAAGGGCAAAATGTTTCACGTGAAACATCGCAGGTCTCGGTCTCTTCTACACAGTCTATCCACAGCCTGTCCGCCGCTTATCGACTCCCTCTCCCCGCCTCATGAACAGGGATAGGCACAGCCCCTCAGCCCCTATTTTCCGATACAAAAACTTGAGAACAGCCGGTCGAGCATATGCTCGACATCGACCCGTCCCGTGATCTCGCCGACGGCGCGTGAGGCCAGCCGAACCTCCTCCGCGATCAGCTCCACCGGCTCGTCAAACGCCAACATCTCCATCGCCCGCACGATGGAAGAATGGGTGCGCTCCAAGGCCCGACGATGCCGTTCACGGGTCAGGAGCGCATCGCCCTGCCCCAAAGCCGCTTCGGCCTCGGCCTCCAGAGCACGGATCAGCTCCGGCAAGCCCTCGCCGGTCGTGGCCGAGACCTCCAGGTCGCAATCCTCTCGGATCCGATTCAAATCCGATTTGGTCGCAATGCGCAGGAGCCGCCGCGCAACCGGCGGCTCGCTCGCCGCGCCTTCCGGCGGCACGAGCCAGAGCACCACATCCGCGCCTTCCGCCTTGGCACGGGCCCGGGCGACGCCCTCCTGCTCGATCACGTCGCCGCTCTCGCGCAGGCCCGCCGTGTCGACGATGACCACCGGCAAACCGCCAAGATCACAATGGACCTCGATCACGTCGCGAGTCGTGCCGGCAATCGGCGAGACGATGGCGACGTCGCGCTGTGCCAACGCGTTGAGCAGGGTCGACTTGCCCGCATTGGGGGGACCGGCGAGCACGACGGTCAGGCCCTCGCGCAGGCGCTCGCCGCTGCGGTTTGCCAGCACCCGGCCGAGTTCGTCCCCCAGCGCCTTGAGGCGGCGCAGGATGTCGGCCTCCAAGCCATCGGGCACATCGCCCTCATCGGAGAAGTCGAGGCTCGCTTCGATCAGCGCCAGCACCTGCAGAATGTCCTCGCGCCATCCCTCCGCGGCGTTGCCGAGGCGGCCTTCGAGCTGGAGCAGGGCCTGGCGGCGCTGACCCTCGGTCTCGGCATCGATCAGGTCGGCGAGGCCCTCCACCCGGCTAAGGTCCATCCGCCCATTCAGGAAGGCCCGGCGGGTGAACTCCCCGGCTTCCGCCGCGCGACATCCCTCCAGCGAGCCGAGCACGCGCAAGATCGCGGCCCGCGTCGCCAACCCGCCATGGATGTGAAGCTCGGCCTGATCCTCGCCGGTAAAACTGTTCGGCCCCGGCATCCACAGCACGAGGGCCTGATCGAGCGGCTCCCCGGAGGCCGGTTCGCGCAGCAAGCGAACGGAGGCGCGCCGGGAATCGGGCACCGATCCGGCAATCGTTTCGAGGATGAATCGACTTCTCGCCCCGCTGATCCTGATGATGCAGACGGCCGCGCGGCCATAGCCTGACGCAATGGCGAAGATGGTGTCATCCGAACGCATGAGCGTGAACCTAAACGGGTTGAGAAAGCTTTAACTCGAAGCGACTTAACGATCGGTTCAGATCCGAATCGTTCGCGCCTGTCTTTGGATCCCTGAACCACGCCCCCTCGGAGCAGGATCGATGAACCGACTCAAGGACGCCTCTTCCCCCTATCTCCTGCAGCACCGGGACAATCCTGTCCATTGGTGGGAATGGGGGCCGGAGGCGCAAGCCGAGGCGATGCGGCTCGACCGGCCGATCCTCATCTCCATCGGCTACGCGGCGTGCCATTGGTGTCACGTGATGGCCCACGAGAGCTTCGAAGACCCCGGCGTGGCGGCGGTCATGAACGAGCTCTTCGTCAATATCAAGGTCGATCGGGAAGAACGGCCCGATGTCGACCATGTCTACATGACCGCGCTCCATCTTCTCGGCGAGCAGGGCGGATGGCCGCTCACCATGTTCCTGACTCCGAAGGGCGAGCCGTTCTGGGGTGGCACCTATTTTCCCAAGGAGCCCCGCTTCGGCCGCCCCGGCTTCGTCCAGGTCCTGCGCGAGATCGCGCGTATCTATCGCGTCGAACCGGAGCGCGTGGCGAAGAACACCGCAGCCTTGAGACAGCACCTTGCGAAAACCGCGACCGGCGATGGCGGCGCCTTCACCCGGGAGGACCTCGACCATCTGGGCGAAAAGCTTGCCGCGATTATCGACCCACAGAATGGCGGTCTCCAGGGCGCGCCGAAATTTCCCAACCCACCGATCCTCGAATATCTCCTGCGCCATGCCCGGCGGACGGGGGATGCCCTGTCCCGCGAGCTCTTTCTTCTCACCCTGGAACGGATGGCGCTTGGTGGCATCCACGATCACCTCGGCGGCGGCTTTGCCCGCTACGCGGTCGATGAGCGCTGGCTGGTGCCGCATTTCGAAAAGATGCTCTACGACAACGTCCAGCTGCTGGAGCTCTACGCCCTCGCCTTCGCGGAGACCGGCCGGCCCCTCTTCCGGGCTGCGGCGGAGGGCATCGTCACCTGGCTTCAACGGGAAATGACGATGCCGGGCGGCGCATACGCTGCCAGCCTGGACGCGGATTCGGAAGGCGAGGAAGGCCGGTTCTATATCTGGCGTCTGGCGGAGATCATCGAGGTCCTGGGGGACGAGGACGGCGCGTTCTTCGCCGAGGCCTACGACATCACGGGCGAGGGGAACTGGGAAGAGACCAATATCCCGAACCGGCTCCTCTCCGGCGAGGTCACGCCCGAGGCGGAGGGGCGCCTTGCCGGGATGCGGCAGAAGCTGCTCGACCGGCGCGCCACCCGCATCCGGCCCGGCCTCGACGACAAGATCTTGGCCGACTGGAACGGGCTGATGATCGCGGCCCTGGTGCGGGCCGCTCCCCTCCTCGATCACCCGGAATGGATCGCGCTGGCTCGACAGGCGTATCGTTTCATTGCCGAATCGATGACCCGCGATGGCCAGCTCGGGCACTCGTGGCGCGGCGGCGCGCTGATCTTTCCGGGCTTTGCCCTCGATCATGCGGCGATGATGCGCGCAGCGCTCAGCCTTTATGAGGCAACGGGCGACGAGGCTTGTCTACGGGATGCCATCACCTGGCGCGATGTTCTCCTCGACGCCTTCCTCGTCGAAGAAACGGGGGTCCTCGCCATGACCGCATGCGAGGCCGACCCGCTCGTGGTCCGGCCGCAGCCGACCCATGACGACGCGGTGCCGAACGCGAACGGGGTCTTCGCCGAAGCACTCGTCCGGCTCGCCCAGATCACCGGGGCGGAAAAGGATCACGCCCGCGCCGAGAAGATGCTGGCACACCTGACCGGGATCGCCAGCGCCGCGCCGCTCGGGCACACCTCGATCCTCAACGCGCTCGATCTTCACCTTCGGGGCTTGAGCATTTTGGTCACGGGAAACAAGGCGGATACGCTACACGAGGCGGCGTTGCGCCTGCCCTATCTCGACCGCAGCACACGATGGCTGCGCGAGGGCGAGATTCTGGATACCGACCATCCGGCGCGAGCGCTCGCGTCATCGAGCGCGGAACCGCAGGCATTGATATGCGCCGGGATGCGCTGCTCGCTCCCCGTCCACGATCCGGCGGCTCTCGTGACCCAGGCACGGGAGATGCTGTCGTCCCGATGAGCCAGCGCGACGCTTAAGAGCCGCGAACGGCTCCCATAGACCTCTTCCTGAGGGGTCGGCGAAAGCCTGTGTCTCGTTCCGGAGACGCCGGCCTTGAGCATGCACCTCGGCCTTACAGGCCGGCATTTCTCGCAGCCAAGCGCGCCAGGGCAGACCAATCGGAATCGCCTTCGCCTCGCGCAACCCCGGCCAAAAAGTGGTCCCTGAGCAGACTGGCGATCGGCATGGGGACCGTCTTCGCGTCGGCCGCGGCAAGGGCCAAGCGGATGTCTTTCAACCCGAGGGCCATTTTGAACCCGGCAGGCTCATATCTCTCGTCGGCGATGATGGATCCATAGGTCTTGTAGACCGGCGCCGAGAAGAGCGTTTCAGTGAGGAGCTCCATGAAAAGATGGGCGTCGACGTCGGACTTGCGCACCAGCGCCAAGGCCTCCCCCAGGCTCTCCAGCACGGAGGCGATCAGGAAATTGCCGGCGAGCTTGACGACGTTGGCCTGAGACTGCCGCTCGCCGACGACAAAAGTTTTCTGCCCCATCGCGTCGAACAGGGGCTGGCATTGGGTGATGGCCGCGTCCGGCCCTGCCGCCATGATAAAGAGCTTCGCCGCCTCTGTAGCATCCGGGCGGCCGAAGACAGGAGCGGCAAGATAAGCCTGGCCAGCCTGTCCATGCGCATCGGCCAGCTTTTCCGAGAGCGCGACGCTGATCGTACTCATGGAGACGTGAACGGTGCTCGATCCAAGGGCAGACAGAAGCTCTCCGCTTCCAAAGACAAGGTCCTCGACCGCTTGATCATCCGCCAGCATCGTGATGACGGCGTCGCTGCGGCAGGCATCGCCGGGTCGGTCCGCGACCTGCGCACCCTCCGCCGCGAGGGCCGAGGCCTTACCGCGAGTCCGGTTATAGACGACAAGTCGATGTCCGGCCCCAAGCAGGCATCGCGCCATGCCTAAGCCCATATGCCCAAGCCCGATGAAACCAACATCCATGTTTCGATCCCCCGACACGGGCTCTCGCACTGTGAGCGAACTCTGAGGCCATAGGGTGGCGCAATGGATTGAACTGCGACCTCCGGCAAAGCGTCCGCGGGCGGTGGGCTCCTGGCGGGAACTCTTTCCGACCCTAGCGAATATTCAGGTGACCTGTTCGGTTATGCGAACGAGGATCGGGTTTGGAAAGGTTGGGAGAGTGGCGAGGTCAGCCTCGTTTTGAAGAATCCCCTCCCGTCCATCTGTGCCGCCGTCACGCATCGGCTGTCATTCCGGGGCGCCGCAGGCGAACCCGGAACCCATAAACGCTGTCTTATTCGGAAGAAGCGATAGGGTCGCCGATGAGATTCTTCCGGGATTGTCGGCGTTTATGGGTTCCGGGCTCCGCTCACGCGGCCCCGGAATGACGGGATAGGGTCGTTCCCAGCCAGAACGAAGCGGTGGAAGGAAATCCATCGTCCCTTTTCGCGTTTCCCATATCGCCTTCCCGGCCTGTCGGCGGTCGGGGATGGCAAAGGCTAGAGGAAACCGGCGATGTTTCTTTTCTTCTCGAACCGGGTCGGCTGTCTCTGGTCCTTGCTGATCTCAGCGGTGCTGACCCTGCTGGTGCTCTGGCTGATGGGGGTCTTCCATCATTAAAAAACCCCACCCTCGTTGCCGAGGATGGGGCCAAAATTCCGCAGCCGGACGTTCCGGCTCAGGTGTTCATTGAATCGAAGAACTCGGCATTCGACTTGGTCTGGCGCAGCTTGTCGAGCAGGAACTCGATGGCGTCGACAGTGCCCATCGGGTTGAGGATACGGCGCAGCACGTACATCTTCTTGAGCGTGTCGGCCGGAACCAGAAGCTCTTCCTTGCGGGTGCCGGAGCGGGTGATGTCGATGGCCGGGAAGGTGCGCTTGTCGGCAACCTTGCGGTCGAGGATGATTTCCGAGTTACCGGTGCCCTTGAACTCTTCGAAGATCACCTCGTCCATGCGCGAACCGGTGTCGATGAGCGCGGTGGCGATGATGGTGAGCGAGCCACCCTCTTCGATATTACGCGCCGCACCGAAGAAGCGCTTCGGACGCTGCAGGGCATTAGCGTCGACACCGCCGGTCAGCACCTTGCCGGATGACGGAACGACCGTGTTGTAGGCGCGGCCCAAACGGGTGATCGAGTCGAGCAGGATGACCACGTCGCGGCCATGCTCCACGAGGCGCTTGGCCTTCTCGATCACCATTTCGGCGACCTGGACGTGGCGCGAGGCCGGCTCGTCGAAGGTGGAGGCCACGACCTCGCCCTTCACCGAGCGCTGCATGTCGGTCACCTCTTCCGGGCGCTCGTCGATGAGCAGCACGATGAGGTAGCATTCGGGGTGGTTGGTGGTGATCGACTGCGCCACGTTCTGCATCAGTACGGTCTTACCGGTGCGCGGCGGCGCCACGATGAGCGCGCGCTGGCCTTTGCCGATCGGCGAGACGATGTCGATGATTCGCGGCGAATAATCCTTTTTCGTCGGATCGTCGATTTCGAGCTTGAAGCGCTCGGTCGGGAAGAGCGGCGTCAGGTTGTCGAAATGAACCTTGTGCCGGATCTTCTCGGGATCCTCGAAATTGATGGTGTTGACCTTGAGCAGGGCGAAATAACGCTCGCCCTCTTTCGGCCCGCGGATCGGGCCGTCTACCGTGTCGCCGGTGCGCAGGCCGAATTTCCGGATCTGGCTCGGGGAGACGTAGATGTCGTCCGGGCCGGGCAGATAGTTCGAATCAGCCGAGCGCAGGAAGCCGAAGCCGTCCTGCAGCACCTCGACGACGCCTGCGCCGATGATCTCGACCTCGCGGGCGGCCAGCTGCTTGAGGATGGCGAACATGAGCTCCTGCTTGCGCATCGTGCTCGCGTTCTCGACCTCGAGCTCCTCGGCGAAAGCGATGAGTTCGGTCGGCGTCTTGGATTTCAGGTCTTGAAGTTTGATTTCCCTCATCGGGGAACACTCTCGGGTAGGGTTCGCGGGCAGGTTCGAAAAGGAGAGAACTGAACGCGTGGGGGGAGCTGAAGGGGAACGTTGGACAGGGCCACCCAGTTCACGAGATGTGACTTGGAGGACCCGGGAGGGCCCGTGCGGCGCGACCTGTCTTTTAGGAAGGGAGATCCCTTCTAAACCTTTCCGAAGTGAGTCTCAAGGCCTCACATTCAAGAATGGGCAGGGCAGGAATCGACTGATTCAGGCTGGACGGTGCCAAATCCGCAGATCTCCGATCGGCTCGAAGCCGATCCGGCGCGCAGCCGCAAGATCCGCGCCTCGCTCGTAACCGACAAGGGGCAGGCCGGGAAAAATCGTCACAGCGAGTTCCGCCAATCGTCGGCGGACCGTATCGCGGTCAAAGGCGAGGGCGAAGAGGTTGGACAGGCCAACGACACCGGCACCCCGGTTCAAAATTCCCCCGCCGACCATCGCGCCATCACGCTTGATGGCCGCAACGACGATATCGGGATCGAACAGGAGCTGTGAGCCGAACAGACGTAACGATCGATCGCTCAAGCCGGTTTCCAGCCCGGCCCAGGCATCCTCCCAGTCCGCCAATTCACCCTCGGTTCGAATCACGGAAAAAGGGTGATCTCCAGGGTGGTCCTTTCCAGGCGCGGTTTCGAGGCAAAGCCATTGCGCATCGAACAGCGTCTCAAAGCCCAAGGGGGATAAATCCAGGCCGTGAAAGCTGTCCTTGACCGCCCAACCGCGACCGCGATCCGCGCCAGTCAGATCGGCCAGGATGTCGAAAAGTCCGGATGCGTCACGACCATCGAGTGTCACCGCGTCGGGGTAGAACGGCGGTGTGCCGTACCGGTTGAGCCAGATCGCCTGGTGAAACTCGCCCGGCTTGCCGTGAGCCCGGCAAACCGTGTCGCACCACAGGGCATTGTTGCGGGCGGCTGATGCGACGAGGTCGTTCTTCGCCATCGCGGCTCAGAACGGCTTCACGATCACGAGGATGACGATGCCAATCATCAAAACCGTCGGAACCTCGTTCAGCATCCGGTAGAATTTCGCCGGCCGGACATTCTCGTCGGCCGCGAAAACCTTCACCGTCTTCGACAGAAAGCCGTGCACGCCCGACAGGATCAGCACGAGCAGGATCTTGGCGTGGATCCAGCCTGAAGCAATCCATCCGCCCTGCCAGATCAGGATCAGGCCCAGCACCCAGGTGAGGACCATCGCCGGGTTGATGATCGCCTTCAACAGACGCCGTTCCATGATCTTGAAGGTGTCGGACTGGATCGAACCTTTGGGCGCATCGCAATGGTAAACGAACAGGCGCGGCAGATAGAGCATCCCCGCCATCCAGGCGATAACCGCGATGACGTGAAACGCCTTGATCCAAAGATACGCCATGTCAGGCCCCCCTATCTTTTTGTTGCCGCATGATTTTTTGCGGAAAAATGGTGTCCACTTTTTCGCATCAGGCTCTGACGCGAGCGATGAGCTGCGCCACATGATCCGTCGGCGTCTCCGGCAGGATGCCGTGCCCGAGGTTGAAGATATGCGGACGTCCGCGCACGGCGGACAGGATGTGATCGACGCCCTTTGTCAGAGCCTCTCCCCCGGCGATGAGCGCCAGCGGATCGAGATTGCCCTGTGTCGCGACATGGTTCGGGAGCGTCGGCAGAACGAGTGCCGGATCGAGGGTCCAGTCGAGGGCAAGCGCGTCGCCCACTCCAGCGGCCGCGAACCGATGCAGATGCGATCCCCCTCCCCGCACGAACACGATCACCTTGGCGTCCGGCCGGGCCGCTTTCAGGCCCTCCACCATCCGCCGGATCGGATCAAGCGACAGGGTGTCGAACAGCGCCGGCGGCAGGGCCGAACCGAAGCTCTCGAAAATCTGGACCGCTTCCGCGCCCGCATCGATCTGGCGGATGAGGTACTTGGTCGAGGCCACGACCAGCCGGTCGATCAGGGCGGCCATGAAGGCCGGATCGCGATAGGCGGTCAGGCGGGCCGGCGCCTGGTCGGGCGTGCCCTTGCCCGCGATCATGTAGCTCGCCACCGTCCAGGGCGCGCCGCAGAAGCCGAGAAGCGTGGTTTCGCGCGGCAGCGAGGCGCTGAGCCGGTCAAGGGTCTCGAAAACCGGATCGAGGCGCTCGAGCGGGATCTCATCCGCAAGCCGGTTCAGATCCGCCATCGTGGTGATCGGGTCGAGCTTCGGCCCCTCGTTCTCGACGAACCGGACCTCCTGGCCGAGCGCATGCGGGATGACCAGAATATCCGAAAACATGATCGCCGCATCGAACCCGAAGCGGCGGATCGGCTGAAGCGTCACTTCCTCGGCAAGCCTTGGGTTGTAGCAGAGGTCGAGGAACGAACCGGCTTGAGCGCGCGTTTCCCGGTACTCCGGCAGATAACGGCCGGCCTGACGCATGATCCAGATCGGCAAAGGCCAGACCGGTTCGCCATTCAGGACACGCAGGATCGCTTTGGTGGGACGTTTGCTCACAGGCTCTCTCTTAAACTTAAATTCTTTGAATCGAGAATCTGTTGTTTCTCTTGGGCCGTGAATCGTAAAGCCGCAACCCCGTCCACAGGCGGTCCACACCGGTGGGGCCGGTAACCCTTCGTTAGGGAATGTGTCGCGTCTGCCTTAATCCTTTCCAAATTCTTAAAGCTTAACAAATCACTAACGCGATCGGATGAGATTCGAATCGTGCTTCGTGGGGTGATTCGTACCGGATTCTCCCAGAAAGGCCGTTGCGCGATCCCACAATGGCCAGTGTTGTTGATGGAAGACGAAAGAGCCCACAGGCCCCCGCGCTGGACCTGGGAGAACAAGCGAACTATCCACATTCATCAACTCCTTATCCGGGAGGCCTTTCGTGGGGCGCAGCTACTTTCATCTCCATCTCGTCTCGGATTCGACCGGCGAGACCCTGATCACTGTCGCCCGCGCCGTGGTCGCCCAGTACGAGGGAATCGCGGCGATCGAACACGTCTATCCGCTGGTGCGGTCCCCGACGCAGCTCGACCGTGTGCTGAGCGAGATCGAGGCCGCTCCCGGCATCGTGCTCTACACCCTGGTCGAGCGGGATCTGGCGAGCCGGCTGGAGGAAGTGTGCCGCAACAGCGGCTCACCCTATCTCTCGGTGCTCGAGCCCGTGCATACTTTGCTGCAATCCTATCTCGGAGCCGCGTCCACGGCGCGGCCCGGCGCGCAGCACATGCTGAACGCGGAATACTTCAAGCGCATCGACGCTATGAATTTCACCCTTCTCCATGACGACGGGCATCTGCCTCAGGATCTGGACGACGCGGATGTGATCCTGGTGGGCGTCAGCCGGACCTCGAAGACCCCGACGGCGATCTATCTGGCGCATCGCGGCATGAAGACCGCCAACATTCCGCTCGTTCCCGGCGTACCGCCGCCGCAGGTTCTGGAATCGACGCGAAGAGCGCTGATCGTCGGCCTTGTCGCGACCCCGGAGCGAATCATCCAGATTCGGCAGAACCGGCTTTTGAGCCTGAAGGCCGACGACGACACATCTTATGTGGACCGCGACGCGGTGGCGGAGGAAATCGCGGCCTCGCGGCGGCTCTTCGCGCGCCATAACTGGCCGATGATCGACGTCACTCGCCGTTCCATCGAGGAAACGGCCGCCGCGATCCTCGATCTCTACCGCGATCATCGCCTGCGCTTCATCGCGGAATAGGCGGCATGACGAATCTCTGGGTCGCCGCCGCGCCGCTTCTTCTCGCCTCGACGAGCCGCACCAGGCGCACTCTCCTGGAGAGCGCGGGGCTGTCGGTCGAGACGCAATCCCCCGACGTCGATGAACGCGCCGTCGAGGCCGCGGCGCGGTCGGAGGCTTTGTCTCCCATCGATCTCGCCCGCCGCCTGGCGACTGAAAAGGCGCTTGCCGTCAGCCGCCGGAATCCGGAGCGTTTGGTGCTTGGAGCCGACCAGGTTCTGGATTGCGGGGATAAGATCTTTCACAAACCGGCGGACCGCGCGGCGGCGCGGGTTCATCTGCAAAGCCTCGCCGGCCGAACTCATGCGCTGCATTCCGCTGGTTCGCTCGCGCAAGGCGGCGAGATCGTCGCGGATTTTTGCGTCAGCGCGCATCTCGCCATGCGGGGCCTGAGCGGTGAGGCCATCGATCTTTATCTCGATCTGGCCGGACCGGAGGTGCTGCACAGCGTCGGGGTCTATCATTTCGAGGGTCTGGGCATTCACCTCTTCGACCATGTCGATGGGGACCACTCGACGATTCTCGGCCTTCCCCTCATTCCTCTCCTTGCCGCTTTGCGGCGTCTCGGTTGCCTTGCCCTCTAACCTCTTGATACCACATGATTTTATCGGAAAACCGGTTTTTTCGCTTTTCTGAATCATGCTCTAAGGATTCGACCCCAATGACCAAGGCCTTCGTCGTCGGCCATCCCATCAAGCATTCGCGCTCGCCGCTGATCCATGGTCATTGGCTGAAGGAATATGGGTTGGTGGGTTCCTACGAGCGCATCGACGTGGCCCCCGCTGATTTTCCCGCTTTTCTGAAGACGTTTGCGAATCAAGGTTTCGCCGGCGGCAATGTCACGATTCCGCATAAGGAGGCGGCCTTTCTCGGTGTCGAGCGCAGGACCGAGCGCGCCGAGCGCTTGCGCGCCGTCAACACGCTCTGGGTCGAGAATGGGGTGCTCTGGGGCGACAACACCGATGTGCTCGGATTCATGGCCCATCTCGACCAAAGCCTGGGGACAGCTTGGGAACAAGATGTGGATACTGCCCTCGTCATCGGTGCCGGAGGCGCTGCCCGCGCCATCGTCGCCGGCCTCCAGGACCGCCCGATCCGGCGCATTCTCGTGGCGAACCGCACGGCGTCGAAGGCTGAAGAGCTGGTGCGCGACCTGAAAAGTCCGGGACCGAGCCTCGAGGTTGTCCCTTGGGAGAATCTTGGCGCGGCGCTGGAGAAATCCGGCCTCATCGTCAACACCACGTCCTTGGGCATGACCGGCCAGCCGCCGCTGCTTCTCGATCTGGCGAAAGCGCCTGCCCGTGCCATCGTCGCGGATATCGTTTATGTTCCTTTGCTGACGCCTCTTCTCGCGGCGGCGACGGCGCGGGATTTGAGAATCGTCGACGGGCTCGGCATGCTGCTGCATCAGGCGGTGCCCGGTTTTGCGCGCTGGTTCGGCGTCACGCCGCAGGTCACGCCCGAGCTGCGGGCGTTGATCGTGGCGGATATCGAGGGCCGGACATGACCTTCATCTTGGGACTCACAGGCTCCATCGGCATGGGAAAGTCGGCGACGGCGAATGCCTTCCGGCGTCTGGGAGTCCCGGTTCACGATGCGGATGCTGCCGTCCACGCCCTCTATCGCGGTCGCGCTGTGCCCCTGATCGAACAGGCCTTTCCCGGCACCGTGACCGACGGCGTCGTGGACCGCGCCAGGCTCGGGGCCGCCGTTTTCAACGATTCCGCGCGCATGAAGCAACTCGAAGCCATCGTTCACCCGCTGGTCTGGCAGGAGGAGGAGGCGTTTCTCGACCATGTGACCGCCCTCGCCTCGGTGGCGGTCCTCGACATCCCGCTTCTGTTCGAAACCGGCGCGGAAAAGCGCTGCGATGCGGTTCTGGTGGTGACGGCTCCGGCCCCGATCCAGCGCGAGCGTGTGCTACGCCGGCCGGGCATGACGGAGGAAAAGTTCGCCGCCATTCTGGACAAGCAGATGCCGGACGCCGAAAAGCGGGTACGGTCCCATTTCCTGGTGGATACGAGCCGCGACTTCGCTTCCGCCGAGGAGCAGGTGCGGTCCATTCTCGCCTGTCTCGCCGCCCGCCCGGGGCGCGTCCGGCGGCGCGTGAACAAACTCTAAGGAATAAAGCTTAAGTGACGCTGCGCGAAATCGTTCTGGATACCGAAACCACCGGCACCGAGCACGCCTCGGGCGACCGGATCATCGAAATCGGCTGCATCGAGCTCTTCAATCACATCCCGACGGGGAAGTTCTACCACGTCTACATCAACCCGCAGCGGCCGGTCTCGGCCGGGGCGCTGGCGGTGCACGGGTTGAGCGACGCGTTTCTGTCGGACAAGCCGGTCTTCTCCGCCATCGTCGAGGAGTTCGTGGAGTTCATCCGCGGCGGGCGGCTCGTGATTCACAATGCGGCGTTCGACGTGGGCTTCCTCAATGCGGAATTCGCCCGCACGGGCCATCCGCAAATCGCGCTGGCCGATGCCGTCGACACGCTCTCGATGGCGCGGCGCAAGCATCCGGGCGCGGCGAACAACCTCGATGCGCTCTGCTCGCGTTATGGCATCGACAATTCCAAGCGCACCAAGCACGGCGCGCTTCTCGACGCGGAAATTCTGGCCGAGGTTTATATCGAGCTGATCGGCGGCAAGCAGGTCGGCTTCGATCTGTCGATGCAGCCATCCGCGCGCGGCGGCGTTGGTCCCCAAACGGGAGCGGCCGCACCCCGGGAGGCGCGGCCGCGTTCCATTCTGTCACGTCTGACGGAAGCCGAGAGAAACGCCCACGAGGCGTTCATTCAATCTCTCGGCCCCAATGCTCTCTGGCGCGACTATATCGGCGAGAGCCCGTCCGACTGATTACGAGAGCGTCTGACCGGCGCTCGACTCACCCTGCATCTCGGCGGCGCGCTGACGATAGAGCGCAACGAAATCGATCGGGTCGATATAGAGCGGCGGGAAGCCGCCATTGCGCACTGCCTCGGCCACGATCTGACGGGCGAAGGGGAACAGCAGGCGCGGGCATTCGATCATCACGACCGGGTGCAGCTGATCCTGCGGGATGTTCTGAACGCGGAAGACGCCCGAATAGGTCAGCTCGAACGCGAACAGCACGTCCTTGCCGCCAATCTTGGCGTCGCCTTCCAACGTCAGATCGACTTCGAAATCGGCCTCGGCAAGCTGCTTGGCATTGACGTTGACCTGCAGGTTGATCTGCGGGCCTTCGGTCTGCGGCTGCAGCGAGCGGGGTGCGTTGGGATTCTCGAACGAGAAATCCTTGCAATATTGCGCAAGCGCGTTCAGCGCGGGCATGCCGCCGTCCTGCGCTCCGTTGTTTGCCGGGTTGTCGGCCATGGTTTCATGCTCCGCGGTGGGGTCTCGGTCGGGCCCGGACGGTGCGCTTCGTGAAAAGCGCCGGATCGGCAACGGGCCAAGGATCATCGCGCTACCATGCTTCAGTCCCGCGAGGCAAGATTCAGCTCTCTCCTTCGCTTGTCGCAACAAGAGGTGGATGTTACGACCCATAAGCCCCATATGCGAGAAATCACTCCTTTCGCATGGGCGGGCAAAGCCTGGCCGATCATGAGCCAGGAACGGGCAGGCCTAAAACGGATCGACGATGCAGGATTCCTTCGACATCACGACCCTCATTTTCATCGTTCTCGCGATCTTCGTGATCTGGCGCCTTCGCTCAGTGCTGGGCCAGAAGACTGGAAATGAGCAGCAGCCTTTCGATCCGCTGGCGCGGCGCGACGCACCCTTGCGTCCGGGCAACGCTTCGGCCGAGCAGGACAACGTCGTGCGCTTGCCCGGCTCCAACGGCGCCCCGCTTCAGGAGACGCCGCCGGCCGAGCGTTGGAAGGGCATCGCCGAACCCGGCACGCCGCTCGCCCGGAACCTCGACGAGATCGCGCGCGCCGAGCCGTCTTTCGACGCCGCCACCTTCCTGGAAGGGGCGAAGGCCGCCTATGAGATGATCGTGACCGCGTTTGCCCAGGGCGATCGCAAGACCCTCAAGGATCTTCTGTCCAAGGACGTTTATGATGGTTTCGAGCGCGCCATCACCGAACGCGAGCGCCGGGGCGAGAAGGTGGAAACCACTTTCGTCTCCATCGACAAGGCCGAGATCCCCGGCATCGAGATGACCGGCAAGACAGCTCAGGTCGTGGTGCGGTTCCTCTCCAAGCTCATCACCGCGACGCGGGATGCCTCCGGCGCCGTTGTCGATGGCAGCCCGGATGCCGTCGTCGACGTGACCGATGTGTGGACCTTCGCCCGCACGCTCGGCAGCCGCGATCCCAACTGGCAGCTCGTCGCAACCGAATCGGGGCAATGAGCCATGCCCGGCGAGTCGTTTTTGGTTGTCTCGCCTGGGCGTTGACCGTGTCCGCCACTGACGCCGCATCGACGCTGAAAGGCCGGGCGCATCTCGAGCCCTTGCCGTTCTCGGCCCTCAAAGGCTGGGATGAGGACGATCACGCGGCGGCTTTTCAGGCTTTCCTGCGGTCCTGCCGCTCCCTCGAAGCCCAGTCTTCCGAATTGCGGCCTGCGCAAAAACCCCATGCGGGCTTGCTCGCCGTCTGCCGCAAGGCGCTCAGCGCCGGGTCGTCTCTCTCGAAAGACGAAGCGCGGCGGTTTTTCGAGGCCCATTTCCAACCCTATTCCATCGTTCCGGCCTCCGGCGAGGGCTTCCTGACCGGCTATTACGAGCCGGAATTCCAAGGTTCACGCGAAAAGACGGCGATCTATTCCGTGCCGCTCCTCGCTCGCCCGGACGATCTCGTGACCATTCCTCAGGGCGAGACCCTGCCCGGCCTGGAGGCTGGGCTGCAAGCCGCCCGTCGCCTTCCGAACGGCTACGAGCCCTATCCCGACCGCGCGGCCATCGAAAGCGGAGCCCTCGGCTCTCGCGCGAAAGCGCTTGTCTATGTCCGCGAGCCGGGCGAGGCCTTCATCATCCATGTGCAGGGCTCGACCCGCATCCGCCTCACCGACGGTTCCGTGATGCGGGTCGCCTATGCGGGCCGCAACGGCCATCCATACACGTCCATCGGCCGCCTGCTGGTCGAGCGGGGCGAGATGGATCTCGAATCCATGACGCTGGAAAAGCTCATGGGCTGGCTTAAGGACCATCCCGAACCGGCCCGCGAGCTGATGCGGCGGAACCGGTCCTATATCTTCTTTCGCGAGGCGGACGAGTTGTCGCCGCAGGACGGTCCCATCGGCGGCGCAGGCATTCCGCTCGTTCCCGGCCGGAGTCTCGCCGTCGACCGTTCCCTGTGGGCCTATGGCCTGCCCTTCTGGCTCGAGGGGCAATTGCCGCTCAGTCTCGAGAGCGCCGAGCCGTTGCAACGGCTCATGATCGCGCAGGATACGGGCTCGGCGATTGTTGGGCCGGCGCGGGGCGATTTCTTTTTTGGCAGCGGGGAGGCGGCGGGAACGCGCGCGGGCCTGCTGCGGCACGCCACCCGGTTCGTGGTGCTCCAGCCCAAAGCCCGGTCATGATGAAACGCCGCCGGTCCCGCCAGCTCTCGTCCGAAGAGCGTCGGCTTTGGGCCCATGTGGCCCGGGACGTGAAGCCCATGAAGGGCAAGATGCTGCCGCCCGAGCCCGAGCCGGAGGAACGACCCTCCACCGCGCCCGCGCCGACCATCGTGCTGCCGTCCTCGCCGCCGCCGCGGCCCGTGGCGAAGCCCGCCCTGACCCCGCTCGCGCCGGTCGAGCGCAAGACCCTGCAGGCCCTGCGCCGGGGCACCCGTACGGTGGACAGCGTCATCGACCTGCATGGAATGCGCCAGACCGAGGCGCATTTCGCGCTCTTCGGCTTTCTCCACCGGGCGCAGGAATCGGGACAGGTCATCGTCCTCGTCATCACCGGCAAGGGTGGGCCGTCGTCCAGTCATTCCTTGTTCGATGAGCGCGGCGTGTTGCGCCGCATGGTGCCGCATTGGCTGCGCTTGCCGGAATTGCGGTCGGTCGTGGTTGGTTTCGAGGAAGCCTCTCCCCAGCATGGCGGATCCGGTGCACTCTATGTCCGGCTTCGCCGCCGGCGCGGCGCGGGATGATCGGATGACCCCTTTCGGCGAACGGGTGCGGCAGCTGCGCCGCGAGCGCGGGCTTCTCCTCAAGGACATGGCCGCGCATCTGGGCGTGTCGAGTGCCTATCTTTCGGCGCTGGAGCGCGGCGAGCGCGGCAAGCCGACCTGGGCGCTGATCCAGGGGGTTCTGCAATATTTCAACATCATCTGGGACGAAGCCGATGCCCTTGCCCGGCTGGCCGACATCTCCGACCCGAGGGTGAGGATCGACACGGCGGGCACGGACCCGCGCGCAACGCTCCTCGCGAACCGGCTGGCGCGGGAGATCAAGGCGCTTTCCGAGGCCGATCTCGAAAAAATTCTCGCGATCCTCGACAATGCGCAGGAAAAGGGCCGGCGCGGCCCCGATTCCGGCGCGGCGGCGCAGGAAGCAGACCGCGAATCCTCACCCAGACCGTGAGGAGGACCGCCGATGTATCCTGACCCCGGGAAGAACCAATGGCTACCGATGACCGCCTAATCTCTGTTTCAGGAGAGCGTCTCGACCGCTCAGCCATTGGGGCTTTCCTGAACCAGAACACTCCCATCAGGCTCATCGACTGCAATCTTGAGGAGGCCGATCTCTCGCGCCTCGATCTGACAGGCTGGCACTTCGAAAAATGCGTTTGTCGAAATGTCAAAATGACCGGAGCAACCCTTGTGAACTCAACATGGAAGGGATGCCGAGGAGGGGTCGCCGATTTTGCGGGCGCCTCCCTCAACGAAGCAGTCTTGCAATCGTGCGACTTCAATAACGGCAATTTCCGAGGAGCCTCCCTCACCTCCGCTACGTTTCAAAGTTGTAAAATGATTGGAGCCGATCTGAGTGAAGCGAGGCACCTCAATGTTACGTTCGAGGAAATTCTGTTCGCCGATGCAAAGCTTCCGAACTTCAGTTTCCGAAAGGCGAGGCTGAGACAGATCGATTTTGGACAGGCTGATCTGCGGAAATGTGACTTCCGGGACGCATGGTTCGAGGAATGCAGCTTGCGTGATGCCAATCTGAGGGATGCCCGGTTCGATGGTGCGGACCTCCGCGGAGCAGACCTTGGCGGCATCCGGCTGATGGATGCCAAGCAATTCAAGGGAGCGACGATCTCTCGAGCGCAGGCCAGTCAACTGTTGTCGGAACTGGGGATCCACGTGCGCTGAGGTTTTGGAAGCCTGGCGCGAGCGTTAGGAAGATGCGGTGCGGCCCGAACGCCCTTGTTGCAGGCCCCGGCCCTTGACCGCTCTCGCGTCGGATGCGAAAGCGCAACTTTGCTCAAGCTCCGGTTGCTCATGTCCCAGAATCGCATCGACGTGCTCACGCTCGGCAACGCCATCGTTGACGTGCTAGCCCATACGGATGAAGCCTTCCTCGTCGCCAAGAACGTCCACAAGGGCGCCATGCAGCTCATCGACGAGGCGCGAGCCGAGGAGCTTTATGGCGATATGGGGCAGGCCATCATCGTCTCCGGCGGTTCGGCGGCGAACACGGCGGCGGGCGTCGCTTCGCTCGGCGTCAAGGCGGGCTTCATCGGCAAGGTGAAGAACGACGAGACCGGGCGCCTTTTCGCGCATGATCTCAAATCCATCGCCGTGCATTACGACGTCGCGTTCGCCGAGGATGGCCCCGCCACGGCGCGCAGCTTCATCCTGGTGACGCCGGATGGCGAGCGCACCATGAACACCTATCTCGGTGCGTGCCAGAACCTGACCCCGGACGACATCCATGAGGATACGGTTCGCTCCTCGTCGATCGTCTATCTCGAAGGCTATCTGTGGGATCCCCCGGCGGCCAAGGAAGCGTTCCGCAAGGCGGTGAAGATCGCCCACCAGGCGGGCAACAAGGTCGCGCTCACCCTCTCCGACGCCTTCTGCGTCGATCGCTACCGCGATGAGTTCCTGACCCTCATGCGCGACGGCAGCCTCGACATTCTGTTCGCGAACATTCACGAGCTCCAGAGCCTCTACGGGACCTCCGATCCGGAAAGCGCCCTCGCCGCTCTGCGTGAGGAAAAGCTGTTGGGCGTCGTCACCCGCTCGGCGGATGGCGCGCTCGTGGTCAGCCGTGGCGAAACCCGCGCGGTCAAGGCGTTCCCGGTCGATCGCGTGATCGACACCACGGGCGCGGGCGACCTTTTCGCCTCCGGCTTCCTCGCCGGACTGACCCAGGACCTCGATCTCGTCGATTGCGCCCGCCTCGGCGGCCTCGCGGCGGCGGAAGTCATCAGCCATCTCGGCGCCCGTCCGCAGACGGATCTGCGCGATCTCGCGCGGCAGGAAGGCCTGTTGGCGTAAATCGAATGCTTCCCGTTTTACCTCTCCCCACTGGGGAGAGGTCGAGCGAAGCCAGGGTGAGGGTACGCCCTCATCGGGTAGACCTGTAACCCCTCACCCCAACCCTCTCCCTAAAGGAGAGGGAGCGGGCGCGTGACCTTAAAGCCTTCTCAGCGCCACCGTCTCGATACGATGGCTTGCGCCCTTCTTCAGGATCAGGCTCGCGCGCTGGCGGGTCGGGACGATGTTTTCGCGCAGGTTCAGCAGGTTGATGCGGTTCCACAGGCCCTCGGCGATCGCGATGGCCTCGTCCTCGGGCAGCTCCGCATAGCGGCGGAAGAACGAGAGCGGGTCGCGGAAAGCGGTGTGGCGCAGGCGCAGGAAGCGGTTGACGTACCAGCGGTGAAGATCGGCCTCGTCGGCGTCGATATAGACCGAGAAATCAAAGAAATCGGACACGAAGGGAATCGCGGTGCCGTCTTTCGGCATGCGCGCCGGCTGAAGCACGTTGAGGCCTTCGACGATGAGGATGTCCGGCCGGTCGACCACCGTCTCCTCGCCCGGCACCACGTCATAGACCAGGTGCGAATAAAGCGGCGCGCGCACGTTGCGCTTGCCGGCCTTGATGTCGGCGAGAAAGCGCAACAGCGCGCCGGTGTCGTAGCTCTCGGGAAAGCCTTTGCGCTCCATCAGGCCCAGACGGGTCAACTCGGCATTCGGCAAAAGAAACCCGTCCGTCGTGACGAGATCGACCTTCGGGGTGTTGGGCCAGCGGGCGAGCAGCGCCTTCAGCACGCGGGCGGTGGTGGATTTTCCGACCGCGACAGACCCCGCGACCCCGATGATATAGGGCACCTTGCCGTCGTTTTCGGCGAGCAGGAAGCGCTGCGTCGCCTTGAACAACCCTTGCGTCGCCGCGACGTAGAGGGAAAGCAGGCGCGACAGCGGCAGATAGATCGCTGCCACTTCGTCCAGCGAAATCGGATCATTGAGGGATTGCAGCTGCACCACTTCGTCGGCGGTGAGTGTCATCGGCGCGTCGGCGCGAAGCTTGGCCCACTCGTCGCGCTGGAAAATGCGATAGGGCGAGAGCCCGTCATCCGTCTCAGGCGCCGACACCACGTTCAGTTGGTCCATGAGAGCCACCTTTTCAGGTTTGGGCAGGATCATGCCCGACCAAATTCAGCGCGGTCGCGCGGCCTTCTCGGCAAGTCCCGATTGCGCCGTCCGGCGCTCCAGCTCAGCCATCACGTCACTTAGCGGAATATGGGCACCGTGCAACACCACCAACAGATGATACAGCACGTCGGCGGCCTCCGCGGTCAGGTTTTCGCGATCCTGCAACACGGCGGCGATTGCGGCTTCTACCGCCTCCTCGCCGAGCTTCTTCGCGGCGCGCGCGGGTCCATCCGACAGCAACTTCGCCGTATAGGATTCCGACGCCGGAGCGGAGGCGCGCTCGGCGACGATGCGGGCGAGGTCGTTGAGGGTGAAGGAGGTCATGGCTTGGACTTCTTTTGACGTCGCGACCCTTAACGCAATTTTACCGGGAAGGGCCAGTTTTCTGAATGCCGGAAAACGCTTCAGTTAGAGGAGAGCAGGTCGCGGTTCCTCAATGCGGCGTGTTTTTCGTCATTGCCGGCTTGTCCAGCCGAACATTCAGCCCCGCCTTCGCCATGTATTCCTTCGCTTCGGCGATGGTATACGTGCCGAAGTGGAAGATCGAGGCGGCCAGCACCGCGCTGGCGTGGCCGTCGCGGATGCCCTCGACCAGGTGGTCGAGATTGCCGACGCCGCCGGAGGCGATGATCGGCACGGAGACGGCGTCCGCGATCGCGCGCACCAGCGGCAGGTCGTAGCCGCCCTTGGTGCCGTCCCGGTCCATGGAGGTGACGAGAAGTTCGCCCGCGCCGAGTTCGGTCACCTTCTTCGCGAAGGCGATGGCATCGAGGCCCGTGGATTTGCGTCCGCCATGGGTAAAGATCTCCCAGCGCGGCTTCTCGCCCTCCCCCGACACCTTCTTGGCGTCGATGGCGACGACGATGCACTGGCTGCCGAATTTCTCCGCCGCTTCGCGCACGAAATCCGGATTGTTCACGGCCGCCGTGTTGATCGAGACCTTGTCGGCTCCGGCCAGCAGCAGCTTGCGGATGTCCTCGACCGTGCGCACGCCGCCGCCGACGGTGAGCGGCATGAAACAGGCCTCGGCCGTGCGCTGCACCACATCGAGCAGGATGCCGCGCGCCTCATGGCTCGCGGTGATGTCAAGGAAGCAGAGTTCGTCGGCCCCCGCCGCGTCATAAGCTTTCGCAGCCTCGACCGGATCGCCCGCATCGCGCAGATCGACGAATTGCACGCCCTTGACGACGCGGCCGTCCTTGACATCGAGGCAGGGAATGAGGCGGACCTTCAACATCAGGCATTCTCCCGCCGCACGGTCCGCAAGAGCGCCAGCGCCTGATCCGGGTCGATGCGTCCGTCATAGAGCGCGCGGCCGGAAATCGCGCCTCCGAGCACGGCGCAGTCCGGTTGCGTGAGGCGCTCGATATCCGCCATGGAGGCGAGGCCGCCAGACGCGATGACGGGGATCGAAACCGCCTTCGCCAGCGCCAGCGTCATCGGGATGTTGAGGCCCTTCAGGATGCCGTCGCGGGCGATGTCGGTGTAGATGATCGCGGCAACGCCCGCATCCTCGAAGCGGCGGCCGAGTTCTTCCGCCGTCAGGGTCGAGGTCTGGGCCCAGCCCTCAACGGCCACGAGTCCGTCCTTGGCGTCGATGCCGACCGCGATCTTGCCGGGGTGAAGCCGCGCGGCCTCGCGCACGAAAGCGGGGTCGCGGACAGCCGCGGTGCCGATGATGACGCGGGCCACGCCCTTGGCGAGCCAGCCCTCGACCGTCTTCATGTCGCGGATGCCGCCGCCGAGCTGTACCGGAATTTTGATGCGCTTGAGAATCGCCTCAACCGCGGCCGCGTTCATAGGCTTGCCGGCGAATGCGCCGTCGAGATCGACCACATGCAGCCACTCGAAGCCCTGCTGCTCGAAAGCGGCTCCTTGCGCGGCAGGATCGTCGTTGAACACGGTCGCCTGGTCCATGTCGCCCTGGATCAGGCGGACGCAGCGGCCCTCTTTGAGGTCGATGGCGGGAAAGAGAATCACGGGCGCCACCTTAAAAAATTGGCGATGAGCTTCAGGCCGAGAGCCTGGCTCTTTTCGGGGTGAAATTGGGTGCCGACGATGTTGTCGCGCGCCACCATGGCGGTCACGGGCCCGCCATAGGAGGTGGTGGCGACAATGTCGCGGCCATCGGCGGCCTGCAGCGCATAGGAATGCACGAAATAGGCATGCAGGCCGTTCGGCCCGGTCTCGATACCGGCGAGCAACGGATGGTGGTGGCGCACCTCAAGGGTGTTCCAGCCCATATGCGGAATTTTCAAGCTCGGATCGTCCGGGACGATGGCTTTGACGTCGCCGTGAATCCAATCGAGGCCATCCGAGGTCACATGCTCCAGGCCGCGCGTCGCCATGAGCTGCATGCCGACGCAGATGCCCAGGAACGGATGGCCCTTGTCCCGCACCACGCGGTTCAAGGCGTCGACCATGCCGGGAACGGCGTTAAGCCCGCGCCGGCAATCGGCGAAGGCGCCGACGCCCGGCAGCACGATCCGGTCGGCCTTGGCGACCACATCCGGGTCGGAGGTGACGGTGATGGTGTCCGACAGCCCAGCCTCGCGTGCGGCGCGCTCGAAAGCCTTCGCGGCGGAGTGCAGGTTACCGGACCCGTAATCGACGATCGCAAGGCTCACCGGAAACGCTCCACATCGGGAAACAGGCCGAGCACCGGCTCCGGCCCACGGGCGGAGCGGTTCGGCGCGACGACAGGACGGGATGGCGCGGACACGGGCGCGGTGCGTTCCAGCCAACGGGCGAAGGCCTTGGTCTCCGCCTCGTCCCGGTCGGAAGCGGTCACCACATCGACGACGGGACGGCCGTTGCGGGCCAGCGTCCAGCGCCGGAGGCTGTTCGCCTCGAGCCCGATCAGGCAGGAGAACAGGAGATGCGCGGCGACGGCCGCCGTTGGATGCACGTTCAGGACGTCCAATGCCCCGTCGAAGGCGACAAACGCGAGAAGAACGCCGAGTCCGGCGATCCAGAGACGATGGGCGAAGAACCACAGCACCGTGAAGAAGAACGCTCCCCACGAGAAGGCATCCTTCACGAGTTCAGCCTTGTCCAATGCCGCCGGATCACCCGGCCGCGCATCACGCGGGAGGTGCAGGGTATAGGTCGCCATGGCGATGTTCCTTAGAGCATTTTCCGCAAACGGGGACGCCGGTTTTGCGAAAGAAAATGCGGCCAACGAAGACATTCTAGAGCGCTTTTCGATCCCGAGATCGAAAAACTCTTTAGAGCGTGCCCTTGGTAGAGGGAACGCGGCCCTCTTCCCTTGGGTCCATGGCAACCGCCTGACGCAAGGCGCGTGCCAGTCCCTTGAAGCAGCTTTCGGCGATATGATGGCTGTTCTCGCCGTAGAGCGTCTCCACGTGGAGCGTCAGCCCGGAATTCATGGCAAACGCCTGGAAGAATTCGCGCACCAGCTCGGTGTCGAACACGCCGATTTTCTCGGTCGGAAACGTGGTCTTGAACACCAGGAACGGGCGGCCCGAAATATCCAGCGCGATGCGGGTCAGGGTCTCGTCCATCGGCAGATGGATGTCCGCGTAGCGCGAGATGCCCTTTTTGTCGCCGAGCGCCTTCAGGATCGCCGTTCCTAACGCGATGCCGGTATCCTCCGTCGTATGATGCTGGTCCACATGCAGGTCGCCGGTCACCTTCACGGTCAGGTCGAAATGACCGTGGCGGGCGAACAATTCGAGCATATGGTCCAGAAAGCCTACTCCCGTCGCGATTTCGGCCTTGCCGGTGCCATCGAGGGCAAT
This sequence comes from Microvirga alba, assembly GCF_015694465.1. Lineage (GTDB taxonomy): Bacteria > Pseudomonadota > Alphaproteobacteria > Rhizobiales > Beijerinckiaceae > Microvirga > Microvirga alba. Next base: position 568,027 of record NZ_JADQDO010000002.1, read on the forward strand.
CGACACGGCGACATCGGTCTCGGCGGTGCGGCGGCTGACGCTCGCGGAGCGCATCATGACAATCCTTAAAAGGGCAGGGATGGCGAAGAGACCGCGCGTTCTACCAAGCTGCGGCGTGAAACGCTACCCGCGTTGCTTTTGCATGACGAATGCTTAATTCAGGGCATGAGCGGTTCTCCGCTTAGCCCCGTCCCTCCCCGTCCCCCGGAGTTCGTAACCCTTGTCCGAAGCCTCCCCCCCTTCGATGCACGCCACCACCATCCTCATGGTCCGCAAAGGCGGCCGCGTCGTCATCGGCGGCGACGGCCAGGTCAGCCTCGGCCAGACCATCGTGAAAGGTAACGCGAAAAAAGTCCGCCGCCTGACCAAGGGCGGCGTGATCGGCGGCTTTGCCGGTTCGACGGCCGATGCCTTCACCCTGTTCGAGCGGCTCGAGGGCAAGCTCGAGCAATATCCCGGCCAGCTTACCCGCGCCTGCGTCGAGTTGACGAAGGACTGGCGCACCGACCGGTATTTACGTCGCCTGGAGGCGATGATGCTCGTTGCCGACAAGGAAGTCGGCCTGCTTCTCTCCGGCTCGGGCGACGTGCTGGAGCCGGAAGGCGGCATCATGGCCATCGGCTCCGGCGGCAACTACGCGCTCGCCGCCGCCCGGGCGCTCGCCGACAGCGACATGGACGCCGAGGCCATCGTGCGCCGGTCGCTCGCCATCGCAGCTGAAATCTGCGTCTACACCAACGCGAATATCGTCATCGAGACTCTGGAAACCGCATGACCACCTTCTCCCCCCGCGAAATCGTCTCCGAACTCGATCGCTTCATCGTCGGCCAGCATGACGCCAAGCGCGCGGTCGCCATCGCACTGCGCAATCGCTGGCGACGCCAGCAACTGGAAGGCGCGTTGCGCGAGGAGGTCGCGCCGAAGAACATTCTGATGATCGGGCCGACAGGGTGCGGAAAAACCGAGATTTCGCGCCGCCTCGCCCGTCTCGCGGGTGCGCCGTTCCTCAAGGTCGAGGCAACGAAGTTCACGGAAGTCGGCTATGTGGGCCGCGACGTGGAGCAGATCGTGCGCGATCTCGTGGAAGTCGGGATCGGCCTCGTGAAGGAAGAGCGTCGCCGCCAGGTTCAGGCCAAGGCGCATCTTGCCGCCGAAGATCGGGTGCTCGATGCCCTGGTAGGCACGACGGCGAGCGCCGCCACCCGCGATTCCTTCCGCCGCAAGCTCAGAGAGAACGAACTCGACGACAAGGAAATCGAGATCGAATTGCAGCCGGGCGGATCGCAGGGCATGCCGATGTTCGAAATCCCCGGCATGCCGGGCGCCTCGGTTGGCGCGATCAACCTCTCCGACATGTTCGGCAAGGCTTTTAGCGGCCGCGCGAAGACGCGGCGGACGACCGTGCGCGAGGCTTATGAGCCGCTGGTGACGGAGGAGGCCGACAAGCTGCTCGACCAGGACGTGATCGTGCAGGACGCGATCCGGCAGGTGGAGGAAAACGGCATCGTTTTCCTCGATGAGATCGACAAGATCTGCGCCCGCGAGGGCCGCATGGGCGGGGACGTCTCCCGCGAGGGCGTGCAGCGCGATCTCCTGCCGCTCATCGAAGGCACCACCGTCTCCACGAAATACGGGCCGGTGAAGACCGATCACATTCTTTTTATCGCGTCGGGCGCATTCCATGTGTCGAAGCCCTCCGACCTGCTGCCGGAATTGCAGGGCCGCCTGCCGATCCGCGTCGAGCTGTCGCCGCTGACGGTGGAGGATTTCAAGCGCATCCTGACAGAGACCGAGGCGAGCCTCATCAAGCAATCGGTCGCGCTGCTGCGGACGGAAGGCGTGGAGCTGATCTTTACCGATGATGCCATCGACGCCCTGGCGAAGGTCGCGGTCGAGGTGAACAACTCGGTCGAGAATATCGGCGCGCGCCGCCTGCAGACGGTTCTGGAGCGGGTGCTCGACGACGTCTCGTTCACCGCGCCAGATCGCTCCGGCGAAACCATGACCATCGACGCGGTCTACGTGCGCGGCGAAGTGGAAAGCTTAGCTAAGAATACAGACCTTAGCCGGTTTATTCTGTAAGCTAATCTTCAGGTCATAATGACGCAGCGCGATGTAAGCGCTCAGTCTTTGACGAAGGTCAACAACGCGAAAAGGATATGCGCCAAAGTTCTTTAGACGCGCGGAACTTGCTGTTACGGTTCGTATCAGACGAGTCATCGGGGATGATGCTGGAGAGATGATATCGGATCACGGCTCGTGGAACGGAACTGCGCTCCTAGGGAGACATTAAGTCTCCCGTACAGTCTAAGGAGACTTCTCATGCGCAAAGCCATCCTCACAACTTTGGCGGCGGCGGCTCTCGGCAGCGTATCCTTGCTGGCGGCGGCGGCTTCCGTGGAAGCACGACCTTTGTCGTCGGATGATCTGGCGGCACTGACACAGAAGGCAGACTATACTCAGTACAGGGTTCATCACGTGCGAGCCCACCGTGTCGTGCATCATCGGGTCGCCATGCATCGCGTCGTCGTGCATCGGCGCGTCGCGATGCATCGCGGACACTTCGTGACTTACCGGCGTACGGTGATGACGCCGCGTGGGCGGGTCTTCGTTGCGACCAGGCGAGTCTGGGTCGGTCCGCGGGTCGCCGCCAGCTCGTGGCGTTGGCGGTATCCGGCCTACTACGCCTCTACGTGGTCTCCCGGTTACAACGTGGTGACGACGGGCAGCATCGCGCGGGTCCCTCCGGCCTGGTCTGGTGGCGAGGTATTGACGACAGGCAGCATCGCGCGACAGACACCGCGTCAATATTTCAGCCCGATGAACCAGCTCGGATATGAATACGGATTCGTGCCGGGCTTAGGCTACCTCAACACCAGCCTCTCGCCGGCGGTTTCGGGCAGCATCGGGGCGGTGACGGGGCCCGTCGTGACGGGGCCGGAGACCACCGGCAGCATTGGGTTGACGACGGGGGCCGTCGGGTACGGCTTCGCGCGGGGCAGCGAGTTCCCGCAATGGGCGGGCCAGACTTGGATCTCCTATTGCTCGCGTCGGTTCCCGACATACGATCGGATCTCGGACACCTTCTGGGGCCCGGACGGTCAACGGCATCTCTGCTTCTAGCCTGAATGTAACAACACAAGCCATGGGCCCTTCGGGGCCCATCGGCCTTTTCTGAGGGGAGCGCTCGTTCCGGCGGGACGTTCGCCATCACGCGAAATCAGGAAGGAGCGGTCTCATGCGAAAACTCATCATCGCTGCCTTGGCCAGCGCCGCGCTCGCGCCGGCTTCGTTCTTTGCCGGTCCGGCATCGGCCCAAGCGGCGCCCCAGGCGACTCCCTCGGCGAAATTTCAGCAGCTCATTCAACGGGACCAGCTGGTGACGCAGTATGCCCGCGCCGTTTATAGGAGATCGGTCGGAGTGCGGGGCGGCTATGGCGGAGGTTATCGCCACGTCGCCTATCGCCGAGGCGTCTATGGCGGGCGCTATGCCTATGGCCGACCCTACGCTCGCGGGGCCTATTACGGCGGCTATCGCCGGTATGGCGGCTACTACGGCTATGGGGCGGCGGGCCTCGCTGCCGGAGCGCTCGCCGCAGGCGCGCTCGCGTCGGAGCCGCTGGTAACGGGAAGCGTTGCGCCCGTCGGCGTGAATTACTGCGCGCAGCGCTTCCGGTCCTACGATCCGGCTTCGGGCACCTATCTGGGCTATGACGGCCTGCGGCATCCGTGCCCGTGATCCGAAATGCGTGAAGAAAGGGCCCCTTCCGGGGCCCTTTTTTAACTTACTTCGCCGCGATGACGGCGATTTCGACCTTGTATTGCGGCGCGGCGAGCTTCGCCTCGACCGTCGCGCGGGCGGGCGTGTTGCCCTGCGACACCCAGGAATCCCACACGGCGTTCATCTCCTGGAACGTCGCCATGTCGGTGAGCCAGATATTGGTCATCAGGATCTTGGTCTTGTCCGTGCCCGCCTCGCCAAGAAGACCGTCGATGATCGAGAGAATTTCCTTCGTCTGCTCGCCGACGCTCTTGCCGGCGGTCTCAGCCGCGACCTGACCGGCGAGATAAACCGTGTTGCCGTGAACGACCGCGCCGCTCATGCGGGGGCCGGGCTTGATGCGCTGGATCGTCATGGGAATATCCTTCTGGAAAAACGAGGCCTGCTTTGTCGATGCGCTTTCGCCTCAGGTCAAGGCATCAATAGAGAGTTGTTTTCACCCGTTCGGGCAACGCCCTGTCATAGGCCTCGCCGCCGAGACGATCTTGGCTGAGCGCCGCGATCATCTCGCCCGCGCTCGGAACGGCCTTGCGCGACAGATGCTTGTCCGGATTCCACAGATCCGCGCGGACGATGGCGCGCGAACATTGGAAGAAAACCGAATCCACCGTGATGACGAGAACGCTCTTCGGCGCTTTTCCATCCACCGCGAAGCTTGCGAGCAGGCTTGGCTCCACCGAGATCACCGCACGGCCATTGACGCGCAACGTCTCGCCGATGCCGGGGATCAGGAACAGCAGCGCGACCTGCGGATCGCGCACGATGTTGCGAAGCGAATCGATGCGGTTGTTGCCGCGCCGGTCGGGCAACAGCAGGGTTTTCTCATCCTGTACCCGGATGAACCCCGGCCCGTCGCCGCGCGGCGAGCAATCCAAGCCCTCCGGCCCGCGCGTCGCCAGCGCCGCGAAAGGCGAGGCCTCGATGAAGGCGCGGTAAACCGGCACGATCCGATCCGTTTCCTTGACGATGGAAGCTTCGCCGGCTTCGCCATAGAGGGCTTCGAGGGCGGGGAGTGTCGAGATGGTGGTCATGACCGGATTTGACGCGACTTTGGCCGCACAATCAACAGCGTCCATTCGTTGAACAAGGAGCGACCGACGTTCTCGTTCAGCGTGATGGCGCATTCTCGGGGCCGCGAAAACAACAAAAAAGGGCGGCTCGAAGCCGCCCTTTCCACTTAAACTTGAGGCTTTAACGCCGTTACTCGCCGGCGGCCTGCTTGGCCTTTTCGGCTTCGCGTTCGGCCTTGAGCTTCTCGGTGATGTCTTCGCCGGTCTCCTGGTCCACGACCTTCATGGAGAGACGGACCTTGCCGCGCTCGTCCATGCCGAGGAACTTGACCTTCACCTTGTCGCCTTCCTTGACCACATCGGTGACCTTGCCGACGCGGTTCTTGGCGAGCTCGGAGATGTGAACGAGGCCGTCGCGCGAACCGAAGAAGTTCACGAAGGCGCCGAATTCCATCACCTTGACGACGGTGCCTTCATAGATCGTGTTGATCTCGGGCTCGGCGACGATGGAGCGGATCCAGTTATAGGCCGCCTTGATCGACTTGCCGTCGGCAGAGGCGATCTTGATGAGGCCGTCGTCGTTGATGTCGATCTTGGCGCCGGTCTTTTCCACGATCTCGCGGATGACCTTGCCGCCCGAACCGATGACTTCGCGGATCTTGTCGACCGGGATCTGCATGGTCTCGATGCGCGGAGCGTGCTCGCCGAGTTCGGCGCGCGGCGCGGTGAGCGCCTTGTTCATCTCGCCCAGGATGTGGGCGCGGCCGTCCTTCGCCTGGTCGAGGGCGATCTTCATGATCTCCTCGGTGATGCCGGCGATCTTGATGTCCATCTGGAGCGAGGTGATGCCCTGATCCGTGCCGGCCACCTTGAAGTCCATATCGCCGAGGTGATCCTCGTCGCCGAGAATGTCGGACAGGACCGCGAAGCGCTCACCCTCGAGGATGAGGCCCATGGCGATGCCCGCCACCGGACGGCGAAGCGGAACGCCCGCATCCATCAGCGCCAGCGAGCCGCCGCAGACGGACGCCATCGAGGACGAGCCGTTCGACTCGGTGATCTCCGACACGACGCGGATCGTGTAGGGGAACTCGTGGCTCGGGGGCAGCATCGGGTGGATGGCGCGCCAGGCGAGCTTGCCGTGGCCGATTTCGCGGCGGCCGGGCGAGCCCATGCGGCCCGTCTCACCAACGGAGTAGGGCGGGAAGTTGTAGTGCAGCAGGAAGGTTTCCTTGCGGGTACCTTCGAGTTGGTCGATGTACTGCTCGTCCTCGCCGGTGCCCAGCGTGGCGACCACGAGAGCCTGCGTCTCACCGCGGGTGAACACAGCCGAGCCGTGGGTGCGGGGCAGAACGCCGACTTCGGAGACGATCGAGCGCACGGTCTTGAGATCGCGGCCGTCGATGCGGGTGCCGGTGTCGAGAATGTTCCAGCGCACGACCTTGGCCTGCGCGTCCTTGAACACGGCCTTGACCTTCTCGGCCTCGAACTTGGCTTCACCTTCAGCCGGGCAGAGCGCCTCGAACACCTTCGCCTTCACGGCGTCGACGGCACTGTAGCGGTCCTGCTTCTTGGTGAGCTTGTAGGCTTCGCGCAGATCCTTCTCGGCGATGTCGAGAACGGCCTTCTCCACGTCGGAGACGTCGGCCGGCTTATAGTCGCGCGGCTCCTTGGCGGCCTTCTCGGCGAGGCGGATGATGGCTTCGATCACCGGCTGGAAGTGCTTGTGGCCGAACATCACGGCGCCGAGCATCACGTCTTCGCCCAGTTCCTTGGCCTCGGATTCGACCATCAGCACCGCGTCGGCCGTACCGGCGACGACGAGGTCGAGGGAGGTCTCTTCCATTTCCTGGAGCGACGGGTTCAGCTTGTACTGACCGCCGATATAGCCAACGCGGGCAGCACCCACCGGGCCCATGAAGGGCACGCCGGAAAGGGTCAGGGCGGCGGAGGCCGCGACCAGGCCGACGATGTCCGGATCGTTTTCGAGATCGTGCGAGAGCACGGTCACGACGACCTGGGTGTCGTTCTTGTAGCCTTCAAGGAAGAGCGGGCGAATCGGACGGTCGATGAGGCGGGAAACCAGGGTCTCCTTCTCGGTCGGACGGCCTTCGCGCTTGAAATAGCCGCCCGGAATGCGACCGGCGGCGTAGGTGCGCTCCTGGTAGTTCACCGTGAGCGGGAAGAAATCGATGCCTGCCTTCGGCTCCTTGGCGGACACGACGGTGGCGAGCACGGTGGTCTCGCCATAGGTGGCGATGACGGCGCCGTCGGCCTGACGGGCCATCTTGCCCGTCTCGAGCGTGAGCTTGCGCCCGCCCCAGATCAGTTCTTCGCGTTGAATATCGAACATGTGGTTTTGTCTTTCATGACAGGGCGGGGGCTCGATGCCATGAGCAAGACGGCAAGACGCTCCGCAGTGGGCGAAAGCGCCCTGCCTGTCGAAGCCTCTTGCGATCCTGCCATGGCCATCGCGTCATCCGCATCCTTTTGAGAACGCCGGGATCTCTCTCGTCGGCGTCGGAGCTGAATCTGCTTGGACCGTGTCCTTGAGCACCAGCTCCATGCTTTGTTTCAGCATGATCTTCTCGGAAAACCGGATTCCACTATTCGGACTGGTGGTTCCGGATCATGCTCTGGAGGCCGTCCGGGGCCCGAGCCCCGGACGGAAGTTTCGGAGAAGTTAGCGGCGGATGCCGAGCTTCTCGATAATGGCCTTGTAGCGGCTCTCTTCTTTCCTCTTCACGTAGTCGAGGAGCGAGCGGCGCTGCGAGACGAGCTTCAGAAGACCACGACGGGAATGGTTGTCCTTCGTGTGGGTCTTGAAGTGGCCGGTGAGGTTGTTGATCCGCTCGGTCAGAATGGCGATCTGCACTTCCGGAGAACCGGTGTCGCCAGGCTTCTGAGCAAATTCCTTCACAAGCGCGTTCTTGCGCTCAGCCGTAATCGACATCGCATATCCTTTCGGTTCGGGTTTGTTAAAAAAGACCTTGCCCTTTTGAAGAGCGAAAAGGTCCGGTTCGTCGGGGAAGGCCGGGCCGGGATGTCGTCCAGCGCGGTCTGATCGTCCGACGAAATCTCGCAAGCAACGCCTGCGGGAAGTGGGCGCACCATACACGAAAACGGCGCAAGCGCCAGAGATTTCGTTTTTCCCGAAGCGGGGCAAGAGGATGGGGTTCCTTGACCCCACCCCGTCATTCCGGGGCGAGCGAAGCGTGATGCTTGAACCCATAGCCACTAGCGGTTCAGGTGCCGCCGCGGAAAATCCGGCACCGTTGGCGTTCATCGGTTCCGGGCTCCGCTACGCGGCCCCGGAATGACGGCGCTTCCTGTCCACCTTACGCCCCGAGATTGAACACCCGGTGCGGCACAAGCTCCCCCTTTTCCACATCGCCGACAGCGACGAGAACGCCGTTGCAGGTGGCGTAGATCTTGCCGGAGATCGGGGCGTCGCGGCCGCGCAGGATGATCGACTGGCCCCGCATCAGGCGCGCGGCCATGTCGCGGCTGACCGCGATCGCGGGAATTTCGCTCAACGCGGTTTCCACCGGGCGCAGAGCGGCCGGATCGGTGGCGAGATCGTCGACGACCACCGCGTCGGCTTCCGTGAACGGGCCGACCCGGGTGCGCCGGAGCGCCGCGATATGGCCGAGGCAACCCAGCGCGCGGCCGAGGTCGCGAGCGATCGCGCGCACATAGGTGCCCTTGCCGCAATCGGCTTCGAGCACGGAGCGGTTGCCCTCGTGGTGCACCAGCGCGAGCCGATCGATTTCGACGGTGCGGGCCTGTAATTCCACCACCTCGCCGTCGCGGGCGAGGTCGTAGGCGCGCTCGCCCTGGATCTTGATGGCGGAAAAGCGCGGCGGCACCTGCTGCACCTGGCCGATGAAGCGCGGCAGCAGGGCTTCGATCTCGGCGGCGGCCGGAATCTTGTCCGTCCGCTCGACCACCTCGCCCTCGGAATCGTCGGTGTTGGTCTCCGCGCCCCAGGCGACGGTGAAGACGTAGGATTTACGACCGTCCATGATGAAGGGCACGGTCTTGGTCGCCTCGCCGAGCGCGATCGGCAGAATGCCGGAGGCCAGCGGATCGAGCGTGCCCGCGTGACCGGCCTTCTTGGCCGAGAGCCCGCGCTTGACCACCGCGACCGCATGGGTCGAGGTCATGCCCACGCCCTTGTCGAGGATGATCCATCCATTGACGTCGCGCTTCTTCGGCCGGTCGCCCTGGGGCCGGCGTTGCGGTCGTTCTTCCGTCATCAAATTACTCGTCGTTATCGTCGTCGGGCGCGGGCTTGGCGGTGTCGCGCTGGACCTTTTCCGTGCGGAGCAGCGCATCGATGCGCGCGGCCTCGTCGAAGCTTTCATCGCGGCGGAAACGCAGATCGGGCGCGAATTTCAGGTTCACCCGGCGCGCGACTTCCTGGCGCAGCACCTTCTTGTGCTTGTCGAGCGCCTTGATCACGGCGTCCTCGTCCTTGCCGCCGAGCGGCATGACATACGCCGTCGCGAGCTTGAGATCCGGCGACATGCGCACTTCCGGAATCGTGATGACGTGCTTTGTGAGCACGTCGTCCTGCACGTCGCCGCGCGAGAGAACCTCGGCGAGCGCATGGCGCACGAGCTCGGCCACGCGCTGCTGGCGCTGCGAGGGGCCGGTATTTTGTTCGAAACGTTTAGCCATTTTTTCACCCCCGGGATTGGACCGGAAACAGGTTCGTCATTCCCGGGCGTGCGAAACACGAGCCCGGAAGCCATGGACACCGCCTTCGGCGTTCCATGAACGCAGGGGCGATGCCTTTGGAGCGATGTGGGTATGCTTGTGGGCCTCACCCAGAGGAGCCGCGTCAGCGGCGTCTCGAAGGTGGCTCCATCGCGCTCTGGAAATGCCCTCGTCCTTCGAGACGGTGCTTTCGCACCTCCTCAGGATGAGGGCTTCCGGAGTGTTCGAAGCGGGGCTTCAGAGTCGTATGATCATTTCAGAAAACCGGATTCCGCTTTTCTGAATCATACTCAGAGCGTCCGCTTCACCTCTTCCACGCGATAGCACTCGATCAGGTCGCCCTGGCGCATGTCCTGGTAGTTCTCGAAGGACATACCGCATTCCTGGCCCGCCGTGACCTCGCGCGCATCGTCCTTGAAGCGCTTGAGCTGGCTCAAGCGGCCTTCGTGGATGACCACGTTGTCGCGGATGAGGCGGACATGAGCGCCACGCTGAACCACGCCGTCGAGGACGCGGCAGCCTGCGATCTTGCCGACCTTGGACACGTTGAACACTTCCAGGATCTGCGCTTCGCCGAGCCGCTCTTCCCGCAGCGTCGGAGCGAGAAGGCCCGACATCGCTGCTTTCACGTCATCCACGAGATCGTAGATGATGTTGTAGTAGCGGATTTCGATGCCCGCACGCTCGGCCGCCTCGCGGGCTTCCTTGTGGGCGCGCACGTTGAAGCCGAGCACGATGGCGCCGGAGGCTTCGGCCAGAGTGATGTCCGATTCCGAGATGCCGCCGACACCCGACTGAATGATGCGGGCCGAAACCTCGTCGTTGCCGACCTTTTCCAGCGCGCCGACGATGGCTTCCGCCGAACCTTGCACGTCCGCGCGGACCACGAGCGGGAATTCCTTGCGGCCGGCTCCGGCCTTCAGGTCGCGCATCATGTCGGCGAGGGTGCGGCCGGCCGAACCCATGCGGGCCGCCTGACGCTCGCGCTTCTGGCGGGTGCGGTATTCGGTGACCTCGCGGGCGCGGGCCTCCGATTCCACCACCGCAACGCGGTCGCCCGCTTCCGGCGTGCCGTTGAAGCCCAGAACCTCGACCGGAACGGAGGGACCAGCCTCCTTCACATTGGCGCCGAGATCGTTGATGAGCGCACGCACGCGGCCCCATTCGGCGCCGGCGACGACGATGTCGCCGGTGCGCAGCGTGCCGCGCTGGACCAGCACCGTGGCGACCGGACCGCGACCGCGATCGAGCTTCGCCTCGATGACCGTACCTTCCGCCGAGCGTTCCGGATTGGCCTTGAGATCAAGGATTTCGGATTGCAGCGTGAGGCCTTCGAGCAGGGTCTCGAGACCCTGGCCGGTCTTGGCGGACACCTCGAATTCGAGGGTTTCGCCGCCCAGAGACTCCACCACGATCGAGTGCTGCAGCAATTCGGTGCGCACGCGGTCCGGTTTGGCGTCGGGCTTGTCGACCTTGTTGATCGCCACGATCAGCGGCACGCCGGCCGCCTGCGCGTGGGTGATCGCCTCGATCGTCTGCGGCATGACGCCGTCATCGGCGGCCACGACCAGCACGACGATATCCGTCACCTTCGCGCCGCGGGCGCGCATGGCGGTGAAGGCCGCGTGACCCGGCGTGTCGATGAAGGTGATCTTGCCGCCGAGCGGCGAGGTTACCTGATAGGCGCCGATATGCTGCGTGATGCCGCCGGCTTCGCCGGAGACCACGTTGGTCTTGCGAATGGCGTCGAGCAGCGAGGTCTTGCCGTGGTCGACGTGACCCATGATGGTCACGACCGGCGGGCGAGAGGTAAGGTTTTCGCCCACGTCCACCGTGTCGAACAGACCTTCTTCCACGTCCGACTCGGCCACGCGCTTCACCGTATGACCGAGTTCTTCGGCCACAAGCTGAGCGGTGTCGGCATCGATCACGTCTGTGATCTTGTGCATCTGCCCCTGCTTCATGAGCAGCTTGATCACGTCCACGCCGCGCTCCGACATGCGGTTGGCGAGTTCCTGAATCGTGATTGTCTCGGGGATGATGACTTCGCGGGCGATCTTTTCCTTCTGCTCGACCTGCCGATGACCGGTCAGGCGTTGCGTGCGGCGGCGGAACGAGGCGACCGAACGGGTGCGTTCGTCCTCGCCGGAGGTTGCAGTGGACAGCGTCAGGCGGCCACGGCGCTTCTCCTCGCCGGGAGCGGCCTTGGGCGTCTTGGGAAGCGCGGCGGGCTTCGCCGCCACGCCGGGGCGCCGGATCGTGCGGCTCCCCTCCTCGTCGTCCACGACCACGGCGCGGGTCGCGACGGGCGGTGCGGTGCGGGTATTCGGCTTCGCCGTAGACGGATCGGGCACAACGGGCGCCGCAGGACGGGCCATGTGGTTGAGGCTTGGCGGACGACCGCCGGTCGTGCCACCGCCGCTGCGCGGGCCACCGAAACCACCACCGGGGCGCGGACCTGCGCCGCCCGGACGGGGTCCGGAGCGATCGCCGAAACGCTCGCCGCCAGGCCGGTCGCCGCTGGGACGTGGGCGATCGCCAAAGCTGCGCTCGCCACCGGGCCGGTCACCGCTCGGACGGGGGCGGTCACCAAAGCTGCGCTCGCCCGAGCGATCCGAGGGACCTCTCTCGGGGCGTGCGCCTTGCGGTGCACCCGTGCTGGGACGGGGGGCGGGCGCCGGAGCGGCCTCTTCGCCGAGACGGCGGCGGGCCTGCTCCGCGGCAACACGCTTGTGTTCTTCTTCCTGCCGGCGGCGCTCGTCATCCTCGCGCTTGCGGGCCTCTGCGGCGGCACGCTCCACGGCTTCGGCCGCGTCACGCTCGGCGCGACGCTTGGCCTCTTCCTCCTGGTGCTTGCGATCCTCTTCCTCGCGGCGGCGGGCATCCATCAGCGCGCTGGCGCGGGCATCGCGCTCCTGGTCGGAGAGCGTGCGCAGCACAACGCCTGAACGGGGCGCGTTCGACGAGGATCCGCCCGACCGCTGCGGCCGACCCTGCTGGGCCACTTTCGGCGCGGCAGTTACCGGAGCCGGCGCCTGCGGCGGCGCGGCTTTCTGTTCGGGCGCTCCGCCCGCTCCGACAGGGCGACGCTTCACCGTCTCGACCACGACCGCCTTCGAGCGGCCATGGGAGAAGCTTTGGCGCACCACGCCCTGTTCGACGGGGCGCTTCAATGAAAGCGTCTTGGGCGACACATGCAGAGTCTTGTCGCCCGGGTTTTTCGTATCGGTCATTCCGCCTCAATATCCTGCGGTTTCAAATTCGTCGGTTCGCCGGTCTCGGTTTCGAGGCCAGCCTGATCGGCGTCGGTGCCGCAATAGGAGCGGTAACGATGCCAGCGGTTTAGAAAGCCGTCGCTCCCAGCGCCCGCGACGAGGGCAGCATGTATCACATGTGACCGGCCTAATGCCAAACCCAATTCGTCATTTGACAAATCTAGGATGACCGGAACGCTTGATATTGCCTCGCCGAGGCGTTTACGCAACTGATTCGCGATCTTTCGCCGCCCATCTTCGGCCGCTTCTGCGGCATGAATAAGGGCGGCGAGAGGTTTTTCAAGGATAGCCGACTCGACTTTTCCAAAACCGGTCACGACCGCGCCAGCCTTATTGGCCATGGCCAGGCTCTGGCGCAGGTCGTCCCGGAGCACTTGCTCGATGTCGGCCGCGAGCGTCCCCGAAACCTTGACCTCGGCCTTGAAGGCGCGGGCGAACAGGCGGCGCTTGACCGCCTCTTCCACCAGGTCGGAGCGGGCCGTGACCCAGACACCCCGGCCCGGAAGCTTGTGTTTCAGGTCGAAGACGACCTGATGATCAGGCGAGAGGACGAACCGGATCAGCCCCGCCGACGGCTGAGCCGTGCGGGTAACGATGCAGGTGCGCTCCGGTTCATGCCGCGGCACGGGTTCTGTCCTCGCTGGCATCGAACCCGAAAGTGGAAGCCACTTTCGGGATCATTCGATGCTTTCTTCTCAATGAGCGCATCGCTCGCGCGGAAAACCGGATCCACTTTTCCGCACGATGCGCTGACCATGACCGTTTAGGAAGCGTCGGCTTCGGCCGTGGTCTCGGCATCATCCGCCGATTCCTCGGTTTCCACCGGTGCCTCGATCCAGCCCGCCTTCACGCGGGCGGCCATGATCATGCCCTCCGCGTCAGTGCGGGAGACGTCGAAGCCGTCGAGAGCACCCTTGTAGCGGACCGCCTCCGGACCCCGGCCTTCCGTCCAGCCGGCGAGATCGTCGGTGGCGCAGCCGGCCAGATCCTCGATCGACTTGATGTCGTTTTCGCCGAAGGCCACCAGCATGGCCGAGGTGACGCCGTCGATCTCCTTCAGCTCGTCGGCGACGCCGAGTTCCGTGCGGCGGGCCTCGTTCTCGGCCTCGATACGGGCCAGGTATTCCCGGGCGCGTTCCTGAATTTCACTCGCCGTGTCCTCGTCGAAGCCTTCGATCGTAGCCACTTCGGCGGAATCGACGTAGGCGATTTCATCGACCGAGCGGAAGCCTTCCGAAGCCAGCAGCTGACCGACGACCTCGTCCACGTCGAGAGCATTCATGAACAATTCGGTGCGCTCGGCGAATTCCTTCTGACGGCGCTCGGATTCCTCGGCCTCGGTCAGGATGTCGATGTCCCAGCCGGTGAGCTGCGAGGCAAGCCGCACGTTCTGGCCGCGACGGCCGATGGCGAGCGAGAGCTGATCGTCGGGAACCACCACCTCGATGCGGTCGGCATCCTCGTCGAGCACCACCTTGACCACTTCCGCGGGCTGGAGCGCGTTGACGATGAACGTCGCCTGGTCCTGCGACCACGGAATGATGTCGATCTTCTCGCCCTGCAATTCGCCGACGACGGCCTGGACGCGCGAACCGCGCATACCGACGCAGGCGCCGACCGGATCGATGGACGAGTCGCGCGAAATCACCGCGATCTTGGCGCGGGAACCCGGATCGCGGGCCACCGCCTGGATCGAGACGATGCCGTCGTAGATTTCCGGCACTTCCTGGGCAAAGAGCTTCGCCATGAACTGCGGATGCGTGCGCGACAGGAAGATCTGCGGCCCACGGGCCTCGCGGCGCACGTCGAAGAGATAGGCGCGGATGCGGTCGCCGGGGCGGAAGGTTTCGCGCGGGATCAATTCATCGCGGCGGATGATTGCCTCGCCACGGCCGAGATCGGCGATCACGTTGCCGTATTCGACGCGCTTGACGACGCCGTTCACGACTTCGCCGATGCGGTCCTTGTATTCCTGATACTGACGGTCGCGCTCGGCGTCGCGCACCTTCTGCACGATCACCTGCTTGGCCGACTGGGCCGCGATGCGGCCGAAATCGAACGGGGGCAGGGTCTCGGAGATGGCGTCGCCGACCTGGGCCGCCGGGTTGCGCTTGCGCGCCTCGGACAGGGCGATTTCGCGCGAATCGTTTTCAAGCGCGGCGTCGTCCACCACCAGGAGATGCCGCGACAGGCGCAACTCGCCGGTCTTCGGGTTGATCTCCGCATGGATGTCCGTCTCGGCGCCGTAGCGGGAGCGCGCTGCCTTGGCGATGGCGTCGGCCATTGCATCGAGCACGATCTGCTTGTCGATCACCTTCTCACGCGCGACCGCATCCGCGATCTGCAAGAGTTCCAGCCTGTTGGCGCTAATAGCCATCGAGGTCGCTCCTTACTTGGATGTCTTGGTTTGTGGGTCGCCCGGTTCAGGCGCGGTCTCCACATCCGTTTCGTCGTCAAGGTCATCCGTGGTCGGCGCCGTGCCCCGGCGCAGCGACTCGCGGATCAATTCATCGGTCAGAACCAGATGGGCCTCGCCGATATCGGTCAAGGTGAGGCGCACGATCCGCTCCTCGCCCTCTTTCACGTCCGGCAATTCGACGGCGGCCGTCTCGCCCTCCACGCCGCGGAGAAAACCCCGGTAGCGTTTGCGGCCCGCGACCGGCACGGCCATCTCGATCTTGGTGTCGTATCCGGTCCAGCGCTCGAAATCGCTGGCGCGTACGAGCGGTCGGTCGATCCCAGGCGAGGAAATTTCGAGGTAATACGCCGTGGAAATCGGATCCTCGAGGTCCAGAACCGGCGAAATCGCCCGGCTCACGGTCTCGCAATCGCTTACCGACATGGTGCCGTCCGGCCGCTCGGCCATGATCTGCACCGTGCAACCGTTGGTGCCCGTAACCTTCACGCGCACCAGATTGAAGCCGAGATCCTCGATCACAGGCTCTACAATCGCCGCCACCCGGGCGGCCACGCCGTTTTCCGTAATGAGACGCTTGTCGCGTGCGTTCGTCATGGCTCTCCGCAAGCTCTGGCGTTCGAGCAATAAAAAAGAGCGGACCCGGCGGGGCCCACTCTGACAAGCAGCTAACACTGCAACCAGAACTGACCTGACGGATATATCGCTCTCTACTCCGGAATGCAAGGACTGGAGTTGCGCCGGTTTATCCATCCCCGGCGGCCCGCACGGGCCAGGAATGACACCTGAGGGGGTTAAACCCGCACGAAGGTCAAATAGGACGGCACGCGACCTTCCCGCTGGGCCTTGGCCTCGTAGCGAGTGCCGGGCCAGCCTTCATAGGGTTTGCGCCAATCGTCCGGGCGCTCGGCCGTCCAGCGGAAATCGGAGGAGCGCAGCACGCGGGCCAGCACCCAGCCGATGTAATCGTCGATGTCGCTGGCAAAGCGCAGTTCCGCGCCCGGGCGCAGGACCCGCGCGAGCATCGTCAGCGTCTCGTCGGAAACCAGGCGGCGCTTGCGTTGGCGGCGCTTCGGCCAAGGGTCGGGATAGAGGATATAGACCCGGTCGAGGCAGGAATCGGGCAGGGTCGGCAAGAGATCCGTGACGTCGTCGTCCCAGACCCGGATATTGTCGAGCCCGTCCTCGTCGATGACGGCGAGAAGTTTCGCCATGCCGTTCACGAAGGGCTCGCAGCCGATGAAATTGATGTCGCGGTGGGCGCGGGCCTGGGCGGCGAGATGCTCGCCGCCGCCGAAGCCGATTTCGAGCCAGGTTTTCCGCGCGTCGCCGTTCGAAAACAGGCTCGCCGGGGCAACACCCGGCGTCACGCGGATGGCAGGCAACAGATTCTGGACGAGGTCATCCTGTCCGGCGCGAAGCTTCTTTCCCTTCCGGCGCCCGAAAAAGGCGCCGGTCCGTTCCAAGGCTTCGCTCATCGAGGTTTAGCTCAGCGCGGTTTTGAGGGTGCCGGCGAGGTCCGTCCGCTCCCATGAGAAGCCGCCATCGGCATCCGGCTTGCGGCCGAAATGGCCATAGGCCGAGGTGCGGGCGTAGATCGGCTTGTTGAGGCCGAGATGAGTGCGAATGCCGCGCGGCGACAGGTCCACCGCTTCCATCAGAACGGCCTCGAGCTTCGCCTCGTCGACGTTGCCGGTTCCGTGCAGGTCCACATAGATCGAAAGCGGCTTGGCCACGCCGATGGCGTAGGAGAGCTGGAGCGTGCAGCGATCGGCGAGGCCGGCAGCCACCACGTTCTTGGCAAGATAGCGCGCTGCGTAAGCCGCCGAGCGGTCGACCTTGGTCGGATCCTTGCCGGAGAACGCGCCGCCGCCATGCGGGGCCGCGCCGCCGTAAGTATCGACGATGATCTTGCGGCCGGTGAGGCCGCAATCGCCATCGGGGCCGCCGATCACGAACTTGCCGGTCGGGTTCACGTGCCAGATCGTTTCCGGAGAAACCCAGCCTGCGGGCAGGGTCTTGCGGATATAGGGCTCGACGATTGCGCGCACTTCTTCGGAAGACAGGTTCTCGTCGAGATGCTGGGTCGAGAGCACGATCTGCGTTACGCCGACGGGCTTGCCGTTCTCGTAACGGACGGTGACCTGGCTCTTGGCGTCCGGGCCGAGAACTGCGGCGCCGTTCGCCTTGGCCTTGCGGGCCTGGGTCAGGTCTTCGAGGATCTTGTGGGCGTAGAAGATCGGCGCCGGCATGAGCTCCGGCGTTTCGTTGCAGGCGTAACCGAACATGATGCCCTGGTCGCCAGCGCCTTCGTCCTTGTTGCCGGCGGCGTCCACGCCCTGCGCGATATGCGCGGATTGGGCGTGCAGATAAACGTCGACCTCGGCCTTCTTCCAGTGGAAGCCTTCCTGCTCGTAGCCGATGTCCTTGATGGCATCGCGGGCGAGCTCAATGACCCGATCCTTGGTGATCGATTCGGGACCGCGCACTTCACCCGCGATGACGACGCGATTGGTGGTGGCCAGCGTTTCGCAGGCCACGCGCGCTTCCGGCTCCGCCGCCAGATAAGCGTCGACGACCGCGTCCGAGATCCGGTCGCAGACTTTGTCAGGATGTCCCTCGGAGACGGACTCGCTCGTGAAAAGATAGCTTGAACGGCGCACGACACAGTTCCCTTAAATCTGGCACGGCAAACGGGCCCGCTTCGGCAGGCATTCAGTCTTGCTCATGCCGCAGGCCGATAGAAAGGTCAAGCGGACACGTTCTTTTTGACGAACGTTACTGGTCGTCCTGGGAGGCCAGGGCGGACACAAGCTGGACAATACTCTTACGGACCTTGGGATTCTTGATGTTCGTGAAGGTCCGAATGAGCTGAAGCCCCTCCGGCGTCGACATGACTTCCGAGATATAGGGAGGCGCTTCTTCTTCTGCGAATCCGGCGTCTGCCTTGATGCTTTTGATGCCGTTGAAGAAAAAGGGGATGTCGACGCCAAGGATCTTGGCAATGTCGACAAGGCGTCCGACGCTGATGCGATTGGTGCCTTTTTCATATTTCTGGACCTGCTGGAAGGTCAGGCCAAGCATATCGCCAAGTTTTTCTTGGCTCATGCCGACTGAAATACGGCGCATACGCACCCTGCTACCGATTTCCTTATCGATCGAGCCGGTCGACTTCTTCATTGGCTCACGATTCCTTGTCAGATCTGCCCCAAAGGAATGTCTCTTTTTTTCTATATAGGAGACAATCGCCGCCTTTGGCGTGCGATGGAGGCCATTAAGCAGATCACTAGCGTGGCCGTCAAAACAAACCTTCCGTATCGGCCGGAAACAGTTGCGGAAATTGCGACGGGCAAGGACGCGTCGAGCACGCCTTCCGCGCCGAGGGACAAGCTTGCGACCACGCGGCCATACGGATCGACGACGGCAGAAATTCCCGTATTCGCGGCCCGAACCAAGGGAAGTCCTTCTTCCACGGCCCGCAAACGGGCCTGCGCGAAGTGCTGATAAGGCCCCGGCGTCTGGCCGAACCACGCGTCGTTGGTCACGTTGAGGATCATGTCGGGGCGCGGCCCGTCGGGGAGAATCTCACCCGGAAAGATCGCCTCGTAGCAGATTGTCGCAGCCACCGCGGGCAGACCGGGAACGGCCAGCGTGGCGCGGCTCTCGCTCGGCTCGAAGCCGCCGGGGATATGCACGAACTGGCGCAGGCCCACGGCCCGAATCGCCGCGTCGAGGAATTTCGGCACATATTCGCCGAACGGGACGAGATGCACCTTGTCGTAGGAGCTGAGGATCGTGCCCTGTCCGTCGATGACCTGGATCGCATTGAAGAACTTGCCGACGGCCTCCCCGGGCAATGGCTGATCCATGCGGGCAGCACCCGTGATCAGGATCGCGTCGCGCCCCACGAGGGCCCCGATCTGGGCGAGCGAGGCCGGATCGCGATGGAGAAGGAAGGGGAACGCTGATTCAGGCCAGATGATGTGGGTCGGCGGATGGCCGTCATGTTGGGCGCTGCTGATGGTGAGATACCGCCGCATGATCGCCTGGCGATTGTCGGGGTTGAACTTGGCGTCCTGCGGCAGGTTGGGCTGCATGAGGCGCAGGCGTACATTCTCCACCTGGGCCACGGGCTCGCCCGGAACCCGCAAGGCCCCGAAAGCCGCCATGGCGGCGAGCGCGATGAGAGCGAGCGCGGGCGCGGTCCAACGCTCCGGGCGGGTGCGGCCGGTGCCGAGGAGGGCGGGGGCGGACGCGATGCCGACGGAAAGAAAGGTCAGGCCGTACAGGCCGACGAGCGAGGCGGTCTGCATCAGCCAGATATTCTGGCCGAGCGCCATGCCTGGGTTGTTCCAGGGAAAGCCGGTGAAAAGGTTTCCGCGCAGCCACTCGCTGATGGTCAGGCAGGCCGCGAAGGTCACGATCCGCCAGGCATCCGGGGTCCAGAGGGCGCGGGCGAGAGCAAACCCGAAGGCGGGAAAGAAGGCGAGAAGCGCCGGCAGGCCGAAGACCCCGAAGGGGAGGGCCCAGGCGAATTGATCCGCCTCCACGAGAAAGGCTGCGCCGAGCCACCAGAGTCCGGCCACGAAATAGCCGAAACCCCAGAGCCAGCCGAGGATTGCTGCCGATTTCAGGCCCGCCGCCAGGGAGGGGCTTTTGCGCGTGCCGTCGAGCAGCCAGATGGCCGGGGTCAGGGAGACGGCGAGTGCGGGCACAACGCCGAAGGGCGGCATCGCCACGGCCCCAACCGCGCCGGCGAAGATGGCCACCAGCGCGCGGCGCCATCCCCGCGCGAGAACGACGCGGTCAGCAAGCGAGATCATCCGGCGACAGCGCTTTCGGGGGATGAGGTTGATTCCGCCTCTGCCGCGGGCGCGGCGTCGCGGCGATGGATGCGCAGGCGCTTCACTCGGCGGGGATCGGCGTCGAGCACCTCGAATTCCAGATTCCCGGGCCCGAGAATCAGCTCGTTGCGGGAGGGAACGCGTCCGGCGAGCGTGACGATGAAGCCGCCGATGGTGTCGATATCCTCGGCGCTGTCCTCGTCGGTCAGGTCGATTCCGAGGCTCTCCTTGATCTCGTCGAGGCTGGCGCGGGCGTCGGCGGTGAAGGTGCCGTCCGGGTTCGGCACGATCATGATTTCGGTGGCGTCGTCGTGCTCGTCCTCGATGTCGCCGACCACCATCTCGACCAGGTCCTCGATGGAGACCAGACCGTCCGTGCCACCATATTCGTCGATGACGAGGGCCATGTGGGTGCGGGTCGCCTGCATGCGCACCAGAAGGTCGATGGCGGGCATGGACCGGGGTACGAAGAGGACAGGCCGCAGAATGTTGGCGGAGGCGAGCGTCTGGGACAGATCGATCTGGCCGAGGCTCGGCGGCGGGGTGTCGTCACTGGCGCCCGATTCCGATGCACCGGCATCGGCCCGCATGGCGATGAAATCCAGGAAGTCCCTGATATGGACCATACCCTTGGGGTCGTCGAGGGTGTCGCCGTAGACCGGCAGGCGCGAGTGACCGGCGGAGCGGAAGAGATTGAGCAGATCGCCCAGCGTCGTATCGATGGCCACCGCCACGATGTCGGCCCGGGGCACCATGACATCGTCGACCCGGATGCGGTGGAAGCTCAGCACGTTCTTCAGCATCGCCCGTTCCTTGGGCGAGAAGTCCGGGTCCTCGACGGTTTCCGAGAGAGCGTCTTCGAGATCCTCGCGAATGGAATCGCGGGTCTTCAGGCCAAGGCGGATCAGGAGCCGGTCATACCAGTGATCGCGCAAGCCTTCAGGGTCCGGAGAGGTCCGAACCGAGGTGTCGTTACGACTTCGATCTTCGTTCATTGCTTTTGAGTTTCAGCCTCGGAGCATTCCCTGCAGGGAACCGCTCCTGAAGGTCCTATCTTGCCGCATTTTCTTTTCGCAAAACCGGAATCCACTTTTGCGTAAAATGCTCCAAACGTCTGCCGTTCATGCTGCCATATCGCGATAGGGATCGGCGATGCCAAGGGTGGCGAGCGCCTTCACCTCGAGAGCTTCCATGATTTCCGCCTCCGCCTCGACCTCGTGGTCGTAGCCGAGAAGATGCAGGACCCCATGGACGATCAAATGGGCGAAATGGTGCGACAGGTCCTTGGACTCATCCTCGGATTCCCGCACCAACGTCTCATAAGCTAATGCAATATCGCCCAAATGGCGAGGGCCTGTCGCGCCGGGCTGTTCCGGGGCCGGGAAGGAGAGGACGTTCGTCGGCTTGTCCTTGCCCCGCCAGGTCCGGTTCAGCTCGCGAATCGCGGCGTCGTCGGTCAGGAGAACGCTGATCTCGAAATCCTCGTCGGCCTCGTCCGCGACGGCTGCCGCAGCCTCAGCGGCGCGCTGGGCTAAAGCTTCCACGTCGTCGAGGCGGGCCCAATCGCCCCCCTCAATCATGATGTCGAGTTCGATCACGTCCTTCGGTCCTGTTGCGACGGCTCCTGCCGGCCGGCTGCGTCATAGGCCGTCACAATGCGGCGCACCAGATCGTGGCGCACCACGTCCTGTTCCTTGAAGGTGACGCGAGCGATGCCCTCGACTCCGTCGAGAATCCGCACGGCCTCGATCAGCCCGGATTTCTGGCCCGGAGGCAGGTCGATCTGGGTCGGGTCGCCGTTGATGATCATGCGCGACCCTTCGCCGAGACGGGTCAGAAACATTTTCATCTGCATCGATGTGGTGTTCTGCGCCTCGTCGAGCAGCACGACCGCGTTGGTAAGGGTCCGCCCGCGCATGAAGGCGAGCGGCGCGATTTCGATCATGCCGGTCTGAAGGCCCCGGTCCACGTGCCGCGCCTCCATGAAATCATAGAGGGCGTCGTAGATCGGCCGCAGATAGGGATCGACCTTTTCGCGCATGTCGCCGGGCAGGAAGCCGAGCCGTTCGCCGGCTTCGACGGCGGGGCGCGAGAGAATCAGGCGATCCGCCTGTCCCTGCTCCAGAAGCGAGACGGCATAGCCGACCGCAAGCCAGGTCTTGCCGGTGCCGGCGGGACCTTCCGCGAAGACCAGCTCGTGCTGCTTGAGCGCCTTGATATAAGCGTTCTGCGCCGCGTTGCGGGCGCGCACCGGGCCGCGTTTGCGGGTCGCGATCTGGTCGAAGGCGGTCAGGCCCGGAATGGCGGCCTCGGCGGTGGGAAAGAGACTGCCCTGCAGGTTGCTTTCCTGAATCGCCCCATCCACGTCGCCGGGAGCCAGCGTCACGCCCTGGCGGGCGCGCTCATAGAGCCCCTCCAGCACCCTGCGGGCGAGTTCGGATGCTTCCGGCGTACCCTTGACGGTCACCCGGTTGCCGTTGGCGATGGCGGTGACGCTCAAGCGTCGCTCGAGATGGGCGAGGTTCTGATCGTATTGCCCGAAAACAAGGCTGGCGAGGCGATTGTCGTCGAAGGTGAGGATGATCTCGGCCTCTTCCTCGACGCCTGGATGTAAGCTTGCGGGGCTCCGGCCCTTTTGCGCTCGTGCGGTCACGTTGTCCGCTGGCCTCAAATGCCTCTCCTCATGTTGTTTAGGCGGCGACTTTGTCACCGGTCCCGATCAACTCCGCGAACAGGCTGTTGGAGCCTGCCCTGACGATTCGCACCGTCACGATCTCGCCGATCTGGTGCGCATCGCTCTCGAACTGCACCGGTTGCAGATAGGGCGACTTGCCTGCGATCTGGCCCGGGTGACGGCCCGGCTTCTCCAAGAGAACGTCCAGAGTCTGACCGACGGTTCCGTGATTGAAAGCCTGTCTTTGGGTTTCCAACAGGTTTTGCAACCGTGCCAGACGCATCGACTTCACCTCTTCGGACACTTGCGTCGCGAGCTCGGCCGCGGGGGTGCCGGGGCGCGGGCTGTATTTGAACGTGAACGACATCGCGAAGCCCACATCGGCCACCAGCCGCATGGTCTCCTCGAATTCCGCGTCCGTCTCGCCGGGAAAACCGACGATGAAATCGGAGGAGAGGGCGAGATCGGGCTGTCTTTTGCGGATCCGCTCGATCAGCCGGCGATATTCGTCGCTCGTATGCTTACGGTTCATGGCGTCGAGAATCCGGTCGGAGCCGGATTGCACGGGCAAGTGCAGGTAAGGCATGAGCGCGGGCAGATCGCCATGGGCCAAGATGAGCTCATCATCCATGTCACGCGGATGACTGGTCATGTAGCGCAACCGCGCGATCCCCGGTACCTCCGCGAGACGCCGCAGCAGGCGTCCCAGCGTCCACGAAGACCCGTCGGGGCCTTCGCCATGATAGGCGTTGACGTTCTGGCCGATGAGGGTCAACTCGCGCACGCCCGCATCCGCCAGCCGCATCGCCTCGTCGAGAATCCTGGCGACCGGGCGGGAGACTTCCGCGCCGCGGGTATAGGGCACCACGCAGAAGGTGCAGAACTTGTCGCAACCTTCCTGGATGGTCAGGAAGGCGGTCACGCCCCGGCTCTGAATCCGGCTTTTCTGCAACGCGGGCAGGTGATCGAACTTGTCCTCGATCGGGAATTCGGTGTCGACGAGGCGTTCCGCTTTCGAGCGCTTCAACAGGTCGGGCAGGTGGTGATAGTTCTGCGGGCCGACGACCACGTCCACGGCGGTTTGCCGGCGCAGGATTTCCTTGCCCTCGGCCTGGGCGACACAGCCCGCGACCACGATTTTGGTCTCGCGGCCTTGCGCCTCGCGCTCCTCCTTCAATTCGCGCACACGACCGAGTTCGGAATAGACCTTGTCGGCGGCCTTCTCGCGGATGTGGCAGGTGTTGAGGATGACGAGATCCGCCTCCTCCATTGCCTTGGTTTCGCTGTACCCTTCTGTCGCGAGAAGGTCCGTCATGCGCTCGGCATCATAGACGTTCATCTGGCAACCGTAGGATTTGACGAAGACTTTTTTCACGCTGAACGAGCCTGTTGCTTGAAATACCCGTGGCGGGCGAAGAATGAGCGTTGTTTACGCCTTTTGCGGCCTCAAGAGAATAGCTGGCCTGTCGCGGCATTGCACGGCGACCCCGATGGGGGCGCCGCATTCCTGCCAAGATGCACCGAAATA
Organism: Microvirga alba; assembly: GCF_015694465.1. Taxonomy (GTDB): domain Bacteria; phylum Pseudomonadota; class Alphaproteobacteria; order Rhizobiales; family Beijerinckiaceae; genus Microvirga; species Microvirga alba. Next base: position 592,277 of record NZ_JADQDO010000002.1, read on the forward strand.
AGGATTTTCTTCCGGACCGGCACCACGAGGAGCCCGTGGAACGAAAAAAGCCCGGTTCCTTTCGAAAACCTCCGATGCGGCGGTACGGGGCCTTCCGGTCTCGCTGGTTCTTCATCTCTTGGCGGCGTCGGCCTTTCTTGTTCCATTCAGCTTGAAGCGGTCCCCCGCGCCGCTCGATGAGAGCGTCCTCGTTGAAATCTGGACGCCCGAGCAATGGGACGAGTTTCTCGCCCCCGAAAGGCCTCAGGGTGCGGACGAGCGACCACCGCAATCCGAGCCTGGGATCGCAACGGCCCTCCGGAGCGGCGCGGATCCTGTTTTCTCGACGCCTGAGCCGCCTCCCGTCGAGCCGAAATCCCAGAATCCGGGAACGATCCGCGCAACGAAAATTCTATCCGGCGATGTCCTCTCCCATCCAGGGAGCCGAGCCATGAGGACGACGCTTCCGCTCCTCGAGGAAGAAACACGCATGGAGCAACTCTGCGGCCTTGAGGCCATTGCGCAGATCGTGGCCGCGTTCACGCAGTTTCAGCCCGACCGCGTCGTTGCTTACGCCATGGCGGATGTGAAAATCGGCAAGAACACGGTCCTGGCCGAGGGAGCCGCGTTTCGTAGCCACCAGCAATGGTACAATTTGAAATTCACCTGCCAGCTCAAGGCTGACCGACAAACGGTGCAGGCCTTCGAGTTCCTGGTCGGTGAAACGATTCCGAAAAAGCTTTGGGAGGCGCACAATCTTCCGGCGATCTATTAGAAGGCGCTGGAACGCGAGCGCCTCAGGATCGATAGCGCGCCATCGCTTCTGCCTCGATCTTCTTGATCCATGCGTCCTTACAATCACTGTAGGCGTGCGAGTCGTCGGGGTGAAGGCTTTGGCAACGCGCCTTCTCCTCATCGTAGGCGCGCGCAATCTCCGGTCGCTCGCGCAGATAATCGCGAAAGGCGAGATGGCGCTCGATTTCCGAGGATCCGTCCACATAGCAATGAAGCTGGACCAGCCTGCGCCCGGTATCGAGGTCGACCTTCGTGCAGTAGCGCCGCCCTGGCAATCCGTACTCGCCCCACCACTCGTAACCAAGAGCCTCGATCGCGCTCTTGCGCCTGTCCAGTTCCGACAAGTTCGTGACCACAGGCAGGAGATCCAAGATCGGTTTGGCGGATATGCCGGGAATGGCTGTCGAACCGACATGGTGGACGGTCAGCAAAGTCGATCCGAGAATGGCCGCGAGCGCGTCGCCTTCTGCTCCGGCGCGCTCGGACCAGCGAGGATCATGCGGGAACAACTCGACTTTGAAGGGCGGTGGCAATCTGATGACCTTCGTAATTGTCCTCATGCAGCAAGAGCTGGCGCGAAGATCGGAACGGGTGCAGAGCGGAAGTCGGCGGAGGCGACCCGAATGACATCGTTTCGGACGTTGGCGGACGTCCCCTATCCAGCCAACAATCCCAGGGCTTCATCGCTTGCCGGTTGACCGTACTTATCGGCCGGGGGCCATGGACGGGTCTTCCAGTGCGGTTCGAAAACGAAGCTCGACCTCGTCCGCCCCGGCAGCAGAGCGCCGTTCCCCGCTCCGAGAGCATAGTCGTAGTAGAGCTTCAGAATCTCTTCGCGCGATGTCTGCTGGGCCGCGGGATGCGCCAGACACGCCTGTCGCCAACGTCGAACCCTCTCGAATTCACCGTTCGCCGGCAGGTCGAAGCCCTCGTAATACTCAAGGAACCAGAAGCGCATGAAGATCGGCGTGAAAACCGCTTCGGCGAGCCCGAAATCCGAAAACAGAAAATCACCCTGGGGGCTGTGTTCGCGCAGGAAATCATCGATCTGTGAGAACGACCGCAGAAGTCTCTCCTGGTGAGAGTGGAGTGCATCGCGGTCCTGGTTCATGACGAACGCATAGCCTGCGGAGATTAAGGGCCCCTCCTTGGCGATGAGCATCCTTTCGACCGCATGTTGGAAGGGATCGGCGCGGCGCTGTTGAACGCCCGGGACCGTTTCGTCGAGATATTGCAGGATGACGAGACTTTCCTTCAGAATGCGTCCATCCGCGGTCTCCAGAACGGGAAGTGCCGTTGTCCCGCGCGTCTTTTGCAGCAATTCGGGATCTCTCGGCTTGGTAATGTCGACGACGCGGAATTCCACGGCATCGGGATGCCCCTTGAGATTCAGCAGAATTTCGATCCGCTGACAGAATGGGCACACCGGAATGTGGTAGACGATCGGCTTCGCTCGCATCGTTCTCTCCTGGGCAATCGGTCGAAAAATCCATTCAACCGCAAGGAGCGGACCTGTAAAGCGAAGGCGCCGGAATCCTTGAGAATGAATGTCGCTTAGGAAGTTTTGACCGCCTTGCGGATGGCCGCTTCGGCTTCCGCCGTCGCCTGCTTGCGGTTGCCGTTGAAGGGAACCGGCTCGCCCCAGGTCACCACCGCGTCGATGGGACCGTCGCGGAAGAACAAGCCGAGATGGGGCGCGAGTTCCATGTCGCCATACCAGGCGATGGCCGGGCGCTCGCGCCGGGTCACCGGCAGGCCGTTGCGGCGGGTGTAGGAAATGGCGAGCGGCTGGAGATAGACGCGCTCGATGCTGTCATCCATCAACGCCGTCTGGGCCGCACCGACGAGGGAGGAGCGGAAGGGCAGGAGCCGGTTGCCATCCCCCGTCGTGCCTTCCGCGAACAAGACCATCACCTCGCCCTTCACCAGACGATGGGCGAGCGCGTGGCGGACTTCCGCCGTCGCCTTCTTGCGCTGGCGGTCGATGAAGACCGAGCGTTGCAGCTTCGCGAACAGCCCGATGACGGGCCATGTCTCGACCTCCGACTTGGCGATGAAGGAGAGCGGATGAACCGAGCCGATGACCGGAATGTCGAGCCAGGAGACGTGATTGGCGAGAACCAGCGTCGCATCGTCCCCGGGCGGCGTGCCCTTTTCGACGACGCGCAGGCTGAAGAGGCGCAGAAAGATCCGGTGAAACCACATCGGCGCGACGTGCATGACCTGCCAGCCGAACCGCATCGCCACCATCTGGAGCGGGATCAGGAGGAGGCTGCAGAGGGCCAGGACGAAGAGTTTCAGTCCAACGCCGATCCGCCTCACGTGTCGTCCTTCGGAATCGGCACCGCGTAAAGCTCAAGCCGGTGATAGACGACCTTGTAGCCGAGCCGCCGGGCGATCTCTGTCTGCAGGGCCTCGATCTCGTCCGATTGGAACTCGATCACGGCGCCGGTTTCGAGATTGATCAGGTGGTCGTGGTGCTCGCGCGCCGCCTGCTCGTAGCGCGAGCGGCCGTCGCGGAAATCGAGCCGCTCGATGATGCCTTGCGTCTCCAGAAGCTTCACGGTCCGATAGACGGTCGAGAGCGAGATGCGCTCGTCCACCGCCGCCGCGCGGCGGTGCAGCTCCACCACGTCGGGGTGGTCGGCCGCGGCGTCGAGAATGCGCGCGATGACCCGGCGCTGGCCGGTCATGCGCAAGCCCTTCTCGCGGCAGGCGCGCTCGATGGCGTCCGACCGGCGCGGTCTGATCGATGTGGTGTTGCGTAAAGCCAAGGCTGACCCACTCCTTGCGGATGCTTATAGGGGACCAACGGGGCTGGGGCTATATACCCCGCTCATTCGGACTTTTCGCCCGGCCGTGAAGTCACAAGTCCAACGCCATCGTGACCGCCGCCACCCGCGTTCCGTCGGGCTTGAGATAATAGGCCGGGCGGCGCCCGATCTCCTTGAAGCCGAGGCGGCGATAGAGGGCGAGCGCCGGGGCATTGCCCTCCTCGACCTCGAGATGAACCTTGGCCACGCCCTTACGGGAGAGCCCCTCCAGGTGCTGCTTCAGGAGCGGACGGGCATGGCCGCGTCCGCGCGCCTCCTTTCGGATGGCGATGGTGAGGATCTCCGCTTCGTCGAGCACGATTCGCGACAGGGCAAAACCCACGGGCCGGGTCTCGCGTCCGAGAAACAGCCCATCGCCGATGACGCCGCGTTCGCCGAGCAGGCGCTCGAATTCAAGCGGGCTCCAGGCCCGCGCGAAAGCGGAGGCGTGGATCGCCGCGAGCTGAGCGGCAGTCTCGGTCCCGACCGCCTCGATGCGGGCGCTGGGGGGCCGGAAGATCCGGTCGAGGAAGCTCATCGGCGGGCGATTCGCGCTCCGTCCTGCGGCTTGGCGTCGGGATCGCGCAGGTAGAGCGGTTTCGGCAGGGCCTGGGCCGGATCGGCGATAGCGCCGAGGCGCGCGACCCAGGCGATGTCGGGCGCAAGGGTCGATTCGCCGATGATGGCCTCGATTCCCTGGGCGCGGGCCTCCGCGGCAAGCGCGGTCGCCGCCGATCCCGTGACCAGGAGCGGGCCGGAGCCGAGAAGGCGCAGGGCGTCGCGGTAGTTCATCAGGCCCGGCGGAATGATGGTGCGTCCGCCAAATGCGATGGCCTGGATATAGATGTGCCCGTGCTTGGCATCGATGGCGGCGGTGAACAGGCCACGCTGGTTGCCCGCCATGAGGGGAGCGAGAAAGGCCGAGAGCGTCGCGACCCCGATCACCGGGATTCCCAGCGCCAGTCCGATGCCGCGCGCGGCGGAGATGCCGACCCGAAGGCCGGTATAGCTGCCCGGTCCGACCGTCACCGCGACCCGGTCGAGGCTGTCGAACCCGCCCTCCACGTGCGAGGACAGCCGGTCGAGCAGCGGCAACAGGGCCTCCGCGTGGCCGCGCTCCATGGCGATGGATTCGCTGGCCAGCGGCTCAGCCTCACCCGCCTGGAAGATGCAGGCCGAGCAGGCGCCGAGGGCGGTATCGATGGCAAGGACGCGCAAACTTCGTCTCCGTCTGATCCTGTCTCTTTAGAACAAGATCCGGACCGGTGGGAACCGGTTTTGCAATGACATGCCCGCGCGGCCCTTCTCAGGCGATCGTGCAGAAATCCTCAAACGCCAGACGCGGCTGGCGGGGATGCAGCTTTTCCCGCAGTCCGTAGCCGAGATTGACGAGAAAGTTCGATTTGATCTTGCCGTCGGGAAAGAACGCCCCGTCCACACCCTCGCGATTGAAGCCCGACATCGGCCCGCAATCGAGCCCGAGCGCGCGCGCGGCGAGGATCAGATACCCGCCTTGAATGGACGAGTTGCGGAACGCGCCTTCCTCGATGGCGGCGGGCTTGCCGGCAAACCAGCTTCGCGCATCCGAATGCGGATTGAGGTAGGGGAGTTTTTCGTAGAATTCCGTGTCGTAGGCCACGATGGCGGTGGCGGGCGCGCTCATGGTCTGGCGCACATTGCCCTCATCCAGATGCGGCCGCAGCTTCTCCTTCGCCTCGGGCGAGACCACGAAGACGAAGCGGGCCGGCGTGGAATTGGCGCTGGTCGGCCCAAGCTTGGCGAGTTCGGCCACCGCGCGTAAGGACTCCGCGCTGACCGGCTTGTCCTGCCACCAGCGGAAGGTGCGGGCGTTGCGAAAGAGCTGATCGAGGGCGTCGTCGGACAGGGCGGACACGGAAGCCTCCAAGAAAAAAGCGCGGCCCAAAAGACCGCGCCGGTGATTCTAGAGCTTGATCATGTCACTTTGAAACCTGATCAAGCTCAAGATTTCTAATTTCCGCATGATCCGGGCGAACAACCGGTTTCCACTTGTTCTGATCATGCTCTCCCGTCCGGGGCGCTGCCTCAAACAGCCTGCACTTCGCGCACATCCGGCAGGAATTGGCGCAGCAGGTTCTGGATGCCGTTGCGCAACGTCGCCGTCGAGGACGGGCAGCCGGAGCAGGCGCCCTTCATGACGAGATAGACGATGCCGTCCTTGAAACCCCGGAAGGTGATGTCGCCGCCGTCGCCCGCGACCGCCGGGCGGATACGGGTTTCGAGCAGTTCCTTGATGGTGGCGACGGTCGAGGCATCCGCTTCGTCGAAGAACTCTTCGCCGTCCTCCTGGATCGCCGCGTCGGCGTTCGTGAAGAGGGGCGCGCCGGTCATGAAATGCTCCATGATCCCGCCGAGGATCGCGGGCTTCAGGTGCTGCCACTCGCCATCGGCCTTCGTGACGGTGATGAAATCGTAGCCGAAAAACACGCCGGTCACGCCCGGAATGGCGAACAGCCGTCCGGCCAGCGGCGAGACGCCTGCATTCTCGGCATTGCGCGCCTCAAAGGTACCCTCCGGCATCACGACGCGGCCGGGCAGGAACTTCAAGGTGGCGGGATTGGGGGTCGCTTCAGTCTGAATGAACATCGTTTTTTCCTCAGCGCCGGTTCAAGGCCGGCGAGTGGGTCAGAAAGATCGTCTTGGAATTGTTCTAACAGGTTCCGGAGCCAATGTGGATCGGACTTTGAGGGATTCCAAGAGCGGGGCAACTTCAGTGGGGCAACTTCCCTCCTCCCTTGCGCGGAGGGATTGAGGGTGGGGGCGGTTCGACCGGGCGGTGATTCCTGATGGTGTCATTCCGGGGCCGCGAAAGCGGGGCCCGGAACCCGTAACCGCCAACGGCGCGGGATCGCCCGCAGCGACATCCGTTGCGTCTTTTACTAAACCGCCGGTGTTTATGGGTTCCGGGCTCGCCTGCGGCGCCCCGGAATGACGGCGAAGGCTCCCGTTCACCCCGCCAACGCGTCGATTTCTTCGTCGCTCAGGGAGCCGGGCACGATGACGATCGGGACCGGGAAGGTGGAGGAGGCTTTTCCGGCGAGCGTCGAGACCAGGGGGCCGGGGCCGTCCTTGCTCGTTCCCGCCGCCAGCACGAGGAAGGAGATGTCCTCGTCCTCATTGATGAGCGTGGTGATCGCCTCGGCGCGGTTGCCCACGCGAATCACTTGTTCAGGCTCCACGCCCGCAGCGTTGCGGGCTTCGCGGGCCGCCGCATCGAGGCTTTTTTTTGCCGCGACGCTGGCTTCTTCCACCATGGCTTCGCCGACGCCGATCCACTCGAAATTGTCGGGCGGGTCGACGATGGCGAGCATGATCATGCTCGCGCCTGTCCGCGCCGCGCGCCGCGAGGCGAAATGGATGGCGCGGGCACATTCCGGCGTCTTGTCGATCACCACCAGGAACTTGGGCCGGTGGCCGGTCTCATACGATCGGCGCTTGCCGCTCACAGCACGGTCTCCTGCATCGAGAAAGCGATGCTGCCCTGCTCTTGCGCCGGGAGCAAGTCAGCGCGCGCGAACGAAGCCGACGATGTCCTTGACCGCATTCATGGTCTCGCAGGCGATGACCCGGGCGCGGGCCGAGCCGTCCGCCAGGACTGCGTCGATATGGCCGGGATCGGCCATGAGGCGGCGCATCTCGTCGGCGATGGGGGCGAGTTTGGCCACCGCCACGTCCACGAGGGCGGCCTTGAAGCCGGAGAATTGCGAGCCGCCATGCTGGCGCAGCACGTCTTCAGCCGTGGTGTCGGTGAGCGCGGCGTAGATCGCAACGAGATTTTCGGCCTCGGGCCGGGACTTCAGGCCCTCGACCTCGCTCGGCAGCGGCTCGGGATCGGTTTTCGCCTTGCGCACCTTCTGGGCGATGGTGTCGGCGTCGTCGGTCAGGTTGATGCGCGAATAGTCGGACGGGTCCGATTTCGACATCTTCTTCGAACCATCGCGCAGCGACATGACCCGGGTCGCGGGGCCTTGAATCAGCGGCTCGGTGAGCGGGAAGAAGGCATCGCCGAAACCCTGCTCGGCAATCGATTCGGCCCAATCGTTGTTGAATTTCTGCGCGACGTCGCGGGTCAGTTCGAGATGCTGCTTCTGGTCCTCGCCCACCGGCACATGGGTGGCGCGATAGACAAGGATGTCGGCCGCCATCAGGTTCGGATAGGCGTAGAGGCCGACGGACGCGTTCTCCCGGTCTTTGCCGGCCTTGTCCTTGAACTGGGTCATGCGGTTCAGCCAGCCGAGACGGGCGACGCAGTTGAAAACCCAGGCGAGTTCGGCGTGTTCGGAAACCTGCGACTGGTTGAAGACGATATGGCGCGTGGGGTCGATGCCGGCGGCCAGGAACGCGGCGGTGACCTCGCGGATCTGGCGGGTCAGATCCTTGGGGTTCTGCGGCACGGTGATCGCGTGCATGTCGACGACGCAATAGATGCAGTCGTGCGTGTCCTGCATGGTCACGAAACGCTTGATGGCTCCGAGATAGTTGCCGAGATGGAGATTCCCGGTCGGCTGAACGCCCGAGAACACGAGCTCCTTGAACTTCGCCATCGTCTTCAAAACTCCCACGCTTGTCGCGGCGGGGTTATGACAGGGCCCGGCCGCGATGCAAGCGGTCTTAAGGTTTTTTCGCCAGCAGGGCCAGATCGCCCCGCTTCACCGCGCCGGTCAGGACAGCGGCGGCGGCGTAAAGCGCCAATCCACCGAGGCAGAGGCCGGCGAGCGTCAGGGGGCCGGAGGGCGGGATGAGCGCCGTCGCGGTCACGAGACCGAGGCTCATGACGAGGGTGGCGGCAACGATCTGGACAAGCTTTGTCACCAGCGCCCGATCGATCGCCCAAAGGCCGAATCGCTTGAGAAGGACGCTGAGCGCTGCGGCGTGGGCGAGGCAGCCGAGGCTGATGCCGATGGCGATGCCGGTCATGTCGAACGCCGCCCCCAGGGGCAGGGCCGCACCGATGGTGACGAGGATCCCGATGCCGGTGGCAAGCAGCGTTCCGCGCAAGGAGCCGCGCGCGAACAGGGTCTGGCTCAAGACCTTGCCGAGCGTTGCGAAGGGCAGGCCGAGGCTCAGACCCATGAGGACGAGGGCGGTGCCTTGCGCATCGGACGCCGTGAAGGCCCCGCGCGCGAACAGCACGGAGGCGACCGGTTCCGCCAGAATGCCGAGGGCGACGCAGGCCGGGAGCGCCAGGAGCAGGGCGATTTCGAGCGCCCGGTTCTGCGCGGCGATGATGCCGTTCGCTTCGCCCGTCCGATGCCGGAGGGCAAGTTCGGGCAAGAGCACGCTCGAGCCCAGCGCCGCCATCAGACCGACGGGCAATTGCACGACCCGGTCGGCGTAATAGAGCCAGGACACGCCTGACGGCCAGAACGAGGCGATCTGCGTGCCGACCAGAATGAAAAGCTGCGCCGCGCCGCTCGCCACAAGGGCGGGAACGCCTGCGAGCAGCAGGCTTTTCAGGGTTGGCGACCAATGCGGCAGGCGAAACCGCATCATGCGTCCGTCGCTGCGCCAGAGAGCTATGGCGACCAGCACGAGCTGGACGAAGCCGGAGAGACTGGAGGCGACGGCAAGCCAGATCGCTTTGCGCTCGATAGGCAGGGTGTCGGCGTTCTCCAGGGCGATGATTGCCGCGATCAGACCGAGATTGACGGCGAGCGGGGCCAGAGCCGTCGCGGTGAAGCGACCCCTGATGTTCAGCAGAGCCGCGCCGACGGAGGCGAGAGTGACGCAAACCACCATGGGAAAGCTAAGGCGCGTATAAAGCGCGACGAGGGCCAATGTCCCCTCATCGCCCTGAAGGCCGGGCGCGAGCACGAAGGCGATGAGTCCCGCTGCCACCTCGACGAGGCCTGTCAGGGCGATGAGCCCCAAGGCGAAGACGGTGATGACATCGCCCGCGACCCTCGCCGATTCATCCGGTTCGAGACGGCTCAGCGCGGGGATCAGCGCCGGGTTGAGCCCGCCCTCGGCGGCGATGCGGCGGACCAGATTCGGCAGGCGGAAGGCGGCAAGAAAAGCATCCGCGACCGGTCCCGCGCCGAGCGCCTGCGCGAACAGGATGTCCCGGACAAAGCCCAAGACCCGCGACGCGACGGCGCCGAGCCCGACGAGAAGGGAGGAGCGGATGAGCGACATGCTCCTTCGCGATAAGCCTTTCCAGCAGAATTGTCTAAGGGATCGCGATGTTTTGGAGGTCAGCTCGGCGATCTCTGGTTTCTTCCCTCCCCCTTGTGGGGAGGGGTTAGGGGTGGGGGTCGAAAAGTCGGAGCGCATAGCCCGACACCGGAGCGCCCCGGTGAATACGGTGTTTGGATCACTCAAACGCTCAATCGCTCACCCGGTCGAACCACCCCCACCCCCACCCCTCCCCGCAAGGGGGAGGGTGAACGGTCGCGCTTGCCAGATTCGGGCGGAGCGCAGCTGAGGGAAGCCAAGGGGGATCGAGAGGCGGCCCCAATCACCTCTTCGATGAGAGAATGGCGGTCGACGTCCTACCCCCGCGCCCGCGCAATCGCCTCGCGCTTCTGGGCCAGCGTCATGCCGCCCACATAGGATTCGGCGCCGACCAGGAAGGACGGGGTGGCGACGAGGCCCAGGGAATTGCCGAGCTTCAACGCATCCTTCATCCACTGGATGGTGCGCTCGCTGTCGGCGGCTTCGGTCAGGCGCTTGCGGTCGCCGCCGAGGCGCTCGGCTTCCGCCAGCGCGCGGGTCCCGTCAACGGCTCCGTGCAGACGGAACAGGGCGAGGTGGAGCGGCAGATAGCGCTCAGGTCCGTAAAGCTGGAGATAGGCGAGAGCCGCCTTGTGCGCCGTGACCGAGGCTAAGCCGAGCACCGCGAAATTGACCAGCACATAGCTCAGGTCCGGCTCGGCCTTCAAAAGGTTCGGCAGATCCTGCGCGGAGCGTTTGCACCAGGGGCAGTTATAATCGAAATACTCGATCATGATCACATCGCCATGGGCGTGGCCGAGCCTCACGACGGAAGGCAGATCGAGCGTATCCTCGATGAGTTCGATTGGTGCCTTCTGAGGTTCCGGCGCGGTTTGCGCGAAGGCGGGAGCGCTTGCGCCCGACAGGGCAAGACCGGCAAGCAGCGTACGGCGGGACAGGATCATGGGGATTGATTCTCGTGCGAACGACGCTCTCGTGCCGCTCAAGCGCGGCCATATCAAGGCCGGATGCGCCTTCTCACGCCCTCGTGATGGCCGCTCTCGTCACCAGGTTTGGCGCTCACGTCGTCGCGGAGCGGCCGGCGATCAGGATTCCGGCTCCGACCATCATCGCGCCCGCAGAGCGGTCGATGCGCGCCTTCGACATCGAGGAAGAGAACAGCTTTCGCGCGATTTCCGCCACGAGGCCGTAACCCAGTGCGATGGCGATCATCACGGCGGTGATAATGGCGCAGAGGATCGCGTAGCTCGCCAGGGTGATTCCGGACACGTCGATCACGCCGGGCAGAAGCGCCATGTAGAAGACGATGGCGATGGGGTTCGAGAGGGTCATGGCGAGGCCAAGGCCGATCTCGGTCGCGAAGTTCAAGGGCTTCGTCGCCTCTGTTGCCGCCAGCACGCGTCCGGCATTCTTCCATTTCTTGATGCCGAGCCAAATGAGATAGGCGGCACCGCCGAATTTCAGCGCGACGAACATCGGGCCCAAGACCTCGATCAGGGCGGACAGGCCGACCACCGCCGCCGTGAGCATCACGAGTTTTCCGAGGATGATCCCGAGCGCCAGAGGCAGCGAGGCGAACATCCCGTTCGACAGGGCTCGCGCCAGAAGACCCGCGATTTCCGGGCCGGGCGCGGCCGCCGACGCGGCGAACGCCAACAGGAAAACGGTGTATTGGGTCATGGCAGGGTTCTCGATTGAAAGCCGATGCCATTGGCTATCACAGGCGCGGAACCGCCGCACCTATCGCTTGCGCAGCGCGACCGCCCCGGAATCGTTCTTCAAGGTCCAGACCACGACCCGGCCTTGCGGGTCGAGTTCGAGAAACATGTCGCTCGGGGCGCGCTCGAAATAGGCAGCGAAGATGGCATAGGCCCGAGTGCCTGAAATCGGCAGGCTGATGCGCTGCAACGGCCCGAACTTGGCGTTGACCTCGCGGAGCCACGAAGCGAGCGCGTCCGGCGAATATTGCGCCTGGAGGTCGGGCGAAAGCATCCCGTGCAGGGCGGCGGCATCGCCCGCCTGATAAATCTCGACGAGGCGGGTCGAGACGTTGAAGAGAGTGTCCCGCTCAAGCGCCATGCCGGTCGCGGGCACGAGACAGAAGGCGAGGCCGGCGAGAGCCTGTCGGCGGGTGAGCATCATGGCGCGGTCGATGGGCTGACTTCGCCAGGTATCATGAGACCCTGGCGAAGAGTTCGTACTCGAACGGGATTTAAGCGTCCTCACCCGTCACGCCGGCTGCATCCTGGGCCTTCAGCACATCCGGGCGCGGCATCGAGATGATGTTGTAGCCGGAATCCACGTAGTGGATCTCGCCGGTCACGCCGCTGGAGAGGTCGGACAGCATATAGAGCGCCGAGCCGCCCACATCCTCGATGGTGATCGAACGGCGCAGCGGCGCGTGCGCTTTCTGATAGCTGAACATGATCCGCGCATCCGAGATGCCCGCGCCTGCAAGCGTGCGGACCGGGCCGGCCGAGATGGCGTTGCAGCGGATGCCCTGGGGGCCGAGATCGGACGCGATGTAGCGCACGCTCGCTTCCAGCGCCGCCTTTGCCACGCCCATCACATTGTAATTCGGCATGACCCGCGTCGAGCCGCCATAGGTCAGCGTCAGGAGCGAGCCGCCGTTCTTCATGCGCTTGGCCGCGCGTTGCGCGATCTCCGTGAAGGAGAAGCAGGAGATCACCATGGTGCGCGAGAAATTCTCACGCGTGGTGACGTCCACATAGGAGCCTTTGAGCTGCGACTTGTCGGAGAAACCGATGGCGTGAACCACGAAGTCGATGCTGTCCCAGTGCTTGTCGAGGGCCTCGAAAGCGGCGTCCACGGAGGCGATGTCCTCGACGTCGCACGGGACGACGAGGTTGGAGCCGAGCGATGCGGCGAGCGGCGCCACGCGTTTGCCGAGCGCCTCGCCCTGATAGGTGAAGGCGAGTTCCGCGCCGTGCTCCGCCAGAGTCTTGGCGATGCCCCAGGCGATGGAGTGGTCGTTCGCGACACCCATGATGAGGCCGCGTTTTCCGTGCATCAGACCGTTCACTGGGGTCCCCCTATGCTCCGGCTCTGCTCCGCGCTGCTCGTTGGTGTCGCAGCGTTCGTCGCGAGCCGTTCTGGCAATCTCGGTGAGCATATCCATGCGAGGTCTCCCTGGTCGATCAGGGATTCGCATGCAGATGTCTCAATGATGTGACGTTCGTCTTTCCAGAGCTTTTCCGATCTCACGGGATCGAAAACGCTCCAGAAGGTCCCGTTGACGCGCATGGTCTTGTCGGAGAGCCGGTTTTCCAGCGCTCCGGACCATGCTTTAGGCCGCGTAACGGCTGAAGACGAGCGTGGCGTTGGTGCCGCCGAAACCGAACGAGTTCGAAAGAACCGTGTCGATCTTGGCGTTGTCGATCCGCGTCCGCACGATGTTCATGTCGGCGACGGCGGGATCGAGTTCCTGGATGTGGGCGCTCTCGCAGATGAAGCCGTTCTTCATCATGAGCAGCGAGTAGATCGCCTCCTGCACGCCGGTCGCGCCGAGCGAATGGCCGGTGAGCGACTTGGTGGCGGAGATCGGCGGGCATTTCTCGCCCGAGCCGAAGACCTCGCGGATCGCCTCGATCTCCTTCAGGTCGCCGACCGGCGTCGCGGTAGCGTGCGGGTTGATGTAGTCAATCGGGGTTTTGACGTCTTTCAGCGCCATGCGCATGCAGCGCACCGCGCCTTCGCCCGAGGGGGCGACCATGTCGTAGCCGTCCGAGGTCATGCCGTAGCCGACGATCTCGCCGTAGATGCGCGCGCCGCGCGCCTTGGCGTGTTCGAGTTCTTCCAGCACCAGCACGCCCGCGCCGCCGGCGATGACGAAGCCGTCGCGGTTGGCGTCATAGGCGCGGGAGGCGGTCGCCGGGGTGTCGTTGTACTTGGAGGACATGGCCCCCATGGCGTCGAACAGGGACGACAGGGTCCAGTCGAGATCCTCGCAGCCGCCGGCGAACATCACGTCCTGCTTGCCGTATTGGATCATCTCGTAGGCGTTGCCGATGCAATGGTTCGAAGTCGCGCAGGCCGAGGAGATCGAATAGTTCACGCCCTTGATCTTGAACCAGGTCGCAAGCGTTGCCGAGGCAGTCGAAGACATGGCCTTGGGCACCGCGAACGGGCCGATGCGCTTGGGCCCCTTTTCGCGGGTGATGTCGGCCGCTTCCACGATGACGCGGGTCGAAGGGCCGCCCGAGCCCATGATGATGCCCGTGCGCTCATTGGAGATGTCGCTCTCCTCGAGGCCCGAATCGCGGATCGCCTGGTCCATGGCGACATGGTTCCAGGCCGTGCCGCCGCCGTGGAAGCGCATGGCGCGGCGGTCGACGAGCTCTTCCGCGTTCAGGGTCGGCGCGCCGTGAACCTGGCAGCGGAAACCGAGCCGCTCATAGTCCGCAGCCTTGCTGATGCCGGATTTCGCTTCCCGCAACGAGGCCAGAACCTCCTGCGTGGAGTTGCCGATGGACGAAACGATGCCCATTCCGGTGACGACGACGCGTCTCATAGCCTAACCTCTTCATAGAAACTTCATGCCGACCCAGAGCGTCTTGGGGCATGATCGTGTCGGAAAAACGGGGTTCCACTTTTCGCTAACGCGGACCCTTCGGTTCCGGATCATGCTCGTGAGACGTAAGATCGGCCCGGCTCAATCTCAACCGTGAGCCGGGGATTTTAGGATTTAGCCGGCGGCCGCTTCCGTCTGGAACAAGCCGACCCGCAGGTCCTTGGCCTCATAGATCCGGCGGCCGTCCGCCTCGAGCCAGCCATCGGCGATGCCGAGCACCAGCTTGGAGCGGAAAACGCGCTTGAGATCGACGCCGTAGACCACCTTCTTGACGCTCGGGAGCACCTGATCGGAGAACTTCACCTCACCGACACCGAGCGCCCGGCCGCGGCCCGCGGAACCGCCCCAACCGAGGTAGAAGCCGACCAACTGCCACAGGGCATCGAGGCCCAGGCAGCCCGGCATGACCGGATCGCCCTTGAAATGGCAGGGGAAAAACCAGAGATCCGGCCGCACATCGAGTTCGGCGCGCACGTGGCCCTTGCCATATTCGCCGCCGTCCTCGCCGATGGAGGTGATGCGGTCGAACATCAGCATCGGCGGCAGCGGCAATTGCGCATTGCCGGGACCGAACATTTCTCCGCGCCCGCAGGCGAGAAGGTCTTCGTAGGAGTAGCTCGACTGGCGCGCCATGCCGGGTGCCGACCCTTTCATCACATCGCAAAAGCGGCCCCGGAAACCTCCCGAGACCATCGGAATGGGGCTCTGGTAGCACAGGCTTTGCCGTCCATCAAAGGGACCATCAGGGGGAGCGCACTTTTGGACTGGATTTTGGCGGCGTCGGCCGCGTGCGCCTTTGGTCAGCCTTGTCGCCGGAGCCTCGCTTTCCTATTATTTCAATGGTAGAAGCGCATTTTCCAGGTTTCTGTTCCGACGATGTCCGATCCCTTAGCCGCCTATATCGAGTCGACGACCGCTCCCGCCCACCGGAAGGGGTGCCCCCTGTCCGAGTTGCGGGACAAGCTGCGTCGCGTGGGCTTGCGCCCGACCCGGCAGCGCGTGTCCCTGGGCTGGCTCCTGTTCGGCAAGGGCGACCGGCACATCACGGCGGAAGTGCTGTTCGACGAGGCCTCGAAGGCCCGCGTCCCGGTCTCGTTGGCCACCGTCTACAACACCCTGCACCAGTTCACGGAAGCCGGCCTTCTGCGCCAGCTCGCGGTTGACGGGTCCAAGTCCTATTTCGACACCAACCCGACCGAGCATCACCATTTCTTCCTGGAGGAAGAGGGCGAGCTCGTCGACATGCCCGCTTCCGGCGTGAGCGTGGAAGACCTGCCCGAGCCCCCGCCCGGCATGGAAGTGGCCGGTGTCGAGGTCATCGTGCGCCTGCGGCGCAAGGCCGCCTAGTCGCCGATCCATTCGGCCTTCATTCCTGAGCGGCCATCGAGTTTTTTCATGCCGCTCAGCCATGTCCTGCTTGCCCTGGTCGTCACGGTTATCTGGGGCCTCAGCTTCGTCGTCATCAAGATCGGCGTTGGCACCACGCCCCCGCTCGTCCTGTGCGCCCTGCGTTTCATCTTCGCGGCGCTGCCGGTCGTCTTCTTCGTGCCCCGGCCCCAGACGAGCTGGCGCAATCTGATCGGTTACGGGTTTTTTCTCGGGGTCGCCCAGTTTGGCCTGCTCTTTGCGGCCATCGCCATCGGCATGCCGGCAAGCCTCGCCTCCCTCGTCATGCAGGCGCAGGTGTTCTTCACGATCCTCTTCGCCGCCGTTCTCATGGGGGAAAGGCCCGGCCCGCACCAGATCGTCGGCGGGGTCGTGGCCTGCCTGGGCCTCGTGCTGATCGCCTGGCCCCGTCTTGCGGGCAGCGGCGCGGTGCCGTTTCTCATGACTGTCGCCGCCGCTGCCGCCTGGGGTGTGGCCAACATCATTTCCAAGCGCGCGGGCCGCGTGGACATGCTTGGTTTCGTGGTCTGGGCCAGCCTGATTCCGCCGATTCCGCTGCTGGCGATGTCCCTCTGGCTCGACGGACCAACCCAGGTGGTGAATGCGTTCGTGCATCTCGATTGGGGCACGCTCGCGTCGGCGGCCTATCTCGCCTATCCGACCACGGTCTTCGCCTTCGCCGTCTGGGCGCACCTGCTGTCCCGCCACCCGGCGGCGACGGTGACGCCCTTCGCCCTGCTCGTGCCGGTGGCCGGAATCATCGGCTCCTGGCTCATCCTCGGAGAAGCCATGCGGCCGATCGAGGCCGTGGGCGGCGCGGTGATCATTCTCGGCCTTGCGACGAACGTGTTCGGCCTACGCCTCGCCCGGCGCCTATGGCCGGCTTAAGGCGGTTACCGCAGCAGCCCGAAGCCCACGAGGGCGAACGCAATCAGGAAGATCGCGACGAAGACGTTGAGGAAACGCGGCGCGACGATCGAGGCGATGCCGAGGATCAGGGCGAGAATCGGCAGGATGTTCTTCAGGCTGAAGGACAGAGTCATGCAGTCGGACTTTCCGGTTTTCTAGCGGGGTAAGATCGAGGCCTATTCGACCTTTTCGTTGGGATAGACGCCCCAAAGCTTGTCCTGGCGGACATAGCCGTCCACGTCGCGCGCCCGTTCGAGGATAATTACGATGCGGCACCAGGTGCCGTCGCAGGTCTTGATGTTGGCGATCACGCCCGGTTGGAGCTGAGCGACGGTGCCGCCCCTGTCGTCGGCGCGGTCCAGCAGGTTGATCGAGGCAATCTTGCCCTTGGCCCAGGGCATGACGAGCCCGGTGCGGCGGCCCGACAGCAGGGAGTGAAGCACCCAGCCCTCCGTGCCTTCCGAATCGCGGATGCGGCGCCAGGTCTCGTATTCGGCGATGATCTCGACCGGCAGGCCCGCGCGCTGGAACACCCAGGCCGTCCGGTGGTCCTTGGACGGGCCCTCGCGTAAATTCACCCGGTCGGTCTTGAGGCTGACGTAGCGGGGCACGGGAAGTCCGGTCCCCAGACGGCCGCCCGGGGGTTGCTGCGCCAAGGTCGACGCCGTGCTCAAGCCGAGCAAGGCGATGGCGAGAACGAACTTGCGCATGATCCCCCTCAAGGTTGGGTTTGTCTAAAGGAAAGCCTCTGGTAGAGAAGCTTTGCGAGCCCCGCCACGCGGCGGCTCGTCGCCTTTAGAGCGCGGCCGGCTAGAGCGGAATTCCCGCTGTCTTGCACGAATACGCTCTAAACAATTGAATTGGCGCATGATCTTATCGCCGAACCGTTACCACTTCGGCGGATCATGCGCGATACTCGCCGAAACAGGGTTAAGAGAGCGTGAAAGCCCTCTTCATCTCCTGTGGCTTTTCGAGGGATGGGGCATCGCGAGCCGATGAAAAAGAGACCTGTCGTCGTCGTCACCC
Source organism: Microvirga alba (assembly GCF_015694465.1). Lineage (GTDB taxonomy): Bacteria > Pseudomonadota > Alphaproteobacteria > Rhizobiales > Beijerinckiaceae > Microvirga > Microvirga alba. Next base: position 609,989 of record NZ_JADQDO010000002.1, read on the forward strand.
GCCGTCTGCCCGACGTGATCGAGACGCGCCTGCGCGAACTCTTCGACACGCGCCTGAACCTTGAGGATAAGCCGCTCTCGGGCGCGGAGCTGGCCGAGGCGGTGAAAACCGCCGATGTGCTGGTGCCGACCATCACCGACGAGATCGACGCCTCGGTCATCGCGGAGGCCGGGCCGAACCTCAAGCTCATCGCCAATTTCGGCAATGGCGTCGACAATATCGACGTGCCGGCGGCTTTGGCCCGGGGCATCACGGTCACGAACACGCCCGGCGTCCTCACCGAGGACACGGCGGACATGACCATGGCGCTGATTCTCGCTGTCGCCCGCCGCATTCCGGAAGGGGCGCGGGTCATTCCCGAGGGCGAATGGGCCGGCTGGGCGCCGACCTGGATGCTCGGCCGCCGCATCACCGGAAAACGCCTCGGCATCGTCGGCATGGGCCGCATCGGCCAGGCGCTCGCCCGCCGCGCCAAGGCGTTCGGCCTGTCGATTCACTATCACAACCGTCGCCACGTGCCGCCGAAGATCGAGGCGGAGCTTGAGGCGACTTATTGGGAATCCCTCGACCAGATGCTGGCCCGCATGGACATCGTGTCCGTCAATTGCCCGCACACGCCCGCGACCTACCACCTGCTCTCCGCGCGCCGCCTCAAGCTGATGCGGCCCGACGCGATCCTGGTGAACACCGCGCGCGGCGAGATCATCGACGAGACCGCGCTGACCCGCCTCATCGAGGCCGGGGCCATCGGCGGCGCGGGCCTCGACGTGTTCGAGCAGGAACCCGCGGTCAATCCGCGCCTCGTCAAACTCGCCAAGCAAGGCAAGGTGGTGCTGTTACCCCATATGGGCTCCGCGACCCACGAGGGCCGCATCGCCATGGGCGAAAAGGTCATCGTCAATATCAAAGCCTTCATCGACGGCCACAAGCCGCCGGACCGGGTGTTGCCGAGCATGCTGTGAGGCGGGAGCCTGGCGTTCGGTGGGGCCTTCCAAGTGGGTCGTGTCGAGCTTGAGCGTTTGCGCCTTTAGCACACGGCCTCCTGGGCAAGATCCGGCCTCGACAACGAGGCCGCGCTACATCTGTCCGAGCCGCAGGATACGGTTTTTCGGTTGCAGGGTCGCACCGTCGACCGGCTGAGAGCGGGCGAGTTCGCCGCCTAACAAAAGCAGCCCTTCCGCCCAAGAAGCTTCGAATTCGAACGCTTCGGTCGCCAGCGAAGGGATCATGCGGGACGAATGAGGCTTTTCGAGCGATCTTCCAATCCGAACAACAGGATTGTGGATCATGGCTCTTTCAACGACTGCCAGCAGCCCCCTTGCCGGGGCGCTGGGAACCGCCAGCTTCCTGGGAACGACATGGCAAGGACTTCGCCATCGCTGGGCGATCAGGCGCACCCGCCTCGCCATTGCCGAACTCAGCGAAAGCCAGTTGCGCGAAATCGGACTTGCCGGGGACGATCCCGCTCCGGATCGAGACGCCCATCAACGCTATTGGCGGGAATGTCTCGGCTTCACCGCACCGCGATCGCGTGACATCGTCCCTGCCGTCGATGCGCGTTCTTCCGAAACGACGTCGGGAAGGATAAGACTTGCTGACGGACGTCTGATGGAAGGTTTTTCCTGAAATGAACAACGACAGCCTGAGCCTCGAAGAAATCGCCCGGCGCGTGGACGCCAAGAGCAAGGCCTTCTGCGATTCGAGCGACCGGATCTGGGCCATGCCTGAACTGGCCTTCGAGGAGCATCGCGCGGTCGAAGAGCAGATCACCATGCTTCAAGCCGAAGGTTTTCGCGTGACCCGCAATGTGGGCGGCATGGCGACAGCCTTCATCGCGGAGGCCGGACAGGGCGGTCCCATCGTCGGCATCCTGGGCGAGTTCGATGCGCTGCCCGATCTCGCGCAGAAATCCGGCCTGACGGAACACGCGCCGACGAAATCCGGCACTCCCGGCCACGGCTGCGGCCACAACCTTCTCGGCTCCGGCTCGGCGCTGGCTGCCGTGGCGCTGAAAGACGCGCTCGAAGGCGAGGGCATCGCCGGGACCGTGCGCTATTACGGCTGCCCGGCGGAAGAGAGCGGCTCGGGCAAGACGTTCATGGCGCGCGAAGGGCTGTTCGACGATCTCGACGCGGCCTTCTGCTGGCATCCGAATGTCATCAACGAAGTCTCGACCATGAGCTCGCTTGCCTGCGTGCAGGCTTACTTTCGATTCAAGGGCCGCGCGGCGCATGCCGCCGCCTCGCCGCATCTCGGGCGCAGCGCGCTCGATGCGGTGGAGCTGATGAATGTCGGCGTCAACTACATGCGTGAGCACATGCCGTCTGATGCGCGCGTCCACTATGCCACCACCAACACGGGTGGCATCGCGCCGAACGTCGTGCAGGCTTACGCGGAATCGCTCTATCTCGTGCGCTCGCCGCATCTTCCCGATGCGATGACCCTCTTCGAGCGCGTGAAGAAGATCGCCGAAGGCGCAGCCTTGATGACGGAGACGAGCGTCGAGGTGCAAATCACCGACGCGACATCCAATATCGTGCCGAACAAGGCGCTGCAGGACGCGATGTACGAAAACATGCAGCGTCTCGGGCCGCCCGCTTTCGATGCGGTGGATGTGGCGTTCGCGGACAAGCTGCAAAAAGCCGCGCTGACGCACGCGGACATTCAGGAGAGTGTGAAGTCGCATGGCTCCGTCCTCAAGGGTAAGGCGCTGCATGACGGCGTGCTCGCCATGCCGGAGCGTGAAGGCGTGATGATGGGCTCGACCGATGTGGGCGATGTGAGCTGGGTCGTGCCGACCGCCCAATGCCATGCGGCATGCTTTGCCGTCGGCACCGCCTTCCACACCTGGCAACTCGTCACGCAGGGCAATCTTCCCGCCGCCCACAAGGGCATGGTGCTCGCGGCCAAGGCCATGGCCTCCACCGCCGCGGATTGCTTGCGCAACCCGGATCTCATCGCCCGCGCCAAGGCTGAGCTGAAGGAACGCACCGGCGGCAAGCCTTACGTCTGCCCGATCCCGCCGGACGTGACTCCGGATGATCTGCACGGCAAGGCGGCGTGACGGTCAACGGGTGATGGCGAAGCGACACAGCAAGGAATGGGTGCGATGAGCGATTTCAGTACGTCCGAGGCCCCTCAAAAAGTGCCGCTCGCAAGCCTGCCGACCCCGCTCGAGCCGCTTACGGCCCTGACGCGGGTTCTTGGCGGTCCTGAGATCTGGGTCAAACGGGATGACGGGACCGGGCTTGCCGGTGGCGGCAACAAGGCCCGAAAACTCGAATACCTGATGGCTGAGGCTTTGGCGCTCGGCGCCGATACGATCGTTACCGCCGGCGGCATCCAATCCAATCACGCGCGACAGACCGCAGCCGCCGCGGCTCGGCTCGGCCTGCGCTGCATCCTTGTTCTGACCGACTCGGTCCCGGATCGCAGCAGCGCGTATCACAAAAGCGCGAATCTCCTCCTCGATCGCCTCTTCGGGGCGGATATCCGCTTCCTCGATGGGAGCGCCGATCCCGATGCTGCAATGGCGGACATCGCGGCCCGTTGCGAGGCGGAGGGACGTTGCCCCTATGTCATCCCGGTTGGCGGATCGAACGCCGTCGGGGCCCGCGCCTACGTGGATGCCGCCGCCGAGGTCCTGGACCAGGCAGCGGCGCTGGGCGTCCGGTTCAGCCATGTCGTGCTGGCAACAGGAAGCGGTGGGACCCATGCCGGTCTCGTCGTCGGGTTCGCGGCGCGCGAAGTCGATCTCCCCGTGCTCGGCGTGAGCGTGAGCCGCAAGCGTGAGGAGGCGATTCATCGCGTGCGCGGCCTTGTCGAAAAGACCGCTGCCGTCGTTGGCAGCGAGGGATTTTCCGACATCCTGATCGACGACCGCTTCGTCGGCCCCGGCTACGGGATGCCGACCGAGGCCATGGCGGAGGCGGTGCGCCTGGTGGCCCGCACGGAAGGATTGCTGCTCGATCCGGTCTATACGGGCAAGGCCATGGCCGGGTTGATCGCCCTCATTCGCGAGGGCACTTTCAGGCCGGACGACCGGGTTCTGTTTTGGCACACAGGCGGCAGCGTCGCGTTGTTCGCGTATGACGAAGTCTTCGCAAGCGATGGAGCCTGACTGACCTGTCGCGGCATTGACAGCCCAGGCTGATCTCAGGCCCTTTCTTGCGTTTTCGCAATGTTGTTTTGGCGATAACGGGTCTCGCGCCTGCGTTCCTGCAATCATATCTTCATCGCAACGCAGCGATGGAGAGCACCATGCAGCTTACCGGAATTCATCATCTCACCGCCGTGACCGCCGACGCGGCCGGCAATCATGCCTTTTACACGCAGGCCCTCGGCATGCGGCTCGTCAAGAAGACCGTGAACCAGGACGATGTGAGCGCCTATCACCTGTTCTACGGCGACGGCCTCGCCTCGCCGGGCACCGACATCACCTTCTTCGACTGGCCGGTGGGGCGTGAGCGGCGCGGTACGCACAGCATCGCCGGAACCGCTCTGCGGGTGAACGGCGAAAAAACCCTGCAATGGTGGAAGGAGCGCTTCGAGACGCTCAACATCGCGCACCAGAAGATCGTCGAGCGCGACGGACGGCTCTGGCTCGATTTCGAGGACCCGGAGGGCCAGCGCCTGGCGCTCGTCGATGACGGCGGTGAGGGCGACGAGGCCCATCCGTGGCTGAAAAGCCCGGTCCCGCCGGAACATCAGATCCGCGGTCTCGGTCCCATTACGTTGAGCGTGCCGAAGCTCGAGCGCACCGCGCTGGTTCTGACGGCGGGCATGGATATGCGCGCGGCCCGGGAATACCGCTCGGGCGAGACGCCGGTTCATGTGTTCGAGATGGGCGCGGGCGGTCCGGCGGCGGAGCTTCATGTGGCGGTCGAGCCCAATCTGCCCCCGGCGCAACCGGGCGCGGGCGGGGTGCATCACGTCGCCTTCCGCACGCCCAACGAGCAGACCTATCTCGCATGCGCGGAGCGGCTGAAGACGATCCGGGCTCCCTCCAGCGGGCCGATCGACCGCTACTATTTCCAGAGCCTGTATTTCCGCGAGCCGAACGGCATCCTGTTCGAGATCGCTACCGATGGTCCGGGTTTCGCCACCGACGAGCCCATGGACAAGCTCGGCGAGCGTCTCGCGCTACCGCCTTTCCTGGAGCCGCGCCGGGCGCAGATCGAGGCCGGGCTGAAGCCGTTGTAGGGCCTTCCGATTCGAAGCCCCTCCCGTCGGGTGTCCGGGGGAGGGGCTCCGCCTTAGGAATTTTTGGGTGGTTTCGCATTGAAGGGAGCGTCGAGTTCTGACACCATTGCCTCTACGTAACGCGTAGTGGAGGGGCTGCTCAGATGTCGCCGTTCGGATCCTCATGCAGCGCCGCGCTCGCGCTCGCCCTGTCGCTGGCGGGTGCGCCTCCGGTCCTGGCGCAGGGCCCTGGCGACGCTTCCGCGATTCGGGAGCGGATCACCAGGCTGATTCCGGAATTCGAGACCTACCTGCAATCCGGCATGAAGGATTTCAAGGTGCCGGGGGTGGCGGTCGGCATCGTGCATGACGACAAGCTGATCTATGCGAAGGGTTTCGGGGTCAGGGAACGGGGCAAGCCCGATCAGGTGAGTCCCAACACCATCTTCCAGATCGGCTCGACCACGAAAGCGTTCTTGAGCACGACGCTCGCGCAAGCGGTCGATTCCGGCAAGCTCAGCTGGAGCGCCCGCGTCTCGGATCTGATGCCCGAATTCCAGCTCAGCGATCCGTGGATCGGGCGCGAGTTCCGCGTGCTCGATCTCGCCGCTCAGCGCGGGGGCTTCACGCCTTATGTGAACGACGCCCTGAGCCTGCTCGGCTATGATCGGGCCACGCTGATCCATTCCTTGCGGGATGCGCCGATCACGGCGACGTTCCGGTCCGATTTCACCTACGTCAACATTCCCCACATCGTCGCGGGCGAGATCCTCGCCAGGAAGGCGGGCGTGTCATCCTGGTCGGAGGTGGTCAAGGCGAACATCCTCGATCCGCTGGGCATGAGCTCGACCACGGCGACGCCGGAAGCCATCGAAAAGGCGCCCGATCACGCGACCGGACATCGGACGACGAAGGCCGATCCCGTCGCGATTCCGTTCCACGCCTCGTTTCCCTATGCCTTCGGCCCGGCGGGCGCTCTCAACTCCAACATTCCCGACATGGCGCAATGGCTGCGCATGCAACTCGGGCGCGGCCAGTTCGAGGATCGCTTCATCGTCTCGGAGAAGAATCTCGACGTTACCTGGACGCCGCGCGTCGCGATCAGCGAACGCACGGCCTACGCGGTCGGCTGGGTCGTGAACGCGACGCCGAACGGGCGCATCATCTGGCACAATGGCGGCACGTCGGGTTTTGGGGCGCATGCTGGTTTCGTGCCCGACCGGGATCTCGGCATCGTCATTCTCTCGAACCTGGAAAACACCGGCCTTCCCGACGCAGCCGCGCAATGGTTCTACGATCGCGTCATGGGCAACGACGCCGTCGACAATGTGGCGCTTGCCCTGGAGGCGATGCGCGCCAAGCAGGAGGAAGAGCGGCAGAAGGAGGCGCGGGCCAAGCGCGTCTTCCCGCCACAGGATCTGTCGTCCTTCGCGGGCAATTACGCCTCGTCGATCATCGGTGACGCCACGGTGCAGCTCGCGGCAACAAAGCTCCAGATCAAGCTTGAAGAGACCGACGCCACGCTCACCCTGGAGCAGCTCGATACGGATACCTTCAACGCGCGTCTCGATCCGACGGGCCCCTTCGCGCCGGTGGTCGCGCTGGGAGGCGACGACCCGGTGACGCAAGTGCGTTTCGAGCGCGATGACAGTGGCGCGATCAAGCGAATGCGCTGGCTCGCGCCGAGCCTGCCACACGTGCTGGAGCGGCAACCGTGATCGCCATGAAAGAAAAGCCCATGACGTTGACGCAGCGCATCATCCTGGCTGCCGCGATCCTCACGGCTTTCGGCCTCGCCGAGACCGGAAACGGCGCGGTCGCCATGCCTCGCGCCGCTCCGGTCGAGATTCACCCGCCCCATCTGATTCCGGCGCAGTTGCCCCTCTTCGAGCTCTTCAGCGGCGATGACGAACCGTCTGTCCACGACCGGCATTACGATTGGAATCAGTACCGCAATTCCACAAGCCGCAAAGAACGCATCCGCGATTATTACCGGATGCAGAAAGAGGCCGAAAAGGATTACTGGCGGGCGCAGAAGAACATGCAGAAGAACATGATCAAGCGCCAGCGCGGCTGGTGATCCGGTTCCGTCAGCGCTTGCGCGGTGCGTTCCGGCGCCAATTGACGATGGCGACGCCCGCGAGCGCCATCGCGCCGCCGATGCCGCCGAGCAGAGTCGGCACCTCGCCGAGCCACAGGAAGCCGAGAAGCGTCGCGACCGGCGGCACGCAATACATGAAATTCGAGGCGCGGCTCGCCGGCAGGCGCGAGAGCGCGATGGCCCAGGTGCCATAGGCGATCAGGCTCGGCACGATGCCGAGATAAACCACCGCGACGATCGCCTCATCGGACGCAACCGAGAACTCGCGTGCTCCCTGAGGCAACCACGGTGCGAGAACGAGAGCCCCGAGCACCATGTTCCAGGCCGAGACGGCCAGCGGCCGGTGCCGGGTGAAAAGCGGCTTTTGCACCACGGTGCTGACCGAGGCGCAGACAGCCGAGCCGAGGATCAGCAACGCGCCCGTGTCGAGCCGCAGGCCGTTTCCCTCACCAAGCGCGATAAGGCCGATGCCGAAGAACGACAGAGCCGTGCCGGTCCAGGCGCGCGCGCTGAAGCGCTCGCCGAGCACGAACATGGCAAGCCCCGCCGTGATGATGGGATTGACGTTGATGATGAAGCTCGCGGCCCCCGCCGAGACGGTCTTCTCGCCCATATTGAGCAAACCGGTGTAAAGCGCGACGAAGAGGACGCCACCCACGGCGAGCCGCCAGGAATCCGCAAGCGTCGGCCAGCCCGGGCGCGTGATCAGGAGAAACAGCGCTGCCGGAACGGCCGCGATGGCAAACCGCACCGCGCCGAGCTCGATGGGTCCGAACGCCTGAAGACCGGCGCGAATGGCCGGAAAAGCCGAGGCCCAGGCAAGAATCGTCACGACGACGGACAAAGCGGTGACGAGGTCGAAGGACCCGCGCCCGAAGGGCTTGGAGGTAGCAATGCTCATGGCGCGGGACCCGTGGGGTGATTTGATCGGGCGCGAGAATTGGGGACGCCCGATGGGATGACAAGAGGACTTTTCAAAGCGAAGCGCGATCCTGGTGAAGCGCGATCCTGGCGAGGCGCGATCTGCCTCGCGGCTCGGCTCTATCGGGAGAGAATGCCTTCAACGATGTCGACGACCGCCGCCGCCTCCGGCATCGTCGCGAGGCGACAGGGCTCTCCGGCGAGGAGCTTGGCGAGTTCCGCGATCTGGCCGCCATCCGCCCGCGCCGGTTCGATGTCGCCGCTCGCATGGCGCAGGCGGTACCAGTCGCTCATGACGGCGGAGCCCTTGGAGCCTTTGACTTCGAAGTGGTTGAGGTCGTCGATCTCGCCCTCGACCGCGCCGTCGATGGTGAGACGACAATGGGCGAATTGCAACGTCGCGCGGATGCGGGTCTCCGTGCCCGATGCGCCGCGCTCGACCTGTCGCTCGATCAAGGTGGCGGGGCCGAAGAGACGCAGCGCCAGAAACACGAAATGGGACACGACCTCGCGGGTGAAGCCGCCCTGTTCGGGACCTGCGAGCCATCCCGCCGCGCCGTGTTGCCAACCGCGCGGCCAGGTCTTGAACCGGACTTTCAGATGCGCCGAGAGCCCCTCTCCCAAGGCCCCCGTTTCCACGAGTTCCTTCAGCCGCACAGCGGCCGGAGCGGTCGCGAAGGGGAAGTTCACGGCGGCGGGAACATGGAGCGCGACCTCCACGCAAGCCGTCGCGGAAGACCGCGAGGCGGCGAGCGGCTTCTCGCAGAAGATCGCCTTGCCCGCGCGGGCCACGGCCCGCACGAGGTCTTCATGGGTCGCGGGGGGAGTGGCGATATAGATGCAGGCAATCGCCGGATTGTCGATGAGGTCCTGAACGCTTGTCGCACGCGGCACATCGACGTCGACGGGGCTCGGATCGTATCCGGCGATCACGTCGAATTGGGGATTGGCCTTGAACCCTTCGATCAACCGGCGGCCGATGACGCCGAGACCCAGAACGCCGACGCCATGTGCCATCGCGATGTCCCTCACCCTTATCGTGAGGGCGTATAGGCATTTCTCGCGCGCGGAGCGAGCGGAGATGAGGATTTAATTGGGGGCGGCCGCGGCCTCCGTGCCGCCGCGCAAGGCTCTCAGGGCGTTAAGGATCACCGCCACGTCGATGACCTCCTGGATCAGCGCACCTTCGACCGGGGTGAGGTAGCCGAACGCCGCCGCGATCATGCCGAGGAAGGAGAGGCCGATCCCCACATAGACGCTTTGCAGGGCGATTTTGCGCGATCGGTGAGCAATCTGGATGCCCAGCAAAATCCTGTCGAGCCGGTCGACGAGCAGCACCACGTCGGCGGCTTCCGCCGAGGCCGCCGCCCCCTTGGCGCCCATGGCGACGCCGAGATCGGCCGCCGCGAGCGCGGGCGCGTCGTTGACGCCGTCACCAACCATCATCACAGGTCCGTTCGGCTTCTCAGCCTTCACGACCGCGATCTTGCTCTCGGGCGTCAGCTCGGAATGGATCGCGTCGAACGGGAGACCCGCGGTCACCGCATGGGCCACATCCGGCCGGTCTCCCGTCGCTAGCACGATGCGGTTCAGACCCTGTGCGCGCAGGTCGTGAAGCAGATGCGCGGTGCCGGAGCGCAATTCGTCGGCAAGAACGATGATTCCCGCGAGCTGACCGTCCACGGCGACGGCGACCGTCACCGCGCCCACCGGGTGTGTGCCGCCGGCCAGGGTGTGTTTCGCGCCCGGCGTCCGCGTGGCGACGAAGGTGCGCCCGCCGACCGCGACGCTCATTCCATCCACGCGCCCGGTAAGGCCCTCGCCCGGGGTTTCGACCACCTCGGTCGGCAGCGCCAGCGTCAGGCCGCGCTTCTGCGCCTCGATCACCAAGGCGCGGGCGATGATGTGCTTCGACGCCTGATCGAGCGACGCGGCGATCCGCAACAGGTCGTCCGTGCTCAAGCTCCCCATGGGTTGAATGTGGGTCACGCGCGCCTCGCCGTGGGTGAGCGTGCCGGTCTTGTCGATGACGAGCGCCCGCACCCGCGCCAGGGTCTCCAGCGCCTTGCCCCCCTTGACCAGGATGCCTGCCTTCGCGGCGCGGGAAATGCCCGACACGATGGCGACCGGAACCGCGAGGATCAGCGGGCAAGGCGTCGCGATGACCAGCACCGCGAGCCCCCGGATCGGATCGCCGGTGAAGAGCCATGCTCCGCCGGAAAGCACGACCGTGACGGCGAGAAACACCATGGCGAAGCGGTCGGCGAGGCGGGACATCGGGGCTTTCGAGCGCTGCGCGGCCTCGACCAGCCGGACGATGCCCGCATAGGTACTCTCCGCGGCCCGGTGCGTGGCCGCGAGATCGAAGGCGTCGCCGACATTGGTCGATCCGCTCATCACCGCATCGCCGGTTCCGAGCTGTACGGGAATCGACTCTCCCGTCAGCGCCGATTGGTCGAGAACCGCGATGCCGCTTTCCGCCATGCCATCGACCGGCACGATGTCGCCGCGCCGAATCAGCAGCCTGTCGCCCGGCGCGACCGCATCGAGGCCGATCTCTTCCAGCTTGCCGTCCTGATAGCGCATGGCCTTGCGCGGCACGCGAGAGAGAAGCGCGGTCATTTCCCGGTTGGCGCGGCGCTCGGCATAGTTCTCCAGATATTGCCCGCCCGCGTACATCAACGCGACTACGACGGCGGCGAGGTATTCGCCGAAAACCAGCGCGCCGGTCATCGACAGGGCGGCGACGATGTCGAGGCCCACCTCGCCCCGCCGCAGGCTGGCGACGATTTCGATCGTCAGCATGGCGAGGACCGGAACCGTGGCCGCGGCCCAGATCGGCCCGGCCCAAGGCTTGAACCCTGACAGGAGCGCCCAGACCCCGAGCACGAGGCCGATGGCCGGCACGGCGACCAGAATCGGGCGGCTCGCCCGTTGCACCTTGCGCAGGACGCTCAGTCCGGGCACCCCGGGCACGGATGAGGTGGGCGAGGCTTGTCTCTCAAGAGCCGGCATCAACAATTCCCCGGGCCGTCGAGCACGGCTGTCGCGCTCACGTCCCTCGGGGAAAATTTAGGGCGGTCGCCCGGGGGATGCATGGGGCGCATCGCCCCAAAACCGGCTCCCGCATTTTGAATGATGACCTTACGGTCTCACCGCCCATAGATGGCGGAATTGCCGCCATGCTCCTTGACCTCGACGCTCTCGAGCCAGACCCGCGTGCCGGTCTGCTCCCGGACGAACGCGGCGACATAATCGAACACGAACTTGGCCGTGGCCTCGCAGCCGACGGCGGGAAGCACGCGCAGATCGACCAGGCCGGCCTGCTGAAGCTGCTCGAAGCGCGGCAATTCGGGGTCGTCCTCGGCCACCAGCATCGTGTGGTCGAACATCGTCTTGAGCCATTCCTTGACCGGCTTCAGGCCGCCGAAGTCGAAACACCAGTTCCGTTCATCAAGTTCGTGGGTGGCGAAGACGAACCTGAAGGCAAGCGCATAGCCATGCATCAAGCGGCAATGGGAATGCGTGGCGCGCCATTGCCGGAAGCAGCACGAGAGACCTTCGACGTGATCGTAGGTTTTGGTGGAGCGATAGATTTCGCGCGCCTCGGGCGAGCGCGCGGGGCCGAGGGAGGGCATTGCGACCGACAGATTCATGACAACTCTCTCACGTGGAGATTGTGACGGCGGATGCGGGCGGGATCGCCTATTCGGATCCAGCGCGGTCGAGCGCGATGCATTCATTCAGAAACTCGCTCTTCAACTCGCCGGACGCTCCCAGATCACCCCAGAAACAGGTATTGACCATGCGGCTGCGGCGGCTCGAGCGAACGCCTCGCTGCGTCTTGCACATGTGGACGGCACTGATGCGCACCGCCAATCCACGCGGCTTCGTCATATCGACAATGTAGTCGCCGATCTGCTTGACGAGTTCCTCCTGGATCTGGAGCCGGGAGGCGAAGTGTTCGACGATGCGGTCGTATTTCGACAATCCGATGATCTTGCCATCCGCCGCGGGCAGGATGCCGATATAGGCATAGCCGTAGATCGGCATGAGATGGTGCGCGCACATGGAACGCAGTTCGATCGGACCGGTCACGATCAACTGGTCGTATGCGTGCACGTTCTCGAATTCGGTGATGCGCGGCGGAGCCGTGTAGCGACCCTGGAGGATTTCCTCGACGTACATTTTCGCGACGCGACGGGGCGTGTCGCGGGTGTTGTGATCGTTCTGATGATCGATCCGGAGAATGTCGAAGAGCTCTTCGAGCTTCTTGGAGGCATCCGCGATCATGGCGGAGCGCTCCGCATCGCCGATCGGCTCGTCCAAGGCCTCGTTGCAGAGCCGAGACAGATTCATTTCGCGAGGGTGGAAATTCATAGCAATCCTATACGCTGCCGACCTTCGAATAGGGCCACATTCCCTAACGTCCTGTTAAATATAACGTGCTAGATTCACATAAAGTGCATGAATATAACCTACTCATAAACTGCTTACACTCGAATTTGGAGAACAAATTTGAGGCTCGCAAAAAGAATGATAGGATTTATGCGCTTTGTCCTTACGGAATAAACCGGAGATTGGCATGTTCGCTTCGAAGATCGCTCAGAGGTTGACGCTTGGGCTGCTTGTAATGATGGGATCTCTCAACGTCACGCCTGTGACGGCGGGGTCCCTTGCCACTCCCACGGAAAAGCCGATCCTCACGGTCGCAGGTCGGATCGACACGACGAACAAGGACGACACCGCCCAGTTCGACCGCCCGATGCTGGAAGCGCTGGGCATGGTCACCGTGGAAACGACCACGCCATGGTATAACGGCCCGGTGAAATTCGAAGGCATTCTGCTCGACAAGTTGCTCAAGCATGTCGGAGCTGTGGGGGAGCGCGCGCTCATCGTGGCGCTCAATGATTACACCAGCGAGATTCCGGTCGAGGATTTCGCGAAGTACAATGTGATCCTGGCCCTCAAGCGGAATGGCGAATACATGCCCGTTCGCGACAAAGGTCCCCTCTTCGTCATCTACCCCTTCGACAGCAATCCTGACCTGAAGAGCCAGACCTTCTACGGCCGTTCGGTCTGGCAGGTCGCCAAGATCGTTATCAAGTAACTCGCGGCTGAAGCGCTGGAGGGCGAGCCATTGTCGCTGCGCATACTGAAACTGGTGCTCTCCGTCGTCATTGGCTGCTTTCTTCTGTCCGCAGCCTATATCTCGAATACCATCGTCGAGCGTCAGGAGGCATTGAAGCAGGTCGCCCGCTACAACACCTCCTGGCTCGCCAGTCAGGCGGTTTCCGAATTCACACGGCTCGAACAGCGCCTCACCGCGTTCGATGTTCCGGGGAGCGGGGTGACGCGGGACGATGTGGAACTACGCTTCGACGTTCTCCTGAACAGAGCGAAGCTCCTCGATGACGGGGAGTTCCAGGATTTCGTGAGGCGCGACCCGGAACGGCAATCCGCGGTCCAGCGGCTGAATGAAGTTCTCGCCGCCGCCGAACCGCTTATCGCGAAGATCGAGACTCCGGGCGCGGCCAGGGAAGCCCTGGCGCTTCTGGCGCCGCTTGAACCCAGGATCCTGGGTCTCGCCTCCTCGGCCAATCACTATGGCGCGGTCCGGGTGACCGAGGATCAGCACGAACTCATCAGGTTGCACAGGTTGTTCTCCGGCCTTGCGGGAGGCCTGATCGTCTGCGGATTTCTCCTGATAGGCCTTCTCGGTTGGCACAACCGCTTGCTGGCGCGGGCGCACCGGGAACTGCACGATCTCACGGAAGACCTGCGGCGCACCTCGGCACAGCTCGGAAAAGCCAACAAGGCGCTCGGCGAGGCCTATGGAGAGGTGCAGGTTCGAAACGAAGCGCTCCAGATCCAGGGGCTTGAGCTGCGGACGCAGAACGAGCGGTTCAATGCGGCGCTCAACAACATGTCGCACGGCCTCTGCATGGTCGATCCTTCCGACCGGATCATCGTGTTCAATGCCCGCTTCGCGCAACTCTTCGGTCTCGACAAGACGGTGCAGCCGGGAACCACGATGAGCAGCCTCGTGACCCTCGGCGAGCTGCAGGGGTGGGAGGGCGCGTCGGCCCTCAGGCAGATCTGCGCCGAGCAACTCGATCTGATCCGCAGCCGACGGCCTGCCTCGTTCATCCAAGGCCAGCCGGACGGACGCACATTGGCGGTGTCGCATCAGCCCATGATGGCCGGCGGTTGGCTGGCCACCTATGAGGACATCACCGAGCGACGGCGCGCCGAAACGCAGATCGCCTACATGGCCCACCACGATGCCCTGACGGGCCTTGCCAACCGTGTGCTGTTTCGCGAGCGCATGGAACACGCGCTTGCTTCCGCGCGCAGCCACGAGATCGCCGTCGCGGTGCTCTGCCTCGATCTCGACCGCTTCAAGGACGTGAACGATTCGCTCGGCCACCAAACCGGAGACCTGCTCTTGAAGACGGTTGCCGCCCGGCTCTTGAGCTGTGTGCGGGAAGGCGATGTCGTGGCCCGCCTCGGCGGTGACGAATTCGCAGTGCTGCAGATCACGCCCTCAGACCCCCAGGCCTGCGCCGCGCTCGCCGCGCGCATCGTCGAGCTGCTGGGCGCACCCTACGACCTCGACGGCCAGGAAGTGGTGATCGGGACGAGCGTCGGAATCGCGCTCACCAGGGATGGCGATGTATCCCCCGATCAATTGCTGAAACATGCCGACCTCGCGCTCTATAGCGCCAAGTCCGACAGACGGGGCACGTTCCGGTTCTTCGAGCCCGCGATGGACGTGCAATTGCAGGCCCGCCGCGTGCTGGAAGTGGATCTGCGCAAGGCGCTCGCACAAGGCGAGTTCGAGCTTTTCTACCAGCCTCAGGTCAATATCGCGCAGAACGAGATTACCGGTTTCGAAGCGCTTTTGCGTTGGCGGCACCCGGAGCGAGGCCTGATCTCCCCGGGGGAGTTCATCCCGATCGCGGAGGATATCGGCCTGATCTCGCCGCTCGGCGAATGGGTCATCGCCCAAGCCTGCGCGGATGCCGCGATCTGGCCGCGCGACATCAAGGTCGCGGTCAATCTCTCCCCGGTCCAGTTCCGCAACAAGGGCCTCGTATCGAGTGTCGTCACCGCGCTCGCGAATTCGGGGCTTGGCCCCGACCGGCTGGAACTGGAGATCACCGAGTCGGTGCTGCTCCAGGACAACGAATCGACGCTCGCCATCCTGCACCAGCTGCGTGGCCTCGGCGTGCGCATCGCACTCGATGATTTCGGTACGGGATACTCGTCCTTGAGTTATCTGCGCAGTTTTCCGTTCGACAAGATCAAGATCGACCAATCCTTCGTGCGCGAGCTGTCCTCGCGGGCCGATTGTCTGGCGATCGTCCACTCGATTACGCGGTTGGGCGAGAGCCTCGGCATGTCCACCACCGCCGAGGGAGTCGAAACCGAGGATCAATTCATTCAGCTCCGCGCCGCCGGATGCACCGAGGTCCAGGGCTATTATTTCGCGCGACCGAAAAGCATCCGCGAATTGGTCTTTTCCCTCGGGCACTTCAGGCCGAGTACGGAAGTCGCTTGATGCCCAACGTCTCTGTTTGGCGACGCCGCAAAACCCGGCCGCGGACAAGCATTTTTTCTCCTGTGGTTGCTTGACCTGATGCGCGTTTTGCGGTCTGAACGGGCCCGTTGAACCTGCCCTTGGGAAATGTCATGCGTCTTTGGAAGAATCCAGCTCTCGTCACTCTCCTTGCGCTCGGTTCGGCCGTGACTCCCGCCTTCGCGGCCGACCCGCTTTCGGCTCCCGCACCGATCCCCGCCTCGGGCTGGATCGCGACCGTGAAGGGCAATCTCGGTGTCGGGTCGTCCTATCCCGGCTCCGACGATTTCAGCGCCATCGGGTACCCGTCCATCAGCTTCCGTCGCGCGGGCGCGCCCCAGCGCTTCAGCGCGCCCGATGACGGCCTGAGCTTCTCGGTTCTCGAGGATTCGGCTTTCCGTTTCGGCGTGGTGGGGCGGTTCCAGGGTGGTCGTTACCTCAAGAACGACCGGCGCCTTTACGGCCTCGAGAAGATCAACTGGGCCGTGGAGCCCGGTCTCTTCCTCGAATACTGGCCGGTGGACTTCCTGCGCGCACGCGCCGAAATCCGGCATGGCGTCAACGGGCATGACGGCTTCGTTGCGGATCTTGGCATCGATTGGGTGCAGAGGCTCGGCGCCTTCATTCTCTCGCTCGGGCCGCGCCTCGCACTCGGCGACAGCGAATTTACCCAGACCTATTTCGGCGTGACGCCTTTCGAAGCGGCTGTGAACGGGTTGGTGACGCCCTACAACCCCTCCGGCGGCATCACCTCGGTCGGAGCGACGGCTGGTCTGAGCTATGATTGGTCGCAGCAATGGTCGACCACGGCGTTCGTGTCGTACAAGCGCCTCGTGAGCGATGCCGCCAACAGCCCGATCGTCAAGCGCTTCGGCTCCGAGAACCAGATCGGCGTCGGCCTGACCGTTTCGTACTCGTTCGACACGGGTCTCTGACGAAAACGCGATTGTGCAGGCCCTCGGGAAAGAGGGCCTCTCCAAACTCCATTCGCCAGCTCGAGATTTTTGGTCCAAGCGTTGTCGGTGAGAGCGCCTTTCTCACCCGCTCTTCCTGGTCTCTACGGTCCAGCGTTGACGCGGGCAGTGTCCGACCTTGACGCCTTGGCCGCCGATTGGGTCAACTGACTCAACCGATGAAAGATGCGTCGCGTCATGGCAGCAGGCGCTTTTCGGGCGGCCGTGATCGGAGCCGTGTTCAGGCGATTCAACAAGGATGAGCAGGATGTCCACTTACGACCGATTCTATGTCGATGGCGCTTGGGTCGAGGCGGATGAGCCGCGCCTCATCGACGTGATCAATCCCGCCACCGAGGAACCGTTCGCGCGCATCGCCCTTGGTAACGGACGCGATGTCGACCGGGCGGTCGATGCGGCGCGCCGCGCCTTCCCATCCTACGCGCGCGCCAGCCGGCAGGAGCGGGTGGGTCTGCTTGAATCCATCATCGCGATCTATCGCCGGCGCAGCGATGACATTGCGGACGCCATCTCTTCCGAGATGGGGGCGCCCCTCACGCTGGCGAAGACGGCGCAGGCGGCGGCCGGGCTCTCGCACCTGACGCGCATTCTCGAGGTTTTGAAAACCTACGAGTTCGACGAGGCGATCGACGGCACCCTCGTGACCCGCGAACCGATCGGCGTCTGCGGCCTCATTACCCCGTGGAACTGGCCCCTGAACCAGATCGCCTGCAAGGTCGGCCCGGCGCTCGCCGCCGGATGCACCGTGGTGCTGAAGCCGAGCGAGGTCGCGCCGGTTTCGGCGATCGTCTTCGCGGAGGTCCTGCACGAGGCGGGCGTGCCCGCGGGCGTGTTCAACCTGGTGAACGGCGATGGGCCCGTGGTGGGTCATGCCATCGCAAGCCATCCGGGCATCGACATGGTGTCGTTCACCGGTTCGACGCGGGCTGGCATACAGGTCGCGAAGGCGGCAGCGGACACGGTCAAGCGGGTCAGCCAGGAGCTTGGAGGCAAGTCGCCCTTCATCGTTCTCGATGATGCGGATCTCGAAGCGGCGGTCACCAATTGCGCCCGTATCTGCTTCAGGAACAGCGGCCAATCCTGCAACGCGCCGACGCGGCTGCTTGTCCCCGCGGCCTGGCAGAAGGACGCGTCGGACATCGCCCGTCGCCTCGCCGAGGCCCAGGTCGTCGGCGATCCGCGCGACGAGGGCACGAGCATGGGCCCCGTCGTCAGCGAGATCCAGTTCAATCGCATTCAGGACCTGATCGCCAAGGGCATCGCCGAAGGCGCGACGCTGGTGACCGGCGGCACGGGGCGGCCCACCGGACTGAACCGCGGCTACTATGTCCGCCCGACCGTTTTTGCCGATGTGAAGAACGACATGACCATCGCGCGGGAAGAGGTGTTCGGGCCGGTCCTGAGCATCCTGCCCTACGAGACGGAGGAAGAGGCCATCACGATTGCGAACGACACGGTCTACGGCCTGTCGAGCCATGTGATGTCCGCCGATCTTGGACGCGCACGGCGCGTCGCGCGGCAGATCCGGGCCGGCATGGTGCATCTCAACGGCGGGGCCGGCAACAACGCCGCGCCTTTCGGCGGCTACAAGCAATCCGGCAACGGTCGCGAATGGGGCCGGTACGGGTTCGAGGAATTTTTAGAGATCAAGTCGATGTTCGGCTACGGCGCGACCGCCTGACGGCAGTCGCGCTCGCGAGATTTGCAGATGCGTCACGCCGCCTTGGCGATGATTGCATGTTGGATCTGCGTTCCGAGCACCTTGAGGAATTGGGAGATCCAGGCGGGGTGTGCGGGCCAGGCCGGGCCGCTCACCAGATTGCCGTCGGTCACGGCTGCATCCATGGCGATGTCGGCATAAGTGCCGCCTGCAAGTTCGACCTCGGGGCGGCAGGCGGGATAGGCGGAGCAGGTGCGGCCTTCGAGCACGCGGGCAGCGGCGAGAATTTGCGCGCCGTGGCAGATCGCGGCGACCGGCTTTCCGGTTTCGAAGAAATGCTTCACCGTTGCGATGACCTTGTCGTTCAGGCGCAGATATTCAGGAGCACGGCCGCCGGGAATGACAAGAGCGTCGTAGTTCTCCGCCGTGATCTCGCTGAAGGAGGCGTTGAGCGTGAAGTTATGCCCGCGCTTTTCGGAATAGGTCTGCTGGCCCTCGAAATCGTGGATCGAGGTCGCGATGGCGTCGCCCGCCTTCTTCTCGGGACAGACCGCATGGACCGTGTGACCAACCGCGAGAAGGGCCTGGAACGGTACCATGATCTCGTAATCCTCGCCGAAATCGCCAACGATCATCAAAATCTTCTTGCCGCTCATGGCGCCCTCTCCCTTCACATGAAACCGAAGACGGAGAGATTGAGCGCTCCTGCGTCATGGCAAGAGGCGATGGGACCGTTCGCTCCTTGTCAGGTGGTGCGGGGTGGGTGATACGAAGGCAGACCGCGACGCGCGTTTGAGGAGCGAAGGATGGCGATTGTCCATTATTTCTACGATCCGCTCTGCGGTTGGTGCTACGCGGCCAAGCCTCTGGTCGATGTGCTGAGCACGATCCCGGGCCTGGAGATTCGGCTTCATGGCGGCGGGCTCTGGGCCGAGCCGACGCATCTGCCACCGCCCAAGCGCGACATGATCCGTGCGGCCGATGGTCGGATCGCCGAATTGAGCGGCCAGACCTTCGGCTCCGCCTATCTCGACGGTTTGCTGCCGGATGAAAAAACCGTGTTCCATTCGCGCCCGACCATCGCGGCGGTGCTGGCGGCGCAAAGCCTTGATCCCACGCGGGCGCTGACCATGCTGGGCGCGATTCAACATGCGCATTATGTCGATGGAAGGCGGGTCGTGGAGGATGCGGTGCTCACATCGCTCGCCGCTGAAATCGGATTTCGCGAGGACGCGTTCACCGAAGCCTTTCGTGCCATCCCTGTCGATGCGCATATCGACGAGACGCGGGGTCTCATGGCGCGCCTTGGGCTTGGCGGTTTTCCGAGCCTCATCCTCGAACACGAGGGCAATCTCTACGCGTTGCCGCATCAGCAATTCTACGGCAGGCCGCGCGAATTCTTGGACGCTCTCAAGAGGCTTCCCGCCTTCGCGGAATAGGGTGCGCGTGCGTGGGATCAGGACAGCGCGCGAAGGTTGCTCCGTAATCCGTTCGGATCGCTCCCGGTAAGAAGATCTTCGACCCTGGCGTGCGTGCTCTCCCAGATCGGAACGGCGCTCGCGAGCAAGCTTCGGCCCTCCGGCGTCAGCGTCATCAGGCGGCTGCGCCTATCCTTCGGGTCCGCCGTCACCGCGACAAGCCCGCGCCGCTCCAACGGCTTGAGCGCGGCGGTCAGGGTTGTGCGGTCCATGGCGAGCAGAGAGGCCACCGAGCCCATGCTCGCGGGGTTGGGGCGGTTCAATGACATCAGCAGCGAAAACTGTCCATTCGTGAGACCGACCGGCCGCAGCGCCTCATCGAAACGTCGTGCGAGCGCCCGCGCGGCGCGCTGCACATGAAGACAGAGGCAGGTATCGCGAACCAGAAGGGTGGTCTCGAACGGAAGAACGGCGGATTTTGACATGAGTTAATAATGTTGGTATCAACGTATTAAGTCAAGACCGGACCGCAACACCGTCGCTCGAAACCGGAGGATGACCACCATGCAGCACAACCGGATCGTATCGCAGGAGGAATGGGTCGCCGCGCGCAAGGCCCTTCTCGCCCGCGAGAAGGAGTTCACGCATTTTCGCGACAAGCTCAACGAGGAGCGCATGGCGCTCCCCTGGGTGAAGGTCGAGAAGGACTACGTCTTCGATACGCCGACCGGCCGCAAGACCCTGGCCGAATTGTTCGACGGCCGCAGTCAGCTCATGGTCTATCATTTCATGTTCGGGCCGGGGTGGGAGGCCGGCTGTCCCAGCTGCTCCCTCCTCGCCGATCACTTCGGCGGTGCG
Source organism: Microvirga alba (assembly GCF_015694465.1). Taxonomy (GTDB): domain Bacteria; phylum Pseudomonadota; class Alphaproteobacteria; order Rhizobiales; family Beijerinckiaceae; genus Microvirga; species Microvirga alba. The sequence continues at coordinate 630,684 of NZ_JADQDO010000002.1, forward strand.
CTGATCCACCTGAACCACCACGACGTGACGTTGATGGCGGTGTCGCGCGCGACGCTGCATGAGATTGAAGCCTACAGAAAGCGCATGGGCTGGCGCTTCCCCTGGGCCTCCTCGTCCGGCAACGACTTCAACTACGATTATCACGTGTCCTTCACGAAGGATCAGCTCGCGAACGGCCCGGTGCTCTACAATTTCGCGTCCCTCGATGCGGCGAACGCGTTCGAGGAGCTTCCCGGCCTCAGCGCTTTCTACAGGGACGATGCGGGCAACGTGTTCCACACCTACTCGACCTACGCGCGGGGCCTTGAAGAAATGCTCGGCGCTTTCATGTTTCTCGATCGTGCGCCCAAGGGCCGCAACGAGACGACCATCATGGATTGGGTGCGCCGCCATGACGAGTATGAGGCTGCCGCCAACCTCCATGCCTGCTGCGGCGCCGACGGCTGACGCCCCGCCGAAATGTCGACGTGAAACAAGAAAGAGGGAGAACACCATGAAGGCTGAACCGCTGAAGGAACATCAATGGCTGCAGAAATTGGCCGGCGAATGGATCATGACCTCCGATGAAGCGCCCACCTCATGGTCGGAGAACGTCCGCTCGCTGGATGGCATCTGGGTCGTTGCGGAGGGGGAGGGCGAAATGCCCGGTGGCGGCGCGGCGACGACGATCATGACGCTCGGCTACGATCCGCACAAGAAGCGCTACATCGGCACCTGGGTCGGCTCGATGATGAGCCACATGTGGCTCTACGAGGGCGCGCTCGACGAAACGGGAAACGTGCTCACGTTGGAAACCGAAGGCCCCGATTTCTGGACCGAAGGGAGGCGCGCCAAATATCAGGACATCATCGCCTTCGAGGACGACGACCGCCGCGTGCTCACCTCGCGGATGCTCAACGACGATGGCACGTGGAAAGAGGTGATGTCGGCGCGGTATCGGCGCAATAAATAACGGACCTCGGATGGGGCCGCAGGCGGCCATGGTCGGATCGTCCGAGCGCTCTAAAATACCGGGCAATCCGCCTGGAGCGCGACCATGCAAGATGTTCGAGAGCCGGTCCTTAAGCCTGTCCCGCTTGAAGATCTGCGCCCCACGCAGATCACGGTCGGCATGCGGGAAGTCGAGGAGAAACGCCGCCGCTGGCGTGAGAAGGGGAAAAAGGGCGCGCAGTTTTTGGGCACGCACATGATTCCGGTGGTCCTCGGACCAAAGGGGCGGAGCTACATTCTCGACCATCACCACTTGGCGCTGGCGCTCCACCGCGAAGGTGTCGAGCATATCCTGACCTCGGTTGTGGCGGATCTGAGCGGCCTGGAGAAGGATGCGTTCTGGTACGTGCTCGCGCACAAGAACTGGATGCACGTCTATGACGCGAAAGGCCAATTGAAGACCCATCGGGACATTCCGAAATCGGTCGACGGGCTTGTCGATGATCCCTTCCGCTCGCTAGCGGGTGAACTCCGGCGCGTGGGCGGATACGCCAAGGACACGACGCTCTACAGCGAATTTTTGTGGGCCGACTTTCTTCGTCGGAACGTGAAGAGAAAGTTGTTGGAGGACAGTTTCGAGCAGGCCCTGGAACAGGCGCTCGACTTCGCCAAAAGCCGTCAGGCTGAATATCTGCCCGGCTGGTGCGGTCCCCAAAGCGATTCCGGGTAGAGCGCATTCCGTTGGATCGGAATGCGCTCCACTTCTTCCAAACTTAAACGTCGAGATTGGCCACGCTGAGCGCGTTCTCCTGGATGAACTCGCGGCGCGGTTCCACCACGTCGCCCATGAGCTTGACGAAGAGATCGTCGGCGTCGGTGGTGTCCTTCACCTTCACCTGCAACAGCGAGCGCACGTCGCGGTCGAGGGTGGTTTCCCAGAGTTGCTGGGCGGTCATTTCGCCCAGACCTTTATAGCGCTGCAGCTGCAAGCCTTTGCGACCGGCGGCGAGGACGGACGTGAAGAGCGTCAACGGTCCGTCGATCTGCATCTCGTCGGTCTTGCGAACCAGCGCAGCCGGCTTGGCATAGACGTCCTGCAGGGACTTCGCGCGCTCGTCGAGCTTCTTGGCTTCCTGGCTGGCGATGAGCCCCTGGTCGAGAAGGGCGACCTGCTTCACCCCGCGCACGACGCGCGAGAACACGTAGCCGCCCTCGCGGACCTCGCCGGTCCAGCCGCGCTCGAGTTCTTCGGAAATCGCATCGAGACGCTGTGCGATATAGGTCGCGGCGGCGGCACCGCGCTCCGGATCGTCGACCACGTCGGGGCGTAGTGCGCCGGCGATCGCCGCCTGCTCCACCGCCTTGCGATTGTAACGCGAGTGAAGGCTCGACAGAACCTGCCGCACCAGGCGGGCCTCGTCGATCAGGCCCTTCAGCTGATCGCCCTGGAACTCGACGCCCGATTCGAGACGCAGCGATGCGTTGTCGATGCCCGCATCGATCAAGAAGTCTTCGAGCGCGCGCTCGTCCTTGAGATAGATCGACGACTTGCCGCGCGTCGCTTTGTAGAGCGGCGGCTGCGCGATGTAGAGGTGCCCGCGCTCGATCAACTCCGGCATCTGGCGGAAGAAGAACGTCAGCAGTAGCGTGCGAATGTGCGAGCCGTCCACGTCCGCGTCGGTCATGATGATGATGCGGTGGTAGCGCAGCTTGTCGGGGTTGAATTCCTCGCGCCCGATGCCGGTGCCGAGCGCGGTGATCAGCGTGCCGATTTCCTGGCTCGACAGCATCTTGTCGAAGCGCGCGCGCTCGACGTTGAGGATTTTTCCGCGCAACGGCAGAACCGCCTGGAAAGCGCGGTCGCGGCCCTGCTTGGCGGAGCCACCGGCCGAGTCGCCCTCGACGAGGAGGATTTCGCATTTCGACGGATCGCGCTCCTGGCAATCGGCGAGCTTGCCGGGCAGCGACGCGATGTCGAGCGCGCCCTTGCGCCGCGTGAGTTCGCGGGCTTTACGCGCCGCTTCACGGGCGGCGGCGGCTTCCACCACCTTGCCGACGAGGGTTTTGGCCTCGTTCGGATGCTCTTCGAGCCAGTTGTTCAGCGCCTCGTTGAGCACGTTCTCGACCGCGGGACGCACTTCCGAGGAAACGAGCTTATCCTTGGTCTGCGAGGAGAATTTCGGATCGGGCACCTTCACCGAGACGACAGCGGTCAGGCCCTCGCGGCAATCGTCGCCGGTGAGCGAAACCTTTTCCTTTTTCGTCAGGCCGGAGGATTCCGCATAGCCGTTGACCTGACGGGTCAAGGCGGCGCGGAAGCCCGCAAGGTGCGTGCCGCCGTCGCGCTGCGGGATGTTGTTGGTGAAGCAGAGGACGTTCTCGTGGTACGAGTCGTTCCACCAGAGCGCCGCCTCGACGCCGATGCCGTCCTTTTCCGAGCGGATCATGACGGGCTGCTGGATCAGCGGCGTCTTGGCGCGGTCGAGATAGCGCACGAAGGCCTCGACGCCGCCCTCATACATCAGCTCTTCGCGCTTGCGCTCGGCGTGGCGGTTGTCGGTGAGGACGATGCGCACGCCGGAATTCAGGAAGGCGAGCTCGCGCAGGCGGTGCTCAAGGGTGGAGTAGTCGTATTCCACCATGGTGAAGGTTTCTGTCGAGGCCAGGAAGGTCACTTCCGTGCCGCGCTTGCCTTCTGCGTCGCCGACGACGGCCAGCGGGGCCACGGCGTCGCCATGACGGAACTCGATCTCGTGCGCTTTGCCATTGCGATAGATGCGCAGCTTGAGCCAGCTCGACAGCGCGTTCACCACCGAGACGCCCACGCCGTGCAGACCGCCGGAAACCTTGTAGGAGTTCTGGTCGAACTTACCGCCCGCATGGAGCTGGGTCATGATGACCTCGGCCGCCGAGATGCCCTCGCCCGGGTGGATGTCCGTCGGGATGCCGCGGCCGTTGTCGGTCACGGTCACCGAGCCGTCGGCGTTGAGCGTGACGGTCACTTCGGTGGCGTGGCCGGCGAGCGCCTCGTCGATGGCGTTGTCCACCACCTCATAGACCATGTGGTGCAGGCCCGAGCCGTCGTCGGTATCGCCGATATACATGCCCGGCCGCTTACGCACCGCATCAAGGCCCTTGAGCACCTTGATCGAGTCCGCGCCATAGGCATCGGCATTCACGTTCGCTGCGGGTTCAGCCATTTGGGGTCCTTCGGAGCGCGGCGGGAAGCAGTGCACGCTCTGTCGTTTGATTCGTTAGATCAAGTATTTAGGCACTTTTTGTTGAAATTTCACCCCCGCGCGCCTACGCGCGCGGGGAAAGGCCGCGAAAAGGCTTGGAAAAGTCCGGCATCCGGGCCGCGTCGCCTCAACGTGCCGCAATTGCGGCCGCTGCGCCCGCCATCACCGTTCCCGTGGTCCGGTTCAGGGCCCTGATGGCCTTCGCGCTCGTGAACAGCCGCCGGGCGCGAGCGGCGAGCACGATATAGGCCCCCAGCACCACAGTCAGCACCGCCAGGGTCGCGGCCACCAGCTCCACATAGCCCAGCATCGTCACACGGGTGAGATCGAGAATCGTCGGCAGCAGGGCGAGGTAGAACACCATGACCTTCGGATTGCCCAGGGTGACGGCAATTCCGCCGAGGAAAAGCTTGGCCGGATGCTCGGAGACCGGATTGGCCTCCACCTCGCGCGCCTCGGCCGGCGCGGTCCAAAGCTTGTAGGCGATGAAAAGCAGGTACGCGATGCCGGCCCATTTGATGACCAGGAAGACCTCGTGGAAGGCCTGCGCGAGAGCAGCGAGGCCCACGATGGCGAAGGTCAGCCAGACCACGTCACCGATGGCGATGCCGGCCGTGAACGCCACCGCACCCTTAGTGCCCCGCCCCAGAACCCGCGCGACGATGGCCGCGATGCCGGGTCCCGGTGAAGCGGCGGCGATGAACAGGGCGGTGGAGAAGACCAGGAGGCCGGCGAGATCCATGAATCACAATCCCAGAGCGACGAGAAGCGGTGTCACGGCCCAGAATACGACATGGCTGGCGGCGTGCGCCAGCATGGCGTGTTCCAGGCTGCGATAGGCATAGAGCCATCCGTAGATGAGCCCCAAGGCGGCATTGAGGCCGAGCGTCCGCACGATCAGGACCGTGTCCGGCGGCCCCATTCCTGTCAGGGCCGGGAGATGGCCCGCCGCGAAGGCGAGAGCCGAGAGCAGGATCGCGAGCCAGACGATGAAGGGATTTCGGTTCCCCGCCAGGCGGATGCCAAGCCAGAGCAGCAGGGTCATCAGCCCGAACCGCATCATCAATTCTTCGGTGATGCCGCCATAGAGCAGACCGACCACGGAAAGAGTGGCGTCATCCAGACGGGGCAAACCCGCGAGGGATGCCGGAAACAGATGGCGCAGGATCAGATCCGCCGCTGCGACGGCGGTCGCGGCGGCGATAGCAACGAGGAGCGTCGCCGCCCAAGCTCCCGCGCCCGAGATCGCGCGGCCGCGCAGGCGACGAAGCAGCAGCGAGGTCAATCCGGCCTTCTCCGCGAGAGCCACGCCCAGCGCGACGGCAACCAGGAGAAAGAGCGTCGGCTGCACCAGGAGAATCGCGGTCAGGGCGGCATCGGGCATCTGAGGCCCGTTCGGCAATTGGCGAAGCTGCGCCACGGCGCGCTCCAGAACCGGAATCATCGCAAGGACGCCCAGGAGACCGAGGCCGCTCAAGGTGAAGAAAGGGCGTGCAAAAGTCATGCGGGGTTCGAAGGCTCGATATGGCCGGCGGTGACGTGCAACAGATCGGCCCGCCCCTGCAATTCGGCGAAAAGGCTCGGATCGGCTCCCGTCATCCACACCTGTCCGCCGAGGCTTTCGAGCGCGTCGAAAAGCGCGGTGCGGCGTCTCGGGTCGAGATGGGCGGCGATCTCATCCAGGAGGACGAAAGGCGCAAGGCCGCTCATGCGGCCCACGAGCCGGGCATGGGCGAGGACGAGGCCGATCAGGAGCGCCTTCTGCTCGCCCGTCGAGGCGGTGTTGGCCGGAATGTCCTTCGGCCCGTGCCGTACGAGAAGGTCCGTCGCCTGGGGACCGATGAGCGTGCGCCCGGCGGCGCGGTCGCGGGGGCGGGATTCGCGCAAGATCGCCCGATAACGGTCCTCCGCATCGACGGCGGGAAGGGTTGTGACGAGATGGTCGATCTCGCCGTCGAGGCTCAAGGTGGCGAAGGGAAAGGCTGAAGCCTCCTCGCGCGTTTCCAGGATCAGGGCCGCGAGCCTTGCCACGGTCTCCCGGCGCGCGGCGGCGACAGCGATGCCGAGCTCCGCCACTTCGCGCTCGATCGCGTCGAGCCAGGAGCGGTTATCGGGGCTCTCCTCCAGAATCCGGTTGCGGGAGCGCAAGGCGCGTTCCAGCGCGTTGACCCGCGCGCCATGCTCGGCGTCGACCGCGAGCACGAAGCGGTCGAGGAAGCGGCGGCGGTCGCCCGCCGGCCCCCGGAACAGGGCATCGAGATCGGGCGTCAGCCAGACGAGGCGTAGGAATTCGGCAAACACGGTGGGGGAGGAGACGCTCGCACCGTCGATGCGGCAGGTGCGCGAACTCCGCACGCCCTCGCCCGGCTGTTCGATCCCGGTCCCGAGGCGATGTTCGCCGTAAGGGGTGTCGAGGGTGAGCGAGACGGCAAAGGAGCCCGGGCCGCCGTTGCGCGCCATCTCGGCAAGTTCCGCGCGCCGCAACCCCCGTCCCGGCATGAAGAGGGAGATCGCTTCCAGCACGTTGGTCTTGCCCGCCCCGTTCTCGCCGACGAGCGCGACGAGCGGGCGCGACACCGCGAGGTCCAGGCTCGCATAGGTGCGAAAATCCTGGAGCATCAGGCGCGCGATGCGCGAAGCAGGCGGAGAATTTGAGGGCATGACAGATCTTCTTTCCGGGAGCCGGATGCAAAGATCAAGCGCGTTGGCGGCCTCTTCCCCTTGTCCCGGCCGTGCCGAACGAACCGCCGCGCGGATCGGGGTCACCGGGGCGAGCCCGGTGACGATCAGGACGGGAGTGGGGAGATCCTATTGCGGCGGCGTGCCGTTTGCCGCCAACACTTCACCCGCGAGATAGAGCGAGCCGCAGATCAACACGCGGGGCGGGTGGTCCCAGACGTGGTTGTGGAGCGAAGCGAGAGCCGATTCGACGCTGGGCTGGATCGAGGTTGTCAGCCCGACGCTTTGCGCGATGGACGCCACTTCTTCCGCCGGACGCGATGCGATCTGGCCGGCGATCGGCACCGCGATCACCTCACGTGCGAGGCCCAGAAAGTTCTTGAAGAAGGCTTCCGAATCCTTGGTGCCGAGCATTCCCGCGATGATCACGAGCGGCGCGTCGCTGCGCTCGCTCTGATCCGCCATGGCGGCGGCAAGCACGCGCCCGCCATCGGGGTTGTGGCCGCCATCGAGCCACAGCTCGCAGCCCTCCGGCGCGATCTCCGGCAAGCGACCCTTGGTGAGACGCTGCAAGCGCCCGGGCCATTCGGCGCGGGTCAATCCGGCTTCAAAAGCCGAGGTCTCGAATTTCTCGAAACCCGCGGCGCGAAGCGCGGCGATGGCCGTTCCCGCATTGATGAATTGATGGCGACCGATGAGCTTCGGCAACGGCAGATCGAGCAGGCCCTTCTCGTCCTGATAGACGAGCCTTCCGCCTTCCTCGTGGACGGAAAAATCCTGCCCGCCGACGACGATCGGGGTTGCGCCGACACGCTCCGCCTCGGCGCACAAGGCCTCATCCGCCTCGCGATAATCCTGCGTGGCGATGATGGCGGGGCAGCCGCGCTTGAAGATGCCCGCCTTTTCGCGCGCGATGCCCGCTAACGACGTGCCGAGAAATTCCGCGTGGTCCTGGCCGATGGAGGTGACGACGGCGGCCACCGGATTGTCGATCACGTTTGTCGTGTCGAAACGCCCGCCGAGACCGACCTCGAGAAGAAGCACATCCGCCGGTTCTTCCGAAAACAACAGGATCGCGGCGGCGGTGGTGATTTCGAACACCGTGATCAGTTGGCCCGCATTCACCGCTTCGCACCGGCGCAGCGCCTCGACGAGACGGTCCTCCTCCACATATTGCCCGCCGCCGATGCGGCCCAAGCGAATGCGCTCGTGGAAGCGCACCAGATGCGGTGAGGTGTAGACATGCACGGCAAGTCCGGCACTTTCCAGAATCGCCCGCATGAACGCGATCGTCGAGCCCTTGCCGTTGGTGCCCGCCACATGGATCGTCGGCGGCAGGCGGCGTTCCGGATGCCCGAGCTCTCCTAAGAGCCGCTGAATACGCCCGAGCGACAGATCGATCGCCTTCGGGTGCAGGCCAAGAAAGCGCGCGATTAGCGCATCGGAGGAATCCATCACCCTGCTCTCGACAACTTACGCGGCAACCGCCGGGGTCTTGGTGAGGAGGCGCGCGAGCCGCGCGACGGTGGCTTTAAGCTCGTGGCGATGCACGACCATGTCGACCATGCCGTGGTCCTTCAGATATTCGGAGCGCTGGAAGCCGTCGGGCAGCTTCTCGCGAATGGTCTGCTCGATCACGCGCGGGCCGGCAAAGCCGATGAGCGCACCGGGCTCGGCGATGTGGACATCCCCCAGCATGGCATAGGACGCGGTGACGCCGCCCGTGGTCGGATTGGTGAGCACGACGATGTAAGGCAGCTTCGCCTCGCGCAGCCGGCGGATCGAGATCGTCGTGCGGGGCATCTGCATGAGCGAGAGAATGCCTTCCTGCATCCGCGCGCCGCCCGAAGCGGTGAAGACGACATAGGGCGTCTTCTTCTCGATGGCCGTCTCAGCGCCCTTGATGAACGCTTCGCCCGCTGCCGTGCCGAGCGAGCCCGTGATGAACCCCAGATCCTGAACGGCAATCGTCATCGGCACGCTCTCGACCCGGCCATAGCCGACCTTGAACGCGTCCTGCATGCCGGTCTGCGCGCGGGCGTCCTTCAGGCGGTCGACGTAACGCTTGCTGTCACGGAATTTCAACGGGTCGATGGCGACTTCCGGCAGGGCCACATCGAGCCAGGTGCCGCCGTCGAACATCAGGCCGAGGCGCTGGGCCGCCGAAACACGCATGTGGTGGTTGGAGCCGGGAATGACCCACTGGTTCGCCTCCACGTCCTTGTGGAACACGACCTGACCCGTTTCCGGGCACTTGATCCAGAGGTTGTCCGGCGTCTCGCGCTTGAAGAGCGTCTTGATCTTCGGGCGGACGACTTCGGAAATCCAGTTCATGATTCTTAACCTTTCTGCTTCCGGAACGCGCCGGAGCCCTCATCCTGAGGAGGCGCATCGCGCCGTCTCGAAGGACGAGGGCGTCTCCACGCCCTCTGGAACCGCATCCTGACCTTCCGAGACGCCGCTTCGCGGCCCCTCAGGATGAGGATGCTTGTGTTTTTCAGGCCGCCGCCCGCTTCGACACGGACCGCACGCCTTCGCTCAATTCCTTCACCAATGTGGTGACGGCCTCGACCGAGCGCGAGGTGGCGCGCTCTTGCGGGTCGAGCGTGCCTTTCAGGGCATCGATCAGCGCCGAGCCGACCACAACCCCATCGGCGCCCTTGGCGATGGCCGCCGCATGCGCCCCGTTCTTCACGCCGAAGCCCACCACGACGGGAAGCGGCGTGTGCCGCTTGATGCGCTCCACCGCCGTGGAGACCTTGCCGAAGTCGGGGGTCGCCGCGCCGGTGATGCCGGTGATGGAAACGTAATAAACGAACCCGGCCGTATTGGCGAGCACTGCCGGAAGCCGCTTGTCGTCGGTCGTCGGCGTGGCGAGGCGGATGAAGGCGAGCCCCGCGCTCAAGGCCGGCAGGCACAACTCATCGTCCTCTTCCGGCGGCAGATCGACCACGATCAGGCCGTCGACGCCCGCCTCCTTGGCGTCTTTCAGGAAGCGGTCCACGCCATAGACGTAGATCGGGTTGAAATAGCCCATGAGAATGATCGGCGTGTCGGAATCTTCCCTACGGAAGCGGCGGACCAGATCGAGGGTCTTGATGGTGTTCTGGCCGCCTTTAAGCGAACGCAGGCCCGCCGCCTGGATCGCCGGGCCGTCGGCCATGGGATCGGTAAACGGCATGCCGAACTCGACGATATCGGCGCCTGCCTTCGGCAGGTTCCGCATGATCTCGAACGAAGTCTCGAGATCCGGGTCCCCGGCCATGACATAGGTGACGAGAGCGGCGCGGCCTTCCGCGCGGCACTTTTCAAAACGGGCTTCGATGCGCTGTGTCATGGGTGGTGCCATAGCACGGGAATGGCGAGATGTGGACAGTGATCTCACATGGCGGTTATGAGATTGAGATATCATTTCGATAACCGTTCCTTGGCAGGAACCGCAGGGCAAATCCCATGGCGAAGACCGGCGCTCAGATGACGACGATGCGCGCTCCGTACCTGAGGCGTGTGTGGTGGGATGAAAACCGCGTCGTCGATAAGTCGACCTATCCCTTTTGCCTGCCGATCTTCCAACGGGGAGATTTCTCAATCGATTTCGACGGCGCGGTGACGATCATCGTGGGGGAAAACGGGGCGGGCAAGTCCACCCTCCTGGAGGGAATTGCCGCCCTTGCCGGTTATGACGAAGCCGGCGGCGGAAAGGGATACAGGCCGGTCGATCATTCGCAAGCCGTTGAAGCCATGGGCGGACAATTGGCGCAGGCCCTTCGCGGAGGGTGGCTGCCGAAGGTGACGAAGGGCTGGTTCTTCAAGGCCGAAAGCTTCTTCTCGGTTTCCCCCTATCTTGATCAGGCCGCGACGGAATCGGGCGGAGCAGGGCCTGATTTCCTATCGCACTCGCATGGCGAAGGCTTCCTGCGATTTTTCGAGGAGCGCTGTAAGGCCCAAGGCCTTTACATCTTCGACGAGCCCGAATCAGCCTTGTCTCCGGCACGCCAGATCGAATTTCTCAAGCTGCTGCGCCGGATGGACGGCTCCGGATTCTGTCAGGTCATCATGGCAACGCACTCGCCCATCTTGATGGCCTATCCGGGCGCGCGTCTCCTCGGTCTCTCAAAGTACGGCTTGGAGCCGATCACGTTGGAGCAGACGCAGCATTTCCGGCTGTTGAGGGAATTTTGCCTCGATCCGGAATTGTTCATCGAGACCATGATGGACGACTGATGAAGGCTTCCTCACCTCTCCCGCGGGGGGAGAGGTAAAAGTTCCGCCTCAGATCTTCGCCCCCAGAATCTCCGCAATCTGCGGAATATCCTTGTCGCCGCGGCCGCTGATGTTGACGACCATCAGGTGATCCTTCGGCTTCGTGGGCGCGAGGTCCATGACCTTGGCGAGCGCATGGCTCGGCTCGAGCGCCGGGAGGATGCCCTCGAGCTTCGAGCAGAGCTGGAAGGCGGCCAAAGCCTCGTCGTCCGTGGCCGAGATGTAGTTCACGCGGCCCACATCGTGGAGCCACGCGTGTTCCGGGCCGATGCCGGGATAGTCGAGACCGGCCGAGATCGAGTGCGCGTCCTGGATCTGCCCGTCCTCGTTCATGAGGAGATAGGTGCGGTTGCCGTGCAGCACGCCGGGGCGACCGCCGGAGAGGGACGCGGCGTGGAGCTTGTCGAGGCCATGGCCCGCCGCTTCGACGCCATAGATCTCGATGCCACGATCATCGAGGAAGGGATGGAACAGGCCGATGGCGTTCGAGCCGCCGCCGATGCAGGCGACGAGGGAATCCGGCAGGCGGCCTTCGGCCTGCATCATCTGCACGCGGGTCTCGTTGCCGATGACGCATTGGAAATCGCGCACCATGGCCGGATAAGGATGCGGACCCGCCACCGTGCCGATGCAGTAGAACGTGTCCGCGACATTGGTGACCCAATCGCGCAGCGCCTCGTTCATGGCGTCCTTCAAGGTCTTGGTGCCGGATTGCACCGGCACGACCTCGGCCCCGAGCATCTTCATGCGGAAGACGTTGGGCTTTTGCCGTTCCACATCGACCGCGCCCATATAGACGATGCACTCAAGGCCGAAGCGCGCGCACAGCGTGGCGGTCGCGACGCCGTGCTGGCCCGCGCCGGTTTCCGCGATGATGCGCTTCTTGCCCATGCGGCGGGCCAAAAGAATCTGGCCCAGCACGTTGTTCACCTTATGCGCGCCGGTATGGTTCAGCTCTTCGCGCTTGAAGTAGATCTTGGCTCCACCGAGATGTTCGGTCATGCGCTCGGCGAAATAGAGCGGGCTCGGGCGGCCAATGTAATGGGCCATGTAGGAATCCATATCCGCCTTGAAGGACGGATCGGCCTTGGCCTCGTCATAGGCCTTTTCCAATTCCAGGATGTTCGGCATCAGCGTTTCGGCGACGAAGCGCCCGCCGAACATGCCGAAGTGCCCGCGCTCATCGGGGCCGGTGCGGAAGGAATTGGGTTGAGCCGGAGCTGACACGGTTCTTCGCCTTACAATACGGGCACGGCAAACGCGGCCCTTGCGGCCTTCACGAAGGCCTCGATTTTAACCGGGTCTTTGACACCCGGTTTGATTTCCACACCCGACGATACGTCGACGGCGCGAGCCCTGGTGAGCCTGATCGCCTCCGCCACGTTGCCGGGGTTGAGCCCTCCTGACAACATGAAGGAGAGGCGGGGGTCAAGCCCGGTGAGGAGCCGCCAGTCGAAGGGCAACCCGTTGCCGCCGGGCAGAGCCTCCGCAATCGGCGGCGGCTTGGCGTCGAGAAGGAAATGGTCGGCGATGTCGGAATAGGCGTCGAGCACCGCAAGATCGGCGGCTTCAGCGATGCCGAAGACCTTCATGACCGGCCGCCCGAACCGCGCACGGATGGCGGCGACGCGCTCCGGCGTCTCATGACCATGCAGCTGCAACAGGTCAGGGGCGAGCGCCTCGACGGCATCGGCGATGGCCACGTCGTCCGCATCGACCAGCAGAACCACCCGTTGCGCCCGGCCTTTCGCCTGCGCGGAGAGTTTTTGACCGAGAGCGAGATCCACATGGCGCGGGCTTTTGGCAAAGCGCACGAACCCGACGAGATCCGCACCGGCCTGCAAGGCGGCGTCGAGGGTCTCGGGCGTGGAGAGCCCGCAGATCTTGACCAGATGATTCATGGCCCAATGCTACGATGATTGCGGCAGGGCGCGCCAGACCAGCATCGCCGCAGCCAGGTCTTCAAGGGCCGTGCCCACGGACTTGAACAGGGTGATCGCCTCGTCGCTGCGCGCAACGGGCTTGCGGCAGAGATCGAAGAGATCGCCCTTCACATGGCTCTCGGGGATCGCGCCGCCCTGAAGGGCCAGCGCCACGTCGCCGCCCTCGCTCTTCGCGGCCTGGGTGTCGATATAGACTTCAGAGCGCCGCACCGCTTCGTCGTCGGATTCGCGCATGTTGAGATTGAACGCCCCGACGAGATCGAGATGCGCGCCGGGTTTCAGCCACGCGCCCTTGACGATGGGATCGGATGACAGCGTCGCGCAGGAGACGATGTCCGCCTGGCGCACCGCCTGTTCGAGGTCGGTCACGGCGGTGACGGGCAGCCCTTCCGCCCGCAGTTCCGCCGCCACGCTCTCGGCGCGTTCAGGCCGGTGGTTCCACAGCGAAACCTCGCGAATCGGGCGCTGGCTTGTGTGCGCGCGGATGAGGAAGGGGGCGAGCGCGCCCGCGCCGACCATCACCATGCGGCTTGCATCTTTCCGCGCCAGAAACCGGGCCGCCAGCGCCGAGGCGGCGGCCGTGCGCCACGCGGTCAGGCGCGTGCCGTCGAGCCCCGCGAGGGGCGCGCCCGTCGCGCCGTCCATCAGCAGATAGGTGCCGAGCACGCTGGGAAGGTTCTTCGCCCCGTTGTCCGGAAAGACGGTGACGATTTTCACGCCGAGGAAGCCATCCGCCATGGCGGAGCCGGTCCAGGCCGGCATCAGCAGGAGGGTCCCATGGGCGCCGGACCGCTCGATCTCATGGTGATGGCGAACCGGGGTCACGACTTCGCTGCGAAAGGCATCCGCCAGGGCGTCGATCAGAGTGGGGAAGGTGAGAACCCGATCGATTTCGGCGGAGGTAATGACGCGCATGATGCTCTTTGACGGTTCTGTTTCGGAAGGCGGAAGGAAGCGCCGGATCGAACCCCTAGAAAGTCGGGGGCTGCGAAGGCGGCAAGGAAGCCGGCAGGACCGGCATCGGGGTCTGCGCGCGCAGGCGCTCGGCCTCGTCCCGAAGCCGGGACACTTCGCGCTTGAACTGGCGGCGGGCGCGGCGGTGCTTGCCTTGCGCGATCCATGTCGCCGTGCCGCCGATCAGGACGCCGATGGCGACGGCGGCGAAGATCACGGCGAAAAGCGGCACCTGCACCGCGAATTCCGGCGCATCCTGCGAGAAGGGGTCAAGGGAAAGCGTGACCACGCCACGGTTCGCAACCGCGAGCAGGACGATCAGAATCGCGACGGGAAGAAGAACCAGCGCCTTGAGAAAGCGAATCACGCGCGCCTCTTTTCAGTTCGGAGCATGTCTTTTGCCGAGCGGAGATCGATTCGCCGGCAGGAGACACGCGATTGTCCAACCATTTAGGACTCGGTCCCACGAATCCGAAACCGGCTTCGGAATCAGCATCCACTTTCGAGGACAAACGGTCTAGCGGGCGGCGGCGGCCTTCAGGGGCTCGGGCGAAGCGTTGAGGCGCTGGCGCATTTCCTTGCCGGTCTTGAAGACGGGTACGACCTTCTCCGAAATCGAGACCGATTCGCCGGTGCGCGGATTGCGACCGGTGCGGGCGTCCCGCTTCTTGACCGAGAACGCGCCGAAGCCACGCAGCTCCACCCGGTCGCCTCTCGCTAGGGCATCGGCGACGGTGTCGAGAATCGCGTTCACGATGTTCTCGACGTCGCGCTGATACAAATGCGGATTCTGCTCAGCGATCTTGAGCACCAGTTCTGATTTGATCATGTAACGGTTATCTGTTTGACGCTGCTTTATTTTTCCGAAGGTTGCCAGACAGCCAGAAGACCGTCAAGTTGTCCGCCCTGCGCACTCGTGGAGGCGCGACGGAACGCTGCGGCAGCTCCCTCGAAGCCGAGCAGATCGGCACCGGTCGCGGCGGCCGCGAAGATCGAGAAGCCCGGGCCACCGGTCTGCCTCCACTCGCGCACCGGCAAGTTCTTGCGCACGCCCTTTTCCTGTTCGAGCCAGGCGATCGCGTCCCGCTCGGTGCCGAGCTTGTCGACGAGCTTCAAGGGTACGCCCTGGCGGCCGCTGAAAATCTGGCCGGTGGAGGCGGCGGCCAGCTCGCCGTCGCTCAAATGCCGCCGCTCGCGCACCAGGCCCTTGAACCAGTCATAGGTGTCGTTGACCACCTGCTGCAACGCCGCGCGGGCCTCCGGGCTGGTGGGATTGAAGCCGCTCGGCTCGGCCTTCAGGGGCGAGGATTTCACCGCCTCCACCTTCACGCCGATATTGCCCAGAAGCTGAGAGACGTCCGGATACTGGAACAGCACGCCGATGGAGCCCACCAGCGATGTCTCGCGGGCGACGATGTGGTCGGCTGCGATGGCGGTGATGTAGCCGCCCGAAGCCGCCGTGCCGTCCACGAAGGTCACGACCGGCTTCCGCTCGGCGAGCCTGCGGATGTTCCGGTAAAGCTCTTCGGAGCCGGTGGTGGTGCCGCCGGGGCTGTTGATCGAAATCACGACGCCCGACACCGAGGGAGCCCGGCCGACCCGGTCCATGAGATCGGCGAGGCGCTGGCTGCCCGCGATGAAACCATTGATGGAGACACGCGCCACATGGGCCTCTCCCGGGACAAACCCCGCCCGGTCTGCGGCCGAGTAGCCGAGAGCAAGGACGGCCGCGATCAGGCCCAGAAGGCCGGCCACGCGCCAGAACGTGAGCTTGCGGCGCAACCGGCGGCGATCGGCAATGACTTCAGCATCAACGGACATGAAATTCGGCTCTAATCTCTTGTTACCACATGTTCTTTTCGAAAAAGGCGGTGCCGCCCTTCCGGATCATGCCCAGGCTTGTGAAGGGGCACCCTATGGCGAACGCAGATAGGGCGGCAAGGCATCCAGCCAACAAAAAACCCGCGCGAGGGACCCGCGCGGGTTCTTGAAGAGAGGAGACCCCGGACCGAAGTCCGGGATCGCCTGATTACTTCTTGTCTTTGGCCTTGAGGGCAGCACCCAGGATGTCGCCGAGCGACGCGCCCGAATCGGCCGAGCCGTACTGCGCCATGGCTTCCTTCTCCTCAGCGACCTCGAGGGCCTTGACGGAGACGGTCACGCGGCGAGCCTTGCGGTCGAACTGGGTGACGCGGGCATCGAGCTTCTCACCGGCAGCGAAACGCTCGGGGCGCTGGTCGGCGCGGTCACGGGCGAGTTCGTTGCGCTTGATGAAGGTGGAGAGATCGGTATCGACGATCTTCACCTCCAGGCCGCCGTCCTTCACCTCGAGAACCTCGCAGGTGACGATCTGGCCCTTCTTGATCTCGCCGGCTTCCGCGAAGGGGTCGCCCGCAAGCTGCTTGATGCCGAGCGAGATGCGCTCCTTCTCGACGTCGACGTCGAGAACCTGGGCGCGCACGATATCGCCCTTCTTGAAGTCGTCGATGACCTGCTCGCCCGGACGGTTCCAGTCGAGGTCCGAGAGGTGGACCATGCCGTCGACGTCGTTCTCGAGACCGATGAACAGACCGAATTCGGTCTTGTTCTTGACCTCGCCTTCGACTTCCGAACCGACCGGGTGCTTCTCGGCGAAGGCATCCCACGGATTCTGCAGGGTCTGCTTGAGACCGAGCGAGATGCGGCGCTTCACCTGATCGACTTCGAGGATCACGACCTCAACCTCTTGCGAGGTGGAGATGATCTTGCCCGGATGGACGTTCTTCTTCGTCCAGGACATCTCGGAGACGTGGATCAGGCCTTCGATGCCCGGCTCGAGCTCGACGAACGCACCGTAATCGGTGATGTTCGTGACACGGCCCTTGAGCTTGGCGTTGACCGGGTAGCGGGCGGCGATGCCCTCCCACGGATCGGCCAGGAGCTGCTTGATGCCGAGCGAGATGCGGTGCGTCTCGTGGTTGATCTTGATGATCTTGACCTTGACCGTCTGGCCGATGGTTACGACCTCGGACGGGTGGTTCACGCGGCGCCATGCCATGTCGGTGACGTGCAGCAGGCCGTCGATGCCGCCGAGATCAACGAACGCACCGTATTCGGTGATGTTCTTGACCACGCCGTCGATGACCTGACCCTCTTCGAGGTTGGCCACGAGCTCGGAGCGCTGCTCGGCGCGGCTCTCTTCGAGAACCGTGCGGCGCGACACGACGATGTTGCCGCGGCGGCGATCCATCTTGAGGATCTGGAACGGCTGAGCCACGCCCATGAGCGGGGTGACGTCGCGCACCGGACGGATGTCGACCTGGCTGCGCGGCAGGAACGCCACGGCGCCGTCGAGATCGACGGTGTAGCCGCCCTTGACCTGGTTGAAGATGACGCCGTTGACGCGCTCTTGAGCCTCGAAGGCCTTCTCGAGCTTGACCCACGACTCTTCGCGGCGAGCCTTGTCGCGCGAGATGACGGCTTCGCCCAGCGCGTTTTCGATGCGCTCGACGTAAACCTCGACCTCATCGCCGACCTTCAGTTCACGGTCGCGGTTGGGGCCGGCAAATTCCTTGAGGGCGACGCGTCCCTCGGTCTTCGCGCCGATGTCGATGACCGCGACGTCTTTCTCGATCGCGACCACTTTGCCCTTCACGACCGAGCCTTCGCTGATCTCGTTCGTACGGAAGGATTCTTCGAGCAGGGCCGCGAAGTCTTCACGGCTCGGCTGTTGCATAGCTACGGACATAGGTTCTCCTGAATGGCCCAATTTCTAAGGGGCAACGCCGGCGGCTCGTGTTACGGATCGCCTCCACCCGCCGCTGCCAGGGACGCCCCTTGAGGGCCATGTCACAAGGCATACCGCTTCAAAAAAGCGGGCCGGCGTATCATCGACGGATGGAAACGCTTTACCCGAAAGGACGTCGGCTTAAACGCCACAAGGGCACGCTTGCGCGCACCCCATCTGCACCGTCTTGACCGGCGTCTTCTCGGATAAGACGCTCATTTAGTGCACTTTGCCGTGGGAAACAAGCTTTTCGCAGAGCCGGATCAGACGACGAAGTCGGTCCGGCGGGCGCGGTCGCTCACGACCCATTCGAGGGCCCGTTCCAGCCTGTCGTTGCCCCAGAACATCTCGCTATCCTCGGCAAAGAAGGTGGGCGCGCCGAAGATGCCACGCGACTGGGCCTCTTCCCCTATGCGGCGCAGGCGGGTTTTGTTGGCGTCCGTCTCCGCCTTTTCCAGCGCGCTTGTCGCATCGACGCCGAGCTCGGTCAGAAGCTCGCTCAAGACGACCGGATCGCTGATGTCGCGGCCCTGGCCGAACTCCGCCGTATAGACCGCCCGGGTAAAGGCGGGGCCCCAGCCATGATCGCCGCCGAGAAGAGCGATGCGCGCCGCCAGCAACCCGTTCTGCGGAAAAGGATCGGGCCGGTAGAAGGGAAGGCCGAGGCGGGCCGCCTCCCGTTCCATGTCGCGCCACATATAGCGGCCCTTGCCGGGAAAGAGGTTGAAGGGCGAGGTGGTCCAGCCCTGAGCGGCGAAGATCGGCCCGAGCAGAAACGGCCGCCAGAGCAGGGCGACGCCTGCCTCCTCGGCCGCCGCTTCGATGCGCATGGCGGCGAGATAGGAATAGGTCGAGGCAAATTCGTACCAGAATTCAAGGACCGGCCGGTGCATCGCGATCACCTCTCGTGGTCAAAGATCGTTCGGAGCGTGAGGGGCCAATCCGGAGCCGGCTCGTCATTCCCCGGCCGGATGCCTAGCCGATCCGCGCATTTCGAGGCAGTTCAGCCATTTCCGACCGGGGATGCCGTGGACGCATATCACCTGGAGGGTGATCAATTGCCCGTTGCGCCGGTTGAGCTTCCGTTCTAAGTCGCGGGTTCCGTATCATTCTGGACATCAAGACTATGGCTGAGAAGCGCGTGAACAAGGTCGTGCTCGCCTATTCCGGCGGCCTCGACACCTCGATCATCCTCAAGTGGCTGCAGACCACCTACGGCTGCGAGGTCGTGACCTTTACCGCCGATCTCGGCCAGGGCGAGGAGCTGGAGCCGGCCCGCAAGAAAGCCGAGCTTCTCGGCATCAAGCCGGAAAACATCTTCATCGAGGACCTGCGCGACGAATTCGTGCGCGACTACGTGTTCCCGATGTTCCGCGCCAACGCGCAGTATGAAGGTCTCTACCTGCTCGGCACCTCCATCGCCCGTCCTCTGATCGCCAAGAAGCAGATCGAGATCGCCGAAAAGGTCGGCGCAGATGCGGTCTCCCACGGCGCGACGGGTAAGGGCAACGATCAGGTCCGTTTCGAGCTCGGCTATTACGCCTTGAAGCCGGACGTGACCGTCATCGCCCCCTGGCGCGAATGGGACCTGCGCTCCCGCGAACAGCTCATTGCCTTCGCCGAGCAGCACCAGATTCCGATCGCCAAGGACAAGCGCGGCGAGGCTCCTTTCTCGGTGGACGCCAACCTCCTGCATGCCTCCTCGGAGGGCAAGGTGCTGGAAGATCCTTCGGTCGAAGTGCCGGACTACGTCTATTCCCGCACCAACGACCCGGAATCCGCGCCCGACAAGCCGACCGTGATCTCGATCACTTTCGAGAAGGGCGATCCCGTTGCCATCGACGGCAAGAAGATGGGCCCCGCCGACCTTCTGGCCAAGCTCAACGAACTCGGCCGCATCAACGGCATCGGCCGCCTCGACCTGGTCGAGAACCGCTTCGTCGGCATGAAGAGCCGCGGCATGTACGAGACCCCCGGCGGCACGATCCTCTATGTCGCCCATCGCGGCATCGAGTCGATCACTCTCGACCGGGGCGCGGCTCACCTGAAAGATGAGCTGATGCCGAAATATGCCGAGCTGATCTATAACGGCTTCTGGTTCTCGCCGGAGCGCGAGATGCTCCAAGTCATGATCGACAAGAGCCAGGAATTCGTCACCGGCGAGGTCAAGCTCAAGCTCTACAAGGGCGGCGTCCACCTCATCGGCCGCGAGAGCCCCTATTCGCTCTACGACCAGGACCTCGTGACCTTCGAAGAGGGCGCAGTGGCCTACGACCACCGCGACGCCGCGGGCTTCATTAAGCTCAACGCCCTTCGGTTGCGGACGCTGGCTCAGCGCAAGAAGAAGCTGGGACTGTAAGGAGCCTTCGCGGCCTAGATCAGCTCCAGGCATCAGCCGTCATGGCCGGGCTTGTCCCGGCCATCCACGTCTTGCCACGCTCGACGCCGAGCAAGGCCGAGCATGACGGGAGCGGCAGTGACAGCGACAAAAGGCATTAAGGCTTCTGTACCTCTCGCGGCGTCGCGCCGCCGCCGTCGAGCACGTATTTCCACGAGCCGTCCGGCTGCTTCTTCCAGATGGTCACGTAAGCCCCGTGGAGCTTGACCTCGCCGTTCTGGTGGACCTTGTAGCGCCCGAACGTGTAGCCGAGATCCTGGCTCCCGGCGATTTCCGCCTTCAGGGGCTCCCAGGTCAAGGACGAGTCCGTCACCTTCGAGAAGACCTCGACCAGCTCAGCTTTCCCGAGGATCGGCATGTTCGGTGGGCGCAGCATGATGGGCGCATCCGCCGCATAGGCGATGAAGGCTTTGCCGACGCCCTCCCTTTGCCCCATGGCGTTGAAGGCCCGATCGGCCTCCATCAATTGCTCCGCCGGCATCGTTTGCCCTGCAGCCGGGCCGGAAACGCCCCAAAAAAGCAGGCCGGCGACAAGCGCCCCCGTTCGCGTCATTGGCATTGGATCGGTCTCCCCCGAAAGATTTCTGACGTTATAACGGCAGGTAGCGGCCTACCTAGCTCCCGGGCGAGGCGCGTTTTTTCGACGATTCCAAGCCGTTGAGGCGCGCGAATCGGCCTCGCCCTATTGCCGGGGGAGGCTCATCACTATATTGCATCGCACGATTTCCCTTTTCCGGTTTCGAGAGAGTGCGCCAAGCGGGCCCCCGCAGCCGGACGGTTTTTGCTTTGAAAGAGCCCTTATGAAGCTGCGCAATATCGCCATCATCGCCCACGTCGACCATGGCAAGACGACCCTCGTCGACAAGCTGCTCTCCCAGTCGGGCAGCTTCCGCGAGAACCAGCGCGTGGAAGAGCGCGCCATGGACTCGAACGACATCGAGAAAGAGCGCGGCATCACGATTCTCGCCAAGGCGACCTCGGTCGTCTGGAAGGATACCCGCATCAACATCGTCGATACGCCCGGCCACGCCGATTTCGGCGGCGAGGTGGAGCGCATCCTGAGCATGGTGGACGGCGCCATCGTTCTCGTGGACGCGGCCGAAGGCCCGATGCCGCAGACCAAGTTCGTGGTGTCCAAGGCCCTGAAGATCGGCCTGCGTCCCATCGTCGCCATCAACAAGATCGACCGGCCCGACGCCCGCCACCAGGAAGTCATCAACGAGGTGTTCGACCTGTTCGCGGCGCTCGACGCCACCGACGAGCAGCTCGACTTCCCGATCCTCTACGGTTCAGGCCGCAACGGCTGGATGGCCAAGTCGCCGGAAGGCCCGAGCGACCAGGGCCTAGCCCCCCTGTTCGATCTCGTGCTCGCGCATGTGCCCCCGGCCAAGACCGAGGAGGGTCCGTTCCGCATGCTCGGAACGCTGCTCGAAGCCAACCCCTTCCTGGGCCGCATCGTCACCGGCCGCATCTCGTCTGGCTCGGTGAAGCCGAACCAGGCAATCAAGGTGCTCGACCGTGACGGCAACGTGGTCGAGACGGGCCGCGTGTCCAAGATTCTCGCCTTCCGTGGCCTGGAGCGCCAGCCGATCGAGCTGGGCGAGGCCGGCGACATCGTCTCCATCGCAGGACTGGTCAAGGGCTCGGTGGCCGACACCTTCTGCGCGCCCGAGAACGAGGTCGCGATCCAGGCGCAGCCGATCGATCCGCCGACCGTCACCATGTCCTTCATCGTCAACGATAGCCCGCTCGCCGGCACCGAGGGCGACAAGGTCACGAGCCGGATGATCCGCGACCGCCTGTTCAAGGAAGCGGAAGGCAACGTGACGCTGAAGATCGAGGAAGCGGCCGACAAGGACTCGTTCTACGTGTCCGGGCGCGGCGAATTGCAGCTCGCCATCCTGATCGAGACCATGCGCCGCGAGGGCTTCGAGCTCGCCGTGTCGCGTCCCCGCGTCGTGTTCAAGAAGGACGAGGCCACCGGCCAGCTTCTCGAGCCGATCGAGGAAGTGGTCATCGACGTGGACGAGGAGCATTCCGGCGTCGTGGTGCAGAAGATGTCCGAGCGCCGCGCCGACATGGTCGAGATGCGCCCCTCCGGCGGCAACCGTCAGCGTCTCGTGTTCTACGCCCCCACCCGTGGCCTCATTGGCTATCAGGGCGAGTTGATGACCGATACGCGCGGCACCGCGATCATGAACCGCCTGTTCCATGCCTACGAGCCTTACAAGGGTGAGATCGCCGGCCGCCGCAACGGCGTGCTGATCTCCAACGACCAGGGCGAGGCTGTCGCCTACGCGCTGTGGAACCTGGAAGATCGCGGCCCGATGATGATCGAGCCCGGCTGGAAGGTCTATCAGGGCATGATCGTCGGCGAGCATAACCGCGAGAACGATCTCGAAGTGAACGTTCTCAAGGGCAAGAAGCTCACCAACATCCGCACCACCTCGAAGGACGAAGCGGTGCGCCTGACCCCGCCGATCCGCATGACGCTGGAAAAGTCGCTGGCCTGGATTCAGGACGACGAGTTGGTGGAAGTGACGCCGAAGTCGATCCGCATCCGCAAGGCGGTTCTTGACCCCAACGACCGCAAGCGCGCCGAGCGCTCGAAGGAAGCGCTGACCGCTTAAGGGCTTCGACAACCGAGACAGAAAGAAGGCCGCCCTCAAGGGCGGCCTTCTTCATATGGATCCGAGAAAAGTGTCGGCTGAGCGCGAAAGGGCGAAGGCCGACTGCGGATCAGGCGTCCGCCGCCATGGCTGCCTGAGCCGCCGCGACATCCATCCACATGACTTCCCAGATATGCCCGTCCGGGTCCTCGAAGCTGCGGCCATACATGAAGCCAAAATCCTGCGTCGGGGTGGGATCGAGCGTTCCGCCGGCGGCGCGAGCCTTGCCGACCATCGCGTCGACATCCTCGCGGCTATCCGCCGAGATACAGATCAGGACTTCGCTGACCACCCGCGCATCGGCGATTTTCTTCGGCGTGAATTGGCGGAACTTGTCATGGGTCAACAGCATCGCGTGGATGGTTTCGGAGAAGACCATGCACGACGCGGTAGCATCGCAAAATTGCTCGTTCTTTTCGGCGCCGATCGCTTCATAGAACGCGGTCGAGCGTTCAAGGTCGCTGACGGGCAGGTTGACGAAAATAAGCTTGGCCATGGCGGCTTCCCCTTTGTGCTTCAGTTTCACGATGATGTGTCCACAGTTCCGAAAATCAACTGTGGAGCTGGAAAAAGCTCATCATCGCCGCCGATGCGAGAATGCCGGACGCGCAAGCTGATCTGCCGAAAGGAGCCTCATCCTGAGGAGGTGCGAAGCACCGTCTCGAAGGACGAGACGTCTCCAGCGCTCTGGAACCTCCTTCGAGACGGTCACTGCGTGATCTCCTCAGGATGAGGATTGAGGGTGGAAGGCTAAGGTGGAGGACGGTGAAAATCCTCGCGTCTATCCGCTCGTCGAATCCGCGTTGGGTTGTCCGGGCTCCGGCAGAGCGCCTGTGCCCGGCGTCGCATCGGGGTTCGTCAATTCCGGTTTGGCATGCGGGCCTGCCGCCGGAAGCTTGTGCTCGTCACTTCCGGGTTTGCCGCCGCCGCGATCCTCGCGATTCCCGAGACTACCGGACGGGCGTTTCTTCTCGGCCATCACGCACTCCTTGAACCATCGATTCAAGACAACCGCGCCGAACGACAGCGGTTCTGGCCAAGCTTGCGGATCAGGTCGCCGCAGCGGATGGCGCGAGGTCCGCCATGAAAGTGGGCAAGGGACGCCCCTCCGACACCAGAAAAGCTGCCATCGGCCCGACAACGCGCCGCACGGCGGAGCGCTCCGTCATCCGCGCGCGCCATTGCAGAAGCTTCGGTGTCGCGTCGGTCATGCCTGCACCCATGCGCGCACCAAAAAGTTGCGCCATGTAGAAGGCGATGTCGGCGAAGGAATAGGAGCCGGCGAGAAACTCGCTGTCCCCCAAGGTCTCTTCCATGTCCTCGTAGAAATCTGCCGTGATCTCGCGCGCGGCGATCGCCACAGGGTCCTCCAGCACGTCCTGCAAGCTCATCAATCGAATGATGGGCGGAAAGTAGATCTCATCGGATTTGTGTTCGATGAGACGGGCCTGTGCCCTCTCGGCCCGGCTCGCCGGCCAGAGCGCGGGAGCAGGCTTCAGGTCTTCGAGATACTCAAAGATCTGGGTCGAGTCGAAAATCTCCACGTCGCCGTGAATCAGGACCGGCACCTGCTTCTTCGGATTGATCCGCACCACCTCGGGATGCTTCGGCTCGTAGAGCCGCCTCATCTCGAACGGCACCATGATGAGTTCGAAATCGAGGCCCTTTTCGTGAGCCGCGATCTGCGCCTTCGCGCCGAACATGCTCAACGGACCGGAGAAGAGGCGGATCGGAGCGGTGTCGGATGTCATGAAGAGCATTCCTCTGTTCAGCTTACCCTTTGCCAACATGTGGAAGCACGCGCAAAAGAAAAGGGCGGCCTCGGGCCGCCCTGACAAATGCTGTCTTGAGAGGTCTCAGATGCCTTCGAACAGCGCGCTCGAAATGTAGCGCTCGGCGAAGGAGGGGGCGAGAGTGACGATGCGCTTGCCCTTGAATTCGGGCCGCGCCGCAATCTCCAAAGCCGCCGCGACATTCGCGCCCGTGGAGATGCCGCCGGGAATGCCCTCCAGCTTCGCAAGCTTGCGCGCCACGTCGAAGGCGGTCTGGTTGCCGACGGTCACGACCTCGTCGAGGATCGAGCGGTCGAGCACCTCCGGCACGAATCCGGCCCCGATGCCCTGGATCTTGTGCGGGCCGGGTTGGCCGCCCGAGAGAACCGGCGAATCCTCCGGCTCCACCGCGATCACCTTGAGGTTCGGCAGGCGCGGTTTCAGCACCTGGCCGACGCCGGTGATGCTGCCGCCGGTGCCGACGCCCGCGATGAAGGCGTCGAGCTTGCCGTCGGTGTCGTTCCAGATCTCTTCCGCCGTGGTCTTGCGATGAATCTCCGGGTTGGCCGGATTGCGGAATTGCTGCGGAATGATCGAGCCGGGGATCTCCTTGTTCAATTCCTCAGCCTTCGCCACCGCGCCCTTCATGCCGAGCGGGCCGGGGGTGAGTTCGAGCTGCGCGCCGAGGAAGGAGAGCATCTTGCGGCGCTCGATGGACATGGTCTCCGGCATCACCAGGATCAGCTTGTAGCCCCGCGCCGCCGCGACAAAGGCCAGCGCGATGCCGGTATTGCCCGAGGTCGGTTCGATGAGCGTCGCGCCCGGCTTGATGATCCCTTGCGCTTCCAACGCATCGATCATGCTAACGCCGATGCGGTCTTTCACGCTTGAAATCGGATTGAAGAACTCGAGTTTGAGGAGAATCTCTGCGTCGACGCCATATTCCTTCGGCAAACGGTTCAGGCGCACGAGCGGGGTGTTGCCGATCGTATCCGTGATGGAACCGTAGATTTTGCCGCGGCCGGGCTTGTTGGCGGATTCAGCCATGGAAGTCTCCTCAAGACATGACAATGGGCTTTTTATCTCTTTACGCGAAACATGTCGATAAATAGATTATTCTACATTCTAAATTGTAAAATCGACCGGAGACATCGCCTCGACCACGCCTTCCGCCTGCGCGCGATGACAGAGATCGTCCACCGTCACCTGATCCAATTCAGCCAGGAAGGCATCGGTTCCGCGCTTGATGAGCGGCGCGACGACGGCCTCGGCGAGGCGGGATTCCGGCACCGGCGAGGAACCCTCCTCGTCCTGCGCCGACATGGCCACCCGCACGATGTCGCCCGCCGTGACGCGGCGGCGCTCGCGCGCTAGTTCGTAGCCGCCGCGTGGCCCGCGCAGACCCTTCAGGATACCTTGCCGGACGAGCGCCTGGAGAACCGGTTCGAGATGGCGTGGCGGCAGATTGTGCCGCGCCGCCAGCGCCTTGGCCGAAACCGGCATCGGGCGGGCATGAAGCGCGATATCCGTGACCGCGGCAATGGCGAGAAGCGAGCGGCGGGACAGAGAGTTCATCCCAGATTCCTCACCATCCCGGTCGATCCGAAGCCGGCGGCGGCGCGGGCGGTCTCATCCACATTCGCCACCTCGACGAGGGTCACCGTGGTGACGGGCGCGACCACCATCTGCGCGATGCGCAGGCCGCGCGTGATCGTGAAAGGCTCCTGACCCAGATTGACGAGCAACACCTGCACCTCGCCGCGATAATCCGCATCGATGGTGCCGGGCGCGTTCAGAACCGTGACGCCGTGTTTGAGGGCAAGACCCGAGCGCGGACGCACCTGCGCCTCGAAGCCGGGTTCCAGCTGCAGCACGAGGCCGGTCGGGACAAGCGCGCGCTGCGAGGGCGCGAGCACGACGGGCGCGTCGTCCGCGTTCGCCGCGATCAGGTCCATGCCTGCCGCGCCCGCCGTCTCATAACGCGGCAGCGGCAGTCCTTCGGCGTGGCTCAGACGCTGGATGCGAAGAAGATGAGTCATGAAGGCATTGCTCCGGCAAGGTCGCTCAAACGCTCCACGAGCTTGCGGGCGACCTCGGTTTTCGAAAGGGTCGGCCAGGTTTCGACACCGGCGGCCGAGACCAGATGAACCGTGTTTTGATCGCCCCCCATCACGCCGGTTGCGGTGGAGACGTCGTTGGCGACGATGAGATCGCAGCCTTTTCTCAAAAGCTTCTGCTGCGCGTTCTCGATGACCTTCTCCGTCTCGGCGGCGAAACCCACCATGAGCGGCGGGCGGCCCTCCTTGCGGTGGGATAGGGTGGCGAGGATGTCGGGGTTTTCGATGAGCGAAAGCGCGGATGACGCGTCGCCGATTTTCTTGATCTTCTGCTCGCCCGCATGAGCCACGCGCCAATCGGCAACCGCGGCCGCGAAGATGCCGATGTCGGCGGGCAGCGCCTTCTCGACGGCGGCGAGCATCTCGCGGGCGCTTTCCACACGCACCACATTCACGCCGGGCGGATCGGGCAGATCGACCGGGCCGGAAACGAGCGTGACCCGCGCGCCCGCATCGGCCGCCGCGCGGGCGATGGCGTATCCCTGTTTTCCGGACGAGCGGTTGGCGATGTAGCGCACCGGATCGATGGGCTCATGGGTCGGCCCTGCGGTGACGAGCGCGTGCTTGCCCGAGAGCGCACCGGACGGCGACAAAAGCTTTTCGACGGCGGCGACGATTTCAAGCGGTTCCGACATGCGGCCGGGACCGGTTTCGGCCTCCGCCATCGCGCCCTCGTTCGGACCGACGATGTGCACGCCGTCGGCCTGGAGGACGCCGAGATTGCGCTGCGTCGCCGGATGCAGCCACATGCGCACGTTCATGGCGGGCGCAATCAGGATCGGCAGCGTGGTTGCGAGAAGCACCGTCGAGGCGAGATCGTCCGCATCGCCGCCCGCCATCTTCGCCATGGTGTTGGCGGTGGCCGGCGCGACGACGACGAGGTCCGCGTCCCGCGCCAGACGGATATGGCCGATATCGGCCTCGTCTTCCCGGTCGAAGAGATCGGTATGCGAGCGCTGCCCCGAAATGGCGGAGGCCGAAAGCGGCGTGATGAAGTGCTGCGCGCCTGCGGTGAGGATGCAGCGCACGGAGGCCCCACGCTCGCGCAGGCGGCGGATGAGATCGAGGGATTTGTAGGCCGCGATCCCGCCACCGATGATGAGGAGGATGCGCTTGCCTGCGAGAGAACCTGCGAGGGAAGATGTCACGGCGCGGTATCCTTCGCTGCGTCGGGAATATCATTCATCGATGAAAAAACCGGACGACCGGACGCCCTGAACCGGTCCACCTCGATGTCCGATCCCCTGGATTCCCCGCCGATCCGCAGGCAGGCATCGCACTTTTCCAGAAGCGCCAGCGAAAGCGGAAGCCTGATGTCGTGAGATGCATCGTCCATGCCTGCCGCGTCGATCATCGGCAAGGCCATGTTCGCGCCGATAACGGGCGTGTGCCCTCGCCGAAAGAGTTCTAGGGCAGCTTGGTTCAGAATCCGCAAATTGGCCGCTCTCTGCTGGCGATCGGCGCCGCCTGTCGCATAGGGACCGCATACCCAGATCCACATGAGGCTGCCCGCGTCCCTATTGAAAGACCAGAACCGCGAGCAAGCCCGCGATGATCCACAAGGCCAGTGTGCCCCAGCGATTGCCGCGCGCCTCGGCCCGGCCGATGGCGGTTAGACTCTCCTGATCGAGCGTCACGCCGTTGGCCGTCACGCCCTCCACTTGAGCCAGCACCCGCCCCGCGCGCAAGGCGAGGTCGGGCAGACCGGCGGCGACGCCGGCGAGCGTCCACAATCCCTGAGCCCCCTGCTCGACGCGGCCGATGGGGCCGAGATGGCGTTCCATCCATTCGCGCACCACGGGCTCGGAGGTGGTCCACATGTCGAGTTTCGGATTGAGATTACGCGCCACGCCCTCCACCACGACCATGGTCTTCTGCAGCATGACGAGTTCGATGCGCGTCGCCATGTCGAAAAGCGAGGTGATCTCGAACAGCAGGGTCAACAGCTTGGCCATCGAAATCTCGTCGGCGCGGCGATCGTGGATCGGTTCGCCGATGGCGCGGATGGCCTGCGCGAAATCTTCCACCGAATGGTGCGGCGGCACGTAGCCCGCCTCGAAATGCACCTCCGCCACCCGGCGATAGTCCCGACGGATGAAGCCGAGGAGGATTTCCGCGAGAAAGCGGCGCTCCTTCATGCCGAGCCGGCCCATGATGCCGAAATCGACCGCGACGAGGCGGCCTTTCGCGTCCACGAACAGATTGCCGGGATGCATGTCCGCGTGGAAAAACCCGTCGCGGATGGCATGACGCAGGAAGGATTGAAGGACGGTGCGGGCCAGCTCGACGCGGTCGAGGCCGGCATTTTCGATCGCCTTGAGATCGTTGAGGCGGATGCCGTCGATCCAGCTGATGGTCAAAACATCGCGGGCGGTCAGCGTCCATTCCGGCGTCGGAACGCGGAAATCGGCATCGTCCTTGGTGTTCTCGGCGAGTTCCGACATGGCGGCGGCTTCGAGGCGCAAATCCATCTCGACCGCGACGGAGCGGGCAAGCGTCTCCACGATTTCCATCGGCTTCAGGCGGCGCGCTTCCGGAACGACGCGCTCGAAGAGACGAGCCGCCGCGCGCATGGCCTGCAGGTCGCGGGCAAAGCCCGCGCGCACGCCGGGGCGCACCACCTTCACCGCGACGGTTTCCTCGCCCTCGGGTGTCTTGATGCGCGCCTTGTGGACCTGTGCGATGGAGGCGGCCGCGATCGGCTCGCTGAACTCCAGAAAGAGGTCGTCGATCGGGCGGCCCAAGGCCGCCTCGATGGTGCGCACCGCTTCCTCACGCGGGAAGGGCGGCATCCGGTCCTGCAATTGTTCGAGATCCAGCGCCGCCGCCACGCCGACGATGTCGGGGCGGGTCGCCAGGAACTGGCCGAACTTTACATAAGACGGGCCAAGCCTCGTCAGCGCTGCCGAGAGCCGCGCCGCGCCGTCACCCGCCTTGCGCCGCTCGATGACCCGGGCCAGCCGCAGGGTCAGCCGCGCGGAGGGCGGCAGCACGTTCGGATCGACGAGCGCGAGCGCGCCTTCGCGGGCCAGCACCCAGCCGGCGCGAAGATTGCGGGAGAGGTGGACGATGCTGCCGATCACGTCAGATTTTCCAGCCGGAGTGGATATTGACGACGCCCGCGGTCAAGGCCCGGTGCGTGACACGCTTGAAACCCGCCTCCTCGATCATCCGCGCGAAGGCGGCGGGCGTCGGGAAGCGGCGGATCGACTCCACGAGATATTGGTAGGATTCCGCATCCCCCGTCACCATCTGGCCGATCTTCGGAATGACGTTGAAGGAATAGGCATCGTAGACCTTGTCGAGAAGCGGCACGTCCACCCTCGAGAATTCCAGGCACATGAAGCGGCCGCCGGGTTTCAGCACCCGATAAGCCTCTTTCAGCGCCTCATCGATGCGCGGCACGTTCCGAATGCCGAAGGCGATGGTGTAGGCGTCGAAACTCTTCGATTCGAACGGCAGGACCTCCGCATTGGCCTCGACGAAATCGATGCGGCCGTCATAGCGGTGACCCGCCCGCTCGCGCCCGACATTGAGCATGTCGCCATTGATGTCGAGCACGGTGACATGGGTCTGCGGCCCGGCCGCGTCGAGAATGCGGAAGGCCACGTCCCCGGTGCCGCCGGCGACGTCCAGGTGCCGGAAGGGCCGGTCGCGCGGAGGCCGTAAGGATGTGACGAGGGTGTTCTTCCACAGGCGGTGGAGGCCCGCCGACATCAGGTCGTTCATGATGTCGTAGCGGCCCGCGACCGAGTGGAAGACCTCGTTGACGCGGCCCTGTTTCTCGGTCAACGGCACGGACTGGAACCCGAAATGGGTCTTTTCCTCGGTCATGACTCTCAAAACCTCTCGTCGCCTGTTACCGCGATCCATAGCGGAACCGCGCCCGGAAGGCTATGTAAACGGCCTGATCAACGACAGAGATGGTTGATGCCCGAGCTGCCCGAAGTCGAAACCGTCCGCCGGGGCCTCGCGCCCGCCATGGTCGGCGCCCGCTTCACCAAGGTCGCCCAAAGGCGGCCCGATCTGCGCTTTCCCTTCCCCGACCGCTTCGCCAAAAGGCTCGAAGGGCAGGAGGTGACGGCGCTCAGCCGCCGGGCCAAGTATCTCTTGGCCGATCTCTCGTCCGGAGAGGTGCTGGTGATGCATCTGGGCATGTCCGGGCGTTTCCTCGTCACCAGGGATGGGTCCACCCGGGAGCCCGGCAGCTTCTATCAGACCTCGGGGGGTGAGAGCCCGCACGATCATGTGGTGTTTACCCTCTCGAACGGAGCCGTCGTCACCTATAACGACACCCGCCGCTTCGGATTCATGGATCTGGTGCCCCGACCCGAGATCGCAACCTGCCGCCATTTCGCGAACATGGGGATCGAGCCTCTCGGGAACGAACTCTCAGGCGACACCATCGCCCGGCTCTTCATGGGCAAGCGTACGCCCTTGAAAGCCGCCCTTCTCGACCAGCGCCTGATCGCGGGCTTGGGCAATATCTATGTGTGCGAGGCCCTGTTCCGGACCGGCCTGCACCCCGAAGCGCCCGCCGGATCGCTTGCGTCGAAGAAGGGCCTGCCGACGAAAAAGGCCCACCACCTCGCCGAGATCATCCGCGACGTCCTGAACGAGGCGGTCGAGGCCGGGGGCTCCACTTTACGCGATCACGCGAAGGTCGACGGCACGCTCGGCTATTTCCAGCACCGCTTCCGCGTCTATGACCGGGAGGGCGAACCGTGCGTCACGCCGGGCTGCTCGGGGATTGTGACGCGCCTCGTGCAATCGGGCCGCTCTACCTTTTATTGTCCGAAATGCCAGAAATAGGGCCCATTGCCACAGCTAAGGCCTCATCCTGAGGAACCGTTCCGACAGGAATGGCGTCTCGAAGGAGGATCCCAGCGCCCTCTGAACCACTCCTTTGAGACGCCGCTTCGCGGCTCCTCGGGATGAGGGTTTGAGGCTCCCTCCTACGCTTTCGACGGAACCGGGCCGCAAAAGTCGTCGTTGCCAATATGTGATCGGCTTTCAGGCGACAGCTTGGCCCGAAAAGGGTACAATCACTTTCGTCGATATGCAGGTTGCGGCTCCGCGATAACAGCGGCCTTTTTTGGGGGCAATGGGCTCACTGCATCACGTAGGTCGTAACCGCTTGAACCTGTGTTCGGGAGGTGAATGCCATGGCGAAACTCGACGCCATCGACAATATCAACGCGCCGCTGGACGAGCCCATCGTGCGCAAGATCGGCGTCGCCGATCTCAAACAATCCCTCATGGAGGGGCTCGACGATTTCAAGGCGATGCCGACGCACGCCTTCTTCATCGTCCTGATCTATCCGGTTCTCGGCCTTTTCCTGGCGCGCTACAGCTTCGGCTACAAGGTTCTGCCCCTGCTGTTCCCGCTCATGTCGGGCTTCGCGCTTCTCGGCCCCTTCGCCGCCCTCGGTCTTTATGAACTCAGCCGGCAGCGTGAAAGAGGAGAGGTCTTCTCCTGGACCGCCGCTTCCGATGTGCTGAAGGGACCCAGCCTGGGGTCCATCGTGGCGCTCGGCGTGTGGCTCCTGGCAATCTTCCTGATGTGGATGGGCGCGGCGCAAGCGATCTATAAGTCGGCGTTCGGCAATCACGTCCCGCAATCGCTCTCCATGTTCCTGCAGGACATCTTCCTGACCCGTCAGGGATGGGCGGTCATCATCGTCGGCAATCTGGCCGGCCTCGTCTTCAGCGCCGTGGTGCTGGCCATCAGCGTGGTCTCCTTCCCGATGCTCGTCGACCACCACGTCAGCTTGGGGACGGCCATTCAAACCTCGATCAGGGCGGTCATGGCCAATCCGGTCCCCATGGCGCTCTGGGCGCTGATCGTCGCGGCGGGTCTGTTCATCGGCTTCATCCCGCTGTTCTTCGGTCTCGCGGTAACGCTGCCGATCCTGGGCCATGCCACCTGGCACCTCTATCGCAAGCTCGTGGCGCAATAGGACACGTGAAACAGCTCCCGCCGGCTCCTCGGCGGGGCTTTCATTTTCCGATGGTCGATTTTCCCTTGCCGAGCCTCGACGCCTCGCTTAACCGGTGAGCCCTTCATCGAGGGAGCGGCGGCATGACCTATGAAACCATGGCCTATGAAACGATTCTCGTCGAAACACGCGGCAAGGTGGGTCTCATCACCCTCAACCGGCCGCAGGCCCTGAACGCTCTCAATTCGACCCTGCTCGGTGAGGTGAACCGGGCCCTCGACGCCTTCGAGGCGGATCACGGCATCGGCTGCATCGTCATCACCGGCTCGGACAAGGCCTTCGCCGCGGGCGCGGACATCAAGGAGATGGCGAGCCTCTCCTACCCGCAGATCTATTCCGACGATCAGTTTGCCGGCTGGGACCGGGTGGCGAACCGGCGCAAGCCCATGATCGCGGCGGTGGCGGGCTTCGCGCTCGGCGGCGGCTGCGAATTCGCCATGATGTGTGATTTCATCATCGCCGCCGACAACGCCAAGTTCGGCCAGCCCGAGATCAAGCTCGGCGTCATGCCGGGCATGGGGGGCACCCAGCGCCTGACCCGCCTGATCGGGAAGGCCAAGGCCATGGAAATGTGCCTGACCGGTCGCCTGATGGGCGCCGAGGAAGCCGAACGCTCCGGCCTCGTCGCCCGCATCGTGCCGGTGGCGGACCTTCTGACCGAGGCCCTCAAGACGGCGGACACCATCGCCTCCATGTCCCTTCCCATCGCCATGATGACGAAGGAGACCATCAACCGCGCCGACGAAACCACGCTCAATGAAGGCATCCGCTTCGAGCGGCGGGTCTTCCACGCCATGTTCGCCACCGCCGACCAGAAGGAAGGCATGGCCGCCTTCGTCGAGAAGCGCGCGCCCCAATTTAAAGATCGCTAAATCGTGGCTGACCTTGGATTCGATATGATCGCGGCGCTGGCCGCGATCTCCCTGCTGGCCGGTTTCGTCGATTCCATCGCCGGGGGCGGCGGGCTTCTGACCCTGCCCGCCCTGCTTCTGGCCGGGCTCGATCCGGCGCACGCCATCGCCACGAATAAGGTGCAGGGATCCTTCGCCGCCGCTTCCGCCACTTATACCTTCGGCCGCAAGGGGTTGATCGATTGGCGCGTGACCTGGCCTCTCGCGGCCATCGCTTTCATCAGCGGCATCGCCGGGGCGCTCAGCGTCCGGTTTCTGCCGCGCCCGGTGCTCGATGGCGTGATCCCGGTCCTGCTTATCGGGATCGCCCTGTTCTTCGCTCTCTCGCCCAAGGTGCGGGATACGGACGCCCATGCGCGCCTGACGGCGCTGACCTTCGGCCTCACCGTCCCGGTCGCCATCGGGTTCTATGATGGCATCTTCGGGCCGGGTGCCGGCTCCTTCTATATGCTCGCCTTCGTGACTCTCCTCGGCTACGGGGTCGTGCGGGCGACCGCCCATACGAAACTGCTCAACCTGGCAAGCAATTGCGGCAGCCTCACCCTCTTTGCCGCGACCGGCATGGTGATCTGGCCGCTCGGCCTCGTGATGGCCGCAGGCTCGTTTATTGGGGCTCAGATCGGCTCGCATCTCGCCATGCGGCTCGGCTCCCGGATCATCCGGCCGCTGCTCGTCGTGGTGTCGAGTCTCATGGCCCTGAAGCTTCTTCTCGACCCGGCGAATCCCTGGCGGTTGGCTCTGAAGGCGCTTTTTTGACGCGCAAAGGCAGGCCGCCGTTGACGTTCAACCTAGTCGCGTCTATAAGCCGCCTCACACAAGCCTGCGCGTCCCGCGGGCTCTTCGGTTTCCATTCAATCAACCGATCGCCGCGAGTAGCTTCAACAAGCCCGGCTGGCCGCATCGGATTTTTAAAGAACGAGGATTGGCCATGGCCAACACCGTGTCCGCCAAGAAGATGACCCGCAAGATCGCGAAGCGTACCGCGATCAACCGGAACCGTCGCAGCCGCATGCGCACCTTCGTCCGCAAGGTCGAAGAGGCGATCGCCGCCGGCAACCGCAACGAGGCCGTGGCTGCGCTTCGCGCCGCCGAGCCGGAGATGATGCGCGCCGCCCAGAAGGGCATCGTGCACGCCAACACGGCTTCGCGGAAGGTGTCGCGCCTGGCTCACCGCATCAAGGCTCTGAGCGCTTAAAAACGCCTCGACCCGTTGTCATCGAGACAGATCAAACCCGGCCTTCGAGCCGGGTTTTTTCATGCCCGCAACAGGATCGATAGCCGTCTCTTTTATCCACACGCCCCCTTGACTTCATGTGCCGATCTCGGGGTGCGGCAACTCTTACTCCGGCTTGAAAGCGCGCACAAAAATGACATATTTGTCAGAGGCTTAGCAGGCAAAGGTTCGCGAGGCATCGGAATCTGTCCCTAAAACCGCCCGAATCGCGCCTGAATCAAAGTTGCGGAAAAACTCTTTTTCCGACCCCTCGCGACCCCTTCGCGAAACTGTGAATCGGTTGAAGAGTCAGGGCTTTCTCAGCTGACTTGAAAACCTGTGGACGAGCCTGTGGACCCGTCCAAGCGTGGCAGGAGCCGGAACCGGCGGTTGACCCGTGTTGCACCCCCCCCACCCCCTGTGTAAGGTCGCCTTACTTCAGCGGTCCGCCGCGAAGTCATCCAATCAAGTGGCAAGGTATAGAGCTCATATACGGGGATAGGGCATTGTTTCACGCGTCTAGGAAGCAAGCGAAGAACATGCCCTTGGCCAAGAGTTCACTTGGAATAGCTTGAGAGGATGTTCTTGAGAGGTCTGCTCAGGACCGTCTCAACTTAAATGCAAAAACATAGTCTTGAGTAATTAGGGACGCCGGTTTGGGGCGACCTGCGAGACGATTTTGTCTTTCGCGTTCAGAAACCGGTCGTGGCGCGAGATCCGGACCTCAAGGGGCCCGGTCTCGAAAAGGGGGATATTGATGTCTGGCATCGCGGCTTCGAGTGAACAATCGGCTTCCGACGTGTGGGCGCGGGTGAAGCGCCGTCTGCGGGCGGAGCTGGGCGAGGATATCTTCGCCAGCTGGTTCGGACGCCTGGAGCTCGACACCATCGGCGATGGTTGCGCCTATCTGACGGTCCCCACCCGCTTCTTGAAGAGCTGGATCGAGTCTCATTATTCCGACCGGGTCCTTGCCGTGTACCGCGCCGAGACCGCACATGTGGAGCGGGTCAGCATCGGTGTGCGCAGCACCCTCGGCCGTGAGCCTGCTCCTGTTCGGCGCGCGCCCGAGGCTCCCCGGCCGAGCAATGTCACGACGCTGTCCGGAGCCGGCGTGCCGGCGGAGCAGAAATCCCTTTCCGCGCCGATTCAGTTCGACGAGCGCAACGAAGCCTCCGATCTCGGCGGCGCCCCCCTCGATCAGCGCCTGACCTTCGACAGCTTCATCATCGGCCGCTCCAACGCCCTCGCCCATGCGGCGGCTGACCGGGTCGCCCATCATCAGACCGGCCCTGCTCTCTACAACCCGCTCTATCTTCACGCGGGCGTCGGCTTAGGCAAAACACATCTTCTGCACGCCATCGGCCACGAGGTGCGCGCGCAAGGCCGCCGGGTCATCTATCTGACCGCCGACCGCTTCATGTATGGCTTTGTCGCTTCCCTGAAGGCGCAGACGTCGCTCGCCTTCAAGGAGCGTCTTCGAGGCATCGACCTTCTGATCATCGACGACGTGCAGTTCATCCAGGGCAAGCAGATCCAGCAGGAATTCGGCCACACCCTGAACGCGCTCATCGACGCGGGCCGCCAGATCGTGGTCGCGGCGGACCGTCCGCCGGCGGATCTGGAGAGCCTGGACGAGCGCGTGCGTTCCCGCCTTGCCGGCGGTCTGGTGGTCGAGGTCGGTGCGCTGGACGAGGCCCTGCGCGCCTCGATCCTCACCACCCGCATCGAGGCCCTGAAGGGCGTTCACCCGACCTTTGAGGTTGGCCCCAACGTGGTGTCCTACGTCGCCCGCGCCATCACGGCGAATGGGCGCGACCTGGAAGGGGCCGTGAACCGGCTTCTGGCCCACGCCACGTTGACCAGTTCGGCGATCACGCTCGAGACCGCCGAGACCGCGATCCGCGATCTGGTGCGCAACCGCGAGCCGAAGCGGGTCAAGATCGAGGACATCCAGAAGCTCGTGGCCTCGCGCTACAACGTCTCCCGCTCGGACATCCTGTCCGAGCGCCGCACCGCCGCCGTGGTACGGCCGCGCCAGATCGCCATGTATCTGTCCAAGGTGCTCACGTTGCGCTCCCTGCCCGAGATCGGCCGCCGCTTCGGCGGGCGCGATCACACCACCGTTCTCCATGCTGTGCGCAAGATCGAGAAGGCGATCGGCGAGGATAACGCGCTGAGCGATGAGGTCGAACTCCTCAAGCGGATGCTGCAGGAATAAGGCCGCGACACAACCGCAAGTGACGGCTGTTGAGTAAAGTGAGGCGCGACCTTGCTTTCTCGGGCAACCTTAGCCAATCTTGCCGCCCCGCTTGATCGCCCGGCTCTCCCGCCGATGGTCGGTCGAGACAAAAATTCCAACGAAAACGGTGTTGGGTTATGAGAGTTACTGTCGAGCGCGCCGCCCTTCTGAAGGCGCTGGGCCATGTCCACCGCGTTGTCGAGCGCCGCAACACGATTCCGATCCTGTCGAACATTCTGCTGCGCGCGGAAGACGGTTCCTTGCGTCTCAAGGCGACCGACCTCGACATCGAGGTGACGGAGACCATTCCCGCCGACATCACCGATGCGGGCTCGACCACGATCCCCGCCTACATGATCTACGACATCGTCCGCAAATTGCCGGATGGCGCGCAGGTCTCGCTCGAGATGACCGGCGACACGGGGCAGATGCAGATTCGTTCCGGCCGTTCGCGCTTCATGCTGCAGGCTCTGCCCGAGAGCGACTTCCCCGATCTCGCCGCCGGTGACCTGCCGCACAGCTTCGCGCTCCAGGCAGTCGATCTCAAGCGCCTGATCGAGAAGACGCAATTTGCGATCTCGACCGAGGAGACGCGCTATTACCTGAACGGCATCTACCTGCACACGCTGGATGTCGGCGGCGCGACGATGCTGCGCGCGGTCGCGACCGATGGGCACCGTCTCGCCCGGGTCGAGATGGCCGCACCCATCGGCTCCGAGGGCATGCCGGGTGTGATCATCCCGCGCAAGGCGGTGGCCGAGATCGTCAAGCTGGTCGAGGACGGCAGCGAGAGCGTTACCATCGAATTGTCGTCGGCCAAGGTCCGCCTGACCTTCGACGGCGTGGTGCTGACCTCCAAGCTGATCGACGGGACCTTCCCCGATTACCAGCGCGTCATTCCAAGCGGAAACGACAAGCTGCTGACCGTCGAGCGGG
The DNA here is from genome assembly GCF_015694465.1 of Microvirga alba. Taxonomy (GTDB): domain Bacteria; phylum Pseudomonadota; class Alphaproteobacteria; order Rhizobiales; family Beijerinckiaceae; genus Microvirga; species Microvirga alba. The sequence goes on from NZ_JADQDO010000002.1 coordinate 668,712, forward strand.
GCGATTTCGCGAAAGCCGTCGACCGCGTCTCCACCATCTCCTCCGAACGCGGTCGTGCGGTAAAACTCGCGCTCAATGAGGGCCGCCTGACGCTCACCGTCAACAACCCGGATTCGGGCAGCGCGACGGAAGAGATCGAGGTCGATTACGATTCCGCGCCCATCGATATCGGTTTCAACGCCCGCTATCTCCTCGACATCACGTCCCAGCTCGATGGCGACACCGCCCTGTTCAAGCTCGCCGATCCCGGCTCGCCGACCATCGTGCAGGACCGCGAGGGCGCGCCCGCGCTCTACGTCCTGATGCCGATGCGGGTGTAAGGTTCGGGTCCGGGATCCTTCCCCCAATCCTGCCCCTCGCCTGTCATCACCGGGCTCGTCCCGGTGATCGCGATCCCGAAGGGCGCGCTTCTCCAATCGAAATGGCCGGGGACAAGCCCGGCCATGACAATCGAGCGCCATCGTGATTGTCAGCGCGCCTCGAAGGCGTCCGGGATGACGACACGCACGAAAAAGGGGCCGTTCGGCCCCTCTTCGTCAGCCCATGAGGCCTGAATTCAAGCCGAAGCCTGGATCCACTTGGCGAGGTCGCCCTTCGGGGCGGCGCCGATCTTCTGGGCCACGACCTTGCCGCCCTTGAACATCATCAGGGCCGGGATCGAGCGGATGCCGAACTGCGAGGAAATCTGCGGGTTCTCGTCCACATTGACCTTTGCGATCTTCACCTTGCCGGCCATCTCGGTCGCAATCTCTTCGAGAGCCGGGCCGATCATGCGGCACGGGCCGCACCATTCGGCCCAGAAATCGACCACGACGGGCTCGGAGGAATTCAGGACATCCTGCGAGAAGCTCGCATCGGTCACCTTCATGGTCGCCATTACATCACCTTTGTTGGCTTAAATTCATGCGACTCGACTGATTCCCGAGTCGCTCTTTGGTGGCTCAAGTTAAGAACCGCCCGGTTCGGAATCAAGCGAGGGGTCCGTCGCATCACGCTGCTTTGATGAGGGTAAGAGCGGATTCAAGGTCCGGTTCCATCACCTCGTGGATCACCGGCCCGGAGGTCCAGACCAGGAAGGCGCGCACCTTTCGGCCGGGATAAATGTCCTTCAAGAGCGCCCGGTACAGGGCGAGCTGGGCCACATAAGCCTTTGGCGCGGGGGCTCCCGGCCGGGGCGCTCTCGCGGTGGTCTTGAAATCGGCCACCAGCACCTCGTCGTCGCGCACCGCGAGCCGGTCGATCTGGCCTGAGACCATGATCTCCCCATCCGCGGTCTCGATCCGCCCGGCAATCGGCGCTTCCGCGCGCGACCCTTCGCCGAACAGGGCCGCAAGCGCCTCGTGGGAGAGGACGTTCAGGGCGTTGGCAATGACGGCCTCGTGCAGATCGGCGGGCAGGCGCGGCGCGCGGGCCTTCACATAGGCGCGCGCCATGGCCTCCCGGCGCTCCGGCGGCAGGTTCGGGAGGCGTTCGAGAAGGGCATGGACCAACGTGCCGCGCAGGCGCGCATCCGGGGCGTAGGGGCCGTCCCCGGGACGCGCCATCCGGTCCGCCGCGCCGAGCGCGCTCGAGGGGCGAATGGGTGGTAACGGCTCCGGCTCGGCGCGGGCCGGGCGGGTCAGCCAATCCGGCACGTCGAGGGGCTCCATCGCTGCGGTGTCCGCTTCGGACGCGGGCGTTGCCAGCGGCGTGCCGTCGCGCCAGATCGCGACCGGGCCGTAAGGGGCCTCGTCCTCTTCCAGCCCGCCTGCCTTGTCCAGAAGCCCATTACGGATCATCTCGCCCCAGGCCTCCTGCGGTGGCGCTTCCTTGCGGCCGGTGAGATAGGGCGCGATCACCAAGCGGTCCTTGGCGCGGGTCATGGCGACGTAGAGCAGGCGGTTATGCTCCTCCAAACCCTTGGCGTGCAGAATCGCGCGGGCCTCGGCCATCACGCCCGAATCGGCGTTCTTGCCTGAGGACCAGACCGGGATCGTTTCACCGCCGCGGGTTTGAAGCCGCAACAGCGGCGGGTCGCGGCCCAGGACCTCGCTGCCATCGATGAGAATGACGATCGGCGCTTCGAGCCCCTTGGCCCCATGCACCGTCATCACCCGCACCTCGTCGTTCACGGAATCGAGGTCGCGCTTGATCGTGTGCGCGGCGGATTCGAACCGGTTGAGGAAGATCGTGAGCGAAGGCGTCTCGGTCAGTTCCGATTGGTGCGCGAAGGTCAGAAATGCGTCGATGGCATCGCCCGCTTCGCTCCCCAGCCGCGCCACGAGCCGCAAGCGTCCCTGCATGGGGCCGAGCAAAGTGGCGAAGAAGCCGAACGGGCCGTGGTTGCGTGCAAGCGCGCGCCAGGCGCCGAGCGCCTCCAGGCCACGCCTGGCGATCGCATCGCCAGCGTCAGCATGCTTCTCCAGGGCGGCGAAGAGCGATTCGGTCTCAGCCCGCGGGGCGGCGATGCGGATCAAGTCGTCGTCGGTCAGCCCGACGAGGGGCGATTTGAGCGCGGTGGCGAGGGTCAGGTCGTCGTCGGGCAAAAGCGCCGCGCGTCCCGCCGCCACCAGATCGAGCACAGCGATATGCTCGCCGATATTGAGCCGGTCCGCGCCTGCCACCGGCACGCCCGCTTCCTTCAGCGCGCGGATCACCGCCTCGAAGGCCGCGCCGCGTTTTCTCACCAGCACCAGCACGTCGCCCGCGTTCCAGAGACGACCCGTCTCGTCGCCGCGCGTCGTCCAGTGCTTCACCGCGCTGGCGATGCGTCTCGCCACGACGACGGGCGGTGCCTGCTGTTCCGGTTCGTCGATGGGCAGCACCCAGGCGTCGGGCTCTTCTTCCTCCACGGGCGTTTCGGTCGGCCAGAGTTCCACGACGCCCGGCGCGTTCGGGCGCGCGCTCTCATGCACGGTGCCCACCGCCTTGTCCTCGAAGGACAGGCCCTTGAAGTGCCGCTCGACGGCAAACGTCGCATCCACCGCCGAGAGCACGGCCCGGGTCGAGCGGAACGAGACGGTCAGCCGCACATCCTCGAAGGCGAGTTCGGCCTCGCCCACCTTGCGCGCCCAGACCTGACGGCTCGATTCGAATTCCTGCGGCGCCGCGCCCTGAAAGCCGTAGATCGATTGCTTGGGATCGCCGACCGCGAAGAGCGTGCGCACCCGCGCGCCGCCGGCGCCGAATCCGGCGGTGAAATCCTCGGTGATGCGGCGCAAGATTTCCCACTGCTCGGGGTTCGTATCCTGCGCTTCATCGACCAGCACATGGTCGATGCCGCGATCGAGCTTATACAGAACCCAGGCCGCGTCGCCGCGCGAGAGCAGGTGCAGGGTCTTGTCGATGAGGTCTTGGAAGTCGAGCGCGCCAAGGCGGGCTTTCGCCGCATCGACGTGACGGCTGATCGCGGCGGCGAGCGTGAACAGCGCCGCCGTGCGCTCGACCGCGCGGGCGGTTTTGCGCTTGTCGATGAGAGCCCACAGGCGCTGCTGCTCGGCGAGTAATCTTTCCTTCAACGCCGGGTCGACCGATTTCGTAACGAAGCGCGATTCCGCGCGTAAGCTCCCGGTATCGGTCAGGAAGATCGAGAAATAATGCCGGAGCCGCTCCTCAACCGTCTCGGCATTGGCGGCGGCGATCAGGCAATCGGCACGCTCCTGATCGGTCTTCTTGTCGGTGCGTAGCTCTTGCGCGATGGCGGGCCACTCGCTCGGCGGCAACCCGTCTTCGAGCATCGCGCGTTCAATGACGCCGACCGTCTCTTCCGGCGCCAGACCCAGCACTTTTCCCAGCTTCGTGATGCCATCCGGATCGTGGAGAAAATCCTTGCAGCGCAAAGCGGCGTTGAGCGCCGATGTCAGCGCGTCACCCGCCGCTTCGATGCTGATGGTCGCAAGCGCCTCCTTGAGGTCGTGGGATCGGTCGCCCGTCGCTTCCGCCAACACTTTCGCGGTGGCGTCGGCCAAGATCTCGTCCATCTGGTTCTCGTCGAGAACCGTGAAGCTCGCAGGCACGTTGGCCTCGAAGGGCACGAGATGCAAAAGCCGTTCGCAGAAGGCGTGGATGGTGTCGATCTTCAAGCCGCCAGGCGTCTCGACCGCGCGGGCGAAAAGGGTGCGCGCGAGGCGGGCCTGTTCGGGCGTAGGCCGCTCGCCCTCAAGCTCCGTCAGCTCCTGGATCAGGCTTTCTTCGTCGAGCGTCACCCATTTGCCGAGCCGCTCGAACACGCGGATCGCCATGTTGGCGGCGGCGGCCTTTGTAAAGGTGAGGCACAGGATTCGCCCCGGCGGCGAACCGGAAAGCAACAGGCGCACGACGCGGTCGGTCAGGACCTTCGTCTTGCCCGCGCCTGCATTGGCCGACACCCACGCCGAGGCGCGCGGATTCGCGGCGCGGCGCTGAGCGTGCTCGGTGTGGACCGGAACGACGATATCGTTGCTCATTCGCCCTCTCCACCGCTCGCGAGCGACCATTCCTTCACGCGGGCGAGGTGATCGTATTCGGAAAAGCGGCGCGCATATTTCGGGAAGGGCCGCGAGACATAAGCCGCCTCGCCCTTCGCGTAACGAATGATCATGCCCTCGAAACGGCGGCGATGCTCCTCCACGATCTCGGCGACGGGCCGGGTCTCGTCGCGTCCCGGCTTGATCTCGCGCGGCTTCATCGGCTCGCGTCCGCCGGTGGTGTGGAGATAGATGAGGTCCGGCGTTTCTTTTGCCGTCGGCATGTCCTTGAACGCGCCCTTCATCAGCATCATCGCCTCAAGGGTCAGCTGCGGCGAGAAGCCTGCGTAGACCTCGCGGGTTCCGGGTGGTTGGCCGGTTTTGAAATCGATGATGGCGAAGCCGCCATCGCGGCGCTGCTCGATCCGGTCGGCGCGGGCGCGCAAGGTGAAGAACGAGCCATCCGCGAGCGGAATCGCCAGTTTGCCGGAGCGCTCCGCGAACACCTCGGTAAGATCGGGCCGGCGCTCCTCTTCCCATTCGACGAAGGCGACAGAAAGCCGCTTGAAGCGCGGCCACCATTCCGCGTGAAGCTCGGGGAACGCCTTCGCGATGTCGGCGAATTCCTCGACACCGCGCGCCAAAAGATCCGCGAGCGCGTTCGCGGGCAGAGCCTTCGGATAGGCTTGCGCGAAGCCTCCGAGCACATCGTGAATGATCGTGCCGCGATCGGCCGCGCCCGGTGCGACGGCGACAGCGTCGAGCGCGTCGAGCTTGAGGATGTGGCGCGCGAAGATCGAATAGGGATCGCGCACCAACGTCTCGATTTCGGTGACGCTGAGACTGCGCGGAAACAGCGCCGGATCAGGCTTCGGGCGCGGACGTGGCAAGGGCGGCGCTGCTTGCGGGGTGTCGAGATGGCGCGCGAGGCGGCGATAGCGGTCGCCCGCCTTCACCATGCCGTGCCAGATCTCTTTGCCGGTGAAGGCCTTCAGCCGTTGCAGAAACCGCGAGGGCACCATGGGCGAGCCGTCGCGTTTCTGCGCGCGGGTGATGACGACATCATGGGTGCCGAGCGCCTGCACGAAATCGTGCGCTGTCTGGCCGATGCGGCGCTCCGGCGGCGCGAGACCGACGCGGGCTCGCATGGGCCGGTTGAGGAATGCATCCGTCACCGTGCGCGGCGGCCAGACGCTCTCATCGAGCCCGCCGAGCACGACGCGGTCAACGGAGAGAAGACGCGCTTCGAGCAGGCCGAGGATTTTCAAGCGGCGATGGGTCGAGCGCGGCGAGGGGCTCAACGTGCGCTGCTTCGCGAGCGCGGTGAAGAAGGCGGGATAGTCGCTGAAGCGGCCTTCGATTCCGTCGATCTGCGAGAGGGTGAGATCGTCGAACAAGGCGGCCAGCGTTTCGCTCGATGCATCATGATCGTCGGCTTGCATCTCGCCATCGGGTAGGGCGCACAAAATCTCGACCGCGCGGCGATGTTCTGCCGGTAGCGCCATGAGATCGGTCGTGCCGTCCGCCAGAGCGGTGAATCCTTGAAAGGCGACCTCAAGCCGCTGCAAAACCTCGTCGGCCAAATCCCAATCGACGGGGGTCAGTCGCTTTTCAGGGCGCGGTGCGCGAAAATTCGGCTCTGCCCGGCGGTTGGCGAGAGCCGCGCGCAATCCCTCGATCCCCTTCGCCGGGGCGGGGCCGCGCAGCACGCCGATTTCGAGAATGCTCGCCGCGCGTTCGATGGTGGCGCGGGGCAGGCCGAGGCGAACGAGGGGATGCGCGAGAAGGCCCAGGAGCCGCACCGGCCGCAAGTCCTCGGCTGCGACTTCCGCCGCGAGGCGCGCGAGACGCCCGGCTTGCGTGTCGGCGAGCATCATGCCCGCCGAATCGTCCACCGCCACATCCCAGCGCGCGAGTTCCGCCGTGACGCGGGCGGCGAGCGCCCGGTCCGGGGTGATCAACGCCGCCGTGCGGTCGGGATGGGAGATCGTTTCGCGCAAGGCGATGGCGATGGAAAACGCCTCTTCGCGCTCGTCCACAGCCTCGACCACGGTGAGACCCGAACAGCCGCACTCGCTGAGCGCGATACGGTCCTCGGGCGCGATGAGCGACCAGCGATCCGTGGTCGCCGCCGGGCGCAACGCTTCCGAGAGCAGGCGGGTGCGCGCTTTCGCCTGCTCAGGCGCATCGCCCAATACCGTGATCGCGGAGCGCGGGATTCGCAGATGCCGGTCGATGAGGCGGCGCAATACGGCCTGGGGGTGGGTGTGGACGGGGTCGGTCTCGTCGTCTCCCATGCCGCCGATGGTGGCCCAGCTGTCTTCATCCAGTTCCGTGTCGAGACCGGGCAGCACCACCGCGCCGTTGGGCAGGCGCGCGATGGCGGCCATGAGATTCGCTGTCGCGGGCACCGAGCCGGTCGAGCCGGCGACGATCATGGGGCACATTGGGCGCTCGCGGGCGATACGCTTCGCCTCCGCCTCGATCAGCGTCTGGCGGCGCTGCGCCGGGTCGCTGGCCTGGCGCTCGGCCAAGATCTCCGGCCAGCTTTCGCTGGCGATTTGCACGAAATGGCGCGTGATCTCGAAATACTGCGAATAATCCGCATCGACCGCGAGATTGAGCGCGTGCCAATCAATGCCCTCGGTCGTGAAAGCATCCATCAGCGTTTCGAGATCGCCTGCCAGATTGACCGCATCGGCGGGGGACGCGGGCACCATGAAGGGCACGCCGGGGCCGAGCTGCAGAAGGGCGCGATCCACCTGTTGCGACCAGCGCTGCACCAGCCTCGTGAAGATGAGGCGACGTTCGAGCGGCGGGATTGGCGGCTTCAGGGAAGCGGCTTCTTCGAGCGGCGTGCCTTCCAGCCCGGTCAGCTCGAATTCGGCCTCGTCCGTTTCACCGAGCGGCACGATGCGCGGCAGGAGTTGCGCCCGGCCGGCGCCCTGCTCCGCGAGCAACGCGATCAGCGCGCGCGCCGCACGGCGGGTCGGGACAAAGATGGTGATGTCGGCGAGGGCCGCGGGATCATTCGGCAATGTGCCGATGAGGCGCCCATCCGCCAGCGCCTCGACCAGGGTTGGCAGAAACGGGCAGCCGGAGGGAATGGAAAAGACGCGTGCGTCGCGTGACACCATGAATCCTCAGAGCATTTTCCGCAGAAGTGGGAACCGGTTCTGGCTCGGAAAATGCGGCAAAATAAAAGTCCCTGGAGTGGATTGCGATTCAAGCCCTCATCAGATCGGGCGCACGATGGCGCGCCAGGCATTCTTCCGCCTCCGCGATGGCCTGCGGCTCGCCAACATGGAGCCATTGGCCGTCAAGGGGCAAGCCGTAGAGGCGGTTCTTCGCGATGGCGCGGTCATAGAGCACGTTGGCGGAGAATGGCCCTTCGGGCGTGTCCGCCACGAGGTCCGGCTTCACGATGGCGACGCCCGCATAGACGAAGGGTGCACTCGGGTTCGCTCCGCGCCGGCGCAAGCCGCCATCCGCGTTCATGCTGAAGTCGCCATTGCCTTCATAGCCGACGCTGGTTTCGCGCGGGGCGACGAGCATGAGAATGTCCATCCGCTCCGGGTCCCAGGCCGCGACGAGGCGGGCGAGGTTCGGCTCCTCGCCCTCGATCCAGATCGAATCCGAATTGAAGGTGATGAACGATCCGCGCCCTAGAACCGGCAGCGCCTTCTTCACGCCGCCGCCGGTCTCCAGCACCTCCGCGCGCTCGTCGGAGATGACGATGCGTGGCGCGATGCGGGTGCGCAGGTGCGCTTCGAGCATGTCGGCGAAGTGGTGCACGTTCACCACCACCGTTTCCATGCCGATCTCGTCCAGGCGGTCGAGGGCGAAATCGATCAGGGTCCTGCCGCCGACGCGCACGAGGGGCTTCGGCATCGTCGCCGTGATCGGCAGCATGCGCTTGCCCAACCCTGCGGCGAGAACGATGGCGGTTTTGGGCGAGGATGATGGGGGCACGGATCAGCTCAAGGCGCGAGGGGCGGATCGTCCGCATGAGGGATGAGGCGGGGCAGGTAGGTCTCGTACCAGACCTTGAGTTTCCCCAGGGCCGGGTGGGCAAGATTGCGGATGAGGTAGTTCTCTATCCGAGGCAGATGCTTCAGGTAATGCGGCTTGCCATCGCGCCGGTCGAGGCGGGCAAAGATGCCCAGGATCTTGGTGGCGCGCTGCGCGCCCATGATGGCGTAGGCGCGGGCGAAGGCCGCGACGTCGAAATCGCGCTCGGCGGCTTTGCGCTCGCGGGCATAGAGGCCGATGAGTTTCAATTCGAGATCGGGCGGCACGGTGACGCGCGCATCCTGCAGCAGCGAGGCGACGTCATAAGCGGGCGAGCCCAGCACCGCGTCCTGGAAATCGATCAGGCCGACGCGGCTCAATCCTTCCCGCTCCGGCATCCAGATCAGGTTCGGCGAGTGATAATCGCGCAAGGTCCACGTGGTCGGCCCGGCGAGGATCTCACCGAGCGCTTCGGTCCACAGATTGACGAACTCCGCCCGCGCCGAGCCCGACAGCTGCGTGCCGATGATGTGGGGCACATACCAATCCGCCAGAAGCTCGACCTCGATCAGAAGCGCTTCGAGATCGTAGGGCGGAATGGCATGGTCGATGCCGTCGGCGACGGGGAGCACCTGCGGCAGGGTCGTGCCGTGGAGCCTCACCAGAACCCGCGTCGCTTCCGCGTAGCGTTCCGGAATCGGGCCGTTGTCATCGACCACCGGCTCATTGCCGAGATCCTCGATCAGCAGAAGCCCGACATTGAGATCCTCGCCATAAATCCGCGGCGCGCTGAAACCCAAGGCGCGCAAACCCTTGTCCATGGCGACGAAGGCATTCACCGTCTCGGCGAGCTTTGCGATGGTCGTGTAGGGCTTGCCCCGGCGCACTGCCGGCCCGATCGGGCGCGGCGGCGAGATCATCAGAAGCGCGGTCTCGCCATTCGGCTTCACCAGGCGCTCATAGGAGCGGATCACCGAGGCATCGCCCGGCATGGGCAGGCGGGCAGCGTCCTGCCAGCCGCTGCGTATGACCAGGGTCTGGAATGCTTTCAGCCGCACGAGCCGGGGCGCGAAGGCGCCGGTGCCGGTGAGCGTCGCAATGCGCCCGCCCCCGGGCGCGAGATCGAGCCGGAGGTCGAGGCGCTCGGACTTGAGCGCATCATCCGCGCGCTCCGGCCACTCGACCAGGGTGACGGCGTTCTCCGTCGTTTCTTCCCAGCCCAGCTCAACCAGTTCGTAGCCGCCTGAAAGGCGGTAGAAATCCGCATGCACGATGGCTTGGCGCGCGCTTTCATAGACCTGCATGAGAGTGAAGGTCGGGCTCGGCACTTCAAGCTCGGGATCGCCCGCAAGCGTGCGCACGAGCGCGCGTGCGAACGTCGTCTTGCCCGCGCCGAGACCACCCGAGAGGGTCACGAGATCGCCGGGGCGCACTTCCTCGGCGATGATCCGCGCCAGGTGCTCGGTCGCGTCGTGGTCGGGAAGCGTCACGATCCAGATGGGTTGTGAGCCATGTTCCTCGAGGCTGCGGGCCATTCCATTCACCATCGCTGTTCCTACTCGGCGGCAAGCGGGGGGACCGCATTGCGCGTGGAACGGCCATCGGAGGGCGATTCCTGCCTTTCATTGGGGAAAATACAGGTCACCGTGGTTCCCAGCTCCGGCGCCGACGACAATTCGACCCGGCCGCCATGCAGCTCCACGAAGGAGCGCACGATGGCGAGGCCCAGGCCCACGCCGCGATGACGGGTGCCGAGCGTGTGGCTCTCGAAACGCTCGAAGACACGGGCCTTGATCTCCGGCGGCATGCCGCGACCCTGGTCCTTTACGTGGAAGACCACCTCGCCGCCGATCTTGCGCGCGCTCACGCGGATCGTCTGACCGGGCGAGGAGAAGCCGACCGCGTTGGACAACAGGTTGAACAGGATCTGCCGTACGCGCTTGCCGTCGGCAACGAAGGAGCCGATGTCGGCGGGTGCATCGATGGCGACGTGAAGCGACGATTCCGCGAGCCGATCCTCAAGCCCCCGCATGGCCGCTTCGATGGTCGAACGGATATCGACGATCTCCGGCACCAGTTCGAGCGAGCCCGTATCGATGGAGGCGAGGTCGAGAATGTCGTTGAGCATCGCCAGCAGCGCCGCGGCGGAGCGCATGATGTGGTCAGTATATTCGCGCTGGCGCGGATTGAGCGCGCCGACCGTCTCGTCGCCGAGAAGCTGCGCGAAGCCGATGACATTGGTGAGCGGCGAGCGCAGCTCGTAGGAGACGTGGTGCACGAAATCGTCGCGCAGGCGCGAAGCGCGCTCCAGCGCCTCGTTGCGCTCGGTCAGCGCCCGCTCCACGCTGACACTCGCGGTGACGTCGATGAAAGTCAGAAGCGTCGCGCCGTCCGGCAGCGGCTGCGCGGTGCAATCGAGCGCGGAGCCATCGCGCCGCTCCATGCGGCAGCTCAGACCCATGCGCATATCGGCAAGGCCGGCCACCGCGCCGCGAATGTCGATCCACGGCTCTTCCTGCGGCGCGAGCAGGCGGCCAGCCTTGATGATCGCGTCGATATGCGGGTGCTCGACCTTGAGGCCCGCCGGCAGGCTCCACATTTCCGCGAAGGCGCGGTTGTGCAGCTTGAGGCGTCCGTCCGAGCCGAACACGGCGACGCCCTCTTTCAATGTGTCGAGGGTCTCGCTCTGCACCTGCGTCAGGGCGTTCACCTGCGATTCGAGTTCGACGCGCTCGCTGACGTCGTCGAAGAGATAGGTCACGCCCCCTTGCGGGTTCGGATTGATGACGACGCGGATCGTGCGGCGGTCGGGCAGGTGCCACCAGGTCTCATGCGATTCCACCGCGCGATAGCCGGTGAGGACATCCGCTTTCCAGGCGCGGAAATCCGCCTGCTCGGGCAGCTTGCGCGCGGTGCGCAGACGGTCGAGCACTTCGCTGTCCGTGGGACGCGTCGCGAGAAAAGCCTGATCGAGGCCCCACAAGCGCTGATAGGCGGCGTTGCTGAAGATCAGGTTCTGCGATCCGTCGAAGATCGCGACGGCGGTGGCCAGTTCGTCGAGGGTGCGCACATGCGCGTTCATCTGCCGCTGCAGATCGGTCCTCACCGATTCGAGTTCTGAGACATCGACGGCGATGCCCGCGCTGCCGCCCGCCGTCGGACGTTCGACCACATCGAGAACGGAGCGCTGCCCCGCCGTGACGGCGGTGACGCGGGCGGAGTAGGTCCCGCCGGTCTTGCGCTGGCGGACGGATTCATTCCGCGTCTGCTGGTTCAGGAGTTCGAGCGAGCGCGCCGCCGCATCCTCGATATTCGTCGCCTCGACCGCGCGCAGATAGGCCTGGTTCGCCCAAACGAGTTTGTCCTCGGCATCGCGAATCCAGAGCGGATAGGCGACGGAGTCGAGAAGCATCGTCATGGAGCGCAGATCGTTGCGCGCCGCGCCGAGATCCGCGCGCGCTTTCAGAAGCTCGGCCCGGTCGCCGGTGACGTCGCGCAGGCGCAGGATCGCGCGGCCGCCGATGGTGCGGCCCTCCAGCGCGATGTAGCGATTGTCGAGGCTGCGCGCGGTGAGGCGGAAGCTCTCGCCGCGCTGCTTCAATTGTTCCAGCGCGCCGTCGAGCAAGGCGGCGTCGGCAGGCGCAAGCCATGCGCCAAAGGCCAGCGCGCGCTTGGCGGTCGCACCGTCCGCGACGATGGAAGGATCGCCCTCGAAACGCGGCTCCCCGTCCCGGCCCTGCCAGCTCACCAGCAATTGCCGCTCGGAGCCCATGAGGAGGGTGGCGAGATCGTCCGCGCCGCGCAAGGCGCTCAATTCGGCCCGCAGGGCACGCTCGCGCCGCGCGGAAATCCGCTGCTGGCGCAACAGCAACAGGGCGGCGGCGGTGGAGAAGGCCACGAGCCCCATGGAGAGGCCGAAATAGGAGGCGTTGTGAAGATCGAAGCTGCGCAGAGCACCCAGAAGTTCCTCGGTCTTCTCGCGCAGGACGGGCAAGGACGGAAGGGTGAGGTCGGCGGCGAGAGCGGGCCAGGAGGTCCCTGCCAGGAAGGCGAGGGTCAGGGGCGTGCGGCCCTTGGCGACGAGATGTCCCGTCGGGCCTCCCCTGCCGTCATGACGCTGCCAATGCCCGGCCATGCCGCGCTGTCCTTCCTAATCTCTCGCGGCCCAAAACGCGGGCCAAAAATCATCCAGGCCTGCGCCGGTCTTTCAAGACGCGGCGGAGGGGCTGCTCGACAACACATGAACGGAACTGCCGGCATCGTTTTTGAAATCAAACCAACCGGGCGAATCGCGCTCACTTTAGACTACCGGTGACTCCGCCAGGAAGAGGGTTAAGGTCCCGTTAAGCGTCCTTTGGAGAGCCTGTGCACAAGGTGTTGATAGAGCTTGCATAAGGTGTGGTTTTTCGCGTGGCGCGCAACCCTTGTTGTGAAGCGCGGCCCCGTTCCCTCCCCCTGGTGGGGAGGGGAATGTCCCCACGACCGCTCAAAGAAAAAGCCCGGCGGTTGCCGGGCTTTCTCGCGTTCGACGTATGGAACGTCGGATCAGTAGCGGTAGTGATCCGGCTTGAACGGGCCGGTGTCCTTCACGCCGATATAGGAGGCCTGATCGGGACGCAGCTTGGTGAGCTTCACGCCGATCTTTTCGAGATGCAGCGAGGCGACCTTCTCGTCCAGGTGCTTCGGCAGGGTGTAGACCTTCTTCTCGTACTTGCCGGCGTTGTTCCAGAGTTCGATCTGGGCCAGCGTCTGGTTGGTGAAGGAAGCCGACATCACGAAGGACGGGTGACCCATGGCGTTGCCGAGGTTCACGAGGCGGCCTTCCGAGAGCAGGATGATGCGGTGGTTGTCCGGGAACGTGATTTCGTCCACCTGCGGCTTGATGTTGTTCCACTTGAGGTTCTTCAGGCCAGCGACCTGAATCTCGTTGTCGAAGTGGCCGATATTGCAGACGATCGCCCGGTCCTTCATCGCGCGCATGTGCTCGATGGTGATGACGTCCTTGTTGCCGGTGGCGGTGACGAAGATGTCGGCGCGGGGAGCAGCGTCCTCCATCGTGGTCACTTCATAGCCTTCCATCGCGGCCTGGAGCGCGCAGATCGGATCGACTTCCGACACCAGCACGCGGCAGCCGGCCTGGCGAAGCGACGCCGCCGAGCCCTTGCCCACGTCGCCGAAGCCGGCGACCATGGCGACCTTGCCGGCCATCATCACGTCCGTGCCGCGACGGATGCCGTCGACGAGCGATTCACGGCAGCCATAGAGGTTGTCGAACTTCGACTTCGTCACCGAGTCGTTGACGTTGATGGCCGGGAAGAGAAGCTTGCCTTCCTTGGCCATGATGTAGAGGCGGTGCACGCCCGTGGTGGTCTCTTCCGAGACGCCCTTGATGGACTTGGCGACTTCCGCGAACCAGCCCTTGGGCTTTTCCTTGAGCAGGCGCTTGATCAGCGCGAAGAGGACTTCCTCTTCTTCCGCGCCGGGCTTCTCGAGGAAGGCCACGTCGCCCTGCTCGGCGCGAAGACCGAGATGGACGAGCATGGTGGCGTCGCCGCCGTCGTCGAGGATCATGTTCGGCACGCCGCCGCCATGCCAGTCGAACAGCTTGGCGGTGTAGTCCCAATACTCGACGAGCGTCTCGCCCTTATAGGCGAAGACCGGGATGCCGGCGGCGGCGATGGCGGCGGCGGCGTGATCCTGGGTCGAATAGATGTTGCACGACACCCAGCGGATGTCCGCGCCGAGATGCTTCAAGGTCTCGATCAGCACGGCGGTCTGGATGGTCATGTGGAGCGAGCCGGCGATGCGCGCGCCCTTCAGGGGCTGCTTCGGGCCGTATTCTTCGCGGATGGCCATGAGGCCCGGCATCTCGGTCTCGGCGATCGAGATTTCCTTGCGGCCGAAATCGGCGAGCGAGATGTCCTTGACGATGTAATCCTGAGCCATGATGGCCTCTCCGTGCACCCTTGGGGTTTGAATTGCCGCAGTCTCTAGCAGAGAGCCGCGGCAGAGGCAATCAAGATATAAAGATGTCTTTATATGTTCTGGGACAAGCGCCACGGGTTGGTCATTCCGGGGCGCCCCAGGCGAGCCCGGAACCCATAAACGCCCGCGTGTCAGGAAAAGACGAGGCGGTCCCCACACGGTTTCTTGGTACCGTCAGCGTTGATGGGTTCCGGGCTCCGCTTCGCGGCCCCGGAATGACAGAGCGAGAGGTACTAAACCCTTTTGGGTCTTACTCGTCTTCGCCGAACCGGTTGGCCAAAAGATCGCCGATGGCCTGGAGGCACGCGTCCGCGTCCTCGCCCTTGGCGGTGACGGTGATGGTCGTGCCCTGGGCGGCGGCGAGGGTCAGAAGACCCATGATCGAGCGGCCGCCGACCGTCTCGCCGCAGCGGGTGACGGTGACCGCGGATTCGAAGCGTTCGACGGTCTGGACGAATTTCGCCGAGGCGCGGGCGTGCAGGCCGCGGCGGTTGATGATGGGAAGCTCGCGAACCTCGGCTCCCTCGGGGACAGGCGCCGGGGGACAATCCTGATCGAGGGGCTGATCCATTTTCTTACTTCCCGGACAGAACGCGCGAGGCGACGTTGATGTATTTTCGCCCGGCTTCCTGAGCGTGGAAGACGGCATCGGTCAGGGATTCCTCATCCCGGACGGAGGCGAGCTTGATGAGCATGGGCAGGTTGATGCCGGCAACGACCTCGACGGCCCCGCCGTTCATGCACGACAGGGCCAGATTCGAGGGCGTTCCCCCGAACATATCGGTGAGGACCACGACGCCATACCCCGAATTGACCCGGCACACGGCGTCCATGATGTCCTTGCGCCGTGTCTCCATGTCGTCGTCGGGGCCGATCGTAATCGTTTCAAGTTGCTCTTGAGGACCCACCACATGCTCAAGCGCGGCTTTGAATTCCGTCGCGAGCTGCCCGTGGGTGACGAGCACCATTCCTATCATAATGTTACAGGTCCGATCGCTCCTAGGAGCGGAGCCGCTATTTTGTGCACCGCGAAGCTAAGCGCAAGAGCATTGAGAGGAAAAGTTCATCACAGTGTCACGACCGTGTCGCAAACACCACTCAAGCGGCCCAGTACGATGTCTGCGAAGAGTGCCCCACTTTGGGAGAAGACGCGAGGGAGCACGACGCCACATAGAACAATGGTGGCATCTTGCGGGTCGGGGTAGCGCGACGAATGTTCGCAGAGGTCGATCACGAGGCGAATGACGGCGGCCTGTTCGAAGGGCTGCCGGACGATTCCGATGCCCCGCACCTCGATGCACCCGGCGAGAGGGTGTACGGGAGACGCCACGAGACGCCCGTGACGCGGCGCGATGCGTGTCCGGTCGTCGCTGACCAAGCGGCAAAACCGCCCCTCCCGGCCGGCGTGAAGCAGGATGTCGCGCGCGAATGTCGATTTGCCGGCCCCCGACGCGCCCCGAATCAGAAGCCCGGCTTCACCCACCACCACGCAGGAGCCGTGAATCGTCTCAGGCATGGTCACGGGTTCCCGATCCCTTCTGGGTATCCGTCGGCAGGCGGATGATGAAGCGGGCCCCGAGGCGTCGGGGTTCGCCGTTCTCATCCGGCGGCCCGAGCCGGTTCTCAGCCCTGATGGTGCCACGATGCGCCTCGACGATCTGGCGCGAAATCGACAGGCCGAGGCCCGAATTCTGGCCGAAGCCCTGTTCGGGGCGGTCGGTGTAGAAACGCTCGAAGATCCGGTCGAGGGCATCCGGGTCGATGCCGGGCCCGCTATCCTCCACCACGATCTCGATATCCGCCTTGCGGCGACGCAGGGTCACTCTCACCGTCTCGTCCGGGGGCGAGAACGAGCGTGCATTGTCGATCAGGTTGTTGAACACCTGTCCGAGGCGGCTGTCATAGCCTCGAACGACGAACGCGTCGCGGGGCTTGGGCTGACGCTCGACGGTGAGCGCGATCTGCGGATCATGCGCGCGACGGCGCTCGTTGGCGACCGAGACCACCGCTTCGAGCAGGCGCACCATGTCGACCGGTTCCGCATCGGCGCGGGCAAGTTCCGCATCGAGACGGGACGCGTCGGAGATGTCGCTGATGAGGCGGTCGAGACGCTTCACGTCATGCTGGATAATGGACATCAGCCGCTGGCGGGAATCATCGCTGCGGGCGAGCGGCAGGGTTTCGACCGCGCTGCGCAGCGAGGTGAGCGGGTTCTTCAATTCGTGCGCCACATCCGCCGCGAAGCTCTCGATGGAATCGATCCGGTTGTAGAGCGCCTTCGTCATGTCGCGCAGCGCGCCGGAAAGGTGGCCGATCTCATCCGAACGGTTGGTGAAATCAGGGATCTCCTGGCGCGATTTCGTCCCCCAGCGCACACGCTCGGCTGCTTCCGCCAGACGCCTGACCGGACCGGCGATGGCGCCTGCGAGCAGGAGCGACAGCACGATCATGACCAGGGCCGCCACCAGGAAGACCTGGAGCAGGGCGAAGCGCTCGGAAGCGATGATCGCGTCGATGTCGCCTTCCTGCGTGGAAAGCAGCAGCACGCCCTGGACCGTGCGGAAGCGCTGGATCGGCACTGCCACGGACACGATGGTTTCGCCGCGCGCGTTGACGCGCACCACATTCGTCTGCTTGCCGCCATAGGCCTGCTGCACTTCCGGCAGCGTCTTGCCGTTTGCAGGGCCCGGCTCTTCCAGCACGGTGCCCTTCTTGCGCCTGAACAGCCCGCGAACCGCATTCCAGCCGCGCTCGATATAGCTCGTATCCTCCTCCGCGACCGGCGGCGGAAGATCGAGGCGCAGGATGTCGCCACGGGAATAGAACGTCCTGGAATCGAGAAGCAGCGAACCTTCGCGGTCGAAGATGCGGGCGCGGGTGCGCGTCGGCGTCACCAGACGGCGCAGCAGGGGCGCGACCCGTTCGGGACTGATCGAGAATTCGAGGGCGGAGAGATTGTCGTCGTTGAAGCGCTCCGTCTCGCCCGCCTGCATCTGGAGGAGCTTGTCCGGATCGATGGTGATGGCGTTGGTGTCCACCGTCGCGGAACTGGCGATGGCGCCGGCGATGATTTCGCCCTGGATCAGCAGACTCTGCACCCGCGCCTCGATGAGGCCCTCGCGGAACTGATTGAGGTAGAGAAAGCCGACGAGAAGCGCGACCAGCCCGGCAAGGTTCAGCACCACGATCCGCCGCGTCAGGCTGGACGAGGCGCGCAACGACAGCGTGCGGCCGAAATGCTTCAGCCGCGCCAGGAATCCTTGCGGGGCGGCGTGGTCGTCGCCGCCCGTCTCGACGTTGATGGAGTCAGCTTTCATGCCGTTCCCAAGGATGCTGAGCGTCAGCCTTCCCTGAATCGGTACCCGACGCCGTAGAGCGTCTCTATCATCTCGAAGTTGTCATCGACAGACTTGAACTTCTTGCGCAGGCGCTTGATGTGGCTGTCGATGGTGCGGTCGTCCACATAGACCTGATCGTCATAGGCCGCGTCCATGAGCGCATTGCGGCTTTTGACCACGCCGGGCCGGGTGGCGAGCGCTTGCAGGATGAGGAATTCGGTCACGGTCAACGTCACCGGCTCGCCCTTCCAGGTGCAGGCGTGACGCTCCGGGTCCATCTTCAGCTGACCGCGCTCCAGCGCCTTGGCGTCGGCCTCGCGGGGGGCCGTCTGATCCTTGGGCGCGAAACGGCGCAGGACCGCCTTGACCCGCTCGACCAGGAGACGCTGCGAGAAGGGTTTGCGGATGAAGTCATCCGCGCCCATCTTGAGGCCGAACAGCTCGTCGATCTCCTCGTCCTTCGAGGTCAGGAAGATCACCGGCAGATCGGATTTCTGGCGCAGGCGACGGAGCAGCTCCATGCCGTCCATGCGCGGCATCTTGATGTCGAAGATCGCAAGGTCCGGCGGGGCATGCTTCAGGCCATCGAGGGCCGAGGCGCCATCGGTGTAGGTCTGGATCCGGTAGCCTTCCGCCTCGAGTGCGATCGAAACCGAGGTGAGAATGTTGCGATCGTCATCGACAAGAGCGATCGTTGGCATGAACTCTTCCTTGCTAGAACTCTGTTTGGCCGTCATCGGCAGGTCCGGCCTGGCAACGCGGGAGGCCCAAAAATGTGCCCAACTGCGCCTTTCTCATGGCCTAAATAAGGTTCGCGGATGCGAAGTACCAGAGGCATGCCTTAATCACAGGCTTTAGCGTGCGTTATCACAACCGGAGATGAACGGCCGGGGTCGCTGCAAGCGGGCTGAACGCTATCTCATAATCGCAGAAATTCGCCGCCGACCCCTCAAGAGGCCTAGCCTGAAGGAAAATAGAATGTCATGGAACGACCTCAGTTGACGGTGACGTCGCCTGAACCAATTTCGTCCCTTGCGGGAAGGCACGGGCGCGAAAGACTTGGCCGGCGCCACCTGAACGGGAACCACATGGCGGCCATCCGTCGGCGGCACATCCTTGAGGCCGTCCGGCAGCTGGCGATCAGGAGAAGTCTTTCGTGGACACTATCGGCGTCTTCAACAGCGCGCATGGCGCTGAGGCTTTCGGCCTTCGCAATCTCAAACGGGTCTACTGGAATCTTGAAGCGCCCGCGCTTTACGAGCAGTCCCTGATCCGCAACGAGACCAAGCTCGTCAAGGGTGGCGCGCTGCTCGCCGAGACCGGCGTGCATACGGGCCGTTCGCCCAAGGACAAGTTCGTGGTGCGCGACGTCACCACCGAGGACACCGTGTGGTGGGACAATAACGGCTCCATCACCCCCGGCCATTTCGACACATTGCTGCATGATTTCCTGGCCCACGCGAAAGGCAAGGAACTGTTCGCGCAGGACCTCTATGGCGGGGCCGATCCGGCCTACCGGGTCAAGGCGCGGGTTTTCACCGAATTCGCCTGGCACTCCCTGTTCATCCGCAATCTGCTGATCCGTCCGGAACTCACGGAGCTTGCGAGCTACGTGCCGGATCTGACCATCATCGACCTGCCCTCGTTCAAGGCCGATCCGGCCCGCCACGGCTGCCGCACGGAAACGGTGATCGCCTGCGACTTCACGCGCAAGATCGTGCTGATCGGCGGCACGTCCTATGCGGGCGAGATGAAGAAGTCGGTCTTCACCTATCTCAATTTCGCGTTGCCCCCGCAGAACGTCATGCCGATGCATTGCTCCGCCAATGTGGGCCACGCCAACGACGTCGCCGTGTTCTTCGGCCTGTCCGGCACCGGCAAGACGACGCTTTCCGCCGATCCCAACCGCATCCTGCTCGGTGACGACGAGCACGGCTGGGGACCGAACGGCGTCTTCAATTTCGAGGGCGGCTGCTACGCCAAGACCGTCCGCCTGTCCCGCGAGGCGGAGCCCGAGATCTTCGCCACCACCGAGCGTTTCGGCACGGTGCTGGAGAACGTGGTGATCGACCCGATCACCCGCGTGCCCGATTTCGACGATGCGTCGAAGACCGAAAACACGCGCTGCGCCTATCCGCTCGACTTCATTCCCAATGCGAGCGCGACCGGCCGCGCGGGCGTTCCGAAAAACATCGTGATGCTGACCTGCGATGCCTTCGGCGTCCTGCCTCCCATCGCCAAGCTGACGCCTGCGGAAGCGATGTATCACTTCCTCTCCGGCTACACCGCGAAGGTCGCGGGCACCGAGAAGGGCGTGAAGGACCCGGAGGCGACGTTCTCGACCTGCTTCGGCGCGCCCTTCATGCCGCGTCATCCCTCGGTCTACGGCAACCTGCTGCGCGATCTCATCGCCAAGCACCATGTGGATTGCTGGCTGGTCAATACGGGCTGGACGGGTGGCAAGTACGGCACCGGCCGCCGTATGCCGATCCGGGTCACGCGTCGTCTCCTGACGGCGGCCCTCGACGGCTCGCTCTCCCGCGCCGATTTCCGCCGCGATCCCTATTTGGGCTTCGCGGTGCCGACCTCGGTGCCGGGCGTCGAGCCGCATATCCTTTATCCGGTCAAGACCTGGCAGGATAAGGCCGCGTTCGCCCAGACCGCGAAGCGCCTCGTCGACATGTTCAACGAGAACTTCAAGCGCTTCGAGGAGCATGTGGACGCCGACGTGCGCGCCGCAGCCCCTCAGACATCGATTGCGGCCTGAGGCATTCCCTGTATCTTGAAAACGGCGGCTTTCGGGCCGCCGTTTTTCGTTGAGGGTTCGGAAGATGGACGCTCTTGTCATCGGAGCCGGAATCGTCGGGCTTGCCATCGCCCGCGCGTTGGCTCTGCGCGGTCATAGCGTGATCGTCGCGGAAGCGACGGGCGGCATCGGCAACGGTGTCTCCTCGCGCAACAGCGAGGTGATCCATGGGGGCATGTACTACCCCACCGGCTCGCTGCGCGCCCGCCACTGTGTCGCTGGGCGGCGGATGCTCTACGATTTCTGCGAAAGCCACGGCGTGCCGCACGCGAAATGCGGTAAGCTCATCGTGGCGACGAACGAGCGCGAACAGGCCAAGATTGAAGCCATCTACGCCCAGGGCATTGCCAATGAGGTCGAGGGCCTGTCCTTCCTGACCGGCGAACAGGCGAAAGCGCTTGAACCCAACCTCGCTTGCACCGGCGCTGTTCTCTCATCCGAAACCGGCATCATCGACAGTCATGCGCTGATGCTGGCGCTCCAGGGCGACTTTGAGGCGGCGGGCGGCATGATCGCCTTCCATGCCCCGGTCGAGCGTATCACGCGAGCAGGCAATGCTTGGGAGGCCCATGTGGGCGGCGCGGAACCGGCGGTTTTGCCGGTGGACGTCATCATCAACGCGGCTGGTCTCGGCGCGCAGGCCCTTGGCCATGCGACGGAAGGATACCCCCAGGAACGCGTGCCGCGCCTCGTGCTCGCCAAGGGCAATTATTTCGGCTGCCTCGGCAAGCCCGCCTTCTCGCACCTGATCTATCCCGCCCCCGTCGATGGCGGCTTGGGCACGCATGTCACCTTCGACCTCAACGGCCGCATGCGCTTCGGGCCGGATGTGGAATGGATCGAGAGCGAGGTCTACGAGGTCGATCCGCGCCGCGCGGAGAGCTTTTACGCCTCGATCCGGCGCTATTGGCCGGGCCTGCCGGATGGGGCCCTGACGCCGGATTATTCCGGCATCCGCCCCAAGCTCACGGGTCCCGGCGAACCGGCGGCGGATTTCGTGATCGATGGCCCAGCCGAGCACGGGGTTTCCGGCCTCGTCCAGCTTTTCGGCGTCGAGAGCCCCGGCCTGACATCGAGCTTGTCGATTGCGGAGGATGTGGCGGAGCGGCTTCGGACTTGACGCTGTGTTATTCCGGGGCGCCGCAGGCGAAGCCCGGAACCCATAAACATGAGAGTATCCGGATAAAGCACTACGGCGCACATCGCGTGTATTCCTGAACCGGCAGTGTTTATAGGTTCCGGGCTCCGCTTTCGCGGCCCCGGAATGACGCGAGCGATTATCCCCCGAAAAACACCAACGTCGCGATCAGGAACGTCGGTAGCAAAATCGCGCCCGACCACAGCATATAGCCGAAGAAGCTCGGCATCTTCACGCCGCCCTCGCGGGCGATGGCGTAGACCATGAAGTTCGGCGCGTTGCCGATATACGAATTCGCGCCCATGAACACCGCGCCCGCCGAGACGGCGGCGAGCGTCAGCGCACCCTTGGTCATCAGCGCCTGCGGATCGCCGCCCGCCAGCTCGAAGAACACCAGATAGGTCGGCGCATTGTCGAGGAACGAGGACAGGCCGCCCGCGAGCCAGAAATACGCGGCGTTGTTGGCGCTGCCGTCTGGATTCGTCACCAGCGCCACGAGCGGCGCGAAGGCCCCGCTTGCACCCGCCTTGAGCATCGCGAGCGCGGGAATGATGGTGATGAAGATGCCCGCGAAAAGCTTCGCGACTTCCAGGATCGGTCCCCACGAAAAACCGTTATCGAAACGGTTCGCTTTGGGGGTCAGCGCGAGCGAGACCGCGGTGACGGCGATCATGATGAGGTCGCGAACCATATTGGCGACTTCGATCTCGCTGCCGGCGAGCGTGAAGCGGCCCAGATCCACCGTCGCGCTCATCAAAATCGCGCCGATGATGACTGCGATCAGCACGAAATTGATTCCGCCATCGATGCGTACCGGATTGTCCGGCGTCGGATCGGGGCGGGTGCGACCTTCCTTTTTGTAGATGAAGCGATCCACCAGGAAAAACAGCGCCAGCAGCAGGCCGCTGACGAAAAGCGTCGACGGCAGGAGATGGCGCGTCGTCCAGAAGAAATCGACGCCGCGCAGGAAGCCGAGGAACAGCGGCGGATCGCCGAGCGGCGTCAGCGAGCCGCCGACGTTCGACACCAGGAAGATGAAGAACACGACCACATGCACATTGTGTCTGCGGTCGTCATTGGCGCGCAGCACGGGGCGGATCATCACCATCGACGCGCCGGTCGTGCCGATGAAACTCGCGAGCACCGTCCCGATGGCCAGAAGTACCGTGTTGGTGACGGGCGCGCCGTGGATGTTGCCGCGCACCAGAATGCCGCCCGCCACCGTGAACAAAGCGAGCAGCAGCAGGATGAAGGGGATGTATTCGAGGAACGCCGTATGGGCGAGCGTGTGCAAGGCTGTCGTCGGCCCCTCGCTCAGGGCCATGGGAACGAGGACCAGCAGGCCCCACAGGGCCGCGATCTTGCCCTGATGATGTCCCCAGACCTCCGGCGCGAGCAGCGGAAACAGGGCGATGGACAGGAGAATGCCGGCGAAGGGCAGCGCCCAGATGAAGCCCAAGGACCGCCCGTCGAGTTCCGCCGCGAAGGCGGCTTCGGGCAAAAGGGTCAGGGCGGCGGCAAGCGCCAGGCTCATCACGCGAAGCATGGATTCATCCCCCTCACCGGTTTGGCCGGCGTCGTCGTTGATGGTCAAGGTTTAGGGGATGGAGAAAAGGGCCGCAACGGCTTGGCCATTAACCGGCTATTCAGCTTGATGGAAAGATAGTAACAAAAAGTCGTACGAGGGCGCACAAAAGCGCTTTGGGATAAGGACCGATGTGCCGCTTTCTTGCCTATCGGGGAGAGCCGATCTTCCTCGCTGATCTGGTCTGCGCTCCGGCGCATTCGCTGGTCCATCAATCGCTTCATGCCGTTGAAGCCAAGACGGGGACCAACGGCGACGGGTTCGGCATTGGCTGGTATGGCGAGCGAAACGAGCCCGGCCTCTATCGGGAGGTTCGCCCCGCCTGGTCCGACGAGAATTTGCGAAGCCTGTGCGATCAGGTCCGCTCCCGCCTGTTCTTCGCCCATGTGCGCGCGTCCACCGGCACCTCGACCACCCGCTCGAACTGCCACCCATTCACGCATGGGCGGCACCTGTTCATGCATAACGGGCAGATCGGCGGCTATGGCCGCATCAAGCGCCGCCTCGAGGCGCTGATCCCCGATGACCTGTACGACACGCGCGTCGGCACCACGGATTCGGAGGCGATCTTCCTTCTTGCGCTCGCCAACGGCCTCGGCGCGGACCCGGTCGCCGCCATGGCGCGCACCTTGAAGACCGTGCGCTGCCTGATGGACGAGGCGGGGATCGACGAACCGTTCAAGTTCACGGCTGCCTTCACCGACGGCGAAAGCCTTTTCGCTTATCGCTGGTCCTGCGATGCCAAGCCGCCGACCCTCTATTTCCGCGAGGAGCGGGGTGGTCTTCTGGTGGTTTCCGAGCCCATCGACGACAAGGATCGCGGCTGGCGCGAAGTGCCCAAGGGCTGCACCCTCGTCGCACGGGCGGGCGAGGCGGTCCGGGTCGAATGCCTGAACGAGGCGATGAGCCGGCTCGCGGCTTAAAACCGGCCCCGCACATCTGAAAAACGAGGCTCGTGGTGGGGCGGCAGCCGCAATCGCGGCAATTTCCCGTGAAACAAGGTTTAACCGCCCCTTAAACCGCCACAATTACCATGCCTCAGAACATGCCAAGGCTGGACCATACCAGCCGCAGGACAACGGGGTTTTCGAGTGGCGAACGGACGTGATCGGCGCGAGCCGGTCTTCGACGCGCCCGCAGCCGATGCGGGGGGCCAGGATTTTCACCTCTCGCCAGAGGATCGGGCAGGGGGAACCATGTCGCGTCGCCGCCGCACCGATGATGACGATGGCGACAAGCCGATCCGTCGCGCGCCCCGCACCAAGAAGGCGAAGCGCAAGCGCGGCCGCTCGTCGGGCCGCTCCTTTCTGGGCAAGCTGTTTTACGCCGGCGTGGTGCTCTGCCTCTGGGGCGTGATCGCAGTCGGAGGCGTCGTCGCCTATTACGCCGCGCAATTGCCGCCGATCGATCAGCTCACCGTGCCCAAGCGGCCGCCGAATATTGCTATCCTGGCCAGCGACGGCACGCTCCTTGCCAACCGGGGCGAAATGGGCGGGCGCACGGTCTCGATCAAGGAATTGCCGCCCTATCTGCCAAAGGCCTTCGTCGCCATCGAGGATCGGCGCTTCTACGACCATTACGGTATCGACCCGGTCGGCATCGCCCGCGCGGTGTTCCGCAACATCACCCGGCGCGGCGGCGGCATGCAGGGCGGATCGACCCTGACGCAGCAGCTCGCCAAGAACCTGTTCCTGACCCAGGAGCGGACCGCCTCGCGAAAAATCCAGGAAGCGATCTTGGCGCTCTGGCTGGAGCGCAACTACTCCAAGGACCAGATCCTCGAACTCTACCTGAACCGGGTCTATTTCGGCGCCGGCTCCTATGGCATCGAGGCGGCGGCCCAGCGCTATTACGGCAAATCCGCCCGCGCGGTCTCCCTCTCGGAGGCAGCGGTGCTCGCTGGCCTCGTCCAGGCGCCGTCGCGTCTTGCCCCCAACCGCAACCGGGAAGCCGCCCAGGCCCGCGCCGAACTCGTGATCGCGGCCATGAACGAACTCGGCTTCATCACTCCGGGCATGACCAAGACCGCGCTCGGCGCGCCGGCGCAGCCCCTCAAGCCCCAGGGGGCGGGCTCCGTCAACTACGCCGCCGATTACGTGATGGACGTGCTCGATGATTTCGTCGGCACGGTGGAATCCGACATCGTGGTCCAGACCACCATCGAGCCCGCCCTGCAAAGCGCCGCCGAGCGGTCGCTGGTGGACGAGCTCAACGCCAAGGGGCAGAAGTTCAACGTCGGCCAGGGCGCGTTCGTCGCCCTGCAGCCGGACGGCGCGGTCAGGGCGCTCGTCGGCGGCCGGAATTACGAGACGAGCCAGTTCAACCGGGCGACGACCGCCCGCCGCCAACCCGGCTCGTCGTTCAAGCCCTTCGTCTACCTCACCGCCATCGAGCGCGGCCTGACCCCCGACACGGTGCGCGAGGATTCGCCCGTCAACTACAAGGGCTGGCAGCCGGAGAACTACGATCGCGGCTATCGCGGCCCACTCACCTTGCGCGACGCGCTGGCGCTCTCTCTCAACACCATCGCGGTCAAGCTCAACCTGGAGGTCGGCCCGAAGGCGGTGGTACAGACCGCACAACGACTCGGCATCTCCTCGCCCCTCCAGGCCGTTCCGGCGCTCGCGCTTGGCACCTCTGAGGTGACGCCGCTCGAATTGGTCGCGGCCTACGCCGCCTTTGCCAATGGCGGCACCGGGGTCATTCCCTACGTCATCGAGCAGGTGAAGGGCACGGACGGCAAGGTCGTCTACAAGCGCTCAAACGCCGGCGGCTTGGGACGCGTCATCGATCCGAACGCGGTCGCGATGATGAACGAGATGATGCACAACACCTTTGTCATCGGCACGGCGAAGAAGGCTCAGATCCCCGGTTGGATCATGGCCGGCAAGACCGGAACCACGAACGATTACAAGGATGCCTGGTTCGTCGGCTTCACCGGCAATCTGGTGGCGGGCGTCTGGCTGGGAAATGACGACGGGTCGCTGACCAAGCGCGTCACCGGCGGCAACCTGCCGACCGAAGTCTGGCACGAATTCATGAAGGTGGCGCTGAAGGACAAGCAGCCCGTGCCGCTCCCCGGCAGCGACCGTTTCATGCCGAGGCCTTCCGATGCACCTCTCGCGGGCCTGTTCGGCACCACGGCCCCCCAACCGCCGGAAAGCGGCTGGGTCGCGCCGGCGCAGAAGCCGAGCCGCCAGAAAAACCTGCTGGAGCGTTTATTCGGGCTTTAGCGATTTCCGCCGGAAGACGAAAAGCTGGGCCAGCAGGAAGTAGAAAAAGGCGATCCCGCCCCCCACGACGATGCCTGTCGCTCCGAGGCAGGCCGAGATGATGGCGAAATCGGAGAGATTGGCTTTCGAGGTGTCGCCAAGAAGGTTGATCGCCCCCGTCGCCGCGATGGTGATGGCAAGGGCGGCGATTGGAAAGATCGCTCCCACGACCGTGCCAGCGACCAGATAAGGGGTCGGATTGCCCCCCGCGCGACGCGCGACGACGGGGAGCACAAGGAGCGTCACCAAGGCCGCCCATATCAAAAGTTCCGGCCAGCTGGTGGACAGGATCCCGAGGCCGAAAGCCGGGATCAGGATGCCGAATCCGAGCGTGCTGACGGTAATGACCGCGAAGATGAACACCGGAACGAGTACACCGCCGAGCAGCAACGCGCGCCACATGAGAAAGCCCCCCAACGACATCTAACCCTGCCGCGCCCGCTCGGTGCCCAAGAAGACGGCGAGCGCCAGAACGCCTGTCCCCGCAATCGCCAGCGGCAGGGGCAGGGCGGAGGCGCCGAGGTTTTGGCCAAGCACGATGCCGAGGATGGCGGCCGCCGTCATCTGGCAGATGCCGAGAAGCGATGAGGCCGCTCCCGCCCGATCCGGGAACGGCATCAGCGCGGACGCCATGGATTGCGGCATGGTGAGGCCGACACCGAGCGCGTAGATCGCCATCGGCCCCGTGATCGCCAAGGAGGAGGTTGCGCCCGAGGCCACGAGCACCACCATCGTCATCCCGCCGAGCGCGAGGCTGATGGTTCCGAGTTTGATCGTGCCGTCGAGCCCGCGCCGCCCGACGATGCGCTGCGCCAGCGACGTTCCGGCGATGTAACCGACCACCATGAAGGCGAAGGAGAAGGCATAAGGGAGCTGGTCCAGGCCGTAGAGGCCTTGGAGCACGAAGGACGAGCCGGAAATGAAGGCGAAAAGCCCGCCATAGGCGAGCGTCGAGAGGAGCACGTAGACCCGGTAACCGCGATGCTTCATGAGCGTGCGAAACCCTTTGAGGATCGCGAGAAACGACAGGGGCAGGTCCGACTTCGCGCGGATCGACTCGGGCAGGCGCCAGGCGACGATTGCGGCGAGCGCTGCACCGCTGAGGATCGTCACGATGAAGTTCATGCGCCACCCGCCCGCCTGCGCGACAAGGCCGCCGAAGACGGGAGCGACCGCCGGAACGACACCCATGATCGATCCCATGCGCGACAATTCCTTACCCGCGCGCGTACCGTCATAGAGGTCTCTGACAACGGCGCGGGCGAGCACGACGGGGCCGGATGCTCCGAAGGCCTGCACGAAGCGCGCCAGGGTCAGAGCCTCGATGGTGGGCGCGAGCGCGCAGACCATGCTCGCCAGCGTGAAGAGCCCGAGGCCGAACAGCAGCACCGGCTTGCGGCCGACCCGGTCGGAAACGGGGCCATAGACGAATTGCCCCGCCGCGAACCCCAGCAGGAAAGTGGAGAGGGTGAGCTGGGTCTGGCCGGTACTGGCCTTCAGTTCCGCCGCGATGACCGGCAGGGAGGGCAGATACATGTCCGTCGAGAGCGGACCCATCGCGGTCAGCAGCGCCAGGACGACAGTAAGAGCGAGAGTGTCGGGCTTGAGCATGGAACAATGCAACAGGAAAGAACTCTTCCGGCCTAAGCCGAAAAGCCCGCGCTGTCACGCCTTCATGCGTTTTTGACGGATGGAGGCAGCCCTCATCCGAATCGGTGCAGGGCGCTGCCGTAGGTCTTCAGCCAGGCCTCGGCCTCGTCCGTGCGGGGGCAGAGCTGGTAGGTCAGCTTCCAGAAGCGCTGGGAATGGTTGAGCTCGCGCAAATGCGCCACTTCGTGAGCGGCAAGATAATCGAGCACGAAGGGCGGAGCCATGATGAGGCGCCAGGAGAAGTTCAGCGCCCCGTTGGCCGAGCAGGAGCCCCAGCGGCTCTTGGTGTCTCGGACGGTGATGCGCCGCGCCGGCACGCCGAGCGCGGCGGTGTGGCGCTTGACCGCCTCGGAGAAATCACGCCGGGCCTCGCCTTGAAGGAAGTCCTGCACGCGGCGGGTGACATGGGCCGGATCGCCCGTGACCGCGATGATCGGCTCGCCCGCGCTGCCCGTGGTTGCCCGGGTGATGCCGCGAATACTCGACCAATGGACGACCTTGTGCGGCACGCCGCGTAAAGGGACGAGCGAACCCGGCTCGAACAGCACCCGTTTGGGCACCTTGGCGAGCCGCGTCGCAATCCAGTTGCTGTGACTGTCAGCGAAGCGCTGCGCAAGGCCGATATCGGTGCGCTCGGGGATGGTGAGCACCACTTCGCCCGTGGCGTTCGACACGCGAAGGGTGATGCGTTTGGCCGTGGGCCGGCGTTTCAAGGCGACCTTGAAGGTCTGGCCTTGATGGGAAACCCTGAGGTGAGGGGGGTCCGCAGGAACGCGGCGGAACAGGGCGGATCTCATATCCGCAATCTGCCCCGCCGATGGGTCTTTGTCAGCGCAGCCGTTTGCCGCTGCTAAGAATGGCTTTTGCGCAGGGTTATGATCTTGACGGCTTCTTTCGGGCCGGCTCTCGCTCGTGCGTCTGAGTGAATTCAACGATTCGAGGAGCAATTTCAGCCCGGAACCGAGAGCCGTTGAAGACGCCATAATGGCCGACCCCGTCTTGCAGGTGGTAGAGCTTCTTGTCCGATGACAGGTTCGGCGTGAGTTCCAGCGCCGCCAGGGTCTGGCCGACGCCCGAAATGTCGTCGCGCTCGCCCTCGATCGCCATGATGGCGCAGCGGCGGATCGCCATGAGATCCACCGGCTTGTCCCGGTGCATCATCTCGCCCTTGGGCAATTCGTGCCGCACGAAGACCTTGTCGACCGTCTGAAGGTAGAACTCGGCGGTCAGGTCCATGACGGCCATATACTCGTCATAGAAGTCCCGGTGCTTCTCGGCCGAATCGCCGTCGCCGTCGACGAGATGATTGAACATCTCCCAATGAGCGCTCACATGTCGGTCGAGATTCATAGCCATGAAGCCGGAGAGCTGCAGGAAGCCTGGATAGACGCTGCGCCAGAAACCCGGATGGGCCGGGGGCACCTTGCTGACGCAATGCTGGCGGAACCATTCGATTCCGCGCTCTTCGGCGAGCTGGTTGACCGCCGTCGGCGAGCGCCGGGTGTCGATGGGGCCGCCCATGAGAATCATCGAGCGCGGCGTGCAGGGGTCGTCCTCGGCCTCCATGCGGGCAATCGCGGCGATCACCGGCACGGCCGGCTGGCACACCGCCATCACATGCAGATCCGGCCCGAAGGAACGGAACATGGCGATCATGTAGTCGATGTAATCGTCGAGATCGAAGGAGCCTTCCGCCAGTGGCACCATGCGGGCATCCGTCCAATCGGTGATCATGACCTGATGGGTCGGAAGAAACGTCTCGACAGTGCCGCGCAACAGGGTGGCGTAGTGGCCGGACATGGGGGCGACGATCAGAAGCTTCGGCTGCGCCTTGGCGCGCGGGTGGTCCCGGTCGAAGGAAATGACCTCGCAGAAGGGCCGCTCCCAGACGATCCGCTCGGTGACAGGGACTGCCTCGCCGTCGATCACGGTGGTGGGAAGGCCGAATTCTGGTTTGCCGTAGCGCCGGGTGGTTCGCTCGAACAGCTCACACGCCGCCGTTACGGTCCGACCGTAAGGGGTGTTGGTAAACGGGTTGCCCGGACTTTCGAATAACGTTTTCGTGACATCGGTGGCCGCGCGGGCGGGGCCCAAAAGCCAATGCGCGGTCTCGTACCAATAATAGGATAAGTTCATCGTCATCCCCAGGGGCTGGGTACCCTGTTGTCCCCGCAAAGCGAGTTGGGTTTATCCTCAACCACAGCGTCAAGATGAGAGTTCCCGGATTTAATTGCAATGCCGTTAAGGACGCACCCTGATTCCGTACCCTTCTTCTCCTGAGAATTGGGTGATTTGCTGGGCTTTTGATCCCGATATGGGAAAAAGGGCTGAAAAAATCGTCGATCTGCACGGACTTTCTTGGCGAATCAACGAATGACCCTATCCTTGTGAATAATGGTTGATATGGAACGGACGCGCCTGTCCCACGACGCTCGGCACCTGCGGCTCGACACCCTGGTCCGGTTGCGCTGGATCGCGATTGCCGGTCAATCGGTCGCCGTGGCAGGGGTGCGGTTCGGTCTGGGTTTCCACCTCCCGTTCGGCTTTTGCTTCCTGGTGATCGCAGCCTCGATCTGGGTCAATCTGATCCTGCGCATCCGTTACCCGGCCAGTTACCGGCTCCGCGACAACGCCGCGACGGCCCTTCTCGCCTTCGACATCCTGCAGCTCGCGGCCCTGCTCTACCTGACCGGTGGCCTCACGAACCCGTTTTCGCTGCTGTTTCTCGTGCCCGTCCTGATCTCGGCCGCCTCCCTGACGCCGGAACGGACCCTCGGATTGGGGCTTCTCGCGGTCGGCGCCGCGACCCTGCTCGTGCTCGCGCACCGGCCGTTGCCCTGGTTTCCCGGCCAGAGCCTGAGCCTGCCCTTTCTCTATGTCACCGGAATCTGGACGGCGATCCTGCTCGGCATCGTCTTCACCGGCATCTATGCCTGGCGCGTGGCCGAGGAAGCGCGCCAGCTTGCTCAAGCGCTTGCGGCGACCGAACTGGTGCTCGCCCGCGAGCAGCACCTGTCCCAGCTCGACGGTCTGGCGGCGGCGGCGGCCCACGAACTCGGCACGCCGCTCGCCACCATCGCCCTCGTCGCGAAGGAGCTCGACCATGCGATGCCCCAGGAGGGCCCCATCGCGGAGGATTTGAAGCTTTTGCGCGAGCAGGTCGAGCGTTGCCGGACGATCCTGACCAAGCTGACCTCCATGGATCAGGATCAGGCCGGTTTTCTGGAGACGATTTCGCTCAGCCAGCTGGTCGAGGAGATCGTCGCGCCGCATCGTCCCCTTGGCCTCCCCATCGATGTCGTCTGCCAGGGCGAGGGACGCGAGCCGCTCGCGCGCAGAAGCCCCGGCGTGGTCTACGGATTGTCCAACATTCTCGACAACGCCGCCGATTTCGCCCGGAGCCGCGTCACGATTACGGCGGCATGGACGCCGCTGGAGGTCTCGATCACGATCAGCGATGACGGGCCGGGCTATGCGCCCGACATCCTGCTGCGCGTCGGCGAGCCCTATGTCACGACGCGAAACGCCGCGAAGCGATCCGAGCTGGGCGAGGAATTCGGCGGGTCGGGTTTAGGGCTGGGGCTGTTCATTGCCAAGACCCTGCTCGAACGCTCCGGAGCGCAATTGACCCTCACGAACGCGGTTCCGCCCGCTTCCGGGGCCGTCGCACGGATCGTTTGGCCGCGTCATGCGTTTGACCAGGGTGCGGCAATATCGCCGCAGGGAGTTTCTGAAGCGGCTCTCGAAGACGAGGGGAAGAATTCCCATATGAGTGAGTGAGCTTTCCAGGCTCACTTCGCGCAAGGAGTCTTCTCAGGATGCAGGGAGATGTTCTGATGGCCGACGCGCCCGTTGCGTTTGAGGACCGTGTCGACAAGAGCCTCTTGATCGTGGACGACGACCGGCCGTTTTCCACCCGTCTTGCTCGCGCGATGGAAATGCGCGGCTATCAGGTCCGCGTCGCGGAGAGCGTGGCCGATGGATTGGCCGCGATCGAATCGGACGCCCCCGCCTTTGCCGTCATCGACATGCGGCTTGGCGACGGCAACGGGCTCGACGTGATCGAGCGATTGAAGAACCGGCGCCCCGATGCGCGCGGCGTTATTCTCACCGGCTACGGCAACATCGCCACCGCCGTGACCGCCGTGAAGATGGGTGCGTTCGACTATCTCGCCAAACCGGCCGATGCGGACGAGATCCACTCGGCGCTGATGGCCCAACCCGGTGAGCGGGCGACCCCGCCGGAAAACCCGATGTCCGCCGACCGGGTGCGTTGGGAGCATATCCAACGGGTTTACGAACTCTGCGGCCGCAACGTCTCGGAGACGGCGCGTCGCCTCAACATGCACCGCCGTACGCTGCAGCGGATCTTGGCGAAGCGCGCGCCGCGCTAGGGCGATCTCAATATGGCCCGGAAATGAAAAGGCCGACCTCGTTTCGGAGGCCGGCCGATCGTTTGGCAGGGTATGTCGCTGCTTAGAGATAGAAATCGGTCGCCATCAACATGGCAGCCTTCATGGCGGTGAGAGTGATTTTGCCCTCCGACGGCAAGAGAATTTCCGCACTGCCAGCGGCATTGTCGCGAATCGTCAGCGCAGCAAAATCCTTGAGGTGGAAGCTGGTCAGGTCGATCTTGTCGCCTTGGCTGCGCGAGAAGTCACCGATTGTGTCGAAACCATCTCCTGCGGCGAAGACGAATCGATCAGCGCCGCCTCCACCGAAGATCAGGTCGTTGCCCGCGCCACCGTGGATCGTGTCGTTCCCACCGACGACCAAATTACCCTGGACGCCTAGGAAATCGCCGTAGATTTCGTCATTACCGGCACCACCGAATATCAGATCGTTGCCGCCCCGTGCATTTCCGGATGCATCGCGAGCATCTCCAAAGATTTGCTCATTGCCAAAGCTGCCATAGATGGTGTCGTTTCCGCCAACGGTATTGCCCGACATCGTCCCCGCATCGCCGGCCGGGCCGCCAGAGACAGCGCCAATCAGCGTGGTGCCAGCCTTGGCGTAGATCACGTCGTTGCCGCCTTGGGCATATCCGGACATGCTGCTGGCGTCGCCATAGGCATTGCCACCGTAAATTACGTCGTCGCCACCGCGCGTGAAATCGCTCATGAATTCTGCGTCGCCGGCGACATGGGCGTTCTGGCTCTCTGTGGCATAGATTAGATCATTGCCGCCAACCGCGTGGCCCAGCATCTTCACGGCATCACCGTAAAGGAACTCCGCTCCGAAATCGTACGAAGTCCCGGAAAAGAGCTTGTCATTGCCGCCGCGGGTATAACCATCCATGAGATACGCATCGCCGCGCAACTGGTCGTTGCCTGCACCACCGTGCAGATAGTCGTCGCCGCCGACGGCCTTGTCATGCATCTGCGTCGCGTCGCCGATCAGGACGTCGTTACCGTTGCCTCCGTACAGCTTGTCGTTGCCGCCACGAGTCGAGTTCCACATGTAGGAGGCATCACCCACAATGATGTCGTCGCCATCCTCGCCGAAGAGCACGTCGGCGCCGCCCTTCGCGTAGTTCTTCATCGTGTAGCCGTCGCCGTAGAGAGCATCGGAACCGGCGCCGCCCTTGAGGACGTCATTCCCGCCTCTGGCGTAACGCAAGAGTGAGAAGGCGTCGCCATAAAGGTAATCCTTGCCGGCTCCGCCATAGAGGTAGTCAGCGCCGCCGATACCGGCTGCAGTGATTGTCAACGCATCGCCGAATAGCTTGTCGTTATCGCCGAGGCCGAACAGCTTGTCGTTGCCGCCGTAGCCAAAGTTCAAAGTACCTGCCGTATCCCCATAAATCGAATCTGGGAGCTCGGTGCCGATTAGAATATCAATGCCGCGTGTGCCAACGATCGTCGCCATGAATGTATCCTTGAAAGGTATATACCGATTTACCTGCTTGCGTCTTTTGCACGAAATATCGTATCAGTAAAGAGATAACGTAGTGTATTGACTCGGATTCATCGTTCTCGATGAGGAATGCGCCGGAATATCTCCAAGAATGCCCTAAGGTTCCGGCTTCCCAGCAAAGACTTCAAAGCCGTCCGTCGAACACCGCGTCGGGATCAGCAAGCGCGTGCAGCGTCATCGCCGCCGCGTGGGCGAAACGTAAGGTCACCGCCTTTCGGCGGGCGCCGGCGAGCGGGTGATGAACCGACTCCCGCAGGATCGCCGCGCCGAAACTGTCGGCGACGATGAGGCCGCGATCCTCCGGCAGGATGTCGAGGGGCAGGCTCTCCGGCACTGCGAAATAGAACCGGTCGCAGAAATCCTGATAATCGGGCCATTTCCGGTCGGCGCGAAAATCGGCGACGCTCGACTTGATCTCGACGATGGTGAGCACGCCATTGGCGGAGAGCGCGATGACATCCGCACGTCGGCCGCTGGCCAGCGTGAATTCGGGAATCGTCACATGGCCGAGCTGCGCGAAGAGACGGCGCACGCCGCGCTGGATGCCGGCCGCTGTCGCCGACTGCCGGCCGTCCGGCGGAAGAAGCGGCTGAGGGTTAAGGATCGTGGATGAATCGGACATGGATTTCAGACTACGCAGCCGCGCGCTGCCTGCAAATGCCATCTTTGTCGCGCTGAAATGAGAGGCCGTCCTTCGACGGCCTCTCGACGTCATCAATGCCGAAGATTGCTTTCAGCGGGCGGCAATCCACCGAAGGAGTTCTGCATCGAACGCCGCGCTCTCCTCCAGTTGTGGGGTGTGGCCGCTTCGGTCGAACACCCTGACCGTCAGGTCCCGGAAGCTCTGCCGATAGGGTTCCCACGCATGGTAAGGCGCGACCAGATAGTCGAACCGGCCAAGCGCGATGAACACCGGAATGTCGAGATCATCGAGACCCTTCGTGACATCGATGTCGCGAAAGACCTCGCCCCATAAGGTGTCGAACATATCCATGTTCACATGGACGCCGCTCCACAACGCGGAAGCATCGAAGGTGTGGTCATACCAGCTTCGCGCGCCCATCCGCACGCAATAGGTGACGAAGCGTGTCTCCGGCGATGCCGCGATCTCCGCGGGCAGCGATTGAAGATCGCTCTCCAGCCTGGCCTTCCGTTCCGGGCAGACCGCCTCCTGCCAATGCTGCTCCGTCATTGCCGCGTGAGCCGGGCTGTGGCTCGGGCCGGTACCGATCAGAACGACATGGGACACGTGCCGCGAATAGCGCTTTGCGTATTCCAACGCCATGTATCCGTGACCGGAATGGCCGATGATGACCATGTCCGTGAGCCCCAGATGCCCCCGAATCCGCTCGATATCGTCGAGAACGATGTCGAGATCGTATTCCGACTTCGCCACATTCTTCGAAGAATGTGCGAACCCGCGATGGTCGACGAAGACCAGTTTCAACGTCTTTCGCAGACCGGCCGAGAAGGTTCTCGGATAGTAGACGGAACTGCCGATCACGAGGGCTGGCTTGCCTTCGCCTTCGATAGAATAGCCCAGCGTAAAAATTCCGGAACGAACCGTTCCGCGCGCGACCACATCCTTGGTCGCCCCAAGCGTAGACATGGGTAGTACCTCAACAAACGATATCTGGCCGAAACAGGCGTTTCGGCACGAAAAGGGCATGACAAAGGGCCCGGCGCTCCGGGTCCAATGCCTGTGATTTTCGTTCCAGGGTAGCGTCGCTAACGTACGAGGGGCACGGATGGTGACCTCTGTTGAGGGGAATCGACGTATTGTTGTTGCAAGACGAGCGATTGGGTTCAAGGCCCCATCCTTCACCCGTCTCCGCGAGAATCTAATGCAGCATCAGATTCTGCGGAGCGAGATCGTCGAGAATCTCGCGCAAGGCCTCCAGATGCGGATCGAAGGCAAGGGCGATCTGAAAGGCCGCGCGGGCCTCGTTGAGATGACCGTGCCGGAGACAGATCTGGCCAAATCCGGAGATGGCGCCGAAATGGCGGGGTTCCAGCTCGAGCGTGCGCTTGATGTCCTCCAGGCTGTCCGCGTCACGCTGCTCGATGGAGGCGAGGGTCGCGCGTTTGTTCCAGGCCTCGGGCCAGTCGGGATAGCGCGCGACGAGCTCGTCGAGCAGCGGGCCAGCCTCGTGGAGCGAACCCGCGCCCATGGCCTCGATGGCCGCCGCCATGATTTCCTCCGCCGCCCGGTCCTCGTGCGACACCCAGAGCGCCCAGATCTGATCCTCGATTTCCTCGGCGGAGCGGCCGGATCGAGGCTGCGACAACTCGCGAAACAGAACCGCCAGCCGGCGCGGCAATCCGGGCGCGGGTCTGCGTGAGGGCAGATCGACGACGAGCTGGAACAACGAATCGAACGGAAGAGATGATGTCATCGGCAATGATCGATCCTCCCTCATCTGCGATCCCAGGAAGGGGAGATAGAGTCGAAGGCCCCGCCGACGAGAGGAAAAGAGGTCGCGGGCTCAACCAAGCGCTCAGCGCGTCGGTGGAGGGCCTTTATCCTTCTGCTCGCACATGCCTTTTCGTGTGAGAGGGGATTCCACTTTTTGCGGATCATGCTCTAACGTCAGCTCGTTTGAACGACCCTGGGAGCTCTCATGGAGCGGGATCCGCTGCGCCTCGCCTGGAAGACGAAACCGCTTCGGCATGTTTTCGGGTTCCTGCTTCTGACGATCGCCGGACTTTTCCTTCTTCTCGGCTTCGATCTCGTCCGCATCGTTGTGGACCGCGCGCTGGCGGGTGGCGAGGTGCTGGAGGCGACCTCGGCTTTCCTGCGCATCGCCATCACTCCCTTCGGAACCGTGCGGGCGGAACCGTTGGTGCTTTTTCCGGGCTTCGCGCTTAATCGCTCGGCTTTCGCGATAGCCTCCATCGGCGGCGTGGTTTTGGTGCCGCTCCTCATCGCCCTCACCCTGACCGTCCTCGACTGGATTGCGGTCGGCATCGGCGCGGCGGTTCTGGCCCGAATTCGGGCGGCCATTCTGGACGCGGTGCTCAAGGCCCCGCCCTCGGCGCAGGACGAGGTCGAAACGATGACCGCCCTCGGCAGCGTCACACTGGCCCGTGAAGGCAGCATTCTCGGGTCCGCGCTGTTCGTCCCGGTCAGGCTGGGCGGCATGGTTGGGCTCGCGGTCGCCTATGTGCTGGCCACCGATTGGCGGCTCGGCGCGGCGCTCACCGTCGTTCTGGCCCTCGGGGGCGTGGTGAATGCCCACCGCCTGGCCTTGCGGGTGAACGCGGTCAAGGCCCGGCACCGGGACGGCGAGACCACCGAAGCGGCTTTGGCCGACCTGCGGCACCGCGTGCCTGCGGTGAGGGCTCATGGAACGGGCCCCTATGAGCGGGACCGGGTGCGCCGGGCTATGGTTTCAGGCCACCGACCCGTCGAAACGCGGGAGCGACGTCTCGCGCTGACCGAATCGCTCGCCGCGACCGTCCTCATGCTCGCGCCCTTGACCGTTCTGGCCCTCGGCGTCTGGCTCACGCCGGACCGTCCGGTGACGGCGGGCGCGTTCGCCGCCAGCATCCTCGCAGCCGGCCTCGCCGCGTTCGGCGTCCGCGAGTTGATCCTGTGGCAGCGTCTCGCCAATCGCGCCCACGCGCTTCTGTCGGACGTCGCCCAGGGCTTGATCGCCCTGCATCCGCACGATCAGCCCAAAACCCCCGCGCCCCTGCCGAAGAGCGGCGCCCTGGTCGCGCAAGGCGTGTCGGCCTATGACCCCGCGACCGGCACCCGGATCACCGGCGTAAACCTCGACCTCGCCTTTCCGTCCCATGTGGCCCTTGTGGGCGACGGGGATTCGGGTCCGCGCGTCTTTGCGGCCCTCATCGGCGGTCAGCTCCAGCCCTCCACCGGGCATCTGGCTTTCGGTGGCGCCGATCTGGCCGCCATCGACCCCATCGAGCGCGTCCACCGCATTGCTCTCGCAGGCGAAACAATCCTGATCCCCGGCACTTTGCGCGAAAATCTCCTCTACGGCGCGGCCGCCCCGGAACAGGACATCGAGCGGCGCCTGTCGGAGGCCATCGCGGTCGCCGGCCTCGACCGGCTGACCCATGCGCGGGGCCTTTCGGGCACCCTCAACCCGAAGCGCGAGCCGGAGATCGCCGCCGCTCTCGTGGAGTCCCGCCGCGCCGTCCAGACGGCCCTCGCGCGCGAGGCGCTCGACCACTTCGTCGACCCCTTCAACGCCGAGCGCTACAATCGCTACGCGACGTTGGGCGAAAACCTTCTGTTCGGGAAGGCGATCGGTGACACCTTCCGGGAGGATCGGCTGTCGGGCCATCCCTTCGTGCGGGCGATCCTGGAAGCCGAGGACCTGACCAAGCCGCTCGCGCGGATCGGCCTGTCGATCGCCACCAGCATGATCGAAATCTTCGCCGAGATCCCCGACGGCCACCCGCTTTTCGAGCGTTTCGGCTTCTTTTCCGCGACCGACCGCACCTATTTCGAGGATCTGGTCGAACGGCGAACCGAAAGACGGCGCGGCGTGCAGACCGGGCGCGACCAGGAGCGCCTGATCGGCCTTGCCTTGCGCTACAACGAGAGCAGACACCGCCTGGGCCTTCTCGACGAGGCCATGGAGGCACGCATTCTGAGCGCGCGCGCGGATTTCACCCGCATGTTGCCGGTCAGCCTCCAGCCCGCCATCGAATTCTATGACCAGAACCGTTTCTGCGCGGCGGCCAGCGTTCAGGACAATGTGCTGTTCGGGCGCATCGCCTCCGATCAGGCGGGGGCCGCCGATGCTGTGCAGAGCGTGATCCGCCGGGTGCTCACCGAGCGCGGCCTCGATGCCGAGGTGTCGCGCATCGGCCTCAACATGCCCATCGACATCCAGGGCAACGATCTCACCTTGAGCGAGATCGCTGCGGTCGATCTGGTGCGCTGCCTTGTGCGGCAGCCGGATATTCTCGTCGTGCAGCGCGCGCTCGACGGCCTGCCGGGTCCCGCCGCCGACAAGCTTGTCGCGAACCTGCGCCGCTCGCGGGTGGGACAGGGCCTGATCCTTGTGACGCCGGAAGTCACCGCGGCGATGGATCAACCGCCTTTCGACACCGTTATTCGTTTCGAACGCGGAGAGCCGGTGGCGGAGAGTCGCGTCCGGGAGCGCGAGGCGGTCCCGGCGTGACAGTTTTTAGCCTTGACCGCCCTCGCAACTCGCGGTCACCTGCCTTGGTGTGCGCTATCGCACATCGAACGGGTGCCAGATTGGCGATGATGCTAAAATGACTAGGCGAGCTGCATCGGTTGACGCGCTCCAGATCAGATTCTGGGGGGTCCGTGGCTCGACCTGTGCGTCAGGCCCGCAATTCGTCGAGTTCGGCGGCCATACTCCGTGTGTCGAGGTGCGGTGCGGCGAGCGCCTTTTCATCCTCGACGCCGGAACCGGGCTCTCCGCCTTGGGGGCCTCACTCGGCGCTGCGGCCCCGGCGAAGGTCGATATTCTTCTCAGTCACCTGCATCTGGACCATGTGAGCGGCCTGCCGTTCTTCAAGCCGGCGCTGCTCGGCAAGGACCGTGTTGTCCGCACGTATTGCGGCAATCTCGACGGTGAAAGCGCCAAGGCCTCGCTCGACCGGCTCTATTCGCCTCCGCTCTTTCCGATCCGCCTCGAACAGCTTCCGACCCGATTCGAGCATCACGGCTTCAAGGCGGGTGAAACCCTGACTTTCGACGATGGCATCAGCGTCGGAACCCATCCTTTGAATCATCCGGGCGGGGCGACCGGTTTCCGTTTCCATCACCGAGGCAGAAGCGTTTGCTACATCAGCGACGTGGAGCATAGCGACCCTTGGCCGGATCAGGGCCTCGCCGCTTTCATCCGCAACGCCGACCTGATGATTTACGACGGCATGTTCTCGGACACGGAATACAGTCATTGCCAGGGCTGGGGTCATTCGACCTGGCAGAAGGGCGTCGAACTCGCCCAGGCCGCCGGGGTGAAGGCCCTGGCGATCTTCCATCTCTATCCCGGCCACGACGACGCGTTCCTGAAAGCCGCCGAGAAGGAGATGCAAGCCGTGATGCCGACAGCCTTCATTGCCCGCGAGCGCCAGGGCATCGCGCTTGCTCCTGCTAGGGAAGCGGTTGCGGATCGGATGCAGGCCGCTAAGGTGCCCGCGATCTAACAGACGCGGGTCTTCTTCAATGTCAGCTCCCATCCTCGTCACGGGCGCGGCCGGTTTCATCGGCTTCCACGTGGCGCAGCGCCTCCTGAAGGCAGGCCACCATGTAGTCGGCGTCGACAGCTTCACGCCTTATTACGACGTGGCGTTGAAAGAGGCCCGCTTCGCCAACCTGACCCCGCACAACACGTTTCTCGGCGAGCGCCTCGATCTCGCCGACGCGCAGGCGACCAAAGACCTGTTCCAGCGCCATCGGTTCAAGCGGGTGATCCACCTCGCGGCACAGCCCGGCGTGCGGTTCGTCGATCCGCAGCCCTATGTGACGTCCAACCTCGTCGCCTTCACCAACATGCTCGAGGCTTGCCGTCATGGCGGCATCGAGCATCTGGTTTATGCCTCGTCGAGCTCGGTCTATGGCGCGAACCGCAAGCTGCCGTTCTCGGAGCACGACGCGGCGGACCACCCGATCAGCCTCTATGCCGCGACGAAAAAGGCGAACGAGATGATGGCGCATTCCTATGCCCATCTCTTCGGCTTGCCCTCCACCGGGCTTCGCTTCTTCACGGTCTATGGCCCCTGGGGACGGCCGGACATGGCGGTCTACACCTTTACCCGCGCCATCGCCGAGGGC
Organism: Microvirga alba; assembly: GCF_015694465.1. Lineage (GTDB taxonomy): Bacteria > Pseudomonadota > Alphaproteobacteria > Rhizobiales > Beijerinckiaceae > Microvirga > Microvirga alba. The sequence goes on from NZ_JADQDO010000002.1 coordinate 709,621, forward strand.
CGCGAGATTCAGGTCGCGAACGCGGGCAAGGTCTGGCGCGACTTCACCTATGTGGACGACATCGTGGAAGGCATCGTGCGCCTCGTCGGGAGGGCGGCCTCACCCGATCCGGCCTGGAACGCTGAAAACCCCGATCCGGCGACCAGCGCCGCGCCGCACCGGGTCTACAATATCGGCAACGACAACCCGGAAGAGGTGAACCGCCTCATCGCGCTCATCGAGGATGCGCTCGGCCGAAAAGCGATCCGGGTCGACAAGCCCCTGCCTCCCGGCGACGTGCTGGAAACCCGCGCCGACGTCTCGGATCTGCGCCGCGACGTGGGCTTCGCGCCCTCGATCTCCCTGGAGGAGGGGGTGCGCCGCTTCGTGGCGTGGTACAAGACTTACCACGGCGCCTGACATGATCTCCGCTCACCTTCCGATTCTCATCACTCTGTCTATCGTTCTCATCGCCTCGGCTGCCTTGTCGGCTCTGCTGATCGTCGTCTTGAAGCCGCTGCTGATCCGCTACGCCCTGGCGCGTCCCAACGCGCGCTCCAGCCATAAGGTGCCGACGCCGCAAGGGGGCGGCATCGCAATCATCGTCGCGACCGTGATCGTCTTGATCGCGGTGGCCGCCGCTCTGGGAGCCTCCTCAAGCACTTTTGCGATCCTCGCAACCTCGACGATCGTGCTGGCGTTCGTGGGGGCCATCGACGACATCCGCCCGCTGCCGGCAGGACCGCGCCTTGCGCTTCAGGTCATCGCCGTGGCGGCGGTTGTGCTGACGAGTGACGCGCGCGTTTTCCCCGACGCTATTCCTCTCGGTCTTGAGCGCGCGTTCCTCATCCTGGCCGGGGTCTGGTTCGTGAACCTCGTCAATTTCATGGATGGACTCGACTGGATCACCGTGGCCGAAATGGTGCCGATCACCGCTTTTCTGGCGCTCCTCGGTGTGTTCGGCCCGCTGTCGCCGCTGGCGGCCCTCGCCGCCGCCGCTCTATGCGGCGCGCTTCTCGGCTTCGCGCCTTTCAACAAGCCGGTTGCCCGCCTTTTCATGGGCGATGTCGGCTCGCTCCCCATCGGGTTGCTGGTCGGCTGGCTGCTGCTGCAACTCGCCGGGACCGGTGCGCTGGCGGCGGCGATCCTTTTGCCGCTCTATCACCTGATGGATGCCACCATAACCCTGCTGCGGCGCTTGGCGCGACGCGAGAAAGTGTGGGAGGCCCATCGCAGCCATTTCTACCAGCGGGCCACCGATAACGGCTTCTCGGCCCTGTCGGTGAGCGGGCATGTCTTTGCGCTCAACATCATGCTTGGCGGTCTCGCGGCGGTGACGATCATCTGGCCGTCCGCTCTTGCCCAGGCGGCGAGTCTGGTCGCGGGCGTCGCTCTCGTCAGTCTGCTGCTCAGGCATTTCTCGACACGCCGCCCGGAGGTTTCGCGATGAACGCTCCCCTGATTGCGCTGACCGGTGCGACCGGCTTCATCGGCCGTCATCTGCTCAGCGAGTTGCCGAAGCGCGGCTATCGGGTGCGCGTGCTGCTGCGCCGTCCCTCGGAGGTGCCACCGGGCGCGTCGAGCGCGGTCATCGGCGACATCGCCTCGCCGCAGAACATGTCAGCCGCCTTGCGCGACGTGGATGCGGTGATCCATTCGGCGGGCCTGGCTCATGCCATGTCGGGACGGCCGGAAGACGATTACCGCGCCATCAACACGCAGGGCACCATCGCCTTGGCGCAAGGAGCGGAGCGGGCGGGCGTGAAACGCTTTGTCTTCCTCTCCTCCATCCGCGCCCAGAGCGGACCGACGGCCGCAATCGTCCTGACCGAAGACCAGGAGCCGTGCCCCACCGATGCCTATGGTCGCTCCAAGCTTGAAGCCGAACAGGGATTGAGCGCGCTGTCGATCGACTGGGCGGCTTTGCGGCCGGTGCTCGTCTATGGGCCTGGGGTGAAGGGCAACATGGCGGCGCTGTTGGCGCTCGCGCAGTCGCGCTGGCCTCTGCCCCTCGGCGGGCTCAAAGCTGAGCGCTCGCTGCTCTCGCTCGACAATCTGGCGGCAGCGGTGGACACGGTGCTGAAGGCGCAAGGACCTCTCAGGCGGCCCTTCATCGTGGCCGATCCGGAGCCGGTGACGGTGCCGCAGATCGTGGCCGCCCTTCGCGCCGGTCTCGGGCGTAGTCCGGGGTTGATCCCGGTGCCGTCGCTTTTCTTGAAAGGCGCGGCAGCGCTCACGGGGCGGACGGAAGCCTATGAGCGGCTCGCGGGCTCGCTCGTCGCGAGCCCGAAGGCGTTGAACCAGCTTGGCTGGGAGCCGGTTACCGCGACGCGAGACGCGCTGGCGCAGCTGGCTCGGGAGCTTGCTCGCGGCGCTTGAATTCGGGAATCGCGTCCTCGAACACCCGCTCCGCCGCCTTGCGGTCGCCCGCAGCCAGGGTCTCGACCAGAGTCTCAAGCCAGCGATCGACCTTGGCGCGGTCGGCAAAAACGGGCTTTGCCGCCATCACTCCGTCGATTCCGATTTCGGCGCGCGGCTCCTCGCGAGCGAAGAGGATTTCGTGCAGGCGCTCGCCGGGGCGCGTGCCGGTGACGGAAATCTCGATGTCTTCCCCCGGCTCGAAGCCCGCGAGACGGATCATGCGCTCGGCGAGTTCATAGATGCGCACCGGCTGGCCCATCTTGAGCACATAGACGGACGCGCGCTCATCGTTGTTGGCCCCGTCCGTCTGCAGCCGGCCCTCGTCATCCGCGTGAGAGGCGGAGGTGAGCACCAGATCGGCCGCTTCGCGCATGGTCATGAAATAGCGCACCATGTCGGGATGGGTGACGGTGACCGGCCCGCCGCGCGCGATCTGCGCCTTGAATTTCGGCACCACCGAGCCGACCGAGCCGAGCACGTTGCCGAACCGCACGGCGATGATGCGCGTCGCGCCGTTGCGGCCCATGAATTCCGCGTCGAGCGCCTGCCCGTACATCTCGGCCAGGCGCTTCGTCGCGCCGAGCATGGAGACCGGATCGATGGCCTTGTCGGTCGAAATGATGACGATGGCGCCTGCCCCCGCCTCGACCGCCGCATCGGCCACGTTCACCGAGCCGAACACGTTGGTCTTGATGCCCTCGGTCCAATCCTTCTCGAGATAGGGCACGTGCTTGAGGGCTGCGGCGTGGAACACCACGTCCGGGCGAAATTCGTTCATGACGTCGAAGATGCGGTCGCGGTCGCGCACATCGGCGATGACGCCGTCCACCTTCGTGTCGCTCGCCAGGATGCTCGGATTTTCCAGAATGCCGTGCAGGGACGGCTCGGAGAATTCGACGATGAGGAGGTCACTCGCCCCGAAGGCGACGACACGGTTGCAGATTTCTGAACCGATGGAGCCGCCGCCGCCCGTCACCAGAACGCGCTTGCCGCGGATGAAATGCTCCAGCCGCTGCCGGTCGATCTGCACCGTCGGGCGCAGGAGCAGGTCTTCGATTTCGAGCGGCGCGAGTTCGGCGTCGCGCATGCCTTCCCCTAAGCTCGTGACTCGCACCAGCGGCAGGCCGAGGCGTCGGGCGCGCGCGATCAGCATGTCCGGATGGGCCTCGGGAGCCAGCGCGCTCGGGGTCGCGACGAGGCGGCGGATCGGGGTGCCACGCTCCTGGAAGTCCTGAATGACCTGATCGAGATCGACGAAGGTGCCGAGCACCGGCACGCCGCGGATCGACTGGCCGAGGTCGTCGGCGCGATAGGACAGAACGCCCTTCGGCTGAAGCTTCTTGACGGTCCCGGTCTCGATGGCGCGCAACATCACCTCGATGTCGGTGCCGCGTCCGAGCAGCAGGATCGGGGTGTTGGCGTCCCGCTCCAGCGTATTGCGGGAACGGGCGTATTTTACATACCGGAAGGCCAGGCGCGGACCGCCCAGAAGGAACATCTGGATCAGCCAGTACAGCGCGATCGTGATTTTGCCGAAGAAGAGACTGGAGAGCTGCGTCGAGACCAGGATGTAGTCGATGACGAGCAGCGTCAGGGCCAAAACGCTCGTCGCGCGGAAGATATTGAACAGATCGGGCAGCGAGGCAAAGCGCCACTTCGAGCGATAAAGCTGGAAGAACCAGTAGACCACGCCCGCGAAGGCCACGAAGGGAGGCAGGAAGAGCGGCAGATGGCTGATGCGTTCCTGAAGAAGAGATCCTTCAAAACGCACGAAGAACGTCGCCATGACGGCGACCGCCGTCATCACGAGATCATGGAAGATGATGAGTGTTTTCTTGAAATCCTGGCGATTCATAGGCCCTGCCACCTTGCGAAAGGCGGTATCAGCCGCGCTTTTGCCTTTGTCAATCTGAGGTAGGCTGCGGTCTTGTGCTCCAAGAGCCGGTTATCGGGGCTCCGGCAGCGCGCTTTCCGCGACCACCACGAGGCCGCCTTCCGCATGGGAAACATGGGCGCGGATGCCGAAACTGGCGGCCAGTTGCGCCTCGGTGAACACCTCGGCCGGAGCGGCATGGGCCTGGACCCGGCCCTGGTCGAGAAGCACGATCGCGTCGGCGAAACGGGCCGCGAGCGTCAGGTTGTGCATGACGGCGACCACATTCGCACCGGCCTTGGCGTGGGCTCTCAGGACCTGGAGAACCGTGAGCTCATGGCGCGGGTCGAGCGCGGCGACGGGCTCGTCCACCAGGAGCACGGGAGCCTTCGTCGCCAGCGCCCGGGCCAGGAGCACGCGCGCGCGCTCGCCGCCGGAGAGTTCGGTCGCGGGTCTGTCCTCGAAACCCTTCAGGTCGGCCGCCGCGATGGCATCCGCCACAGCCTCGCGCCCGGCGGCGGACAGAGAATCGGGTTGTTCGCCGTGCGGCAAACGGCCCAGGGCGACGACGTTCGTCACCGGCAGGGGCCAGGCGACGCTGCCGCCCTGCGGCAAATAGGCGATGGTCCGGGCCCGCTCGGACGCGCGCATCCGGACGACGGGTGCGCCGTCGAGCGTGACATGGCCCGCGGCGGGCGCAATCAACCCGGCCAGCGCCCGCAACAAGGTCGTCTTGCCCGCCCCGTTGGGGCCGACGATGACGGTCAGGCGTCCCGGTCCCAGAATCAGATCGACGGCGTCCAGCGCCCGGCGGCGTCCGAGATCGACACAGAGGGATGTTGCGGCAAGGCGCATCATGCGGGGGTCTCCGCAAGCTCGGCCTTTCGCCTCGCGATGACCCAGAGAAAGAACGGCACGCCGAGGAGCGCGGTCAGAACGCCGATCTTGACCTCGACGCTCGATGGAATGAGCCGCACCGCGCAATCGGCAGCGAGCAGAAGGATTGCCCCGATGAGGCCCGCTGGCAGCAATGTCCGCGCGGGGTCGTAGCCGACGAAGGGGCGCACCAGATGCGGGGCGACGAGGCCGACGAAGCCGATGGAGCCCGCGACCGCCACCGACGCCCCCGTACCGACGGCGGCGCCCCCGACGATCAGAAGCCTGAGCAGGGGCATATTCACTCCAAGGCTCCTGGCCGTCTCCTCCCCCAGTGCCAGGGCCCGCAGGCCGGACGAGGCGGAGAGGATCATCAAGGACGCAACGACAATGAAGGGGAGCGCCAGAACGACATGGGTGCTGGACCGGTCCTCGAAGGAGCCGAGAAGCCAGAACACGATCTCGGTCACGGCGAACGGGTTGGGCGAGAGGCTGATGGCAAGCGCCGTGCCCGCGCCCGCAAGGCTTCCGACCGCAAGCCCGGCGAGAACCAGCACCACGACCGTCGCGTTGCGGCCCGCGACCGTCACCACGAGCGCAATGGAAAGAAGCGCGCCGATGATGGCGGCGATCGGCAACACCCAGGACAAGGCCCCGACCACGCCGAAATAGAGCACGATCACCGCTCCCAAAGCGGCAGCCTGGGGCGCGCCGAACACGGCCGTGTCGGCGAGTGGATTGCGCAAAAGCCCCTGCAAACTCGCCCCCGTGAGCCCGAAGATCCAGCCGACCATGAGCGCGAGCAGAGTGCGCGGCAGGCGGATTTCGCGCACGACGATGCTCGCCGAGCCCTGATCCGAGACAAGCGCCTTCGCCGCCATCAAGGGCGAAATCGGGGCGGGGCCGATGGCGAGCGACGCGATGGCGAGCATCGCGAGCAGGGCCGCCAGGCCGAGGTTCAAAGGCGAGGGTGTACGGGACATGCGCCGGATAGGTTGCTTCCGCCTCCGCGATAGCAAGTGTGGGGGCGGGAGTCACCTTTGGCCATCGCTAGCGCCCGCACTTCACCCCCTGTCGCAACGCTCCCTTCTTCGTCATTCCGGGGCGCCGCAGGCGAGCCCGGAACCCATAGCCGCTGGCGGGGCAGGACGAGGTATCCGCTCCCGCTTGGCATTCTCCGGAACCGTCAGTGTTTATAGGTTCCGGGCTCTCGCTGCCGCTCGCCCCGGAATGACGGCGGAGGGCTCGGCCGTGACGAAGCGTGAGAATGTCGGTTCGATCTTGTCCGTCTTCCGTGCTACGAACCGGGTCAACCAAACGCCATCGCCAGACCGGAGCGCGGCATGAACCCGATCTTCGCCAACATCCCCACCACCATCTTCGAGGTGATGTCGGGGCTTGCCCGGGAGACCGGCGCGGTCAATCTCGGCCAAGGTTTTCCCGACGATCCCGGCCCCGAGGACGTCCGGCGAAAAGCCGCTGATGCGGTGCTCAACGGCTACAACCAATATCCGCCCATGATGGGGTTGCCGGAGCTGCGCGGGGCCATCGCCGCCCATTACAAGCGCTGGCAGGGCGTCGATCTCGACCCGACGAGCGAAGTCATGGTGACGTCGGGCGCGACGGAGGCGCTCGCCGGAGCGATCCTCGCCCTGGTCGAGCCCGGCGACGAGGTGGTGCTGTTCGAGCCCATGTATGACGCCTATCTGCCGCTGGTGCGGCTGGCGGGAGGCATTCCGAAATTCGTGACGCTCCAGCCGCCGCATTTCCGGCTGACGGAGGAGGCACTCGCCAAGGCGTTTTCGCCCAAGACCAAGGCGGTTCTGTTCAACAACCCGCTCAACCCCACGGCGACGATCTTTTCGCCCGAGGATCTTGCTCTGCTTGCGGATTTCTGCCGCCGCTACGACGCCATCGTCATCTCGGACGAGGTGTGGGAGCATGTGGTTTTCGACGGACGCCGCCATCAGACCGTGCTCGGTCTTCCGGGCATGCGCGACCGCTCGGTGAAGATCGGCTCGGCGGGCAAGATTTTCAGCCTCACCGGCTGGAAGGTTGGCTTCGTCTGCGCCGCGCCGCATCTGATGAAAGTGCTGGCGAAGGCCCACCAATTCCTCACCTTCACCACCGCTCCCAACCTCCAGACCGCCGTGGCCTACGGCTTGGGGAAGGACGACGGTTATTTCGAGACCATGCGGCGCGATTTCACCCGCAGCCGAGACCGCTTCACGGCGGGGCTCAAGACCCTGGGTTTCGACGTCATCCCCAGCCAGGGCACTTACTTTCTCAACATCGACATCGCGCCTTTGGGTGAGACGGATGATGTCGCCTTCTGCCGCCGCCTCGTGACGGATTTCGGCGTCGCGGCGATCCCGGTTTCGGCCTTTTATGCGGAAGGCGCGGTGAAGAACGTGGTGCGTTTCTGCTTCGCCAAGAAGGACGAGACCCTGGACGCCGGGCTCGAGCGGCTGGCGAAAGTGGCCAAAAAGGCAGCCTGAGCAAAAACCCCTTGGGGAGCACCGTTTTGCGCCCCTCTTCAACATTGTTTCTTTTCGCGGAACCTCTTAGCCTCTCGAGGTCTCTAACCCCTTGGGAGTTCCGCTTGCGATGATCCGCACTCTCGTATCAGCCATCCTCAGCCTTGGCCTCGTGACCGCCGCGTCCGCTCAGCAGCGTACCGTCAACGTCTATAACTGGTCCGATTACGTGGACCCCAAGGCGCTGGACGAGTTTACGAAGACGACCGGCATCAAGGTCGTCTACGACACCTATGACAACAATGAGATCGTCGAGACGAAACTGCTCGCAGGCAAGTCGGGCTACGACATCGTTGTCCCCTCAGGACCGTTCCTGCAGCGCCTGATCGGCGCCAAGATCTTCCAGAAGCTCGACAAGGCGAAGCTGCCGAACCTCTCCAACCAATGGCCGGAGATCACGCAGCGCCTGTCCGTGTTCGATCCGGGCAACCAATACGCCGTCAACTATATGTGGGGCACCACGGGCATCGGCATCAACGCCAAGAAGGTCAAGGCGATCCTCGGCGACATGCCGCTCAACACCTGGGATCTGGTGCTCAAGCCCGAGATTTCCTCGAAACTGAAGGCCTGCGGCATCTACATGCTCGATTCGCCGGAAGATCTCTTCCCCGGCGTGCTCGCCTACCTCGGAATCAACCCGGATTCGAAGCGGACCGAGGATCTGAACCGGGCCGGCGACGCCCTGTTTCGCATTCGCGGCAATATCCAGAAGTATCATTCGTCCGAGTACATCAACGCGCTCGCCAACGGCGATATCTGCGTGGCGGTGGGCTACTCGGGCGACATGATCCAGGCCATGAAGCGCGCCGAGGAAGCCAAGAACGGCGTCGAGGTCTCCTACATCATCCCGCGTGAAGGCGCGCTGATGTGGTTCGACAGCTTCGCCATCCCGACCGACGCGAAGAACGTGGCCGAGGCGCATGAATTCATCAATTTCATGATGCGCCCCGAAATTGCCGCCATGAACACGAATTTTGTCTCCTACGCGTCGGGCAACCTTGCCGCGAAGCAGTTCGTGAAGCCCGAAATCCTCAAGGATCCGGGCATCTACCCGGACGACGCGACGTTCAAGCGGCTGTTCACCAACACCGCCTATGACGAGCGCGCACAACGGACCGTCACCCGGTTGTGGACGCGGGTGAAGACCGGCCGTTAATCCGCCGCTCAGGATCCGTCCCGGATCATAGCAATGGGCCTTCCTGCTCCGCCTCCGGGCGGAGCAGTCGTTTGAGAGCATGATCGGAACAAGCGGGAACCGGTTGTTCGCAAGGACTCATGCGGCAACAAGAAATCGAGAGCTTGATCGTGTTTCAATGGTCAAGCTCCAGGAGATGAAACCAACCATGCGCATCCTTATGGCGGCGGCTTTGGCCGCCTTTACCCTGGCCACCCCCGCCTTTGCCGAAACCGCCCCGCCGCCGGTTGCAACGATCAGCGTGATGGGGACCGGCGAAGTTCAACTCAAGCCCGATTTCGCCCGTATCATGGTGACCGTTGGCACCCAGGCCGACACCGTGGCGGCGGCGGCGAGCGCCAACCGCACCGCGACGGAACGGGTTCTGGCCCGTATCCAGGGCCTCGGGATCAAGAAAGAGGACATCCAGACCGCGAATTTTCAGGTCTTCCAGACCCCGCAGCAGATCGGACCGGACGGCAAGGAGGTGAAGGCTCCGCGCTTCTCGGCCAATCACCAGCTGCGAATCATCACCCGCGACCTTGACGGCGTCGGGCGTCTCGCCGGCGAGCTCCTCGCCAGCGGCGACCTGACCTTCCAATCCGTGAGCTGGAGTCTCGACCGGCAGGAAGAGGGCGGCGACCGGGCCCGCGAGGCCGCCGTGCGCGACGCCAAGCGCCAGGCCGAGGTCTATGCCGGCGCGGCGGGCGTCGGCCTGGGCCGCTTGCTCGAGATCAGGGACGGATCGGCTCAGCCTTATGAGCCGCAGCCCGAGATGCGGATGTCGTTGGCTATGGCCAAGGGTGCGGAAAGCGTGCCGGTCGTGCCCCCGGCGACGATCCGCTACACGGCAAGCGTCCAGCTCGTCTGGGAAATGGCCCCGAAGCCTTGATGTCGTGCCCCTTTTCTAAGGAGCGGACGCCCACTCCCGTCATTCCGGGGCGAGCGAAGCGAGAGCCCGGAACCCATAAACGCTGAGTTTGTCAAAAACCTGCACCGACAGCCGTCGCCTCTCATCCTGACTCGCCAGCGTCTATGGGTTCCGGGCTCCGCTAAGCGGCCCCGGAATGACACTGGTGCACCGGTGTCGACCGGATGGGAATGACGACAAGAAAAGTTGGGCAGGCGGCCTTAAGCCGCCTGCGGCAGCTCGGTCATGATCGCGTAGAGGGCATCCTTTTCCCGCGTCGCGCGGACTCGGTCCACAAGGCCGGGCTCGCGCAAAACCCGGGCGACCCGCGCCAGGGCCTTGAGGTGATCGGCGCCGGCCCCTTCCGGGGCCAGGAGCAGGAAAAGAATATCGACCTGCTGCCCGTCCAGGGCCTCGAAGTCGATGGGCTTCTCGAGTCGCGCCACCAGACCGAAAATCTTGGTCAGGCCCGGGAGCTTGCCGTGCGGAATGGCGATTCCCTCGCCGATTCCGGTCGAGCCAAGGCGCTCGCGTTGCAGAAGGGCCTCGAAGATGGTGCCTTCATCGAGACCGGTGAGACGGGCCGCGTGGGCCGCCAGCTCCTGCAAAGCCTGCTTCTTGCCGTTGACGCGCAACGCCGGCAACACGGCCTGGGAGTCTAGAAAGTCGAGCAAAGGCATCGATCACGCTGCATCTGTTGTGAAGCCGATACGGTCTTGCGCCGTTCCAAGCAATTCTCAGGCCAAAGGGACATGGCCCGTCAAGGTTGGGCCAGCGGCGGATCGACCCATCCGATCGCTCCGTCGCCGCGGCGATATACGACGTTCACGCGTCCGGTGCTAGCGTGGATAAATACGAGGGCCGTCGCGCCCGTCAGATCGAGCCGGATCACCGCGTCACTGACCGACAAGCGGTGCAACGGCTTCGTGGTCTCGGCGATGACGACGGGATGGTAGGCCTCTTCCTCCACGGCTTCGTCTGACGGCGTCTCGAAGACGGAATCGGGAGCCTGAAGGCTGACATTGCGGCCGTTCGACTGGGGCGCGTGCTCCTTGAGTCGCTGCCGGTAGCGGCGCAGGCGTTTTTCGATGCGCTCGGCGGTCTGGTCGAAGCTGGCATAGGCGTCCTGGGCCGCGCCGGTCGCCTCGAGCATCATGCCCGAATCCAGATGGAGCACGCAATCCGTGCGAAAACCCGTGCCGTCACGGGTCACGGTCACATGGCCTGAATAACCTCCGTTGAAATATTTTGTCAGGGCACTGGCCACACGCGCCTCGACCTGGGACCTAAGGGCTTCGCCGATATCGAGATTCTTACCGGATACCCTCAATGTCATATCGACTTCCTCCTGCTTCTTGTTGAGCACCAGTTTCCGAATTTCCTGACGCTACGTCAGATGATGATGTTTCCTGCGCTCAATACAAGCCTCGATCTTTTCGCCTCACACGCGCCCCGCCTGGAACTTCCTCATCCTGCGGCGATCCGCCGATGAGGGAATTTGAAGAATCTCCCGATACTTGGCGACGGTACGCCGGGCGATCTCGATGCCATCGACCTTCAATTTTTGGGCAATTGCATCGTCCGAGAGCACAGCCCCCGGCATTTCCGCCGCGACGAGCTGCTTGATTCGATGGCGCACGGCTTCGGCGGAATGACCGGCTTGGCCGAGGCCGACGGTGAAGAAATACTTCATCGCAATGGACCCCCGCGCCGTGCCGACGGCCTTGTTGGCCACCACGCGCGACACGGTGGATTCATGCATGTCGATTTTTTCCGCCACGTCCTTGAGGGTCAGGGGACGCAGGGCGGCGACGCCCTCACGGAAGAACCCCTCCTGCTGGCGCACGATCTCGGTCGCGACCTTGAGGATCGTCTGTGCCCGCTGGTCGAGGCTGCGGGTAAGCCAGCTTGCGCTTTGCAGGCACTCCGACAGGAAATTCTTATCGGTGGCGTTGCGAACCGATTGCGCGACCCGGGTGTAATAGGAGCGGTCGAGCAGGATGCGGGGCAGGGTATCGGGATTGAGCTCGACGATGAAGCCGCCCTCGGGCGCGGGACGCACCCAGACGTCGGGAATGAGCACATCGACCCGCGTTGGCGCGAAAGCCAGACCGGGCTTCGGCTCGAGACGGCGGATTTCCGCCAGCATGTCGGCGAGGTCTTCCTCATCGACCCCACAGAGGCGTCTGAGGGTCGCAAAGTCACGCTTGGCGACGAGATCGAGGCGGCCGAGGAGAATCTCCATCGCCGGATCGAGACGGTTGCGCTCCTTCAACTGCAGCGACAGGCATTCGGACAGGTTGCGTGCGCCGATGCCGGGCGGATCGAAGCTCTGGATCAGCGCGACCATGCCCTCCACCTGCTGCGGCGCGACCTGGAGCCTCGTGGCGATCTCCGCCACATCGTCGGTCAGGTAGCCCGCCTCGTTGAGGCTGTGGATCAGGTGCTGGCCGATGGCCCGGGCCTGCGGGTCCGCGGTCGCGAGATCGAGCTGCGTTTCGAGATGCTCGGCCAGGCTGACGGAGCGGGCGAGGGTTGCTTCGAGGTCGGCCCCGAGCTCGCTCGCGGCCGCACCTGAAGTGCGCACGGAAGCCCCTGACGCGGCAGTGGGGCTGGGTGCGGGGGTCGGGCGGGGAACGATACGCGGCGTGGTCGGCTCGCTGGCGGCGCTTGGTTTTGCCGGGGAGGCGCGTGCGGCCGCGCTCCGGCCTTCGGCTTCCTGCAGCAAGGGATTGCGCTCAAGCTCCGCTTCCACATAGGCGGCAAGCTCGAGATGGGAGAGCTGCAGGAGCTTGATGGATTGAAGCAATTGGGGAGTCATGACCAGGGATTGCCCCTGACGAAGCTCCAGCCGTTGCATTGAATTCATGACGGCATCCAGCAAACCTCTGCGTGGTCGGACCACGCCCTGTTAGGTGTACTGCGCCATCCGCCCGCCGTCAAAAGGCAAGGAGCCTGACCGCATGGCAAAAATCTTGCCGGACAATCGTAGCAGCTGCGTTCACGACGCGGCCGTTTCACCGGCAATGTCGACCCGCTCGGGAGGCATCATACAGAGCCGTCCGCCGGAATCCGCGCCCAGCGTGTGCAGGTAGAAATGCGTCGGTGCGTCGTTTTTCGCCTCCATGACGGGCGACGGGGCCGAGACGATGCGGATGCCGCCGCATTCGCCGATCCAGTCGATGTGGCGATGGCCGTGCATCGCGACGGCGCGGCCTTCAAGTGGCCGGAGCTGACGCAGAAACCAGCTGCCGTTGATCAAAGCCGTCCCGATCCGCTCCGAGAAGGCTTTCGCGGGCTTCGGATATTCCACGAGATGATGGTGGAGCGCCACGACCCAACGGGCTCGGGGGAATTGGCAAATAACGGCCGCGAGACCATGCGCTTGCTCGGCCGGGACGAGGCCGAGGGCGTTCGTGAAGGAGAAATGCGTCTCGGCGTTCGAGTTCAGCAGCACCACGCCAAGCCCGTCGTCTGAGCTGGGCTGCAACACCATCGGAAAGGCCTCGGCCCAAATTTTCGCCAGGCCAGACGAGAGGCGCATCGTCCCCGCATCCGCGAAGGCGGCGATCGCGGCGCGGTGTGGCGCTAGCGCGACCGAGAGCGTGTCCCCGAGTTGTCCGCTCGTAGGATCGACAACCCGGACGCGATCCCCCTGCACCGCGGCGATGGCCGAGAGCGCGCGCATCTGGCGCAGCCGCTTGCCGGGGCTCAGCGGAAGATCGAGACGCGCCGGATTGGCGCGATCGACCACATTCACATCATGATTGCCGGGGAGCAAAAGCATCCGCTCCGCGAGCCGCGGATGGCGGTCGAGCGCCGTGAAAAACTCCGCCCATTCGGCGGAGCGGCCGGCATCCGTCACGTCGCCGGTAACGAGAATGATATCGATTGGATTGTTCGCGTGGATCTCATCCAGTCGGGCAAGAACACGGGCCAATCGATTGTTCCCGCGCGGGCCGCCGCGCCCGCTCTCGATACGAAACCCGTAACGCTCGCCCACCACATGGAGGTCCGAGAGGTGAGCGATGCGCCATGTTGGACGGCCCGACGGCAGGGCGAAGCTCGCCAGGTCGCGAGGTTGCTGCATCGTGGCGTCGGCGATGCCCCAGAGAAGAGCGGCAACCGCCGAATAGGAGCCCAGCAGGACGATGGTGTTCGCAAGCGCCGGCACGATGAGTCGGTGCGGGGTCGTGAGATCGACGACCTCGCCGATCCAGCGTGACGATGGCCAGGCCAAAGCGGCGGCGCACAAACCGAATCCGCAGGCCACGAATCCGGCACCGAGCGCCGTGGCGGCGCGCAGGCGCTCCAGCCGCCGCGCATCAACTTTTGGCGCCAGCCTGAGCTCGACCAGATGCCGCAACCCTTCGCGACAGAGGGCATAGCCTGGCTGAACGGCGAGGGAGTTCAGGGACCAGAAGCCGCGCTCTGCCGCCCGGACGAGCGGCCGACCGCCCAGCCATCCGAATCCGACAGCCAGTGCGAGAAGAGTAAAGGCCCACACTCCCCCGAGCGATGCCGCAAATGCCCGGGAAAGAGACCCAAACCACGCGGAGACGATCAAGGGAGCAATGCCGAGCAGGATCCCCGGCAGAATGATCAGAACAATCCAGGCCAGTGCGAGCCTCGGCAGGTTGACTTCGGCGAGCAGGCTTCCGGCGATGGCAAGGAGCGACCGCTGCTTCGTGCTGGAGGTGTCATCCTCCACATCACCGAGGCGCGGGTCGATGATGGGATTGTCGATGATGGGATTCATGGGACCGCGGGCCTGCCCAGAACCAAGCCACCTGCGACCGAGTTCCGTGGGTTGGCGCTCGCTCATTTCAGGCCTTCCGCCGGACGAGGGCGTCCGCAACGTGATCCCGGAAACACAAAGCAGGCAACGTCTTCGTGGGACGTCACATACGCCAGGCCAAGATAGTCCATTTTCTGTTGTGAGTCATACGCGCTCGTCGCTGCGCGCCATTCAGAACCGCGAGGTGAAATTCGCCTTCAACCCGTGATCCTGAGCGCGCGGTCCGATCTGGCCGGAATAAGCCATGCCCAGGCTCGTGGTCCTGCCGGCCTGCCAGTTGAGCTCCGCTTCCGCGACCAGCGCATTCCGGTCGATGGGTGTGCCCGACACCGCAAAGGCCGACGCGCCTCCCGCAAAGGCCAATAGAGCGTCGGGCTCCACATCGCCATAGGCTCGCCGCCAGCCCACGAGGCCCCGCAGGGCCAGCGGAAGGCTCTTGTCCAGGCGAGCCTCGGCGCGCACGCCCATGGTCGTCGTGGCGAGGTCGTAGTCCCGCGCGAGACCCGTGAGCGCCGCATCCCCACCGTTCTCGACAAAGCGGTTCGTGTGCAGGCGCAGCACGGAAGCGCCGAGGAAGGGCTCGATTTGCATGCGGGCGACATCGAAGCGATAGCCCACCTCGCCAAAAGCCTGCACCGTCGAGCCATCGTAGGAGGCGCTCGTCTGATCGGAGAAGCCGGGGAAGGTGATGGTTCGCTGGGTATCGATGTCGTGACCCGCGTACGAGGCGCCGAGCCGCAGGTTGACCGCCCGCCACTGCGTCGAGCCGTAGAGCGCTCCAAAGATGCTCTCGTTCGCCCCCGAGGACAGGCGGCCGTCGACATCGAAGGAGGTCCGCGTGAGGCCGCCCGCGAACCCGATGCGGTATTTCTGGTTGAGGGTGGCATCGGCCCCAAGGACGAACCCGCCGGTGGATTCCTCGAGCGTCGCGGCATTGCCGTTCCCGCGCGTCCGGCTCCAGGAGCCGAAGCCCTCGCCCCAGATGTCGAAGCGGTTGGGATCGACGACCGGCACCACCACCGCCACGGGATACGCGCCCATCCAGGGCCGATCTGCGGCGAAGGTCTCTCCGTAGAAGCCTTGAACGAAACGCGCGGGGTTTCCGTATAGCGGCTGGCGCAGGCGGGACAGGATGGCGTTCTGCATCAGCCGGGCATCGCCATAGGCGGAGGTGACGGCTGAGGCGTGCGCCTCGCCCGACAACGCATCGAAGGCCAGACGGGCGCCGGGCAGGCTTGAGCCCAGGACGGTGTCGTAGAGCCGGTTTCCGGCTCCGAGCGCCTCGATCCCGGCAGCAGTTCGATACTGGTTCCTCGTCAGCGCCGCCGACGAGAACGAATCCGCCTTGCGCCGCAGCGTCAAAGTCACGGCGTCCTCGGTATAACCGAGCGTCGGCGTCACAAAGGCGAAGTCGGCGCTCGACGTTCCCTCAAAGGTCCCGGAAACGCCGCCGGAAGCCGTCAGGATGAAGTAGGGACTATCGGCGCGAAAGATCGCTCCCCGATCGGGCAGAACGTTCACGATGCCCCCGGACAAGATCGCCTGCCCCGTGGCGGCAATGCGGTCGGATTGGCCGGCGGCGTTGGCCTCGAACGCGTAAACAGACCCTTGAAGGAAACGCACATTGCCGGCGACATGGAGCGTGCCGATGCTCGCGTTGCCGGGGGCGATCATTGAGCCGCTCTGCGCCGTCAAGCCGCCGATCGTTCCGCTCCCCGACAGGACCGCGCCGCCGGCGACCGTGACAGCGGAATTGGCGAGCGAACCATTGACTGCGAGCTGCCCCGCTTGAACGAAGGTGGGACCGGACAGGGAGCTGAAGCCCGTCAGATCGAGCAGCCCGATCCCGGTTTTCTTGAGCGCGCCCGATCCCGTCAGCGGCGCCGAGAGAGAGATGGTCGGATTCGGCGTATCGAGCGTGCCGCCGGACGGGCCGACTTCAACGAGAGAGACATTGACCGGCCCCGCCAGGGACCAGGTTCCGAGATCGAGGGTAAGGCGCTGAATACCGTCGAGGCCGCCGGTCAAACGGGAGCCGCCCCGCAAAACGACGCTCGTATATCCGGATGTCCTTGTCTCGCGATCCAAAAGATTTCCGGTCGCTTCACTGCCGTCGAGCGTCAACGTGACAATGCCGTCTTGGCCATTGTCACCGCGCGCCACGTTGAGAAGACTTCCGACTCCGAGAAGATTGGAACCGCGGATGTCGAAAGTCGCCCTCTGACCAGCCAGATCGAAGGCGGCGTCGAACATCGACGCGCCGCTCGTTACCGAAGAATTGCCGATGGCGACCGACGCATTGCCGATGGTTTTCACGCCCGCGCCGCTGCTATTGATGCGGCTTCCTTCAAGCTCCAGCGACGCCGCCGTTACGTACATGCCTGCGCTCCCTGCGCCGGTGGTCGTCACGGAAACATTGCTGGCCGAGAGTGCGCCGCCATAAGTCGCGGCGAGGCCCGGTGCTTGTACGCCGGAAGTCTTGATCGCGCCGCCGATGAGCGAAATCGTGCCGCGTCCGTCGGCGAGAGCAGCCGCGATTCCGTCCGCCTTCGTCGCCGCATCGGTCCGTCCAGTCACAAGACTGCCGAGACCGAAGGCATAAATCGCCTCCCCGGTCCCGCTCGTTTCAACGGAGCCGCCGAGCAGACGCACCGTGCCGCCCGACAGCGCGGCGATACCCGCAGCGCCCTGGCCTGAGGTCGTCACCTGTGCCGCGCTCTCGACAACGCTGTCATTGCCGATGGAGCGGATTCCCTGAGCGTATGCTCCGGCGGTTGCGATCGTGCCGCCCGTCAGGGAGACGAAGCCCGCGTTGACCGCCTGCGCGCCATAGGACGCCTGACCCGATGTGCTGACATTCGCGCGGCCTGTGATGGAACTTCTGGTTCCATTCGACAGGAGACCCGCTGCGGACGCTCCTGAAGTGGTGACCGAAGCGTCTCTGAGAATGACGGAGCCGCCCGCATCGGCGAATGCGCCGGCAGCGTCGTTGCCGCTTGTTCGAACGGATCCTGCGCTCTTGATCTGTGAACCAGCGCCGGTGGATAACAGGCCGTGCGATCTGGCTCCGCTGGTCGAGATCAGCCCTCCCGCCTGCTCCGTGAAACCGGAGAATCGCGCAAGGACGCCGACGGAATCCGCTCCGCTCGTGAACGTATCGGCCGATGAGGTAATCCGCGTGCCGATCCCTTCCGAAAGAAGCCCGGCGGCGGACGCGCCGGAGGTCGAAATCGTCCCTGCCATCAGGTTGAGCGCGCCGCCCCCTTGAGCGAAAGCGCCATGACTGTAATCCGCCGTCGTCGTGACATTGATCGCGCTTCGAATCGAGCTCCCGATGCCGAAGGCATAAAGGCCGTATCCCGCGATGCCCGATACGTTGATCGTTCCGCCATTGAGGACAATAACGCCGCCGTTGGTCGCAGCCGCGCCATTCGCGTTGGGGCCGGAAACCATAATGATGGCGCGACTGTCGATTTTGCTGTCGTTGCCGTCCGCCAGCAGACCATAAGCCGAAGAGCCTGACGTCCGCAGGAGCCCGCCGGTCAAGTTGACGATGCCGCCGGCCCGCGCGAATACCGCGTGAGCTTCGTCTCCCGTCGTCGTCGCATCCGTGCTGCTCGTCACGCTGCTGCCGGCGCCAAACGCATAGAGCCCCAAGGCCGATCGGCCGACAGTGTTTATCGAGCCGAAGGCCAGATCAATCGCCCCGGCCTGTTCGGCGAGGGCGCCATGCGCATAGTCGCCTGTGGTGGTGATGACGCTCGGCCCACCCTGAACCTGACCGCCGTCATGGGCCCGCAGAGCGGGTTGGGAATTGGTGGTGACCGAGGCAGGGACAGATTTCGTCTCGCCGGAACCGGCGTCGATCTGTTGCGCCTGCGCGTAGGAAGGATACGTGAGGACAAAAACGTTGGCGGAAATAGCGGACAGAAAATTCAGTCGCACGGAACGGGCGGCGCAACGATGTTTCTTGTCCTTGCGGCCCCTCAGCATCGAATCACTGTTTATTCCTGTGCCCTGACGCGGGAGCATTGTCGTTCAGTGAATTAACAGATCATTAAGGTTAATAAAATTCTAATTTTGTTGTTTTTGTTAGTTAAATCATCACTCGACCGATCAAGGACGTTGCGGAAGCGCATCGTCGTTGCATCGCTTGGGAGCGTTCAAGACGAGTAAAAGCCCCCATGTTGCAGCTGTTGCTTTCGGGCAGGTCCTTGATCAACCTGACGTTCTCACTTCCAGGCTGCGTTTCGCGGCGGATCTGAATACCGTTTTGCAGGTGAGCATTTTCACGCAGGAGAACCCTCAATGCCGCGTCTGAACGGAGTTCTTGAAACGGCCTTGTATGCGGATGAACTTCCCCGGGCGCGGGCCTTCTACGAGACGGTCTTGCAGCTCAAGCCCCTCTTTGCCGATCAACGGCTCTGCGCCTACGGCGTTGCGGGACGCAGCGTTCTTCTGTTGTTTCAACGGGGCGCCTCGACCGAACCCACGGAGCTCCCCGGCGGCACCATCCCTCCCCATGACGGAAGCGGGCCCCAGCACATCGCGCTGGCGGTGGATGCGGATGAACTCGATGCGTGGGAGGAGCGTCTGACAACTCACGGCGTCGCAATCGAGGGACGCACGAGCTGGATGAGAGGCGGCAAGAGCATCTATTTCCGCGATCCCGATGGCCACCTTCTGGAACTCGCGACGCCGGGGCTATGGCAAATCTACTGAGAGGCGGCGTTGTCCGGCGAAGACGTCACCCGTGGTTGGTCAGCCTCGCGCCGCAAGAAAGCAATCATCTGATCGACTCGATTGCGGCTGCATCTCTGACAATTCGGGCGAGCCCTGTTCGAACAGGCCGGAGCCTTAGGGCTTCAACTCCCATGCCTTGAGTTTCTTGCGGGCTGTTCCGAAATCGCCGAGCTGGTAAACGGACGCTCCCGAGGGCGAGAACGTGAACGCGTCGAACGGTTCGGAGATCATCGTCTTCAGGTAATCCCGGGAGGCGATGCCGACGGTGACGTGCGGATTGAAATTCTTGCCGGTTGCCTTCGGAACGAACGCTGCGACATAGTCGATCGTCGGCTTGTTGATACCGGGTTCCGCCGGCGTGGTCACGAATGCCGCGGCACTGCCCGTTTTTGTCGTGAAAGGGGCAACTGCGTCGATCAATTCTTGTTGCAGCCGAAGCAGATCGTCCGTCGGCTCGACGACGATCCCCGCAAGGCCAATGTTCTTCCAGGGAATGTCATAGTATTTGGTCGCCTTTAGGTTCCAGCTGGCCGCCTTCTCGTTGGCCAGAATCCTGTCGACTGCGGCGTAGACTTTATCGAGGTCTGATGTGTGTACGTATCGCTGCAGGATCGAGATGTGCGGGTGGTGCGTCGCGCCCAGAGCGAAGCCCTTTGGAAAAACTTTGAGCAGGCGGGCGTTGACGGCCTCGGCCCGCTGAATCATCGTCGCGTCCGGTTCAAGCGCGATGTCGATAGCCGTCAAGGAATTTGGCTTCGTGCTGGCTCCCTCCGCATAACCGAGCATCGATGCCAGGCCGATGCCGAGCGCCACCAGGACCTTCATTGATCGAAGCATATGAAACTCCTGTCGTCGGCAACCCGCCCGCCGCGACTCGCGCTGCGTATCCAAGAGCTGCGCATCCAAGACAAGACGGCTAATCGAACGGAAAGATCCGCTTCCAGTCGTTCTTCATGCTGATGACCGGCCAGCTGTTCTTCTTTGCTTCGTCGTAGAGCGCCTGGGTGAAGGTGCCGATCTTGCTGGCGGGCAGGCCCGTTGCCGGGCCGTAGGCATATTCGCGCGCAGCGTCGTCGTGCAGCACGAGCATGTTCAGCCGCGTGCCCGCGCCTGCTGCGGTCCATTCCAGCATCTGCCGGTCGCCGACCGAGTTGCCGAACGCCGCAAAGGGCCGCCGACCGATGATGAGGTGAATGCCTTCGGGCTTGCCCGCGTGGTCATCGTTGAGCAGCAGCTTCGGCTCCTTGGTCAGGAACGGCTTGCCGTCCTTGGCATAGCCGAATTTCGTCCCGCCCACGCTGCCGACCACCTGCTCGGGTGGAATACCGTAGACCTGCTCGGAATAAACGCGCACGAAATCCTGCCCGCCGCCGGTCACGATGTAAGTCTTGTAGCCGTTGTCGCGGAAAGCGCGCAGCACTTCGAGCATCGGTTGATAAACCAGCTCGGTATAGGGGCGCTTCCAGCGCGGATGCCGGGCGGTCGCGAGCCACTTTTTTACATCGGCCTCGAAATCCTCCACGCTCATGCCGGTGAGCGTCGCGGCGAGGATTTTTTCGAGATCCGGCAGCGAAAGCTTCGCCATCGCCTCCCGGTTGCCGGAGAGAACGGTCTTGAAGGGTTCGACTGATTTGAGTTCCGGCTTTTCCGCGACCACGGCCGGGACGCGGTCGAGGCAATAAGCGACCTGCGTATAGATCGGATGCTCCACCCAGAGCGTGCCGTCCTGGTCGAACACGGCGATCCGCTCCTCCGGGGCGACATAGCCAGGGCTTGCGCGGTCGGTCGTGGTGCGCACGAAGTCGAGAATCGCCTGCTTCGCCGCACCGTCGTTCCACGACGGCAACGGCTCAGCCGGGGTCTGCGCGGGCGCAAAGGCGGGAAGGAGTGTTCCGGACAAGGCCGGAATCGCCGCCGCGCCCAATAGCAGCGCGCGGCGGCTGATGCCGTAAGAGGCTTTCGGTGCCATGGTCATGGGCGGCGACCTTTATGACAGAACGAACCATCGGCGCGCGACGCCGCCTCGAACACAGTTCAAATGTGCCTGCCGCGCATGGCGCGGGCGCTGACAAAAATCAAAGGCGTTGGGAGTTCCATGAGGTGCAGCTTGCACCGGAAGTGGCCGCCACCGAGCGGTTCACCGGCTATGGTCCCAGACAATCGCAAGGTCGATGTCGGCCCAAGCGGAAATTTCGCTAAATCGAGTACCAGCTGATCGAGTTCGTCGACCCGGCAACTCGGATGATTTTCCTAGAAAGAAATAGGCCAGCAAAGCGAGTCAGCAAATTACAAATCAAACTCCAAGAAAGTACGAAGCTGAACAGTTTCCGTTGAGTTCTTGATGCCAAGCTGGGGCTATCTGCTAGGATCAAGGCTAAGTTTAATGCGAGTGAAGTAATCTACGCCTTTCGAGTTAGATTTTCAGCCGATCTCAATCTAAAATTTAGAAACATACTTCCCTTTGGCATTTTGCGAATAGCGGTTCTAAGAGCAGGATTGGGTGCTTTCTACTTCTTGGGATGATTCTTATGCGCCCTTGGACAAAAATTCTTATCAGCGCGGCCGCGTTCTGTGCTCTGAGTGGCTCATATGCTTTGCCAGCCCAAGCCATGGGGAAATGGCACCGCTCATGGGTATCGTGGGGTGACCACGGCAGCCAAGGCGGCAATGGCGGTGGCGGCCAGGGCAGCCAAGGCGTCGGGCAAGGGGGCTCTAACGGCAGCGGGCACAGCGGGTCGAGCAGGGGCGCTCCTGGACCGGTTGCCGGCGCTGGCCTGCCCTTCCTGCTGATCGCAGGCGGGTATGCTCTGCTTCGCCGCTACCGCAACATCAGCAAAGCGGAATAACTAATTGCTGCCTTTTGCTGAGGCTGCGGCTGATCGAGTTCGAAGAAATGAAACGGCCCGCCATCGATGCGTCAGAAGCCCCAGCGGTTCGCGATGGCAGCCCAAAAGGCTCGCGAGCCGGTCGGGTCATCGGAACGCCGCATCGGCTCTTATCAGACCCTAGAAATGATAGTTCACTCCGCCTCGAACGAGATTGGTCTTCAAATGGCTGGTCTCGGTTATGGTGGTTGCCGCAGCGGGCGACCAGGTCTTGGTTGTTTCGCCAAACCCGAGGTGGAGACCCTCGATTTTCGCGCTCCATCCAGGCGCGAGCATCACCTCCACGCCACCGCCGAGAACCCATCCATTCTTGAGCTCGTTCCAGCTCGCGCTTGCAGCGCCAATGGGTGCAACGGCAACGGCCTTGGTTTCGAGCCTCGCATACGCATAACCGCCCGTCACATAGGCAAGCCAGTTTCCCGCACTATACCCGAGACGACCACGCACGGTTCCGAACCAGGAAAGATCCTGAGTGTAGCTCGCGTCGATCGCCGCGCCACAGAAGCCGGTTGGACAAGTCGCGGCCTTTCTTCCGTGGCCACCCGCCAACTGGAAATCAGTCTCCGCGCCGAGGACAATCGCTCCCGCTTGCCAGTCGTAGCCGGCGCCGATGCCACCGATCAGGCCAGAGAACCGGTTCGGCACAGCTCCGAAAACCGGGCCATGATTATAGCGAAAATCCGAGGTCGCTTTTGAAAAGCCGCCCCCGGCATTGATTCCGAGATGGAAACCAGACCAGAGAGGAGTTGGATCGAAGATCGGGTTTGCCGCCGGTGACGCGACATCTGCAGCCAGCGCGCTTCCACCGACCGCGGTAAACGCGAGAATCCCTGCGGAGAGCAACAGCCCTTGCTTCCTAGCTCCTGCCTTTCGTCGGACCAATTTTGCCCCCTTGTCGTTTGAAGTTTCGTAAGAGTTTGCCAGACAATGCTTGTTGGGATGGTCCGGTCCTGAAAACCGGAGCCGCGCTCAGTATTTCATCTCGATCTGGATGTTGACCGGCTTTGCGTTCACCGGGAAAGAGGCGCTCGAAAAGCTCGGCGGACCAAATGTGATCGATGGGTTGCGGGAGAAGCCAACCCCCTGCTTGGGTTGCCCGAACAACCCGGTTTCCAGTGTCTTCTCGTTGTTCTGCGCGTGAAAAACGGCAATTGCGTAGGATCCGTCAGGAACGGAATTGAAAGCGCAATGAGCCTTCCCGGCATTGATATTGCTGACGACTTCGCGCAGTTCGCGTCCGGGCACCCGGAACCCATCAGCGGAGGCGAACAAACCACAGCGGATAACGCCGACGTCGTTGCGCAAACCGTTGATGTTGACATTGATCGGGCCGGCATAGGCACAGGCTGGAGCAGTGAGAGCGAGGAGCGTCCCGAATACTTGAACCAGGCACGAATGAGCGCGCATGGAAGGTTCCTTCATCTCAATGCCCATTTCGGTAAAGCTCGTCTTCCGACACTGGAGCGGGAGAGCTTGCTTGCCCGTCGCGCGCTGCCCGTAATCGTGCGGAAAACATAGATCCCTTCGCGGGTGCTTCCGGCGCGAATTTTCGAAGTCCTAGTTGCGCCGGCACGTTGACCGATACGGTCTCCATTCCCCCCTGCATGAAATACGCTTCGTGCCAGAAGCCGGTCCCTTTCGGGTCTCTGAGGAACGTTTGCCACCACTGACGGTGGGGTTCGCTTCTTGCCCAGGTCTCAAGGCTCTCGAAGCTCCGCCAATACTGACGCATCCCGATATGGAGAGGAAAAAGGGAATAGATGATGTTATCGTGTGCCAGCAGGCCATCCGGCGGATTGTCGGCAACGGCCCAGATTTTAGGTCCGAACCGGAGCAGTGTCGGCACCCCGCGAAGTGTATTCACCCGCATCCCGAGATAAAGAACGACCAGATCAGGATAGTCCGCCAAATTGACGGTACATCGGTCCATTTCTTCGCTGCCCCTTTGGCGGGAATGGATTAATATTCTTATTTTGTAGTTCGGACCATTGCAGGGGAATTTACGTTAGGTCAACCCCGCGTGCGTGAGGGGTCCTTGGCACGTGATGTCTGGTTTCGCCGAACGGCATGACAGCTGTGAGCTTCCGCGCATGGCAAAACCGGACCGTATCCGCCGCCCCAGGTCACGAACGGACGTAGAGCAAATCTTTCCAAAGACCTCCCCGGGCATTCCCGCTCAATGCGCCAAGCCCTCTCAGGCCCGCGTCTTCAGCCGTTCCACAATCTCCCCCGCCGCCCGCGCGCCTTCTTCCCACGCGCCTCCGGCAGTGCCCCATTGGGCGCGCGATAGCGCCTCGCCCGCAAACCAGATCCGCTCGCCGACCGACTCTTTCAGTTGGTCGCGGACAGCCACAAGTCCCGGCGGCACCACGGCCCAGGAAGCGCGCGACCACGGGTCGTGCCGCCAGGTCGTGCTGCGGCAAACGTTTAAGTTGCGGATAGCCTTGTGCCCGAAATGCTCGGCCAGAACCGCCCGCGCGAAGCGTCCCGGCGCATCGGCGTCCCGGTGGTCGAGGAGGGCGGCTGTGGGCTGGTCGAGCTCGAAGAAATGAAACGGCCCGCCATCGATGCGCGTCAGAAGCCCCGGCGGTTCGCGGTGCTTGCCGACGAGGCTCGCCAGCCGGTCCGGCCCGCGAAACGGCGAATCCGGCCAATGCAGGACGACGTGCTCGTAGACCCCTTGCGCGAAGCCGTAGATCGCCGCCGCGACCGGCTGCGGCAGGGCGGGGGCGAAACGGATCACGTCCTTCTGCAACAGGGCCATCGGCGTCGTTACGATGACGGCCTTTGCGTGCAGCGTCCCGGCTGAACTCTCCACCCGCACGCCCTGTCCCGACCAGTCGAGGGCATGGACGGCGGTGCCGAGCCGGATCGGCAGGCCTTTGCCGAGACGCGCGATATAGGCCCCGAGGCCGCCGGCAATGAAGAGGTTGTCGGCATATTCCATGCTCGGAAAATCGTGCAGGCTCACCTCGTCGAGCGGGCGGCCCGAGATGAGACCGTGGATCGCGGCGACGCGCGGGCCAAAGCGCCCGAGCGGCGGCAGCACCTTTCCGGCGGGCTGGTCCTCAGGCGCACGGGCCGCTTGCGTCAGGGCCCGGTCGGCAATGGCGAAGGCCCGGCCGAACGCCTCGCTCTCGGAGAGGCTCGCCTGCCGCCCCTTGATGAAGAGACGCCCCTCCACCGGCGCGCGGCGAAGCAGCTCGCCCCGTTCGCGCCCGAGTTTCACCAACGGATTGATCGGCCCGGCATGAAGCCAATGGGCCCCGAGATCGACGGGATGGCCGCTCAACGAAACCGTCAGGGTGCGGCCGCCGATGCGGTGCCGCGCTTCGAGCATGCTCACGCTCAGGCCCGCCGCGAGAAGCCGCCGCGCAGCGCTGATGCCGGCCGAACCCGCGCCGACGATCACCACGTCGGGGTCTTGCGACAGCTTGGCAGGGTGCACAGCCTCCTCCACCCCTCGTCTTGCGGCGAGGTCAATCATAAGTAATGTCCGCCCTTCATGTCAGGAGAGTTCATGCCAGGACAGGTTTTCAGGCCGCTTTGCGCCGTGTCGAGGCCCCGTGCGGGAGTTGCCGAATGCTGATTCAGGCGGTTTATGCGGCGGCGCGACAGGTCTTTTCGCCCGCTTTGCGGCGTATCTTGTGGAAATCGCTCGCCCTCACGGCGGCTTTGCTCGCGCTCGTCTGGGTCGGGCTGACGCGCCTTTTCAGTTATTTCCTGCAAAACCACACCATCAGCGCGGATTATCCCTTCCTCGACGGCTTCGCCTCGTTCGTAGCCGGGGCCGGCCTGATCGTGGCGTTGATCTATCTCCTGCCCGCCATCTCGGCCATCGTCGCGGGCTACTTCCTCGATGACGTGGCGGATGTGGTGGAGCGCAGCGACTTTCCCGCCGATCCGCCGGGGCGGGCGCTGCCCATGGGCCACGCCGTTCTCTACGGCCTGCGCTTCGCGGGGCTCTCGCTGCTGGTGAACCTCGTCGCGCTGTTGGTGTTCTTCATTCCCGGCGTGAATTTCAGCGTGTTCTTCATCGCCAACGCCTATCTGCTCGGCCGGGAATATTTCGAGCTGGCGGCCGGTCGCTTCCAGTCGCCGGGGCAAGCCGCACAGATGCGGGTCGAGAACCGGGGCACGGTATTCGCCGCGGGCTTCATCGTCGCCGGGCTCGTCGTCGTGCCGATCCTGAACCTGCTCACCCCGATTTTCGGCGTGGCGCTGATGGTCCATCTGCATAAACGCCTCGCGGCCCGTGCATTGGCTGCAGACATGGGAATCCGGTCTGCGCCAAAATAGGACTTTCCAGAGCCGCGAATGGGCTCTGGAAGGCTGTCCGGGCCGTTAATCTCAGGCGTTGGAGCCGGTCGAGCGCTTGAGGTCGAACTGGCCGGTCTTGCGGAAGCGGATCAGATAGGCCGGCGCGATTGCCTCGATATTCGTCGGGCTGATGCCCTGAGCCTCCAGCGTCCGGCCTTCGCGGATGGCGCTCTCGGACACCACGTTGTCCTTCTCCAGAAGGATCGCCTGATCGCGGGTCATGGCGAATTCGCGCGGCAACAGGCCGAGGCTGAGCGTGTCGAGGAAGCCCATCAGGCTCCCTTGCGCGCGGCCGACCGCATTCGGCAGGGGCAGGATCAGACGTTTGCGCTCGGTCACGTCGAGCACATATTGCACCAGCGCCTCGAGGGTGCGGATTTCCGGCCCGCCGCATTCATAGATCTGGCCGCCCGGCACCGTGCCGTCCACGGCTCTGGCGATCAGTTCGGCGACATCGCCCGCATAGACGGGCTGGAAGCGGGTATCCGCGCCCGCCAACGGCAGGACCGGGAGCATCCGGGCAAGCGAAGCGAAACGGTTGAAGAAGTTGTCGCCCGGCCCGAACATTAGCGAGGGGCGCACGATGATCGCGTCGGGGCGAGCCTCGAGAAGCCCGGCCTCGCCTGCCGCCTTCGAGCGGGCATAGGCCGATTCGGAATTCGCATCAGCGCCGATCGCCGAGACATGGACGATGTTCGCGCGGGGCGGAGCGGACTGCGCGATCAGGCGAGGCCCCTGCGCCTGGAGCGAATCGAATTTCTGGCGGCCGGTTTCCTGCAAAATGCCGACCAGGTTGACGACGTGATCGGCTCTTGCCACCGCATGGGCCACGGAAGCGGGATCGCGCAAATTAGCCTGGATCGGCTGAATCTGCCCGACGGTGCCGAGCGGCTGCAGGAAATTCGCCAGATCAGGCCGGCGGCTCGCCACCCGGATGCGATAACCGCGCTTGGCCAGAGCCTGCACCACCTGGCGGCCGAGAAAGCCCGAACCGCCGAAAACCGTGACCAGTTGCTGGGCTGGCGTGCGAATGGCGCCGATCATGAGAAGCCTCCTGTCCCTCCACCAACGTGGATAAACGGACCTTGGACGTGGAAATTTTAAAACGTCTCTAGAGCATGATCCTCAAAAGGGAAATCCGGATTTTCCGGGAAGACCATGCTCCCCTTGAAGGGGCTGGGGCGGGGGCGCACCGCCCGCCCGCTCTCGCCACAGGCCGCCCCTTGCGTAGGGGCTTTCAAAAAGGAATGCACGGAAGATCGTTTTCCCCGATTGACGCGCCGCCCCGTCCGCCTTAAACGAAGCTCGCCGACAAGGCATGCCCAGGTGGCGGAATTGGTAGACGCACTGCTTTCAGGTAGCAGCGGGTAACACCGTGGAGGTTCGAGTCCTCTCCTGGGCACCAACCCTTTCAAGGGTTAGTACATAGAATTCAACATCTTAGGTTCGAGATGGTGGCACTCGTAGCGATGCACGGGTGATACGCCATGCCTCGGACTTTTTTGTTTTTGGGCTTTCGAGGTGAATGTCAAAGAGTGAGGCGATGAGAGGCGGACCGCAGGTCTCACTCAATCTCACCGCCATCATCATCATCCTGATCGGCACTGCACGACAGGTGCTCGGCTAAGCCAAGCAGCCTTCGTGGAATGACCAAGAGTTCCTAGATACAGGGCAGGTGGCTGAGTCGGTAATTCTATTGCTCTCAGCTCAGAGATACCCGGCTTTGTGACCAGAGCAATCTTCAGTGCACTCATGGGCCCCGAAATAGCGGTCACTGGCGACCACAGGACTTCCGAGGTCTAGCGAGAATGCCAAAGCGGTGAAAGCGCTGGTGACGTGCCTGGTTGGTTAGCTCTTAACGGCTTCTTGCACTACTTCGACCTCGTGAACCTCAGAACCAACCACAATGTTGATCCGATAAGTCTTCGGCGCATCGCTTCCGTCGGACTGAGGCGGCTCAAAGTGCAATTGGCCACCATACCATTCACCTGGAAGAAGCGTGTTGTCCTTGATTACCGCCTGTTCAAGGCTTGAGAGGTTCTGACGTCCTTGCTCAATCGTGCTGGCGATCATCGCCTCGTTCTGTGCCGAGGCGTTCGCCTGAGCAATCGCATTGGCGGTCGGGTCAAAATAGGACGACGTGACTGTGCTGACGCGGTTGTATGAGCCATAGGGGGTGTGGGTCGTTGAATACACATTAGCCCGAGCCGTGCCATATCCCGCTTGCGAGGCAGCCGCAGCATTCGCACCAGCTGCGAGACCGACGAGAATGGCTCGTGCAACTTGCTTATTCCGCTCCTCTGCCACGAGACTCTCGTAGGTCTTCACCGGAAGAGCCAAAACCCTGCCATCCGCAGCTTTCTGGTGAACAGAGATATTGCTTACCGCAAATTCAAGCGGGTTTTTGGTGAGATTGTTGATACCTACTACAAAGACCGGGCGAGCCCCAGATTGGAACTCGCGAGATGCCGGACTAACGAGAACGATGGAGTTCTTACGATTCGATACGATAGCTTGGCGACCGTCTCGGATCAGCGCCTGTTGATTGCTTTTCGCCTGAAAGCGGACTGTTTCGGTGCTGACACAAGCAAGCAAAAGCGGCGCGATAGCAAATACCGCGATCAAATTCTTCGTTTTCATTGAGTCCCCCGTATTTCCCTAAGGGAACCCAACTCAAACCCGCTCGGCAAGACCTAGCTTAAAATCGCGTTAACGTCGCGTTGAGTTGACCACAGAAAAATCGAGCAGAGATGACGAGGCGCAACTTCTATGATTACAGGACGTGTGCTTCTGATCAGGTTTCTTCGAGACCGTTATAAAGCATGCCTTGGAGCGCCCGCTGCCGGTACCTAAGTCCTCTCGTGGACGCCAGCAGCACCCTAACATGTTGATTAGCAAAGAAATTCGGCAAAATCAGTGGCCTCAAGCTGCCCGAGTGGTCCCGGCAAGCATCCCAAAATCGATTGAACGATGGGGTTTGCGGGGCTGAGGACAATCCCCATCGGGTTTGCATCGTTACGGCGGGAAGGCGCGAGCTGCGTTCACTGCGACTTGCTCGGGTCGTCGGCCGGGTTGACGTATTTGATGACGAAGGGCCCTTCCGAGTTGATCTGCACGATGGTTCTCGTGCTCATGAAGGCATAGTGGTTCATGTTGGCCGGAAGATCGACGAAGCCGCCGCTTCCGAGGTTTTCGGTCTTTGCCTCGTCGAGCTTGTCGCCCATGCCGACATGGAAATTGCCGGAGATAACGGTGATCAACTCGGCGGTCGGGTGGCTATGCGCCGGGATCTTGTAGCCCGGAGGAACTTTCAGCCGCATCGTGAACGGCCCAGCCTTGGTGGGATCGCCCGAGAGGACCGCGGCCTCGGCGCCTTTCGGCAGGACCGGCGGGGCGGGCATCCATTTGATCTGGTCGGGTTTCACGGGGTGCCCGGCCTGGCGGTCCTGGGCGAGCAGGCTGCCTGTCGTGGCGAGGAGAAAGGCAGCGGTGACGATAAGGGGGCGCATGGCGAACCTCCGTTCCTGAATTCTGATGGCTCCAACTGGCCGACCTTTGCCGCCAAGGCCGGAAACTCGAGCCTCGCTGGGATAGCGGCGATGCTGCCGATCAAGGGCCTTCAGGAAAACGCACCAATCTGAGACCCGGCTGCCGCGATGCTCGGACTGCCTGTACAATCGCCAGAGAGGGAATGAGTTGCGCGGCGCGGGATAGTTCTCCGCGAGTCCTTCCACCTTAGAACCATTACAAACATGTAATTTGCTGCGTCGCACTAACTGGGTCAGCATCGGGGTCTCATGGAGGTTCCCGTGACTCGTTATCCCCGCGCTCTCGTTGTTCTGCATTGGCTCGTCGCTCTTCTTATCGTCGCCGCCTGGTTTACGGGCGAGGGGGGACGGAGTGTTCGGGTGAATCCGCCGGTTCTGCATTTTGCCTTCGGGCTCTCGGTGCTGGCGCTGGTCGTGCCGCGCCTCGCCATCCGGCTCGTCAGGGGCGCGCCGGCGCTGCCCGAGACCATGAGTCCGCTCATGAAGGCGGCGGCGAAGCTTGGGCACGGGGTGTTCTACCTGTTCATGATCGGCCTGCCGCTTTCCGGCTGGTATGCGGCCTCGCGCATGGGCGTGCCGGTCAGCATTCTGGGTTACACGCTGCCGAATCTCACGAGCGCCGTGCAGGGTCCGGCGGGGCTGATCGGGGATCTGCACGAGAAGGGCGGGACGATCATTCTGATCCTCGCCGGTCTCCATGTCCTCATCGCCCTGTGGCACCATTTCGTCCTGCGGGACGGCTTACTCAAGCGCATGAGCTTTTCTGCCTGAGGCAGCCCAGACGTCACCGTTGAGAAAGCCTCGCCCCAATGGGGCTTTTTCTCGTGCGTTGCTGCGCCAGCTCAGACAGGGTACAGCCCCGTCCAGGATATTTGGATTTTTGCACTTTTGGATCTCTCGATGACAACGCGCTTCCATCGCGGCGACCTGCCCGCGGATTACCAGCCCGGCCCGGCGATTGCGATCGACACGGAGACCTTGGGCCTCAACCCGCACCGGGACCGGCTCTGCGTGGTGCAGATCTCGAAGGGCGACGGCACCGCGGATGTGGTGCAAATTCTGAAAGACGGTCCGCGCCCCGAGAATCTGATCCGCGTGCTCACTGACGAGAGCGTGGTCAAGATCTTCCACTTCGCCCGCTTCGATCTCGCGGTTCTGTTCCACACCTTCGGGGTGATGCCGCGCCCGGTCTATTGCACCAAGATCGCCTCGCGGCTGGTGCGCACCTATACGGACCGGCACGGGTTGAAGGATCTGGTGCGGGAGTTGCTCGGGGTCGATCTCTCCAAGCAGCAGCAATCCTCCGATTGGGGCGCGGACACGCTGACCCAGGCGCAACTCGATTACGCGGCGTCCGACGTGCTGCATCTGCACGCCCTGAGAGAGAAGCTCGACCGGATGCTGGAGCGGGAGAACCGGCTCGGCATCGCCCACCAGTGCTTTGATTTCCTGCCGACCCGCGCGCAGCTCGACCTGATCGGCTGGCCGGAGACCGACATCTTCGCCCATAGTTGACGAGGTCTTAAACTTTCCCCCATAAAACCTATATCCGTCATAACATCGCCACGGCTTTCCGCCATGGCACCGTTCCCAATGCGAGACGGAAGGGGCTTTACAAATTGGCGGGAAGCAGAGGCATCACGAGAGGTGACCGCCTGGCTGAAAAGTCGGGCGCGCGTTTGCGCGACTTCTCCAAGGCGCATCGCCACTCCCGCAGAGTCCGTTTCGCCAAGAGGGCGATTCCCCTCGGCGCGTTTGTGGCAATCGTCATCATCGGCCTGATCGCGTATCTCGACCCCTTTCGCACCATCAAGGGCCTGACCCTGGGGCCGATCTCGGTCAGCGGCACCAATGTGACGATGGAAAGCCCGAAGCTGACCGGATTCCGCAATGACAATCGCCCCTACGAGGTCACGGCCAGCGCCGCCACGCAGGATGTGCGCAAGCCGAATTTCGTCGAGCTGAAGGATCTGCGCGCCCGCATCGTCACCGACGACAAGGGCGGCGCCGCGCGGCTCGAAGCCCTCATCGGCGTCCTCGACACCCAGAAGGAGCAGATGAATCTGCGCCATGAGGTGCGCGTTCGTACGGATGCGGGCCAGGAGGTGCAGTTGCGCTCCGCCTTCGTGGATTTCAAGGCCGGGACCGTTCTGTCCGAGGAGCCCGTCACCGTGTCCCTCGGCAACGGCCTTATCGAGGCCATGGGCCTCGAGGTGCTCGAAAACGGCAAGGTCATGCACTTCAAGGGCCGGGTCCGCACCACCTTCGAGCCCCGCGAATCGTCCACCTCTCCCGCTTCTCCTGCCGGATCGAGCTTGCTGGCTCCCCCGGCGCAACCGACAAGTTTCCGGCCATGATGACCCTGAAATCCGCTGCGCTCGCGAGCGCCTTCCTCCTCTCCGCGCCGCTTTGGGTCGAGGCCGCGCAGGCGCAGGCGCAAGCAAACGGCAAGGGGGCCGTCGGCTTCGGCAATTTCGGAGCGAGCAAGGAGCCGATCAAGATCGACGCCGACCGCCTCGACGTGTTCGACAAGGAAGGTCGCGCGGTCTTTTCAGGCAACGTGGTCGCCGTCCAGGGCGACGCCACCATGAACTGCAGCCTCATGACGGTGCTCTACGAGCAGAAGAAGGGTCAGGGCGGTTCGGCGCAACCTGCAGCGGCGGGGCCGCAGACGGATGACAGCTCGATCAAGAAGATCGACTGCAAGGGCCCGGTCACGATCGTGTCCAAGACCCAGGTCGCCACCGGCAACGACGCCACTTTCGACCGCGTGGCGAACAAGATTCTTTTGATCGGCAACGCGGTCCTCAGCGACGGGCCGAACGTCACGCGCGGCGAGCGCGTGGTGTATGACCTCAATACCGGCGTCGCCAATGTGGAAAACGCCCCCGGCGGGCGCGTGCGCGCGCTGTTCGTGCCGGGCAGCGGCTCGCAGGATGCCGGACAGGCCGGCGCGAAGGCCAAGCCCCAGAAACCGGCGACGAACTGAGTCGGAATGCCCGCTCACCTCGATCCCTCCATCGCAGCGATTGTCCCTTGAAATTCTTCTTCAACCGTTCCCCCGCCGCGCCACTGAATGGGCGCGCTCTCAATGTGGATCTCGCCGAGTCCGGATTCCTCGACCGGCTGCAGAGTGAGACCACGTTCGGCGGTCCCGGCGTGCTGGCGGTGAAGGGTCTGCAGAAAAGCTATCGCGGCCGCACCGTGGTGCATGACGCGGCGCTGAACGTGCGTGCTGGCGAAGCGGTCGGCCTGCTCGGCCCCAACGGCGCGGGCAAAACCACGATCTTCTACATGATCACCGGCCTCGTCTCGGCGGATCGTGGCCTCATCAGCCTCGATGGGCATGATGTGACACAGTTGCCGATGTATCGCCGCGCCCGCCTCGGCATCGGCTATCTGCCGCAGGAAGCCTCGATCTTTCGCGGCCTCAACGTGGAAGACAACATCCGCGCCGTGCTCGAAATCGTCGAGCCGAGCCGCAAGGAGCGCGAGCGCAAGCTCGACGCGTTGCTTGAAGAGTTCAACATCACGCGCCTGCGCAAATCGCCCTCCATCGCTCTGTCGGGCGGTGAGCGGCGGCGCTGCGAAATCGCCCGCGCGCTTGCCGGCGAGCCGACCTTCATGCTGCTCGACGAGCCTTTCGCGGGCATCGACCCGATCGCGGTCGGCGACATTCAGAATCTCGTGCGGCACCTGACGCGGCGCGGCATCGGCGTGCTCATCACGGACCACAATGTCCGCGAGACGCTCGGCCTGATCGACCGCGCCTACATCATCCATTCCGGCCGCGTGCTCACCGAGGGCCACCCCGACGCCATCGTGGCGAACGAGGAAGTGCGCCGGCTTTATCTCGGCGAGGATTTCCGCCTCTAAAGCTCCTTTCCGATTCAATCGGATCGGAAAGGGCTCGAGAGCTTGATTTCTTATTGCCGCATGATCCTGGCGAACACCCGGTTTCCGCTTGTTCTGATCATGCTCTAAGCGTCCGAACCGAGTGCGAACAAATCCTGGCTGGCTGCGGGGAGCGGCTCCTCGAACGCGTTCGGATCGCCCGGACCCGTCTCCCAACCGAGATCCGGCAGCGCGATGATGCGAAGCCCGCGCGGATCGTTGCGGGTCACCACGATGTTGCGGGTTTCCATATAGGCCACAAGACGGCGCGCGCGGCCCGGCGAACGGCTGCCGCAGGCGCGCGCGATCTCGCCATCGGGCGGGCAAGGCGCGCTCTCCATCGCCGCGCGGGCGAAGAGCAGATAGACGCCCTGGATGTCTTCTTCCAGATCGGCCGCGAAGGCCACTGCGCGGTCCCACTCCGATCCTTCCGCCGTTGCCGTATCGACGCCGGCGCGGGCCACCGCGAGACGGCGGCGGAAGGCGGGCAGGTTCAACGGCTCACCACCGACGCGGCGGATGCGGCAGCGGACCAGGAAGTCCTGATAAAGCACGGCAACCGTGCGGAACGCAGCCTCGGGATCCTCGAGAATTTCGCGCAAGATGGCATCGAGCGCTGCGGCGCGCTCGGCCTTCGACTCTTCCGTGACCTCCGGCGGCGCCTCGGGGGCTGCGGCGGGGCGCGTCCGGGCGAGCTGGGCCAGAAGATCGTTGGTGGCGGGCGGCGGCGGGGGGGGCGCGCGGCGCTGGATGACGGGACGCGACGCGATCTCAGCCTCGCCCGCTTTGAAAATCAGGTCGCGCGCATCTTCCGTGGGCTGATCCGGCAGAGGCAGGAGCTTGAAGCTGCCGCTGCGCGCCGAGGTTTCGACCGCGCCGATGCGAATCGGCACCGGACGGCGCGACAGGGCGGGACCGAGGGCCACGAAATGCCCGCGCTCCAGATCGCGGAACATCTCGGCCTGGCGGCGTTCCATGCCCAAAAGGTCCGCCGCACGGGCCATGTCGATGTCGAGGAAGGTGCGGCCCATGAGGAAGTTGGAGGCTTCCGCCGCGACGTTCTTGGCGAGCTTCGCCAGACGCTGGGTCGCGATGATCCCGGCAAGCCCGCGCTTACGGCCACGGCACATGAGGTTGGTCATGGCCCCGAGCGAGACTTTTCGGGCCTCGTCGGAAACTTCGCCTGCGGCGGCGGGCGCGAAAAGCTGAGCCTCGTCCACGACCACGAGCATCGGATACCAGAGGTCACGCTCCGCATCGAAGAGGCCGCCCAGAAAGGCCGCCGCGCAGCGCATCTGCGCTTCCGTGTCGAGCCCCTCAAGGCTGAGCACCACCGAGACGCGGTGCTGACGCACCCGTGCGGCGATGCGCTGAAGATCACCCTCGCTGCGCGCGGCGTCGACCACCACATGGCCGAATTTGTCGGCCAGCGTGACGAAATCGCCCTCGGGGTCGATCACCGCCTGCTGCACGAGGGGCGCGCTCTGCTCCAGCAGACGGCGCAGGAGGTGCGACTTGCCGGAGCCGGAATTGCCCTGGACGAGCAGGCGCGTCGCCAGAAGCTCCTCGAGATCGAGAAGGGCCGAGCCGCCGGACGCCGCCCCGGAGGACGCGATTCCCATGTCGATGCCGACCTTCATTCCTGTCCCGATTCCGTCCTTCGATGGTGATGACGGTTTCTCCTAGCACGGCAAAAGCCGGGAAAGGGCAACAACGACTCCGCCTGTCCACAATCTTGCCGCGCGGCGGCGGGGGACGTGAGGTCGCAGGCGCCGCCAATTCCCCTCCCCGCAAGGGAGAGGCAAAGGGGTCGCGCCACCCGAAACGCCACCGCCAGCGACGCGATGCCCCATCCTGTTGCTGAAGGCGCTTCCTAAATGACTGGCCAGTCAGTCATGTGATGGAAGATGCCCCGCGCGCCGAAATCGCCAGTGCTCGCCAGGACGAAACCGCTTCGCAAGCGAGCCTTCGCTCGCCGCCGGGCACCGGCTCGCAGCGAGGAGGACCGGCAGGTCAAATTTCTACGCATTCTCGATGCCGCCCTCGACGTGTTCTCCGAAAAAGGATTCGCGCGGAGCCGGCTGGAGGATGTCGCGGCGCGGGCGGGAATCGCCAAGGGCACGATCTATCTGTACGTGCCGTCGAAACAGGGATTGTTCGAGGCGCTCATACGCTCAGGGATAGGCAGCGCTGTCGAAGAGATCGAACAGCGCCTGGCCGCTTTCGACGCCTCCGCCGAGGACCGCTTGCGCGCCCTGTTCCGCTTCTTCAACAAGGAAGTGCTCGGCACCCGCCGCCGCAACATCGTGCGGCTTCTGATCGTGGAAGCGGAGCGCATTCCGGCATTGGCCGATTTCTATCACCGCGAGGTGCTGACGCGCGCGCTGGGGCTGCTGCGCCGGATCGCGCGGGACGCGGTCGAGCGGGGTGAGTTCAAGTCGGACGAACTGGTGCGGTTCCCGCAATTGATTGTGGCCCCCGGCGTCGCCGCGCTGATCTGGTCGGACCTGTTCCAGCGACTGGAGCCCATCGACATGGAGGCGATGTTCGAGGCGCATCTCACGCTCCTGATGCGGGCGCTGAAGGGAGAAGCGGCATGAACCGCAAGCTTCTCGCGGCGCTCGCGCTCATCCTCGTCATCGGCGGCGCCATCGTTTGGGCGGTGCTGCGCAGCGAACGCGGCAACGATTTATTTCAAGGCTATGTGGAGGGCTATTACGTCTATGCCGCCCCGGAGACGGGTGGTCGCATCGAAAACCTGACCGTCGATTCCGGCTCTCAGGTCAAGGCCGGGCAGTTCCTGTTCCGGATCGAAGGGTCGATGGAACTCGCCCAGCGCGATCAAGCGGCGGCGCTCGTCCAGCAGACGCAATCGCAGCTCGCCAATCTCCAGGCCTCCCTGCAACGCCCGGAAGAGATCGCCATTCTGCAAGCACAGGAGCGGCAGGCCCAAGCGCAGCTGACCCTCTCCACGACAGACCTCGATCGCCAGAAGACGCTCTACGAGCGCGGCATTAGTGCAAAGGCGACATACGATCAGGCCAAGGCGACCAACGACCGGGACAAGGCGGCGCTCGAAGCGGTGCAGCGCCAGATCCAGGCCGGGCGCATTACCGCCCGCACCGCCGAGATCGGAGCCGCCGAAGCGGCGGTCAAGGCGGCGCAAGCCAATCTCGACCAGGCCGAGACACGCCTTGCGAAACTGAAGGTCTACGCCCCCGCCGACGCGCAGGTGCAGGACGTCTATTTTCGCACCGGCGAGGTGGCCAATGCGGGCCAGCCGGTGCTTTCGCTTTTACCGCCCGGGAACCGACGCATCCGCTTCTACGTGCCGGAGCCCCGGCTCTCCACCATCGCCCTCGGCGAGGTGGTCGGCGTGACCTGCGACAATTGCCGGCAGGGGCTGACCGCCGCGATCACCTTCATCTCCCATGACGCGGAGTTCACGCCGCCGGTGATCTTCAGCCTGGAGGAGCGGGCCAAGCTCGTGTTCCGTGTCGAAGCGACGCCGATCGGCGACTATGTTTTGCCGGTTGGCCAACCGGTGAGCGTTATCCCGCCGGAGAAACGCTCATGAGCGCGCAGGCGGTCGCAACCGAGCCGGAATCGGACATCGTCATCGACGTCGAGGGCCTGACCAAATCCTTCGGCGGTCCGCCGGTGGTGAAAAACCTGACCATGCAGGTGCACAAGGGCCTGATCTATGGCTTCCTCGGCCCCAATGGCAGCGGCAAGACCACGACGCTTCGCATGCTTTGCGGACTTCTGACGCCCGATAGCGGACGGGGCACGTGTCTGGGCTACGACATCCGCACGCAGACCGCCGACATCAAGCGGCATGTGGGTTATATGACCCAGCGGTTCTCGCTCTATCAGGATCTGTCGATCCGCGAGAATCTGGAATTCGTGGCGCGGATCTACAACCTGGATCATCCGCGCCAGGCGGCGCAGGATGCCATTGTGCGCCTTGGCCTCGAGAACCGCGCCGATCAGCTCGCCGGCGACTTGTCGGGCGGGTGGAAGCAGCGCCTCGCACTCGGCGCCTGTATTCTGCCCCAACCTGAACTGCTTCTTCTCGATGAGCCGACGGCGGGCGTCGATCCCAAGGCGCGGCGTGATTTCTGGGACGAGATCCACAAACTCGCCCATGAGGGACTGACCGTTCTCGTCTCGACCCATTACATGGACGAGGCCGAGCGGTGTCACGAGATCACCTATATCGCCTATGGCGAGATCCTCGCGCATGGCTCGGTCGCGCAGGTCGTCGCCGATGCGCATCTCTCCACCTACACTGTGACGGGGCCGGATCTTTCGGATCTCGCCGAGTATCTCAAGACGCTCGACGGCGTCGACATGGTCGCGCCCTTCGGCGTCGAGCTTCACGTCAGCGGGCGCGACGGCGCGAAGCTCGATACGGCGACGGCAACTCTGCGCGCCGAGGGTCCGCAGGTCTGGACACAGGGCGAGCCGACGCTCGAGGACGTGTTCATCGACCTGATGAGCAAGACCAAGGACAATTACGCATGAGCGTAGAAAGCGACGTCGACCGGCGCACGCGAGGCTTTCGCGCCTCGTTCAGTCGGCTGCGCGCGACCTTCATCAAGGAGTTCCTGCAGCTGCGCCGCGACCGCATCACGTTTGCGACGATGATCTTCATTCCGCTCATGCAGTTGCTCCTGTTCGGCACCGCCATCAACACCAATCCGCGGCATCTGCCGACTGCCGTGCTGATCCAGGACGACAGTTCGTTTGCACGCTCCTTTCTCGCTGCGATGCGCGCCACCGACTATTTCGACATCAGCACATCCGCATCGAGCGAGGAGGATCTCGACCACCTCATTCTGTCAGGCAAGGTGCAGTTCGGTGTGCAGATCCCGGCGCATTTCGGGCGCGACCTGATCCGGGGTGACAGGCCGGCGATCCTCGTGATCGCGGATGCCACCGATCCGACCGCCACGGGAAGCGCGGTGGCTGCTCTCAACGGCTTGTCGCAAACCGTCTTTTCTCGCGAGTTGACGGGTGCTGCCGCAAGCCTTGCGCCCAAGAAGCCGCCTTACGATTTGCGTGTTCACCTGCGCTACAATCCGGCCATCGAGACGCGGCTCAACATCGTGCCCGGCCTGATGGGCACGATCCTGACGCTGACCATGCTGATTTTCACCGGTCTTTCCGTGACCCGCGAGATCGAGCGCGGCACCATGGAGAGCCTGCTCGCCATGCCGATCCGGCCGGTCGAGATCATGCTCGGCAAAATCGCGCCCTATGTGGTGGTCGGCGGCTTGCAGATGACGTTGATCCTGAGTGCGGCGCGGCTTCTGTTCGGGGTGCCCATCGAAGGCAGCCTGCCTCTTCTCATCGCGCTGACGCTGCTCTTCATCGTCGCCAACCTGTCCGTCGGCTACACCTTCTCGACCATCGCGACGAACCAGCTGCAGGCGATGCAGATGTCGTTCTTCTTCTTCCTGCCCAACATGCTTTTGTCGGGATTCATGTTCCCGTTCCGGGGCATGCCGCAATGGGCGCAGAACTTCGGTGAAGTGCTGCCGCTGACTCATTACTTACGCATCGTGCGCGGCATCATGCTGAAAGGCGCGACCTTCGTTGACCTGCAGCTTGATGTTCTGGCTCTGGCCCTCTTCACCCTCGCCGCGATGGCGCTCGCGGTCGCCCGGTTCCGGCAGACGCTGGATTAGGGCATGAGCCCGTACGTTGAGTCTCTGCTTTAAGTTTCAATCCGCGACAGCCGCTTCGGCGGCCTTGATCGCGCTGCCGCGCAATGGCCGCTCCTCCATCGCGAGCAGGAAGAGGAAGGAGAGGCCGAAACCGGCCACCGCCGCCAGGAACACATAGGTGAAGATGTCGGCGAGGTTGACACCGCTTTTCGCGACGGAGGCGGACAGCGTCTCAAAACTCGCGGCGCCATCGAGATTGGCGCCGCTCAGCACGATGGCGCCGAAGATCGCGACGATCAACGCACCGCCGAGCGAGCGGAAGAAATTCGCGGTGCCGGTCGCGGTGCCGAGCTGATGCGGCGCGACCGCGTTCTGGATCGCGACCGTCGAAACCGGCAAGAGCGTCCCGAGCCCCATGCTGATGATGGCGAGCACGACCTCGATACCGGAAATCGGAAGCCGCGAGCTGAATGCCGTGAGAACTCCGGTCGCCGCCATGGCGACGAGCAGTCCGGCGAGAGGCAGGCGCTTGTAGTGCTTCACCTTGGCCATGGTGCGCCCGGACAGGGTCGCGCCCATGACGGTGCCGGCCATGAGCGGGATGAGCGCCAGGCCCGATTCACTCGCGGTAAGACCGCGAACCGCCTCGAAATAGACCGGCAGATAAATGGTGAGGCCGATATAGGTGCCCATGCCGAAACAAGCGGCGAGCGTGCCCATGCGCACCACGGGATTGTGCAAGACGCCCGGCGGGATCAGCGGCTCAGGCGCGGCCTTCATGCGCGCCCAGAACAGCACCCAGAGCAACCCCGAGCCGGCGAAAAGGCTTACGATCGGCAGCGACCCCCACGGAAAGCGCAAGCCGCCCCAGCTCAAGGCCAGAAGCAGCGAGACGGTGGCGGCGACCAGGAGCAGCGCGCCCAACAGGTCGAGCTTGTGCGGCCGGTCGAAGCGCGGCAGTTTTTTCAACCCATGGAAGGCGATGATGAAGGCGATCAAGCCGAGCGGGAGGTTGATCCAGAAAATCACCGACCAGTGCAGGTGCTCCGCGAAGAAACCGCCGAGAACCGGGCCAAGAAGGCTTGCGGTCATGAACACGCTGGCAAAATAGACCTGATATTTCGCTCGTTCCTTCGGCGGGACGAGGTCGGCAACGATGGTTTGACCGAGCGCGATCAGGCCGCCGCCGCCCAGGCCCTGCACGCCACGCGCGAGGATCAGCACGAGCATGTTCGGCGCGACCGCGCAGGCGACGGAACCGACGATGAAGATGACGATGCCGATCAGCATGGTGATGCGTCGGCCGTGACTGTCGCTGAACTTGCCGTAGAGCGGGGTCACGGCGGTCGCGGTCAGGAGATAAACCGTCACGACCCATGGCAGATGTTCCAGATCGCCAAGCTCGCGGCCGATGGTCGGCAACGCCGTCGCGATGATGGTCTGATCGAGCGCCGCGAGCAGCAGCGCCAGCATGACGCCGAAGATGATCTTGCGGATTTCCCCTTGGCTCAGGGCGAGCCTCGGTTGTTGCTCCAGGGTCTTGGTCGTTGACTGATCCATCGTGTCCATCGCGTTACGGGCAGATGGTTTACGGGACAACCGTTATCTTGTCCTAAACCCCGCTGCAGGGCAGCCATGCGTTCGGGTCGAAAACCGACACTTGGACTGTAAATCCGAAAGCAGGTTTCGGGAAGAAGGCTTGCCGAACGCCCAAGCATCGCGCTAGCTGTGGCGAGGTTCTTGGAATGTTCCGCATGGCTCAGCGCACCCGTCTGTCTCTCTCCCAGGCCCGCCGCATCGCTCTCGCCGCGCAAGGTTTCGGCGAAACGCGGCCGACCCGGCCGACCGTCCGGCATCTCACGCGCGCGCTCGACCGCTCGCATCTGCTGCAGATCGATTCGGTCAATGTGCTGGTGCGTGCCCACTACATGCCGCTTTTCTCGCGCCTGGGAGCCTATGAGCGCGAGCTTCTGGAAAAGGTCGCCTATCACCCGAAAAAGCGCGCCACGTTCGAATATTGGGGGCACGAGGCGTCGCTGATTCGTCTCGACCTCCATCCCCTGTTCCGCTGGCGCATGGCGCGCGCGGCGCGCGGCGAGGGGACCTATGGCGGCATCGCCCGGTTCGGGCAGGAGAAACGCGCCTTCATTGAGGAAGTCCGCCGCGAGATCGCCGCGCGGGGCCCGCTCAGTGCGGGCGAATTGACGGGTGGCGGCAAGGGGAAGGGCTCGTGGTGGGGCTGGAGCGACGGCAAGCGGGCGCTCGAATGGCTGTTCTGGGCCGGCGAGGTCACGACCGCCACCAGACGCGGGTTCGAGCGGCTCTACGATTTGCCGGAGCGGGTGCTGCCCGCCGCCATCCTCAACGCCCCGACGCCGTCGGAGGAGGAGGCGCAGCGTGAGCTTCTCAAGCTCTCCATCCGGGCTCTCGGCATCGCCAGCGAACGCTGTCTGCGAGACTATTTCCGCCTCAGTCCGGGGGATGCCAAGGCGCGCATTCCCGAACTGATCGAGGCGGGAGACCTTCTCCCGGTTACTGTCGAGGACTGGAGCGGTCCGGTCTATCTCGACCCCCAGGCGCGCATTCCCAGGCGCATCGCTGCCCGCGCGCTGGTTTCGCCTTTCGATCCCATCGTGTGGGAGCGCACGCGCACGGAGCGCTTGTTCGATTTTCACTACCGGATCGAAATCTATACCCCAGCCGAAAAGCGCGAATTCGGCTATTACTGCCTGCCCTTCCTACTCGGCGAGGACATCGTCGCCCGCCTCGACCTGAAGGCGGATCGCGCGGCGGGACGCCTGATCGTCCACTCGATCCATCCCGAGCATCACGCCGCGCCTGACGAGATCGCGCCTGCTCTTGGCGACGAACTGCGCCTGATGGCGGGTTGGCTCGGCCTTCGCGACATGGCCGCGCCGAAGGCGTGGAAGGGGCGGCTCGGGGTTTAGAAACGAAGGTTTTGAGCGTAGCGCTTATCCCTTCCCCCTTGCGGGGAGGGTTAGGGTGGGGGGCGGCGCTACCTGGTTCGATGATGGCGCTCACACCCCCACCTCCAACTCCTCCCCACAAGGGGGAGGAGAGTTGCACTATTCGACGGCCGAGACCGAACAAGGAGAGCGGACACGACACACGCCTCTCGCCAGCGCACCACAAGGACCCTATTCTTCTCCGATGACCTCCGTTCTTGCTCCCGCCACCCGGCTTTGGCTGCGCCTTCGCCTCAATGAAATCAGTGCTCTGATCTCGCTTGCCGGGTTCGGGCTGTTCGCCTGGGCTTTCCTGGGCCTCGCAGGCGAGGTGCGCGAAGGGGAGACGCATGGGTTCGACACCGCGCTGCTGCTGGCTCTGCGCAACCCGCAAAACCCGGCCGACCCGCTCGGGCCGTCGTGGTTGGAGGAAGCCGCGCGCGATATCACGGGATTGGGCGGCTATGCGGTCCTGACCATCGTCACGCTGGCGTCGATCGTCTATCTGCTGATGGCGAAGAAACGAGGGGCAGCGCTTCTGGTGATCGTCGCGGTTCTCGGCGGCACATTGCTGTCCACAATTCTCAAACTCGGTTTCGATCGGCCGCGCCCCGATCTCGTGCCACATGCGGCGCGCGTCTATACGGCGAGTTTTCCGAGCGGCCATGCGATGCTGTCCGCCGTCACCTTCCTGACGCTGGGCGCGCTGCTGACCCGGGTGGAGGAGAGCCGCCGCATCAAGGTCTTCATCATGGGACTCGCGGTCGCCATGACCTTGCTCGTCGGTATCAGCCGCGTCTATCTCGGCGTCCATTGGCCGAGCGACGTGCTCGCAGGATGGTCCGTTGGTGCCGCCTGGGCGTGTCTGTGCTGGTTTGTGGCACTGCAATTGCAGCGCAGCGGACGGGTGGAGAACGGAGCGGACTCTCTACCCCAACAACCGCCCGCATGACGGACGACGCCGCGCCGATCCGCAAGCCGCCGCGACAGGTCACGCCCGCCTATTTGCAGCGGGCGGCTTTGGCCTATCTCGAACGCTATGCGTCCTCGGCCGATAACCTGCGCCGCGTGCTGCGGCGCAAGGTCGACAAACGCTGCCGCCTGAGGGGC
Organism: Microvirga alba; assembly: GCF_015694465.1. Taxonomy (GTDB): domain Bacteria; phylum Pseudomonadota; class Alphaproteobacteria; order Rhizobiales; family Beijerinckiaceae; genus Microvirga; species Microvirga alba. The sequence continues at coordinate 753,327 of NZ_JADQDO010000002.1, forward strand.
GAGGACCCGGCGGCTTTTCATGAGATGATTGACGAGGTCGTCGCCACAAGCCTGCGCGTCGGCTTGATCGACGACACACGCTACGCGCAGGCCCGCGTGGCCACCTTGCGCCGCCGGGGCGGCTCGGCCCGCGCCATTCAGGCGAAGCTCTCCGCCAAGGGTGTCGATCGCGCAACCATCGCCGCAGCTCTCGACGGCGAGGAGGGCGACGAGGACAGCGCCGCCCGCGCCTTCGCCCGTCGCCGCAAGCTTGGGCCCTTTCGGCCGGGGGAACGAGCGCCCTATCGCGACAAGGATCTGGCAGCGCTTGCTCGCGCGGGTTTCCGGTTCGATGTGGCACGCCGCGTCGTCGACGAGGAACTTGAGGACGCGCAAGCGTGATCAGGGCAAGTGGAATGCGGTTGCCCGCAAAGATCACGCGGCATCAGGGAACCTAGACTTCCTGCTCCCGACGGGTGGCTTATGCGGCTCCTCCGTGGGTAAAGCGGCCATTCATCATGGTCATGTCCACGTGTACACTTGCGATACTGTGCACGTCGACAGAGAGGATATTCTTCTCGAGCACGATCAGGTCCGCCAGCTTACCCGCCTCGATCGAACCCACCTGATTCTCCAGCCGTAGTTGATAGGCCGCTCCCATGGTGTTGGCATGGATCGCTTGCTCTACATCCAGCTTCTCGGCCGCTGGTCCAAGGACGGGCGCATCCGGCTTGCCAATCGACTGGCGTGTAACAGCGATCTGGATCGCATCAAGCGGCTTGTAGGTTGCGAAGTATCCCGCACCCGGCCAGTCCGTGCCAAAGGAAACACGCGCACCTGATTCAAGGGTAGAGCGAACCCGGTAAATCTTGCTCTGTCGCTCGACACCAATCCGCTCGATCAGGGTTTCCACCGAAGAGGGATCGGCGCACATCCAGTTTCCGGAATACTGCGAGGTCAGGCCAATCTTGGCAAAACGCGGCATGTCGGCGTCATCGACCAGAACCAGATGGGCGATGGTGTGTCGCCGGTTATAGTCGGGCTTCGCAGCGATCGCCGCTTCAATGGCGTTCAGTGCCATTCGGGTCGTCCCCTCGCCGCATGCATGTATATGGACATCGATGCCAACGGCCTCGGCATCCATGACCATCTGCGTCAACTGCTCTTGAGAGAACGGAGATTGGCCAATCGTGTCCGGCCTGTCCGCATAAGGCTCAAGCAAAAGCGCCGTGTATCCTTCGGCGGTCCCGTCGGCGACAATCTTCATCACCCGCGCCTGGACCAGTTCGGTATCAATGCGCTTGCGCAGAGCGACTGCATTCTGTGCCGCTTTGTCTACCGGTGGCCCCTTCATCATGCTGGAGGCCACCACGCGGAATGGCAGGCGCCCCTGCTGCTCCAAGGCCGTGTATAGCTCGATCAAGGCCCCTTCATCGTCGCCGATCGGGGGGACGCCGGCATCGTAAACACTGGTAATTCCGGCGGCTGCCGCCAGAGGCAACCAGCCTTCCAGATAGCGGCCCATTGCGCTGATCGAAATCGGTTCGATTGCGTTGACCGTTGCGAGGACCGCCGGGACCTCCAGGATATAACCGGTCGCATCGCCATTGGCGTCTCGGACGAAGTAGCTGAAGTCCGGGATCGGGTCGGGAGTATCCCGATTGATGCCTGCCATCTCAAGCGCCTTGGTATTCGCCCACAGGCTGTGGCCGTCAATGGCGAAGAAGAAGGCCGGCCTGTCAGGGAGGATCCGATCCAGATCGGCCCTATTGGGCCCTTCGGGCGGAAACATATCGACCCGCCAGCCGAAGCCCCGAAGCAACCCGGTAGGATTATCCTTGGCGTAGCCTGCGATCAGTTTGAGGGCATCGTCGAGCGTCGGCAATTGAAGGTTCAGACCGGAGGCAAAGAACGAGCCCAGGAGTGGATGAGTATGGCCCTCTACGAAGCCCGGCAGCACCATGCGGCCCTCGAGCTCAACGATCTTCGTTGTCGATCCTGCGAGTTTGTCGATCTCGGAATTCGTTCCAACGGCAAGAATTCGCTTGCCTCGAACGGCGACGGCTTCAGCGATTTTCCTGTCCGGATTGACGGTATAGACAGTTCCGCCCCGAAAAATCACGGTTGGCGGCCCGCTGACGTCGTCGGCCTCGGTTTTGGCTGCCCGTTGGGACCAGGCAGGAGATGACCCAAGAATCGCGGAAGATGCAACTGCCGCGCAAGCCATGCTTCCACTGACAAAGCGGCGGCGGTTAACGGTCAGTTGAAAGGTCGGATGCGGTTTATTAGTTGCAGCAGACACAAAGCGCCCAAATGTCTCCGTGAGACTGCAGCTCAAGCACATAATTTACCGCCTTTGCATTCTATCGATGAAGAAGTGTCGATATGTAGTTAGCACGATTCCCCTTGGGAATTAGTGGTCAACATGTCGGTCATCAGATAAATTTAGGCAGATGGCGAATTGATTTAGCGGAGGCTCTGGCTCATCTGGGTTGTCATAGGCTGCGGCTCTGCGATGCAGACACCCATCACGACATCATCCCGGACACCGTGAATCACAGATCATGCGGAATTAATAGGTCCTGAGCTTAGATCAGCCCCGCCCCCACATTCACCGCAAGCGCGAGAATCGTGGTGTTGAACAGGAACGAGAGGATCGAGTGTCCGAGCGCGAAGCGGCGCATGCGCTTCGACACGATGATGATATCCGACGTCTGCGCCGCCGCGCCCAGATTGACCGAAAAGTACATGAAATCCCAGTAATCCGGCTTGGAATGATGCGGAAAGGTCAGGCCCTGCCGCTCGCCCGCATCGCCGTAGTATTCATGCGCGTAATGGATGGCGAAGATCGTGTGCACGAAGAACCACGAGCACAGGATGGTGACGGCGGCCACTGCGAGACGGAAGGCCTGCAGACCCGACTTATCGTCGTGGATGCCGTAAAGCTCGACCGCGATCGCGCCGAGACTGGCGATCGCCGCGGTCAGCGTGAGGAGGAGGATGACAGCCGCTCCCTCATCCTCGACGCTCGCCCGGTTCTGCATCCGGCCGATGGATGAGCGGGCGGCCATGAGCGCGGCCAGCACCAGATAGATGATCACGCCAACATCCCAAGCGACGAGAATCCGCGAGCTTTTCAGAAGGATATCCGGCAGGGCCGCGAACACCATCACGGCGGCGACCGTGGCCCCCAGGAGCCTTGGGCGCAGATACGCCTGAACGCGCGTCTTGATCACATCACTCATGCAAAAACGATCCGTCGGAAAGTCCGTCCTCTAACATGTCGTCCCTGGCATCCGCGCCAAGGAGTGTTTCACGCACTTGGGACTGGTGCCATGGGCACGCTGTCCTACATCATGGAGCGCAACCGTTAAGGAGAACCTCATGAACCGCAAGGCAAAGGCCGTTTGGCAGGGCACCGGCAAGGATGGCACAGGCCACCTCACGACGGATTCCGGTGTGCTGTCGGCAACGCCCTATTCCTTCAAGACCCGTTTCGAGAATGAAAAGGGGACCAATCCGGAGGAGTTGATCGCGGCGGCCCATGCCGGGTGCTTCACCATGGCGCTGGCCTTCCAGCTTCAGGGCGCGGGCTTCACGCCGACCGAGCTTGCGACAGAGGCGGTGGTGTCTCTCGATCCCGAGGGCGCGGGCTTCAAGATTTCGAAATCGGCCCTGACCCTGAGCGCCAAGGTGCCGGGCATCGACAAGGCCAAGTTCGAGGAACTGGCCCGCCTTGCCGAGAAGAACTGCCCGGTCTCGAAGGTGCTCAACGCCGAGATCACAATGAATTTCGCGCTCGGGTGAGGCCGGTGCGTCGAGGCTCCGCCCTTCGCGGGTGAACCCGGCTACTGTCCCTCCAATTCCGGATAGTGCCGGAAAATTCCATCCTCGTTGAAGGGGATGCGGCGCTCGCTTTGCAGGTAGGTTTTGATGCGCGGTCGCCTGCTCACGGCGTCGTGCAGGGAAGCCACGCGCGGTGTGTCCTTCAAGAGCCGTTTCATGGTCTTGGGAAAGGCATAGGACAGGCCCTCGACCAGTTGAAACAGGGAAAGGTCGGGATAGGTCAGCGAGCGCCCGACGAGATGGGCGTCGCCCGCCGGATTGCGGTCGAGGATGGTCTCGAACCAGTCCATGAATTTCGGAATGCGGTGTTTTCGGAAATCCGCCGCCCGCCGTGCGGCCTCATCCTTCTGGTCCTCGTAATAGAGTTCGATCGACAAAGGATGATGCGTGTCATGCGCCTCCACCACGAGATCGGTGACGGTGAGCTGGATCTGATGCGCCCATAATCGGTCGGTCTCACTCTTCGGCGTAAGGCCGAGCTTCGGCCCGAGATAAAACAGGATCGCGGCCGTCTGACCGACAAGCACATCGCCGTCGCGCAGGAAGGGGGCCGCGAAGGGCGGATGAGCCGCCTCGTTCATCACGCGCAGCATCGCCCGGATACCAAGCCCGTCCTTGGCCGATCCGCGCGCGACATCGACATAATCCACGCCCGCCTCCTCAAGCGCGAGGCGCACGAATTCGCCGCGTCCCTGAATGCCGGGCCAGTAATAAAGCTCGTACGCCATGCGCCGCTCCCGCTGTTCCGGCGGGAAACGCATGAGACGGTACGAGAGGTTCCAGCGTTTAGGAACGCATGGGCTAATGCGCCTCGTCCCAGTTCTGCGCGGCGCGCGCCTCGACCGACAGCGGGACCTTCAAGGTCACGGCGGGGAGGGCTGCTTCGCTCATCACGCGGGAAATCACCGGCAGCGTCGCCTCGATCTCCTCGTCGGGGGCCTCGAACACCAGTTCGTCATGCACCTGCAGCAGCATGCGCGCGGAAAGGCGCTCGGCTTTCAAGGCGTCTTCCATGCGGATCATGGCGCGGCGAATGATGTCGGAGGCTGAGCCCTGAATCGGTGCGTTGATCGCCTGCCGCTCCACCGCCGCCCGTTCGGACGGGTTGCCGGATTTGATCTGCGGGTAATGGCAGACGCGCCCGAAGATGGTCGTGACATAGCCGTTCTCGCGGCAGGACGTCTTGATGTTGTCCATATAGGCGCGGATGCCGGGGAAGCGCTCGAAGTACTGCTTGATGAACGCGGCCGCGTCCGCATTTGGAATGCCGAGGCGCTGGGCGAGGCCGAAGGCGGATATGCCGTAGATGATGCCGAAATTGATGGTCTTGGCCTGACGGCGCAGATCCGGCGTCATATGGTCGAGCGGCACGCCGAACATCGCCGACGCCGTGGCCGCGTGAATGTCCTGGCCCTTCGCGAACGCCTCCTGCAATTGCGGGATGTCAGCGATGTGGGCGAGAATGCGCAGTTCGATCTGGCTGTAATCCGCCGAGATGATCTTGGAGCCCGGCGGCGCGATGAAGGCGCGACGGATCTTGCGGCCCGCTTCCGTGCGGATCGGGATGTTCTGCAAGTTCGGTTCGGAGGAGGAGAGCCGCCCCGTCGTCGTCGCGGCGAGCGAGAACGAGGTGTGCACCCGCTTCGTTTCCGGATGCATGTGCTGCTGCAGCGTGTCGGTATAGGTCGATTTCAGCTTGGCGAGCTGACGCCATTCGAGAATCCTCTCCGGCAGGACGTGACCGGCCTGCGCCAATTCGTCGAGGAGGGTTGCGGGCGTCGCCCATTGGCCGGAGGGCGTCTTCTTCGCGCCGGGCAGGCCCATCCGGCCGAACAGGATGTCGCCGATCTGCTTGGGTGATCCGAGGGCGAATTTCTCGCCCGCGAGTTCGTGGATCTCATCCTCCAGCCGCGCGAGGCCCTGCGCGAAATCGCCGGAGAGGCGGCTCAGGATCTGGCGGTCGACGGCAATGCCACGCATTTCCATGCGCGCGATCACATCGACGAGCGGACGCTCCAGCGTCTCGTAGACGGTGGCGCGTCCCTCGGCCACGAGGCGGGGTTTCAGCACCTGCCACAGGCGCAAGGTCACGTCCGCGTCTTCGGCCGCGTAGGCGGTGGCTTTCTCGATCTCGATCTTGTCGAACGAAACCTGATTCTTGCCGGTGCCGGCGACTTCGCCGAATGGAATCGGCGAATGGCCGAGATGGCGGCGCGACAGCTCGTCCATGCCGTGCGAGCCCTTGCCCGCATCGAGCACGTAGGAAATCAGCATGGTGTCGTCGAAGGGGTGCACATCGATGCCGTAGCGCTTCAGCACGACCCAGTCGTATTTCAGGTTCTGCCCGATCTTGAGAACCGAAGCATCTTCCAAGAGGGGTCTGACGACATCGAGCGCCTCGACGAGCGGAATTTGCCCCGGCACCATGCCGCCACCGAACAAATCGGAATCGTTGCGATGCTGAAGCGGCACGTAAGCCGCCTTCCCTGTCTCCACCGCGAGCGAGAAGCCGACCAGATCGGCGAGGTTGGCGTCGAGCGCGCTGGTTTCCGTATCAACCGCGACATGGCCCTGCGCGCGGGCCAGCGCGACCCATTCCTTCAGGCGCTCGATGCTGGTGACCGTTTCATAGGCGCTCCGGTCGAAGGCGAGCGAGGAGGCCTCCGTCGCCCGCTTGGCGGCGAGTTGCGAGGGCGTGCCGAGTCCGTTCGTCGGAGAGCGCGTCGCGCTGCCCTCCAGTGTGTCTGCGGGCGCGCTCGCGCTAGCGGCGGACCCATTCTCGTCGGGCCCACCGAGACGCTCCCACCTGATCGCCTCGCCGCCGGGCATCAGGCGCGGATCGGGCTCGATGGTAGCGGGGTCGGTGTCGTACAGTTCGGCCACGCGGCGGGTGATGGTGTTGAATTCCATCGCCTTCAGGAAGCTCAGGAGCGCCTTGGGGTCGAGCTCGGGCAGGCTCAAGGAATCGAGGGCAACCGGCAGCGGCGCGTTGCAGTCGAGGGTGACGAGCTGCTTCGAGAGCCTCGCGGCGTCCGCATTGTTGATCAGCGTCTCGCGGCGCTTCGGTTGCTTGATTTCATTAGCGCGCGCCAGAAGCGTTTCGAGATCGCCATATTCCTTGATGAGCTGGGCGGCCGTCTTCAATCCGATGCCGGGAACGCCCGGCACGTTGTCGGAGGTGTCGCCCATCAGCGCCAGCACGTCGCCGATCTTTTCCGGTGGAATGCCTTCCCACTTCTCCGTCACGGCGGCTTCGTCGAGATTGCGCTCGGGCCGGTAGCCCGGCTTGCCCTTCGAACCCGATTCGAAATCGTAGAACGCGACCAGCGGCCCCACGAGTTGCATCAGGTCCTTGTCGGAGGTCACGATCAGCACCTGCGCGCCACGCGCCTTGGCCTCCTGGGCGTAAGTGGCGATGAGGTCGTCCGCCTCGTAGCGCGCCTGCTCGATGGGCTCCAGGCCGAAGGCGCGGATCGCCTCGCGCATAATGGGCATCTGGACCTTCAGATCCTCCGGCGCGTCCGGGCGGTGGCCCTTGTAGTCCTCGTAGAGCTCCTTGCGGAACGAGCCCTCAGACTTGTCGAGCACGATGGCGAGATGCGTCGGCTTGAAGCCGGCTGCGCCGTCGCGGATGAACTGCAGGAGCTTGGTGACGAACAGGCGCACCGCGCCCGTCGGCATGCCGTCGGACGTCCGGCTGTTATACTTCGAGTCCTGATTCATGGACTGGAAGTAGGACCGGAAGATGAAGGATGAGCCGTCGACGAGGAAAACGTGATCGCCGGCGCTGACGGGACGGGAAGAAGCCATGGGTCTCGATCGTGAGGAACTGACCCGCCAAGAGATAGTGTTTTAGACGCCGGATGGCTATGGCCGGGATGGGTTTATGCAGCCTTCACCCGCGCCAGGTCGAGATCGAGCTCCCGCAGGGCCTGCATGACGACGCCTTCGGTGAGCAGATCCATGGAGGATTCCACCACATGGATGGTGGCAAGCGCCCTGAGTTCCGGAATCGTCTGCGATTCGAGCGCGGCTTCGAAGGAGGGACGCAGGAGGTCGATGGCCCGGGTGCCGGGGCCGCAGATCACGATATGGTCGGGCTCGAGCGTCTGGATCAGGATGCCGACCGCGTCGCCCAAGACCTCGCCAGCCTCGCGGAAGAGATTGAGGAGCGCGGTGTCTCCGGCCCTCGCCTGCGCGACGATAGCGTCCATGGCGTCCTCGCCGGGCATCAGCACGGTCGGGGCCGGACGATGGTCGATGAGCTGGGCGTCCCGGTGCAGGGCGTAGTCGGCCAGAAACGCCTCGATGCAACCGCGCCCCCCGCAGCGGCATTGCGGCCCACCCCGGCGCAGGCGCACATGGCCGAACTCGCTGCCGCCGAACCGCGCCCCGCGATAAAGCTCGCCATTGATGAGAAACCCCATGCCGACGCCGTCGCCGACCATGAGGCAGGCGGTGCGCCCGCTGCGCAGGGCGGGGTCGCGCTGGGCAATGGCGAAGGCCATGGCGCTGGCGTCGTTCTCGATCAGCACTGGCATTCCCAGGCGCTGGCTGAGCCCTGAGGCCAGGGGCAGGTCGCGCGCGCCGAGCACGGGGCTCCAGGCCACGATGCCATCGCGCGTGTCCACGTAGCCCTGGCAGGCAAGGCCGATAGCCTTCACGTCGGACGCACCGGTATCGCGGGCAAAAGCAGTGATGGTTTCCGCCAGCACGTCCATCAGTTCGTCCGCGCCGAGATTGCGCAAGGGGCGCTCGATATGGCGGCTCGCCCGGTTGTGCCCCGCGCTGTCCACGAGGCGCAGCTCGATACGGTTGAAGCCGGTCCAGACGCCGATGACGGAGCCCAGCGTGTCTGCGAAGAACAGGCGCACTTTCGGGCGGCCCCTGATCAGGCCGGGAACGGGATCGCTTGATTCCTCGGCCACGAGGACGCCCTCATCGAGGAAACTGGCGGTGAGATCCGAAATGGTGGCCGGGCTCATGCCGAGGTGCTGGCCGATCTCGACCCGCGCCATGGGTCCCTCCCAACGCAGGACATCCAGAAGGCGCCTGCGGACGGTTTCGCGGGAGGTGAGGGGGATGGTCGACATTCGGCCATATTTATTCAGACGCCGAATAAAACAAGTGCCAAAAAGACCGATCTTCAACCAAATGATAACAGCGTGACCGCTTGAATGAACAATGTTTCAGGATAATTATTTCCGTGCTCGAAAAATAACGTGGCAGCTTGAGCCGAGATCGTTCGCCCTTTTCGGGGCCGATAGCCTGCCACGCCAAGGGTTCGCCCAAGAACGCGCCGCCCAGGAGGAAGACATGTTGTCCAAGAAGCACGCTCTGATCAGCTTTGCCGCCCTCGCCCTTTCGGCGACGGCCGCCTTCGCCCAGGCCAAGGGCCCCGTCGTCGGCGTCAGCTGGTCGAATTTCCAGGAAGAGCGCTGGAAGACTGACGAGGCCGCCATCAAGGCCGCCGTCGAGAAGGCTGGTGGCACCTATGTGTCCGCCGACGCGCAATCCTCGCCCGCGAAGCAGCTCACCGATATCGAAAGCCTGATCGCCCGTGGCGCCAAGGCGCTGATCGTGCTGGCGCAGGATTCGGACGCCATTCGCCCGGCCGTCGAGAAGGCCGTGGCCGAGGGCATTCCGGTGGTGGGCTATGACCGTCTCATCGAAATCCCGCAGGTGTTCTACCTGACCTTCGACAACGTCGAGGTCGGTCGCCAGCAAGCCCGTGAAGTGCTGAAGTTGAAGCCCGAGGGCAACTACGTCTTCATCAAGGGCTCCGGTTCGGACCCGAACGCCAACTTCCTGTTCGCGGGCGCCATGGAAGTGCTCAAGCCCTCCATCGACGCGGGCAAGATCAAGAATGTCGGCGAGGCCTATACGGACGGCTGGCTGCCTGCCAACGCGCAGCGGAACATGGAGCAGTTCCTGACCAAGAACAACAACAAGGTCGATGCGGTCGTCGCGGCCAATGACGGCACGGCGGGCGGCTCCATCGCGGCGCTGGCGGCGCAGGGGCTTGCGGGTTCCGTGCCGGTTTCCGGCCAGGATGCCGACAAGGCGGCGCTCAACCGGGTTGCGCTGGGCACGCAGAGCGTCACCGTGTTCAAGGACGCGCGCGAACTCGGCCGCAACGCGGCGGAAATCGCGGTGGCTCTCGCCGGTGGCAAGAAGCTCGCGGGCATCCCAGGTTCGCAAATGTGGAACCAGGGTGCGAAGAAGCAGAACATGACCGCGAAGTTCCTCACCCCCGTTGCGATCACGAAGGACAACCTCAACGTGGTCATCGACGCGGGCTGGGTCTCGAAGGACGTGGTCTGCCAGGGCGTGAAGGCAGGCTCCGCGAAGGCCTGCAATTAAGTCTGTCCCTCCTCGATCAGCGTTGAAATCGCCGTCTCCGCGTCATCCCCGGCCGGAGGCGGCAAAGCCGCTGGAAGGGAAGGGGATCCGGGCCTGTGCCCCCGCCTTTGGATCCCCTGCCCTCGCGTCGCTCGCCGGGGATGACACCGCATATGGCCATGAACGCACCCATTGTTACGACTGCACCGCCGCCGAGCGTCTCATCCGGTTCGCTCCTCTCAAAACTCGAGATCGACCTTCGCATGCTTGGCATGCTGGCGGCGCTTGCGGTGATCTGGATCGGATTCGACATCCTCTCCAGCGGGTTTTTCCTGACCCCGCGCAATCTCTGGAACCTGTCGGTCCAGACCGCGTCCATCGCGGTCATGTCCACCGGCATGGTGCTCATCATCGTGACCCGCAACATCGATCTGTCGGTGGGCGCGATCCTCGGCGTCGTCGGCATGATCATCGGCGTGGCGCAGGTGCGGTGGCTGCCCGCCTGGCTCGGTCTCGAACATTGGCTCACCGCGCCCCTTGCCGTGCTGCTGGCGGTGCTCATCGGTGGTGCGATCGGCCTGTTTCAGGGCTGGCTCATCGCCTATCTCGCGATTCCCTCCTTCATCGTGACGTTGGGCGGCCTGCTGGTGTGGCGGGGTGCTGCCTGGTGGGTCACGGCGGGCCAGACAATCGCGCCCATGGATACCCGCTTTAAGGCGCTCGGCGGCGGGGTCGAGGGCGCGCTCGGGGCGACCGCCACATGGATCATCGCGGCGCTCGCCTGCGGCCTCATCGTCGTAGCGCTCGGCCTTGCCCGTCGCCGCCGCGTCCGTTTCGGCTTTCCCGTGCGGCCCGGTTGGGCGGACGCGGTGCTTGCGGCCGTCGCTTGCGCGGTGGTGCTGGGCGCGGCGTTCATCGCCAATTCCTATCCGCTTCCCGCCGGCACCGCGCGGCGCTGGGCGGAGGCCAACGGCATCGCGTGGCCTGAGGGCGGTCTCTTCATTCCTCACGGCGTTGCCTTGCCGGTCATGATCGCCGTCATCGTCGGGCTGTTCATGACCTTCATCGCCCGGCGTCGGCGTTTTGGCCGGTATGTCTTCGCCATCGGCGGCAATCCGGAAGCGGCGGAATTGTCGGGCATCAACACCCGCTGGGCGCTGATGAAGGTGTTCGGGTTGATGGGCGTGTTGTGCGGCATCTCCGCCTGCATTTCGACCGCGCGCCTGAACGCGGCGACCAATGCCGCGGGCACGCTCGACGAACTTTATGTCATCGCGTCCGCCGTGATCGGCGGCACGTCACTCGCAGGCGGCGTGGGCACCATCGCCGGGGCCATGCTCGGCGCGCTCGTCATGCAATCGCTGCAATCGGGCATGGTGCTGCTCGGGGTCGATACGCCCTTGCAGAACATCGTCGTCGGCGCGGTGCTCGTGCTGGCGGTCTGGGTCGATGGCCTCTATCGCCGCCGTATCAAGTAACAGGAGGCTCTCATGCAGTACCAAGGTACGAAGCCTCTCGTCGAAATGCGCGACATTTCCATCGCCTTCGGCGGCATCAAGGCGGTCGATGACGTCTCCATCGATCTGCGCCCCGGCGAGGTGGTCGGTCTTCTCGGCCACAATGGCGCGGGCAAATCGACCCTGATCAAGATTCTCTCCGGCGCCTACAAGCCGGATGCGGGCGAGATCTATGTGAATGGCGAACACGCCGATATAGGCTCGCCTCGCGACGCCAAGCGCTACGGCATCGAGACGATCTATCAGACGCTGGCGCTTGCCGATAACATCGATGCCGCCGGCAACATCTTCCTCGGGCGCGAGAAGCTGACGCCTTATGGCACTCTCGACGATGCGGCGATGGAATCGGAAACGCGCAAAGTGATGGCGCGTCTCAACCCGCATTTCCGCCGCTTCAAGGAGCCGGTGAAGGCGCTCTCCGGCGGCCAGCGGCAATCGGTGGCGATCGCGCGTGCGATCTATTTCAACGCGCGCGTCCTCATCATGGACGAGCCGACCGCCGCGCTCGGCCCCGCCGAGACGCAGCAGGTGGCCGATCTCGTGCTGCAACTGAAGAAGGAAGGCATCGGCATCTTCCTCATCAGCCACGACATCCATGACGTTTTTGGGCTTGCGGATCGCGTCAGCGTGATGAAGAACGGAAAGCTCGTCGGCTCGGCGAACGTGACGGACGTGACGCAGGACGAGGTGCTCGGCATGATCATCCTCGGCAGATGTCCCCCCGGCGCGACACCGGGACCGGGCGCGAGCTGACCGTTTCTCCGAAGGACTGGCGATGCCTTTTGATTCTGACCCGTTCACGCTCGTCGAGCGCGCTCCGACGGTGGATGAGTTCCTTTTTCTTCGTGAGCAGACGGGGCTCGGCCGCAGAAGCCGGATGGCTGCCGAGAAGGGCGTCGGCGGTGGTCTCTACGCGGTCATCATCGAGCATGAAGGCCGTGCCATCGGCATGGGACGCATCGTGGGCGATGGCGGCACCACGTTTCAGGTCACCGATATCGGCGTTCTACCGGACTATCGGGGAAAGGGATTGGGCTTGCGCATCATGTCAGCCCTGATGCACTGGCTTGAGGAGAATGTCCCCGAAACCGGCTTCGTCAGCCTGATCGCCGATACGGGCTCCGCGCCCTTCTACGAGCGGTTCGGCTTCAAGGTCCGGCCCATCGAGCGACCGGGCATGACCTGGAAACGACAAGTTTGATTTTTTCACGAGCGGATAGACCATGACTCAAACCATTTACGGCTCTCTCAAAGGCAAGTCTGTTCTCATCACCGGCGGCGCGAGCGGCATTGGCGAGAGCATTGCCGAGGCCTTTCATCAGCAGGGCTGCAAGGTCGGGATTCTCGACTACAATGCGGAGGCTGGGCAGGCGCTGGCGAAGCGCCTTGGTGAGCGGGTGCATTTCGAGCACAACGACGTGCGCGACATTCCGGCGCTTCAAGCCGCCATCCGGCGCGTGAGCGACGCGCTCGGCCCGATCACGATTCTCATCAACAACGCGGCCCGGGACGACCGCCACACCATCGATCAGGTGACGCCCGAATATTGGCGCGAGCGTTTCGCCACCAATCTCGATCACCAGTTCTTCGCGGCACAGGCCGTGTTGCCCGACATGGAGAAGGCGGGCGGCGGTTCGGTTATCAACATGGGCTCGACGAGCTATCTGGCGAGCGATGATTCCTTCGCGGCCTACAAGACCGCGAAATCCGCCGTCGTCGGCCTGACGCGCGCGCTGGCGCGGGAGTTGGGCCCGAAGCACATCCGCGTCAATTCCATTGTGCCGGGCTGGATCATGACGCAGCGCCAGATCGATCTCTGGCTGACGCCGGAAAGCGAGGCGGAATTGCTCAAGCGCCAATGCGTGAAGCGCAAACTCGTGCCCGAGGACATCGCCAAGGTGGCGCTGTTCCTGTCGTCGGGCGATGCGGGCGCGATCACCGCACAGAGCTATCTCGTGGATGGCGGTTGGGTTTAGGCATCCTGAGGGCTCGGCCCATCCCAACGGATGGGCCGAGGACTTTTCCGTGCGCTACGATGGAAGCTTGCAGGCGTTAGCGTCTGCGTGCCGAGGCGACGGTCTTGGAGAGAGGTTCTGCCCCCGCAATCGAATCCGCCGCCATCGTTTGGAGTTCCTGGGCGATCAGGCTGGCGAGGCAGTCGTAACCTCGATCGCCCATGTGGAAGCCATCGGCGGACAACATCCCGCGCAGGTCACTGGCGGAGTGGTCGTTCCACTGCTTCATCAGGGCGTAGCGCGAGAAGACGGACACCTTCCGTTCGCTGCCGACGGTGCTGACGGTCTTGACGAACGTCTCGTAGCGGGCGGGGTCCTTGATCGTTGGGAAATATTGTTGGTCCAGCAGGATCATATCGACGCCGGCGGTCTTCGCCGCCGAGATACCCCGTTCGAGAATCTCCCGGAAACGACCCTCATCGACGCCGTTGACCGCGTCGTTCGTTCCGACCTGCCAGATGACGAGATCGAACTTGCTGGTTGTGAGCGCCGCCTGCAGCCGGTCGATCGTTTGAACCGCGGTCTCACCGCCCCTTCCGGCATTGATCACCGTCACCTTCTCGTTCCATAGGCCGGTGAGGTCGTTTTCGAGTTGGGCCGGGTAGGAAAGTTGTGGCGCCGATGCACCGATGCCTTCCGTGGATGAGGAACCGATCGCAAGGATCTGAATGGGCTTGTGGCCGGAGAGCTTGCTCGCCAAAGCGTTGAGAGCGCCTTGCGCCGCAAAGACCGGCCCTTCGGTCCGGCAGAGCGTGTCGTCTGCGGAGGCCGGACCCGCGAAAACAAGAATTGCCAAGCTTAAGGCAGCTATTGCCCAGTCGATGTGAAAGGCAGGCCGAGGCCCTTTGCCTGACCCTTTTGCGAGCCAGCCGGGTTGAGCTTGTTCCATTCGAGATATCGCGCCAATGCAAGAAGGCCAAATACGCCGAGAACGGTAAATACCATGCCGATCATTTGCGGACTAGCGGACGATTTTACCGCCGTGAGCGTCATGATGACCTGTCCGAGCGCACTCAAGAGCGATCCCACGCCAAAAATAGCCAGCCCGTTCCGGCCCAGACGAATGAGCTCAGGACCGATGAACGTTGATTCCAGAGCTTCTCCGACGCGCAGTTGAACCAGCAAGTAGGCAAGCGCGAGGAAATGAACGAGGCGGAAAATGCCAAGATCCTGCTTTCCCAGGTCAAGGTGTTCGAAAACCATTTCACGCAGATCCGGAACAAGCCCGAAGCATTCGGTCATGATCAGGAATGAGGCGATGACGAGGATCGCAGCGCCGAGCACCAAGCTTCGCTCGTGGGGAAGCCGTCGCTTTGCGAACAGGATGCCCGCCGCAATGCCGATGGTGAACAGAAGCTGCCACGCAAAGGGGTTGAAAAACCAGGTTCCCGGTTCGGGCCAGCTCTTGAGCTCCAGAACGCCCGTGTGAGCGAGGATGTAGATCCCGCAGGAAACCGCCAATGCGAAGAAGACATGAATGCGCGCTAGGACCAACGCCACGGGAGCCCAGAGCATGAGGGCGATATAAAGTGGTAGGATGTTGAAGTAGCCGAGTTGGTGGCCGAGCAAGAGAATGCCCGTGATGCCTTTTGCCGTATTGCCGAAGACAGCGTCGCGCCCATCGGCTTCGATCAGCCCGATATCGTCGCTGAGTTCGTAGCCGATCGAGAAAAGGGCAATGGCCGCGGCCGTCAGGAGAAGATGCATGCGATAGAGTTGAAATGAACGCCGCAGACAGCGCTTCACGACTCCGAACACATCGCCCTGCGGGATCTTGGGGTAATAGACGAAGGCGACCGAGAGCCCCGCGATGAAAACGAATGCTTCCGCCGAATCGGAAAATCCGAAATTGCGCGGCGAGAGGTGCTCGATGAGATTGCCCGGGATGTGATTGATGAAGATGAAGACGAGAACGAAGCCACGCCAGAAATCGATTGTGATGTTTCGTGCTGTCATCAATCCACTCCGACCAACGCAGAAAGAGAACGCCAAGGTGGCGAAGGGGTTCAGCCAAGCATGATTCAAAACATGGCATTGCCGAGGCAGATCGGAATCCCGATGCCGTCAACCGCGCAACCGAATCTGTGCTTCTGGCGAGCCCCTCTCATTTCAGATGCGCTCCGAAGAGGCAACCCATCAATGACGATGTCGCGTTCGCCGGCAGAAACGCGCCGATTTTGAGCCAACTGACTATTATTTGAGCGAGGTCCTTCGCTTTTCCGCGACAGCGAACATTTTCGAATCGCGTCGAAGCGGCATTTCATCACAATGACGTGTTCAGGACGGGGAGCGAGATCGTGGGGAATTATCGGATCACGAAAGTGAACACCCTCCATGAGGGCTGGCGGCGGTTGCTCCTGTTGACCATCCGAATTCCCGACGGACGGCTCATCGAGCGGGAGGTTTTCGATAGCGGCGATGCAGCCGCCGTGTTGCCCTACGACCCGATCAGGCGAAGGGCGATCCTCATTCGCCAATTTCGCGCGCCTGTCATGCACAGTGGCGACGACGACACGCTGATTGAAGTTATCGCCGGGCTGCTCGATGGGGCCGAACCCGAAGCCTGCGCGCGACGCGAGGCCATGGAGGAGGCGGGCGTTCGCCTCCGCGCGCTTGAGCTGGTGGGGGCTTTGTGGTCAGCCCCCGGCGCGACAACGGAGCGCGCACATCTCTTTCTCGCTCCCTATGCCCTCGCGGACAGGGTCGCCGAAGGGGGCGGGCTCGCCGAGGAGCATGAGAATATCGAGGTGCTGGAGGTCGATCTCGACGACCTCGCCCGCATGGTCCGCGACAACACCATCACGGACTTGAAAACGCTCGCTCTCGCCCAAGCCCTGCTGATCCGCCATCCTGCCCTGTTCGAGCGTCGTTGAAGGCTCGCGCTTATGCCTTGATCGCGCCCGAGGCCGCCGCGTCGATCTGGGCGACGATGCGCGGGTCGATGCCGAGCGCGCCTGAGAGATGCGCGAGGAAGACCCGCTCCTCGACCGTGTTCGGCGTGATGATGCGGCGCGCGGCCGTATAGACCTGCACCGCTGCTTCCGGCGTCTTCACGGCTGCGGCGAGTTCGGCGGCGGTCGCGGGGTGGGCCAATTCCGCCTCGATGGCGTGCACGCCTTCGCCATCGATTCCCGCCTGCTTGAGCGTGCCGAGAATGCGCTCGCGCTCACCCTCATCGATGCGTCCATCCGCTGCGGCGGCCGCGATCATGGCGCGTAGCACGAGAAGGGCAGTATCATCGGCGGCCTCCGCGCTCACAGGGGCAGGGGGCGGCAGCGCCGCGGGCGGGCTCGATCCGGCGGCGTGCCCGTCAATGAGCGGCGTGCCCGGAGCGCCCTTGTTCACGAAGCGGTTGAACAGGGCTGTCCCCTTGGCCTTTGCGGAGGCGGTCAGCTTGCGACCGGTCTCGGAATTCGCCACGGCCTTGGTCAGACCGACCACGACCGCGTTGACGGCGGCGTTTCCTTGCGGGGTCTTCAGGTATTCCTGCGCCTTGCCGATGAGGAGATCGGTCAGATCCTTGGGCGGCGGAGGAGAGGCCTTGGCCGGCTTCGACGTCGCGCCGTCCTCGCTCGTTCCGGAACTCGCAGGAGGCGTCGGTTGGTTAGCGATGCCTATCAGGTCGCTCAGAAGCGTCCCGGCACCGAGCGGATTGGCGCTCGCTTTTTTTCCAGCGTCATCGGAGGGTGCGGGAGCAGCCGCCGGTGTTGTCGCCTGTCCGGCGCCACCTGCTGGCGTCCCCAGAGCATCGAGAAGTTTTTTGGCGTCGAACACGACTCTGCCCCCGCGAATTCATGCAATAGCGCTGACAATAATGGGTCGGCTTAAAGACACGGCAAGAAGAGCCGCCTCTTTTCGGCATTAGAATTTCGCTTGATCATTTCGGAAAACCGGACCCGACTTTTCCTGACCATGCGCTAGAAAATGCTGGAGAACACCATGGTGAGCAAGCTCCAGATCATCATTCCGCCCATGGCGTAGTAGATCCATTTGGGCATGCCCGGCGCATTGCTGCGGGAGTGCCCGTCGATGGCGTTGATGAGTTCGGACTGGACCTGTTGCCCCTTGAGGACGAGGAAGGTCAGTCCCTGGATGGCCTCGGCCTGGGCGTTCAGGAGCGCTGCCATATGCGGGGCTTGGGCCTGCGCTTCCGGCGCGCACTGGTTCAGATGGTCCAGGGATTCGCCGATCTTGCCGATGGCCGAGCGCATCACGTCGAAATTCTGGCTCTGTTCGGCCAGCAGCATGCGCGCCTGGATCAAGGGATCGGGCGCGTGTTTCTCTGCGGCCTTGGACAGGTGTTGCATCAACCCGTCCGGCCCCTTGGCGATGACGGCTCGCACCGCTTGTCCGGCCTCGGAGGCCAAGGCGGTTTGGGTCAGTCCGACGGCTTTTCCGACAAGCTTGCCGGCATCGGGCGTAAGAAGAGGCTCGCGGGTCTTGTCCATGGGCGATGCTCTGGAATCGATGTTTTTGAAAAATTCAGCTCGGCGAAACGCATTCATACCGCATATGCGGCCAAATAGCTACGCTCTATCATTCCAGAAACATTTATTCCTCTGCGTCACCTCCCACGCTGTGCGAAGCAACACCTTCCAGAACAATCAAAAGCGGGCGGCGTGCCAGCGCAGATGGTCTTCGATGAAGGTGCTGATGAAGAAGTAGGAATGGTCGTACCCCTCCTGGCGGCGAAGGGTCAGAGGCATATCGGCTTTGCGGCAGGCCTCTTCCAAAAGCTCTGGCTTGAGCTGGCTTTCGAGGAAACCATCGGCGGTGCCTTGATCGACGAGGAGTTCGGGCAGGCGCGCGCCATCCTCGATCAGGGCGCAGGCGTCGTATTCGCGCCAGGTTGCGCGGTCGGGCCCGAGATAGCGCGACAGCGCCTTTTCACCCCAGGGGCAGCTGAGGGGCGACGTGATGGGCGCGAAGGCGGAGACGGCGGCGAAGCGGTCGGGATTGCGAAGCGCGATGGTCAATGCGCCGTGGCCCCCCATGGAATGCCCCATGATGCCCTGACGCGCCATATCGGCGGGAAGCTCCTCGGCAACGAGCGCGGGCAATTCGCGCTCGAGATAGGAGCGCATCCGGTAGTTCCTGGCCCAAGGCTCCTCAGTCGCATCCACATAGAAGCCCGCGCCGAGGCCGAAATCATAAGACCCTTCCGGATCGCCCGGCACGCCCTCGCCGCGTGGGCTCGTGTCGGGCGCGACCAGAATCAGGCCGAGTTCGGATGCCACGCGCTGCGCGCCCGCCTTCACCGTGACGTTTTCCTCCGTGCAGGTCAGGCCTGACAGAAACCACACGACCGGCAGGTCCTCCTGCGCCGCCTGTGGCGGCACGTAGGCCGCGAAGCGCATGGGCGTGCCGGTCTCGACCGAGAGATGGCGATAGACGAATTGCGTGCCCTCGAAGCAGCGCGACTGGGAGACGATCTCAAGGCTCAACGATGCTCTCCCGATCAGTAGAGGATGACCGAGCGGATCGACTTGCCTTCGTGCATCAGGTCGAAGGCGGTGTTGATCTCGTCGAGCGGCATGGTGTGGGTGATGAGATCGTCGATGTTGATCTTGCCCTCCATGTACCAATCGACGATCTTCGGAACGTCCGTGCGTCCGCGCGCGCCGCCGAAGGCGGTGCCTTTCCAGACGCGGCCCGTGACGAGCTGGAAGGGACGTGTCGCGATTTCCTTGCCCGATTCCGCGACGCCGATGATGATGCTCTCGCCCCAGCCGCGATGGCAGCATTCGAGCGCCTGGCGCATCACATTCACGTTGCCGGTGGCGTCGAACGAGAAATCCGCGCCGCCGCCGGTCAGATCGACGATTGCCTGCACGACCTTGTCGGTGCCGACTTCATTCGGATTGATGAAATCGGTCATGCCGAATTTTTCGGCCATGGCGCGCTTGGCGGGATTGATGTCGACGCCGATGATCTTGTCCGCGCCCACCATCCGCGCGCCCTGGATCACGTTGAGGCCAATGCCGCCGAGACCGAAGACGACCACATTCGCGCCGGGCCATACCTTCGCGGTGTAGATCACCGCGCCGATGCCGGTGGTGACGCCGCAGCCGATGTAGCAGATCTTGTCGAAGGGCGCGTCCTCGCGGATCTTGGCGAGCGCGATCTCCGGCAGAACGGTGAAGTTCGCGAAGGTCGAGCAGCCCATATAGTGGAACACGGTGTCGCCATCGCAGCGGAAGCGGCTCGTGCCGTCGGGCATGACGCCCTTGCCTTGGGTGGCGCGGATCGATGTGCAGAGATTGGAACGGCGCGACAGGCAGGTTTTGCACTGGCGGCATTCGGGCGTGTAGAGCGGAATTACATGGTCGCCCGGCTTGAGCGTCGTGACGCCGGGGCCGACCTCGCGCACGATGCCCGCGCCTTCATGGCCAAGAATGGCCGGAAACAGCCCTTCGGGGTCGAGCCCCGAGAGCGTGTAGGCATCCGTGTGGCAAACGCCCGTCGCCATGACTTCGACAAGCACCTCGCCAGCGCGCGGGCCTTCGATACGAACGGTTTCGATGGTGAGAGGCTTGCCCGCCTCCCACGCCACGGCGGCCCGGGTTTCCATGCTGATGTCTCGCTTTTGATTCGGTGCAGGGACTATGTGAATCAGGGTGACGCCAGGTCAATAGAAGCGGCCGCCGCAATATCGAGGGCTTCAATCCGGCGGCGTGAGGGCTTATGTGCGCTTGAGAAAAGTCAAAGGATTATTCCGTGTCAGATCTTCGCGCCGCCATCATTCCCGTGACGCCCTTCCAGCAGAACTGCACATTGCTGTGGAGCGAGAAGACGAAGAAAGGCGTCGTGATCGATCCGGGCGGCGATCTTGACCGTATCCGCCAGGCCATCGCCGAGAGCGGCGTGACGGTCGAAAAGATCCTCCTTACCCACGGCCATATCGACCATGCGGCAGGCGCGGCCGACCTGAAGGAAGAGCTTGGCGTGCCCGTTGAAGGGCCGCACGAGGCGGATCGGTTTCTTCTCGACCGGCTTCCGGAAACGGGCCGCATGTACGGTATCGAAGGCGCGCGCGCCGTCACGCCGGATCGCTGGCTCAACGACGGCGACACGGTCACCGTTGGCGAGGTGACGCTCGATGTTTTGCATTGCCCCGGCCATTCGCCGGGAAGCGTCGCTTTCGTATCGCCCTCTCAACGCGTCGCCATCGTCGGCGATGTGCTGTTCCAGGGGTCGGTCGGTCGGGTCGACTTGCCCGGCGGCGACGGTAAAGCGCTGATCCGTTCGATCAAGGACAAGCTCTTGCCGCTCGGTGATGATGTCGCCTTCATCTGCGGTCACGGCCCCATGAGCACGATCGGCGACGAACGGCGCACCAACCCGTTTCTTCTGGGCGAACCTATCGAGTGAAAAAACGGCCCAGGCCGGGGTAGCCCGGGCCGTCGAGGCTGACGGAGATCAGTGACGACTTATTCCGCCGCCTCAGTCAGAGCCTCTGCCTGGACGCCCATGCGTTTCGCAACGCCGAGGCCATAGGCCTTGTCGGCGCGGTAGAAGTGGGCGATCTGGCGCTTCACGATCTCCACCGGCACGCCCTGCATTGCTTCGGCGATGTTGTCCATCAAGGCCCCTTGCTGCTCGGCCGTCATGAGACGGAACAGGTCGCCCGGCTGCTTGTAGTCGTCGTTGCCGACGCGATGATCGTAACGGGCGGCATCGCCTGAAATTGTCAGCGCCGGCTCGGCGAAGCGATCCTCCTGAACCGGGCCGTTGAAGGAGTTCGGCTCGTAATAGGCGTCGCCCCGATGCGGGACCTCGGACAGCATCGCGCCGTCGGCGTGGTAATGATTGACCGGGCAGCGCGGGCGGTTGACGGGGAGCGCCTCGTAATGCGTTCCGACGCGATAGCGGTGCGCATCCGCATAGGCGAAGATGCGGCCCTGCAACATCTTGTCGGGCGAGAAGCCGATGCCCGGCACGATGTTCGATGGCGAGAACGAGGATTGCTCCACTTCCGCGAAATAATGCGCGGCGTTGCGGTTCAATTCCAGCACGCCGACCTCGATCAGCGGATAGTCCCCATGCGGCCACACCTTGGTGATGTCGAAGGGGTTGTAGGGCGTCTTGTCCGCATCCGCCTCCGGCATGATCTGGACGCAGAATTTCCAGCGTGGGAACTCGCCCTTCTCGAGTGCTTCATAGAGATCGCGCTGCGCGCTCTCGCGGTCCGTGGCGACGACAGCCTCGCCTTCGCGGTTGGTCCAGTTCTTGATGCCCTGCATCGATTTGAAGTGGAATTTGACCCAGAACCGCTCGCCTTGTGCATTGATGAACGAATACGTGTGCGAGCCGAAACCGTGCATGAAGCGGTAGCCCTGCGGCAATCCGCGATCCGAGAACAGGATCGTGACCTGATGCAGGCTCTCTGGGCTGAGGGACCAGAAATCCCACATCGCGGTGGGCGAGCGCAGGTTTGTCGAAGGGTGACGCTTCTGCGTGCGGATGAAATCGGGGAACTTCACCGGGTCGCGCACGAAGAACACGGGCGTGTTGTTGCCGACCAGATCCCAGTTGCCTTCTTCCGTATAGACTTTGAGTGCGAAGCCGCGCACGTCGCGCTCCGCATCCGCCGCGCCGCGCTCGCCTGCGACGGTCGAGAAGCGCAGGAACACCTCGCTCTTCTTGCCCACATCCGAGAATACCTTCGCCTTGGAATAGCGCGTGATGTCCTTCGTGATCGTGAGCGTGCCATAGGCGGCGGAACCCTTGGCGTGCACCACGCGCTCCGGAATGCGCTCGCGGTTTTGATGCGCGAGCTTTTCGATCAGCTGATAATCCTGAAGCAGGAGCGGACCGCGCTCACCGGCCGAAACACTGTTCTGATTGTCCGGCACCGGCGCACCGGCCGTCGTGGTCATCGTGGGGCGTTTGGTCATCATCCTCTCCCATAAAACTGATGGCAGGATGCAGGCCAAGGTCGATCAGGTCCAATCGCTTTGCTTGCGACCTGCGATAAGATAATCTGATCACCTCATGGTGACATTCCGACAACTTCGCTACTTTGAAACCCTCTCCCGCACCCGGCATTTCGGTATGGCGGCGGATCAATGCGCCGTCACGCAGCCCGCCCTTTCCATGCAAGTGAAGGAGCTTGAGCGTGAGCTTGGGATTGAGCTCGTCGAGCGGCGCGGCAATTCGGTCATGCTGACCTCCGCCGGGCAGGAGATCGCGGCGCGCGCCGAGGCGATCCTGGCCCAGGTCCGCGAGCTGAATGAATATGCGCGCCAGCAACATGGCGTGCTCACGGGCCCGTTGCGGCTCGGAATCATTCCTTCCGTCGCGCCCTATCTCCTGCCCTCGCTTCTCCCGGATTCGGAGAAGGCCTATCCGTCTCTTGAACTCCTGATCCGCGAGACGCAGACCGACACGCTCATCGAGGAGCTGGTCCGCGGTGATCTGGATGCCGCGTTACTCGCCTTGCCCGTGCAGAACACGCAACTCGAAGCCCTTCCTCTGTTCGATGACAGGTTTCTGATCGCCGTACAGGCGAAATCGGCGAGGGATTGGTCGGCAAGCGATCTGCAGAGCCGCCTCATGCGCGAGCGGCTGCTGTTGTTGGAGGAGGGACATTGCCTGAGGGATCAGGCCCTTCAATTCTGCTCCATCGCCAACATCCAGGCCCGCAAGGCACTCGGGGCGGCCTCGCTGACCACGATCATGCAGATGGTCGCCGCTGGGCACGGCGTTACGCTGCTTCCGGAACTTTGCGCCGAGGCCGAGGTCGACCGGCGACGAGTCGCCCTGATCGAATTCCCCGACGATCCGCCGATGCGAACCATCGGGCTCGTGTGGCGGCGCAGCTCCACAAGGAGGGCGGATTTCGAGGCACTCGGAAGGCTCATCGCCGAGCCGCGCCAAAGCGAGGCCGCCACACGAGCGTGAAATGGCGGCCGATCTCCTGACTGCGCGACATGATGCCCCGGCCTGAGTCCCTCAGGCCGGTTCGAATTTATGTTCTCGCAGAATGGCTGCGCGTGACGGTCGCCTCATCGAGAAAAATCGGTTACAGCCGTGAGCGTCCGCAGGAATACGCTTTCGAGGGGCACGAGCATGACGGCCGATCATGAAGCCGGTATCGGAGAGACGCTGACGATGGCGGCGCGCCCCGTTCCTCTCGCCGAGGCCGAGGTGTTGGCACGTGAGCATTACGGATTGAGCGCCATTGCGCACCCGCTCAGCAGTGAGCGGGACCAGAACTTCCATCTCAAGGCGGAGGACGGCCGGGACTATGTGCTGAAGATCACGCATCCGGCAGAGGATCGGCGCGTCAGCGATATGCAAACGCAGGCCTTGCTGCATGCGGCATCAGTCAATCCCGATCTGCCGATCCAGCATGTGGTCAGGGCGCGAAATGGCCAGCCCGAGCTGTCGCTGCCCTTTTCGGGCGATTCCGCGATCAGGGTTGTGCGAATTGTGACCTTCACGCAGGGCGAGCCGCTTCACAAGGTGCAGCGGACGTCCGCGCAACGGCGCGACCTTGGACGCAGCCTGGCCCGGCTTGGTCTGGCGCTGCGCGGCTTCTTTCACCCGGCGGCGGGACATGACCTGCTGTGGGATTTGAAGCAGGCGAGTCGCGTGCGCGAGATTCTCGTTCATATTCAGGATTCCGGGCGGCGCGCCCTGGCGACGCGGTTTCTCGACAATTTCGAGCATCACGCGTTGCCGCTCTTGCCGGGCTTGCGCGCGCAAGTGATCCATAACGATCTCAACCCGCATAACGTTCTGGTGCGGCCGGATGATCACGATCGGGTCGCGGGAATTCTGGATTTCGGCGATCTGGTGCACGCGCCCCTTATCTGCGATGTCGCCGTCGCTGCGGCGTACCAGCTCTCCGAGGTTGGAAACCCGCTGGAGGCGGCCGTCGATTTCGTCGCGGCCTATCACGCGGTCGCGCCCTTGGAGCGCGCCGAGATCGATTTGTTGTTTGAC
Organism: Microvirga alba; assembly: GCF_015694465.1. Lineage (GTDB taxonomy): Bacteria > Pseudomonadota > Alphaproteobacteria > Rhizobiales > Beijerinckiaceae > Microvirga > Microvirga alba. Next base: position 777,976 of record NZ_JADQDO010000002.1, read on the forward strand.
CTGATCGCGACCCGGCTTGTCCTGATCGTGGCCATCAGCGGATGGCGTGCGAGCACCCATCCTGAGAACCGGGACTATATTCTGCGCAACAACCCGGCCGCCTGGTCGGGGCTTGAACGTCTGGCGGGTCTTTCGCGACAGGAGGCTCAGGCCTTCCTGCGCCGTGCTTGCGATATGGAGTGATCGAATGTCGACAAATGCCGATGTCGCGGGAGGCATGATCAACGCCTATGTGCCCAGCAAGGCCACCGGGCTGAACGACAGGGAACGCGATCTGATCGCCCGTCGCGAAAGGCTGCTCGGACCGGCTTATCGCCTTTTCTACACGAATCCCTTGCACATCGTTCGCGGTGAGGGCGTGTGGCTCTACGATCCCGAGGGACGGCCTTATCTCGATGCCTATAACAACGTCGCATGTGTGGGGCACAGCCATCCGCATGTGGTCGCGGCCTTGTCGCGACAAGCGGCTGTTCTGAACACGCATACACGCTATCTGCACGAGACGATTCTCGACTATGCGGAAAAGCTGCTCGCCAAGTTTCCGAAGGAACTCGGCAACGTCATGTTTACTTGCACGGGCAGCGAGGCCAACGATCTCGCGGTGCGCGCCGCCAAGGCCTATACCGGCGGAACCGGCTTCATCGTCACGGAACTCGCCTATCACGGCGTTACGGACGCGGTCTCGCAGCTTTCGCCGTCTCTCGGGCCGTCGGTGCCGCGCGGCGACCACGTGCGCACCGTTCCGGCTCCCGATCTGTATCGCAGCGGCGGACAGGATGTGGCGGAGGTCTTTGCAAGGAACGTTGCCGCCGCAATCGAGGACATGCGCGCGAAAGGCATCAAGCCTGCGGCTTTGCTCGTCGACACGATCCTGTCGAGCGACGGCGTCTTGTCCGATCCGCCGGGATTCCTCGCCAAGGCGGTCGATGTCATTCGCGCGGCCGGTGGGGTCTTCATTGCCGACGAAGTGCAGCCGGGATTCGGCCGAACCGGCGCACAGATGTGGGGGTTCGAGCGTCACGGCCTTCTCCCGGATATGGTCACGGTCGGCAAGCCCATGGGCAACGGCCATCCGATGGCGGCGATGATTGCGAAACCAGACATCGTGCAGGCGTTCGGGCGCACTTCGCGTTATTTCAACACCTTCGGCGGCAACCCGGTGTCGTGCGCGGTCGGCATGGCCGTGCTGGAGGTCATCGAACGCGAAGGCCTGATGGAAAACGCGCGTCAGGTAGGCGCTTCCATGCGTCGGGGACTTGAGCACCTCGCCGAGAAGCATTCGATCATCGGCGATGTGCGCGGCGCGGGACTTTTTGTCGGCGTCGAGCTTGTGCGCGACCGGACGAGCCGGGAACCGGCCGCTCAGGAGACAGCGCGCCTGATCAACGATATGCGCGAACGAGGTGTTCTCATCAGCGGCGCGGGCCCGCATGCCAACATCCTGAAAATCCGCCCGCCGCTCGTGTTCTCGGAGGAGAACGCGGACCTCTTTGTTGCCACTCTGGACGATGCTCTCGCCGCCCTCTGAGACCGTTCGAATTTTTCGTCCGCAGAGCGAAGCAGACCCGCGAGAATGAATCTCTGAGTTGTTGTCTGTATTGGTTTGAACGCGTGAATTGGTGCTTGCCAATCTCGATAAAAATAGAATCGTTGCGCTGACGACACAGCGGATTTTAGTCGAATCTTACCTTACGGAAACTGATAGACGAGATAGGATAAATTCTTAGTGTCCCGCTTGTGCGTGCAGGTCGGTCAGATGATTTGCCCTCAGGAGAGCGCAGACATGAACCGACCCCTGCATTGGCAACGCCAAGCATTGCTGCAATCCACGGCCATCGTGCTTGCAGTCGTTGCCGTTGGCGCCGCGGAGCGGGTTCAGGCTCAGACCTATACGTTCCAGGGCACCGGCGGAGCGTGGTCGAACTTCGTCAACTGGCAGGCTGGAGCTCTGCCCATGAGCTCCCCGACGGCAAACCTGGTGTTCGATACGGGCGGCAGCGTCTTCAGCACGGACAACGATCTCGGCGCTCTTCTGATCAACCGTCTCTCGGTGGCGCCCCCGATGGGCGGCGCATGGACCTTCGGCGCGCTGGCCGGCGGCAGCTTGTCCTTCTCCGGGATCGATGCGGCCATCGACATTGCCCCCACCGCGCCCTTCAGCCTGACGATCAACCAAGACCTGTCGCTCAATAGCCAGCTGACGGTCAGGGGCGGCAATGCGGGGGATCAGTTCGCGCTGAACGGGGTCGTCTCCGGAGGCGGCGCTCTCATCAGGGACGGGCGGGGGACGTTATCTCTCTCAGGAAGCAACAGCTTTACGGGTGGAACGCAGCTCTACAACAACGCGACGATCAGCGTTGGTCACAACAATGCGCTCGGGAGCGGGGTGCTCACCTCTTATGGAGGAACGCTCGAAATCCGGAACGGGATCACAATCTCGAATGAGGCGGACCTCGAAGGCAATCTCGCCTTCACCGTCGGAACGGGCGCGGTCGGGACCTATGCCGGGCTAATCAGAAGCCGCAACGACCCGTGGGGAATCATCAAGACTGGCGCTGGCACGCTCGTGCTCTCGAATGCCAATACCTTCGACATGGGGGCGATCATCAGCGAAGGCGCGCTGCGTGTAACCCATGGCAACGCCCTCGGCTTGGGGCAGATCACTCTCAATGGCGGCACTCTTCAGGCCGGCGCGAGCGTGACCCTCGCCAATCTTTCCATGGGCATCAATACGGCAGGCGGCAAGATCGACACGAACGGTTACGCATTGTCGTTCGCGGGCACCATCTATGACAATGACGGGCCGGGAGGCATCCTCACGAAGACCGGCGCGGGCACGCTGACACTGTCTGGCACCAGCACCTATACCGGCGCGACGAACGTCAACGCAGGGACGCTGCAGCCCGGTGGCATGAACCGATTGTCGCCGAACAGCACCTTCACGATCGCGAGTGGCGCCATCCTCGATCTCAATGGTTTCAACCAGCGGATTGGTTCGCTCGCCGGTGCGGGCAACGTGGCCCTCGGCGCAGAGACCTTAACGGTCGGCCGGAACAATGCGGACACCGAATTCTCCGGCGTGATCGGCGGCATTGACGGATCCGTGGTCAAGGAGGGTTCAGGCACCTTCACCCTCTCCGGCGTCAACACCTATACCGGCGCCACCCGGGTCAGGGGCGGTACGCTTGCTGTTTCGAGCGATGCCAATCTCGGCGATTCCTCCGGGGATCTGAGGCTCGACGGCGGGACGTTCCGCGCCAAGGAGACCTTTGCCTCGAGCCGTCTCGTCGCGATCGGCGCGAACGCACCCAGCGTATCCGTCGATTCCGGTCGCACGCTGACGTTTGATGGTGTCGCCAGCGGCAGCGCGCTGACGAAGATCGGCCCCGGCACGCTCACATTGGCGGCGGCGAATACCTATACCGGCGGCACGTCGGTCAATGGTGGCGTCGTCTCGGTCTCAAGCGACGCCAACCTGGGCGCTCCATCCGGCGGCGTGAGGCTCGACGGCGGCGCATTGCGCGCGACAAGAGGCTTTACGACCGCGCGCATGGTCACGCTCGGCGCAGGCAACGGCGGGGTGACCGTCGATGCCGGACAGGACTTTTCACTCGCGGGACTCGTCACCGGCAATGGCGGATTGGAAAAGGCCGGCGCGGGCCTCTTGCGTCTGACGCGGGCCAACGATTATCGCGGCGGAACACAGGTCAGCGAAGGCACTCTCCTCGTCAAGACTGATGGCGCGCTCGGCTCGGGCCCCGTTGTCGTGGACGGCGCGGATTCGACATTGACCTTTTCCGACAGCGCCAGCGCCGGTGCGTTGTCTCTCAAGACCATGGACGGGGGCCATCTGCGCTTCAACGATAGAGCGTCCGCGGGAAGCGCTACCATCACCAATGATCATGGCGCGCTCGTCTTTGCCGGTAACGCCAGCGCGGGCACTGCGCGTGTCACGAGCACAAACGGCAGCACGATCCTGTTCGAGGGTGCGGGGAAGGCGGCCCAGGCACGGTTCGACAATGCGGGGTCGAGCCTTGCGGCCCGCACCGGGGTCACCTTTTCGGACACCAGCACGGCGGAGGCCGCGAGTTTCACGAATGGCGCCTTCGGCTATGTCACCTTTACCGACAATAGCTCCGCCGGCACGTCCAGCATCGTGAACAACGACAAGGGCACCGCGTATTTCAGCGGGCGATCGACGGCGGACCTTGTGACCATCGTCAACAATGCCGGCGGCAACGTGGACATCAGCGGTCATACCGGGCCGATGGCGATTGGTTCACTCACAGGCGCGGGGAATGTCTTTCTCGGTGGCAACAAGCTGACGCTCGGCAGCAATGGTGCTGATGGCATCGTTCAGGGCGGCTTCCATGACGGCGGCGCGTCCGGTGGCGTCGGTGGTTCGCTGGTGAAGGCCGGGGCAGGCCGTCTGACGCTGACGGGGACCAGCACGTATACGGGCGGAACGCTCGTCCAGGCTGGGACCTTGCAGGTCGACGGGTCTCTCACCTCCAGCGTCACGGTCGCCGATGCCGCGACCTTGAGCGGCGCTGGCGAGATCGGCGGGCTTCTGGCGCGGAACGGTTCATTCGTGGCTCCCGGCAATCTGACGAAGAGCCTTGATGTGGATGGCAACGCATCCTTCGAGGCGGGCTCGACCTATCGCGTCCGCATCATGCCGGGCGTTGGAAACGACCGGATCAGCGTGTCCGGCGCCGCGCAGCTTCAGGGCGGCACGGTCAGCGTGACGACGCTGCCAGGTGGGACCTATGTGCCCGGTGCGCGCTACACGCTCTTGTCGGCCGCGGACGGCGTGTCGGGAACGTTCGCCAGCCTTGCCCATGATTTCGCTTTTCTGTCCCCTGTGCTGGAATATGACGCGAAGAAGGTTGATCTGACCCTGCCCCGCAAGAGCGGACCACCGGGGCCATCGGGCCCATCGGGGCCTGTGCCGTTCCCGTCTGTCGCGACCTCAAGCAACCAGACGTCCGTCGCGGGTGCGGTCGAGACGCTCGGCGCGAATAACCCGCTCTTTCGCGCCGTGATCGGTCAAAGCGTCTCCGGCGCGCGGCAGGCCTTCAACGGGCTCTCCGGTGAGGCTTATGCGAGTGCGGCGGCATCGGCCTACGCCAATGGAGGGCTCGTCACCGAGACCTTGATGGCCCGTCTGCGCGGTGTGTCGCGCGGGCCCGCCTTCGTGCCGGGAAGCAGCGTCTATGCTGCCTATGCGATGGATCGGCCGCGCGGGCAGCCCGATCCCGTCGCCGTGCCCTATCCCGATCTCGACCCGCGCGCCTTCACGCTCTGGGGCGAAGGCTTCGGCTCCTGGGGCAAGACGCGCGCCAACGGCAATGCGGCTGCTCTCGACAGCGCCACGGGGGGCTTCATGATCGGAGCGGAGTTCGCGCCGCGTCGGGCTTATCGCGTCGGCGTTGCGGGAGGTTTCACGCGCACGACCTTCGATGTCGAGGCACGCCTTTCGTCAGGCTCGAACGAGAGCGTCTTTGGTTCCCTCTATGGATCGGCAGCGTGGGGAGGCATCCAACTTCGCCTCGGCGCGGGCTATGCGGCAACCGACATCGACACCAAGCGCAGGGTGGTCTTCCCCGGCTTCTTCGATCAGCTCAGCGCGTCCTATCGCGGTTCGACTCTGCAGGCTTTCAGCGAACTCGGCTATCGCATCGATGGCGGCCGTACCCAGATCGAGCCTTTCATCGGGCTTGCGGCCATGCGGTTGCACACCGAGGGTTTCACCGAGAATGGCGGTCCCGCAGCCCTGACCGGGTATGGGCAGGATCAGGACCTCGGCACGACCACGCTCGGCGTGCGGGCCGAGGCGCGGTTGAGCGAAGAAATCCCGGTCAATCTGCGAGGGCTCGTCGCCTGGCGCTATGCTTATGGCGACGTCAGCCCGAATGCGCTTCTCGCCTTTGGCGGCGGCGCGTCCGCGTTCACCGTGACGGGCACGCCGGTCGATCGCAATGCGCTCGTGGCGGAAGCCGGTCTCGACTGGCAGGTAACAAGGGCCGTCACGCTCGGAGCGGCCTATCAGGGCCAGATCGGCAACCGCGCCCAAGAGCACGCGCTCAAGGGCAACTTTATCTGGCGGTTTTGAGGTTTCCCGGCGGGCCGGGACCGTCGATGGGCGTGAAACAGCGCGTTTGAATTGGGCTTTTTGCTGCTATTGAGAGTCTCAAAATCCCTCCGGTGATCGATCTTGAGAGCGCCTCTTCATGACCTTTAAGCCCGACATCCTTGCCGCCATCGGCAATACGCCCCTCATCAAGCTCCGTCGCGCTTCCGAGCTGACCGGCTGCACCATTCTCGGCAAAGCCGAGTTCATGAACCCAGGGCAGTCGGTGAAGGACCGGGCGGCGCTGTTCATCATTCAGGACGCAATCGAGCGCGGCGCGCTGCGACCCGGCGGCGTCATCGTCGAGGGCACGGCGGGCAATACCGGCATCGGCCTCGCGCTTGTCGGCAACGCGCTGGGCTTTCGCACGATCATCGTGATCCCCGATACGCAGAGCCAGGAAAAGAAAGATATGCTGCGCCTCGCGGGGGCGGAGCTGATCGAGGTGCCGGCGGTGCCTTATGCGAACCCCAACAACTACGTGAAGGTCTCGGGCCGTCTGGCGGAGCGTCTAGCCGCATCCGAGCCGAACGGCGCGATCTGGGCCAACCAGTTCGACAACGTGGCGAACCGCCAGGGCCATAGGGAGACCACGGGCCCCGAGATCTGGGAGCAGACGGAAGGCAAGGTCGACGGCTTCATCTGCGCCGTCGGCACGGGCGGGACGCTCGCGGGCATCGGCATGGCCTTGAAGGAGCGCAACCCCAAGATCGCCATCGGCCTTGCAGACCCGATGGGGGCGGCGCTCTACAGTTATTTCACGACCGGCGAGTTGAAGGCGACCGGATCGTCCATCACCGAAGGCATCGGCCAGGGCCGCATCACCAAGAACATCGAGGGCGCGCCCATCGACATCGCGTTCCAGATCCCGGACGAGGAGGCGTTGCCGGTCATCTTCGATCTTTTGCAATTTGAGGGCCTGTGCCTCGGCGGATCGTCCGGCATCAATGTGGCCGGCGCGATCCGCCTCGCGAAGCATCTCGGACCGGGGCACACCATCGTCACCGTGCTGTGCGACTACGGCACGCGTTATCAGTCCAAGCTCTTCAACCCGGATTTCCTACGCGCGAAAAACCTGCCGGTGCCCGCGTGGCTCGAGCGCAAGAGCACCATCGATCCGGGATTGGTCTAGAGCTTGATCATGTCTCTTTGAAACCTGATCAAGCTCCGGATTCCTTGTTGCCGCATGATCCGGGCGAACGGCCGGTTTCCACTTGTTCTGATCATGCTCCAAGAGCCGCGGCGCGCTCGAACGAGCATCAGGCAGCGGGCGTTGTCTCGGGTTCCGAGGCGGCCGGGGCCGCGGCCTCATTCCGCTGCTGATAGGCGCGCGCGAGATTGGCGGTGGAGCGGTTCGCTCCCGGCACCTTGGCGTTCGTTGCCTGAAGATCGTTCTGGATGCTGTCGAGAAGCTCGATCAGCCAGGATTGCCCGGCCTGCAAGCCGTCCCGCAGGGCCGATTTCGCGATGTCGATCTTGGCCGAGATTTCCGTGGCGTTGCGCGACGGCAGGGAAACGAATTCATGTTCGATCACGCCCAATTCCCGCAGCAATTCCTCGCGCAGGTGCCGCTGGTCCTCGACCATGATCAGCGGCGAGGTCAGCATGCCGCGTAACGCGGCCCAGCGCAGGCCGAGGGCGCTGACTGATTGAGAGCCGTCGAGTCCCGTCAGGTTCTTTGTTTCAGTCACCGCATTGTCCTTTTCGCAAGAGGTCCGAATCACACCGGGACACCTAGGGTTAAGGTTGTGGCGTGAATCGGGCGACGCTCGGAAAAAGGTGTTGGCCCTGCGTTCGGGCGTGGGGTTATCCTAAGAAGAAGTAGAGTGTCAGGGCCGCGCCCACGCCGATCACGAGCCAACGGATCGCGCCAGGCGAAAGGCGACGGCCGAAGACGACGCCGAGATAGCCGCCGATGACGGAGGCCGCGCCAACGATGAACATTTCGCGCCAACTGACGAGACCGGCCGCGATGAAGAGACAAACCGCGACGAGCTGGATCAGGGTCGAGCACAGGTGCTTGGCCGAATTGATCAGATGAAAGTCGTCACCCTCGGTGATGGCGAGCGCGGCGAGCATCACGATGCCCATGCCCGCGCCGAAGAAGCCGCCGTAAATGGACACGAGAAACTGGAACGCCAGGCCCGCTGCCCAGGCGCGGGTTGACGGCGTGTGGCCCTCGGAGCGGCCGATGGCGCGGGCGAGCGCCACGATGCGCGGGCTTGCGGCGAAGAGCAGGGTCGCGAACAGGAGAAGCCACGGCACGAGCCGTCGGAAGGCGGTGTTGTCCGTCACCGTCAGAATGTACGCCCCGATAAGGCCGCCGATCAGGCTGACGATTCCCAACGCCGTGAAGCGCCGGAGATTGGCCATCAATTCACGGCGATACGCCCAGGCGCTGGCCAGATTGGCGGGCGTGACCGCGACCGCGCTGGTGGCGTTGGCGACGACAGGCGGAAGACCCACCGCGACAAGAGCCGAGAAAGTGAAGAAGGTGCCGCCGCCGGCGATGGCATTGACGAGACCGGCCGCAAGACCTGAGGCGGCAAGAAGGACCGCGGTGGAGAAATCCATGATGATATGAGGCTTGTCGTTGCGATCTGACGGGAAATGGGGAAGCGATTGGGAGATAACATGCCGGAGCTTTGGGGGCCCATAGACTAAAGGTCTAGGGAGAGGTCGCTCCGACGATCTTTGAACAAAGTCCCTGCTGCCGGGTTTTCCGCGCACGATCTTGATCATTGCAATATGCGGAGGAGAGCCGAATGCCCGCAGCATCCAGTCGACGCATCGTGCTGGCCTCGCGGCCGGTGGGAGAGCCAAAACCGTCGGATTTCCGGCTTGAGTCAGCGCCGGTCCCTGAGCCGGGCGAGGGGCAGGTGCTCCTGCAGACGCGGTGGCTTTCACTTGATCCTTACATGCGCGGGCGCATGAGCGCGGCCAAGTCCTACGCGCAGCCGGTCGAGATCGGCGAGCCGATGGTCGGCGGCACGGTCAGCAAGGTCGTCGCCTCCCGTCATCCCGATTTCGCCGTCGGCGATATCGTGCTGTCGCAGTCCGGCTGGCAGGACCATGCCCTGTCGGACGGAACCGGATTGCGCAAGCTCGACCCGTCGCTCGCGCCGATCTCGACGGCGCTCGGCGTGCTCGGCATGCCGGGGATGACCGCCTATACGGGGCTCTTGAACATCGGCCAGCCCAAGTCCGGCGAAACGGTTGTCGTGGCAGCCGCCGCCGGACCCGTCGGTTCCCTCGTCGGTCAGATCGCCAAGCTGAAAGGTTGCCGCGCTGTCGGCATCGCGGGTGGGCCCGACAAGTGCCGCTATCTCGTGGAGGAGCTCGGCTTCGACGCTGCGATCGATCATTACGCGGCGGATATGCCGGACAAACTCCGCGCGGCCTGCCCGAAAGGGATTGATGTCTATTTCGAGAATGTCGGCGGCGCGGTCTGGGATGCGGTGTTTCCGCTTCTCAACGATTTCGCGCGGGTGCCGGTCTGCGGTCTCGTCGCCCATTACAACGCGAAGGAACTTCCGCCGGGCCCTGACCGCCTGCCGCTGCTCATGAGCGCGGTCCTGTCTCGCCGTCTCACCTTGCGCGGGTTCATCGTGCGGGATTTCGCGTCCCAGGCGCAGGATTTCCAGCGCGAGGTGTCGCAATGGCTGCGCGAGGGCAAGATCAAATATCGCGAGGACGTGGTCGAGGGGCTGGAGAAGGCGCCGGAGGCTTTCATCGGCCTGCTGAAGGGGAAGAATTTCGGCAAGTTGCTCGTGCGCGTCGCAAGTTGAATTGCATCAATCGGACATGCGCGACGAGAGTGTGATCAGACGTAGCGCGACGGCGAGCGCGGCGATCAGTAGAACGCTGACGAGGCTCGCGATGCCCCACCAGCCCGAGGACGCCCAGAACACGCCGCCCAGGGTCCCGATCAAGCTCGAGCCGAGATAGTAGCAGAAGAGATAGAGTGCGGAGGCCTGCGCCTTCGCGCTTTGCGCGCGACTGCCGACCCAGCTGCTCGCCACCGAATGCGCGCCGAAAAAGCCGAAGGTGACGGCGACGATTCCAGCCAGGATCGCGGCGAGATGGCCAAGCAGCGACATCGCAACGCCGCTCAGCATGACCGCAATCATCGCGCCGAGAACGCGCGGTCGGCCCAGCCGGTCGGCCAGGCTGCCGGCGATCGTCGAACTGGCGGTGCCGACCAGATAGATCACGAAAATCGCGCCGATGGCGCTCTGACTCAAGAGATAGGGCGGAGCCATCAGGCGATAGCCGAGATAGTTGTAGAGCGTCACAAATGCCCCCATCAGCAGAAACGCTTCCGCGTAGAGGCAGAGCAGACCCGGATCGCGAAGATGGTCCGCGAAAGACCGCAGCAACTCCATCAAGTCGGCGCGGCGGGGCGTGAAGTGGGCGGACGCCGGCAGGCTCCGCCATGCCAGGATCGCGGCGAGAAGCCCGAGCGTGCCGATGGCCCCAATCGCCACCCGCCAGGAGCCGAGATCGGTCAGGATGCCGGTGATGAGGCGGCCCGACATGCCGCCGATCGCATTCCCGCCGATGAAAAGGCCCATGGCGAGGCCGACGGATTTGGAATCGACCTCTTCGCTCACATAAGCCATGGCGACGGCGGGCAGCCCGCTCAAGGACACCCCGATCGCCACGCGGGTCAAGAGCAGGGCGTGCCAGGTGGGTGCGGCGGCGGACAGAATCGTCAGCACGGCGGACGCGAACAGCGAGGCCACCATGACCGGCTTTCGCCCCCAAACCTCGGAGAGCGATCCGACAACGAGCATCGCGACGGCGAGCAGACCCGTGCTGAGTGACAGGGACAAGCTGCTGACAGCCGCGCTGACGTGAAACTCTTCCGAGAAGACAGGCAGGAGGGGTTGGACGCAATAGAGAATGGCGAAGGTCGCAAAGCCCGCCGCGAACAGAGCAAGGTTCAACCGACGGAAAGCCGGGGTTCCGCCTTCGAGCCGCCTTGGCGAAGCCTGCATGCTCACTTGCATGATCCCGTATGCTCCTGAACGCGCCGCCCGCCCAGCCTCAACGAGATGTTAATGTATTCGGTGCGTGCATGGAGCCGTTGCTGCATTTGCGCCCTCTTTCGGCGAGAACAATCGCTTATGAGCCAGCGGCTTGTTAAACGCATCATGATTCCTTGAATGCTGTCCTTTTCGAGAACCCGATGACACCCAAAACCACGGCCCCCATGACGACGAGGTCCGCCAAGCCCGTCGAGCGCGATTCCGGTGCGAAGCCGGTCCAGTCGCAGCTGTGGGGAACGGTGCTGATGCTCGCCTCCACCGTTTTCTTTTCGGGCTCGGATATTCTCACCAAGGGCCTTGCGGACGCGTTGCCCGCCGTGGAAATCGCCTGGCTGCGCTACGCAACCTTCTCGCTCCTCGTCATTCCGCTGCTGATGATGAATGGCGGTGGCACGCTCTTGCGCTCGCAGCATCCCGGCCTTCAGGTCCTGCGCGGCCTCGGTACCGTCGGTTCCGCATTGCTCTTCACGGCAAGCCTGCGCTTTCTTCAGGTCGCGGACGCGACCGCAATCTACTTTATCTCGCCAATTCTCATCATGGCGCTTTCGATCGTCTTCCTCGGCGAAGTCGTGGGCTGGCGGCGCTGGAGCGCGGCGGCCGTCGGCCTTTTGGGCGTGCTGGTCGTCATTCGCCCGGGGACGGGCGCTTTCAACATGGCGGCGCTCCTGCCGCTTGGCGGCGCGGCGAGCTGGGCGGCGGCCGCGGTCATCACCCGCAAGATGAGCGGGCGTGATCATGCTATCACCACCCTCACCTGGTCGGCTTTCGTCGGCTTCGTGGTGCTGAGCGCTCTCTTGCCGTTCGTATGGGTCGTGCCGAGCTTGGGGCAGGTCGGGCTTGGCATCTCCGTCGGCGTCTTCTCGACCATCGGGCATTGGCTGATCGTTCTGGCCTATCGTCACGCTAACGCATCGACCATTGCGCCATTTTCCTACATTCAGCTCATCTGGGCGGGCGTGCTGGGATACCTCGTCTTCGGCGCGCTGCCGGATCGCTGGACGATTATCGGCGCCGCCATCATCGCGGCAAGCGGGCTCTACACGGCCTATCGCGAGCGGGTCCGGGCCAAGCGCTGAGGATTTTCCGCGAATGGACCATTTTGTCGCAGGTCATCCACCACAAAAATGTTAACGCCGACGGCGGATTTAACCGTCCGTTAACCATAAAACGTCGAGATCGGGGGAACAGCAGGAATCTGACCGCCCGTGACCATCGCCGTTCGCACCCGCCCCTCTCTTCGCTTCCGTGGAAAGTCCTTCCTGGCGCTCGTTCTCGCGCCGGAAGTGCCGTTGAGAGATTGGCTCGAGGATCTCGATGAGGTCGCGAAGCGTTCGCCGGGATTCTTTTCCGGACGGCCGATTATCGCCGACGTGTCGGCTCTCAAGCCGTCGAAATCCGAGCTGAAGTTTTTCCTCGCCGCGCTCAAGATGCGCGATATCCGCATCATCGGGCTCGAAGGGGCGGCGGCTGCGGTTCTCGATGCCGACATGCCGGCCACGGTCAATGGCGGGCGACAGGCCGGCGATATCGATTTTCCGGATCTCGACGCGGTGGCCCTGCCCGCGACACCCGCTCCCCCACCCGCGCCGGTCACCGCCCTTCTCGTCGAAGGCTCTGTGCGGTCGGGTCAGTCGATCATCCACACGGAAGGCGATGTCACGATCCTCGGATCCGTGGCCTCGGGTGCCGAGATTGTGGCCGGCGGCTCCATCCATATCTACGGCGCGCTGCGGGGAAGAGCGATCGCCGGATGCACGGGGCAGAGCAGTGCCCGCATCTTCTGCCGAAAATTCGAGGCGGAATTGATCGCCATCGATGGACTTTACAAGACGGCCGATGATCTCGGCCCAAAATTTCATGGTCAACCGATCCAGGTCAACCTGGACGGAGATTCGATCATCCTGACAACATTGGATTGATAGCGAGAAAGAGAGACGACAATGGCGAAAGTCCTGGTCGTAACATCTGGTAAAGGCGGCGTCGGCAAGACGACGTCGACGGCGGCTTTGGGCGGCGCGCTTGCCCAAAGCGGCGAGAAGGTGGTCGTCATCGATTTCGACGTCGGCCTGCGCAACCTCGATCTCGTGATGGGAGCCGAGCGGCGCGTCGTCTTCGATCTCATCAACGTGGTCCAGGGCGATGCGAAGCTCAATCAGGCCCTGATCCGCGACAAGCGCATCGAAAACCTGTCGCTGCTTCCCGCCTCGCAAACCCGCGACAAGGATGCGCTGACGGAAGAGGGCGTCGCGCGTGTGCTCGCCGATCTGAAGCAAAAGTTCGACTGGATCATCTGCGACAGCCCGGCGGGAATCGAACGCGGCGCGACGCTCGCGATGCGGCACGCGGATGTCGCCGTCGTCGTCACCAATCCCGAGGTGTCCTCCGTTCGCGACTCCGACCGCATCATCGGCCTGCTCGATTCGAAGACCGAGAAGGCGGAAAATGGCGAGCGCGTGGAAAAGCACCTGCTGCTCACCCGCTACGACCCTGTCCGCGCCGAGCGCGGCGAGATGCTGAAGGTCGACGACGTTCTGGAGATCCTCTCGATTCCGCTTCTCGGCATCATCCCCGAAAGCGAAGAGGTTCTGCGCGCATCCAACGTCGGAAGCCCGGTCACCTTGAACAATCCCGGCAGCGCGCCGGGACGTGCGTATTTTGATGCGGCCCGCCGGTTGAAAGGCGAATCCGTCGAGATGACGATTCCTTCCGACAAGAAGGGCTTGCTTGGAAAGCTGTTCGGACGGAGAGCCGCATGAATCTCATGAACTTGTTCAACCGCCGCACGTCGGCGCCCGTTGCGCGCGAACGCCTGCAGATCCTGCTGGCGCATGAGCGCGGCATCGTCGGCGGCAAGCCCGATCTCGTGGCGCTGCTGCGGGAAGAGATCCTGGCCGTCGTCGGCCGCCATGTAGCCGTCGAGCGCGACCGGGTTCACGTCCGCATGAATCGCGGCGCCGATCTCTCGACCCTCGAGATCGAGGTCGAGATTCCTGCTCCCGGCATGGCCCGCGCTTAGAACCGCGCCGTTCCGGTTCGGAACCTCTGAGAAAGGTCCCCTCGCGTCCGTGCAGAGATGCCGCAGGCGAGGGGGCCATTGCAAAACCCGAATTCGGGTTTCGGGGTAGCGGAAGGCTGGCCCGATGGGCCGGTTAGAGCTGCGATACGTCGACCGCCGCTGTTCCCGACATGCCGATGGCCTGCGCCGAGGCGCGGGAAAGGTCGATCACGCGGCCACGGACGAAGGGCCCGCGATCATTGATGCGCACCACCACCGAGCGGCCGGTCTGTTTGTTCACGACCAGAACCCGCGTTCCGAAGGGAAGGGTGCGATGCGCCGCAGTCATGTCATTGGTGTTGAAGCGTTCCCCGCTGGCCGTCCGACGGCCATGGAAGCCGGGGCCATACCACGAGGCCTCGCCGGATTGGATCTGCTTGCCGCTGCGATAGTCGATGCGGGTGTCCGCGAAAGCCGAGGACGAAACAGCCGCCGCTGAAATGAATAGACATGAAAGTGCTAACGTTACTTTTCGTTTAGTCACACTGCATTCCCTTGTTGTTATGCAAGGGCGTGCAAACTGTAGCCTAATGGGGCGAGAATAAGACAGGCCAAGCTTCAGATATAGGCTGGCACGTCAAAATTCTTGGCTGGTTTTCTGGCGTAAACGCCGCCGAGCTATAGGGAAATTCGGTCTTCTACTAGCCCCGAACAGGCTGCGTCGTTTTGTTACTTTCAGCTGGTGGAACAATTGGGAACAAACAGGGGGCGGATCCCTCGCTCGGCCACGCTTGACAGCATTTTGGGAGTTTTGCGAGCGCATCGATGCCGACACGGCAACCCGCTCTAGGTTCCCCTTGGAGGTTGCCCTCGGGCCGCCAATCGGGTAGGGAGATAGCCTAGGCTCATCGCCTCAAGCACCCGTAGCTCAGCTGGATAGAGCGTTGCCCTCCGAAGGCAAAGGTCACACGTTCGAATCGTGTCGGGTGCGCCAGTCTTAAGCTTTTGAAATGCTTGGGATTGGCTTCGAGAGCCGCCCCCGAGAAGTCGCTGAAAACACCCTCCTGTCACAGCAAATGTCACAGTTGAGGTGGAACGCGCACTATGGCGACGATCCGTAAGCGGGGGGCCTCTTGGCAGGTCCAAGTGAGACGCGAGGGTCACCCTCCCATTTCCAAGAGCTTTGCTCGCCAAAGCGAGGCAGCGGCTTGGGCTAGGAGCATTGAAACCCAGATTGATCGCGCCGAGCGAGCGCCATCCAATCGCGACCTCGACAAGACAACGGTGGCAGACCTCCTGACGCGTTATGAGAGCGAAGTTACACCCACGAAACGAGGCGAACGGGCCGAACGTTCGCGCCTGAAGGTCCTCCAACGCCATCCCATCTCAGAGCTGTGCGTTGGGGAGCTCTCGGGAGCCGCCGCCGCAAAGTACCGGGATGACCGCCTGAAGCTCGTTAAGCCCGCGTCCGTTCGTCGTGAGTTGGTCATTTTGCGGCATATGTTTGAGGTGGCTAAAGCTGAGTGGAACATGCCCTTAAGGAGCAACCCGGTTCACGCTATCAAACTTCCTAAGGATTCTAAGCCCAGAGACCGACGCCTTGCCCCCGACGAGGAGGGTAAACTCATAGAGGCGATTGGGGAGAGGTCCGCTTGGTATCTGCGACCGTTCATTTTGCTGGCGGTTGAGACCGGAATGAGGCGCGGAGAGCTTCTGTCAGTCCGGTGGCGCGATGTAGATGTGGAGCGGCGAACGGTAAAGTTAGCCCACACAAAGAACGGCGATCCGCGCACAGTTCCGTTGAGCCCGCGAGCGTTGGAAGTTCTGTCATCACTAGTGCGAACCGAAGAACGCGTATTCCCAATTAAAGCCAATGCCCTCAGATTGGCGTGGGGGCGGTTGAGGAAGAGGGTCGGAATGGAGGACCTCAGACTCCACGATCTGAGACATGAGGCTGTGTCACGTTTCTTTGAGCATGGTCTCTCGACACCAGAGGTCGCACTCATATCCGGTCATCGAGACCCCCGGATGCTCTTTCGATATGCCCACCCGCGCCCTGAGGATATCGCTCAGAAGCTCAACCGGGCCGGTTAGCTCAAAGCCTGATGGGGCTGGAAGTCACTCGGCTCTCGTCGGTCCAACAACACCGACAAGACCTTTAGCTCTGATTTTGAAGATACCCATGCCACCCATCGCGTGGGGGGCCGAGTTTACAGTGGCGGGGCTCACACTCGGACTGAAGGACCTCCTTACGAGGACCCGGTTAGAAGCTGGTGTTGGTTAACGAGCGTCACTGCTGCATCACGTCCAACAACCAACAAACCCTTTAGCTGTTTTTTGGAAGCATAGGGCGGCAGCGTAACTGCGCAATCTCAGACCCGCTTGCCTTACCCAGAACTGCCTTCCGCGCCACTTGCACTTGCAAAGCCGATTACCTACCTTGGCTGTGGGTTGAACTTGGGGCTGATATGAGTGACGAAGTCTATACCGATGCTTCAGACGATGCATTCGTCAAGCAGAAATACTCCCTGACTCTGAAGGGTGGCGGCCTAACTTTGGAGCGCCAAGTCGATGAAAACACTGCTCTTGCAATCCTCCAGATCAGTATGGGCGGGGCTGCACCTGTTCCAGGTCTATCCGTAACGCCGAAGCCTACGCCACCTGTAGCCCATGCCCCATCCCTTCAGCCTGTGGAAGTTCAAGGAGAGCAGCGTCTCTCCCTTCGCAACTACTTCGACCAAGTTGGTGCGAAGAATAACCTCGCAAAGATAGTCGCTGTTGGCGCGTACTTAAGAGAGGTTGATGGTCAGACCGAGTTCTCAAGAGAGGATATTGCGGCTGGCTTTCGGAACGCACGAGAAATCGTTCCGGGGAACCTCCCTCGCGATGTAGGCAAGGCCGTCCAAGCCGGGTGGATTGCCGAGGACCCCCGAAGCAAGAATCAGTTCTACGTCACGGCTGTCGGAGACGATGCTCTCAGCTCAGGCTTCGAGGGCACGCGGGCCTCCAGTAGCCGCAAGAAACGGGGTAAGAAGGCAAAAGGGGGCGGTCAACAATCCGCCAGTGAGGGCGAATGAGTTCAAGCCCGCATGTTGAGGTATTCCGCGGGCTCGACACTTCGGAGTTGCCTGACGTTCACACACTTGCAACCGATCGCCTTCAAGTCCTCTGGATACTCGTTGCCGCGAAATGGGGCGGCGCTGCTATAAGCCTGACGGCGGGGGAAATCTCCGATGTTCTGCAGAACGTTTGCGGAATCGCGGTTTCACGGCAACGCGTTAGCGCAATTCTCTCGACCGAGAGGCAGTCTACTTCTCGCGCAGGACGTAAAGCACCTGCCCGGTTTCAGGTCATGAAAAAAGGAGAGGACGAACTTCTTGGCAGTGGGCTCAGCCCCCTGTTCATCGACCCCACACAGGCTTTGAGCAGCATTCGCAAATTGGAGGACGTTCTATCTCAACTGAGTGGCGAGGTCCGAGTTTGCGACACCTACATCAACAATCATACCATCGACTATTTGGCCCTTTGCACGAAATCCACATCGATCAAACTGCTCACGGAAAACATCCAAGAGAGCAATAAGCTGAAGCGCGACTTGGCTGCGTTCACAAAGGAACACTCGACCCCGTTAGAGATTCGCCAAGCCTCACCAGGACAACTGCACGACCGATATTTTATCCATCAACACGGTCTTCTTTTGGTCGGTGCCAGCTTGAAGGATATCTCGAAGAAGCAAAGCATGGTTGTGTCGCTGTCGCAGAATTTCGCCCGTGAAATGGCGCGGGCGTTCGATGGAATCTGGAGTCGCGCCAACCGTTTCCCATAGTCGGCCTCGCCATTAGACCTTGGCCATGTGGCATGAGCCTCCGTGGATGATTTTGTCTGCCACAGAAGTCACCCTTGATTTTTGGCAGACACTATGCCGTTATGTTTAAGATCCTAATGGCGGACAAACATGACAATGCTGGTGGGCTACGGACGAACAAGCACCCTCGACCAAGTGGCGGGTTTAGAAGCCCAAGAACGTGACCTGAAGGCTCTTGGGTGCGATAAACTCTTCCTTGAACAAACCTCCTCGGTGGGTCCAAGGGAGTCACTGGAGGCAGCCCTTGAGTATGTCCGGGAGGGAGACACCCTTTTTGTCACCAAACTGGATCGCCTTGCGCGTTCGGTGGTTCATCTGGGGCACATCATTGCCGCCCTGGAAGCCAAGAAGGTGAGCCTCCGCATCCTTGATCTCGGCATCGACACCAACACCCCAACCGGAAAACTCATGCTGAACGTCCTGGGCAGTGTCGCACAGTTTGAACGGGAGATGATGCTGGAGCGGCAACGGGAAGGGATCGCCAAGGCCAAGGCTGAAAGGAAGTACAAGGGGAGAGCCCCCACCGCGCGGGCGAAGGCGGATCAGATTAGGGCTTTGGCCTCCCAAGGGGTGCCGAAAAGAGAGATCGCGAAACAGCTTGGCGTTGGCGAGCGGTCGGTGTTCCGCATTCTTTCGGACTGACCATCCCGAGACCATAGGTAGATATCATTGATTAGCATTCAATCAAAGGTTGGGTCTATGCCGTCTTATGAGACGCCCAATTTTTTCTCCACATAACCCTTTGATATTGCACAACAACACAATCAAAATATGCCCAGATCCTACGCTTTTGGACAAAGGCGCGTTCGGGCTTAGGGGCCTGTGATCCTTCTAGGAAAAACGCGGGCTAGGAGACACAGGGGCCTTCGACACGACCAAGCTTGCCTCAGCTTCGTCAGGGTGGCCACCGATGGTGTGGTCCAGTCTTGACCACCTTGGACTTGGACCTAGTGCTCTAAGAACCTTGCTCAGTAAGGGTTTCAGGCACCGAGTCTTAGAAGGGGAAGGTAGAATAATCAGGGTGTCCACCCCGTTGTTTTTCACCTTCAGCTTCATCAACACAGCCAGCACCTAAGCCTTAATCAGATTGGTCACCACAATGATCAGTCAGGAAGCGCATTGTCCTCAGTGAACGCTATAAATCCTAACAGAAGACAATATGATTACAATAATCGACTCGATCATGGGGTCTGGGAAAACGACCTTTATGATCAACTATATGAACGATACCTATAAGAACTACTTGGGAAAGTGTATCGATGACCTGGGACGCCTAGCTCCAAGGTTTCTTTATGTGGCCCCGGTTCTCTCTGAGGTGGACCGCATCAGTCAGGCGTGCCCCCAGTTGAACTTTCGTGTCCCCCAACCCGTCAAAGGGAGGAAACTGAACCACCTTGCCTCCTTAGTGAACCAGGGGGCCAACATCTGCACGACCCACGCTCTGTTCGCGTTGCTCACGAGAGACATCTACGAGAGCCTCAAGGACCAAAATTACATCCTTGTGATCGATGAGGCGTTGGACAGTGTGCATATGTTTGAGGGGCTATCGGCCTCCGACAGAAACCTCCTGCTCAAGGATGGCCATTTGTACGTCGAACCTGAGACCAATAGGCTTCGTTGGAACAACAGGGACCATGGTCGCTACGCAGGGAAGTTCGATGCAATCAAGAACCTCTGTGACAACGGTAATCTGATCAACTTCGATGGCGTGTTGATCTGGGAGTTCCCTGCGGATTTCCTTCAGTGCTTCAAGCAAGTGTTCGTCCTCACCTACATGTTTGAGGGCTCTCCCATGGCCGCCCACCTGAAGGGAGCGGGGCTGCGCTATGATCTCAATACCTTGGAGGATGGGGACCTTGTGTCATGGTGGGACCACTGTGACGAGGCCGAGGTGAAGGCGAAGCTTAGGAACCTGATTTCTGTCTATGAGGGATCGGCCAACAACTGGGGCGCTTCACGAGGACGATCCAACCCTTTCTCCGTTGGTTGGCTTAAGCGTAGCGAAGGCGATCTCAGAGCAATCAGAGCGGTTCTTGAAAACTGGTTCAAGAAAGGAGCCGAGACACCGACAAGTGCTAACGCGTGGACCACCTTCAAATCAGCGAAGAGGCGCTTGTCGGGGGCACGGTATGCAAGGGGCTTCATCCCCTGCAATGCTAAGGGCACCAATGATTACATCGAGAAGCGGTCCTTGGCCTATCTGTGTAACATCTTCTACAATCCCATGATCAAACGGTATTTTCATGATCGCGGGATCGAGGTTCAGGAAGAGCTTCACGCCCTCTCCGAGATGATCCAGTGGATTTGGCGCAGTCAGATCCGAAGAGGCGACCCGATTACCATCTTGATACCGTCCGAACGGATGCGAAGTCTGTTCAAGAGGTGGTTAGCCGCCTCCCATGTGGCCGAGCTCATCGACCAAGATAGCAGATTGGCCGCTTAAACGTCCCGCGTCCTCCAAACACCTTCCTGAGCCGGTGACCCTTGTCGGTCCCGGCTTTTTTTCATGTCCACAATCCAAATTTGAGAAAAAGAATGAACATCACCGTCCGTCCAGTAGGCCGCGGGGGGCGCTACGCTGCGCTCCTCGGAACCCGTGAGCTTTGTGTAAGCCACACGCCCTTCTTCACCGCCGCTCGCGTCCTCCAAAGAGAAGGCTTTCCCGATGACGAGCCGATCAACATGAGTCACGAAGGCTCCTCCATCATTTCCATGAGGAGTACCATCAGAGAGGCCGCCAGTTTGACAGTGAGGGAAAACGACCACGACGACATCTGCATCGCCCCTTACACTGAGGGGCCACCTAGGATGCCATTTCCCTCCGTAGGGGTTCACCAAGGACAGGCATTTGTCGCTCTCGGGTAGGTAAGTGGCCCAACACCAAACCGCCTGTCCTTGAAGTTCAATCGCCACAACGATGAGCCTTCGCAGGGCCGAAGAACAGCGGATGACTAGCGTGCGTGGCCTGTCACATTCCTTGTCACAGTGACGAGCAATAACGCCCATCGAACGTCACGGCGATATCCTAAGACCCCCTTGAAACTCCCGCGATACCTCAATAGCATCGCAATCGTGACAAATGGGTTTTCCCGTTGGTTTCAAAGGGGTTTCTTAGGTCTCCTATCGCCCGCGCTAGGTAGGTCCTACGCTCAGCCAGCCGACCATCGAATTGTGTTGCCGCCCTCCGAAGGCAAAGGTCACACGTTCGAATCGTGTCGGGTGCGCCACTTCCAACATCACCCAGACCGAGCTGAGCGGTATCCCGGTCCCCTGTGATGGGCCCCTTTCAATCCCCAGCGCGATCGCCCAGGCGGTCCTCGACGTAGAAGCGCAAGACCGCGACTCTTCCGATCGCGACCAATGGCGTCGCGAGAGCCATGCCGATGACGCCGAAGAGTGATCCGAAGATCATGATCGCGACGAGTGTCCAGGCTGGCGGCAGTTGCAGCGCCTCGCGGTGGACGAGAGGACCAATGACGTAGCCGTCGAGATTCTGGATCAGAAAATAAACGATCATCGCCCAGGCGAGGACCGAGGTTCCCAGGGGCATGGCGACGAGGGCAACCGGCACGCTCGCCACGAAAGGTCCGATATAGGGGATGAAATTCGATAGGCCGGCTTGAAGAGCGAGCAGAAAAGCGCCCGGGAGGCCGACGAGGTAGAGGGCAAGCCACATGGTCCCCACGACCAGGGCCACCCGCACGAGTTGGCCGAGAAGCCATCCGCGCAGCACTTGCCCCATCTCATCCATGACCTGCCGAACGCGCCCGCGAGAGGGGATCGGCACGAGGCGGAGAATACCGTCGCGATAAGCGCCCGGGTCGGCGGCGAAGAAGAGGCCGAGACACAGGATGACGACCGCGTTGATGAGGAGGCCGGACGCTGTGCCGATGGCCAGATGGACGTGGCCGAAGAGTTGGCCGGGGTCGGGCAGAAGGCGAGAGAAGTCGCGACCGCCTTCGGGGCCCAGCAGGTCGATCCCGAACGCTGTCAGGCGGTGCTGCAGGACGTCGATCTGGGCATCCATGACATTGATGAGGAAGCGCGCCTGCTCGGGAATTTGGCCAATTCCCCTGCTGACCGCGATCCCGAGCACGCCCGCCAGAATCAAAGAGACGGCCGTGAGGCGCCAGGCCCGTCTTACGGGAAGGATCTTGCCGAGCCCGTGCGCGCAGGCATCAAGGAAGGAGGCGAACAGAATGCCTGCGAAGACGAGAAGCACGCTTCCGGCATTCATCCAGAGGAGCGCCAGGCTGAGGCCCACGGCCATGACGGTGAAAACCACCGCCAGAATGCTCCGCCGTTGCGGTTTGTCTTGCGTCTCGCCTATCCGGACAGGCGAAGGACTATCGGTCCTCATCGGTGCGATCCCCAATCGAGCCTCTTGGGCGATCATACCATTACCGAAGGGGATTTTTATCAGGAGTCCATCCCGCGCGGTTGACGCTCCCGGATTAGTAGTGTGGCGGTGGAGGTTCCCGGTGCGGGACAAGCCCCGCACTGTCCTCGGCTTCCTGCAGGCGATCGCGGAGGTTCGCGAGCTGGCGGGTCAGGCTGTCGATCTGCTTCCACTGGGCCGTGACGGTCTTGTTCAGGTCCTCAATGACCTCCTCCTGGTGGGTGAGGCGCATTTCCAGCCGGTCGATGCGGGCATTGAGGGCTTCGGTGTCAGTCATCGATGTGGGAATCCCTCTGCTGGGCCGAGGAACTCGAGCGTTCCGTAAGCCCATGGCCGAGCGCGGTGCGCTCATCGAATACGAAGCATTCGCCGTTCCAGCGGCTCTGTGTCTGCGGAATTTCTTCCAGGTATTTCAAGATGCCGCCCTTGAGGTGGAAGACCTCCTCGAAGCCCTGCGAGAGCATGTAGGAGCTCGCCTTTTCGCAGCGAATGCCCCCGGTGCAGAACATCGCGACCTTCTTGTGCTTCGTGGGGTCTAGCTGCCGCTTGACGAAGTCCTTGAACTCGCTGAAGCGCGCGGTGTTGGGGTCGATCGCCCCATCGAAGGTTCCCATCGCGACTTCGAACTGGTTGCGCGTGTCGATCAGCACGAGATCGGGCGTTTCGAGCAGCGCGTTCCAGTCCGCAGCATCGACATAGGTTCCCACATTCTTCGTGGGGTCGGTCTGAGGATCGCCGAGGGTGACGATCTCCTTCTTCAATCGGACCTTCAACCGTTGGAACGGCATGTCCGCGGCGGTTGAGAACTTAAGCTCCAGATTGTCGAGGCGACCGCCAAAAAGGGTTCCGTTCACCAGTTCGGCGACAAGGGCGTCGATGGCGTCGGCGGTTCCCGCGACAGTGCCGTTGATCCCCTCCTGGGCGAGGAGGAGCGTGCCCTTGATCTCGCGGGCGGCGCAGATCGCCTGCAGCGGTTCCTGAAGGTCGCGGAAGTCCGGCAGCGAGACGAATTGATAAAGGGCAGCGACTTTGTACGTCATCGTCGTGATCTATCAGCCGGACGACGGATGCGAAACCCGTCCGCCCGGTTCTCGTTGTCGCTTCGCGCGGGGTTTGCCTTACGCCAGCATCCAGGCGTGAGCCGGATCGTTGTGGAATTTCCAGATCCGCTTCGGGCCGGCCATCACGTTGAGATAATAAAGCTCATAGCCGTGCGGCGCGCCGACGGGGTGATAACCCTTCGGCACCAGCACCACGTCGCCGTCGCTCGCCGCGAGCGTCTCGTCGAGGGAGCGGTCGTCCGTGTAGACCCGCTGCAGCGCGAAGCCCGAGGGCGGGTTGAGGCGGTGGTAGTAGGTTTCCTCGAGGAAGGATTCGTTCGGCAGGGCGTCGCGGTCGTGCTTGTGGGGCGGGTAGCTCG
Source organism: Microvirga alba (assembly GCF_015694465.1). Classification (GTDB taxonomy): domain Bacteria; phylum Pseudomonadota; class Alphaproteobacteria; order Rhizobiales; family Beijerinckiaceae; genus Microvirga; species Microvirga alba. The sequence goes on from NZ_JADQDO010000002.1 coordinate 801,839, forward strand.
ACCAGTGGCCGGAAGGTGTGATGACCTCGACGACGAGCAGGCTTTCCGCCGGTTCCGTCTCGGGCAGGATGTTGCGGACATGGCGGGTATTGGTGCCCTTGCCACGGGTTTCCTGCCCGACCTGATCGGGGCGGATGACGCGCGGTGGCAGCTTGCCCTCGCCCGGCGCGGTGCAAATTGCGATCTCGCAATCCGTTTCCGCCTTGAGCGCCCATTCGGAGCGCGCGGGCGCATAAAGCGACCACGGGTCCGGCTCGAAGGGCGACTTGCGTCCGCCGATCACGCCGAAATCCTGTCCGCCTGCGGAGGCATGCGCCTTGCCGGAAAGCATGACGATGCAAGCCTCCCGGTCTCCCGTCGCCTGTTTGAGGCTCTGCCCGCTTTTGAGCTGGTAGACCTCGAAGCCGACATAGGTCCATCCGGCCGAGGCCGGGGTGACGGAATGGATGCGTCCGTTCGTGTCGGGCTTGGATGGTTTGACGAGGAGGTTCGACATCTCAAAGGTTCCTCTTGCCTTTTTTCCCTCCTCCTTGCGGGGAGGGGTTAGGGGTGGGGGTGTCGGCGCCGACATTGGGAAGGAGGGCGCTCATACCCCCTCTCCAACTCTCCCCCACAAGGGGGAAGAGGGTTGGTTGCGCTTGATCTCAGGCCTTTGCCAAGCCCTCGCCTGGCTTTATCGCAACCCGGCTTCCTTCAGGAAGCGGGTCAGGTTGGCGTAGCCCATCTTGGCATAGGTGAGCGGGTGCGCCTTCTTCGGGTCCTGCTCGGCCTCGATCACGACCCAGCCGCTATAGCCCGGCAGTTCCTTGAACACGGAGACGAAATCCACCATGCCGTCGCCCGGCACCGTGTAGACGCCCTCGATGACGGAATCGAGGAAGCTCCAGCCGCCCGCCTTCGACTGCTCCATCACGGCCTTGCGCACATCCTTGGTATGGACATGGCTGATGCGGTTCCTGTAACGGCGGGCGAGCGCCGCCGGGTTCGCGCCGCCCCAGGTGGCGTGGCCCGTGTCGAGCAGCAGATGCGCGGCTTCGCCGGTCGAGGCCATGAAGGCGTCGATGTCCGATTCCGACTCCACGATGGTGCCCATGTGATGGTGATAGACGAGGCGCACGCCCTCTTTCAGGGTCTGCTCCGCAACCTGTGTCACGCGACGGCCGAACTCGGCCCAGTCGCCGTCCTTCATCACGGGGCGCTGCGACAGGGGCTTCGAGCGGTCACCATGGATGGCGTTCGACGTCTCGGCGAAAACGAGCACGTTCGAGCCCATGGCCTTCAACAGGTCGAGATGCGCACGCAGGTGCTTCATTTCTTCATCCGCGTCGCGCTTGAGAAGCTCGGCGGAGTACCAGCCGGAGACGCAGGCCATGCCGAAGGGCGCGAGTGCCTTCTTCAAGGCTTCCGGCTCGCGCGGAAACTTGTTGCCGAGTTCCATGCCCTCAAAGCCGGCTTCCTTGGCTTCTGCCAGACAGACCTCGAGCGGCGTCTCGCCGCCGAGTTCCAGCATGTCGTCGTTGGACCAGCCGATAGGATTTGCCCCGATGCGGATCGTCATCTTCGTTTCTCTCTTTCTTCTTGATCAGTCGCCCACCCGCTGCGCGGCGAGTGCGGTTTCATAATTCTTGCGCGCCGTGTTGACCTGCTCACGGGTCGAGACCTCCGGCACCGCTACATCCCACCAATGACCACCGGCATCGGTGGAGATCAATGGATCGGTGTCGATCACGATGACCGTGCTGCGGTCGGTGCCGCGCGCCTTCTTCAACGCGTCTTCCAATTCCGCGATGCTCTTCACCTTCATGGATTGCGCGCCGAGGCTAGCCGCATGCGCGGCAAAGTCGATGTTCGGCAAGGTCACGTGGTTCGTGTGCTGCAACAGGTTGTTGAAGCTCTCGGACCCCGTCGCGCGTTGCAGCCGGTTGATGCAGCCATAACCGCGATTGTCGAGAAGAACCACGATGAGCTTGTGGCCGAGCATCACGGAGGTCGCGAGTTCGGAATTCATCATGAGATATGAGCCGTCACCCACCATCACGATAACTTCGCGGGAGGGGTCGGCCATCTTCACGCCGAGGCCGCCCGCGATCTCGTAGCCCATGCAGGAATACCCGTATTCCATGTGGTAGCCGAGGGCTGTGCTTGCCTTCCAATGCTTGTGCAATTCGCCCGGCAGGCCACCCGCCGCGCACACCACCACGTCGGTGGGTGAGGAGGTGCGCTGCACCGCGCCGACGACCTGCGCGTCAGAGGGAAGCTCCGCATTGGTCGCGTCGGTATAACGCGCGGATGCTGCGAACCAGCAGGCCTTCTCGTCGCGCGCCTTCGTGGTCCAGGCCTCGGGAGCCTTCCAGCTTTGTAGCGCCGCGCTCAGTTCCTCAAGTCCGACCTTAGCATCCGCCACCAGGGCTTGAGCATTGTGCTTCGTGGCATCGAACGTCTGCACGTTGAGGCCGACGATGCGGCGGTTCGGGTTCTTGAACAGGGCCCAGGAGCCGGTGGTGAAATCCTGCAAGCGGGTGCCGACGGCAATCACCACATCCGCTTCTTCAGCGAGCGCATTGGCAGCACCAGTGCCGGTGACGCCGATGGAGCCCAAGCAGGTCGGGTTGTCGTGAGCTAAGCTCGATTTGCCGGCTTGCGTCTCGCCGACGGCGAGGCCGTGTTTTGCAGCGAAATCGGCAAGCACCTTTTCCGCGCCTGAGTAGAGCACGCCGCCGCCCGCGATGATGAAGGGCTTCTTCGCGTTGCGGATCAGTTCTGCCGCTTGCGCCAGCTCGTCCGCGTCGGGACGAATGCGGCGCGGCGTCCAGATTTTTTCGGCGAAGAAGCTCTCGGGATAATCGTAAGCCTCGGCCTGTGCGTCCTGGCACAGGGCCAGCGTCACTGGTCCGCATTCGGCGGGATCCGTGAGAACACTCATGGCACGTTGCAGCGCTGGGATGATCTGTTCCGGCCGCGCAATGCGGTCGAAGTAACGCGAGACGGGCTTAAAGCAGTCATTGGCCGAAACCGTGCCGTCGGAGAAACCCTCGATCTGCTGCAACACCGGATCGGGCCGGCGGTTGGCGAACACGTCGCCGGGCAGAAGCAGCACGGGCAGGCGGTTCACATGCGCGACGGCGGCGGCGGTGACCATGTTGGTTGCGCCGGGGCCGATGGAAGTCGTGCAGGCCATCATGCGCCGACGACGCGAGGCCTTGGCGAAGGCAATCGCCGCATGCGCCATGCCCTGCTCGTTATGGGCGCGATAGGTCGGAAGCTGCTCGCGCACCCCGTGCAGGGCCTCGCCCATGCCCGCCACGTTGCCGTGGCCGAAGATGGCCCAGACGCCCGCGAAGAGCGGCAGGATTTCACCATCGATTTCGGTTTTCTGCGCCACCAGAAAACGGGCGACGGCTTGCGCCATGGTGAGGCGGATCGTGCTCATGCGTGCTCCATTCGAGTCGCGGCGTCGGCATGCGGCGGACGCAGTTTTTTCAAAGATTCCGGGAGGCTGTTCGTCATCCACGCCGACAAGGCGGCGCGATGCCGGTGCAGCAAAAGCCCTGCGGCGATGATGAGAATGCCGATGAGGGACAAGGCGAAGGGAAACATCAGCGAGTCCTTGAACACCTTGTTCGCCAGATGGCCGAGATACATCGACACGCCGATGGCTCCGAACAGGGCATAAGGCCGCCGCATCAGGAAGACGGAGAGAAACACGAGGCCCACATTGATGAGGCAGTAGATCGCCTTGCCGATTTCGCTCGAACTGTCCGATGCCGTCAGGCCGCCCCAGAAGGCCAAAAGACCGCTCAGGTGAAGCCAGAACGCGAAGTCGCGCTTTTGGTCGCGCTTGAGATCGACGAACCATGCGACGCCGAGAACGACGAGCCCGAAGGCCATCGAAACGATGCGTCGCGCTCTCCAAGAGTCCGACCAGTCCAGCTCGCGCCCCTGAATTATCCAGGGCGTCAGATCCATGGACATAAACCACAGCGACACGGCGATCACCGCGACGATGAAAGGGAAGGGATAGAAGCGCAGTGCAATGAGACCGGCGACGATGGTTGCAACTTCCATCGGCAACCAGCTGCTTTTCACCCAGACATAGAAGTCGCGATAGCGCTCCGGCTTGCCTGCGGTGTCCCAGAATCCATAGGTTTCCTGGATGCCGTAGACTGCAAGCGGAATCATCGCGACGGCGACCGCGATCAGCAATCCGCCCGGCGTTTCGAGAGCGCGGCGATTCCAAAGGTGATGACCCGCGAGCACGAAGAGCACCGCGTAGATCAATGCGGTCAGGGTCAGCGCCTTGCCGCCCATCTGCTCGAAAGCGAGCGTGGAAAAGAGACCCATCGCGCCCATGACGATGAGCGCGCCGGCATACCAGAGGATGTGAACGAGATCGAAGCGGACGGGCTGGGCAGGGTTCGGTGCGTCGGCGTCGCGCGTTGCAGCACGTGCGCGCAACACGGCGACCAACCCGTCGAGCTGCTCCTCGCGAAGCGCCACGGCGCGCCCGGCTTGTCTGACGTCGTCTTCCGTGAAAGACATCACACGCTCCGTTCAGGCCGCCTTTGAGCGGCCGGCCACCCGTTGCCAGGCATCGACGAGGCGCTGGAAGCGGCCCGCCATGTCGGCGATGGCGGCCTCGTCCGAGATCTCGCCCTTGAGCCAGCGGCGCGCGGCATCGTTGAAGATGGTGCGACCGACGGCAAAACCCTTCACCTGCTTCTCGCTGGCGGCGGCGGCGAAGGCGGCTTCCAATTCATCCTCCGGCGCTTCCAGGCCGAGGAGAACGATGCCCCGGCAATAAGGGTCGTTCTTGGAAATCACGCTGCCCACCGCATGCCAGGCCGCCACATCCCGCTGCGGCTCGAGCTTCCACCAATCCGGCTTGATGCCGAGATCGTAGAGGCGTTGCATCACGATGGCGACCGTGTCGGTTTTCAACGGCCCGTTCTTGCCCGCGATGATCTCCACGAGCAATTCCCGGCCGATGCTTTGTGCGGCGTCGTAAAGGCGCAGCAATTCCCGCTCCTGGCGTGCCTTCAGTTCGGGCGCATCATCGGGATGGTAGAAGCACAGGCATTTGATGGTCTGCCCCACCGGCCATTCCACAAGCTTCGCGCCGAGGCTGCCGCCGCCCTCGAAATCGAGCGGGCGCGAGCCGGGGAATTCCACCGGGCGGCCGATCCAGAAGGGATGGTCGGCAGCGCGGAACAGGGCCTCGCGGCCATATGTGCCATCGAGAAGCATGCCGAAACCGGGGCGGCCATCAGCCACCCGCGCGGCGGCTTCTACGGCCAGCACCTTGAAGGCCGGGATGCGATCGATAGATGCGCCGACATCTTTCGCCATCGCCTCCATCTGCATGCGATGGTCGATGGCGAGCGCCATGAGCGTATCGGGGCCGGGACGGCGGGTCGTCGCCCAGTGGATGTGGTTGATGTCCTGGTCGAACCGCAGCGCCTTGTGACGGCTACCCACTTTCAGGAAATGCTGCAATTCCGGGAAAGTCGGGATCTCGGGCGAGCAGAGCAGCCGCGACACCGCGAAAGCGCCGCTGGCATTGGCATAGGCGCAGCAGGTTTCGAGTTTCTCGTCCCTCAACCAGCCGCGCAGGAAGCCGGAGAGGAAGGCGTCCCCCGCGCCAAGCACGTTATAGACCTCGACCGGGAAGCCGGGGCCCTTCACGCCCTTGTCCAAGGAATCCGGGATTTCGGCCGGAAAGACCACGCAGCCCATGGGACCGCGCTTGCAGACGATGGTGGCTTTCGACACCGCGCGAATGGCGCTGATCGCTTGAAGCGTATCCTCGGACCCGCCCGCGATGTGCAACTCCTCTTCCGTGCCGACGATGAGGTCGCACTGGCCGAGGATGGGCGTCAGGTGCTCCGTCACCGAATCCGAGCGCACATAGCGTGATTCGCCCGCGCCGTGGCCGAGCAGGCCCCAGAGGTTCGGGCGGTAATCCACATCGAACACCACTTTGCGGCCATTCGCCTTGGCGATGCGGATTGCTTTTTTCTGCGCGGCGGCGGTGCTCCCGCGGGAGAAGTGCGTGCCGGTGACGACGATGGCGGCGGCGGAGGCGATAAAGGCCTCGTCGATGTCATCTTCCGTCAGCGCCATGTCGGCGCAGTCGGCGCGATAGAAAATGAGCGGGAAGGAATGCTCGTCGCGTACGCCGAGAATCACGAGGGCGGTCAGGCGCTCCTTGTCGGTGACGATGCCTTGCGTCGCAACGCCTTCGCGCTCCATCTGCTCACGGATGAAGCGGCCCATGGCCTCGTCGCCGACCCGGGTGACGAGACCCGATTTCAGGCCGAGCCGGGCTGTGCCGATGGCGATGTTGGCCGGGCAGCCGCCGACGGCCTTCGAGAAGGAGGCCATGTCCTCCAGACGTCCGCCAACCTGCTGGCCGTACAAATCGACCGAGGAGCGGCCGATGGTGATCACATCCAGGGTCGGCTTCATGCTAGTCCTCCTGCCTGCGGAGCCGGTCGTCGGACCGTCTTCAAGCCTTATCGCGGCTCTTGCAGCTATAGAATGTTTATTCTATTAGCATCTTGTGCTGGAACATCAATTCCAAATTTGCCGTAAGCCGGCAAAAGACATCGGGGGAAACATGATCAGGATCGCCGTTTTGGGCGCGGGCCGCATCGGCCGCATTCACGGGCGCAACGCCGCCAATCATCCGGACGCCCGCCTCGTGGCGGTCGCCGATCCGCATGCCCCCTCCGCGCAGGAGCTGGCGGCGGCGACGGGCGCCGAAGTCGCGTCCCTTGAGACCATCGTCGAGCGTTCCGACGTGGACGCCATCCTCATCTGCACGCCCACCACGACCCATGCCGATCTGATCGAACGCGGCGCGCGCGCCGGCAAAGCGGTGTTCTGCGAAAAGCCGGTCGATCTCTCGAGCCCCCGCATCGAGACCTGCCTCGGCGTGGTCGAGAAGGCGGGCACGCCGCTGATGATCGGCTTCAACCGCCGTTTCGATCCGAATTTCGCGTCCTTGCGCAAGCGCCTCGCGGACGGCGAAGTGGGCGAGGTCGAACTCGTCACCATTCTCTCTCGCGATCCCAATCCGCCGCCGGTCAGCTACGTCCTGACCTCGGGCGGCCTGTTCCGGGACATGATGATTCACGATCTCGACATGGCCCGCTTCCTGCTGCTCGGCGATGAGCCGGTGGAAGTGCACGCGGTCGGCTCCTCCCTCGTCGATCCGGCCATCGGCCAGGCGGGTGATGTCGATACGGCGGCGGTGCTGTTGAAGACCGCCAAGGGCCGCATCGTGCAGATCTCCAACTCCCGCCGCGCGACCTATGGCTATGACCAGCGCATCGAGGTGCACGGCTCGAAGGGCATGATCCGCGCGGGCAACGTCCACCGCACGACCGTTGAAGTGGCGAACGGCTCCGGTGTCACCGCCGATCCGGTGCAGGACTTCTTCCTGCAGCGCTATGCGGATGCTTACAAGGCCGAGTTCGACGCCTTCATCGAAGGCATCAAGACGACTCGCAAGTTCGAGCCGACCGGTCAGGACGGCCTGAAGGCGCAGCGTCTCGCGGATGCTGCGACCGAGTCCGCACAGACGGGCAAGCCGGTTAAACTTTAAAGAACCGCGATCTCCGCGATGCGATGGCCGGGCATGTCCCGGCCATTCTTTCTTTGCGCCGGGTACCGCGCACCTCTCCCGGCGGGAGAGGTCGGACCTTCAGGTCCGGGTGAGAAGAGTGACCTTTCCGGAGAGAGCGAAGGGCGCAACCCCTCACCCTCGCTTCGCTCGGCCTCTCCCTGGCGGGGAGAGGTGAATGCTGCGGCACAGTTCATCATCTTGATTGTTGTCGGGGAAGGACGATTGGTCTCTACCCCTCCGCGCGCTTCTCCGCCGTGCCGACGGCCAGTGCCATTGCGAGTGCGAATGAGGCCGAGAGCGAGCGGAACGCGCCGAAATCGGCTTCCGCCACTTCGAGCCAGATATCGGCACTCGGCACCAGCGGGCTGAACGCGGAATCCGTGATGGCCACTACCGGGATGTTGCGGCGCGCCGCGACGGTCGCGAGATCGGCCGTGACAGGCGCGTAGGGTGTGAAGCTGATGGCGAGAACCGCGTCGCGTTCGGTCGCCGTCGCCAATTGCTCCGGGCCGAGTTGGGCGATGTGATCGATCAGAATGGCCCGCACTCCGAGCTTGCCGAAGGCATAGGCGCAATAGGCCGCAATCGGGAAGACCCGGCGCGCGCCGAGGAGGTAGATCGTATCGGCCTTGGCGAGGGTCTCGATAGCGCGGGAGAATTCCTCCGGGCGCACCGACTCGCGCATACGGTCGAGCGAAATGGCGGCCGCGTCGGCGAAGCCTTCGAGCAGCGACGTCGCGTGGACGTGATGCCCCTCGGTGTCGCGCAACGAGCGCAGGCGCTCGCGATAGTCGGGAAAGCGCTCGCGCAGGCGGTCGCGGAAGATCTGCTGCAGGTGGGAGAAGCCGTCATAGCCGAGGCTCTTGGCGAAGCGGACGAGGGTCGAGGGTTGCACCCCGGCATGATCGGCAACGCCGGCAACCGTCTGGAAGGCCATTTCCTCCGGATGCTCCAGCGCGAAGGCGGCAATCTGCTTCAGGCGCTTCGGCATCGTCTCGCGACGGCTCAAAAGAAGCGTCCTCAAACCCTCATAATCGGCGGGAATGGCGTCCATGACCTCCTCTAAGCGATCCCCCATCGTTTTCCTCGTCCTCGTGTGCCCTACCTTAGGCTGGGAACCAGGAGCTTGACACCGAACTCGCAGAAATGGAACAAATATTCTAAAGATATAAACAAAAGGTCCATCTTGTTCCATTTTGGGAGGTTGGACAGGCGGAGGAAATGCCAGACGCATGTGATCCGACGCCAGGATCATCGGATTCCTTCTGCCAACCCGATCGCGCGGCCCTCAAGGCTGCTGCGTTCACCGCGACCGGACACCGGCGCGATTCTCGAACGGGGGCGTTTGGGAGGAAACACATGAAATCGTTTATGACTGGTCTTGCCGCCGCAGCCGCCCTGACCCTCGCCGCAGCCGCCCCGGCTTCGGCACAACAGGGTAGTACCCGTATCATCGTCGTCAGCCACGGCCAGGCCAACGATCCATTCTGGTCCGTCGTCAAGAACGGCGTGACGGCGGCGGGCAAGGACATGAATGTCCAGGTCGATTACCGCGCGCCCGAGACCTTCGACATGGTCGCCATGGGCCAATTGATCGACGCGGCCATCAACCAGAAGCCCGCTGGCCTCATCGTCTCGATCCCGGACGCCTCGGCGCTTGGCCCGTCGATCAAGAAGGCGGTCGCCGCCGGCATTCCGGTGATTTCCATGAACTCGGGCTCCGACGTCTCGAAAGGCCTCGGCGCGCTTCTTCACGTGGGGCAGGACGAGGCCGACGCGGGCAGGATCGCCGGCGCCAAACTCAAGGAGATGGGCGGCAAGGCCGGTCTTTGCGTCAACCACGAGGTCGGCAACGTCTCCCTCGATCTGCGCTGCAAGGGCTTCGCGGAAGGCTTCGGCGGCAAGGTGATGGTGCTGCCGGTCTCCAATGACCCGGCCGATATCCGCGCCAAGGTGAAGGCTGCTATCGCCTCCGATCCGTCCATCGACACCGTGATGGCGTTGAGCGCGCCGCTCGGCGGCGAGCCGACGGCGGCGGCGGTGAAGGAAACCGGCAAGTCCGGCATTCGCGTCGTGTCCTTCGATCTCTCGGCGAACTTCCTGAAAGCGGTTGCCGCGGGCGAGGCCACTTTCGCCATCGATCAGCAGCAATATCTTCAAGGCTACCTGCCGGTGGTGTTCCTGGCGCTCGATTCGAAATACGGCCTGATCCCGGGCGGCAATGTTCCCTCCGGCCCGAACCTGATCACGAAGGACAAGGCGGCCCAGGTGGTCGATCTGTCCGCGAAGGGCATCCGCTAAATCGTGCCGTGAGCCCGCGACAATCGTCGCGGGCTCGCGCCCCTCTCGTTGTGAAGGAGGTGCCCCATGACGGACATCAGCCATGTCGCGGGCCACACGCCTGCGGAGGAGATCAAGAAAATCCAGGATGAGCGATTGAAGGAGGTTTCCTTCGTCACCAAGGTCATGCGCCGCCCCGAGCTTGGCGCGCTGGCTGGTCTCATCCTCGTCACGATCTTTTTCATCGCCACTGCCGACCCCTCGATGTTCACGCTTGCGGGCATGATGAACATTCTCTCGCCGGCGTCCCAGCTCGGCATTCTCGCCATTGCCGCAGCACTCCTCATGATCGGCGGCGAGTTCGATCTGTCCATCGGCTCCATGGTCGCCTTTTCCGGACTGATCTTCGGGTCGTTCCTGGTGCTCACGGGCTGGCCGCTGCTCATCGCCATCGCCGCGACCTTCGTCGTCGCGGCGCTCCTCGGCGGGTTGAACGGCCAGCTCGTCATTCGCACCAAGCTGCCATCCTTCATCGTCACGCTGGCGTTTCTCTTCATCCTGCGCGGCCTGTCTCTCGTCGGCCTGAAATGGGCGACAGGCGGTTCGACGCAAATGCGCGGCATTGGCGACAAGGCGGGCGAAGGATTGGTGCGCGAGATCTTTTCCGGCAACGCGCTGGAAGGCTTGTTCTCCTGGCTCGCGGCGCACGACATCATTGCCAAGTTTCCGAACGGCACGCCGACGGTGACCGGCGTTCCTGTCTCCATCGTCTGGTTCGTTCTCTTCGCTCTCGTCGCGACATGGATCCTGCTGCGCACGCGGGCGGGCAACTGGATCTTTGCGTCTGGCGGCGACGCCAACGCGGCGCGCAATTCCGGCGTGCCTGTCGATCGGGTGAAGACCAGCCTCTTCATGCTCACCGCCTGCGCTGCGACACTGGTCGCGATCCTCACCGTGCTCGATGCGGGATCGACCGATTCACGGCGTGGCTTCCAGAAGGAATTCGAAGCGATCATCGCGGCGGTGATCGGTGGTTGCCTGCTGACCGGCGGTTACGGCTCGGCCATCGGCGCGTTCTTCGGAGCCATCATCTTCGGCATGGTCTCGATTGGGCTGACCTATACGCGCTTCGACTCGGACTGGTTCCAGGTTTTCTTAGGGGCCATGCTGCTGCTCGCGGTTTTGTTCAACAATTTCATCCGCAAGAAGGTCACGGGAGAGCGCTGATGGACACGAATGCTCCTCTCATCGAGACGCGCGACATCGTCAAGCATTTCGGCTCGGTCATCGCGCTCTCGGGCGTATCCATGTCGGTCAATCGCGGCGAGGTTCTGTGCCTGCTTGGCGATAACGGCGCGGGAAAGTCGACGCTGATCAAGACGCTCGCCGGTGTGCACAAGCCGACGACGGGCGAGTTCCTCGTCGATGGGCGGCATGTGACGTTTACCAGCCCCCGCGACGCGCTCGATGCGGGCATCGCAACGGTCTATCAGGATCTGGCGATGATCCCGCTCATGTCGGTGACGCGCAATTTCTTCATGGGTCGCGAACCGACGAAGGGCGTGTGGCCGTTGCGCTATGTGGATTTCGACCACTGTGCGGAGGTGACGCGCGACGAGATGCACAAGATCGGCATCGACGTGCGCGATCCCAACCAGGCCGTTGGCACGCTCTCGGGCGGCGAGCGTCAATGCGTGGCGATTGCGCGCGCGGTCTACTTTGGCGCGAAGGTTCTGATCCTCGACGAGCCGACATCCGCGCTCGGCGTGGCGCAGACCTCGATGGTGCTGAAATACATCCACCAGGTTCGCCAGAAGGGGCTCGGCGTCATCTTCATTACGCACAACGTGCGCCACGCCTATGCGGTCGGCGACCGCTTTACCGTGCTCAACCGCGGCAAGACGTTGGGCACCTTTGCCAAGGCGGAAATTCCGATCGACGAGTTGCAAAATCTCATGGCGGGGGGCAAGGAGTTGCAGGTCCTCTCCAGCGAACTCGGCGGCATGGTATGAACGGTCTCGGCATCGGCCTCATCGGCACAGGCTATATGGGCAAGTGCCACGCATTGGCGTGGAATGCGGTTGCGCCGGTCTTCGGGGACGTGGCTCGCCCGCACCTCGCGGTGCTGGCTGAATCGTCGCAAGATCTTGCGGAACGGAAGGCCCGCGAACTTGGGTTTAGTCGCGCCACGGGTGACTGGCGTTCCCTCGTCACCGACCCGGCCGTCGATGTGGTGTCCATCACCACGCCGAATGCGTTTCACCCCGATATGGCGATAGCGGCGCTGGAAGCCGGCAAGCATGTCTGGTGCGAGAAGCCCATGGCGACGAGGCTTAGCGACGCGGAGCGCATGCTCGCTGCGGCGCGTGCCTCCGGCAAGGTCGCGGCCTTGGGTTACAACTATATCCAGAATCCAATCATCGGCTTGATCCGCCGCCTGTTGAAGGAGGGCGAGATCGGCGAGGTCAATCACGTCCGCTTCGAGATGGACGAGGATTTCATGGCGAACCCGGACGACCTCTTCTACTGGAAGAGTGAGGCATCGTCCGGCCATGGCGCGCTCGACGATTTCGGCGTTCACGCCTTGAGCCTGATCTGGACAATGTTCGGCGGCGTGCGGCGCGTCTGCGGTCACATGGCGAAGCCTTATGCGGATCGCCCCGTTCAGGGCGGTGGCCGCCGGGCGGTCGAGACCTTCGACATCGCGACGACACTGATCGAGTTGGAGAACGGCGCATCCGGCGTCATTGCCCTCAACCGCTCCGCCTGGGGCCGCAAGGGCCGCATCTTCATGCAGCTCTTCGGATCGAAGGGCACCATCGTCTACGATCAGGAGCGCATGAACGAGGTGCAGCTCTACACGACCGATTTGTCAAAGGAGACGCAGGGCTTCCGTACGATCCTGACCTCGCCGCTGCATCCGCCCTATGACAAGTTCATCCCCGCCCCGGGCCATGGTCTGGGCTTCAACGAATTGAAGATCATCGAATGCCGCGCCTTGATCGGACGCATCAACGGCGAGGCAACGACGCTGATCGATTTCGAGGACGGCATCCGGATCGAGCGGACAGTCGATGCGATGGCGCGCAGCGCGCATGAAGGGCGCTGGATTGAGATCGCAGCCGGTGCGGCAGCAGTAGCGGCTTGATGTGAGGCGTGACTACCACGTCGGGCGCCCTCTTCACCTCTCCCGCCGGGAGAGGGAGCAGGCGCGCGCCTGAACATGGCCTTGCGGGTGCTGGTTTTCAAAGAACAAGCGGGTGCGGGCTCGGGGCTGAAAAAGCCCCAAGCCTTGAAAGCAATCGAGGGTGGCGCGACGTGCGGTCCGGCTCGATGATGGCAATGAGATGTGAGAGCCGGCTGGCACCTCGCGCACGGTTCTTTTAGGCGGACAGGCGGCGTTGGCTCCAACAGCTGCCCGTGGCGGACACCGTCTGCGAGAGACGGGCGGCCCCGGACCAACCTGAGCCCTCGGCACAGCCTGGGCCTCCCGCCGAATGGGGTTGCGTACCCCCACTCGCGGGACCGTGCCCGACCCCACAATCACGACGCCTCGCGAGCGCGCCCCTCGGTGGGCCGGGACAGGGAGGAAGATGGATCAAGTTGGGAATAATGTCAAGAACAAAATAGGAACATCTTCGCTGTCGTCATTGCTGACTGAGCGTCAACGAGAGCACCCCGCCGTCATTCCGGGACGGCCCGCAGGGCCGGGCCCGGAACCCATAAACGCTGACGGGTCAGGATAGGATGCGGCGGCTGTCGGTGCGTCTTATTCGTAAAGCTCAGCGTTTATGGGTTCCGGGCTCCGCTGCGCGGCCCCGGAATGACGGGGGTGGTGCCGCTGTCCCCGGCGGCCGTCAGGCCGGGAAGGGGATCCAGGCAGAACCGCCGAGGTTGGTCGTGGATTCCCTTCCCCTCCGCTGCGCCTCGGCCGGGAATGACACCGTTGTCCGTCATGCGGGCTTCTTGCGGGGCGGCGTCCGGACCGACGCCCTGCCAGGACACTTGGCTCGCCTGCGAACGTCAGGCCGCGTGATCCCGCACCACGGCGAGGAAGGCATCCGCATAGCGGTCGAGTTTCGCCTGGCCGACGCCGTGGATTTCGCCGAAGGCGTTTGTCGATGTCGGGCGCTTTGCGGCCATGTCGATGAGGCTGCGGTCGGAGAAGATGACGTAGGCCGGGACGCTCTCCTCTTTCGCAAGGCGCGTGCGCAGTGCCTTCAGCTCCATGAGCAGCGGATCGTCTCCCGGCACCACCGCCTGCGCTTCGAGCGCGGAGCGCCTGCGGCGGCGCTCGCGCGGCTTCATCAGCACATCGGCGCGCAGTTCGATGCGCTCCTGACCTTTGAGCACGGCAACGCCTTGGTCGGTGATGGTCCAGCGGCCGTATTCGGAGAGTTCAAGCGCCACGAGGCCGAGGGCATAGATCTGGCGTAAGAGCGAACGCCATTCGGTCTTGGAGCGGTCGGCCCCGACACCGAAGGTTTTCAGCTTGTCGTGACCGAAGCGGCGGATCGATTCCGTGTCTTCGCCGACGAGCACGCTGATCAGATGTTCCGTGCCGAAACGCTCGCCGGTGCGCACGATGGCCGAGAGCAGTTTTTGCGCCTCGACGGTGCCGTCGAACGACATCACGCCATCGATGCACAGATCGCAATTGCCGCAGGGCTCCGTCGTTTCGCCGAAATACGCGAGCAAGGTTTGCCGGCGGCAGCGCGGGGCCTCACATAAAGCCACGAGCGCGTTGAGACGCTGGCGCTCGACCCGCTTCTGTTCGTCGGATGCGTCGCTGTCCTCGATCTGCAAGCGACGCAGGCGCATATCGTCGAGGCCGTAGAGGGTCAGCGTATCCGCGGGCGCGCCGTCGCGGCCCGCGCGGCCGATTTCCTGGTAATAGGCCTCGATGGATTTCGGCAGCGCCGCATGGGCGACGAAGCGCACGTCGGGCTTGTCGATGCCCATGCCGAAGGCGATGGTCGCCACCATCACGATTCCGTCTTCCTGCAGGAAGATGTCCTGGTTCTTGGCGCGATCTCCTTGAGCCATGCCTGCATGATAAGGCAGAGCGCGATAGCCCGCCTGACTCAAGCCGTCCGCGAGTTTCTCCGTGGCGTTGCGCGACGAGCAATAAACGATGCCGCTTTCGTGCCGGTGCCTGTCGAGAAAGCCGAAGAGCTGACGCTTGGTGTTCTCCTTCGCCTGCATGGCGAGGCGCAAATTCGGTCGGTCGAAACCGTGGATGAAGAGGCGCGGCTCGGTCTCGAACAGGCGCGCCACGATGTCGCCGCGCGTCGCCACGTCGGCGGTGGCGGTCAGCGCGATGGTCTGCACGCCGCCCAAGCGGCGGCGGACTTCGCCGAGGAGCGCGTATTCCGGCCGGAAGTCATGGCCCCATTGCGAGACGCAATGGGCCTCGTCGATGGCGAGAAGATTCACACCTGCACGCGCCAGCCATTCGGTGGCGCTGGTGTTGGCGAGGCGCTCCGGCGAGGCATAGAGCAGGCGCATGCGCCCCTCGCGCACCGCATCGGTCACGCGGCGGTTTTCGTCCGCGTCGTTGGCGGAGTTGAGGCTTCCCGCCTCGATCCCGAAATGGCGCAAGGCCGCCACCTGATCGCGCATGAGCGCGATCAGCGGCGAAACGACCAGCGTCAGGCCGTGCCTTGCCAGCGTCGGCAATTGATAACAGAGCGACTTGCCTGCGCCGGTCGGCATGACCGCCAGCACGTCCTCGCCGTTCAGGACCGCGCGTACGATCTCCTCCTGTCCTTCACGGAACGAGGAGAAGCCGAAGACGTCGTGGAGAATCTGGCGCGGGTCGGTCACGGTTGGGGTGTGGCCGAGGAGCTGGATTCGGTCAATGCGGCAACGGGAATCTTTAAGGTTTCCAACACGCCCTTTGCCGCAGCGACGCCGGTCGCAAAGGTCGCTTGCAGGAGGTAGCCGCCTGTCGGAGCCTCCCAGTCCAGCATCTCGCCCGCCACGAACACGCCGGCCAAGCGGCGCAGCATGAGGTGCTCGTCCACGTCAGTGAACGGCACTCCGCCGGCGGTGGAAATGGCCCGGTCGAGCGGTTTGGTACCGGTCAGGGTCAGGGGGGCGGCCTTGATGAGCCGCGCGAGCGCATCCGGCTCCGTCGGAAGGCTCGGCGACGCCTCGCGCAGCAACGCGATGTCGACGGGCGCAAGACCGGCAGCCTTGCGCAGGAAATTGGAGGTGGATTGGCCCTTTCGCGGCGCGCCGAGCTTTTTGGTCAAAGCCTCGAGCGATAGATCGGGCCGGAGGTCGGCAAGGAGTTGCGCGCTGCCGTCTCGGGCGATGGCGTCGCGCAAGGTGGCCGAGAGGGCATAAACCGCCCCGCCCTCGATTCCGTCCGCGGTGACAACGGCCTCGCCCCGGACCGTCTGGCCCTGGAAGGTCAGGGCGATGCGTTTCAAGGGCTCACCCTGGAACCGCTCGCGCATGACATCGGACCAGGGAAGGACGAAGCCCATATTGGAAGGCCGCAGAGGCGT
Organism: Microvirga alba; assembly: GCF_015694465.1. Lineage (GTDB taxonomy): Bacteria > Pseudomonadota > Alphaproteobacteria > Rhizobiales > Beijerinckiaceae > Microvirga > Microvirga alba. The sequence goes on from NZ_JADQDO010000002.1 coordinate 818,261, forward strand.
CACCGCGACGCCGCGCGCCTTGAGCCATGGCTCCCAGGCCCCATCCGATCCGAGGCGCGGCCAGCTTGCACCGCCGAGCGCCAAAATTGTCGCGGAAGGTGTCTCGGTGATCGTTTTGCCGGTTGAATCGGTGAAAATCAGACGACCTTGCGCGTCCCAGCCCTGCCAGCGATGGCGCGGAGCGAAACGAATGCCGAGGCTCTCCAGCCGTCTCAGCCAGGCGCGCAGGAGGGGCGAGGCCTTGAAGGCCTTGGGGAAAACGCGCCCGCTCGATCCCACGAAGGTTTCCTGACCCAAGCCTTCGCACCAGGCGCGCAGATCCTCGGGGCGGAAGGCCTCGATAAGCGGGCGCAAGATCGGCGCGGTCTCAGCGTAGCGCGTGACGAAGCGCTCGAAATCCTCAGCGTGGGTCAAGTTCAGGCCGCCGCGTCCGGCCATGAGGAATTTGCGTCCGACCGAGGGCATCTGGTCATAGACCGTGACTGCGACCCCGGATTTTCCCAGCACTTCCGCCGCGATCAGGCCAGCGGGGCCGCCGCCGATAATGGCGACATGAGGGGCTAAGGGGGGCTGGGACATGCGATGAGCTGACGCGGCTAAGGTTAAGGGAGGGTTCTGGACCCTGTGCCGGGGGCATGGCATGCAACGGCATCGGATCGGCGAGGATGCGTCATGCATGACCGCCGGAGGCATATTTTTCAAGAGGAGCGGCGCTGAAACGCCGCCTGAAGGGGATTTCAATGCGGATCATTGCCTTCTGCGCTTTGGTAGCGCTCGCGCTCGCCGGCTGCGCGACCCAACCATCGCTGATGGGAAAACATACCGTTCTCTCCAGCTCGACGAGCGATGCGGCGGCGGCCGCCGCGATCATTTCAGCCTACCGCGTGTCCAGGGGCTTGAGCCCCGTCACGGTCGATTCGAACCTCAGCAAAGCGGCGGAACACCAGGCGCGGAGTGTGGCGGCGGCTGGTGCGCTCAGCCACGGTGATTTCAGCGGCCGCATGAAGCAATTCGGCGTCATGGGCGCCGCGGCCGAGAACCTGACGGCAGGCTCCTCCTCCGTGGATGCCGCCGTGGTGCGCTGGAAAAACTCACCGCCGCATAACGACAACCTGCTGATGCCCGAGGCCAAGCGCATCGGCCTTGCGCGCGCGGACACCAACGGGGGTTATGGCCGGTATTGGGCGCTCGTGCTCGGGCAATAAGGCCATCGGCGTCTAAAGCAAAAAGCCCGGAGTTCATCCGGGCTTTTTCTTTGAATACGCGGGAGGTCGAGGGCCTAGAGCATGATCATGTCTCTTTGAAACATGCTCATGCTCTCGATTCTTTCTTGCCGCATGATCCTGGCGAACAACCGGTTTCCACTTGTCTCGATCATGCTCTAGCGAAGCGCTGCGGTAATCAGCAACGTCGTTCCCGCCGCCGAGGAAGCGAGCGCCACCACCATCGCCCAGCAATGCAACCGGTCGCGCTCTTCCTGATTGAGCAGCGGACGAATCCGCGAATCGGAGCGGCCGAAGATGAAGCTGTTGGTGCGGGCCGGTCGCGGAGACGAGGGAATGACGCGAAAGCCTGTCTTGTGTGCGGGCCGTGCGCGCTCTTCCGGAGCATTGTTCGCGGTGAACGAATGATCGGAATGCATGTGCGGGCCCATGGCTGTGACGGCGTCGAATGAACTTGTCATGGCCCTAAGCTGCCCTGATGCCATGAACGGGAAGTAAATCTTCCGACGAACTGAAAATTGTCGTAAATCAATCCTTTACGGCCTTCCGGGTCCTCTGGTTCCGGACCCCGCGAAGAGCGCGCGAGAGAGATCGGGAGGGCCTGAGCAGAAATCGGGTCGAAGGGCGCCCTTGCCTCCGCCAATCTGCCCCCTTACCGATTCGGAGAACAAAAATGGCTGACAGGCCGATTCAAAAAACGATGGCGGCGTCCGACTGGGCTCTCCTGACCATCTTGTCCGTGGTCTGGGGCGGGTCCTTCCTCTTTGTCGGCGTCGCCGTTCGCGAATTGCCGCCGCTGACCATCGTGGCTCTCCGTGTCGGGATGGCGGCGCTGGCATTGCGCGTGGTCCTGCGCATCATGGGCGTGTCGTTTCCCCGCGAACGCAGCATTTGGCTGGCTTTTCTCGGCATGGGCATTCTCAACAATGCGATTCCCTTCACCCTGATCGTCTGGGGGCAGAGCCACATCGCGAGCGGGCTGGCGTCGATCCTCAACGCCACCACCCCGCTCTTCACGGTGATCGTCGCGCATTACCTGACCGTTGACGAGCGTCTGACGGGACGGCGGTTGGCGGGCGTGATCGTCGGCTTTCTCGGCGTCGCCGTGATGATCGGGGGCGCGGCGATGCATGCGTTGAACGCGGATATTCCGGCGCAACTTGCCGTTCTCGGCGCGGCTCTGTCCTACGCTTTCGCCAGTATCTTCGGGCGGCGTTTCAAGACCATGGGCATTCCGCCCATGGCCACGGCCGCCGGGCAGGTCACGGCGTCGAGCGCCATTCTCCTGCCTCTCGCTTTGCTCATCGATCAACCCTGGACCCTGGCGATGCCGAGCACAGGTGCGATCCTGTCCCTGGCCGGTCTCGCCCTCGTCTCGACGGCCTTCGCCTACATTCTATACTTTCGCCTGCTCGCACGGGCGGGGGCCACGAATGTCGGCCTCGTGACGTTCCTCATTCCCGTCAGCGCGATTCTATTCGGCGTGCTCCTGCTCGGCGAGACGCTGGAGCCAAGGCACCTGGCGGGGATGGCCCTCATCGGCGCGGGCCTGGTCCTGATCGACGGCCGTCTTGTTTCTGCGGTGAATGGTCTTTTCAGCGCGAAGAGGCCGGCCCCGCACGGAAATGGTTGAACATCATGTCGGGCGCGCTGGTGTTGTGGCGCGAGGGAACGAGGCGGCCCATCCACACATCGGTCGCCTTCGCGCCCTTGAAGGTCATGATGGGCTCTTCCAGCCAGGAGTGAGCCTTGTCCTCGCGCGCCGCGACGCGGGCGACGTCTGCGTTGAATTCGGTCACGTACATGGAGCGCAGGGCCGCGAAGGGCTGATCCTTGATCGCCTGGTCGAAGGCCACGTCGAGCGTAAAGCGCTCATCGGTCAGGTCCTTCAGGGCGACCGTCGCCTTGCCGCCCCTGGCGAAGGTGAGCGTAAAGGTCATGGTCTTGGGGTCGAAGGCGACGTCCTTCAGGTTCACCACGGGGCGCTTGTCCATTTCCACCGGCCCGACCAGGAACGAGGAGCCATAGGCGCTCCATCCCAAATGCGCGGGAGGCAGCGGGCGGATGCGCCAATAGCCGTCGGCCGGGTAGAGCACGAGCACCTCTTCCACCCGCTCGTTCCGGCGCACCCAGAGCTGCACCATGTGAAGGTTGCGTTCGACCCGGTCGCCGATCCGCATCGTCACGTCGCTCGGCCGCCAGAAATTCGCGAAGGAAAAGCCGGTCAGCCACATGTCCACGCTCTCGTAGAACGTGATCTTCTTCGGCGGGGGACCCCGTTCGGAGGTCTCGGCGGAAATGTCCTCGCAGGCCGTCCAGTCCGGCTGCCAGCGGTCCTGGCGCAGGTTGCCGATATAGGCCGGGTGCGCGGCCTCGATCCGGAAGTTGCGGACCTCGGGGGACGCGAAGTTGATGGCGACGTTGTCCTTCTCCGCGCACAAAACGGGCTCGCTCGTGTTCGTCACGTTGACGGCCAAACCGTCGAGCGTCGCGGCCCCGGCTGCGGACGCGAAACCGAGAAATCCAAGAAAAGCAAGGCGAAACAGGGACATGCGGACCATCATGTAATATCGAAGCCGGACTCGCGATGGGCCGGCGACGCGCAGAGATACTCCGACCGAACGATCCCGTCGAGCCGACAGGACGACCCATTTGACAGGCTTGTGGTCCAGCCCGGTTGTCTGGGCATGGCAGCCATCCCATCTGCGGGGTTAGGGTTGGCTTCCGGCCTGTGATAGGGTGCCGACCCGATGGAGACCTGGTGAGGCGGATCGTTTTTCAGCTTCGCAGGGGCTCCGCCCTAGAGCCTTATTTTGCTGCATTTTCCGACCGGTTCCCACCTCTGCGGAAAATGCTCTAAGAGATCGGTTCTTCAGAGTTCACCTGATGATGCGTGTTGTCCTAAGCCTGTCCGATGATCCCGCCACGACCCAGGTCGAGCGGGCGATCATGGAATTCCGCAGCGCCCGCCCCGTCGTGATCGACGCGGCGGCCGAGAGCGCGCTCGTGGTCGGCATCGAAGACCTGGGCGCGGCCATGAGCACCCAGCTTGAGGCCATCGCCGGCGGACACGCCCATCTCGTCCTCCCTCCCGCCCGCCTGCGGCGGCTGGGGCTCGATCGGCAAAATCCCGGTGTCGTCGCCTTGCCGGCCGTGGACCCGGTGCGGATCGAGGCTCTGGCCTTGAAGGTCGATTCCCGCATCGATGCGCCCGTCCGGTCGACGGGGGCGCTCGATGAGGATGCATTGGAGCTTGCTCGCCTCTCGCTGGTTTTGCCTGCCGTCATCGTGGTGCCACTGGCGGCGGGGATCGAGATTGATCCCTCTCTCGCCCGCGTGCCGAGTGCCGCTATCCGCGATTATCGCCGCGCCAAGGCCCGCGACTTGAAGATCGTCAGCCGTGCGCCCGTGCCGCTGGAAGGCGCGCCGACCAGCGAGTTCGCCGTCTTTCGCGGTGGCGAGGGTCTGCGCGATCAGGTCGCCATCATCGTCGGCTCGCCTGATCTCTCGAAGCCCGTGACCGTGCGCCTGCATTCGGCCTGCCTGACGGGGGATCTCTTCGGCAGCCTGAAATGCGATTGCGGGGACCAGCTGCGCGCGACGGTGCGCTTCATGGCGCAAAACGAGGGCGGAATCCTGCTCTATCTGGATCAGGAAGGGCGCGGGAACGGGATCGCCAACAAGATCCGGGCGTACAAGCTGCAGGCGCAAGGCTACGACACCTATGACGCCGACGAGGTTTTGGGCTTCGAGGCCGACCAGCGCCACTTCGATTTCGCAGCCGGCATGCTCAAGCAACTCGGCGTGGGCGCGGTGCGCGTGCTGACCAACAACCCCGAAAAGATCCGCGCCCTGACCGAAGCCGGGCTCGACGTGATCTCGGACCACCGGGTCCTCGGGCGTCCGACGGCCGAGAATGTCAGCTATCTCGCCTCCAAGCGCGACCGCGCCGGGCACTACATCGACATCGAGGGTCTGCTGGCTTCCTCCATCAAGGATTGAAGTCACGCAAGGATTGAAGTCGCGCGGGTTTCATTCCGCCTCTGCTGCGTCTCTCGATTCTCGCCCGTGGGCTGCTGAAACAAATACACCGCCGGTTTTCGATCCGGCGGTGTTTTCTTGAGACTGCGCTTGTTTACCGGGCGGGCATCCCGGTCTCGATGACCTTTGCCCACAGCGTCACGCCGTAGGGGGTCGCCTCATCGTTGAAGTCATAGGCCGGATGGTGGCAGCTCGCCGTATCGCCGTTGCCGAGGAAGATGTACGCGCCCGGGCGCTGTTCGAGCATGTAGGAAAAATCCTCGGCTCCCATCATCGGCGCAACCGTCATATCGACAGCGGCATCGCCCACGATCGCGCGCGCGGCTTGCGCCATGAACTCGGTCTTCTCGGCATCGTTGACGGTGACGGGATAGCCGCGATTGTATTCGAGCATGGCCTTGGCGCCGAACGCGGCACAGACATTCTCGATGATCGTCCGCACGCGCTGTTCGCTCAGGTCGCGCACCTCGGGCGTGAGGGAGCGGACGGTGCCGAGGAGCGTCGCGTGATGCGGAATGACGTTGAAGGCTTCGCCCGCCTTCACGGTGCAGACCGACACGACCGCCGATTCGAGCGGATCGACGCTGCGCGCGACGACCGATTGCAGCGCGGTGATGACGTGGCTCGCGACGAGGATTGGGTCCACCGAATGATGCGGCTGGGCCGCATGGCCGCCCTTGCCCTCGATGACGAGCGTGAAGCGGTCGGCTGCCGCGGCGATGGGGCCGGGACGGATCGCGAACTGGCCGACCGGAATGCCCGGCATGTTGTGCATGCCGTAGACCTCCTGGATGCCAAAGCGCTCCATGAGGCCGTCCTTCACCATGGCGTCGCCGCCGCCGCCGCCTTCTTCCGCGGGCTGGAAGATCATGATGGCGGTGCCGTCGAAGTTGCGGGTCTCGGCGAGGTATTTCGCGGCCCCGAGCAGCATGGAGGTGTGCCCGTCATGGCCGCAGGCATGCATCTTGCCCGGCACCTTCGACTTGTAAGCGACGTCGGTGGCTTCCTCGATCGGCAGCGCGTCCATGTCGGCGCGCAGGCCGATCACCTTGCCCGACCCATTGGCCCTGCCGCGGATCACGCCGACGACTCCGGTTTGGCCGATGCCGGTCACCACCTCGTCGCAACCGAAGGCCTTCAACCGCTCGGCCACGATGCCGGCGGTGCGGTGAACGTCGAACAGAAGCTCCGGATTCTCGTGAAAATCCCGGCGCCAGCCGGTGATTTCATCGGCGAGGTCGGCAACGCGATTGATGATCGGCATGGAAGTCCCTTGCTGGATTGATCTCCGGCGTAGCGAAGCAGAGCCGGATACGGGCCGTCAATCCTCGCCGGCAAATGGCTGGTCTGCGAGAAACTCAGCCAGCCCGACGCAGGATGGCCTTGGGCCGTTTGGTGCGAAATTGACCGCGCTCGATGGCGACGAAGTCCAGAACCACCACGATGAGGGCCGAAAACCACCAGAGCTGTGCGGTGCCGATGCCGAAGCAGCCGAGGGCGTAGGCCGTGGCAAAGGCTGCCATGATGCCGGGGCCGAGGACGGGGCGATGACCGCCCGCTCCGATGACCGAGCTGTAGAGCAGAACGGCTCCGGCGGCTGCGCCGATCAGCCCGAGTTCGTACCAGATTTCAAACAGGAAGCTGTAGGGCGAGGTGGGCGGGATCAGGCCCAGGAAACGACCCCGTAGAGCCGTCTCCAGACCGTGCCCCGTGATCAGTCGCAAGGGCTCGTCGAGGATGACGAGGGCCCAGGCGTCAAGGCTCGCGACGGTGGGTGAGGCCGGCCCGAACAGGCTGACGGCGAGAGGCTTTACGATGAACGGCAGAGCGGGCGCGAGCAGCAGGAGCCCGGCCATGGACCATGCCGTCAGGCGTGCACCAAAACCGGGGCTTGCGGCGGTGATGGCGAAGATCACCGCGCCGACCGCCAATCCTTGCAAGGAGACGGGATCGGTGGTCAGCAGCGCGCCCAACGCCACGATGATGGCGAGAAGCAGCGCTTCAAGGTTACGACCCCGCGAGTGAAGCCAGGTCACGGCGGGCCAGAGCAAGAGAACGAGCATGATCATGCCGCGTTCGAGGCTCTGGCCATCCTGATCGAGCCCCTCGGGCCCGCGCAAGGCGACCGCAATCCCGGTGAGCGCCGCAAGGCCCACGCCGACGGGCAGGATGTAAAGATTTGCCGAGCGCATGCGGTCCGGCATCGCCAGATACCCGGCGAGCGCCATTAGGGCCATGCCGACGAGGTTGAACAGCCGCTCCGCGGCGTGGGGCATAAAGGGCGTCCAGATCAGCGACAGCCCGGTCCAGAGCAGCAGGACCATCCCCGCTATTCCGGCCGTCGAGATGACCACTGCAACCAGTTTCTCGCCGACATTCCTCGCGCCGCCATCAAGGGCCGCCGCAAGAACGAGCAGTATCACCGCCACAGGCGCCAGAACCACCAGGGCGCGGCGGGTGAAAAGCGCCGCGAGGGGAATGCCGAAAAACAGCGTCGCGAAGCCGAGGCGCCGCAACATGGCGGCGGCGTTGGCAGAAGGATCGTCCAGGAGGGCGGCAGGTCGGACCATGAGGGGCGGAGCAATCGAAGGTTGAGAAGGCGGAAGATGCAAGCGTAATGGACGAGATGCAGAAAAGCTGTAGGTGTATTGCAACACTTACTCAGCCTTTATGGGCCTGCGTCAAAGCCGCTTGGTCGCGTCAGGCCGCCGTTCGCGACGACGGTGCCGGTCAGGCCTTCTGCCCGCGCAGGAAGTTGATGATGCCGGAAAAGTCGTCGCCCTCGTGGCCCGCGCCGTTGAACAGGGCGTAGAGCTGGGCTGCTTCCGCACCGAGAGGCGTCGCCGCGCCCGAGGACAGGGCAGCTTCCTGCGCCAGCCTCAAATCCTTCAGCATCAACGCGGCCGCGAAACCCGGTTTGTAGCCGTTATTGGCGGGCGAGGTCGGCACCGGCCCCGGCACCGGGCAATAGGTGGTCAGCGACCAGCATTGGCCGGAGGCGGTGGAGGCGACATCGAACAGGGCCTGATGCGAGAGCCCGAGCTTCTCGGCCAGCACGAAGGCTTCCGCCACGCCGATCATCGAGATGCCGAGAATCATGTTGTTGCAGATCTTGGCCGCCTGGCCTGCACCCGCCTCGCCGCAATGCACGACCTTCTTGCCCATTTGCGAGAGGACCGGCTCGGCCCTGGCGAAAGCCTCGTTCGAGCCGCCCGCCATGAAAGTCAGCGTCGCCCCCTTCGCGCCGCCGACGCCGCCGGAGACGGGAGCGTCGAGGGATTGAAGGCCCAGGTCCCGTGCCATGGCATGGGCCTTTCGGGCGCTGTCCACATCGATGGTGGAGCAGTCGATCAGCAGGGAGCTGGGCTTCACCTGAGGCAGAATGTCGGTCCAGACCGACAGCACATGCTTGCCGGCGGGCAGCATGGTGATGATGACATCCGCCTCCTTGACCGCCGCGCCCGCCGATCCGGCGACGGTCACTCCGTCCGCTCGCGCCTGATCGCAGGAGGCGGGCACGAGATCGAACCCGATGACATTGTGTCCGGCCTTCACGAGATTGGCGGCCATCGGGCCGCCCATGTGGCCGAGGCCGATAAAGGCGATGGTGGTCATGTTTCCTCCTGTTGCCCGCTCCTCCCCGCTCTCCACAAGGGGGAGGGGATGACCGTCGCGTTTCCTTCGCCTTACCGAGCCTGATTGCCCCGCCCCACCAGTTCACGCGCCACGATGAGGCGCATGACCTCGTTGGTGCCTTCCAAAATCTGGTGCACGCGCAAGTCCCGCACGATCTTCTCCACCCCGTAATCCGCAAGATAGCCGTAGCCGCCATGAAGCTGCAGCGCCTCATTGGCCACCTCGAAACCGGTATCCGTCGCGAAGCGCTTGGCCATGGCGCAGAGCTTCGTCGCATCCGGCGTCTTGGCATCGAGCGCGCAGGCTGCGCGCCAGAGAAATGTGCGCGCCGCCTCAAGCTCCGTCGCCATGTCGGCCAATCGGAATTGCAGCGCCTGGAAATCCGCGAGGCGCTTGCCGAAGGCCTTGCGCTCCGACGTGTAGGCAAGCGCCTTGTCCAGCGCCGCCTGCGCGCCGCCGAGCGAGCATGCGCCGATATTGAGCCGTCCTCCGTCGAGCCCGGACATGGCGATCTTGAAACCCATGCCCTCGTCCGAGAGCCGATTGGCGACGGGCACGCGCGCATCTTCAAAAATCACCGCAGCGGTCGGCTGCGCGTTCCAGCCCATCTTCTTTTCCTGCGCGCCGAAGGAAACGCCCGGCGTGTCCTTCTCGATCACGAGCGTCGAGATGCCGGAGGGACCGTCTTCGCCGGTGCGCACCATGGTCACGTAGATGTCCGACACGCCAGCGCCGGAGATGAACTGCTTCACGCCGTTGACGATGTAATGGTCGCCGTCGCGCACCGCCCGCGTCTTCAGCGCCGCCGCATCCGAACCGGAGCCCGGCTCGGTCAGGCAGTAGCTGCCGATCAGCTCCATGGTGCAAAGCCGCGGCAGGAAACGCTGGCGCTGCTCCTCCGACCCATAGCGGTCGATCATCCACGAGACCATGTTGTGGATCGAAAGGTAGGCGGAAATCGCGGGACATCCCGTCGCCAGCGCCTCGAAGATCAGAGCCGCATCAAGACGGCTCATGCCCGATCCACCGACATCCTCGCGCGTATAGATCGCCGCCATGCCGAGGCTTGCGGCTTCGCGCATCACGTCGACGGGAAAGTGCTTCTTCTCGTCCCATTCGAGGGCGTGGGGGGCGAGGTTATCCGCCGCGAAGGCGAGGGCCATGTCACGGATGGCGATTTGGTCTTCGGTGAGAGAGAACTGATTCATGGCCCTAAATCGTCACGACACGGGTGGCTCGTGCACCCCGACTTTGGATCTAGAGACAAAATGGCCGGGAGGGAGCCCCCGGCCATTGCAGTTTTGACTTACTTCATCGTCGGGATGGCGAATTCCGCACCATCCTTGATGCCCGAGGGCCAGCGCGACGTGACGGTCTTCGTCTTGGTGTAGAAGCGGATCGCGTCCGGGCCGTGCTGGTTGAGGTCGCCGAAGCCGGAGCGCTTCCAGCCGCCGAAGGTGTAGTAGGCCAACGGCACCGGGATCGGCACGTTGATGCCGACCATGCCGACATTGACGCGCGAGGCGAAGTCGCGGGCGGCGTCGCCGTCGCGGGTGTAGATCGCGACGCCGTTGCCGTATTCGTGGTCGGTCGGCAGACGCAGCGCATCCTCGTAATCCTTGGCGCGCACAACCGAGAGCACAGGGCCAAAAATTTCTTCTTTGTAGATGCGCATGGAGGTCTTCACCTCGTCGAAGAGGCAGCCGCCCATGTAGAAGCCGTTCTCGTAGCCCTGCATCTTGAAGTTACGGCCATCGACCGCGAGCTTCGCGCCTTCCTGCACGCCGAGATCGACATAAGACCGCACCTTGTCGAGATGAGCCTTGGTGACGAGCGGGCCGAAATCGGCGGAAGGGTCGGTGGAGGGGCCGACCTTCAGGCTTTCCACGCGCGGGATCAGCTTGTGCATCAGCGCGTCGGCGGTGGACTTGCCGACGGGGACCGCCACCGAGATCGCCATGCAGCGCTCGCCTGCCGAGCCGTAGCCCGCGCCGATCAGTGCATCGACGGCCTGATCGAGATCGGCGTCGGGCATGATGATCATGTGGTTCTTCGCGCCGCCGAAGCACTGCGCGCGCTTGCCCGTAGCGGTCGCGCGGGAATAGACATATTCCGCAATCGCCGAGGAGCCGACGAACCCGACGGCCTTGATGTCGTGATCGTCGAGAATCGCATCGACCGATTCCTTGTCGCCGTTGACGACGTTCAGGATGCCGGCCGGCAGGCCCGCCTCGATCATCAGTTCGGCCAAGCGCATCGGCACGCCGGGCGCGCGCTCGGAGGGCTTCAGGATGAAGGCGTTGCCGCAAGCGATGGCGGGAGACAGCTTCCAGAGCGGGATCATGGCCGGGAAGTTGAACGGCGTGATGCCGGCAACGACGCCGAGCGCCTGGCGGATCGAATACATGTCGATGCCGGGACCGGCGCCTTCGGTGAACTCGCCCTTGATCAGGTGCGGAATGCCCGTGCAGAACTCGGCCACTTCGACGCCGCGCTGAATGTCGCCTTTGGCATCGACGATGGTCTTGCCGTGCTCGCGGGCGAGCAGCTCGGCCAGCGAGTCGGTTTCCTTGGCGATGAGTTCGAGGAACCGCATCATGACGCGGGCGCGGCGCTGCGGATTGGTGGCGGCCCAGGCCGGCTGCGCGGCCTTCGCGTTCTCGACGGCCTGGCGCAGTTCGTCCTTGGTGGCCAGCGCGACCTTGGCGATGACCTCGCCGGTCATCGGCTGGAACACATCGGTCGTGCGGCCCGACTTGCCGGCAACGTGCTTGCCGCCGATGAAATGTCCTACTGTGCGCATGGCGTCTCCCTCCTCAGGGGGCTTGGTTTGATGGGCTTTTGAGCGCCTTCTTTCTATCATTGTCAAAATCGCACGACTATGGGTGAAATCGAAGCCACGTTGTGCGAAAATGCCAATATGAAAGGGAGGGCCGATGAGCGCTTTCGATTGGGACGATCTCCGCTTTTTCCTGGCGGTGGCTCGCGTCGGCCGCCTGACGGTGGCGGCGCGCCGACTGGAAGCGGACCACACCACCGTCTCCCGCCGTATCTCGGCCCTGGAGAAGTCGCTCAAGGCCAAGCTTTTCGAGCGCAGCCCGCAAGGCTACACCCTGACGGAGCAGGGCGAGCGGCTTCTCGCCAAAGCCGAGAGCATGGAAAGCCAGGCGCTCGCGGTCGCCAGCGAAATCGGCGGCACGGACCTTGCCGTCAGCGGCACCGTGAGGGTCGGCGCGCCGGATGGCCTGGGCACCTATTTTCTTGCCGCGGAACTGGGAACGCTGGCCGAGCGCCATCCCGATCTGACGATCCAGCTCGTCGCCCTGCCGCGCACCTTTTCGCTCTCCAAGCGCGAGGCGGATATCGCCGTGACCGTCGAACAGCCGACGGAAGGGCGCCTCATCTCGCGCAAGCTCACCGATTACCGCCTGCGGCTCTACGCGTCGAAAGCTTATCTCGACGGGCACGGGGTTCCCAAGGAGCCGGAGGACCTCGCCGGCCGGCTCCTCGTCACCTACGTGACGGACCTGATCTACAGCCCGGCGCTGGAATATTTCGCCGGCCTCGAGAAATACGGCCCCCGCCGCTATGAATGCGCCAGCGTCGTTGCCCAGCTTGAGGCGGTGCGGGCAGGCGTCGGCATCGGCATCCTGCATGACTACGCCGCGCGGCAATATCCGGAGCTGCGGGTGGTGCTGCCCGAGATTTCTTTCATGCGCACCTATTGGATCGTGACCCATGCGGAGGTGCGCAACCTCCACCGGATCGCCGAGGTCCACGCCTTCATGCTGGAGCGGGTGAAGGCCAACAGGAGCCTTTTCGTGTGATCTGCGGTCATCCTGGGCCGCTCTTCTTCCCTCCCCCTTGCGGGGAGGGAACGAGGGGGTCGAGAAAGTCAGAGCGCTGCGTTTCATATTGAAAGCTTCAGGGTTGCTACAGCATCTGTCTCTCAAAGCGTTTCGCCCGGTCAAAGGGGGAGGGGAGAGGGCGCGCGCTTCTGCGCCTCTTCACCTCCGCAGCCAGACGGTCTAAGGCTTTTTTCAAAATCAAACCCACGGAGTTCTCGATGCCCTCCAAGCTCGACCAATTGCGCGCCATGACCGTCGTCGTTGCCGATACGGGCGATCTCGATGCGGTGCGCCGCCTGCAGCCGCAGGATTGCACCACCAACCCGACGCTGCTTCTGAAAGCCGTCGAGAACCCGGCCTATGCGGCCATTGTGGACGAGGCCCTGACGTGGGGCCGCAAGCAGAGCGGTTCGCGCGAGGGTGTCGTTGCGGCAATCTGCGACCGCCTCGCGGTGGCCTTCGGTGCGGAACTCGCCCGCATCGTCCCGGGCCGCGTTTCGACCGAGGTCGATGCCGACCTGTCCTTCGACACCGAGGCGACGCTTGCCAAGGCGCGGGCCATCATCAAGGCCTATGAGGAGCACGGCATCGGGCGCGAGCGTATCCTGATCAAGATCGCCTCCACCTGGGAGGGCATCCGCGCGGCGGAGGTTCTGCAGAAGGAAGGCATCGACTGCAATCTCACGCTCCTCTTCGCGCAGGCGCAGGCGCAGGCCTGTGCCGAGGCGGGCGTGTTCCTGATCTCGCCCTTCGTCGGCCGCATCCTCGACTGGCACGTGAAGGCTGGCGGCGGCCCCTACACCGGCGAGACCGATCCGGGCGTGCTCTCGGTGCGCAACATCTACGCGTCGTATAAGGCGCAAGGCATCAAGACCGTCGTGATGGGCGCGTCCTTCCGCAATATCGGGGAAATCGAGGCACTCGCCGGTTGCGACCGGCTCACCATCTCGCCCGCGCTCCTCGACGAGTTGGCGAAGGCTGAGGGCGAGCTTCCGCGCAAGCTGTCGTCGGATGGCGTCGCGAAGATCGCCCCGCTACCGCGCCTCGACGAGAAGAGCTTCCGCTTCGCGTTGAACGAGGATGCGATGGCGACAGAAAAGCTCTCAGAGGGCATCCGCGCTTTCGTGAAGGACCTGCGCTCCTTGCGCGCGCTCGTCGCGAAGCATCTCGACACGGCGAAGGCGGCGTAAGCGCGTGACGACCGCTCTCGTCATCATCGATGTTCAGGCGGGTATTCTGAATAAGCCGGGCGAGCGTCGCCCGGCTGTGCTTGAGCGGTTCGACGCGGTGCGTGCACGCATCGCGCAGTTGGTTGATGACGCGAGGCGCGCCAATGTGCCGGTGATTTTCGTTCAGCATGATGGCGTGCCCGGCCATCGGTTGGAGGTCGGCACGCCCGGCTGGGAGATCTGCGGCGATCTCAATCGTGCCGATGGCGATGCCGTCGTGCGCAAGACTGCCGGCGATTCCTTCCACGACACCAATCTTCAGGCCGTTCTTGCGCAGCAGGGGGCGAAGCATCTGGTCGTTGTCGGCCTCATGACGCAATACTGCGTCGACACCACATGCCGTCGCGCCGTCAGCCTCGGCTACGACGTGACGCTCGTGGCCGATGCGCACACGACGGACGATAGCGGCGCGCTGACCGTCGAGCAGATTGTGGCGCACCACAACACGCTACTCGATGGCTTCGATGCAGGGCCAGCGGTGATTTCCGTGAGACCCGCGAAGGATGTCATTTTCGCGAAAAGCGGAGAGGCCGCTTAAGGCCTCCGCTGCCCGACATTTCTCTTTGACAGGCAACACCCTCATCCTGAGGAGCAGCCGTATGGCTGCGTCTCGAAGGAGGATCCCGCACACACTGGAAACGCCTCGCCCTTCGAGACGTTTCAGAAGAGAGAGAGAGATCACTTGCCTTCGCTGATCGCCTTCTCGCGGATCTGCGTCAGCGACATCGCGGGCGTGATCGCCTCCGGGTCGAGGATGCAGTGCAGGATCGCGGGCTTACCGGATGTCAGGGCGCGGTCAAGCGCGGGGAAGAATTCTTCCGTCGTTTCCACGCGCTCGCCGTAACCGCCGAAGGCCTTGGCGTAAGTCGCGAAATCCGGGTTCTTGAGGTTCGTCGCCGAAACGCGGCCGGGATATTCGCGCTCCTGGTGCATGCGGATCGTGCCGTACATGCCGTTATCGATGAGAACCACGAGGATCGGCAGATCGTATTGCACGGCGGTGGCGAATTCCTGCCCGTTCATGAGGAAGTCGCCGTCGCCGGCGAACACCACCACGTGGCTCTGCGGCTGCACGCGCTTCGCGCCAACCGCCGCCGGAACGCCATAGCCCATGGAGCCGGAGGTCGGCGCGAGCTGCGTGCCGTAATGACGGAACGGCCAGAAGCGGTGAATCCAGGTCGCGAAATTGCCTGCGCCGTTGCAGAAGATCGTGTCGGCAGGCAGCCGTTCGCGCAGGAAGGCCATGACCTCGCCCATCTGCAATTGGCCCGCGTGGCGGATCTTGGTCGGATCGCTCCAGGCGAGATAATCGGCATGCGCCGTTTTGGTGCCTTCCGACCAGCGAACCGGGGCCGATGGCTTGAGCTTGGAAAGCTCCGCCGCGAACGCGATAGGCGAGGCGTTGATCGCGAGATGCGGGCTGTACACGCGGCCCAACTCGCTCGAATCGGGATGGATGTGCACCAGCTTCTGCTTGGGCGCGGGAATATCGAGCAGGCTGTAGCCCTGGCTCGGCACTTCCGAGAGACGTCCGCCCACCATCAGGATGAGATCGGCATCCTTGATGCGGGAGAGAAGCTTCGGATTGACGCCAAGGCCGAGATCGCCCGCGTAAGACGCGTGATCGGCGGGAAAAAGCATCTGACGACGGAAGGTGCAGGCAACGGGGAGCTGGAAGCTCTCTGCGAAGCGCGCAAAGTCCTTCACCGCCTCATCCGACCAACGGCTGCCGCCGAGAAGCGCGATGGGGCGTTCCGCGCCTTGCAGCAGCGTCTGCAATTCCGCGACTTGCGCTGAAGACGGATAGGTCTCGATGACCTTGTAGCGCGGCGCGTCGGCGACATCGGCCAACTCGGTCAGCACGTCTTCCGGCAGTGCGATGACGACCGGGCCGGGGCGGCCGCTGGTGGCGACGTGGAAAGCGCGCGAAACGATCTCCGGGAAGCGAGCCGGATCGTCGACTTCCGTCGCCCATTTGGCGAGTGGACCGAAGGCGGCGCGGTAGTCGAGCTCCTGGAACGCCTCGCGCTCGCGCATGCCGCGCTCGATCTGGCCGACGAACAGGATCATAGGGGTCGAATCCTGCTTGGCGATGTGAATGCCGGGCGAGGCGTTGGTCGCGCCGGGGCCACGCGTGACGAAGCAGATGCCGGGGCGGCCGGTGAGCTTGCCGTAAGCTTCCGCCATCATCGCCGCGCCGCCTTCCTGACGGCAGACCGTGACGTTGATCGAGGCGTCATGCAGGGCGTCGAGGGCGGCGAGGTAGCTCTCCCCCGGCACGCAGAAAATGTGATCGACCCCATGAAGAGTAAGTTGATCGACAAGGATCTGACCGCCGGTGCGGGAGGGCGCTTTCATGGAAGGCTCGCGATGTGAGGAAAAACCGGGAGAGGGAAGCGGAGGGCGAGAGCCGCCCTCCGCGGGATCAACAGGAACGGCGATGCGATTTTAAGCGTCGACGTCGAATTTCACGCCCTGGGCGAGCGGCAGCGTGGTGCCGTAATTGATCGTGTTGGTGGCGCGGCGCAT